>NZ_SOBW01000006.1 GCF_004364975.1 Gelidibacter sediminis | reverse complement strand
CGGACGCTAGCAAACAAGCACAGCCATTGGTTAGGAACTAAAGTAAGCATTTTTTATACACATTGTTGGCAACAGTTGTTTTTCGTTTTATCTGGTTTAAAAATCAAAAAAAAAATCGCGGGCAGTAAGCTGGCAAAAAATCCAGATTTTTTTAATCCGTAAACCTTGTCAATCCGCAACCTGGCTAAAGTCGGCATATTTTTTATTTAACGTATGAGTGGGAAATCGGCTGGAGAAATGCACGGAATTTTGGTAAGAAATGAGCTTTTAAATACTCCAAATTCTTTGGGATTTCAACTGCGATCGGGAATTGTTGCCAACGGTCACGTATAACCGTCAGTTACGGGTTAATATGCGTTAATTTTCGGTTAAGAACTGGTGTTAGCAATTCCGAGTGGATTCGGACGTAGTCGAATCCGCCGTAATTGCGGTTATACATTGTTGTAGCAAGTTTTTATTCCACTATTATTGGTTTTTCTGTTTTTGGAATTTTAATAATACTAAAAGGTTGAGTTATCACTGAAGTTGCATATTCAGTTTCAACAGTCGAAATAGAAATATTATTTTGATTTTCAATAACATTTTCCGTTTCAATTTCCCAACCTTGACCTTTAACTTCAAGAAAAATGGCAAATACAGTAAACTCGTTAAAGTTTATATCAGTTTCTGTAAAATTATCGGTTGTGTTATTTACAGAGTTCATTTGAGAAATTAGATTTTGCCATTCAGTCGAATTTGAAATAGTCAAATTAGATTGAGAAATTCCCTCTTGTCCATTTCCGAATAATGCTCCTTTTCCGATTTCCGTGAAATTAATTTCAGTCGATTGATAATTAGCATCATCATCGTTATTACAACTAATCAAAAGTCCGATTCCCAATAGGAATAATAAAATCTTTGTTTTCATAATATATTTTTTACTTAAAGTTCAATTCTTACGGGATTTTTGTCAAATGTTCGTTAAGATACATGCTTTACAAAAGTTATAGATTAGAGTTTACACTAAATTAGTTTCTAACCTTACTGATTTTTCTTTAGTTCTTAATT
>NZ_SOBW01000005.1 GCF_004364975.1 Gelidibacter sediminis | reverse complement strand
CAAGCTTGACCCGTCCTGAATAAAGGCTACATAATTTTAAACATTATGTATAGAAATGACAAAGTAATCAGACGGTATTCAGAACCTTTTAAACTGAAAATTTTAGCCGAACTCACAACCGGAAAGCACACAAAGAGCGAACTTTGTAAACTCTATTCCATTGCACCCACAACGGTCAATGAATGGATCAGAAAGTACAATCGTAAAGACTTAATGAACACAAGGGTAAAAGTGGAAACAAAAGACGAAATATCCAGGATCAAAGCACTTCAAAAGGAGATAGAACAGCTTAAAAAACTACTTCTCAAAAAGGATCTCGATGCCATGGTACTGGATTCTTACCTGGAAGTAGCTGCAGAGGATCTCGGCTACAGATCGGTCAGCGAACTAAAAAAAAAGTTAAGTATAAAGCCCTGATCAAAGCTAAAGAGAAATCTAAGGGAACTGCTTCTTTAACGACCATAACCCATTGTTTCGGTCTTAAGCGTGATGCGTATTATAAATACAGATCCAGAGCTGATAACCGTTTAAGACTGGAACAACAGATTATAGATATCGTTAGAAAAAGACGCAGGTCCCTTCCCAGGGAAGGCGTACGTAAACTTATCAAATCCTTGGATGTGGATTTCAGTAAAGACAATATCAAGGTTGGCAGGGATACCCTGTTCAATGTTCTTAGAAAACATCAAATGCTGACACTTAGAAAGAAGACCAGTGCGAGAACCACTAACTCATACCATCGCTTTTATAAGTATGGGAACATTATAAAAGACCTGGAAATTACCAGGGCCAACCAAGTTTGGGTCAGTGACATAACCTATATCAGGACCGTAAAAGGCTTTTGTTACCTGGCCTTGATAACAGATATGCATTCCAGAAAGATAGTCGGTCATGACCTTAGTGATAGCCTGGAACTGACAGGATGCGTGAGAGCACTCCATAAGGCTATCTATCAAGCCAAGGATATTGAACAGCTTATCCACCATTCTGACAGGGGAATCCAATATTGCAGCAATGTGTACACACAGATATTAAAGAGGAAAAAGATAGATATCAGTATGACAGAAGAGAACCATTGTTACGAAAATGCAATGGCAGAAAGGGTAAATGGAATTTTAAAGGACGAGTTTTATCTCGATCAGACCTTTGATAGCGTAGCACACGCAAAGAGAGCTGCAAAAAGTGCAATTAAATTGTACAACGAAATAAGATTACACTTATCTTTAAATTATAGAACACCAAATATGGTATATAAATTAACAGCGTAAATCAATTTTAACCTGTAGCCATATTTCAGGACTAGACAGCTG
>NZ_SOBW01000004.1 GCF_004364975.1 Gelidibacter sediminis | reverse complement strand
AATGTTCGTTAAGATACATGCTTTACAAAAGTTATAGATTAGAGTTTACACTAAATTAGTTTCTAACCTTACTGATTTTTCTTTAGTTCTTAATTCATTTTCATTAAAGTATCCCAAGAATACATTTCTATAAAACACCCTCCATATTCCATTCCCCATTTCCAATGCTCCAATATGTTTTCCTTGTAAGGATGCAGATAAATATACCCAATTATATGACCCCCATCTCACAGATCCATTTTTAGTTACTTTCAACACTCTCATCTCTGGCTCATAATCAAAGGTAGGTGTTTTTTCAAGAAATGGTCTTGTCGAAAAGTCATGTATGGATGCAGGTGTTTCCAAGTTTAGTGCTTCATGGGGTCTAACATTGTTATATTCTTTGACAAAGCGGTTCAATCTTCTCTGTTGGGCCTTTAGGTCGTATGCTGAAGGCTTGGCGCAGGCTGCCTTTAAATCTCGATGCATCCGTTCATGTCTTCCGTTCTGTTCGGGGTGTGCCGGATCAGAATATACTGGCATAATTCCAAGTTCAATAAACCAATATGACAACCTGGTGAACCTTTGTATTGCAGCTACAGATCCAAAGGGACTTCCATTGTCCGTATGGATTTGTTTTGGTATGCCATATTTTCTAAAAACCCTTGTGAACTCTGTTTTTGCCGAGACAAAGTTTTCTTTATAATGACCTTTTGCGGTAAATACATACCGACTCTTTGAATCAGCTATTGTTAATGGATGACAATAGATTTTATTGCCCATTAGGAACTTTCCCTTGTAGTCTGCACTCCATACTTCATTGCAATGTTTTGGATCAAATATGGGATGGATTGGTTTTACCCTTCTCAATCGTTTTTGAGGGCATACCAAACCATGTTTTTTAAGGATGTTATGCACTGTCAGGACTGTTGGAATAATATCACCCGGATAATCGTTATACAACAGCCTGTGTATTTTTTTTGCTCCCCACAGCTTGTGTTTTTCTTTATACTGGAGGATGCCCTTTACAACTTTTTCACTGGTGGCATTGGGATGCGGTCCTCGAGGTTTTCTTGATAGTTCCCTTAGTCCTTCATAACCCTCACTTTCGAACCGGGCTATGATTTTGTAGGCAGTCGGTCTTGATATTTCAAAACTTCTACACAGTTCTGTAATGGTGTGTTTCCCCGTTCGCCATTCACAGATAAATTCAATCTTTTGTTCCATAATCGTTGTGTCTTTCCAAGGCATAGCAATCTGAGTTTTGGTTCAAATTGCAAGTTAAAAAGTGTAAACGATGTTTCTATAACTCTGTAAAGGATGTTTGTATATCGTACC
>NZ_SOBW01000003.1 GCF_004364975.1 Gelidibacter sediminis | reverse complement strand
AACAAAGAACTGAGGCAAAAAACAAGCCTTTTCTCCATTAAATTTTGACAAATGTGTTCCTGGCATTGTTGAAGTGGAACAAATCTCCTTCGTCGTTTTATTTCCAATCCGACAAGCAATAATCCTCACCAAATTTGATGACTCCGATTAATTGGTCTTTAGCACTGACACATGGGCATCATCGTACGGCAAACCAGATTTCGCGATTGCAAAGCACTGTTTCAATAACTTATTGGCTACGGCGATAAGTGCCAACTTCTTACTCTTTCCCTTGTTTACTAATCTTTCATAGACCTGACGGCACGCTTTGTTGTACTTACTGGCATTGAAGGCACAAAGGAACAACAGGTTGCGAAGTTTCCTGTTGCCGACCTTACTGATCCTACTACGACCGCGTACACTACTTCCCGACTCTCGAACTGTAGGTGTAATACCAACATAGCTGCAGAGCTGTGCAGTGGTCTCAAACTTGGAAAACCCATCGGTCACCACTATTAAAAACAAGGCAGTCTTTGTGCCTATTCCCGGAACTGTAGTTAATAGAGTAAGCTGCTGTTGTTGCTCTTTTTTAACGAGGGAGAGCAGACGTTCCTCGATTCCATCAATCTCTTTGTCCAAGTGTTTTCTGTCCCGTCTCAGGGAACGGTAAACGAATTTTGAAGGTATGCCCAGGGTTTCTTCCCCGTGCAACTTGTTTTTGGTTGCTGTTCGTTTTTTAAGATAACTATCCAATAAACGGAACAGTTGCAAACATTCCGCTTGCACGTCTGTCAGAGCATTATAGTGTGGTACTTCATTGGCAAGGGCATACTCGCAGATAGCTTTCGCATCGCTCTTATCGGTCTTCACCTTGGCTAGCTTCATTTGTATGAAACGCTTTACGGACAAGGGGTTTACAACCGCTACCACTACGTTGTTTTTGTAAAGAAACTGTGCGAGCCTATAGTGGTAATAGCCAGTTGCCTCCATCACCACAATTGAATCTTGGGGAAGAATCTTTAAAAAGGACCTAAATCCTTTTTCATCATTCCTGAACTGATCGTGGCCACTATTGCTACCGTGCAAATCAAAGACATCCTTGCTGATGTCAACTCCAAAAGTTTCCCTATATTTATTCATATCAAAACAATTTATGAAAGAACCAGCTACTTGGGTCACAACAACTTGAAAACGAGATCTAGGTCTCACAGAACTGAACGTGATTTAAGTAGTAAAAGAGCGGGGATTATCAATGTTGCCGAAGTCCAAAGCTTCACCGTGTATAGTAACCTTACTCCGCTCTTTTGTTCTTTCTGATTAATACTTAAAGTTAACTGATTTATTAAAAATCAAACTTAAG
>NZ_SOBW01000002.1 GCF_004364975.1 Gelidibacter sediminis | reverse complement strand
ACTTATCTTTAAATTATAGAACACCAAATATGGTATATAAATTAACAGCGTAAATCAATTTTAACCTGTAGCCATATTTCAGGACTAGACAGCTGTGAAATTCGTGAAAGCAAGAAAATTAGAGGTTTAAATTGATAATTTTGTATCTTTGATAAAAAGCTAATAAAATGGATTTACAAACAAGAAAACTGGAACTTATTCAAGAGTTTTTAAAGATTCAAAGTGAAGATGTTATTTCACGACTTGAAAAAATCCTTAGAAAAGAAAACAAGAATTTTGATATTGATGATTTTAAACCAATGACAATTGAGGAATTTAATTCTCGAATTGACAAATCTATGGAAGATTCGATAAATGGTCGACTAATAGAATCTAGCGAATTAAAAGCCAAGATTGATAAATGGAATTAAAATTATTTTGGACTGATTTTTCTCAAAAAGAACTAGAAAAAATTTATCAATATCATCGAGAAAAAGCAGGAATTCGAATAGCGAAAAAACTCGTTAACGGTATTTATAACGAAACTTTAAAGTTACAAAGGCAACCAGAAATTGGACAAGCCGAAGAACTTCTTAAAAACAGAAATCAAGGATTTAGATATCTGGTCTATAAAAACTATAAAGTCATTTATTGGATTAACAAGGAAGAGAATAGAATTGAAATAAATGATGTTTTTGATACTCGCCAAAACCCAATAAAAATAGAACGAAAAAAATAAAAGCCAGTTGCCAACACCGTGTATAATTAATTGCTGTGTAAGTGCTCATCTGGAAGATTCCTGCGGAATATTCACAGGTTCGTGAAAGTTTGCTAATTTAGTTGCTTAACCACGCAACTAACCATACACAACAACGTTAGCCACAAGCTGAAGAAACATTGAGATACTACATTGGAGCATATTATTTAATTAAACTTCGTGATTCCAATTTTGGAACTTACGTAGGGAAAAAATTGCATACTTGTAGCACTTGCATAAACGATTCCTTTTTTGACGCTTGGTCAATCTCGTGGGCGGAAGACGGAAAAAATGTAAATGCAGAAACCAAATCGGACTTTAATCTTAATGAAAAGCTGATTAAGGAAATTCAGAATTGGACGGACAAAAAAATGGAGGAAAACAAAATCGGTTGGATATGCACATTTGCCAATTTAGAAACCTTAACTGAATATAAAAGCTCATTTTTTCCAAATGCAGAAAGTGAAATATTAAGCATTAACTTTCCTGAATCAGAAAAAGACGAATTACTAAATTTATTCAATCCTGAAAAGACAAGTTTTGGCGAAATCGGACTTTCAATAAATCTAAAAAAAGAAATTTTAGAAAACAAAGACGAGCAGACTTTAGGTTACGACTTAATCGGAATTGAAGATAGTAGTGAATTTCACAGTTTTCATTGTCACGATTTGGCGAGTGAACTAATTGAAAAATTCGGAATTGAAATCAACAAATACGGACTGATTAGCGAGAATGATAAGTGGACTGAAATGGTGGAATATATGAATGATGAAGATAACGGATTTGAATCTTCACCTTGGTTCTATGTAAAAGTTAATAAAGTAACGGAAAAAGCCAGTGGCTAACAAAGAACTGAGGCAAAAAACAAGCCTTTTCTCCATTAAATTTTGACAAATGTGTTCCTGGCATTGTTGAAGTGGAACAAATCTCCTTCGTCG
>NZ_SOBW01000001.1 GCF_004364975.1 Gelidibacter sediminis | reverse complement strand
CCAAAGCTTCACCGTGTATAGTAACCTTACTCCGCTCTTTTGTTCTTTCTGATTAATACTTAAAGTTAACTGATTTATTAAAAATCAAACTTAAGATGTGTATAAGCAATGGCTTGTCCTCGCCTACTTGGAAATTCCTGCGGAATTTCCAATGGTAAGTACTTGTTTGCAATTGTCCGTGACGAACCACGCCACTGCTCATACACTAAACGTTGTGGTGCATATAAAAAAACCGAATTGACTAAATTAAAATGGATTCTTTTTTAATATTTTGGTTTCTAATTATATTTCTGGCTATCGGAATTGTCGTCGGATTAATTTATCTTGGTTACTGGATTCCAAAACATTTTGGAAAAAGAAAATTAGGGAAATGGATTGCTGGAATTTTATCAATTGCTGTGCTGACTATGATACTTTCAGTAGTGTTCGAAGACGAACTTTTTTTTAAATCGGATGCAGAGAATTTATTAACTAAGCACGATATCGAACTCAAAGATAATTTCAAACTGAATTCTAACAAATTTTCAGGAATTTTCGATTTTTACCATCGATTTGAACTCACAATTTCTGAAAAAGATAAAATAAGATTAATAGAAAAAATTATTTCAGCAGATAATTTTCAAGAAAATGTAGACAATGAATTTGACTTTAGAATTGATAAACCAAGATATTCCAAAAACAATGAAAATAAAGAATTTACGGCTAACTATCATACGGAAAGAAAATACATCTACGAATATTACAAACCGAATGAAATAGGAAATAAACCAACTTTCAATCGAATATCAATTTTAAAAAAAGAGAATAAATTGATTTATGAAAATATATCGGATTAAAAATACGCACCACAACACCGTATATAGCTCATAGCTTGGTAGTTGCTTAATCCAAAGTTAAGGCATATTTGGAAAGTCGCCAAATTTTTAAATTTGGCTTATTGAGAAAAAAAGGTAATAAGAAAATTAAAAAATTCGGCTCGTGCTAAACCGAAAAGTAATCGCTAATTTGCACGCTACGAGCCATATACAAGACCGTTGTGCGTAAGTTGACCAAACCCACGAACGACAAGAAAATTAACGAATTGATTAAGATAAAAGTGAACAATAATATCATCAAACTGATTTTTAGTATAATTTTGGTTAGTGTTTTTATTGGTTGTGGAAACCAAGAAAAAAAAGAACAAAACGAAACTATTGAGCGAGTTCCAATAATTTTTGAACCAACTTTTTACTATCCAAAAACTTATGATAACCATTGGAGAATGAATAAACCGAATCTTGAAAAGTCTGAAGGTTGGATTAAAGCAAATTGTGACCAAACTCTTGAAAACAAAGATAGTTTAAGAGTTAAAATCAAATGGCAATTTCTTAAACATAAAAATTGGGGAACGTATGAAGGTAAGTTAATTGGAATTGACTTAAATACTGACGAAGAAATAAGATTTGACTTTAAATGTTACGAACCTGATTTCTCAAAAGGAAAATGGCTAAATAATGAATAATAAATATGGAGAAAAGAATTGCAGAAATTGAGGATAAGTTAACTGAAATCATTTACAGATTAGATTTTAATGACCAAACCAACGAAACACAATTAAAATGTGTTAATGAATTAAACAATTCAATCTTATCAAGTAAAAATCTGGACGAAAAATTTATTGAGAAATTTGAATTAATAGATTTGAAATTAAAAAATGTTAAAACTGAATTTGAATTATTGCATACGGAAATTAGAACTCTAAAAATATTAATAGAAACAATAAATATTAAAATCGGAAATAAATAACGAATAAAACCTACGCACAACAACGTATATAATCCATTGCTAGTACTAGCCTACTTACGAAAATCCTTGCGGATTTTCTATTCGGTTTATATTTGCTAAATTACGTGCTAAACCACGCAACGTATCATATACAAAACCGTTGTACACAATACGGTACGATATACAAACATCCTTTACAGAGTTATAGAAACATCGTTTACACTTTTTAACTTGCAATTTGAACCAAAACTCAGATTGCTATGCCTTG
>NZ_SOBW01000015.1 GCF_004364975.1 Gelidibacter sediminis | reverse complement strand
CGACGAAGGAGATTTGTTCCACTTCAACAATGCCAGGAACACATTTGTCAAAATTTAATGGAGAAAAGGCTTGTTTTTTGCCTCAGTTCTTTGTTGTGTACAGGCTTTTTATTATTTGTCTGAGTAAGTTCCGCTGGCAATGTTCCATTCAGATTGGTTTTATTTTATCCGCAACGATTCCAACCTGATTGATTTATTTTTTTACCCGCAACGATTCCGTCCGAGTAAAGTCCGTTGAGTTTTTTCCGTTCAGATTGGTTTTATTTTACCCACAACGATTCCGACCAGATTGGTTTGTTTTTTTACTCGCAACGCTTCCGTCCGAGTAGTTTTTGTTGGAGAAGTAGCTCGTCAAAACAATTTTATTTCAGATAATATCTGGCTTAAAAAACCAAAAAATTTTTCTTAAAAACTGCTTTGTTTTATTCGGCTCGGCTCAGCTTGTACACAACGTTTATGTATATGAGGTGTGGCGTGTTTCGGCACGAACCTCTCCAGATAAAAACTGGCTTTGGAAAATCCGCAGGATTTTCCAAGTGAGGACAAACCAAGCCATAGCTTATATACGGTGTTGTAAATAGTGCTTATTAATCTTTTTTTAATTCAATTCCATATTTTAGTTTAATAAACTCAATTATTTCTTCTGGTGGATTATCAATTATACTTTGTGTGTCAAGATTTTTAGATGCTTTTTTTATTCCGTCAAATTCCTCCATTCCAACTTTTAAAAAAACTTTAGCAACATTTAGTCTAATTTCAGCTACGAACTTTATTTCATCAGTTATTTCTTTTGTTATTGTTTCTTTAGGTGAAATGAACTTATTATTAGAAATATCGGTATAAAGACTTCTGTTTTTATAGTCGTTTAGTTGACTCAAATGTTTGTCAAATAAAAAATATTGATAGATTAACTTTTTCTTAATTCGAACATCGTTGTTCAAAAATGAGAATATTAAGTCAATTCCGTTAGAACTCACAGTTTTCTGTTTATGACTTAAAAATGATTTCTTAAAAACCTTAAATTCATTTTCGTTGTTATAATCTTTATCTAAAACAAAAGAATATATTAAAGAAGCTTTACCAATTTCTTCTATTGACAATTGATACAAAGTATAAGCACGTTGATATCGTTCTAAATTAAATAAGATTTCTGCATCATCAAAAAGGTCTTTCGCATTAGAAAGTGATTTGGAAATTCCGTCAAAATATTGTTCTAAATTCAATTCTGTTCTGGCATTATTTACAACGTTTATGTATATGAGCTGTGGCGTGTCTCGGCACAGACCTTTCCTGATAAAAACTGGCTTTGGAAAATCCGCAGGATTTTCCAAGTGAGGACTGACCAAGCCATAGCTTATATACGGTGTTGTAAAACGTTTTTATTTGTCATATTCTTTTTCAATATCAAAGTTCGTTAAAGTTCCAATTGGTAGTGGAATATTGCTATATTCAGTTGGCACCAATGTATAGATTTCGATTTGTCCGATGTTGTTTTTTAAAAGAAATGGCTTTAAAGAATTAACTAAATATTCATTAAAATCTTTATCGTAATTTCCTTTGTCAAGTGAAGATGAATAATCGTATTCAAGTCTGTTGTCCACTTTAACAGTTAATGTATCTATTTCAGGACCAATAAAAACAATCCTTTCCGTAGTTCTGTTTAGAAATTCGGTTATGACTGAATCTTTGAGTTTGCTTATTGATTTTAGTAATGAGTTGTTAAATTCAAATTCAGAATCAGAGTAAGTGGGTTTTTTGAATTTCGAGTTTGAGTCAGAAAAAATCAGATTAGTATTTGATTTTTTAATAATCTCATTTCTTTGATAATTCCGATACCCTTTATAACCCAAATATGATAATCCGATTATCACAATTAGTAAAGCAAAATATTTTATGTTATTTCTGTTTCTCAAATTCTGACTAACGTCAAATTTACTATAATTTTCCTACCCAAAAATTTTACTCGTTAGCTCAAGAAATTAACGGGTTTTTCGTGTGTGGGGAATGTTTTACAACGGTTTTGTGTATGATTTCGTTGCGTGTTTCAGCAACTAATTTAGCAAATACAAACCGAATAGAAAATCCGCAAGGATTTTCGTAAGTAGGCGAGTACTAGCAATGAATTATACACGTTGTTGCCCACAGTTATTTTTAAGATTCATTTTCGTAAATTTCCTTAAATTCTATATCTTCGGTATAATCTGGTAAATTTGTTTTGCTCTTTTCTTTCGAAATTATTTTAATCTTATTGTCTATTAAAATCGCCTTTGTAATTCTATAGATAATTTCTTTTTTAGGTTTCTCAATTAATGTAATTCCGATATAATTCGGAAGGTCTTTCTCTTTTACATTTACAGTTTGATTTTCTGTTATGTAACCATTTCTTTTTTCTCCATTAGGTAAGAAATATTCGAATCTAATTGATGCTAAATTTTTCCGATTCGGAATTTGATTGTATGGAATTTTTAAACTAAAATCATTTTCCAATTCCATTTTGAGTTTAACATCTTTAAAATCCGAGTCGAAATCATAAACGAATTTGATTTCAATATGTTTGTCAGATAGTTTTGATTTTTTATCAGTTCCGAATTCAAGATGATAATATTCGTTTTTATTTTTATTCGAAAAGGTAAATCGCGCATCACTTTCTACGATTTCATATTGTTCTGAAAAAATAAGAGTATCGTTTTTCCTTTCCCAAGTTCCTTTATGCTCTCTCCAAGTCAAACAACTTGATGGAATAGGAAAACTCCGAAATTCAAATTCGTTTTTTGAGGTCAGTGTAATTTCACTTATTCTATTATCAATTACCCAAGGATTAACAGAACTATCATTAACTCTTTCATTATTCACATAGGAAATCGGTGTTTTTTGTCCAAATACAAACTGTCCAATTAGTAGAGAAAATATGATAGCAAAGATGTTTTTCATAATGTTCGTTAAGATACATGCTTTACAAAAGTTATAGATTAGAGTTTACACTAAATTAGTTTCTAACCTTACTGATTTTTCTTTAGTTCTTAATT
>NZ_SOBW01000014.1 GCF_004364975.1 Gelidibacter sediminis | reverse complement strand
CGACGAAGGAGATTTGTTCCACTTCAACAATGCCAGGAACACATTTGTCAAAATTTAATGGAGAAAAGGCTTGTTTTTTGCCTCAGTTCTTTGTTGGGCTTAGTTTTTTTCAATTCTATTAATATCCTTAGTAATATTCGGTTGTATATATTCCATAAAACTACCAAAATAAGATTTCAGTCTATTTGACTGATTTTTTTCACAAAGTTTCAAGTAATCGAAAAATGATTTCAAACAATCTACTCGTCCATTTAAACTTCTTTTTCCATTTTCGTTGGACAAAGGAAATTTTGAATATATATCGGCAAATGAATCTTTATCAAAAATTGGTGTGTCTTGAATTACCAAATCAAAGTAATGAAACCGAGTGCATAATTCTTTTATGTAATAATAACCCTTTAAAGTAATTGTAATATTTAAATCGTCAGGTATATCTTTTTTGTCAACATCAGTTAGTACTTCATCTGTATCAATCAATGAAATATTAATTAATTCTAAAATTGCTGACCTTAAAGTTTTTATTGTATATCCAAACTGAGTAAATAAATCGTAAATAGAATTAATTGATACAAAACGATTAGTATTTCCCTCGTTTTCATATAGTTTTACTAATTCTTTAAGTAAGTAGAAATTTAAGAAATGGTCAGTCGAATTTTCATTTGGTAATAATAAATTATGGATTGCACTATTATTCGAATTATAGTAATGCTTATTAATTAAACCTATTGATTTAATAAATTCGTGAAAAGGTATAGGACTATGTGTTTCTTCCTCAACTCTGAATCTCTCTCTCATAATATAGTCTTCAACCTTTGTATGTCCTGATGTGAGAAATAATTTGAAAATCCGTAATCCTTCTCTAATATTTGGATAAGTTGTTTGATTTAAGAAGTCAATAATCTCATTATTGTCAGATGAAAAAACAGAACTTTTTAAGCTAGTTAAAAATTCAATTACTGCCTGATTGTTAATTTTTACTTTATAACCTTTAGAATTTTGAGCTTCTATTTCAAAATCGTCAACATTTAAATTTTCCAAAGTATAGTCAAGTCTCTTTTGTAGAACCTCTGAATATTTTGGTGCAGTTATATGATAAACATTACTTTCATAAGCGTCAAAAGGTGGTGCAGAACGCCATTTATAATAGTATCCTTCTCTTAGACTAATTACAGTACCACAAAGACTCGTTTTTGCTAAGGAATGAGCGAAAAGGAAAACTTGCTCTTGAACAGCATCTTTAAATTGGTCAGCATTATCAATAATAATAATTAGCCTTTTTCTCCTGTCTCTAATAAAATACTTACTTAAATTCTCTAAATGTTCACGATTATTTTTTTGTTTTTCGGTTAAAAATTCCGAAACTTTTTGTTGATAAACATCTTCATTATTTGCTTTATCATATGACCAAATACCTTTATCATTTCTTTTAATTTCTTTAAGATAAATACGTTTTAATACTTTTAATGAGTGTAAGTCAATATCATCATATTTATCATAAATATTTTCAAGAATGTTTTTACAAATTAATTCAGAGTCAAATTGATTATTGGAATCAAAATAACTACGTAAATCCAGATATGTAATCAAATGGTTATTTAAATCATTGGCTTTAGTTTGATATTTAAAAAGATGATTTATAAAGGTAGATTTTCCAGCACCTTTAGAGCCTATAATGACAATTGGTTTAGGTGGTGTAAAATTTTGTGAGTTTATTTCATCCTGATTTATTTCATCGGTAATTTGCTTTTGAATGTTAGAAGTGTTTACAGCTGGAATTACATTTGATAATTTTGGTGCCACGTCAGAAAATAAACGCTCAATATCATCTCTGTTTTTTTTAGTTTCTTTGTTTTCAACAAAACATTTTTCTATAAAATCTTCATTGCTTTCACTTTCTGAACTAAACATTTCTCCAAACACATTATTGATTATTGGTGTTATTTTAGAACTCAATGGGTTTCTTATAAGTTCTTTCTCTTTTTGTGTGAGTTTAGAAAAAATAGTTTGACTTGGGTTTATATTACTCGGAAGGTCATATATGAAGCCACCATTATTGATTATTGAAAATTTTGATAGTACTTCATAGAACTCTACAAAACGGTTTTCTACATCTTCAATTCCACTGAAAATCAAACAAGGGTTTTCTTTCCAGCTTGTACCATCAGAATTGTATAGCTTTAAAATTACGTATTGTTTTCCATTAGTAATTACTCCATAATTGACTCCAAAATCACCTGCGTAGTCTCTAATTTGAGTAATTACATCTTCATTTTCTTTTAAAAACGTTTTTACTTTGCAAGTTTTATGTCTTTTTGGAATTACAAATTCCTTGAAATTTTTTTTTGCTTCAATAATAAAGTGAAAACCTGAAATAGATACTTTATAATCAAAATACCCTGAATCAACTTTTCCTTCACGAGTGACATCCGATTCACTCCATCCAAGAATTTTAAAAAGTACATTGTCAATTAATTTTGACCGAGTATCTGATTCATTAATATCTTCTTGAATAAACTTATCAAATTCAGCTTTCAATGAATTAAAATTCTCAAATGATTCGTCTACTGACAATGTTTTTTCCATATTTTTTTCAAATTAAGCCCAACGTTAAATGTATGAGCTGTGGCGTGGTCTCATAACGGACAAATGTAAACACTCACGTAACATTGGAAAATCCGCAGGATTTTCCAAGTAGGCGGGAACTAGCCATGGCTTATACATATTGTTAGCAGCTTTTTTTCTAATCGTAGTGAAATCTGCACTTTGCGATTAAAATTTCGCCTTCATTATATTGATAGATCAATCGGTGCTCGCTATCGATTCTCCTTGACCAAAATCCAGCATATTTATGCTTCAGTGGTTCAGGTTTCCCAATTCCGTCGAAGGGGTTTCTAGCAATATCTTTGAGAAGTTCATTTATTTTTTTTAATTTCTTTTTGTCAGTTTTCTGCCAATAAAGATAATCTTCCCAAGATTCGTCAACAAATATATATTTCATCTTAATCTACGTCTAAATCCTTATTGAAAGTCACTCCACTTTTCAATTTTGCGATTGCGGAATCTAATCTCATTTCATTCTTACGAGAAGATAATTCATGATTAGTTGCCATTAGAGAATTATATTCCTGAAGGGACATAACTACAATTCCAGAGTCCTTGCCACGATTTATAATCAAAGTTTCAAAGTTTTTTGCAACTCGGTCCAAATAAGTTTTAATATCCTTTCTGAAATCAGAAACAGTTGTAATTTGCATAATATTGTATTTAATTAAGTACAAATATACGTACAATTAATGGTGTTTCGTAATTTTTACTATTCATACCAACGTTTAAACAATAATCTGTCTAATCAGTCTTAATTGTTTTATCTTGGGATTAAGTAATTTTTTTACAAATTAAAAGTTAGTTTTAGGAGTCAATCTTGTGAATTTTGGGGAATTGCTGCTAACGGTCAAGTATAAGCGTAGTGCGGGATTTCGGAGCAATTCACTGTCCGCCCACCACAAAGTTTCTTAGGAGCAAAAATGCTCAAATTTAGCAGTTCAGCCCGCATTACGCTTATACAATGTTGGCGGTAGTTTTTTTTATTCAATTCTCCTTAATACCCCCTTTAATTTTGCTTCAACTCCAAGATTATCAAAAAGTTTTTCAGTCAATGTTAATGTCTTCTTGAAAGCTGTTTTAATATCTGTCGGATCTAATTCTGATGTTGTCTCCTGAAATAACGAATACCAATCTGGGTCTATGTCTTTTTCCAAGCTTTTTGTTGGACTTTCCCAATGTTTGGTTTGGTATGTTTCAATTCTTATTAACCAAAGTAAATATTTTTGAACATTTGATAAGCTTTGGTAAGCGTGAGCAAATTCCTGTCGTTTAATTAAGTTGCTTGTTGTAAGTAAAACATTCAACAATGATTGGCTCAACCACAGGATATTTTCATTTGTTGTTCGATCAGGTACTTTAGTTTTTATTTCTTTGAGCGTGTTAGTCAATAAATCTTCTTTATCTACTAAAATCATCTTGTCAAAGTCGCTAAACTCTACCAAACCGTCCCACGATTTGATAACTTCCATTTGGTCGTTTGTCAAAAAATGAAACTCCCCCCTTATCATATTTTCAAAAATGGCAACTTCACTTCCATACTCGTTGGTAAAATATAATGCCAAAGGATGAATTTGGCTTACCCAATTTTCAGCGGAAAAATTTTCTTTATCCTTCAAGAAGATGTAGAATTCAATATCTGAATATTTGTCCCCTTCATTTTTGGGAAATGACCCGTACATAAATACGGCAGAAATATTTTTATCATTTTGAGCTATTGACTTTGTTTTGTCAATCATTTGTAACTGTGTCATTTTCTAATTTTTTAATATTAACAATCGCCCTTTCTACTTTGCGTATTAAAAGATATTTCAATTCTTATTCTATCTTACAGTTACTTATAGCTTCATTTTCTTGAATGTTTTTCGTTGTTAATTGTTTCTTCAAATGTTCGTTAAGATACATGCTTTACAAAAGTTATAGATTAGAGTTTACACTAAATTAGTTTCTAACCTTACTGATTTTTCTTTAGTTCTTAATT
>NZ_SOBW01000013.1 GCF_004364975.1 Gelidibacter sediminis | reverse complement strand
CGCCTACTTGGAAAATCCTGCGGATTTTCCAATGTTACGTGAGTGTTTGCTTTTGTCCGTAATGTACCTCGCCACAGCTCATACATTTAACGTTGGCAACAATTCCCTCCATTTCGGGAAAAAAATTAATCACTTAAAGCTAACTTTTTTAAGAAATGATCAAAATAAAAACTGAAAACAAAAAAAATTAACATATGATTTTCAGAACATTACAAAAACGTTAGTCAATATTAAAAACCGAACATCAATGAAGATAAAGTTATACACCTTAATACTCTTTTTTCTTTCTTCTTGTGTTTATAACCACACGGCAATAACTGAAGATCTTGGAAATGGATATTTCTATATAGGTGATGGTCACGAGTCACAAATTCTATTCAATAAAAATCGAAAAAAAAATGAAAGTAGTGGTTTAATTGTTACTGAGCCAGAAGTGGTTGAATACAATTATAATGCAAAATATATAATCGTAAAATCATTACGTGAGAATGATGAATTGTTTTGGATTATCGATAAGGAAATGCCTATCGACAAGGTTCAATTTATGACCAAAAATGAATACAAAAAAGAATTGAGAATAAAAGGCATTGAATTGGAACTGAAAAAAAGAAAATAAAAACTGTTGCCAACAGTGTGTATAAGCAATGGCTTGTCCTCGCCTACTTGGAAATTCCTGCGGAATTTCCAATGGCAAGTACCTGTTTGCAATTGTCCGTGACGTCCCACGCCACTGCCCATACACGAAACGTTGTACGCAAGCTGAGAAACGAACTCTGAAATTTGAAAATTGATAAAATAATGAATAAAAAAGAAATAGCAAGGCAATATATAACTCACCTTGAAAATGGAAATGTTGGACAAGTAGTTGCTTTATTCAATCAAAATGGAATGGTTGATTCACCACTATACGGAATAAAAAAAGCAGATGAATTTTATCGTGAATTAAATAACGATACTTCAAATTCTGAACTTCATTTAAAAGGAATTTTTGAAGATAATGAATCAAATAATTTAGCTCTTTACTTCACCTATAAATGGACTTTAAAGAATAATCAAAAAGTGGAATTTGATGTAGTAGACATTATTGAATTCGATAATCAAAACAAGATTAGTAAACTAAAAATTATATATGATACGGTTACTGCTAGGAAACTAGTCGAGCAATTATAAAAAAAGCCTGCGTACAACACAGTATAAAAATAATTGCGGTTTTGGGCTAAAACAAAGGTAGTTGCGGGTTTGCTACATCTGATTTTCCTGCGGAAAATCCTCGCTCGCAAACCCGCAACTATTCTTATACAAACACGTTACCTACAATTTGAAAAATGAACATTCTTAAACCGACTTGGAAAGTATTTGAAAAAGAGATTTTGGCTAATTTCTCTTTCCTGCAATCTGAATTTGGATTTCCGAAATTTAAGAAAAAGTGGATTAAAGATGAATATTCAATTTCGACAAAAAAAGCTGATATTGAATTCTCAACAACAATTTTCAAATTTGACTCAAACGCACCAATAATCGGAATCACTAATCATTCTGAACCAATTGAATTTAATCACGAAATCTATCCGACGAATTTTTATTGGATTCACAATCTCGACGAAACTGGCGGATTGAAAATGATGACGGAAAATGGACGCGACTTTGTTGAAATTTATATATCTGAATGCGCTGAGTTATTAAGAGCTAATCCTAAAATATTGAACGGAATAACAACTGATTTTAAAAAGAATAAAAAACTGTAGGTAACAACGGCTATAATCCATTGCGGCTGAAATTCCTTTCGGAATTTCATTGCAATTTTGCTATCTTTCGGCTAAGGCGGAAAGAATCCTGCGGATTTTTCCGCAACGTATTATAGCCAAAACCGTTGCCCACAATTAGACGAAACCGATGAAACTGAATCCTATCATATTAATTTTACTACTATTTTTCATTTCGTGTGAAAGCGGAATTAAAAACGGAACCGAGTTATCAAAAAAGGATTTACAATACATTCGTGAATTAGGATTAATAAATGATAATGAACGAATAATTTTGTTTTCATCGCAAGGTGGAAATGAGAAAAGCGGAAATTTTATTTCGGAACAACGACTCGCCTCTTATTGGATTGAAAATCGAAAGAAAAATAACCAAATTAACTCTGCAAAATATAACGAAATTGACACCTTAATAACAAAAGATTTGTCTGATGCTCTGACTTATGCTTCGTACATTAAAGTAATTAAAAAAGATAATTCTGAATTCAAAGTTTACGTAGATGATAACGCTGAAAAAACGAATGAATTCTTTGAAAGAGCAATTTCAGAATGGGAAAAACGAAAAAAATAACTGTGGGCAACACCGTGTATAATTAATTGCTTGTATTAGCTTACTTACGAACATTCCTGCGGAATGTTCTATCTGTGATTTATTTGCTAACTTACTCGCTTAACCACGCAACTAACCATACACAAGACCGTTGCCAAACATATGACCAAACTACCTCAAATATTGATTTTAATAATGGTTTGTTTCACTCTATATAATTGTGAACAGAAAACTGAATTGACAAATTTGGAATTTGAGAAAAAGGTATTCTACGATTTATTCCCAGAACTTTCGGACAAAATGTATAATGATATACGTTTAATGCCAACGCCACCACCACCATCACCAAAATATCTGACCGAAAAAGGATTTGACACTAAAAATGATTATCACAAAGCACTCGAAGATTGGGAAGATTCTGATGATTATCGACACAGACTAAATGACTGGGAAGAAAGAAGGGATTCTATAATAAATGACGAAACTTTAATTTACATAGCTTTCCCTGATTCAATAAATCAATTTGAAAGAGAAGATACATATGAGCTAATTAATCATTTTAATGACCAAAAACTTGTTGTTGACTCTAAAGACTTTGAATTGGAAAAAGGATTCAAAGTCGATTTTGACAAACTAAAGTCAGACAACAAAAAATTGCGATTTAAACCAACATCTGAATTTCCAAAAGGACGTGACTTTTGGAGAACGAATTATGCTTTTAATTTCGGAGGTTCACTTTCATTTTCAAGAATTTTATTCGACAACACCAAATCATTTGGCGTTTTGAATGCTGGATTTGGTAGAGGAAGTTTAGACGGCAGTGGCTGTAGAATTTTTATCAAAAAAGATGAGAATGGAAATTGGAAAATAGATAAAATTGAGGGAACTTGGGTCTCGTAAAAATACGTTTGGCAACACCGTATATAAGCTATGGCTTGGTCTGTCCTCACTTGGAAAATCCTGCGGATTTTCCAAAGCCAGTTTTTATTTAGAGAGGTTCGTGCCGATTCACGCCACAGCTCATATACATAACCGTTGGCAACAATTCCCGATCGCAGTTGAAAACCCAAACTATTTGGAGTTTTTAAAGCTCATTTCTCACCAAATTTCCGTGTATTTCTCACGCCGACTTCCCACTCATACGTTAGATCAAAACTATACCGACTTTAGCCAGTTGCGGATTTGACAAAGTTTACGAATTAAAAAAAACCTGGATATTTGGCCAGCTTACTGCCCTCGATTTTTTTTTATGATTTTTAAGTCAGATAAAACGAAAAATATCTGGTGACAACACTGGGCAGTAAATTTGCTTACTTTAGTTCTTCACCTGTGGCTATGCTTACAAACTAACAAATCTAACTCACAGAAAAGTCACCAAAAAATAGCTCGATTAAAATTGAAATGGTACGACTTTAGTATTGAAACGCAATAAATTTATAATAATACAAATTGCCGTACTGACTGACACTCTACTTAATTCAAACATTAAAAAATAAAACACATACAAAATGTACGGTTTTTCCGTAACAGTCTATGGTTTATTATTAATATATTTCACAATCAATATTAAACTTATTGCTGATTATCAATGAGGCTAATCACCTCAAATCAAATGCTCAAAGGCCATCTTAAATCACAAGTGATTTTAATAACAATTTAAACAGATAGTATTAACTTATAAAGTCTGGCAAACTTTATATCAAAATCGAGAAAAAAAGATGAAATTATTTAAACAGATTTTAACACTACTTATTGTTGGTGCAATAATTTATTCCTGTTCTAATGAAATAGAATTAGATTCTTTTGTAAATTATAACCAAATAGAACAAATTTATCAAAAAAATGGTAAAGGCAACACTAAAGGAAATAGTAGGCTAAGTGAAGATGACCCTAGCAACGATCCTATTGAAAGTATTGAATATCAAGACGTTGAAATAATAGAAAGTATAGAAAGTAACAATTTAGATGAATCTGAAGCAATGCAACTATTATCACCTCATCTTAATAATAGTTTAACATTTTTTTATAATAGGGGATTTTCTCAAGCTGAATTAATAAACGAATTTGGCAGTTTAGATAATCCAAATATTGTAGCAGCAGCAGATGGATTAAGAAAAATTGAAGCAGTACACCCTGATAATAATATATCGAATAGAATGGAACCTGATTATTATGACTGCTTATTAAGAGCTGTAGGAATAGATGCTGTAATTGAGCTATTTAATGGTAAGGTAACCAAAGAAATTGCAAAAAAAGCAATTAGAAAAGTTGTAGGCAGAACAATGGGATGGGTTGGAGCTGCTATCGCTGTTTATGAATTTGGTAGTTGCATGAATTGGTACTAAAATCAAATAATTATGTCATATTTAAAATTAACCACACCGCGTGTACTATTATATACATTTTTAATAGTTGCCACTGGCTCTCAAATATATAAACATGGTATTAAAACTGAAAACGTATATGGTTTAATAGGATTAATTATAATTCTAGCTATATTTATTTTTTTGATTTATTCTCATATTAAAGAATATTTTACTAATAAAAAACAATAAAAATAACTCACTATTATGTATTAAATGATTATACAATAAAGATTAGTAAATTCTATACTGTTATCCTTTTTACCCAAGATCTATTACTTTAGCATATTCCTATCATTACTCGAAAACGTTAATCAACACGTTAAGACACAAGAGTAAAATGGACGAATCTCAGTGAATACAAAGATCGTTTTGCACTAATTTGTAAAGAGAATTTAGTAACAATGGCTATATTACTAAGACGGAAAAATCGTTAAAATCTTTCCGTCTTAGTAATATAACCTAAATTTTGGCAACAATTCGCAAACGCAGTTAAAAACCCAAACAATTTGGTTTTTTTTTTAAAACTCCTTTACCAACAAAATTCTGTGCATTTCTCCCACCGACTTCCCACTCATACGTTAAATTAAAACTATACCGACTTTAGCCAGGTTGCGGATTTGACAGCGTTTACGGATTAAAAAAACCATGATTTTTGGCCAGCTTACTGCCCGTGATTTTTTTTTTGATTTAGGCCAGATAAAACGAAAAATAACTGTTGCCAACAATATGTATAAGCCATGGCTAATTCTCGCCTACTTGGAAAATCCTGCGGATTTTCCAATGCTACGTGAGTGTTTGCAATTGTCAGTCACGAACCACGCCACTGCTCATACACGAAACGTTGGCAACAATTCCCGATCGCAGTTGAAAACCCAAAGAATTTGGAGTATTTAAAAGCTCATTTCTCACCAAAATTCCGTGCATTTCTCCAGCT
>NZ_SOBW01000012.1:0-2500 GCF_004364975.1 Gelidibacter sediminis | reverse complement strand
GCAAGGCAGGCGCTCTAGCCAGCTGAGCTAATCCCCCAATTTGAAATTCAGAATTTTTGAATTCAGAATTACGAATTTAGAACTCTCTAGCTTCCAGAATTTCCTTTTTATAGTAGTTAGTAGTCTCAGGCAGACTCGAACTGCCGACCTCTACATTATCAGTGTAGCGCTCTAACCAGCTGAGCTATGAGACTCTACTATAGTATATTATTAAATCAACAGCAAAAGAACAAACCCTTCTTTTTCCAAACCCTTCCCAATGGCCGTCTTTCTCTAGAAAGGAGGTGTTCCAGCCGCACCTTCCGGTACGGCTACCTTGTTACGACTTAGCCCTAGTTACCAATTTTACCCTAGGCCGCTCCTTGCGGTGACGGACTTCAGGCACTCCCGGCTTCCATGGCTTGACGGGCGGTGTGTACAAGGCCCGGGAACGTATTCACCGGATCATGGCTGATATCCGATTACTAGCGATTCCAGCTTCACGGAGTCGAGTTGCAGACTCCGATCCGAACTGAGATAGGTTTTATAGATTCGCTCCTGGTCGCCCAGTGGCTGCTCTCTGTACCTACCATTGTAGCACGTGTGTAGCCCAGGACGTAAGGGCCGTGATGATTTGACGTCATCCCCACCTTCCTCACAGTTTGCACTGGCAGTCTTGCTAGAGTTCCCGACATGACTCGCTGGCAACTAACAACAGGGGTTGCGCTCGTTATAGGACTTAACCTGACACCTCACGGCACGAGCTGACGACAACCATGCAGCACCTTGTAGATTGCCCGAAGGAAAGTCTATCTCTAGACCTGTCAATCCACATTTAAGCCCTGGTAAGGTTCCTCGCGTATCATCGAATTAAACCACATGCTCCACCGCTTGTGCGGGCCCCCGTCAATTCCTTTGAGTTTCATTCTTGCGAACGTACTCCCCAGGTGGGATACTTATCACTTTCGCTTAGTCACTCAGGCCGAAGCCCGAACAACTAGTATCCATCGTTTACGGCGTGGACTACCAGGGTATCTAATCCTGTTCGCTCCCCACGCTTTCGTCCATCAGTGTCAATACATTATTAGTGATCTGCCTTCGCAATCGGTATTCTATGTGATATCTATGCATTTCACCGCTACACCACATATTCTAACCACTTCATAATGATTCAAGACAACCAGTTTCAAAGGCAATTCTACAGTTGAGCTGCAGGATTTCACCTCTGACTTAATCGTCCACCTACGGACCCTTTAAACCCAATGATTCCGGATAACGCTTGGATCCTCCGTATTACCGCGGCTGCTGGCACGGAGTTAGCCGATCCTTATTCTTACAGTACCGTCAAGTCCCGACACGTCGGGGTGTTTCTTCCTGTATAAAAGCAGTTTACAACCCATAGGGCCGTCTTCCTGCACGCGGCATGGCTGGATCAGGCTTGCGCCCATTGTCCAATATTCCTCACTGCTGCCTCCCGTAGGAGTCTGGTCCGTGTCTCAGTACCAGTGTGGGGGATCCCCCTCTCAGGGCCCCTATCTATCGCGGTCTTGGTAAGCCGTTACCTTACCAACTAACTAATAGAACGCATGCCCATCTCTCACCCATAAATGTTTAATACAGGTCCAATGCTGGTCCCGTATACTATGCGGTATTAATCCAAATTTCTCTGGGCTATCCCACTGTGAAAGGTAGGTTGCATACGCGTTACTCACCCGTGCGCCACTCGTCAGCCACCGAAGTGCTGTTACCGTTCGACTTGCATGTGTTAGGCCTGCCGCTAGCGTTCATCCTGAGCCAGGATCAAACTCTTCATCGTTAATTTTTTTGAACTTGCGTTCAGTACTTTTCAACGACCAAAGGAAATTTAATGTTTGGTACTCAAAATGGTTTGTTCTCTTTTGTGCGAAGCACCGTTTCCAGTACTTCGCTACGCTGTCAATCCAATATGTTAATGAACTTATTTCTCGTTTCTCCCAGCGAACTCAATCGCTAAGCGGGTGCAAATATATAACCCTTTTTTAATTCACACAATGTTTTTGAAGTTTTTTTTAAAAGTTTTTTTTCACACTCTAATCAACCTGCAACAAACATTATTTTAATGAACTTCCGCTCACGGACACTCCCGTTTTAAGCGGCTGCAAACATACAACCTTTTTTCGATCTGCAAAACATTTTTTTTGAAAAATTTTTGCTTCCCTATTCTAAGATGGTAATGAACGCTTTCCCTTGCCTGGGCGGCCCTGCGGCCCCTCGTTTGCGGGGTGCAAATATACAACCCTTTTTTCTTTACAAACAAACTAATCCTTCCCTTTTTTTCAACTTTTTTTCTCCGTTCTGAAAATGAACGCCTTAGGGCCACCAAAAACATGGCGCCTCCCACGCCCCCATCCCCCAACGGTGCCCGCGTTAGCGATGGAGCCCCTGTCTGAACTCTTTTGCAGACGCCCCCGCGGCTGCAAAAAGTGAGGGGCGAGAGCGCGGTGGGCTGCCCCAAAGGGCAGACCGAACGCCCAAAAAAGAA
>NZ_SOBW01000011.1 GCF_004364975.1 Gelidibacter sediminis | reverse complement strand
GCCCGTTTGCGCCGATGGTACTGCACCTCGTGGGAGAGTAGGACATCGCCTTTTTTAGAGAATCCCCAACATTTATTTGTTGGGGATTTTTTTTGTTTATATACTTTTCAATCCACCGGTTTGAACGGATCTATGGCTCATCATCATAACGATACTTTCTTCCTTAATTTAAGGATGCGCTCTGCCGCAATCTTATCGAATTTGCGTAAATTCCAATCTGTTTAGAACACCGTGACATGGATACCAATAAAGAATTAGAATTAGCCAAGGATTTTGTTAATAATACCAACCGAAGTATTTTCTTGACTGGAAAAGCGGGGACTGGTAAAACAACCTTCCTGCATAATCTAAAAAAAGATTCTTTAAAACGTTTGGTTGTGGTGGCACCAACTGGTGTAGCCGCTATTAACGCAAAAGGGGTAACTATTCACTCCTTCTTTCAATTGCCATTTGGTCCCATTCTTCCAGATGCTGAACTCAGTAATTCCGGAGGTTTCAACAAGAAATTCAGTAAAACTAAAATTGACATCATCAAATCAATGGACTTATTGGTTATTGATGAGATCAGTATGGTGCGTGCTGATGTTTTGGACGCTATCGATAAAACCTTACGTCGTTATAGAACACGTGATAAAGTGTTTGGTGGAGTTCAGGTTTTGATGATTGGCGATTTACAACAATTATCACCAGTGATTAAGGATAATGAATGGCAATTATTAAAATCATACTACCAAACGGGTTTCTTTTTTAGTAGTAGAGCGTATCAGGAGGCGAATACAATCACTATTGAACTTAGGCATATCTACAGACAGGAAAATCCAAAATTCATTCAAATTCTGAATGAAATTAGGACGAACACCTTATCTGCTGAAGCTGCTGAAGAATTAAATAAGCGCTACATTAAAGATTTTAGCCCTGATCCTAAAGAAGGCTATATCGAATTAACGACGCATAATAATCGCGCAGAACGTGCTAATAGTGCAGAGTTAGAAGCTCTATCATCCAAAGAAAGGACTTACAGGGCAAAAATTGAAGGTAAATTCCCTGAGTTCTCCTATCCAAATAGTGAGGAAGTAAAACTTAAAGTTGGTGCGCAGGTCATGTTTATTAAAAATGACAGTTCACCTGAAAAACGATATTTCAATGGAAAAATAGGGAAGGTAATTCTGTTGGATAAAGATGAAGTTGTGGTAAGTTGTCCTGACGACGATTTTAATATTGTGACGACCCCCGAAGTTTGGGAGAATATCACGTATACCGTTCACCCAGAAACAAAAGCCATTACTGAAGATAAAATAGGTTCTTTTACCCAAATGCCGTTGCGTTTGGCTTGGGCTATTACCATACATAAAAGTCAAGGGTTAACCTTTGAAAAGGCGATTATTGATGCACAAGGGGCATTTGCCCACGGCCAGACTTATGTGGCTTTAAGTAGATGCAAATCTTTAGAAGGTTTAGTTCTTA
This sequence comes from Gelidibacter sediminis, assembly GCF_004364975.1. Classification (GTDB taxonomy): domain Bacteria; phylum Bacteroidota; class Bacteroidia; order Flavobacteriales; family Flavobacteriaceae; genus Gelidibacter; species Gelidibacter sediminis. Next base: position 138,325 of record NZ_SOBW01000011.1, on the reverse strand, counting down.
AAAGTAAAATCGATTCTAATCAAATTATTAATGATGTGCACGTCACCTCATTCAATAAAACAGCTGAAGCACAACAACCCAATGAAACGATTCTGCATTCTGCAATAGCTACTTTTCAATTGGAAGGCATTCAGGAGGTGTTTGATTTCTATCCGTTTCTGTTCCCTATTAATCGCCTATTGGATGTGTTCTATAAAAATAGAGGTAGTATCACTGGTCGCATGGAAGAGCCATTAATCACTGTCAAAGATGTGCTCCCTAATTTACTTAAGGTGAGCAGTAGCTTCAATAATCAGTTGAAACAACTGTCCGATACCGATGTATTACCGGAGCAAAATACGATTCTACAGGAGCGTTTTATGAAAGCTAAGGCCTATTTTAAATCTGAAACAGAAATTAAAATTATAGCTGCACTGAATGCGCTCAGTTATACCACAGATAATAAAGCGATAGAAAAGGAAATTGAAAAACAGTTAGACACGCTTGAAGAATTGTTAATTGTTAAACGTTCTTACTTTAATGGCTTTAACGATGGATTTACGACTCATGAGTTTCTTGCATTAAGGGCAAAATCTATTTTCTTGAAAAAAGAGGCACCAAAAAAGACCAAGACGACGGTTGTAGATGGCACGGTTAATATTGAACTTTTTGAATTGTTGCGTGAATTGCGTAATGAAATAGCTACTGAAAATGATCTGATCCATTACCAGATATTCACGCAAAAAGCATTATATGAAATATGTGAAGTACTTCCAACCAATAAAAAGGAGCTTTTGGAAATCAACGGATTTGGAAAGGTGCGGGTTGATAAATACGGGAGCCGAATATTGGAAGTGATAAGAGCCTACTGTGACGAAAATAATATTGAAACTGATGATTCATTAGATTTTCAAGAACCAGTTGCGTCAAAAAAAAAAGTAAAGAAGGGTGATTCCCATAAATTATCCTTGGAATTATTTAAGGCCGGAAAGTCGATATCAGAAATAGCGAAGGAACGCGAACTGGCCGAAACTACCATATTTGGTCATTTAGCAAAATTTGTAACAACAGGCGAAGTAGAAGTAACTGCATTAATTTCAGAAACGCATTATGAGGAATTGCGACAACTCATCCCAAAGCAAACGTATGAGAACCTGACAGATTTAAAAACGAAGTTGGATCAGAAATATAGTTACAACGATATTAAATTGGTGTTGGAAACCTTGAATACAAAATAACGCTAGAATAGAAATTACAATGCATAAAAAAGGCGCAACTCAAGTTGCGCCATTTTCTATAGAATTTAAAATTAATTAAGCTTTAATAATATTTCGAGAAATAACGATTTTTTGAATTTCAGAAGTTCCTTCATAAATCTGGGTGATTTTTGCATCACGCATCAATCGCTCCACATGATATTCCTTCACAAAACCATTTCCACCGTGAATTTGAACAGCTTCAACCGTATGTTCCATCGCTACTTTAGAAGCATATAATTTTGCCATTGCGCTAGAAACATCATAATTGTTGCCTTGATCCTTATCCCAAGCAGCTTTCATCACCAAATGGCGTGCAGCTTCAATATCTACATGCATATCGGCAAGTTTAAAAGCAATAGCTTGATGGTTGCAGATTTCCGTTCCAAAAGCTTTACGTTCTTTAGAATATTTAAGTGCTAATTCATAAGCGCCTGCAACAATTCCTAATGCTTGAGCAGCAATACCAATGCGCCCTCCAGATAGCGTTTTCATCGCGAATCTAAATCCAGCGCCATCTTCACCAATTCTGTTTTCCTTAGGAACTATAACATCATTGAATTGTAGCGTATGCGTATCACTTCCTCTAATTCCTAATTTATCTTCTTTTGGTCCTATATCAAATCCTGGAGTTCCTCTTTCAACAATAAAAGCATTAATGCCATGAGAGCCTTTATGCTTGTCAGTTTGAGCAATTACCAAGTAAACATCAGCACGACCACCGTTAGTGATCCAGTTTTTTGTACCGTTAATTACGTAATGATCTCCTTTATCTTCAGCAGTAGTTCTCTGTGAAGTTGCATCACTACCAGCTTCTGGTTCACTCAAACAAAATGCACCAACAAACTCACCTGTAGCAAGTTTTGTAAGGTATTTTTGTTTTTGATCTTCATTTCCAAAAGCCTCTAAACCATAACACACTAACGAATTATTTACAGAAACAATTACTGAAGCAGACGCATCAATTTTAGACAATTCCTCCATAATGAGCACATAAGAAATAGCATCCATTCCGCTGCCGCCATATTTAGGATCAACCATAATTCCCAAAAAACCGAGCTCACCCATTTTTTTGACGAGTTCTTGTGGAAATGTTTGTTTATTGTCACGTTCAATAACACCTGGAAGGAGTTCAGTGATGGCGAAATCGCGAGCAGCGTCGCGTACTAATTTATGTTCTTCTGTAAGGGTAAAATCCATAAGTTATGTGCGTATTGTTTGTTTTATTAATGGCTACAAAGATAGGGTTTTACTAGTATTTTATCAATTTGAATGATTATTTTTACGGTATGGACAAAAATCACTACAACGTTTTAGGAATAATGTCAGGTACATCCTTGGATGGGGTGGATGTGGCCCACTGTATATTCGATAAAAATGGCGCATGGAAATTTGAAATTAAGGCGTCAGAAACTTATAGTTATCCTTCAGATTGGCTTACGAAGTTGAAAGATTTGGTAAAATTAAATCTGGATGAATTAAGAGAATTGGATGAAGAATATACCGTGTTTTTAAGTGAAGTGATTCAAAAGTTTATAACAGAACATAACATCAACGGGTTGGATGCGATTTGTTCTCATGGCCATACTGCCCTACACCAACCTGAAAACAAACTTACCTATCAAGTTGGAAACCTGCCAAAACTTGCAACGCTTTTGAATGCAACTGTAGTGTGCGATTTTCGGGTTGAAGACGTGGAATTAGGCGGACAAGGGGCGCCGTTGGTACCTATTGGTGATGAATTACTCTTTCCTCAATATAATTTTTGTTTAAATCTTGGCGGATTCGCGAATATCTCTACCCATGTTAATGGCAAGCGTATTGCGTATGATATTTGTCCTGTAAACATCGTACTCAACCATTATGTAAGTACGTTAGGCTTAGCCTATGATGAAGGTGGAAAAATCGCACGTTCTGGCGCAGTACATCAACCGTTATTAGACGCTCTAAATGCTTTAGGCTTTTATAAAAGTCCGTATCCAAAATCATTAGGGTTGGAATGGGTGAAAAGTGAAATTCTTCCTTTAATAGATGCTTATCATCTGGATATCAAAGATATCTTGCACACCTTTGTAGAGCATGTGGCTATTCAAATATCCAATGAAATCAATCAACAAAAACAAGCATCTGTGCTCACTACAGGCGGTGGTGCTTTTAATACTTTTTTGATGGAACGAATAGCGCATCACACACAAAACAAGATTATAATTCCTGACAAATCAATCATAGAAAATAAGGAAGCACTCATATTCGCTTTTCTTGGCGTTTTAAAACTTCGGAATGAAAATAATTGCTTGAGCAGTGTTACTGGAGCCATAAAAGACCATTCCTCAGGTAAAATATATAATCCATAATATTATTATAAAATTAATTCAAACCGAACCATTGTTTTTTATATTTGCTAGGGAAATTTTAAACTCTTGAAGCGACGTTTTAGCTTAGAGATTAACATAACCAAATTAAACCAACAATACCAAATGAAAGAATTACTTCAGAAGTACGAAGACAAAGAACCAGAAATAGTATTTAATTGGAAAGATCCAGAAACTGAAGCAGAAGGGTGGACCGTCATCAACTCACTACGAGGCGGAGCTGCCGGTGGTGGCACACGTATGCGCAAAGGGCTTAATCTTAATGAAGTATTGTCCTTGGCCAAAACCATGGAAGTGAAATTCACGGTCTCAGGACCAGCCATTGGTGGTGCTAAATCAGGAATCAATTTTGATCCTCAAGATCCAAGAAAAAAAGGCGTTTTAGAGCGCTGGTATAAAGCAGTTTCACCATTACTTAAAAGTTATTATGGTACAGGGGGCGACTTGAATGTTGATGAAATACATGAGGTTATTCCAATGACCGAAGAAACTGGCGTTTGGCATCCTCAGGAAGGCGTGTTTGAAGGCCATTTTAAACCTACGCAGGCAGATAAAATTAACCGTATTGGGCAATTACGCCATGGTGTCATTAAGGTTATCGAAAATCCGAAATATTCTCCAGATGTCAACAGAAAATATACTGTAGCTGATATGATTACAGGTTTTGGTGTTGCAGAAGCCGTCAAACATTTTTATGATGTTCACGGTGATGGCGTTGAAGGGAAACGTGCCATCGTACAGGGATTTGGGAATGTAGGTGCTGCGGCAGCATTTTATCTTTCTCAAATGGGAGCTAAAGTGGTTGGCATTATTGATATTGTAGGTGGTCTTATTAATGAGGAAGGCTTTACATTTGAAGAAATAAAAACACTATATCTCAATAAAACTGGGAATACACTTGTTAGTGATGCGCTCATTCCTTTTGATGAAATCAACACTAAAATTTGGTCTTTAGAGGCAGAGATCTTCTTGCCATGTGCTGCATCCCGTTTAATTACGAGAGCGCAGATTGATCAAATGGTCGATTCTGGACTAGAGGTTATTTCGTGTGGTGCTAATGTGCCATTTGCAGATAAAGAAATCTTTTTTGGGCCGATAATGGAGTATACGGACAATAAAATAAGCCTTATTCCTGATTTCATATCCAATTGTGGTATGGCAAGAGTGTTTGCTTATTTTATGGAACAAAAAGTGCAAATGACGGATGATGCTATTTTTAATGACACATCAAACCGAATTAAGCAAGCCATAAAAAGAGTATATAGTAAAAATCAAAGTAAAACAGGGGTGAGCGAAACTGCCTTTGAAATTGCTTTGAGCCAACTGATATAAGGCTTCGGCTTAAGCTGTATTTGTTTAAGTTAGAAAAATGATAGTTGCGGAATAAGTTATTAAAATATCTTATTATCAGCACTTTTCAGCTTTTAAACTCGAGCAATTACCATTATGTTTGCAGAACACAATTTTAAATTATACTTAAGTTAAATTTTAGACGTTTAAACACTAATTACAAAAATTTTAATCATTACCTATATGATGTTACAGAATGAAATTCAAGAGGGAGCAGAACTAATTCCAGATGGTGAATCAGTAGAAAAAACCTTATCAATTATTGAATTGATCGGAAGTGGTGGTACCGCCGGAATGGTCATAATTGCCCTTTTATTCGTATTGTTAGTATTTGCAATTTATATTTATTTCGAAAGATTATTCGCTATAAAGGCAGCCTCTAAAATCGATGCCAATTTTATGAATCAAATAAAGGATCATGTGTCTAATGGCAAAACGGATTCTGCACAAATATTATGTGCACAAGTGAATACGCCTGTATCTCGATTGATCAATAAAGGAATCAGCCGTATCGGGAAACCTTTGGAAGATATTAATACAGCCATCGAAAATGCAGGACGTTTGGAAGTTTATGAATTGGAGCGTAATGTGAGTGTGTTGGCTACTATTTCTGGAGTAGCGCCAATGATTGGATTCTTAGGAACTGTTATCGGGATGATTTTATCCATTTTTGAAATCGCTAACTCAGGAGGTCAAATTGATATTAAATTGTTGGCTGATGGACTTTATACAGCAATGACCACTACAGTTGGTGGATTAATTGTTGGTATTGTAGCATATATGGCCTACAATCACTTGGTTGTTAAGACTGATAAAGTGGTGTATCAAATGGAGGCCAACTCATTGGAGTTTTTAGATCACTTGAACGAGCCAATCTAAATCGGCAACTTAAAATCTTAAGTCTTGCGACTTGAGTTTTATAGTGAAGATTGATATGAATGCGTGATGCATTTATCTAAACTAAGGAATAAGAATAATTTTGAGTATCTCGTATCTATGAATATAAGAGGAAGAAATAAAGTAACACCAGACTTTAACATGTCGTCAATGACAGATATTGTCTTTTTGTTATTAATATTTTTCATGTTGGCATCAACTTTGGTAACCACTAATGCTATAGACATTCTGTTGCCAAAAGCAGATGGAAAAACGGAAAACAAAAAATCAGTAGCTGTAAGTATTACGAAAGATCTAAATTATTACATCGATCAAAAACTTGTAGGAGAATCTGTTTTGGAGTACGAATTGAAAGAAGCACTTGCAAATCAGGAGCAGCCAACGATAGTTTTGAGAGCTGAAAAATCAGTATCCATTGAAAATGTTGTTAAAGTGATGGATATTGCCAATAGAAATAAATTTAAAGTGATTTTGGCCGTAAAGCCTAATTAGTAAAAAACCATTTTAGCACCCTAGCACACACATGAAGTATTTTGAGACCAAACATGAACGCAATTCTGCAAAAATCACCACACTTATTGTGGTCATTTTGTTGTTGCTATTATTTGTGGTTGGGCCTCCTTATATGGATCCACCATTAGAATACGGTGTTGCTGTTAATTTTGGGAATACGGATGTTGGTAGCGGCGATGTACAACCTCTAAAACCAGTAAAATCTCAGCCAAAAGAAGTGGTCAGTGAACCGGTTGTAAAAGAAACGAAAGTAGAAGAGGTAAAAACTGAGCCTACAAAATCACAACAGCCTGCAGAAAATGTAATGACCGCAGATAATGCGGAAGCTATTGCCATGAAAAAGCAAAAAGAAGCTGCAGATGCAAAAGCGCAAGCAGAAGCGAAGGCCAAAGCTGAAGTTGAACGTGCCCAAAAAGCAAAAGAAGCAGCAGAAGCTAAAAAGCGTCAAGAGGAAGCGGATAAACGCGCGAAACTGGATGCCTTAATTGGTGGTGTTAAAAAATCTGATGGTCAAACAACTGGTGGTGAAGGAAATGACGGCAAACCAGGAGATAAAGGACAATTGGATGGTGATCCATACGCACCAAGTTATTTTGGACAACCTGGTACCGGAAGTGGTGGCAGCGGAAGTGGTTATGGCTTAAACGGAAGGGGTAGACCAACCAATGGTAAAGTTGTACCAGATTGCGATGAAGAAGGACGTGTGGTTGTGGAAATTCATGTGAATAGAGACGGCCGTGTGGTCAATGCAATTCCAGGTAAAAAAGGAACTACAGGTAATTTATGTCTATATGAAGCCGCTAGAAAAACGGCGATGACCTATAAATGGCCGGCCGATTCAAAAGCCCCGCCTACTCAAATAGGATTTGTAAAAATCGATTTTAGCGTAACTCAATAAATGACTTATCAACATACTGTCAACTGGATGTTTCAACAGTTACCAATGTATCAAAACCAAGGGAAAACAGCGTATAAAGCTAACTTGGACAATACACTGCGTTTATCGAAACACCTCCAAAACCCCCAACTCAATTTTAAAAGTATTCACGTAGCCGGCACCAATGGTAAAGGCTCAACCAGCCATATGCTCGCGTCCATATTGCAAGAGGCAGGCTATAAGGTGGGACTTTATACATCGCCACATCTAAAAGACTTTAGAGAACGCATCAAAATCAATGGGAAAGAAATTTCTGAAGATTTTGTAGTGGATTTTATTAAGAAACACAAGGGTTTTTTCGAATCACATTCATTGTCATTCTTTGAGATGACCGTAGGAATGGCATTCGATTATTTTTCAAAAGAAAAGGTCGATATCGCCATTATTGAGGTTGGAATGGGAGGCCGCTTGGATTCTACAAATATAATTACACCTGAAGTTTCTGTAATCACGAATATTGGTTTGGACCATACCCAGTTTTTAGGAACAACTTTAGAGGCTATTGCTTTTGAAAAAGGGGGTATTATTAAAGCCAAGGTACCAGTTGTCATAGGGGAAACCCAATTGGAGACCGAGATGGTTTTTAAGACTCTTGCCAAGGATCTTCAATCTGAGATACTGTTTGCTGATCAGCAGAAGTTACCTCAAACATATATAAGCGATTTAAAGGGGTATTATCAAGAGAAGAATAAGACAACAGTATTGGCTACAGTTAAGGTGTTACGTCAGAGATCTTATAAAATTTCGAATGAAGCCCTGGCCACGGGATTTCTAAATGTAGTAAAGAACACGGGGTTGCAAGGGCGTTGGCAAATACTTCAAGAAGAGCCTAAAATTATTTGTGATACTGCGCATAACTCGGAAGGTTTGCGTTTTGCCATGACACAATTACTAGAGGAGCCCGCCGACCAACTTCATATGGTTTTTGGCGTGGTCAATGACAAAGATATTATTCCGATTTTACCACTTTTACCTAAGAATGCGTTCTATTATTTTTGTAAGCCAGATATCCCTAGAGGTATGGAGGCTTCGAAACTACAAGAAATTTTTAGAATTCACGGGGTTGGTGGGGAGACTTTTGGGAGTGTAAGAGAAGCTTTAAGTGCTGCAAAACAACACGCTGCAAAATCTGATGTTATTTATGTTGGTGGTAGTACATTTGTTGTTGCAGAAATAATTTAATTTTTTTTCAAAAAAGCTTTTGCAATATCAAAAACTCCTTTATATTTGCATCCCGTAATAGGGCGATTAGCTCAGCTGGTTCAGAGCACCTCGTTTACACCGAGGGGGTCGGGGGTTCGAACCCCTCATCGCCCACTAAAGTTCATACAATTTGTATGGACTTTTTTTTAGCTGCTAGGTCCATTAACTCAGTTGGTTCAGAGTGTCACGTCGACAACGTGGAAGTCACTGGTTCGAATCCAGTATGGACCACATCAAGCGTAATCCCAATATCTTAGATATTGGGATTTTTTGTTAGCAGAAATGCTCAAGCCGAAATGGCTTGGCATTTCTGCTAACAAAAAAGACAGAAGTGCATTTTTGCACTTTGGGATTACATTTGCAGAAGCGGTATTTATCTGGATCAACGACGTTACTCCTTTTATGTGGATGTGGAAACTTCAAGCCATTTCGGCTTGAGCAATTTTAATAAAAGAGCGCTGAAAATTCAATTTTGATCTATAGGCTTCTATTTTTAGAAAGTGTTTACCTAAAAATTGCAGAGACAATTCACCTGTAATACATCTGTTTTATATTCTTATGTATGGTGGGTCAATTACCAGAGTGAATGGAATTGATAAGCCATTAAAATGATTTATTAAAACAGTGGTAACTTTGCCCAAAACATAATTGTAATAAATAGAAGTTATGCCAAAACCTAAAGGTCAGAAGAATACTAAAAATAAGGCAAAACACACGAAACTTCTGAAGAGAAAAAGTAATAAGAAAAAAGAAGAAGAAGCACTGCGCAAGGAAAGACTAAGAGCTATAATCAATAAAGCAAAGTCTTAAAACTCTGAATTATGCCTTAGATCCTCACTTTATAAATTAGTGTATCAGTGAAATTTAGTCCTTACAAAAGATCTAATATGCGCTCCAATGCCATGCCTCGTGACCCTTTAATTAATAGAAACGAATGCTGTAGTTCATCAGAATTAAGATTTGATTTTAAATCATCAAAAGTTTCGAATTTTAGAATGTTATTTTTTTTTGTGGTTGTTTGATAAAAGTTTTTGCCAATTAGATGTGCTGTCCCTAAATTGTTTTTTTCAAGATAATCTACAATAAATTGATGTTCAATTTTAGCGGTGTCGCCGAGTTCAAACATGTCGCCTAAAAAAAGAATTTTATGGTCTTGTTGGAGTTGTTTGAAATTTTCTAAGGCCGCTAACATACTTGTAGGGTTGGCGTTATAAGCATCCATTATAATTTTATTGCTTCCCTTTTCTAAAATTTGAGATCTATTATTGGTGGGGGTATAGGTTTCAATAGCGTTGATAATATCTTCTTTATTAACTTCAAAATAAGCGCCTACTGCTATGGCAACTGCAATGTTATTAAAATTATAGGAACCAGCAAGTTTACTATTTATTACTGTTGTATTAAAAGTTAGGCTCACATACGGTTGTGATTTTAACAGTTCTAACTTTGCATCTGACCACTTTGATGATCCAAATTTGTAAACATGAGGATAATCTGCTATTTGCTTGATTTGTAAGGGGTCATCTTCATTTACAAATATTGTTTTTTCATGTTCCTTTAAAAAATCGTACAGCTCGGATTTAGCTTTAACGACACCCTCTACACTGCCAAAACCTTCCAGATGGGCCTTTCCAAAATTAGTAATCAATCCATAGTCGGGCCTCGCGATCTTACAAAGTGATTCAATCTCTTTAGGATGGTTTGCACCCATTTCAACAATGCCTAATTCAATATCTTGATGCATTTGAAGTAAGGTGAGTGGCACGCCTATATGGTTGTTTAAATTGCCTAGGGTGGCTGACGTGTGATATTTTTTAGTTAATACAGCGTTGAGCAATTCCTTTGTGGTAGTCTTGCCATTACTGCCAGTAAGTGCAAGGATGGAAATATTTAGTTTGGTCCTGTGGTAGGTTGCCAGATCTTGTAAGGCCTTCAACGTATCTTCAACAACTAAATAGCGCGCATCCAGTTTATAATTTTTATCATCTATAACACAATATTTAGCTCCAGACGCTATTGCTTGCTCTGCAAATTTATTGCCGTCAAAATTGTCACCTTTTAATGCGAAAAAGATACAATCCTTCTCAATTTTTCGTGTATCGGTACATACCGTGGTGCATTCTAAAAAATGCGCGTAAAGACTTTCCATGTTCATAAAATAAAAGTAACAAAAAAGTCCTAACGTAAAGTTAGGACTTTTAAAATTCAATAATAAAATTTTAGTTTCTTGATTTATTGTTTCCTTTAGATTTTGAGCCTACTCTAGACATTGCACATCTAAATCCGATATAGTCAGTTGCCATATCTTGTGGGAAGTAACGACGTTGTGCAGGATCAATCCAATATGCTCTGTCTTTCCATGAACCACCTTTATAGACTCTAACATTATCATTTATTAAGGAAGTTCTGTCATTAGATTTATCGTAAGTTCTTACTAAAGCTCCAGTAGAATCAGCTTCTACTCTATGATTTGGAGAATTGTACATCTGTCTTGTTCCAGATGCATCATCACTTTCGTCAAAGTTATCGCTGTAGTAACGTGATGATCTCTTATCTCCATCTCTAAAGTTTCTGTTATCACTCGTATCAAAATTAGTTCTTAAGTAAGAATCATCTTTGGTAATTGGTAATTGTAAAATTTCACCTGGTAAATTTCTTGGTACAATTTTTCCGTTACTTAAGGTATCATACACAATATCTTGCGTGGTAAGAACCTTAACGGTTCCATCCTCATTGATCGCATTTTTGGTGTAAACATTTCCACGGTAGTAGTTAAAGTCATTAAATTCATCATCCACGATAGGTCTGTACACATCGGCAACCCATTCAGCAACATTACCAGCCATGTCATAAATTCCGAAATCGTTAGGGGCATAAGATTTTACAGCGTTTGTAATATCAGCACCGTCATCAGACCAACCTGCAATTCCGCCATAATCACCCTTGCCTTGCTTAAAGTTCGCTAATTGATCACCTCTAGATTTTCTTTTTCCTGAACGCGTGTATTGGCCACTCCATGGGTATTTTTTTCTACCACGAATGGTGTTGTAATTTCTTAATTCACTCAAACCAAGTGCCGCATATTCCCATTCAGCCTCAGAAGGCAAACGGTACTCTGGAGATACAACTCCAGATTCTCTTTTTGCATAAATATTGATAGGATTACCTTCAGCATCTGTTTGTGGCCTTTTTTTACCACCTTCAAGGACTTCTGCATTACCACCGTACGTAGAACTTGGGCTGTTAATATAAGTGTCAGTGTTAAAAGTAGCATCCGCACTAACATCTGTCAATCTTGCGTCTCTCTTCAAATAACCAGCTTCTTCTAAATATAGTTCATTTACTCTGTCAGTTCTCCATTTTGCAAATTCTACAGCTTGAATCCAACTTACACCAACCACAGGGTACTCACCATAACCTGGATGACGTAAATAGTTCTCAGTCATCATCTCACTATAGCCTAAACGATTTCTCCAAACGAGCGTATCCGGTAATGCACTATTATAAATTAAACGGTAATTAGGATCATCTGGAGGGTAAACTCTTTTTAAGTAATCTAAGTATTCTAGGTACATTTTATTAGTCACCTCAGTTTCATCCATATAAAAAGATTGAACGTGTAGTTGACTAGGAGTGTTGTTCCAATCGTGCATTGGGTCATCTTGCACCTTGCCCATAGTAAAAGTTCCGCCTTCTACGAAAACTAAACCTGGGGATGTTGCTTGTTCTTTAAAATTGGTGTTGTATTGAAAACCTCCGTTCTTATCATTTATCTTCCAGCCAGTTGCTCTGGACTCATTTGATGAAGAAGATCTTTTACACCCAACCATTGCTAAAGATAGCACTAGGGCAAATGCAATCCTTATGTTAATGATGTTTTTCATATCCATACTTTTTAAGTAAGCTGATTAAATTTAGTGACGCAATATAGTAATTAAAGAGAAATTAACAACTGTTTTTAGCAAATAGATTAAAAAAAAGTTGCATTTCATCCCTTTTTTTGAACACAACGTCGGATTTTTAGCCGTTTTGTCGATGTATTTAGTTGTTGAATAACGTCAAAAAAAAGTTATTATTGTTGTAGTTTTGAATTATAATTTTGAACATTAAAACCACCTTTTACTTATTATCTAACTTTTTAATGATGTACCACGGTCTAAAAACTAGGAAGGCCACCAAATTATTCTTATTTTTTGACCAAATTGAATTAACTGATGAACGTTACCTTGCGGCTTATTTTTATTTTTATAGTGACTTATAGCTATGCTCAAGAGAAACATTTTGAAATTTCTTGGGATGGTTCGGTGGTGTTGGAGACGGCATATTCAAAAATAACTGTGCCATCGTTTGATGAAGATCATTATAGTTTTGATGTCCATACTGGACTTAAATATTTTTCCCAATGGCCATCAGAGGTTCTTATTGATGCGCGTACCGTTACATTGAAAAACGTGACTTACGTCAATATGTCTGCAAATGATCTTAAATCCTATCCCTTAGAAACTATACCTAAAAAACCAGTCTTCCAGTTTGAAAATGTAACTGCGAGGAATAAAATGCACGCTTATCTCGAATTGACACCTATTATATATGACAATGGGATGTACAAAAAAATCACATCTTTTTCTATTACCTATAATACGATGGGTTATAGAGCAGGTGGTCCAACGGTCAATCCGCAAGGCATTATCAATTCTGTATTAAGTTCTGGCAATTGGCATCGATTTTATGTAGATAAGTCAGGAGTTTTTAAATTGTCAAAAAGCTTTTTAAATAGCCTTGGCCTCAATACAAACTCTATAGATCCGAGAACAATTAAGATTTATGGTAATGGTGGGGCCATGCTGCCATTGCGAAATGATGAGCCTTATCCTCTAGATTTGACAGAGAACGCAATAAAGGTTGTAGGAGAAGATGACGGCGAATTTAATAATAGTGATTTCATTCTGTTTTATGCAGAAGGACCAACTGGCTATAATACAGATAGTAATACCAATCATAATATATTTACTGACAAAAGTTATTATTTTATCACATATGGTGGTGGTTTAGGGAAACGTATTCAACCATTGCCACAGCCTACAGCCGCTGCGAATTATATTGTTAATTCCTTTCAGGACTACCAGTTTCATGAAGTGGATGAATTTAATATTGTTCGTGTTGGAAGACGTTGGTTTGGAGATCGATTTGATGTTGAAAACCAAAAAGAATTCAAATTTAGTTTCCCAAATCTTATCACTACTGAGCCTGCTCATGTTAAAGTGTATGCTGCATCAACCTCTGAAGTGCCAACATCTATGGCAATCAAAGTCAATGAGACAGAGGTCTCAAATCTCTCGTTTTCACCAATAGGAACACCTGTATTGGCTGATGGTCGATCTTATACTGACAAGGTCAACTTAAATTCTCCGGAGGTGAGCGTAAAATTGACATATAATAATGCAGCTAATCCCACCGCAAACGCGTATTTGGATTATATTTCAATTGAAGCCACGCGAAGCTTAACTTTTGAAGGTAAACAATTTCGATTTAAAAATAAACAGGTTGCAAACACGGCAGGTGTTGTGGAATATCAGCTAGCTAATGCGTCTGCAGTTTCTGAAATATGGGACATTACTGACAAATACAACGTGGCGAGCATACTCAATACTGAAAACAAGCAAATACTAAATTTTAAATCTGTTTCCGGGACTTCCAAATCTTACGTTGCGCTTACGCCGTCTAATTATTATGACCCTTTACGAGATACTAACTCAAAAGTAGCCAACCAAAATCTGAAAGGCCTATTGTTTAAGGATGATCAAGGTCAATTTAAAGATATTGACTACCTTATCATAAGTCCTGATAACTTGGTATCACAGGCTGAACGGTTAGCACAGATTAACAGAGATCAGAACCACCTCAATGTGAAGGTAGTCACGTTGAATGACATTTATACTGAATTTAGTTCAGGCAATCAAGATGTTGCTGCTATTAGAAATCTGGTGAGGTATGTGTATCATAATGCGAGCAGCTCAGATAAAAGGCTTAAGTATGTCTGTTTATTTGGTGATGCCTCTTTTGATTATAAAGATAGAATTCCCAACAATACTAATATTGTTCCGTCTTGGCATTCCTTGGACAGTTTCAGTTTGACCAACGCTTTTGTGTCTGATGATTTTTTTGGGATGATGGATGGTAATGAAGGAGATATGGGGTCTTCAAACAAGCTAGACATTGCTGTAGGAAGGATTTTGGTAGAGACTCCGCAACGTGCCAAAGAAATGGTTGATAAAATTGAGTTGTATTATAATGAGCGTTCTTACGGGAGTTGGAGAAATAATGTTGTTTTTATATCTGATGATGTGGATGAGGCTTGGGAGAAAGTGCTACAGGAAACCACGGATGATATTGGAAACACGATCACTACGGAGAAGCCGTTCTTAAATGTGGTAAAAATTCATTCTGATGCGTTTCAACAGCAAGCATCTGCAAGTGGAGAGCGTTATCCTGATGTCAATAAAACAGTAAAGGATGCTATTGAGGTAGGTGCCTTAGTGGTCAATTATTTTGGCCATGGTGGTGAAGATGGGCTAGCGTCTGAACGTATTTTTGATAAAAATGATTCACAAGATGTTCGTAACACGTGTAAATTTCATTGTTTTGTAACCGTAACCTGTGAATACACTCGTTTTGACAATCCGTATCGTCCAACCGCAGGAGAATATACCTACTGGAATACCAATGGTGGCGCCATCGGTTTGATAACAACCACACGACAAATTTTTGTGAATGTAGGGGTGACTTTTAATGTGAAATTGGAAAAGTATCTGTTCGGTTTTGAGGCAAACAATCAGCCGTCTATGGCAGAAGCCTTAAGGTTAACAAAGAATGATCCTTCCATTTCTGGTAACCAACAAAGACGCTTAGTATTCTATATTGGTGATCCAGCCATGAAGCTTGCCTTTGCCAAACCTAATATTCAACTGACTAAGATTAATGATAAGCCTCTAGGGCAAACCAATGATACGCTTAAAGCTTTGAGCAAAATTAAAATGTCAGGAGAAGTGCTAGATCCTTCAGGGCAGTTAATGACAACATATAATGGTGTCGTATCGGCCACTATTTTTGATAAGGTAATTAAGCGTCAAACTTTGGGTAATGACAATGTCACGCAAAACGGGCAAAAGATTAAAATGGACTTTACAACCTTAGGAGAAAAACTGTTTATTGGACAGGCTACAGTAGTCAATGGGGTGTTTAGTTTTGAATTTGTGGTACCCAGAGATATCGGTGTACCGGTGGGCAAGGGAAAAGTTAGTTTTTATGCCCAAACAGAAACGCCACTTCAGGATCAGGCAGGAGCCAGTTTTGATATTATGGTTGGAGGTATCAATAAGGCTGCTGAAATGGATAATACCGGTCCGGTAATTAAGCTTTATATGAATGACGAAAATTTTGTGTCCGGCGGTATTACCAATGAAGCGCCTACGCTCTTGGCGAAGTTAGAAGATAGTAATGGCATCAATACGGCCAGTGGTATTGGTCATGATATCATTGCAATTATTGATGGTGATGAAACAAATCCTTTTGTTCTTAACGACTATTACAAGGCGCAAATAGATGACTATACCAAGGGAGAGGTGTCTTATGGTTTACGAGATCTAGAACCAGGTTTACATACTTTAACTTTAAAGGCTTGGGACGTCTATAATAATTCAAGTGTTTCTGAAATTCAATTTGTGGTGCATGATAAAGATCAGGAATTAAAGATTGAAAACGTTCTAAATTACCCTAATCCATTCATTAATTATACAGAATTTTGGTTCAATCACAATAGTTCACAACCTTTAGACGTTTCAATACAAATATTCACCGTCTCAGGTAAATTGGTAAAAACCCTAAATGCCCAAACAAATACCGGGAGTTGTTGTAATGATGGCGCATCATCATTATCACGGGATATTGTGTGGGATGGTCGTGATGATTTTGGAGATAAAATAGGAAAAGGCGTTTATGTTTATAAACTTAAAGTGCGTTCCAGTCAATTAAATAAGCAAGTTGAGAAGATTCAAAAACTTGTCATATTACAATAATAATTTATATTTGTTAAACACACAGGTGTGCAAACGCCTGTTTTGATACTCAAGTTTATATGAAAAAAATCGTACTAGTCCTTATTGCTCTAACTGTTTGTAATTTTACATCAGCACAAGAAACGGTCATATTTGAAAACCAAACGTCGGTTATCACTACAGCGGTTCCGTTCTTATTGATCGCAGCAGATGCCCGAGCTGCCGGAATGGGAGATATTGGAGTTGCAACTTCAGTAGACGCGTTTTCTCAGCAATGGAATCAATCAAAGTATGCGTTTTCTGAATCAAAATCAGGGTTAGGCGTAAGTTACACACCTTATCTAAGTAAATTGGTAAATGATATTTTCTTGGGAAACATTACCTATTTTAACAGGCTTAATGAGCGAAGTGCGTTTGCGGTAAGTTTTAAGTATTTCAGTTTGGGAGAAATAGAATTGGTCCAAGATGAATTTTCTGAAGCACTAATAGCTAAACCTAATGAGATGACCATTGATGCCTCTTATGCGTTGCGGTTGTCAAATCAATTCTCTATGGCTGTAGGCTTACGTTATTTACGTTCAGACTTAAAAATACAAGCACTAGATAATTCAGCAAACGCAGGAAGTTCCGTTGCCGTTGATATTTCTGGGTTTTATCAGGGTGAAGAAGAGGCTTACGGCGATTTTAATGGGAGAACCCGTTTCGGTTTTTCGCTACAAAATCTAGGTCCTAAAATCAAATATGATGACGGAGGTCGTGAAAACTTTTTGCCTACCAACTTAAGACTGGGTGGCGGTTTCGATTTTATTTTTGATGAATATAATACCTTGGCAGTAACAGCTGAGGTCACTAAATTGTTAGTGCCAACACCACCACTTTATGGTTATGATGAAACTAACGGAGAGCCGGGGCAGCAGGCGGATGAAGAGCCAACATATATTGTAAAAGGTAAATCTCAGGATGTAGGATTCCTTACTGGTGTTTTTCAGTCTTTTGGTGATGCACCAAACGGTTTTAGTGAAGAAATGAAGGAATTTACCTGGGCGCTCGGTGCAGAATATAAATACCAAGACTCCTTTGCCTTTAGAGCAGGTTATTTTAATGAAAGCGAAGATAAAGGCGCTCGTAAGTTTTTCGCCTTAGGAGCCGGCTTTAAATACACTACAATTAATATTGATATGTCGTACCTGTTCTCAGCTTCAAAAGTTCAAAGTCCACTAGAAAACACATTGCGATTTTCATTGACCTTTAACTTTGGAGATGGTGAGTACAGTGAATTTTAGTACGAATTGAAACATACCCGTTTACAAAAAAACTATTGTTCATTACAGCAATAGTTTTTTTGTCTCGAAAAGTATCGTAATTTTAATAATAGATATACACCTTATGAAGGAAATTAAAATAGAATCCCTACTGACTGTTTATGATAATTTAGAAGAGCTTCCAAATGATGTGATTGCGCTAATGAAAAAGGCCATGGAAGCTCGGGACAAATCGTATTCGCCTTATTCTAATTTCAGTGTTGGTGCCGCTATCCTTTTAGAAAATAATAAAATTGTTACCGGCAGCAATCAGGAAAATGCGTCATACCCTTCAGGATTATGTGCGGAGCGCACGGCCATTTTTTATGCTGGTGCCCAGTATCCTGGTGTGACCATGTTAAGGATGGCTATTATCGCGGGGTCTAGAAATAAAACTACCGATGCGCCAATTCCGCCATGCGGGGCTTGCAGACAATCTATAGCAGAATATGAGGTAAAGCAGGATCACCCTATTGAATTGTTTTTTATGGGAGAGAAGGGTAAGGTTGTAAAATCACATTCTTTAGCTAATCTTTTGCCTTTAGTCTTTGATAAATCTTTTCTATAACGTTTTCGTATAAATTTTACGATTTTCAGTTTTTTCATTACTGCTTAAAGTGTTACTTTTGTTAATTGTTTAGTGATGTTCATTAATTGTGCGGATAAAAAAAGATCAGACGACGGAACAATTGACCTAATACCACTAAGATAGGGGGCTTAAGTTCACTAAATTTAAGGATGTATTTAATTTTTTAGAAATTATTTCAAATGCAAAAAATAACTAAAGAGGTTTACCTCAAATGGTATGAAGACATGTTGTTCTGGAGAAAGTTTGAAGACAAACTTGCTGCAGTCTATATTCAACAAAAAGTAAGAGGTTTTCTTCACTTGTATAACGGACAGGAAGCAATATTGGCTGGTGCTTTGCACGCCATGGACCTGACCAAGGACAAAATGATTACAGCTTATCGTAATCACGTTCAGCCAATAGGGATGGGTGAAGATCCAAAACGTGTGATGGCTGAGTTATATGGTAAAGCAACAGGGACTTCCCAAGGTCTTGGTGGTTCAATGCATATTTTTTCTAAAGAGCATCGTTTTTATGGCGGCCATGGTATTGTAGGTGGTCAAATTCCTTTAGGAGCGGGTCTCGCTTTTGGAGATAAATATCACGGTAGTGATGCTGTTACCCTTTGTTGTTTTGGTGATGGTGCTGCACGTCAAGGTTCTTTGCATGAAGCATTCAACTTGGCTATGTTGTGGAAACTACCTGTAGTATTTGTATGTGAAAATAACGGTTATGCTATGGGAACATCAGTAGCCCGTACGGCTAACCATACAGATATTTGGAAACTTGGATTAGGGTATGAAATGCCTTGTGGACCAGTGGATGGTATGAATCCGGTAAAAGTTGCTGAAGCTTTTGATGAGGCTATCCAACGTGCAAGACGTGGAGACGGACCTACATTCTTAGAGTTAAAAACATACCGATACAGAGGTCACTCCATGAGTGATGCGCAACACTATAGAACTAAGGATGAGGTTGCTGAGTATCAGAAAATAGATCCTATAACGCAAGTTAAAGATATCATTCTTGAAGAGCAATACGCTACAGAAGACGATCTTAAGAAAATCGATAAACGTGTAAAGGAACGTGTTGCAGAATGTGAAAAATTTGCTGACGAATCTCCTTATCCTGACAAGAACGTCATGTATGATGTGGTTTATGACCAAGAAGATTATCCATTTATACAACACAAAATATAAGCTATGGCAGAAGTAATAAATATGCCACGTTTGAGTGATACCATGGAAGAAGGAACTGTGGCAACGTGGTTAAAGAAAGTTGGAGATAAGATTGAAGAGGGCGATATATTGGCTGAAATTGAAACAGATAAAGCCACGATGGAATTTGAATCTTTTCATGAAGGAACATTGCTATATATTGGTATCAAAGAAGGAGAAACCACAAAGGTTGATGAATTATTGGCTATTATTGGAGAAGAAGGAGAAGACATCTCTGCTTTAATAGATGGTGGTAATTCAGATAAAAAGGAAGAAACGTCAAAAGCTGACGCATCTGCTGAGGCTGAATCATCTGATTCTGGTAATGAAGAAGAAACTCCTAAGGCGGAAACTCCAAAAGAAGAAACTTCTAATGAATTGCCAGAAGGTGTTACGGTTGTTACCATGCCACGATTAAGTGATACTATGGAAGAAGGAACTGTAGCAACATGGCTTAAAAAAGAAGGCGATATAGTTGAAGAAGGAGATATCCTTGCTGAAATCGAAACAGATAAAGCAACGATGGAATTTGAATCGTTCCAGGCTGGAACCCTTCTTTATATAGGATTGCAAGAAGGTGAAACAGCAAAAGTTGATTCTTTATTAGCAATTATCGGCCCTGAAGGAACTGACGGAAAAGCAATTGCGAAAAATTTCAAATCAGAAGGTTCTGAGAAAAAAGAAGAAGCGCCTAAAAAAGCGGACGCTACTGTGGCTCCTAAGAAAGAAGCAGCAAGTGCACCAATAAAAGAAGAGAGGAAAGAGGTATCAGCTACAGCTTCGTCAACAAGTACTGACGCTAGTCGCGTATTTGTGTCACCTTTAGCTAAGAAAATGGCTGAAGAAAAAGGAATCAATTTATCTGAGGTGAAAGGATCTGGAGAAAACGGACGTGTCATTAAACGCGATATCGAAAACTTTACTCCTGGAGCTACCTCCCCAGCAACTGCGGGTAAATTTGTACCTACCGGACAAGAGGATTTTGATGAGAAACCAAATTCGCAAATGCGTAAAGTGATTGCAAAACGTTTGGCTGAATCTAAATTTACTGCGCCACATTACTATTTGAACGTAGAGTTGGATATGACCAATGCGATTGCTTTTAGAGAGCAATTTAATTCTATTCCAGATACAAAAATCTCATACAATGATATGATTGTTAAGGCATGTGCCTTGGCGTTAAAATTACATCCTCAAGTAAATTCGCAATGGTATGCTGATAAAATGCGCTTAAACAATCACGTACATATTGGTGTAGCAGTGGCTGTTGAAGACGGATTGGTAGTGCCGGTTGTTAAGTTTGCCAATGAGCAAAGTTTACCTCAAATTGGAGCGGCTGTTAAAGATTTCGCAAAACGTTCAAGAAACAAGAAATTGACACCTCAAGAAATGGAAGGTAGTACGTTTACAGTTTCTAACTTAGGAATGTTTGGTATTGAGAGTTTTACATCAATCATTAACCAGCCCAACTCGGCAATTTTATCTGTAGGCGCTATTATTGAGAAGCCTGTGGTAAAAAATGGACAAATCGTTGTTGGCCATACCATGAAACTTTCATTGGCATGTGACCACAGAACGGTTGATGGTGCAACTGGAGCGGAATTCCTTCAAACCTTAAGAGGGTTTATTGAAAATCCGGTAACGATGTTGGTATAATCCAAAACCATCCCCAAGCGCAGCTTAAGGGATTGGTATAACAATAGTAAAATCCTGTTTCTATGTAAGAAGCAGGATTTTTTTTACCTTTCAATCAAATATAAAAATCCTATGAAAAATAGTTTCTTTTTTGGTGTCCTTTTAGTATGCCTGTCCTGTAAAAGCAAAATTCAGGAATCTCCCAACTCCGGTATAAAAGATCTTGCTGTTGTTGAACATACGACAAAGTCTTTAGATTTTGTCACCAGTGATGAACTTAAAGAAAGCGTCTACTATTTGGCGTCTGACGAATTGGAAGGTCGCGCAACAGGTTCAGAAGGTATTGAAAAAGCCGCCACTTATATTGAGAAAAAATTAAAGTCATATAACGTAAAACCGTATTTTGAAACCTATCGCGATCATTATATGGCAAAGGGTTTGGATGCTTACAATGTTGTGGGCTTCATTGAAGGCAGCGATCCAGTTTTGAAAGATGAAATTATTATTCTTGGTGCACATTATGACCATGTTGGTATAATAAAATCTGTAGATGGAGACTCGATTGCTAATGGCGCAAATGATGATGCTACTGGAGTTGCTGCTGTTTTAGCCATGGCGCGTTACTTCGCCACTAAGAAGAATAATAAACGCAGCATTCTCTTTACATTGTATTCTGGTGAAGAAATGGGCCTTTTGGGGTCTAAACATTTGGCAGCACGATTAAAAGAACAGAATGTTAACCTATATACCATGATTAATTTTGAAATGATTGGAATCCCAATGGTTGATAAAGCATATATGGCCTATTTTACTGGATATGATCTATCTAACATGGCGTCTAAAATGAATGAGTATGTAGATTATAACTTATTAGGATTACTGCCCAAAGCCAAAGAATTCCAGTTGTTTTATCGCTCTGATAATTATTCGTTTTTTAAAGCTTTTAACACGCCGGCACATGCCATTTCTACCTTCGATTTTACTAATTTTGACCATTACCATAAAGTTGGTGATGAAGCCGACAAAATGGATTATGAATTTATGGCCGATTTGGTAAACAGGTTGATTCCTGCCTTTGAAACCATGAGCAATACAACAACCCAAGAAATTAAAATGAATGAGTAAGCATATCGTTATTACAGGTACAAGTAGAGGCATAGGTTTCGAATTGGTGAAATTATTCGCAAAGCAAGGACATCAGGTTTTGGCATTGTCTAGAAATGATATTCCTGTAAAAGCCTTGAAATTAAAAAATGTAACTGCCTTTTGTTTTGATTTAGGTGATGCAGAAGCCTACCTAAAAGTAGAAGAACACATCAAAGAACATTGGGCATATGTGGATGTGCTCATCAACAATGCAGGAATGGTACTAAATAAGCCTTTTGCTAAAACTACGGTTAGCGATTTTGAAGAAGTATATCGCACCAATGTTTTTGGGGTGGCTGAATTGACACGACTTTTAATTCCATATATGGTTAAAAACAGTCATGTAGTAACCATGAGCTCAATGGGTGGCGTTCAAGGCAGTATGAAGTTTGCTGGTCTTGCTGCCTATAGTTCTAGTAAAGCAGCGGTGATTACCTTAACAGAATTGCTTGCGGAAGAATATAAAGAATCTGGCATCTCTTTTAATGTATTAGCATTAGGGGCGGTTCAAACCGAAATGTTGGAAGAAGCTTTTCCTGGATATAAAGCACCAATCACACCAGAAGAAATAGCCGATTATATTGTTGATTTTTCATTAAAAGGCCAAAAGTTTTTTAATGGAAAATTGCTTCAAGTTTCAAATTCTACACCTTAGGAATGTCCCAATATAAGTGTGTTATTTTTGACTGCGATGGGGTGTTGGTAGACAGTGAGTCTATTGCCAACAAAGTTCTGGTAGATATGGCCAATGAACTCGGCGCCAATATCAATCTAGAATATGCTTTAAAACATTTTAAAGGCGCCTCCATTCACCGTTGCTTGGAACAAATTGCAAATTTAATTCCTGAAAGGTTGCCTGATGATTTTATTCCAATTTTCAGAACGCGCAGTTTTGAATCGTTTAAAAATAATATTAAACCAGTAGAGGGTGTTACTGAAGTTTTGGAACAATTGACACTTCCTTTTTGTGTAGCGTCTAGCGGACCAGAAAATAAAATCAGATTGAATTTGGAGCTCACTGGGTTACTGCCCTATTTTGAAAACCGTATGTTTAGTTGTTTCGCCATAAAAAGATGGAAGCCTGATCCTAGTGTCTTTTTATGGGCTGCTGAAACGATGGGGTTTCAACCTGATGAGTGTGTGGTAATTGAAGATAGTTTAACAGGCGTAACGGCTGCTAAAAATGGTGGCTTTGACGTGTTTTGATATACAGCACATGATTACCATAATGAACTACAAGGGCAGGCCACACGAACTTTTAATTCTATGTCTGAACTTTTAAAGATGATAGACGAACGCTAAATAACTTGTATATCTCTGTCTAAATTAAATATTCTGCATCACATATTCCGTAATCCGATCACATTTGCTGTTTCCAAATTCGAAAATATCTTTATCACTTGAAATTTCAAAGAGTTTGTTTTTTAGCATCGCTTTTGATCGATGCAAGCGCACTTTTACATTAGCCAAAGATAAATCTAATGTTGTTGCAATATCTTGCAGGCTCATGTCTTCTACCTCTCGCATCATATAGACCACCCTGTATTTGGTGTCTAATTGATCAATGGCGTTTTCCAACAGGAGTTTGGCTTCTTTGTGTATCATCTTTTGCTGTGGATTCATTTGCCTATTATCAGGTATTTCTAAGATGCTATTCTTATTTAGACGTTCAGATTGTTCATTAATATGATAAACTTTTCCTTTCTCCATTAGTCTTGCTAAAGCCTCGTTAATAGCAATGCGTATGAGCCAAGTTGAAAATGAGGATTCTAATTTGAATTGATACAGCTTGGTAAATACCTTTATATAGCTATTTTGCATTATGTCAGCAATGTCAGCTTCATCCTTTAAGTAACTTCTGACCACTCGAAATAATTTTTGGTTGTTTCTCCGGACTAGAATCTCAAACAGTTCTTTTTCTCCGGATAGAATCCGTCTGATAATTTCAGCATCTGTTATTATTTGATGGTTTAAACTATTGATGTGTAGCGCTTCCATAATGCCTTGATTTTAGTTTTAGATAGCTAAAACACAAAAAAGTTACAACATTTTGTATCCTTTTTAGTGAATTCCTATCAAAAGATTGTAGAAATGTTAAAACTTAAGAATCATGGAATCAAATGTACAGTTTGTAAAAACCCTTTTGAAATACACTTTTGGACTTGTTCCGATAGTAGCGGGATTAGATAAATTCACCAACATATTGACTAATTGGTCACAATATCTTTCAGAAAGTATGGTAGCTATGTTGCCATTTGAGCCTTCAGTATTTATGATGATTGTTGGGGTAATTGAAATAGTAGCAGGCGTTTTGGTGTTTACAAAGACCAAGTTTGGAGCATATCTCGTGTCCCTCTGGTTGGTATTAATCGCCTTAACGTTAATATTAAGTGGCTCCTATTTAGATGTCGCAGTCAGAGATATTGTTATGGCAATTGGGGCGTTTTCACTAGCTAAGCTATCAGAAGTGAAAACGAGCAATTAAGAAGCGGATGATAATTTCTGTGTGATTGTGGCATGAGAGTTATGTCTTTAAATATGCGTATTGGTAAAATCTAACATTCTTCAACCACCAATTTAAAATTAATCTCAATTTCTTCTGAAACGACAATTAGCCCTAACATTTTTTTAGGAGCTTCAAGCTGAAAGTCTTTAATATTTAATTTCAACACACCAGAAATATGCCACCCGTTATCCTTATGGAATTTTGTTTCCATATGATACGTGTGCTTTTGTCCGGCAATTTCAATCTGAACCGTAGCATCAGCAATATTCTTTGTATCTGGTTTTAGTTTAATCTGTTTTAAACTGAGTGTAATTTCAGGATAGGTGTTTGATTTTAATAAATCGTGAAAATCTCTGTTTATGCCTTTTCCACCACAATCAAACCCAGAGTTTTCTAAAATTAATTCTGATTTTTTAAATTTGATGACATCTGCAGTACTTACGTAATGGATGCGAATAGGTTTGTTAAGGTTTTTAATATTGTATTGACAGGTAAAATCAGTAACATTACTAGTGCCTTTAATGTGTAACTTACTTTGAGGCGTGATACGGACAGAGGTGCTGTTATTTACAGTCTCTAACCCAGTAAAGGAAACTAAAACCAATAAGGGTAACAAATAGAGTAATCTTTTCATGGTTCTCGAATTTTGGGGTACAATATATTTATAAAAAAACAAACCTCAATTATTTAGTGGATGACTAAAATATTGAGGTTTGCTAAATGCAACTTGTGTTATTAGAAACTAATTACAGCCTCAGCCATTAGTCCGTTAAACTTACCTTCATCAAAGATGCTTCCGTTACCAAATCCATCATATTTCTGGTTAACATATTCAGCCTTAAGAAGAATGTTTTTAGTCATGAACCATCCAGCACCCAATTGGACTCTTGATATTTCAACATCACTACCACTAATATCCTCTGCATCTACTTTATTATAACGTCCTCCAATAAAGAAGTTTTCATCATTTCCAAATCTGTAGATTAATTCACCAGCAAATTGATTTGCTGTTCTATCTTCAGGTTCAGCATTTCCTTTTCCAGTAGAAGATTCAATAGTTCCAAAGAACTCTAAGCCTTTATATTTAACAAAAGGATTGAACATAATTGCCGTAATACTATTTTTAAGGTTAGGGTTGTAGCGTCCAGATCTAAAAGCGCTAGATGTTCTTGATCCGGTTGGTTCGAGAACTAAGTAATATCTTGAACCTGCTCTATCTGCACTGTAAAGATAAGAGGTAGCAACCTTACCAGTATTATATAGAGACCCTGTTAATCTGAATCGTAAATCATCGTTGATTTGTTTGTCATAGCCTAATTTTGCCAAAAATGAAGCGCCTCCGGTATCAGGGTTATCAACCGCTTGATTCAATTTCCCGTTGGTAAATCCAAGCATCCCAATAAATCCATTACGTTGGTAATACACCTCTGCACCTACTTCTGTAGTAAAAGCATCCATAATTAAGTTTCCAACAAATGGGTTGTAGATAGCTTGTGCGTTATCTGTTCTTCTAAAATGGGCATCACCATAATTGTTTTCCATGTGTCCAACTTTAATTGTGGTGTACTTCATGAAATCTTCCATAAACCCTTCTTTGATGAAGTTTAGTTTGTCAATTTGAAAGTATCCGCCTTTTACATACGGTTCTGGATGGTGTCGTGAAGACAGATATGTGCGTAGATGCATTCTAATACCATCATATAACGCCACGTCTAAATCTAAATTTGCTGTAGCAAGGTTGAAATTTGAACCAATTTCAACCAATTCTACTGCTCCAGAGTTTTCATGGTCAATGGCTTGAAATTGTAGTGTAGATGAGCCGCCAATTCTTACTTTTACATTTTCAAAGGTAGAGGTGGTGTCTTTTACGGCTTCAAATACATTGATTCCATTTTTATTTGGCTCTCTATAATTATCAATACTTCTATTGTCTTTTTGAGCATAAGTTGTAACTCCTGCAAGAAGTACAAATGCGATTGCTGAGTTTTTGATTAGTGTTCTCATAGTCTAGGTTTTATTTAATATTCTGGTTGTTTATTTATTTAAAATGGTTTGAAATGTAATGGTTACTTGATCTCCAGTGGTTATCGTTCCCAATAGGGCTTTAGGAGGATCAATGCCAAAATCGCTCATATTGAATGCTTTTTTGCCTTTTAATTTTACTTTGGCTGCGGTTGCATGCATGTCTAAACTGATTTGTTGTTTTTTGGTGACCCCTGCAATGGTAAGGTTTCCAACAACGTCAACTTTATAATTGTCAGCTCCTGTAGCTTTCATGTTTTTGACCTCAGTAAGTTGAAATGAAATTGTTTTATGCTTCTTAGTGTCTAAAGCTTTATGAGTGTTCTTGTCCATTGCGCTTTTGCCACTTTTTAGGCTCTCAGCGGTTACTTGAAGTGTTAGTTTCTCAATGGTCATTTCAGTAGCACTGTTCAATACAATTTGACCTTTCTGTTGCTCGGCATCAATATCCCAATCATGTAAACTAGAAGTTCCAGATACCGTTAATTTAGACGCTGAATTATCAAGGTTATATGTTTGTGCATAAATTTGAGGTGTTGCCAATAGGAGCAAGATTAAAAATGTTCCTAAATTTTTTACGATAGATTTTGTAGTAGTCATAACAGTATGTATTAATATTATACTGCAAAGTTCTGTAATAACTAAAGTTTAAATAATGATAAATATCATATACAAAAACCGAGATCAATTCAATTATATTTAAAATGAACTATCGTATTTTGATAATTTGGCAGGTAATATAAAACTGGAGAAGAGAACTACTGCTTGCTTATACGTATGACTTTAAGGGTTGGGTGCAACCCAGAAATTTAAGTGAAATATTGTTAAAAAGGGGAGTGCTAAAAGTTACATCAACGGCAGCTTACTATTTGTATTATGTGTAGATATCATATGTGTATATGCATATAATAATTATAGAAAGATGATAGAGCGACTAAGAATTACTCTTCAAAAATCCGTAATCTGTTTTTGACAGTTTTGAGTTCTTCCTGCAAATGATGGATTTTATCGAGCAAATTCATTACTGTATCGATGCCCTCAAGGTTGATGTGTAAATCTTGATGCAAACGCACCATAGATTCTAAATTTTTTATATGATCCTGGTGGATGCAAGGTGCTTGCTCAATAGTTGTTATTTCTATAAGGCCATATTCATTTAGATCTTGAAAAAAGGTGGTTTCAACTTTGTAATGTGTACACAAGGTTTTTAAAGGGATATATGTTGCTGTACTCATGATCTCAAATTTTTAAGTTCTGTAAACAGTTCTTTTTCTTTAACAGAAAGGTTTGTAGGCACGGCAATATCATAGGTAATATAGAGGTCGCCAAATTGACCTTCCTTTTTATAAATAGGGAAGCCTTTGCCTTTAAGTTTTACCTTGGTACCATTTTGAGTTTCTGGTTTCACCTTCAACTTAACTTTGCCATCAAATGTATTAACAGTCACATCACCTCCTAAAACAGCAGTATAAAGATCAATAACTTCTGTAGCATAGAGATTAGAGCCATCTCTTTTAAATTTTGTAGCATTGCTAATATTAAATTGAATCAGCAAATCTCCATTTGGTCCGCCATGAACCCCTGGACCGCCTTTTCCATTGATTTTTATTACTTGGCCATTTTCAACGCCCGCTGGAATCGTTAATCTTATATTCTTTCCATTAACTGTCAGCACTCTTTTGTGCGTTTCATACACATCTTTTAAGTCGAGCTGCAACTCCGCATTAAAATCCTGACCTCTAAAACCTGCAGTGCTTCCGCGTCCTCTTGTTGAGCCACCTCCGCCAAACATTGATTCAAAGAAATCTGAAAAGTCGTCGCCAGAGAAGTTGCCGCCTCCGTATCCTCCGGTGCTTTGACGCTGGTATTGGCGTTGCGACTGTTGCTGGCGTTGTGCCTGTTCATAAGCATCACCATGCTGCCAGTCTTTGCCATATTTGTCATATTTCTTGCGTTTTTCTTTATCGCTCAGTACCTCGTTTGCTTCATTGATTTCCTTAAATTTTTTTTCAGCAGCCTTGTCATTTGGGTTGACATCAGGGTGGTACTTGCGTGCCAATTTACGGTAGGCTTTCTTGATTTCAGCCGTAGTGGCTGATTTGTCAATGCCTAGTATTTTGTAGTAATCTATAAATGCCATGTAGCCTTTGTTGTTATTTATAAGATTCGAGTGTAAGGATTTCTAACTTAATTTATGAGCTAATATTCATTTGTTTGTTTTATTAACTTTCTACATGTAGCCTCGCTATTCGTATAAAGTCAATTACATATCTAAAATTACAAAAATCTTTATAGAATATACCTAATTCTTGTATTTTTGCCACTATGCACAATACGCTTCAAGAATACATTCCGTATCAGGCAATTCCTGATGTTATAGGGCTTTTAAAGCATGATAATTTAGTGGTTAAAATTAAGAGTGAGCGCAAGACGAGACATGGTGATTATAGGAAATTGCCAAATAACAAACATCAAATTACTATTAACTCTAACCTCAATCATTATCGTTTTTTAATAACATTGATTCATGAAATCGCACATTTTGAGGCTTTCAATACTTATGGGCGGCATATAAAGCCTCACGGAAAGGAGTGGAAGCATACCTTTCAAAAATTAATGTTACCATTCTTAAATCCTAATGTATTTCCACATGAACTCTTACCGCTATTGGCGCGACACTTTAAAAACCCAAAGGCGAGTAGTGATACGGATATAGCATTGGCATTGGCACTGAAACAATTTGACCCTCCTAACGATAAAACCTATATTTTTGAAGTTCCATTAGGGCATAAATTTAGACTTTATAATGGACGGATATTTAAAAAAGGCCTTAAAAGACGAACGCGTTATGAAGGTGTTGAGGTTGCATCAGGAAAGTTGTATCTTTTCAACCCAAATGCGGAAGTGGAATTGATCAATAATGTATAATCAAAGTTCTTAAATATTGATCCGCCTGACCACTTTGATACTAACAGCTAAGGTTTAAAAAATTAAATACGATAGAGTTCTTTTAGGACTAAAAAAAAGACATAATGAATAGTAATTATTACGCCATATTAATGGCAGGAGGAGTAGGGTCGCGTTTTTGGCCTGTAAGTACTCAGGATTTTCCAAAGCAGTTTCACGATATGTTGGGAACAGGAGATACTCTAATACAAAAGACATTTCAGCGCCTTTCAAAGTTGATACCCAAAGAGAATATTTTTATCCTTACAAATGCTATGTATAAAGATCTGGTGTTTCAGCAATTGCCGGGTGTTACTGAACGTCAGGTGTTATTGGAACCTGCAATGCGTAATACAGCGCCTTGCATTTTATACGCCTCGTTAAAAATCCAAAAAGAAAATCCAGATGCGGTTATGATTGTAGCCCCCAGTGATCATTGGATTGAAGACGAATCAAAATTCACTCAAAATGTGCAACAAGCCTTTGACTTTTGTGAACGTAATGATGCCTTAATGACCTTAGGGATTCAACCTACGTTCCCTAATACAGGATATGGATATATTGAGTATGACAAATCATCCAAGGAAGACATTAAGCAGGTGCGTCAATTTAGAGAGAAACCAGATTATCAAACCGCGAAGAGTTTTATTAGTCAAGGCAATTTTTTGTGGAATGCCGGTATATTTATGTGGAGTGCTACAAGTGTAATCAAGGCGTTTCAATTTCATCAACCTGAATTATTCAACCTCTTTGAAAAGGGAATCAACATTTATAATACTCAAGATGAAGATTTGTTTATTGCTGAAAATTATGACAAATCAGAAAATATTTCAGTCGATTATGCCATCATGGAATCATCTGAAAATGTCTATGTATTGCCAGCTGAGTTTGATTGGAATGACCTAGGCACGTGGGGTAGCCTATATGATAAACTCGACAAGGATCAGAGTGAGAATGCTGTGGTAAACGCTAGAGCATTAACTGAAGACGCCTCAGGAAATATGATCAGAACCAAGGCTGATAAGATTGTGGTAGTAGACGGGTTAAAAGATTATATCATTGTTGATAAAGACGAAGTTTTGCTTATATTCCCAAAGTCAAAAGAACAAGATATTAAGCAAGTTTTACAAAAAGTGAAGGATACCTACGGTGAAAATTACGGATAATACACGCTATGGATTATCTGAAGGAATACTTTTGCAAAACAATTTTTAGATAGTATTTTGGTATAATAGTAAGAGCCCAATAATTGAATTAATGGAAGAAAATAAGTTCAACTTTTCAGAGGAAGAAAAATCTAAAGAACAAGATGAAGCAGTTGATGCTTCTAAAAAGGCTGTAAAAAAAGATGCACAGGGTTTATGGGTAAGCATAAAAAAGTTTTTCAGTGAATTGTTGGATTTTCGAGAAGACACTGATAGAGATGCTACCTTGGCCGCTATTAAAGGTGATATTCCATTTAAAGGTGCTACAGCTTGGATTCTGATTTGCTCTATTTTTGTGGCTTCTATAGGTCTAAACGCCAATTCCGCTGCGGTTGTTATTGGAGCCATGTTAATCTCTCCCTTAATGGGCCCAATATTGGGAGTGGGTCTTTCTATAGCCATTAATGATATTGATACCTTAAAACGCTCGCTGCTCAATTTGGTTATCATGATTGTGCTGAGTTTGACTACGGCTTTTTTATTCTTTAAATTCTTTCCCTTAAGCGAAGATACTTCTGAGTTGCTCGGGCGTGTAAAGCCCGATATCCGCGATGTGATGATTGCGTTTTTTGGAGGATTGGCTTTAATTATTGCTCGAACTAAGAAAGGGACCATTGCGTCCGTGATTTTTGGTGTTGCTATTGCAACAGCATTAATGCCGCCACTGTGTACTGCTGGATACGGTTTGGCAAAGGGTAATTTTCCATACTTTTTTGGGGCTATGTACCTCTTTACCATCAATACTATTTTTATAGCCTTGGCAACTTTTATTGTTGTCAAAATTTTAGGGTTTCCAATGTTGAAATATGCCAATTCAGCAAAGCGAAAACGCACGTCTAGAATTGCTACCGTCGTAGCTGTCATAGTAATGATTCCAGCTATAATTACGTTTATAGATGTGTGGCGCCAAAGTAAATTTGAAAATGAAGCACGCGCATTTATTAAGAATGAATTGGAAGGCTTACCACATGCCGATTATATTAAGTCTAACGCAGTTCATAAATTTTCAGATGTAAAAGGTGAACCATCAGTGTTGGAATTTAATAGTTTTGGATTGGACCAAATTCCTGAAAGTACCATTTCTGTATTAAGAAGTCGTTTAAAAGATTATCCTGCTCTTGCCAATGCCACATTGAAGTTTAATCAAAATCGATCAAAGAATTTAGATAATTTGAGGTATATGTCGCAATTGCGATATCGAGACTCCTTAGATTTATTATCTCAAAATGAGAAGATTGTATTTTTAGAAGATAAGGTTAGGAAATTATCTAAATATGAAGCCCTACAAATTCCGTTTGAAGAATTGACTAAGGAGGTTAAAATCAATTATGAAAATATTGATAGATTATCATATTCCAGCGTTATTTCGTCTAATTTCAAAAAGTTAGATACCATTTCTGAGTTTACGGTAACTTGGAATAAGAATGTTAAAGAGGAGGACATAGCTAAAGAGCAAGTCAAATTGAAGCGTTGGTTAAAACAAAAATATAAAATGGATTCTCTGGTTGTTAAACGTCAAAGATAAATGTTGAACGTGGGCTTGAATTTTAGATATAATATTTTGTTAGAATTCCGACTATAAGTCTTCTTCCAAATACATTTTTTGTACCCGTTTAAACAAGTCTGAAGAGTAAACAAAGCCGGTAACCGCTTCATTATCAGTTTTAAATATATTCTTATTGGAACCTTCCCACTCTTTAAGTCCGTCTTTTAAAAACACAATCTTTTCACCAATTTCCATTACTGAGTTCATGTCATGGGTATTAATGATTGTGGTAATGTCATATTCTTGAGTAATTTCCTGAATCAGGTTATCAATTACCGTAGCGGTTCTAGGGTCTAGTCCCGAGTTGGGTTCATCACAAAATAAATACTTTGGTTTATTTACAATAGCTCTAGCAATGGCAACACGTTTTTGCATCCCACCTGAAGCTTCACTGGGTAATTTTTTATGTGCGTCTCCAAGATTTACCCTTTTAAGTACCAAATCTACCCGATCTTGCATTTCGCTTTTGCTCTGTTTCGTAAACATTCGCAATGGAAACATAACATTTTCCGCAATAGTCATAGAGTCAAACAACGCGCTACCTTGAAAAACCATACCCATTTCAGCTCTTAAGTCGCTTTTCTCATCGGATGACAAATCAGAATAGTTTCTACCATCATACACAATAGATCCTTGTTCAGGAGTATATAATCCTAATAACGTTTTTAAAAACACAGTCTTACCTGAACCACTTTGCCCAATGATGAGGTTAGTTTTTCCTTTATCAAACACAGTGGTAATACCCTTTAATATTTTAGAGTCACCAAAAGATTTATGAATATCATTAACTTCAATCATTAGCTTAACATCATTTGGGTTAAAATATAGTTGAGAAGGATAATTGCCACACTGGTCCATACAAAAGAGGTGGTGCTGGCTTTACCAACTTCTAAGGCTCCACCTGTCATGAAAAACCCGTGATAGGACGGAATAGTTGCCAATAAGAACGCAAATACAAAGGTCTTTACAAACGCATACAGCATATGAAATGGAATAAAATCCAATTGTATACCTGCAATATAATCATCCAAAGATGCAAACCCACCAAAAACACAAGCTGCCATTCCGCCAAGGATACCTAAAAACATGGCAATAGAAATGATAAACGGATATAACATTAGTGCCACAAATTTTGGAAAGACCAAGTAATTAATAGCATTAATCCCCATAACTTCCAAAGCGTCAATTTGCTCTGTTACGCGCATTGTCCCGATACTGGAGGTGATAAATGAACCTACTTTACCCGCCATAATTATCGAGATAAAAGTAGGCGCAAATTCTAATATGACCGATTGTCGTGTCGCGAAACCTACAAGAGTTTTGGGGATGAGAGGATTCGTCATATTTAAAGCCGTTTGAATGGTTACAACACCACCAACAAAAAACGCGATAAAAGAAACAATGCCAATGGAGTTGATGATTAAATCATCAATGTCTTTAAATATAAGGTGTCGCATTACAGACCACTTCGTGGGTTTGTGGAACATCGCCTTTATCATCAAAAAATATTGACCAATACTATGTAGGTAGCTCATATTAAATTTTATTACTGCTAAAGTAAAAAAAACTGTGTTGTATTTAACCTTTATTTAAATTTTTGATATTTCAAAAAGCTGTATTTTTGAATATCTAACCCAACTTGATTAAAATGAAAACCATTCTCTTGAGCATTATTCTAAGTTTATTTTTTGTAGCCAATATTCAAGCACAACAAAATACTTCTAAAAACAAGTCCAACAAAGGTACTACTATTAACACGCAACCAAAATTAATAGTGGGTATTGTTGTAGATCAGATGCGATATGATTACCTGACCCGTTTTTATGATAAGTATGGTGATGGTGGCTTTAAACGAATGATGAATGAGGGCTTCAATTGTAAAAATAATCACTTTAATTATGTGCCAACTTATACAGGTCCTGGACATGCTTCAGTGTATACAGGTACAACGCCAAAATACCATGGCATTATAGGGAATAATTGGTATGATAAAGATATTTTAAAATCAGTGTATTGTGCTGGGGATGATTCGGTAGAACCCATTGGTACTGCTCACGTTGCAGGTAAAATGTCGCCACGACGCATGAAAACCACCACATTTGGAGATGAAAATAGACTTTTTACCCAAATGCGAGGAAAATCAATAGGCATTGCACTTAAAGATAGAGGCGCTATTCTTCCGGCTGGTCATACCGCAAACGCAGCCTATTGGTTTCATGGGGCAGATGAGGGACGTTGGATTACGAGCAACTATTACATGAATGAATTACCACAATGGGTCCAAACATTTAATGCTTCCAACAAGGCAGAATCCTATATGAAAGTATGGAATACTTTATATGATATAACAACCTATACAGAGAGTGGGCCTGATGAAAATACTTTTGAGGGTGGTTTTAACGGAAAGGATGGCGCCACGTTTCCGTACG
Organism: Gelidibacter sediminis; assembly: GCF_004364975.1. Classification (GTDB taxonomy): domain Bacteria; phylum Bacteroidota; class Bacteroidia; order Flavobacteriales; family Flavobacteriaceae; genus Gelidibacter; species Gelidibacter sediminis. Next base: position 103,243 of record NZ_SOBW01000011.1, on the reverse strand, counting down.
ATTTAAAAGCATTAAAAGAAAAGAATGGGTATCTCGATATAATTAAGGCTACGCCTTATGGTAATAGTATCACTACTGATTTTGCCTTAGCGGCCATAGATGGCGAAGCATTAGGGAAGGATGAATTTACAGACGTATTGGCTGTTAGTTTTTCAAGTCCAGATTATGTAGGTCATAATTTTGGGGTTAATAGCAAAGAAATTCAAGACACCTATCTCCGTCTTGATAAAGATTTGGAACGCTTATTTAAAGGTTTGGATGCTAAGGTAGGGAAAGGTAATTACACTGTTTTTCTTACCGCAGACCATGCCGCAGTGGAGGTGCCCGCATATTTACAAAGCCTTAATATTCCAGCAGGTTATTTTGATGGGAGAGTGTTTAAAGAACGTTTATATGCGTTTTTAAAAACGGCATACAAAGATGAGGATCTAATTGAGAACATTAGCAACAATCAAATCTTCCTAAATAGATTAAAACTATCAGAAATGGGGTTGGAGCTTGAAGATGTTCAGCAAGCTATTGTAAATGAAATTATTGCCTATCCACATATTGATAAGGCATATACAGGCCAGTCTATGTCCCAAACTTCGTTTGTAACAGGCATAGAACAATTGATACAGAACGGCTATAACCAAAAGCGTTCGGGAGATGTCATTTATATCCTAGATCCTGCGGTCATTTCATACAGTATGACAGGGTCTACTCACGGGTCGTCATTTAATTATGATACACATGTACCGTTACTGTTTTTTGGTCATGGTATAGCACAGGGCGAGACTTACAAAAAAACTAATATTACGGATATTGCGCCTACTATGTCGGCTATTTTAGGTATAAGTTTTCCTAATGCCGCAACGGGCCAACCTTTAGATTTTGTATTGGATTAGATTTGAACAAGAAGAAACTTTACGTAATTCTTGCTATACTCTTGGTTTTAGGGGTATACGGCTATGAGCATTATTTAAAAGTGCAGGAGTCTTCTATAATTGTCAAGGAGGGAGAACGCATTAAATCCAAAAGCCGAGTTTATTATCTGCCTACAAGTACAAGCGGTCAAATTGTACATCACCAAGGATATTCTTTGTCTTATAGTGAACCACATGAACAAGCAGAATGGGTCGCTTATGAACTTAAGAAATCCCACCTTTCTAGCTCTAAGTTTGATCGTCCCTATTTTGAAATTGACCGTGCGGTAAAGACGGGTGCAGCAAGTTGGCGCAATTATAAAAATTCTGGTTATGATCGGGGGCATTTGGTTCCTGCGGGAGATAAAAATTACAGTAGGAAGGCACATGATGAAACGTTCTTGACGAGTAACATTTCTCCACAAGTTCACGATTTTAATTCTGGCATTTGGAATGACCTGGAGCAACAGGTACGTGGATGGGCTAAGAGGTATGACGGTGTTTTTGTCGTTACTGGTGGGGTCTTAAAAGGCGACATGGAGACGATAGGAAATGAAAGGGTAGCAGTGCCTAATCAATTTTACAAGGTGCTATATGATGAGAAGCATGAAAAAATGATTGCGTTTCTAATGCCACATCGCGATTCTAATGAGCCGTTATACAAATTTGTGGTTTCTGTAGATTCCGTAGAGGTATTAACTGGTATTGATTTCTTTCCGGCATTGGAGGATTCACTTGAAGATCGATTAGAAGCTTCGGCCGACTATAAAGGTTGGAAATTTAATTAGCCTATTGGTAGATTTTTAAAAATTGCCGATCTGCTTTATCCTGATAAAGTTCGAGTAATTTCTGCTTGCCGTTAACTCCAAGTTGTTTGCGTAAAGACTCACTTTCGATGAGTTGTTTTACGGCGGACTTAAATTCGGTTTTGGTGTCATAAAGTAAACCACATTCCGAATCTTCAATGAGCTGCTGTTGTGCTTTGCACTTTGTAGCCAATATTGGGATTTCCCCATACATGTATTGAAACAATTTGTTAGCAACACCGGAATCGTGCTGTGCATTCACCTGAAAAGGTGCTAAACCAATGGTGATTTTCTTTAAATACGCAGGCAGATAATTCACATCTGACCAAGGTGTATAAGTAATATAATCCTTTAAAATGGGATGATTAATAAAACTCTGAAATTGCGCTTTATCCGCTTTATCAGTTGGGCCAATAATAAGGGTGTGGAATTTGGTACCTTCTTCCATTAATTCAATTATCCAAGGCAAAATATCTAAAACACCTCTTCGCTTAGCCACAACTCCAAAATAGAATAAAGTGGGAAGATCTGATTCAAAATCTACGGAATAATCCGTTTTTTCGAAATCTTGATAACTTTCAAAATCTGGCATATTAGGATGGACGAAGATGTTCTCAGATTTTAAGAATGGAAATCGTTTAATTAAATCATCTTTAAAAGAATCGCTCAAAACGATGAGGTTGTCTGCATACCCTAAATATTCGCCTTCCTTTTGATACCATTTTTTAGGTTGTACCACATATTTTCTCCATCCTTTTATTGCCCATTCATAAGAATTGATTGCGGCAGGATAGTTTTCATGTAAATCTAAAGTTAACGGAATTGCGCGTGTGGATTGTTGTATGCTTTTATTAGCAGCTTTGGATAGATATAAATCGTGCACGTGTAAGGCGTCCAGATTATTTTCTTTGATAAATTGCGCAATATGTTTTTGCCATAACAACTCGTAAAAGTTGAAATTAGTATTCAAAAGCACCAATAAGTCTCGGACTTTTTTAGGAATTCGAATTCTTTTGACGTTTAAATTAGGGTAAGTTTTATAGGTTTTTTTAAAATCGAAACACAGTACTGAAATGCTATGCCCCTCCTGTTGTAGCATACGAATTTCCTTTTGAACACGATGGTCATGGTCAAATTCATTATCTACAACAACACCAATTTTCATTTTAGTACTGATAAACTATGGCGTTGATATGCATACCACCACCAACACTCGCAAACATTATAATGTCACCCTTATTCAAGTTCTGGTTCTCTAATTTGTTATTTCTAACCAAATCAAAAAGGGTAGGAATAGTGGCTACAGAACTGTTACCTAATTCCTGAATACTCATAGGCATGATGCCTTCAGGGATTTCAGCGTTATAAAGTTTATAGAAGCGTTTTAATATGGCTTCGTCCATCTTTTCATTAGCTTGATGGATGAATATTTTTTTAAGATCAGTAACGTCTAAATCAGCTTTATCTAAACAAGATTTCATGGCCAAAGGCACATGTTTAAGTGCAAATTCGTAGATTTTTCGCCCATCCATTTTGATGTATCGTGTATCTTCGCACAAGTCTTTATTATAAGAATTTCCAAAGAATAGGTAATAGGCTTCATCATAGGTATAGCTGCCCGTTTCATGGGTTAGGATGCCACCTTCATCATCTGTAGCTTCAATAACTGTTGCACCGGCACCATCACTATAAATCATGGAATCACGATCATGCTTATCAACTACACGAGATAGGGTTTCAGAACCAATTACCAAACATTTTTTAGCTATACCTGCTTTTATAAAGGCATTGGCTTGTATGACACCTTCAATCCAACCGGGACACCCAAAAAGAATATCATAAGCTACACATTTTGGGTTTTTAATACGCAAGCTGTGTTTAACTCTAGAGGCCAAACAAGGTAATACATCCGTTTGAATTGTATTGTGCTTGACATCTCCAAAATTATGAGCCATGATTATATAATCTAACTCTTCAGGATCAATATTGGCATTAGCAATGGCTTTTTCTGCCGCAAAAAAGGCGAGGTCTGATGACGTTAAATGATCAAAAGCATAACGACGCTCGTTAATTCCTGTAATGGCTTTGAATTTTTCAATTATCACAGGATTAGGTTGTGTTAAACTTGAACCGTCAACATTTAAAAATTGATGGTTCTTAAAGTTTTCATTTTTCTCGATACTTTCAGGAATGTAGCTACCGGTGCCTGTAATCTTTATTGCCATTTGTTTTTAAATTTGTTCAATATACTAATGTACTTAATAATCGTTTTAGAGACCGCTAATTGTGATGTTTTTTGGTGTTTTTTGCCAAATTATAAAAAAATCCGGCTTATCAAATATAAATCAACAACAAAGCGCTCGTTTTAAATATCTAAAAGAGCGCTTGATGTTGGGTTATGTTAAATATTACGCTTCCATATAATCCTCAATAGGTGCACATGTACAAATTAAGTTTCTGTCACCATAAGCATCATCAACACGTCTTACGGTTGGCCAGAACTTGTTTTCTGCAATATAATCTAGTGGATAGGCTGCCGTTTCTCTAGAATACGGAAAATCCCATTGATCTGCGGTAAGCATCGCTAAAGTATGTGGTGCGTTTTTAAGTACGTTCTGAACATCATCTTTTGAGGCCATATCAATTTCTCTTTTAATAGAAATCAATGCGTCACAAAAACGGTCCATTTCCTCTTTGCTTTCACTTTCAGTTGGTTCAATCATCAGCGTACCTGCCACCGGGAAAGAAACAGTTGGTGCATGGAATCCGTAATCCATCAAACGTTTTGCAATATCAGTAACTTCAATACCGTTTTCTTTAAATGGACGACAATCAACAATCATCTCATGAGCTGCGCGACCACGTTCTCCTGAATATAACGTGTCAAAATGACCTTGCAGACGTTGTTTGATGTAGTTCGCATTCAAAATAGCAGTGGTTGTCGCTTTTGTCAAGCCTTCAGCACCTAACATTTTGATGTAGCCATAAGAAATTAAACACACTAATGACGATCCAAAGGGTGCTGCAGAAATAGCAGTAATGGCTTGGGCACCTCCCGTTTTAATTAATGGGTTGCCTGGTAAAAATGGTACTAATTGCTCAGCCACACAGATTGGGCCAACACCTGGTCCGCCACCACCGTGAGGAATGGCAAACGTTTTATGTAAATTAAGATGGCATACATCTGCTCCAATATTACCTGGATTAGTCAAGCCAACTTGTGCATTCATGTTAGCGCCGTCCATATACACTTGGCCACCGTTGTCATGAATAATTTGGGTAATTTCTTTAATTGCAGATTCATAAACCCCGTGGGTTGATGGGTAAGTAACCATCAAACAAGATAGATTGTCTTTATGCTTTATTGCTTTTTCACGCAAATCATCAACGTCAATATTGCCTTCTTCAGTAGATTTGGTAACCACCACTTTCATTCCGGCCATTACTGCACTCGCAGGGTTTGTACCGTGGGCTGAAGATGGAATTAAACAAATATTACGATGACCTTCGTCGCGCGATTCGTGATACGCTTTTATCACCATTAAACCTGCAAACTCACCTTGAGCGCCAGAATTTGGTTGCAGGGATGTGCCTGCAAAACCTGTAATTTCTGTCAGTTGATCTTCAAGCTGTTTCAATACAATTTGATAGCCTTCAGCTTGTTCAATGGGGCAGAATGGGTGAATGCTTCCCCAGTTTGGCCAGCTTAACGGTAACATTTCTGCGGCAGCATTAAGTTTCATCGTGCAAGAACCCAAAGCAATCATGGAGTGATTCAAAGACAGATCTTTACGCTCCAACATTTTGATGTAACGCATCAATTCAGTTTCAGAATGGTGCTTGTTGAACACGTCTAAAGTCAAGAATTCTGTTTGACGTTGTAAATCTTCAATAATGTTATTGGCATCCTCAATAGCTGTAAGAGTGATGGTCTCTTTCTCCCGATTTTCAGCAAAAATGGCAATGATTTCATTAGCATCTTGTAAAGATGTAGTTTGATTGATTGAGATTGTTACCGTATCTGCATTTGGATAGAAGAAGTTCACTTCATTTCGCTCAGCAATTTTTTTAATGTTTTCAGCATTAGCCTCAATTTTGATGGTATCAAAAAAGGAAGAATTCTTTTGTTTATATCCTAATTGTGTTAAGGCTTTTGCCACGCTTGATGCTGTATTGTGTACTTTGTCTGCAATAAATGTCAAGCCTTTTGGTCCATGATAAACCGCATACATACTAGCCATAACCGCTAAAAGCACCTGTGCAGTACAAATGTTAGAAGTTGCCTTGTCACGTTTAATGTGTTGTTCACGTGTTTGCAACGCCATACGTAACGCTCTGTTGCCGTTCATGTCTTTGGTAACACCAATAATACGTCCTGGCAAATCGCGTTTGTACGCTTCTTTTGTTGCAAAGTATGCTGCGTGCGGCCCACCGTAACCCATAGGGACCCCAAAACGTTGTGTCGTTCCAACAACTACATCAGCACCAAATTTTCCTGGAGCTTCTAATTTTATGAGACTCAGAATGTCTGCCGCAACGGCTACTTTTATTTGATTGGCGTTTGCTTTCTCTATAAATGATTTGATGTCACTTACCAACCCATCTTTACCTGGGTACTGTAAAATGGCCCCGAAAAATTCTGATGAAAAACTAAAATCATCTTCACTGCCTACAACTAAATCAATGCCAATAGGTGTTGCTCTGGTCATTAATAATGATAATGTTTGAGGCAGAATAGCGTCAGAAACAAAAAATTTGTTGACGTTGTTTTTCTTTTGGTCACGATCACGCACAGCAAACAATAAGCTCATAGCTTCTGCGGCAGCGGTGCTTTCATCCAATAAAGACGCATTTGCAATTTCCATTCCGGTCAAATCAGTAACCATAGTTTGGAAATTTAATAATGCTTCCAATCTTCCTTGCGCAATTTCAGCTTGATACGGTGTATATGCTGTATACCATCCTGGGTTTTCTAATACATTACGCTGAATTACAGCTGGAACTATAGTAGGGTGGTACCCTAACCCGATATATGATTTGAAAATCTTGTTCTTTTTTGAAAGTTCAAGAACGTGGTTCAAATACTCATATTCGGTCATTGGTTCATCAAGGTTCAATCCATTTTTCAATCGGATATCATCTGGAATTGTTTCAAAAATAAGTTGATCTAAACTGTCAACTCCAATGGTTTTGAGCATCTGATTTTGGTCGTTGTCATTAGGACCAATATGTCGAAGAGCAAAAGCGTTTGTATTCATTACAATATAGTTGTGTTTTGAAGCGCGAATTTACGGAAATAATGACCATTTTTAGTTAACTAATTCTAAAGTTTTTAACCAATTGGAGCTCTTATTAACACAATGCTTATTTTTGTAAAATGAAGCATTTAAGGCTGTTGCTTAATTTTTATGTCCATAGCAGTATACATGTGGCTTTAGCAGTGTTGGCCATGACTTATGTGACACTACTGGAGCTCGATTTGGCAGTGGATTGGTCTTTGCTTTTCTTCGTAATGTTTTCCACGATTACTGGGTATAATTTTGTGAAATATTTTGGATTGGCAAAATTTCACCACCGAAGCTTGGCAAATTGGTTGAAGATTATTCAAGTATTTTCATTGGTTTGTTTTTTATTAATGATTTGGTTTGCATTGCAACTGGTGCCTCAAGTTCTTGTATGGGTTGGGATATTTGGACTAGTGACATTTCTCTATGCCGTGCCATTTTTACCGCGTCACTTATTTATGGATCAGAAAAGTAATTTAAGAAATATTGGTGGTATTAAGGTGTATGTCATTGCGGTGGTATGGGCGGGCGTTACCGTGTTGCTTCCTGTTTTAAACCAGGATGCTAGGTTTGATTTGAGTGTGTGGATAACCGCGCTTCAGCGATTCATACTGGTAATTCTATTAATGCTACCGTTTGAAATTAGAGATCTACAATATGATAGTTTGAGATTGGCAACAATACCACAAAAAATTGGTGTTAAGAACACTAAAATTATCGGAATTGTGTTGGCTATGGTTTTTCTAATGTTCGAATTTGTAAAACCTAATGTAACGTATAAACTCATTCTGCTAACCATGGTGATAACCATTATAACTGTATTGTTTATAGTGTTTTCTAGTCAGGAAAGAGAGGATTACTACAGTTCTTTTTGGGTAGAAGGGGTGCCAATAATCTGGTTGATTTTACACTTCGTCTTTTAGTTTCTTTTTCAATCGCTCATTGAGCAACTGGCGTTCATGATGACTTAAACAGTCAAGTTTGGATGTTTTTATGGCTTCTGTCAACTTCGTGTTCCGATTAACATAGTGTCGGGTAGCATCACAAAATAGGCAACGAATCATAAGTTTAAACTTTTCCCAAATGGTAGATTCCTTGTATTGTGATTTGTCACAAATATGGAATGCATCTTTTTTTGAAATGAAAAAAAATTTTGACATGTTTAATTATAACCAGTTTTTTTCCATGCATTCTGCCATTGCAGTTCTAGCACGATGAATAATAACCCATAAGTTAGACGGAGTGATATTTAATTCATTACAGATGGCTTCCGTTTCATAATTTAAAATTGTTTTCATTTTAAACACGGCAGCCTGTTTAGCAGTAAGTTTGTCCATACAATCGTAAATTGCATCTCCTAGTTCAGTGTTTTCTAGAGCTTCTTGAGCGTTTAAATAGCCCTCGTCTTCTGCGCGTTCTTCAAGCCAATCGCCTTCGTTATCTTCAGCATTATTATAAGTCATTCTAACTTCAGCCTGGCCCTTATTGGAATTTATTTTCCGGTAATAATCGATTATTTTCCGCTTTAAAATGGAAATAAGCCAAGTACGTTCGCTAGCTTCGCCTTTAAAGTTTTTCATGGACTTTAAGCCGGCAAAAAAGGTGTCTTGAATGATGTCTTTCGCAATCTCTCGGTCATTAACCCGGGTAATTGTATAATTAAAGAGATAGTCTGAATACAGTTCAATCCATTTATTAGGGTTAATTTGATGAGTTGGCATCTGTCTTTATAGCAGTTTGTATCAAAAATAGGTAAATATTTTCTAATATTCTGTCAAAAATATTATCGCATTACAAGGTCCAAACATTTTTTTATTACGCAATAAGAGCCCTCGTCAAAGGTTTTTTTTACTAATTATTTTTCTATAAGTCCGGCTCGTTTTAACAATGCTTCGGGTTGCGGTTCTTTGCCTCTAAATCGTTTGTAAAGCACCATAGGATCTTCAATTCCACCTTGTGAGAGCACATGATCTTTAAACTTCGTCGCCACCTCATGGTCAAATATGCCTTTTTCTTTAAAGAATTCAAATGCATCAGCATCTAGTACTTCAGCCCATTTATAACTGTAATACCCTGAAGAATAACCTCCTTGAAATATGTGCGAAAAAGAAGTGCTCATGCAGTTCTCTTTTACATCTGGAAATAATTTTGTACCCTCAAACGCTTCCAGTTCATGGGTCTTTACATCAGTGATTTTTGTTGGGTCAATGCCGTGCCAGCTCATATCTAGCAAGCCAAAACTTATTTGACGTAAGGTTTGCATGCCTTCATGGAAGGCTGAAGAATCTTTTATTTTTTGTACTAAATCCATCGGGATAAGTTCTCCTGTTTGATAGTGGGTGGCGAATAACTCTAGGGCATCTTTCTCATAACACCAGTTTTCAAATACTTGGCTTGGTAATTCAACAAAGTCCCAAAACACACTGGTTCCTGATAAACTTGGGTAGGTGGTATTGGCCAACATACCGTGCAGAGCATGCCCGAACTCATGAAATAACGTAGTTACTTCATTAAATGTCAAGAGTGATGGTTTTGTCTTTGTTGGTTTTGTGAAATTGCAGACGATTGAAATGTGTGGACGTTCATTTGTATGTTCTTTTACAAATTGAGGTTTGTATACCGTCATCCACGCTCCGTTACGTTTGCCTGCGCGCGGGAAAAAGTCGGCATATAAAACAGAGATTAATTGGCCTTTAGTATTGGTTACTTTATAGGTAAGGACTTCATTATGGTATTTATCAATAGTGTCAATTTCCTCAAATTGGAGCCCAAATAATTTTTGCGCGACTTTGAAAGCGCCATTAATAACATTCTCGAGCTTGAAATAGGGTTTTAGTTGTTCATCATCCAAATCAAAACGCTTTTGCTTTAATTTTTCAGCATAGTATGCAGAATCCCATTTTTGTAAATCGACTGTCCCGTCCAATTCAATTGCAAATTCTTGAAGTTCTTTAAATTCACGTAAAGCAGCAGGTTTCGCTTTTACGGCTAATTCTTCTAAAAATTTTTCAACCTTTGCAGGTGTTTTTGCCATACGTTCTTCTAATACAAAATGCGCATGGGTTTGGTAACCTAATAATTGAGCACGCTCAAATCGTAATTTAGCAATTTGTAACACGTTGTTTTGGTTGTCCAGTGCATCACCTTTAAAGGCTTTTTTGCCAGCAGCAATCGCTAATTTTTTCCTGAGTGCTCTATTGTCTGCATAAGTCATAAACGGTATATAGCTTGGATAGTCTAAAGTAAACATCCAACCTTCTTTGTTCTTGTTTTCTGCCAATTGCTTTGCTGCTTCCAAAACGCCTTCAGGCAATCCTGACAGTTCATCTTCATTGGTGATGAGCATTTCAAAATTGTGGGTTTCCGCCAGTACATTCTCGCCAAATTTCAAGGTAAGTTGGCTCAACTCTTTATCTATGGTGCGCAACTTTTGTTTTTTCTCTTCTGGAAGGTTGGCGCCATTGCGGGAAAAACTCTTGTATTTTTTATCTAAAAGTGTTTGTTGCTCCACCGTTAAATTCAAACTGTCTTTGCGGTCGTACACGGCTTTTACTCTTTTGAATAAAGCTTCATTTAAGGTGATGTCGTTACTAAACTCTGATAATAACGGTGAAACTTCTTGAGCAATTTTTTGAATAGTGTCATTCGTTTCAGCTGAATTGAGATTGAAAAAGATGCTGCTAATACGGTCTAATTGTCGGCCAGAAAATTCTAAGGCCTCAACCGTGTTTTGAAATGAAGCTTCGGCTTTATTAGAAATTATGGTGTCAATTTCAGCCCGCGCATCTTCAATGGCAATTTTAAACGCCGGTAAAAAATCGGTGTCTTTAATTTGAGAAAATGGTGCGGTATTATAGGTGGTGTTAAATGGCGTGTTTAAAATAGTCATAGCTAACGGAATATTATATGAATAATGTCAAATATTTGAAAGTGTGATAATTAACGTTTATTTCTGCTAATAATAAAAAATAATTTTACCTTTGCCGGACAGTTTTAAAGAAGTTTTTTTATAAGACCTCTATGAGTTGATTAATAGCAAGAGAACCCTGACATTGTTGGGGTTTTCTATTTTAGGTTTTTGGACGATTCTAGTACCTTGGTTTTTAAATCTTCTTTGTAGGCTATAATTTTTTCCTGAATCTGAGCATCGGCACTTCCTAAAATTTGAGCTGCCAAAATGCCTGCATTTTTAGCGCCATTTAATGCCACTGTAGCCACAGGGACACCTCCAGGCATTTGAAGAATGGAGAGGACAGAATCCCAGCCATCAATAGAGTTGCTACTTTTAACAGGAACCCCAATGACGGGTAACGGCGATAATGACGCTATCATTCCTGGTAAATGAGCTGCGCCGCCCGCGCCAGCAATAATTACTGAAAGTCCGCGTAAATGTGCATTTTTTCCGTAGTCAAATAATTTTTCAGGGGTTCTGTGGGCTGAAACAATGTCTATTTCCACTTCAATAGCAAATTCTTTTAAAATGTCAATGGCGTCCTGCATTACGGGCAAGTCGCTTTTACTTCCCATTATAATTCCTATTTTACTCATATAGCTTATAGTTATAACACCAAAAAAGTTTTGTTTTAGGGTGTGCTTAGTGATATTACTTCTGACTGATTACCTGAATGAGATTTTTAACATCCTCTGCAATCTTGCGTGCCGTGTTTAAATCTTCGTTTACAATGGTAACATGACCCATTTTTCTAAATGGTCGCGTTTGTTTTTTGCCATAAATATGAGGGGTGACTCCTTCCATAGCCAATATATCTTCAATATGCTGATAGTGAACGTCTCCAGTATGGCCTTCAGCACCCACCAAATTTACCATAACGCCCGCTACTTTATGGTCTGTTTTGCCTAATGGTAAATTTAAAATAGCTCTTAAATGCTGTTCAAATTGAGACGTATATCCAGATTCTATGGTGTGATGCCCAGAGTTATGAGGTCTTGGAGCCACTTCATTTACTAGAATCTCATCGGTTTCTGTTTGAAACATTTCTACCGCCAATAGTCCAACATGGTTAAAGGCTTCAGATACTTTTAATGCTGTTTCTTGCGCTTTCTTAGCGACATGAAACTTAATTCTTGCAGGACAAATAACGTATTCTACCTGATTGGCCTCAGGATGAAATTCCATTTCGACCACTGGATAGGTTTTTACTTGGCCGTTTGGATTGCGACTAACAATAACTGCAAGCTCGTTTTTAAAAGGGATCATTGTTTCTGCAATGCATTCGCCATCCTGTAATTCTTTTAAATCAGATTTGCTGCGTACAATCTTAACGCCATTCCCATCATAGCCAAATTGCGCCGCTTTCCATACAAAAGGTAATTGGAGACCGCCATTGTCTATGGCATCCTCAATTTCAGAAACATAAGCAAAACGCACAAAATCTGCTGTGGGAATATTATGGTCTACATAAAATAATTTTTGAGTGGCCTTGTTCTGAATGGTTCTTAAAGTTTCAGAAGAAGGATAAACCTTGACACCTTCTTTTTCTAAGGCTTCTAAGGCATCAACATTTACATTCTCAATTTCTATGGTCAGCACGTTAACATTTTTGCCAAAATTATATACTGTATGATAATCCATCAAATTGCCTTGTGTAAATTCATTACATGCAATTTTTGAGGGAGCGTCGTCACTTGGGTCTAAAACGCAGGTATAAATATCAAATTTTCGAGTTTCAGTAAGTAGCATTTTGCCCAATTGGCCTCCACCAAGAATACCAAGTTTAAATTGAGAAGAAAAATAATTCATGTTTCAGGTTCTTAGAGCGAAAAAACAGTTAATTTTAGGTCAATAATAACGCAAAAGTACGTTTAAACTCTGAAAACAGTAAATCAAATCACATATTTTCGGGTGTAAATTTTAATTCAAAAAGCGTATCTTTGCATCTTTCAAAAACCTAAACCATTGATCAAACTTCACGATTTACATTTTAAGCCATTTATTTCTGAAAAGGAAATTGACGCTACAGTACAAAGAATGGTAGACGAGGTAGCTGCTGAGTTGAACGATGAAGTTCCCGTGTTTGTTGGGGTGTTGAATGGGTCATTCATGTTTGTGAGTGATTTTGTAAAGAAATATCCAAAACCATGCGAAGTCACATTTATTAAATTGGCATCCTATGAAGGTGTCAAATCTACAGAGGATATTGAACGGTTAATTGGATTAACACAAGATTTAACGGGCAGGACGGTTGTTATCCTTGAAGACATCATTGATTCAGGGAATACTTTAGAAGAGATCCATCGCATTTTTGAAAATGAAAACGTCAAGGAATTATTAATAGCAACACTCTTTCATAAGCCTGAGGCGTATAAAAAAGATTTTAAACTACATTATATTGGCATTGATATTCCCGATAAATTTATTGTGGGCTACGGATTGGACTACAATGGATTGGGAAGGGATTTGCCTGAAGTATATCAACTAAAAACAACTCAACACATGACTAACTTTGTCCTCTTTGGACCTCCAGGTGCTGGAAAGGGAACCCAGGCTAATTTTTTGAAGGAGACCTATAACCTCGTACATATTTCCACTGGTGATGTGTTTAGATCTAACATTAAAAACAAGACAGCATTAGGGATGCTTGCAAAATCTTTTATGGATAAAGGCGAGTTGGTTCCAGATCAAGTCACTATTGATATGCTTAATGCTGAAGTAGAAAAGAATGCAGGGGCCAATGGGTTTATTTTTGATGGTTTCCCGAGAACACATGCACAGGCAAAAGCTTTAGATCAATTAATGGATAGTAAAGATTCGCAAATTAATGCAATGATTGCATTAGAGGTTGATGATGAGGTTTTGGTACAACGTTTGTTAGGGCGCGGAAAAACAAGTGGAAGACCTGATGATGCCGATGAGGAAATTATCCGTAACCGCATTACGGAGTATTACAAGAAAACAGCTATTCTAAAGGATTACTATATGGCCCAAGACAAATATTGTGGTGTAAATGGGGTTGGTAGTATCTCAGAAATAACAGAACGTTTAATTAAGGTGATTGACTCATTGTAGGACATTCCTGATGTGGCTACCCTTGATTTTTGGAGTATAAATTTTTGTTGAATAGTGAATGGGTCATTGGAGTTGGGAGTTAATACTGAAACCATTCATTAAATAAAATGCCACAATTGTGGGAAGTGAACATGACTGAAGGAAATTTTGTTGATTATGTAAGGATGAATGTGCAGTCTGGAAACGGAGGCAAAGGTTCTATGCACTTACACCGTGAAAAGTTTATTACCAAAGGTGGCCCTGACGGCGGTGATGGTGGCCGTGGTGGCCATGTCATTATCAGAGGGAATGAAAATTTATGGACCTTATACCATTTAAAATTTAAGAAACATATCAGAGCCGGACATGGCGGTCATGGAAGTGGTTCTAGAAGTTCTGGTGCTGATGGTGAAGATGTTTACGTGGACGTGCCATTAGGAACCGTCGTAAGAGATGTTGAATCCAATGAAGTAATTTTTGAAATCACTGAACATGGTGAGGAAAAAATTATTGTTGAAGGTGGAAAAGGAGGGCTTGGCAACTGGCATTTTAAAACATCTACAAATCAAACACCGCGCTATTCGCAACCTGGTATTCCGTTAAGTGAACGTGATATTCTTCTCGAACTCAAAATATTGGCAGATGTTGGACTTGTTGGATTTCCTAATGCAGGAAAATCGACCTTATTATCTGTAATCACTTCTGCAAAACCTAAAATTGCAGATTATGAATTCACTACCCTAAAACCTAATTTAGGAATTGTGGAGTACCGAGATTTTCAGTCGTTTGTAATGGCAGATATTCCGGGGATAATTGAAGGTGCAGCGGAAGGAAAAGGGCTAGGTCATTACTTTTTAAGACATATAGAACGCAATTCTATATTGTTGTTTTTAGTGCCTGCAGATGCTCCAGATATTCACAAACAGTATGAAATCCTGTTGGATGAATTACGCCGTTACAATCCTGAAATGTTAGACAAAGATCGGTTTGTGGTCATTTCTAAAAGTGATATGTTGGATGCTGAACTTGAAGCAGAACTCAAGGCAGAACTTGATGAAACCTTACCAATAGATTATATGTTTATTTCATCTGTAGCACAAAAAGGAATTACAGAATTGAAAGATAAACTATGGAAAATGTTGAATGACTAAGAAGTCACCATTATAAAGTTTATGTATCTGTCATTGCGCAGTTTTATAGTATAGAAAAACAAGACAATGAAAGAAAAGTTTAGAGGTGTAGTAGATAGTACGGATAACAGAATAGGTCGTGTTTTCTCGCTTGTTATACAAGTGTTAATTATGGTTTCTGTAATTACGTTTTCTATGGAAACGCTTCCCAATCTTGAGCCTCAAACCAGAACCATCCTTCATTATATTGAAATATTTTGTGTTGTTATTTTTACCATAGAATATTTTATTAGAATTTACATTGCAGAAAATAAGCTGCGCTTTATTTTTAGCTTCTTTGGTATTGTAGATTTCCTTGCGATTCTTCCTTTTTATTTAGTAGTTGGTGTAGATTTGCGATCTCTAAGGGCATTGCGCTTTTTGCGTTTGTTCAGGATCTTAAAATTGGTACGCTATAATCGGGCGATGAATCAATTTTCTAGAGCTATAAAGGGGGCTAAAGAGCAAATATTTCTATTTATTTTTATCACCTTAATTCTCATTTACTTTGCGGCCGTAGGTATATATTACTTTGAAAATGAGGCACAGCCAGAACATTTCGCATCTATCTTTGATAGCTTATGGTGGGCAATAATAACCTTAACCACCGTTGGTTATGGAGATGTGTACCCTATTACGGTTGGCGGAAAAGTATTTACATTCTTTATCTTAATGATTGGCTTGGGTATCGTGGCTATTCCTACCGGTATCATTTCTTCAGCTTTGACCAATTCAGTAGACCGATCTAAATCAGAAGAGAACTAAGGTGCTAGGATTTTAATTTTAATACAATTTTAGGAATTCTATTTTAACCTACCCTTCTTTCGTTTTGTAACTTTGGATAAAACCATATGATTATGAAAGATTTAAATAATAAAGTAGCCTTAATCACAGGCGGCAGTAAAGGAATAGGGTACGGCGTTGCGTTGAGCTTACTTAATGAAGGGGTGCATGTGGCCATAACAAGCAGGAGCGAAGAAGGCGCTAAAGAAGTAGCAAAAGCGCTTGAAGCGGCCTCCACAACATCCGCAAAAGCATTGGGGTTCAAGGCAGATGTACGCAAGTACGAAAGTCAGCAACAGGTTGTCAAACAGGTGCTCTCAGAATTTGGACATATAGACATTGTCGTGGCAAATGCAGGTATTGGGCACTTTGGGTCAATAGAAAACTTAACGCAGGAGCAATGGCAAGAAACCATAGATACTAATTTGTCGGGTGTATTCTTCACTATTAAATCGAGTTTAGAAGCGCTAAAGCAATCCGAAGGGTATTTTATCAGTATTTCCAGTTTGGCAGGCACCAATTTTTTTGCAGGTGGTTCAGCTTATAATGCTAGTAAGTTTGGGGTGACCGGTTTTACACAATCGGTGATGTTAGATTTAAGACAGTACAATATTAAAGTGAGTACCATTATGCCGGGATCAGTTTCTACACATTTTAATGGAAATCAACCAAATCAGAGTGATGCATGGAAAATTCAAATAGAGGATATGGGCGAACTGGTGGTTGATCTGGTTAAAATGAACGACCGTACCTTGCCTAGTAAAATAGAAGTGCGGCCAACAATGCCTCCTAGTAAATAAAAGTAACGCACTTATTGTCTTAATCTAAAACGCCGAGGTTCAGCACTATTAACGCATAGAATTTAGTAACTTTAAAACAAAAATCATGAAAAAGAGAATTGTATTGATAGTTTGTTTTGCCGTCATAATGGCATGTGCGCCGGTGCGTGTACATTATGATTATGAAAGGGGCACAGATTTTAACAGTTATAAGACCTATAATTACTATGAGTCTATGGATACGGGCATGAGTGAATTGGATTTTAAAAGGATGGTGGAGGCATTGGATGCAGGCTTGCAAGCCAAGGGGCTGCAATTATCAGAGCAGCCAGACTTTCTTATCAATATCAAAAGTAGTCAGTTTCAAGAAAATCAACGCAATAACGTTGGTGTTGGGGTTGGAGGAAGTGGCAGATCAGTTGGTGGAGGTATTTCTATCGGAATTCCGGTAGGACAGCCCAAGATATCGCGCGAGATAGTAATTGAATTTATAGATGATTCTAAATCTGGTTTGTTTTGGCAAGCGGTTAGTGACAGTAACTATAATCCGAATGCAACCCCAGACGCTAAAGAATCTCAGTTTAACGTCATTGTTGCTAAGGTATTGGCACAATATCCACCTAAAAATTGAAGTATGTGTATGACCGTATCGGTATTTTTAACTGCTTTATGTCTTGCTCTTTCTATTTTAGTGCTTTAGGTTAAATTGTTGTGATATAATGACTTAAAATATCTGTAAGATTTTTGCCATGTATTTCATCGAAATAAATTGGATTTTCATCGATATAATGATACTTTCGTAATATATAGCCACCAAATCAAAATTTCATGAAAACCTTACAGTTAACTTTAACCTTACTGATGACCACCCTAATGTCTTTCGGGCAAATAACTAATCAAGAACGAAACGCACTTATAGCGCTCTATAATTCGACCGGTGGTGAAGCTTGGCAGCACACTTGGGACCTGACGGCCCCAATTGATACTTGGCATGGCGTGACTATAGTAGATAACAAAGTAACAGCGATTAATTTAGAAAATAATAGGCTGGCAGGAACTTTACCTTCTGAAATTGGAGATTTAGTGTATTTGGAAGAATTGAATTTATATAAAAATACAATTGGTGGCACAATTCCTTATAGCATAGGCCAATTAGGGTCATTAGAGACGCTTAACTTAAGCTTCAATCAATTAGAAGGGAGTATACCAGAGGAGTTAGTAACTCTTGGATCTTTAGAAGTTTTGAAATTGTTTATGAATGAACTCTCCGGAACTATTCCTGAGACTATAGATAAGTTAGATCAACTCAGAGTGTTGCAATTATATAGCAACAATTTAAGTGGGTTTCTACCAAAATCTATAGACAAGCTTAGTAAGTTGGAAGAATTGTTATTGAGCAGTAATAATTTAACAGGAAAATTACCATCAGACTTTTCTAATCTTAAAAATTTGAGAGTATTAAGTGTGTTTGATAACAAATTGTTAGGTACTATACCACGATCAATTGGTGAATTGGTCAATTTAGAAGAATTGGTATTGTCCAATAATGCCTTTTATGGTGAACTGCCAGATGAGTTAGAAAAAATGACCAAGCTGTGTGTTTTAATAATTGGCAATAACAATTTTAAGGGCGATTTGGCCCAATTAGGAACTAAATTCCCAAATTTAGTAGCTTATGATTTTGAGAATACGAATTCAGGTGAGGTACTTGCAACCTTAGACACAGAAGATTAGCTTTCATACAAGTATTAGTAAAGCTCCTGGCATTATTTGTTAGGAGTTTTTTATTTAATAAAGCTTTTGAAATTGAAAAAAAGCTCATATATTTGCAGTCCTAAAATGATACAGTCGGCATTATGAACCGAAAGTTAAAAGCTAAGCGTATCAGTTTTGAGTACACATCGCGGGATAGAGCAGTAGGTAGCTCGTCGGGCTCATAACCCGAAGGTCACTGGTTCGAGTCCAGTTCCCGCTACTAGAAAAATCAAGGCTTCACAGAAATGTGAGGCCTTTTTTTATTTGGTATAGTACAGAATAAGTACAGAATATTCCTATTTTCAAAATTCAATTCTATTTATGCTCATTTGCCTTCTATTGATAATAAATAGTATTAAATATCAAAATTGTGTTTGGATATAAAGCTGAACATTCTTTCTTTGCACAGCAGTTGCATCCCTATTTTTGTATCTTTGTCAAACTTTATGAAAATATTCGTTTCCATATCAATGTCAATTTTATTCTTTTTTCAGGGAATTAGCATTGATATGGATTTTTGTGGGCCAATAAAGGATATCTCAAATATCATTACCCATTATCAAAACCATAAGGTTTTTGGGGACTCTTTCCTTGATTATGTAGTTGAAGATTACATTGACAATGATGCAAAAAATGAAGGGCATCATAATAACCCAGATAAGGAAAATACACCAGTTCATTCTCATAATCAATGTTGTCATCCTTTAGTATTATTTATTGCGAACAACAATTCGGCCCTAATCAATCGACTAAAGTTTGAAGATAAAGAGCCGTTCAATTTATATACAGTTAACTTCTATTCCAGATATCTGGAATCTCTCTTCCAACCCCCGCGAGTATAATTCAGTTTTTTTTAAGGATAGCTATATCCTAACGTGATGCTTCTCAAAGTAAGCATTGCTTTATAAATGCGTTGCACCCATTCGCACCGTAAATTTTCAACTGAATTAATACATATTTATGATTAATAAAATCATTTCATTTTCCATTAATAATAAATTTATTATTGGGCTATTTATAGTGGTGCTTATTGGCACAGGCATATACTCAATGGCCACTATAAATTTGGGTTCCGTGCCTGATATTACCAACAATCAAGTTCAAGTTATAACAACTGCCCCTAATTTGGGAACGGAGGATATTGAGCAATTTGTAACCTTTCCCGTAGAATTGGCAATGGCAAATCTTCCAGACGTTATCGAACTGCGTTCGATCTCTCGTTTTGGACTGTCCGTGGTAACCATTGTTTTTAAAGACGAAGCAGGAACCTATCTGCCACGACAATTGGTCCAAGAAAAATTAACCGCAGTTGCGGAAGAAATCCCTGAAGGTTTTGGCACGCCTTTTATGGCGCCCATTACCACGGGCTTGGGCGAAATATTGCAATATACCTTAAAGGTTAAAGAAGGGTACGAAGAAAAATATGACGCAATGGAACTGCGCACCATTCAAGACTGGATCGTGAAACGCCAGATGGCGTTAGTCCCGGGAGTTGTTGAAGTAAATGCTTTTGGAGGCTATGTAAAACAATATGAAGTCGCTCTTAATCCTGCTAAACTAAAAAGTTTTGGCATCACAATGCACCAGGTCTTTGAAGCCCTTAAAGTGAACAATGCCAATACGGGTGGAGCTTATATTGAAAAAAACCACCAAGCCAATTTTATCCGTGGGGAAGGGCTGGCACGAAGTATCGCCGATTTGGAAAACACCGTTGTGACCACTCAAAATGGAAGCCCTGTTTTGGTAAGGGACGTTGCCGAAAAAGTGGGTTACGGTAACCAAGTGCGTTATGGTGCATTTACCCAGGATGGTCACGAATCTGTGGGTGGCCAAATATTAATGTTGAAAGGACAGAACCCAAGTAACGTTATAGAAAATGTTGAAAAGCGTATAGCCGAAATCCAAAAATCCTTGCCTGAAGGCGTGTATATCGATACATTTTTAAGCCAAAGCGAACTGATTGAGAGAACCACAAGTACCGTTAAAACAAATCTAATTGAAGGGGCACTCATCGTAATATTCGTTTTGGTACTCCTTTTAGGTAGCTTCCGTGGCGGTTTGATAGCAGCTTCGATAATCCCCTTGTGTTTATTGTTCGCATTTATTTTGATGAAGCAATTTGGTATTTGGGCAAATTTAATGTCCTTGGGTGCAATTGATTTTGGAATTATTGTTGACGGCGCGGTAATTATAGTGGAGGGAACGGTTTTTCACATTCATCAACGGATGAAGAAATCCAATGCAATTATGGGACAATCCGAGATGGATGAAATAGCCTATGATTCTTCAAGTAAAATGATGAATTCTGCCTTTTTCGGTCAACTAATCGTTCTTATTGTTTTTACACCTATCCTGTTTTTAACTGGTGTGGAAGGGAAAATGTTCCGACCAATGGCCTTTACCTTTGGATTTGCAGTTTTAGGCGCTATCATCCTTTGTCTTACCTATGTGCCAATGATGTCGTCATTATTTTTAAAACCTGCCAAAAACCAAAATAGTTGGTTTGCCAGATTTGAAAATCGGATGGATAGGATAAGCGATAAAATTATGGGCCTTTTGAATCGCGTGTATCTGCCCATACTGAATTTTTCACTTCGTTTTAAAGCAGGGGTCGTAATAGGTGCGGTTGCCTTGCTATTGATTGCAGGATTTGTATTCAAAAATATGGGAGCTGAATTTATCCCGAAATTTGATGAGGGCGATATTGCGTTTCAAGCGTTAATAAAACCGGGCAGCAGTCTTACAGAGACCATCGAGGCTTCAAAGAAACTTGAAAATCTAATAAATGAATTTCCCGAAGTTAAAACTGTAGTTTCAAGAATCGGGGTAGCCGAAATCCCAACCGACCCAATGCCTATGGACATTGCCGATAGTTACATTATTCTTGAAAAAGATAAAAGCAAATGGACTTCCGCAGACAGTAAAGAAGAGCTTATAGAAAAAATACAGGAGAAAATTTCGGTGGTTCCCGGTGTCAACTTTGTATTTACCCAGCCGGTGGAACTTCGTTTTAATGAGTTGCTAACTGGAGTCCGTGAGGACGTGGCAATCAAATTGTACGGAGAAGATTTGGATGTGTTGGCAGATAAGGTACAGGAAATCGCAGCGGTAATACGTGAAGTGCCGGGTGCAGCAGACCTTAACGTAGAGGCTACAAGCGGTTTGCCACAAATGACAGTAGTGTATAACCGCGCAAAAATGGCGCAATACGGTGTAACCGTGGATAAATTGAATGATTATGTAAGTGCCGCCTTTGCAGGCGAAAGGGCAGGTGTGATTTTTGAAGGCGAAAAGCGTTTTGATGTGGTCATCAGGTTGGCAGAGGACTTTAGACAAGACATCAATAGTTTAAAAAATCTTTACATAGACCTGCCGAACGGTGCTCAAGTGCCTCTAAAGGAAGTTGCGGATATCAGTTATAAATCCGGGCCAATGCAAATTTCAAGAGACAACACTATGCGTCGTATATCTGTGGGTGTAAATGTTCGTGGACGCGATGTAAAATCGATGGTCGAGGAAATTCAGCAAAAACTGGAAACGGAAGTGGAACTGCCACCAGGTTATTACGTCACTTATGGAGGATCATTTGAAAACCTGCAACGTGCATCAGACCGATTGATGATAGTAGTGCCCATCGTTCTACTAACAATATTTATCCTGCTTTATTTCGCTTTAAATTCATTTTCACAGGCTTTGATGATTTATATGGCAGTGCCTTTGGCGGCAATAGGCGGGGTTTTCATTTTGTTGATCCGTGGAATGCCTTTCAGTATTTCGGCAGGGGTCGGGTTTATCGTACTCTTTGGAGTAGCGGTTTTAAACGGTCTGATACTCATAAACAAATTCAATGAACTAAAAGAAAGTGGAATGACAGATTTAAAAAAACGTATATACGAAGCTACGCACGAACGTTTACGTCCCATTTTATTGACTGCCATTACCACAATTATGGGCTTTATCCCAATGGCGGTTTCCACCTCTGGTGGTGCAGAAGTACAGCGACCATTGGCAACAGTAGTCATTGGAGGAATGCTTACGGCAACATTTTTGACCTTGGTGGTTATTCCTATTCTTTACTATTGGCTGGAATCGAGAAAGGAACGAAACAATACAAAGGGGGATATAAGCTATGTCAACAGGTCAACAAACATTATAACGGTATTATTGATGGTTGGAGGTTTGATGGCTTCTGGTACTTCATTTGCCCAAGACAATAGTCAAGATGGTACAATTCCAAAGACCTTGACCATTGATGAGGCCATTGCTATGGCAAAACAGAATTATCCTACGCTCAAGGAAAGCCAGGCATTTATTGAACGGGAAAAGGCGATGAAAGGCACCAGTTTTGACCTTGGTAGTACGGAAGTATTCACTGGCAAGGAAGAATATGGCAATAACCTACCCGGAATACAAACAACCGTTGGTGTGCAACAGGGAAATATTGATTTGCTTTCCGGGTTTTCAAAATCGAAATTTTACAAAGAACGTATTGCCTTGGGAGAAAAGTTTTTTGTGGCAAGTGAACAACAGTTGGTGCGTAATGTGATGCAGGCGTATGACCAAATTAATTATTACAAGGCACAGTTGCGTTTTGCTGACCAATTGGACAGTACTTATGCCAATTTTAAGAACGCTGCCCAACTTAGGTATGACACAGGAGAAACAGGCAAGTTGGAGTTTATTGCAGCCTCTTCCGAATTTCAGCAGATACAAGTATTAAAACAACAAGCTTTCGATGATATTGAAATCGCCAAACGTGCCTTAAAGCAATATTTGGGAACCGATGAAAACATCGAGACGGTTGATGGCGTTTACGAGCCATTGGATTTTATGGCTACATTAGATTCAACTTCAGTGGCAAATAATCCAATGTTGCAATATGCCTTGCAAAATGCCGAAGTAAGCAAGGCAAACGTGGGTGTCGAAAAATCCCAATTTCTACCTAAATTTAGTTTATCGTATGGCAGACAAGTTGTAGATGAAGTGTCAGGCTTCAATACTTTTCAGGCAGGCATTAGCATTCCACTATGGTTTTTTCCGCAAAAGGCAAGAGTCAAGTCAGCTAAGGCAGACGCAATGATGGCAGAATATCAATATTTGGAACAAAAAGAAGTTACGGAAAGCCGTGTTTCGCAATTGCTCCAATCCCTCGAAAAAACTAAGAAGACCTTGCAATATTATAAAGAAGGCGCACTGCTATTGGCAGAGGAACAGATAGCCACGGCACAGTTGGCATCCAAGGAAGGCGAAATTGATTACGTTAATTACATTACAATTCTAAACAGTGCCATCCGCATCAAACAAAACCATTTACAATACATAAACCAGTTTAACCAGCAGACGATTGAGATACGATACCAACTGGGCAATTTATAATCAAAAAAAAGGAAAAATGAAGAATATATTAGTAATAAGTACCGTATTGTTTACACTTATGTTTATGAGTTGTAACGATGCCCCAAAATCTGAACTCGGGCATAACGAAGCGGAGGTTGGGGAAGATGCGCACGGCGAAGGCCACGACGAGGAAGAAGGAGTTGTAGTGCTTACAAAGCAACAGGCCGAAAACATCGGTTTAAAAACGAAAACTCTGGAGGAACGAACTTTAGGAAACAACATTAAGGTAACAGGAACGCTGCAACTTTTTCCACAGGATAAGGCGAACATCAGTCCGTTTGTTGGTGGAAATGTGAGTTCCATTAAGGTAGTACCTGGAGATAATGTAAGTAAAGGACAGGTATTGGCATATATTGAGCATCCCGATATCATTGCAATGCAACAGGAATTTCAGGAAAAAAATGACGAACTGGTCTTTTTGAAACAGGATTTTGAACGCAAGCAGACCCTTTATGATAAAGGCGTTTCTTCTGGCAAGGAATTTCAGATGGCGCAGTCAAAATTTCGTTCCACCACATCCAGTGTCAATGGGTTGCGTTCCCAATTGAAACTGTTGGGCATTAATCCCGACAAAGTGGCGGAAGGTCAAATATATTCCGCTGTTCCCATTACCACGCCAATAAGTGGATACGTGGCAGAAGTAAATGTAAGTTTGGGCGATTATGTGGGCGCACAATCCAAAATGTTCTCAATAAGCGATAACTCAAAAATTTACGTCAATTTTAAAGTATATGAAAAGGACATATACCAAATAGAGAAAGGGCAACAAATATATTTTTCCACGGCCTCCCACCCGGACAATTTGCTTAAAGCCACCGTTCGGTCTGTTGGTAAAACCTTTAACACCGACCCAAAGGCTTTGGAAGTCTTGGCGGATATTGAAAACAAGGATAAAAACCTATTGCCGGGAATGTATGTGGAAGGGCGCATAGTGCAGGGCGAGAAAAAAGGTTTCGCTATTCCTGAAGCTGCTATCATAAAAGAAGGCGAGCAATCCTTCATTTTCATTTTGGATGAAGACGAAGAAATGGAAGCGGGCAAAATGAAATTCAAAATGATACCCGTAACGGTTGGTATTACTGATTTAGGCTTTGTTGAAGTCAATCTTCCTGCCGAAGTTTCAAAGGATGCCAAAGTTGTCATAAGTGGAGCTTATAACCTGTCTTCGGAAATGGTTAAAGGCGAACTGGAACACGCACATTAATTCAATCACCATCAAAGATTTTGATTCCGGGTTTGTTTATCGTCTTAATAAGTTAGTTAAAAATTAAAAAACAGGCTCGGTTCAAAATCGATTAAAAATTTAAAAAAATGAAGGAAATAAAAGCATTTATAAAACCGAACCGGATCCAAAGGGTAATTGAAGCTCTTGCTGATAGTGGTTTTAAAAGTATGACCCTGTCACAAGCAGAAGGCACGGGAGCGTTCAAGGCAAAAGGCGCAAGACCGTCGCTGGATTTTCACGTGACAGATAGTCCAGTGGTCAAGCTGGAACTGGTTTGTCAAAATGAGGAAGCCCAAGCCGCAATTGAAACAATTCTAAGAAATGGTAAAACGGAAGAACCAGGAGACGGGATTATTTATATCGCAAATATAGAAGATGCCTTTCACATTAAAACGGGGGAATCCTTAAAACGTTTCGACCTGTAAATCAATTTATAAACAAATGGAAAAAATAGTTCAATTTTTAGAAAGCAAAGGAATAAGGCCTACTGCAATGCGCCTTTTGACCTATAAGCGGTTGGCAGAGTTGAATGTGGCCATCAGCCTTGGCGATTTGGAAAAGGATTTTAAGGTCAGTGAAAGAAGTACCCTATTTAGAACTATGAAAACCTTAGAAAAAAAAGGTGTTGTGCATCAAATTGAGGATGGTACAGGAGTCATAAAATACGCTCTTTGCGAAGAAAATTGTGAGTGCGAGGTCGGCAACGACCTTCATTTACACTTTCGTTGCAACAATTGTAATGAAACGGTCTGTTTAACAGAGCATAAAATCCCTCATATCAACTTACCCGATGGTTATATCACGGAGGATATCAACTTAGTAGTAAAAGGTATTTGCGAAAAATGCAGCGGCCATTCCAGAAATTAAAAGAACAGTATTATGGCTGAACTAAAAAAATCATTGGGAACCCTTCGTCTCACTTTTTACGGTGTAGGTACTATTGTGGGCGCAGGAATATACACGGTAATTGGTGCCGCAGCTGGTCAAGCTGGCACAGACCTTTGGTTGAGTTTTATTTTTGCGGCTATTGCGGCAAGTGTGTCGGCAATGTCTTATGCTGAATTATCCTCAACCTATCCGAATGCGGGTGCGGAATTTATTTTTGTACGCAAGGCGTTTCCTAAGATTGATATTCCGTCTTTTCTCACGGGCTGGACGATTGCGTTCCACAGTTCGGCCACCATTGCAGCGGTGCTACTGGCTTTTTCAGGCTATTTCAACACTTTTTTTAGTATTCCTTCCCTACTTGTCAGTTATGGTGTTTTGGTTATGCTCTCGTTGATAAGCATTACGGGCATCAAGAAATCATCTACCGCTAATATCATTATGGTTAGTATTCAGCTCTTGGGATTGTTCCTTCTTATAGCGTTCGGACTTTTGGAAACAGGCCCACCAAAAGCAGCATTTTTTAAAGTTGAATCCTTTTCCGGTACTTTGGCAGCAACGGCTACCTTGTTTTTTGTTTATACTGGCTTTGAACATATGGCGGCTTTGGGTTCAGAGGTAAAAAACCCTGGCAAGACAATTCCTCGTGCCTTTCTATTGACAATGGTAATTACCACCATCTTTTATTTACTCATTTCTTTTACGGTGCTTAACATAGCTGACCCTTTAGCTATTTCGAAGGTAGATTCGCCATTGTCTTTGGCGGCATCCAACCTTAATGCTTGGTTGCCTGTTGTCTTGGCTGTTGCTGCTCTCTTTGCCACGGCCAATGCAGCGTTTAGCGGTATTATTTCCATAAGCAGGTTGTTGTTCGGAATGGCAATCGTGGGCGAGCTTCCAAAATTTATGACCAAAGTAAATGCACAAAAAGTACCTTGGGTAACCACATTTGTGGTTATGGCTGCGGTGGGTTGTTTTTTGCTATTGGGCGATATTAAAATTGTAGCTGGGATGTCTTCTTTGGGTGCGCTACTTGTATTTGTTGCCGTAAATATTGCACTTATAATTTTGCGTTTTAAAGAACCAAAACAGAACAGACCTTTTAGAGTGCCATTGTCCATCGGTAAAGTTCCAGTACTGCCCATTTTGGCCATATTGGTTAGCCTTACTCTAATTATTCAATATGATGGATTGGTTTACGCTGCCTTTGTAGGTGCGATAATAGTGGGAATAATACTCGATTATTTTTTGGATAAAAGACCGAAAAAAGACGTAGATGCTGAAAAAGAAAATGAATTGTTTAAACACTAATACATTTTTATGGACTGGACATTTGAAGAATTTAGAACAGAGCTTGACACCCTTAATCCAGCGGTACGAAAAAAGGCAATCGAAATTGCGAATGACTTAATAGAAAAGGAAGGTCTTTCACAAGATTTAGCCATCAAAAAAGCAATTGTTATGGCTGAAGAATGGTTTTATGATTTGGAAGGTTAATCTTTAAAATTTTGGACTCCTTTAATTTTAAAATAGATGATAAAAATTAAGAAATTATCAATTCCCATACTAGTAGGGTTCGCCATAGGTGTATTTATTATTCAACCCTTGGGAATCACTATTTTTAACTATGGAAATCAAGCTAATGAAATTAATTGGCTGCAATATTTGAAAAGTAATTTAGTCGAAATTTTGAATATAAACGGGAATCAAATTGTCGAGAATATTCTGTTTGGACTGTTAGGTGCAAGTGTTGCATTGATTTTTTATTTAGGTAAAATGGAAAAGAATATCGATAATAAGTGACAATTATATTTTAAAATTAAATAATCTGCGATATATGAAGTGGCCAATAAATGCACTTCCATAGCACTATATATTTCATTAAATTGATAAAAAAATAAAATTATGATACAGTTTGTAAATTCTAAAAACGAAAATTTAATTGCCGCAAAATTGGAAGGCAAAATATCTACAAGCGATGTAGAACTGATACATTCCCGAATTGATGAAATCCTGAACAGCAACCAGAAGGTTGATTTCTATTTTGAAATGCACGATTTCCACGGTTACGACCTGCAAGGTCTTTGGGCAGATATTAAAGTAGACAACTCCCATCTTTCCGATTATGGCAAAATGGCATTTGTGGGCGAAAGGAAATGGCAAGAATGGGCTGCCAAGGCAACCGATTTCTTTACCGGTTCAGAGGTAAGATATTTTGATTTAAAAGATAAGGAACAAGCCAAGCAATGGATAAATTTATAATAAAATAAAATGAGCAAGAAAAAACAAAATCTTCGTGATATCAATACCGAAGAACATAAAGGAGAACACGCACACAACGATGGCCACAACCATAGCGACCCGGAAAGTGTAGGAAAATTTAAAACCTATCTACCAGCAATTTTCAGTTTTGTGATGCTGATTATCGGTATCGCTATGGACTATTTTGATGTTGCATTTTTTAAGGATTGGGTACGTATCTTTTGGTATGTAATAGCATACCTTCCAGTAGGTTTTCCCGTGATAAAAGAAGGCTGGAACAGCATCATAAAAGGCGATTTCTTTACGGAATTTCTTTTGATGTCCATTGCTACCATTGGAGCATTCGCCATTGGCGAATATCCCGAAGGTGTGGCAGTAATGCTTTTTTACGCAGTGGGCGAATTGTTCCAAAACGCAGCGGTCAATCGAGCCAAAAGCAATATTAAAGCCTTGCTCGATGTAAGACCTAATGAAGCTTTGGTTTATCGAAACAACGATTACATTTCTGTCAATCCTGAAACCGTTGAAATTGGCGAAAAAGTACAGGTTCGTGTGGGCGAAAAAATTCCTTTGGATGGAATTTTACTTTCCGACAAAGGCTCATTCAATACAGCAGCATTAACAGGCGAGAGCAAACCGGATACCATTGCAAAAGGAGAAAAAGTTTTTGCTGGAAGCATCAATTTGGATGGCGTTATTGAGATTGAAACGACCAAAGAATTTAAGGATAGTTCTATTGCGCGTATCCTTGATATGGTGCAGAATGCAACAGCTCGTAAATCAAAAACTGAATTGTTTATCAGAAAGTTTGCAAGAATCTACACGCCAATTGTAGTATTCTTAGCAATTGGATTGACGTTTCTACCTTACTTTTTTGTAGATGATTATGTCTTTAGCGAATGGTTGTACAGAGCCTTGATTTTCTTAGTCATTTCCTGTCCGTGTGCCTTGGTTATTTCAATTCCGTTGGGTTATTTCGGTGGTTTGGGAGCGGCTTCAAAAAATGGGATTCTATTTAAAGGTGCTTCGTTTTTGGATGAAATGACAAAGGTTAATACCGTTGTTATGGACAAAACAGGAACTGTGACCAAAGGTGTTTTCAAAATCAAGGAAATAAAAGCCATTGATTGGGAAGAACCCGAATTTATGAAATACCTAATGGCGATGGAAGAACAATCTACCCATCCCATTGCCAAGGCCATTATGGAATACAAAGCCGATGGCGAAGATTTTCAAGCTTCCGAAGTAAGCGAAATAGCAGGAAAAGGATTGAAGGGAACAGTAAATGGCAAAACGGTTTTGGTAGGTAACAAACCATTGATGACGTCAAACAACATCGAAGTTCCCTCTGAAACCGACAAAATTGTAGAATCTATCGTAATGGTTTCCATTGAGGGCAAATTTGCAGGCTATGTAATCATTGCAGATGAGTTGAAGGATGATGCACACGAAGCCATCAAGCAAATTCGGGAATCGGGTATTTCCAAAATTATAATGCTTTCAGGCGATAAGGATTCCATTACCCAACAAGTCGCAAAAGAAATGGGCGTAGATTGGGCAAAAGGGGGTTTGCTTCCAGAAGATAAATTGAAAGAAGTCGAAAAGCTGATGTCCGAAAACAACAACAAAGTAGCTTTTATTGGAGATGGCATCAATGATGCACCCGTATTGGCGGTTAGCGATGTAGGTATTGCAATGGGTGGATTGGGTAGTGATGTGGCAATAGAAACTGCAGACGTTATCATCCAAACAGACCAACCGAGCAAAATTGCAAAGGCTATAAAAATTGGTAAATCCACACGTCGCATCGTTTGGCAGAACATTATTTTAGCATTCGGAGTAAAAGCAGTTGTTTTAGTATTGGGTGCAGGAGGTCTGGCAACGATGTGGGAGGCGGTTTTCGCAGATGTGGGCGTGGCTTTATTGGCAATATTGAATGCCGTAAGGTTACAGAAGATGGAATGGAAGAAATAGATATATAAATAAAACAATAGTATATATCAGAAAATCGAAGGAAAAGACGTCTGAAAGAGAAAAGTAAAGTACAAACTGAAAAAACTGTCATTTCTAAAAGGGATAAAATAATATGGATTGGTGTTATAATCATATTTGTATTGTTTGTTTTGTTTATTCTATTCCTGCTTTTCTTGAAATACTTTATAACTATTTAGATACAAAGCTATTATAGAGGGTTATTTAGAAATAACTAAAAAGGATGTATCAAAAACAAAGAAAAAAAAGAAATAAGAAAGTTGGTAAATCCAATAATCAAATCACAAGGAAAGATAAGTTCAATGGTATTCTTGCAATATTATTTGTGATAATATCCGCGTTGTTATTGTACTATTTTGTGGTAAAAGGGAATATTCATAAACATTAACTGTTGTATAGACTATAATGTTCATAATGTTCGTTCGTAATGAAACAAGATAATCTATTGCTCTCTATTTCGAATACGCTCATCCCTAAATTCAGCATAATAGCCCGACATTTTATACGATTTGGCGTGCTGTGTTTGCTTAACAAAGGATAGGGTCAGTTTAATCATATAAGGCGTTTGATGATGTTGTACAATCACCGATTCAGCATCATCGTCACTTTGTATGGGTCAAAATGTTTTACTTCCAGTTTCTTTTGTTCTTTATAAATATTCGATTCTTTGACCCATTGTTCAAGCTGAAAATCAGTTACATTATCCGTAGAATAGATAGATTTATTAGCATACAAACAAGTTAAAATATTTAAATACTCAATATCTTTTTCATTCATAGGAATGTTACTGAATTGTTTTTTATTTCCAATTTTATAGACTTTTGGGTCATACATTATAAGTAGCAAATCTGGTGCTAATGGGTAAAAAATCTGTAATCCCTTACTTGCCATTCCATTGTGTCCGAAGGGAAATTTTCTTGATTCCAAAAACTGATTATATTTCGAAATAGGATTGTCGCTTGTTATCAATTCATTTGAAGTAGTATTTCGAATTAGCTTGATTTGCATATCCATCATCATAGGTAGACTATTAAGAAGTAAGTCAAGTTTTTTTTCTATTGCATCTTCGTATGCAAAAAAATGAGTATCATAATCAAAATTCTTAAATTGAGGTTCGAACTTCATTGCCGTTTTCATAATTGTATCTATCATATGATTAAAATCTTCAACATTCGCCTTGGTGCGATACGCTTGAAGAAGGATAAATAGCCAAATAAGATAATAATCATCAGATTTATCGTTTGGCAACTCTTTTGTTTGAACCACCCTATTTAGAATTAAAGAGCTCTGATTTTCAATAGTCCCAAACCATTCTTCCCTTTCCAAATCCTTGCCATAGAAATAATCTTCTTGGGCTTGTCCTTCCAAATTTGCTTTTTGGATGATTCTACCTGTATCCTTTAGACAGAGCTTAATTATTTTCTTGGAATCATTTAAACTAAAGTATCGTAAATAAAATTTCGGGACATAGTGTTGTTTTTTCTTATTGGCCATTATGAAAAAATTATTTAGGTTGTAAAAATAAGAATGACAAACTTTAAGAAAGACAAAAAGCTAATTCATTTTATAGATTTTGTTTACATAAGCCATTGCAGTCCATTCCCCTGCATTCCGTAAAAAACTCCATTACGGTAAATGCGCTTCATTAAAAAAAATCTTGGACACAACTTCAAAGCTTCCGATTTCCATTCCACTTGCCCGCCTATTCCGGAAAAAAAAGGGAAGCGGTCAAACTCCATTCCCAATCTCCGACTTTGAAGTTAAGTCCGCTTTACATCCTACACAATATGTATAATTCGATTTGAAAAATATTTGCACATTAGCGTTCATAGCACAAACACCATTTTATCATTTAAATAAAAATAAATACTGTTCTTGGAACGCCTGGGTAATTATTCACCATTTTTTACGATGTCCAAATCATTTGTATTCCTGTAATAATCAATAGTATTTCAACGAGGAATATAAATTTATCCCTACTTATCTTTTCGATGATTTTTCTTCCCGACCAACTTCCCAAAATCATTGCTGCGCCAATAAATAATCCATAATAAAGTTCTTCTTTTCCGATTAGTGCATATTTGCTGTAAACGACTGTTTTGGTCAAGTGCATTGTTAACGCTGTAAATGCTTCACTTGCAACATAGGCAGTCGCTGTCAGGTCAAGACCAAGGAAAAATGCTGCTCCAATCGGTCCGGCACTCCCAATTAGTCCAGACAAAAATCCTGTCAGCCCTCCACCTATTAACATTCCTTTTTCGCCCAGAACTATTTTTTTAATTTTAAGCCTTCGATACCCCACTAATAAAATCAAAACAACGCCGATGCCAATTTTTATGATTTTACTGTTGATGTCCGTAAATAAATAACTTCCAAGAATGGTCAAAGGAAGAGCGGCTAAAAGAAAGTATATAATCGGTCTCCATTTTAATTCATATCTGCCAAACCAAACTCGGGAAGCATTACCAAAAATTGAAGCTATTGTCAAAATTGGGACTGCTGTTTGCAGTCCAACAATATTTATAACAAAAGGCAATATAATTAATGCTCCACCAAAACCCGCAGCTCCTGATACAGTTGCAGCAATATAACTGATGACGAATAATATTATAAGTTCTGTTATCACTAATTTTATTTATAGACCTGATTTTTCAGAGTTTAACACATTAATTTTATCAACTCAAAAATACATTTTTAACTGCAAGCATCTAATAAACAGGTGTCTATTTCAAGTACAATCCCACTCAGCCGATTCCCTTGCTTACGATAGCTATCGGAACCGCTGAAAAAGCTTCATTTCGGGAAAAGAGCTTCCCTATAAAGGTCTTGGACAAAACTCCAAAGATTCCAATTCCATTCCACTTGACCACTTCCTGAAAAAAAAGGGAAGCGGACAAACTCTATTCCATCTCCATTTTCGAAGTTAAGTCCGCTTTAAATCCTGCAAAGAATCATATACAGCTTTTAAATCCCGTTCAGCACATTCCCCTGCATTCCGCGAAAAGCTACATTGCGGGAAAAGAGCTTCACTGCAAATATCTTGGACACAATACCCAATTTCTACTTTCCATTCCGCTAACCCGGTCCGTCCCGATAGCTATCGGGACTGGAACGGGACACTTCATTCCCAATCCGAAATTGTGAACGGAGTCCGCCAAATCGGAATTCCATTTAATCATTTGGTGCCACTTCCTATGTTTTCGTACTTCACAAAAGTCTTTAAACCTCCATCCGCACCCTCGCCGTTATACCCTTTTATTGCCAGCAAAATACCAACATTTGGAAGTTGAACGGACTGCATAAACCGCTACGCTGCGCTTCACTTTTTATAAGTCCTTATCAATTCCAAATATTGAAAATGTATCAGCAACAAAAAAAGGTAACAGCGAGGGCGCTATGGGAAGTAAATCTAAAATGAATCTTATGAAATCTTACAAAAACATCAAAAAGGAAGCGGCACCGAAAAAAACAAAAAAGGAAAACGCTCAAGATATAATAAGTAAATCACTTCAAAAAAATATAACAATAAACTGTCTGAATAGTTCAGATAGCAATTTTAATTAATTCTTAAATATTTTATTATGAGCACTTTAAAAAATCACGTACAGTTAATCGGAAACGTTGGACAAGAGCCAACCATTACAAACCTTGAAAGCGGTAAAAAAGTAGCCCGTTTTTCACTCGCAACAAACGAATATTACAAGGATGCCAAAGGCAAAAAGCAAACAGAAACCAATTGGCATACGGTTGTAGCTTGGGGCAAGACTGCAGAAATCGTTGAGAAATTTGTCGAAAAAGGCAAAGAAGTTGGAATATCGGGAAAACTAAAAACTCGAAGCTATACAACTGATGATAACGAACAACGCTATGTAACGGAAGTTGTAGCCGATGAAATCCTATTACTCGGAAGCAAAAACGACAAGTAATCATAAAAATCCAAGAGGGCACAGATACCAGTTTTCAATTAGTTCGTGCCCTCTTTTAATTATTCACTTATAAAATAAATGAACAATGAAAGCACAAGTTAACGAAATCAAAGAAGGATTGCAACATTTTCACGGAACGGAAATGTTTTATCAAATCCCATTATTAAGAACACGTTTTACGGACGGACTAAAATATCTTGCTAATGTGGCAGATTGTTTTTGGCTCATTACGGACACTTCCGTAATTGCAAAAAGTCTAATGAACCGAAGTGAGTTTATCACAATAGACTTTAAAAGATTATCCGAAGATGAACAGGATTATACAGGATACGAAGCTGAAATTATATACACCGATGGCAATGATATTGTTTTAGAAAAGCACGGGTATAGAGTGACTGATTTTCCACTCGATGAATTGCGGTTATTTTTTGTAAATAATACGCTGATGTTGCCAAGTGAATATTAAATTTTGAAGTTATGATGTATATTAAATTTCAAGATTTGAGTATGGAAAAACAAGAGGAACTTTTTCAGGTTTCTAGAGAACACGTCATATATCTTTTTGGAGAATCTATTCAGAAATATGTTGACGAAACTGGAGCAGATTATGATAAATTGATAGACGAAGAAATGATTAAAAATCTATACACTTACAACTTCGTTTTTAATATCTAATTTCCTAAAGTTAGTTTTTAAGCACCTCTAAAGTTTAGGGGTGTTTTTGTATGCAATTTATATCAAGTCAATAAAAAAACGTATCTTTATATCGCTGGAAATACAGCACACAAATTAAAGTAAGGTTATCCACTTTTCGACTTTCGCCGATAACCGTACACATCGAAATATAACATATCGGAAAATTATTTTCCTAAAATGGCAATCGGTTTTTTAACCGGATTGGATGGATTTTTGTCACGCTTGCACGTGACGAAAAGGAATAGCAAGAGGGTAACACGCTGCGCGATGTTTCGGATTCCTTTTCGTTTTCAAATAGCTGATTACCAGCGACTTGAATATGTTTTAATTTCCTGACAATCACCGATTTGCGACAAACGGGCTGGAAACGCCCATTTTTAGGGAAGATTTTGCGACAAATCGGCGAAATATGGACTCATTTATTGGAATTAGATTTAAAAAGGAAACTGCAAAGCGTTTCCAAACTTTCTCACGCACTTACTTCAAATCGCACACCGAGACAATGGCAACGATGCTCGATTTTTTCTTTTATAATGAAATCTCGCCAAAGGAAAAATTAGGTCCGACAGGGCGAACTATTGAAGCCAAACTTTTAAAAAGAATCAACGCGGTAATTGCCATAATGCGAGACGTAGAAAAGACACAAACCAAACCTACGGTAGCGATGATTCAATCACTTTTTGAAACCGAAGAGCCAACTAAAAAACCGCTGATAGTTGAAAAGAAATATGCTGAAGAAAGAAAAGAAGTCCGCTTTCGCGAAAAGCAAAATCCGAGTAATCAACTATAAATATTTGAAGGATGTATATCACAATCACAGCTCAAAAATTAGGCGGTAATTATAGCCAAAGTTCAGCGGATTTTGTAGACTATTTAGAGAAAGAAAATGAAGGTTTAGAACAGCGAGATATGGAACTCTTTTTTAATCAATATGGCAATGAAATTTCCGCTGAAGAAGTGGTCAAAGAAATTGATGGCAACACCACAAAATTGAAAAAGAAAGAACCTAAATTTTATTCCATTACGGTCAGTCCATCCAAGTATGAACTAAAACGATTACAGAACAATCGAGAAGATTTAAAAACTTACACCAGAGAGATAATGAAAGATTATGTCGCATCCTTCAATCGAGAAATTAACGGACGACCTATTACAATCGATGACATTAAATATTATGCAAAAATTGAACATCAACGAACCTTTAAGGGAACGGATATTCAGATAAAAGAAAACCAACCTTTCGCTACGAAAATACTTCAGCTCAAAAATGATATCCGTAAAATTGAAAGCGGAACAATAGAAGGAAATATTAAACACAAGGAAAAGGAAATAGCAAAATTAGAAAAGCAAGCACCACACCAACAAAGCGGAAAAAGGATAGTACAGGGAATGGCAAAAGACGGAAACCAAAGTCACATTCATATCATCGTGAGCAGAAAAGACGCTTCAAATTCGGTCAGTCTTTCACCCGGAAGTAAACACAAAGCTTCAGAAGTTGAAATGCACGGTAAAAATGTAAAACGAGGTTTTGATAGAGACAAATTTTTCGAGAAAGCAGAAAAGACTTTTGACAAGACATTTGGCTACAAACGTAACTTTGCAGAAACCTATAAAGCACGAAAAGATTTTGTCAAGAATCCCAACTTATATTTTGCTGCCTTGATGAAATTACCAGCTAATGAAAAAGCGTTGGCATTTAAAATGATTACAAAAATAGGATTGCCAATCATTCCAAGTATTCCAGTAAGTCAGGCACAAATTGCACTTCGAGTTTTCAAAAGATTAAGACGTGGCGCAGAAGTGGCCATAAAATCAAGTTCCATCGGAATATGATGAATATGCAAATAGATAATCTCATAACGATACTTTCAATTATTGGTTTAGCCAGTACTGTTTTCTATGCGTTTTTTCGGGTAAGTAGATATGCGTTTCTTTTGAATTTTATATTGCTTTTAATTTTTGTGTTCTATATTTCTGAGGGAAACGAATTAGTATCACTATTACTCTATTTGGTTTGTCCTCTACTATTAATTAATACAGGACTATATGTATTTCTGCATAAAACTGAAAATGTACAAAACGGAAATACCAAGTACCAAGTCAATTTTGCTACAAACAAAGGGAACTTCAAATTAGATAATATTAAACGTGGAGCTTCCGTCATAGGTTCTGCGGGAAGTGGTAAGACAGAAAGTGTGGTTTATGGATTTCTAAAACATTTTCAGAAAGAGAGCTTTTGCGGAATTATTCACGATTACAAAGATTTTGAACTAACCGAAATGGCATATCCACTTTTCAAGGATAGTAATATTCCGTTTAAGGTTATTTCCTTCGATAAAATTATACATCGCGTAAATCCTATTGCGCCACGCTATTTAGAGAACGAGGAAAGCGTAAACGAGGTGTCTCGAGTTTTAATTGAAAACCTTTTGGAACAAAGGGAATCGGGAACTACAGGAACGACAAAATTCTTTAACGATGCAGCTGAAGGTTTGATTGGTGGATTGATTTGGAAATTAAAAACCGACTACCCTAAATATTGTACACTACCGCATTTGATAGCGATTTACCAACACCTCGATACAGATAGCCTAATTCAATTTTTGGAAACCAACACCACATCAAGAGCGATGGCAGATGCATTTATCAGCGGTAAGGATTCTGAAAGGCAGACCGCAGGTGTTAAAAGTACGTTGGCAAATGCGTTGAAACGAATTAGCACACAACGGATTTTTATGGCTTTATCAGCAGATGAAGTGCCGCTTAATATAAATGATTCTAAAAACCCTTGTGTTATTTCGATTGTTAATAATCCAAAATTTGAGACTTCGTATTCGCCTGTAATCGCAACAATTATTCATACAATTACAAAACAAATGAGTGTTCGGAATAGTGAGCCTTCGTTTTTATTAATGGAAGAAGCGCCAACCATTAGATTATTGAATATGCATCGTATTCCGGCAACTTTACGGAGTTATAATATCTCTACTATTTATGTGATGCAGGATAAAATTCAGAATGATATGATGTATGGAGATAAGGCAAGCAAAGCGATATTGAGTAATCTATCTTATCAATTCTTCGGAAAAGTAAACGACCCAGATACCGCCAAATATTACGAACGTTTTTTTGAAATTATTAAAGATCCAACCAAAAGTATTAGTCGTGGACATAACTTAGATTTTGATACACGAATTACAACTGGAGAAAAGGAAATTCCTAAAATTAGGGCAGATGTGTTTTTTAGATTAAAACAAGGAGAGTTTATCACGTATGCTGATGGGAAGGATAAGAAAGTTCAATTTAAATTGACAGATATTCAAAGAGCGTTACCAAAGGAATCAAAGCAGTTTTCTCAGGCTGATTTAGCGGCTAATTTTGAACGGGTTTATGAGGAGGCAAAGTCCTTATTTAGTTAAGAAGTCTAGTTAAATCCCTAGCGATAAAATTTATTGCTCAAAACAAAAACTATTCCCAAATATATTCCTTAAATTGTTCAAAATTTGTCAAGTCTTTTAATGAAAACTACCTGATTATGATAGGCGAACACATACGAGCACTTAGAGAGTCTAACGATGTTTTGTTGCGGCAATTAGCAGCTCAATTGGAAATAGACCAAGCAATGTTAAGTAAAATGGAACGCAGTGAGCGTTCATTTAAAAGAGAACATATAGATGTTTTAGCAAAAATTTTTAAGCAACCAAAAAAAGATTTACTTACGATGTGGTTAGCAGATAAAATTTTGAAAACAGCTAAAAGTGAGAAGTTTACAAAAGAAGCTTTAAGGCTTGCAATCGATAATGTATAAAGATTAGATATAATAATTTGAGCAACGATACTTTAACCAACCAAAGCCTTAATGTTACCCCTGGAATAAGGATTAACTTAAGAGGAGAAGATTTTATAGTTACCAACAGAGAACGCGATATTATTGATGTCGAAGGTATTTCTGAATTGGTGTATGGTCAAAGCTTTCAATTTGATTTACGATTAGAAAACTATCGAGTAATACAACCAGAAGAAACCGAACTTCAGGCAGACGATTCTACTCATTATAGACAAACCAAACTATTTCTTGAAACAATTTTTCGGAATTCTTCACATTATTCTGAACATATCGAGATAGCTCATAAAGCGGCTATTAGAGGGGCTAATTATCAATTTGAATCTACTATAAAGGCTCTTTCATTACCACAACCAAAAATCCTCATTGCCGATGCCGTTGGTCTTGGTAAAACTGTTCAGGTTGGCATTTTTTTAGCGGAATTAATCAGACGTGGAAAAGGAAAAAAAGTTCTAGTTGTTACACCAAAATCTATCCTTGCTCAATTTCAGCAGGAAATATGGGCTCGTTTTTCAATTCCACTAGTAAGATTAGATAGTCAGGGAATAGCAAGAATTAAAACAGAAATACCATCAAATAAAAATCC
Organism: Gelidibacter sediminis; assembly: GCF_004364975.1. Taxonomy (GTDB): domain Bacteria; phylum Bacteroidota; class Bacteroidia; order Flavobacteriales; family Flavobacteriaceae; genus Gelidibacter; species Gelidibacter sediminis. The sequence continues at coordinate 63,942 of NZ_SOBW01000011.1, read as the reverse complement.
ATTCGATTATTATGATAAGGTTATAGTATCTATTGATACGTTGAAAAACAACGCAAAATTTAGACACTATTTAGAAAAAGTAAAATGGGATATTGTAGCAATAGATGAATGCCATACGGTTGCCAATGTTGCATCTCAGAGAGGTGGATTAGCAAAATTTTTATCAGAGAGGACGCAAGCAATGGTTTTAACATCTGCGACACCTCACAACGGTAAGCGCGAGAATTTTGCCAATTTAATAAGTATGTTAGACCCTACGGCAATACCTTATGATGGCGAGTTTACAAAAGAAGATATTCAGCCCTTATATGTCCGTAGGTTTAAAAAAGATATTGAAGATGAAGTTGGTGATGCTTTTAGAGATAGGATAACAAGTAAAATAGATTGTCCTTTAAATCCTGATGAAGAAGAAGCTTTACGAATTATTCAAGAATTTAAAGCTGTTGCACAGGAAGAAAGTGCTGGGAATTCTACGTTCGGAGCATTACTTTTTTCCATTGGTTTATTCAAAGCATATATGTCTTCGCCGAAAGCGTGTTTAGAAACAGTAATTAAAAGAATAGATAAAGCGATTGATGAAGATGGTGTAATTGAACATCTTGAAGAGCTGAAAGACGTTCTGGAAAAAATTGTGGCTCAAAAAAGTGATTCTAAATACAACCAGTTGCTCTTTAAACTAGACCAAATGGGCTGGAAAGGTAAAAAGAATGACGAACGTATTATCATTTTTGCTGAACGTAGAGCCACATTAAATGAATTAGAAAAAAATCTTAAAAACGATTTCAAACTAACTGACAATGCAGTAGTTCAATTTAATGGGAGCCTTACCGATACTCAGCAGCAAGATATTTTAGAAGATTTTTCTAAAGAAGATAGTACTATTAGACTTTTCCTAGCTTCGGATGCTGGTAGTCAAGGGGTGAATCTTCATTACTTCTGTAATCAAATGTTTAATTACGATATTCCTTGGTCAATTATAACCTTGGACCAAAGAAATGGGAGAATAGATCGTTTTGGTCAGACCAAGACACCTTTTATATATTACCTAATTGCCGAATCTCAAAGTGAAGATGTTCAAGGAGATATTAGAATTGTAGAGCGTTTAAAAGAAAAGGAAGAAGAAGTACATAAAAGTTTAGGAGATGCTGGGAGTGTTATGGGCTTTTATGACCAACAGCAAGAATCTAAATTAGTAGAAAAAGCTATTGCCAATAGTGACCCGTCAATTCTTGATTCCAATGAAGAAAATACGGTGGACGATGATTGGTTAAGTGCATTGACTGAAGATTCATCGGCTACTAAAGCTCAAATGAAAATTGACGAAGGTTTTGCTTCGTTTTATGAAGATGATTTTAGCTATTATGCTTCGCTTATTGATGAATTAAAATCGAAAGACGATAGGCTCATCCCTTTAATTAATATAGATAGTAACGACAAAGTTTTAGAAATTGAACAATTTGAAGAGCTTTCATCTAAAGGTGTGTTGTACGATATGCCTAAAGAAGCTTTTCCAAAACCAAATCAAACATTCAACCTTACTACAAATGTTAATATCGTTGAAAATGCAATTATTCAAGCGCGAAAGAAACAAAACGAATGGCCAAACTTTCAATTATTATACGACCTTAATCCTATTGCAAAATGGATGCAATACAAGTTGCTTGGACAAATAGATCGTGGGAAAGCTTTAGTCGCTAGACTAAGAGATCCACTACCTAAAAATACAGCTTGGTTTATCTTTCAGGGTATTACATCTAATCAGCAAGGAAAACCTATTTTTTCAAAAACTTATGTGGTTGGAAAATCATTTGACGGATCAAGTGTAGGTAATTTAGAAGATTTTGAAGAATTTCTAAATCAATACCGTCTTAAGGACACATTGCCTGAACTTGAAACTTCAGAAAAACAACTTCAAAAAATTAAGGAGTTACTTCCAGAAGCGGTAAAAAGTGCAAAGCAGATTTATGATTTAAAGATTCAAGGCGACCTTGAAGATGAAATGGAAGATAAATTAGAACGCTATCAAAAGAAACTGAATGATTGGCTAAGCGCATCCGAGCGACAAATGGAAATTAAGTTTGGAGATGAAAAAAATGGAGGAGGCTCTTTTTACAAAAAGAAGAGACAGAGTGAAGTAAATTATGTGAAAAATCAAATGGATGCATTCTACAATGAATACTTCCAATTAGAAAATGAACCCTTCCTAAGAGTATTAGCGGTTTTTTATAATGGGTAATTAAGAATGATAGAATTTTTAGAAAATATAGGCGATTACTTTTCTCAACATTTCTTTGACGAAGATTTTCCAAAGAAAGTGTTTGATAAGTCTGGCTATGGGACTGAGCATATAAAAGAGTTTACAAGCAAGATCGCCCCAATTAGTGAAAAGTATTATAAGTTTAAGAATGATTATCTAAATCTAAGAAGAACAAAAGATAAAGTGCTTCGCACGCACCAGTTCCATACAGAACTATTAGAAGCATTAGGTTACATTAATGGCGTTAGAGCCTATGATGAACCTGTAGTAATGGACGATAATAAAATTATTCCTGTTCGCTACCGTTTCAATAAAAATGACAAGCCTTATCTCTATATAATGGAAATGCAGCCTATGATACAAGTGGGTGATGTAGATGCAGATGGATTATATGAGCAGAGTTATATTAAAGACGATTGGGAAAAAGTACTTCCAAATTCTTGGGATGGTTTTGATATAAGACCAGAGGTAATTAAAGAGGCCTTATCAGAACTGTTTTTACTTCCCGAAGAAGAACGTCCGGTCTATCTTATTATGCTTGCTGGTCCAAAAATATTTTTAATACAGTACGAGAAATGGAAGTTTGATAGTTATTTACTCTTCGATTTAGAAGAGTTATTTACAGTCACAAAAACAGCATCCAATAGAAATTTACTCGCGTTATTTTATGCCTTGCTAGCTAAAAAGCAATTCATTTCTGAAACCGAAAGTATTTTAACTGGTTTAGAAGAAGATGCCCATAAAGCAAGTTATGGCGTAACAGTTACTTTAAAAAGTGCGGTTATCTATGCTGTAGAAGCATTGGCAAATGAAGCTATTGAATACAGATTAAAAAATGCAGCTACGCAAGATGATAAACGTAAGATTGTAGAACTGCGTAACAGCGATAATTTCGCTAGAGAGCTAAAGGATGAATGTCTAAATTTTGTATACCGTCTGCTCTTCCTTTTCTATGCAGAATCTAGAGAGGATTTAGAGATTTTACCTATGAAAGACAGTACCTATCAAAAAGGGTATAGTCTTGAAATGCTGCGTGATTTGGAAATGGTAGCATTAACGACAGAATCTTCTAGGAACGGGTATTTCTTTTCCGAAAGCTTATGGAAACTTTTTGATTTCCTGCATACAGGTTCCAATTTGAAAAATGGATTCCAAATGCGACCTTTAGATTCCCCTTTGTTTGATAATGATGCGCTTATACATCTTCAAGAAATTCAATTTAGCAACAAAGTACTGCAAGAAATTGTGGTTCGCTTATCGCTTTCCGAAAGAACAAAAAATAAAGGTCGTGGTAGAATATCGTATTCTAATCTTGGGATTAATCAATTGGGTAGTGTGTATGAAAGTTTGCTATCCTATTCTGGTTTCTTTGCAAGAGAAGACTTAATTGAAGTTAAAAGTGCTAAAGATAAAAATGGAAGTGACGGTACATTTTTAGTGCCAAAATCAAGACGAGATGATTTTAAAGAAGCTGAAATTTTAAAAGATAGTGAGCACCTAGAACAAGATGTAGTTATACCAAAAGGACAATTTGTATATCGATTAAATGGTAGAGACCGTAAAAACTCAGCATCGTATTATACGCCCGAAGTTTTAACGCAGTGTACCGTAAAATATACACTTAAAGGTATTATTGAAAAACTTAAAGAACAACAAGCCATAGTTGACGGAAAGCTGACAGGAACAAACTGTGCAGATGAAATCTTAAAACTTAAAATACTAGAGCCTGCTATGGGTGCAGCGGCATTTCATAACGAGGTAATTAACCAACTTGCTGTTGCATATTTAGAGTTAAAGGAAAATGAAGAACAAGCAGCTGGCCGTAAACGTATTACGCCAGGTGTTTATAAAGATGAATTGCAGAAAGTAAAAGCATACATCGCAGCAAATAATGTGTATGGTGTAGATTTAAACCCAACAGCGGTAGAGCTTGGTAAACTATCACTATGGCTTAACTGTATGCACAAAAATATGGAAACCCCATTTTTTGCACACCGTCTTGGTGCTGGTAATGCAGTTGTTGGGGCTTGGCTAAAAGTTTATAATGAGAAAGACTGCTCACTAGAATATCCTAAAACAGCATCTGGCGCCATTGCAAAAAAACCATTGCCAAAACCTTGGTGGGACAAAGCGCCTAAACGTATACTTTGGAAGAAAGATGGTACACTTTCGCGAAAGCAAAACCAGATATATCATTTCTTATTAGCAGATGATAATATGGTACCGAGCTATGGTATTAAGTTACTAAAGGAAGAATTATCGGATGTTGAAATAAGTGCCTTTAAAGACTGGCGAAACGAATTTAAACAACCGCTTACCAGTGTTGAAATTTCACGCTTACAAAAGATTAGTAGCGTTATTGATTACCTACTAGAAGAACATTACAAGCAGCAAAAAGGTGTTATTGCAGATACCTCTTCTGTGTATCAAGTGTATGGACAACCTAATCCTCAAATTACAGCAAAAGGCTATGACGAAAAAGAGCGACTTGCTGAGTCTCGTAAAGACCGTTCTGCACCATATTATAAGTTAAAACTGGTGTTGGACTATTGGTGTAGCCTTTGGTTTTGGGATGTACGTGATGTTCGTTTATTACCCAACAGAACCGAATGGTACAATGAGATTGAATCCATATTACAGATAGACAGTAATGAACTTACGCTTGATGGCACTGAGCAAAACATAAAAGAACAAATACGTAAAAAAGCCAAAGCAGGTACTTTATTTGATGATGATGAGCGCATAAAATATGTGGGAGAACTAGCACAACAACACCGCTTTTTCCATAACGAAATTGAATTTGTAGAAGTATTTAAAGAACGTGGTGGTTTTGATGTGATTGTAGGGAATCCGCCTTGGTTAAAGCTTCAGTTTGAGGAAAAAGGGATTATGGGTGAATCCTTTCCTGAATTAGAGATTCGTAAAGTTGCTGCACCTAAAATAAGAAAGCTTCAAGAAGAGTTTCTGAGAGTTGACGTACAAAAAGAAGCCTACTTTAATGAATATATAGCCATAGAATCTGCTGCCACCTTTATGAATGGACATCAAAATTATCCATATCTAAAGGGTCAGCAAACTAATTTATACAAGTGTATCATTGAAAATGGTTTTACTCTTACCGCGAAAGAAGGGTTTATGGGACTTTTGCATCCTGAAAGTATATATGATGATCCAAAAGGAATTCCTTTTAGAAAAGAAATATTTTCAAGATTGGAATATCATTTTCAATTCCATAATGCATTGTATTTATTTTCAGAAATAAAGGATGGAAATAAATTTTCTATCAATGTATATCGAGGAAGAAAAGAAGATGTCAGTTTTATTAATATTGCCAACTTATATCATCCTTCAACAGTAAGTTTGATTTTTAATGCGGGTAAAACAGATCAAATTGTCGGAGGCTTAAAAATTAAAACCGAAGAAGGGTATACTTGGAATTTGTTAGGGCATCCTTCTAGAAAAGTTCTTTTAACTAAAAAAGAATTACAAATTGTTGCGCAAGCTATTGATAACAATGACGCTTGGCAATCAACTAAATTGCCGAACATACATTCAGTAGAGACAATTGAGTTGTTAAACAGATTTGCTTCGTTTGAAACTAAACTTTCAGACTTTAAAAATATAATTACTGAATGCTGGCATCAAACTAATGATGTAAATTCTGGAATTATTAAGGCAGAAACTAAATTTCCAGTTACCTCAAAATATGAGTTTATAGTTAGTGGTCCACACTTGGACATAGCAACACCTTTTGCAAAAACACCAATAGAAAAGTGTTTGCTTAAATCAGATTATGACAACATTGATTTAGTGAGCATTGATGAAAATTTTTATCCTAGAACTAATTATGTTCCAAATATTAGTTTAGAAAAATTCAAAATTTCAGGATTCAATAATGAAAATTATATTGATGACTTTAAGTTGTGTTTTAGAAAAATGTTAAGTCAACCAAGAATACGAACTTTAATAGGCGCATTATTTCCCCCAAAAACAAGTCATATTAATGGTGTAATATCAATTCAATTTAAAGAGTTAGAAAAAATGATTGAACTTTCAGGTTTGGCTAGTTCAATTGTTTATGATTTTTATATAAAAGTGCTAGGAAAATCTAATATGTATAGCGATACTTTAGGAAATATGCCCTTAGGTATGGAGTATCCTATTTACAAGAAAATAGCACTCAGAACCTTAAGATTAAATTGTTTAAATATTGACTATTCAATATTATGGTCAAATTGTTATTTAGATGAGTTTTCAATGGACCAATGGTCTATAAAGGATGATTTAAAATTGAAAAAATTATCAGTAAATAGTGAATCTTGGAGCTCAGATATACCTTTAAGAAATTCGTTTGAACGCAGACAAGCCTTAATAGAGATAGATGTGTTGAGTGCAATAGGTCTAGGCTTATCACTAACAGATTTAATATCAATTTACAATATTCAATTTCCCGTGGTTCAGAAAGCTGAAGACGATACTTGGTATGATAAGCTTGGAAACATAGTATTTACATCAAGTAATAGTTTAGTGGGTGTCGGTTTAGACAGAGGAGATTGGAATTCTATTGCCGCAATGAAAGCAGGCGAAACCTATGAACATACCATTGAAAAAAGCGAATTGTATCAAGGAAAAAAGGTAACCTACTATGCACCATTTGCTAAATGCGACCGCGTAGAAGATTATAAAACGGCTTGGACTCATTTTGAAAAAGTATTTAACGATAAAAAAGAACAGGAAGTCTAACGATGTTGACCAAAGAACAGACCATATTTGCTGAAGATGTACTCAAATTAATTGAGGAAAATCGTGATACCTATAAACAAGTAAAACGAATTACCGCAGATTATAGATTAGAGAAAGGAACAACAGAATCTTACAATGGTAGGCAGATATTAGAGCTGTTACAAAATGCAGATGATGCAAAGACAGACACTGTATTTATTGAACTAAATAGGGAGAATCACACTTTATCTATCTCAAACAACGGAGATCCGTTTTCTGCCGAAGAAGGAATTGCTTCTTTAATGATTGCAAATACTTCTAGTAAAAAGAGAGAGTTTATTGGTAATAAAGGTTTGGGGTTCCGTTCTATTCTTAATTGGGTTACCGAAGTAAAAATTAAAACTAAAACTGATATTGTTGTTTTCTCTAAAGAGATTGCTAAAAAAGAATTTAATGCGCTTCCAGAAGAGGCTCAAAGTAAATTAATTGCAGACAATGAGGATCATTTAAGCGAAGGAGAAGTGCCTTTCGCTATTCTAGCAATTCCAAGACTAATTGAAAACAAAGAACCTTCGGCTTACCAAACTACCATTGAATTAAAATACATTACTGGTAACGAAGAAGTAATAGATGGAATTGAGAGTCAATTAAGTTTATTAGCACCTGAGATATTACTTTTTTTAAATCATATAAAAACCATTGTGGTAAAAGATAGCAAGGGTGTTTTAGATAAAAGTCTTTCCAAAGTCATAAACGAATCTGAAGCCAAAGTATCCATTAACGATGCTACTTGGAACATTATGGATTCTGGAGATGTTTTGTACAATACAGAAAAAGGAAAAGAACAATACTACAGATATAAAATAGCTTGGAAAGATGATTTAAGTGATGTAAACTCAAAATTTTTCACCTATTTCCCAACCCAAGAACGTACACATTTACCGTTTTTAATACACGGAACATTTAATCTTGACCCTACTCGAAATCATTTAAACGATAAAAAAGATAATATCCATTTACTATCAGAAATTGCTAAAAGTATAGGTGATATTGCAGAGAACCACATTAGAAAAGAAACTAGTGATTGGTCTTCCTATAAATTTCTATCTGTAGAAAGAGAAAATGAAAATGAAATACTTACCGATTTTTATAAAATTATAGCAGGTTTTAAGAACACCTTAGAGATATTTCCTTGTGTTGATGGCAGTTATTGCACTTACGAAGACGCAGTGTTTTACGGTGATGAGTTTTCTGATTGGGTACTACGTAACAAAGTAGAATCGTTATTTACCGACCTCATTATTCCGGAGGACATAGAGGCAGATTTAAAGTATGGTTCTGAATATTCTGAAGAAGGATGGCAGGATATTTTAGCTTCAGTTACTGAACATATAATTAGTATACCAGAGCGCGCACAACTCATAAAGCTCTTGACAAGTTGGGCATTTGGAAAAATTCATTCGTCAAAAAACAAAACACCATTACTTATTGATAATGCTGGTGACCCTATTTCTGAGCATAATCAGGCATTTATGATGAACAGAAAGGATATTGAAAAATATTTTATTCCTAAAGCTGTTGAGATTTCATTTATGTCAGACGGCTTATATACTGAATTGATTAAAGTCTTTGAAGAAGAAATTAAGGAAAAACGGATTGAGAATGAACACCGTTCCCGACCTCTTAAAAGGTTGGTTTCAGATATCGTTAATATCGGTTCTAACGATATAACTGATGTTATTAGGCATATTGTTAGTACTTCAGAAAATAAAATAAAAGCTACCGAAGATAATGATGATGACAAATTAAAGATAGTTACAGAAATGGTAAAGTCTTTATTTTCAATTTATCAAGTAAATCCAGATAGGAGAAACAGTATTAACCTTGATGTGCCTTTATTAAATAAAAACTTGGAAGTAAGTTACGGCAAAGACCTCTTTTTGGGTGAAGGATATGATACTGGTAAAACAACAGCCATCATTTTTAAAGACATTTTTGATGATGCCAACTATGTTTTGGACAATGATTATTGGGAGTTAGAAGATAATGGTGTAAGCTACTTAGACAATTTCTTTTTATGGCTAGGTGTAAATAGAATTACAAAAACCAAACAGATAACAGAACAGCTGCATAGAGATAATGAAAACTCATTTACAAAATTTGTTTTTAATCAAACGGGTTGGCCAGAAAACAACTCTCATAAAGAGTATAAGGTAACAGAGATTACAAACTTTGAATCGATAGTTAATCACCCTAACTTTTCAATAGAAATTTTAGTTGCTTGGATAATTTCAGACGGTTATATATCAAGACAATTAAGTTTTGACAATGAAGATACCTTTAGTTACTCTTTTCATAATAAGGTGACACCAGTAAATGACAATCCCTCTTATATTTATTATCAAATAGCAGAAAAGTACTTAAATGGTTTAAATACCAAATTTATTGCAGACCTAGATTTTGCTAAAGAACTAGGCTATAATTCCATAAACTTTGAACATCAGGTTTTCAAAGCGTTAAGTATTAATGAAAATAAAATAATAGATGTATTGCATCAGCTTAAAGTGAGTCGTTTATTTAACGATTTAGAGGTTGACGAAGTGTATAGCATATTACAAGAATTATCAGAGATAGAGCCCGAAGAAAAGTATGCTCGTAAAATTTACAATCTTGCGTTCAGCTTTTTTAAACTTAAAAAGGATTTTGACTATGCCAACAAGGTTAAAGATTATAAACTATTAGCAAAGAAGAGTAATAAGAAAGAGTACATATCTGTTGACAAAGTATACTACAGTGATAATTCAACTTTGCCTTCAAAAATAGCTGAAGATTTTTGGGTTTTCGATTTTCCGAAAAGGTCTGGAGAAAGTCAAATCTCGAAATATTTTGGGGTAAAAACATTCAAAGATGTTGATTTACAGATTTACCAAGACTCTGTACGTGAAAGTGTTGCCGATGTAGAGTTTCAAAAGTGGTTCGAAAAAATTAAGCCATATATCCTAACATACAGGTTAAGTTCAATTAAGGACTCTATTCAAAAAAATGAAGCAGATGAGTTGAAGAAAGTTGATATAAAACTCGTTTCTTCATTAAGGTATGCTATTGAAAATGGGGAATCTAAGAGCCTTCTTTCAGGTGAATTCTTACCCAACCCAACAAGCCAAGGCTTTTATTTATGTGTAGAACAAAACACCACTTTAGAAATTGTAAAAGACACACCAAAAGTATGTGAAGCTTTTGCTGAAATTTTATGTGTGTTGTTTAAAGTGAATGAGCACAAAGACAATTACAGAACAATCTTTAAAGATAAAAACAGTCTCAAAGACACCATTTTTACTATTGAGGTAAATTCTTTAACTGAGCATTATAATCAGGCTTTAGAATTGTTGGGGATTTCAAGAGATGAAAGTCGTTTTTGGTCTAAAGTTTACGAGCTTGGAAATAAGGATTTCCCTATTACAGTAAAGGATTCAGATGAGTTAGCAGAATTGGTGCTCAACGATTTTGGTTTTAAAATCTCGAAGCAATTTAAGAATATTAATTATGCTGATTTTAATGACCAACAATCAATAGAATTTTTGAAAGCAGTAACGAGTGAATTAGAAATTCCAATTTCTCACTTGTTTGATAAGGATTTTAATGGGATTATAAGTTATCATAAAGCGCAGTTTGAAACTACAATTTTTGATCTTAAGGAGGATTTTAATACGTCTTTATGGAAACACTTAAATCAATATAGAGAACTGCACAAACAACTAATTACGTTCCAAGAAGCGTATGAAAACCTTATTCATACTAAAATGATTGAAAACGTTCTGTTAGATAACAGATTTGAATTAGAGCTAAACTATTTAGATGTGCTAAAAGAGGCAGTAAATAAAGAGTTTGGAATTGAAATAGACAAAGATGTAGAAGTATATACAATCAAGATTCTACCTGAATATAAAGTGCTGCTTAAAGAAAATAAGATAAACGAAGTAGATATTGAAGAAGCAGAAATTAGAAGCTTATTGTATTTTAAAGGGAATGATAATGAAATCCTTGGTTATCTAGCAAATATTAAAGATATCAATGATAATGAAGACGATTTTGAACCCGAAGAAGAAGAGACAGGAGAGATTATATTTAGTTCCTCAATGAAAATAAATCCTACTATTTCCAATGGTAAAAACCGTAAGAAAGGTAGTTGGAATCACAGCGATAAAGATGTGAAACGAAACAAGATATCTGGAAAGAAAGCGGAGCAAATAGTATTTAATTCATTAAAGAAAAGTGAGGAAATAGAAAAGGTAGAATGGGTTTCTAGTTTTTCTAATACATCAGATAAATCAGATAACAAACACTATGATATTCGGTATAAATCAATTGATAATCCAAACTGGAAATATTTAGAAGTTAAGTCATTTAATGGTTCTTATTTTCATTTAAGTAGGGCGGAAAAAAACGAAGCGATCAAGAGAAATAATGATTATGAAATTGCTCTAGTAATTGATGGACAAGTACATATTTTAAAAGATTATTTTAATGAAGATGTTGATTTTGATAACAATGATTTGTTTTTTGCATCGCCATCAGATTATATAATTTCATTACAACTAAAAAAAGAACAGTAAAAGACTATGCTACCATTACTACAAGCAAATGAAATAAAACGTGCGGTAGTAGATTACTTAAGATCTACTTTCAATTTTGAAGATGCAGCATTAGACCAGTCTTTTGAGGCCTTTCTTTTGAATGAAAGGAGAGGTATGTTTAAAGGGCCCTATATGCAACTTAGACTACCGTTTGATAAAATCACATCCGATAGTGATAAAGAAATTTTTGAAAAATCCTTATTTGTAAAACCACCCTTTGACCCCTACCACCACCAATTCGCTTCATTTGCTAAATTGTCTACCAGAAATGGGCATAATCCTGAACCTGTAATTCTAACAACCGGAACAGGGTCTGGTAAAACAGAAAGTTTCTTATTCCCTTTATTGGATTATTGCTATCAGCATAGAGATACGCCAGGGATAAAAGCAATAATTCTATATCCAATGAATGCATTGGCTACGGATCAAGCGAGAAGAATTGCAGAAGAAATCAACAATTTTGAAGATGCCGATGGTAAACACGTTTTACAAGGAAAAATTCGTGCAGGCTTATTTATTGGTGAAGGAAAAGATAAAAATGGTGTGCGTAACACAAGAATGGGTGAAGATCATATCATAGAAGATAGAGATACCCTTGTAAAATCACCACCAGATATTCTATTGACAAACTTTAAGATGCTTGATTTTGCTTTATTGCAATCAAGATTTCACAATTTATGGCATCATAATTTAAAGAATACAAGCTTGCTAAAATTCATAGTTTTAGACGAGCTTCACACTTATGATGGTGCAAAAGGTTCGGATGTAGCAAACTTAATACGTCGCTTAAAACTAAAACTTAAACTTCCAAAAGATCAAATTATCCCTGTTGGAACTTCTGCAACATTAGCAGGAGGAGATGAAGGGAAACAAGAATTAGTTGAGTTCTTTTCTAAAGTTTTTGGTGTTAAAGTAACCATAGACTCAGTAATAGAAGAACAAAGGCAAGAGCCTGATGAGTTTTTTGCAGATACTCTTGAAGTCCCTAATGTAAATCTTAAAAATATAGCACAATGTGCATTTTTAGAGAACGATACTTATGAAACCTATTTAGCTCGACAACTACAATTTTGGAATTACGAGGATTTAAACCCGAGTGAGTTAGGAATAGCTTTAAAGAAAAACGAATGGTTTTTTGAGTTACTTAAAATTTCAAAATCTAAAGTGGTTGAAATTAAACCACTACTAATAAGATGGAAGGACAAAATTGATGTAGACTTAGAACCAGATAATGTAAGATTATTATTTGGCTCGTTATTGTCGCTGATTACCTATGCTAAGGAACAGTCGGGTAAAAAGCAATTTCCGTTTCTTTATTTACAAATAACCTATTGGTTACGCAGTCTTTCCAAAATCGTTCGCAAGCTTCAACCTAGTCCTGTTTTTGAATGGGAAAGTGACAGTAATCCAAATGACAAGGCAAAATCATTGCCACCATACTTTTGTCGTGAATGTGGCGGTAGTGGTTGGATAGGAATTAAAAAAGAACAAAATGTTCATTTTGAAGAAGACTTAAAAAGAACTCGTCAACATTTAATAGCAAATAATCAAAACAAGAACCTTTATTTTATTAGTAGCCTACAAGATAAAGGGTATACAGAAACCTATGCGTCAGATTACAGTCATTCAGGCGATGAAATTGATGGATATTTACATCCGCATTCTCTAAGTATTTACGATAATTATGAAAGTCCGGAGTATTTTAAAATTTTAGGTACTCGCATTGTTGACGGTAATAGAGTAGATAAGATTTGTCCGCATTGTAATTCAAGAAATACCTTAGCTTTAATTGGTACAGGAGTGCCAACATTAGAATCTATTGCTACAGCTCAAGTTTTGGCAACTGCTACAGACCCAACCAACGACCGTCAAAGAAAACTGTTGGCGTTTACTAATGGAGTCCAAGATGCAGCCCATCAAGCGGGATTCATTGAAAATCGAAATTTTCGTTTTGGAATGAGGCACGCCATCCAAACCATACTGAAAGGTTCAAAAGAACCAGTAAAATTATCTGAAGTGTATGAGCGCTTTATTGCGTATTGGAGAACAAACTCAGATGATGAAGGCAAAGGAAATCTTGAAGCGTATTATTACAAATTCTTTCCACCAGATTGCGAAGCAAGATTAGAAATAACAGATTATCAAAATAAAAGCGGAAAATTTAGTGCAGTTTTTGACCAAGAATTCTCGAATAGAATGTCTTGGGAAATATGGGCTGAGTTTTCTTATCGAGCAATCATTGGTCGTACCCTCGAAAAAACAGGAGCTTCAGCGACTCACTTTGATAGTGGATTGATGGGAGAAGTCTATGACCAGATGAAGTATTGGCTAGATGAAAATGAATTAGGTAGTGCTATTGATAAAGAGCCTTTCCTTAAGTTTTTAAATGGCTTTTTACACAGGTTGAGAACAAAAGGAGGTGTAGATCACCGCTACTTGAAAAAGTACAGGACAGAACGTACAAACTCTTATTTAATAGGGCATAGAGGAAATGTAAATCAACAATTCTTTTTAATGAAAAATTTTGGACCTTCATCTAGATTGCCAAAGTTTTTAGCACTCACAAGTGGACCAAATACAAGAGCTTTTGATGTGGTACAAGCAGCATCGAAGGACAATTGGTTTAGTGCCTATTTTAAAAAGTGCTTTCAAACGATTGTATCTGAAGAAAAAGAACTAATTAATGATTTCTATGCACAACTTTTAGCCTATTTAGATTCAAACAGAATCTTAGATACACGAGTGGCAGCTGGTGTTACTAATTATGGTTTAGCAGAAGATAGCATTTATGTAAGTTCTGATGTAACCTTTTTTGGCTGTGTAAAATGTGGTCATAAAGTAAATACGGGTTCTAATGGAGCAGATTTAGTTAACGATATGAAATGCCTTCAATATAGGTGTAATGGCCATTATGAAGTTATTGAAAAATCTCAGCTAGATTACTATAGAATGGTCTATAACAGAGGGCGCTCATTAAGAATTTTTGCAAAAGACCATACAGGGCTTATAGATAGAAACGAAAGAGAAAAATTAGAGTACGATTTTAAAAAACAACCTAAGCAAAATAGCACCAATGTATTAGTGGCAACGTCAACGCTAGAAATGGGTATTGACATTGGAGACTTAAATGTGACATTTAATTCATCACTTCCACCAGAAACTGCAAACTATTTACAGCGTATTGGACGTGCAGGTAGATCTAGTGGAACATCTATGATCTTAAATCTAGCTGGAAGGGATGAACACGATCTCTATTATTTTCAAGACCCTCAAGATATGATGAGTGGTGAAATTAAAACACCAGCTTGCTATTTAGAGGCGAAAGATATTCTGAAAAGACATTTTATGGCCTTTTGCTTTGATAATTGGGCAACCTTAGACCCTGAAGAAAATAAAATCCCACCCTTGGTTAGAATGCTAAGTGTTAAATCACTTAGGCCTGGTGACCCTAATTTTCTATTTCAAAAAATAGCAGCTTATATAGAATCAAATAAAACGGAGTTATATGAAGCATTTGTTGACCAATATAAAGACCAATTAGGAGAAAATTCTAATAGTTTGTCATCAATATTCGAGGACTTAAGTTCAGGGAGATTAGTAAATCGTCTAACTGTAATTCATAAAGATTTACTTGCAGAGCTAGAGTATTACGCAAAGAAAGTGAAGGATGTAAATAAAAGATTGAGAAGCTTGCCTGAAACTGGTAATGAAACTATTATTTTAAAGAATGAAAAGCGAGCTTTATCAAGCGCTATTTATAATATTCATAGGCGAAATGTCATAGAATATCTAACAAATATAGGCTTACTTCCAAATTATGCTTTTCCAGAGACAGGTGTAACCCTCAATGCTCAAATAAAAAGGAAAAAGCAAGTTGATGGTAAGACAGAATATAAATACGAAGATTTTAGTGAGATAGTAAGACCTAGCTCTTCCGCGCTAACCGAGCTTGCACCTGCAAATACTTTTTACTCACAAGGCTATAAATTAAAGTCGGAAGGCTTAGAAATAAAATCTCAAGAAGATTATGAAGAACACCGTTTTTGTAGTAATTGCGACCACGTAAAGAAAGAGATTGATGTTGAAGAAGAACATCAAACTCAATGTCCTGTTTGTGGTCACGGCTCTTGGTCTAGTTTGAATAATCGTAAAGTACTAGTTAAACTTCAAGGGGTTTTGTCTGTTAATGACAAGGAGGATTCTAAAATAACAGATTCTTCAGATGACAGAGAACGAAAATTTTATCAAAAATCAGTTCATATAAAAATTAACCAATCTTCTTCTCAGGGAGCTCACGTACTAAAGAGAGTTCCTTTTGGAATAGAATTTTTTCAAGATGTTGAGTATTTAGAAATTAATACAGGAATTAGAGAAGAAGGTTTCTTTGGCACAAGAGAAATTGAAATAAACGGTGAAAAACACCCTCAAGTAGGTTTTGTGGTTTGTAAAACCTGCGGCAAGTCGACGGAAAGACCTTTATCAGCTAGGGAGTTAAGCGATAGGCGAAGAGCATATCACTTTCCATATTGTTCGAATAGAGAAGCTATTTATGACGATACCATCGATGACGTATTTAATGAAATCTATTTGTATAGAAAGTTTAATACAGAAGCATTATCTATTTTGTTGCCTATTCAAGAATTTAGGTCTGAGGAAAGAATCGCTTTATTTAAAGCGGGTTTACAACTAGGGCTTAAAGAATATTTTAAAGGCAGACCAGACCATATTTTGATTAGAGAAAATGAGATCTTTAACAAAGCTTCAAATAGAAAAGACAAGTATTTGGTTTTCTATGAAACAATACCAGGAGGTACAGGTTATTTATCCAAGTTATTTGATACCGAGGTGTTTACAGAAATTCTTAAAAAAGCATATGAAAGAATTGCTTTTTGTCCTTGTAAACAAGAGGGTAAAGATGGTTGCTATAGGTGTATTTATACTTATGGAAACCAATATGAAAGAACAATTTTAAGTAGGTCTGAAGCTCAAGAATTATTTTCAGATATTATTGAAAAAGCAGACGAATGGAATAGCATTGAGAGCCTACAAAACGTAAGCACATTTGCTAACAACGAAGAATCTGATTTAGAACTGAAGTTCGTAACATTATTAGAAACATTATCAGACCGATACAAAGGATCTTCCTTTAAGCCAGATAATGAAAAAGGGCTTAAGATTTATAGACTGAAACTGGTCTATGGAAATAACGAAATTGTTTACAAAATATATCCTCAAAATTTAGGAAGAGTCCTTCAAGGGGTAACGTTAAAGACGCGCCCGGATTTTGTAATGTCTTGTGTTCGTATCTCAATTAATGACAAAGAAAGGTCTTTAGATGATATAGAAAAATTAAAATCTATTGCTATTTACCTAGATGGATATGAATTCCACGCAAGTGAAAATCACCCGAGATTTCCTTCTGACTTGGCAATAAGGAATAACATTATAGATTCTGGAAGGTATAATCAATGGACATTTACTTGGGGAGATTTTTCTGAAAATATGTTTAACGAAAAAGATATTCTTGGATTAAAGCAAGATGAGAAAGTCATTAAAGATAAGTTTTTCCTAAAGCATCCTTCATTTAAAGGCTATGACGTTTCTGACATATTTCTCAATAATAATATAACTAGATTCTTCCATCTAATTATTAATCCAATAACCAATATTGATTTAAAAATGTGGTCAAGTTTGGCACTCTTTAATTCACAGTCTAAAATGATGGGAATGTTTTATAGTCCCGATAATACTGAAGCTATATTAACTCATAGAAGTGTTTCTAAAATTGAAAAAGCACCTCAAGGACTTACTAATTATGTTTATGCTGATGGCATAAAGTTTAAGGATGAAGCCACATTTGGAGTATTTATTCGCCCTCAAGATTTTCTGTTAAAAGCTTTTGGTGGATTCAAGATTGTTCCGTTTTGGGAAAAAGAAAATTGGATTAAATTTTGGAAAATTTATAATCTAACACAATTTCACAATATAACTGTTGAGTCATTAGATGCTGAAATTAAACCACAAGTGGTCGTGCCTAAAAATGAGGTAAGCAATGAAGTTCTCTCGAATTTTGATGAATCTCTGCACGATATTGTTAGGGTATTATTTAAAAATAATATTGAGTTTAATACTGAGTATGACTTTGATCTTATTGAAAGCGATATAATTATTGCCTCGGCAGAATTAGGTACACATACCAAGAAAATTGTTATCAATCCATTTGATGAAGAATCAAAACAAACATTTATTAAGAACGGATACAAAGTATATAGTCCGGATAATTTTAAATTAGAAGATTAATATGAATCACGCAATAAAACTATTTATACACGATTCTTTTTTCGATGCTTTTTCAGCACTTCCTAGAAAAATTCAAAAGAAGACAAGGGAGTTTATGAAAAAGTTTAAGGAAGACCCTAAGTCTAGTGCAATCAATTACGAAAAGATAAGTACGTTTAGAGACCAGTCTTTGAGAACTGTAAGAATTGACCAAAAATATCGTGCTATCATTCAAGCGCCAGAAGAAGGAAACGGTTATCACTTGCTTTGGGTGGATAATCACGACGAGGCGATGGACTGGGCTCAAAACAAAGTCTTTGAATGGAATTCAAGTACACAGTCCTTTCAAATGTATGATAAGCCAGCTACGGAAGATCGTAAAGTAGTTGCAAATGATAAGGTTCAAAGTTCACCAGTTCTATTTAAAACCTACACAGATTCTGAACTTACTCAAATTGGAGTACCTAGCGACTTATTAGAGCTTGTAAGGAGTATTGAATGCGTAGAACATTTAGAAAGCTATGCTTCAAATATCCCAACAGATGTATATGAATACCTCTATTATTTATCTGAAGGCATTTCAATTGAAGATATATTAGAAGAGATAGAAGCTGGTAAAGTTCAAGATTCAGAAGAGCTAAGTCCTAATGCTCAGAAGAGTGTTTATGTGCTTACTGAAGATAGTGATTTAGAAAATATACTTTCAGGAGATTTTGAAAAATGGAAACTTTTTCTTCATCCATCTCAACGATCAATAGCCTATGGAGAATTCAAAGGGCCATTAAAAGTAACTGGAAGTGCTGGAACAGGTAAAACAGTATGCGCATTACATAGAGCAAAACATTTAAGTCAAAAATTAGAAACTTTTGATAAGCCAATATTGTTTACAACCTATACAAAAAGTTTGACCCAGTATTTAAGCTCTGTAACAGAAAAGTTTAATATTCCAGAAAGTGAAATTGAAATAAGCAATATTGACAAATTGATATTTGATATTTCTAAAAATTCAAAGGTGATTGAATCATCATCTGGAATGATAAATAGTTCTCAAGAACTAGAAATATGGAAAGAGATTATTGAATATAATCCATCAACCTTTGATGAAAGGTTTCTACAAGAAGAATATAATGATGTTATTTTATCCAATTCGGTTGATACATTAAGTGAATATTATAAGACATCAAGAATAGGTCGTTCGGTTAGAATAGGTCGTCAAGATAAAACTCAAATATGGGAATTATGTGAGGAGTTTAAAAAAGCTAAAGAAGCCAATTTCACAAAGTTTGAACTTTGTAATTTACTTATAGCTCATTATAGAGATAAAGAAGACAAACCATTTTCTTATATTATCTGTGACGAAATTCAAGATTTTTCCAATCTAGAATTGACCTTGTTAAGATTATTAGTGACAGAAAAAGCAAACGATTTATTTTTAGTTGGCGATCCATTTCAAAATATTTATGGTAGGAGAATTAACTTTTCTAAATCGGGAATACACATAAGAGGAAGACGGTCTAGGAAATTAAAAGTCAATTATCGTACGACAGAAGAAATCAAAAAGAAAGCTGTAAGTGTTCTCTTTGATGAAGTCTATGATGATTTTGATGGAGAAGCTGAGACAAATGCAGGCTACGTAAGTTTAATGCACGGTGCAGACCCTTTATATCAAACATTTTCTAATCCAGAGGAAGAAGATTCCTATATCATTGGAGAAATTCAAAAGCTTTTAATTAACGACAATGTAAGTCCTAGTGATATTTGCATTGCCGGTAGAACCAATAAACTTGTTGATGACACCAAAACTCTTCTAAACGAATTTCAACAGAAGTATACAGATATTAAAGCAAGTAAAAGACCGAGCGAAGCTGTGGTTGTATCAACGTTTCATAATTTGAAAGGACACGAGTTTAAGCATTTATTGGTAAGAGGCTTTAGTAAAGACCTTGTGCCGTTTAAGCATCCAGATTTTGACACTTATTCGGATATTCAAAAAAGAGCATATCTAAAACAAGAAAAATCACTTTACTATGTAGTGTTTTCAAGAGCAATTCAAACACTAATCATTACGGGCATTGGTGAAAAATCGGATTGGATAAAATAATAATTTGTTATGTTGGAAATGATACACACTTATAGTAATCGAAAGGTTGGTTTTTAGGTTATAAATTCAACAAACATTTTCCTGCATTGGGTATAGCTGTAATCTTATTGCAACAGCTTATATCAATTCTCACAATTTAATATCATTATCTTTACTGTCCGATTTCAATAAAACAATGACCGAAACAAACCGCATAGAATATAAACGAGAATTGTCCGATGGACTCGAAAAAGAGGTCATTGCTTTCTTGAACTACCGTGAAGGTGGCATTATTCATATCGGCATCGATAAGGATGGAAATACTTACGGATTGGCAGATGCTGATGGCGACCAGTTAAAGATTAAGGATAGGTTAAAAAACAACATCCGCCCTTCCGCCCTTGGTCTGTTTGATATTGTGAGTGAGGAAAGGGACGGCAAGAACATTCTGAAAATCATAGTGGCCAGCGGTCCAGAAAAACCATATCATCTTAAAAAATACGGGATGAGCGAAAAGGGTTGTTTTATTCGCTTGGGTTCAGCGGCTGAACCGATGCCCCAAAAAATGATAGATGAGCTGTTTGCTAAACGTACCCGAAATTCCATCAGCAAGATTAAAGCAGGACGGCAGGATTTAGGCTTCGGACAGCTAAAAATTTACTACGAAGAATCTGGGTACACCCTTGGTAAAGCTTTTGCAAAGAACTTGGAACTACTTACGGAAGATGGTACTTTTAATTATGCCGGCTATCTTTTGGCAGACAAAAATAACACTTCAATTAAAGTCGCCAAATATTCAGGCATAACCAGAACAGACTTAATAGAAAGCAACGAATATGGTCACGAATGTTTAGTTAAGGCTACTAAACAAGTGATAGATAAAATTGCGGTCGAGAACAGAACAACCACAAAAATCACATCAAAAGAAAGACAACAAGCCAACCTTTGGCATCCCATCGCCTTGCGAGAAGCCATCATTAATGCGTTTGTGCATAATGACTATACCAATGAGATTACCCCAAAGTTTGAGATTTTTACCGATAGAATCGAAATCACATCAGCTGGTGGTCTTCCGGAAGGATTGAGCAAGCAAGAATTTTTTGAAGGCTTTTCAGTTCCACGAAATAAGGAACTGATGCGAATTTTTAAAGATTTAGAACTGGTTGAACAATTAGGTTCTGGCATCCCTCGTATTTTAGAACACTATGGAAAAGAGAGTTTTAGTTTTTCCGATAACTTTCTTAGAATGACTTTTATTGCTAAAGAAGTTGCTGATGAATCTACTATTAGAGAAGATCGTCAAAAAGGTGGTGTAACAGGTGGTGCAATGGGTGGTGTAACAGGTGGTGCAATAGATGCTATAGATATACTTACTAAAAGACAAAAAGAAGTACTTAAACTAATTGCAACCAATACTACTATTACTTATACTGAAATAGCTGAAGCTTTAGGCATCAATGAATCCCCTGTGGGCAAACATATTAATGCGCTCAAAACCAAAGGGTTTATAAAACGCCACGGTGGCACACAAGGTTATTGGGAAATTAATCTCGAAAAAAATCAGTAAGTATCCTTTTAAAAAGGCGATTTATCCTTTGAGCCTCTCGTATCCGCCAACCATTTGCCATTTTGCTTAACCAGTTTAAAAAGACCCGGTGTCTTATCATAGGCTGTAGTATATTTTACCCAAGCCACGTCACCCATTATCGTATCCTGCAAAACTGTAAAGTTTGAATCATCCTTTACCGTCGCATTGAACATATTTATAGTATTCATATAATTAGAATATGCCTGTGGTGTTGAGTTGGCTTTTAAAGCTTCCTCATCTTTTTCATAAAAGCTTTCGATGACGATTTGGGCTGTGGCACTTGGTCCCGAAATTTTAGTATCAGAATCGGCACAAGAAAGGAACAGCAGTACGAGCGAGAAAACGACAATTTTTTTCATAATATTCTTAATTTGGGTTATTGATATATCTATGTGATATTTTCAGTTCAATGTTTCGTTCGCCATCCTTTTCATTCAATTCTAAAATCGCCCTACGGTCATTAGATAATGAAAATTTGGGCAATACATAAACGAAGCGCACAGTTTCACTTTCTGCAATTTTTGAAGGCAGATTGTGTTTGTACGTTGGTTCTTGATACAGGCGTTGCAACGATTTTCTTTTCCCTTTTTGTCTTGTTTCAATCGAAAGGTTTAAGAAATTCAAATCGTAATCCAAAGTAGAATTATTCTCAATCTGGATAACGAAGTAGAGTTCTTCCTTATCAAAAACAACATTTTCAACAGTCAAGACAATGCCTTGCGTTCGCTTCTTAATCCGACCGATACGCTGGTTTCTGTTAAGAAGATACGAGCAGAATTTTTGATAGTAATACGTTCTATTATCTACACGTTCTTCAGAAGATTCAGCAAGAATCGAATCGACCTTAATTGGTTTCTCATTTCCGATACTACTTGATAGCGGAATGAAATAATTGAGCTTAGATAGCTGTTTTTTATATCTTACAATATACGAAAAAATTGAACCATTTCTATTGACTACCAACAGATTACTTTCCTTCCCAGGCTTTGCCTGAAGAAGTCCAAAATACTGTTCTTTTTCACGATTGTAGGTAAATACAAAATTATCTGAACCGGTTATTCCTTGCCGAATAGGTTCAGGGAAGAATAATGCAACGTTTTTGGTGTCGTTGGCATATATGGTATCGAGAACTGTAGTTGTTTGCGCTTTCGCGAAAGCGGAAATCAGTATCGCAAATATTAAAATTGTTGCTCTCATAATTTAGGTTTTAGAATTAATTTATAATTATTCAATACCGTAACTTTTACGTTTCGGTTGTTACGTCTGAGTACTTTGGATATACCACCAACTTGTGGTACGGTAGGAATGTTGATATCGCCAATAATATCGTCCAAGACTTCGGTGGTGGCTTCTGCCCGAAAATTGTTCTGTACGTAAATACCTTCACTACCATCAGATAAATCAAAAGCTTTGAGTTTTGTAGGATGGTGCTTTATGTTTTCAATTTCAATGAGCGCACGATTAGGTTGAAAGCTTATAAAACCGAAAATAGGTGTGTTCTTTGGCATCAGCTTACCATTAATGGTAGCTGTTTTGGTAAGGCGCATTCGTAATCTGGTATTCGCTTTGACTATTTGGTCGCCATCTACTACTACGTAAATTGTTTCATCAGTATTACCGATGATTGAAAACTCGTTGGGTTTTGGCGATGCGGCAAAGAACAATTGATGTTCTAAGCCTAATTCTTTGGCTTCAATTTTTTGTTCTCTTTTTACTTCAGTAGAATCAATTTTTGATACCGCTTTGCGAACAGTTCTTTTCTGTCCTAAGTTTTGGTATCGTTTCGATGTATATTGAATTTTGCCAGCTTCATAGATGCTATCTACAATACGCTCTTTTTCGCGTTCTGGTAAATCTGGGTCGTAGAATCCCAAGGAATCAATGAGCTTTTCATCATAGATGCTGGGCGCGTTATTTTCACGAACTTTCTTTAAGTCATTTATAGCATCCAGTTTAGAGTCGTATTCTTTTTGGTTTTCCTCTAAATCAGGCACTAAGGTCTGTTTTAGGTTTTCAGTTTCAGTATCATCATCGCCTAATACCATTACAGAATAGGAAATCAGGAATATGAAAATCACAGCCAATACGGCAGCGAATACTATTTTATTCTTTTCAACTTTCATCGTTTAGTTTTTTTAAAGTGTTCTCGAAGTAATTTGTAATTAGAAGTCCGTGCGGATTGTTGGGAAAGTTTCGGTCAACCATAATCAGGTTTCCTGTTGAAACCAATTCGTAGGTGTCAATTATTGAACCTCTGTTAATTTCAAAAATGGTGGTGGTTGTAAAACTATATGAGCCATTATTTTCGTTTATCCTTGAGTCAATACTCAATACTTTTTGAACCAATGAATACTGAAGCAATCGGTTATAAACGCCATCAGCTTTCTTCTGACGGTAAAGATTGTCCACAGAACTATTTCCTAACCAAAGTGCTTTTTCCAAATTCCTTTCATAGTTACTGGCATCGATGTTATAGAAGTAGTTGTGGAACAGTTCTAAATGTGCCAGAGCTTCGACTCTAAAATTCTCTTTTTGAGTTACGAGCTTCAGCGGAATAATGCTACCATCTGTATTTATTGCAAATGCACTATTGAGCGCATTTTTATTAGTTGTAAATGCCATCCAAAGTGAAAAAGTGCTGGAAAGCATTGCAAAAATGACAACTGCCAGTACGATAAATCGATTCATTTTCAGGACGTTGTATATGTTTTTGTAAGGTGTTTTCATTTTCATTTGAATTAGCTGGTAAATAATCTAAGAGTAAAGGATGTAGCTCGTTTGTACAATTTGAATTTCAGGAAAACAATAAATGCAACAGAACCCAATTGAACAACAGGCGCAAAAAAACCTTGACCTGTATCGGTACCAAATAAGTTGACCCAAAAATTGGTGTTGATTTCCGTATAAATAGCGTTAACAAATACATTGACTAAAAAGAATGCCGGCACTAACATATATACAGCAGCATACAACTTGAAGAATGTATAAGCAAGTGAACGGAATTTTTCAAATACTGCAAGGCTAATGACCAAAGGGAAGAACGCTTGCATTATCCCCAAAAGGAAAAAACGCTCTGCCAAAAACAACGGATAAATGAATAGGTCAAGAATCCAAAGTATAGTGCTTAGAATAAATGCCAATATCTTAAACCCATACAATGGTGTTACTAAAGCTTCGTATAAAAGGGTCATTGCTGAGCTTGCAGCATCAAAAAGACTTACGTCTTCCTCTAAAGGAATGTCCTGCATTTGTAATGGTAATAACGCAGGTGCTGTGCCCCTATACTGCCCCTCGATGGCCACCAATATCCCATCAAAGAACCCTAACACCTGCGTTGAGAAAATTACTAATATGACAATGGCAAAATTCTTCATCAAGTCCCCTGGGCTCAATCCCCAAGTATAACCATCTTTATCCGCAACACCTTCGTTGTACTTTTTCAGGATGTTAACCAGAAAAAATAGGACAGCGAGCGTTTTCATTCCGGCAATAGTGTATTGCGAGAAGTTGCTGCTCTGTATGGTCTGGAACACCGCATCGATGTATTCCAACCCAATCCCTAAAAGTATAGTTGCGGTCATTTTTAGTAATCTGTTTCTCGGTTATTTACTTTATCCTGCATTTTTCTGAAAGAAATAATATCTCGATACCGTTTTGTTTTAGTGGTAATGGTAGAAACCATTTGTTTCGATTCTTGCTCTTTAACTTTGAGTATTTCGGCGCGTTCGGCATCGCTCATTTTTAGGTAATCGCTGGATAAAACTTCATCAATAAAATCTACCGTTTCTAATGAGTTTTGGACTATTGCATCGAATGATTCCATAACTCTTGAAACTTCATCGGGTTTGATGTAGGGCGAGTTTAAAATATCCTGTAAATCATTTTGCATTACATTGATAAGGCGCTGATTATTGTCTGCAATTTCTTGGACAGCGTTGAGTTGTTGAACTACGCTTGATACTTGCTCGATGGCTTCTTTAGCATCCTTTAGGAATTTTACAGACTTAATCATTTGAGCGGTCTGTTTACCTGATTCCAACAGTTGTTTTACCAAACTGATAAAATTGGTATTGTCATAAGTGGGCATTCCTTGGGCGGTAGCATTACCTGACATAAACAAGGTCAGAGCTACGGTCATTACTAAAATTTTGATTTTTGTCTTCATAATATTATGTTTTAGATGTGAATTGAATTATTGCTTTTTGCATATCGTTATACTCGTTGTAGAGCTTCATTATTTCTTCATTTTCCTGTCCATCGGTCAAGTAAGCTGCATATACTTCCTTCGGAACTTCGAGGCGGAAAATGTTACTTTCCCTACCAATTTTGATGAACATTTCGGTGTATTTGCGTGGACCAGAAAGATTGTTTTTGATGGATTTTAATTGATTTAGGTCGTGGCTGGAAAGGTTGAGTCTTTTGACCAATTCGTCATAGCCTTTTTCGTTGTTTAAGCTATAAATGACCTGCGTGTTTTCAAGAATACTTGCTGAAGTTGAATTGTTAGGAAGTTGATTTATCGACTGAAGAATTATCCCTATCGCACCGTTCTGTTTACGGATGGCTTGGTAGTAGAACTCGACGCTTTCCAATACGTTTTCAAACTTCAGTTGTTTGGCAAACTCATCGAAAAGGATAATGCCTTTTTCTGCCCTGTTTTTCCAAATCGTTCTTTGGATGGCTGACTTGATGAGCTTGAGCATCACAGACAGGATTTCCTTATTGTCCTTGACTTCATCCAGTTCAAAAACTATCAAACGTTTGTCTTCAATCTTATAGGTCTGGTCTTCGCTTACTTCAAATAGGAAACTATATAGACCATCGCCGACATATTCTGACATTACGTGCAAGAAGCTCGTAACATTGAAGTAGTCGGGATGGATTTTAAGAGTGTCAAGTAGATTTTCTTGGCTCTTTTCTATAAAACTGTAAAAACCATCCAGCGAGTGATTTTCTAAAATGCTATCATAATAATGCCGAAGTATCTTTTTAACCGATACAGATTGAGCTTTCGTAACTTTTAAATCTGAGGCAAAAAGTTCAAATAAGAAAACCGACAAGTCTTCCAATCGTTCGGGTGTAAGGTCATTTGTATCACTTATGTAAAATGGATTGATACCAAGGTTCTTTCCACTTTCATAGCGAAGCACCGTATATTTCTCAGGATAGAGTTTGGCGAATTTGGTGTATGAACCACCCAAGTCAATAATGACCAAACGAACGCCACTTTCAAAATATTGGCGTAGAATGTTATTGGCCAAAAAAGATTTTCCTTCGCCTGTTGGTGCAAAAATGGCGAAGTTTCGTGCCTTTATTCGTTTCTTATTTTCATCCCAAACATCTTTTAGAACAGGAATGTTATGCTCACGGTCATTAAATATGATTCCGGTGTTATCACTTTTGTAATTGGTGTTATTTATAAAGAGACAAAGCGCGTGTTTTAAATCGGTTACATATAAATCGTTGTTTGAGAAATTGGAAGAGAAACAGCAGTAACTATTAAGGATGTAATTCTTGCGTTCTTCGCCTCTTGGATAGTATGGTATGATATCCAATTCCTTAAATTCGGTCTTTATTTTTGAAGTTATTTTGTCGAGCTCTTTAGCTTCCTTTGCCCAATAGACAATATTCAAATGCCCACGGATGATTCGTGCATTATCATCGGCATTGATTTGGTCAAGAATGTGCTGGATTTTCCCTAAAACCACTTTATTCTGTGAACCGAAATTTGAACTTTTATTGAGTTCTTCAATCTTTTTATCCAGTAGCTTTCGCCACTTCTGTTTGTTATCCAAATACAAAATCTGGTTGACAATGTGGTTCTCATTAAGCGTAAGCCCTAAGCCATCAATAAACCCTTGATGAAACACAAAATCGTCAGAAGTGAATTTCTCATTGGTTTTGCTACTCTGTACACTTTCGCCAAAGCACAGTTCGCTATTGATGGCAAGGGCATCAAAATGGTTTTCGCCAATATTGACGCTTTTTTTGTCCAGTAAAATATCGGTATCATAGCCTTCATTAAAACCGTTGAAGTAACTGTTTGTCAGTTGCTGTATTTCTTCGGCTTTAAGCGAAACAAAATCCATCTTTCGGCTATTGTTGATGAAGGAAACCGAATCGCTTACCGAGTTGGCGAAACTCTTAATATTGTCATCCAGTTCCTGTACGATTCCCTTTGAAACTTTTCTGAAGGGATTGACATATTTAGGATTGTTTAGAGCCTTATTCTTGGTCAGGATGATGAACAAATAACAGCTGTGCTCGATATGCCCACGACCTTTAAAATGCTTGTGTGTAGCCTTTTCAAGAAAGGTTGTATTCGGAAGTTGTTCTGAAGTATATGATTTTTTGAGGTAGATATCCTGTTTATGAACCACAGTACCAACAGGCAAAGACTTTAATGCCTGAAACCAAGCACCGTGCATATCTTCAAAATCCTTTTCTGAAAGCGAATAGATTTCCGGTAAATTCCCTTTATAGCACAAGACTACGTTGCCATTATTGGCAAATACGATATTGTCCTGAATATCTACAATGGGTTGATATGCCGAAAGGTTAATCTTGTTCATAATCGAAGCCAGAGTTTCTTTTGTTACTAATGATTTGCGGAAATGCTTTTGCCATTTGGAATAGTTGCGGATTGTGGGCTATTCTTGTCAGCGCCACATATAGGGAAGCATTAAAGACCAGCACACCAATTATCATCACAAAGCTGAATGAGAAGATGATGATGAGCAACGAAGCCAAAATAGAAACCATCATCAAGGCAAACAGGGAAATGGGCAACCCAAAAATGACTGCCCTTTTCCTGATGTTTTTATAGACCTCGAACCGTTTCATTTATACTACGATTCCTATTAGGTAAGTAAAGATTCCTACTACTGCACCTGCAATCAATACAAATACTAAAACTCGGGTAATCCCCTTTTTTAAATCTGCATTTTCCCCAAAAAAATGTCCTGCGTTGAACAGGAAACCTACAAGGAAGATTACACCGAGTAGTATTGGAAAAATAGTTCGGATAGTGTCGCCAACATCATTAACTGAATCTTCAATGCCACCAATTTGAGCAAAAAGCGAAGTGGATAAGAGCGAAAGAATGGATGCTAAATAGTGTGATTTTTTCATAACGGAAAAGTTTAAATTTTTAGTTCATTTTCGTTATTGGAAATTTACATATATTTGAATATAAATAACTGAAAATCAAATATTTGTGAATAAAATATTATTTGAAATCAATTGAATTTGTTTGCTATTAATTAGCATCAAATTCTATGGAATTTTGAATGGAAATTGTTGATAACCCGAAAATTGAAAATGAAAAAAGTGCTTAAAAACGTCAGTTTTGTGATTTTGCTTCTAAAAATGTGCATCATTTTTGGACAGGAAATGACTGCTCAAAAACGAATTGTAATTGACGTTGGACACGGTGGAAAAGATGCTGGCGCAATTGGCATAAACGGCATCCAAGAAAAGGATGTGGTTTTGTCCATTGCAAATGAAATTTTGAGGTTAAATAACAACTTGGAAAAACCACTCGATATTTATTTGACCAGGTATAGTGATACGCTCATTTCTTTATCTGACAGAACCAAGCTGTCCAAAGTTCTAAAAGCTAATTTATTTGTGTCCTTGCATTGCAATCATTCGGATAATCCAAATGCGAAAGGAATAGAGGTTTATGCTTTGAGAAAACAAGAAAGGTTCTCGAAGGAATCGGTATTTGCAGGCTATAAAATTGAAAGAGCCCTTTGTAAAACAATAGGCTATGAAAGTAGAGGTGTGAAGTTTGCAAACTTTCAGGTGCTGAGGGAAACGACAGAGTATTGTCCTGCGATACTAATGGAATTGGGTTTTTTAAGTAATGTAGATGAAGCTCAGTATTTAATGAGAAAAGAAAATGTGCTCGCCATTGCGCTATCAATTTTAAAGAAATTATAAAAAATGAGATTATGAAAGAAATGTTTACGGAAGTGATAAAGAGTATAAAGAATATACTCTTAAAAACTTTATTAGAGATTAAAATATTAGTTACTGGGCTTTGGAAACACTAAAAGCTCGTTGGATTATGAAAAAGGCTTTTCATTTTTAAGAAATCTCAAAAAAAATGATACATTAGGAAAATGCAAACCGAAGAAGAAATCCTAAAAATAAAAAAGGTAAAAAATACCGCAGTTAGAACTGTGGTTTTACGTCACCTTTTGAACCAAGAAAAAGCCCAATCTTTAAAAGATATTGAAAACGCATTAGCCTACACAGACAGAAGTTCTATTTTTCGGACACTAAAGACATTTGAGGAAAACAAGATTATTCACAGCATCGAAGATGGTTCAGGAATGACAAAATACGCAGTTTGTGCAGAAGGTTGTAACTGCGACCCAAAAGATTTGCATTATCACTTTTACTGTTCCAACTGCAACAAAACATTTTGCCTTTTTGACCTTCCAGTTCCAAAATTAGAACTGCCCAAAAACTTCAAACTGCAACAGGCAAATATGGTCGTAAAAGGGTTATGCGACAATTGCAACAAATAATCTTTGCAATCGAGTTGCACTAAAAGGAATTTACATTTGCACTATTCTCAAAAACAGAATACGCAGATGACAAAAACATTTTTAACTTTACTTTTTTTCGCATTATCATTTATTTCTTTCGCACAGAACAGCGATATTTCTATTTTGATTACTGATTCAGAAACCAACGAGCCACTACTTGGAGCAACCATTTATTTTGAGGAACTTGAAAAAGGAGCAGTTACCAATTTTGACGGAATCGCAAACTTTACAGAAATTCCAGACGGAAACCATATTATCAAAATTTCATACGTAGGTTTCAAAACCATAGAAACAACTATTGAAATTGGTACAAAAAAAATCTTTTCTTTCAAACTTGAATCGGGAGGAAATGAATTGGATGAAGTCGTTATTCAATCTTCAAGAAGTACGCGAACTGTTAGAAAAATACCTACGAGAATTGAATTTATTGGAGCGGAAGAATTAAGCGAAAAAGCAGTAATGAATCCGACCAATATTTCAATGGTGCTTCGAGAAAGTACAGGAATACAAATGCAACAAACCTCGTTAAGTAGTGGTAACACCAACATTAGAATTCAAGGACTCGATGGACGATACACACAACTTTTGAGAGATGGATTTCCTTTGTATGGTGGATTTTCCAGCGGTTTGAGTATTTTACAAATTCCACCTTTAGACTTGCAACAATTTGAAATAATTAAAGGAAGTTCATCAACACTATATGGTGGTGGAGCTATTGCAGGTTTGATAAATATGGTTTCAAAAACACCTGACGAAGAACCTGCATTGGATATTATGTTAACCCAAACACAAGCTTTGGGAAGTACAGCGAATGTATTTTACAGTAAACGGAACGAAAAAGTTGGGATTTCTCTATACGGTTCTGGTCATTACCAAAAAGTGTACGACCCAGAAGATGATGGTTTTAGTAATTTGCCACAAACTACTTCTATATCATTCAACCCCAAGTTTTTTTATTATCCATCCGAGAAAACAACATTTTGGATTGGACTAAATGGAACGTATGACGACAGAATTGGTGGCGACATAACAAAAATTGAAAGTGGCGAAAATGGAATTCATCAATATACAGAAGAAAATATTTCTAAAAGGTTGAGCAGTCAAGCGGTTTATGAAACAAAGATAGATTCCGTGAGTTCATTAAACATCAAAAATAGCATCTCATTTTTCGATAGAAAATTGTCTATTCCCGATTTCAGTTTTGACGGTAAACAAACCAATACATTTACGGAAATTAACTATCAAAAGGCATCTAAAAAAACCGATTGGATTTTGGGTGCAAATTTGTACACATCAAATTTCGATGAAAATGATAATTCACAATTACAACGTGACCAAACAGATGTTACGTATGGAACATTTGTAAACAACATTTACGATATTTCAGATAATTGGATTTTAGAAACTGGATTGCGAGCCGATTACAATACTGATTTTGGCTTTTTTCCACTTCCAAAAGTTTCATTACTTTATAAAAACGACAGCGGATTTTCAAGCAGAATTGGTGGCGGATTAGGTTACAAAATACCAGATATTTTTACCGAAGAGGCTGAATTTATAAACTTTGAAAATGTTCTCGCCATAGATAAATCAGCACTTAAGGCAGAACGGTCTTATGGTGTTAATTTTGATGTCAACTACCAAACGAGGTTATTTGAAACTGTAGGTTTTTCTATTAATCAGCTTTTTTATGTAACAGCAATTAACAACGGTTTACTATTGAATAGTACGAATAACGGTTTGTTTGCATTTGAAAATGCAACCGATGAAATTTTGAGTAAAGGATTAGAGACCAACATAAAGTTTACTTATAAAGATTTTAGATGGTTTTTAAATTACGCTCTTATAGACACTAAATTGAACTATTTGGCTGGAAATCCTCAAAAGCCTTTAACCGCAAAACACAATGCAGGAAGTGTGTTGATGTACGAATCTGAAAAATGGCGAATAGGTTACGAAACTTTTTACACAGGAAAACAATTTTTGTCTAATGGCACAGAAACCACAGATTTTGTTACGATGGGTTTTGTGGCGATGCGTAATTTTAAATGGGGAACAATTTTCACGAATTTTGAAAACTTTACGGACAGAAGACAAAGCAGGTTTTCACCTTTGGTTTTGCCACCACACGACAATCCAGTATTTCCCGAAATTTATGCACCAACAGACGGATTTATTTTTAGCGTAGGAGTAATTATTAAACCTTTTGGAAACGAAGATGACGACTAAAATCAACAAAACGGTATTTCAAATCAGTAAGATGGACTGTCCTTCCGAGGAAAATCTAATCCGAATGAAATTGGACGAAATTCAAAGTATTGCGAATTTGGACTTTGATATTCCGAACCGAAAATTGACCGTTTTTCACAGCGGAGAAATTGACCAAATCGAAAAGTCAGTTATCGATTTGAATTTAGGCGGAAAGAAAATCTCAACGGAACAAACCGACCAAACAGAATTTAAAGAAAATGCAAACCAGAAAAAGCTACTTTGGTCTGTACTTGTCATAAATTTTGTCTTTTTCATTATCGAAATGACAACAGGAATTATCTCAAAATCAATGGGACTTGTTGCCGATAGTTTGGATATGCTTGCCGACAGTTTCGTTTACGGAATTAGCTTGTTTGCGGTTGGCGGAACGTTGATTAAGAAAAAGCGGATTGCAAAACTTGCTGGATATTTTCAAATAACACTTGCTATTATCGGATTTGTGGAAGTTATAAGGCGATTTTTTGGAGACGAGAAACTTCCCGATTTTTCGACAATGATTATCGTTTCGATTTTTGCACTTATTGCAAATGGAATTTGTCTTTACATTTTGCAAAAGTCAAAGAGCAAAGAAGAGGCACATATGAAAGCAAGTATGATTTTCACCTCAAATGATGTGATTATCAATTTAGGAGTAATAATCGCTGGACTTTTGGTAAATTGGTTGAGTTCGAGTAAACCTGATTTGATTATCGGAACAATCGTTTTTGTATTGGTAATTCAAGGTGCATTTCGCATTTTAAAATTGAGCAAGTAATTTATCTTACTTCCGCTTATCGCCAGCCTTTGTGTCAAAAGCAATCAAATTAAAAAGTTCACGCATTCGGCTACGAACGCGATTACCGTAACGCTCTTCTAGTTCTTCAGCGTTTAGATTTGTGGTGGCGTGGGTCTTGATTTTATGTTTGGTTTGTAGGTAGAGCTCGTATCGAGATAAAAGCACTTCGCCCATCACATTCAAATCCTTTCCATAGAATCTGCCAGATGGTTCCACGCCCAAATCATCAAAACAATAGAATTTTGTGTTACCGTATTCCTCAACTGTTTTAAAACCCAAGTGATTAAAACTGAAAGTTACATTCCGGCAAGGAATCATTTCATAAGGACGTTGCAAAGGAACCAAATGACGCAGTAATTTCATTAAGCTGGTCTTTCCGCATCCAACAGGTCCAGAAAGCAAAATTCCTTTGTCAATATCAATTCCATAGGTTTTACAGTTGTCTTTATCCTTGATGAAGTAGGAACAGAGCTTCAGCAAAATATCCTTATCCTCATCATAAATCCTGAACTTTTCGCCAAATGAAAGTTTTCCCTTGGCATTCAGGTATATCAATATTTTGGGAAAGTCGTAGAGGACGCTTTTACCGTCAAATTTTCCCAGCGAATATTCCACGCCACCTTCGGTAATTTTAGAGGGGTTGTCCATAATCTTTGTTTTTAGTGGTTCGCAAGTTGTCCTTGATTTGGGACGGTTGTTTTTTGTTTGGTTTGTTTTCCTCGTCGAATATTTCAGTTCTGTCCATCCAGTTGATGGCTACGGCGCGCCAATCTCGAATATCTTTTCCATCGCTTGTTTGCCAATTTCGGGTTTGGTAATGCTCATAGAATTTTTTTGCTTCATCAGCATCAAAACCTTTTTCTTCAAAAAAAATAAAAACGGCCTGCCAGCCCTTTGGCTGTTTTATATAGTTTTCTTGTTTGTTATTGTTTGTTTCAGATACCAATGCTTGTCCACCTATGGGACGGTGCAAGTCCACAGCTTGTCCATTTGTGGGATGGTGGTGTCCCTCAAGCGGTACACCTCTGGGATGGTACTGTTCCGCAAGCTGTTCTAATTCGGGATGGTACTGTCCCACAACCGGTTCATCACTTGTCCCAATAATGGCCATCTTAATTTTGCTGCCTTTGTAGGGATTGTTGGAAGGGAAATAAGAGAGGTATTGCCAAGAATCTAACTCGACTATACATCTATGATATGTGGACTTAGAGCCTATTTTGGCACAACGCATCAAATCCCTGCGATTAACGTAGAATTCATCCATAAAGCGGCAACTGTTCCATTCTTGGAACAGCGCCATATACAGGCTGATATGCGTTGGATTAAGGCGGTCATCAAAATAGAACTTCTCAAAAGCCGCATTAAGTAGCTTTATATAGTTCATCGCTTAAGAGTTTAGACCGTGGTGCACACGGTTGGCATCCATAACTTTTTGAATTTCCTCGGTATCGTAATAAATGATACCACCAACTTTAGTGTATGGCAAGGTGCCATTGATGCGAAGATTTTGAAGTGTTCCAGGACTTACTTGAAGTAATTCCATAACCTCAGAAGATTTGAGATATTTTTTAAGTTTTCCATTTCCCTGTTTGGATAAGAGATTTTTGATATCATCGAGTAATTCCATTTTGAATTCTCGAAGGTCGTCTGAAGTAATAATAGTTGCTGGCATAATAAAACGGTTTTAAAGAAAGGGACTATTGATTTACAATTAATTTGATAGCCCCTGACTTGATTTGACTTTCGTTCTACAAATTTGAATAGGTTTATTGGATTTTATTCCCCAGTTCGACCGTAGTACGGTCAAAATTTAACATCTTGAGATTTGCTTTGTTTTGATAGATTTTGAGGGTGTTTTTGCAAACCTACACCTTCAAATCACATTAGATTTTATAAAAAACTGATGCAAAAATTAATTACCGTAGGTCAACCGTAGTACGGTCTTTTTTAAAAAGCTTGAGAATTAGGAATCGAATAGATAAATAATGGTTTTATTCTTCACTTTTATCCATTTCTATGAGTAGAGATGTAGAGAGTTCGTCAAGAAAAAGCGTTCGGCTATTCTTCCTGTTTTTGATGTCGTGATAGGTTTTGTAGATATCTTTTGGTTCAAGATCAAATAGCTGTTGCAATTTTCTGGAAACTTGCATTATGCTTTGGTTATCTTGTTTTCCCAATCCTTTTGCACAGAGCGCATACAAAAGTTCAACGTATTCTGTATTTGAAAATGGCCAATGTATTTTTTCAATCGGTTTAATGGATTTAAATTTACCATTTAAACCGTTGCGAATTTTAAATTTTTTCTCATCTAAATAAGTTGCGAGCAAATCATAGGCTCTGTATTTACCAAGAAGCATATCTCTTGGTGTACAAAATTCAGGGTCTTGGAAATAGAATTTAGATGTAGCTATAATGTAAGAACCCAAATATTCTCGTGTATAATATTCTTTATCAAAATGAGTATGGTTTGAATCAGCATATTGCGTGAAGTCCAAATTGTAGCTAAAGAAACGATTGACTTTCTGCATCTTTCTTCTAATGAATTTGCGTTGTGATTCCTTGTCTGTTTTTGGGAATTGAATTTCAAAGGAACGAATTTCAGAAAAATAGATAAGATGCCTTAATGGGATTTGTTTTGTGTGCTTAAAAAAATAAATCTCATCCGAGATAGAGGCGAAACCTTTGTTAATAATTTCCTTTTTAAATTGACCTAAAAGTTTCGTGCAGACTATTATAGAATGCTTTGAGCGTTGCATAATTGTCTCTGAATTTTCTTCAATTTCTAATAATTGTTTTTCTAGGTTTTGTGCGAGTAAATGTAATTTCATACCATACCTAATTACAGAGTTAGTAACTGTTAATAGTAGGGTCGATATTAGATAAGGTAATTACAAAGAATTATGTAGTTGACGTTCTATAGACAGTTTTTTTACTGGAAAGCTGCAAAAATTATGCCTTTCTTAAAATTTCTTAAAAGTTGGTACTTGCGAAGTGTTTTGTAAATGGTAAAACTCAGATTAAAAACTAATTACACTATCCAAAGCATCATCAGCATCTCTATGAATAAAGTTTGCTTGATAGTTTAAAGTAGTTTTTAAGTCGCTATGTCTGTAAAGCTTCTGTAACATTAATGGGTGGATTTTATCCCCTGCAATATTTCCGAAAGTGTGACGCGCAATATGATTAGATAAGCTTTTGTCAATATCACATTGGGCAGCGATTCTAATTAAATATTTATTGAAGAGTTTAGTAGCATTTCTAGTCTTAGTAAAAAAATCTTCATCATCATTTGGCCGGACTTCATTTAAAAAAGGAAAGATATATCCACCATTATTTTTTCTGTTCATTTTGTAAAAATCTAGAATAGCTTTCGCTTTTTCGGGAACTTTAAGGCTTAAAGGCTTCTCGTTCTTATTCATAACGTAATACAGCCTATCATCCTTAAAATCAGACCATTTTAATTTTACAACATCTGAAATACGAATACCAGCAAAATAAAAGGAAATCAACCATACATTATGCGTATGCCAAATCGAAGAATAAGGTTCTAATTTCAATAATTCAATTTTTTCGACCTCTTCGATAGTTAGACCTATCTTATTACTAGTTCCTAATCTAATTTTTTCTTTGTCACCAGCAAAAGGGTAATACTTTGCAGAAACCACACCATCTTTAATGGCAACATTGAATAGTGTTCTGATAAAAATTAATTGATTTGAAATTGTTCTAGTTTTCTGATTTAGATAAGCGGAACAAAAGGTTTTATAGCGTTCTAGAAAAGCCTGATTAATATCTTGAAACTTCAAATCTTTTTTCTTTTGGAAATGTTCAATTCCATCAATAAAGGAATATTCCGACTTTCTAGCCTTACCAACTCTATCTCTTCTTCGTTTTCCAATACCTTCGATAACATCTTTTTTAGTTAAGGAAGTTTTGAGATTTAAAAACTCTTCAATGTTGTATAAAATAGAAAGCTCTGATTTGGCTACTGAAAAAACTTTACGGTCATATTTTGTTTTTATCCGTTGAGCCGCAACTGCAAAAAACGATTTAGAGCCGCCTGGACCTTTCAGTTTTTGTTTGACCTGTTTTGGAGTAATATTTTCATCTTGGTTATTTAAATAAACATCGTTGGCTTCTGTTAATTTTTTAAGTAAAAAATTATTTAGCATTTTATAATTTGGATGACTTCTTTTTGCTTGTCCAGCAACTTTATCCCAATCCTTTGCAAGAACGTATTGACCAAGCCACTTATAATTAGTCTTATAATTTGCACTTATTCTTATGGCCAATGGAATTGTACCATCCTTTTTAATCATATTTTTACGAAGAACAATTTTTATATTAGCCATAACTTACTTTTTGCAATGATAAAGATACAAAAACTAGTACAGAATAAGTACAGAATAATTTGGTATCGGATGCCTATAATTGATGATAAATTTTATTAAAATTATGTAAATCATTGATTTTAAGTAGTTTTAAGTTTTGTTAGTTGTTGTACGGACTAAGCTCATAACCCGAAGGTCACTGGTTCGAGTCCAGTTCCCGCTACTAAGGTGAAAAGCCATAATCTTTAGATTATGGCTTTTTTTATGGAGCATTGAAATGTTGCTTGAACATTTATTGAATAGTCAAATAGAAACAGGTGCGCTTTCAATTGAGTATTATATTTGTCCCACTACCCATAAGACTGACTGTAATCTCTCTATTTTGTAAGCCTAGTTGGTGCTAATTATGGCAGAAAATTATATGAGCTTTGACGGATGTGCTATTTGTGATCTTTTGCATCTGGCGGAAGCATGAAATCATCTTTGACATTACTTTCCGGAATAGCGTTCATGAATTCATGAATGGAATTGTTGCCATCTGAGCCATAACTAGCTAACATTGTTCCCTTGCTGCCATCATTAGTTTGTATAACGTATAAAAGTGACATATCTGAAGGATTACTGATACCCTCATAGCGATGTTCCTTCAAAATTGTGACATCTTGGGGTGCATATCGTTTTTTTGAATCTACATTCTCTAATTCATCTTCAATAATGCGATATTGGTCTGTAAATCCTGCAGCTTCATAGCGGCGTATGTAATCAATTTCGTTTTTGGAATAATCATCATGCATAATTAATATATTTTAAGTAAAAATGATATAATTTCTATATGGTTAAAGATCAGATATAATGTAAGAAAAAATTATCACAATTGCACGAATTGTTAGTGCAATAAAAGTTTTGATTGTTTATTAATTTTAATACTAGTCTAGCACTAAAAATGTATTCTCAAATATATATAGGAAATTACGCCATATTTATAATTGAAAAAATCTTTTTGAATTCCGTGGTGATAAAGGTTTTTTTAAGCCAAACTATACCTTGCAGTAGGTTAAAGTTTAGCTACAAATGCTTATTATTCTATAACTAAACGTCGATGTTTTGGATATTTCACAGCATAATTTAATTCAAATACTTTGGTTTGGTTGGAGTCTATTGAAAAATCCCATTTAATTTCCCCCGTCTCAAGATTGTATTTGGCACCGGATAGATTTGAAATCTCAACCTTAATTTCTTCAAGTGTGGACACTGGAACTTGATCGTATAGCAGCATGTTGATTGGTTGAGGTTTGTTATTTTTTACGGTTATGGTCCACCCTCTAGTTTCTTCTTTTTTACTGCCAATAAATTGTTTGGTTGTAAAATCTTTTGACTTTTCTCGTTTTACACTAACATTTTTATCCTTGCCAAGTGATATTTGCAGGGTGTCTGTAGCGTATCTCATATCTAACAATGATTTTCCTACATAAGTACCTTCAAAAAAGATATTAGCTTCCCCTTCAAGTAAACTGTATTTCTCCCAGTCGGAGATGTTTGCAATTAGAAAAGCATCTTTACTGATTTTAGGTACGGCTAAGTATTTAAATTCAGCTGGTAACTCATAATTGGCCATGTCTACCGTATAACTTTTATTGTCAGATTTGATGGTGAAAGGAATGTTGATCTCAAAATCGACGGACGTTTGTTTTGCTACGTGTTGGGCCGGTATTGGCAAACTGTTTGAGTTCTTTTGTACCCCCGAAACCTTTCCTTCGAGTGCCTTAGAAATGGAATTTCGAGTGTTTCTGCCATAACCTACAACAACAACTTCATCCAGTGAGTTAGAATCTTCTATAAGGATAACGTTTAAGGTTGAACCTGTAACTGGTAATGTTTGTGATTTATATCCTATATAAGAAAACTGTAACTCGCTAGAGGTATTGGGTATGGTAACAGAGTAGTTTCCATCAAAATCGGTTACAGCACCTATAGTTGTGCCTTTTACAATAACATTGGCACCAGGGAGAGGTTGCCTGTTTTCATCCATTACTATACCTCTAATCTCATTTGAAGAAAGGGTATAGGTAGGAGGTAAAGTGTTGTAGTTTAAATAGTAGGTCTTCAATTCTGGTGCAACACCTGAGATGTCAGGATTGGCTGATGATAAATTTAATTTCACATTTGTCCAGTCAACTTTTGTGTCCTGTTTAACATTGGCTTTATAAATAATTTCGATAGGTTCGGATACATTTTTAGCTCTGATATCATAAGATGGAAACCATCCTGAATTGCCCACTACATAGGTCAGCTCAAAATCTATCTTGTTGGTTGTTTTCGACGATACTTTAACCAATATTTCGCCGTTAGGAAAATTCTTTTGACTGGTTATAGTTTTAATCTGAAGTTGGAGTTCGTTTTTTAAGATCATTAAAGCCTCCAATTTCTTGTCCAGTTCAATTTCTTTTAGTTTTAAGGCGGTTAACCTAGTGCTGTAAAAATTTGCAGCGTCTTTTAGATTGGTAACGTTCAACTCTTGATTTCTTCCGCCAATGGCTCTATTCTCATGTAAAAATGCGAGCTCCTCCTTTAAGATTGCCGCATGGGTTTGTTCTAATTTTATTTGATCTTCTGCCTCTTCCAGTTTAGATTCTAGATCTAATAATTCTTTAGGTTTCTCAAGTTTCTCAAGATAGTTTTGTTGATGGTTGACGGACAAGACCGTGATATTGCCATTTGCTTTAACTTGAATACTTTTTGCCTCTATAAAGGGCGATAGGTTGATGAATTTTAAAACGGTCTCCCCTGACTTTAAGTCAATAGATTTTTTCCGTGTTATTTGGGCGTCTTTAATAAATACGGTGACTTCACTGACCTCAGTGGTCACATCTTTTTCAGTAGATTCTTGAGCGTAGGTATAGGACAGCATCAAGCAAAACATAAATAGTAGGAGGTGTTTCATAGTCATATTGTGTTTTCAGGTGGCTTAAATCTAAAATAAGTTGTTAGGTGTATTTGTTCTATTATTAAAAACTTTGAGACGTCATTATATGATTTTGAAAAATACTTAAATTATTTAACAATCACACCGTATTTTGTTCTAGCAGCAAACTTTGTAAGTTGCTGTTGTTTGAAAGCTACAGTAATATTAGTAATATGGTTATCATTGTTGTGTGAAATTACTTCGAAGGATTAGGAGCTGGCAAATTTGAAATTAATGAAATAACGGAATTGGTATGTTCCGAAATAAAGTCTGCTGGATTAAAATTACCTAGTCACCATCTTTATAGGTGGGGTGCCTTCAACTTTTCTATGTTTATGATTACTTTTGATTTCAGTCTTCATCGTAAAAATTGAAGTTACAGCAATCATGAAAAATAAGCAATCAGAGTCTAAAAGCACTAAAACACCCTGGCCCACAAAAGCCGTCATGGATCAAGTGTATGAAATGAGGCTGTGGGGAACAGACGGTACAGCATTTTATTCAGGTGAGGGGTCACATCATCCTAATTTCGTTATGCCTTATCTAAAGGAATTAATCTCTTTTTTAACTTCTTTCGATAATCCATTGGTGGTGTGCGATTTGGGCTGTGGCGATTTTAATGTTGGCAAATATTTGGTTGACTATGCACAGGCTTATATTGCCGTGGACATTGTAGAAGAATTAATTAGACATAATAAGAAGACATACAGTGCAGAAAATTTAGAGTTCCACTGTTTAGACATTGCCGAAGATGATTTGCCTGTTGGCGATTGTGTCATTATAAGACAAGTACTTCAGCATTTATCCAATTCAGAAATTCATAAAATATTAAATAAACTAGCGCATTTTAAATACGTTATATTAACTGAACATTTGCCTAAAGAACCCTTTACACCCAATTTAGACATCATATCTGGGCAAGGCATTAGATTAAAAAAAGGGAGTGGAGTAGAT
Source organism: Gelidibacter sediminis (assembly GCF_004364975.1). Lineage (GTDB taxonomy): Bacteria > Bacteroidota > Bacteroidia > Flavobacteriales > Flavobacteriaceae > Gelidibacter > Gelidibacter sediminis. The sequence goes on along the minus strand of NZ_SOBW01000011.1, from coordinate 22,531 downwards.
GTGTTGGCACCGCCATTTAATTTTAAAATAAAATCACAGCAGCAATTAGTGTCCGTCCCATTGAATGATGGACAAGGGGTACTCGTTACCACGTGTTATACCGTTTTTTAAATTGAGATGCCTACCCGGAGGAATTAAGGGTACCTAAAGGTGGTGCAAGACTCAAATCAAATTATTAATAGTACTTTTGATGCAACAAACAATCTATCAACAATCCTTGTTTTATGCCATATCAAACTGTTTTTGACCTTTTTTGGGACCAGGTAAAAGAGAGTGTCCAAGAGAAACGCTTTGCCAAATTAACCATGGCAAAAACCATAGGGAAACAAAATTTAAAAAATGTATTTGTCAGACCGCTTGATGTTGATGGAGATGCTAGGGTATTGGTCAAAACACACTACAGGTCTAATGAAACAGAGGATGACGAGCAGGAACTCAGCTTAGAGGAAGCTTATGAGTTGGTAAAATCGCATCTTAGAACTACGTTTTTATCCGTCCTTTTATTCACCACCACAATAGACGTCACATTTAAAATAAACAAAAAAGGAGCTGGACGAATTACCGAAAACCTCCCTACATTTCGTGATGTTAGGTATGGTAAATCTGATACGGATTAGTATTTTCATCGGCCAATAATGCAACTTCACTATAATGTAGCCTGGAGGAAAGTTCAATATTGACAGGGTGTTATTTATATCTATTCTAAATTGTTATATTTGCAATTCGAAACAGATATCATGAAAAAAATACTATTTGCAGTAGCAACCTTATCATTATTGGTTGCTTGCGGAAACGAGAGCAAAAAGAAAGACACTTCTTCTGAACAAAAGGCAGCCAAAGAACAGGTTGTTAATGTCTACACGCATCGCCATTACGAGCCAGACCAAAATATCTTCAAAATGTTCGAAGAGAAAACTGGCATCAGAGTCAAGGTTATGAATGCAAGTGCCGATGAGTTGATTCAGAAAATGAAAATGGAAGGGAAGCAATCGCCTGCTGATGTATTAATTACCGTAGATGCTGGACGCTTAAGTCGAGCTAAAGATGAAGGTTTATTACAGTCCATCCAATCTGATATCTTAGAAAACGCCATCCCGTCATATTTACAAGATGTGGATAATCAATGGTTCGGATTGACAAAAAGAGCGCGCATTATTGCTTACGCAAAAGACCGTGTAAAACCTGAAGATTTATCAACTTATGAAGATTTGGTAAATAATAAATGGAAAGGTAAAATTTTGGTGCGTTCATCATCAAATATTTACAACCAATCTTTAATGGCATCAATTATTGCCAATAATGGCCAAGCGGCTGCTAAGGAATGGGCTGAAGGAATCGTTGCGAATTTGGCACGTTCTCCGAAAGGTTCAGATAGAGATCAGGTAAAAGCAGTTGTTGCTGGAGAAGGGGATATAGCAATTGTCAATTCTTATTACATCGGAAAAATGTTGAACTCACCAGATGCTGAAGAAGTAAATACAGCCAAAAAAATAGGCTTGTTTTTCCCTAACCAAAAGGATAGAGGAACGCACATTAACGTAAGCGGTGCTGGTGTTGCTAAATACGCACCTAATAAGGAAAATGCGATTTTATTTATAGAGTATTTAATTAGCGAAGAAGCGCAGCAAGTGTTTACCGATGCTAATTACGAGTATCCAGTTTTGGAAAGTGTTGCCCCTGTTACCGATATTAAAGCTTGGGGAGACTTTAAGGAAGACACCTTAGGATTGAACAAATTAGGTGAATTTAACAAGAAAGCAGTTTTGATTTTTGATGCAGCAGGGTGGAAATAAAAATGAAGCGTTCTCCTTAAAAACGAGGGTAAAAAGGCTTAAAAGAGATAGTAACAGGTGGTCAGTTTTTACACTGGCCATTGTTTTTTTCTTGGCCTTGCCTATCCTATTTATTGGTGTAGAGCTGATTTCTGGACCAGGTGAAACTTGGGGCCACATTGTGGAGTACTTATTGCCAGAATATATATGGAACTCCTTATACCTTGTATTTTTTTGCAGTATTCTTGTTTTAATCTTTGGTGTCTCTTCGGCGTGGTTTGTATCGCGATTCGATTTTATGTTCCGGAAACAAATGGAATGGCTATTAATTCTACCCTTGGCCATCCCTTCCTATATTGTTGGCTATGCCTATGCCGGAATTTTCGATTACGGCGGTAGTATGGATCTCTTGTTTCGACAACTCGGATTGGAGTTTATCCGCATTGATATTATGAATAAGGCCGGACTTGCCTTCGTCTTAAGTATTTCTCTATTTCCTTACGTCTATGTAAGTGCTCGCGCCTTTTTTCTCAATCAAGCGAATAATTTATTGGAAGCTTCAAAAATGTTAGGCGTCAGTGAACTCAAAACATTTTTTAAATTGATGCTGCCTTTGGCGCGTCCTGCTATTGTTGCCGGTTTGGTGTTGGTGTTGATGGAAGTTCTTAATGATTATGGTGCCGCTAAATATTATGGCGTCAATACGTTTACTACAGGAATTTTCAGATCGTGGTTTTCACTCGAAGAACCACAAACAGCAGTGTATTTATCGGCCTTATTGATCATTTTTATTTTTGCTTTAATCTTGTTTGAAAAATGGCAGGTCAGGAAGGTTAAATTCACCTCTTCAAAAGCCAATAGCACGCAAATTCAGAGAAAGCAACCCAAAGGAGGCTTACAATGGCTGATTTTTTCTGTGGTATTGTTGCCAATAGTTTTAGGTTTTATTCTGCCGGTAGCACAGTTGGTGTATTGGGCAGTCATCACAGCATCAACTGTATTTGATATGGAATTTATTATGATTTCACTTCAGAGTTTTGCCATAGCCATTTCATCAGCACTCATCACTGTATTTTTCGCTCTTTTGCTCATCTATTTTTCAAAATGGAGCACCTTGAGTTCTATTAAAAATATTTCTAGAATTGGGGTTTTAGGATATGCCATTCCAGGTGCTGTGATTGCCATTGGCATCATGATTCCGACCTTGGCATTAGACAAATGGCTGATTCATATGTTGGCTAAAGTTGGAATCGATTCCGGTTTAATCATCAATGGCACCTTAATTGCGCTATTGTATGCCTATGCCGTCAGATTCTTGGCTGTGGCTTATAATCCGATAGATTCTACAGCTTTGAAAGTTGATAATTCCATCCCAGATTCCTCCAAGGTTTTGGGCGTTGGAAACTTAAAAACATTTTTTAAAATTGAATTTCCCCTCATAAAGACAGGCGTTTTTAGTGCCGTAATTTTGGTGTTTATTGATGTGATGAAAGAATTACCATTAACGCTCATCTTAAAACCGTATCATATTGACACATTAGCAGTAAAGGCGTTTGAATATGCGAGTGATGAGATGGTCATGGAGGCGTCTATCCCTTCGCTTTTTATTATCTTTACAGCAATGATACCCGTGATATTTTTAAATAAATTATTGATCAAGAAATAACCATGTTAACTATAAACGCGCTTTCTAAAAGTTTTGACAAAGGCAGAAACTACGCCATAGAGAATGTGACTTTCAATTTGAAGGCAGGCCAAGTGTGTGCCATTGTTGGAGAGAGTGGGAGTGGGAAAACCACATTGGTGCGCTTAATTGCAGGGCTTGAACGGCCTGATCATGGAAGTATCGTCATGGGGGATAAGGTAATCGCTTCGTTGGATAAGTTTGTACAACCAGAGAAGCGAAAAATTGGATTGGTTTTTCAGGAATATGCTTTATTTCCGCACTTAACAATATTGGACAACGTGCTGTATGGCATTTCAAAAATGAAGCATAAGAAAGAAAGAGCACAAGAGATGCTAGACTTGGTTGGATTAAGTGAGTTGGGAAAACGTTACCCACATCAACTATCTGGCGGACAACAACAGCGAGTTGCCTTGGCACGTGCTTTGGCGCCAGAGCCATCCTTATTAATTTTGGATGAACCTTTCAGTAATCTTGATGCCATGTTGCGTACGCAATTGCGCAATGAAGTTTTTGATATCATTAAAAAAACGGGGGTTACTGTGTTATTTGTTACTCACGATACCCAAGACGCACTTTCTGTAGCTGATGAAATTCTGATTTTACAGAATGGGAAAGTCATTCAAAAAGATGTGGCAACAAATCTTTATGTGAAGCCAAATACCTTATATGTGGCGTCATTATTCGGAAGTACTGTTCATATCAATAAAAACCTACAGAATGCATTTAGGTGTCCATTAAAGGAAACCTGTTGCCATGCGATTAGGAATGAGAAGATTATTGTGAGTCCGTCGTCTGCTGAAGCGGATTGTGAATATCTCACTACGGCCCAAGTCATTAAAAAAATTCAACTTGGAGATTCGGTTCAATTGGTCCTAAAATTAGAGTCAGGAGAACAATTAACGGTGTTGACTCAAGATAAACATATTGCAGACACCATTTATATTGGTTTCAATTCTAAAGATATCTTGGAATTTGAACAGGAGTAAAGTACGTGTTTTCTGAAACCAAATAGGACTCGTGTTTCGGATATATTTCTTTCAATTTTACTTTAACTTCCTGAAAACCCAGAAATGTTGAAAATTCCAACGGCAAGGTCTATCCAGATTAATAAGAGCAGCAAAAAAATTACGGCTATAAGAACAATTCTTTTTTTAAAGGACTTTATATAACGTATAACCAACTCCACTACTAGTCCCGTACCAAATAGTAATACGCCCATCATTATAAAATCGTTCAGCTTCCAATTGAAGCCATCACCATCAATACCTGTTCCTATGGTTGCTTGTAACAACAAGGGAATCAACAAGAGTAGTGCTGCGCCAATTAAAATATTGAAGAGACGTTTGTTTGATTTATAAAACATAAATAGTCCTGATGTAAGTTATAAAGTTAATGAAAATTGGAGGACATAAGTACATTTCTACTAATCGCTTTCTAAAATTATAGTATAATCTTTAAGCATCTCTGTTAGTTTTTCAGGGTGTTCCACAGCTAAAATGTAGTGTTTCGCGCTGTCATTTTCCAAGTTATAAAACTGATAAACACTATTGTTATCCCATTTAGTGTGCTTGTTCGTCCTTTAAAATTTTTTGAACACTACTCCAAAAACTTACCAAGGAACCTGAAGAACGATCTGATATTTCTGAAAGTAAAATAAGATTGTCAATATATTGTCTTAAATTTTTCTCTTTGGGACGAAAATAAGCCATGTTCCATTCTGGAAAAAATCGATCATCCACCTCATTTTCCCATAGCAAAGTGACGTCATTATGGCGATCATCGGCTTTAATATTTTCATAGATGTCTAAAACGTCCTTTTTTTGGCCTTCCAGCACTTGTACAAAGCTTCCTTTATGATAAATCAGGCAACCTGTGATGTTTCTTGCTGAATTAACCGCAACTGCTGTTTCTAGTATTTGATCTAAATCTTTAAGTTGGAGTCCTAGTTTTGCATTTGAACGGTAATTTAATTGGTACATATAATCGTTTTTTTTATAGAGTGCTAACGCATATATATACGATAATCACCTTTTTTGTGGGTCTAAAGTAAGAAAAACATACGAAAACCAATTGTCGAGCGCTTTAACTATGGTGGCATAAGGCAAATTATAGTTGTTAAGTTGATGTCATCAAGTGTTTTTAGTTTATGGCCCTCGTGAATGATACTTGATTTATTCTATTTTTACGGCAATTGTGAATTCAATGTCCTTATCCACCATAGTTTTATCCATCACACTTCCTTCATAAGCCACGTTCCATTGAAACCGATCTAATGTAAATTTTGCGCTTAAGAAATTCTCTGGATATTTGGCAGCAAAACCAATGTTTTTAGTGATAGCCTTTAAGGTCAGGTTTCCTGAAATTTTTAAACTATCATTAGATAACTTCATTACGTTTGTAATTTGAAATGTAGACGTTGGGTGATTATCAACATTAAAAAAAATCTGGACTTTTGAGATAGGAATTCAACTTATTTCTAGGCACATGTTCATGTTCAGGGATATCAGTAACTTCAATACTCGACATATTGGCCACATAAGTTCCATTTACTAACTCGTTGTCCCTAAGAATCACATAACCATATTTTAATTTGACCTTCATGCTTTCCGGTGCCACGCATTTTAGTGCCTTTCCAATGTATGCTGGATTTTGGAGGTCGAAATAAAGAGTGTCTCCTTTTACAGGTGCTGTAGGCTGGGGATTGGCAGGTGTAATGTTTGCTTTTTGGGCATTGGAATTGTGTTTTTCTATGCAGGAGGATGTTATGATAAAGCAGGTAAGACTAATTAGAACCTTATTCATAGTCTGGAATGTTTAGTCCTAAAACAATATCCCGTTTTACGGTCAGGAGATCATTTTTAAGTATTGGTTTTACAATGCCTGAACCGCCACGATACTCTAGTCTATTTCTTTGATCTTTAGTTAATAAGGAGTCATCGTCAAAAACTATACTATCAATATAATAAGCATTTGTATTGGGTTCTTTTACAGTAATGTGGATGTGTTCCGGGTCCAATCTATTTGGATACGCCGCCGGTCTGAACGTATAAAACGTATATGTTCCCGTAGCATCGGTTTGGATCCATCCACGATTGTAACCATGTCTTTTAGCCCAACCCTTTTCATTGCCTTTGGTACTATAAATCCCATTCCGATCAGTTTGGTAAATGTATAAAATAACATCTTTGGCCGGTGTTTTTCCATCCTTTTCAAACACAGTCCCGGTCAACTTTAATTTAGGTTTGGTGGACGCATAATCTGGAAGTGTGTCAATGGGTGACAGCTTTTTATCACCATATTCCAAAAGCGCTTCACAACCCTGACAAGGGCCACCCACAATCTGAGGAGCGGGCGCTTGCTTGGTTTGAGATTGGCAAGAGTTCAGGCTTGTCAGAACTATGAAAATATAAAGTGTTAATTTCATGGTGTTTGGATTGTGGTTCACTGTCCTACTTTAGTGCCGCGATACTACTCAGGTTTTAACTCCGTATTCCGTAAAGGAATCTGTCACTAAATAAAACAGAAAATTTTTCGATAAGTATCCATACTTTGCAATTGCTGTAAAAATGATGGCCCCCTTAATTTCTTTTTTAAGAGGCCATGCCATTAGCGATGAAATACTTATAGTTTTAAACAAGTTACAATTTTTATAGCAAATGACTGATGTGATATTTTAATAATGGTAGAGATTTTAGTGCGAATTGCTATCCACTCCTGGACTAATCAGAAGCTTTTTAAGGAGTGATCAGTCGCTACTAATTCAAAAAAATCTCTTTTGCCTATTTTGATTTTTGTCTCACTTTTTAGCTTGATGGTATTTAAGGGTTGGGTCTCTTTCTGATCATTGATCTGTACGGCGCCATTCTCAATTAGTCTTCTGATGTCTGATTTGCTTGAGTCTGCTTTTAATTGGGAACATAGATCCACAATTTTTATCTCTCCATCTTCAGTCTTAATAGTGTTCAAATTTACGGGCTCAAATACCTTTTTTTCAAAACGTTTGTTCTGGAATTGGGCGCTAAAAAAAGCTTCAGCAGCTATAGCAGCGCTCTCATTATGATATTGCTTAATGATGTTTTTGGCAATGGTTTTTTTAATGTTCATAGGATTTTCACCTTCGGTCAATCGTGACTTAAGGGCCGCTTTTTCGGCAATCGAAAAATCAGTGGTTAACTGCAAAAATTCTTCAATTAAGCTATCCGGAATAGACATGGTCTTTCCAAACATGTCATTGGGCGCATCTGTTAACCCTATAGTATTGTGAAGCGACTTACTCATTTTTTCTTTGCCGTCCAATCCTTTTAATAAAGGCATGCACATCACCGTTTGGGGCTGCATCTTGAAAGACTCTTGTAATTGTCTGCCCATTGTACAGTTGAAAAGTTGGTCTGTACCACCCATTTCAATATCGGCCTCAATTTTTACAGAATCGTAGCCTTGCAAAATGGGGTACACCAGTTCGTGCATCGCAATGGGTAGGTTTTCTGTAAATCGTTTATTGAAATCATTTCTGTGCATCAATTGGGCAACGGTTACTTTTGATAACATTTGAATGGCCTCAGAGAAATAAAGTCGATCTAGCCATTCAGAATTGAACACAATTTCAGCCTGATCAACATTTATTATTTTTGATAGTTGGTTAAGGTAAGTTTCTGCATTGTGCTGTACGTCTTTGGCCGATAACGGTTTTCTACTTTGGTTTTTACCTGTTGGATCACCAATTTGCGCTGTAAAACTTCCAACCAAAATGACAATGTGGTGACCTAAGTCTTGAAATTGTTTGAGTTTTTTCAATACTACAGCATGTCCCAAATGCAGGTCTGGTGCTGTAGGATCAAAACCTAGTTTGATAATGAGTTTTCGTTTCTCCTTTTTTGCTTGGTTTATCTTTGTTTCCAACCCGTTTTCAGGTAGAATGATCTCTACATTTTGTTTTAATTTCTTAAGTGTTACCATTTTTTTTAAATAAAAAAAGCCAGAGCATAGGCTCGGGCTTTTTGGTTATGATATCATATTTTATAGTTGTCAGGTATTTACTGAGGTCCATACATAGCCATTCCGAGCAATTATTATGAGCTCATAATAAGTGCTGAAAAAAGGAAGGCGTAATATGTTATTTAATCTTTTCATTGCAGATGCAAAATTAATGCTTAATGTCTTGTTATGCAAATTGATTTTCAGCATTGTCTGGAATTGCTCGATGTCGTAAATTTTAAAGTCGGGCCTAGTTACTAAACCGTCAAAATATTAGCCCATCTTAATAAATAAAGTAAAGCTACTGTAATAGCACCACTAATTAAAAGTGCGCCATGCCAATAATAAGTTCGAGTACCCCATTGTTTCCACATTCTTTTACCATACTCTTTCTCGCCATAATTATAGGTGAGCTTCCAATATATAAATGTGATGACAACAAAAAGAGAAAGTGCTATGATCCAAAGTTTTACCATGTGATATCCTTTAAATTATGATGCTTACCAGCAAAATAGAGGTTAAAATTGCAGTCGAAATCAGGTGTTAGACTTCTAATATAGGTAATGATTTTTTACTGAGTAGTCAATATCTAAAAGTTTTTGTTTTTTAAGACTTTAATATTATAGTATGGACTATTATCTCCGCTAACAAATGGGTTGAATCTCAATTAAGCTTCTTAATTAACTTGATACTAAAAAAAAAACCTCGGCTTTATTTGTCAGGAGAGATTATTAATTATTCAATGGTATTTGTAACCACATTAACCCTGAATATTTTTTCGAGCTTCTCACCGTTTTCCGGTTTATCGACTTCAAAACTGTATAATTTAAACTGGTAGGTATGCACATTAATCTTAGTCAATTCAGTGTGGTTTTGACGCTTGTTATTTTTAAGTGTTATTAACAAATCAGCTATTTCGGGGTTAGAATTTGAGATTTCTACGGCGTTCTTAATTCGTTTAATCTCTGAAAGTAAATCCGTTTCAAATGTTTTCTTGGAATCCGAATAGCCATTAGAATCCAAGTAGTTCCAAACCTTTTCGTTATGCATCTGAATATCATCAATAAGTTCTTCTGAAAATGCATCACCAGCGATACCTTTTATTTTAAACGGCCAATTTTTTTCAATGATTTTCTCTGCATTTTGGTTGATGAAATTACCAATACTGAAAACAGTCCAGATTTCTAAAGTATCTGATGTTTTTTCTACTTGACCAAGAGACAAATTGGAAATTAGAATAACTACTATAGTAAAGAGATATTTCATGAAGTTTAATTCTGGTTTTTAGTTGACCGTTCAAATTTTATTTTTCTAATACCTTGTTCCGTGTTCCATTGAGAGACTTCTTTAAAGCCGAAGCTCTGGTACAAAATGGTGGCAGGAATGTTTTTTAATCCAGTTTCGACCACAAAACAATTAGCATCAAATGTGTTGCATATAAATTTTAGTAAGTTTTTCGCGATTCCTAAATAATATATTGATGGTGGGGTTATATCTTATATGAATTAATAAGACAATACTCAAATAGCAACAAGCGCTTTAAAGGAAAAATCTTAATGAAGCTTTAGCCCATAAATAGCTGTAGTCTCTATTGTTTATTAATTATTTCATTTTTTGAAAATTAGTAGTACTTAATTGTAGGTTTTTCATGGCTCCTTTAAACCCATTTTCACGATCGCCAACCTTCTCTAATGGGAAGGTTAATGTTTGTTGAAAGTTGAAGCCGTTAGGTAGTCCCTCTGTTTTTTTGTAGGCCGTTAATTGCTCTTTTTCACTGCCATCTACATAGAGTGTCACACTTTTATAATCGCCTACAATACGAACGTTTTGCCAGCTTTTTTCCTGTGGAATAAAATTAAATGTATAGGTGTAGCCATCGCGTGAAAATCCTAATTTACCGGTACCATCTGTGTTTAAAGTAATAATTCCGTAGTTACTTTGGAAAAGGAGAGCATTTTGTTTATTTCCTTTTTTCGGATTAACATCAAAAGAGACATCATAAGTGTATCCTAAATTGGTACCACCTAGATTAACTTCTTTCTTACCATCAAATCGGACCGGTTTTTGACCAATTTTTGAAGCAATGTCATCCAATTCTTGGTTAGTGAAATTACCAGTTAAATTTGTTTTAGGGCCGTCAGAATCAGCGTTGGCCAATTGTTTGTACGCCTCATAACTTTTGCTAGGTGCTCCTTTCCAGTTTTTTGTGCCCAATACTTTTAAAGCAGGCATGGTACGGTAATGCACATCCAATTGAGAAATTCCATTGCCAGAAACATCATTCCACACCGCAAAAGTTGACCCTAAAAGCCCTGGTTGGAAGTCTGGTAATGTTAAAGAGGTGTTTACTTTTTCTGGTCTGTAATTGGTGTAAAGCCATTCAATATCTAAGAAATCTCTGTAGTATCCTGCGGCAGGTACAATGTACAACCAACTGTCTGGAGTAGAAATGATTTTAAAATCATCGTCAAGCATTTTTTCCGCATTCACCCAATCTTTACTCCAAGCGTTCATGATGGCATTGCCAACAGGTTTAACATGTGTTAATGGCGTATCCTTTAACCATTCCAATCCACCCCAAAGACGTGGCGTTTTACCTGAATTGGCGATGTATTTTAAATAGTGATTGGTAAATTCACGAAAGCGCTTTGCTTGGGCGTTATCCACATCTCGCCCTTTCCCTTCTTTGATATACTCATCGGTACCAATATGAACGTCAGGACCGATAAAAACAGGGTTGTCACCCTTAATATATTCATCAAAAAGCTTGTCGAAGAAATTGTAGATCATAGGCAACTTTTCATCATTTAGGATGTCTAAATGATCATCAGCATAAGGCGCTGAAGCTTTCAATTCAGGATTATAGCGAGTAAATGCCAAAGAGTGCGCAGGAATGTCTATTTCAGGAATGACATTTACGCCATATTGCATTCCTAAGCATTGTAAATCGCGGAATTCCTCTTTTGTATAATGACCGTCTTCAGCCGCTAAGCCAGGGTAGGTGTCGCTCTCTAATCTAAATGCAGCATAGGTTTTTGACCAATCATTATCATAGTAGGTTTTAAAAGCATTATCATTTAAATGGACGTGAAATTCGTTCAATTTATAATAGGACAGTATTTTTACATAATTTCTTAAATAATCTATGGAGAAAAACTTTCTACCCACATCCAACATAAAGCCACGATTGGGATAATCAGGATAGTCTGTGATGAATCCGGAGGGGATTTCGTTTTTATGGTTTTTTCTAAGCTGCAAAAGCGTCCGTGTGGCCCAAAGGACCCCAATTTTGGATGCGCCTTCAATAGTTATTCCATTGTTGGTATCAATGTCGAGTGTATAAGCTTCCTTATTTTTTGAGACCCCGTTATTATAGGATAACAAAATTTCGTTTGATGCTGTTGCGTGGCGTGCTGAGGTGGTTGAAATATGAGCTTCAATTTGAAACATGTTAAACATCTCCTCCTTTAATTGGGTAGCAATGTTTACTAGGCTATCATTCGTTTCAGTATTGATTTTTATTTTAACGATTTTAGGGAGTTTATAGTTTTTATTTTTAAATTCAAATTGTTGTACTTCAGGAATCACTTGTAACAACGTTGCTTGTGAAAACAGTTGAGGTGTGATTGAAAGAATGACTATCCAAAAACAATTGGCTTTTAAAATGGTAATAAGTCTTTTCATAGTTGAGGGGAGGTGGTTGGAATTGAAATAAGAGATATTTCATTTGTTTAACTAAATACGTACTTCTATTAATAGCCCGATCAAGGGCATTCATTTATTAAGCTCTTTTATAATATAAATAGGGGGCTATTAGGAATTTTTAGAATTGGTTAAGTTTAGATACAGATAAATATGGGGTTTATATGATATCGAGTGTAAAATTGCATATACAAATTAACTATTTTTTATTATATTTTTTATGCTCTATGTTTTTCTTTTGCAAAATTGCGTAAAATTTTCTGGGAGAGATTTTTAGGTCTTTGGTAATGTCGCTCACTTTCTTAGTTCCTTTTTTATAAAGTTTTAAATTCGCACGAACTTTTTTATCAAAGAAGTGTTTTTCCAGTTTTTCAACGATTTGCAATTCTGTCAAATTTGAATTGCTCGCGTATTTTTCAATTTCGGTTTTGATGTTTTTTAGATTACTCATAAATGCCATTCTTAAGTTCTATAATCATAATTGCAGATATTTATTAAAGCGATATGTCGTATGTCTGCTCATCCCTTAATATCAAGTCTCATATATCGAAGATAATAAAAAAGGAACAAATTCCATAAGGAATTTTAATGCTGGGAATTTCAATCTCAGACTCAATTAGCATTTATTAAATAGAATGCATGCTTAAAAATTAAAAAGAGCCTTTGCATTTTTAAAACAAAGACTCTTTTTCTTATTGATGACAATTAAATATTTTCGACCCTTAAAATTTCTAGTTTTCTTTCTCCATCCCTAAAAGGCCAATGAATAATATCACCTACTTGTCTTCCTATTGTGGCAACGGCTACATCGCATAAAATTGATAATTTACCTTTTTTATTGTTCACCTTAGTAGTTGAGACAAACATGTATTCTTTTTCTTTGTTCTCAGTGTGATCTTTAATTTTTACACGGCGGTTTACAGTTACCACATCATCGGGTAAGTCTCGCCTAAGTACTTGGTTGGCGGTTTTTAACTCTTGAAGTAATAGTTCTTCTTCCTGTTTGGTTACTTTGTTTCTTCGTACATGATCCTTAATCATATCGTATATTCCAGTTGTTAAAATTACATTTTTTGACATAATATCTTTTGTTTGTTTTTCTTTCTTTATACTATGTAGTACTGACTCAACATTCATAATAGTGCACGAAATATTGAGCTCCAGATTTTGAATGCGAATAATAGTGATAAAAAAATAGATTAAATTTTAAGAATAATAAAGAATGGCCCTGTTTTGAGTCGAAACAGGGGTTAATCAATAAACTCTTTCGAATTTTTCAAAAAAATATCGTCATGTAAGTATAATAAAGACAGCGCAAATCCTAATGGATTTTTTATGGTGTTTGGAAAGTAAGTTGCTGTCATATGTGTTAAAAATTAACGAGTTACAAAGTTAACCATTATATTTCATATTAACAATGGTAAAAGCATTAAGGTGCCTTAAAAACGAGTGTTGTATGAATTATTCCAAACGGTCATGTTTTTATATTTACAACATATTATTAATTACTAGAAACATGTACATAGACGCCTGCCCATCAGGATACTAATATGTGCACGAATTTCTAAAAAAATATGGGTATAGAATCCTGATAGGTACTGATAGTAGGGTTTTTAAGCCCTAATTTACGACTTGATTTGACTCATTGAAACTCCCGCAGTTCATTTTTTCAAAAAATTAAATTCAAGAACATTACATAATGTGCTCATTCGGAAAACCGGACATGCCAAAAAATCGGTCGTTAAGGTGTAAAACAATAGGTGGTTAACGCAACGTAAAATTTTGAAGCGTGTGGTATGGTCATCATAAATACGATTGCTTATTTGCTGATGGGGTGTGGATGGCTCAATCTTTATTACTATAGATATTGAATGCATAGAAACGTCGCAATCACTTTGTCGTGCCTTGTCCCAGCGTTCTAGTATCTATATCTTGCCCTTTAAATTTCGAAAACAGTGCGTAAGGCGAGTCAATTAATTTTTAAAATTCTCATCCTTGATGACAATTTGATAAATGACATAAAATCCTATTACAGCTGCAATGACAAAGAGAATGATGGCCAGTGCAGGATAACCAGCGATGGTGAACGATGTTTTTATCCGTATCAACATTGCTGCTCCTATAATCATGGCGGCAATGATGATACCAAGCGTAATACGGTTGGCTACCTTTTGAAAGGCATCCGTAAAGCGGGTCTCATCTATGGTCTTTACCTTAAATTCCATCTGATTGTTTGCCAAATTTTCCATAATGGTATTGAGGCGTTCGGGCATTTTTTCTGCCAGTTTTTTGGTTTCTAGGGCGAGGTTCAACAGACTGGCGGGTTTCAGTTCATCTAGCATTTTTGCCTGCATGATTTCCTGCATATAATCCCTGATGGTATCATTAATTTTATAATTTGGTGATAGTACCGCAACAATTTGATCAAGATTGAGCAAAATTTTGGCCAACATGTTGAGCGTTACAGGTAGGGTTATATCATTTTGCGCTGCCGTTCGGTTCATTTGAATGATGAGTCGCCCGGTACGCATGGAGCCAGCGCTATGGTTCTGATTTTCTAGGATCATGCGGCTGATTTCTTTTTTAAATTGTTCAATATCGGCCTTTTCAGGGTCAAAAGTGCTGATTGCCATCAAAACCGAGATGACTTGTTCGCTATCATATTCGCTCAATGCTAGCATGAGTTGCATGATACGTTCTTGCATCTGTTCCGGAAATTGGGCCACCATGCCCAAATCCATTAGTGCCAATTTGTTTTGCGGTGTAATGTGCACATTGCCCGGATGTGGATCGGCATGAGCAGTGCCATCTACAATGACCTGTTTTAGATACCCCCGAACCAAATCATCAACCAACGGATCCAAATTTTCCTCTATACGCCGAAGCGGATTGATTGCGGTCACTTTTTTGCCTTCAACATATTCCATAGTGAGCACTTTGGAGGTGCTATAATCTAAAATGGGACTGGGAACAAACAGGTTTTTATACTGTTTAAGATTTCGTTTTATGAGCAAAAGATTTTGTGCTTCTGCTTGGTAATCCAATTCTTTTAAGAGTGTAAAACGGAGCTCTTCCACCAATGCTGACACATTATATTTTCTGGCATCTTCGGAATGTTTTACGGCCCATTCCGCCATTTCTGAAAGTGTATTTAGATCTGATAGAAATTTTTCGCGAATCTGTGGCCGTTGGATTTTTATGGCCACTTTTTGACCAGAATGTAACATCCCAACATGCACTTGGCCAATGGATGCACTTGCCAAAGGTATAGGGTCAAACTCCTTAAAGGCTTTTGAAATACGTGTGCCCACTTCCTTTTCGAAGATACCTTGTACGGTTTCAAAGTCGATTGGGTCTACATCATCCTGCAATTCTTGTAGGGCCTTTAGGTGCGGCTCTGGCAATAAGTCTGGACGTGTAGAAAGCAATTGGCCAAGTTTAATATAGGCAGGCCCCATTTTCTTAAGGTCTTCTGTAAGTTCCTCTGGAGAATTCTCGAAAATGCCGGACTCATCCACATCTGCATCGCCCATAGCCATTTTGGTGGAATAATCTAAGATATCACTGTTCCAGTATTTAATAAGTAATGTAAAAAATTTGCGGTAACGATCTATGTTTTCAGGTAGTAGAGTCATTGTATGTGCGCTTTGGTGATTAAGGTTTCAAAGTAGTATTAATTGGACAGGGTTATTGCTCCTAATCGGTAATTTGTTAGCACAGATGATAGGTTTTTTGATTGCCCTGTAAGTTGCCAATGTGATCATCTGACATTATGTTTTTAAGGCATTAGGGGTTGAATTTCGATGTGGAATTATCGGCTGGATTTTTCCGCGCAAGAAATTAGTGATTTTCGTCATATTTTAAATTGCTGCTAACGGAAAAAGTAATTGCGAAGGGCGGGAATGGATTGGACAAAAAGTTCAATTTCAATCAACCGAAGCGGATGCTTTTTTCGTATTCCTAAAACACTTAAAACTGTTATATGGAAAAGCAGAAGTAACTAAATATAACTAAATTCTAAATTATCTCATAACCCCTATTTTTACATGTACGATGTTAGACGATGCTATTTTTGTAATCTGCCAAAACACTTAATTGCTCCGTATTCCCTATTTTAATTTGATGATCTCTGTCATATTGAATTTCATTTTTTAATTGAATTGTTTTAGGGATTATATTTTTAAATCTAACCGGTGGTATATTCAAGCTATTACGAGTCTCTTCATCAATAAGATAATTGGCAATGCTTCGGTGGATATAGCCCATATTCCTCTTAACAATGTCCAGTTTTAATAAACTGATGGGCCTATTCTCATTTAAAAGTGAATTGGTAAGTGTCATAGAATCTTCGTCGGGAGCGTTCTGGTACTGTGTCCAAAATTTAAAGAATCCCAAAGCCTCCTCCTTATTGTTCGGGATAATGTCCAAAGGTACGCCCAAGAGATAGGTTACATATTTCCACAAGTGGAAAATTCCTTTTTCTTCCTCTTGGGAATATTTAAAATTGAGCTTTTTTAGACCAAAAAGATAGTAAACAGTAAAGGCAATATTAGTGGCTACCATATCAGCATAATTGATGGCAATGCCATACTTCTCCCGATCCCAGTACGGCATTTTTTCCTGAATCATTAATCGGGAAGCACTATGCACCAACCTTGTGCTCAAACACGCATTGATGCGCCTATTTTGGGAGTCTGCTGCCGTTCTCGAGATATTCACCCAAAAGTTCAGAGTATTATGGAGTCGGGTAACTGCACCTTTATCCAAAGAGCCTGTTGCAACAAGAGGTTTTGTAAGGTTTGCAAAATTATATCCGCCTAACAGAGCAAAATTTCTTAAAACCAAAAGTCCTATTAAACCACTTCGTTCAGATAATTCTGAACCTACTTTTATTAGCTGTTCATCTAACCAATCTGGTTTTGTTTCTAAGTTTTTCTTAAAATCGAGATAATCTTGTGGTAGATTTTCGTCTGTGCCACTGTGTAAGGATTTCATAATGGTTTTAAAATCGTCATTTTTCATCCACTTTTTAACCAAAACATCTACTTCTTCATCATATTGATAGAAAAGATTTGAGTTATTTTGACTTGTAGGCACATCTTTTCCCGCCCATTCTATGAAATTTCTCCCATTGCCATCTTTCCAAAAATTTACATATGTATTATTTAACTTCATTGTCATACGGTTTTTCTATACTATCGTTTAACGTTTATACACGGCTTAAATTTGATTTTTAAAATTACTTAAATAAAGTATAATAGCTAACACTGCCATTGAACCAAAAGCGATATAAAATGCGTAAGTCAAATCAAATTGACTAATTATCAATGCAATAATCAATGGGGAAACAAACTGACCGAAAAACATCATAGATTACATGGTGCCTACTATTTTTCCTCTATTTGAAACAGGAATAAGTTCCATGAGCCATACATTGCCGTTTGGAGGCAATAGTCCAATTCCAAGACCCGAAATGGCTAATCCGAAGATTATGCCTAAATAACTTTCATTAAATGCTATTATAAAATAACCAATGGCCATTATCAAGAAGGCAAGACTAAAAAGTGATTTGAATGGAATTCGCTTTTTTATTCGGCCATAATTTAATGATGCCACGGTAGCCGTCATTGTGGAAATGGCAATTGCGAAACCAACAAGCGTGTTGCTCACATTCGTTTTTTGTTGCAATAAAAATGGTATTTGGGTTGGAAGCATATAAAAAAATACCATTTTGATAAACCCAAGCATATAGATTAAAGCGATTAAGCGGTTATGACCAGGAACATCTTTATTGGACTTTTCTTTGACGTTTGCCTTGCCAGGCTCGTATAAAATGGCAATGGCAAGAGGAAGTATTAGAAATGCCACCAAGTAGAGTCCAAACGGAAATCTCCAATTCATATCGACCAATAGACCGCCGCCAATTAAAAATATTACCTCACCTATGGACATAAAAGCAGATTGAGTCCCCACAAATGAACTGCGTTCTGAGCCATCAAAAAAATCTCCTATCAGCGTGGTGGCACTACTGATTATTGCGGCGACACCAATTTCTAAAATCGGACAACTAATTAATAATGTAGCGATATCGTTTATGAAATAACCACAAAACCCTCCAATTCCATATATAATTAAAAGAAATTATAAATATTTTTTTCCTACCTATTTTATCAAGCCATAGCTTATGTACGCTGTCACTAGCAGTGCTTTTTCCAGTTTTCATAAGTCATTTCAAATTTTATTTCGCCTTTTCCGTGAGTGCAGATTTTTGTCCATCCAGCTTTTTGGTAAAACTTTTCAGCCCTTGTTTTGGGTGAGGTTCCTAACCAAATATTTGTTTGTCTTTGTTCAAAATACCAGTCAAGCATTATATCGTGAAGTTTTCTTCCAATACCTTGCTTTTCAAATTCAGGTCTTAAAAATAGTGCCCAAAAGTTTTTATCCGTTAAATCTACAATTGAAAATCCAATGATTTCGTTATCGATTTCGCAAATCCATCCTTTTCCGCGTTTGGTGATAAATTCCACACAATCCTCATCTGTTACTAAATTCGGGTTTGACAATGTATTTTCCGTTACCGAATTTCTTACCAACTGTATTTGTTTTATATCATCTAATTCCGCTGGTCTAATTGTCATTTTTCCTGAATTTCAATTGAAATGTTAGCTTTTACTGTATTGCTGCCAAAGCTGTTGTACAAAATTAGTTGCAAACACAGAACGACCTTTGATTAAAGACTAAATCGCAATTATTTATTATACGGTGTTAGCGGTTCGTTGTGTTTTGTTTGATGTCTTTTAACGTAATTTGACATTAAAATTATCTTATTTTTTTACTCAATTTTTCCATTTTTTTAGATAATTCAAGCAAATCTGTGAGCAACATATGTACAGCATCCTCACTCAAAACGCCTCGTTTAAGGTCTTGTGGGACTTCTTGCCTTTTGTCTGCCATTACATCTATCATATATTGAGATTCATAATATGCTTTTAATATGTTTAAATTTTTCAAAGAATCTTCAAGTTCATTCATTACATTATCAGATTTTTCAACTACTATAGTGAGTTCGTCTAATATGTTTTCCATTTTAGTAATACGGTCTATTATATTATTCATAGGTAGATGTTTTTTTATTTTTATTTCACAAATCTGTAATTTTAGATTTGTTAAGTTATAGAATGCGCAAGTTTTATTGGTAATGACCGCTAACGGTTTCGTGTATGAGCAGTGGCGTGGTTCGTCACGGACAATTGCAAACAGGTACTCACCATTGGAAAATCCGCAGGATTCTCTAAGTGAGCAAGGACAAGCCATTGCTTGTACAAATTGTTATATAGCGTTTTTTTATTTCAAAAATGGAATTGCAGGCAAATATATGTTTTTCAGTCCTTTTTGACTTTTTTTAATGTTCAAAATAATAGAAATTATATTATATAAGTACATAAATAATATCACCAATCCGATTGTCGAGATATCAGTAATAAATAAAGGAAATGAATTTAATAAATTAAAATTAATTGGTATAATTGACCCTTTAGATGCTATAATTAAAACAACAAATAGAATTAAAGTCCAAGTAATTTGAAAGCTGATTAATTTTCTACCAGTGTCATCAACAAGTTTTATCCTTTCCCTTTTTAAAATCCACATTACAAGAGGAATTATTATTCCTAATAGAGGCTGAATTAGAATGCTGATAGCGCTTAGGTTTAACAGAGTTAAATATCCGTAGTCTTCAATATCTGTCCATTCCAAAAGGTCATCTGGTGTTACCCCAAGAGCTTGAGTTAATTTTATCAGTGTATCTCCTCGAGGAATTGACTCTCCTTTTTCAATTCGTTGAATTGTTCTGAGACTTAATTTTGATTCTTCCGCCAGTTGTTCTTGAGAAAAGCCTTTTCGGTTTCGTAAAATCTTTAATTTTGATTGCTAAGTTTTGATTTTTCATTTTGTTATGTTTTAATGATTACTCAGCAAAGATATTTTCAACTTGTTCTATTGATTGCGTGATTTCTATGTCAATCTTATGACATATTCGCCAACGTTCGGCTAAAATGACATATAACGTGTTTGTTTATGAGCAGTGGCGTGGTTCGTCACGGACAATTGCAAACACTCACGGAACATTGGAAAATCCGCAGGATTTTCCAAGTAGGCGAGGACAAGCCACTGCTTATACATATTGTTGTACACCGTTTTTTATATCATTATAATTTTTTTTATTTCGTCGATTGAATTTGTATAATCCGATCGCTTCATTCCTTGTCCTATGTGAATGGGACTTGTGTTCAATCGGTTTGTCAAATCTTTTATTGGCATATTTTCTAAATTCCCAAATTCGTATTTCCACCAATCGAGAGATTCCAAATTATGATTTTGAAACGCCGTTGTACTTCTGTCATTATTAGTAGGTAGAAAATCCAATCCGCCAATAATTGAGTTGAGACTCTCAAAATCCGTTACAACCCCGTCATAAATAAGTTGTCCAAAAAGTGCATCTTTAAAAATTTGTTCAATATTGTTCAAGTTAGAAGATTTTATATCAGTTAGAACTATGTTGTATTTGGTAAGTGCGTTAGTAATTAGCCAACATTTTTTTCTGTCAACATAAAATACGGTTGCGTTCCAGTTTCCAAGAATACCACATTCGGTATTTTGGTCAGTCGAGATAAGTTTCTTGATTAACTTTTCTAATTTTTTGGTAGTATGTACTTTAGTTCTTGTCAAATTCGGACTAACATAAATTTAATTTTTCTAAAAATAAATGTTTTTCGTTGAGATAGCAATTAACGAAATTTTCCTGTGTGGGCAATGTCTTGTCCTGAAATATGGCTACAGGTTAAAATTGATTTACGCTGATAATTTATATACCATATTTGGTGTTTTATAATCTAAAGATAAATGTAATCTTATTTCGTTGTATAAATTAATTGCATTTTTTGCAGCTCTTTTTGCGTGTGCCACGTTATCAAAGGTCTGGTCGAGATAAAATTCATCTTTTAAGATGCCGTTTACACGTTCAGCCATCGCGTTTTCGTAACAATGATTTTCTTCTGTCATGCTAATATCGATGTTATTTCTCTTTAAAATTTGAGTGTAGACGTTACTGCAATACTGTATACCTCTGTCGGAATGATGAATAAGTCCAGTAGTATCTTTAGCTTGATACAGCGCCTTGTTTAAAGCTCTTTCACAACCTTTTAGTTCCAGGCTATCACTCAGGTCGTAACCGATAATCTTCCGGGAATGCATGTCAGTAATAAGCGCCAGATAGCAAAAACCTTTCACGGTTCTGATGTAGGTGATGTCAGACACCCAAACTTGATTAGGTCTTGTTACTTCTACATCTTTAATGATGTTTTTGTACTTGTAGAACCTGTGCAACGAATTGGTTGTTCTAGAACTATATTTCTTTCTAAGAGTAAGCATATTGTGCTTTCTAAGGATATTAAATAAAGTATCTCTACCCACTTTAAGGTTTGCCTTAATAAACTCGTCATCTAATGATTTTATAAGTTTACGCACGCCTTCTCTGGGAAGGGACCTGCGTCTTTTCTGTACTATTTCAATAATCTGTTGTTCTAGCTTTAAACGCTTATCAGCTCTATTTTTATATTTATAATAGGCATCACGTTTTAGTCCAAAACAATGAGTAATAGTCGTTAAAGAAGCAAATCCCTTAGATTTTTCTTTAGCTTTAATTAAGGCTAGATATTTAGCTTTTTTTTTAGTTCGGTTACAGATTTATAACCTAACTGTTCAGCTGCTACTTCTAGATAAGAATCTAACACTAAAGCATCTAAATCCTTTTTAAGCAAGAGTTGTTTTAGCTGCTTGATTTCCTTTTGAAGCGCTTTAATACGTGTTATTTCGTCTTTAGTTTCCACTTTAATTCTAGTGTTCATAAGGTCTTTACGGTTGTACTTCCTAATCCATTCATTAATGGTGGTAGGAGCAATACCATAGAGTTTACCGAGTTGATACTTGTTTAACTTTCCGGTGGTAAGTTCGTCTAAAATTTTTAATTTAAAGGGTTCTGAATACCGTCTGATCACTTTGTCATTTTTGTACATAATGTTTAAAATTATGTAGCCTTTATTCAGGACGGGTCAAACTGTTGCACAACGTTACGTGTATGGAACGTAGCGTTTAAAAATACAATTATTTTCGGATTGGCACTTAGCCAAATCTCTGATTTGGAACCACATTATCTATATTACAGCCAAATCAAAGATTTGGCGGTCTTCGCAAACACGAACAGACCTTTCGGAAAGAACTGATTAGCTATGTTTTATACACATCTTAAGTTTGATTTTTAATAAATCAGTTAACTTTAAGTATTAATCAGAAAGAACAAAAGAGCGGAGTAAGGTTACTATACACGGTGAAGCTTTGG
>NZ_SOBW01000010.1 GCF_004364975.1 Gelidibacter sediminis | reverse complement strand
CAAGGCATAGCAATCTGAGTTTTGGTTCAAATTGCAAGTTAAAAAGTGTAAACGATGTTTCTATAACTCTGTAAAGGATGTTTGTATATCGTACCAAATTACCGCCAACGGTTTTGTGTATGATTAGTGGCGTGTTTAAGCACCTAATTTAGCAAATAAAAACCGAATAGAAAATCCGCGAGGATTTTCGTAAGTAGGCGAGAACCAGCCATTAATTATACACGTTGTTGTAAGTAGTGCTTTTTTAGTTCACTTACTTAATTTCAAAATCCGAAATGCTCCTTGAATTACCAATGCAAAAACAATTGTTCCGATAATC
Source organism: Gelidibacter sediminis (assembly GCF_004364975.1). Lineage (GTDB taxonomy): Bacteria > Bacteroidota > Bacteroidia > Flavobacteriales > Flavobacteriaceae > Gelidibacter > Gelidibacter sediminis. The sequence continues at coordinate 179,617 of NZ_SOBW01000010.1, read as the reverse complement.
AAATCAGGTTTATTAGAACTCAAATAATGCACTAAAATTCCTGCAATAATTACTCCCAAATTGATAATCACGTCATTCGAAGTAAAAATCATACTTGCTTTCATATGTACTTCTTCTTTGCTCTTTGACTTTTGCAAAATATAAAGACAAATTCCGTTTGCAATAAGTGCAAAAATCGAAACTATAATCATTGTTGAAAAATCGGGAAGTTTCTCGTTTCCGAAAAATCTTCTCAAGACTTCTACAAATCCAATAATCGCAAGTATTATTTGAAAATATCCAGCAAGTTTGGCAATCCGTTTTTTCTTTATTACTGTTCCGCCAACCGCAAACAAACTAATTCCGTACACAAAACTGTCCGCAAGCATATCTAAACTATCGGCAACAAGTCCCATAGATTTTGAGATAATTCCTGTTGTCATTTCAATAATGAAAAAAGCAAAATTTATGGCAAGTACAGACCAAAGTAGTTTTTTCTGATTTTCGTTTTCTTTAAATTCCGTTTGGTCGGTTTGTTCAGTCGAGATTTTCTTTCCGCCTAAATTCAATTCGATAACGGACTTTTCGATTTGGTCAATTTCTCCGCTGTGAAAAACGGTCAATTTTCGATTCGGAATATCAAAGTCCAAATTCGCAATGCTTGGAATTCCGTCCAATTTCATTCGGATAAGATTTTCCTCTGAAGGACAATCCATTTTGGTAATTTCAAATATTGTTTTATTCACTTGGTTTCTGGGTTTTTCGGCATTACTTACAACGTTTACGTGTATGAAAAGTGCGTGTTTGTATGCGCGGATTTTCCGCAGGAAAATCGGACGCTAGCAAACAAGCACAGCCATTGGTTAGGAACTAAAGTAAGCATTTTTTATACACATTGTTGGCAACAGTTGTTTTTCGTTTTATCTGGCCTAAAAATCAAAAAAAAAATCGCGGGCAGTAAACTGGCAAAAAATCCTAGTTTTTTTAATCCGTAAACCTTGTCAATCCGCAATCTGGCTAAAGTCGGTATAGTTTTTATTTAACGTATGAGTGGGAAGTCAGCTGGAGAAATGCACGGAATTTTGGTGAGAAATGAGCTTTTAAATACTCCAAATTCTTTGGGTTTTCAACTGCGATCGGGAATTGTTGCCAACGGTCTCGTATAACCGTCAGTTACGGGTTAATATGCGTTAATTTTCGGTTTAGCACAGACTTTAGCAATTCCGAGTGGATTCGGACGTAGTCGAATCCGCCGTAATTGCGGTTATACATTGTTGTGCTTTCGTTATTCTAGTCATATTCCTCGATTAATTCATAGAGGTTTTCTAATTCAGTTTTAAGTCTTTGGTAGTTGTCAATCTGTACATTAGAGTTATAGAATATATTATCTACTAAACTCTCAAACTTTAAAATATTCAGCACATTTAAATTGTTGTGACTGCTAAATTTTGAAGGTCCGATTAGTTCTCCATTCGCAGTGTGTTCATAGTCCATCTGTCTGAAACTGATATGCTCATATATAAACGGATAAAAATATTCGTTAAGGTCTTCGTTCATGTATTTTTCTCCACTTCTAACTTCTTCGACTAGAGATGGCAAACCGTATAAAAGTGTCTTTAAGGAATCCGATTTAATAAGTGCGACCTTTCCAGTATTCAGTCCTTCATTTAAGGTTCCGTTTTTAAACTCCATGTTGCCGTTTGCCATAGATATATTGATTAAGCTGTCCAATGTCTTGGAAGAAAGTTTAGTAATATCTTCTCCAAACATTTTTAAAATAGCCAACGAACTTCTCCTCTGGCTTTCTTTTTTTTCAATTTCCACTTTTGTAAAACCTATATTGCTTTTTACTTCGGCTTTTAGTCGTGCAACAAACTCATTAGACTCTTTTAAATTACTTTTGTTTTCATTCCAGTTATTAATCTGAAGAGCAATTAGAATACCAATAACAACAAGTATAATCTCTCCAATAGCATATTTAAAATACTTCACAGTTTTGTTTTTCTCCATAAGGTCGTAACGTATTTTTCTAAAGAATTTTATCATTGGTTAGCGGTTTCTGATAATGAAGCACAACGTGTTTGTGTAAGATTAGTTGCGTGGTTTAAGCACCTAATTTAGCAAATACAAACCGAATAGAAAATCCGCGAGGATTTTCGTAAGTAGGCTTGCACCAAGCAATTAATTTTACACGGTGTTGGCACACGTATTTTTTTCATTTTCCAGTTCTATAATCGGTGTTTGAATAGTCAAAATCGGAAAAGTCTTTATAGAGTAGAATCCGCTTTTCTTTAGTCAAATAGTCTTTTATTATTTGATAATTTCCTTTTGGAAAACTAATTCGATCGCCTTTTGTCAAAAATCGGTCTCCACCAAATTCACAATCACATAATTTTCCTCGAACAGGTGTTGCATAAACAGTTACTTTTTCCTTATAACCGTCTTTCCATTCTTTTTTGACTACTTGAATTTTTTGTCTATTCTTTTTCACCAATTCACGTAATTCAGTTAGGTATTCGCTGTAATTGTCAGGGAAATTAAATTCCGTTCCGGTTGTCATAGTGTAGGGATAAGACACTTTTCCTAAACAACAAGATTCCAATTGGTCACTACCATAAAATTCGTGTAAAAAAAAAGAATAGATTTTGGGTTCTTTATATTCATCTACCTTTTCATATCTTTCTAATTCCGCAACCCAATAGTAAATAAAAGTTCCGTGAGAATCTTTATTTCTGTCCATTTCAAAAGTCAGAATCACAAATTCTTTTTCAGTCAGATTTTGAGTAAATCCGCTAAATGAAATTAGTAGTAGAAACAGTAAAATTACCTTATTTTTCAATCTGAAAACGTGTTTTTTTTATATGTGTGCCAACAATAGGGTATAGACTATTAACTATATACGCGCTATATCGCTAAGATAGTAAATCTTTAATTTCCATGAACGATCTGTTGGCAACATGCGTGTAAATTTCGGTAGTTTTCGTTGAACTGTGGCCTAACAGCAATTGAATGTGTCTGATGTCAGTGCCATTTTCTAGTAAATGTGTCGCAAAACTGTGCCGTAACATATGAGGTGTTACTTTTTTCACAATGCCTGCTTTTTCTGTGGCCGCCGTTAAAAGACTTAGAACACTGGAAGCACTGTAAGGTGTGCCAGGCCTTCCTTCAAAAAGATAGGTTTTTGGTCTATATGCCTTGTAATAGCTCTGTAAATCTTTTAATATACTGGGACTTAAAATAGATATGCGATCTTTGTTTCCCTTTGCATTATTAATTTTTACAACCATCCTTTTGCTGTCAATATCTGTGACCAATAAATTAAGTAATTCACTTCTTCTCAGTCCAGAGGAATACAATAAGCTCACAATACATTTGTGCTTGATGTTGTTGGTGCTGTTAATGATGTTTACTATTTCCTCTTTAGACAATACATTGGGCAGCTGCTTTACCTTACGAGGTCTTTCTATACTGTAAAACCTATTGGGCATACCGTGTACAATTTCGTAGTAAAATTTAATGCTGTTGATGGATAGATTGATATAGGAGTTTGATTTTTTTTCTTGAATTAGCTTCTGCAGATACTTTCTAACATCAAATTCATTAAGCGTGATAGGATCTTCATCATAATAATGATTGATAAAAGCCTCAAAACAAGATACGTAATTTTTTACCGTATTATCTGAATACCTTTTCAGTTCCAATTTCAAAAGATATTCTTCAGGACAAGGTTTGAACCCTTTTTTTGGCAATCTTTTTCTATAGCGCTCTAAATTAAGTTCTGGATTGTCTTGGTTAATGACTTTTTCTGAAAAGAAATAATTGCCATTTACCCAAGCTACACCATGAAATGTCTTAAAAATCAATTCGAGATTGTGTTTTGTGTTAGGGAGGTAGAACATGCCGTATTCCGTACTCCAAGTGCAATTTGGTAAACTGTCTACAAGAGCTTGAAGCACTTTATTAGTGCTATATTGGAGTCCGATGCACTTTTTCTGGTCGATGAGTAAGTGCTTTAACGTGATACTTTTGTGAGTCATGATTTTTTTTTAACCAAGTTAGTGGATATGAATGATTTAAACGTATCTTAACCGAATAGGATGCGTATAATATTCATTTAATATGGAGCGGCTTCAAAAATCATGTTTGTATTGTAAAAAGGAAGTGTTTGGTAGATCCGATAAGAAATTTTGTGACCCCCAATGCAAGAGTGCCTATCAATACCAACAAACCAGGGCCCAACCGGAACGGTTTTATAACAAGGTTGATAATCAACTCCGTCTCAATCGAAAACTGTTAAAGGATTATAATAAAGGTGGAAAGGTTACTGTAAGAACTAGTGTGTTGAAGGCTAAAGGATTTGACGCTCGATTTTTTACCCATTATTGGAAAAATGGAAAGGGCGATGTGTATCTGTTTGTCTATGAATATGGATTTTTGAGAAGATTAGAACATGGGGTAGAGAAGTACATCCTGATTCAATGGCAAGATTATATGAATTAAAAATTTAATGGGATAGCGTAATTTAGGTGGTTAATCTAACTAATTTATTTCTGGATATATTCAACAATCGATTCATTTTTATCGACTTTAAATGGTGTTGTAACATTGCTTGTATAAACAACAAAACGGATTGTGAGTACAATCCGTTGTTGCGCATTTTCTAAATTTATCAAGCTAGGTGTTATAGTCTAAAGGCTGTTCTAAATGGTTAACCTTTGCATCATACCATGTTAATTTTTAAATACTGTTTTGCCGTCTTTAGTCAATTCATAGCTATCGCCTTTACCTCTTAATTCATAATAGTCATTTTTGTACCAAATGCCCGAAGCGGCTTTTTGGGCCACTAAATCGATTTGGTCGCCACCATTAAGAAAAGCTTGTAACGTACCATCCGTATTGTTAAAAGTCATGTTAAGGATGTCGCCGTTGCTACCCTTTGCTTCAATGACAACTTTTTGGTCCTTATGTTCAAACACAACAACATCGTCTTTGGTTAATTGAAGGTCATTTCCTTGGCCTCTTAATTCATACTGATCATTGGAATACCAAAAACCGGAAGCGGCTTTTTGGGCTACTAAATCAATTTGATCGCCGCCATTTAAATACGCCTTAGCTGTGCCTTCCGTAATGTTAAAGCTTAGCGTCAATACATCGCCGTTTTCATTTTTGGAAGTCACTGAAGTTTTCAAATCTTTATGTTCAAAAACTACTTTTCCGTTTTTGATTAAGGTCAGGTCGTTGCCCTTACCTCTTAATTCGTATACGTCATTTTTATACCAAATTCCGGAGGCTGGTTTTTGACTCGTAAGTTGCGCCGTATCGCCATTAAATTTAATGGTGGCAACCCCTCTTACATTATCAAAAGTCATATCTAGAGAATTATCGTCAGCATCTACCTTTGAAATTTTAATCAAGTCCTCAGAAGTTGTGGATGTTTGTTCCATAGTTTGGATTTTGCTGTCTGTTTGCTTAGATTCTTCTTTAAAGCTTACTATTAAAATTGATGCCATCATGGCGATATTTAAAATCTTTTTATTCATTTCTTTACAATTATTCGATGGTTAAAATTGTGATCAGCATGTTATTGAACTTTTTTATGGGTGTGTTCGGTTATTGATGCTTATATAAGCCAAAAGTAGATGTTTTTCCAAGCAAATTTTAGCGCTTTAGAATTAAATCATGCCTTATACAGCTACATAAAACCTTAACAATAGCTAATTAGATATTCTCGCCTACTTGCAAAATTAAGCTAAGTCAGACAACAACTTTCAGCCGATTGTATGATGGACTTTTTGTTGGTGTCTAACTTCATAATTAGGCATTTATTACGAAGCTTTAGGGTTTGTTTCTTTTTTGTTGTGATTTTCATGCTTTTGTGTTCTAGAATTTAAATTCCGTTGTAAACACAAAATGATATAAGGTATCTCCTTGGTGGCTCTGTTTTAAGAAGGCGCCAGGAAAAATAACGTTAGATTCCAGTTCAAAAGTTATAAATTTATTAACTTCATACCCCACAATGGCACCTATTTGATTGGCGATAAAACGCTCGTTGTTAACAGAAGGATACTCTAATAATAAGGCCGGATTGTAGAGTCCGTCATCGGTAGAAAATCGCCAGAAGGCTACATAGTCCATCTCAATACTCACCTTGCCAAGAGCGCTTTTAACATACGGATGTACATCGATGAGATTTGATGGCCCAAAACGTGCCACACGGCCAAAATAAGCCCCTCTAGGATAAAGGGCATCAAAAGTGTTTAGAGTGTTGTCATTTGCATCAGCGTCGCCACTAATGGCTTCCGTTTTAAGGCCAAGCGTAATAGGGTGAGATGGGTTAAATTCCTTTTCCACATTAAAGGAAACAGTCCATGCACTTATGTTTTCATCGCCAAAAGTGCCTAACTGATATACAAATTCGTTGTTGTAGGTGAGGCCGTTCCAAGTTCCAAAATGTCGCAGCCCTATGGATGTTCTTTGGTCAGATGCGGTACCAGCATTCCACGTTTTGTTTGCTTCGTCTTTGTGAAGAATGTTAAGATCTGTATTGGTCTGTGCTGTCCAATGTTGTGTCCAATACAGTGCAGTAAGGGTTTCGTCAGTTTCAAAGGCCTCATTGTCAAAAACGCCTTCTTTTTGTTGTACCGGGATGGCATAAAATCCAGTTACAGTTGAAATTTGGTTTTTATATTGCAATTGCGCCATATCAAAGGAGAGTCGGACGTTTGGGCCTTCGCGCACATCTATTAATCTCCCAATTCCGTATCGCATATTCTGACGGCCAATGAGCAGGTTGAGATGGTCATTAAAATAATAGCGTGCAAAAAGCTGGTTGATGTTCAGTATGTCCTTATCTACTGGAGCTATATTTTGTTTGCTCAACACGGTGCTAGAATTCAGCTCAGAAAAAATTTCAAAGTTGTTGCCCAATTTTAAATGGGCGTGCAACATGCCGCGGTGTAAATACCAAGCATCGGACTGGTTTTTAGTTTTGTCAAACTGTTCATTAATAAACGCTTCTGTTTGAAAACGGTAGCTGCCGCCAAAACTTAATGAATTAGCTGACTTTAATGGGCTTGATTTTATGCGTTGATAGAAATCTTTTGGTTCAGTAATGGCGATGCTGTCGTTTTGACGAAGAAGTTTAAATTCCAGAATGTTTGCATCAGGAGGTGTAGTTGTTTGTGCTGACAATGGCTGATATAGCGTGCCAATATAAAATAAACCTAAAAAGAATGTCCAGCTTTTCATAGTCTTAAAATTTCCGTATCAGCAAAACACCAACCACCAAAAAAGCCACACCAAGCAAGCGTTGCCAGTTAATTTGTTTCACTGGCAGGCCTAACAAACCGTAATGATCTAGAACCAACGAAACCGTCATTTGTCCTGCAACTACCAATACAAATGTTAATGCGGTGCCCAGTTTGGGTGCAAGGATAATTACAGCTGCAACATAAAAAGCACCCAATAGTCCAGCAATCCAGACAACAGGCGATACAGTTTTGGTTTGCACTATGGTTGAAAAATCGAATTTTAATATAAAAAGATAGATTAGCAAACCTATGGTTCCAATTAAGAAAGAAGCAAATGCTGCAAAAATGGGTTGATGGACAGATTTCCCTAGTTGTACATTGAGGCCGGCTTGTAAGGGCAAAACAGATCCTGCTAGGACTGCTAAAATAATATATAGAAGTTGTGGTTTCATCTGATCATTAAAATTTGAAAAGCAATTAAAATTAGCAATGACAAAAAATTGATTAAGTCATTGGTGTTGCGTTATCATAACTTATTTAAAAAATTTGTGATCTAAACTGTACTTACCAGCGCCCATATAGGCTATAAAACCGAATACTATAGAGTAAATAATGGGTGTGTCTTGGATATTAGCAGGGTCATGTAAGTGGATTAAAAGCAAACCTGATAATGTGAGTGTAATGATGAAAAAAGCAGCAAATCGTGTTAAAAAGCCAAAAGCTACACATAAAGCGCAAATCACGTTGGTGAAGATGGCGTAATAGGTAGAAAATGTGCCTCCGAAACCTAAGGGGTCTGGGATGTGTGCTATAGAAGCTTGAATGTCTAAAAGCTTTGGTAAGCCATGCGCTTTGAGCAAAGCACCTGCCGCAAGTATTCGAAAAACTAGAAGTCCGACATCTACATCAGCTTTACGTATGACAATTTTTTTTAATAAGGACATCATAAGATTTGATTTAAGCTATTATTAAAATTGGGATTGATCAATAAAAATGAGACCAACCCCAATTCAGCTATTAATACTTGCTTATGCTTTAATAAACTGCAAGTCGATAAGAAGTTTCACAGTATCACTTACTACAATACTGCCTGCCTCAGTTACGGCACTCCAAGTAAGGTTAAAGTCTTTTCGGTTAAGACTTCCAGTAGCTTCAAATCCTGCCTTGGTCTGTCCGTAAGGGTCTACTGCAATACCATTGAAGTCGACATCTAATTTGATTTCTTTAGTCACATCTCTGATGGTAAGATCTCCTACTAAAGTGTTGCCGTCAAATGATTTTGATTTAAAAGTCATTTCAGGGTATTTCTCTGCATTAAAGAAATCATCAGATTTTAAATGTGCATCTCTATCTTTATTAGAAGTGTTGATAGATGCTGTTTTTGCTGTAAAGCTGAAATCTGCATTGATAAAATCTTCATTTTCCGTTTCAACTGTTGCATCAAAATCTGTAAAGTGACCAGTCACTGTAGAAATCATCATATGCTTCACTTTAAAGCTGATTTCAGAATGTGCGGTATCTATATTCCATTTTGTTTTTACTGTTGTTTCCATTTTTTTTTATTTTAATGTTGAATAATTATTTTATTTCTATCTGTTTATTTATGCTCGCCTAATGCTTTACTTTATTAAAAATCATTGCATCAATTGAGTACTTACCAGCTCCTAAAACTGCAAGGGCTATATATATGGCAGAGTATAAAAGCGGAAGTTCCTGTTTGCCTAACCCATCGCTACTGTGTATAACAAAGGTTACAATTAACATGGTAATAAGCAGAGGTACGGCCGCTACTCGAGTAGTTAAGCCAAATATCAATAGTATTGAGCAAACAAATTCTGCAAAAACTGTAAGCGCAAGCGATGCTGGTGCACCTACCCCTAGAGGATCGGCAAACTGAATAGGATCGCTGCCAAACAATCTCTCTAATTTACCATAGCCATGAGTGAGCATCAAGATACCTGCAGTTAGGCGAAGTATTAAAAGTGTTATGGCAATTTGGTTACTGTATGCCCCGGGATTAAAAAGGATGTTATTTATTGATTTCATTGACAACTTCTAAATTAATTCTTTTGGTAGCCGCCATAATATTTAATTGGCGACCAATCTGGGGTTATTTCTGGTAATGTTGGACTCAGGTTTTCGTATTCGTTAGAAACATATACAACTTTTCCGCCAACAACGGTTAACACCGATTTGATATTATTGATTTCTTTTTCTGGAACTGTAAAATAATCGTCAGATAAAATGGCGAAATCTGCAAACATGCCGTTTTCTAAGGTTCCTTTTACATTTTCTTCTTTAGATACCCAAGCACTCCCTTTTGTATAAAGGTGTAAGGCTTCTTCTCTGGTCAATTTATTGGCAGCTTCAGCCAATTGGAAATCGCCTACAGTCTTGCCGGTAATTAACCAATACAATGCCGGCCACGGATTGTAGCTTGCTACACGAGTACCATCAGTACCTGCTCCTACAGGGAGGCCCATCTCCATCATCTTTTTAACAGGCGGAGCTTGTTTTGCTTTATCTGCACCATAGCGCTCTACAAAAAATTCTCCTGCATAGGCCATTCTCGCTTGTATGGCAACGCCGCCATTTAAAGCTTTAATACGCTTTAAATCCGCTTCGCTTACCGTTTCGGCATGGTCAAACATCCAACGTTCTGACGCTAATTTTCCATTCGTTTCTGTATTGACTTCTTCAATTACATCTAACATATGACCAATAGTTTCGCCATAGGTAGCGTGAATTCTGAAAGGCCATCCTTTATCAACATGTAATCTTAGGATCTTTTTTAAATCTTCTCTCCAAGTTGGGCGTTCTTCCAACATGGGTTGAGGTGCCAAAAAGTTTTCGAAATCTCCAGCACTCCAAGCTAAAAACTCACCACCGCCTTCTAGTTCATAACCGTGATCTAAATGGATTTCGCCATTGTGACCCACCTCGTTATTTGCCATCCATTCTTGAAACTCGGCATATTCTTCCCCTTTATTTTGTGGAAATAAATAGTAAGATAATCGGATAGGCATTTCTCCTGCCTCAGCCAATACTTTTGTGCCTGTATAATCTTTAGGAAATTTATGGCCTCCACCTCCAGCATCAATGCCGCTGGTAATGCCTAAGCTATTGAGTTCTCTATAAAAATGTTTGGTTCCATTTACCATATCGTCTTCTGATAATGCAGGTAAGGCTCCAATTCTTGCGTATAAAATGCCAGGATTAGGTTCTGCAAGAAGTACACCGGTCAGTTTGCCATTAGGTCCTTTTTCAAAAGAGCTGCCTTCTGGAGCTTTGGTGTTTTCGTCAATATTTAAAGCTTTTAAACCTGCTTGGTTTAGCCAACCTCTACTATACAGAAATAATACAAATGTAGGTACATCTCCTGTGGCTTCATTGATTTCTTCAGGGGTAGGGAAGCGTTGTTCTTCAAATTGGTAAGGGCTCCAGCCACCGATAACTCTAACCCATTGACCTTCAGGTGTTCTTTCGGCCTGTTCTTTCAACAGTTCTAACGCTCGTTTCAAGGTTTTTACACCATCCCAACGCAATTCAGCATTATAAAAACGTCCTCCTCTGGTAAGGTGAAGATGCGAATCATTTAAACCAGGAATAAGTGTTCTACCTTTGGCGTCAATCACTTTTGTATCGTCTGTTTTATACTTCAAAATCTCATCGTTAGATCCTGTAGCTAAAACTTTTCCATCCTTTACAGCAATGGCTTCTGTAGTTGTTCTATTAGCATTCATAACCGCTACCTTTGCATTGGTAACAATTAGATCTGCTGATACGGTATCTTTTTTTGCTTCCTCCTTGCAAGAGGCCAACGTAACCGCAAAAATTAATAGTGCTAAGAGTTGTTTCATTTCATTTAAGTTTAAAAAGCGCTTCACTTAAACTAAGTAAAGCGCTTTGTTAGTTGTTTTTAGTGCTTAAGCATTTTTCTAGCATATTGGATACCAAGACCGTATCCTCCACCAAAACGCATTGCTAATTGGTTAACTGCTTCATAAGTTTCGCCTCTAGCCCAATCACGTTGTAACTCTAGTAAATATTGCATAGAGGTGATAGGTTTAGCGCCAACTTGAATCATTCTTTGTACGGCCATATCATGCGCTTCCTGAGAAATGTCTCCAGATGCATCTGTAATGATATATACCTCATAACCTTCAGCAATAGCAGACATTGCCGGTCCAACTATACAGACACTCGTCCAAAGTCCTGCCATAACAATTTTTTTCTTGTTTTTGCCTGTAATTGCTTTGTGGGCGTTTACATCTTCCCAAGTGTTCATGGTCGTTCTGTCAACATATTCCGCTTCATTAGGGTAAAATTCAGAAATTTCCGGAAAAACTGGCCCAGAAAATGACTCGGCGGCCACTGTTGTCACTACTGTTGGGATGTTGAAGATTTTTGAAGCTCCAGCTACCAAACCAACGTTGTTGCGCAATTGTACCGGGTCTATGCCATTAACTGCAAAGCCCATTTGGCCTTCGTGGTCAATCAGTAATAGGGAATGGTTGGTTGGGGTTAAAAGTTCAGCACTTGGTTTTTGAGCAAAAACACTAGTGGTCATTGCTAAAAGTAATACGAATGTTAATTTAATTGTTTTCATTGTTTTAGTTGTTTAATTTGTATCATTTCTGACGTTTATATTTGGTTAAAAATTACTTACATTGTCATTGGTACTTCCATCAATAGAATTTCAGTATCACTGTCTGCTTTAATATCTAAAGACTCTACTTCCCAGATACCAAGGCCATCCCTTTCATTGAGTGCTTGTCCGTTAATGGTGACATCACCTTTTAAAATAAAAGCGTAAACACCATTTTTTTGTGCATCATTTAACTTGTATTGAAGTTCTTTGCCGTTTTCTAAATTGGTCATATTAAACCAAGCATTTTGGTGGATCCAAACCCCAGCATCAGCTTCGTTAGGCGATAACACTTGTTGTAACTTGTTTTTACGGTCCGCTGTTTCTAGGGTGATTTGATCGTAACGTGGTTTTACATTCTGTTTATTTGGAATTACCCAGATTTGTAAAAATTTTACCGGTTTGTCAGGATTGTTGTTGTATTCAGAATGCATGACGCCTGTTCCGGCACTCATCACCTGAATGTCACCTTCTCTGATTACGGTTTCATTGCCCATATTATCTTGATGCTTAAGATCGCCTTCCAGTGGAATGGAGATTATTTCCATGTCTCTATGCGGATGTGTTCCAAAGCCTTGATTCTCCGAAACCATATCGTCATTTAAAACTCTTAAAACGCCAAAGTTCATACGCTCTGGGTCGTGATAATTTGCAAAACTAAATGTGTGTCTGGATTTTAGCCATCCGTGGTTCGCATTTCCTCTTGTATCTGATTTGTGAAGTACTGTTTTCATAATTTGTCTTTCTTTATTTAGTGATGTTGCCCCTTTATTAGGCAATGTTGTGTTTATATTTTCGTTACGAGTAATTCTTTTTATATTTGAAACACTTGCAAAGGTTGTAGCACCAATAACTGTTAGTGCGCCTCCTGCAATTGCTTTTCTTATAAATTCTTTACGTTTCATTTTTGTAGCATTTGACATATACTAAGCTAATCTTGTGCCAATGATATAAGTTGCTGTAAATCAATTATTTAAATTATAAAAATGGAGATTATATATTCTTAATTAATAGAAATTTCTATTATATGAGAAAATTTATATATATTTTTACGGGGTTAAACAAATGCTAAACTGTTATGTTGCAAGAGACGTTGGTAAAAGATTGGTTGGTGGAAACCTTACCTTATGAGGTTATGTGGTTGGATGAAACAGGAAAACTGTTGTACGCAAACGAAAAATTTCGCAATCGGTTAGGCTATAACAAGGCTGAACTATTGAAGCTATCCATATTTGATATCAATCCTACGGTTACTCAGGAGAGTTGGGCTAAACATTGGGCTACTGTTAAACGTGAACAGACCTATTATTTTAAGGGCTCTCATAAAAGTAAAAGTGGAAAGTTTTACGAAGTTGAGGTTTTTACGCAGTTTTTCTCAAATAACAGAAATAATATCATCTGTGCCATTGTTAATGATATTTCACATTCCAGTTTTTATAAAAGTTTGATGGACAGTACCCAGGATATTGCCAATGTTGGGGGTTGGAAGTTGAACTTACAAGATGGGTCTATCATAGCCACTACTGAAGCCTTGAAAATTTTTAATGCCGAAGATTCTGAAGCACTCACCCCCGCAAATATTATACATCAATTTAAAGATCCAGAAAAAATTAAAAACCTGCTCCGTGGCGTTATGAGAACCTCTGCTGCTTATGATGAAGTCTTGGAAACCAAAGGGCACCCTTCTAAATTTATTAGAGCTGTTGCCAAACCGGTGTTAAAAGGCGATAAGGTCTATAAAATTGTTGGTGTTTATCAGGACATTACCGAACGACAATTAAAGGAAAACAACCTTCAGCTCTTTAAGGAAGTGATCGATAATGTTGAAGATTTAATTTATGTATTCAATAGAAAAGGTGAATTGATCCATTACAGTGTGTCTGTAATGAATCAGTTGGGATATAGCAAAAAGCAATTGGAATCCATCACGATATTTAAATTAGATCCTACAATTACTGAAAAATGGTGGAAAGAGCATTTTAATGAAATTGTGGACAAGGGCTTACTCAGATTTGAATGGTTGGCCCTTAAAACCGATGGCACCAAGTTTCCTGTTGAGATATCAGCAAACCATTTACGCTATAATGGAGAAGACTATAATTGCGCGGTTATCAGAAATGTGACAGAGCGTAAAAAGCGTGATTTAAAATTATATGAGGCCTTAGAAGAAATAAAATCTTTAAAGGAGCGCCTCGAACATGAAAATGAATATTTACAAGAGGAAATTAGCGATAAAATTAATGCGGATAATATTGTATGCAAGAGTGAAATTTATTCCAAAGTTTTAGAACAAGTACACCTTGTAGCTCCTACCGATACAACCGTTTTGATTACAGGGGAGTCTGGTACAGGTAAAGAGTTGTTGGCCAGTGCAATCCACACCAACAGTTTGGGAAAAAACAGAGCGTTAATAAAGGTGAATTGTGCTACCCTGCCAAAAGAACTGATTGAAAGCGAATTGTTTGGTCATAAAAAAGGTGCTTTTACGGGCGCCGTAACGGACAAGGTCGGGAAATTTACCTTGGCAGATGGTGGGACCATTTTTCTTGATGAAATTGGCGAAATGCCCATAGACTTACAATCTAAGTTATTGCGTGTGTTGCAAGAAGGCGAGTTTGACGAATTGGGAGGTACACGCACTATTAAAGTAGATGTAAGGGTGATTGCTGCCACCAATAGAAAATTGGAAGATATGATTAAGGAAGGGACATTTAGGGAAGATCTATATTACCGGTTAAACGTATTTCCTATTTACAATATTCCGCTAAGAGAGCGTAAGGAAGACATTCCGCTATTAGCGCAATTCTTCTTAGAAAAATTTTCATCTAAAGCAGGAAAAGCCTTTAAGCGCTTGTCTAAAAAAACAGTGGATGCTTTGATGGCCTATAATTATCCTGGAAACATTAGAGAATTGGAAAATTTAATTGAACGCGCGGTTATTGTAGAAAATGGTACCACTTTAAATACAGGTAGTTGGATGCCTACCACATCTGGCCCTATTAAAACCGCAGAACTTTTAACTTTCGAGGAAGCTCAGAAACAGCATATTATTGAGGTTTTAAAACGCACGGACGGAAAGGTGAGTGGGGTGAACGGCGCTGCAGGAATTCTAGATATGAATGCCAAAACCTTATTTGCTAAAATGAAGAAATTGGGCATTGAAAAGCAAACCGTTTTTAAAAGTTGAATTACAAAGTCATTACAGAAGTAGTGTAAATATGAAAATGGACAAGAGAGCAGTTTCTAAAAACGCTCCTTGTCCATTATTTATCTCATTACTCAATTCTTAATACTTACATGTAAATTCTTAATACTCACATCAACGCTTAATACTTAAAGCCCCTGACGGACATTTTGAAACTTGATCAATATAGTTCTGGAGTGCTTGCATTTTCAGGTTTTATCCAAGGTCTCTCTTTTGGATTGTAAACTTGAGGCAGCGTTTTTACACATATGCCAGAATGGATGCATTTTTCAGCTTTCCATAAGGTCGTAACGTCTCCGTTGGAATATACTTTTGTGTCCATAATCAATCATTTATCGTTTTTTCAATTCGCTTATCTGGAATAATCCACATTAGGGCAACGGCAAGGTATATGGCCAAACTCAGTATAGGAAAAAAGAAAGATATGACAACTCCTAAAGCATATAATAACAATGATAAATTCATTCGTTTATCCTTACTATAAACCTTTCCAACGTTTGAATCTTTGCCTTCATTCTTAATAACACAATACACCATAATTTTAAAGGCAATAGCTGCCATCAATAATACGATGCCATAAATAGCTGTAGGGTTGGCTTCAAAATGATTTTTTCCCATCCAATCTGTTGCAAATGGAAATAATGATAGCCAAAACAGCAAATTAAGGTTAGCCCACAAAATGGTACCGTTAACCTTATTGACAGCATGTAACAAATGGTGGTGGTTGTTCCAATAAATTCCTAAATAGATAAAACTCAACACGTAGGTTAAAAACACTGGTATTATTGGTTTTAGCGCTTCAAAATGATAATCTTCTGGCGCACTCATACCTAAAACCATAATGGTAATAATGATGGCCAGAACACCATCACTAAAAGCTTCCAATCGTCCTGTTTTCATAATCTACGTGGTTCTGGCAGCGGTACATAGTCATTTTCATCTCCTATTACTTTAGGAAACGCTTCAAGATTCTGGGCTTTCCAATCTTTTTTAGCTTTTTCAATGACTTCTTTGTCAGAATTCACAAAATTCCAATGGATATAGCGTTCTTCCTCAAAAGGAACGCCCCCAAAAATATAAATGGTGGTATCGGGCTCCATTTCAAAGGAACATAAGGTGCTATCTTTGGCCACTAATATTTGTTTTGGCCCGTAATTGTACCCGTCAGCATTGATGCTGCCTTCTAAAATGTATAAAGCGCTTTCACCATACAGGTCTTCTCCAATGGTAATCTGCTGCTTATCGGTGCTTTTTATTTCAATAAAATACAACTCACTATGTACAGGGACGGGTGAGGTTTTATCAAAAGCTTTCCCGGCAATCAATTTAAATTGTGCACCTTGTTCCGTCCATTGTGGAATGTCATTTTCTTCAATATGGAAAAACGTGGGTTCAGATTGCTCCAAGTGTTTTGGCAAGGCCACCCAAATTTGGAGTCCGTGTAATGATTTTTCAGAGTTCCTTAAATATTCTGGTGTTCTCTCAGAATGGACAACGCCTTTACCTGCGGTCATCCAATTAACGGCTCCAGGTTTAATTTCAACATCAGAACCTAAACTATCCTTGTGCTGAATGGAGCCTTCAAACAAATAGGTAAGGGTAGATAGCCCAATATGAGGGTGAGGCGGCACATCTAGATGTTCATCTTTAGTCATGGCTGCAGGTCCCATATGGTCAATAAAGGTAAACGGGCCTACGGCACGCTTTTGTCTGAATGGCAACAATCGGCCCACCATAAAGTTTCCAATATCGGCAGCGCGTTCTTCTATAATTAATTCGGTATTAGACATAGATTTCTGTAATTTTTTATGTTTTTTTTATGCTAAAACGTCTCGTATATTTTCATCGCGATCAAACCTTGCTTTTGCATACGGACAGAGTGGTATGATTTTAGAATCAGTATCACGCGCATAGTCTACACCAGCCATAACGAGTTGTTTGGCGTATCCTTTGCCTTCAAATTTAGGATCAACTTCAGTATGATCAATGATGAATTTTTCTTTTCCGGCCCAAGTAAACGTCATTTCGCCAGCTGCTTCATCATTATCATAAATAACGAATCGTCCTTTCTTCCCGTTGTCTTCTCGTTCTATTTTAGTCATTTTTAAATGTTTAATTGTTGTTATGATTTTTTGAGATTTGATACTTAAAGGTCTTCTAAATCAGGGACTCTAAATTTGTTAATATCCCAATTGGCTTTTTTTGCACCTGCTTGATAGGTGGATTCTAAAAAATTAAGTAAATCCTGTCTTGGGTTTTCTGACTGTAATAGGTCTTTGTATTTTAAAAGTGCCATGGGACTGCCGTTGCTTTCAATCCATTCTGCCGACGAAGGTTTAATGGTTTCCTTGTCTATCCCATCTGGTGAAGGGTAGGTGTAAGAATAAAATGCCGGTTCTGGTACATTTTCATCGCCTGCCCAAAAGCCGAAACTTATACACTCATGCGTGTAGGCATCTTTATCTGAGAGTCGTGCTTCTGCAGGCAAAGGCGGTGCTTCATTGCCGGAGAATCTCGTGACAACTAAATCAAAGGAATGCCAGTACAATTGCACCGGACATGTTTTGCCATAAAATCTTCCACTAAATTCTTCAAATACATTGTTAATCCATAAGAGTGTTCGCCATAGATCTTTAACATAGTTGGCATCATAATGATGGTATTCCTTAATTTTTTTGAAGGGTTTGTCTATATCCAAATCATAAGGAACATCTACAATGGCCACTGGAATGTTGAGCTTCTTAAAAATGTCCATAACATTGGTATAAAACTCGGCCACGGTCAGTTTATCATCCAATGCAAAGTGCTCATAATCGCCTCTACTTGTATTGACTTCCAATTGATGGTTTTGGACATTAATTGTAATGTCAAATTGATCAGCACCTGTATTGTAGGGTACTGGTCCTGTGGTAAAGCCGCGTGTGTTAATATATTCTGTAATGTACCACCAATGATTTTTTCTAGGGGTCATTTTAAGACGAATCTTACCTATAATTTGCAAAAACAGATGTAAAGTCATCTTCGTTTTCACATTTTCTTTATAGGGAATGTTGGGGAGTTGAAGTTTCTTTTCCATAGTTCGCTTATTTAGTTATATATATCCTCAAAAGTTACTCAATCTATGCCATTTTTCCATATTTCTTCTTAATTTTTTCCCAAGAAATTAGGAGGCCTTTGAAGTGACTTAATGATATTAATCTTCTAAATATCCAAATTTCCCAATATTGAAATCATTAAATGCCTCAATCAATTCTGCTCTAGTATTCATCACAAAAGGGCCTTGGGCTGCAATTGGTTCATTGATGGGTTCCCCGCTTAATACCAATACCAAGGCGTCCTCAGTAGCTTCAATATTAAAATTTTCGCCATCATTCGCCATCAGTGCCAAATGGTCTGTAGGTGTTTTTTCTTTGCCGTTAACCACAATTGACCCTTCAAGTACAAGGAGTGCGGTGTTATAATTCTCAGGAAACTGAAATTCTGCTGTTCCGCCTTTATGCAACTTGGCATTGAATAAATGTACAGGGGTAAAAGTTGAAGCTGCTCCTGTGGTCCCTTTATAATCTCCAGCAATAACTTCAACACTTCCAGCACCTTCAGGTAGTGTATGTACAGGAACGTCTTCATTTTTTATAGCTTGGTATTTTGGGTCGGACTTTTTGTCCTTGGCCGGAAGATTTACCCATAGTTGAACCATTTGGAAATCGCCACCTGTTTTGCTCCACTCTTTGTCGTGATATTCTTTATGAAGTATGCCTTTGGCTGCGGTCATCCACTGTATGTCGCCCTCACCAATTACGCCACCACCGCCACTGCTGTCGTGATGTGCAACTTTACCTTTATAGGCAATTGTTACTGTTTCAAATCCTTTATGCGGGTGTACACCAACGCCTTTAGGTTTATTGGATGGAGGAAAAGCATAGGTGGAATTATAATCTAACATTAAAAACGGACTCATGCGTTGCATATCCATTCCGTAGCTGCTAGGTATAAAATTATGAACGCGAAAACCGTCGCCAACAAAATGTGGCTCGCGAGGACTCGCAACTAATTCTACTGTTCTTGTTTTCATAATACATATATTTAATTAAAAAAATAAAGGTCAGAAGTTAGTGTCCCATCAAAATATGAATGATGACTTGCTAACCAACTGACCTTTATTAAAACCTCGGGGGTTATTTATTGTTTGATAAATTGAAGATTAGCAATTAACTTAACTTTATCACTTACTACAATGTTTCCGGCTTCTGTAACGGCGCTCCAGTTTAGATTGAAATCTTTACGATTAATTGTACCTGTAGCTTCAAAACCAGCTTTTGTTTGTCCGTAAGGATCTTCAGCGATACCGTTAAAATCGACATCAAGAGTTACTTCTTTAGTGATGTCTCTAATGGTCAGATCTCCAACCAATTTCTCGCCATCAAAAGACGTCGACTTAAAGGTTAGTTGTGGGAATTTTTCAGCGTTGAAAAAATCGTCTGATTTTAAGTGTGTGTCTCTGTCGCTATTTTTAGTGCTGATAGAATCTATTTTTGCACTAAAATCGAATTGTGCATTTTTGAAGCTGTCATCGGCTGCGTCAACAGTAGCGTCAAATTCGCTAAAGCTTCCAGTTACCGTTGAAATCATCATGTGTTTTACTTTAAATTCAATTTCAGAATGTGTTGGGTCTAATTTCCAGTTTGCCATGTTATTATGTTTTTTTATGTTAAACGTTTTAATTTATTACAAATTTACGGGCAATTAAACTGCTGTGCATTGATGTATGTTAAGAAATGACTTTTTAGTAAAATATGCCAGGTGTGGAAAAGCGAACATGGCATACAGAATCTGTTGTGGAAATTTTAATAGGATAATTACAAGCGAATTAATTTTTAAGACCTGAAGTTTTTTCGCGCCAACTCCTTTCGGACACGGCTCAAACTCTCTGGCGTTATTCCTAAATACGAAGCCACCATGGTTTGGGGTACGCGCAATAAAATGTCAGGATACATGGCCACAAACTCTAAATAGCGCTCTTCTGCATTGGAGCTTAGGAGCATATGGATGCGGTTTTGCAAATGCCGAATATGATTGTGAAGCAGTTTGTTATTGAATTCTGTAAACGCAGGGATTTTTATGGAAAGGTTCTTAATAAAATCTTCATCTATCATGACAATTTCACTATCCTCCAAGGCTTGGATGTAGTAGGCAGAAGAGGCGTTGAAATAAATGCTTTCCCTATCAGATACAAACCAATTTTCAGGAGCAAAGGATATGGTGTGCTCTTTGCCCTTACTGTCTATTGAATACTGTCTTAAAAGTCCTTTTTCAATAAAGTAGGTGTATTTGCTAAATTCATTGGCCCTTAATAAGAACTCGTCCTTTACGACTTTTTTGATAGGGTAGTCGTTTGCCAATAACAAAATCTCCTCTTCATTTATTTTAAGATTGGAGCTCAGGTATTTTATCAGTTTCGGGCTGTTCATTTTAGGTGTATAAAGGTTTTCAAAATCTAAGAATTATTAACGCTATCCAAAGTTACATTTTTAACGATAAGCAAACGCAGTTATTTCAACTTTTGAAACTCATACTTATAGAATTTTGGCCGCATTTTACTTTCAGATGACAATGGTCATATGAATTTAGTGCGTGGTCTTTTACCTTTATTCATCAAAAAAAAATTACACATCCTATGACAGAAATACAGATTGCCCAAAGCGTTAAACCCAAGCATATTAGAGACGTTGCAGAAACATTGGGAATTTCTGAAGCACAGTTGCAATATTACGGTAATGACAAGGCAAAACTTCCGTTACAGCTCATTGATGAACATAAGATAAAAGAGAGTCATCTCATATTAGTTACCGCAATCACGCCCACCCCTCCAGGAGAAGGGAAGACTACCACCTCAATAGGATTGGTAGATGCGCTCAATTTATTAGATAAAAAAGCTACCGTAGTCCTTAGGGAACCAAGTTTAGGTCCTGTATTTGGAATTAAAGGTGGTGCTGCCGGTGGAGGTTGGAGTCAGGTGATTCCTATGGTGGATATAAATCTTCATTTTACAGGCGATTTTCACGCTATTGAAAAAGCGAACAATTTGCTGTCAGCGCTTATTGAAAACAACATCCAAAGTAAAAGCAGGAACTTGGGCATTGACCCCAGAACTGTTATCTGGAAACGCTGTATGGATATGAATGACCGCGGGTTACGCAATATTATTGCCGCCTTAGGAGGAAAAGCAGGAGGCGTACCTAGAGAAACAGGGTTTAATATTACTGCCGCTTCCGAGATTATGGCCATATTATGTATGGCATCTGATTTGGAGGATTTAAAAGAACGCTGCGGAAATATTTATGTAGCAGATACTTGGGAAGGGAAACCGGTATATGCAAAAGATTTAAACGCTGAAGGCGCAATGGCAGTAGTGTTGAAAGATGCGATCAAACCAAATTTAGTTCAAACCTTAGAAGGGAACCCTGCAATTATCCACGGCGGACCTTTCGCTAATATTGCGCAAGGCACAAATTCTATAGTCGCAACAAAAATGGGAATGTCCTTAAGTGATTATACAATTACTGAAGCCGGATTTGGCTCAGATTTAGGCGCGGAGAAGTTTTTGAATATCAAATGTCGCGCCGCAGGAATTTCACCTAAAGCTATTGTCGTGGTTGCCACTATAAGAGCTTTAAAATATCATGGTGGCAAATCCTTAAAAGAAATTACCCAAGAAGATGTGCCAGCCCTCATCAAGGGGTTGCCTAATTTAGATGGCCATATTGCCAGCCTTAAGAGTTTTGGGATTCCTATTGTTGTATCTATAAATGCTTTTAGTTCAGATACCCAAGCTGAAATTCAAATTATAGAAGACCATTGTGAGCTGTTGGGTATTCCTGTTGCATTGAGCTATGGTTGGGAGAAAGGTGGAGAAGGGTGTTTGGATCTCGCTGAGAAGGTGCTTGTTGCCGTGCAGTCGTGTGCCCAGAAATTTCACTCCACTTATAATTTGGCAGACTCAGTACAACACAAATTAAAAATGATCTGTCAAACCATTTACGGTGCCGATGCAGTTGTTTTAAGTGATTTAGCAAAGACGCAACTACGCAAATATGAGGCTATGGGTTATGGCCAATTACCGATATGTATGGCCAAAACTGAGAAAAGTTTTAGTGATGATCAAAAACGATTGGGCAGGCCAGAACATTTTAATATTCACATCAGGGAGTTTGAAATCGCTACGGGTGCTGGTTTTATCATTCCTATTGCAGGCAATATGTTGCGGATGCCAGGATTGCCAGCAACTCCTGCTGCTGAACGCATCACTATAGATAAGGATGGGGTGATAGAAGGCCTATTCTGAATTTGGTCCTTAAATTATTAAATCTACTTATGAACAATTATAAGATTTATCATAAGTAGATTTAAATGGATGTTTTGGTCAATTATATGTTTGTGCAGACGTTACACTTTGCATTTACCATACATAATTTCATATCCAAAAGGAAGGCTGTGGATTGAGCTCAATATCCTATTATTTAAGATTTTAAGGGAATTGAAATCCCGAACGCCAATGCGCCAGCATACTGTTCGACCGTTGGTTGAAAATAATAGGTGAATCCCAAATCAAAATTGTGGTCACGCCCAAACTCTAATCCGAAAGCAAAAGGGATATGATAGATTATACCGCTTTTGTGGATGTTTGTATACGCCGTATAGGTTTCAAATTTTCCAATGGACGTGCCTATTCCAATTTCAACATAGGGTGCAACCCACGGAATTGGCGCTCTCAGTCGAGCTTTACCACCCATTAAAAATGCTTTAGTCTCAGCTTTTTCATTTGTTGGATTTTCATTTAAGTCTTTTCCATTCGAGTTTGTAATAATCAATCCTGCATACGGCCTGAACTCTACCCAAGAAGCTGCTTTTAGAATGTATTCCCCTTGTAGAAAAAAACCACTGTCTACAATGTCATCATTACTATAATAGGGGCCGCTTAAACCATATCCAATTTGGATATTAAGAGATTTCTCCTTTATGAATTGGGCTTGAGCCAAAGCGGAGATCATAAGGATGGCTAGGAAAATAAGGTTTTTTTTCATGTTGGGTTTAAGATTTGGGTAATATGGAGGATGGCATCGCGCTGCAAATTGGGCTTAGCTTCAATTACTATAGCCTTGATGAGCATCACCAAAAATAATAATAGGTTGGTTTAAAATAGTTTAGTATCCAGTGTCAATAAGGCTAAAATTAGGAACTCGAAATATAAATCTTTATATGTTCAGATTCCAAATTTTAGATTCAGAAATATAGAGGTAGGTTATGACATCATCTTTTTGATATTTTGCAGAACGCCGCCATCCACTAAAATATCGGTACTTGTAATAAATCGCGCCGCATCACTCACTAAAAATTGCACCACATCTGCAATCTCTTCGGGCTGACCGTTACGTTTTAATGGTGTTGCCTCTTTCAGCATTTTCATGCGTTCGGGATGCTCTTCTGAGGCTTTTAATGCCATGGGTGTTTCTATAACACCGGGTGAAACCGTGACGACTCTAGCGCCTTTTTCGCCCCATTTTCCAGCATTTTTATGCATGAGTAATTGTACGCCCCGCTTTACAAAATTGTACATGGTGTCAGCATTGTTATTGACATGCTGACTCACGATATCAAAAGAATCTGTTGCTTGCGGATTTTTAAGTGCCTCATCATAGACTCTGTTTGCCGGAACGGTATGTGCCATCATTGAAGAAAGAAGAACGGCTACAGAATCTTTTGCGGCAAGTTCGTAAAAGGCGTCTATTAAAAGTTCAGTAGCGACCAGATCAATCGTAAAAACTTTCTTAAGGTCTTTAGCGCTTCCGCTTACTCCTGCGGTATGGACAAGTGCTTTTAAAGTACCTGCTTTAACGACAAAATTGGTCAGTTTTTTTATATCTTCCTTATTGGTAATGTCACAGCTTATGCCAGTGGCATCGAAGCCTTCAGATTGAAGTGATTTGACGGTTTTATCAACAAGATCTTGTGAATAGTCTGTAATAATTAGAGGTTGATTTTTAAACGTTCTGGCACAGGCTTGGCCGATTCCTCCAGCTCCTCCGGTGATGACGATGACTTTTTTTTCTGTATTCATGATGTTGTGTTTTTTAATTAACGGGTTTGAAATCCTGATTTGTATAGGGCGATGTTTCGGGTATGGTCACCACATTAAATTCCATTTCCACAGCCTGATGACATGTATTACAGGCGTTGGTCAATGATCTGTAGCTCGTTCTAAACAACGCGGCGTTTTTTTGTTCAATAGCTTTAGCAATACTGTCTAATGGTGGAATGATCATAGTCATTAATGGGGTTTCTTGGCGATCACTCTGAAATTTTTGAATGTCTTCAATCGTTTCCATTAACTCATGCACTTCAAAGTCGGCAAGTTTCCAGTTTTTATGTTGCCCGGCAAACCACAATTTAGAGTGGTGTGTTTGAAGGATGCCCATAAAATCGCCAAAACCGGGCTTGTAGGTGTCTGCTAGCTTCAGCTCCAAACTGTCAATGCGATTTTGTAAATCTGTCGTATTGTTGCTCTCTTGGTTGCAAGAAAAAAGCACTAAAGTTATTAGGCTGAATAATAGCGGTCTCATATGATTAGGTTTTAAGTGTTGGACTAATGCTCGCACATGACCTAAATTATGGGTCTATGCGGGATAAAACACTGAAGTTAACAAATTAAAACTGAATGCGAAAGTCTTCAAACTTGTGGGTAATAATTTGATTTTATTAGGACTGGAACTCAGTAAGAACATGGTTTTATAAGCTGATTCGTTAGAATGTAGAAAATTTCGATTTTTACTTCAAAAGTGCTGTAGATGTCTATGCTGTTTTATGGTGCAGTAGCATATGATAGAGGTCAAAGTTTTTTGCCCAATAGTCTTTTTCGATACGCTTCAATTCGAACCCAAATTTTTGATAGTACTTAAAAGCGAGTTGTGAAGTACGCACATCTATCATTTTTACATTTGCGTGGTTTTTAACATGATTTAAGCGGAATTCAAGTAATTTTTTTCCGATGTCTTTGCCATGCATTTTTGGGTCCACCATATCCCATTACATTCGGGCCAGTTGTTTCTCAGGAAAGTAATTGATGCCGCCAGCACCGAGAATTGTGGAATGTGCTTCATACACAAAATAATCTTCCAAGCCGTTTTTAAGATATTCCAAAAAATCCTGTTCCTCAGAAGGGTCAAAAGACGCAGGAATGTTTTGTCTTAAGAGCTCAATAAGCTGTAATTGGTCCTGATGTGTGTAGGCTCTAATCATCCCATTGCTAGTTTTATATAAAAATAAGGCAAATGTGCAAGTAAAGCCTTATGTGTTGGATAAGATTATTATAGAACTAAAAGCTATTGCAGTTTCTTCTTTTCTAGGCTGATAACGTTCGCTTTGATTTGCTGATAGGCGCTGTCTTTAGCCTCAGCATACGAGATGTTATAAGCTCTCTTAATGGTGTTCACATCTTCTGGAAAATGGACTAATATGCTGTCATAATAGCTATCGAGTTGTCCAACGGTTGGCAATTCATAATATAATTTAATTTGAAACCTTCGCAATAGAGCGGTATCAATGATTTCTACATGATTGGTGGCGCAAATCAACAATGAAGTATCCGGTAAATTGTCAATTTGTTGGATAAGAATATTGACTAAGCGTTGCATTTCACCTGAATCTTTAGCGTCATAATCTCTGATCTTACCAATAAAATCAAATTCGTCTATAAATAAAACGGCATTGCCATAGGAGGCTTTTTTAAATATTTCAGCAATATTTTTTCCAGTTTCCCCCAATCTGGAAGATACAAAACCACCTAAATTAAGGGTTATGACTTCCTTTTTTAAGGCGCTCCCAATAGCATGGGCCGTTGCTGTTTTTCCACAACCAGTTTTTCCGTGTAATAAGATTTTATTATCCACGGGAATGTTGAGCTTATTAAGCGCCTCTATAAAGGTGAATTCTTCAATCAGTTGGTTGAGTTTATCCCTAATTTCAGTACTTAAATGCAATTCGTCCAGACTTAACTTTCTGTTATGAGATGTTATTGTGGTGTTGTGGGTAGCCATAATTTTCGTTTCAAAAAACAAAGGTAAATATTTATGAAATTGTAGGGCTTACTCTTGCAGACTGTTTACGGTTATATATATGTGTGTTTCTGAATAGGTAACTGTAAATTTTTAGTGCTAAATCTAAACGTACAATGCTTGTATGAGGGTCAGTGGAAACTCCTCTTTTTATTTTTAAAAAATTGTGGCTTTCTGATCGTCTTGGAGGTGAATTTGATACGAATCAAGAATCATGTCTACATAATAATTAAAAAGTAACTTCCAATTCCACCACTAATGGTCGGTGGTCAGAACCGATGGGTTCGTCAAGTAATTGAATGCTTTTGCTTTTAAATTTTACGAGATCAGAATTTCTATAAATGAGGTGGTCAATTTCAGATGTCTCCTCACCTTGAAAGCTTAAATTGTCCGCTCCTTTTTCTACAAATACAAAACCTTGCTCCGCGAAATACTGCATGGTGGGCGAATCTGGGGTGCAATTGAAATCGCCTGTTATGATGGTTGCTTTTTGTAAGCTGTCAATATAAGCTACAAGTGCTTTGGCCTGATTTAAACGGTTGGCGCTGCCTTCTTTGCCACTAATCCAATCAAAGTGTACATTGGCAAATACAATGGTGCAATCTTTAGCTAGGGCAACTTCATGAACGATAGAGGTGCGTGGCTCATATTTTCCATCCGGTAATTGCAATATTTTTGTTGAGGTTAATGGCTTGGCCGATAAGGTGGCCATCCCATATTCGCCATTTTGATACGCCATAAATTTACCAAAAGTGCCCTTCATTTTCGTCTCTCGGGCCAAATAGCCTGTTTGGTCCACACTATCTGACCGTTTAATAAAATGGTCTACCTCCTGTAAACCGCATAGATCTGGCGCTTGGTTTTTTATAATTGCCGCAGCTCGGGACAAATCGAGTATGGTGTCTAATCCTTTGCCATGACGGATATTATAGGACATGATTTTAAGGTCGATTGTTTGTTCTTGCTTTACTTTACAGGCGCCTAAAAGGCTGAAACAAAGGAGTAGGTAGAGAAGGTTTTTCATATGAGTAGTGGTTACTAATGCGCTAGTAGGAATTGGAAGGCTATAAAATGTAGAGGGTTAAGCAAAACTGTCTAATTGTATCGTGTGATGTCCATAGTAAAATCTTTTGCTTTCATAGCAGTTCTTAAGGTTTCCACTGATACATTGTAAACTACAATAGGCTCTAAGAGGGTGTCTGATAGCGGTTTTACAATTTTATAGGCAGATGGAATAGCATCGGCGTTTAATTTTTCAGTGTATATATAGAAGGTGCAATAGTCCGGATCATTGCAATACGATACCTCTACAAATACATCTCCTAATTTTTTTAAATCATTTTTCACCTTTAGAGTGGTCTCTTCGGTAATTTCACTAGCGTTGAGATAGTCTTTTTTTACTTTTAGGATTGTCATGCCATTATAGGCTTTAATTTTTGTTCTAAAATTTAAACTTCCATAAATAATTCCGTTATGATCTTCAATAATGTTGATAAGCTTTTTCGCGTTTTTCATGGAATTGACTTCAATTCTCAGCTTTTCTAAAGGCTTGAGAAATTTCTCTGGAATTAAAGTCAGCGCTGTACTGAAATCATAATAAGAATCGGACGCCAATAATACACCATTGGAGAGGTCTAATTTACCATTGAAAAGCTGGTCGTTTTTAGCGTCAACTACAGAGATGTCATATTCCGACTTAAAGCCGGTTGGTATGTCTCTCTTATCTTGTATGAATTGGTTTTTGATTTTATTTAGGACGCCTATGTCATCAATATAAAAATTATTATGCTGCCTTTTAAATGTATTGGGCGATTCTGGCGTGACATCCTCTGAAGCAATGAAAATTAATTTGTGCTGTTTTGAATCGAAATCGATGTCATGCATAGGTTTTTGTTGGCATGAAGCACAAACAATACATAATAGAACGATAATAAGGGGTGTAATTTTCATAATGTGCGTAGTTAATGCGTTTAAAATAATATATTTTCGAGTAAAATCCGTTATTACGATACGATATTGACCTTATTTATAATTATACTCTCAATTTTGTTTGAAACGCCATGACCTAAAATTAAATTTTGAAAATATCAATTTGGGCTATCCAGAAGATTTCCGATTCAAAAAATTGGAATTTTGTCTTCATGATTCCGTTAGTTTTATCTTAAGGTTATTTCGTGCTGAATTTTTAGTATGAGCGAAGATTTACGCAAGTGTCCATTTAGCAATTATAAAAATCAAACTGAGTTGAAACAGGTCATATCAGTAACATTAATGTCATTCTGAAATAGGTGTGAGATATATGTTAAATTATAATTGGATTTTTTTTGCTTATGTATCATTTTATAATTCTAATACGAAATCTCAGAAGATAGGTATTAATCATCGCATATGATGTATTTGATAATTCAGTATGTAGTGTCCTCGGCTGTTTGCGGAACAGAGGTCATTCTATTCGTAACATCCTATTTCTGAATTTTTCCAGTGCCATTTCATTACCATCAATGATAAAATGATCCGAATTTTTAAATATGGCAGTAATACCACCTACAAGCCCTCCAAACAGACTTCCACTAACTAATCCGAATAATGTTTTATCAGCAGCGGTAAATGAGATAAACCCTCCCTTATCATCTCCAGATAGTAAGCCAATCAAGGCCAGTGAGCTTCCGCCAATTAAGGCGCCCTTACCTATATTATTACCGGCTGAGCGCTTGGTCTTAATTATTCCAATGGTGTGTAATGGAATGGTTAGGGTATTGCCTCTTGAGTATAATTCTATTGACGATTTAGAAATTGACATTATCTTACCTTTATTTGTTTTTTTACCCTCCACATTATAAATTCGAACAAAGGTGTTGTCATAGACATCATTTTGAGCGGACACATGGAATGTGTACAGAAACATTATGATATACATTATGTAGTTCATGATGTCAAGAATTTTGAGTTATCAATGGCTGCTTATTGACGCGAAACCATTAGCTATAAAATCAGTAAAGGTCTGATGATGAGCTAAGGTACTAAATATTTAAATATGTAATATGTTCATAATCAAATATTTATAAGAATAATCATCTTCTTTGTGGAATGAGAAAATGTCCACAATTATGACTATAAAAATCGTTAGGCTACATTTTACAAGCGTTCAGATCATTCGATTTTTTAAAACGTAGTTCTAACTTGGAAGGGGCGCAATGCATTAGTTTTATGTGGGAAGTGTTCCAATGTACAAATAACGATTCAGGTAAATTCCTGAACCGCATATTACTTGCTACTTGGTGTGATTTGTTTTACAATTAAAATATGATAGATTATGTAATTGATTATATTTCAGTAAGATTGACTAACGTTAAACATCTGTTAAGATTAATTTTAATACGTGAATAGATTTTTAACTTAAAAGAAAAAATTTGACTATGACACGGTTATCACTAGTTTTCGCTTTTGCTTTATTTTTAAATTCCTGCGGAGAGGAGCCCAAAAAAATTAAAACGGAGGCATCTGTAACCCCAACTTCAGCTTCTGGAGTAATGTTTTTTAAAACACCCTCAAAATTAGATTTGATGTACACCAATTTAAAGGCTACACTTTCTAAAAACGAGAACATCGAAATTGTTCAGGAAATTGATCATGGTAAAAATGCAGCTTCAGTCGGAATGGAGTTGCCGCCCACTAAAGTTATTTTATTTGGAAATCCGAAGCTTGGCACATCACTTATGCAAAAAGACCAATTGGCAGGATTAGACTTGCCTTTAAAGGTATTATTCTACGAAGACCAAAATAGCGTTTTTGTAATGTATAATAGTACACAATATTTGGCCTCGCGTTTTGGAGTAGCGGAGGTAGAAAGTCTTTCAAAAATTGCAGATGCACTCAAAAACATAGTTGGGACTGCGGTTAATGGGCAAGGAGAACTCACTACTGAGCAAGATGTTGGTTTGCACAAAGGTGTGGTAAGTATTAAAAGTTCAAATGATTTTGAAACGACCTACAATACATTAAAATTGAGCATAGAAGCTAATGAAAATTTAAGCATTATGGCCGAATTGGACCATCAACAGAATGCGCAAAGTGTGGCTATGGAACTGCGACCTACCAAAGTCATCATGTTTGGAAATCCTAAACTTGGGACCCCTTTAATGCAATCTTCTAGAAGTATCGGGTTAGACTTGCCACAGAAAATGTTAGTTTGGCAAGGTGCTGACGGAACGGTGTTTATATCCTACAACAATCCTGCATTCTTAAAGGCAAAACATCAATTGGAAGGCCATGCTGAGCAATTAGATCAGATTACCCAAGCATTGGAAACTCTAGCGAGTACAGCCGCTGAGGTTAACTAATAAGTTTGTAATTATGACTTTGATGCTTTTAATTCTGTATTGATAATCTGAACAACCGCTTGTCTATATTTTACTGGGTTTGCAGCCTTTTTTATGGCTTTAAAGACTTTTTGCGGATTGGAGGTCGATTGTGAGAAAAACTCCCAAAATCCTAACATCTTCATTTTAATTGGGGTGGGCCCAGACAAGTATGCATCATATTGCTGGTAAATGGTGTCATGAAATTCTGAAAAAATAGCCCATCTGTTTTGTGGGTATTCTGTAGTATTTTTTTTGATCATGCTTGGCAAAAATGGATCGGCAATTAATCCACGACCAATCATAAAGTGATCCATACTTGGAAAACGCTCTTCAATGGCTTTAAAAGCTGTAACACTTGTAATGTCGCCATTATAATATAACTTGTGCTTGGTACTGGTGATGCATTTTTCAAAAGCCTCTAGATTTACAGGGCCTTTGTAGAGTTGTTTTCCAATTCTGGCGTGAATGGCAATATTTTTCAACGGATATTGGTCTAGTATAGGAAATGCATCGAGAATCTCTTCGGCATGTTCATATCCCATCCGCATTTTCATCGAAACTAAAATATCAGTTTCGTTATGTGCTCTATGTAAAATCTCATCGATTCTTGTAGGGTTACAAATTAATCCAGAACCCATGCCCGACTTGGTAACCATTGGGTACGGACAGCCCAAATTCCAATTCAGTTCTTTATAGCCCAAACTTTGCACGTACTTAGCAACAAACAAAAACTCCTCAGCATCATTGGTAATGACTTGCGGAATGACTTCTAGCGTGCTATTATTTTCCGGTAACAAGTCGTTCTGATAAGATTGTTTAATTTTCAGTTTCCCATTGAGTCTGATATAGGGCGCATAATACGTATCAATGCCTCCAAAATAATGATGGAATGCATTGCGAAATCTGAAATCTGTAAATCCCTGTAAAGGTGATGAAAGTAAAACCATCGTATATTTTAGTTGCGCAAAGATAGAATAAATGGTGGATGGTTTTTAATACTGTAATATATTCTCCTTTTCGAGTGTGGTGTGCTATAAGGTCTTTGGGAGCATTACCCATATAAACAAATTATGAACACCAATTCATATTTAAATATGCGGCATATAAATTTAATATATGTTTTAAGGCTTTGATAATGAGCGTAATTCGACTAATTTAGTATTGGGAATAAAAAATCTATTGTGAGGTTGTTTTAAGTGATTTAATCCTCACAATGGAGGTACTACTCTTATAAGGATAATAGTATCCTTATCATTTAATAAGTGTAATTATGAAAGTTGCAAAAGACGACATTCAAGTCAAAATGGAAATTCCTGGCGCTATTATCCGTCAGCAAACGGATTTTGGAGATGCTTCCGGATTAGGAAAAATTAGTGCAGAATATTTTAGTCTTTCTGCAGGTGTAGACACGACGCCTTTATTTATTGGATTGGAAGGTAATTTATGTCAATGTCCGCATTGGGGATTTCTTACAAAAGGACAACTCACAACTACAGAT
This sequence comes from Gelidibacter sediminis, assembly GCF_004364975.1. GTDB lineage: Bacteria > Bacteroidota > Bacteroidia > Flavobacteriales > Flavobacteriaceae > Gelidibacter > Gelidibacter sediminis. Next base: position 147,568 of record NZ_SOBW01000010.1, on the reverse strand, counting down.
GTAGCTGGCAAAGAAGAAACAGTAGATGCTAACGAGCTTTTTTATTGGCCTCCAGGACATAATGTAAAAGTGATTCAGGATTCTGAAATTATAATGTTCAGTCCTCAGCACGAACATACAAAGGTCATCAATCATATGATTGAGAAGACTAGAAATTAACCAAACAATCAGGCATATGATGTTAATTTTATAAGCTGAAAACCTTTGTGAATTGCAACAGTTGTAATTCACTGGTTTCTTATGGCCTAAAAAGAATCTATTTCTTGAGAATAATTGAAATAATACGATTTTAAGGGGGATGCTACAGCAAAAGCAACAGGAGTTAAAACACTATGTTGACACTAGTTTTGAACCTTTTCTAAAAACCTGCCATAGGTGGTGGTGGTCGCATAATCAGAAACAAACTCATCTTTTGAAAAAATGGTCTTTCCACCCACCATCACTCTTGATACGGTACCGGGATTTCTGTTGACAAGTCTTTCGTAATTATTAAACTCTTCAATCTGGCCCATCTCTACAGTTTCCGTGATGGTATCAAATTTTGAGGGGTCAATGAGTACCAAATCAGCAATTTTCCCTTCGGCCAAATGTCCGCAGTCCAAACCAAACCAATCCCCTTGTTCTTTGGTCAATCGCCAAATACATTTCTCCATACTCATAATGGGTTTGCCACGGTCTATAGATTCCTGAACCACTTTTATCATTTTCAACGGGAAATTATAAAATGCCATATTATTTAAGTGTGCCCCGGCATCTGAAAAACTGATCAGGTTATAGGGGTGGTTATAAATATGATCATATTTTTCCAAGCGGTCATTGGCTATCGTGGTAGTCCATCTGATTTTTTTGTCATAATCAATAATGGCATCTAAGAAATAGTCTACCGGATGCAACTTCTTCTCTTCGGCGAGCTCATAAAAATTTCGTCCTATCATACTGTCATCTGGCGACTCCAAAATCACTGCTTTACTTAAATCTTTATGCCACACTTTAGGGGCAAATTTGTTAGTGATTTCCTTTTTGAAAGAGGCTCTGAATTCAGGATCCTTAATCATGTCATTGCGCTCATCCAATTTTTTAGCCAAATGTCTCATAGCTTCGCCACTCGGGAATTCTTCAAACATGACCGAATCGACACCGTCATAGTAAACAGTAAAAGGCACTGGAGGTGACTGCATCCTAAAGTTGGCGTTGGCCAAACGATTTATAGCGGTACTGGCAGTAGAGATTAAAGGTAAAATATAGCGGTCACCAATAAGGTCCATCATTGCAATCATGGTCGTTTTGAGCGGCTTTCTAAATACGCCTGAACTCGCCAACATATAATTGAGTGCATTCACTCGGGTGACCAAATTTGGCGCGCCTTGTAAAATAGCGTCTCTGTCGCGAAGCAATTCGATGAGGTCTTTACGTTCTTTCCATGATGAATAAAATGATGGGGTTTTGTGTGACCAATACCGGTCGCCATCCATTTTGTCCCACGGATTGTCTATAGTGGACAGGCCTATAAACCCTTCGTCTAATGCGTTACTGAGCATGTTGTTCATAGCCACCTGCTCTGCTTTAGTGGCCGTTTCATTAGCTTTTAATGAACGTTCAATGCCCATGGCTTTCATGCGTAGATCTGAATGGCCTACAAAGGAGGCGACATTGATGCCCAACGGTAGGCTCTTGATGTACGCTTTCCATTCTGAAGCGGTATTCCAGTTTTTTACGCGTTCTAACAAGGGAAGCATTATGTCTCGCGGAATGGCCTCAACTCTTGTAAACGAATCAGAAACATCTTCGGGAGAATTGTAAATAGCACTCACGGAACAGCTGCCCAAAATTATGGAGGTCACACCATGCCGTGCCGACTCTTTAAGACCTGGAGAGGCAATGACTTCAGCATCATAATGGGTATGCGAATCGATAAAACCAGGTACAATCCATTTGCCTGTAGCGTCAATTACTTCAACATCAGCATTGGCATCAAGGCTTCCAATTTTTCCTATCCGACCATCCTCGAGAATTAAAATATCTTTTACGGTGGCTTTTTCAGCTTTGTCTCCTGAGAAAAATAAACCGTTTTTAATAAGTATTTGTCTTTTGGTGGTCATAAAACGTGGCTATTGAGTTGTGTGTGGAGTTAAAAATACACAACTTTTTTTATCCCATGAATACCCATCCTTTTTAATGTGAAATTTTTACTGCCAGATCCTACTACATGCTAATCGCGTTAGAAATCAAGATCTTCAGTGTTTTTCAAACAGCGCCCTCTGGGTTCATCCGCTTTATGCAGGACAATATCAGAGTGTAAAAATTGTGCGGCTGCGGCTGAATCTTTAACCTTGGAAGCGCTGCGGGCCAACATTTCAGACTCAAATTGGATTAAGACACTGTTCCGAATCCCTAGTGATTTCCATCCTGAAAAGGGCCTGCATCCTTTTGAAATGTTTCGGGCTAAAGCCAAGGCGTCTAATAAAGCCTGGTTGGCACCTTGGCCTTTAAACGGACTCATGGGGTGTGCGGCATCGCCAATAAGCGTTACAGGGCCTCCTCTTTCTAATAATTCTGGCTTCAGTATTTCACGATCATATACAGGATAGCCAGTAATATGCGATTCTGGTGTGGCCGCTACAATTTGAGGAATCGGATCGTGCCATTGGGTTCTTTTTATGGCTTCAGCTTTGAGGGCCTCGACACCTTTGTCACTTAATATTTTCGCCTCCTGTTCATGCATTGGGAAACTCAATTGCCACATTACGGAATTGGCGGTATAAGGCATCATATAAATGCGTTCATGACCATTGGCGGTTTGAAAAACTGTTGCCGAATCTAATAGATCGTGTTCAAAACCGTTGAGTGCTTCCAGGGCGCATATCCCTAAGATGACGATACAGTTCAGGTACCGCAACGGCAAATCAACATCACCAATCAACAATCGCCGTACCGCACTTCGTATCCCATCAGCGCCCACGACAAGATCTGCTTTTGCAGTTTTAAAGTCTCCATCCACTTGAAAGGTCAACTGAATGCCATTTTCAGTGCTGTTCTCCAAGGCGACTAAATCATGTCCCCAGCGCACCATATTAGAGCCGCCAAGTTGCTCCAGCAGCGCTAAGCGTAATTCTTGCCGGGCGATGTGCACATTGGTGTGTTTTGGTGCTTTCTTCGTGTCAGCAGCCGTCCATTTACGCATGCCCCATTCGCCCACAATAGTGCCATCCGTTGTATGGACGACATGTCTTGTGGAAACCACCCCTTCTTTTAGAGACGAAATGCCAAAGCCGTTCATGGCTTTATTAGCTTGTTGTAAAGTAAGTCCGTAACCTTGAGATCGGGCATCAAAGCCGCCATCACGCTCAAAGAGTGTAAAGGGGATACCGCGGTGTAAACAGGCTACTGCTAATGCAACGCCGCCAATGCCACCGCCAATAATGGCAACGTGTGGGTAGATTTCATGGTCCGGTATCGGAGGGAGCGCAGCAGCGATGAGTCCTGAGCCGTCACATGTGGCGCACTTTATTTGAGAAGCTTTCAGACGTATTGGAGCGGGGCCTTGGCTACCGTTCTTTTTATAGTGTTCCAGCGCTATTTGATAGCGACGCTTGGCATCTTTTTTTAATCTTCTGCTCTTTTTGCCCTGTCCAAAGCAATCAGGACATAACCTCCAACGTGTCTTTTCATTTTCATTCCCTTTCATTATCTATTTCTTAAATCTGATGATGGTTGTTTTCATAACACGAATTTTACCTTATGTAAATCGTCTCATCGGACTAAGCAAGATGCCCGATAATTGAAGTTTAAGGTGTGATGCTCATAATTTAGGTAGCAAATTTAAAACATACCAAACAGTTTTATGTAATAAATATCAGTGATGTCTATAGGGTTGAAAAAGATGGTCTTATAGATGTGTCAGTTGTAAATGCACAACTGATTTATTAACTGGACTCTAATCAAAAGCGCTATAAATAAAAATTGCTAGCAGATATTTATCCAACCTAAGAGGATAATATGTGCTAGCAACTATGTCAGTCTGATGTGAGCTAAAACAGCTAATCAATTTTATTGAGCTGCTTCTCTAAGTCTTTAACTTCTTTTTTATTGTTTTCAATAAGATCTTTCATCTTTTTAATTTTGTCTTCAGCCTGCTTGATTTTCTCCATTTTCTCCTTTTCAATTTTAGCAGAGATCTGCCCGTCTTTACGTTGCTTTTCAACTCTTTCTTTGGCAACTTTTAAACGTTCTTCATTGTCTCTAATTTTAGCCTCATGACCTTTAATTTTTTGATTCGCATATAGTTTTCGTGCTTCTGCGGTGCGTTTTGCATCATACGCACGCTGTTGCCCAAATTCTTTTCCTTCTAAACCTTCTTTATTTTTTCCATAAGCATGACCTTGAGCAGCATTATGAGATTGCTCTGAGTTTTTATGCGCATCAGATTTTGCGTTTTCACCTTTGTGTTTTCCCTGATTCTGAACTTTTTCAGTTTTTTGCTTTTGATGTCCTTTGCCTTGTTCTTGTGCAACACTGTACGTATTGAAAATAAAGAGTGGTAAGGCGAAAAATAATAGTTTTTTCATGATGACAATGTTATAGGTTATCTAATAATGAATCTATTTCTTTTTGAGTCTGTTCAATTTCAAGTTCTGACGACTCTATAGCGGCATCAAGATTTTCTATAGATGCTTCTAACGCCTCAGTTTGTTCAAGATTGACTTCAACTGTTTCATTAGATTGCTTTTTTTCGCCTGTGCAGGACATCAGCAGTCCTAAAAGGGGAAGGAGATAAAGAATTTTTTTCATGTGTTTAGTTTTAAAATTAATTCTGTGGGTGTGGTTTCTGTGCTATACCTCATTCAGTATTCCTTATATGCTACTACGTCGTATATATTGCTGTAGCATAGGTTCCTGAATTTTATAAGCATTGCTCAATTTACAATTTTCTTGTATATGTTTTAAAAGAAAATTTTAAAGATCCTAGAATTCATAGTGTTAGTCGATTATCAACGATGTTTTATAAATTTTGCTAAGGCCATTATCGCTTTTCATGATATGATTTGTGAAATCTGAAATACTTTCAAATTTTCGCTGTTGTATACTGTTGCGCTTGCTCGTAAAGTATAACATTTGATTTTCCTCGTCGTAGTACGGACAGTAGTCCATAAATTTGGAATTCACAGCATCCCCTAAATTTTTAGGCTTTTGCCAATTGCCATTGGCGTCTTTTTTTGAAATGTACAAATCGCCACTTCCAAGACCGTCAGCTTCATTGTATTTTGAAAAAATGATGAAATCTTCATTGGCTGAAATAAAGGCATTAAATTCATAACCTTCACTGTTGATGTTGGCGTCCAATATAATGGGCTTGGAATAACTGCCGTTTTCCCAGGTGCTGACATAAATATCATCTTTTCCAAAACCAGTAGGAGAGACCATAGTGAAATAGAGATTGTTGTTTTTGCTGACCGAAGGGTAAAATTCGTCCAATTCTGAATTCACTGACAATCCTAAGTTCTTAGGCGCTGACCATGGCGCATGTGCATTGGCTCTATCAACATACCAAATATCAAAATCTTTTTTCTCAGTGCTAGTGGCGTTCAAAGGTCGGTCAGAAGCGAAATATAAACGGTTATTATCATAAGATAAATAGGGTTCTAAATACATGAATGCATCACAAAAGGGGAGGAGTTGAGGTGCTGTCCATGTATTATTTTCCTTTGTGATATACGCCAGTTGCGAAATTTCTTGGTTGGGACTTTGAATCGTGAAAAAAGCCTCTTGGCCATCCTTCGAAATGCAAAAATCGCGCACATTGATAAATTGGTTTAAAATGCTGTCAAATTGAACGGGTTGAGATTGACTTTGGACAAGTCCTACATTCGAAATAAAAATGAAGCATATTATTAATCTGACGATTTTCATAAGGGGTATGTGTTGGTGGTTAGTGTTGCAAAAATAAGGCATTAACAATAACTTTTGCTGCTCTCTTGCTGCCTTCTAATGAGGGGTGAAACCCATCCGGACCATAATATTGGAAATCTTTAGTGCTGTCAAAATGGGTTTTCCAAACTTCACCCACAGGGACTAGCATGGCATTATTAATGGCAGCAGCGTCTGTGTGAGTTTTGATAACGCCGTCAAAGGTGTGGTAGTTGTTTAAGGACGGCCAAACCATAAAATAGCAAAGTTTCGATTCGTTTTGTTGGCCAATACGGTCGAACTTTTTGCCATAGTCTATCAGCATGTCCCTCCCATCAGGTTGAGAAGACGGCCCTTGTTGGAGTATTATAAAATTCGAACGATGTGCTGGCTATGAGTTTTTGAATGTCGCCGTCATTCCAATGGTCTTCAAGCGAGTAATTTGGAAAGGCAACCATTTTATAAGTAAGATGTACACCTTTCTGTTTGGCGTATTTCTTAACCAATTTTGGCAGATTGTTGGTGTAAGTTAGACTGTTTCCAACGAATAATACACTCAGTTCTGAGACAGTGGGTTTAGCACCTTGTTCGTGTTGACTGTAGCTGCCTGAAATCGCAACAATACAAAGGCATAAAATAAGGAGGAACTTATTCATTTTTGAGAAATAACGGCGCATATTTCAGGAGAGTCAATTTTAAACATCAATTTAAGGTGTTGCTACAGATCTAAAATACTCATTAAAAAACAGCAGTTGGTATTTTATGGAATTCGACCAATACTCCCAATTATGATTCCCCGGGCGTTCAATATAGTCATGCGGAATGTTTCTTTCCAATAGCTTTTCATGCAACCTCTTATTGGCATCGTAAAAAAAATCACTAATCCCACAATCAAAAATGAGTTTTAAACTGTCTTTTTTCAATTTATAAACCATATTGATAACGGAATTCTCTTCCCAGTTTTCTTTATGGTCAGCATAGTCTCCCAATCGTTTGTTGAGGTCCCAATTATTCGGAAACGGACGGAGATCCAATCCGCCACTCATACTGCCCGCAGCGCCCCAAATATCCTGATGTTTAAACGCCAAATAAAATGCGCCATGGCCGCCCATACTTAAACCCGTAATGGCTCTCCCAGATTTATCTACGATGGTTTTGTATTTCGAATCAATAACATGCACCAATTCTTTGGAAATATAGGTCTCATATTTCATGCTGTCATCCACCGGGCTATCAAAATACCAGCTTGTAAGTCCGCCGTCAGGGCATACAATTATCATATTATAGGTGTCAGCATACGTTTTCAACTCCGGAACTCTTGTGATCCAATTGGCATACGTGCCGCCAGCGCCATGCAGTACATACACTACAGGGTAATTTTTGTTTTCGGCTGAATAATTATCCGGGGTTATAACCACAGTGGGAATAATTTTATTCATGGAACTACTCACCACCATCACCGTGTCAACTTGAGCTGCATTGGCAAATAAGGTAGTAATGGTAAAAAGAACTAAGAGTAATTTGAATTTCATGGGCTATGATGGGTTTTAATAGTGCAATCCGTTTTCGTTAATCGCCTGGATTATGTTAATGTCGTGCTGTACAAGGGCCTTCGGTGTCTAGTTTGATAAAAGTAATAAATGTAATAATTACAAACGCATTTGAAAAATTTGCGGGATTTTTCATAAATCAATCAATAATGGTCATCTCATAGAAACTAGCCATTATGAAGCATTCGGTTTGTGGTGCTTTCCCAATTGTCTGGATTGTTGTAAGTTAATTCTGTTTCTGTGTTAAAGTGTAAAAATAGAGAACCTGTTCTAATTTGCGGATTAGTATTTTAACTACCTTTAAGTCAGGTTATTAAAATAGTATTAATCATGGTAAATCTACTCAAATTACCAATATCTATACTGAGTTTAATAGTATTGGTTTCATGTACAGCTGATACACCCAATATGCCCCAATCGCCTGTAGTCTCTGGCGGTAATCCCAGGTGTGAAAAATGACGGTAGCACATTAAACGTGTATTTTGGATTTTTGGACGGTGATGTTGATTCTGATACTTATATTGATATGCCAATAGAAAGTTCTCCTTCAAACTTAGTAATTGGAAGATGGAGAATCGTAAAATTGGGCATAGATGCAAACAATGACGGCACAATAAAATATCATAATTATCAAGATTTTGAGCATAAAAGTTGTGGCTTTAGCTTTTTACAATTTAATGACGATGGTGTTGTTTTCGAGAATAGTTATTATAAAAATGATGGCACGTGTACATTGTTTTCAGAAATGGCTAAATGGGAATTGATTGAAGAAAATCGATTCAAAATCTATGTTTACGACATTATCTATCTCATTAAAGTAACTCCAACAGAATTAGTTTTAAAATACGATTGGGATTTTGAAAACTCACTCTACGGCCCAACACAAATGTTTTACTATTATCAAAGGGTTCTATAACCTAATTAATTAATAATTTCTTCATTTTAATAACAGTGACATTTTATCCAGTAAAGCTGATTGAAACTTGGCCGCTTTGGTCATGTAAATCTATTAATTGCAGTTTCCTATAGCAAAGGCAACTGTCCTTCCTCGATTTTTATGAGTGTTTAAAGTTTAAACAGTCACTATCAGCTTTCCTACTATGAATACTTCCCCCTAAGGATAAATTTCTCCAATCAAAATAGGCGATTAAAATTGAAATGCTTGCACTCAAGGCATTCATATTAATCGAATTATTAATTCTTAAAATTTAGTATTATGGAAACACAATTCAAACTATTTAGAAAGTGTTTAATGGTTGTACTTCTTTTTGGTGTATTTGCATGCAGCCAAGATGAAGAAGCACTTTCTAACGATGGCGTTGTGATTGAAAAATCGAACGACTATCTCGCTAACAGGAGCTCCAACGTCATTAATGTTTTTAAAGGGCCGGAAGTTCAGTATGGAAGCGGTAAAGCCCGTTCATGGATTAGCGTCAACAGCGCTGGATTTCCTGAAGAAATAGGCATTGAGCTCACCTCTAAAGTTTTTAACGATTTATCGCTTTTGCATGAGGGACATGAGATGACCGTGGTATTACCATTGCATAAAAAAGCGAAAGAGCTCACACCATTTGAACATTTGGGATTGAACTACCAACCCGAAGGTCACGGTCCCGTATTTTGGGAGGAACATTTCGATTTTCATTTTTACACTATTACCAATGAACAACGGTTGCTCATTCCAGATTATGATGGTAGTAATCAAAGTATTGTAAATGCATTCAATTATTTTCCTGATATGGATAAAATGCCTACTGATTATTTTAAATTCCCAGGACCAGGAGGTGTTTACGGAATGATGGGCAAACATTGGGTTCCTGCAGATTGGCAAACAGGATATAATCCGTTTACCCATGTTATGATATTGGGAACCTATGCCCAAATGAATAATTTTATTGAACCTATGGTGACCGTAGCATATTTATTGTCAGGCGATTCATTTAGTGGCGATTATTCACAACCACGAAAATTCGAAGAGCCAGGGAATAATTATCCAACGAAATACAACATTTTCCGCAACGAAAATACAGGGAATATATATATCACCTTAAGCGATTTTGTGACACGTTAAAAAAATATAGCACTAGCACTAAAAGGAAGCGCCGTTAACAAATACTGTGCTTCCTTTTTCAGGTTTATGACAGGCATTAAAAAATAGGCTTAAAAAAATCAGAGCATAGGTTGAAATAGAAGTCAGCGATTTGTTGTCTAAAACAATCCATAGTGATTAGGGGAGTCTTTAGCAATTACCTGCCCTAAATCCCATAACTCTACAATTTTGTCTCCGCTAAATCGGAAGATATGGACCACCGCGATGTCCATGTCCTCTTTTGTGACGAGCGAATGGGTAATAACCGTGTCTTGATCTCTATAACTAAATTTAATGTCGATGGACTTGTTAGGACTCGTTTGATGGGCATCCGCCATGGCTTTTTGTAAGGCTTTTCGAGTTCCTTCAAAATATTGATTATGATGGATAAAATCGGCGGCAACATGCGTGTCAAATGCTTTTGCCAATTTCCCGCTGCTGGCCAACATTAAAAAGGATTCGGCTATTTCTTTTTTTGTCATAAGGACATTTCGTTTTAAAATATATTGCTTCCTAAATGCATCAATCCATAGGCAGAAAGAACTCCACTTTACCACAATTTTTACAATGGTATACGTCGAAGGCTTCTCTATTTTGGAAGAGTTCAAAGATACTACCATAAACCCCAACACGATCACCTTCATGAAATTTGAAACGCCCAGAATCTTCCATCGGCGTTTCGCATCTCAAACACTTAAGGTCTCGGGTAGGTTTTGTTTATGTAAGTTCTGCTGAGGTCATGACGCGTTGTTCTGAAAAACTATAATTACAGTTCCAACACAGTTCAAAATGAGCGTCTACGTCTGATTTACAATTGGGGCAAGTTTTCATGAGTGTGAGAGCAGAATTCAGCTTTTTTATTAAGCCTGTGTGTTGAAACGTCTAATTTAGCGAAAATGGAATGATCAAGAAGTGCTTTTCTACATTTTATCCTGAGTATTTAGATTGCCGGACAATTATCGCACGTTTAATAGTCTAATCGATTTTTACCAAATCAAAATTGCTGATAGCCATTTATGGGGATATTTTATAAATTTTATAGGTGATAGTATGGAATCATCAATAAATCAGGTATTTAGTTGGTGGTGTATGCATTTTGAATCTTCCGCGATTTTCAAAAAACACTCGGATTGCCTTGGGAGAGCCTCTATTTATTGTTAATATTGTGATTATCCGTATGTAAATCCAAAACTTTTAAATTATTTGATGATAAAATCTAGGCTATTTGCCCTTGTGGCACTGTTGTTCATTGCTTTTTCTAATACTAGTGCTCAAAACGGGTCTTCCAACGGTATGTCGGTTACTATAGCGTTGCACAATCCGTCCTCCGAAATTAATGATGGTGTCGCAAAAGTTGAGGTAACAGGTGGAGTAGCACCTTATCAATACAAATGGAGTAATATCAACACGCCTTTAGATGATGCCGAATCTGTGGGTTTAATTGAGGGGATGACACATTCCGTGATGGTCAGTGATGCCAACGGAACTAAAATCTCCAAGACCTTTAAAATTCCGGCGGAATCCATCACGGAAATTTTTAACAGTAAAGTACAACCTGCAGTTGATGTGTTAGGTGCTGTACTCTTTTGGGATGCTTTTGCAACGGCCGGGCTCTATGATCCTGTTGTATATGCCTCACATCGAAACTTACCATTATCCGCCAAAGACATCACTTCTGATCAGAAATATACATTCAAAAAATGGCTTGTGGCTGATGGTAGTCGCGTAAAGGCTGGCGACAAAATTGCCGTTTTAGAAAGCAATGCCAATCAAGAAATTTTTGTGTATGCCACCGCTGAAGGCACTTTAGAACAAGTGACCAAAGAAGGCACCATCGTTTCAAGAAAGCCGGAAACGGGTTCCTTTAAATCGCCACTTGTAGCGAAAATTAATTTTGATACGCCGCAACCCTTATTGCATCCTAATGGCGATGTAAAAACGAAAAATATTCCGTTCATTGTTATTTGGCTCATCTTAGGAAGTATCTTTTTTACGCTACGATTAAAATTTGTTAATATCCGCGGATTTAAACATTCGCTAGATTTAGCACGAGGAAAGTACGACGATCCTAATGCGCCAGGAACCATAACGCACTTTCAGGCAATGGCTACCGCGGTTTCTGCAACCGTAGGTTTAGGAAATATTGCAGGTGTTGCCGTGGCTATTTCCTTAGGTGGGGCAGGAGCTACTTTTTGGATGTTCCTCGCTGGATTTTTCGGAATGTCGCTAAAATTTGCCGAATGTACCTTAGGCGTAAAATACCGTAGTATTGATGAGGATGGCCGAATTTTTGGTGGACCGATGAACTATTTGCGCTACGGATTGGAGAAAAGAAATCTTAAGAAATTAGGGAAGTTCTTGGCCATATTTTTTGCTGTGCTTGGTGTGGGCGCATCGTTTGGTGGAGGCAATATGCTCCAGTCTAACCAAGCGTTTAAAATTGTTTCTGAAGAACTTCCATTTTTACAAGGCCACGGATTTTGGTTCGGTGTCGGATTTGCATTATTAGTAGGCGCTGTGATTATTGGCGGAATTAAAAGTATTGCTAAAGTAACTGCCAAAGTGGTTCCAATTATGGCCATTTTCTATGTGGTGGGTTGTTTGGTGGTCATCGGGTATCACTTCGAGTTTATTGGCGGTGCTTTTATGGCCATAGTAGATGGTGCTTTTTCTGCGGAAGCATTAAAAGGTGGCTTTATTGGCGTGTTGATTATAGGCTTGCAACGTGCGGCCTTCTCGAGTGAAGCTGGCGTTGGCTCAGCCGCAATCGCCCATAGTGCGTCCAAAACAAATCACCCTATTGCTGACGGATTCACCTCTTTGGTGGAACCTTTTATTGATACGATGTTGGTGTGTACCATGACCGCTTTGGTGCTCATATTTACCGGAATGCACGAAACGAGCAGCGGATTGGGAGGTGTAGAGCTTACTGCCGATGCTTTTGGTAGTGTGGTGTCTTGGTTCCCCTCCGTATTGGCCGTTGCCGTTTTCTTATTTGCATTTTCTACAATGGTATCTTGGTCCTATTACGGGATGCGCTCGTGGAGCTTCCTTTTTGGAAGAAGTAAAAAATTGGAACTGGTTTATAAAATTATGTATTTAGTGTTTGTCGTTTTAGGGGCGTCCGTGAGTTTGGGTGCTGTGTTGAGTTTTGCTGATATGATGATTCTCGCCATGTCCTTTCCAAATATTATAGGCTTGTATATTATGGCACCAGAAGTTAACGCAGATATGAAAGCGTATTGGAAAAAATTAAAAGAAGGAAAACTCTATATCAATCCGAAATTTATCAAATCTAACGATTGATGAAATAAGCTCATTGGAGTGCTGGTTGATCATAATTAAAAAACCGACGCGAACATTTGAGATGCTCCTGTCGGGTTTTTATTTAATTTATGATGTCTGCGTCGCTTTTTATAAGCTCACAATCTTAACGATTTCAACACTTATTTTACGGTTTCAATTACACTTCCGCAGGTCATCATTTGGTCGCCGTAATAGGGATTCCTAACTGTTTCTTCTTTGCTCAACCAGATAGCGCCTTTATCGTTATTGGCCATGGGGCATTTTTGAACGTAAAGTGCCGCGTCTAATATTTTGACGTTCATAGCTATGGGCACTATATTTTCATTTAAGATGACGAAATGTTCACGTTGATTATCCAAATCGTCATTCTTGGAAATGACCTCAACCATTTCAATACTTTTAATCATATGAGCTTTTTCTATCTGTCCTAAATCCTCTAATTTTAATGATTTAAGCGCTTTTAACGTCGTTTTAGCGTGGACTGAAACCTGTTTGGCATCACTCGCTACAAAAGCATCTTTCATTTGTAGATACGGATTGAGAATCTTCATAAACTCTTTTTGGAATTTTTCTGACAATTCAATTTTCATTTCAGAAAGCGGCACTTGAGCCTGTTTTTCCTTCCCTTTATTCATCATCGAATTTTTGCCTTGCAATTGTGCTGCGGCATCTACGGTAAATGTTCCGTTGGTGACAATTTCATCGCCGTTGTTTAAACCTTTTGTGATTGTATATTGTGAGCCATTACGATTCCCAATAGTCACCTCACGCATTTCAAATACCGGTGCATTAGGATCCGTCTTCACATACACCAATGAGCGTTCTCCCGTCCACATAACCGCGCTTGCAGGAACAGTTAACATCTCGCTGCTGGCTGTTGTTGCACCTTTGATCTTTCCTGTCACAAACATTCCAGGTTTAAACAAGTCGTCCGTGTTTTTAAGAGTTGCTCTTACCGTCACCGTACGTGTAGCATTATTTAACATTGGGTCAATAAAAGACACGGTAGCATCAAACTCTTTATTAGGATACGCGTTGGCAACTACCTTAATCTTTTGGCCTTCCTTTAAGTTTGAAATTTGACTTTCATAAGCATCAAATTGTGCCCATACGGAGTTTAAATTACTCACTTTAAGAATAGGTTGTCCTTGCTTTACATAATCACCTTCTCTGGCCATGACTTCTGAAACGGTACCAGAAACAGTGGCATAAATAGGGAAATTCTCTAAAACTTTGCCTGATGTTTCAATGGCGTCAATTTGTTTTTCGGACAGTTTCCAATTTTTTAATTTATTGCGTACTGCTTGGTATAATGCAGGTTGTGATGCCTTTATAGAGGCCGTGGTGATCAATTCCTGTTGTGCGGCAACTAAGTTTGGTGCATAAATGGTGGCTAGTAATTGTCCTCTGTTGACTTGTTGCCCTTCATAACTCACATTCAAGCGTTCAATACGCCCGTCAAAATAGCTCGATTGCACGGACTTGTTTTCTTCGTTGATCGCAATTTTTCCGGATAAAGAAAGCATACCGTCGGCATCATTGGAAGCCACCTCACTTCCTACAACCGTTGTTTGGATATTTGCCAAGGCCATTGCATTTTCGGTCATTTTAATCTCGTTTAGGGCAAGGCCATCAGCGCCAGATTCGGCGGGGATGAGATCCATGCCACATAACGGGCAATCGCCTGGTTCTGGCTGCATAATTTGCGGGTGCATGGAGCAGGTCCATAGTTGCGCTGCAGTTTCACCAGCGTGATCATGTTGGTCAGCGGCATTTTTCGATGCTGCGTTGTTATTGCCAAAAATGAGCCAGCCAACTAAAATGCCTCCAGCTACTGCGAGTAGTATATATGCGATATTTTTATTCATAATTTCTAATTGTCAATAAATTTAACACCCTGCGCTAGGGATGGTAGTGGAAATCCTTTTTGTGAGGTACGATCAAAAAGATTGTAGCGAACAGCCCGCCTGAGCGCCCAAATTAAAATTATTTTGTTTCTAATCTTTTTATCATTTGTTTCATCTCTTCAATTTCTTTTCTCTGAGCCTTGATGATATCCTCAGCCATCTGTTTGACTTCAGGGTCTTTAATGTCAGCACGCTCACTGGTCAGAATGGCAATGGAATGATGCGGAATCATGGCTTTCATCCATAACACATCTCCAACAATTGGTGCTTGTGCGCGCACCAAACTTAAGGCGCCAATAAATAGGGCAATACTCCCAAATATGATAGCCATATTCTTCTTTTTATTCTGATACATATTTCGCATGGCAACAAACATAATGATGGCCATGGCAGAAATACCCAAACACGACATATAAAAACGTGTCAGGCTAAAATATACATGGTCAAAAGCGTAAGTATTTAAATACATCGTGATGTACATCGCTACAAACGAGGCTGCCAACATACCTACAAATTTGGTGTATTGATTTTTCTTCATGTTGTGGTCTTCCATTTTGTTGTGATTTTCCATTTTCTTAAGATTTTAGTGATTAATTAATTGATTTTGAGCGTAGTCTCAGTGCGTTTCCTATAACGGACACAGAACTAAAACTCATAGCCAATGCCGCAATCATTGGCGATAATAATATTCCGAAAAACGGGAATAAAACACCTGCCGCAACAGGAACCCCAAGGGTGTTATAAATCAAAGCAAAAAATAGATTTTGTTTAATATTGCGCATCACGGCATGACTCAAATTCCGTGCTTTAACGATGCCGTGTAAATCGCCTTTTACCAAGGTAATCATGGCGCTTTCAATGGCAACATCGGTTCCTGTGCCCATCGCAATACCCACATCACTTTTTGCAAGCGCAGGCGCATCATTAATACCATCGCCCGCCATCGCTACCACTTTGCCTTGTTGCTGCAGTTTGGTGACTTCCTTCAACTTATCCTCAGGTAGCATGCCTGCCATAAAATTGGTAAGATTCAATTCCGTTGCGACCGCTTGGGCAGTGTCATGATTATCGCCCGTAAGCATAATCACCGCGATGCCTTTGTCCTGTAATTCTTTAATGGCTTTCGCACTGGTTTGTTTGATTTTATCACTAATCACCACATAGCCCGAAACCTTGCCGTCTATAGCCAAATACGAAACGGTTTTCCCTTGTTTTTGGAATGCTTGTGCTTCTGCTTCCATTTCTGGTGAAATTGTCGCATTGGCGTGGGCCATCATCTTGGCGTTTCCTAAATCTAATTTTTCGCCATTAACCGTACCTTCCACGCCTTTTCCGGTGACCGCGCTGAACTTGTCTGTTTTTGAAATGCTGACTTTTTGTTCTTTAGCATATTTTACCGTGGCTTCCGCAAGGGGATGCTCGCTGGAACTGTTCAAGGATGCGATGCGGTGTGCAATATCCATGTCAGACAGACCAGCACTAAAAGAACCCATCTTTTCTACAGTAGGTTTGCCTTCGGTAATCGTGCCTGTTTTATCAACGATTAAGGTGTCCACCTTGTCCATTTTTTCTAGAGCTTCGGCATTTTTAATCAGCACCCCATTTTGCGCACCTTTACCAACACCTACCATAACGGACATTGGTGTGGCCAATCCTAAAGCACATGGGCAGGCAATAATTAATACCGCAATGGCATTGACCAAACCGTACACATAGGCTGGTTCTGGGCCCCAGATTACCCACACGAAAAAGGTTATGACGGAGATAATCACGACCACCGGCACAAAATATCCGGAAACGGTATCAGCTAATTTCTGAATTGGTGCACGACTGCGACTCGCATCATTAACCATATGTATTATTTGGGAGAGTAAGGTCTCGCTCCCCACTTTTTCGGCTTTCATTAAAAATGACTGATTGCCATTAATGGTGCCGCTGCTCACCTTATCGGCTAAGGTTTTGTTTACCGGAATCGGTTCTCCAGAAATCATCGATTCATCAACCGTGGTTTCGCCTTCAGTAATGACGCCATCCACAGGGATTTTATCACCTGGTTTAACGCGTAAAATATCGCCTTTATGAATATGATCAATGGAAACTTCTTCTTCAACACCATCAACAACTCTGATCGCTTTATTCGGGGCGAGTTTTAATAATTCCTTGACGGCAGAATTTGTTTTACTATGCGCACGCGCTTCCAAAACTTGACCCATCAATACCAAGGTAAGAATCACTGTGGCCGCCTCAAAATAGACGTGAACCGCACCAAATTCTGTTTTAAACTGTTCAGGGAAAAAATCAGGAACTAACATCCCGAAGACACTGAATAGCCACGCCACACCGGCACCAATGCCAATGAGGGTAAACATGTTAAGATTCCAGGTTTTGATACTGCGATAGGCGCGTTCAAAGAACATCCAGGTAGCATAAAATACCACAGGAATCGATAATCCGAATTGAATCCAATTCCACATTTTTTGATCCAACACCTCATACAACGGATTGTTTGGAATCATTTCGCTCATGGCGATAAAGAAAATGGGTAGTGTGAATGCCACGGCTATCCAAAACTTCTTCAATAATTTTTTATAGGTCTTTTCTTCAGAGGACAAATCTGGTTCCATAGGTACGAGATCCATGCCGCAAATAGGGCAGGCACCAGCTTCATCCTTAATTACTTCAGGATGCATCGGGCATGTCCATTGTTGAGCTGTCACTGCAGATAGGTTTTGCTCTTCCACCAAATCCATTCCGCATACAGGACAATCGCCAGGTTTGTCGTAGGTTTTATCACCTTCACAATGCATAGGGCAGTAAAAAGTGCCGTTGCCATTTTTTGCAGCTATGGCAGGCGTCTTTTCTGATGGTTTTGTGCCTAGTGGGTGAATGCTATAACTATCACCATCATCTTTTAATGCTTTTTGAAAGGTTTTAAGGGGAATGTGAGCCGTCATGGTAATGGTGGCTTCCGCTTTTTCTAAATCGACCATAGCATTGGAAACACCGTCCACTTTTGATAGTATTTGCTCTACATGGCTACGGCATCCGTTGCAAGTCATGCCTTGAATCAGATAGGTGGTGACCATGTCTCCCTTCTCATCAACCTTTGGTAGGTGAATACTATAATTACCACCATCTTTTTGTAGTGCCTTTTGAAACGTTTCGAGAGAAATATGCGATGCCATTTCTATAGTAGCTTCTGCTTTGTCTAAATCTACTACAGCATTCGTAACCCCATCCACTTTGGAAAGTGTTTGTTCAACATGATTTCTACAGCCATTGCAGGTCATTCCTTGTATGTGATATGTATGTTTCATTTTTTGTAATTAGAGTTGTGAACTAAGCGTTTCAAAAAACCATGATGGGTTTTTATAAATAATTAATGTACTGACCTTCAATGTGGATTTCTTGGTGACTTTTATCTCTAAGATTTCTTAATCGCTAATCAAATCCTGCTTAAATGAGAGAAAGGGCATTAAAAGTTATTTGTTACCGCTTTCTCTCTATTAAGTGCTTATTGTAAGCTATCCTTCAAATGGTTCATGAAATTGATGATGTTGTTAGCATCCTCTTGAGACAGAATGGCCTCTCTATGAAGATACGTGTAGCTTTTTAAAGGCATTTCATCATTTTCAATTTGTTTGATTATTGAGCGTAACTTACTTTTTTTTCTTCTGTCAGAATAGGTGTCCCATTCATTAAAATTAAGTTCAGCCTTGCCTTCTTTAACATGGTCTTCTAAAAACCAAGCAATGGGCTGAACTTTATTGTACCAAGGGTATGCTGTAAAGTTACTATGACAATCATAACAGGACGCTTTCAGTCTCTTCTGAATGTCAGTTGGCACGGTATTCACCAACATAAAATCAGAAGGAGGTACAGTAGAGCTCTCATTTCTATCTGTAGGGAAAAATTGAATCGCTACAAATAGAAAAAGAGCTATCCCTGCTATGATTTTAATAACCTTCATTTAGTTGATTGTACGCTGTACTGAACCACATTTTAACATAGCGCTCCCATGGTAAGGATTTCTAATTTCTTCCTTAGTGCTTAACCATGCAGACCCACGATCGTACATTGGGCAAAACTGCTCATATAAAGTCATTTTTGTACCTGTGATAGCCACCATATCAGTGATGTCTTTGCTTAAGGTTTTAAAATGCTCACGTTGATGTTTAATATCACTTTCTGCAATATGTTCAGCATGTTCAATTGCATCCTCAATAATGTCTTTTAGTTCAGTTTGCTCGTCAGCAGAATAATTGGAACCCTCAAAAGCTTTTAATGAGTTGGTCAAAGTCGCTCCAAATTCTTTCGCTTTTTCTCCATCATCACCTACCAATGCATCCTTTAAGTTAAAATAATCCTTTAAAATAACCTCGGCTTTGGCATCTTGTTTATCAGACGTTGTTACCGATTCTTGTGATGCTACGGTGTTTTCAGTAGTCCTGTCACTAGTTGTAGTGGCCTCAGTTTTGCTTGCATCTTTACATGATACGGTTAACATGAATGTTGCGGCAAGAGCTACGGATCCAATACTTCTTTTAATTGTTTTCATTTGTTAATTGTTTAAGGGTTGTTTTAATTTATAATTGATTACTAGTTGATATTCTTATAATTTAGCAACAATAGCTTCCAGCAGTGCTGTTATTTGGGAAGCAATTTCATGAAGTTCTTCATTTTCTACTGCTTGCATAGAGGCCATCGGATTTACAGCCGCAACCTCGATAACACCTGACTCTATTTCTTGAACAATGACATTGCACGGTAACATCGTCCCAATCTTATCTTCAGCCACCAAAGCTTTATGAGCAAATGGAGGGTTGCATGCACCTAAGATTGTATAGTTCTTAAAATCTACATCGAGTTTTTTCTTGAGGGTTTTCTTTATATCTATTTCCGTGAGAATACCAAAACCTTCTTCCTTCAAGCCTTTTGTGACTTTGTCGATAACTTCTTCAAAAGTTCCTTTGACGGTTTTATTAAAATAATAATTCATAGGGTTAACATTTTATGGTTAATAATTCTATTTAATTTTTATCAAAACCTGAGTGATAGTCCACCGCCAGCCCCAAAACGATTATCATAACTGGCTGTAAGTGAAAAATCTCGTGACAGGTAATATTCTATACCGGCATTCCAACTGACTTCATTGTCAAAATTTTCGCCTGTTGGGAGTGGGTCTACCCAGCCAAAATCTGCTTGATATTCGTAATTGCCGAAAATAGCGGTTCTTGGGAATAGTAATAGTTCTCGGCTCAAACTGATTTGTGGTCTAAGTTTGCTGTCCATTCGCACATCCAAGTTGAATAAGTATGGGGTTAAAAATCGGATTCCTGCAATGGCCGTGGTATTGATCTCGTCCAAACTGTCCTCTAGTTCATTTTCTACATTGACCCCAACAAAAACTCGGAAATAATCATGTAGATAACGCTCATAGGTTACTTCGGCTTCTAAATTTTCATTCCAGCCATATTCCGCTGATACGTTAAACTGATTACGGAGGTTTGAAGTCACAAAATTAAATTCAGACATATGCGACGCCACATCTAAAAGCGACCAAGTGTAATACTGATCCGCCTCATTGATTAAATGTGTTACTGGGTGTTGTTCCATCCTTGGGTCACGTGGTGTATCATAACTAACAATACGCGCCATTCCGCTCATCATATGGTAAAGAATGTGACAGTGAAAAAACCAATCGCCGTTTTCATCCCCATCATTGCCACTAAATTCGATGGTCACTTCTTCCATTGGCGGCACATTTACCGTATGTTTTAGAGGTGAATAGTCGCCATTTTTATTAATAACCCTGAAAAAATGACCGTGAAGATGCATCGGATGGTGCATCATGGTCAGGTTATTAAAAGTGATGCGGGTAACCTCACTACTCTTTATCTTTATGTTGTCGGCTTCGCTTAACGGCACCCCGTTCATACTCCAAATATAGCGTTGCATATTCCCGGTCAGATTTAACAAAATTTCTTTTACGGGCAGGTTGGCATCATAGGCGGTTTTTTCAGCGGATTTCAAATAATTGTAAGTGTACTGAGGCGCCTTATCCATACCGTCCATATCCATACCGGAATGATCTTCTTTAGGTTTGGCATGGTCCATTTTGCTATGATCCATATTCTTGGTGGTTGCAGAATCTTTAGGCATCTCCATGTTGTCGTGGTTCATTTTAGAATGATCCATTTTTTTTGTGGTGGAAGAATCTTTTGATTTTGCCATAGTGTCGTGAGCCATTTTGGAATGGTCCATGGGTTTCGAGGTGTCAGAATCTTTTGGCATTGCCATGCTTCCATGATCCATTTTCATTCCGTATTTCTCCGTCATCTCGTAACGCTCATCTTTTTTAGGTTGGAATTTTATGGCATGGGCACCCATCTTCATATCCATCTTTGCCATGTCTTGCATCATTTTTATTTTGTCTGGTGGACTCAAGGTTTCCGCGGGAAGCAGACTGCCATCTCCAAAATATGCCGTTGCGGTGCCAGACCCATCTTGCGCCATGGCTTTAAATTCGATTTTCCCATCTTCAGGAATGGTGATGATAAAATCGTAAGTCTCTGCCGTTGCAATAAACGATTTGGAGAGCGCCACAGGCACCACATCCAATCCATCCGCAGACACTAATAGTGGCGCTTCACCGCCAAAAGTCATCCAAAATTGAGACGACGCAGAGCCATTTATAATGCGTAAACGCACCTTTTCTCCCGGCTTAAAGTTTGGATACTCCTTAGTAGGTTCTCCATTAATTAAAAATGCAGGGTAATACACATCGGCTATGTCAGCTCCTTCCATGCGCTGTTTCCAAAAGTTGAGTTGCGAACCAAAGGCGCCACGAGCAATCACCTCATTTAAAGGTGTTGAGGTACCTTTTTTCATTTGGTACCACTCATTGCCCCGTTTCAAATTGCGCATCACATCTTTAGGTTGCTCATTAGTCCAATCAGAAAGCATCACTACTAAATCAGTATCATACGCTAATGTTCTTTCTTTTGGATGAATGACCAAAGATCCAAACACGCCGCTTTGTTCCTGTAACATGGTATGCGAATGGTACCAATAGGTGCCGGATTGTCGCAATGGAAACTCATATTTAAAAGTCGTTCCTGGTTTAATGGGTGGCGTGGTTAAATATGGCACGCCGTCCATAAAATTGGGTAATAACAAGCCGTGCCAATGAATGGATGTTTCTACGCTCATCTCATTTGTTACGTAAATCACCGCATATTCACCTTCAGTAAATTCAAGGGTTGGCCCAGGGATACTTCCGTTGACCGTCATTGCTTTAACTTCTTTACCAGTTTTAGAAACCACAGCTTCCCTAATGGTCAGCCTGTGTTCTTGTACTGGTAAATTATCAACGTTACCTTCAAGCTGTTGCGCAACTGTGCCATTCAGCCCCAAAAGTGTGAGAATAAATACTAAATTTAATGTTCTCATAAGATCAGTTTTTTCAAAATTACAATTGATTATCAATAATTTGTTTCATAATCTTGGCTGATTGTTATACAATTTGGTCCAACGAGGTTCTGTCGTTTTTTTGCGCCGATTTATACTCTGATAAACTCATGCCTGTTTCTCTCTTAAACTGTCTGCTCAGATGGTTGATGTTACTATAATTAAGCAGTTGGCTGATTTCTGTAAAATTCAATGCTTGATTTTGGATCAGCTCTTTCACTTTTTCTATTTTTAATTTGATAAAATATTTTTCTATAGTGACACTTTCGTTAGTTGAGAAAAGTTTGCTCATTTTAAAATAATCCTTGTGGAGCTTTGATTCTAAATAGGAGGATAGCTTTTGCTCAATTTGTAATGGTAACTGTTTCAACAACTGAATGAGTTCAATTTTTATTTGTTCTACAAGATGTAGTTCAGGATTGTCAATTAATGAAAATCCATTTTTATCTAATATGGACACCAAAATTTCCGTGGTGTCTGAGTCTTGTACATCTAAAGTGATTCGCCCTAATTCGATGTTCAGGAGTTCGATAGTGTGAGCATTCAGTTCATCTCGTAACACCTTAATGCAGCGATCGCAAACCATATTTTTGATGTAGAAGTCTTTTATCATAATTAGTGAACTAAATAGTTAATGATGGCCGACTGTACATAATACATGTTGATCGATTCAATTTGATTCATTTGAAATTTTAATTGCAACTCCTGAATGTCTAAAACATCATTAAAATCGATAGTGCCTGTTTCATAATTCTTAATCAGGATGCCTTCCGCATCTTCAGCCTGCTTCAGGTTTTTTTGCTGACTGTTGAATTTTATGCGAGATTGGTTGCGCTGCGAAATGGCCTTGGACAAATCGGCGGTCAGCATATTCAAACGTTCATCTTTTTGCGATTGTATTTCCTGTTTTTGAAGCGTATTTTGTCTCGTTCTCGATTTATAAGTGTTATTAAAGATAGGGATGGATAACGAAACCATCGGCATCACCATATCTTGGTAAGAACTCATACTCATCGGGCTCTTTTCTTGATTGATATATTCTACACCAAGTCCGATCATTGGAACACTTTCCTTTAGGTTCATCAATTCTGACTGTTCAACAGATTGGTACAATTTATCATATTTGAGCAACTCAGGGTTGACCGCTAAACTATCGTAACTAAAAATGCTGTCGTTTTCTGGAATTACCAAGGCATCTGACACCTCAACTGCCGCATCATTAGGCTTATTCAACAAGCTGTTCATTGCAGCCTGTATGCCTTTGTTCTGCTGATCTAAAACGTCAATTTCCTGTTGTAATTCGTTCTGTCTAATTTGTAATTTCAAGACATCAACGGCAGATGCTTTATTAACTTCCAAAGAGGTCAGGGCAAGTCGCTCATAAGTCTCTAAAAGCGCAATGTTCTTCTGAAGCACGGCCTGCTTTGCTCTAATTTCATAAAGCGTATAATACAGTTGGGAGACTGAAAGTGCCAGTTTTCGTTTGGTGATGGTCACCTCCACATATTGTGCATCTGCCATGGCCGATGCATAATTTTCTCTTGAGGTGATGGTACCAAACCAAGGCAACATTTGCATCACAGAAACTCTAAAACGTTCCATAGGCATCTCTACTTCTGGCGCTATGGCCATCACACCAAAATTAAACTCAGTATTTGGTAAACTATTGACTTCCTTGATTTTTTCAGTAGCGATTTTGTATTGCAAATCCACTTTCTGAATCTTAGGGTTGTTGGCAATGGCTTCTTTAATATACGATTGCAAATCTTGACCATAACTGTTCAATGACGAAAGGCCAAATGCAAAGCAGATAAAGAGGACGATATATTTATTCTTGTTGCTCATTATTCAGTAATTAGTGTTTTTGATTCCTTTTTAAGTTGTCTTTTTGCTTCACGTTCTTTTTTCCAACTGTAGAGAACAGGAACCAAGAAGTAAGAGGTCGTGTCTATCAACATCCCACCAAAAATAGGAATGGCCATTGGGATCATGATATCGCTTCCTTTTCCTGTTGAGGTCAATACCGGTAATAAAGCGAGCACCGTAGTTACTGTAGTCATCAAACACGGACGGATTCTATTGCCAGCCGCTTCTAAAGTGGCAAGTCTAATGCCTTTTTTATCGGTTGGTTGCTCTCTTTCAAACGTTTGGGTGAGGTACGTGGCCATGACCACGCCATCATCGGTAGCAATACCAAATAGCGCAATAAAACCGACCCACACGGCGACACTTAGGTTGATGGTTTTCATATTGAACAGGTCGCGCATGTTTTCTCCAAAAATGTTGAAATTGAAGAACCAATCTTGACCATACAACCAGATCATGATGAATCCGCCAGCAAAGGCTACCGTAATTCCCGTAAACACCATAAGCGACGTGGTCACTGAGCGGAATTGGAAATAGAGAATAACAAAAATAATTAATAACGCTAATGGCACGACCACGGATAATGTCTTTTCCGCGCGAAGCTGGTTTTCATAAGTCCCCGTAAATCGGTAACTGATGCCTTGCGGTACTACCAAGTCGCCATTATCAATGTGTTTTTGAATGAGGGCTTGTGCATTTTCTACCACATCAACTTCTGCAAACCCGTCAAGTTTGTCAAATAGTACATAGCCGATTAAGAACGTGTCCTCACTTTTAATAACCATAGGACCTTGTTCATATCTAATATCTACCAACTCGCCTAATGGTACAGGGCTTCCTTTTTCAACAGGAACGTGAATGTTTTTAATATCTTCCGGATTAGAACGCAGTTCACGCGGATAACGCACACGTACACCGTAACGCTCACGACCTTCTACCGTTTGGGTCAATGGCATTCCGCCAACCGCAATCTGTAGGATTTCCTGAACCTCCATAATGGTGATGCCATAACGTGCCAACTGCTCTCTCTTGATATCGATAAGCAAATACGGTTTTCCAACAATACGATCAGCAAACACAGCTTGTTCCTTAACACCTTCGGCTTGTTTTAAAATGCCTTCCAATTCCATCCCAAAGGCCTCAATTTGCTCTAAATTCTGACCTTTTACTTTAATACCCATTGGTGCACGCATTCCTGTTTGCAACATTACCAATCGGGTTTCGATCGGCTGTAACTTCGGTGCAGAGGTCACGCCAGGTATTTTGGTGACATTTACAATGGCGTTCCAAATGTCATTCGGACTATTGATTTCTGGTCGCCAATTTCTAAAATACTCGCCATCATCATCCTGTATAAGATCTTTGTCTGATACTGTTATTGCTGAGGAAAGTAGTCCTTTATTACGAGCATTTTCCAGAGCATCATCGCTGACATCACTGTTGGTATTGTGGAATAGGCGTTTGTTTTTCATCACATAAAATCCGTCGTCATTAACTTGATAGCGTTGTCTGTCGCCATCAGCATTTCGCATGTATTCGGACTTGTAAATAATCACATTTTCATACATGGAAAGTGGCGCAGGGTCTAAAGCCGATTCTGTTCTACCCGCTTTACCGACTACAGTTTCAATTTCTGGGATGCTCGACACAGCCATATCGAGCTGTTGTAAAACACGTTTATTTTCTTCCACACCGGCGTGAGGTAGGGAGGTTGGCATTAATAAAAAGGAGCCTTCATTAAGTGCAGGCATAAATTCCTTGCCGGTATTACGCATAATGATGAAGCCTAAAATCAAAACAGTTGTTGGGATGATTAAAAACAGTAATCGATTTTGAAGTGCCCAGCTTAATATAGCGTGGTAATACCTCTGGAAAATGGAGAACACGCCAAGCAATCCAAAGCAAATAATGCCCACAAAAATCAAGTTCATGATGATGCTGCGATCAAATCCGAGCGGTCGCCAATATTCTGCCAGTAAAACGACAATCGCTATAACTGAAATGATAATTTTAATCAGATTGGCACGCTTTTCAGTAACCACATTTCGGATACTTAAAATTCCTACAATGCCAAATGCCATTAAAATACTTCCAAGCCAAAAGCCGTAAGCAATTGCGGTTATACCCAGAATTATAAGAACGCCATTCATGATGTATTTGGTGCGCTCCATAATATTGCTTTTTCTAAACAAAAACGCAGCAAAAGGCGGAATTAAGAACAGTGCCACAATCAATGATGCGGTAAGCGCCATGGTTTTGGTAAACGCTAACGGGCGGAACAATTTACCTTCAGCACCTATCATCGTAAATACTGGAATAAAACTGATGATTGTGGTTAACACCGCAGTTAATATGGCTCCAGAAACTTCAGTGGTCGCATTGTAAATGATTTCGTTTGTGGTGTATTCCGTGCCATCTTCTCGAAGGCGTAACTTTTCACTTTCAATATGTCGGATCATGTTTTCGGCGAGAATCACACCTACATCCACCATGGTGCCAATAGCAATCGCAATACCTGAAAGGGCTACAATATTGGCATCAACATTAAACAGTTTCATCGTAATAAATACCATCAAAACGGCTACGGGTAATAATCCTGAAATAAGGATGGAGGCCCGTAAGTTGAAGACCATCACGATAATCACCAAAATGGTAATCAGGATTTCAAGAATAAGTGCTTCGTTTAGCGTGTATAAAGTTTCCTGAATCAGTTCAGAACGATCGTAGAATGGAACAATAGTTATTTGTGAGGTGCGTCCGTCCGATAATGTTTTACTTGGTAGTCCGGAAGATAAATCTGCAATCTGATCTTTAACATTATTGATAACTTCCAATGGATTGGCACCATATCTGGCAACCACAACACCTCCCACAACTTCAGCGCCTTCTTTATCTAAAATCCCACGTCTGGCTTGTGGCCCGAGGTTGACATTGGCAATATCCTTGATTCTGATGGAGGTGAAATTTTCTGAAGTCACCACCGCATTTTCGATATCCGCCACCGATTTTACATAACCCAGGCCACGCACTAAATATTCCGCCTGATTAATTTCCAAGGTCTGCGCTCCAATATCTTGATTACTTTCCTTAACCGCCTTTACAATAGCGCTCAATCCAATATTGTACTGACGCATCTTTTCAGGGTCCACATCAATTTGATATTCCTGAACATATCCACCAATAGAAGCCACTTCAGAAACACCACTTGCAGAAGACAATCCGTATTTAACATAATAATCTTGAATACTACGCAACTCATGAAGATCCCAACCGCCAGTAACGTTACCCTCTTTATCCCGCCCTTCTAAAGTGTACCAAAATACCTGACCCAATCCTGTTGCGTCTGGTCCTAAGGCAGGATTCACACCCTCTGGCAATAGATTCGCAGGTAGCGAATTTAGCTTTTCAAGGATTCGGCTGCGGGACCAATAAAATTCAACATCTTCTTCAAAAATGATATAAATGCTCGAAAAACCGAACATTGAAGAGCTACGAATAGTTTTTACGCCTGAAATTCCTAACAACGACGTTGTAAGAGGATAGGTGATTTGGTCCTCAATATCTTGTGGAGAACGTCCGTCCCATTTGGTAAATACAATTTGCTGGTTTTCTCCAATATCCGGTATAGCATCTACGGATACGGGGTCAGATGGTAAGAAACCAGTATTTATATCTAAAGGTGCGTTGACTAATCCCCATCCAACAAATAAGGTTAAAAGGAGTACAGCGACTAATTTATTTTCTATAAGAAATTTGATGCTTTTATTGAGCATGAATGGTATTTATTAGACAGTTAAACAAAGCGTTTGCGTTAAGCTCTACAGAAATAGAACAAACAAAACGTGCCCAAAACGGTAATGACCTAGGGCTTGTTTTCCTGATATAGATCAGGACTGACTAATAAATCAAATTAAGAAAGTCTGGTGCAGCACTTGCACATCCCGTTCAATAAAGGGGGGCGCATAATCTACAAAAGGAATACTGTTAGATTCAGTTCCTTCAAAAAGACTGAGATAAGAATACGTAAATGAGGTAATGAAAACTTGTTGCTCGAGCGTTAAGGTATCGAAAGACACTTTAAGATCATCTTGACCTTCCTTAACAATTTGCTTGTCGGTACAGCATGATTTTACAGCAAGATCTGGATTTTCACAACTTGTACTGACCGGAAGTTTTTCCATGCCACAAGTTTCGACTTGCTGCATAAATGAAAAATCGACCATCGTATCTCCACAATAATGCAAATCAACAGCAAATGACGATGTCGTCATCAGAACGACAGATGCCATAAAAAAAGCCATTGATTTTTGTAAAAATTGTTTCATACGTTACAAAATTAGTGAATTTATGAACACACTTCTGTTTTTTTAACGAATTGTTAAAGTTTTACAAATGGAAAGGTGGCAGATTTTATTTTGTAAACATGTTGTGTGTAGATGATTGGGATGGGTAATTGTTAATCTTAGGAATTTAAAATACGCTCAAGTTTAAACATTTGTTGGCTATTAAAATCAGGATGTTAAATAATCCATAAACTCCTCCTCAAGTAAGCGTAGGGCCTGTTTTCTTTCGTTCTAATTAGTATATTCGCATTCCTATCATTAAATTTTTAATTATGAAGTATTTAAAAAATAGCATGTTGCTCATGTTATTCGCTTTTTCCTTGTCTGTAGTTGCTCAAGAAGCAGTAAAGAATAATCAGCATTTATTTGACAATGTGTCTTATCGCCAAGGCAATGTTTATCGCACGGCATCGGGAAAACCTGGTCCAGAATATTGGCAAAATTCGGCCGATTATAATTTGGAGATAGCGTTAGACGATAAAAACCACACGGTATCTGGTACTGTCACCATACAGTATATAAATAATAGTCCCGAAACTTTAGAGTTTATTTGGCTGTATTTGGAACAGAATCGTTTTACAGAAACTTCTAGAGGCACCTTAACGACCTCTGTTTTAGGTAGCCGTTACGCAGGAGATGTTGAAGGCGGATTTGAATTGAACAATGTATCGGCTAAAACAGCAACAGGAACCTCTTCAAAATACTTGGTGACCGATACCCGCATGCAACTTTTTCTTGACAAACCTTTGGCTGCCATTGGAGGAAAAGTGACCATAAGTATGGACTTTAAATTTAAAGTTCCTGTAGAAGGGATGGACCGTATGGGCCGATTGGAAACTGAAGCCGGAATCATTTATGCACTTGCACAATGGTATCCACGTGTAGCGGTTTTTGATGATGTTACGGGTTGGAATACAGAACCGTATTTAGGAGCAGGGGAGTTCTATTGCGAATATGGAACTTTTGATGTTAAAATTACGGCTCCAGCAAATCACACGGTGGTGTGCTCTGGGATTTTACAAAACCCGAAAGAGGTGCTTACAAAAACACAACAAGAGCGTTTTGCAAAAGCAGAAAAAAGTGATGAAACCGTTTATATTATCAAGCCTGATGAGGTAGGTAAAGCTGCGTCGCAAGCAAAACCAAATGGCACGCTGACCTGGCATTATAAAATGGAAAATACGCGTGATGTGGCTTGGGCTTCATCAAAAGCGTTTATTTGGGATGCTGCTCGTATGAATCTTGGTAACGGCAAAACAGGGATGGCGCAGTCTGTATACCCTAAAGAGAGTGCAGGTAAAGCTGCTTGGACACGTTCAACGGAGTTTACAAAAGCGTCGGTAGAATTTTATTCAACCACTTACTTTCCTTATCCATATTACAATGCTATTAACGTAGCGGCAAATGTGGGCGGAATGGAATATCCTGGGGTTAGTTTTTGTCATTATCAAAGTGTAGGATCAGATTTATGGGGCGTTACAGATCATGAGTTTGGACATAATTGGTTCCCGATGATTGTGGGAAGTAATGAGCGTCTTTATCCGTGGATGGATGAAGGTTTTAATACATTTATCAACCATTACAGCACCGCAGCATTCAATAAGGGTGAATTTTCCACCTCAATAGACAAGCCGCGTAATTTGGTGAATTATTTAACTTACGAAAAACGTGAAGGTATTGATACCGCTCCAGATGTTGCCAATGCAAGAAACTTGGCTTATACTGCCTATTACAAACCGGCATCTGGCTTATTTATGCTTCGCGAGTACATTTTAGGGCCTGAGCGTTTTGATAATGCTTTTAATAGTTATATCCGCCATTGGGCCTTTAAGCACCCGCAACCTAATGACTTTTTCAATCATATGGAAAATGTATCTGGTGAAAACTTGTCATATTTTTGGAAAGGATGGTTTTATGGGAATGGTAACATTGATATGGGCATTGCTTCCGTGGAGGAATATCAAGGGAACTATTTGATTACTGTTGAGAATACTGGAGAAATTCCGATGCCTTTAGAACTTCAGGTGATTTATTCAGATAATACTACCGAAAATGTAAGACTTCCTGTTGAAATTTGGCAGCGTGGAAATACATGGAGCCATTTATTAAAAACGACTAAAAGCGTGCAACGCGTCGTTTTAGATCCGAATAAAATGTTGGCAGATGTCAATATGTTAAATGATACTTGGAATAAATTGTAAGTTCTAATTTGTAAATCATTGTTGTTCTAAAAAGAATCAAGACCCTGCCTCACCGGCAGGCAGGGGCTTTGCTTTTAGAATAACGAATCAAGAATGAAGATTTGCTTGTAACTAAATAACAAACAGCGATAATTTAAATTGCAATCTTCCATTTAATCTCGGTAGAAATAATTTCAAAAAAGCAAAGTCAAATTTGAAAAGTGTTATAATGTCTTTTTCTTTAGATGGATTTGTTGCGTTATCATTTGTTTTTACTGGACACTAAGTGATTTAATAATAAAATGTCTCTATGATCTATTGAACGTAGGGGCTTTTTTTATTTTATATTTTTTTAGTTAATTGAAGTACCCACGTGAAACTTATAATTTCATTATTTAAAACCTGCAATTTAAAGATGCAATGAAGATTTAATTCTAAATAACTTTTTCAATGTTCAATAAACAGATTATCTTTATAGGTTAAGCCTATGTTAGGTGAAAACAATGATATAATTCCCAATTTTATTGGCTGTTGATTTGGTATGGAATCGTAAATTGATTCGTTGCTTTACCATAGCATGTGAATCTAAAAAATGTATTTTAATATAAATTACAAGTGTTTCTCATCCAGTTCTAAGCAAGTCTTTGTTCTTTGTTCTAATAGCGGAGCGGTCTTAATTCTTTTAAAAAAATCATATACTAATACCTAAAAAATGAGTAATTCAAATAACAGAAGAAATTTTTTAAAGCTAACGGGGTTAGCAGGACTTGGTGTCGCAACTGGCGGATTTGTAAGCTGCAGTTCCACTTCAGGAATTATAGCGCCGCCAAACATGGGGACCTCTCGCTTTAACATGTCAGGTTACGCGGCGCCTAAAATTGAAACCGTAAAGATTGGTTTTATCGGCTTGGGAATGCGAGGTCCAGGAGCAGTTAAAAGAATGAGTTATATAGACGGTGTGGAAATAAAAGCCTTGTGCGATTTGCGACCTAAGCAGGCTGAAAACGCCAAGAAACTTTTAGACGGTACAAAACACAACCCAAAAGTTTATAGTGGCAGTGAAGATGCTTGGAAACAAATGATCGACACTGAAGACTTAGACTTGATTTATATTGCTACACCGTGGGATTTGCACGTGCCTATGGCCGTATATGGCATGAATGCGGGACGCCATGTGGCCGTTGAGGTGCCAGCAGCAAAAACGATTGACGAGTGCTGGGAATTGGTAGAAACTTCTGAACGCACGAAGATGCATTGTATGATGCTTGAAAATTGTTGTTATGACTTTTTCGAATTATTGACACTCAATATGGCGCGCCAAGGCTATTTTGGTGACATTGTACATGGTGAAGGTGCCTATATCCATGATTTGGTGGATTTAAATTTTGATAAAAACGGTTACGAAGATATGTGGCGTTTAAAAGAAAATATCGGACGTGATGGAAATCTTTATGCTACGCACGGTTTAGGTCCAATCTGTCAGATTATGAATGTGAACAGAGGTGATCAAATGGATTATTTGACCTCACTTTCTAGCGCCGATTTTTCCATGCATAAACGCGCCACCAAATTGGCTGGGGAAGATCCGTTTTTTAACGAATTTAAAAACGCTAATTTTAGAGGAAATATGAACACTACTATTATTAAAACAAAGAATGGTAGAAGTATGATGATGCAGCATGACGTGAGTTCGCCAAGACCGTATTCGCGAATTCATATGGTCAGTGGCACGGAAGGATTTGCTCAAAAATATCCAGAACCTGCTAAAATTTCAAAAGGACATTCATGGTTAAACGAGCAAGACTATAAAGCTGTAGAAGAAAAATACACCCCGGAAATTGTGAAGAAAGTAGGCGATCTAGCCAAGCGCGTAGGGGGTCATGGCGGGATGGATTTTATTATGGACTGGCGTTTAATCGACTGTTTGCGCAACGGACTGCCGTTAGATCAAGACGTTTATGACGCTGCACTGTGGAGCGCCGTGACGCCTTTAAGTGAGCAATCTGTGGCCAACCGTTCTAACTCTATTGATGTGCCAGATTTTACACGTGGGCATTGGAAAACGAATGCGCCTGTAGATATCAGTTTAACTGGTGGCGGGACTACAAATGTGCTCTTAACAGATTAATCCAACAATTTCTAATTTTCAAAATCAATAATATTTAGAGCATCCTTCTTATTGGAGATGAAGGATGCTTTTTTTCAGGAATATAAAGGTTAGGTTACTCTTTAATATGGCTATCTATGGCACTACTTTTCAAGTTGAAAGCACCTTGTAATATTTCTTCCTGCATTTCCATTTCTTCACGGGCCTTAAAAATGTATTCTTTGCCAGTAGAAGATGTTTTGGCAAGTCGTTCAAAGCTCTCCATGTCTAATTGGATGAATTTTTGCGCTTGCTCCTCCGTCGCTTTTTTGTCGAAACCCATATTGTAGAGTAAATCACTCGCCAACTTAACGGAGGTTGCAAAAGATTCTCTATAAATATGATGAACTCCCATGTTATAAAACTCGTAAGCATCAAAACTGTTTTTGGCGCGAACCATCAGTGTTAATTTAGGATATTTCTTTTTTATTTTCTTCATCAAATGCATGCTCACATCTGGATCGTCAATAGCTGAAATCAAAAAATCAGCTTCTGCAATGCCGGCCGATTCCAGTAAATCAATACGCGACACATCGCCATAAAGAACATCAAAACCCATGGCTCTCAGGTAATCTACTCGGTTAGAATTGGAGTCAATAACGGTGGCTTCAATGCCGTGCGCACGTAAAAATCGGCCAATGGTGCTTCCAAAATGCCCAAATCCTAAAAGAATAATTTTATGATGTTTTTCAATTTGATCTGATGATTGGTCTAATTCCTTGGTGCCAATTTTTGGTAAGAACAAACGCTCGTTAATCATCCATAAAATGGGTGTTAAGGTCATGGTAAGGGCTGTAACAACGAGTAAAATATCATGTTCTTCTTGGGTGAAGATGTTCAATTGAAACGCAAAAGAAAGTAGTACAAATGCAAATTCTCCAATTTGAGATAGGCCCACCACCAATAGCATACGCTGATCTATCTTCAGTTTAAAAATCCATCCTACAATAAAGAGGATAATTGCTTTCACGACTATTACACCTAATACCAATCCAACAATCAACAATGGTTGCTCAGCAATCACTAAAAAATTAATGGAAGCGCCAACTGCCATAAAAAACAATCCTAGGAGGAGACCTTTAAAGGGGTCGAGAGAACTCTCAAGTTCATGCTTAAATTCACTAGATGCCAATACTACGCCACCTAAGAACGCTCCCAATGCCGGACTTAATCCTGCCAATTCCATCAAAAATGAGATAGAAAAAACAATTAATAATGCTGACGCTACCAATAATTCCCGTACCCCAGTCTGCGCTACCAAGCGCAACATGGGCACTATAAGATAGCGACCGGCAACCACCATAAGTACAATGGGTACGAAAATGGCAAGGGCATGCAGGGCAAGGGGTAAACTATCAAGTATATGGGCTGATGAGGCGGCTACACCTTCTTCGGTTAATGATTCTTCAGGCACATTGGACAGTAATGGTAAGGCAGCTATCATAAAGATGACCATTATATCCTGAAATAACAATATTGAGAACGACGATCCGCCATAGGTTGTTTTCATTAAACCCTTCTCTTTATTGGTTTGAAGTGTAATTGCAGTAGATGAAAGCGCAACTGCCATTGCTGCTGTAATTGCCATCTTCCACTCGAGACCTATAGCATAGCCTATTATAAAGGTCAGGGCTATAGTGCCAAACACCTGTAGACTTCCCAAGCCCAAGATTGACTTTCGCATTTTCCAAAAACTACGAGGTTCAATTTCCAAGCCTATTAGGAAAAGCATCATGACCACGCCAAATTCCGCAAAGGCCAATATGTCTTCACCTTCATGTCTCATAAAGCCTAAGATAAATGGCCCAATCATCATACCGGCTAACAAATAACCAATAATGGAACTCAGACCAATCTTTTTGGCAACGGATACGCAAATAACACCACCGGCAAGAAAAATTATTGCTTCTAAAAGAATATTTCCACTCATGTAATTTTTTTTGTTAAAATTAATCTTTTAAAAATAATAGCTAAAAAATGGTTGAAGGAAAACTAGAGAAGCTAATGTTGGTGTAAATCATAAATAGTAAAATCGGTCTATTCAATTCATGCTGAATATTAGCATTTGAGCTCTGTTTTTTGGCTTATCGAGCAACATAAATTGGGGTAAACACTAAATTTGCCTAACCTTTAGCAATCATTTGTTTAGAAATATATCCATTAAATACATGATAAACCGATTTTAATTATCTGTTTATCAAACAGTTGTATTTTTATTGTATATTTTATGTTAATTTTTTTTGTTATTTTTTAACATATTGCTTGTTTTCGCATGAATTTCAATATATTTTTGAGGAATGTCCTCTTTCAAAAATTTATTACAAATGTTTGGTTTAAAGGGAATTTAAAAAGTAATTTATATCAACAATAACTAAATAAGAACATCTCTCACTTTAATTAATTATGAAAAAACTATTACTACTAATTACTTTACTAACGGGTAATTTTATTTTTGCACAGGTTGGTATTGGTACAGATGTGCCAAATCCGTCAACACAATTAGAAATAAAATCATCGGACAGAGGGGTCTTAATTCCTCAAATAGCATTGACAAGTGATACCGATCAATCGACTATTACCGCTGGTAATGTTGAAAGTTTACTGGTATATAATACGAGTAGCAGTGCGGCACTTACACCTGGTTATTATTACTGGAGCCAAGGTAGCTGGAAGAAATTAATTACAGCTTCAGAAGCGACATTACCAGATAACATAGTTTATTGGGATATCGTAAACAATCAGTTTACAAGAATTGATGCTAACGGTGATGTTCAAATTATTGGCGATGCTGATTCTGAAACACTAACGTTCTTAAGGCTTAATGCTGATGGGTTTACATTGGAATATTCTGATGAAGATGGTGCCATGACACAAGTTGATTTAAGAGCAATTATTCAAAACAATGAAAGTGTAACACAACTTGTTGATAATAATGATGGTACGTTCACTTTTACAAATGAAGATAACAATTCAGTTACCGTTAACATCCAAGGTCCAAAAGGAGATCAGGGTGATCCTGGTATTCAAGGCCCAGCAGGTCCGGTAGGAGCTACAGGTCCAGCGGGTCCAGCAGGTCCGCAAGGTGAAGTAGGCCCGCAAGGCGTTGAAGGTCCAGCAGGAGCAACAGGTCCAGCAGGCCCTCAGGGTGATGCAGGTCCACAGGGTGTGCCAGGTATTCAAGGTCCAATGGGTCCAGCCGGTCCGGCTGGTCCAGCAGGTCCTCAAGGAGAAAAGGGTGAAACTGGCCAAACTGGTCCTGAAGGTCCTGCAGGAGTAGCAGGTGCTCAAGGTCCACGAGGCGTTCAGGGTATTCCTGGTGTTGAGGGTCCTCAAGGTGAGCCAGGTCCACAAGGTGAGCAAGGACCACAAGGACCACAAGGTCCTATAGGACCAAGAGGTCTTCAAGGTCCTGAAGGTCCAGTGGGTCCAGCAGGCTTAGATGGCGCTGAAGGTCCAAGAGGAATTCAAGGTATCGCGGGCCCAGTAGGTCCGGCCGGTCCGCAGGGAGAAAAGGGAGATAAAGGTGATAAAGGAGACCCTGGGATTTCTTCACCAACTTATTTATACATGCCTCCTGTAACGGTTTACACAAATGCAAATCAGGTTCCTGCAGGTGAGACACTTGGTACGGTAGATGTATATGCTATGTATCAACGACAAGGTGCTCCACTAGTTTCTAATCCAAGTGCAACAACTACCCTTCCGGTATTGCCAAGCAGTCAATTGGATTATTTTGTAACATGGTATGACACCACAAAATTTTCAAATGTACAAATTAGCGATAGTGGGGTGTTAACCTACACAGTTAATAGTGGTGCTGGAAATGTTCCGTCTTATATGACTGTCATAGTGGCTATAAAATAGAACTGATACTATAGAATTGTGATGTCTGGCATTAAATGGTCCGAACGTCACAATTCCATAGTGTTTAACGTCATAATGATATTTTAAATGATTTCATTAGACATTTAAATGGAAATTTTAGTGGGTTCCATTTATGGATTTACAGAGTAACAACACTATTCAAATTAAATCTTATAGATTAATGAAAAAATCTTTATTACATATAAGTGCCTTCTTACTGTTTACCGTGGGTGTGATGGCACAAACCAGCAATGAAGGGATGCTCTACGTTAGTGAAGGTACAAAACTATCTACCTTAGAACGTTTTGACAACCTTTCAACTGGACAATTTTATAATGACGGTGATGTTTTAATCTATAGCCATTTTAAAAATGATGGTATTGTAGATTTCTATCAAAACACCGGGCTGACACGCTTCATAGGAAGTGCGAATCAACAACTGAGTGGCTCTAAAACGAGCTTTCTTTATAACGCCTTTTTTGACAACACAAGCAGCAGTGTACCCTTTGAAATTTTAGGTACTATAGATATTAGTGGTGAAGCAAATTTATTTGCTGGTATTTTAGATGCTGATAACTTTGGTGGAGAAGTCATCTTTAATACTGATGGCTATCACGTTAACACTTCTAATGATAGCCATGTGGACGGCCCTGTAAAAAAAGCAGGAAATAAAGAGTTTACATTTCCAATAGGTGACGGTGGTTTCTATCGTCAAGCTGGCATTTCTGCACCTGCCAACGCCACAGCGCTTTTTGAAGGGAAGTATTTTTATGAAAATAGCAATACAATGTATCCTCACAATTTAAGAGCGGGTGTGATTGAAGAAATAGATAATCAGGAGTATTGGACCATTGAAAAACAGTCTGCAGCAGATGAAAATATGCTGATAACGTTATCTTGGAATGAATCTACAACCCCACAATCTATGGTAGAGGCTGCAGAACAAGGTGCACTAACTATTGTACGTTGGAACGCTGAAACTAATATGTGGGTTGATGAAGGTGGAGCCATAGACCTTGCCAACAATACAGTAACTACTGCTGTGTATGGATTTGGTGTGGTAACACTTGGACGTGTCAAAAAAGATTTGATATTACCATGCGGATTAGTAATCTATAATTCTGTTACTCCAAATAATGATGGTTTAAACGATACGTTTCTTATCGATCAATCCAATAATGAATGTGCTAAGAACATAAAAGTACAAGTGTTTAACAGATGGGGCGTTAAGGTCTTTGAAACCAATAATTATGGGGTCAATGGTAATGTGTTTAGTGGTTATTCTTCAGGACGATTAACACTTAACGATTCTGAACATTTACCATCTGGTACTTACTATTATGTTATTGAATACCAATATGGACCGGATGCTGAGAAGAATTTTCACAAACAAGCTGGATATTTATATTTAAGTGCAAACTAAAATGAATCAATTTCTAATGACTTATAAAATATCAAATTTATTGCTACTTGCAATTTTTGTAAGTATGATTTTTAGCGTGTCCGATACGCAGGCACAAGAAGACTCACAATACACCCAATACATGTACAACACAGTGTCTGTAAACCCTGCTTATGCCGGATCTAGAGGTTCATTGAGCATGATGGGGATTTACAGAAATCAGTGGGTTGGTGTAGATGGTGCGCCTGAGACCCTCAATTTCTCATTACATTCACCTATTGGTGTCAGAGGCGTGGGTTTAGGACTTGGATTTGTAAGCGATAAAATAGGCCCTTCTGACGAAAGTATGGTAACGGCAGATTTTTCTTATACACTTCAACTTCAAGGTGATTTGCAACTGGCTTTTGGATTAAAGGGAGGCGTCTCAATTTTTAATTTGGATCCAAGTAAATTGAACATTTACAATCCGAATGATTTTAATTTAAGACGAGAGAGTCATAGTTCGCCAGTAATCGGTACAGGAATATATCTGTATACCCCTAAGTGGTATTTAGGATTGTCCTCACCAAATATATTACAGACCGAACACTATGATGAAGTTCAAGTTTCTACTGCAACGGAGAAAACGCATATGTATTTCATTGGCGGGTATGTTTTTACCTTAAATCCTAATTTAAAATTAAAGCCTGCTTTTATGGCAAAGGCTGTTGTTGGTGCTCCACTAGCGTTAGACATTTCAGCAAATGCACTTATGTATGATAAGGTAACCTTTGGTTTAGGCTACCGATTGGATGCAGCTGTAAGTGCTATGGCTGGTTTCCAAATTTCAGATAAAATTATGGTCGGTTATGCCTATGACTATGATACTACTGATTTTGGAGATTATAACAATGGTTCCCATGAAATATTCTTACGCTTTGAACTAGGAACTAGATTAAGATCTAAAGTTAATCCGAGATTCTTTTAAATTAACTTAAAAAAGATTTGATGAAAAATACAATTACAACCTATAGTTTCTTGTTTCTTCTCTGCTTCTCAAGTTTTGCAGTTGTCTATGGACAAGAACGTAAAATGGAAAAGGCCGCTGAAAATTATGCGCAACTAAATTATGTGAATGCTCAAAAACTCTATTTAGATGTTGCCGCAAGAGGTCACGAATCTGAAGAGCTGTTTACGAAATTGGCAAACACTTACTATTTCAATGCCCAATATGATGAGGCTGTAAAATGGTATGAGCGTCTCTTTAAGTTTAAAGCCAATCCTGAGCAAGACATTGTATATTTACGATATTCGCAAGCATTAAAGGCTACAGGAAACGTTGAAAAGGCCGCTCAGTTTTATGATTCCTACATCGAAAAGAACGGGTCTAAAATGCACTTGCGAAGTGCAGTGGACTACGCCAAATTGATTGAAGAAAATTCGGGACGTTATGACTTACAAACATTAGAGCGTTTGTACGACGATAATAAGATTTCTTTTGGAAATTTTAAAATGGGTAATACTTTTTATTATGCCTCTACAAATGACACTAAAACATTTTACAATAGAAGAAGTGCTTGGGATGGTCTTAGTTTTTTGTCCTTATATACAGTTGCGCTTGATTCGTTGAATAGGGCTGTGGATAAACCATCAAAATTAGATGCGCAATTGAATAGCAAATATCACGAAGCATCACCAGTCATTTCTGCTGACGGGAACACTATGTATTTTACTAGAAGTAATACCACAAGTAGTACTGAAGACGACAATCAAAATTTAAAAATTTATAGAACTGTGAAACAAGATGGCGTTTGGCAAGTTGCTAAAGAGTTGTCGTTTAATAGTGATTATTATTCTTCTGCTCATCCAGCCTTGAGTCCTGATGGCAAAAAATTATATTTCTCTTCGGATAGACCAGGTGGATTTGGAGAATCTGATCTTTATGTGTCTGAAATTAGTGCAGACGGTATTATTGGAGAGCCAATTAACTTAGGACATAGAATAAACACTAGAGGTAAAGAGACCTTTCCATTTATATCTTCTGATAATGAGCTGTTCTTTTCTTCAGACGGTCATTTTGGTTTAGGAGGACTTGATGTCTTTTATGTCAAGATTACAGATTACGGTCATGGAAACTTAATCAATGTAGGAAAACCTATTAACTCTTACGCAGATGATTTTGCTTACGGAATTGATTTTGAAACAAAAAGAGGTTTCTTAAGCTCTAATCGTTCTGAGCAGGTGGGAACTTTTGTTCATGATAATATTTATACATTTCTTGAAACAGCACCTATTATCGATGTGTTTGCTGGTGAAATTGAAGGTATAGTTACTGACTCACAAACAGGTTTACCATTAGCCGATGCCGTAGTAACTCTGACAGATTCTGACAACAAATTATTTAGAACTGTTAAAACGGATAATGAAGGACATTATTTGGCTGAGACCAATAAATTTGATAAATATTTAGTAAGAGTTGTCAAAGATAAATATGATGCTGATGAAGTGTTATCAAAAGAGAATGTAGAGCACCAAACAATAGATTTCCAGTTGCAACCTAATGAAGTCGCAATTGAAGAAGGTGTTGATTTAGCTAAAGTCTTAAATATTCCGATGATCTATTTTGATTTTGACAAAGCAACTATCAGACAGGATGCTAAAGTTGAATTGGAAAAAGTATTGGCAGCATTAAATCAATATCCACAACTAAATCTTGAAATTCGTGCCCATACTGATAGTAGAGGAAACGATGACTATAACCAAAAACTTTCTCAACGTCGTGCTGCTGCAACCTTAAAATATCTAGTAGACAATGGTGTGTCTGAAGCACGATTGAGTTCAATTGGGATGGGTGAGTCTAACCCAGTTAATGGTTGTACCAATGGTGTTAAGTGTTCTAAAGATGAGCATCAGAAAAATAGACGTTCTGAATTTATTATAAAGGATTAAAAGAAAATAGACCTAAAAACACAAAAAAGCCGAAGATAAACTCTTCGGCTTTTTTAATTTTATACAGATAACCATTTAAATTCTCCTAATCAGTGTAATACCCAAATGATCGTGCTTTTAAATGTGTATAAATATGTGTAAATGTAATTGATGATGTGTAAATTTTATACACTTTTTTATCCAAAATCCATGTGATAAGGTAAATTATATAGTAAAATAGGGTTGGCATAAGTGTTGCTTAGTTGTTGTTGATTGAAAATGAAAGATAACTAACAATAATAACACTGCAATTAATTGCATTTGCTCTATGAATACAGATACACTTTTAAACACGTCAAATGAAACAACTCTCGCAAACGGCCAAGTTAAGGCCAAAAATGTAGGCACCCATAAAGGTTCCTTTTTTAATAGTATAGCCACCAAAAACGCCATCAACCCGTGGGGAGTTGTTGTTCTGATCAGTACTTTTTTACTGATGATTGGTTCTGCTTTTCTAGTGTTTGATTTGCAAAACGATTTCAAAGAATTTAGGGCTGACCGCGTCAATTCCACTTTCGG
Organism: Gelidibacter sediminis; assembly: GCF_004364975.1. Lineage (GTDB taxonomy): Bacteria > Bacteroidota > Bacteroidia > Flavobacteriales > Flavobacteriaceae > Gelidibacter > Gelidibacter sediminis. The sequence continues at coordinate 106,055 of NZ_SOBW01000010.1, read as the reverse complement.
ACTCATCTTTTTAGTAGTTGCGACGGGTCTGTTTATTTTTAAAGCTGGATTTTTTATTTACAACCTATTTTTATATTTCCGATATAAAGCTGTTGAATCCGTATCAGATGTAGAATTGCCAACTTGTACAGTTATTGTACCAGCTTATAATGAAGGGAAGCAAGTTTGGGACACATTAATGAGTTTGGCGGATAGTGATTATCCTGAAAGCAAATTGGAATTGCTTGCAATTGATGATGGTAGTAAGGATGACACGTGGTATTGGATGCAAGAAGCTAAGAAACGATTGGGTGACCGATTGTCAATCTATAAGCAGCCTCAAAACAAGGGTAAGCGTCATGCTTTATACCGTGGTTTTAACACAGGGACAGGGGACGTGTTTGTAACTGTGGATAGCGATTCTGTTGTAAAAAGCGATACGCTTAGAAACTTAGTAAGTCCTTTTGTTACTAATGAGAACTGCGGTGCGGTAGCGGGAAACATTCGTGTCCTGAATAATGAAAAGGCCCTATTGCCAAAAATGTTAAATGTGAGTTTCGTACTAAGTTTTGAGTTTGTACGTTCTGCTGAAAGTAGTTTGAATTCTGTACTTTGTACGCCGGGCGCCTTAGCCGCTTACCGAAGATCAGCAGTATTTGCATGTTTGGAAGATTGGATCAATCAAACGTTTATGGGGCAACCCTCTGATATTGGCGAAGATCGTGCTATGACCAATATGATTTTAAAGCAAGGTAAGCACGTTCTATTTCAAAAGAATGCCTATTGTTATACAAATGTTCCTGAACGTTATAAGGGGTTATATAAAATGTTTATTAGATGGGGTAGAAGCAATGTTCGTGAGAATATCCAAATGTCTAAATATGTATTTACCAATTTTAGAGAAGGTTCTAAATTAGGCACACGACTGTTATTTATCAGTCAGTCTTCAAAAATAATTATGAGTTACCCATTTTTGGTTTTTATGTTGTTTTTCATCATCATGCATCCAGTTTTATTTATTAGCTCAACGATTTTTAGCATATTGATTCTTTCTAGTTTTCCAATGTTGTTTTACGCTAAGAACTATAAATTATCAGAATCATTTTGGGCCTATTCTTATAGTATGCTTTATACTTTCGGATTGTTTTGGATTACGCCTTACGCTATTGCAACTGCTAGTAGAAGAGGCTGGTTAACACGTGAACTTCCTGCGAAGAAATAATTAATTTTTAAGAATGATAATATATACTAAGGGGTCATGACTTACTAATTTGAGTCATGACCCTTTTTTTCGCTGATCATTTTTTATTATTAAGCATCTCAATTTTTGCAACCGTTCGGAACCCTACGTGATCTGATCCAGAATCAGTGCTTGTGCCCATACGCGCTGATATTCGGAAACTTGCACAATAGGAGTCATGACACAAAAACGAGCCACCTTTAATGACGTGTTCTTTTTGATAAGGGTTGTTGGGACTTTGGGCTATTTTGGCTCCTTTGGGGTTCACAATCGGTTTTGAGCGGTCTAGCTGCCTATAATGGCCTTCATTATACAAGTCTTGAGTTAATTCCCAAACGTTACCGAGCATGTCGTAAATGCCGATGCTATTAGCTGGGTAAGATTTTACTGGCGCCACTAACGGAAAACCATCTGCACTTACATTTTTTATAGGAAACGTACCTTGCCAGGTGTTTGCCGAGGCATCCAATTGGCTAATATCACTTCCCCACGTATAAATGGCATTAGTATGCTGCCCTTGGGCTGCAGATTCCCATTCTGCTTCTGTTGGTAAGCGTCTATTGGCCCATTTACAATAGGCTAAAGCATCATCATACGCAATGTGTACCACAGGGTAATCGTCATTGTCTTCAATGGTACTTCCTGGACCTTCAGGATTTTTCCAATTGGCGCCAATTTTCCAAGTCCACCATTGCGCATAGTTATTCATATTTACGACAGCATCAATATGTTTATTAAAAATTAAACTTCCAGGCTGTAAAATACTATCTGCAGGTTTTGGTGTTCCGGCAGGAAGGGCTTTCTTCATTTCCTCCCAATCTATCGGTCGTTCGGCAATGGTGATGTAGCCCGTAGCCTGCACAAACTCTTTAAACTGCTTATTAGTAACCTCAGTGATGTCCATAAAAAATCCATCTACGGTTACCTCGTGTGCAGGCTGTTCTCTTGGCATGGCTAAAGCATCGTCCGGTTTAGCACCTTGTGTAAAGGTTTTACCCTGCACCCAGACCATGCCTTTTGGTGTTTTGATAGTGTCAGGTTGTTTTATTAGTAATTGATGTGGTAATGGGTCAGGTTGACTAGCTTCAATTTTGCTTGGACGATTTTTACAATCCACCATGCAAATGGATAACAACGTAACAATTACAGAAATTTTAAGGAAATTATTACGCATGGATTGAAAGTTGTATAGAAGATTCATATATTTAAGTTATGATAGGTTATATGATTTTATCTGCTATGGGTTATTGGGTAACTATAAATAGCAACCTCAGGCCAGGCAATTATAACACAAAAGTTTGAAACAGATGTTCCAATTCCTGTTCTGGTTCAAAACAAAGTCCAGAATGCGTTTTAGAACTTTGGATAATGGTACTTCTACAGGCTGCTAACCATCTGAATCGGTCAGAGACTTCAAATTGACCAATACTGCCACTTTCAGGTGTCCCATCACATATGTTCTGCCAGGCTTCTAAATGATCTTCCAACATCTGAAGGTCTAAATCCTCAGAAAAAGCTTCTAACTTTCTCCTGTCGATTTTAAATTTTACCCCTAAATAGTTTTTGCGTTTTGAAAATAGGAGCACTCCAACATTAAAGAATTCCTCACGTTCTACTTTAGGAACAACCCTAATGATAGCATATTCATAAGTGACTTTATCTTGCATTTTGTGCTTCTTTTGCTAATACGTCAATCATTGATAATTTTGTGGTGAGGTAGCGTTTATAAGCAGCCCTAATGTGGTCAGGAGTCATGGTGTCTGCTTCATTGAGCAACCAATCCTCCGGAATACTTTCTATTATCCCGTTTATGGTATCACAATTAAGGGTGAGCTCTATACTTTTTGCTGCTGCTGGTATTTGAGTGGCTTGTGCTAATAATACATGATCTTTTATGAGCGGAAAGGTTCTAGTTAAATGATTTTCCCACGTTGGCCAATTATGATGAAAGTAAAAACTAGCGCCATTATCTATGATCCATAATTCCTTATTCCAAAAGAGTAAATTTGGGTTTTTTGGCGTGCGGTCAATATTGCTGATAATACTATCCAACAACACTACTTTAGAGGCAATAAGCCCGTCAATTTTGGTAACGAGAGGGTCAATGGTAATTGCCCCAGATAGAAAATGAAGCCCTAAATTAAGACCGACACTAAATTTAAGTAAATCTTGAATTTCTTCGTCGGGCTCAGTTTTACTAAATGAATCATCAAGATTCATAAAGACCACTTCCGGAACTTTTAATCCGATAGCCCGTGCCAATTCCCCACCAATAAATTCGGCGATTAGCGCCTTTTTACCTTGTCCGGCACCTCGGAATTTTAAGACATATAGAAATCCGTCGTTGGCTTTAACGATGGCCGGCATAGAGCCGCCTTCGCGTAATGGGGTAACATATTGCACAACATCTACGGTGCGAATATCAAGTGCATTCATAAAGACGAAGGTACTAAAAAAGGAAATTGCTTAGGCACCAAAACAAACAATATTAAGATCAGGGGTGCTTCAGTGCCCAATGCAATTATTTTAAATAAGATCTAGCAACATCCTGAATTTGGCTCGCAAGACGCACCTGCGGAAAGTTCAGAAAACTTAAGTTTTGGTTTCTCTGATGCTGACCTTTTCTTCTCTGCATAAACGGTAATACTAAAGATTCCGGTAGCCGCCGTGTTGAAGGTTTTCATTTCGTCTTCAGAAAGATATTTATTAAGAATGTCATCAGGAATCGTAATAGGTTTCTCTTTTTGAATAGTGACATTTTGAAATCCTTGGTCTGTAATCATTTTAAGATACTCTGATTTCTGAATGGCGCCAGCAACACACCCTGCATACATCTCAGCATCATTTTTCAGTGCTTCAGGAAGATTGCCCACCAATACAATATCAGAAATACTAAAATGGCCACCTGGTTTTAGCACACGGTAAATCTCTTTAATTACAAGTTGCTTATTGGGAACTAGATTTAATACACAATTACTGACAATCACATCTGCAACAGCATCACTTACAGGCATAGCGTCAATATCACCTTCTCTAAATTCAACATTATTATAGCCTAATTTTTCAGCGTTGGCGCGTGCTTTTTCAATCATAATAGGCGTAAAATCGATGCCTATAACTTTGCCTTCAACTCCAGTTTCATGCCGGGCAACAAAACAGTCATTTCCAGCGCCGGAGCCAAGGTCAATAACGGTGTCGCCTTTCTTAATTTTTGCAAACTGTGTGGGAAGTCCGCAGCCCAGCCCCAAATCAGCTTCTTCATTGTAGCCTTGTGTTTCAGAATAATCATCCATCATAATATTGTAGATTTTATTTGATGGAGTTGTTGCACCACAACACGAGGCTGCATTTTCAGCTTTTCCTTGTTCGGCAATTTTTGAGTAACGTTCCTTAACGATGTCTTTTAATTCTTGGTCTTTTTTCATTTTAATTTTATTTTGATTCATCAATTTATTTTTAACAGCACTCGGTTTTCGATGAGAGGTCTTGGTTTAAAAATGCCAGCATAACCTGTTTCATTTTATGCCATTGTTCAGGGTCTATACAATAACATACGCGAGTACCTTCAATACTTCCCTTAATCAGACCCAACTGCTTCAATTCCTTCAAATGTTGGGAAATTGTGGGTTGCGCTAATCCGATTTCGCTCACCAAATCTCCGCAAACACAGGTGTCAATTTTAAAGAGATGTTGTAAAATAGCCACTCTAGCGGGGTGTCCAAATGCTTTAGCGAATAAGGCAATATCATTTTGCTCTTTATTAAAAATTTCTGTCTTTGTTATGCCCATTTTTACATTTATTGCTTTATTGCAATATTACGATGAATATAAAAACCAACAAAACATAGGGCGATAAATTTTCAATAATTTAGCAATCAAAAATTTCTGATTTGATGCTTAATGGTAGAAAATGCGATTTGTGAAATAGAAGATTAAGTTAAGATATTCTATTGGTAAACCGTGGTTTTACTTTTCTTTTGACAGCTTTTTTAAGAGTAGATCTACGTTGATAGCTTCTTTTAACCGTAATCATTTTGAGTCTAAGATCATCATAAAACAAACTAATCATAAGCACTAGGGCACCTAGTAGGAGCGTGTTCATTTTAAAGTTTAGGGTTGAATATAAAAATCCTCCTATAATACCACCCATAAAGAAGAAGCAAATAATAAATAGCCGTAATCGGATGGTAGCTTTTAGTTGTTTTGAATTAGGGTGTGATTTAGGAAAGCACAATTGAGAAAGTTCGATGCCTAAATCAGTGAATAACCCTGTAAGGTGTGTTGTCCTCACTACTGCATTGGATATTTTAGTCACCAATGAGTTTTGCAATCCCATAGCAAATAGCAGCAAGCATACCATTAGTTGTGGCGTTAACATCTGATTAAAATTACTGAAGATGGCCACTCCAATAAGTATCATGCATTCCACAAGGGTTGGTAATACAAATACATTTAATTTTTTATTTTCCTTATAATTTTCGATCAAAAAACTGGAGGAGAATGATCCGAAAAGAAAAGAGAGGATATAAAGGAAGTATACCGCTCCTTGCCAAAACTTCAACTCAGCAACATCTCTTACAAATAGTGAAAAATGTCCGGTGACATGAGTGGTTAATTCATGGAACGCGAGAAACCCTGTGACATTCACAACGCCGGCTACAAAAGATAATATGGTGGCAATTCGCAAATTATGTTTTAAAGTCCTGCTTTTGCCTTGGTGTCTAAACATGTAAGTATGTTTTAGTTAGGTGTGGGTTAACTTAATAATTTATAATTGAGTAATAAGGTTTATTTCTTTTTTTTTATAATTTAGAATGTCGGCATCTCGATAATTGCGTAGGACACTATTTTACTTGCTTGTAACCTTAGATCCTAATTTTGGTCATTCGTTTTCAGCTCTTAATTATGATGGAGCTATTTGAAGGTGTTTCATCGTTTTGCCTACCAATAATTTATGTCCAACAGGCTTAAACCCAAGTTTTGTATAGAGTCGTTCAGCCTTTATATTGTCATGATCTACAAGAAGTCCAACAGTTTGTCCCTGCTGATGTACATAATAATCGATAACATGCTGTAGCATTTTAGCGCCAATGCCTTTTCCTTGATGTGCTGTACTCACCCCAAAAGAATCAATATAGTATTCGCCAGCTTGGGTTTCGTTTTCTGGATTGAAATTTATTGAGAACTTGGTTTTAATATAGTGCGCTATAGGTGATCTGAGCCGAAGTAATTGCGCTCCATCATAAATATTTAAAGCTGCTACCACCTGTTGGTCTAATTCAGCTACAAGACAATTTTGATAGGCATATTGATTGTCCTCTTGCTGAACAAAATGTAATAAAAATGCCTTCGCGCTTTCGGAATCAGTCTGACCTATAAATTCAAAGAGAATATCCTCCATAGCGAGCATTAAATAAGTGGCAATAGCTTCAGCGTCTGCTGCTCGGGCCTGTCTGATAATCATGGTTGATGGCGATAGCGAACAAGGTTCATAAAATATGCATATTTAACTTTACTCCGCTTTTGGAACATTACTAATCCGTTTCTGATTAGGGCCAAGTTTGGCGCATTCCAGTGTTTAATTTATACAAGATCATCCTATTCACTACGTAGAATTTTTTCCATTTTTCGCCTTTTGGCTACTTCGTCAACCAATTTGTCTAAATAACGTACGTTGCGCGTTAAAGGAGTTTCGATATCTTCAATTCGGTACCCACAAATAACACCTTTTATGAGAGGTGCATTGACATTTAAAGTCGCTTTGTCAAAAAAAGTCTCAAACGTCACCTTGTTATCAATCAATTCTTGAAGTTGACCATCATCAAATCCAGTCAACCACTCAATTACCTGGTGTAACTCTGCCTTGGTTCCACCTTTCTTTTCCACCTTAGTTATATAGTGCGGATAAACTGAAGCGAAGGTCATTTTTGCAATACGCGCATCATGTTCTGGTGTTGTGACCATGTGTAGTTTGTTTTTGCTGATTCTATACCTACAAATATAACTTATTAAAATGAAAAACAAGGGTTAGATAAGAGATGCTAAGTTGTTGATGACCTTTTGTTTATAACCCATATGTTAATGGAAGACCTAAGTGGGTGAATTTGTATAATTAAATTCTATGGTAATCAAAAGCATAGTCTGACAATCCATATCTTTGCAGGATGCAAACCAAAATCCTTTTTATCACACCACCGTTTACGCAGCTTAATACTGCTTATCCAGCATCGGCTTATCTTAAAGGTTTTTTGGAAGAACATGGTGTATCGGTAGCCCATTCTGACTTAAGTATTGAATTGTTTACCTCAATATTTACGGGTGACTTTCTCCGATCCGTTTTTTTAGAAGCTAAAGCGCTGAAGAATTTTCATTATCCTAAGGTGAGCAAATTGAAAACTTTTTACATCACGCGTGTAGATGAGGTCATCAAGTTTTTACAAAAACAGGATATCAAAACGGCGCATCGCATATTAGAACCTGGATTTCTACCCATGGGGCATCGTTTGGAACAGGTGAATACAGCAATTGAATGGGCAGCAGGAGAAATTGGCATTATCGATAGGGCAAAACATTATGCCACACTTTTTATAGAGGAAATAGGCGATTTTATTCAAGCCAATGTTGATGAGTTTTTTGCATTTACAAAATATGCGGAGCAAATTGCCACTTCGGCCAGCAGTTTTGATCAATTGGACGATTTTTTAAGTTATCAACCCACACTTGTTGAAGAGCGCATGTTGGATATATTGGTCGCTAAAATTGAAGACCATGAGCCCAATTTAGTGTGTTTCACCATTCCTTTTCCTGGAAATTTATTTGCGGCCCTACGGTGTTCTCAATTTATAAAACAGCTTTTTCCTGATAGTTCTGTAGCTTTTGGTGGTGGGTATTGCAATACTGAATTGCGCTCCCTAACAGATCCTAGAATTTTTGAATTTGTTGATTTTATTTCATTGGATGATGGGGAAGGGCCATTACTCAATATAGTCAGGTATTTGGAAGGCAAGGTTGATATCAATGCATTGGAAAGAACTTATGTTTTAGAAGATAGTCAAGTAGTTTACAAGAATAAATTACCCAACACCATTTACCATCATAGAAACCTACCGGCGCCTAATTATTCAGGGTTGCCCTATGATAAGTTCGTGTCCTTTTTAGATGTTGTCAACCCGATGCATCGGATGTGGACCGATGCGAGGTGGAATAAAATGACCATTTCTCACGGATGTTATTGGAAACAATGTTCTTTTTGTGATGTGAATCTCGATTATATCAGCAATTACCAAAATACGACAGCTGTCGATTTGGTAAATAAAATTGAAAAAATTATTGCAGATACCGGTATTACGGGGTTTCATTTTGTGGATGAAGCGGCGCCTCCCAAAATGCTAAGGGCGATGTCCAATGAATTATTAGATCGAAATGTAAAGATCACCTGGTGGACGAACATCAGATTTGAAAAAACGTTTACTGCGGAACTTTGCCAGTTGATGGCTCAATCGGGCTGTATAGCGGTTACTGGTGGCTTGGAGGTGGCTTCAGATAGATTATTGGCAAAAATGAAAAAGGGTGTAGATATTGCACAGGTCACCAGAGTTACCCACAATTTTTCAGAAGCCAAAATAATGGTTCACGCTTATTTAATGTATGGTTTTCCTACTCAAAATGAGCAAGAAACCATTGATTCCCTTGAGGTGGTGCGACAATTATTTGAAAGAAACTGCATTCAATCCGCCTATTGGCACCAATTTACAACGACTATCCATAGCCCTATTGGACAAAATCCTCAAGAATTTGAAATATTGATTACAGGACCGGAATTTGATGGATTCGCTCAGAATGATTTGTATCATAAAGATCCACTTGGTGCTGATCATCCTAAATATACTGCGGGACTCAATCTTGCCTTACACAACTTTTTGAATAATGTCGGGTATGATAAAGACCTGCAACATTGGTTCTCATTTCCCATTCCTAAACCAAATCATCCAAGAGATTTAATACAAAGTTTTCTAGTTCCAAAATCTGCAGAATCGGCCTAAATTGTATTGGTATTATTGCGAATTGAATTTCCAAAATTTATTTTTGGGCATAGGTGCTTCGAAGGTTTCAAAGTCATCTGACCCTGATAGTTGATAGGAAATTTTCCATGCGTGAAGACATACAGATAGCGGCAAATAGGGCTGATCTGCGCCATATTTTTCATCGCCAATAATTGGTGATCCTATATATGCCAATTGGGCCCTGATTTGATGGAACCGACCTGTTTTCGGTTTGACTTCTAGCAGATATCCATAACTGTTTTCTCCAATTACTTCATATGAAAGACTGCAATTGAGTGCCTCTTTGGTTTTTGCTGGGACAATGTCTGCTCTTTTCTCGAGGTTGTTTTTTACCAGGTAATTATTTAAGACTGCTTTATTTTTTGATGGCTTGTTTTTAACAATAGCCAAATAGGTTTTTTGGATATGGCGGGTACTAAAAAGAGTATTGAATTCTACAAGCGTACTTTTTTTCTTAGCAAAAATCAAGACCCCACTAGTCACACGGTCTAATCGATGAATAACGCCAATATAAGGATTGCGTTTACGCTTTAAAAGATGGTTGAGTACTTGAGTTTCTACGGTGGTATCTTCAAAAGGACTTTTCTCGCTAATAAGTCCAGCGGCTTTATTAACAACAATATAATCATTGTTTTCATGTACAATCTCAAGATTTGGCATTGCTACAGTTTTAAGATAAGTTATTCTATTGGTTTTCTACGGCCGTTAAATCTTGTACCGATGGGATAATTGAATGGTTAAAAATTTGTGCTTTTCAGCGCCAACTTCAGCTTTAGGCAAGAAGTCGTCAAAATATGCGTTCTAATAAGGTCTTAATGCTTTCCTGATTGGCGCGTATCAATTCATTTTTGGCATTCTCAATATCCGTCGGGTTTTTATCTTGCGAAAGTTTAAACTTGCCTTCCCATGTGCGTATGTCAATTTCAAACCCGTTGACATAATTAATAAATTGTTTCATTTTCGGGTTGTCTGCTTCTAATTTGTAGCGGTGTTCTGGAGCCTCCAAAAAGGATGTCATATCAATCATGGATTCTTTTATACGCTCAGGGTCATTAATCTCCTGTACCGTTCCTGTAAGATGCACCATAATATAATTCCATGTAGGCAACTGCGTGGTGCTATAGATACTTGGTGAAATATAGCATTGCGGACCCGTAAAAATCACAGTAACATCATTGCCATCTTTAAGGAGATCGGCCTGCGGATTGTATTTGTCCAAATGGCCAATCAATTTGCCTTCAGCATATATTAAAGGGAGATGTGTTATAAGTGGCCTGTTGTCCTTTACTGATACAAGTGTGGCTAGAGGGTAGGTCTTGATCACCTCAATTAAATGATCGAGGTTGTTATCTTGATGATGTGGAGGAGGATAGTGTGTCATGAATCTAATATCCGTGATGCTGAAATTTGTATTAATAAAATTATGAAGAGAGACTTTTCAATTTTGAAAATACCTATGTGAAATACTATAAAACTGTTGCCTTGCTAAACCCCAAATTGTCTTAAATGATGATCTAAATGTTTATACTGCATCTTACCCCACTGATCTGTACTGAAATTTCCAAAATAAGGGTGTTTAGGCCAATGCATATTTAATGCCTTAGCATGAAACTCATTGATGGTCCTAATGAGTTGCGCCTTTTCTTCTTCAAAGTTGTAGGCGCCATTAACCACAAAATCTTTTGGAGTCGTCACACTTTCTGGCCAAGGCTTATCGTTATACATAATAGGTTTGTATAACTTTAGCGCTAATTTTTTTATAGGATTAATTTTCTCTGTCAATTCCATTTTTCCGATAGCCACCAATAAGGGCAACTGGCAATGTTTGACCATTTGGGAAACGTTCATTTTACCCCATTTTGGCGTAGCACTTTCTGTCAGCATATGTACACGTTTCAAAACATCTTGATGTACTTTTTGGTCAAATAAGGTCTGCATATATTGGCCTTTATAAAATTGGTGCTGAAATTTACAATTTTTATCTTTTTATTTCATGGTTATTACGTCTTTTCTGAATGGAAAATGTCCATCGTATGCAATATTCATTAACTTTATAAACATAAAAATGTGCTGGTAACTATGTCTATAAAACCATCTTCTTTCTCCATAAAACATTGGTCACATCTCGATCAGCCACGCGAGAAGTTAAGAGATAAAGGAAAAGCGGCCCTAAGCGATGCTGAATTAATGGCCATTTTAATTGGTTCAGGAAGTAGGAATGAAAGTGCCGTAGAACTGTGTAAACGAATCTTGTCCAGTACTAACAATAATTTAAGCGCTTTAGGTAAATTGTCGTTAAAACAACTAATGGAGTTTAAAGGCATTGGAGAAGCAAAGGCACTAACCATTGTTGCAGCCTTAGAACTGGGCAGAAGACGCAGGGGCGAAGAGGCTTTGCAACATCATAAAATAGAATCTAGCCAATCCGTATTTGAGCTTATGCAACCTATTATTGGGGAGTTGCCACACGAGGAGTTTTGGATTATATACCTTAATAACTCCAATAAGGTCATTCAGAAAATTCAACTCAGTAAGGGAGGAATCACAGGGACTTTGGTAGATGTACGTTTGGTGCTTAAAACAGCCATAGAGGTTGGTGCCGTAGGTATTATCTTAGCCCATAATCATCCTTCAGGTACACTTAAACCAAGCGAGGCTGACAAACAGATTACTCAAAAGTTAAAAACTGCTGGAAACAGTTTGGACATTAAAATTTTGGACCATCTCATTATTACAGAAAATGCTTTTTATAGCTTTGCGGATGAAGGTATTTTATAGTTGATGACATTAAAATTCAATAGTCTGTTGTTACTAATGGCTAAATTTCAATGTGTAATACTCATTGGCTAAGTAGATATTTTGAACTAAAGAATCAATCTGTATAAAATTCTGATATCATCAGCAGTTGGACTTTAAAATTTTTAACTTTGGACCTTATCTTAGGGAATGCTACTAGTTTACACACATAAGATTACTCCGCGTTTAACCTATGCTTTTAAGCATATTAGTTTGCGTATTTTAAATGTTCCTGTCAGTTTTACGACTACTGTAGAAGAATTTATAGCTCATGACAGCATGAAAATATCTTATGCGAAACAGCCGTTGAGTAATGAATTGTTTGTGCGCAGTCATGAATTGTTATTTGAACAGGGAATTTCAGATTTAGACATTAACGTACAAGATTGGGGCGATACCAAATGTTTTTTTTCCACATCGGACAAAAGCAGTTTACCCTTTGATATTTTTGCGGCCACTTTCTATTTGTTAAGTCGTTATGAAGAATATCTGCCGCATGTAAAGGACGAATTTGGTCGTTTTTTAGCTACAGAAAGTTTAGCGTTTAATGAAGGTTTTCTTCATCAACCTGTTGTAGACATATGGGCCTATAAATTTAAGGAAATGCTACAAGCGCAGTTTCCTGAATTTGAATTTCCTACAAGAACATATACTATCCAGCCCGTAATTGATGTTCCAGTTGCTTATTACTTTAAAGAAAAAGGGTTGTTAAGAACCTTTGGTGGCACCGTAACTGATATTTTTAGTTTAAGTTTTAAACAGTTATACCAACGTTATCAAGCTATATTAGGATTTAAACGAGACCCATACGATACCTTTAAATGGATTGTTACCAAACAGAAGAAAAGCAAAGTTAAATTTATTGTGTTTTTCTTGATTGGCGAATATTCAACCTTTGACAAGAATATCAATATCAATAAGAAACGATTTGTTTCACTCATCAAGTATGTGGGCGATTATTGTAAAATTGGATTAAAGGTCTCTTTTTTAGCGTTGGAAGATTTCAATATGCTGAAGCAAGAAAAACTGAAAATGGAATCCACCACAAACAATCCTTTAGAAGCATCTAGGCATTCATTTTCTAAATTAAATTTGCCTGAAACCTATCGTAATCTTATTGAATTGGAAATTAAACAGGATTTTACCATGGGGTATATTAACCATTTGGGCTTTAGGGCAGGTACCTGCACACCTTTTCAATTCTATGATTTGGATTATGAAGTGCAAACGCCGTTACAAATCAACCCGTTTCATTGTGTAGATTATGCCTTATTAAAACGGCATTCCTATTTGGATAAAAAGGAAGATTTACAGCGACTGATAAATGCCGTGAAAAGTGTGAATGGTATATTTACACCTGTATTTCATAATTATGCCTTTAGCAATATGGAACGCTGGAAAGGTTTTAGAGATTTGTTCAGGTTAGTTTTAGAGTCAGCAGATGAAAAATAAAAACATTAAACACGTATTTTTCGATTTGGATCATACCCTATGGGATTTTGATAAAAATTCGGCATTAACGTTCGATAAAATATTTAAAATGCATGGGGTAGACGTTAATTTAGATACCTTCTTGGGGGTTTATGAACCTGTCAATCTTCAGTATTGGAAACGCTACAGAAATGACGAAATTGACAAAATGGAATTGCGCTATGGACGACTGCGAGATACGTTTGATGCCATTAATTTTTCCGTTGAAGATCTACTGATTCAAAATCTATCTCATGCCTATATTGAGCATTTATCAAGTTTTAATCATCTCTTCGATGGAACACTTGAGCTCTTGCAGTATTTACAGCCCAAATATCATTTGCATATTATTACCAATGGGTTTGAAGAGGCACAGTTGAAAAAGATGAATTCTTCCGCCATAACTCCTTATTTTAAAACCATCACCAATGCTGACATTGCTGGCGTAAAGAAACCCAATCCTATAATTTTTGATTATGCGTTAAAAATTGCCAATGCGCGGCCTAATGAAAGTATCATGATTGGCGATAATTATGAGGCCGATGTGCTAGGAGCACTCAATGTGGGCTATGATGCTATTTTTTTTAATTATAGAAATGATTACACAGAACCCCATATTAAGCAAATAAAACATTTATCACAAATTAAAGAATATCTATAACTTGTGTAGATGTTTTAAAAGGTTATCAGAATCGTTTTCTTACATTATTGTATCTTTATAACTAAATATAGCTATAAAACCTATGAAATCCATTCTTACAATATGCATCTTTGTCCTGTTGTGCAACGTTAAAGGCTTTTCTCAAGAGAATCTCAATGCCTATAAATATGTTATCGTACCAAATTCCTATTCTTTTTTAAATGGAGCAGATCAATATCAAGTGAACTCCCTAACTAAATTTTTGTTTGAGAAATATGGTTTTACTGCATTATTTGCGGAAGATGACTATCCTGATGATTTAACCAATAACAGATGTTTAGGATTGTTTGCGGATGTTGAGAAATTAAGTGCATTTCTAAAAACAAAGTTGCAAGTACATTTAAAAGATTGTAACAACAAAATTGTCTATTCGTCGGTGGTAGGAGAATCTAGGGAGAAGGAATATGAAAAAGCATATCATTTTGCCTTACGTGATGCATTTAATAGTTTTCAGACATTAAACTACAACTACCAACCAAATACCACCACCACTAAATTGACAGATACCACTCCTTCAAGTCCTGTAAGTGCTGAAGCTCAAGAAGAAATAGAACGTCTCCAAAAGGAGGTAGAGGCACTAAAGGGCTCAAAATTGAGAGAGGAAGAAGCTTTAAGAAAGGCAGAAAAACAGAAGCAACTAAAAGATGTGCAACCTGAAGTAGCGCAGAAGGTTGAAAAGGTAATTAAAGCTGATGCCAAATCTAATGAAACGGTCCAAACGTTATTCGCCAATCCTGTAGAAAATGGGTATACAATTACTGACGCCTCTACTAAAATGTTATATCATCTCGTGTTTTCAGGTAAAGAAGACGTGTACATCGTAAAAGGTCAGGATGCTATAATGTATAAAATGAACACTACGTGGATTATAGCCACCGCCAATGATTCTGGTGTGTCTATGAAAACGCTCAACGTAAAATTCAACTAGCTTAATAGTCGTATTTAGACTTCCAACGCTGTTTTAAAAATTCCCTTTGTGATTGCTCCCTGGCATTATTTCCAGGATTATAAAGCTTAGTGTTTTTAATTTCGTCAGGTAGGAATTCTTGAGGTGCGAAATTGTTTTCATAGTTATGGGCATATTGATAGTTGTTGCCGTAGCCCAATTCTTTCATAAGTTTGGTTGGCGCATTTCTCACCGATAACGGCACAGAAAGATCGCCAGTTTCGCGCACCAGTTGTTGCGCTTTACCAATAGCTTCATAAGCAGCATTACTCTTGGCTGATGTGGCTAAATAGGTGGCACATTGACTTAGGATAATTCGAGATTCAGGATGCCCAATTACGGAAACCGCCTGAAAAGTAGTATTCGCAATAACTAAGGCTGTGGGGTTGGCATTGCCAATATCTTCACTAGCTGAAATGAGCATGCGTCGTGCAATAAATTTCACATCCTCGCCACCTTCAATCATACGGGCCAGCCAATAAACCGCGCCATTAGGATCACTTCCACGAATAGATTTTATAAAGGCTGATATAATGTCATAATGCTGTTCTCCAGTTTTATCGTAACGTACGGTATTACTCTGTACTTTTTCAAGTACCGCGTCATTGGTAATTTCAATTTTATCATCCTCATCATAAGACGAGATGATCAATTCAAAAATATTCAAGAGCTTGCGGGCATCGCCACCAGAAAGTCGCAATAAAGCTTCCGTTTCCTTGAGTTGGATGTTGCGTTTAGAAAGGATAACATCTTCAGTAATCGCCCGTTCCAATAAAGCCTCCAGATCTTTTTTGTCAAAGGACTTCAGTACATATACTTGAGCTCGGGAGAGGAGGGCAGGAATAACCTCAAAACTCGGGTTTTCAGTGGTCGCACCAATTAAAGTGACCCAACCTTTCTCCACAGCTTCCAATAGGGAGTCTTGCTGCGATTTGCTAAAACGATGAATCTCATCAATAAATAACAACGGATTTTTAGCAGTAAATAGGCCCCCACTTTGTTTGGCTTTGTCAATCACTTCCCTAATATCTTTAACGCCAGAATTGATGGCGCTCAACTTGTAAAACGGACGATTGGATTCGTTGGCAATGATGTTGGCCAAGGTTGTTTTCCCTGTCCCAGGAGGACCCCAAAATATCATTGACGGAATGACACCTTGCTTAATGTGTTGGGTCAAAACACCCTGATGGCCAATTAAATGGGATTGACTTAAATAATCCTTTAAATACTTTGGCCGTAATCGTTCTGCTAATGGTGCGTTCATAATGCAAAATTACGTCAAATCCTTTACAAAGCGGAATCTCCGTCTACAATTTTGGGCATGCCTTTTTTGTGAAAAACAAAAAAGTCGTGCTCTCGCGGCTCAATCTTTTTGTTAAAAAACAAAAAGGATTTCAAACAGACCGCTCCATCACTCATGCACTAGCCTGACAATAGTTCATATTTATAACAATTGGTTATTTATTTGATAAGAAACTATTAAATTTAACCATGAGCAATCAACAACATTTTAGATATTCAACAGGCGTTGTGGGGTATCCCATCTTATTTTTGATGCTGATTTGGGTTGTTTTCTGGTTGCAAGTCCGATTTTTTCCTAGTATCAAATCTTGGGGTATAGTACCTGAAACCTTGCTTGGTTTACGTGGTATTGTGTTTAGTCCGTTGATACACTCCAATATAGACCACATCTACCACAATAGTATTCCTCTAGTAGTCCTTTCTATGGCGTTATTCTATTTCTATCGACCTATAGCTTGGAAAGTGTTGTGCTATGGTATTTTGCTCTCCGGATTGATAACTTGGGTTATTGGGAGACCGGCCAATCACATTGGTGCAAGTGGATTAATATACGTGTTGGTTAGTTTTATATTTTTCAAGGGAATTTTCGCGAAACATTTCAGATTGGTTGCATTATCTCTCATGATTATTTTTCTATACGGCAGTATGATCTGGTATGTGTTTCCTATTAAGGATGGCGTGTCTTGGGAAGGGCATTTGGGCGGACTCGTAACAGGTTTTGTATTTGCCATTATTTTTAGAAAGGCCATTGCCAAGCCTGATCGGTATGTCTGGCAGGAGCCCGAGTACAATGAAGAGGATGACCCATTTTTAAGACATTTTGATGAAAATGGGAATTTTATTGAAACTATTGAACTTGAAAACGATCATGAAATTGAACACGAAGTTGAAGTTGAAAATGAAGGTGAAAATCAATTAAAAGGGGGTAATCAAACAGACAATGAAACACAAAATAATGTTCAACAAAACGATAATACAAATCCTCCAAACATCAACTACATTTATAAGGAAACTCCAAAGTCATAAATATTTGTCGCACTGAGCGCACTCGAAGTGCTTTGGTTTGTCACACTAAGCACAGTCGAAGTGCTTTGTCACTGTCACACTGAGCGCAGTCGAAGTGCTTGGCTGGGTAAATAGAGTAGAGGAAGGGATGTGTAAATAGTAGTTGGCAGCTTTCAGTCTTCAGTTGGCAGTCTACAGTCTTGAGTTGGCAGTAATCAGTTCATAATTTCAATTTCCGAATCAGAATGAAATCAGCAACTTGCCCGTACCGAAAAGGCACATTCGGGATGGTCAACAATCCTCAATCACCAATCTTCAATCTAAAGTCTCTGTCTCACCACTTCGTATAAAAATGCACCACAGGCTACGGAAACATTCAATGATTCGATATCGCCTAAAATAGGGAGTTTGGCTTTGTCATCTACCACCTTTAGGATGGAAGGATTGATACCTTTTCCTTCAGAGCCCATAATGATGGCACAGGGTTCAGTAAATGAAACATCATAAAGATTTTGATCCGTTTTTTCAGTGGCGGCAATAACTTTTATTCCAGAAGACTGCATGTAGAACACGGCGTCTTTGATATGGTCTACTTTACAAATTGGAATTTTAAAAATGGCACCAGCACTGGTCTTAATGGTATCACCATTAACAGGGGCGCCACCTTTTTTCTGAATAATAATTCCTGAAACTCCCGTACATTCAGCAGTTCTGATGATTGCGCCAAAATTACGAACATCACTCAACTGATCTAAGAGCAAAAATAGTGGCGTCTTGCCTGATTCCATGACGTTGGTGACCAATTCCTCTAAAGGATAGAAACTGATAGGCGCAATTTGTGCCACAACACCTTGGTGGTTTTTATTGGTAAGTCGGTTAAGCTTTTCAACGGGCACGTAAGATGAGTTTAGGCGTTCTTTGTGCAATAGTTGCTCGAGTTCCGTAAAGAGTTCACCACGCAAACCTTTTTGTAAAAAGATCTTATCGATATTCTCACCAGATTTAATAGCTTCTATAACCGCTCTAATTCCAAAAATAGTAGTTTCATGTTCCATGGTGCAAAGGTATAAAATAAACACTCGTATTTTATGAAGGTTTTCAAATATTGAAGAACATTATTATGCGGTGATGTTGATGAATTTTCCGCATAAAAAAACCTCCTAAGTTTTTTTAGACTTAAGAGGTTTTGATAAAGATGTCTCTAGTTGCGACTTTGATAACCCAACCTTTATTTTTTTGCAAGGTTTGCGTTTATATATTTAAAAGCTTGATCCAAATCATTTAAGGTGTTAATTTTGTTGTTTTTAAGAAAATTTTTCAGCTTAGGATGATCGTTATATATTGATAGTAATGATTTATTTTTGAGCTTAATTTTTTCATAAGTGCCTTCAGGATTAACTACGTAAACATTCATTTTGGCTTTGTACTCAGCGTTCAGGGTATTGTTTTTGCTTGATGACCAGCCCGAAAGATTAGGATCGTCTAATTCTTTAAAGTGTTCAACAAGAATATTTCGAGCAGCGCCATCATACACATTCACATATGCCATGTCAGGTGTGTTGCCATTTTTGAATTCAAATTGTTGAGTTTTAGCAAATATTTGTACGCCATCTAAAGTGGTAATCACAAAACCGGATAAATCAGTATCCACCATAGACATTACTTGCCCACTATCATCTTTGTAGACCAGTTGGTCTCCATATATATCATAATTAAGCATCATTGTATTTGTTTTATTGCCGTTGGAACTTATTCCGTACCCTGTCACCCAACTCTCTATTATAAAGGGGGTGCCTTTTAAATTTTCTCGTGTAACTTTCAAGCCGTCTCTCGCGTTTCCACTATTTACGGGGTTTTGGGCGAAACTAGAGGTGAACATTAAGCCAATGATTAGTAATGATGCTAAAGATTTCATGATATGATAATTTAAGATTAGAATCAGATTTTTAAAAATAATCATAAATTATGATCATTTGCACTAATATACTATAAAATAAATGTATATAAAAAGGGCATAACTACAAAAGTCATGCCCTTTTCTAAATAATCTTAATGTATTAAGATCAACTATTGGTTGGCTTATTTATATAACCAAATAACAGTATTTAATGCGTCTGGTCCTTGAGCAGCAATAGCGGCATCATATTGCTCCTTGTTTAAAGCAGCAGCAGTAGAAGAATAGGCTTGTCTATCTGGAATACCAGTAGCATTACTCAACATTTCTGTAGGTGGAACCAATTCTTTTTCATAGCCCATTGCTCTTTGTCTTCTCCATTCAGCCCAAGACTCGTAACCTTGTAAGAATAGAGATACCCATTTCTCATAACCTATTGAATCTAGTCCAGTATAAGGGTTTGCCGCAACATAGGCTGTCGCAGCTAAACTATCTACACCCCATTGTTCCATAGAAGCTTTTACGGCCTCTTCATATAATGCACTTGCATCTTCAGTGGTCCAATTTAAAGCAGCAGCTTCAGCTCTTGCAAATAACACTTCTGAATATGTAAAAATATATAAAGGTGCAGTTTGGTTATAGATGATATCACCAGTAATAAATGAATAGTCATCTGTTGCATCGTTAGACTCGCCATAATGGGCCCCAACAAAAGTATTTGAAGTTACTGCAGGTGCAGCCATTTTGTACAATCTTGGGTCTTCTGGAGTTACATTTGTTCCAGAACCAATCAATGCATCCACAAACACGTCACTTACTAAATAATCACGTCTGAAATCAGGAGCAAGAAAACGGTCTTCCCAAGGGTTGTCATTGTTTTCTTCACTTAAATATGGGTAAGAAAAGTTTTCAGCATTAGAGGCAATTACGTTGCCTAACGCTTCATTAAACTTGTCGGCTCCAAGTGTAGGATTAGCTTTAGACAATCTTAATGCCATCATCATCTTTAAAGTCTGACCAAATGATTCCCATCTAGACATATCTGAATCAAATAGATAATCTCCGTTTGGACCAGCGCCAGCCTCAATCATATTTAAAGCCATATCTAACTCATTAAATAAGCCAGTGTAGATCTCTTCTTGAGAATCATACTTTGGATACTGATTTTCGATGCCTTTTAAAGCTTCAGTATAAGGAACTCTACCCCATCTGTAAGTCATGATTTCATAGTAGTACACTCTTAAGATAGTTGCGGCTGCAATTTGGTTTGCATTAGATGCATTACCTGCCGCTGCATTGTCTTTTGTAGCCTCATCCGTATTCAGATCAATAATTTTTTGTAGATCTGTTAAGGTAGCAAACAATCCTGCAGTACTCCAATTAAGAGTCTGATATTGTGATTCTTCAGGATATTGACCATTGGCAATGTACTGCACATAATGGTTTGGCGTAGTCGCTCCGACAATATCACTTATCGGGCCGATCGTGTTAGCAAATAAGCTAGCCAAGACAGGCTGATTAGGTTCGTTGGGATTTACGTTGAGTTTCCCAAAATCAGCATTCTCACAGCCTATAACCATGATGAACGCTACGAACATTGATAAATTAATTACAATTTTATTTTTCATTTTTTCTAGCATTTAATTAAAACGTTATATTCAAGTTAACCCCAACAGTTCTGGTATTAGGAGATTGACCTCCTTCAGTCCAACCATAACCAGTTTGGTTATTATCTTCTATCTCAGAAACGTCTACGCCATCAATTGAAGTATAAATTAACCATAAGTTACTTGCGTAGACACCAACATTAAGTTTGTCAATGAATGTGTTGTCTAACCATTTTTTAGGGAACGTATAATCTAAACGAGCTTGTCTTAATTTTACATAAGAAGCATCGTAGATCCAGTTTTCATGTAGAGCAAAAAGTCTACCATAATAAGTTACTGCATCAACATAGTAGCTTGCAGGTGCACCAGTTGTCTCATCTACACCTTCAATCAACACACCACCAGAGTTAGATCCAGCTTGTGCTGCAGGAACAGCTGTTGCAGAAGAACCACCAGTTACAGGGTCACGTTTAGGGTTGCCCAATGCGTTGTTGCCAACTGTTTCAATACCCAAACCTGAATAGGCATTAAACATACGAGTTACAGAGAAGATACTACCACCTTTTTGGAAGTCAAAATCAAGGCCTAAGTTTAGGTTTTTGTAACGGATGTTTGTTGTTGCACCACCAGTAAAATCAGGCAATAAATTACCTAAATATTGGTCAGTGTCGTAACGAGGCGAACCAGTACTAGAGAGAATTTTATTTCCATTTTCGTCTCTTCTAAAGGTACGACCATAAAGCGTTCCCCACTCATCACCTTCACGTTCTTGAAGTTGCAAACCTCTCCAAGATGTTGACAACACATTAGTTGTAACACCATCAGCAATCTTATCAACCCTTCTATTCAATGTACCTAAGTTTGCAGATAGATCCCATTGGAAATCTTCAGTTCTCACAGGAATAATGCTCACCGCTAGTTCAAAACCATCGTAAGTTTGTTTTCCTGAATTGGTCAAGAAGGATGTGTATCCAGTTGATGGATCTAAAGATACACCTACAGGTAATTGATCATCAACCTTGTTGAAGTAAGTTGCGTCAATACCTACTCTACCATTAAAAAATTTAGTTTCTAATCCAAATTCATATTCACTTCTTACACCACCAATTAAATTTTGGTTTGGTAATTGCCCTTTTACGGATAATTTACCTGTGCTACCATAAGGTGTACCAATAGCATAAGTTTCAGATAATGCATATGCATTTGGGAATAATGGTGCTTCAGCTAAACTCGCTCTCAACTTACCAAAAGTTAATACGCTGTTCTGTGGTAATAATTTACTGAAGATTAAACTTCCAGATATACCATATGTTTCAACTCGGTTGTTTTGCGCACTTGCAGTTGACTGCCAGTCGTAACGAGCAGAACCATCTATAAAGACGATATCTTTGAAACCTATAGAAGCTTTGGCAAATGTAGATTTTCTTTGAACATTTTCTTTGTAACTAGAAAGGTTCGGTCTGTCAACTGAGGTATTCAGACTGTAAAAACCATCTGCTGATAATCCACCAGCTGTAGATGCTGATATAGATTTATAGTTTGTGTCATACAATTCAAATCCAGCACTAGCGCTTAAGTCAAATGAGTCAGATAAATCTGTTTGGTAGTTCACGATACCAAATAATTCATCAGTACCTCTAGAACTTTCAAACTCAGAGTAAAAAGGTTGTCCTAATCCACCAAAACCAAATTGGTTTGTGCTTTCATAAGCGTTCAAGGTTTTTCTAACCTCTAAACTTGCATCTAAACCATCAATAATCTCATAGTTTAAACCAAATCGGCCATAAAATGCATGTTTCTGCTGTGGGTTATCTGTTTCATTAGCAATAAAATAAGGGCTATCCCAGTATAGTGGCGTAGGGTTTGATGGGCTATTAATATTCCATGAAACCACATTGCCATTTCTTACGTAATCTTTCAATCGATCCATATCTAACTGACGTTGCCACCATTGGTTAAAGTTAGAAGCGATGTTTCCATACCCGTTGTCAGGGAAGTTAGAAGTCCTTCTATCTTGGTAACTCACATTAGCAAATGCAGTTAACTTTTCACTTAAGTCCATAGATGCGCTAAACGATCCTTGTACAGTATTACGATCTGAATCAGGTACAATACCTGTTCTTTCAATATTTGCCAATGATGCTCTCACAGAAAATCCTTCGCCACCTTTCGCAAATGTTACATTGGTATTGGTAGTAAGACCTTGTCTGTAAAAATCTCTGACATTATTAGGATTTGGAGAAAATGGTCTCAATTCTCCAAATTGTGGTGTTCCAGTAATCCAAGAATCCCAATGTCTAACCAGTGTCCCGTCCATTTTTGGGCCCCAGCTTTCATCAGCATAGTACTCCACCATTTTTTGACCATCAAAAGCAGCCCAATCTGCAGGATGTAGTGCTGGGTTGTACGTAAAGATGTTAAAATCTTGTGAATAACCACCACCATACTCATTTTGATATTCTGGCAATACATACACGTTTTCAGCAGCAGTACTTACATTTAAAGTAACTGTACTCTGACCAGCTTTAGCTGTTTTTGTAGTAATAATGATAACACCGTTCTTACCTTGCGGTCCGTAAAGTGCTGTAGCTGCAGCTCCTTTAAGCACAGACATGCTTTCAATATCATCAGTAATGACATCAGCAGGTCCGTCAACTTTAATGTTGTCAACAATGTAAAGGATACCAGTATCACCTCTCAAACGAATGTTAGAGTTTCCAAAACCAGAACTTGGTGCACCAGAAAATTGAACACCAGCAACTTTACCAGCAAGGGCATTGTTAATGTTTGTCTCTCTTGCTTTACTAAGTGACTCTCCTTCAACAGTTTGTTGGGCGTAACCAAGACTTTGTTTATCTCGTTTAATCCCTAAAGCCGTAACAACCACTTCATCTAATACAGCAGCATCTTCCTCCATTGTTACATTAATGGTATTGGAAGCACCTACTGTAACTTCTTGGGCTTTCAACCCTACGTACGTAAAAGTTAATACATCTCCTGACTTTGCGGAAATGGTATAATTACCATCAAAATCCGTCTGAGTACCGGTTGCTGTACCTTTTACAATAATGTTAACTCCAGGAAGTGGTAGGCCAGAATTATCTGATACCGTTCCTGAAATTGTTTTTTCTTGTGCAAACGTTATTTGCACAAAGAACGCTAGTAATAGCGTTAGAATTCCACTAAACTTTGTTTTCATATTTAAATTAATTTGAATTAGCCTGGCGTAAAAATGCTAATAATAAGTTAAAAAAACAATTTAATTAACTTTCAATTTTAGGAATGGTATGTAATAAAACTAGCATTTAGGGGTGCGCAAAAAGGTGGATGACAATGCAACTGGTTGTACAGCAGGTGTTTTGTGATGAGATTATTTGAGTGAAAGAATTGTTAAATATTTTTTGCTTTTTATTTACGGGTTTGATTAAAAGTTAATTATTCTATAAAATCAAAATAATGATCTTTGTTTTAAAGTCCATTAGGAGTCTTAGAGAAAGCATATAATTACTGTATGGTATTTTGCTAAAATGTAGCCGATAGACTCAAATGAATTTTTGAATCTGACAGTTTTATAGGTTGGTCCTCAACGCTACCATTGCTATAGTTTAACTTGAATAGACCCGCTTGGGTGCGTATGCCAAATCCAAAGCCTAAACCAAATAGTTTAGTGCGGGTATTGATCAGTTGATTGTCATAATAGGCAAAGTCAACGATGGAATTAACATATAGGTTGGTGGAGAGTTTGTAACGGTATTCTGTGTTTAAGACCGTATAGAGATTTGCCATGAGACTATGTTCTTCAAAACCCCTTATAGAATGAATGCCACCAAACCTGAACAATTCGTTTACCAAAAACTTCTCAGAATTTAATATTGCTGCGCTTATGTTGGTGTAAATGCTATTTCTAATATTTAAATTGAAAATTTTGAAAGCTTGTAGTTGAAATTTTGTTTGTGTTTCATTCCATCTTTCCATGCTTCTGTTGCCTAAGCTTATAGAGAAATCAATGAGAAAATTGATTGGAAAAAGTTTATCGTTGGATTGAAAGGCGCTGTGATGGTAATTGATATCATAAAATATGGAAGCGTAATCGCTAATGTGTTGGACACTGCTATTTAATAAGTTGGTCGAATTTAATTTGGTGATGCCTAATGAGGCGCTATTTTTAGTATCAATTTGGTAGATTAGGTTAGCAAATTGTGATGTCGTTATATAAGTTGAATCTTTTTTAAATATGGTTAAACCTAATTGCGTTCCTAGCGGGGAGCCCAGAAGGTAGGGTAATTTTAGTTTGAGGTCCAATGTCTTCTGGTCGCTTTCATCACTTTTATATTGGAGTCTAAATATTTCACCAAAATTTAGTGTGTTATTAAGATTCAGATGAAGATATCCGTCAAATTCTAGTTTAGTCGTTTGGGGATTCGTACCGAAACCTATAAAACCATCAAACGTGTTACTATTTTGTTTGTCTACATATATATATAATAATGTTGAATCTTTAGTAAATAGAACTTCGGGGTCCTTTATTTGAGAGGCAAAATGCAATTGCTCTAATGTGCCCAGCTTTTTTTTAATCGTTTTTAAATTAAAAGACTGATGAGGTCTAAGCTTTAAAAAGTGTTTTAAATAAGATTTGGGAAATTTTTCATAGCCCTTAACAATGATGCTGTCAATACGACGTTCTTTAGTGTTTTCAATCTTTAGATGTGCAGTTAATGTACCATCGTCAGTTTTAATATTTTTAAGTTGAAGGGTAGAAAATGGGTCGCCACTATTAGAGAGTTCTTCATTGAGTAATTTTAGTGAAGTTTCCAGCTTTGTAACCTCAACTTCAAAATAGGTATCTGTGATGTTGGTCGCCATTAATTTCAGCTGCTTCGGATTAAATTCAGCATTGTAATAAATGCGAACTTTGGTGTACAGTCTTCCTATTTTAAAAAATGCAACATACGAAGAATCAGTAGGTTTTTCCAAATTGAGCAATTCACTTTCCAAATAGCCGTGTCGGGTTAAACTTTTATGAAAGTTTTGGATCTCTTGTTCCAGAGAGTTGTAATCCGAAAATGATTTTTGGTACGCGAAGGATTTTAATATGATATTTTCGGATTCATTGTTACTCGCCATTTGGAGATGTAACGTTTGACCCATGACATTTGCGAATGACAACCATCCGAAGAAAAAAAGAAGAAAACATATTTTTAAAGTCATGTAAAAAGAATGGAATACCAAAGCTAAAAGAAAAATTAATCTAAAAAGTGCCGCAATGTTAAATATTTGACCAAAGATTTGAAAATTAATCATTTTACTTTTGAGAAAGCGAATTTATTTTCTACCTTTGCAGCCCTCAAAAGCGAGGAGTAAAACAAATTTATATAGAAATATATGCCAACAATTTCACAATTAGTACGAAAAGGAAGAACCAAAATAACCAAGAAGAGTAAATCGGTTGCCCTTGATTCGTGTCCACAAAGACGTGGTGTGTGTACTCGTGTTTATACGACGACGCCTAAAAAACCTAACTCAGCAATGCGTAAGGTAGCAAGGGTACGTTTAACAAACGGAAACGAAGTTAACGCATACATCGGCGGTGAAGGCCACAATCTACAGGAGCACTCGATAGTATTGGTTAGAGGTGGAAGGGTAAAAGATTTGCCAGGAGTTAGATATCACATTGTACGTGGTGCCTTAGATACCGCAGGTGTTACAGGTAGAACGCAACGTAGATCTAAATACGGAACAAAACGCCCTAAGAAGTAATTAAAACTTTAAGAAGAAGACATGAGAAAAAGAGCAGCAAAAAAGAGACCGCTTTTACCAGATCCACGGTTCAACGATCAGTTAGTAACTCGATTCGTTAACATGATGATGTGGGATGGAAAGAAGTCCGTAGCTTTTAAAGTATTTTATGATGCAATTGACATTGTAGAAGCAAAGAAAACTGACGAAGAAAAAACAGCTTTGGAAACATGGAAAGATGCTTTATCTAACGTAATGCCTCACGTAGAAGTACGTAGTCGTCGTGTTGGGGGTGCAACCTTCCAAATTCCGATGCAAATTCGTCCAGACCGTAAAGTATCTACAGCTATGAAATGGTTGATTAGTTACTCACGTAAAAGAAATGAGAAATCTATGCCAGCAAAACTTGCAGCTGAAATTTTAGCCGCGGCCAAAGAAGAAGGTGCAGCAGTTAAAAAACGTTTAGATACTCATAAAATGGCAGAAGCTAATAAAGCATTCTCACACTTTAGATTCTAAAATATGGCAAGAGATTTATTACTTACAAGAAATATAGGAATTGCAGCACATATTGATGCTGGGAAAACAACAACTACAGAACGTATCTTATTTTACACAGGTGTAAACCATAAAATTGGTGAAACTCACGAAGGAGCATCAACTATGGACTGGATGGAACAAGAGGCTGAAAGAGGTATTACTATTACTTCTGCGGCAACAACCTGTGATTGGACGTTTCCAAAAGAAAATGGTGAGCCAACTGAAGATGCTCAGTCTTACCACTTCAATATTATTGATACTCCAGGTCACGTTGACTTTACCGTAGAGGTAAACCGTTCATTACGTGTTTTAGATGGTTTGGTTTTCTTATTTAGTGCTGTTGATGGTGTTGAGCCACAATCTGAGACTAACTGGAGACTTGCCGATAATTATAAGGTTCCAAGAATTGGTTTCGTTAACAAAATGGACCGTCAGGGATCTAACTTTTTAGAAGTTAATAAGCAGGTTAAGGAAATGCTTGGTTCTAATGCAGTGCCAATCGTGTTGCCTATTGGTGATGAAGGAGATTTCAAAGGTATTGTAGACTTAGTTAAAAACAGAGCTATTGTATGGCATGAAGATAACTTCGGATCTACGTTTGACGTGATTGACATTCCTGAAGATATGAAAGACGAGGTTCGTGAGTTTAGAGCTAAGTTGATTGAAGAGGTAGCTAGTTATGATGAGAATCTATTGGAAAAATTCATGGAAGATGAAGATTCTATTACAGAAGATGAAGTGCACGCTGCACTTAGAGCTGCTGTAATGGATATGGCAATCATTCCTATGATTTGTGGATCTTCATTTAAGAATAAAGGTGTACAATTCTTATTGGATGCGGTTTGTCGTTACTTGCCATCTCCAATGGATAGAGAAAGTGTTGTAGGGTATAACCCAGATACTGATAAAGAAGAAAGACGTAAGCCAAGTGTAAACGAACCTTTTTCAGCATTGGCATTTAAGATTGCTACTGACCCATTTGTTGGTCGTTTGGCATTCTTTAGAGCATATTCAGGTCGTTTGGACGCAGGATCTTACATCTTAAATAACCGTTCAGGTAAAAAAGAACGTATTTCTCGTATCTACCAAATGCACGCCAACAAACAAAATGCTATTGATTTTATTGAAGCAGGAGATATTGGAGCGGCAGTAGGTTTTAAAGATATTAAAACTGGTGATACAATGTCTGATGAGAAACATCCAATTGTTTTAGAATCAATGAACTTCCCTGATCCAGTTATTGGTATCGCGGTAGAACCTAAAACTAAGGCTGATGTTGATAAATTAGGAATGGCGCTTTCTAAGTTAGCTGAAGAAGATCCTACATTTACAGTGCGTACTGATGAGGCTTCAGGCCAGACAATTATTTCTGGAATGGGTGAGCTTCACTTAGATATTATTGTAGATCGTTTACGTCGTGAGTTTAAGGTTGAAGTTAACCAAGGACAACCACAAGTAGAATACAAAGAAGCAATTACAAGAAAAGCTGATCATAGAGAGGTTTACAAGAAACAATCTGGTGGTCGTGGTAAATTTGCTGATATTGTTTTCACAATTGAACCAGCTGAAGAAGGAAAAGTAGGATTAGAGTTTATTTCTGCAATTAAAGGTGGAAACGTTCCTAAAGAATTTATTCCTTCTATTGAGAAAGGCTTTAAACAAGCCATGATCAATGGTCCTTTGGCAGGTTATGAAGTAGACGCTATGAAAGTGACGTTAACTGATGGATCTTACCATGATGTGGATTCTGACCAACTGTCATTTGAATTGGCTGCAAAGCTAGGATTTAAGGCTGCTGCAAAAGCTGCAAAAGCTGTTATTATGGAACCTATTATGAAACTTGAGGTAATTACTCCAGAAGAAAATATGGGTGACATTGTAGGAGATTTGAACAGAAGAAGAGGACAAGTAAATGATATGGGTGATAGAGCAGGTGCTAAAACAGTAAAAGCACATGTACCTTTATCTGAAATGTTTGGTTATGTTACTACATTAAGAACATTGTCTTCAGGTCGTGCAACATCAACTATGGAATTTTCACATTATGCAGAAACTCCTTCTAACATCTCAGAAGAAGTGATTAAAGCAGCTAAAGGCGTTGAAGCTTAAATTTTAAGAAAATGAGTCAAAAAATCAGAATAAAACTAAAATCTTACGATCACATGTTGGTAGACAAGTCTGCTGATAAGATTGTTAAAACGGTAAAAAGTACTGGTGCAGTTGTAACTGGTCCAATTCCTTTACCAACAAATAAAAAAATCTTTACGGTTTTACGTTCTCCACACGTTAACAAGAAAGCTAGAGAGCAATTCCAATTAAGTTCTTACAAAAGACTTTTGGACATCTATAGTTCTTCATCAAAAACAATTGACGCTCTAATGAAATTGGAGTTACCAAGTGGTGTAGAAGTAGAGATCAAGGTTTAGATCAAATAATATGTGCTGGAGGCGCATAATCATGTGTCTCCAGCAACAATCAGATACCATAATTGTGTATCAACATGTCCTAAGCTGCGAGCGAGGGAAAAACGGTAAAAATACATTCAGGGCTGAAGTATTTTCGGCCCTGAATATTTTTCAATACATAGGTAAGTCACGGATTATCTATCAAACAAACAACAGCGGACAAGTCGTGAATTGTCTATAACAAACAAATTAATATTTATGTCTGGGTTAATTGGAAAAAAAATCGGTATGACCAGTATCTACGACGAGAACGGAAAGAACATTCCGTGTACCGTTATTGAAGCAGGTCCATGTATCGTTACCCAAGTCAGAACCGAAGAGGTTGACGGGTATAGTGCTCTTCAACTTGGTTTCGATGACAAGACAGAGAAAAGCGCCACTAAAGCTGAAGCAGGTCATGCTAAGAAAGCCGGTACTTCTGTTAAGAGAAAAGTCGTTGAATTCCAAGGGTTTGGAGAAGATTACAAATTAGGTGATGCTATTACAGTAGAACATTTCATTGAAGGTGAATTTGTTGATATTGCTGGTACATCTAAAGGAAAAGGATTCCAAGGGGTTGTAAAACGTCATGGTTTTGGTGGAGTTGGTCAGGCTACGCATGGTCAGCATAACCGTTTAAGAGCTCCTGGTTCTATTGGTGCGGCTTCATATCCTGCAAGAGTGTTTAAAGGAATGAAGATGGCCGGAAGAATGGGTGGCGAAAGAGTGAATGTTGAAAATTTAAGAGTATACAAAGTAGTTCCGGAAAAGAACTTATTGGTGGTAAAAGGATGTGTTCCTGGCCATAAAAACTCTTATGTAATTATTCAGAAATAATGAAAGTAGCAGTTGTAGATATAAACGGAAAAAGCACAGGTAGAGAGGTTGAACTTTCTGCAGATGTGTTTGCTATTGAGCCTAATAACCATGCAGTATACTTAGACGTTAAGCAATATCTTGCTAACCAACGTCAAGGTACGCATAAGGCTAAAGAAAGAGCAGAAATCTCTGGAAGTACGCGTAAGATCAAGAAACAAAAAGGTACCGGTACGGCACGTGCAGGTTCTATCAAGTCTGGTGTATTTAAAGGTGGTGGACGTATGTTTGGTCCTAGACCAAGAAATTATAGCTTCAAATTGAACAAAGGCCTGAAGCGTTTAGCGCGTAAATCAGCCCTAACAATGAAAGCTAATGATGATGCGATTGTGGTAATGGAAGACTTCAATTTTGATTCTCCAAAAACCAAAAACTTCACTAACGTATTGAAAGCGTTGGGTGTTGAGAATAAAAAAGCTTTGTTTGTGTTGGGTGCCTCAAATAATAATGTATATTTGTCGTCACGTAATTTAAAAGGTTCTGATGTTATAACCAACTCAGAATTAAGCACTTACAAAATTTTAAATGCAAACAAACTAGTTCTTCTAGAGGGTTCTTTAGAAGGAATTGAAACGAATTTAAGTAAATAAGGAAACATGAGCATCTTAATTAAACCTATAATCACTGAAAAAGCGACAGCTAATAGCGAGTTAAACAACTGCTATAGCTTCCAAGTGAATACGAAGGCGAACAAGGTTGAAATAAAAAAAGCGGTGGAAGCTGCTTATGGCGTTTCCGTTGAAAAAGTTCGCACTATAAATGTCCGTCCAGATAGAAGAGTCCGTCACACTAAAACGGGTATTCAGAATGGTAAAACAAATGCTGTCAAAAAAGCAATTGTACAACTGGCGGAAGGTGAATCTATTGATTTATACACTAACATGTAATTAAAGACAAATGTCAGTAAGAAAATTAAAACCGATCACAGCAGGTCAGCGATTTAGAGTAGTTAATGGATTTGACGCCATTACTACTGATAAGCCGGAAAAGAGTTTACTCGTTCCGAACAAAAGATCTGGTGGTAGAAACAGTCAAGGAAAAATGACCATGCGCTATATTGGTGGTGGTCATAAAAGAAAGTATCGTGTTATCGATTTCAAGCGTAACAAAACTGGAATTCCAGCTGAAGTTGCATCAATCGAGTACGATCCAAACAGAACAGCATTTATCGCTTTATTGAACTATCAAGATGGTGAAAAACGCTACATGATTGCTCAAAATGGTTTACAAGTTGGGCAGACTGTAGTTTCTGGTGCTGAAGGTATTGCTCCAGAAATTGGAAATGCAATGCTTTTAAAACACGTTCCATTAGGAACTATTATTTCTTGTATTGAGTTGCGTCCTGGACAAGGAGCAATTATGGCAAGAAGTGCTGGTTCATTCGCACAGTTAATGGCGAGAGATGGTAAATTTGCCTCTATCAAATTACCTTCTGGTGAAACACGATTGGTACTTGTAGAGTGTATGGCAACAATTGGAGCGGTATCTAACTCTGATCATCAATTGACTGTATCTGGTAAAGCAGGTAGATCAAGATGGTTGGGTAGACGTCCACGTACAAGACCAGTAGTAATGAACCCTGTCGATCACCCAATGGGTGGTGGTGAAGGTAAGTCTTCAGGTGGTCATCCACGTTCTAGAAATGGTATACCTGCTAAAGGTTATAGAACCCGTTCTAAAACAAAAGCGAGTAATAAATATATTGTAGAACGTAGAAAGAAATAATTGAGATAATATGGCACGTTCATTAAAAAAAGGACCTTACATCCATTATAAATTGAGTAAAAAAGTTGAAGACAATGTAGCTTCAAACAAAAAGACGGTTATCAAAACGTGGTCTAGAGCCTCTATGATCTCACCGGATTTTGTTGGACAGACAATTGCTGTTCACAATGGTCGTCAATTTGTACCAGTTTTTGTAACTGAGAACATGGTAGGTCACAAATTAGGAGAATTTTCACCAACACGATCTTTTAGAGGTCACGCTGGTGCTAAAAATAAAGGTAAAAAATAAGTAGAGCTATGGGAAGTCGTAAAAAACAAATGGCAGACGCTATTAAGGAAGAAAAGAAGCACATCGCTTTTGCAAAGCTTAATAACTGTCCTACATCACCTAGAAAAATGCGCTTAGTAGCGGATTTGGTTAGAGGACAAAAAGCTGAAATGGCTCTTAATATCTTAAGATTTAGCCCGAAAGAAGCATCTCGTCGTTTAGAGAAGTTGGTGCTTTCAGCAATTGCCAATTGGCAAGCAAAAAACGAAGATGCTAGCATTGAAGATGCTGACTTGTTCGTTAAAGAGATCAGAGTAGATGGTGGCGCAATGTTGAAAAGATTACGTCCAGCACCTCAAGGTCGTGCACACAGAATTAGAAAACGTTCTAACCACGTTACCGTGGTTATTGGAGCAAACAATAACACACAAGCTTAAATAGAGATATGGGACAAAAGACAAATCCAATCGGAAATCGTTTAGGAATTATCAGAGGATGGGAATCTAACTGGTACGGTGGCAATGATTATGGAGATAAACTTGCTGAAGACGATAAGATTAGAAAATATGTTCACGCTCGTTTATCTAAAGCAAGTGTGTCAAGAGTAATTATTGAGCGTACGCTTAAACTTGTAACCGTTACTATCACAACTGCAAGACCTGGTATTATTATCGGTAAAGGCGGTCAAGAGGTAGACAAGTTAAAAGAAGAGCTTAAGAAAATTACAGATAAGGAAGTTCAATTGAACATCTTCGAAATCAAGAGACCAGAATTGGATGCATTTTTAGTGGCATCTAGCGTTGCTCGTCAAATCGAGAATCGTATTTCTTACAGACGTGCCATTAAAATGGCCATTGCTGCAACAATGCGTATGAATGCTGAAGGGATCAAGATTCAAATTAGTGGTCGTTTAAACGGTGCTGAAATGGCACGTTCTGAGCACTACAAAGAAGGAAGAATTCCATTATCAACGTTTAGAGCCGATATTGACTATGCTTTAGTTGAGGCACATACTACTTATGGTAGATTGGGTGTTAAAGTGTGGATTATGAAAGGTGAAGTTTATGGTAAAAGAGATCTTTCCCCGCTTGTTGGTTTATCCAAAAAGCAAGGTGGCAAAGGAGGATCTGATGCACCAAGACGTGGTGGGAATAACAAGGCCCGTCGTAGAAAGTAATTTTTAAAGTTAAAGAAAAATGTTACAACCTAGAAAGACAAAATTCCGTAAGCAGCAAAAAGGCCGCATGAAAGGAAATACTGGTAGAGGACATGAACTTTCCAATGGAATGTTCGGTATTAAATCAGTACACGAAACGGGAATGTTTTTAACATCTCGTCAAATAGAGGCAGCTCGTATTGCAGCTACACGTTTTATGAAAAGAGAAGGGCAACTTTGGATTAAAGTATTTCCAGACAAGCCTATTACCAAAAAACCTCTTGAAGTACGTATGGGTAAAGGTAAGGGTGCTGTAGAATATTGGGTAGCTGTAGTAAAACCAGGTAGAATTATGTTTGAAGTTGGTGGCGTGCCATTAGACGTTGCTAAAGAAGCATTACGTTTGGCTGCACAAAAATTACCTGTTAAAACAAAATTCTTAATCGCTAGAGATTACGAAGCTTAATACATAGATATTATGAAGCAATCAGAAATTAAACAGCTTTCTACAGCTGAATTACAAGATAAGTTAGGTGAAACTAAAAAGAGTTATGCTGACCTGAACATGGCACATGCTATCTCGCCTTTAGAAAATCCGATTCAATTACGCAACGTGAGACGTTCTGTAGCAAGAATTGCAACCGAATTAACTAAAAGAGAAGTACAATAATTTGTATTCCGCTGAAAGATGGAAAAAAGAAATTTAAGAAAAGAACGTATAGGGATTGTTACCAGTAACAAAATGATGAAATCAATTGTGGTTTCTGAAGTTAAGAAAGTAAAGCACCCTATGTATGGTAAATTCGTGTTGAAAACGAAAAAATACGTTGCACACGATGAGACAAATGACTGTAACATTGGAGATACAGTAAAGATCATGGAAACACGACCTTTAAGTAAATCCAAAAGTTGGAGATTAGTAGAAATAATTGAAAGAGCGAAGTAATTATGTTACAACAAGAATCAAGATTAAGAGTGGCTGATAACACTGGAGCGAAGGAAGTTTTGACTATCCGCGTTCTAGGTGGTACTAAAAGAAGATATGCTTCTGTAGGCGACAAGATAGTTGTTTCTGTAAAAGATGCAACACCTAATGGTAACATCAAAAAAGGAGCTGTTTCTACAGCCGTTGTTGTACGTACCAAAAAGGAGGTAAGACGTCCTGACGGATCTTATATCAGATTTGATGACAATGCTTGTGTACTTTTAAATCCGCAAGGAGAAATGAGAGGCACACGTGTTTTTGGACCTGTTGCAAGAGAACTTCGTGACAAGCAATTCATGAAAATTGTATCATTAGCACCTGAAGTGCTTTAATGACTAATAAGATGACAAAGTTTAAAATAAAATCGGGAGATACAGTACAAGTAATTGCTGGAGACCATAAAGGTACAGAAGGTAAAGTTGTAAAGATCTTAAAAGATAAGAACAAAGCGATCGTAGAAGGCGTGAACATGGTGAAGAAACATACTAAACCAAGTGCACAAAGCCCACAAGGTGGCATTGTAGAGAAAGAAGCGCCTATTCATATTTCCAATTTATCACTTTTAAGTGGTAAAGGAGAAACTACCCGCGTTGGTTATAGAATGGAAGGCGATAAAAAAGTGAGATTTTCTAAAAAATCAAATGAAGTAATTTAGTTATGGCTTATATTCCAAGATTAAAACAAGAGTACAAGGACAAAGTAGTTACTGCTCTTACAGAAGAATTCGGATATAAAAACGTAATGCAAGTTCCTAAACTTCAAAAGATAGTTATATCTAAAGGAGTTGGTGCTGCAGTTGCCGATAAAAAGTTAGTAGACCACGCTGTGGACGAATTGACCAAAATTTCTGGTCAAAAAGCCGTAGCAACATTGTCTAAAAAAGATATCGCAACGTTCAAATTACGTAAGGGTATGCCAATTGGTGCAAGAGTTACATTACGCGGTGAGCAAATGTATGAGTTCTTAGACCGTTTGGTAACTTCAGCGCTACCACGTGTAAGAGACTTTAACGGAATTAAAGCTACTGGCTTTGACGGAAGAGGAAATTACAATTTAGGTATTGTTGAGCAAATTATCTTTCCAGAAATAGATATTGATAAAGTTAACAATATTTCAGGAATGGATATTACCTTTGTCACGACGGCTGCTACAGATAAAGAAGCAAAATCGTTATTAACAGAATTAGGTTTACCTTTTCAAAAGAACTAAGATATGGCTAAAGAATCAATGAAAGCCCGTGAGGTGAAAAGACAAAAAATGGTAGATAAGTATGCTGACAAACGCAAAGCTTTGAAAGAAGCTGGCGATTATGAAGCCTTACAAAAGTTACCAAGAAACGCATCACCAGTACGTTTGCACAACCGTTGTAAATTAACCGGAAGACCAAGAGGATACGTACGTATTTTTGGAATCTCTCGTGTAATGTTACGCGAGATGGCAAACCAAGGCTTGATCCCAGGAGTTAGAAAAGCTAGCTGGTAATATATAGTATGAACTGGATGTAGGTTTGGGGAGAACCAAAAACCATATCCGCAATTTAATATAAATGAATACAGATCCAATCGCAGATTATCTAACACGAGTTAGAAATGCAGTAATGGCCAACCATAGAGTTGTCGAGATTCCTGCATCAAATCTGAAAAAAGAAATTACTAAAATATTATTCGACCAAGGATATATTTTAAGTTACAAGTTTGATGACTCTTCAGTACAAGGCACTATCAAGATAGCGCTTAAGTACAATAAGGAAACTAAAGAGCCTGTCATCAGAAAAATTCAAAGATTAAGTAAACCAGGTTTACGTAAATACGCAAGCTCTAGCGAGATGCCAAGAATCCTTAACGGACTTGGAATTGCAATTGTGTCTACTTCTCACGGAGTGATGACAGGAAAGCAAGCGCATAAAGAGAATGTTGGTGGTGAATTATTGTGCTACGTTTACTAAAAAAGGAGAGATATGTCAAGAATAGGAAATAATCCAGTAGCAATCCCTGAAGGGGTTACAATAGACGTCAAAGACAACGTAATTACTGTAAAAGGTAAATTGGGTGAGTTGAGTCAGAAATTCGAAAGTGTTGAAATTACTGTAAAAGATGGTGAAGTGTCAGTAGCACGTCCATCTGATAGTAAGGAAGCAAGAACTAACCATGGTCTTTACAGATCATTGGTAAAGAATATGGTAGAAGGAGTATCTCAAGGCTGGACCAAGCAATTAGAATTGGTTGGTGTTGGTTATAGAGCTTCAAACCAAGGACAAAAATTAGATTTAGCTTTAGGGTTTTCTCATAATATAGTATTAGAAGTTGCTCCTGAGGTTAAAGTGGAGACCATTTCTGAAAAAGGAAAGAATCCAATCGTAAAATTAACTTCACATGACAAACAATTGGTTGGTCAAGTTGCAGCTAAGATTCGCGGCTATAGAAAACCTGAGCCTTACAAAGGAAAAGGCATCAAGTTTGTTGGAGAAGTATTAAGAAGAAAAGCAGGTAAATCAGCATAATCGTATAGTTATGGCATTGACAAAAAATCAAAGAAGATTAAGAATAAAAAACAGAATTCGTAAGGTTGTTTCTGGAACAGAAGCAAGACCTCGTTTAGCTGTATATAGAAGCAATAAAGAAATTTATGCTCAAATTATCGACGATGTAACTGGTAATACTATTAGTGCTGCATCTTCAAGAGATAAAGACATTAGTTCTGCAAAAGGAACCAAATCAGAAATAGCTGCCTTAGTTGGTAAAGCTGTTGGCGAAAGAGCTTTGAAAGCTGGTGTTGAGACTATTTCTTTTGATAGAGGTGGGTATCAATATCACGGAAGAGTAAAATCATTAGCAGATGGTGCTAGAGAAGCAGGACTAAAATTTTAAGACATTATGTATCAAAAATATAAAAACGCAGAATTAGTAAAACCTAGTGGGTTAGACCTTAAAGATCATCTTATAGGTGTACAGAGAGTTACTAAAGTTACTAAAGGTGGTAGAGCATTCGGTTTTTCTGCTATTGTAGTAGTTGGAGATGAAGCTGGTGTTGTAGGCCATGGCTTAGGAAAATCGAAAGACGTTGCTACTGCAATTGCTAAAGCAATTGAAGACGCTAAGAAAAACTTAGTGAGAATCCCTATCCTTAGAAAAACATTACCGCACGAACAAAAAGGTAAGTATGGTGGTGCAAGAGTCAATATCATTCCAGCTGCTGAAGGTACTGGAGTTATTGCTGGTGGAGCTGTAAGAACGGTTTTAGAGGCTGTTGGTGTACATGATGTATTATCAAAATCTCAAGGATCTTCTAATCCTCATAACGTAGTAAAAGCAACTTTTGATGCATTATTACAGTTAAGAGATGCAGGATCAATCGCTAAAGAAAGAGGTATTTCACTTACAAAAGTATTTAACGGATAAATGAGTATGGAGTACGAAGTATTAAGTACAAAGTAACAAGTGATTTTTCAATGCACTTTGAGCTAAATTCTTAATACCTAATACTAACTACTAAATACTAAAAAATAATGGCAAAGATCAAAGTAAAGAAAGTAAAAAGTGCTATCAACCGTACGCAAACACAAAAAAGAATCTTAGAATCTTTAGGTTTGCATAAGATGAATCAGGTTGTTGAGCATGATGACACGCCAAGTATTCTTGGAATGATTAATAAAGTTCAACATTTAGTTTCTGTAGAGGGAACAAAATAATACAGCAGAATAATGGATTTAAGTAATTTAAAACCGGCTGAAGGGTCAGTTAAAAATCAAGGCAAAAGAATAGGTAGAGGACAAGGTTCTGGTAAAGGTGGTACCGCAACTCGTGGTCACAAAGGAGCTAAATCGCGTTCTGGTTATTCTAAGAAAGTAGGATTTGAAGGTGGTCAAATGCCGCTTCAAAGACGTGTGCCTAAGTTTGGATTTACAAATATCAATCGCGTGGAGTATCAAGGTGTTAATCTTGATAAATTACAAGCATTGGTTGATGACAAAGTCATTAAAGACACTGTAGATTTTGTAACGTTATTGGAACTAGGTGTTGTAGGCAAGAATGATCTTGTTAAAATCTTAGGTCGTGGCGAATTGAAATCAAAATTAAAAGTAACTGCTCATAAATTTACCGCTTCAGCAAAAGCTGCTATTGAAGCCGCCGGAGGAGAAGCTGTAACTTTATAAGACCTTTTAGAGAATGAAATTTATAGAGACTTTAAAAAATGTTTGGAAAATAACTGAACTAAAAGATAGAATCATGCTTACGCTTGGCCTTCTTTTAGTTTATCGTTTTGGTGCTCAGGTAGTTTTACCAGGTATCGATGCAAGTCAGTTAGGTGCTTTGGCCAGTAATACAGACCAAGGTATTTTAGGGCTACTGAATGCCTTTACGGGTGGGGCTTTTGCTAATGCCTCCGTATTTGCGCTAGGTATTATGCCTTACATTTCGGCTTCAATTGTCGTTCAGTTGATGGGTATCGCTATTCCTTACCTTCAGAAATTACAGAAGGACGGGGAGAGTGGACGTAAAAAGATCAATCAAATTACACGTTGGTTAACTATTGCTATCTGTTTGGTGCAAGCACCAGGATATTTGGCAAGTTTACCAGCATTAGGGATTCCTTCATCAGCATTCTTATTGGGTACAGGAACAATGTTTTATGTATCTTCAGTAATTATCTTGGTAACAGGTACTGTTTTTGCAATGTGGTTGGGTGAGAAAATCACCGATAAAGGTATCGGTAACGGTATTTCTTTATTGATTATGGTAGGTATTATAGCTAATATGCCAGCGTCATTCATCCAAAACTATGCTTCTAGATTAGAAGGTGGTGGTAACGGTGGATTGATGATGGTACTTATTGAATTGGTCATCTGGTTTGTTATCATATTACTGTCAATAATGTTAGTAATGGGCGTTCGTAAGATAGCTGTTCAATATGCACGTCGTACTGCTTCTGGAGGTTATGAAAAAAACGTGTTTGGTTCAAGACAGTTTTTACCTCTAAAATTGAATGCCTCTGGTGTAATGCCAATCATTTTTGCTCAGGCAATTATGTTTGTGCCAACATTAATAGGTAAAGGCTTAGGCGAAGGTCCTGTGGGAGTTTGGCTGCAAACCAACTTCTCTGATATTTTTGGTCTTTGGTACAACATTGTATTTGCTTTGTTAATTATTGTATTTACGTATTTTTATACGGCAATTACAGTACCTACTAATAAAATGGCAGATGATTTAAAACGCAGTGGTGGATTTATCCCGGGCATCAGACCAGGAACTGAAACCTCTGAATATTTAGATAGAATTATGTCTCAAATAACCTTACCCGGTTCTATATTTTTAGCTATGATTGCTGTGTTCCCAGCGGTTGTTGTGAAATTGATGGGCGTTCAGCAAGGTTGGGCATTATTCTTTGGTGGGACATCGTTATTGATTATGGTTGGAGTTGCAATAGATACAATGCAACAAATTAATTCATACTTGTTGAACAAACACTACGATGGCTTAATGAAAACCGGTAAAAATAGAAAAGCAGTAGCTTAATATTATTATGGCAAAACAAGCAGCAATAGAACAAGACGGATCAATAATTGAAGCATTATCCAATGCTATGTTTCGTGTTGAATTAGAAAATGGACATATAGTTACCGCGCATATTTCTGGTAAAATGCGTATGCACTACATTAAACTGTTACCAGGAGACAAAGTCAAATTAGAAATGAGCCCGTATGATTTGTCTAAGGCTCGAATAACTTATAGATATTAATAAATAGAACAGATGAAAGTAAGAGCATCAGTTAAAAAAAGAAGTGCTGACTGTAAGTTAGTACGTCGAAAAGGAAGACTTTACGTCATTAACAAAAAGAATCCTAGATTCAAACAAAGACAAGGTTAATTATGGCAAGAATTGCAGGTGTTGATATACCAAAACAAAAAAGAGGAGTAATCTCTTTAACTTACATCTATGGAATAGGTGCAAGCAAAGCAAAAGAAATTTTAGCACAAGCTAAAGTTGATGAAAACACAAAAGTTCAGGACTGGACAGATGACGAGATCAGTAATATTCGTGAAGCTGTAGGGGCCTTAACTATTGAAGGTGAATTGCGTTCAGAAATTCAGTTAAACATCAAACGTTTAATGGATATTGGATGTTACAGAGGTATTCGTCATAGAGCTGGACTTCCATTAAGAGGTCAACGTACTAAAAACAACTCTAGAACAAGAAAAGGTAGAAGAAAAACTGTTGCTAACAAGAAAAAAGCAACTAAATAAAAATAGTCTTTAGTCTATTAGACGTTGGAAAGAAT
This sequence comes from Gelidibacter sediminis, assembly GCF_004364975.1. Classification (GTDB taxonomy): domain Bacteria; phylum Bacteroidota; class Bacteroidia; order Flavobacteriales; family Flavobacteriaceae; genus Gelidibacter; species Gelidibacter sediminis. Next base: position 65,046 of record NZ_SOBW01000010.1, on the reverse strand, counting down.
CTGTTTGAAATTTGACGGTTTAGGATTCTAGCGACTATAAACTAATACTAAAAACTAATTACATATGGCAAAGGCAAGTACAAAAGTTAAAAAGCGTAAGGTTATTGTTGAGGCTAACGGAGAGGCACACATTGCAGCTTCTTTCAACAACATCATTATCTCTTTAACCAACAAAAAAGGAGATGTCGTTTCTTGGTCATCAGCTGGTAAAATGGGCTTTAGAGGTTCTAAAAAGAATACTCCATATGCTGCTCAAATGGCCGCTGAAGATGCTGCAGCAGTAGCAAGAGAAGCTGGACTTAAAAAAGTAAAAGTATACGTTAAAGGACCAGGAAATGGTAGAGAATCTGCCATCCGTTCTATCCATAATGCAGGTATTGAAGTAACAGAGATCATTGACGTTACACCACTACCACATAATGGATGTCGCCCTCCAAAGCGTAGACGTGTATAATTTATAATGTATATAGAACTAATATCAACTGTTTTAAATGGTTGATATTAGTTTTTTTATATGTAAATTTGCAGACTCAAAAAAATAATAACAAGTATTAACGAGAGATCACTGTTTATCGGAGGATAAGATTAAGACCTTAATTCATAGACACTCTCATAATTTAATTTAAGAAATGGCAAGATATACTGGTCCTAAAACTAAAATAGCCCGAAAATTCGGCGAAGCTATTTTCGGAGATGATAAAGCTTTCGAAAAAAGAAACTATCCTCCAGGTCAACATGGTGCAAACAAGCGTCGTGGAAAAAAATCTGAATATGCAATCCAGTTAATGGAAAAGCAAAAGGCAAAATATACTTACGGTATATTGGAGAAACAATTCAGAAACATGTTTAAAAAAGCAACTGCTGCACAAGGTATTACTGGTGAGGTATTGTTACAATTATGTGAATCTCGTTTAGATAACGTGGTTTTCAGATTGGGCTTATCTCCATCTCGTAGTGGAGCACGTCAATTAGTTTCTCACAGACACATTACTGTAAACGGAGAAATCGTAAACATTCCTTCTTACCAATTAAAAGCTGGAGATGTTGTTGCCGTTAGAGAAAAATCTAAATCGCTAGATGCTATCCAAAGTTCATTATCTAACTCTAACAATGTATATGAGTGGATGACGTGGAATAATGAGACTAAACAAGGAACTTATGTTTCAATTCCTGCAAGAGTTCAAATTCCAGAAAATATCAACGAACAGTTTATCGTTGAATTATACTCTAAATAATAATTAATCATATTGGAAATTGGCCAAAGGGTTTATTAGTCTTCTTCATACTTATAAACCGCGCAACTAATTAACAATTAAAAAGAAGAAAAAGTATGGCAATATTAAATTTTCAGAAGCCTGATAAAGTAATCATGATTGATTCAACGCCTTTTGAAGGGAAGTTTGAATTCAGACCTCTTGAACCTGGCTATGGATTAACTGTAGGTAATGCTTTAAGAAGAGTGTTGTTGTCTTCTTTGGAAGGATTTGCTATTACATCTGTGAGAATTGAAGGTGTAGATCATGAGTTTTCTACCATTGCTGGTGTAGTTGAAGATGTCACTGAAATAATTTTGAACTTAAAGCAAGTTAACTTTAAGCGTCAAATTGACGAAATTGATAACGAAACTGTTACAATCTCAATATCAGGACAGGACCAAATTACAGCTGGCGATTTCCAAAAGTTCATTTCAGGGTTTCAAGTGTTAAACAAAGACTTGGTAATTTGTAATTTAGATTCCAAAGTGAGCATTAATATGGAGTTAACTATTGAAAAAGGTAGAGGATATGTTCCTGCTGAAGAAAATAAAAAAGCTTCTGCACCAATTGGAACCATCTTTACAGATTCAATTTACACGCCAATTAAGAATGTAAAGTACGCTATTGAAAACTTCCGTGTAGAGCAAAAAACAGATTATGAAAAATTGGTTTTTGAAATTCAAACGGATGGATCTATCAATCCTAAAGATGCGTTAACTGAAGCGGCCAAGATATTAATCCACCACTTTATGTTATTCTCTGACGAGCGTATCACTTTAGAGGCTGATGAAATTGCTCAGACAGAGACTTATGATGAAGAATCACTTCACATGAGACAACTATTGAAAACCAAATTGGTTGATATGGACCTTTCTGTACGTGCATTAAATTGCTTAAAAGCTGCAGAAGTTGATACTTTAGGAGACTTAGTATCTTTCAATAAAAATGATTTAATGAAATTCAGAAACTTCGGTAAGAAATCATTAACAGAACTAGAAGAACTAGTAAATGTTAAAGGTTTGAACTTCGGAATGGACTTAAGCAAATACAAACTAGATAAAGACTAGTCGATTTTCAAATTTAGATTTGCGATTTTAAAATGTAGAATTCGCAGTTTAAATGTCATAAATCAAAAATTAATAAATAACCCATCATAATTTGCTCTCCGACGAACGGATATTGTAGCAAGATGATGAAAATAAAAATGTCATGAGACACGGAAAAAAAATAAACCATTTAGGTCGTAAAACCGCACACAGAAAGTCAATGTTGGCAAATATGGCTTGTTCTTTAATTGAGCATAAGCGTATTAATACTACTGTTGCTAAAGCAAAAGCTCTAAAGCAATTTGTAGAGCCATTGATTACTAAGTCTAAAGAAGATACGACGCACAACAGACGTATTGTGTATAGTAGAATCAGACAAAAAGAAGCGGTAGCTGAATTGTTCAGAGATGTTGCACCAAAAGTTGGCGATCGTCCAGGTGGGTACACACGTATCATCAAATTAGGTAATCGTTTAGGTGATAATGCTGACATGGCAATGATCGAATTGGTAGATTTCAATGAAATTTACAACGTAGATAAGCAACCTAAGAAAAAATCTACTCGTAGAGGTCGTTCTAAAAAATCTGATGCTACTGCTGCAGCCGCTGCTGCTGCTCCAGCTGTTGATAAAAAAGCAACCAACGAAGAAGAATAAATGGTTTACATTTATAAATATAAAAAAGGATAAACATTTTAGTTTATCCTTTTTTTTATGCAATTTTGCCAAACTCTTTTCAAATTATGAAATATAATAAACGACAAAAAGCCATCATTCTACTTTCAGATGGCACAATTTTCCACGGTAAATCAGTAGGTAAAGAAGGTTCAGCCTTTGGAGAAGTTTGTTTTAATACTGGCACCACAGGGTACCAAGAGATTTTTACAGATCCTTCTTACTACGGACAATTAATGGTAGCTACCAATGCACATATTGGTAATTATGGCACTCATGCCGATGAAATTGAATCCGATTCCATAAAAATTTCAGGTCTGATCTGTAAAAACTTTAGTTTTAATTACTCTAGAGACTCAGCAGAAGGATCACTCCAAGACTTTTTTGATAAAAATAACCTCTTGGCTATTTCAGACGTAGATACCCGTGCACTGGTGACCTATATAAGAGAAAACGGCGCTATGAACGCTGTTATCTCAACAGACGTAGACAACATAGAAGGATTAAAGAAACAACTTTCAGAAGTGCCAGATATGAACGGACTTGAGTTGGCTTCAAAAGTAAGTACCCAAGAACCGTATTACGTAGGCCATGAAAGTGCAACCTACCGTATATCTGCATTAGATTTGGGAATAAAAAAGAACATCCTAAGACATCTTGCCAAGAGAGATGCTTATATTAAAGTGTTTCCATACAATGCTACTTTTGAAGAGATGAATAGTTTTAATCCGGATGGCTTCTTCCTTTCAAATGGACCAGGAGATCCTGAACCTTTAGAGAATGCTATTTCAGTAGCTAAAGAAATTATTGATCGAAACTTACCATTGTTCGGCATCTGTCTTGGACATCAAGTAATAGGTTTGGCCAATGGTATTTCAACTTATAAAATGCATAACGGACACAGAGGTATCAACCATCCTGTTAAGAATTTATTGACGGGAAAAGGAGAGATTACGTCTCAAAATCACGGATTTGCAATCAATAAGGAAGAAACCGAAAAACATCCTGATTTCGAAATTACACATCTACATTTAAATGACCATACAGTAGCAGGAATGCGTATGAAATTTAAAAACTGTTTCTCGGTACAATATCATCCAGAAGCAAGTCCAGGGCCACAAGACGCCTCATATTTGTTTGATCAATTTATTGAAAACATTAAAAAAGGATAGTAACAAAACCTCAAAAAACATAAGTGTTTTTTGAGGTTTCTTCATTGCGCAAACATTATCGCTAGTTTTTAATGTAATTCTCAAATTCAAATGTGACTTTGGAGTAACTATTTCGTAAATTAGCAGTGCTGTGAAGTATCGGAACCCTTCTGTTTAGCTGTGCTTGAGCAATAATATAATACATCAACAATACTAAAAAAAATAACAATGAGCATCATCATCAACATTCATGCAAGACAAATTTTTGATTCACGTGGCAATCCTACTATTGAAGTAGATGTTGTTACAGAAAATGGAATCATGGGACGCGCTGCGGTTCCTTCTGGCGCCTCTACTGGAGAACATGAGGCGGTAGAACTTAGAGATGGTGGTAAAGATTATATGGGCAAAGGTGTGCTAAAGGCGGTTGAAAACGTCAACACTAAGATTGCTCAGGAACTTTTAGGAACTTCAGTGTTTGAACAAAATAAAATCGACCAAATGATGATCGATTTGGACGGTACCAAAAACAAGTCAAAATTAGGCGCTAATGCTATTTTGGGTGTTTCTTTGGCTGTTGCGAAAGCAGCAGCAGGAGAGTTGGGCATGCCGTTGTACAGATATGTAGGTGGTGTTTCTGCAAACACGCTTCCTGTACCAATGATGAACATCATCAACGGTGGTTCACATTCTGATGCGCCTATCGCTTTCCAGGAATTCATGATTATGCCGGTAAAAGCGAAAAATTTCACACATGCCATGCAAATGGGGTCTGAAATTTTCCATAATCTCAAGAGCGTATTGCACGAAAGAGGCTTGAGTACTGCTGTTGGTGATGAAGGAGGATTTGCTCCAAATTTGGAAGGTGGCACTGAAGATGCTTTAGATACGATCAAAAAAGCCGTCCATAAAGCCGGCTACACATTGGGTGATGACGTAATGATTGCTTTAGATTGTGCAGCTGCCGAATTTTATGTGGATGGCAAATACGACTACACAAAATTTGAAGGTGAAACAGGGAAAGTTAGAACAAGTACTGAACAAGCTGACTATTTGGCCCAATTGGCCTCTAAATACCCAATTATTTCTATTGAAGATGGAATGGATGAAAATGACTGGGAAGGTTGGAAGTATTTAACTGAAAAGATTGGAGATACCGTTCAGTTGGTAGGGGATGATTTGTTTGTTACTAATGTAGAGCGACTATCAAAAGGTATTGAAAATGGCATCGCTAATTCAATTCTAATCAAAGTGAACCAAATTGGCACATTGACAGAAACTATTGCGGCAGTTAATATGGCCCATAATGCTGGGTACACCTCTGTAATGTCTCACCGTTCTGGAGAAACTGAAGATAATACTATTGCTGATTTGGCCGTGGCGTTAAACACGGGTCAAATCAAGACGGGCTCGGCATCACGTAGTGATCGTATGGCAAAATACAATCAGCTGTTACGTATAGAGGAAGAATTAGAGAATGTGGCGTACTTTCCACAAACCAAGGCGTTTAAACTGAAGTAACAACCAATATTTTAAAACGTATATAAAAGCCCATTCGTTAATTCGTATTGGGCTTTTGGTATTGTAACCACGGGGTAGGCATCAAAATTATAAGTAAAGGTTGTTTTAAAGGCTAGATTTTCCCAAATTTTGAGTAAGATGCTTGTGGTGCTTGAGAGTCGGTAGTCCTTAAATGCATCCAGACGGGGTTGATAATAACTTGTACTTATAATTCCCAAGGATTCAGTAGGATACATACTAAACGAAAAATAAGTGCTGCCACGCACGTTTCTGTGGATGGCATTACTTTCAATAGCTGAGGCCTGCTCGATTTCATACATAATCAGTGTGCCTAAATAAAAACGATAATTGTCATTAGATGATAGTTTAAACCGTGGTCCGGCACCAATCAGTCCTCTAAAATCTATTTCCGAAATAGCGTCGTATTGCGCTTGTATAAAGGCTTCCATCTTTATGGTTTCTGTCACTCTGTGGTTGTATCGCAAATGTTGTGTGCCTTTGTTTACAAATGATTCTCCAGCCGCTTTTTCAAACTTCAAATCGTTAATAAACAACCATAATTCCCTATAGTTATTATATTGAATATGTGCTTTATTCGCGATTTTAAAAATCTGATTCTTGTTTTTTACAATACTCGCGTCCAGACTCAAAGATCCCGTCCACTTCGCAGAATCTGACTGTTTTCTCATTGTTTCTACGTTGATCACCTGTGACTGTGCATAGGTGCAGAAAAATAATGTAATTATAAAATAAGATAATCGCATAATTTTTAATAATAAGTGTATTTATGCAAATCTAATTAAGTTCTTGTTATTAATTGCGGACATATATGTCCATTTTAAGGGCGTAACCCTCCTTGAGAGCGCTATAATGGGCAATTTTAGCTCATTCTTACATAGTTTTTATAAATATTATGATTGTTAAAATGCTTGTTAACTTGCTTTTTAAATACTGATAATTTTTGTAAATTCGTGACATCATTTTCAGATACACAAATTCACAACAAACTTATATATACATATGTCAGAGAAAGCTACGTTAGAAATAGACGGTAAAAAATACGAATTCCCACTGATTGTAGGAACGGAGAAAGAAGTTGCCATAGATGTCAGCACTTTAAGAAGTACTACAGATAGTGTCATTACATTAGATCCAGGATATAAAAACACAGGATCTTGCCAAAGTGCCATCACCTTTTTAGATGGTGAGAAAGGCGTATTGAGATACCGCGGTTATTCTATTGAGGAGCTGGCTGAAAAGGCTGACTTTCTTGAAGTAGCGTTCTTGCTTATTTTTGGAGAATTGCCAACAAAGGAACAACTCAACAAATTCCATTCAGATATTAAAGCTCAGTCTGTTGTAGACGAAGACATCCGCAAAATAGTTGACGCATTTCCTAAGTCTGCACATCCAATGGGTGTTATTGCATCCCTTACGAGTGCATTGACAGCGTTTAACCCATCTTCAGTGAATGTAGATTCTGAAGAGGATATGTATAAGGCCATCGTTAAAATCTTAGGTAAATTCCCAGTATTGGTTGCTTGGACATTCCGTAAGAAAAACGGCTTACCATTAGACTATGGAGATAAAAATTTAGGCTATGTTGAGAACATTTTAAAAATGATGTTCAAACAACCTAATGAAGAATATAAAATGAATCCAATCGTTTTAAATGCTTTGGATAAATTGTTGATCCTTCACGCTGATCACGAACAAAACTGTTCTACATCAACGGTAAGAATTGCAGGATCGTCCCACGTTGGATTATTTGCATCGCTATCTACTGGTATTTCTGCACTCTGGGGTCCGCTTCACGGTGGGGCCAACCAAGCCGTGCTAGAAATGTTAGAAGGTATCAATGCTGATGGTGGCGATACTGATAAATATATGGCAAAAGCCAAAGACAGAGAGGATCCATTCCGTTTGATGGGCTTTGGACACCGTGTCTACAAAAACTTCGATCCTAGAGCTAAAATCATTAAAAAAGCAGCTGACGAAGTGTTGAACGATTTAGGTGTTGAAGACAAAATTTTAGAAATCGCAAAATCGTTAGAACAAGAAGCTTTAAAAGATCCTTATTTCGTAGATCGTAAGTTATATCCAAACGTCGATTTCTATTCAGGAATCATCTACAGAGCTATGGGAATTCCAACAGACATGTTTACAGTAATGTTTGCATTAGGACGTTTACCAGGGTGGATTGCACAATGGCGAGAAATGAGATTGAATAAGGAACCAATAGGTAGACCAAGACAGATTTATATTGGAGAAACTTTAAGGTCTTTTAAATCGATTGATAAGCGTTAATACGATATTAATAATGCAGAAAGCTTCATTTTTTAGATGAAGCTTTTTTTATACTATAGAATATGCTAAAATTGAATATTAAAAATGAAACTTCACGGCTAAGAGCCGTGGTTTTAGGAACTGCAATCAGTAATGGACCAACGCCAGGAATTGAAGAAGCATATGACCCTAAATCTTTAGAACATATAAAAGCCGGCACTTATCCTATTGAGGAAGATATGGTTAAAGAAATGGAAGCCGTAGCCAAAGTTTTTCAAAAATATGATGTAAAGGTGTATCGTCCTGAACTGATAAGAGATTATAATCAGATATTTGCCAGAGACATCGCCTTTGTTATTGATGATATTTTTATCAAAGCAAATATTCTACCAGATAGAGAAAAGGAGCTTGACGCCATTCAATATGTCATAGACCAAATTGACCCTGATAAAGTTGTGCGTCCACCTGAAGAAGTTCATATAGAAGGTGGTGACGTGATGTTATGGAATGATCATATTTTTATTGGTACTTATAAAGGCAGTGATTATAGTGATTATATAACGGCCCGCACCAATATGGAAGGGGTTAATTATATAAAGGAATTATTTCCGAATAAAATTGTGAAGGAATTTGACTTGGTCAAATCGAGAATAGAACCAAGAGATAATGCTTTGCATTTAGATTGTTGTTTTCAGCCAGTCGGTAAAAATAAAGGCATCATTTATAAAAGTGGCTTCAGAGAAGAAAGCGACTATATGTACTTGGTCGATTTGTTTGGAAAGGAGAATTTGTTCCATATTACACGAGAAGAAATGTATCATATGAATAGCAATATCTTTTCAATTTCTGAGGATGTTGTAATCTCAGAACGTAATTTCACCAGATTGAACGCTTGGTTAAGAGCTAACGGATTTACAGTGGAAGAAGTGCCCTATGCCGAAATCTCAAAGCAGGAAGGCTTATTGCGTTGCAGCACGATGCCGCTCATCAGAGATTAAGGAACGCGCTAAAAACTATCACCTGAATATCCTTTGCCATTAGTATTGCAGACTCACAACAGCCGAACTTAAAAAAGTGGTGAAAATAGATAGTATAAAGTTGTAACGCATATTTTCTTGAAAATGAAAATAGAGCAGAAAAGCCAAATTTATAATGCTATATATTAAAAAGGTGGTGTGTAGAAAACCTTTACCATCTGCGTAAATTATCAGCGCGGTTAATGTGATGATATTGCTGATTACAAAATATGAAAGTGCTAAAGCCACTTTCTTTTTATTGGGTTCTCTCAAAAAATCGTTTTCCAAGAATAATAATCTTGCAGGAAAAAAATAGATACTCACTACCACTGCAACGACCAAATATACGAATGCGGCGATAACGTCTTTGATGGCTAAAAAATACATCACACTAACTAGAAGCACTAAGATATAGTCATTTCTTAAAAGTCTTTTTGATGTCATGGCGCTATCAATTGGAATGACTGTATTTGTATCTCTTTTGTTGGCGAAATGTAAAGAAATGAAATCGCGAATTCATTCATCACAAAATCCAACACAATAAATAATTTCGAATAAAATACAATAAATAATATCTCTAGGGAAATAGTTTAGAAAGTAATCAACCTTATTTACCATACAAGAAGTAGTTATTCACCAAATCAATATAAATGCGCTTGGCCTCATCTTGAGACACACTTTTTATTTGAAAAAGGGCATTGGTTTTAAATGCATTGATAATTGGCTTCTTGCTTCTGGGACCTGAATAGTCATTTGTAGCCTTCTTGTAGTAGGCATAAAGCCTTAATAATAAATCAGCAGGGAATGCACCTGTATAACTATTAATACGTTCTACAGCTTCCTTAAATTCAATATCTAATTTATTGGAAGTCATTTTGTTTCAGCAATCACTGTAATACCACCTTTTACTTTCTGATTTAGCTCAACTTTTATATCGGAATCCAATGGTAGAAACAAATCTACTCTCGAGCCAAATTTGATAAAACCTGAATCTTTTCCTTGTATGACATGGTTATCAACTTGAGCATAATTTACAATACGTTTTGCCAAGGCGCCCGCAATTTGACGGTACAATACCTGTCCAAATGTTTCGTTTTCTACAACTACTGTAGTGCGTTCATTTTCTTCGCTGGCCTTAGGATGCCAGGCTACTAAATATTTGCCTGGATGGTATTTACTATACACCACTTTGCCACCAATTGGATAACGTGTTACGTGTACGTTTATAGGAGACATGAATACAGATACCTGAATGCGTTTATCCTTAAAAAATTCATTTTCGAAAACTTCTTCAATCACCACAACCTTACCGTCTACAGGAGAGAGCACATGGTGATCATGTAGTGTCCCAATACGTTTAGGGTTTCTAAAAAATTGTAGTATGATAATAAAAAATGCTAATACCACTAGCATTAAAGTGGTTCTTAGCCAAGCTAACGTTACAAAATAATCAATGCTCATAATGGCTATAACAACTAGTGCAATAGAAATCATGACTATTTTATGGCCTTCTTTATGAAACATATGGAAATAATCTTAAAAATAAATATAAAAATGGTGCTGCAAAAATAATACTATCTAACCGATCTAACAAGCCACCATGACCTGGCATTATGACGCCGCTATCCTTTACGCCTGCCTGTCTTTTAAATTTGGACTCAATCAAATCGCCCAAAGTTCCAAAAACACTTGCAATGATAGCCAATATTAACCAATTTGTAAAATCTAACTCGCCTGTAAGTCGCGCAATAAAATAACTTCCCACACAAGCAAAAAATAATCCGCCCAAAAAGCCTTCAAAGGTCTTCTTTGGAGACACACTAGGAAAAAGCTTTTGCTTCCCAAAATTCTTACCTATAATGTATGCTCCCGTATCATTTACCCAAATCAGTACAAAGGACCCTAGTAATAGCATAGGTGTAAACTCTTTTCCATTGTTGGCAATCATTATTAAAAATATGAACGCGCTTGTTAAGTAGAATGTGGTGAGTATAAAACGCTTAGATTCGAACAGCGGAATTGTTTTTTCTGAAAATAAGTCTTTAATCAAAAACAATTGCACGAAAATGGTAATGACCTGCAAAATTTGAATGGCTTCATTAAAACCAGCGTCGGTTTCAGGTATAAGCGCCCAAATACTAAAACCTAGATACATTGTCGTAAAGACAATATATGGAGCTTTACTATCTAATTGAATGAGTTTTTTGAACTCTGCCATACAGATAAGACCAAATATGAGAAAGAGAACCACCAGTACATACTGCCAATAAATAGACAATATTAACAATGATATATAGATAGCGCCTGAAATGGCTCTTGTGCTAAGTTCCTTCATTTGTAATTGTTAGAATGGTGTAATGACAAATGACACATTTTGAAATAGACTTCTGAACATAGAATCGGGTAAAAAATTTCATTATAAATCTTCTAGAAGCAGCAAATATAGGTTTTTTGAGCTACTTCCATAAGTTAGAAAGTCTTTATCTTCTAAAGTCTTAAAATGTTTAATGGTGGTAATATTGGTGGGGATTTTATTTTTATTCTTGTTTTTGATCCCTCTTAAGCCTTCTCCTATATTTTCAACGAATTGACTTGTTGTGGCGTAAATAATAAAATTATCAGGGAGATCTCTTAACTTTTTTTCTGCGATTTGATTTGATGAGATGAGCAGAGATCCATCATCGGCGATTAAATATTCACAGGTAGATAAAAAATAGTCACTTTCTAATGACTTTTTGGAGTCTTTAAGACCAAAGCCCTTAAACAGTTCTTTGAGTCTAGAATCCAATAGAAAGACATTTTTATCTTCCCAATTATTTTCATGAAGTATATTTTTCAAGCTTTTGTGGATTTCCTCCATATTTTCACAATACAGAAATTTCCCGCCATTGGCCTTAAAATTTATAGTAAACTTTTCGTCTATAGGTAGCTTGATTTCAGGCATATATTTGCCTCTCTCTTCGCTTTTAATGGTATCTTCTGGCGTGTTTTTTAAGCCGAAAATTTTACGAAATAGACTCATGTAGTGGATGCTATTAATCTAGGTGCTATTCTAGTTTAAATGATGAATTCCTCAAATATAAAAAAACTTAAATTAACATAAGATTAATTTAAGTTTTTTATATGAAATTGAAATAGGAATTTTTAACTTACTGATTCATCGGTTTTGATATCTTCTACAGGGATTTCAGTGTGTTCCTGAGAGGCCGTTGATTCATTGTCAAGACGTTCACGTTCCAATACGTCCTTCTCAAAAGGACGTATACCAAAAATGCGCTCTAAGTTATCCTTAAAAATCACTTCTTTCTCTAGAAGTTCTTCAGCTAATTCAGTTAATTTATCCTTGTTTTCTTCTAATATTTTAATGGCACGCTGGTATTGCTCTTCTATAATTGCAGAAATTTCCTGATCAATTAATTCGGCAGTTTGCTCACTATAAGGTTTTGTAAACCCGTATTCTGATTGTCCTGAAGAATCGTAGTAGGTTAAATTTCCTACTTTATCACTTAATCCATAAACGGTAACCATTGCACGTGCTTGTTTGGTAACTTTTTCCAAGTCGCTCAATGCGCCAGTTGAAATTTTATCAAAGATTACTTTTTCTGCGGCACGACCACCAAGGGCAGCACACATTTCATCAAGCATTTGCTCTGTTCTTACAATCAGACGCTCTTCAGGTAGGTACCATGCGGCACCTAACGATCTTCCACGCGGTACAATTGTTACTTTTACCAAAGGAGCTGCATGTTCCAGCATCCAGCTGATAGTTGCGTGTCCTGCCTCGTGAAAAGCAACTGCACGTTTTTCATCAACCGTAATGATTTTATTCTTTTTCTCTAGCCCACCAATAATTCTATCAACAGCATCTAGGAAATCTTGTTTATTTACTGCTTTTTTTCCTTTACGTGCCGCAATTAAAGCAGCTTCGTTACAAACGTTAGCAATATCTGCTCCAGAAAACCCTGGCGTTTGTCTTGCAAGAAAATCAATATCTAAGTCCTCAGCTTTTTTAATCGGCCTTAAATGAACTTCAAAAATTTCTTTACGTTCTACGATATCTGGAAGGTCAACAAAAATTTGCCTGTCAAAACGTCCGGCACGCATTAGTGCTTTGTCCAAAATGTCGGCTCTATTGGTTGCAGCTAGCACAATCACGTTAGTGTTTGTGCCAAAACCATCCATTTCTGTCAGTAACTGATTTAAGGTGTTTTCTCGCTCATCATTAGAACCTGACATCGCATTTTTGCCTCTAGCACGGCCAATAGCATCAATCTCATCGATAAAGATAATAGAAGGCGATTTTTCTTTAGCTTGCTTAAATAAATCTCTTACTCTTGAAGCTCCTACACCTACAAACATCTCCACAAAATCTGATCCGGATAATGAAAAGAAAGGCACTTTAGCTTCACCGGCAACTGCTTTCGCCAACAAGGTTTTACCTGTTCCTGGAGGTCCTACCAATAAGGCGCCTTTTGGTATTTTACCACCTAATGAGGTGTATTTTTCAGGTGTTTTTAGAAAATCTACAATTTCTTGCACTTCTTCTTTTGCACCTTCCAATCCGGCCACATCTTTAAAAGAAGTCTTAACATCAGTGTTTTCATCAAACAACTTTGCTTTAGACTTTCCTATATTAAATATCTGTCCGCCAGCGCCGCCGCCGCCGCCAGATGACATGCGTCTCATAATAAAAATCCAAACCCCTATAATTAGAACAAAAGGCAATAGTCCTAATAAGAAATCTCCCCAAACATTGTGTTCTGTTTCAAAAGTTACTTCAGTATTGCTTAAATTATTTTCACTGATTATAGTTCTTATTTCTTCTTGAAATAATGCCAAGTCTCCAAATTCGAACCTATAATTAGGACTGGGTGTTACAGAAGGGAGAATATTATTTGGTTTTGTGCCTTTATGCGCGTCAGTACTAAGAGCTTCATCGGTCAAATAAACTTTAGCCTCTCTATTGTTAACAATTTCAACTTTGGCAACATCTCCTCTTTTCAAATACTCAAAAAATTGAGAAGGTGTTGTGCTTTTAGCGTCTTGGCCACCAAAACCTCCAGAGAATATTTGAACCGCAAAAAAAGCAGCAATCACCAAACCATAAATCCAATATGGACTTAACTTTGGTTTTTTGTTTAAATTTTTATTTTCTTTTGACATTAATCTTTTTTTAGTAACTAGTTTCTATAACGGTTGTTTTAGCGTCTCCCCAAAGGCTTTCAATATCATAATATTGTCTGATGTGTTTTTGAAATACATGCACCACAACATTTACATAATCTATTAAAACCCATTCGGCATTATCACTTCCTTCCACATGCCAAGGGTGGTCTTTAAGTGTTTTGCTGACTTTTTTTTGGACTGCATTAACAATGGCGTTAACTTGTGTGTTTGAGTTTCCTTCACAAATAATGAAATAGTCACAAACCGTATTTTCAATCTCCCGAAGATCGAGAATCCTTATATTGTTTCCTTTGACGTCCTCAATACCAGCTATGATAGTGGTAATCAGTGCATCTGAATTGTTATTTTCTTTCGCCATTAATTTAAATTAAATTTGTGCAAAGTTATTATAATTTTAGTTGTTTTAAGCCTTAAAATCTCATAAGATAATTATAAAATATTAAATACTAGAACATGCGTATTATCAAACTTGATGCCATTGACTCAACCAACGCTTACTTAAAGAAGCTTAGTGTTGACGGGCATGTTGAAGATGGATTGGTGGTTCTGGCTAAATTTCAGACGCATGGAAGAGGTCAAATGGGTACAATTTGGAGCTCTCAGGAGGCTAAGAACCTAACCTTTAGCGTGTTTAAGGATGTTTCGTTTATTCCTGTTAACCGTCATTTTTATATTAGTATAGCAGTGTCTTTGGCCATGTATGAAGCTCTCAATAGCTTAGGATTAAAGGGTGTAAAGGTGAAATGGCCTAACGACATTTTGTCAGACAATAAAAAGATTGCCGGCATTTTAATTGAAAATGTCATTAAAATGAATGTTATTTCTGGCTCTGTAATTGGAATTGGTCTTAATGTAAATCAAACTGATTTTAAAGATCTGCCTTCAGCTTCTTCGCTATTGTTGTTGACTGGTTATGTGCAAAATCTAGATGAAGTATTAGATGTCATCTTAAGACAACTTACAGTTTATTTTGAATATCTGAAAAATGAAGACTACCACAACTTAAAATCCAAGTATGTGGCACAGTTGTTTAGAAAAAATAAACCTTCAACATTTAAAAGTGCTGAAGGTTTGCTATTTTCAGGATATATTGTCGGAATCTCTGAAGGCGGTCAACTTCTGATTAAAGTAGAAGATGATGTCATTAAGAGTTTCGATTTTAAGGAAGTGGTACTGATGTACTAATTGATAGCTTTTGGCATATTGCTCGCTAAAGTTTCAATAAATTTTGAGATTGGTCCTTTAATCATCATCCCCATCATCGCATTAAATTCGCCTTCAAAAGTCAGCTTTACTTCACTTTGTTCAGCTCCCGTCTCTTGAATATCACCTGTAAGAGAAAAATCTAATTTACCTCCTGCAGCTCCTAAGACAATTTTATGAGGGGCTACTGCTTCTTTCTTTTTTAATACAATTTCTGGCATTCCTTTTAATGCGAATAAAAATTTATCCTCACCCAAAACTTCAAATTTACTAATGTTATCAGGCATTAACTGTTCGAAATTTTTCACGTCTGATAAGAATTCGAAAACTTCTTGTGGACTTTTGTCAACGGTTACTTTAGGCGATTGTAAATTCATTATTGTATGTTGTTTTATTTAAATAAATTAAATAAGCATAAAAAAATGCTTATTGTGTGTGTTGATTTTAAATCAAAAAGCATTCCATTCACTTGGGTTGGCATTCCAAGCAGCTAATACTTCCTGTTCTTTGGCGGTAATATAATTAGTGTCTGAGGCTTGTTCCAAGAGACTCTCGTAATTGCTTAGAGTATGCAATGTAATATCAGCCTCTTTAAAATTGTTGATAGCTACTTCAAATCCGTAAGAGAATATCGCAATCATCCCTTTAACATTTACATTGGCCTCTTCAAGTGCTTTAACGGCATTCAGACTGCTTTTCCCTGTGCTAATTAAGTCTTCAACTACAACCACATTCTGTCCTTTTTCGAGGTGGCCTTCAATTTGATTTTGCCTACCGTGTCCTTTGGCTTCAGGTCTTACATACACAAATGGCAATCCTAAATATTCGGCTACCAAAACGCCTATGCCAATGGCCCCTGTAGCCACACCTGCAATAACATCTGGTTTGCCATAGTGTTGCTCAATATGTTTTGCCATAGTTTCTCGCACGTAATTACGGATTGGCGGATAGGAGAGCACAATACGATTGTCACAATAAATTGGAGATTTCCAGCCAGATGCCCATGTAAATGGTTGATTTGGCTGCAATTTGATCGCGTGAATCTGCAATAGCAGCTCAGCGGTTTTTTTAGCGGTTTGTTTATTAAAAATCATGACGCAAAATTAAACAATTTTATAGATTTTGAATTTAAAAAAATAACGAAAAATTATTTTCAAAAACACTGCTGTCTGTCAAAATATTATATTTTTACGCATATAATAGTTTCAGGATAGAAAAGATGTATCAAGTTTTTGTTAATGATAAGCCTATTATTCTTACCACTAAGGTTAGGAAGGAGAAAGATTTCAAAAACTATTTACTGAGTACTGTTAATATTGGTAAAATAATAAAAGAGCTTAATACTACAGATCTTAAATGTGTTAAATTGATAGGGAAAAGGGAAGACAAGTTGTTAAAATCTTTTCTAAAACTCCTTCCAAATGTTATTGCTGGCGGTGGTAAAGTATTTAATGATAAAGGTGAAGTCCTTTTTATCTATCGAAACGACAAATGGGATTTGCCCAAAGGTAAGATAGAAGGGAAGGAAAGTATTGAAGAAACGGCATTACGTGAAGTGGAAGAGGAAACGAGAGTTAATGGACTAAAAATTATTGCACCTTTAGAAACTACCTATCATATTTTTAAACGAAATGGTAGACACCAATTGAAAATAACATATTGGTTCAAAATGCAAACCAACTATAATGGCTGTTTGGAGCCGCAAGAAGATGAAGGCATTACAAAAGTAGAATGGCTCAATCCGCATCAAATTAAAAATGCGATGGAAAATTCTTATGCCAATATCAGGATATTGGTTTAAGGATCTCTCACAAAACCCGGTAAACAGGGTATTGTAAATGTTCCTTTTCATAATTCTCACTCTGCTTGTGCAACCAATCTAATTGTGCATACCAATTATTTGAAAATCCTATATCTGATTTCTTTTTGTTTTCAAATTTCAATTGTAAAGCTGAATTATTTTTTAATAACTCTGCTGCCATATCTTCCCATACATAGGGTGAAAATCCTTCCTTTTGCTGCAAAATTGTATCAAAGAAATTCCAATTGAAAAATGAATCAGGAGCTACCGGTTCTAATGTCTCCAATAAATATCGAAATGCTTTCTGATTGGTTGCAATCAGATAATCCCCTTTTTTAAAGGTAATGTCTTTTTGGGAGGCTATTACATTGGTATTGTAATGTTGATAATGCCCCTCATAAGCTTCCTTTCGGGTTTGGAACTTTTCAATTTTATACTGTTCCACTGCAATAGTGGTGTCTTTACTTAGAATTCTCATTTCTACTTGATTCAATTTCAATACTTCTATTACGTTCCACCATCCTTGAGGAATGATGTAGGCTTTTGGTATTGTGACTTCAGATGAAGGTTTGAAATAATTTTGATAGGTGACTTCTCTTGTAAAAGGTTTGGTTCTATCATAAAAGAGTCTATTACTACCAGTAATTGTACTGGGAACCATTTTGCCTTCATAACCTTTAAACTTCAAAATGGAAGTTTTAGTGGTGTCAATTGTCCACGCTAGCGGATAGGTTTCAGCAGTTTGTAAAGTTGCCATTGCGTTTTCTCGCAACATTTTTATTTTCTGATGATCTCTCTCAACAATGTCCAGCATGCTTTTTATCAGTTCATAGGTGCCCTCAACACGAGGTTTGTAAGGTTTTAACATGTGTGTTTCTACCATCATGCCCAAACTGTTAAACAGAGCGGTGTACCCTGTTGAATAGCGAGGCGAGTCATTGAACTGACTAAAGCCTGCTTCCGGAAGTTTGTTAAATACATTTACATAAGGTGTAATGTCCCAGTTTCTAGTGGCTAACTTTTGCTCTAAACTTGGTGTCATTTCTGTATGTATATAATTGCCAAGTGCGCCTCCCAATTTGTTGTGTTGTGTAAACAGGTGGGTTAAAGTGTATTGATAATCTGCACCATTGCTCACATGATTATCTATAAAAATAGCGGGTTGAACGAGATGGTAAATTTGAGTAAATGTCCGTGCATTTTTGGTGTCAAGTTTTATAAAATCTCTATTCAAATCGTAATTTCGGGCATTACCTCTAAAACCATATGCTATAGGACCGTCCTGATTGGTACGTGATGTGGAATTTCTATTTAAGCTGCCCCCAACATTGTATATCGGAATTGTTACTAAAACCGTATGTTTGGGAATAGTTAATTTGCCTTGCGCCAAATCTCTAAATAAGAGCATGGTAGCGTCAATTCCATCTGGTTCTCCTGGATGAATACCATTATTGATAAGCATGATCTGCTTGGTGGCTCTAATCTTTTCAAAGTCAAACAGTGCATCCGGATTATATGTTGCAATATGCAAGGGTTTTCCGGAATCAGTCATGCCAATACTGTCGAGACTAATTTGTGGAAACGATTTGGCTAATAACTGATAATACGCTATGACTTGCTCGTAAGTTCCTGTTTCGAGTCCGTTGCTTTTTTCAAATACGGTTAATAAATTTGGGTCTGCGTTTTTATTTTGAGCGACAAGAGATACGGATAGAAAAAGGAATAAAAGAATGGATTTCATTAAGAATTATTTTGATTAAAATCTTGAACGTATAAATTGAATTAAAAGCATATACGTTTCCAAAATTAATGAATTTAAACTAGTTTTGCCGGCATAAAATTTACTTCAATATGCAACAAACCACAAATACCATTTTAATGATTCGTCCTGTTAATTTTAGGATGAACGAACAAACGGCAGTCAATAATTATTTTCAGGAAGATTTAGAACTCAAAAATTCTGAAATTAATAAGAAAGCACAAGCCGAGTTTGATGCTTTTGTGGAGAAATTACGTGCTGTTGGAGTGACGGTTATAGTTGAAGATGATGATAAGTTGAACGATACACCGGATTCTATTTTTCCGAATAATTGGGTTAGCTTTCATGAAAATGGAGACTTAGCGCTGTACCCCATGTTTGCCGAAAATAGAAGAAAGGAACGTCGTGAAGAGTTGTTTGCACGATTGGAAGATGAAGGCTTTTTAATTGAAAACATTGTTGATTATACCAGTGCAGAAGATGATCATCTATTTTTGGAAGGTACTGGAAGTATTGTCTTAGACCGTGCAAATGGCAAGGCGTATTGTGCCCTTTCGCCTAGAGCTGATGAAGATTTATTTATTGAATTTTGTGAAGATTTTGATTACCACCCAATTGTGTTTACAGCCTACCAAACTGTAGATAACCAGCGTTTACCAATATATCATACCAATGTAATGATGTGTATTGGGGAAACTTTTGCGGTTATTTGTTTAGATAGTATCGACGACAAAAAGGAACGTAAAAATGTGATGAAACATCTGAAAGAAGATGGTAAGGAGATTATTGCCATAACAGAAAAACAAATGCATCATTTTGCGGGCAATATGTTGCAGGTGAGCGGAGCTGCGGGTAAATGTTATCTGGTAATGAGTAAAGCTGCCCACGAGAGCTTAACCACTCATCAAATTGAGAAGCTGTCAGCACATTGTGATATCCTTTTCAGTGATTTGGAGACAATAGAAACTTGTGGTGGAGGAAGTGCACGCTGCATGATGGCTGAAGTGTTTTTGCCAAAAGCATAGTATTTAGGAGCTTCAAGTTATATTTGTATTGAGGCCCATTTCTTTATTCTACTAGCTTTGCCTTAGGAAGTTCCACATAAAACTTGGTGCCTACATTGGGTGTGCTTTCTACCCAAATACGACCATGGTTTAATTCTACCAGCTCCTTGCATATGGTCAACCCTAAACCGGTACCTTTTTCATTTTGGGTGCCCACGGTAGTAAAGTTGTTGTTCTGAAACAATTTTGCCAAGTTTTCTTTGGTTATTCCAACGCCCGTGTCTTCTACACAAATTAAAGATTTTCCACCAACATCTTTATTGGAAACAGTAATAATATCACCAACGCGACTAAACTTCACAGCGTTGGTAATTAAATTTTGAATGATAATTTCAACCATGCTCTTATCGGCGTAGACCAACTCGTGTTGCGATTCGTCTATAACCACAATTCGTTTTTGTTCTATCTTCTGATCGACAAGATTAATCTTACTCTGGAATATATCTTGAATGTTAAACAGTTCAGGTTTAGGTTTCAGATTTTGCATTTGTGATTTGGACCAGTTCAATAAATTGAATAATAATAAGGATGCATTATTTGCGTTTTCACTAAGTTCAGGGATTAATTCGTCAAACTCTTCCCTGCTTATGCTGTCCTCCTTCAATAAATCTAAAAATCCTTTAATAGATGAGATGGAATCTTTTAGATCGTGAGAAACAATAGAAAATAAGCGGTCTTTAACTTTATTGGTTTCTTCCAAGTGGTGCGATTGTTCTAAAATAGCGTCATTTTGGAGTTGGATTTGTTTGTTCTTCTCTTCTAATTCTTGGGTATATTTGATGGTGTTTTTTCGTTTGAGATAGATGAGTAATAGAACAGTTAAAACTCCTACAAAACCAACAATTAAGGCATACGAAAGGAGTTTAAGATTTTTTACCTGTTTCGTATTGTTTGGCGCATCTAAGGTTTCAATTTCGGAATCAACAGTATCGCTGTCAGATACAGAAAGCAGAGAGTCTTCAAGAATACCATTTGAGTCTGGCAGTTGTGGTTGGTGGTCAGATTCTAATTGTTGTTTTAAACTGTAGTATTCGCGTTGCCAACCATAGGCATTTTGGAATCGCCCTTTTGTAGAGTCCAATGCCATTAACAGTTTGTAGTTTTTTAATAATTCTTCATTGTTTCCGGCAGATTTAGCCAACTCGTGGGCTTCATAAATTTGACTTTCAGCAAGTTTAGTCTTATTGAGTGCAAGGTTTAATGCGCCAATCGAATTGAGTGCCCGTAAAATTCCGTCTTTATTATTTGCCTTTCTATTGTACTTTAAGCCTTCAACTAAATACGATGCGGCCTTATCAAAATTTCTAAATTTGAGATATTCATCTCCTATTCTCGGTAGGATTTCGCCTCTTAAAGACTGGTCCGTGGTAGTGTTTAGCATTGCCAATACATCCTCATAATATTCAATGGCCTTACGGTGTTCCTTACGTTCAGAGTATAATTGTGCAATATTTTTTGTGGACATTTTAATGCCGCTACTGTCTTGTAAACGCTCTCTAATTCGCAGGGTTTTTAGATTGAATTCTAGGGCCTTATCAATTTGGTTGGTCTTTAGGTACGCTTCTGCCAGGTTGTTATATGCTAAGCTGAGATCTTCATTTAAGTTGCGCTCTTCAAATATTTTTATGGCAGATAGAGAGTTGGCAAGACCAATACGGTAGTTGCCTCTCTTTATTTCAATCAACCCAATACTATTGCTCACTTTTGCAATACCTAAAGTATCTTTAAGTTCTAGGTAGATCTTTTTTGATTTGTTGAAATGATCTATGGCGTTATAATAGTCGTTTTTTTGAGCGTAAATTAAAGCCTTATAATAATTGGCTTCTGCAACACCTTTAGCGTAGTTAATTGATTGCGATAGTTGTTCTGTTTCCGAGATATACAATAGGGCTTTTTTGTATTCCTCGGTTTTGTAAAGTGCTTTGATGAGGTCAATGGAAGTGTCTACCTTAGACGAATCTTGTTTTTGATAAGCTAATTGTATAGCAAGGCTATCTATCTCTTTAGTCTGAGAATGACCATAAAAGACAGCAAAAAAGGCAGCTAACGAGATTAATCGTTTCATTTTTTTTGCAATTAGTTATAAATTGTAATGTTGATGTGATAAGAGCTAGCCTTGAGGGAGAGGTGCGGCACGTTCACAAAATACAATAACAATAATGTTAAGGATTCTATAAGTTTTATCAACGTTGTTTAGACCTTGATTAATAGCTGATCAAAAATGACTAAAAGGGTTTACTTGAACTAATTTTTAGGTTTTAATACCAAAAAATTAGTTAAAGTGACTACTCACTTTCAATGGTTTTCTAGGATTTCCGATGAATGGTAAATATCTTGGAAAAACAACAGTTTTGTCGTTGAAATGCATGTTGGTTTACTGAAAATTCTCTCGTGCATACATGTGGTTGATTAATAGGCGGTTAAGTAGTGTGTTTTATTTAGGCTTGGTTTAGCTAGCTTCAAAAATACACTTTTAAAGTTAACATCAAAATATAACTCGTTTAACTGCACAGTATTAACGGATCTTTAATAATTATCTCAACATTAAGATGCTGTGATATGATTTCAATAATTATCCCAGATGAGCTAACCCATAATTTTAATTAAAACTGTATCTTTGCAGACTTAAAATTAACACGAAATGAATCTTCAGGAAACCATATCACATCACGTAAAACAAGCAGTACGTTCACTTTTTAATGCAGATTTGGAATCGGTTGAATTACAATCAACCCGTAAGGAGTTTGTGGGCGATATTACAGTGGTTGTTTTTCCTATGTTGCGAGTGGTAAAAGGGAATCCTGTTCAAATAGGACAGCAAATTGGCCAATATCTATTGGAAGAATTAAAACTCATCAAGTCATTCAACGTTGTCAAAGGATTCTTAAATATAGAGATAGATACGATGTATTACCTTGAAGTTTTTGAAACTATTAAAAATAACGATGCCTTCGGTTTTGTTGAGGTGCAACCAGAAAACAAAGCTGTGATGGTGGAGTATTCTTCCCCAAACACAAATAAACCATTGCATCTAGGACATATCCGAAATAATTTATTAGGCTATAGTGTTTCAGAAATATTAAAAGCATCTGGTAAAAAAGTGTATAAAACCCAAATTATTAATGATAGGGGTATTCATATCTGTAAAAGTATGTTGGCTTGGAAACGTTTTGGCAACAATGAGACGCCAGATTCCTCAGGACTAAAGGGTGATAAGCTTGTTGGTAATTATTACGTAAAATTTGATCAGGAGTACAAAAAGGAAGTTCAAGACTTAATTGCTCAAGGTAAAACGGAGGAGGAAGCTAAAAAGATGGCGCCTATATTATTAGAAGCCCAAGAAATGCTCCAAAAGTGGGAAGCTGGCGATGCAGAAACTGTGACGCTGTGGGAAACCATGAATGCTTGGGTATATGAAGGGTTTGATGAAACTTATAAAAATTTGGGTGTTGATTTTGATAATCTGTATTATGAAAGTCAAACCTATCTATTGGGTAAGGAATTTGTTGCGGAAGGTTTAAAGTCTGGCGTATTTTTTAAAAAGGGAGACGGTTCCGTTTGGTGCGATTTAACAGCGGATGGATTGGACGAAAAAATTGTGCTTAGAGCTGATGGTACCGCTGTTTATATGACCCAAGATATTGGAACCGCCATTCAGCGGGTTAAAGATTTTCCTGATGTTGGAGGTATGGTTTACACAGTTGGTAATGAGCAAGAATACCACTTTCAAGTCTTGTTTTTAATAATTAAGAAACTTGGGTTTGAATGGGCTGAAAACTTGTTCCATTTGAGTTATGGAATGGTCGATTTGCCTTCAGGTAAAATGAAGAGTAGGGAAGGGACTGTTGTTGATGCTGACGACTTGATAGTTGAAATGGCAAAAACGGCGGAAGAAATTTCTGAGGAGCTAGGAAAATTGGAAGGCTATTCTATTGAAGAAAAACAAGAACTTTACAAAGCGATCGGGTTGGGCGCTTTAAAATATTATATTTTAAAAGTTGATCCTAAAAAACGAATTCTTTTCGACCCGAAGGAATCTATCGATTTTCAAGGTAATACCGGTCCATTTATTCAATATACCTATGCGAGAATCCAATCCATTTTAAGAAAAGCTGATGCCAATTCAACTTTAGATATTCAATCCATTCAACTTCATCAAAAGGAAAAAGAGCTTATCAAGCAATTGCTGTTATTTCCTGAAGTTATTCAAAATGCGGCAGAAAACCATAGTCCAGCCTTAATAGCCAACTATACCTATGATTTGGTGAAGGAATTTAATTCTTTCTATCAAAATGTTTCCATTCTGGGCGCGGAAAACGAAAATGAAAAAGCGTTTAGGGTAGCACTCTCACGTAAAGTGGCTGTTACAATTAAAAATGCCTTTAGCCTGTTGGGAATTGATGTTCCTGAGCGCATGTAATTTAATGCACGCATGGTTTTAAAAATAGCCATCAAATACGTAAATTTGCAACTCAAAATTTAATTCTTGCGGTCTATTTTGTCGCAAAAAGAACACTGAAACCCTATGTTTAATAATTTAAGTGAAAAGTTAGATAAAGCCTTACACGTTCTAAAAGGACATGGAAGCATTACTGAAGTTAATGTTGCTGAAACCTTAAAAGAGGTTCGAAGAGCCCTACTAGACGCCGACGTCAACTTTAAAATTGCGAAAGAATTTACCAATACGGTAAAGGAAAAAGCACTGGGTCAAGATGTATTGACCACATTGCAACCGGGCCAATTGATGGTAAAGTTGGTCAAAGATGAGCTGACTGGATTGATGGGTGGCGATGCTGAAGGTCTTAATCTCTCAGGAAACCCAAGTGTCATTTTAATGTCCGGTTTACAAGGTTCTGGTAAAACAACGTTTTCTGGAAAACTGGCCAACTATCTTAAAAATAAGAAAACTAAAAAACCATTATTGGTGGCCTGTGATGTATACCGTCCTGCTGCGGTAGACCAATTGCATGTTGTGGGGGATCAAATAAATGTTGAGGTATTTAGTGATAAAGGAAATACAGACCCTGTGGCTATTGCAAGAGCCGGTATTGCGCACGCAAAAGCTAATGGACATAATGTGGTCATCATTGATACCGCTGGTCGTTTAGCAATTGATGAGGCCATGATGAAGGAGATTTCTAATATTCATGCGGCCATTCAGCCCCAGGAAACTTTGTTTGTAGTTGATGCCATGACAGGTCAGGATGCTGTTAATACAGCCAAAGCTTTTAATGACGTCTTAAACTTTGATGGTGTTATTCTTACCAAATTAGATGGAGACACTCGTGGTGGTGCTGCTATTTCGATTAAATCTGTCGTTAATAAACCAATTAAGTTTATTGGTACAGGGGAGAAAATGGAAGCTATAGATGTGTTCTATCCGTCACGTATGGCAGACCGTATTTTAGGGATGGGAGATGTCGTGTCTCTTGTTGAACGTGCACAAGAGCAGTTTGATGAGGAGGAGGCCCGCAAGCTTCAGAAAAAAATCGCAAAAAATCAATTTGGTTTTGACGATTTCTTGACTCAAATTCAGCAGATCAAAAAGATGGGGAATATGAAAGACCTTATGGGAATGATTCCCGGTGCTGGAAAAATGATGAAGGATATTGATATTGATGACGATGCGTTTAAAGGTATTGAAGCCATCATCCATTCTATGACACCATTGGAACGTACTAACCCTTCAGTAATCAATGCAAGTAGA
Source organism: Gelidibacter sediminis (assembly GCF_004364975.1). GTDB lineage: Bacteria > Bacteroidota > Bacteroidia > Flavobacteriales > Flavobacteriaceae > Gelidibacter > Gelidibacter sediminis. The sequence continues at coordinate 39,376 of NZ_SOBW01000010.1, read as the reverse complement.
AAAAAACGTATTGGTAAAGGTTCTGGGACTTCTGTACAAGAAGTAAACCAGTTACTGAAACAATTCAATCAAATGAGTAAGATGATGAAGATGATGCAGGGCGGCAAAGGAAAAGCGATGATGCAGGCAATGAAAAACATGAGATAGAGCTCTTCGGTAATATTTATCATGAACAGCTATTTAAATACTGTACCCCCCCCCCTCGACATTTTACAACAAATAATACTCCAATACCAGGCTAAATAAATAATAAAATAATGGTTCTACTAGACGGAAAAAAAATAAGCAATGACATTAAAAATGAAATTGCCGAAGAAGTAAAAAAAATGAAGGCCAATGGCGAAAAAGTGCCTCATCTTGCTGCCGTTATAGTAGGTAATGACGGTGCAAGCTTAACTTACGTTGCTAGTAAAGTGCGCGCTTGCGAACGCGTAGGGTTCGACTCTACCATGGTCCGTCTGTCCAATACAACAAGTCAAGTAGAATTATTGGACAAGATCTATGAATTGAATGACAACCCTGATATTGACGGTTTTATCATTCAGTTGCCACTGCCAAAACAAATTGACACTCAAAAGGTGCTTTTAGCGGTTAACCCTGATAAGGACGTAGATGGCTTCCATCCAATGAACTTTGGTAGAATGGCTTTAGATATGTCTACCTTTATTCCTGCAACGCCTTTTGGTATTTTAGAGTTATTAGACCGTTATGGTGTTGACACTCAAGGTAAGCACACCGTTGTAATTGGACGTAGCCATATTGTTGGGAGACCTATGAGTATCTTAATGGGTAGGAAGGGTTTTCCAGGGAATTCGACCGTAACCTTAACACATAGTCATACTAAAAATATCACCCAAATTACTTCTCAAGCTGATATTATTATCTCCGCCTTAGGTGTGCCAAATTTTTTGAAAGCCGAAATGGTTAAAGATGATGTCGTTATTATTGATGTGGGTATCACGCGAGTTCCTGACGATTCTACCGAGAAGGGGTACAGGATAACTGGTGATGTGGATTTTGAAAACGTGAGTAAAAAGGCCAGTTTTATTACTCCAGTCCCAGGTGGTGTTGGGCCAATGACCATTGCCATGTTACTTAAAAACACCTTGTTGGCAAGAGAACGCCAAATGAAATAAGCCTTAATTGATGAGCCAAATTATACCTTCTGTAGTGTCCTTAGTTTTTAAAAGGGTGGCTATGGGGAGTACTGAGCATGTCATGCCGATACTAATTGGACTTATATTTGGAAGCGGTTTAATTTATTATTCCAATAAAAAACTAACGGCACCAAGACAAAACCTGTTGATTCATGTGTTTGCCGTTTTAATATCCCTAACGGTCATTATATTTCATCTGCACAAATATAGTCTTGGTAATTATAATCTTCAAAAAGATCTGCCATTATATCTCTGTAGTTTACTGGCTATTATAATGCCCATATTTACACATTATAGAAAATATTGGATGTTTGAAATACTTGTGTTTTGGATTATCGCCGGGACATTTCAAGCCATACTCACACCTGATATTGCCATAGGATTCCCCTCATTTGATTACTTAAGGTATTGGGCAGTCCACTTAGGATTGATGGTGGTGATTTTTTATGCTATTTTCGTCTACAGGATGGCACCCACATTTAAGAGTATATTTAAGAGCATATTGGCAATTCAAGTATATGTGTTAGTAATGATTGGTATTAATTACCTTCTAAATGCGAATTATTTTTACCTTAATCAAAAACCAAAATCAGCATCATTATTAGATTATTTTGGTGAATGGCCACTTTATATTTTTGTAGTGCAGCTTATTCTTATTCCTTATTTTTTAATTATCTATTTGCCATTCTATATTGTTAATAGATATTCTCAATCTATACGAAATTCTTAATTGACAGATAATACAACTTTAGATAGATGGAGTCAATGAAGATTACTTGGCAAATAATTGACTCCGATCTTTAAACGCCTTAAATTCCAATGCGTTGCCAGCTGGATCTTTAAAAAACATGGTAGCTTGTTCTCCAACCTGTCCTTCAAAACGGATATAGGGCTCAATAATGAACTCTACTCCCTTATGTGATAAACTTTCTGAAAATTCCTGAAAAACGTTCCATGGCAGTACCACGCCATAATGCGGTACCGGAACACTTTTGCCATCAACACTATTAGTGTGAGGCTCTTCAGCTGATTTTTCTTTATAATGTATGACTAATTGGTGACCGAAAAAATTAAAGTCAACCCAATGGTCAGAACTTCTACCTTCTTCACAATTCAAAATATCTCTGTAAAAGGATCTACATTCTTCTAGGTTATGTACTGGAATGGCAATGTGGAAAGGGGATAGATCTGAACTCATAGTTTATGTTGTTGGTTCGTCTTTTCTATATTTCAGCATAGATACACCTGCAATAAAGAAAACGCCGCCTAAAATGGTAAGTGCCCAAGGATCTAATTGGGTAAAGTTATTTCCGAAGATTCCCAATACGCCTAAAATTAAGGCAATCATACCTCCGATAGTCAATATTAATGCTAAGATTTTAATCATAATTATTAGTTTATAATTTATATGGTTTAAAATTACTCTAATTTCGGTTTTTAATTTACAATTGGATCATAAAATTATAATTCATTAACAACAAAATGTAACTTATTTCCTCTTTTTTTGAGACGATAGCTTTACTTCTGCAACATCTTTGGTAGAATCAGAAAGCAAGAGGTTGAGTTCTTTGAACTCGGCAACAGTCAATTCTCTATACTCGCCAACGGGCATATCCAGTTTTATGTTCATAATCCGAATACGTTTTAGAGCTTCTACCTCATAATCTAAGTATTCACACATGCGTCGAATTTGCCTATTTAAACCTTGTGTTAAAATGATGCTGAATTCATAAGTGCTTAATTTTTTTACCTCACATTTCTTACTTATGGTGTCTAAAATTGGAACGCCATTAGACATGCGTTCAATAAATGTTTGAGATATAGGTTTGTCAACTTTTACAATGTATTCTTTTTCGTGGTTATTGCTAGCCCTTAAAATTTTATTGACAATATCACCGTCATCCGTTAACAAAATCAAACCTTCACTAGGCTTGTCTAACCTGCCAATAGGGAAAATGCGCTTAGGATATTTAATAAAATCAATAATATTGTCTTTTTCCACACGGGTATCGGTAGTACATACAATACCAATCGGTTTATTAAATGCTAGATATACAAAATTCTCCTTAGTATCTTCAATTGGTTTCCCATCAACATGAACCACATCATTCTGAGAAATTTTAGTGCCCATTTCTGGTACTTTGCCATTTATGGTAACACGTCCAGCCTCTATGAGTTTATCAGCTTCACGACGGGAACAATAACCAACTTCACTTAAAAACTTATTTATGCGTTTTAGATTTTCTTCCATAGCACAAATATAATGGATTTAAGCGCCAATAAAAGTATAAATGTGATGAGCCACAGAAACATCATTGAGAGAGTGTCCAAGGCCTTTTGTAGTAATAAGTTGACTGTTTTTGAAACTATTCTTTAATAATAGCGCATCATTATACGGTATAATGCGGTCGTCTTCGTCATGAATGATCAAACCTTCAGATTCAATTGTTTCTAGAAATCTTGCCGTAGAAAAACTGTCGGGGGTGTTGCCAAAACGTTCAAAAATAGTGTGGTGCAATTGGGACACAATACGATGGTTATACCCCAACATATCTGTATAACGTTTCATAACATCTTGAAATTCAGATGGAGCGCCCAATAAGATTATCTTTTTAATTTTGGCAAATTGATATTTATGTTGAAAGAGTGCAGCGGCCATGCCACCCACTGAATGTCCAACAATGATATCAGGAGCAAATCGTTTTGCTACAACATTTATAAATTCAGCATATAAAATGGCATTAAATACTTTGCTTCCTGATTTTCCGTGACCTGGTGCATCCAAAGCCACCACATTAAAACCTTTTTTCTTTAAGGCAATGATTAAACTTTTCCATCGTGCTGCATTACTTTCCCAACCATGAGTAAGCAGAATAGTTTGTCCTGAGCCTAACCACCTATAGCTCATAACTCGAAGATTGTCATATTTCAGTTCTTCTTGAAATGCGGTGTTTAAAAAATCAGATTGTTCCTCATTTATTTTACCTGCACGTGGTTTCATAAACAAATATAATGCTTTGTCGGCGGCATAAGGCTTTGATACATAGCTTAGCACATTGTAGTAGGAGCCAATGATTTTTATAAGAATTTCCTTCATAACGAGGTATAATATAAGGATTATTCTTCTCTATTTACAAGGTCAATAGAAAATGCAGGCAAACAAACGGCTAAGTAATGGCATGGTTCAGTGTAAGGGTTACTGTACTGAACACGAGTATGTTTATCAATTTTTATAGATTCACCGGCAGATAAAATAACAGTTTCGCCCTCAATGATAAACTGTTTTTTACCACTGATTATAAATGTGTATTCATCAAATTCAGGCGTCTGAAAAGGTTCACTCCAGCCTGCAGGCGCTATCATATGGGCAATACTCAATTGAGAGTTGCCGTCTGATGCACGCCCAAAATGTTCATTTATGATTTTTCCATCAGTGGTAGGAACTACAAATGGCGAAGTTTGAATTGTGTAGGGTTTTTTTGTCATACAAGCTGAATTTTATAGAATTCGCATTAGAAGTTTACGACTTAAATCGATAAGATTAGTAGTCCTAATTTTTATTTGCAGGGCTCTATATTTAACATTATTTCATCGGCTTTCTCTTAATCATACCCCCTTTAATGTCTTTTACGAGTCCCATAATTATAAAAGCATTCGCATCAATTTTGTCAATTTCAGTATGAAGCTTTGCTAATTCGAGGCGTGTTACAACGGTATAAATTATATCTTTATTATAGCTTTCCTCCTGACCACGCAATCCGCCTTTTCCAACGTAAATCGTGCATGCGCGTCTTAATTCCTCTGTAATCATTTTGCGTAAGGCCTCATGTTTATTGGAAATAATGGTGACCCCAACATACTCTTCAACGCCATCAACAACAAAGTCAACTGTTTTAGCTGCAGAAAGATAGGTTAGAATTGCGTAAAGTGCAATTTCAACCGATAAAATATAGGCGCCAAAGGAAAAAATTATGATATTAATCAATAGGAGTACATCACCTATGGTTATGGATAGCTTCTTGCTTAGCCAAATGGCCAGCACTTCAGTGCCGTCTATGACGCTACCTCCCCGCATAGCTAAACCTATTCCCAATCCTAAAAAGAAACCTCCAAAAACAGCAATAAGTAAGGGGTCTTCAGTAATGGTAGGGTAATTAATGTAGTGCACCACTAAAGCTAAAATGGCTATGGATAAAATACTTCTTAAGGCAAATTTTACATTAAAAGTTTTAGCTGCAAGTACTAGGAATGGAACGTTGACTAAAATTAATAGGTAACTCAGATCAATACGTGTAATGTTTTCCAACAGTAGCGAGATTCCGGTGGCGCCTCCATCAATAAACCTGTTGGGCAATAAAAATCCTTTAAGGCCAAATCCGGCTGAAAATACACCAATAAGGACATAGATGTAATCCTTTATACCGTGAGCAATTTCAATCTTGATCCGACGGGCTAGCGGAATAACTTGTTTGTTGCTTACTGAGGTAGATGAATTTTTTGACTCAAGCTTTCTTCGAGCAATTGTAATTAATAGTTTTGAGAAAAATGAACTCATCTGCTGTTTTTAAAGGGTTAATTCCAATGGATGAAAAAATATTTAATTTTCGCATTGTCCGGAATTTGAGATGCTTCTATTGTCATGGTCCTATCGAAGCGTAAATTTGAGGGTAGCTCTTGTTTGTCAATGGTGAAGGCCGCATTAATAGCATCTACACTAACAACAATGGAATTGATGAGATTGTCAATTTTTGAAATCTCATAGGCCTCTTGTATATGCTTGAACTTACTAGCCGTTGAAATTCCTTTCTCTGTTTTATAACGTGGATCTAATATGCGAACACTGCTGAAAACGGCTGTAGAATCAGCTCTCTTCTTTGGGGACAGACTGAGTAGGGCAGTGCCTTGTTTATCGTAAATTTCAATAGTATTCATATTTCTGGTAAATTCATTAGTTCCTATGTAGTTGACTACCGAATCAGTTTTGAAAACAGATTTCACATCCTTAACCTGTGTGGAATCAGTTAGGTTGCCAATGTTTTGTTTTTGAATTAAAAAAGGATCTTGGTCCTTACCGCAGCTTGTTAAAACAAGAGCAACCAAAGCAATGTAAATAAATGATTTGTGCATTATTTAAAATTTAGGCATCTGCCTTAGCAGATTTTGAATGAATAATTTTGTTGATTAACGTTTAGATTTCATGACTTTTGATAAAATACCAAAAACACTTCTTATAAAGGTAGCACTCGTGAGCACTTTTACTACTGGGTTCATAGCTGTGCTGCGTCTGGTACTGGTGCGTTGTTTGGATTGGGATTTCTTGATGTCTTCCAATTCTTGTTTTGCCTTTTCCTTTGCCTCATCAGCCTCTGCCAGTTCAATCTTACGGTTCAGCATTTCATAAGCACTGTCGCGATCAATAGTTTCATTATATTTCCGTACCAATTTTGATTTAGACAATAGAGCAGTCAGTTCATTGTCATTCAAAATATCCATTCGACTCATTGGAGCACGCATCATTGTTGCGGCCAAGGGTGTTGGGCGTCCTTTTTCATCTAAAGCACTTACTAGTGCTTCTCCGGTTCCTAGTGAAGTTAAAACCGATGCGGTATCATAATAATCAGTATCGGGGTAATTTTGTGCTGTCAATTTGATGGCTTTTCTATCCTTTGCAGTAAATGCTCTTAACGCATGCTGCACCTTTAAGCCTAATTGGCTTAATACCGCTTCAGGAACATCAGTAGGATTTTGAGTTACAAAATAAATGCCAACCCCTTTGCTTCGGATTAACTTAACAATGCTCTCAATTTGATTTAAAAGTGCTTTAGATGCTTCATTGAAAATTAAATGAGCCTCATCAATAAATAAGATCAGTTCTGGTCTTCCGGAATCGCCTTGTTCTGGGAATGTGGAATAGATTTCGGCTAGTAAACTCAACATAAAAGTTGAGAAAAGTTTAGGTCTATCCTGTATGTCTGTCAACCGAATGATGTTAATATAACCTCTTCCATTGTCGTCAATTCTTAATAAATCATCCACTTCAAAAGAGGTTTCGCCAAAAAACAAGTCGGCACCTTGTTGTTCAAGTTCTATGATCTTTCTAAGTATGGCCCCGGTTGATGCTGTAGAAATTCGACCATATGCATCTGTAAATTCTTCTTTGCCCTCTTGGGTTGCATATTGTAATATTTTTTTAAAATCCTTAAGATCTAAAAGAGGCATTTTATGATCATCGCAATATTTGAAGATTACCGCGACAATACCAGATTGAGTTTCTGTTAAATCTAGTATACGCGACAATAATACCGGGCCAAATTCGCTTACTGTAGCTCTCAATCGGACGCCATCCTGTTCAGATAAGGTCAAAATTTCGACGGGGAAAGATTTTGGTTCAAATGATAAACCTATCTTTTCGTGGCGTTCATCTATTTTAGCGTGTCCGGGACTGGGCTCAGCTAAACCACTCAAATCCCCTTTGATGTCCATAAGTAACACCGGAATCCCTTTGTCAGACAAATTTTCTGCCAATACTTGTAAAGTTTTGGTTTTTCCAGTTCCAGTAGCACCCGCAATAAGGCCGTGTCTATTTAAGGTTTTCAATGGTACATTAACAAAGGCATTCGTTATGGTTTCGCCGTCTAACATAGCAGAACCCAAAGTTATAAATTCGCCTTTATAGGTGTTTCCTTCTTGTATATGTCTTAAAAACTCGTCCTTTTTGCTCATTAATCTAAAATTTTGCATAAAAATAGTGTAATTTTATTCAAGTTTAAAAGATAAAAAATGAAACTTAAATCTCTATTGTCCATCGGTTTTGTGATGCTCTTTTTATTTAGTTGTAATAGGGTTGTAAATGAAGTTGTTTTTCATACCTCACACGAATCCAAAAAAAAAGACGTACCATTTAGTGATGTGGTAGAATATGACGGGCTTTTATATTTAAGCGGTCAAATAGGAATGGACCACTCAACACGAACCTTGGTAAAAGGTGGGGTTGCTGAAGAAACCAAACAATGCATAGCAAATATTAAAGCCGTACTTGAACATCACAACACATCTTTGGATAAAGTGATTAAGTGTACGGTTATTTTAAATGATATTAATGATTTTACTGTATTTAATGAGGTTTATAAAACTTATTTTCCTAATAAACCTGCGCGAACTACATTTGCTGCTAGCGGATTAGCACTCAATGCCAATATTGAAATTGACGTTATAGCTGCAAAATAAAAACTTCTATTGACTGACTGTAAACTTCTAAGATTATGAAGTATCTTTGCACGCTATGACAAAAAGTGAGAAACAAGAATTAATTGCGCAAGGTCTTCTGTTGCCTTTGATGGAAGAATTTTATACCATTCAAGGAGAAGGATACCATAAAGGCACCGCTGCTTATTTTATAAGAATTGGCGGTTGTGATGTGGGGTGTCATTGGTGTGATGTTAAAGAAAGTTGGGTTGCAGAGTTGCATCCGCCAACCATGGCTGATGCAATAGTTGATAACGCTGCTAAATATAGTAATACTATTGTAATTACTGGTGGAGAACCCTTAATGTGGAATATGGATCCCTTGACCTCTAAATTAAAACAGAGAGGTTTGCAAGTGCATATTGAAACTTCAGGCGCTTATGAGCTTACTGGTGTTTGGGATTGGATTTGTCTGTCTCCTAAAAAATTAAAATTACCCACACCACGAGTTTATGAAAGGGCTAATGAATTAAAGGTGATTGTATATAATAAGGACGATTTTAGATTTGCGGAAGAACAGGCCGCAAAAGTTAATAAAGAATGCATTTTATATTTGCAACCTGAATGGAGCAAACGCGATAAAGTTGTGCCAGAAATTGTAGATTATGTCATGGCCAATCCAAAATGGAAGGTCTCCTTGCAAACACATAAATACTTAAATATTCCATAAAAAAAAGAGTCTAGATTTTTCTAGACTCTTTTCTTGTAATACATTTTATAGCACTTAAAATGATATAGGAACACTCACTCTTAATGTGCCCCATCCCATATGCATGACAGCACCGCTTTCTGATTCTTCAAAAACAATTGAAAAAGCTTCTAATATGTCTTTTCCTTGAGACGCAGGAACTTTCATTCGTGCTACATCATGATCTTTTTTATAGGTGTATGCGCCCCATACATTAATATCTGAACTTAAAATAACAGTCCATTCTTTTTCTCCCGGAATAGTGAACAACGAGTATGTGCCAGGTTTTACTTTAGTGTTGCCAAACATCACTGGTTTGTAGAAGGTAATTTCTGCGGCTTCATTTGCCCCTGTTCTCCACACTTCATCATTAGGTGTCAATTTAGCAATGTCACGTCCATTTAATTGTGGGCGACTATAAACAATCTTAATAATTTTATCAGCTATTTTATAGCTGCCAGGATAAGTAGCGGCATCCATGGGGCTTTTATCCAGGTCTGGGAATTTTTGAGCATGACTTGTATATGAGAATACAAATACCATGGTAAGGACTAAGGTTTTAATTATTGTTTTCATAGGGTATATTTTTTTTATGATCGGTTAAATTTAAGATTAATAATTTAAATAGGATACAAACTTAATATTAGAGTAACAGCTATGGGTTTGTCAATTAACGCCTAATAATCTAAACATCTAGCTTTTATATTGATATACATATTAAATTTTTTGTTTCAATTTGTAACATATTTATGTTGTTTTGTTTTATTATTAGAATGATAAGTGGATATTTGCCTAACTATTATAATAATTTAATTGTAAAAATATAGAATCATGTGTGGAATTGTATGTGCATTTGACTTAAAGGAGAAAGCTGAGGATTTAAGACCTCAATTGTTGGAAATGTCAAAAATAATCCGTCATCGCGGACCAGATTGGAGTGGTATCTATAATAATGATAAGGCCATTATGGCGCATGAACGATTGGCCATTGTAGATCCAGCGTCTGGAAAACAACCTTTGGTAAGTAAGGATCAACGTTTTGTTTTAGCGGCAAATGGTGAAATATATAACCATAGAGAATTGAGAAAACAATTTCCGGACTATTCTTTTAAAACAGAAAGTGATTGCGAGGTTATTCTAGCATTATATCAAGAAAAAGGAGTTGATTTTATAGATGAAATGAATGGGATTTTCGGCTTTGCCATCTATGATGTTGAAAACGATGAGTACTTTGTAGTACGCGACCATATGGGAATCATTCCGCTTTATATAGGATGGGATCAAAATGGAACTTTTTATGTGGCTTCAGAATTGAAAGCCTTGGAAGGCTATTGTACTAAAATTGAATTATTTCCTCCAGGACATTATTTGAGCAGCAAAGATGGCAAATTTGTACAATGGTATAAACGTGAATGGACAGACTATGAGGCTGTAAAAGAAAATGAGACAAGTATTAAAGTCATCAAAGACGCTTTAGAGGCTGCTGTGCACCGTCAATTAATGAGTGATGTGCCTTATGGTGTTTTACTTTCTGGCGGATTAGATTCATCAGTAACTTCTGCAATTGCTAAAAAATATGCTGAAAAACGTATTGAGTCAGATGACACCCAAACGGCCTGGTATCCACAATTACACAGTTTCTCTGTAGGACTGGAAGGGTCTCCTGATTTAGCTGCAGCACGAAAAGTAGCTGATCATATAGGTACAGTGCATCATGAAATAAAATTCACAATTCAAGAGGGCTTAGACGCGCTTAAAGATGTTGTGTATAACCTAGAAACCTATGACGTAACTACTATTCGTGCCAGCACACCAATGTATTTAATGGCGAGAGTCATCAAATCTATGGGCATTAAGATGGTGTTGTCTGGTGAAGGTGCTGATGAATTATTTGGAGGCTATTTGTACTTTCATAAAGCTCCCAATGCTAAAGAATTTCATGAGGAGACCATTAGAAAACTGAGTAAACTACATATGTACGATTGTTTAAGGGCCAATAAGAGTCTTGCAGCGTGGGGCATTGAAGGTCGTGTGCCATTTTTAGATAAAGAGTTTATGGATGTTGCTATGAGAATCAATCCACAGGACAAGATGATTAATGGTGAACGCATGGAAAAATGGGTAGTCCGAAAGGCTTTTGAAGATATGCTTCCGGAAAGTGTAGCCTGGAGACAAAAAGAGCAATTTAGTGATGGTGTAGGATATAGCTGGATTGATACACTGAAATTAATGGTAGAAAATGAAGTGACTGATGAACAATTGGCAAATGCTAAGTATAAGTTTCCGTTACAAACCCCAACTAGTAAAGAGGAGTTCTATTATAGATCTATTTTTGCAGAACATTTTCCGAGTGATGCAGCAGCCCTTTGCGTGCCCCAGGAAGCATCAGTGGCATGTAGCACTAAAATTGCATTGGAGTGGGATGAGAGTTTTAGAAACATGAATGACCCTAGCGGAAGAGCTGTGGCAAAAGTACATTCTGATGCCTATGTGAAGGCTTAGAGCCGTATTTTTTAAAAAATTAAGACCTCTAAATTTGCGTTCTGCGCCATTTGGAGGTTTTTTGTGTTTATTGGAGATGTTAAAATTCGATAAAACCCCTCCAGACGCATTTTAAGACTGTTTTAAGGCGGTTTTAAGTAATTAACAAATGTTGATAATTTAAGCGCTTACAGTCTCAAATACTTTCAAATGACGTCACTTTTTACTATCTTTGTAAGTATCCAAAAATGATGCGCAAGTATCATTTTTTTTGTGACTTATAACCAGCAGAATTAATTTCGTTGAAAGCGATTTTGGGGGGTAATAATGATACAAATTGGAAATATGATTTAAAATAATAAATAAATAACAGACTATACTATATGAAAGAAGAGTTTAATAAGGATAATTATTCAGCAGACAGCATTCAGGCCCTAGAGGGCATGGAGCATGTACGTATGCGTCCATCCATGTATATTGGAGATACAGGTGTAAGAGGTCTGCACCATTTGGTTTATGAGGTTGTTGACAACTCTATTGATGAGGCTTTGGCCGGACATTGTAATAATATCAGCGTTATAATTAACGAAGATAACTCCATCACCACAGAAGATGATGGTCGTGGTATTCCTATTGATTTACATAAAAAAGAAGGTGTTTCTGCATTAGAGGTTGTAATGACCAAAATTGGAGCCGGTGGAAAATTTGATAAGGATTCTTATAAAGTTTCTGGTGGACTTCACGGTGTTGGTGTGAGTTGTGTGAATGCTTTATCTGAGCATTTAAAAGCCACAGTTTATAGAAAAGGTGAAATTTGGGAACAGGAATATGAGAAAGGAAAGCCAATGTATCCTGTTAAAAAAGTTGGTGAAACTGACAAAAGAGGTACCGTTGTAACCTTTAAACCAGATCCGTCAATCTTTACCCACGTTCTAGAATATAGTTATGACACTTTGGCAAGCAGAATGCGTGAATTGGCATATCTAAATAAAGGGATAACAATCCATTTAATTGATAAGCGTTCCAAAAAGGAAGACGGTTCGTTTGAGGGTGAAACATTTCACTCAGAAGAAGGTCTTAAAGAATTTATAAAGTTTTTAGATGGTAACCGTGAGCCGTTAATTAAAGAAGTTATAGCTTTTGAGGGCGAAAAAAATGGTGTTCCTGTTGAGGTTGCAATGATTTATAACACAAGTTATGCTGAAAACTTACATTCATATGTAAACAACATTAACACGCATGAAGGTGGTACACATTTATCTGGTTTTAGACGTGGCTTAACACATACCCTTAAAAAGTATGCTGATGAATCAGGGATGTTGGATAAATTGAAATTTGAAATTGCAGGGGATGACTTCCGTGAAGGTTTAACAGCTATTATTTCAGTAAAAGTTCAAGAGCCACAGTTTGAGGGTCAAACAAAAACTAAATTAGGAAATAGAGAAGTTTCAGCATCAGTAAGTCAAGCAGTTTCTGAAATGTTGACGGATTATTTGGAAGAACATCCTGAAGATGCTAAAATCATTGTCCAAAAAGTAATTCTAGCTGCGCAAGCACGTCACGCCGCCCAAAAAGCCCGTGAAATGGTTCAACGTAAAACGGTCATGAGTATTGGCGGGTTGCCTGGCAAATTGAGCGATTGTTCAGAACAGGATCCATCAAAATGTGAAGTGTTTTTAGTTGAGGGTGATTCGGCAGGTGGAACTGCAAAACAAGGTCGTGATAGAGCGTTTCAAGCTATTTTGCCATTACGTGGTAAAATCTTAAATGTTGAAAAAGCAATGTCACATCGGGTTTTTGAGAATGAAGAGATCAAAAATATCTATACAGCGTTAGGGGTTACTATTGGAACAGAAGAAGATAGTAAAGCCTTAAATCTGTCAAAATTACGCTATCATAAAGTGGTAATTATGTGTGATGCGGATATTGATGGTAGCCATATTGCTACGTTAATTCTCACCTTCTTTTTTAGATACATGAAGGAATTGATTGAAAACGGACATATCTATATTGCCACACCCCCTTTATATTTGGTCAAAAAAGGACAGAAAAAAGAATATGCATGGAGTGATAAAGAACGCGATGAGCTGGCTGAACAATTTGGCGGTAGTGTAGGTATTCAACGTTATAAAGGTCTTGGAGAGATGAATGCAGAGCAACTTTGGGATACCACTATGAATCCTGATTTCCGCACCTTGCGTCAAGTTCAGATCGATAATGGTGGGGAGGCAGACCGTATTTTCTCAATGTTAATGGGCGATGAAGTTCCGCCGCGTAGAGAATTTATAGAGAAAAATGCCATCTATGCAAATATTGATGCATAAGAGGTATGAATCTTTTAAATGGAAATTTAAAAATTCCATTATACTTAAACATTGATAACAAGAAGCCTCCTTTAAAAAAAAGGAGGTTTTCTCATTTAAAATAACTGTGGTCTGGAAAAATTATTTTCAAGGGATCATAGGGTCGCTACAGTATGAAATATTTTTCTCCTTTTAAGACAATCTTAAATATTTTATGGTTTAAATATGTTAAATTTGTGGAACATTTAATCTTAATTTTTTAAACTTAAACACATGAAAGTTACAGTAGTTGGAGCAGGAGCCGTCGGGGCAAGCTGCGCGGAATATATCGCAATTAAAAATTTTGCAAGTGAAGTTGTTTTATTGGACATTAAAGAAGGTTTTGCTGAAGGTAAGGCTATGGATTTAATGCAGACCGCTTCTTTAAACGGTTTTGACACCAAAATTACAGGCGTCACTAACGATTATTCTAAAACTGCAGACAGTGATATTTGTGTGATTACTTCAGGAATACCACGTAAACCAGGAATGACTCGCGAAGAATTGATAGGGATTAATGCTGGAATTGTAAAGGATGTTTCTTCAAACTTGATTAAGAATTCCCCAAATACGATCATCATCGTAGTGAGTAATCCTATGGATACAATGACTTATTTGGTTCATAAATCTACTGATCTACCTAAGAACAGAATTATAGGAATGGGTGGTGCATTAGATTCTGCACGTTTCAAATACAGATTGGCAGAAGCTTTAGAGGCTCCAATCAGCGATGTTGACGGGATGGTGATTGGTGGTCATAGCGATACCGGTATGGTGCCGTTAACACGTTTGGCAACTCGTAATAGTATTCCTGTATCTGAATTTTTATCAGAAGATAGATTGAACCAAGTAATGGAAGAGACTAAAGTTGGTGGTGCTACACTTACTAAATTATTAGGTACTTCAGCATGGTACGCTCCTGGAGCAGCAGTTAGCGGATTGGTTCAAGCAATTGCTTGCGATCAAAAGAAAATGTTCCCTTGTTCAGTATTATTGGAAGGTGAATATGGATTAAATGATATCTGTATTGGTGCTCCAGTCATTTTAGGTCGTAACGGGATCGAAAAAATTGTAGAAATCGAATTGAACGATGCTGAAAAAGCACACATGCAAGAAAGTGCTGAAGGCGTTCGTAAAACGAATGATTTGCTGTAATTAGAAAATCTATAATAAATTTTAAGTGCCTAAGTGATGCGCTGAAGTCATTTCGTTTCTATGAGAGACTTCAGCAAAGTTGCTCGGGCACTTAAAGTTTTAATTCCGATCTAATTAAGTGGCTAAAGAAATTAATATATTGCCATATAAAATAAAATAAAAATTAAACTATGAAAAAATTACTTCTAATATTAGCCTTCACCTTAAGTGTGACCATATTTGCCCAGGAACAAATTACTGAGGGTGTGGTTGTGTCAAAACAAACCATGTCTAGTGACAATGAACAAATGAATGCGCAATTGGCCATGTTGGGCGATATGATTACAACTACTTATTTTAAGGATGACAAAACACGTTCTGAGACCAGTAACCCTATGACTGGTACATCAATCTTTATTGGGGATGTCGCTACACAAAAATCATTAATGCTAATGGATAACGCGATGATTGGTAAGAAGTATATGGAAACTGATATGACTCCTTCTGAAGCTGATCTTGAAAACATAACTATCGAAAAAACTACTGAAACCAAGACTTTTTTAGGTTATGAATGTGTAAAGTACAACGTGACCATGAAAAAAGACGGGGCTGATGTTACAGGTGCAATTTATGCAACTGATAAATTACACGCCATATCACAACAAACAGCAGCGTTTGGAGAAGATTTTAAAGGTTTTCCTATGTATATGTCCTTAGCGTTAGCGCAACAAGGATTTAATTTAAACCTAGTAACTGAAGTAACTGAGGTAAAAGCAGAAAAAGTCTCTGATGACAAATTCAATATGACGCCACCTGAAGGGTATACAAAAACTGATAACCTTATCGGAATGTAAAGCTTTGTAGCGAAAATAATAGAACCTTAAAACTGTATAAATAATCCCGATAGCTTTCGGGATTATTTTTTATATATTTGCCGCTTGAATGTCCGTTGTAAAATTCCATTTAGAAATCATCTAATGGACATAAATTTTAACTGTTGAAACGTATTACACATATCCATATACACCCGAAATGGTATTTTAGTGCAGCATTGATTTTTATAGCTGTATTGGGCGGTATCTTAGGGCAGCAACAGGCCACGGTTCCTAATCAGGAAATTGTATTGCAATTTAGTGATGCGGACATCTCTACTAGGGATGCGCAACAAACTATTGCCATAGTAGAGCAACAATTGGAGCGCATAGGGGTTGTTTATATTCATGTAAGCGAACAGGAAGATGGTAAAATGGTTATCAGCTATTACAGTGATACCAATGTGGAAAGCATCAAAGCATTGCTTTCGAAACAAAAAGAGCTCGCTTTGGGCCTCGTTTCAAACAAAACTTCTGATCAACCATTACAACTGCCTTCTCAAAATGAATCTTTTGCATATAATCTTGATATTTATGAAATTCAAGATGGTCAAAATTCTGTATCTAATTTAGGAGGTAATTGTGCGGTCGAACTTAAGTCAGGACAATACAGATTTGTAAATCCTAATTTTCACATTCCTTCGGAGAATAGCTATAACGATGACAATGGCCCAATACTTAAAATTAAGGTTGCTATTCAATGTTACATCGCTATAAAAAATGATGATAACTTACATAAAATTCCAGAGGTCAGAGCTGGTCCCCTTACCTAGGAGTGGAAGCGTTCTGGTACGATACATTCTTCTGTTCTATTCTTCTTAACCATTGTATACTACTTAATAGTCGGCTTTCAGTTTGACTTTATACATGGTACGCCAATCGTACATATTCATAAAAAAACAATTGTCAAATCCGCCGTAAATTCTATATTTGCGCGTTAAAAAAATTGACTTAAAACAAATAAAGTAATGCAAAACAAAGGATTAGTAAAGCTGTTTGCTGTATTATTTGGATTGGTGAGTATTTACCAATTATCATTTACATTCAAGGCTAACCAAATTGAAGATCGTGCTGAAGAAATCGCAGCACTTAAATCTGACGACCCTACGCAAAGGGCAGAGGACGAAACTAGATACCTAGATTCATTATCAAATCAAGAAGTTTTTGATTTAGGAATTGCAAGTTTTACCTACAATGAGGTAAAAGATAAAGCCATGAATTTGGGTCTTGACCTTAAAGGAGGGATTAACGTTATTCTTGAAATCTCTGTAAAAGACATCTTAAAAGGACTTTCAAACAATAGTAAAGACCCTGTCTTCAATAAAGCATTAGATGATGCCTCTGAGCTTCAAAAAAATAGTCAAAATTCTTATGTAGAAGACTTTTTTATTGCTTTTGATAAAATCAAAGGGAATCAAAAATTGGCCTCACCTGATATTTTTGCGAACAGAACCTTAAGCGAGGATATCACATTTGATATGACTGACAAAGATGTTCAACCAATTATTGAACAAAAAGTTGATGAGTCTATTGTTTCAGCTTTTGAAGTATTGCGTAAACGTATCGATAAGTTTGGGGTAACTTCTCCAAATATACAAAGGTTGGGCAACACAGGTCGTATTCTTGTAGAGCTACCTGGAGCTAAAGATATTGAGCGTGTTAAAAACCTGTTGCAAAGTACAGCCCAATTAGAGTTTTGGGATGTTTACAGAGGCGAAGAGTTTCTTCCGTTTTTGGCGCAAGCCAATGAGGCTTTAAAGCCATTAGTAAATAAAACTGCTCAAAACGAAATAGCAGCTTCTGAGGTTGTAACAGATACCATTGATGACGCTGATAGTAAAATTAAAGAATTAACAGGGGTGACATCTGCTGATTCTACTGAAGTTGGCGAAAACCCAATTTTAGATTTATTAAGAGGATACGGTTCTGGCGGACCTGTTGTAGCAACATTTGAAGCGAAAGACAAGGATAAAATCATGTCTTACTTAAACAGACCAGAGGTACGCTCATTATTGCCAGTAGACCAACGTTATGTTAAATTTGCCTGGGGTATTCAAGCAAAAGGAAGTGAATTTGTTGATTTATATGCCATCAAAGGCAATAGAGAAAACACACCAGAGTTAAGTGGTGCTGTTATTACGGATGCACGTCAGGCCTACAACCAGAGAAATCAACCTTCTGTAAGCATGCAAATGAACAGTAAGGGAGCCAAGATTTGGGAAGAAATGACTGGAAAAGCTTATGCTCAACAAAGCCAAATCGCTATTGTTCTTGATGATATTGTGTATTCTGCTCCTGGAGTAACTACAGGCCCAATTTCTGGTGGAAATTCAGAGATTTCTGGATCGTTTACGCTTAATGAAGCGATTGACTTAGCTAACGTATTAAGAGCTGGTAAACTTCCTGCTAAAGCGGCAATCGTTCAAGCTGATGAAGTAGGTGCATCCTTAGGTCAAGAAGCTATTGAAAGTGGTACCACATCGTTCTTAATTGCCTTGGCATTAGTATTGGTGTGGATGGTGATGTACTATGGTAAAGGCGGCTTATTTGCTGATATTGCCCTATTATTAAACATCTTATTAATTTTTGGAGTATTATCCGGATTAGGAGCAGTATTGACGCTTCCTGGTTTAGCAGGTATTGTATTGACAATTGGTATGTCGGTTGATGCGAACGTTCTTATTTTTGAACGTATTAAGGAAGAGTTGGCCAAAGGAAAAGGGCAAGCCGAAGCTATTAAAGACGGATTTAGTAATGCTTTGTCTTCAATTTTAGATGCAAATATTACAACCTTGTTAACGGCTATTATCTTATTCGTATTTGGTACAGGTCCAATTAAAGGATTTGCTACAACCTTAATCATTGGTATCGTAACGTCATTATTTACAGCCATATTCATCACAAGATTATTGGTAGATTGGTACATCAATAAAGGTAAAGGTTTAACTTTTACAACCTCTGTAACAAAGGGATTGTTCCAAAACATGAATATTGATTTTATCAATAAAAGGAAAGTTGCTTACGTTATTTCTTCGGTAGCTATTGTGCTAAGTTTATTCTCTTTATTCACTAAAGGATTAGATGAAGGAATTGATTTTGTTGGAGGTAGAACATATCAAGTTCGTTTTGCTCAAGATGTAAATCCTGAAGAAGTTAAAGCAGATGTTTTGGCAGCTTTTGGAAGTGCTGAAGTGAAAACTATTGGAAGTTCTCATCAACTTAAGATTTCTACTAAGTATTTAGTTGATGAAAATACTGCTGAAGCTGATGAAAGGGTACAATCAGAACTTTTTGAAACTTTAAGACCCTACCTTCCAAAAGGGATTACTTATGATGAATTTAAAGTAGGTTCTGATGATAAGAAAATCGGAAAAATGTTCTCAAGTAAAGTGAGTCCAACAATTGCTGATGATATCAAAAAGGAGTCGTTATGGGCTGTTTTAGGATCATTGGTAGTGGTGTTCCTTTATATCTTATTACGTTTCAAGAGATGGCAATTCTCATTGGGTGCGGTTTCAGCTGTATTCCATGATGTGATTATTGTATTAGGAATCTTCTCAATGACCTATTCATTTATGCCTTTTTCAATGGAAATTGACCAAGCATTTATTGCAGCAATCTTGACTGTAATTGGATACTCCTTAAATGATACTGTAATTATCTTTGATAGAATTAGAGAAACTATACTAGAGCGTGGTGGATTTAAAGGTGGTAAGAATATCAACTTTGCAATTAACAGCACGGTCAGTAGAACCTTGAATACGTCTTTAACCACTTTAGTAGTGTTATTGGCGATGTTCTTATTAGGTGCAGACTCGTTAAGAGGATTATTGTTTGCAATTATTGTAGGTATCGTAGTAGGTACATACTCTTCTATATTTGTTGCAACTCCATTAATGTATGACACTTTAAAAGATAAAGGTGAAACATTGGATGAGAATTCTAAAATATAACATCATTTAGAATCTTAGTACAGAAAGGCCACCCAGAGTGGCCTTTTTTTGTGCTCTATAGAATCAAAAAATCTGTAGTTGAAGGATTCTGACAAGACTTGAAAGTTTTAAATAATTGCTTAGAACGCTTTTTTCTAAGGTTTAGTTGTATAATCGTGTTGAAATGGGATTATTATCTTTAAAATGACATTATATCGAGGAGAATAAAAGGACAGCGTCCAATTGTACTGGAAAACAGTAAAGATGACGTTAATTTAACTTACCGAGGGTGGAAACTGGATCTAAAAATAAAAGCTGAAGTTAATATGTGTTTAACTTCAGCTTTTATTTAATCGATTCTTTTGTATTCAATCTTATCACCAACTTCCAGTTGCCATTTATCGGCTAGGCCTGCATTAATTTCCAATACATATTTAGCTGGAGCATCGGAAGGCAAAGAGGTTTCACTAAAAGGTTCTGCATTTTTTTGAAAGCTGACAATATTTTTATTACGGTCTATATAAATAATATCTAAAGCAATTTTGGTATTCTTCATATAGAAAGATTTGTATTCCTCCTCAGGAAATACGAAAAGCATTCCTTTATCCATATCCATTTGGTCACGATACATCAAGCCTGTTTGGGTTTGGTAATCATCATCAGCAATTTCAATATCTAGTGTTTTAACGATGCTGTCATTAGCTTTTTTGAGTATTAATTCCCCTTCCTTCTTAAATTCGACAACAACAGGTTTTATCGTTTTTTGCTCTTCCTTACAACTTTGTAATGGAATGCAGCAAGCACCCAAAGTTAACATTGCTGCTATTTTAAATGCATGTAATTTCATTAGGCGAGTTGTTTTTTTGGTTTGTACATAAACATGAAATATAATCCAATAAGTATAAACGGGATACTGAGCATCTGACCTGTATTGAGCGCTGAGGTAGCAATATATTCATGCTCGCTTTGCGGTTCTTTCATGAATTCTACAAAAAAGCGGATAGCCCATAGTAGGACTAAAAAGAGTCCGAAAAGGAAACCTTGTTGCTCGCTTTTTTTAGTTTTCCAGTAGAAAAACCAAAGTGCAATGAATACAAAAACATAGCAAAATGCTTCATAAAGCTGCGCTGGATGTCTTGGAAAAGCTTCCCCGTTTTGAACAAAAACAACTCCAAAATCAGTGCCTGTTGGTTTTCCTACAATTTCAGAATTTATAAAATTTCCTAATCGTACAAATACAGCGCCAGCCGCTACAGGAACGACCACGCGATCTAGAATCCAGAGCACTGATTTTTTTAATACTTTTTTGTTGTACAGGTACATGGAGATAATCATCCCGATAGCTGCACCATGACTCGCTAAACCTTGAAAACCGGTAAATTCGAAACCGCCTTTAAATTTAACCGGTAGAAATATGCTAAAGAAATCTTCACTGAACAATTCGCGTTGATAAAATATAACATGTCCTAATCGTGCACCCAACATAATACCTATTACAGAATAAATAAATAAGGAATCTAAGGATTCTTCAGATTGATTTTCATGCTTGTAAATACGCTTCATAATAAAGAAGCCTAAAATGAAAGCAACAATCCACATCATACTGTAAAAGTGTAATGTAAAACCAAGAATATCGATGCCTTTGGTAGGATCCCAGACAAATTTAAGTGCGTGCATGCTGTATAATTTAATTAGAAGGGTAAATATAATATTTTGAAAAGTAATAAGCGCGAATGCTTTTAAAATTTACAAAAGCTTTAGGAGGGGGGTGTTATAACTGAGATTATAATAGGAGTTGTAAAGTCAAAAGTTGTAAGTAAATAAAAATTTAGGCAGGAAAACTATAATGCTTAATGTTTATGTTTACCAGGTACTGGATCGTAGCCACTACCGCCCCATGGGTTACAGCTAAGTATACGTTTTGTGGCCAACCAACCGCCCTTAAAAAGACCATGTCGTTCTAAGGCTTCTTTGGTATACTGCGAACATGTTGGTTGATACCTACAGCTTGCTGGTGTTAAAGGCGAGATAAAGTTTTGATACAATTTTATCAACAACAAAAAAGGGTATGTTAAAATTTTCTTCAAAGTCTTAAATTGTTGATTGAAAACTGGTTTATACTAGTGAAAAAAACAGAAATCCCTAATATTTATTGGTAACAAATTTAGTTGGTCGTAAAGGTTGTGCCTTCTTTACCGTCATTTAATTGGATTCCTGCTGCTGCCAATTCATCACGAATTTTATCAGACATACCAAAATCCTTATTAGCTCGCGCTTCTTGTCTTAATTGGATCAATAATTCTACAGCTCCTGAAAGTTTATCCGTTCCATTTTCAGACTCCTTTACATTAACCAATCCTAAAACGTCAAACACAAAAGTATGAATTGTAGATTTTAGCAAATCTAAATCATCCTGTGATAGTGATGCCGTTCCTTCCTTTATCTGATTGATAAATTTAACGGCTTCAAATAAATTAGCAATGAGGATTGGCGAATTGAAATCGTCGTTCATGGCGTCGTAACATTTCTGTTGCCATTCTTTAATGTCGAATGTTGAGGTGCCTGCTGATTTTAAATCGTCCAACGCGTTAATAGCATCCATCAATCGGAAAAAGCCTTTCTCACTTGCTAAAAGACCGTTATTTGTAAAATCTAAAATGCTTCTATAGTGGGCTTGAAGCATGAAAAATCGCGCAACACTTGGTGAAAATGATTTGGTAATATGAGGATTGTCTCCAGTAAAAATTTCGGTGGGTAAGATGAAGTTTCCTGTAGACTTGGCCATTTTCTTGCCATTCATGATCAACATATTGGCGTGCATCCAATAATTCACTGGTGCCTTACCATTGCTGGCTTCTGCCTGAGCAATTTCGCACTCGTGATGAGGAAATTTTAAATCCATTCCACCACCATGGATATCAAACTGCTCGCCCAAATATTTGGTACTCATGGCAGTACATTCCAAATGCCAACCTGGAAACCCATCACTCCAAGGCGAAGGCCAACGCATAATGTGTTGTGGTTCCGCTTTTTTCCACAGTGCGAAATCCTGAGGGTTTTTCTTGTCTGATTGACCGTCAAGCTCACGCGAATTGTGCATCAAATCTTCAACATTACGCTTGCTTAAAATCCCGTAAGGTTTCGTTTCATTATACTTTAAAACATCAAAATATACGGATCCGTTAACTTCGTAAGCGAGTCCTTTATCAAGAATATTTTTGATAATTTCAATCTGCTCAATAATATGACCCGTTGCCGTAGGTTCTATACTTGGCGGTAAAAAATTGAATTTATTTAAGATATTATGAAAGTCAACAGTATAACGTTGTACAACTTCCATGGGTTCAATTTCTTCTAAGCGCGCTTTTTTGGCAATACGGTCTTCGCCAACATCGGCATCATTTTCTAAATGCCCAGCATCGGTAATATTTCTTACAAAACGCACCTTATATCCTAGATGTTTAAGATATCTGAAAATCACATCAAAAGACATAAATGTTCTTACATTTCCTAAATGCACATTACTATATACCGTAGGGCCGCAAACATACATGCCAACGTAACCCTCGCTTATAGGTGTAAATAGTTCTTTCTCTCCTGATAGGGAGTTATAGATTTTGATGTGTTGTTTATTGTAAAGATGCATTGTAGCGTTTTGTTTTATTGAAGATGTCAATTAATACTGTTGAGCGATTTTTTTAGAAATGTGTATCTAATTTAATATAATCTAAAAATTCGCGACGCGTATCCTGATTTTTAAAAGCACCACCAAATTCTGAAGTGACCGTGCTACTCTCAATATCTCTAATTCCTCGGGAATTAACACATAAATGCTTTGCATCAATCACACAAGCTACGTCATCTGTGCCCAAAACCTTTTGGAGTTCCTGTACTATCTGTATTGTTAAACGTTCCTGAACTTGAGGTCTTTTTGCAAAATAGTCTACAATCCTGTTCATTTTTGAAAGTCCAACAACGGTACCTTTACTAATATAGGCCACATGCGCTTTACCAACAATTGGTAACAAATGATGTTCGCAGGTGGAGTAGAGGGTGATGTTTTTTTCAACTAACATTTCACCATACTTATATTTATTTTCAAAAGTTGACGCGTTGGGTTTTTTGTCAGGACTTAGACCTCCAAAGATTTCCTTTACAAACATTTTTGCCACACGTAATGGTGTTCCTTTTAGGCTGTCGTCAGTAAGGTCTAATCCTAAGGTTTCCATGATATGTCTTACATCATCTTTAATTATATCTATTTTTTCATCAGATGAAAGCTTAAAGGCATCACTTCGCATAGGTGTATCTGCAGATGTGCCTACGTGATTTTCGCCCAAAGCATCAATATCTTGTATATTTTTATCTGTATTCATAGTGTTTTTGTAAATCCATCAGCAGCCCTTACGTTGTCAATGGCGTGTTTTAATTGAAATAAGTTGCAAAGATAAACAAATATAAAATCATAGCATTGGCTAAGATATTTTATTGCGAAGTATCGTAGTTATATCTCAATGTTATTTCTGTTTAGTTATTATGGAAGCAATGATTCATTATTCACCTATAGTTAAGAGTACTAAAAAAAGCATCCTTTTTTAAGGATGCTTGGTGGTATACAAGTTAAGCTAATTGTTATAAAGTAAAGCCTAATGTTAAAGTGACATTGTCTACAGTAGAATCTATAAATGCGGCATCAGTTAAACCCACTGTATAGAGTTTTTGGTTATACTCTCTTTGTGAGTGGTCGTAAGCTAAATCTAAGTTTACATTGCCAAAATTATAACCTAAACCTAATGAATAGCCATTTAGGTCTCCGTAGAATGAATCGTTTTTATAAGGACTTTCTTCCAATCTGTAACCACCTCTCAAACTAAGTTGTTTAACCCTATACTCACCGCCAATTCTATACGTGGATGCATTTTTTAATTCATCATCCATTATACCATTCTGTACAGAAAAATAAGGGTCAGATGTGGGTTTGAATTTTGTGCTTCCATGATCTTTTCTCGAATAATCGAAACTGATGAGTCCTTGATCTCCAAAAACATAGGCCAAGCTGCCAGTAATTTTCCCTGGTGTTTGTAGTTTGTAATCTGGGTATACATTTATAACAAATGGATCAATGATTTGGGTTTCACTAGAACCATTTTCATTTCTTACAGTGCCTAAGTACTGTGTCGTTTCTTCAGATATGGTATACCAAGTGGGAGAATTGTAAGATAACCCCAAGCGTAAACTTTCGTTAACCTTTGCAATAGCACCAAATTGAAATGAGAATCCGCTTCCAATAGTAGAAAGTCCATTTTGAAATCGGACGCTTTTTACTAATGAGCCTGCATTAGCGTTGGTTTCATACAAATCCGTAAACTTTTCATAATTAATAAAATGAGAATTTAAATTCAGTCCAAAATATAAGTTATCGCCGTATTGTGTTGAGGCATTAAAACTGAATTTACCATTATAGCCCGTAGAGGCATATGTGTATTCCTGGTCAAAATTGTTCCCAACGATATTTGAATAATAAATAGTATTGTCATCATCATTTGAATTAGGCTCAATAATGTAAGACTCATAACCTAAAAACCCTTGTTGATTGCCAAAACCATAAGCTGTGTTAATTTCAGAGTATGCGGTAGACAAGCTTTCGTTATCTAGGGCAGAAATTTGATCCAATCGTAATCCTTGAGCGTAGCTAAGAAAATAATCACCTATTGATTGGCCATTGTTATTGACCCCTCTCACATTCCAATTATTATCAAAATTAGAAAGCTTATCGTACGCAGCTCCCAAGGCAAATTTGCGCCATGGAGAATTAGAATTCAGATTATTAAAGACAAAAGTGGCTCCGGTTTGATTCAAATCAAATTTAGAATCGGTTGAAGCATTTGCGCCGTTAAAATAATTTAGAGAATTTTTAGTGCTTAAGTTAGAGATGGAAATGGAAGCATGACTTTTTATAAAAATAGAGGACCCCGCTGGATTGATACTAACGGCTGACATATCGCCGCCGAGAGCTCCAAATGCACCGCCCATACTTCTAAAACGAGCGGTTCCTTGAATTTCGTCCTGAGAATATCTAATTGCATCAGTAATATCCTGAGCCATCATATTGGACATAGAAAGAGCCGCTATGAATAGTAAATTTAACTTTTTCATATGATTAATTTTTTAAAATTTTGAGTGTTATATACCGCCACGTCTAGATGATCCGCCTGAACTACTTCTGGTTGGAGTTGAGGATCTTGACGAGCTGCTACTTGAACTTCTCACAGATGAGGTTGGTCTAGAACTGGTAGTTGATGGTGAGTAACTTGAATTGCTCGACGATCTGACTGGGGTAGAAACACTGTTTCCGCCACCTCTGGTGGAGCCACTGCTTCTTGTTCTCGATCCACTATTATTACTTCGTGTTCTACTAGAGGGTTGCACTCTATTGTTTGATCTGGTTCTTGTAGCTGGCTGAACCGTTCTATTAGGAGCGCTAGTTCTCACCCGGCTATTAGTATTACTTCTTCTGTACGTACTGTTTGAGCTATTGGTGCGTATTCTTGAATCAGAGGAGCGTACTGAATTTCGTCTATTAATGGTGGTATTCGTTCTATTAACATTGGAATTGGATCTATTTAAAGTAGAAGATCGTCGATTGATGGTAGAAGACGAATTTCTACTTAAGATAGAGGATGGTCTGTAGGTATTGGAATAGGCCGATCCGCGTCTGCTGTTGCTGTAGGCATAATTCCTACTATTTCTATAATAATTTTGATTGTAGTGGTAGCCATAGTAAGGATAATATCCATGCCCGTAATAATGGCCGTAACCATACCCATAACCATAGTAGGGATAATAACCAGCATAGTAACCATAAGGCCCGTAAAATGGATCATAGAACCCTGAGTAACCCCATCCAGAATACCTCCAATAACGGTAAGGATTATAATAGCCAAATCGGCTATAAGGGTACCATCTGTTAGTGTTGTAATTAATGGTGATATCAATATCTTGATTTTCTTGGCCCCAACCAGCATAACCTTCTTCATATACAATAGCGCCATTCTCATCAGTGTAATTACCCTGATAAGAATCTATATCCGTAAAAATAACATCATCGGTTTGTGCTAAATATTCGAATTCCTGAGATTTTTGACCAAAATAGTCTTTGTAATAATTACTGTTATTGGCTCTTGTGTCTTCATAATAAGTTTGAGGAGCTTCTTCATAGCGCTGTCCCTGAGAGGATTCTGATCTATAAATACCATCATTGTCATAACCAGCGTACTGGTATGAGCCACAAGAAGCTAAAAAGAAAATAGAGCTTAGTGCAACAAAGAATGGCAATTTGCTATATAAGTAAGTATAAAATTGCATATCTATTTGTTTTTATTGTTGAACATTACAAAAATAGTTAGTTTTGTCGAACTATTTATTTAATTAACATAAGCACAACTTTTGTGCCAAAACACAGGTAATGGGTAAAAATCTTACAAGCAGAGCAGACGATTATTCCAAATGGTATAATGAACTTGTGGTCAAGGCTGATCTGGCTGAAAATTCGGCAGTTAGGGGGTGTATGGTCATCAAGCCATATGGTTATGCAATTTGGGAAAAAATGCAGGCTGAGTTAGATAGGATGTTTAAAGAAACGGGGCATCAAAATGCTTATTTTCCCCTTTTTGTGCCTAAGAGTCTATTTGAAGCAGAAGAAAAAAACGCCGAAGGCTTTGCAAAAGAGTGTGCTGTGGTCACGCATTACAGATTGCAGAATGATCCTGACAATCCAGGAAAATTACGTGTTGATCCTGAAGCCAAATTGGAAGAGGAACTTGTGGTGAGACCAACTAGCGAAGCTATTATATGGAATACTTATAAAGGTTGGATTCAAAGTTATCGAGATTTACCAATACTAATAAACCAATGGGCCAATGTGGTGCGTTGGGAAATGCGGACACGATTATTCTTACGAACTGCCGAATTTTTGTGGCAAGAAGGTCATACCGCCCACGAAACGCGATCAGAAGCCCTGGCGGAAGCGCAATTAATGAATCAAGTATATGCCAAATTTGCTGAAAATTTTATGGCTATCCCAGTAATTCAGGGCGTTAAAACAGAAAGCGAACGATTTGCGGGTGCAGAGGAAACCTATTGTATTGAAGCTTTGATGCAAGACGGTAAAGCACTTCAAGCTGGAACCTCTCACTTTTTGGGGCAAAATTTTGCAAAAGCTTTTGATGTTAAATTTACAAACAATGAGGGAAAGCTAGACTATGTGTGGGCAACATCCTGGGGTGTCTCTACCCGTTTGGTGGGTGCTCTAATTATGACACATAGTGATGATAAAGGATTAGTATTACCTCCTAATTTAGCGCCAATTCAGGTGGTGATTGTACCTATTCATAAAACGGACGAGCAATTGAAGCAAATAGGCGAGGTAGCAAAAGATTTAATGAGCCAACTAAGAGCAAAAGGCATTAGTTGTAAGTATGATGACCGTACAACCCAACGTCCAGGAGCTAAATTTGCCCAATACGAATTGCAGGGTGTACCACTACGCATCGCAATTGGACCTAAAGATTTGGAAAATAAGACCGTCGAACTTGCCCGTAGAGATACGTTGTCAAAAGAAAATGTATTTATGGATGGGTTGTCGTCTAAAATAGATAATTTGCTTGTAGAAATTCAGGACTCTTTATTTGATAAAGCGCTCGAATTCCGAAACACGCACATTACTAAAGTGGATACCTTTGAAGAATTCAAAGAAGTTTTAAACATCAAAACTGGTTTTATCTCAGCTCATTGGGATGGAACTGCAGCAACCGAAGATAAGATTAAAGAAATAACAAAAGCAACCATAAGATGTGTGCCTTTAGACCAAGAAAAAGAGGCAGGAAAGTGTGTGTTTACGGGCAATCCATCTACTGGTAGAGTGCTGTTTGCGAAAGCGTATTAAATTTTTTTAAAAAAAGTTTGTTTAGGTGTTGCAACATTTAAAAATAGTTGTATTTTTGCACCCGCTGAAAGACATTAATAATCATCTTTAATGTTGGACAGGTTCACAACAAATGTTGTGAGTTCATTTGAAAAGGTTGCATATTGATAAAAATTGTTATTAATTTGCACTTTAAATAAAACAAATGGCCCGTTCGTCTATCGGTTAGGACGCCAGGTTTTCATCCTGGTAAGAGGGGTTCGATTCCCCTACGGGCTACAATTTTTTAATAAGAAGGAAAGAAAATGGCAAATCATAAGTCAGCATTAAAAAGAATTAGAAGTAGTGAGTCTAAGCGTTTAACCAACAGGTATAAGCATAGAACAACTCGTAATGCTATCAAGAAATTACGCGAAATGGAAGATGCAAAAGAAGCACAAGAAATGTTTCCTGCAGTTTCAGCAATGATTGATAAATTAGCTAAGAAGAATATTATTCATTCTAACAAAGCGGCTAATTTAAAATCAGGCTTAGCATTACATATTGCTTCTTTGTCATAAAGAAACAATCATAATTTATATTAAAAAATCCATTCTTAACGAATGGATTTTTTTTTGTATTTAACTTTTAATCGGATCTAGAACGGATCAAGAACAATTGTTGTGTTTATGCAAAAATTGGATTTGATCCTTTTTTGTGTCGACGACTGAAGTGACGAAAGTCCAAATTTCATAAATTTCTTTCATCTCAGGTTGCCATGGTGTAAAAGGATTTTTTATAACGTATATCGTTCAATAATTAACAATCATATGCTAAGTTTCTGATTACTTACCATGAAGTCCGTTATGTTTAGGTTCTATTTTAAAATACGGAATGTCTTTAAATTACGTCCGTAATCATTACTCTTGCATTTCAGAAAGTTACCTTGTAGTTAAACGGTAAACCTCTCGTTTTTAACGAATAAGTAGGCGGTATATTATGTAAAAATTAATAATGGGCTATATTTATTAAGCTATTGCCTATTTATTATATAAAACCAAATCCCTTTCTTAAGCAGTTAATTATGAAATCAAAATTACTCCCAAAACCTTATTTCTTTATAAAATGTATCAATGTGATTTTATTGATTGGTAATTCTTGTCTTAATCCTATCAAAATAGTTTCATTAAAGACTAAGCATTTCAGTGTGTTGGCACTTTTATTGTTGTTAAGTAGTACGTTACTGGCTCAACTTCCACCATCACTTGAAAATGAATTTCAACAAGTGGACTTGCTTACAGGTCTTAAAAATTCCACAACCATGAAGTTTGCACCTGATGGGCGCATCTTTATTTTGGATCGTTATGGGGAGGTTATTATCTATAAAACGGACTCCCAAACCTCTGTATCGGCCGGATCTTTATCAGTGTTCCATGAACTGGAAGACGGATTGCTTGGAATTGCTTTTGATCCTAATTTTCTATCCAACAATTTTATTTATTTAACCTATTCGCCTGCAAATAAAAGTGTGAACCGCGTCTCTCGATTTGAGATGAATGGGGATTATTTGGATGTTGGTTCGGAAAGAATATTGCTTGAGTGGACCACGTCTCGCACCGCAAAATTTCATTCGGGCGGAGGCATGGATTTTGATTCTGATGGAAATCTTTATATCGCTACTGGTGATAACTCCGGCTATGACAATCTTTATGCTGCTTGGAATGAAACCAATCCTGATTTTAGCGCTGAGAAATCCTCTTCCAATACCAATGATCTCAGAGGTAAAATATTACGAATTACGCCGCAACCTGATGGTACTTACACAATTCCAACAGGAAATCTTTTTTCTGCAGGCACACCTTTAACCAAACCGGAAATTTACGTTATGGGTGCTAGAAATCCGTACAGAATTTTTGTAGATAAACATAATACAGATTGGCTGTTTTGGGGTGAAGTGGGACCTGATGCTGATGAACCAAGTCAACTAGGTCCTGCAGGGTTGGATGAGATGAATTTAACTAAATCTTCTGGAAATTACGGATGGCCATATTTTTCCGGGGTAAATAACGATGCCTACGAAATACCTTATAGAAGTCCATCACCATATTATAATGATCCTTCTGCGCCACAAAATACTTCAACATGGAACACAGGAGCTACTGATTTGCCCGCAGCCATACCTGCTTGGATTGATTTTGCACATATGAGCCATTTTGCTGGCCCCATATACTATTATGATAATAATCTAACAGACCAACAAAGGCTTCCAATAGAATTTGACGGCGCTTTCTTCTATTATGACTTTAATACAAGTAGAATATGGGCAGTAAAAATGGATGCGCAAGGAAATGTTATTTCTAATAATAGGTTTGCTCCTGGAGTTTTTCCTGGAAATTCCAACACTTTTAATGGTTTTATAGATATGTCTATTGGTCCAGATGGTAAAATGTACATATTGGCTTATGGAACTGGCTGTTGTCCACAAAATGTTGGAACAGGAAGATTGATTAGGGTCGATTATACTGGTATTACTACCAATGCACCACCTAACGTGAAAATTTCAGCAACGCCTGATAATGGTAGTTTGCCATTAGTTGTTAACTTTTCAAGTGCAGGTACCACTGATCCTAATGGAGATTTATCATTGACGTATGAATGGGATGTTGATGGGGATGGAGTAGTTGATTATACTGAAGCTAACCCATCACATACCTATACTGTTGCTGGTACATATAATGTCAGATTACAGGTTAATGATGGTAACGGAGGCATTGGTGTCAATAATATAACAATTCACGCTGGAAATAATGCTGCCCTATTTAATTTTATCTCACCCCCTGATGGAGGATTAATGAATTGGCAGGATGATATTTCTTTTAACTTATTAGTTTCTGATGTTGAGGATGGTGTAATTGATTGTACTGATGTCAATTTGGTACCATCTTTAGGGCATCTAAATCATTTTCATGATGATAATACATTAAGTGGTTGTCCACAAACCATTAGGTTGGATGATGGGAACTCGCACGGCGCTGATGGTGATATGAATTTATTTTTTGTCTTAAATGCCAATTATACGGATAGTGGTGGACTAACCGCTTT
This sequence comes from Gelidibacter sediminis, assembly GCF_004364975.1. Taxonomy (GTDB): domain Bacteria; phylum Bacteroidota; class Bacteroidia; order Flavobacteriales; family Flavobacteriaceae; genus Gelidibacter; species Gelidibacter sediminis. The sequence continues at coordinate 7,521 of NZ_SOBW01000010.1, read as the reverse complement.
TGATCAAATCAAGCTGCATCCAAAACGGAAAGAGGCCGAGTTTTTTGATACTCAAAGTGGAACGACTATAATCCCGAATACTGATCCGTTGGAAGGTGGATTTAAAGCTATTGAGGTAAGTAATAACGGGTATATATCGTTTTCTGGAAGAAACCTTGTCAATATGGAGGCTGTAAAATATAAGGTAGCCGCTGCAGTAGGGGGTGGTATTATTGAGTTTCGAACAGGCGGTCCCACGGGTCCGTTGTTAGCCACCACTATCGTGCCTAGTACGGGTAGTATTAATTCTTGGACAGCTGTGGAATCTACATTCCCTGTTCCTGAGGGAAAGAATGATATTTTCTTTGTATTTAAGTTCACGGATCCTAACCAGAAATTCAATTTAAATTATGTCGAATTTTTAGGAGTAGGGGTATCTACTGACAATACACCACCATTAGTGGTTAGCGTTTCTCCAATTGGCAATACTCAAGTAAAAATTGTTTTCTCTGAATACGTTACAAAAGAGACAGCCGAAGAGTTGACCAATTATACGCTGGATAATGGAATCACAATTACCTCAGCGGTGCTCCAATCAGATGGACGTACTGTGTTATTAGATGTATCTTCTTTAAGTTCAGATATAGTATATAACCTTCAGATTCAGAATGTAGAAAACACATCTGAATTTTCAATAGTTACGGATAGTTATTCATTTTCAACCATAAGTTCCATCAGAATCAACGCGGGAGGTCCAGATGTAATATATGATTCAGAAAATTTCATTGCAGACGAAAACTTTCTTGGAGGAACCCCTTATACTAATGATACACCAATTGCAGGTACTGCAGATGATGAGCTATACCAAACTGAGCGCTATGGTAACTTTACCTATACCATTCCTGTGTCTGCCGCAGGAGCGTATGATATTAGGCTCCATTTTGCTGAACTTTATTTCGGGGTTGAAACTAGTGGGGGGCCGGGTTCACGTGTGTTTAATGTGAAAATTGAGGGTATAACTGTATTGGATAATTTTGATATCCTCTCAGAAACTGATCCAGCTACCGCATTAATTAAGGAGTTTAATAATGTTTCTGTAACAGATGGTTTTGTTAATATTGAGTTTGAGGGTGTAACAAATAGTGCAAAATTATCGGCATTAGAAATTTTGTCGCCAGACACTTTTAACCTTGAACCTAAAATCACCATTTTAAACCCTGAGAACGGAGCAAATGTTAATCAGACTTTTGACATTAATTTTAGGGTCAATAATTGGATGATTGCTGAAGGCGATACGCATATGCACTATTCTATAGATGGTGTAGTGATAGGACCTCACTACAGTTATGACCCTCTAACAATTGAAGGTCTTAATGTAGGTAGTCACGTAATTCGACTTGAACTTTATGATGCAATCCATGTTCCCACGGGCGTTTTTGATGAAATCATGGTTGCTGTTACAGACCAAGCCGTTTGTAATTCTACCGTCTTTCCAGATTCTTGGGACGTTCATATTTTAGATCCACACGAATATACCGCAGTGTATACTATTCCTGATTATGACCTAGATGGCGATGGGTTAAATGACATCGTTACTGGTGGTTGGTGGTATAAAAATCCGGGCTCAGCCTCTGGAAATTGGATTAAAAATACCATTGGTGGCAATTTTGGCAATGTAGTTCATGTATATGACTTTGACGGCGATGGCCATTTAGATCTTTTAGGGACCCAAATAGGTGCCTCTGGTAGCGAATATCAAGGCGCACAATTAATGTGGGCAAAGAATGATGGTTCAGGTAATTTTACAGTTTACAACAATATTCCAGCGGGTAATACAACGTATTCTGAACCTTTCCTAGCGGGAATTGCCGGGGGTGATTTCGGATTAGGTTTTGCTTACCAAATGGCTATTAATTGGAACGGTGCAGAAGATACTGGTTCTCCTGTACAATTGCTCACGCCAACGGCAGATCCTACTACTGGAACTTGGACTTTGATAGATATCAGTTCGGATTCTTCCGGAGAGGATATTAAAGCTGGCGACATTGACGGTGACGGCGATTTAGATCTTTTTCAAGGCATTAATTGGTTAAGAAACGACGGCAGTGGTGTATGGACCACATTTTCTACTGGTATTACATACTCAACTACGCCTGATAGGATTCAATTAGCCGATTTTAATGGTGATGGAAGACTTGATGGCGTTGTTGGCCAACTTGGCCTAGGTGGCGATTCCACGCGCTATGAATTTGCTTGGTTCGAAGCACCCGAAGACCCAACACAACCCTGGATAAAGCACCTCTTAAGCGACACCGTCTCAGGTAGTCTTAGTGTGTTTGCCATTGATATTGATTTTGATGGTGATATGGACATTGTTGTAGGAGAATGGCTTAACAGTAAGCGACTCATTGCATTTGAAAACGATCTTTGTAATTCTGGTGGATGGAATACACATATTATAAATGACGGTGCCTTAAATCTTGAACATCATGACGGCGCAATGGTTACAGATATTGATAATGATGGGGATTTAGATATTATATCCAACGGATGGATTAATGATAAAGGCCCACGTATTTACGAAAATACATCAGTCATATTGAAACAAGATCCAATAGCAGATGCTGGTGACGATCAAGAAGTGTTTTTGCCTACCGATACAGTTGTAATAATGGGGTCTGGAAGTGATCCTGATGGTGGTGAAATAACTTATATGTGGACGCAAATTAGCGGACCCAATACCGCAACATTAAGTGGTAATGCAACTGCAGAGCTTACTGCCAATAATTTAATTGAGGGTGACTATGTATTTAGATTGACCATAACTGATGATGAGGGAGTTTCAGTTTTTGATGATGTTACCATAAGCGTAAAGCCACAAATGGCGGCAATAAGAATTAACTCAGGTGGTCCTGACTTTACCTATGATACAACTGACTGGTCTCAAGATCAATATTTCACTGGAGGTGATTCCTATTCAAACATGTTGGAAATTGGAAATACAGATAATGATCAACTATACCAAACGGAAAGATATGATACATCTGGAACATTGGTTTACGAGATACCGGTGCCATCAGGCACTTACGATCTGAATTTGCATTTTGCAGAAATTTATTTTGGAGTACCTGGCGATGGGGTTGATGGGGGTGAAGGTTCTAGAGTGTTTAATGTAAATATTGAAAATGGTCAACATGAACTTATCAATTATGATATAATAGTAGCTGCAGGAGGAAGTGCTCTGGCTGTAATTGAGAATTTTAATGATATAAATGTAGAAGATGGTTTTTTAACAATTACCTTAACTTCTATACAAAATTCAGCCAAAATATCAGGTATTGAAGTGTCGATGAGTGGGAGTGGTTCTTTGCCTCCAATTGTAGATGCAGGTGAAGATCAGGAATTATATTTACCTACAGATACGGTTGTGTTAACAGGAACAGCAAGTGATCCTGATGGTGGTGAGGTGTCATATTTATGGACACAAATTAGCGGACCAAATACCTCAACATTAAGTGGTGCTACTACAGCTGAACTTACTGCCAATAATTTAATTGAAGGTGATTATGTATTCAGATTAACGGTCACTGATGACGAGGATGTTTCCGCTTTTGATGAAGTTACAATTAGTGTCATGCCACAAATGGCGGCAATTAGAATTAATTCAGGTGGCCCTGATTATACTTATGAAACGATTGATTGGTCTCAAGATCAGTATTATAATGGTGGTGATTCCTTTTCAAATACTATTCAGATTGCAAACACAGGCAATGACCAACTTTATCAAACCGAAAGATATGATACTTCTGGAATATTGGTTTATGAAGTTCCGGTACCATCAGGCACATACGATCTGAACCTGCATTTTGCTGAAATATATTTTGGCGTTCCAGGCGACGGCGCAGATGGTGGTGAGGGTTCAAGAGTATTTAATGTTAGCATAGAAAATGGGCAATATGAACTTGTTAATTATGATATCATTGTGGCTGCGGGTGGAAGTGCAACAGCAGTAATTGAGAATTTTAATAATATCAATGTTGAAGATGGTTTTTTAACAATTACGCTAACGTCTGTTGAGAATTCAGCAAAGATATCAGGAATTGAAGTGTTTGTGAGTGGTAGTGGTTCAATGCCTCCAATTGTGGATGCGGGAGACGATCAAGTATTAACGCTACCTACTAATACAGTTGTTTTAGACGGGTCAGCTTATGATCCGGATGGTGGTGTTATCACTAGTTATGAATGGACCCAAATAAGTGGACCAAATACAGCAACATTAAACGGGAACACTACAGCGGAGTTGACGGTTAGCAATCTTATTGAAGGTGATTATATTTTTAGATTAACAGCTGTTGATAATGAAAATGACTCCGCATTTGATGAAGTAACCGTCAGTGTTCTGGCAGAAGTTTTGGCTATAAGAATAAATTCAGGTGGTCCTGAATTTACTTTCGAAACGTTTGAATGGTCAGAAGATCAATTTTATAATTCGGGAGACTCATCAACCAAGGTTATTAAAATTGCAAACACTTCCAATGACCAATTATATCAAACAGAACGTTACACATCGTCTGGTACATTGGTTTATAATATCCCTGTTGAATCTGGTACTTATGATCTTAATCTTCATTTTGCTGAAATTTATTTTGGCGTATTAGGTGCGGGTTCTTCTGGAGGAGAAGGTTCCCGTGTATTTAATGTGTCCATTGAAAATGGTCAGAAACAACTAACCAACTATGATATCGTAGTGGCCGCTGGTGGAAGTGCAACTGCAGTAATAGAACATTTTATGGGTATAGTAGTAGATGATGGCTTTTTGACAATAACATTTACGGGTGTCGTCAATTTTCCCAAGGTTTCTGGAATAGAAGTAATGCTTAGTGGAGGAAGTTCTTTACCTCCAATTGTTGATGCAGGAGGAGCGAGGACAATTTCATTGCCTAATTCTTCAATAGTTTTAGATGGTTCTGCTTATGATCCTGATGGAGGAGTGATTAATGAGTATCAATGGACTCAGATAAGTGGTCCAAATACTGCGATATTAACGAATGCAAATACTGATAACCTGATCGCTTCTGATTTAATTGAAGGTACCTATATTTTTCAGCTGATTGCAACTGATGATGATAATGTTTCGGCTTCTGATGAGATGACACTTACAGTTGCGAACGAAGCCCAGGCAGTGCGTATTAACTCTGGTGGTCCAGACTTGAATTTTAATGGAGAGCTTTGGGATGCGGATCAGTATTATTCAGGCGGAGGTGAATTTGAGAATGTTACGCCCATAGATAACACAGATAATGATGCATTATATCAAACAGAACGATTTAGTACTGACCCAGCTGGTTTAACCTATGAAATTCCAGTAACTAATGGGTTACACAATGTACGATTGCATTTTGCGGAAATCTATTATGCTGTTATTGAACCGGCATCTGCAGGTGGTGTTGGGTCTAGGGTGTTTACAATTGATATAGAAAACGGAACCAAACGCATTGAAAACTATGACATTGTTGCAGCAGCAGGTGGAGCAGCCACTGCCGTAATTGAAACATTTACGAATATTGCCGTAAATGATGGCTTCTTAACGGTAAATTTAATTCCTGTCAAAGAATACCCTAAGATTTCTGGATTGGAAGTGATTGAATCACGACCACCAAACGTGAATGCCGGATTAGACCAAACCATAGTTTTACCAGAGAATTCAATAACTCAAAATGGTTCAGGTAATGACCCCGATGGAGGTTCGGTATCTTTCTTATGGACTCAGATAAGTGGGCCTAATACCGCAACTTTGGTCGGGGCTGATACTGCAGATTTAACAGCAAATGATTTAATTGTTGGAACCTATGTTTTTAATTTGACAGTTACCGATGATGAAAATGACTCTAGTTCAGATGAGATAACGATAACGGTAGAACCTGATCCAACTAATATGTCTCCAGTGGTGACCAACCCAGGGGCACAGACCAATATCGAAGGCGAAGCCATCACCCTACAGATCAGCGCAACAGACCCAGAGTCGGATGCATTGACCTATAGCGCAACGGGACTTCCAAACGGACTCACCATAGATGCCAGTACGGGATTGATCAGCGGAACTGTCGCCACGGGCAGTGCGACCAACAGTCCGTATACGGTAGAGGTTACGGTAACCGATGATGGCACGCCATCAGAGAGCACTAAAGTGACATTTACTTGGACCATCACTGCCGCTGCCGTGAACGGCGCACCAGTGGTGACCAACCCAGGGGCACAGACCAATATCGAAGGCGAAGCCATCACCCTACAGATCAGCGCAACAGATCCAGAATCTGATGCATTGTCCTATAGCGCAATGGGGCTTCCAAACGGACTCACCATAGATGCCAGTACGGGATTGATCAGCGGAACTGTCGCCACGGGCAGTGCGACCAACAGTCCGTATACGGTAGAGGTTACGGTAACCGATGATGGCACGCCATCAGAGAGTACCAAGGTGACCTTTACTTGGACCATCACTGCCGCTGCCGTGAACGGCGCACCAGTGGTAACCAACCCAGGGGCACAGACCAGTATCGAAGGCGAAGCCATCACCCTACAGATCAGCGCAACAGACCCAGAGTCGGATGCATTGTCCTATAGCGCAATGGGGCTTCCAAACGGACTCACCATAGATGCCAGTACGGGATTGATCAGCGGAACTGTCGCCACGGGCAGTGCGACCAACAGTCCGTATACGGTAGAGGTTACGGTAACCGATGATGGCACGCCATCAGAGAGCACAAAGGTGACCTTTACTTGGACCATCACTGCCGCTGCCGTGAACGGCGCACCAGTGGTGACCAACCCAGGGGCACAGACCAATATCGAAGGCGAAGCCATCACCCTACAGATCAGCGCAACAGACCCAGAGTCGGATGCATTGTCCTATAGCGCAATGGGGCTTCCAAACGGACTCACCATAGATGCCAGTACGGGATTGATCAGCGGAACTGTCGCCACGGGCAGTGCGACCAACAGTCCGTATACGGTAGAGGTTACGGTAACCGATGATGGCACGCCATCAGAGAGCACTAAAGTGACATTTACTTGGACCATCACTGCCGCTGCCGTGAACGGCGCACCAGTGGTGACCAACCCAGGGTCACAGACCAATATCGAAGGCGAAGCCATCACCCTACAGATCAGCGCAACAGACCCAGAGTCGGATGCATTGACCTATAGCGCAACGGGACTTCCAAACGGACTCACCATAGATGCCAGTACGGGATTGATCAGCGGAACAGTCGCCACGGGCAGTGCGACCAACAGTCCGTATACGGTAGAGGTTACGGTAACCGATGATGGCACGCCATCAGAGAGTACCAAGGTGACCTTTACTTGGACCATCACTGCCGCTGCCGTGAACGGCGCACCAGTGGTGACCAACCCAGGGGCACAGACCAATATCGAAGGCGAAGCCATCACCCTACAGATCAGCGCAACAGACCCAGAGTCGGATGCATTGACCTATAGCGCAATGGGACTTCCAAACGGACTCACCATAGATGCCAGTACGGG
>NZ_SOBW01000009.1 GCF_004364975.1 Gelidibacter sediminis | reverse complement strand
TGAACTCTTTTGCAGACGCCCCCGCGGCTGCAAAAAGTGAGGGGCGAGAGCGCGGTGGGCTGCCCCAAAGGGCAGACCGAACGCCCAAAAAAGAAAACTATATACATGAACATGAGGATTTTTAAATCTTGGTGGAATTTGATTACATCCCGTACTATGAGGTTATCACTATGGGGTACCTATATATAAGGACTAAATCCTGTTGGTAATTCAGACATATATATAGGAAGAATAATAGTGGTGTCAAGTTTAACTCTTGTACGGTTTGATGTCCATCCTTTATAAAATGCCATTTGATAATTGTGCACTAAACATAAGAATTAGCGAGACATCTATATTATACCTATATATATATTGTATGAAAGTATATAACACCTTATCTTTGTCAACCTAATTTGTAAAACACCTATGATTAACATAACGCTGCCAGACGGAAGTGTAAAACCGTTTGAGAACAATGCAACGCCAATGGACGTTGCCAAAAGTATAAGTGAGGGATTTGCCAGAAACGTGATTTCTGCTAATTTTAACGGTACAACGGTGGAAACCCATACTCCATTGACCACTGATGGAGCTTTAGTGTTATACACTTGGAACGACAAAGATGGAAAGAAGGCATTTTGGCATTCTTCTGCCCATGTTTTGGCACAGGCACTTGAAGAATTATATCCAGGTGTTAAATTATCTATTGGCCCAGCTATTGAAAATGGATTTTACTATGATGTCGATTTAGGTGATCAAACCATTTCTGATAAGGATTTTAAGGCGATTGAAAACAAGATGTTAGAGATTGCTAGAGGCAAACATGACTTTAACTTACGATCTGTTTCAAAAGATGAGGCACTATCCTTATATAAGTCTCAAGATAACGAGTACAAGGTTGAACTGATTGAAAATTTAGAGGATGGAACCATTACATTTTGTGACCATTCTAGCTTTACGGATTTATGTAGAGGTGGACACATTCCGAATACGGGCATTATCAAAGCCGTTAAAATCATGTCTGTTGCAGGTGCGTATTGGAGAGGCGATGAGAAAAATAAGCAACTGACTCGTGTGTACGGCATTTCATTCCCTAAGCAAAAAGAGTTGACAGAATACCTCAATTTATTAGAAGAAGCTAAAAAACGTGATCACCGTAAACTTGGAAAGGAACTTGAGTTGTTCACGTTTTCATCAAAAGTTGGTCAAGGACTGCCATTATGGCTTCCTAAAGGTGCAGCCTTACGCGAACGCCTAGAAAACTTCTTGAAGAAGGCACAAAAGAAAGCTGGTTATGAAATGGTAGTGACGCCGCATATCGGTCAGAAGGAATTGTATATGACATCTGGTCATTATGAAAAATATGGCGCTGATAGCTTTCAACCGATACTCACTCCATCGGAAGGTGAAGAGTTTTTATTGAAGCCTATGAACTGCCCACACCACTGTGAGATTTATAATGCAAAACCATTCTCATATAAAGAACTTCCTAAACGTTATGCTGAGTTTGGAACTGTATACCGTTATGAGCAAAGTGGGGAGCTTCACGGTTTGACCCGTGTAAGGGGATTTACACAAGATGATGCTCATATTTTTTGCACACCTGATCAATTGGATACCGAATTTAAAAATGTAATTGATTTGGTATTATATGTTTTCGGGTCTTTAGGATTTGAAAATTTTACTGCACAAGTATCTTTAAGAGACCCGAACACCCCAGATAAATATATAGGTAGTGATGAAAATTGGGAAAAAGCTGAAGCTGCTATTTTAAATGCGGCTATAGATAAGGGCTTAAATTATGTTGTAGAAACTGGTGAAGCTGCTTTTTATGGTCCGAAATTGGATTTTATGGTAAAGGATGCTTTGGGCAGAAACTGGCAATTAGGAACCATTCAGGTAGATTACAACTTACCAGAACGATTTGATTTGACCTATAAAGGCAGTGATAATGAATTGCACAGACCTGTGATGATTCACCGTGCACCTTTTGGAAGTATGGAGCGTTTTGTAGCCATTTTATTAGAACATACTGGTGGTAATTTTCCACTTTGGTTGATGCCAACCCAAGCTATCATCCTATCAATTAGTGAGAAATATGAAAAATACGCCGAAAAAGTTTTAAATTTGCTAGAAAATGACGAAATTCGCGCCCTCGCTGATCATAGAAATGAGACCATTGGCAAGAAAATCCGTGAAGCGGAAATGGCTAAAATCCCATATATGATTATTGTAGGCGAGAACGAAGAAAACGAAAATATGATTACAGTGCGTCAACATGGCGGAGAAGACTTAGGCATGATTAGTGTAGAGGAGTTCTCCCAAATTGTCGACACCGAAGTCAAAAAGACATTAAAAACCTTTAAATAGGCAAATTAAGTTTAACTAAAAAATATATAAGCCATAGCAATTCGTAGAAACAGAGGTAGCTTCAAAAGAACTGAAAAGGAGGAGCAACATAAAATTAACAGAAACATTCGATCCGAGAACGTAAGACTTGTAGGAGATAATGTTGAGACTGGTATATACACCACTAGGCAAGCTTTAGCAATGGCTGAAGAGCAGGGTGTAGATCTGGTTGAGATATCACCAAAAGCTGATCCGCCTGTATGTAAGGTAATGGATTATAAGAAGTTTCTCTATGAGCAAAAGAAACGCGATAAGGCCCTTAAGTCTAAAGCGACCAAAGTTGTTGTTAAGGAAATACGTTTTGGTCCTCAAACAGACGATCACGATTACGAATTCAAGAAGAAACATGCTGAAAAGTTTCTTAAGGAGGGCGCAAAGCTAAAAGCATTTGTGTTTTTTAAAGGACGTTCTATTGTTTTTAAAGAGCAAGGTCAAATTTTACTACTAAAATTGGCTCAAGATCTTGAAGAGTTTGGTAAGGTTGAGCAAATGCCAAGATTAGAAGGTAAGCGTATGACGATGTTTATTGCGCCAAAGAAGAAATAGTACATATAGGAAACTATATTGATTAAGATAGTAAGCGAAAAGTAATTTTAAAATTTAGGAGAAAATGCCGAAAATGAAAACAAAATCTAGTGCTAAGAAACGTTTTAAACTAACGGGCACTGGTAAGATTAAAAGAAAGCACGCTTTTAAGAGTCATATCTTGACTAAAAAATCAAAAAAGCGTAAACTCGCCCTGACACATGACACTTTAGTGCACAAAGCAGACGAGAATAATGTTAAAGTGATGTTACGTTTAAAGTAACCCATTTTAATAGGTTAAACTAAGATTATAAACCCTGGAGTTAGGCTGAAAAATTAGCGATTGTAGATTGATGATTTACGACGATAAAAAAACAAAGTGTCGGATACCGACCGCCTACTACAAAAAACAATTAAGAAATGCCAAGATCAGTAAATTCAGTAGCAAAAAGAGCCAGAAGAAAAAAGGTTCTTAAACAAGCAAAAGGATACTTTGGAAGACGTAAAAACGTTTGGACAGTAGCCAAAAACGCGGTTGATAAAGCGATGTTATATTCGTATAGAGACCGTAAAGTAAAGAAAAGAAATTTCCGTTCATTATGGATTATGCGTATTAATGCTGCAGCCAGATTACACGGAATGTCTTATTCAAAGTTTATGGGAGGTATCAAAGCCAATGACATTAGCTTGAATCGTAAAGTTCTTGCTGATTTAGCAATGAACAACCCAGAGGCATTTGAAGCCCTTGCAAAAAAGATTAAAAAATAAGGCGTTTCGCCAAAATAATAACCACATTTCGCTTATTAAATCCGGTTCTTCTTGAACCGGATTTTTTTTTATAATACTATAAGAGAGTTATTATTTTATTCTATTAATGACCTATAACAAATCAATACCATTGCACTAATTAAGATTAAGAAACTGAGTGCAGGTTTTACATAAACAAGCAGCATTCCAATCTATATATCGTCAATCACAATGTCTAGAAATAATTCTTAATAGTGAGGTATCTCCTCTACTAGATTCCTTGTTGTAAAGGAATACTTTTTATGACTTATTATACCGAATGTCATATATTAAGCTCAATACCCTTGTATTTTTTATCTCATTTTTATTTTGTTGAGAACGCTGTTTTTAATTAAAAGTGAATATTTAATAACAGTTGTGAAAGGGTCTAATAACAATAAGGTCATCGGTGTGTTTTTCGATATAAAATTAAAATCAAATAATAGTGATTTGTGTTTAGTTATACTCTTTGCTAACCCTTTTAGGTTTAAATAGTCTATATGTTTGTAGTCTGGAAGATCAAAACGTTGATTTAAACTCGCCAAGCAATAGAGGTATGGAAAGTTAACTCCAGCCATTAACGACGCATCAAGAGACCCCCAAAACCTAGGATTAATTTCTATGACTTTAAACATTTTATTTTCAGCATCATATTTTAAATCTATGTGGGCCACACCGGACCAGTGCAATGATTTCATGAGTTTTTCCACGGTTTTGTATAGGTCGTCCTCAAATACAAACTTGACACCAAGTAAAGGTCTGAATGGATTGGAATTGAGCATTGTTCCCTTTTGAATTGTAAATGCTAAAATTTTACCATTTTCACACAAAACACTGCAACCTATATCATATCCTTTAACATATTCTTGAACGATCTGGTCACTGATGATTTTTGTTTTTAACACATGAGATTGAAATGCTTCACTATTTTCAAAAAAGTAAACACCATCTCCGCCACCAGTTTCTAAGATTGGTTTCAATATTATCGGAAATGTGAATTGCTCTAAATTAAAGGTATGTTGAGGAGAATATAGGATAGTCCTAGGAGAAGGGATGTCATTCCCTAATAAATGTTTAGATAATAACCATTTGTTTTTTGCTATTTCAAAATTTTTAAATGAAGGCAACAAACAGACTTTATTCGTCTTGAGATAATTTCTATATTTTATTATGGTTTCAATTCCATTTTCAAAAATGGGCATGATCATATCAATTTGGTGCGTTTTTATTTCAATATTAATATTTGAAATCCAATCTAGTGCATGCTCTGATTTAATATAATATGAAAAGTGATGAATATGTCTTGAGTATCTCAAAGGTGTATATTTCTCATTTGACATAATAAAAATCTTAATGTCCTTAATTTGAGACAGGCTATTAATCACATATATTGATAAGTGACTTTCCGCATCAGGCACCAAAATAGATACGCTCATTAAATTCTATTTACCTATTTATAAGTGCAAGATATTACAAAAATTGATTTATTGGAATGTAATTTTATAATGCACTATACACTATCATTATAAATTATATAGTTTATATATAATTTAACAGTTTATCAGTTTATTGTGATGATTAACTGATTTTTAATCGTCTAAATTTTAAAATTTTTATATTTGAATTATTAGAAGATATATTGATTAATAGCAACAAAGTACCATTTTATAATCAATACTAAACTTTTAATCATGAAAATTAAACTGACCAAAATTTACACCATATTATTTGGTGTAAGTCTCCTTTTTGGAACTTTTTTAAGTTGCCAAACCGAGCCCTTAGACGCAGAGCAGGACCTTTCTTTGGATTCCAATGTATTAGCTAACAAATCAAAAGTTGCTACATTTAAGTGGCCCGCATGTGAGAATGAGTTATCATCTGAAGTAAACTTATACGCAGGACAAAATATATTGGTAGGGACTGTAATAGTTGAAGTTATCGGTGCAAATTACGAAATCACATATAAATTAACCAATAGTGGTTATTGTTTAGCAGCCACTCATCTATCGGTTGTAAATGACAAACTTGATTTCCCAATGAACAATGGTGGTAATCCTGTAATAGGTCATTTTGAATATAGCGAGAACCATGATTGTATTTCCAGTTACACTTATACAGTACCAACGTCAAAAGGAACATATATTGCAGCTCATGCAGTTGTGCATTGTGTTTCTGATGTCACTAGTGACGCATTTGCCATGGCATTACCAGATCAAGTAAATGTTTGTGTTGCTGCTAAAGGTGTTCCTAATAATTATTACGATATCAATATTGCTTCAGGAACTTCTTTATCTGGATCATATGGGGCATGGTGTCTTGACCAAGATGCCCGTTTAGATAATCTTGACTGTTTTACAGGAGATGTATATTCTTCTTATGAGGCTTTACCAGAGGATAAATTTGAAAATCCTGAAAATTTTGGAGCTGTAAATTGGCTTATGAATCAAGGATTTATAGGTCAGGATTCTCAAGGATTAGGAGATTATACATTTGGAGACATTCAAATAGCTATTTGGAAATTGGTTGACGATAGCGTTTGTGTAGATTGTGAATTTACTGGTCCTTTTAACAACGACAGAGTAGATATACTTGTGGCTATGGCACTTGAACATACAGATTTTATTCCTTCATGTGGTGATGATGTTATAATAATCCTCGTGCCAACGGATGACAAACAAAGTATATTTATTTCAATTCCTGCTCCTTGTGGCAATTGTGAGGAAACTGCTTTTGGTGCTGGGTGTGGATTTCCTGGAGCAAACTGGTTCACTTGGTTTCAATATGGTAATGTAGATTAGAAATATCATAGGCATTAGTAGATGATAAAATCCGATTCTTCTTGAATCGGATTTTTTTTTTGACCTACACCATTACTGCGGTACAACTGAGTTAATTTTTAATTGATAAACGACACCCTTCCACTCTCAGCTTTTCTATTTTCGTCTCATGAAACCTAATTTTTAATTATGAAGACGATTATATTTATCCTAACAGTATTTTTAACTGTAACGAGTACCGCGCAACAAAGTACCTCACCATACGAATGGAATTGGGTGAAAGACGGTATTTGGCTTGGTGCCGGATTGGGCGGTAGTGCTTACGGTTTAATGCTTATTCAAGACAAGGAGGATCTAACAATGGCCGAACTGAATGCGCTCAATAAGGAGGATATTAGTAGTATTAACAGATGGGCTGCTGGATATAGCTCCGAAAATGCAAGTAGCATCAGCGACATTCCTTTTGCTATTTCATTTGCTGCACCCTTGGCCTTACTTTTTAATGACAACATTAATGATCACACTGGGCAATATGTAGGTATGTACCTAGAAAGTTTATCAACTACAGCTGCTCTATTTTCTATAACTGCTGGTTTAGTCGATAAATCTAGACCATATGTGTATGATGAAAACTTAGATACCGATAGAAGATTACGTAATAATGGACAACGTTCCTTTTATTCTGGTCATGTCGCTGCTTCCGCTGCTGCAACTTTTTTTGCGGCAAAGGTTTACTCAGATTTTTATCCGGATGCGGAGGGTAAATTCTTTATATGGGCTGCCGCTACTGTTGTTCCAGCAACCGTGGGATATTATAGAATAAAAGCAGGGCAACACTTTTTGACGGATGTATTGCTTGGTTTTGGATTAGGTGCTGCAACAGGAATATTGGTTCCTGAACTTCACAAAACAAAAGATGCCTCGCTCAGGGTTTCACCCACCGCAGGCCGAAACTTTTTAGGTGATGACTATACAGGTCTAGCCATGTCTTATTCATTTTAATTCTACAAGACTACTTTCTATGGATGGCAAAAATCTTGAGTTCCTCTGTTTTACCATCCAACAATTCATCTCCAAGAGATACTGCTTGGTATTTAGAAGTAAGCTTTAATTTTTCCATTAGCTCTGCTGACACAAGCAATGATTCACCAAATTCATTGCATTTTCCCTGTATTCGGGATGTTGAATTAATTACATCTCCGTGATAGGCGAGTTCTTTTTTAACCGTCCCAACCTCGGCAATTATGATTTTTCCTGTATGTAATCCTGCCTTAAATTCTGGTTGAACACCATACTTTTTCATATAATATTTAGAATGACGTTTCAATTTACGATCAAAATCAAAAAACAATTTGATACAATTTAAGTGTCGGATGCCCTTTTTTGGTGTCCAACTAATCACCGCTTCATCCCCTACATATTGGTAGATTTCAGCATCATATTTATTAATAATCTTGTTAAGATAGAAGAAGCAATCCTGAATAAGCATACTGTATTTTAAATGTCCCAATTCTTCTGCATGTGAAGTAGAGGATTTCATATCCAAAAACATAAATATCTTCTCTACTTCTCTCGGATTTCTATAACGACCAATCAGCATCTTAAAAATAATTCCTTTACCAAACTTATCATTTGCCAGTCGTATAAAGGAAAAGAGTAAGGAGCAGATTATAAAATAAGCTGTAACCATCCAAAAGATCTTATTGGAGATCCACCAACCCGTATGGTTTGGAAAATCTACCCCTATATAATCCTCAGCCAAATAAGCTATGATCGTTAAAGAGAAAATTAAAAAAATAAGATAAATGAATGATTTAATAATTAGAATCAGACCTAAGTTTAAGGCCTTGGAAAGAAATTTGTCAAAAACATATTCTACAATGGTATATACAATGGCTACCATTACCCCTAAAACTACCCCAAATAATAAGTATTCTGATACGGGCAAAACTTTAGTTGTCTGTACCATGTCTACTTGCTCTTGCTCTCTCCCTAAATAACGTATTAGGATAAAAAAACAAAAAGCAAATGACCAGTAAACAACTGAGGCAAAGAATAATTTAAAAAACTGTTTAATGTAATATAACATGCAAATAGGACTTATTAATTAGAATTTAATTTGAGTAACTGCAGATTTAAATTCCTCCCAACTCACTAAAGTGTCACCATCTTTATCATAACCTTCAAGGAGTTTTGACGTCACTAAACCTCTAATTAATCCGCTAATTTCTGCTTTTTGTAGTAATACTGAAATCTCTTTTTTTGACAGCTTTCCATTTTTATCAGCATCAAAAAATGCAAATGCCTCTTCAGGGGTCTTAAAGCTATTCGCAATAAAAATCTGGATTTTACTTAAGATTTGTTCTTTGCTAGACATGATTTTATTTTATTTAAAATGTTATCAACGTACGCTCTTAATCATAATCAAAAATTGAAAAAGATGACAGGCAAAATTCCTTCAAAAATACTATTGCAAAGCATTCCTCATTAACTTATTACTTCAATATACTATCTCAATTACACCATTTGTTATGGGCTGCGCATTTTAATAATAGAAGTATTGTTTGATGGATTCACCTAAAAGAAGTTCAAAAATATGTGACATTCATCCGCAACTACCATCATTCTGACCCCTGAATTAAAATTTTGGAGTGCTCGGTTGAAGATGGACGTTTATTCTTTATCCAAATCCAAATAATACAATTTTGCAGCTTCTTGAATTTCATCATCCAGTTTGTCATCTAGTGCATATGAGAAAAGCACCCATTCCTCATTTGGTTTATAGAATTTGAAAATAAATCTAATTGGTTGCCGCTCATATTTTACCAAGTATGAATATAGTATAAAACTTTCAGCAAATTTTTTCTTGGTGATCAATTCATGCCCATAATATTGCCCCATATAATTATCTGTAAACCCATTAACAGTTCCAATAATTTTATCTATATCATCTTTTATTCTCTCGGTCCATCTGTTTGTGGCATATAAATCTTTGACTGCTTTTCCTGCGTCCTTTTCATAAGTAGCAAAAAAGGTGTCAATCAATTTTTGTGGACTTGATTGGGCAAATAAATTTATTGACGTTAAAATCATCAATACAGTAAGAGTTTCTCTCATATTTTTAAATGTATAATTGACTTCTTTTCCATTACTCAAAATGATTTTAAGCACGCCTAAAATCTATTAGGTTTTCTGTTTCTTTTTCTTAGCTGCGGGAAATAATACGTTATTTAAAATTAAACGATACCCTGGTGATGTTGGATGCAGTTCAAGTTCTGTTTTAGGGTCTCCCACTTTATGTGTATAATCTTCAGGATCATGACCCCCATAAAAAGTGAAGAATCCCTTTCCTTTTATGCCATGAATATATTTAGCTTCGCCATTAGTTTTATTCTCTCCCATCACCAATACATTTGATTTGATATGCTCTCGCGCAAATGCTGTGGTCTGGCCCATAAAACCTTTGACTAATGCGGTATGATTTTGACACAGCATGGTTGGAATAGGATCCCATTTGGCTGAAAAATCCATTAAAGTAAAATAATCGGTAGTTATTGGAATTTGTCGTTTTGAGGTCATATCTATGGAAGAAAACTCATAAATATTCGGATTACGTTCTAAAATAAAATCTTTAAATGCAAACGTCTTATTAAAATCTAGCTTACTTTGATAATTGGGTTCACTAGCATCGCCATCAAACATAGGCTCACAAATGTCTACACCTTCAGCTGCCAATGCAATGTCAAAACTATCCGTAGCGCTGCACATTGCAAACATAAATCCACCCCCAACTACATAATCGCGGATTTTTAAAGCTACAGCCAACTTTTCTTCTGAAACCTTATCATAGCCCAACTTCAACGCCAATGCTTCAGACTGTTTTTTATCTTCAATATACCATGCTGTGGATTTATAGGTTCTATAAAATTTTCCATATTGTCCGGTAAAATCTTCATGGTGTAAATGCAACCAATCGTATGTAACCAAAGCATCATGTAAAACTTCTTCATCATATATGGTTGTATAAGGAATCTCGGCATAAGTTAAAACCATTGTAACAGCATCGTCCCAAGGAGGATTTCCCTTGGGTGAATACACAGCAATTTTAGGCGCCTTCTCAAGGACAATTGATTCCATATTTTGTGAAGGACTACTGATTAATTCTAATATTTCTTCAGTTTTAGCATCCGAAATAACTTCAAAAGAGACCCCTCTAATTTGACACTCTCTTTTTATTTCTGGCACATCAGGTAACAGGAATGATCCTCCACGGTAATTGAGTAACCATTTAACCTTAAGTTGCTTTTCTAAAGTCCAATAAGTTACCCCATAAGCTTTTAAATGGTTTTTTTGACCTTCAGCATCCATTGGAATCAGCACATATGAACCAAACCCACTAAGTGTAAAGAACATAAAAACGACTGCTATCAAAATTTTATTCAAAAGGCTATATTTTTAACTAAATTGAACACAAAAAAAAGAGTACTTCCACCCTAATAAAGATGTGTTATGATTAGAATTAACATAGTGAAAGATACTCAAAATTTGAGTTTTGTTGAAGTGCTATTGAAAAATTATCTCTCCAGAATTGTTTTTTATGAAGATGCTTTAGTGAATTCTGGACAATCCAATCGGATATCATTGGTATATAAGGGCTTTTCTAATAAATTACAATAATGTCCGCCTTCATTTTTATCGTAAAATTTGCATGAATAACATAGTCTTTGAACAGATAATAAGCCAGTAGTATGTAATTTATATATTAGAGTGCTTAACAGATTATAAAAACTATCCAATTCCTCAATATTGGAAAGTTGACTTTTTATAGGATTTGCAAAATTTTCGGTTTGCGATACAATTTTCCTTCCGTCATCTGAAAGTTGAATACTATAGCGTCTTTTATCATGAGCTGAAAAATCCTTTACAATAAGCTTTTTACTGTCAAGAATTTTTACCGCATCACTAATGGTGGGTTTTGAGACATTGAACTCCAAAGCCAAA
The DNA here is from genome assembly GCF_004364975.1 of Gelidibacter sediminis. Taxonomy (GTDB): domain Bacteria; phylum Bacteroidota; class Bacteroidia; order Flavobacteriales; family Flavobacteriaceae; genus Gelidibacter; species Gelidibacter sediminis. Next base: position 184,314 of record NZ_SOBW01000009.1, on the reverse strand, counting down.
TGGCTCACGTTGCAGAATTCATATTTATGATAGGCTATAAATATGAGGATCTGTATTTGGATAGGGCTCAAACCAACGCTTTTACCATGTTCCCAAAGCAGCACTTTAAACACTTCTGAAATGCGTTCCAATCCTACAACAATTTTACTCGCTACATCCATTTGTTGATGAGTTGTGTTAAATACACTATGATTCATGGGTATGTTTTAAATATGGTGGGTTGAAATCATTTTTAGTCTTAATCGACACTCATGGCATCCATTTATAAGTAATCACAACACAAGATACCATATTATAGATAAATTTTTACGTGCCGAAACCTATTTAGGCCGAAGAAAATAATCAAAAATAAACGTATAGAAGCGTCAAATTTTAGAGGCTAATAGAATACATTGCTCATAACTTATAATGTTAGGATTTCAAATGTCCTTTAAAATCCTAACATTATTATGGTTTTAACCTTTAACATCAGCCATTGATGCTCCGTAATTAATGTGTAGCACATGTCCATTGGGAGTAACCAAGGCCGGAACAGATTTGACGCCTGCGTGCTCCGCTTGAGCAATTTTCGATTTGTCTTGGCCTAGGTGAACTACATCAACGTTAGACGCACCTACTAAATTAATAATGTCGTGTTCTGCACTAAGGCATACTGGACATCCCGCGTGATAAAATACTGACTTTTCCATAATATATGTTTTAAATTTTGCACTATTGCCTTATAAATATAGTTAGGATTCCTAACTATTGCAAATAGGTTTAAGATTTTAACAGTATTTAATAGTGTAATTTTAACGGGTAATTTTAATTTCTTTCCCAGAAAGTAATCCCGCAATAATTTTTGTATTTGGAAATTGTTCTAAAATGATTTTCAAAAACACAGTAATTGGAATGGACATAATCATGCCCGGAATTCCCCATATAAACCCCCAAAACATCAACATCACTAATACAGCAATGATATTAATGGCAAAAGATTTACCCATAAAGATGGGCTCTAAAATAGCTCCAAAAATAATTTGAACCAGCGTAATGCTTAACATAAAGAAAAATAGTGTACTTGTAGGATCGAGTTCCACAAATGCAAATAATGACAAGCTAATAACAGCAATAAATGACCCTATCATTTGCACAAAATTTATAACAAATGCAAACAGACCCCAAAAAATGGGAAAACTAACATCAAAATAGACACATGCCAAACCTGTGAATATTCCAGTACCTAGACTCACTAAGAACTTAACTTTAATAAATTTAATTAAGTCGTTTTCAATTTTTAAAAAAGTTTTGACCGAGGTGTGCTTTTGTTTGAGAAGGGTCGCATTCAATAATTTCTGAACATTGATCGATTCTGCCAACCACAGTACAGTAAAAAAGGCGGTGGTAAGGGACATGCTCAAGAACTTACCAATAAACCCGACCGCTGAACCAATGTTCTTAGATTCGGCAATTTGAGCCATAATGTTCCCATTTTTACCTAATTCCACACCAAAATACGATTCGAAAGAGTTCTTAAGTTCACGTAATTTACCTTCAGCCTCCGCAAAAAAGGTGCTATCTGAAGCTAGTATTTGTTTGCTGGACAAGTGTATCAATTCTGCCGTAATTCCCAATCCCAACAGAATGAGAAGAATGACAATTACAATACTGATATATTTAGGCACGCCCCGTTTTCCCAACCAACGCATTAACGGAAGAAATAACAGCGCGATAAACATTGAAAATGCCAACGGAATAAAAATGAACGACAGGATTTTTAATAAATAAAAAACCAGTGGCACAACAATAATTAAGAGTAATAAATTGGTTGTACGTCTTTTCTCCATGAGGCAACAATTTTAATCCTTCCAAAGGTAATCTTATCCTACTAAAGATATTAACGCAAACAAAAGATTTTAGAACGGTACATCATTATCGTCATCGTCTTCCATTGGAGGAGGATCAAAAGCGTCTGAGGGCGATGGGAAATTGTTGGAATTAAAAGTATTATCATTGGCTGCAGCATTCATTTTTGAATGGAATTCACCAAACGGTGTGTCGAAATCGTCTAGGTTGTCAAATTTACCGAGATGCCCAATAAATTTTAACCTAATATTTTCCAATCCCCCATTTCTATGCTTGGCGATGATAAACTCAGCCTGTCCTTCAGTAGGGGAACGCTCTTCATCATCCCATTCGTCAATTTTATAATATTCAGGTCTATAAATAAACGATACAATATCAGCATCCTGCTCAATCGCTCCAGATTCACGTAAATCCGACAATAATGGTCTTTTACTACCCCCACGTGTTTCAACCGCACGTGACAATTGGGATAAAGCAATTACAGGCACGCTCAATTCTTTTGCCAAGGCTTTAAGGTTACGTGAAATTGTAGAAATTTCCTGCTCCCTGTTTCCTCCTTTTTGACTTCCGCCAGCGGTCATTAATTGCAAATAATCTATAATGATCATTTTAATGCCATATTGAGAAGCCAAACGACGCGCTTTGGCCCGTAAATCAAAAATAGAAAGCGATGGTGTATCATCAATAAAAAGTGGTGCTTTTTCTAATGCCTTTACTTTAACATTTAATTGTTCCCACTCATGCTTTTCTAGCTTCCCAGTACGCAATTTTTCAGAAGACAAGCCTGTTTCACTAGATATTAAACGCGTTATCAACTGAACAGAGGCCATCTCTAATGAGAAAAATGCTACAGGAATATTGCTTGTTACCGCAATATTTCTAGCCATAGATAAGGTTAAGGCAGTTTTACCCATACCAGGACGTGCTGCAACAATAATCAAATCACTTTCTTGCCAACCTGAGGTTAACTTATCCAACTTATCAAAACCTGATGGAATTCCGCTCAAGCCTTCCTTATTGGAAATATCTTCAATTTTCTTTTTAGCCTGTATTACCAAACTTTGAGCTGTTTCCGTCGATTTTTTAATGTTACCTTGGGTAACTTCATAAAGTTTGGCCTCAGCTTGATCCAAAAGGTCAAAAACATCCTTTGTTTCATCATAAGCTTCCTCAATAATTTCGTTAGAAATTTTGATGAGACTACGTTGGATATACTTTTGCAGAATAATGCGTGCATGAAACTCAATATGTGCCGAAGATGACACCCGCTGGGTTAACGAAATCAGATAAAAATCGCCACCCACCAAATCTAATTTTGCATCTTTCTTAAGCTGGCTGGAAACGGTTAATAAATCCACCGGTTCACTATTTTCAAACAATTTAAAGATGGCTTCGAAGATGTGTTTGTGAGCGTCTTTATAAAAAGCATCAGGACTTAAGATGTCAATGACTTCATCCACACCCTTTTTATCAATCATCATTGCTCCAAGCACAACTTCTTCTAAATCAATTGCTTGTGGTGGAATTTTTCCTTTTTCTAGACTTATAATGGTGCTCTTGTCTACTTTGTAGCCTTGTATCTGATTTGGTTGTTTCATGAATGCGAAAGTAAATAAATTGTTAAGAATGACGCCGAAATATTCCGTTTCAATCTTAACAAGTCATCAACAATGTAACTGTTAATAACTTGATTATATTGTTAATAAGGCCAAAAAAAACTGAAGTTAACAACTCCAGTTCTAATTCTTGCCAATACATTGGGCAGTGTTTATTTATAAACACCCATATCAGCGTATTTATCCATACGTTTTTTAACTAATTCTTTTGGTGATAAGTTTTTAAGCTCGGCGTACGATTTTTCAATGGCTTTTTTAACCGATAAAAAGGCTTCTTCCCTATTGGTATGGGCACCACCTAAAGGTTCCTTTATAATATCATCTACCAGTTTCATTTTCTTCATATCAGGGGCTGTTAGCTTCAAGGCTTCTGCTGCCTGCTCCTTATATTCCCAACTACGCCATAAGATAGAGGAACAGGATTCTGGAGAGATTACTGAATACCATGTATTTTCCATCATCAACACACGATCACCAACACCAATACCCAATGCGCCACCTGATGCACCTTCACCTATAATCACACAAATAATTGGTACTTTTAGGCGTGTCATTTCCAGAATGTTTCTGGCAATAGCCTCACCCTGTCCACGTTCTTCTGCTTCTAGTCCAGGATAAGCCCCTGGAGTGTCAATTAAGGTTACTACAGGAATCTTAAATTTTTCAGCCGATTTCATCAAGCGTAGCGCTTTACGATAGCCTTCAGGGTTTGACATCCCGAAATTACGGTATTGTCTTGTTTTGGTGTTGTATCCTTTTTGCTGGCCTATAAACATATAAGACTGATTGCCAATCTTACCCAAACCACCTATCATGGCCTTATCATCTTTCACATTTCTATCGCCGTGTAATTCTAAAAACGAATCCCCACATAGGGCTTTGATATGGTCTAGTGTATATGGTCTATTAGGATGACGAGATAGTTGTACCCGTTGCCACGCGGTAAGATTCTTGTAAATATCTTTCTTGGTAGCAAGGAGTTTTTTCTCAATTTGCTCACAAGTTTGGGTTACATCAACATCACTTTCCTTTCCAATAACTTGGCACTTTGACAGTTGATCTTCAAGTTCTTTTATGGGAAGCTCAAATTCTAAATACTCCATAAAAATTTAAGATTTTATTATTAGTTAGCCTACAAACCTACGTATTTTTTCCGTTCTAATAAACTCAATACTCCGAAAAATAGTGCAATTTTTAGACCTATATGCAAAGGTACGGATAATCAACGCATCTCAGAATAATTATTGAATTTTGTGTCCAATTCGCTTCCTATCGCTATAGGAGATCACATTTTTTAGAATCCCATCCAATAACACTGCTAACAAGACCAAGGCTGCTCCATAATAAAACTGAGGCCCCATGGTCTCGGTTTCAGGAAACAAAATTAGGGCTAAAGCAATTCCATATACTGGTTCTAAGTTATAGGAAAGTACCACGGTATAAGGACTTATAAACTTCATCACCTTAACTGAACCTATAAAGGCATATGCTGTACAAACGGAAGCCAATATGAATAGATATACCCAATCTGAAATGGAAAGCATAAAGAACTCTTTATCAAATCCTCCATTAAATAGCCAAATAAAAAGCGTTATAAATGCCACACCGCTGATAAATTCGTAAAATGAAATGACCGTTGCAGAATGCTTTTTTATAAACGTGCCATTAATAACGGCAAAGAGGCTTGATAGTAATGCAGATACCACACCTAAGATGATTCCGTTAATATATTTTAACTCGCCATGTGTGATCAGAAATACACCGATGATTACAATGATACCAAAGAGAATCTCATACCAAATAATGCGCCTTTTATAAAATATGGGCTCAATAAACGAAGCAAAAAAGGCTCCCGTCGAAAACATGGCTAAGGTGATGGAGATATTGGATTGTTTAATAGCTTCAAAGAAGGTAATCCAATGTAACGCAATGATGACGCCCGCCGCAAAAAATTTTAGCATGGAGCGTTTATCAACTTTAATTTTTAGTTTGCTGAGCTTAATATAACCAAACATCAGTAAACCTGCCATCACCATTCGATACCATACTAAAGGTATTGAACCAATAGTTATCAGTTCACCTAAGATTGCGGTGAATCCGGCAATAAAAATCAGAAAATGAAGGTGCAGGTAATTTTTTAGCTTAGCGTTTTGCATTGTAGAGGAGATAAACTGCCAAAATACCAAATACCACATTTGGTAGCCATACGGCCATTAATGGCGAAAAATCAGATTGCTCAGCCAAAACCCCAAAAACCTTGTCGAAAAACACATATATCATTGCAGTTGTAATCCCAAAGGCCAAGTTAACGCCCATCCCGCCACGGCGTTTAATAGAAGAAACGGACACGGCAATAATGGTCAATATAAAGACCGCTACAGGCAAGCTCCATTTTTTATACTTCACGACTTCATAACGTCCAATATTTGAAGAACCACGCGCCTTTTCCTTCTCAATAAAATCTACCAATTCTGAATATGGTTTTGTTTCTGCAATGTAGTTTACTGGAGTCAAATCTTCCAAATCAAAAGAAAACACCGTATCCTTACGCCTGGAATTCTCAATAATATCCCCATTTTCAGTGATGGTTCTCTTAAAATAATTGAACAATTTGTAAGTACTGTCCTTTTCTGAGTACACAATGGAGTTCGCAAAAATTTTGTATTTCAGTTCGTTGTTCTCAATATGTTCCAAAGTGAAGTTGTATCCCCTTTTCTGAGCGATATCAAAACTACTCACGTATATGAAATCTGTATCGTTTATCTGTCTAAATATATTTTGACCCGGCTGCTGATGCCGCGCACTTTTTAAATATTTATAGGTAAATTCATTAAAGCCCTGACTCGCAATGGGTGCCAAATAAAAGCCCAATACCATTGCAAAAATAGAAATGATAGTGGCGCCAATGATGTACGGTCTTAAAAACCGCGAAAATGAAACGCCGGAACTTAAAAACGCTACAATTTCAGTATTGTTGGCGAGTTTAGAGGTGAACCAGATGACGGACAGGAATAAAAATATGGGAAATAACAAGTTGGCAAAGTAAATGGTAAAGTTGAGATAATAAATCGCCACTTCTCCAAACGGCACGTTATTTTCAAGAATTTTACCAATTTTCTCCGCAAGATTCACCGTAATACCAATGGGTATAAACAATAACAACATCATCACAAAAGTGAGGAGATAACGTTTTAATATGTACCAATCTAAGATTTTCAATGTTTGGTGACTACTGGTTATTTTTATGAGTTATGATCTAATTTCGACATCACTTTAACTTCAGCTTCCCTTTCAGTTTCAATTTCAGCTTCAATTTCAGCTTCAATTTCAATTTCTACAAACGTTTATCCATTTGCTTTACCATCATCTCCTTCCACGGTCTGAAATCTCCTGCTAAGATATGTTTTCTCGCTTCTCTGACCAACCATAAATAAAATCCGAGATTATGAATGGTGGCAATTTGCATAGCCAATCGTTCGTTGACGCTAAATAGGTGTCGTAAATAGGCTTTAGAATATTCCGTATCTACATAGGTCATACCCATATCATCTAAGGCAGAAAAATCAGCTTCCCACTTTTTATTTTTGATGTTGATAGTCCCATGTGCTGTAAACAACATCCCATTTCTAGCGTTCCGCGTAGGCATTACACAATCAAACATGTCAATACCTAAGGCAATATTTTCCAGAATGTTTATTGGCGTACCAACCCCCATTAAATAGCGTGGTTTATCTTCTGGCAACACACTACACACCACTTCTGTCATGGCGTACATTTCGGCAGCAGGCTCTCCTACTGACAATCCACCAATTGCGTTTCCTACCGCCCCAGCATTGGCAATATATTCAGCCGATTGTAATCGCAGATCTTTATATGTACTTCCCTGAACTATTGGAAAAAAGCTTTGCTCATACCCATATTTAAATGGTAATTTTTCCAAATGATTTATACATCTATCCAACCATCTATGCGTCATATGCATGGAGCGTTTGGCATAATTATAATCGCAAGGGTATGGCGTGCATTCATCAAACGCCATAATAATATCGGCACCAATAATACGCTGAATTTCCATGACATTTTCAGGCGTAAAGGTGTGGTAACTACCGTCAATATGCGATTTGAATTTAACCCCTTCTTCCTTAATCTTTCTGTTGGCAGAGAGCGAATAGACTTGGTATCCACCGGAATCTGTCAATATATTGCGCTCCCAATTCATAAATTTATGCAAGCCTCCTGCCTGCTCCAAAATTTTTGTTTGGGGACGCAAGTACAAATGATAGGTGTTCCCTAAGATGATATCAGCGTTTATATCATTCTTTAGTTCTCGCTGATGCACACCTTTCACAGAGGCTACAGTACCAACAGGCATGAAAATTGGAGTTTCAATGACGCCATGGTCTGTTGTAATGACGCCTGCTCTCGCCTTGCTTTGCAGGTCTTTTCCTTTTAGTTCGAATTTCATAAGTAATAAACCTACATCTATTTTATTTCAATCAGAAAACATCCAATTGAGTCATGAGGTGGGTATTTTAAAATTGTAATAAGCTGGCAAAGATATGCAATGCACTTATGAAGATAAAGAGCTCTTGATAAAACTTTATAAAAAATCCATCACCCAAACCCATTGCATAGTAGACGTCCATAAAACGTTCTTAAAAACAGGTGTATCCTTTCTTACAATTGTTAGCAAAACCGCAAAATTCGTTAATAAGTGCGCAAATTAGGGCTTTGCAGTCGGGGTTAAAAAGGCTACTTTTGCAGCATAAAACTAACTTTTATAAAATGTCAAACACACAACAATTAGAAGATTTAACAACCCAAGTACGTAGAGACATTCTCCGTATGGTACACAAAGTCAATTCTGGACATCCAGGAGGTTCATTAGGCTGTGCAGAATTTATTGTAGCGCTTTACAATGACATCATGGACAGACAAGACAGTTTTGATATGGACGGGATAGGCGAAGATATATTCTTCCTTTCCAACGGACATATTTCACCTGTATTTTATAGCGTATTGGCAAGAGCAGGTTATTTTCCTGTAGAAGAATTAAACACGTTCAGATTGATCAATTCTCGTTTGCAAGGGCATCCAACAACGCATGAAGGATTACCTGGGGTTCGTATAGCTTCTGGTTCATTAGGACAAGGCATGTCTGTTGCAATTGGTGCAGCACAAGCAAAAAAATTAAACAACGATTCTCACTTAGTTTACAGTTTACATGGTGATGGTGAATTGCAAGAAGGTCAAAATTGGGAAGCAATTATGTATGCTGCCGGTAATAATGTAGACAATCTCATCTCCACAATAGATCTAAATGGCCAACAAATTGATGGCCCAACAGATGTAGTATTGCCGCTGGGCAATGTAAAAGAAAAATTTGAAGCGTTTGGTTGGACGGTTGTGGAGATCAATCAAGGCAACAATATTGAAGAAATCTTAAAAGGAATGGCAGTTGCAAAATCCAAAACAGGACAAGGCAAACCAGTTTGTGTACTTTTAAAAACAGTTATGGGTAATGGTGTTGATTTTATGATGCACACGCACGCATGGCACGGAAAAGCACCTAATGACGAGCAATTAGCCATCGGACTGGAGCAAAATCCTGAAACCTTAGGCGACTATTAAACCATTTTAGATTTACGAATTACGATTTTAGATATGAAGACATATACAAATACAGGAAATAAAGATACACGTTCAGGATTTGGAGCGGGACTTACAGAATTGGGACAAACCAATGAAAAAGTAGTTGCGCTATGTGCCGATTTAATTGGCTCCTTAAAAATGGACGATTTCAAAAAGAACCATCCAGAACGTTTCTATCAAGTAGGAATTGCTGAAGCCAACATGATTGGTATGGCAGCAGGTTTGACTATTGGTGGCAAAATACCTTTTACAGGAACTTTTGCTAACTTCTCTACCGGTCGTGTGTACGATCAAATCAGACAAAGTGTTGCTTATTCTGACAAGAATGTTAAAATTTGTGCCTCACACGCAGGTTTGACTTTAGGTGAAGATGGTGCAACTCACCAAATCTTGGAAGACATTGGGTTAATGAAAATGTTGCCAGGAATGACTGTTATCAACACGTGCGATTACAACCAAACCAAAGCAGCTACAATTGCCATTGCCGACCATGAAGGTCCTGTTTACCTGCGTTTCGGACGTCCATCAGTGCCTAATTTCACGCCAGAGGATCAAACTTTTGAAATTGGAAAAGCATTGCAATTAACGGATGGTACTGACGTCACTATTGTGGCCACCGGACACTTAGTTTGGGAAGCGCTTGAAGCTGCAAAAGCATTGCATGAAAAAGGCATCTCAGCAGAAGTCATTGACATCCATACCATCAAACCTTTAGATGATGAAGCCATTTTAAAATCTGTTGCCAAAACGGGATGTATTGTTACGGCAGAAGAACACAACTATCTTGGCGGATTAGGAGAAAGCGTTGCCAGAGTCTTGGCGTTAAATCATCCGGCACCTCAAGAGTTCATCGCCACCCAAGATACTTTTGGAGAATCTGGAACACCAGCCCAGCTTATGGAAAAGTATGGTTTAAACAGTGCCTCGATCATTAAGGCTGCTGAAAAGGTCATCCAAAGAAAAAAATAACAAGGTTGATTTATTGCGAGTTATATATCTCGCTACATAACCAACCTTCGTCACGTATACTAGGAGTTTTCTTTATCATGAAGAAAGCTCCTTTGTGATTAAAATTAAGTCGAAACATAAAATAATTTCCTTTTGGCAGCGTTTTTGATTACATCAAACATCAAATCAATTTATAAACTTTAAATCTACAATTATGAAAATTCTGAACACATTTCAAGAACACTTTAACAGGAGCAGCAGCAAAAGTAAACGTATGTTCTTGGCCTGTTTTGCTTTAATAGCTTTCACCTTAGGTGCTAATGCACAAAACGGAAACGGGTTTGGGATAAAAGCTGGCTTAAACTACAATGCAAATGGTAATTATTTTGAGTCTATGGGAGAAAATGCAAAACACCCTGATCGTAACGTCGGATTTCATTTAGGACTTTATGGGAAAGTGGGTGACCGGTTTTACTTTAAACCTGAAGTAGTCTATACCCAGACCAAAAGTGATTATGACAATAACGATTTTAAGATGCAGAAAATTGATGCACCATTGTTGTTGGGTGTAAAATTATTGGGTCCAGTAAGTGTTTTTGCAGGTCCATCATTACAATATATTCTTGATACCGAATTTGACGGGATTACCATTAATGATGTGGAGAATGAATTTAGCGTGGGACTCAATTTCGGAATTGGTGCAAACTTTAATGGATTTGGCATCGATTTGAGATACGAAAGAGGTTTCAGTGAAAATGAAGCTACTTTTATTGATAACTCCGTTGGTGTTCCACCAAATAGAATTGATACACGCCCAGATCAATTAATATTGAGTGTCTCATTTGCACTTTAAAACATCTAAAAAAGGCTATCACATTAATGATAGCCTTTTTTATTATGCTTTAATAAATTGTTGAGAAACGATATTATTTACTATAGTCTGTTGTTACTGTCTTTTGTAAATGATCATCAACGCCATCACCGTCAGCATCTACGATCTTAAGTGTCTTAATTGTAATGACGCCAGCACTCATACTTCTACTCCTTTCAAATTCACCTTCTGCCAATACAGGTTCTTGTCCACCATTGTTGGTGTCAACCGTATAGGTTTGTCGTGTCATTTCGTTAATGGTTAACACACGATCAGCATCATCATCTGAATCTAAAAAGTTTGGTACATTATCACCATCCGTATCATCATTGAACAGATTTTTATCACCGTCTAAATCTTCCATATAGGAAGGAATGCCGTCACCGTCATGATCTGCAATTTCTGATTGGTACAACTCAAACGCAAAATTTAAATTGGAGTATGCAGGTATTGAAGCTGTAGGATTACCAAAATAAGCTAACCCAGAAGGCAAAAACATAACTCCAAGTCCATAATTTTCAAAGGTTACCGTGCCATCATTATTCTCAACAAAACTTTCAGAGGTTTTAAATTGTGGGATAGCTTCTCTCCAACCCGGTATGAGATTCATCAAATCAAAATCGGTAGGTGTAACGGTACCATCAAAAGAGGTTCCATCAGTCAGAAACCCGTTATAATTCAACCTTACCATATCAGAAAAATTTGGATTAACACCTCCACCTTTATTCAATTCTAAAATATAGTATTGATATTCCGTATCCATATAAGTTGTGGTCAATGGCGCGTCAATATTCACGGCTTCACTCAACAATTGGTTAGTGTCAGGATCAGGCATGGGTTGGTAATTGCCGCTATCATCTTTAGGCAATTCAGATATAACAAGTTCTGCTATGGTATGATTGCCAGGAGCTTCAAAAGTTGCACGGTTGTAGTAATGGGTTTGCAAATAGACTTTTAGAGAATCAAAATCTGCTAATTGTTGTTCTGCGCGGTCACGCTCTGGAATGAGTTCTAGTGAATTATCATCATCGTCTTTTTTACAGGAAGACATTACTACTAAAAAACACAATGCTGAGAGGACGTAGGTCTTTAATTTCATCAATTTAATTTTATTCATTTTCAAAAGCAATTTGCATTGAACTCAAAACCATTACCTTGTATGCGTAAAACCCATTCTTAAGTATTGTTTCAATATTGCTTATTTTTGCCGGCAAGATACAATAATATAATATGTTTGCACAACAACATTAACGTTGTTTTAAAAATTTTAATATGCGAATAGACAAATTTCTATGGTGCGTCAGATACTATAAAACACGCACTATTGCTACAGAAGCATGTAAAAAGGGTCATATCAAAATTAACGGCCAAGTGGCCAAACCCAGTAGGGAGGTTTTTCCTACCGATAAGATTGAATTGCGAAAAAATCAAATTAATTATCAGCTGACCGTTAATGATATTCCTGCAAGTAGATTAGGAGCAAAATTGGTTGATATTTACAGAACGGATACTACGCCAAAAGAAGCCTTTGAAGCGCAAGAACTCTTAAAATTTTCTAAAGATTATTACCGTAAAAAAGGTGTTGGCCGACCAACCAAGAAGGACAGACGGGACATAGACGAATTTTATGAGACGGATGACGAGGATTAAATAAACGCTTTATTTATCTTTGAAAAAACAAAACTTAGCATGACCGTGTCTAAACAAGTAATCTTAAGCCATCAGGAAATTAACCATAAGATAAGACGTATTGCCTATCAAATATATGAGAGCAACGTTGATGGTACTGAAGTAATACTGGCCGGCATTGATTCCAACGGGTATATTCTTGCCAAAAAGCTAAAAACTAACCTCGATAAGATTTCAGATTTAAATACTGTGCTTTGTAAAGTGGGTATTGACAAGAAAAGTCCGTTAAACCCAATCACTACATCTATTGATGCTTCAGAATACACAAACAAATCCATTGTTCTCATAGATGATGTTTTAAATTCTGGTACAACCCTTATTTATGGTGTAAAACACTTTTTAAATGTCCCTCTGAAACAATTCAAGACTGCGGTACTCGTCAATCGGAATCACAAGAAATTCCCAGTTAAAGCCGATTTTAAGGGTATTTCGCTTTCTACATCATTACATGAGCATGTAGAAGTCATCTTGACAGGTAAAACATACGAAGCCTTCTTAAAATAACCCTGCTATTATTTCTTCTGTTATTTGTTGAACTGATTTATGATCCGTTACTATAGTGTGATGGCTTTGGTTATAATAAAATGAGCGCTCAAAGAGATGTTTTCCTATAAACTCTGTTAAATCTTCATCGGTTTGAATATGTGCAATTAGAGGTCTGGTTAATTTTTCAGGTGTCAATCTCTGAACAAGATTTGGAATGGAACTTTTTAAATAGATACTACGCGCCCCGTCAGTAGCTAAAACAGTGTCCATATTTGTGCCATAACACGGTGTACCACCCCCCAATGACAACACGAGATTGGTCTCCTTTAAAACCTCCTTTAAATATAGTTGTTCCTTCTTTCTAAAATAGATTTCACCTTTCTTTTCAAAAAGTTCCGGAATGGTTAAATGCTCCTTTTCCTGAATGTAATCATCCAAATCAATAAAGTCATAGTTAAGGATTTTGGAAAGGTTTTTACCTATGGTCGATTTTCCTGACCCCATATAACCTATTATAATAATATTCATAAACTTTGTTATAAATTGATTCTTAAAAACATAGCCTTAGCCATTGCAAAAAAACAAAAAATTAATTTAAAAAAGGGTTTGGTATATTGATAAAAGCTTTTATATTTGCACCCTCATTAGGGAAATGACTCGATAGCTCAGTTGGTAGAGCATAACACTTTTAATGTTAGGGTCCTGGGTTCGAGCCCCAGTCGGGTCACAAAGTGGAAACACTATTTTAAACCTTGTTAATTTAAATTAGCAAGGTTTTTTTCCTTTTAGAACGGAACCTCATCTTACGGTTTCATCTTGATGAGATTAAACATAGACCTCCTCAGAGGCATTGACTCGATAGCTCAGTTGGTAGAGCATAACACTTTTAATGTTAGGGTCCTGGGTTCGAGCCCCAGTCGGGTCACAAAGTGGAACTACAATGACTAAGCCTTGCTAATAATCAAATTGGCAAGGTTTTTTTTATCTCCATATTTTTGTCCTTACACTTCTTTTAAAATTGATAACAATCAAACTATAGGCCTCATATTTTTCCATAATTTTGATTTACCATTCCCTTTTAAATCACTATCTTAACCTTTAATCGTGCCTGGACCTCATTTTGTAGGTTCTTGCGCTTGGATTAGCTATTTAGGATATGGACAAACGAATACTTCTTCTTACTGATTTTTCTAGAACTGCATTAAATGCGGCTAGGTACGCATTAGATTTGTACAAGGATCGTCAATGCACGTTTTATTTCTTGAACACGTACCACGAAGACAGTTACAGTATTGAGGGATATTCTTACCTACATTCCGGTCAGCGTTCCTTTGATGTCCAAAAGCCCCATACGGAAGAGCAGTTTAAAAAACTGGTACAGATCCTTAGACTGCACGATCCAAATCCCATTCACGAATATTATACCATTGCGGCCAATAACACTCTTGTAAGGGGCGTTAACGATGTCATTTCAAAAAACGATATTGATATAGTCATTATGGGTGCAAAGGGAGTGACCAGTTCCAGGACGGTAATTTTTGGAATGAACACTATAGACGTCATGGAAAATATAACGGCTTGCCCTGTATTAGCCATCCCTGAAGATGTTCGGCTTTTAGCACCTAAAGAAATTGTTTTTCCCACAGACTTTAGAATTCCGTTTAAACGACGTGAACTCAAATACCTCATCAATATCACGCAATTGCACCACTCTACCATACGTGTGTTATATGTTAAGGAAACTGCACAACTGAACAAAGAGCAATTACAACATAAAGCGTTGTTAACAGCGCTTTTTAAAGATATTGAGCATAGCTTTCATGAAGTAGAAAGCGCTAGCGTACATGAGGGCATTAATGCATTTATTGACAGCCGAGACAGTGATATTGTGGCGTTTATCCATCAAAAGAAAACGTTTTTTAGCAGATTGCTCTCCAAACCTCTAGTGCAAGAATTAGGTTACCAATCTCGAGTTCCTGTATTGGTGTTGAAACATAGGGTTTAATAACATATTCAGTTTGCATAATAGTGTCTTCATTAAAGCTTAGCAATACTGGAGCATTGGTTGTTACCGAATTTAAAATGGGTAAAGGACTAAACCTATAGCCAGCACACCACTCAGCGTCTTACCAAGATAGATAAACTCACAAACTCAAAAGCAGTTATCTAGTCAACACTCTACATGGCCGCCATAATTTCTAATGCAGAAATTATGAAACCTTTGTCAATACTAGTATTTTTGGCTACTTATGCAACCCTCTTTTGACAAACCTATCCTGAACCTAATTTTTACTAGTTATGATTAAAACCCTAACCAATCGGTGGTTTATTGCAATTATGGGCACCCTACTGCAACTGGTTTTAGGAACCGTTTATGCATGGAGCTACTTTCAAAAACCGATAATCATAGCCTACGGATGGAGCAATGTACAAACTATGTGGATCTTCAGTCTGTCTATTCTATTTCTTGGATTATCTGCGGCTCTTGGCGGCATCATTTTACCAAAATACGGACCTAAAAAACTGGCTTCCATTGGAGCTCTTCTATACGGTCTTGGGTATCTACTTAGTGCCTATGCCATGCAGATTAATAGCTTAGCGCTTTTCTATATAGGTTTTGGGGGCATTGGTGGCATGGGTTTGGGTCTTGGCTATGTTACGCCTGTAGCAACTGTCTCCAAATGGTTTCCTGACAAAAAAGGTTTCGTTACGGGAATGGTGGTCATGGGCTTTGGCTTGGGTGCACTGTTTATGTCTAAACTGATTGCACCCACTTTAATACGTCTTACTGAAGGCAATATGATTCATGTATTCTTCTACATTGCCTTAGTTGTGTTAGCCATTGGCGTTCCCGCTGGGCTATGCATGCAAAATCCACCCAACAACTTTAGTCCTGAAGGATTTGTGGTTGCTGACCTGAATATTGATCAAAAGGATGAAAAGGCACAATTTACCCTGTACAAAAGCCTAATCTCAATAAAATTTTTGGGGATGTGGTTCATGTTTTTTCTGAACATTTCAGCAGGAATTATATTTATAGGCTTGCAATCGCCAATGATTCAGGACCTATTTAAGAGCCATGACAAAAGTATGAGCACTGAAGCGCTCGCCATGGCTGGTGGCTCTTTAATAGCTATCAGCGCTTTGTTTAATGGCGTTGGCCGATTCTTTTGGGGCGGGTTATCGGACAAAATTGGACAAATTGAAGTATTTAGATGGATTCTAGGATCGCAAATTGTGGCTTTTCTGTTTTTAATTAATACCACCAACCCATGGATATTTGGCAGCTTGGTGTGTTATGTGCTTCTTTGTTATGGCGGTGGCTTTGGCGCGATGCCCTCTTATATATTGGAAGTATTTAAAGCAAGGCATATGCCAATTATTTACGGAGTAATTCTCACAGCATGGTCGTTTGGTGGCATTGTAGGCCCTCAAATGGCAGCCTTTATACGCGATTTTTATGCGACATCTCCAGAAATGATTGGACCCAGAACTTATATGGCCGGTATTGTCTTATTAAGTTTTGGATTTTTAATCAGCTTGAGGTTGTCCAATGCACCAATTACTCCGAAATCCTGATAAGACAATATCTGATTTTTTAGTCCTAAATGTTTCATCGTAATAATTGTCGTAATCAATTCCTAGAAAGTAGGTCTATCAATTTCTACTCTACTATCACTATAACCCAATGCACATCTATGGCATAAAACCCACCCACAACCTAACCTTGGTTCGCCTTATTTATGACAATAATTAGAAATTTGCAGTCAAAACAAATATGGTCACAGCCGCATTTTCAATCATCGGTCTTTATGGGCAATTACCTTTGAATAGTGATATAATTTGCTTATATTATCAACTGACAATCAGTATTTTATAATATTTTAATTGTTTTTTTTGTAAAAAAGTACGATTTATTGTTTTTGAATTATTAACCGTTAAAATAAACAAAATGACATTGATAACGAAGAAGGAAATTGAGGATTTGCACAACGTCAACCAGAACATTTGTATTTCAATTTTTATTCCTACCCATAGAGGAGGTAAAAAAGTGCTTCAAGAGCAAGATCCATTAGCTTTAAAGAACCAGTTAAAGGATGTAAAACATAAATTAGATAAGAAAGATCTCAATGCCGATGACATCGCAAAATTTATAGACCCCATCCAAAAGCTCATTGAAGATACCTCTTTTTGGAGAGAGCAGTCAGATGGTCTGGCACTATTTATTGCAGATGGTGATTTTCATAAGTATACACTACCAGTGTATTTCCAGGAATTTAACTACGTTTCAAATGCGTTCTATTTAAAACCATTAATGCCTATGTTTACAGGTGATGGTAGCTTCTTTTTAGTATCATTAAATAGAGATGATGTAAAATTATATGAGTGCACAAAACATAGTATTACTGCATATGATATTGAAGATTTAATTCCAGCATCAAAACAAGACCGTGTAGGTTTTGATTATGAAGAGAAAAACCTTCAATTCAGATCAGGCGCAACAGGTTCTGGCCAGACCATGTACCATGGTCAGGAAGCAGCAACAGGAAAGAGAAAGAATGAAATAAAAAAGTACTTTCGAGCAATAAACGATGGTTTGGAGGAAATTTTTAGAGATCATACCATGCCATTGCTAATTGTGGCACAAAGGCCGCTATTTGATATGTATAAAGAAGTGAACACGTATGCGCATCTTATGGAAGAGAATCTTGTGGTGGATTTTAACAGTACGGACATGTTTGATATTCACGAAATGGCTTGGGAGCGCATGGAACCTGTGTTCGATAAACCCCGAAAAGATAAAATAGCTCATTTTTTGGAACACCAAGGTGAAGGAAAAATAGCCATTGGCATAGGTGAAATTTTACCTGCCGCCGTAAACGGACAGATTGAAGCCTTGTTTTGTGAAAATAACGAAGATATTTTAGGAGTCTTCACGAAGGAAAACGAGGTTATAAAAGTTTTGGAAGGTAGTGATGACGGCACAACAATTTCTTTAATGAATTTGGCAGCCATTAACACCTTTCTTAACGGAGGCGACGTATATCTGTTAGAAAAAGGAGAAATGCCCAATCCAAATTCAAGGGTAAATGCTCTATATAGATATTAGTGGAGACAATAGTATATCATAACCATGTGGTGCTGATCGTTTCGTTCCGATGTAACTAAAAAAGTAAAAAAAAGAGAATTAACAGGGTGTAAATTCTCTTTTTTTATTCGCGAGTATAGACTTAATTACAAGCCTGGCGTACGTTTATTAAACCGTCTATCATCAAATTCGCGACGTTCATAAAAATTATCGTCGTCATAAACGTCGTTATTCTCGCGACGACGTCTCATCTCTCTTTCGTCATTTGAAAACGTTTGATCATGATCGCCATCTGTTGCTTGATAGTAATCTTCAGCAGTGCCGTAGGTTTTAATTTTATCGGTATCATGATGATATTTTCTAATTTCATCCCGAATAATCTCTCTCAAACGCTGCTCATCATGTAATAGGTTACTTTTATGATCAACACGATTATCCTCTACATATTGATGGTCACGATCTGCATGCGTGACATCATCTGTCCTTCGGTAATCCTGTCGACGTCTATATGAACCTAAAACCTGATTCTCGTAACTTCTGTCAATGACGTCGCCCTTGCGATATCTTTTGGTCTCTGCAAAAGTGCGATGATCAATAATATCTGTATATATAAAATCTGAATCTTCGTTGATATCTACTAAACCGATTGGGATGATAATATGGTTTTCACCTTCTTTATTTACAAATTCCCTAATATCAGTTTGATTTGGTCTTCCGTATGGATCATATTTAGAATCAATAATGCTTTTATCAACCTCAACGTCTAAATACACGACACGTTCTGCGTCTTTATTCACTAGTAAATTATCTACTTTACCAATAACGCGGTTATCAATATCCTTTACATCCCAACCTCTTACATCTGGATAACCATCTGAAATTTTATAGTCAGATAATTCAGTGATATAATAGAGATGTTTATTGTGCTCTGCCATAGTTATATAATTTTAATTGTTCATCATTTTTAATACGTCCCTGCTCTGTCTAAAAAAAGTATAAATTTGATGTTGTTGTTCTTTTAATGCTTTAGAACCATCAATTTTAGATGCCGATTGCTTTAAATCGGCCATTTGCGTTTGTAATGAAGGAAAACTTTTTTGCTGAACAGTTTCCATCACCGTAACAATTTTATCAGTGGCTGTTTTAAAGTTCTTAAACCCTTCCGTTTCCTTGGTAGTTGTAGAAATAGATGTTTTTAAGGATGAGAAATTTCTTAAATCTGTTAAGGCCGGAGATTCTGCTATGGCATGCTCATCTGCTTTATGGACCACTACCTTTGCTAAATTAGCAAAAGCATTTTTGGTATATGAGGAGTCGATTGCAACCCTCGTGGAGTCGGAAATAGCTTCATCATATGCTGTAAATTGGTCATAGGTAGATGATGTATCACTATTATTATAAGGATCATAAGTGGATTGCGTGTTAAGCGAATCGATAACTTGTTCTTCAGAATAATCATCATCAAAATCATCATCCATATCATTATCGTTGTCATACACTAGGTAAGCGATAATTGCCAAAACCACCAAAATTAGAATGACCCAAGGCCATACTGGTTTTTTCTTTTCAATTTTAATTTCTGCCATGATTTAATATTTAGATTAATAATGCGCTGATTGACATTCAGCAACTTACACTAAAATTAATTCAAAAATATACGCTATAACTGCTCTTTAGAATTAGATGTTAACTCAATTAAATACAATTGAGATATGGCTATCAGTATGCGTAGAATATAAACAAGACCATATGCAGGTAAACAACCGCAATTGTTAATTGTTTAAAGCAAACAACAAATGCCTCCTATCTATTGGTATCCTTACGATTGTTTTCACCCGTAACCCGTTCTGACATATTGCGTTCTTTTCTGGAGTCAGAAGTTTTTCCGTATTGATTTTTATGCTCCGGTTTAAGCGGCCCTTTTTTCACCTCTTTATCCTGTTCAGGATTAAATTCATTTTTATCAGTTTTATATGTCATTTTATATCGTATTTTTAAATTAAACTTTTTATATAGATTCAATTAATTTGCTACTGCATCTGCCAGTTTTTAATTTCTTCCAAGACCTGATCGCGACTTCTATTCGTTCTTCTAGCAATGTTTTGAGCCAACAGGTCAAACTCTCCAGTTCTAAAGTCAACATCCTTATCTGTTATGCTTGGATAGTGCCTCCTGTATTCTTCTCTAATTGTAGACCAACGGTCTTCCAATCCTGAATCATATTTAGATTCCAATTGACCGTCTCCTTTATGTTTGATGTTATCCATAACCTTTCTATTGTTTATTTAATGAGCTTGAAATTAGGTATTCATCATCAACAACATGTGTCCTATCCCTAAAAAAACTAATCGAATAAATAATTAACATTATATGCATTATGCCTGAACATTTACTATAAGCAGAAATGACGGGTAAGGCTAAAAATTTATCTTTTACAACACCTCTAAAACCTAACTATCACTTTATTTTATGGTATGCTATATAAGATTTCAAATAACGCACCATTACATGAGATTGAAGAACATCTCCATTCTAAATTTGACTATGATAACCTCTACAAAGCAACAGACCACATTGATGGTAGAAAGGAAGCTTCTGTATGTATTGTGACGGCTGATGCACCACACCGGATTCAATATGGCATTTGGGGTATTTTACCTCATGGTTATAAAGACAGTTGGAAAAGTTTTCAATCGCTCTATAACACTTTGGAAATTGCTCCTGCATCAGTATCACACACATCATGGCTTTACGAGCCTCTAAAACATAGACGCTGTTTAATTGTTGCTACAGGGTTTTATACAGGTGAAGTTGAAAATAATATCATGCAATCCTATTACACCTCTATAAAAGATGAGCATATATTTTGCTTTGGTGGCATATATAATATTTTGGAAGATGGATTTATCAGTTATAGTATTCTTTCCCATACCAGTACACATGCAACATCTTACTTAAAACATGCGCGACCTATAATTATAGACAAGCAACATTATACAGATTTTTTAAACAATTACAGGCCCTTGGAGAGCCTTTGTGCCTCTGATGATGTGCTTTTTACATCCAAATACAACAGTATCGATATTTAAGAAGCCATTGCAGAAAGACGCAACTGTTGCTGATAGGTCTTAGGTGAACATTTAAATCGTTTTTTAAATATTCTACAAAAATAACTTCTGCTGGTCAATCCGACAGAATAGACTATTTCAGACACATTTAAATCTGTATTGCGCAACATGTCCAACGCTTTTTCTAACCGGATGTTTCTAATAAAAATAGCAACCGTACAATTGTGCATCTCCTTAAATCCTAACTGTAGTTTAGAAACAGACAGACCTGTTTGTTTGCACAAGCTCTTAATGGTGTATTGTCTGTGCGGATATGTTTTAATTGTGTTTGTGAGCGCTTCCAACTGTTGAATCTCAAAATTTCGTAAATGTGGCAACTTGCTAGAGGTTTCCTTTATTTGTAGCAGTTCCTTTAATTTTAGCCCAAATAAAATATTACAATAACCTTTCGCAATAAATTTATTTTCACAAGTTGCCTTGTCAAGTTTTTTTAGTGTACGCGCTATTTCGCACAGTGCTAGATTGGGAGCTAAAGTTTTTGAATTTATGGATGCATCTAATAATAGACCATGGTCTTGTAACTTTTGGAGTAATACCGTTTGATCTGTGTCTAATTCAGATTTTTCCATTTTTAAGAGTAAAAAATCGTATCGTTTATTTACGTCACAATGAAATGCAACGGTCTCTGTCCTTTTAAACGGCACTAGTACACTTGCATAAGGCGGCACTGAAAATTCTTGAATGCCACATGACATGGTTAAGTGGGATTTTTCCGCAAGATTTATACATAAATAGACTGACGACTCTTTTTCTGTCTGAAGATTTATTTTGATAGCATCATGGCAGTGTAACTGAAATCCATAATAATGCATTCGCGAGGGCAATTGTTGCTTCTCTATATACCCTTTAAAATAACGTTCGTTTTTAGTCTGACCATTCCGAATTTCAAAACTTTTTAAATCATTCATAGCAAAAATGTTTTAGTTTGTTTAATTCAATCAGGGTTACAAATGTGCATTTAATTTAGATATCGCGTTATCTTTATTCACTCAAAAAATAACTTTAGACTACAAAAAAACCCTCAAGTAAATAAGGGTTTTTTAACCACCATAATAAATAATATATTAATTTCTCAAATCATTTAGCTTGGACCATTGCCTGTACTGATCGTATTGATCGCCGTCTAAAATGGTCTTTAATATCCGGTTCTCTTCTTTAATTTTTTCGTTGGCCGATAATAGCTTATAGGCATCATCCTTTTGCGATTCTCTCCATGTACGGAGGGCGTTTTCATAACGCTCTATTTGTTCTGGACTCATATTGAAACGAGAATACAAGGTTTCTCTCCGTTTAGGGTTGTCCAAATTCCAATTTTCATTCAAGCTATCTGTAATTCTGCCATTAGCAATGCCTGCTTCATCTAAAGCATCAAAATTTCCTGTCTTTTTATAATTAGTAGTATTAGTGATTTCTTCATTCTCGGAAACCGTTCTCCCCTCAGTACTGTGACTTGGAGAATTATTGGTCCCGAAATCGCATGAGGTCACCAAAATGATTAAAAAAAACATCAATATTTCAGCACGACATTTCATAATAGCCTGGTTTTTAAATTCATATAAAATTACATCCTCAATTTAATTTTCATCTTCTCATATGAACAAATTATTAACCTAAATCAAATTAGGCCAAAATCGAACTTAAAAAACAAACTCCTGATCATTATTTGATCAGGAGTTTACAGTTTTTAAAAAAAACAGTGCTCTATTTTTTCTTTGGAGTTGACGCTTTTGACGTAGTTGATGCTTTTTTAGAATCGGATCTTGGATCTGATTTTTTAGGCGCGTCCTTTTTTTGATTTTTGTCTTGAGTGCTCATATTTAAATATGTTTTAAAGTTCCAATTAAAATTACCTAATAAGGGGATTAAGATAGGATCCGATAAAAAATAATTAGCGCTCAAAAAATACATTTTTAAGATTCCATCAGATTATTTAATGCTTGTTCCATATCAATCCCTTTTTTCAGTACACCTTTAAATACATCTTTGATGGTCGCCAACCGATCTGGTACGGTTTTCATTGTAAAGTCTTGAATTTCCAACCCTGGTTTAATTTCAGACCATTGCAAAGGCGTAGAAACCGTTGCTAGTTTTTGAGGGCGCACGCTATATGCTGATGCTATAGTTTGCCCCTTCCTATTCTGCAAATAATCCAAATAAATTTTTGGTCCGCGTTTTTTTAAGGAGCGCTCTAATGTTGTAATTTCAGGTAAGGCCTCATGGACAAATACACACAGCAGTTTAGTAAAATCGCGTGCCTCTTCGTAGGTGTACAGCCCTCCCATGGGAATATATATATGAAGTCCCGACGCACCTGAGGTTTTACAGAATCCTTTAATTTTTGCCCGATCCAAAACTTGTTTGACCATTAAAGCGGTTTCAATAACCTCTTCAAAGCTGTTTTCAGTTGACGGATCTAAATCAATGATGGCATAGTCAGGCTGATTTAACTGATAGATCGTAGAATGCCACGGATGCAATTCAATACAGCCTAAATTATTCATATAAAGTAAAGTGGCCTGGTTTTGACACAGCAGGTAATTAATATGCTTACCTGAAGATTTTGACGGAATTTCGATGGTTTCAATCCAGGTTGGTAGATTCTCATGGTCTTTCTGATAGAAGGAATCTTCTAAAATGCCGTTGGGGTGCCGGTGCAGACTTTCCGGTCGGTCTTTGAGGTAGGGCAAAATATAATCGGATATTTTGATGTAGTAATCGAGCAGATCATACTTTGTCAACGGCGGATTGGGCCAGTATAATTTATCGGGATTGGTAATTTGTACGGTTATACCGTCAATATCTAATGAAAATTCGGAGTGAGAGGACGATAGTTTTTTAGGCGATGGTTCTTCATTTGAAAGACTATCAAACGCAATGGTTTTATCTTCCCTCATTCTTAAAAAAACTGGATGTCGCATCACTCTGGACGGTGTCCATTCAGAAAATTTGACCTCACACACTAATTTAGGTACCAACCAAACTGCTTTACGTCCTTTAAGATGTTTAGTAATATCAAATATTGGGGTGTCGGTTTCCAGTACCTTAAACTTGTTGTAAAGCTCAGAAATTTGATTTTCTGAAAATCCTGAGCCACAGGTACCCACATATACAAGCTCATCATCTTCCACCATTCCTAAAATAAGGGATGCAAATTTCCGTGATTTGTTGGTAGACAGCGTGTAGCCACAAATGATGGTTTCCGTATTTTCAATTTTTTTGAATTTTAACCACTGAGAAGAACGCACATTGATGTCATAAGTTGAATCGGCTTTTTTGGCGATAACCCCTTCCATACCCATGTTGATGGCCTGCTGGTACACCGTAATCCCCATAGCTTCCACATGATCGCAATACTGAATATGCGACACATCAGGCAACAACTCCTTTAGCAACGCTTTCCTATCTAATAATGGCAGATTTACGGTGTCGTGACCGTTGAGGTGAAGTAAATCGAAAATATAATAAACCAAGATACCTTCCGTCCGGTCAGAGTCATAATTTTGTAAAGCATTAAATTGGGGTAAACCGGTTTGGTCCAACACCACAATCTCACCGTCCAATATGGCTGTATGCTCCAAATGCTCTAATTGTTGATGAATAACTTTAAATTTTTCATTTAACGAAATGCCATTTCGAGAATACAACTCCACCGTGCCATTGGTAATGGTTGCCAAGGCTCGATAGCCATCGTATTTCAGTTCGTAAATCCAGTTTTTATCGTTAAAAATCTTGGTGCCTGGCGATGCCAGCATCGGTTTGACCAAGGACTTTAAACTAAGTTGTGCAGACTGATCTGAAGCTTCAGTAGAAAATGCTTCCAAGCTAAAATCTTCGGCATCGTAATCTAATGCGGTCGCAAATTGATCGTCATGCTTAATCAATAACCATTGGTTCTTTTTATTCATTGAAGACGAACGCACCAAGGTAAAAATGCCTTTCAATTTTTCGCCGTGTAAAACGAGTTTTAATGTTCCTTCGGCATAATCTGAACTGAGATTATGCTCTTTATAAAGATTCTCATAAACCCCACTATCCCATATCGTCATTTTACCGGCGCCGTAATTTCCTTTGGGAATGATCCCCTCAAAAGTGAGATAGGCCACGGGGTGGTCTTCAGTGTGTACAGCCAGGCGCTTGTCTTTCGGATTCATGGAAGGCCCCTTCGGAACTGCCCAGCTTTTTAGCACCCCTTCCATTTCCAATCGCAAATCGTAATGCAAATGGCTGGCACGGTGGCGTTGAACAACAAACCGATGCTTATCATCATCATTTAGAATATCCTTGGGTTCAGGGGTATCCTTGAAATTGCGTTTCTTTCGGTAATCTTGCAGGCTCATAATTTATGAGGCTTTCTTTTTGCGTTGGTCCAAACTTGCTTTTAATTTGGCCATTAAATCTTTGGCTGCAGTTGGCTCACTCTTTGTTTTTTCAACCTTTACTTTTTTGCCTGAAGCTTTAGACTCAATAATTTTGAGCAATTGGCTATTGTAAACATCTTTGTATTTTTTGAAATTAAATTTTTCGGTGTAATTTTCAATCAAGTCCTCGGCCATGGCAATTTCCTTGTCTGAAGTTTTGGTTTTCGGAATTTTCACTTCCTTCGGATCGCGAATTTCTTCGGCGAATCGAATAACGTGCAAAACAATTACATTTTTATAAACCCCAATCAGCGATAGATTTTCTTTTTGACGCATCACGAAGGTGGCAACACCTAACTTACCGGTTTTCTTGAGAGCGTCCCGCAATAAGTTATAAGCCTTACCCCCTTCTTTTTGAGGTTCGAGATAATAGGGATTTTTAAACAGCATATCTGCCACTTCAGTCTCTTCTACAAATTCCTCTATGTCAATAGTCTTACTTTTCTTGACATTCGCATTTTCAAAGTCCTCTTTCTCCAAAATGACGTATGCATCGTCCTTTTTAAACCCTTTCACGATATCCTTCCATTCTACCTCCTCTCCGGTTTCTTCATTTACCCTTTTATACCTAATGCGTGCATGATCATGTTTATCGAGCATGTCCAAATCTAAGTTTCGACTTTCAGAAGCCGAATACATTTTAATGGGTATTGATACAAGGCCAAAACTTACGGTGCCGTTCCAAACTGATTTCATAGTATTAATTTTAAATAAATAGTAAGTGCAAATGCGTTTTGTTTCTATTATGCACTCCGCAGATGATTCTTCCACACGGTGCATCCATTTTTTTGCGATAGAATTTAACACTTCCTATTTTGGCGAATGATTGCAATGCATATTTTTTGTAGCGTAATCACGAGTTGCACTAAATTCAACAATATCAATTACCAAACCTTATAGTACAAAGTGTTAAGATTGAGCACCCAAACCTCAACTATGACATTATAGAAAGAATAAAGTCAGAAATAAACCCGATTTACTAAAAAGTAAATTAAAAATTTCCAAATTAAAATATTTGATTTTTTATATTTGCAGCGCTAAAGTCCTAGAAGATTTGTTTTGGATACCAACCAAGACCTCAAAATTGAATACTATTATCAATTTGAGCTCATAAGACTTATATATTATGCGCACGTGGCGGAATTGGTAGACGCGCCAGCTTGAGGGGCTGGTGATCGCTTAGATCGTGGAAGTTCGAGTCTTCTCGTGCGCACTATTATGCAGATTTAGTACTTCACCTCTGCCGCTTTCATCCTTATTTATCCCATCACTAGTTTAAATTATAATTTCTTCAACAAGTTGTCATAAAATAATGTAATTTTGTTTCATATTTTTTATAAAAGAATGAACAATATTAAGACCATATTCAGTATAAAGGATTTAGAACACCTTACAGGAATAAAGGCACACACCATCAGAATTTGGGAAAAGCGTTATCAATTGCTCGAACCGGAACGTACAGATACCAACATCAGATTCTACAATTTAGACCATTTAAAAAAATTATTGAACATCAGTTTCCTTAATAATAATGGTCACAAAATTTCAAAAATAGCTTCCCTATCTACTCAGGACATCCACCTACAAGTGCGGGAATTGGCCAGTAAGGGACATCTTGAAAATCATGCCATCAACACTTTTAAATTGGCCATGTTGGATTTTGATCAGGAGCTGTTCAATAAAACCTACAACGCACTGATCAAAACAAAATCATTATCTGAGGTTTTTTATGAATTATTTTTACCCTTGCTTTCAGAAATTGGTACACTATGGCAAACGGACACCATTACCCCTGCCCATGAACATTTCATTTCGTCGCTCATTCGTCAAAAGATTTTGATCAATACGGAAATGCTACAAGCGCAAAACGAGATTGAACACAACAATGCTTTTGTGCTATTTTTACCAGACAATGAAATTCACGAAATTGGGTTGATGTTTGTTCATTATAAATTGGTAGCAAAAGGCCATCGTTCCATCTTTTTAGGATCAAGCGTCCCTATTAGTAGCTTAACTGATATTTTACCTTATTACAAGGATATAACGTTTCTATCCTATTTCACAATAAAACCAGTAAAAGAAGAATTGGCTTCCTATTTGGCCGAATTTGAGTCTGAACTCTTGAACGGGAACAACAATCAATTATGGGTACTTGGGCAGATGACCCAATACATTGATTCCCAAAACCTGCCAACCTCCATCACTACTTTTAAAACTATTGGCAATTTAGTAGCCACAATTTCATAAAATTAAATTGTTTTTTGTTTAACTTTTTAATACATTTGTTAAACAATGAAAAACAACACTGCTATTATTGGTTCTGGTTTCTCTGCACTCTCTGCTGCCTGCTATCTTGCGAAAGACGGCTACAAGGTGACCATTTTTGAAAAAAATAAAACGATTGGTGGTCGCGCCAGACAACTTAAAAAAGAAGGATTTACTTTTGATATCGGTCCAACCTGGTATTGGATGCCCGACGTGTTTGAACGTTTTTTTGCCGATTTTGGGAAAAAGCCTTCTGATTACTATCAGCTCGATAAATTGAGTCCCGCCTATAGTGTTTATTTCGGCAAGGACGATTATATCACCATTGCAGATACATTAGAAAAAATTTGTCAAACCTTCGAACAGGAAGAACCAGGAAGTTCGTTAAAACTTAGAAAATTTATCGACAATGCGCAGCACAATTATGAAGTTGCCATAAAAGATTTGGTGTACAGACCGGGTGTAACGCCTTTTGAGTTGATGACGCCTGTGACCATTAAAAAATTAGATCAATTTTTTAGCACCATTAAAAAAGATGTGCGTAAGGAGTTTAAAAATGAACGCTTGGCAAAAATTTTAGAATTTCCCGTCCTCTTTTTAGGCGCTAAACCAGATAACACACCATCCTTCTATAGTTTTATGAATTATGCCGATTTCGGAATTGGCACCTTTCATCCTAAAAAAGGAATGTATCAAGTCATTCTAGCTATGGAACAATTAGCACTTAGTCTAGGTGTTACCATTAAAACTGAACAATCAGTTGATAAGATAAGTGTGTCTAATGAAAACGTGACGAGCATTACAGCAAATGGCGAAACTCTTCCTTTTGATATTGTATTGAGCGGTGCCGATTATCATCACACCGAAACCTTGCTCGATGCCACCCATCGCCAATACTCTGAAACGTATTGGGAAAAGAAAGTGTTCGCGCCCTCTTCGCTCTTATTTTATGTGGGTTTTAACAGGAAATTAAACAATGTGAACCATCATACACTATTTTTTGATGTCGATTTTGAAGTGCACGCCAAAGAAATATACGATACACCACAATGGCCCAAGGATCCTTTATTTTACGCCAGTTTCCCTTCGCTTACTGATCAAACGGTGGCACCTGAAGGTCAGGAGGCGGGAATTTTCTTGATTCCACTGGCTCCCGGATTAGAGGATACTCCAGCATTGAGAACCCTTTATTTTGACAAGATTATCGCTAGGTTTGAAAACTTAACTTCGCAAAGTGTCCGAAAAAATATTATATTTAAAGAGTCATTCTGCGTCAATGACTTTATTCAAGATTACAATTCTTATAAAGGCAACGCCTACGGAATGGCAAACACCCTGTTCCAAACCGCTTTTTTAAGACCTAAATTAAAAAGTAAAAAAGTAAAGAATCTCTATTTTACGGGACAATTAACCGTACCAGGACCGGGAGTACCCCCTTCGCTCATTTCTGGTAAATTGGTTTCAGAGCTTATTAAGAAACATCATACCCTCAAAAATTATGAAACAGCTATTTGATACCGTTTCCCATCGATGTAGTAAGGCCGTGACCAACTCTTACAGCACGTCATTTTCTCTTGCCACCAAAATGTTGGCCAATAGTATACGTCAGGATATTTACAATATCTATGGTTTTGTACGTTTTGCTGATGAGATTGTCGATTCCTTTCATGACTATAATAAGCAATCCCTGTTTAACCGTTTTGAGGAAGATTTAGAATTGGCATTGGAGCAAAAAATCAGTTTGAACCCCATTCTGAATGCCTTTCAGGAAACGTATCACAAGTTCAATATTGACAAGCATCTTGTAGATTCTTTTATGGAAAGCATGCGCTTGGATTTACACAAAAGCGACTATTTAACGGAAGCCGATTATAAAATGTACATCTACGGCTCAGCTGATGTGGTAGGCTTAATGTGTTTAAAGGTATTTGTAAAAGGCGATCATGCCCAATACGAGGTTCTCAAAGAAAGCGCAATGAGTTTAGGTTCCGCCTTTCAGAAGGTCAACTTTTTACGTGATCTGAAAGCTGATTATGAAGATTTAAGTCGCACCTATTTTCCGAATACCAATTTGAACCATTTGGATGAAATGTCTAAAAAAGCTATCATTGATGATATTGAACATGATTTTGCTTTGGGACTAAAAGGTATCAAGGAATTGCCAATTGAAGCCAAATTCGGTGTGTTTATGGCTTACAGATATTATAACCAACTCCTCAAGAAATTGAGAAACACCCCAGCGTTGGACATTAAATCGACCAGAATTAGGGTTCCCAACTATAAAAAGTTTGAACTTTTAACCCGAAGTTACGTCAAATACCAACTCAATTTAATGTAAATTTAGACATGCAAATTTTTCTCTGGATACTGATATTTTTTGGCACTTTTGCCATCATGGAATTTAATGCGTGGTTTACCCATAAGTACATCATGCATGGCTTTTTATGGAGCCTTCATAAGGATCATCACCATAAAGATCACAAAAGTTGGTTTGAGCGCAATGATGCCTTTTTTATTTTCTATGCGGTTATCAGCATGATCTGTTTCTATTTGTGGAGCTATGAAAACATTTGGTACTGTCTGCCATTAGGACTTGGCATCTTAGCTTACGGCATCGCTTATTTTACAGTGCACGACATCTTTATACACCAACGCTTTAAAATATTCAGAAACGCTAATAATTGGTACGCCAAAGGCGTGCGACGCGCCCATAAGATGCACCATAAACATTTAGGTAAGGACGATGGGGAATGCTTTGGGATGTTGGTAGTGCCATTTAAATATTTCAAAAAATAAACAGTTTAGGCAGGTTATCATGATGCAAGACAAATTGTCTTTTGATTATATTATCATTGGAAATGGTCTTGCTGGGTTGCAATTGGCTCTACAACTTGCCAAAGACCCGTTTTTCAAATCGCACACTATTGGACTCATTGATCCTTCCCCAAAAGATAGTAATGATAAAACCTGGAGTTTTTGGGAAATAGGGGCCGGCCAATGGGATGCCATTGTTGAACAAACTTGGCATACGGCAAAATTTAAATCGTCTGAAATATCTTTAGAAATTCCGCTTCAAGAATACTGTTACAAAACCATAAGATCGCTAGAATTTTATGAGGCTTCGAAAACCCAACTATCAAAGCATTCCAATATTAAATTTATAGAAGATACGGTAGCAGAAATTCAAGAAGGCACAACTGCTAAAGTCATTGGACAAAAACAGAGCTATTCTGCAACTCATATTTTTGACAGCAGGGTTCCAAAAGAATTTTATACGGCGACTGATGAGCACACCCTGATACACCAACATTTTAAAGGTTGGATTATTGAAACCGATACCCCGCGTTTCAATCCGTTAGCTTTTACCATGATGGATTACAGATTTCAGTATAAAAATTCGACGAGCTTTATTTATCTGCTTCCTTTTTCTGAAACAAAAGCGCTCGTGGAATATACCTTTTTCACTCCGTTTACTGTAGCATCGGATATTTACGATGCATTTTTAAAGCGCTATCTTTTAGAAGAACATAATCTTGAAAATTATAGAATTATTGAAACTGAAGTGGGCAATATCCCGATGACGGATTTCCTTTTCTGGAAGTATCACACTAATAGCGTCACTAAAATTGGTACCGGTGCCGGTTGGGTTAAAGGCTCTACGGGCTACTCCTTTAAGCATACCGAAAAAAACGTAGCCAAGCTGATTGCCAATATTAAGGCTGGCCATGCACCATCACACAAGCTATTCAAAAGGAAATATAAATTTTACGACAAGATATTTCTAAAAGTGCTCCACGATGAAAACGAAAAAGGCGTATGGATTTTTGAACGCTTCTATTCGAAAAACTCCATCCAAACCATGTTTCGGTTTTTAGATGAAGAAACTACTTTTATAGAAGATCTGGCCATTATGAAATCCTTATTCTCCATGGCGTTTATCAAGGCTTTTTTTAAAGTGCTATTCAAGTTTTAAAAGCTCATCCAACAAACCCCTTACTTTTTTACTATTCCAATCTGCAGCCCCTGTTTTATCAATCAAAATATGTCCTTGCTGATCGATGACGAAGGTTCTCGGAATAGCTGAAGTTTCCAACTGTACTGGATTTGCAGTAATTGAAGCATGCACTAAAAAATCGTAGTCATTTTTCTGCTTAAATTTTGAAATGACCTCTTGCTGTTCGTTAGACACAAAAAGAAACACCATATCATCTTTATAATCTTGATAGAGCTTTTCCATACTTGGCATTTCTGCAATACAGGGCGGACACCAGGTTGCCCAAAAATTGATAAAAACCACTTTCCCTTTAGCCTCATTAAAATCGTAGCGCATACCGTGTTCATCTACCAATTGCCAATTGTAATCTTTTAAAGTGATGCGGTCTTCTTCATCCACAATAGACGGACTAAACATGGCCAATCCCTTTTGTAAAAACACTTGAATAGGTTGTCGCGTTTGCGGAATGATCATGATCAAAATGATACCCAAAAAAATAATATTGTTACGCTGACTCTTTGAAATTTTCATAGCCTTAAAATAAAAAAACTCCCGATGGCTATCAGGAGTTTTTTAAAAATTATTTATGGTCTCAAATTAAGACGCATTCTCTTTTTTAATCAAGTTTAAAGCAGATCCTTCATTATACCAATCAATCTGAGATTGGTTATAAGTATGATTTGCAACGATGATATCTTTTGTTCCATCAGCGTGTACAAACTCTAATGTTAAAGGCTTCTCTGGAGAGAATTGATCTAAATCTAAGAAATTGATAGTATCATCTTCTTGGATTAAATCATAATCACTTTCATTAGCAAAAGTCAATCCTAACATCCCTTGTTTCTTCAAGTTTGTTTCATGGATACGAGCAAATGATTTTACCAATACTGCCGCAACACCTAAATGTCTTGGCTCCATTGCCGCGTGCTCACGAGAAGAACCTTCACCGTAGTTATGATCTCCCACAACTATAGAATAGATGCCTTTAGCTTTGTAATCTCTTGCAACGTCAGGAACGCCACCATATTCACCTGTTAATTGATTTTTAACGAAGTTGGTTTTCATTCCGAAAGCGTTAACCGCTCCAATAAGCATATTGTTAGAAATATTATCTAAATGCCCTCTATAACGTAACCAAGGTCCCGCCATAGAAATATGGTCAGTTGTACATTTACCAAATGCTTTAATCAATAGTTTAGCTCCTTTAATAGAGTTTCCTATTGGCTCAAATGGTGTCAATAATTGCAAACGTTCAGAAGTTGGGCTCACAGATACATCTACTTTACTTCCATCTTCAACTGGCTCAACATAACCTGCATCTTCAACATCAAATCCTTTTGGTGGCAATTCAATACCTTGTGGTGCATCCAATTTCACTTCTTCACCATCTTCATTGATCAATGTATCATTCATCGGATCAAAATCCAAACGACCAGAAATTGCAATGGCAGCTACCATTTCTGGAGAACCTACAAAAGCATGGGTATTTGGGTTTCCATCAGCACGTTTTGAGAAGTTACGGTTAAACGAGTGTACAATTGTATTTTTTTCTTCACCTTTTAAATCACTTCTATCCCACTGACCGATACATGGTCCGCAAGCATTGGTGAATATAGTGGCATTTAAATCTTCAAAAACTTTCAAAATACCGTCGCGCTCTGCTGTATAGCGGATTTGCTCAGAACCTGGGTTAATCCCAAAATCTGATTTTGCGACAATTTTTTTATCTACGGCCTGCTTGGCAATAGACGCTGCACGTGTTAAATCTTCATAAGAAGAGTTGGTACAAGATCCGATTAATCCCCAATCTACTTTAATTGGCCATCCTTTTTCTCTCGCAAGTTTACCAAGTTCTCCAACTGGAGTTGCTAAATCTGGCGTAAAAGGACCATTTAAATGCGGACGTAAGGCATCTAAATCAATTTCAATAACTTGGTCGAAATATTGTTCTGGATTTTCGTAAACTTCAGGATCTCCAGTAAGATATTCACGGATTTTGTTAGCTTCATCAGCAATCTCAGAACGGTCAGTGGCTCTTAAGAAGCGCTCCATAGAATCGTCATAACCAAAAGTTGAAGTCGTGGCTCCAATTTCAGCACCCATATTACAAATGGTACCTTTTCCTGTACAAGATAGGTTTTTAGCACCTGGGCCAAAGTATTCTACAATGGCACCAGTTCCACCTTTTACAGTGAGGATTCCAGCCACTTTTAAGATCACATCTTTAGAGGCGGTCCATCCGTTAAGGCTTCCTGTTAATTTAACACCGATAAGCTTAGGGAATTTCAACTCCCAAGCCATTCCTGCCATCACATCAACAGCATCTGCACCACCAACACCAATTGCTACCATTCCTAATCCACCTGCGTTAACAGTGTGAGAATCCGTACCAATCATCATTCCGCCAGGGAATGCATAATTTTCCAATACAACTTGGTGAATGATACCTGCGCCTGGTTTCCAGAAACCAATACCGTATTTATTAGATACTGACGCTAAAAAGTCAAAAACCTCACTACTTGTTTCATTAGCACGCTTTAAATCTGGCGCAGCACCTTGTTTTGCTTGAATCAAATGGTCGCAGTGTACCGTGGTGGGTACTGCAACCTTAGGTTTACCAGCTTGCATAAACTGCAACAAAGCCATTTGAGCCGTAGCATCTTGACATGCAATTCTATCTGGGGCAAAATCCACATAATCCTTGCCTCTTGTATAAGCTTTTGTAGGTTCTCCATCCCATAAATGGGTATATAAAATCTTTTCAGATAAGGTTAGAGGTTTACCAACTATTTGACGCGCTTTATCCACACGTTCAGGCATAGTTTTGTAAACTTTTTTAATCATGTCAATATCAAATGCCATAGAGTATATTTTAAGGTTGTTGTTTATTTAGTTCTCGAGGTCTCGAGGAGTGCAAATTTACAAAATTTAGAAGACTTTTGAAAATAAGTAACCATATCAAAAAAAGCCTTGCATATTATTCAATAAATGCTGATTATTTAAGCAAAATACAAGTCTATTTATAATAATGCGATATGTAAAATACTAAATTAATAATTTTTAGATTGGCCAACAACCCAAAAACAGTTGAGAAAATCAAATTCAACGAATGTTTCTATCCCGATAATCTAAAATTGGTTTTTCAAAATAATTATAAATCAGATTGGAAATACCAATGGTCATTCCCAAATAGACCACACTCAACACTAGCTTTAAGGCCAGTGCAGCCGTTTCAAGATCAATTAAATAATGGATGCATAAAAGAATAGCTGAAAAATTAACCAAGTAAATGGCGTAAGAACGTGTGCTCACGAAATAAACGAGTGGATTAAAACCAGCGCTTCGTTTCATATGTACTGCAAAGGGAAACGCTAATGCGCAACTAAGCGAGATCAATGGCAAATATAAAAACACGAAAAATCCGGGATGCAATTCTGGCTGCAAATTTAACATAAAGATGCTCAGGTGGACTGCTAAAAATGTCAGTCCACCCAAGACTAGCGCCTTGAATTTATGTCGTTTGAAAAAGTCCATTTTTTGCCGCATGACATACACAAGTAAGAACCCAAAGTAAATAGAATCCAACCTATAAATAACCACCTTTCTAAACATTCCGCTCCAGTTCTTATACGTTAATATTTCAGTGTTCAGATAGAACTGATATTTAAGTAAAAAGGCCACAAAAACCACACTTAAGGTGGTATATAAAAAGACCAATTTACCATTTGTTCTAAAAACGGCCAGCACACAAAACATTAATAAGGGCAATACTAAATAAGCATATTCCTCAATAGACAAACTCCAAGATTCTGTGAAAAATTCAGATTGGGGATGCGCGAAATTTTGGGTAAAGACAAAAAAGGAACCTATATCTATTGGCAATTCTTTAGTAAAAAGATGATAGATGGCAATGTTTACCAGAAGCATTAAAAAGTAATTGGGCAGTGTTCGCCACCACCGCCGTTTCCAAAAAGTAATCAAATCAGGAAACCTGGTGCGATCATTTTCAATACCTTTTAACAAAATGCCACCAATAAGAAAACCACTCAACACAAAAAACAAGTCGACACCTACAGCCCCTAACGTTCTAATCATTAAAATGATTGGGTGATCAGACTCCTGGACAAATACATAAGTTAAATGGGAAACAACAACTAACGTAATGGCTATGGCTCTCAATAAGTCTAAACCAAAATTACGCTCTTTTTGCATTTTTGAGTATTCGTGTTATGCGGTTATTCTTAAACTAGCATTAGAACAAACTCTCAATAATTTGCTCATCGGAGACACCTTCAGCTTCTGCCTTGTAGTTTTTAATAATTCGATGGCGAAGGATGCCTTTAGATACCGCCTGAACATCTTCAATATCAGGTGAGAATTTTCCACGTATTGCTGCATGGGTCTTCGCCGCCAATATCAAATTTTGCGAAGCTCGTGGACCTGCACCCCAGTCTACAAACTCTTTCACCAAATTGGACGCTGTGTCTTCATTAGGCCGAGTTTTACCTACCATGGTTACCGCATATTCTATGACATTATCGGCAACCGGGATACGACGGATTAAATTCTGAAAATCGGTAATTTCTTGAGCGGTAAATAACGGATTGACCGTCGTTTTGATATCGGTTGTAGTCGCTTTAACCACTTGTACTTCTTCAGCAAAAGATGGATAGGCTAAGGTTATGGCAAACATAAACCGATCCAACTGCGCTTCTGGTAATGGGTACGTTCCCTCCTGTTCAATAGGGTTTTGGGTGGCCAATACAAAATAAGGTAAGTTTAATTGGTAATGGTGTCCTGCAACGGTAACAGCACGTTCTTGCATGGCCTCTAACAAAGCAGCTTGGGTTTTAGGAGGCGTCCTGTTGATTTCATCGGCCAAAATAATATTGCCAAAAATGGGACCTTTAATAAATTTAAACTGTCTATTTTCGTCTAATATCTCACTCCCCAAGATGTCACTGGGCATCAAATCAGGTGTAAATTGAATGCGCTTAAAGTCGAGCCCCAGTGCTTGTGCAATGGTATTGACCATTAATGTTTTTGCCAATCCGGGAACGCCAATTAAAAGTGCATGTCCGCCTGAGAAAATAGAAATCAAGATTTGGTTAACCACATCATCCTGTCCTACAATTACTTTGGCTACTTCACTTTTTAAGGCTTTGTATTTTTTTACAAAGTGTTCTACGGCAGCAACGTCTGACATATCTTTATTCCTTTTTTAACCAATTACTTTGGAAGTCACAATTTCTATAATCGCCATTAATATTGATATATGTGTCCATGATTTTCTCATTCACCCATTTCTCTATAGCTTTAAACTGTTTGTCCTGTTCTGTTAAATTTTTAATTTTCAGATAATCCTTAGCAAAATCAGCCTCATGTTCATCAATACGATCTGTAACTGTCATGATTTTAAACTTGATAGGGTTGACACGATCTTCATCCTGTAGAACAGGTGTAATTTCATTGTCTTTTAAACTCTGAATTTGGGTGTAAAGCTCCGGATCCATTTTTGTCAACTCAAAATTGTAATCTTGGGTTCTCGGATTTATCAACTGTCCACCATCATTTCGGGTTTCCTCTTCATCACTGAACTCTCTAGCCGCCTGTGCAAACGTTATTTCTTTATCAACAATACGCTTACGCACCAACTCAATCTTTTCTTTCGCCTCTTTAATTGCTTTTGTAGTCACTTCTGGACGTAGCAAAATATGGCGTACATCGTATTCTTGACCTCTAATTTTTTCCAAGTAAATAATATGGTATCCAAAATCAGTCTCAAACGGATCGGAAATTTCACCTTCCTGCATTGAGAAGGCCACATCTCTAAATTCTTTAACCATTTGCGGACGTTTTCTGTTTAAAGTATACAATCCACCCGTTTTACGAGAAGCAACATCATCTGTATACAAAACCACTTTTGATGTAAAACTTGCACCGCGCTCTACAACGTCAGCCTTAAATTCATTTAATCTATCAATAACCTTTTGCTTTTCAGCCTGCGCAATTTTAGGAATGACTACAATTTGGGCTACCTTTAATTCGGTACCAAAAAATGGACGTTCTTCCTTAGGAATATCGTTAAAATATTGCCTCACTTCTTCAGGAGTTACCTCAATATCCTCAACAATTTTCTCTTTCATTCGCGCTGCAAGCTGCTGACTCTTATTGATTTCAAACATTTCATCGCGTAAGCTTTGCTCAGAATCCTTATTGTAGAACTTTAGCATTTTATCTAAATTTCCGTCCATCTGTTCCAAAATATAACTGAATTGTTGATCAATTTGAGAGCGGACTTCCAAATCATTCACCACGATACTATCCTGGATGGCATGATGAGCATATAATTTATCTTCCAAAAGTTTACCAAACAATTGGCAGCGGGTAGGCAAATCTGACTTAGATACCCCAGACGCTTCCAATTGCGCAAATTGCTTATCGAGATCAGAATCCAAAACAATATAATCGCCCACAACAGCCACTACTCCGTCAATTTTGACACGTTTTTGAGTAGAAGTTTCTTGTGCGATTTCTGTTTTGACTATGGAATCTTGGATGACTTCTTGAGCAGAACTAAATGTATAGGTTACTAGAACAGCTAATGTTAGGGCGAACCTCAGTTTAGTTGTAAATTTCAAATTGGTTGTTTTTAATGGCATCTCTTGTGATATCTTTTTCGAATTGCTTGATGAGTTCTAATTTTCTACGATTGATTATGATTTGTTTTACCGTCGGTTTAACATATTCTAATGGTGCATAATCGTTTTGTTGTAGGACCTCATTAATTTGGATCAAATATAGTCCTATTGAATCTTTGAGCTGTATAAAATTAGATTTTTTTAACAGTTCTTTTTTGTTATCAGCATTCACCACAGGGATTTTCTGAACCACATGTGCCACCTTAATCCAGATGGTATCATTTAAGGAATACGATTTGAATTGGACATGTAAAGAATCTAGATAACGCTTGTCTTTGGTATTGAATCTCTTAAAACGCTTTTCAATTTCGTCCCTGTTAATAGCATTTTGCGGCAAATTGATATACCTCAATTTTACCAATTCTTCATTAAGCTTGAACGATTCTTTGTTATTTTCATACACTTTTTGGGCCTCAGACAAGGTGACCGAAGTGTCAATATTGCGCTTTACCAAAGCTTCAATATAAGCCTTGGTATAGAGATCATTTTGGTATTGTGTAACCAGTTTCTGATATTCCTCCTGCAGCTCTTCTGGCAGATTCCTTTTAGCACCATCCACCAATAACAATTGCGTTGCCCAACGGGTTATATAGCCATTTACTAATAGTGTACTATCTTCTACAGATGTGCCTTCTACAACCAAATCTTCAACATCTTCTTCGTAAAGATAGTTATCTCCAACTCGGGCAATGGGGATCCTGTCATCCGTCTGTCTGAAAAAATCGCAGGACATCAGAAAACAACTTACCAAGACTATTAAAACAGTGCTTTTAATCAATTTATTATTTTTCATTTTGTGGCGTTCAGCTGTGCTTTCACCTGTTGCAATACATCGGTATTTACAGTAACCTGATAGCGTTCCTGAAGCTGTTTCAACCAGTTGGCTTCTAAAACATTTTGATAATCACTAATTACTTTTCCTTTGGCCTCATCAAAAGTTTTAGCCGTTTGTGGGAGCATTTTATTAACCTTAACCAAATGATAGGCATCATTGTAAAAATAGACTTTGGAAAGCCCTTTCTGCAGCTTTACGCCTTTTGGAAAACCGTGATAATCTAATGGTTTAATACTTTCGGTAAAGATAACTTTCTGCTCTGAGTCCGTATTTAATTGAGCGTTAATATCTGTATATGCCATACCTTGCGTCCACAGTTTCTCCACGGTTTTAATATTATTTTTTTTAGCTGAAGTTGCAATAACCACTTCTACGCGATCTTCCCAAAAATAGGAATCTTTATGCGTATTATAATGATGTTTCA
Organism: Gelidibacter sediminis; assembly: GCF_004364975.1. Lineage (GTDB taxonomy): Bacteria > Bacteroidota > Bacteroidia > Flavobacteriales > Flavobacteriaceae > Gelidibacter > Gelidibacter sediminis. The sequence continues at coordinate 144,353 of NZ_SOBW01000009.1, read as the reverse complement.
ATCCTACCGTATCTAAAGCTGCAGCATTCCAAACTTCTTGCTCCATCAAGTCAAATAGCAATAATCCATCTCTATATTCTTTGAGAATAAACCCAAATTCTTCATTCTCAAATTCTAAATGTTCTTTATGATACGCAATGATCGCGTCTTCCTCAAACCCTGTGTATTCCTTTTCAATAACGGTTTTAAAAGGCATAGTTTTACCGGCATATACCTGCTGGATCTTTAGTAAATGATTACCAAAATCTTCATATCTGAGCGTGTCTCTCTCTATAATGACCAAAGTCGATTCTTTATCAAAATGATCAGGTAGCGCCCAAGATCTTGAGAAAAAGTCAGGATTTAAAATGGACGTAAAATAAGTTTTCGCATTTGGGTTAAGGACCACCTTATAGGTATTGCGTAAATCATTTGCCAAGGTTGTATTGATCAGTTTAGAACGGGAGTCGCGCTTTATTTTATTTTCAATTTCAATTTTAGCATCCTCAAAACTTGGGGTTCCTTTTTTATCCAATAACTTCACAATATGCCAACCGTAATTGGTTTTAAAAGGTTTAGAGACCTCTCCAATGGTAGACAAGTTAAAAGCTACAGCTTCAAATTCAGGCGAACTTAACTGTCCTCCAGTAAAAGGCGACAACTCACCTCCTTGATTTGCTGAACTTTTATCGTCAGAGAATTGTTTTGCTAAAGATTCAAAGGGTTCGCCTTGCTTAACCTTTCTATAAATCTCATCAATCCGGGTTTCAGCGTCCACAACCGTATCAGTGTTTGATGTATTGACCATAATGTGGGCAACGGTCACCTCCCCTAGACTAGGCCGTTTATCTTCAACCTTTACAATATGATATCCAAATGGCGTTCTAAAAGGCATAGATACATCTCCAACCTTAGTAGTATACGCCGCATTTTCAAATTCATATACCATCTTAAAAGCTGAGAAATAACCTAAATGTTCAGCAAAAACTGTTTGCCCATCATGGACATCGGTTTTTACCTTATCAAAGCCTTCAGTCTGGACGCGGTCTCTAAGATTTTCTAACTCCTGATAAACTTTTAAGGTGTCAGTTTCATTCTCATCCAATCGTATTAAAATATGCGAAGCTTTTACATCGTACTTCATTCGATTATATGCTTCCTTGATCAAAGCTTCGGTGACTCTAGAATCTGAAACATAATTTTTGACCAGTTGCGCCTTGTAATTGCCAAATTCTTTAAGATAGCTAGCCTTTTTGTGCAAACCAAGACGTTTAGCTTCTTTAAGTTTCAATTGGTAATTAATAAACAGTTTGAGGTATCCATCAATATCTTTTTGTGAATCATCTTTTACCAAGTCTAAATTCTTGTTGTAAACCCTTATAAATTCTGTTGCACGTATTGGATCACCATCAACCGTAATGAGCACATCTGATGAAGACATTTGTGCTGTAGCCATCGTAGTTATAAACCAAAACAACAGTAAACTAACATATAATTTCATGTACGCTATTGATATCGTTAAATTAAGATACGCTATTCTTTTCAATTCATTAAAGAACAACCTCAACTTTTTAATAGAAAACTCAGTTGGTGATGGCTGCAAAAATAATATAATTAGCGTATTATACAAGTTGCTTTTTCAAACGGTTGATATTCAATTTTAGTATTTTATATCCCATTAAACTAACATCTTAAAATGCGAACAAGGTATTGCCCACTTTTGTGATACTGTACATTTGAAGGCTAATAAAACCACTGAACAGTATTTTTTAACTGTTGAACTTTGAGATGCGCACCCAATCAGCTATCCATTGTATATTTATGGAACTGACCATTTGATAGTTATCATGAAATATAGATGCGACATTATAATAAAAGTACCGTTGCGCACATGTGTTGAAACGTTTCTCAATTCAGAAAACATGAAACATTGGCAACGCGGCCTACAATCTATGGAACACGTTTCAGGGACTCCAGGGGAGTTTGGAGCAAAAATGAAATTGCATTATGAGCTAGGGAAACGCCAAATGGTGCTGCTTGAAACTATAACACATAAACGCATCCCGCACGAATGGCATGCCATTTACAGCACTGAGGGCATGGATAATATTCAAGAAAACTATTTTGAGGCGACACCAGAAAACCATACACAGTGGATAAGCATCAACGAATTTCTTCCACTCAGCTTTATGACCCGGTTAATGATCCTGCTCATGCCTAAAACTTTCAAAAAGCAGTCTTTGCAATACATGAAAGATTTTAAGACCTTTGTTGAAAACGGAACTTCAGTAGCACATGCGTAAACTAAAATTAATATGGGATTTTAAAGGTCCTGATGGTCTTAAGATAGCAGAACATCACGCTAAACATTTACAGGAATTTGCAGAAATTGAAAATTATAAACATATGCCTATTGGATTTGAAGCGTTGACTGACGTACATGCCATTGCTTTTCTAATAATACCTGAAGATCAAATGAAACCTTTACGCGATGCCCTAAAACCACATCGAGGCCAGGTGTATAGTGAGGAATGAGGGGTTTGGAGTTAGAAGTTTGGAGTTAGAAGTTAGAATGAAGATTGAAAACTGAAGACTGAACACTGAACACTGAATACTGAATACTGAATACTGAATACTGAATACTGAATACTGAAGGCTGAAGAGTTAGAAGTTCAATTTGTAGTAATTATGTAAAATTAATTTTGATACGATTCTGATCTGAAATACAATTCTATTCTTTTTTCTCTATTCTCTTTTCTCTGTTCTATTCTCTCTGTTCTATTCTCTCTGTTATTCTCTCTGTTCAAAAAATTAAACAAAAAAAAAACGCAAGCCTAAGCATTGCGTTTTTTTTTTATCGTGACTGATCGTTATTTAACATCCATCAATTCCACATCAAAGACTAAAATAGCATTTGGAGGAATGACGCCGCCCGCGCCTTGAGCACCGTATCCTAGTTCGCTAGGAATAACCAATCGAGCCTTATCACCAACATTTAACAAACAGATGCCTTCATCCCATCCTGCAATAACCTGACCAACACCAACTTGAAAATCTAAAGGCTGTTTGCGTTTATATGACGAATCGAATACCGTGCCGTCAGCCAATTGGCCTTTATAATGCACAGAAACCATGTTGCCTTTCTCAGCTGCCTTACCATTGCCTTTTTGGAGAATTTGGTAACGCAAACCGCTATCGGTACGCTCAAAACCAGCTGCTAATTTATCAAGTTCAGCTTCATTCGCCTTGCGTGCTTCTGCCAAACGTTGTTCTCTTGAACCTTCAAAAGTTCTAAAAGCCTCAATGGCATTGAAGGCCTTAGCCTCATCCCCCTGTCTTACAATTTCCACAGCTTCAATAACATCTCCTTGTGCTACAGCATCTACTACATCTTGTCCTTCAACAACATGTCCAAATACCGTATGTTTATCATCTAACCAAGGCGTTGCAATATGAGTAATAAAGAATTGACTTCCGTTAGTTCCAGGCCCTGCATTAGCCATTGACAATACACCTGGTGCATCATGTCTCAAATCTTGATGAAACTCATCTTCAAATTTATATCCTGGATTTCCGGTACCTGTACCTAGAGGGCACCCGCCCTGAATCATAAAATCAGGAATAACGCGGTGAAACTTCAAACCATTATAATAAGGTTTGCCTTGTGGTTTTGCAGAGTTTTCTAAATCTCCTTCTGCTAAAGCCACAAAATTTCCAACTGTACCTGGAGTTCTTTTGTATTCTAAATTCACTAAAATCTCACCTTTGTTGGTGATGAATTTCGCATATAAGCCGTCTTGCATTGTATTTTATTTTTATTTGAAGTTGCAAAGATACAAATTGATTGGTAAAAATTATTTTTGAATAGGGAATTACCTCAAAGAGGAATAAAATTTCACAAAACCTACTTAATTCGGACAATCCAGTCGTAAATATGTGAAAGAATTATGAGGAATGATTTTGCAATGCTGAAAATTGCCCTTAATTTTGTAGTTAACTTAGTAATAATCTTAAATTTAAGACCAATGAAAAAATTAATTTTAGTATTCTTAGCCGCCGTATCGTTTAGCTGTGGCGAGAGCAAAAAAGAGAATAAAACTGAAATGAATGCGGACACTCGAATTGAAGAGAAAGCAACACCTGTTGAAACTGCTGACGCCAAAGTAGCCGAAGTAACAATTGAAGGTAATGACCAGATGAAATTCAATAAGAGCATCATTCGCGTTAAGGCCGGACAAACTGTAAAACTTACATTAAAGCATGTTGGTAAAATGGAAAAAGCGGTTATGGGTCATAACTGGGCCTTATTAACAAAAGATGCTGATATGGCTACCGTAGGACAAGCTGCCGCAACTGCTGTGGACAACGATTATATTCCTGCTGATATGACTGATAAATTTATTGTTCACACTAAAATGCTTGGTGGCGGCGAGAGCGAAACTATAGAATTTGAAGCGCCTGAACCCGGAACATATATCTTTATGTGTACTTTCCCTGGCCACTATGCCTTAATGCAAGGTAAGTTTATAGTTGAATAATTAAAATTATACTTTAAAGCCCTTTTTATGGGCCATAAAAAATGTCAGTTTCAAATGAAACTGACATTTTTTTTGTCCTAAATACGATTGGGTAGACCTTGTTTCGTATAAAACTCAATTCATTCCTCTATTTACGCATCTTCTCCATAGACCAAATCAATAAATTCTGCTTTATTGACCTCTCCAAAATAATCCTTTAAATCAACAGGTTTCAAGGCTGCAGTAATATCAACATAGTCATAGCGCACTCCTGTGAGTAATTGTTCTAAATGCGCTACAGGCTCTTTGCCAAAAAAATCGCCGTAAATTCTAAAATCAGTAATATAACCTTTCTCTACAAAAATTCTGAGATCAATTTCACCTATCTGAAACCGTTTGCTCCTACGGATGTTAAATTTTGGAGAACGCCCATAGTTCCAATCCCAAGTGTCATATTTTTCTGCCTTTAATTGGTGAACGGCGCTCCACTCTTCTAAAGTCAGTTGATAGGTTTGAAAGGGTTCGCTTTCATCATATAAGCCTTCCAAAACCAACTGACGAAACGCCTCAATGGTTAAGGGCGTTTTCAAAAATTCGGAAATATTGGCGACACGGCTTCTCACTGATTTATGACCTTTAGATTGAATCTTACTCATTTTAACATTCAATGCTTTAGCAACTTCATTTAAATCAGTATCCAACAATAAAGTACCATGACTCACCATGCGCTTGCCCGTAGAAAATTGAGCAGTACCTGATATTTTTCTATCGTCCACTTCAATGTCATTTCTACCCTTCAATTCGGCATTAAGCCCCAAGCTATTGAGCACCTTGATAACGGGCGCCGTAAATTTCTTAAAGTTACTCAAGCTTTTTGCATCATGATTGGTGATAAAACTGAAATTTAAATTGCCATAATCGTGGTATACCGCACCACCTCCAGAAATACGTCTAACAATATGAATGTCATTTTCTTCCACATAGCTGTAATTAATCTCTTCTAGAGTGTTTTGATTACGACCAATAATAATGGATGGTTCATTGACGTAGAACAGTAAATAATCCTGATCAGCGCTAAAATGCCTCAATACATATTCTTCTAAGGCTAAATTTAACTTCGGATTGGTATGGCCATCGTTTTCAATAAAAATCATAAGGCTTTCGAGTTTTAAACAAATATAAATAATTGCGGCACGAAAACAGCCCATTTACAAGTAGTAATTACTGCTAGTAGAGCCTTGAAATTTTGTAGTTTAAACTCTCGTTCTCTATAGCGCTTTCTTATAATTATAAAAAAACCGATCTTTGGTTTTTCAGATTTATAAGTTTAGTTTTACCAAAATTGAACATAAATCCATGAAATTTTCCATTAATAAGCTTCGATCTGCTTTTAGCAACTCCAAAACAACAAATGATTCCGTGGCAGCATCCTACGTTGATGACATTATTAAAGATGTAGAAGGGGTGCCATTTGCAATTTCTGATACTAATGTAATGTACGCCGGACTGAGTGAGTTAGCGGGGTATCACTATTTTAAAACCATCATTATTGGCACATTGCAACTAAAAACTTTTAAAGGTGCGACATTGATAATAAATGGTTCCGACTACAAATTAGAGTTAAAATCTGACATGGAAGAACTGGAATCTGAAGCGACTATTGGATCTGATCGTCGCCTTACCAGAATTGATTTTGAAATTGATAAAGACGCTATTTCTAAAATTTCAAGGGAGAGTGTTCAAAGCATTGAATTCAGCGCCAAAAAAAACCATCTAACCTTTTCTATTATTGAAGGAGGTTATGACGAAGGCCTTTCTACAGCTGGATTGTTAGAAGACGCCAATGATATTGATGAACCCGCTAAGGATCATTAATATTTTAATTCAGAAAATGTATAGGATGATCTACCATTAGAGACAAGTACGATTAATAGAAATTAAAGCTTTCAATATTGAAAAACACCCTTACACGTCATAATTGCGGAAGACCTTTATAACTCCTAATTAATTTGCGACTTCGCTTATAAATTTAATGCGATACAAGCGCAATTCCTCGTCATCATAATCGCCATCAAACTCATCAATTGCGACATCAATTTTATCAGTTTCAGATTCCATGAAATAGTCGTGAATTTCCTCCTGCTGGTCATCATCGAGAATATCATCAATCCAATAATTGATGTTCAATTTCGTACCAGAATAGACAATGGCTTCCAATTCCTTAATAAAGTCTTTCATAGACATTCCCTTTGCAGATGCAATATCATCTAAAGGCAATTTCCGATCGATATTCTGAATGATATAAAGCTTTAAAGCCGAATTGGTACCGGTACTCTTAACAACTAAATCATCAGGTCTTACAATATCATTATCTTCAACATATTGTGCTATCAAGTTTAAAAAGTCTGGTCCATATTTTTTCGCCTTACCATCACCAACGCCATGTACATTACTCAATTCTTCCAATGTCACAGGATATTTCAGCGCCATATCCTCAAGTGAAGGATCTTGAAAAATTACAAAAGGCGGCACCCCCAATTTCTTGGCATTACGTTTTCTGAGGTCTTTTAACATGGCCATTAAACGTTCATCGGCTACACCACCCTCACCTTTGGCTGCCGTAATGATACTGTCATCAGTGGCAATGTCAAACACATGATCTTCAGACATCATAAAAGATTTTGGCTTTTTCAGGAATTCTTTTCCCGCTTCAGTCAACCGGAGTACACCATAGGTTTCAATATCTTTTTTAAGCAATCCATCCACTAAAACCTGACGAATAAGTGCCATCCAATAGCGCTTATCTTTGTCTTGACCAATCCCGAAAAATGGTAAGGTATCTGTTTTGTGCGACGCAATCAAGGCATTTGATTTTCCTGTAATAACATGGACCAAGTCTTTAGACTTATACTTATCATTGGTTTGGGATACGGTTTGCAACAGTACCACCACATCGTCCTGCGCCTCGTGTAACTTTTTAGGAAACCGTACATTGTCATCCATATCACCTCCCTCACCAGTTTCCGTATCAAATTCTTCGCCAAAATAATGAAGGATAAATTTACGTCTAGACATAGAACTTTCTGCAAAAGCAACTACTTCCTGCAATAAGGCATGCCCTATCTCCTGTTCCGCTACAGGCTTACCAGACATGAATTTCTCCAATTTTTCTATATCCTTGTAGGCATAAAACGCCAAACAATGACCTTCGCCACCATCACGTCCCGCACGCCCAGTTTCTTGATAATAACTTTCAATACTTTTTGGAATATCATGGTGAATTACGAAGCGCACATCTGGTTTGTCTATTCCCATCCCAAAAGCAATGGTGGCCACCACCACATCTACATCTTCCATCAAAAACATGTCTTGATGTTTTACACGGGTTTTAGCGTCCAATCCTGCATGATAAGGAACCGCTTTAATACCGTTTACTTGCAGTACCTGTGCTAGCTCTTCCACGCGTTTACGACTCAAGCAATAGATAATGCCTGACTTACCCTCATTCTGTTTAACGAAACGTATAATGTCAGAATCGACATTTTTAGTCTTTGGTCGCACCTCATAATAGAGGTTTGGTCTATTAAACGACGCCTTAAAAGTATTGGCATCTGTGATGTCTAAACTTTTTAAAATATCTTCCTGCACTTTAGGAGTTGCTGTAGCGGTCAACCCTATAATGGGAATATTATCACCAATGCGTTTAATGATATGTCTGAGATTTCGGTATTCAGGTCTAAAATCGTGCCCCCATTCACTGATACAATGTGCTTCATCTACCGCCATAAAAGAGACGGTTACAGATCTTAAGAATTGCACATTTTCTTCCTTTGTTAAGGACTCTGGCGCAACATATAACAGTTTTGTAATGCCATTGGAAATATCTTCCTTAACCTGTTTTATTTCAGTTTTATTTAACGAGGAGTTTAACACATGGGCAACACCGTCATGTTGGGAGACCGCTCTAATGGCATCTACCTGATTCTTCATTAGGGCAATTAGCGGTGAAACAATAATTGCGGTACCTTCTTTTATTAAAGCAGGTAATTGGTAACATAATGACTTGCCACCACCGGTTGGCATGATTACGAAAGTATTATTTCCAGCAACTAAGCTTTTAATAACACCCTCCTGAAGACCTTTAAATTTCGAAAATCCAAAGTATTTTTTTAGTGATGCATGTAAGTCAATTTCTTCTTTGTTCATTAATCCCTATTAGTATTTTATATACATTTGCATAGGATTAAAGATACAATATTCTTTATATGCATCAAACCGAAAAATCAATAAATTTTGAATATTAAAAATTCTATTCTAAGTATGGCAAAAAAAACCATCAACTTAGAGAGCACAGCAATTTCCAATCTTGCCAATTTATTGAATGATGATTTTGCCAACGCTGTAGAGCTCATTTACAAATCGAAGGGAAGGGTTATTATTACAGGTATTGGAAAGAGCGCCATTATTGCCAATAAAATTGTAGCCACACTAAATTCAACAGGCACACCAGCCGTTTTTATGCATGCTGCAGATGCTATTCATGGCGATTTAGGACTCATCCTGCAGGATGATGTGGTCATTTGTATTTCAAAAAGTGGGAACACTCCTGAAATTAAGGTTTTAGTGCCATTGATAAAGAATGCAAAAAATAAAATGATTGCCATTACAGGTAATATTTCTTCCTTTTTAGGACAACAGGCTGACTATGTGTTAAATGCATATGTAGAGCAGGAAGCTTGCCCCAACAATCTGGCGCCCACTACAAGTACTACTGCCCAATTGGTTATTGGCGATGCATTGGCGGTTTGCCTCTTGGAACTCAGAGGCTTTTCCAGTACAGATTTTGCCAAATACCATCCTGGAGGTGCCCTTGGAAAGCGTTTGTATATGAGGGTAAGCGATTTATCCTCTATGAACCAAAAACCGCAGGTGGAAGCAGATACAAATGTCAAGCAAGTTATAGTTGAAATTTCTGAAAAGATGCTGGGGGTAACCGCAGTTGTGGAAGATGGGAAAATTATCGGAATTATAACAGATGGCGATTTAAGGCGGATGCTCACCAAAAGTGATGCCTTTATTCACCTGACCGCAAAAGACATTATGAGTACCAATCCAAAACGCATAGATGACAATGCCATGGCTGTAGATGCTAAGGATGTTATGGAAAGCAATGGAATTTCGCAACTATTAGTAGAACACGATGGGAAGTATGCTGGTGTAGTGCACATTCATGACCTCATTAAAGAAGGCATTATATAATGGCAAAAAGAAACATTAATGAGATGTCATTTTTAGACCATCTCGAAGATTTACGCTGGCATTTAATCCGCATCACCTTGAGCATTGTTATTGCTGGAGGGGTAGCATTCATATTTTCAAGATGGATTTTTGATGTGATCATTTTTGGTCCGAAAAGCATGGATTTCCCAACCTATAAGTACCTTTGTAAATTATCCACGTTTTTCAATATGGATTCTACATTCTGTGCAGAATCCTTTCCTTTTACCATTCAGAGTAGAACCATGAGTGGGCAATTTTCTGCCGATATTTGGACGTCTATTTATGCGGGATTTGTGATTGCCTTCCCGTACATTATTTACCAGTTGTGGCGCTTTATTAGCCCAGGTTTATTGGACAATGAGCGTCAGAGCTCGCGTGGTTTTATCATCATATCTTCATTATTATTCTTTTTAGGAGTACTTTTTGGGTATTACGTAATCACGCCATTATCTATAAATTTTCTAGGAACGTATTCCGTAAGTAGTGAGATTACCAATCAATTTGATATCAGTTCTTATATTAGTCTGGTACGTTCGTCTTCCATTGCTGCAGGATTGGTATTTGAGTTGCCAATCATTATCTATTTCCTAACCAAAGTAGGCTTAGTAACCCCTCAAGTTCTTAGAAAATATAGAAAATTTGCTCTTGTAGGCGTGCTGATTATTTCTGCGGTAATCACTCCACCAGACGTCGCCAGTCAGGTAATCGTCGCAATCCCAATCCTGATCTTATATCAAGTTAGTATTTATATCTCGGCCATTGTGGTCAGAAATCAAAAACGTAAAGCCAAGAAACATGTCTGACATTGTAAATGAATTCAATACCTATCGCACCAAAATGAACGAAAAAATTTTGGCCGATGATAACAACAAAATCATCAAGCGTATTTTTAATTTAGATACTAATGCCTACGCAGAAGGTGCTCTAGATGTAAAAACCAAAGAACTCTTAGGCTTGGTAGCTTCGGCTGTCCTGCGCTGTGATGATTGTATCAAATACCATTTAGAAACTAGCTACAAGCACGGCCTCACCAAAGCTGAAATCAATGAAGCATTAGGAATTGCTACGTTAGTTGGTGGTACCATTGTAGTACCACATTTGCGTAAAGCTTACGAATTTTGGGAAGCCTTAGAACAACACTCTTAGCATCTTCTAAAAAATAAAAATTGTAAGTTTGTTCAATAAATACATCAGATGAAGTTAAGTGCAACCAATTTAATGAAGTCCTACGGTGGGCGCCAAGTTGTAAAAAATGTCTCTTTAGAAGTCAATCAAGGAGAGATTGTAGGCTTGTTAGGCCCTAACGGTGCTGGAAAAACCACCTCATTTTATATGATTGTAGGCTTAATTAAACCTAACGGTGGAAAAATTCATTTAGACAATCAGGAAATTACTAAATTCCCAATGTACAAACGCGCACAACATGGCATTGGTTATTTAGCGCAAGAAGCTTCTGTATTTAGAAAGTTGAGTATTGAGGATAATATTTTGAGTGTGCTTCAAATGACAAAACTCTCTAAAAAGGAACAGCTGGACAAGATGGAGTCGTTAATTGAAGAATTTGGATTGGGACACATCAGAAAAAGTAGAGGCGATTTATTATCGGGGGGCGAACGTCGTCGTACGGAGATTGCAAGGGCACTAGCCACAAACCCTAACTTTATTTTATTGGATGAGCCGTTTGCAGGTGTAGACCCTGTGGCGGTTGAGGATATTCAGCGTATTGTTGCGCAACTGACCAAAAAGAATATTGGTATTCTTATTACTGATCATAATGTACAAGAAACCTTAGCCATAACAGACAGAACTTATTTGATGTTTGAAGGGAATATTTTAAAAGCCGGAAAACCTGAAGAATTGGCTGAAGATGAGATGGTCCGTAAAGTATATTTGGGTCAGAATTTCGAGCTGCGTAAGAAGAAAATCCTTTTTTAGAGCGTTAATTTACCTCACTCATGCGAAGTTTTAATTAGCTGAATTTTTCAACACACCCACACCTAAAACTCCTAAACTAATTTAGACACTAGTTAATACCATTCTGTTGTTGTAAGTAAATCAGCAAACTATAATCCCTCTAAACCTCCTCAACTTTTAAACTCCCTAAACTCTCATCTAAACCTTCTAAACCAGCACAACACTCCCTACTTCCTAAAAACCGCAATCAGCTTCTTAACGCCAGTAAAAATCAAAAAAGCTACCAACCCTACAGCCAGTCCAATTACAAATTCTCTTAGTAGACCCGGCCACGACTCTAAAACGTGGTGTAAAAATTCTAAATTATGAGCAAAAATACCACCAGCTACGAGCAGCAAGGCAATCGTACCAATAACACCAAGGCTTTTAATGACCCAAGGCAGCGCATTGACCAATAAATGTCCAAAGAAATCAGAGACACTCTTATCCTTATCATTTAAGTGGATCAATCGGTAGCCAAAATCGTCCATTCTAACAATTAATGCTACAATCCCATAAACACCTACTGTTGCAATCAGTGCCACAATACTCACCACTAAAATTTGAACGATCAGCGATTGACCAACAACACTGCCCAATGCAATAATTACAATTTCTACAGATAAGATAAAATCTGTAACAATAGCCGACTTGATTTTGGATTTTTCTATTTCAAGGATATCGGCTTCAGACAGACCTACCGTTTGCACCGTTTCAACGCCATGCTGATGTGGCACCAAATATTCATACAACTTTTCTGCGCCCTCATAAGCCAGGTAAATACCTCCTAAGATCAAGATGACTGTTACTGCTACAGGCAAAAAGGCACTGAGTAAGAAAGCCACAGGTAAAATAATGAGCTTATTAATAAAGGATCCCTTTGTAATGGCCCAGAGCACAGGTATTTCTCGTGAGGCAACAAATCCGGAAGCTTTTTCGGCATTAACAGCCAAATCATCACCTAAAATTCCCGCAGTCTTTTTAGTAGAAATCTTAGCCATAGCGGCTACATCGTCCATAAGGACACCAATATCATCCAATAATGCAAAAAATCCTGAAGCCATAGCGTTATAGTAGTATTATAAGTTTGTTTTAAGCTTGCCTTGTTAAGGTTTTAGAAAACAAAGATAATAAGACGTAAAAAACGATAATGATCGGTATCGCAACAAATTTGAACAGTATGATAAAAATTGCACTTAAAATGATGAAAATATAGCGAACGGCATTGCTTTTAAAACTCCAATCTTTAAATTTCAAGGCAAAGAGATTAATGTTAGCATTTAACAAATAGCAACTCAAAAAGGTCATGGCTACCAAAAACCAAGGATTTAGAATAACGGTATTGATGGCGTTACTATTTTGGAATTCCATAATTAATGGTAATGACATTATCAGCAAGGCGTTGGCAGGTGTTGGTAGCCCTGTAAATGAAGTCTGCTGGTCTTCATCCAGATTGAATTTAGCCAATCGGTAAGCTGAGGCTAAGGTAATAAAGAGTCCGACTAGGGCTATTGGAGAAAATTTAATTGAAATCCAATGCATCGCGCTACCCCACTCATCACCAAACGTGTAGGTATGGCTATCAGTGGCCAAGGTGAGTAACTTAAACATGACAATACCAGGTACCAATCCGCTAGTTACCATATCAGCCAAGGAATCTAACTGCAGACCTAGTGGACTTTGAACATTAAGTTTTCTGGCCACCAGTCCATCGAAAAAGTCAAAAAAGATGCCTAAGAATACAAATAAGGCAGCTGCAATAAAATTATTTTGAACGGCAAATAGTACCGCAATGCTACCACTAAATAAATTCAGGAGCGTGATAATATTTGGAAGATGTCTTTTTAGAGCCATGGTATAAGTTTGTGTAAAAATAACAAACTATTTTTATAAGAAAATGCTTATTTGGCATATTTGAGGTCCTTAATAATCAAATATTTGGTTCTATCCATTCCTATTAAGGTTGAATATTTGTTGTTACTAACACTATCGCAACAACAGATACCCCCTCAAGGTATTTAGAATAAAAATATTATGCATCTTTGTAAAAACTTTAAGTATTGAAAACGCTTGCTTTCCTAGCATTTTTCCTCATGGCAACATTGATTTATGGACAGACGGCCCGTAAATATTCCAATGAATTTATGAATATTGGCGTAGATGCTGCCGCTTTGGGCATGAGTAATGCAGTGGTATCGCAATCGGCTGATGTCAATTCTGGGTATTGGAACCCCGCAGGTTTAACAGAACTGGAAGATAACCAGATAGCCCTAATGCACTCTAGCTATTTTGCCAATATTGCCAATTATAATTATATGGCTTTTGCCATGCCTTTGGATGATAGAAGTGCGGTGGGTATCTCGTTGATCAGATTTGGTGTGGATGATATTTTAGACACGACACAATTAATTGATGATCAAGGCAATATCAATTACGATCGGATCAGTTTGTTTTCTACTGCCGATTATGGCTTAACATTTTCCTACGCCCGTAAAATGCCTATAGACGGTTTTAGTTATGGGGTCAATGCAAAAGTGATCCGACGACTTATTGGCGATTTTGCGTCTTCTTGGGGATTTGGACTTGATTTAGGCATACAATTCCAATCACAAAACGACTGGAAATTTGGATTGATGGCGAGAGACATCACCACGACTTTCAATGCCTGGTCGTTTAATAAAGAAAAACTTGCCACTATTGAGGATGCTGTGGAAGGTCAAAATCAGACCGTTCCCGAAACTACGGAATTGACCATTCCGAAATTACAGCTAGGCATGTCTAAGAAATTTGTATTTCACTATGATTACACATTAGAAACCGCACTCGATTTAAATGTGCGTTTTGAGCAAAATAACGATATCATTTCCAGTTCGTTTGCAAGCATCACACCTGCATTGGGCTTTGAATTTGGCTATACAGAATTAGTGTTTTTAAGAGCAGGAGTTGGCAATTTTCAAAATGAGCTCCAACTTGACAATTCTGAAGATTTAACTTTTCAACCCAATTTTGGAGTGGGTTTTAAATATAGAGGCATTCAAATAGACTATGCGTTTACGGATATTGGCGACCAAAGCGCAGCCCTCTACTCCAACGTGTTTTCATTAAAATTAGATTTCAGCGTGTTTAGATAATTTAGTTTCAGGTTTTATGTATCTTGGTTCTTGGTTCTTGGTTCTTGGTTCTTACTTCTTGGTTCATGGTTCTTGGTTCTTGGTTCTTGGTTCTTACTTCTTGGTTCATGGTTTTTGATTCTTGGTTCTTGGTTCTTGATTCCTAATTCTTTGTTCTTAATTCTTAATACTTGTATCTTAATTCTCTGTTCTATATTCTTTGTTCTATATTCTCTGTTCTGTATTCGCTGTTCCATATTCCATCCTAACCAATTAGTTTGTAAATTTACCCAATGAAAAATTTCTTATTAGCGCTACTTTCAGGATTCATCTTGGCCTTTGGTTGGCCCACTTACGGCTTTCCGCTTTTGCTTTTTATAGGGTTTGTGCCGCTTTTATTGGCCGAGCACCGCATAAGAACTTCCAAACTACGCTGGAAAAAACTAGCCGTTTTCGGATTGAGTTATACAGCGTTTGCCATCTGGAATTACATCACCACCAACTGGCTGCAATATGCTGATGTATTTGGCGCGAGCTTTGCCATTTTGGTCAACTCTATGTTGATGGCCATACTAATGGTGTTTTACCACAGCATTGCCAAGCGTACCACTGCCAACATTAGCCTATTGTTTTTAATGTGTCTATGGATGGCGTTTGAAAAACTGCATTTAGGATGGGATTTTTCGTGGCCATGGTTGAATTTAGGGAATGGCTTTTCAGAATACTTCACTTGGATTCAGTGGTACGAGTACACCGGGACCTTTGGCGGAAGCTTATGGATTTGGGTCGTTAACATTCTCATCTTTAAAACCGTAATAAAATATCTTACCGACCAATCGATTCTAGCACTTAAAAGCAATGCTATTCTGATACTCAGCATCATTGTAGGACCAATATTAATTTCATTGGCCATCTTCCACAGCTATACCATTGAAGGCGAAAAAATGAATGTTATCGCTTTACAACCTAATATCGATCCGTATTCTGAAAAATATAACGTCCCCAATGAAGCCATTGCAGACTTGTTATTACAATTGACGGATACAAAAATCACCGACCAAACAGATCTTGTGGTGGCACCAGAAACTGTTTTTGCTGACAATGTCAAGATTCATCAATTGGAAGACATGTACTTTAAGAGGAAATTGGATGTTTACCTCGCTGAGCATCCTAATGCTAATCTTTTAACCGGCATCTCATTCATCAATTTTATCACCGACTCTTCACAAATACGAAAACAATCCAACTATCACAGGAGCGGCATTTGGTATGACGATTATAATTCTGCCATGCTTCTTAATCAAAGCGATAGTGTACAATTATATCATAAATCGAAGTTGGTAGTTGGGGTGGAGACTTTACCCTATCAGGAGATTATAAAACCATTAATTGGCGATTTTATGATCGATTTGGGCGGCACTTTGGCCATGAAAACCACCCAAGAAGAGCGTAGCGTGTTTACGACAGACCAGCCGAACCTTATTGCCGCGCCCATCATCTGTTATGAATCGGTTTACGGCGAATTTGTGACAGGTTATGTCAGAAATGGCGCTACAATTTTAGCCATCATCACCAACGATGCGTGGTGGGGCGAAACACAAGGCCATAAACAGCATTTAAGTTATGCACGGTTAAGAGCGATAGAAACACGTCGGGATATTGTGAGAAGCGCCAATACGGGCATCTCAGCGTTGATAAATGCAAAGGGGGAAATCACCTCGTCATTAGCTTATAATACCCAAGGTGCTTTAGCAGGAACGTTAACTAGCAACGAGAAAATTACCTTCTACACATGGGCCGGCGATTATATAGCACGCATCGCCATATTTGTGGCGCTGTTTGTGTTTTTGATTACGATGTTTAGAAGGAGCAGAGTGGTGTGAGGTTTGAGGTGTGAGGTTTGAAGTGAGAAGTGAGAAGTGAGAAGTGAGAAGTGAGAAGTGTAGAAGTTCGAAATTTCGTTTTGAGGCCGAAAAATCCTACTTACTTCTTATCACAGCTTATAATCAATCAACAAAAACAATCTCTCAATCAATATCATTTTCAAATTCAAGTTCAATTTCAACTTGAACTTCAAATAATCATTCCTGCGCCAATCGTTTCGTTAGTCTGTTCATCTATAATAATGACACTACCTGTTTGGCGGTTCCTTTTGTAGGAATCATAAAAAATAGGTTTTGAGGTTCTAATAGACATTCGCGCAATATCATTCATCTCCACTTGATCAATGCCTTCAATTCGATGTAAAGTATTGATGTCTATTTTGTATTTGAGCTCTTTTATTATGGCCACACATACGTTAGTGGTATGTTTGATGATAACTTTTGTACGAGTTTGAATAGGCTTCGTACTCATCCAAGAAACTAAAACTTCCAAATCCTGACCAATGTTTGGCACATTGTTTTCGCGCACAATCATATCTCCTCGACTGTTATCAATGTCGTCCTCCAATGTAATAGTTACAGACATTGGCGAAAATGCTTCTAATATTTCCTCACCATTGAGCTCAATCGTTTTTATTGTAGATATAAATCCTGAAGGCAGAGATTTTACTCTATCTCCAGGCTTAAACACACCCCCATCAATACGTCCTGCAAAACCTCTATAATCTTGATAATCAAAGGTATGTGGCCTAATGACTGATTGAATAGCAAAGCGGCAATCGACCAGATTAAGATCACTGGAGATATGAACATTCTCTAAATGATACATCAGAGTGCTTCCCGCATACCAGTCCATATTCTTGGATCGATTGACCACGTTGTCGCCGTGTAACGCAGAAATTGGAATGAATTGAATGTCCTTGATACTTAATTTGGATGAAAACGCTTTAAAACTTGACACGATATCATTATAAATATGCTCGCTATAATCCACCAAATCCATTTTATTAATACACACTATTGCATGTGGAATCCGTAGCAAGGATGCGATAAAGGCGTGACGATGAGTTTGCTCCATCATCCCTTTTCGGGCATCTATTAAAATTATAGCCAAGTTGGCCGTAGAGGCTCCTGTTACCATATTGCGAGTATATTGAATATGACCCGGGGTATCCGCAATAATGAATTTACGCTTGGGAGTAGCAAAATAGCGATAGGCTACATCAATTGTTATACCTTGTTCTCGCTCAGATTTTAAACCATCTGTAAGTAAGGATAAATCTACGTAATCATACCCTTTGCTTCTACTCGATTCTTCTACAGCTTGAAGTTGATCTTGAAAAATCGATTTGCTATCATATAACAACCGACCAATCAAGGTGCTTTTACCGTCATCAACACTTCCTGCCGTCGTAAATCGTAAAAGTTCTATATCCTGATATTCCATTCGTTTTCTATTCTCAATTTTCTATTTGTATTCCAATTTTATGATAGATGCTACCGTCAAAAATCGGAAGTTCACATCTCTCCATCATTCAAAAATATCCTTGTTTTTTACGATCCTCCATAGCGGTTACTGCGCGTTTATCATCGGCACGTCCACCACGTTCAGTGGTACGGGTGGTTGCAATTTCTTTGATAATTTTATCTAAAGAATCTGCTGTTGATTCTACAGCTCCTGTAATGGTCATATCGCCGCATGTACGGTAACGAACGGTCATGGGCATGACTTTCTCGTTTTCCTTTAACTTGATATAGTCAGAATTGGCTAATATTGCGCCATCTCTTTGTACACAATCGCGTTGGTGCGAAAAATAAAGCGAGGGCAAGTCAATATTCTCTTGTTTGATATATTCCCATACGTCCATTTCAGTCCAATTAGAAATTGGAAATACTCTAAAATGCTCACCATAATTCTGACGTCCATTAAACAAATTCCACAGCTCAGGTCGCTGATTTTTAGGATCCCATTGACCAAACTCATCACGATGTGAAAAAAAACGCTCTTTGGCTCTCGCTTTCTCTTCATCTCTTCTTGCGCCCCCCATGGCAGCATCCACTTTATACGTTTCGAGTGTATCTAACAAGGTGACTATTTGAAGCGAATTGCGCGAGGCATCAGCACCGTTTTCTTCTCTAACTCGGCCTTTATCAATAGCTTCCTGTACCAATCCAACAATGAGCCTCACCCCTAGATTTTCAACCAATGCATCACGAAATGCGATAGTTTCAGGGAAATTATGACCAGTATCAATATGAATTAAAGGAAATGGGATTTTGGCTGGAAAGAATGCCTTTTTAGCTAAATGTGTTAACACAATTGAATCCTTGCCGCCCGAAAATAAAATGGCTGGATTTTCAAATTGGGCAGCAACCTCACGAATAACGTAAATAGCTTCCGATTCCAGTTCCTTCAGATGACTAATAACATAATTACTCATATTCCCTTCTTTAATTTTTGGATGATAAATTCTAGAATTAATGCAACAGATGTTTCTACAGATTGATGATCTGTGACGATTTCAAGATCTGGACTTATTGGTGCTTCATAAGGGGAAGAAATGCCGGTCATTTCTTTAATTTTTCCTTCGCGAGCCTTTTTGTATAAGCCTTTCACATCCCGTCGTTCACATTCTTCCAAAGAAGTATTCACATAAACTTCAATAACTTTACCATTGCCTACAACTGTTTTAATGGCGTGGCGATCTTTTATATAAGGTGAAATAAACGCCGCTAAGGTAACCACACCTGCATCTACCATTAACTTGGCAATTTCTCCAATTCGTCTTATATTCTCAGATCTGTCTTGAGGTGAAAAGCCCAAATCTTTATTTATACCTTGTCTAACATTGTCGCCGTCTAAAGTAAAGGTAGAAATGTTCATTTTATGTAGTTGGGTTTCCACGGCATTTGCCAAAGTAGATTTCCCAGAACCTGACAATCCGGTAAACCAAATCAAAAACCCTTCATGTCCATGAAGCTTTTCACGATCAGCTCTCGTAATTTTATAATTATAATCGTATAAATTAAGACTCATGTTTCTAAGTGCGTTTTAACTTTATTCTTCTCGATCTTCGCATATTGTCATCCAAACCATAATCAATTCGATACCATAATTTTTCATGCAGAAAATAAAGCACCATTTTAGTAATTAGTTCTGCACCTCCAACTTTTAGACCTATTAACGGATCTCCGGTGATTATCCATCCCAGTATAAACGTATCCAATGTGCCAATGCCACGCCAAGCTAGTGTTTTTAATATATGGCGCCGATTAGAGGATATTATTGTTGATCTAAACCATAAAAGTTCATGAAAATAGTATAATATCATTTTTGTAACAAGCTCCAAAACACCTATTTTAATTCCAACAGTAATATCGCTTGAAATAAACCAGGATAACAAAAGTGTATCTAAGGTCCCTAATATTCTATATGAAATGGTTTTGGCAAAATGCCGTTTGCTAATTTTCAATATTTCCCATTGCATTAATTTCTTTTTACACTCCTCAATGTTAGCAACGAGAAGGCTTTTTGGTTTAAAATAAATGATGAACACCCTTATGCTAAAGTTCACTACATTTTATATGGCTCGTTTGTTACTACATAAAGAATTACATAACAAACACTAAGTTTCACGAAGCAGTAAAAACATTCCCACATTAAACTTCAACTTCAATTTCAACTTCAGCTTCAATTTCAACTTCAGCAATCTTCAACCCGCCCGTATAGAAAAGGGATGTTCGGACGGGTCGAAAATCGTAACTCTCAAATCTACTGCCCTCTATAATACAACACCGTACTAATGGTCTTGACCATGATATTCAAATCCAAAAAGAAGCTTCTTCGCTTGATATAAAATAGATCGTACTGTAATTTCAATAAGCTTTCATCAACCGAAGCACCGTAACGGGTTTTCACTTGGGCCCACCCAGTAAGACCAGGTTTTACAATATGGCGCGTTTCATAAAAGGGAATGGTACGGGCGAGTTCCTTAACAAATACCGGGCGTTCGGGTCGTGGGCCGATGACACTCATCTCCCCCTTTATGATGTTGATAAATTGTGGAATTTCGTCAATCCGACTTCGACGTAAGAACCTTCCAAAATTTGTGATGCGCACATCGTTGCGCTCGGCCCACTGTGCACCATTGGTTTCCGCGTCAATTACCATACTCCTTAATTTTATAATTTCGAAAATGGTACCATTTTTACCAACGCGTCTTTGTCTATAAAGAAGCGGACCTCTATTACCAAAAAAATTACCAATCATAACAAAAGGCAATAGAAACAGTCCACATACTAGGCCAATTATTGAAAACAAGATATCAAACACGCGACTAAAAAACATGTACAAGGTGTTATGATTGCTTCGGCTAAAGGGAAAATATTTATAAAACTCCTTGCCTACAAACTGTAAGGGCACCCGATGTGTAATCTCTTCATATACTTGGGTGTATTCTCTAATGGTAAAACCACGTTCTAACAGCAACATTAAATCACTATAGATGTCTTCAGTAATGGTCTCAGAATTATAGCTGGCCACCACCACCTCTGAAATATGTTCTTCCTCTATAACCCTCATTAAATCCTTTGGGGCATATTCTTGAATTACCCTGTTGCTTTTATTAGGGTTGACTTTATTTTCGCAACTGATAAAACCGACGATTCTGTAATTAGGATCAGATTTGACAAGGCCTTCCACAAAATCATTTAAGTAGGCCACTTCGCCAATCATCAAAACTTTTTTATAGAATCTGGGAGAAGCTATTAACTTGACATAGGTTATCCGCCAGAAAAACATGAACACTATAATGGTGAGATAGAAATAGACAATTTGAAGTCGGCGTTCGGGTAGAAAAGGTGTAAGTACGGGTGTTAAGAAATAAAATATGACCGCAGTAGACACAGCCAATACTATATTTTTAAATGACACATCCAACTGACTCGATTTCTGAAGGTCATAAATTTCAAAGACAGTTCCAAAAACCAGGATATAAAAAAAGAGTACAAAAATGGCCACGCGATTGTTCCATGATATCTCCAAATACGCGTATGGAAAAAAAGTACCCAAGACATAAAGCCCGAACACTATGAAAAACAAATCCATAGCTCTGAGCATAAGTTTTCGCTCGGATACTTGAAAATGAATGGCTTTCTTTGACATGGTTAGGTTGGACTTGAGGCGAAGATAATAAGTCTACACAATTATGCAAGAATTTTCAAGAAATTATGCCTTTAACGCAGTATTCAGTTTTCAGTCCTCAGTCTTCAGTCTTCAGTATTCAGAATCCAATATTCAGTATTCGCTATTCAAAATTCGTTATTCGTTATTCAAAATACGGTATTCGTTATTCAAAATTCAGTATTCATTATTCCCCTTTCTCTCTTCTCTCTATTCCTTATTCTTTATTCTTTATTCTCTATTCTTTACTCTCAACACTTCATCCCAAAGCCCCCGAACCTTCCGCCAATCAAATTGCTCCACTTTAAGTCTTGCATTATCCGCTAATGCTGCAGCATGAGAAGGATTCTCAAAAAGCGCACAAATGGCATCTGCCATTACTACTTTATCATCAGGTAGGATTAAAATTCCATCAACACCATCAGTAATCAAATACGGCATCCCACCCACATTTGTAGAAACTACAGGAAGCCCCAGGGCCATAGCTTCAATCACGCTA
Source organism: Gelidibacter sediminis (assembly GCF_004364975.1). GTDB lineage: Bacteria > Bacteroidota > Bacteroidia > Flavobacteriales > Flavobacteriaceae > Gelidibacter > Gelidibacter sediminis. The sequence continues at coordinate 121,950 of NZ_SOBW01000009.1, read as the reverse complement.
ATAGGTGTATTATCGTAATTGGTGGTATTGATAAATACATTATAGTCTTTAGAAAGTGCAATCCAATCTGTTTTTGAAAGCTTTCCTGTAAAAGCAACTTCTACATTGAGTGCATTGGCTAAAGTTTTGACCTCAACTAAACTCCCATCTGCATCAGGACCAACCATTGCTAATGTAGCTTTATAACCACGTTGTTGAAGTTCATTTAAAACCTCAACTGCTAGCTTAGGGTTGTAAATTTTAGAAAAAGAGCGCACCCAAAGCAATTTTGGAACATCAACTGGTTTTGGACTGTATGTGTAGTTTTCTAGAGTGATGACATTCGGAATATAAACCACATTTTGATATCCTAATGTTGCAAAGTTTTCTATTAAATATGTAGACGGAGACACATTAACCAAAGCGTTTTTAAAAAGTGCTTTGGACAAATAAGGAGTCTTCTTTAAACGGAATGGCAAATTACCACCATGAAGAATCGGGATGTATGGTAACTTCAAAACCCGGCACAGTTGACTCACCAACACTGCATAATAGAAATTCTGAGTGCTATAAGTGTCAATAAGGACAACAGCTGTCTTTTTTCGAGTGCTAAATGTTGTCCAAAGCATCTCTAAAAGTCTCAAGGCCTTATTAGACTTCTCAGAAGTATAACGCACGTCATAGCCACTTTGCTCAAGCAAAGGTCCTAAAACAGAACTATAACCAGTATTACTCTGAGAGTTCTGGAGATGGTTTCCTACGTAGAGTACGTTTTTCATGAGTAACGTTTAATAAGGCGAGGCCGTAAATAAAGGCAGGCATTGCAATACGCATGGACATATGGTTCACGGTTAAAAACCAAAATGCTAAAAAGGCATAGAAATAATAGTTGCCTTTATTTCGGGAACGAATATCTAAAGGTTTAAAAATAAGAATGACTAGAATAATAACCCCAAAAATACCATGCTCCGCTAAAGTGCGACTCACTTCACTGTGAGAGGTGACCCCCTGTCCTTCATCTTCAATCCGCTGATCTTTAGCGCGACTAGAACCGATGCCCAAAAATGGACTTGCAATAAAACCGGACAGCTCCTCTTGAAATAATTCACCACGCCCCGTGGTTAAATCTTCTTTATCGCGTCCTAAGTGATCCTTGTTTGCATAGCGTAGATTCACTAATCCATCCGTCTGATTTATACTAACTGCCCATGTGAATATTAAACTGATACAAAACAACCCAAACACTGCAATAACTTCCTGACGCTTCCGAGATTTGGCGTGGCGAAAATAATATAATAAAAATATGCCAACGGCAGCAATAGCAGCAATTACCCCTCCACGACTCATAGTGGTAATCGCTCTAAATGAAATCAAACCTAGTAAGGTAGCATTGAATAATTTCAATGCCAGGCTCGGCGATTTGGTAAAGAGACGAATCGCCATGATAAACATTCCGAGACCTAATGCCGCAGCCACTTGATTTGCTCCCCAACCTCCTGCTGCAGCTCTATTAGACGCAGTACTTGTTAAAACATCCCGCAAGTTAGGTGTATATAGATAAATATAAGCTGTATGTGCTAAAATTGGAAGCACCATGAACAGTAATATTTGGGAAAGCTGTGCATGACTAATTTTTTTATCATAACAGAATAAGGCTGCTAAACCTAAACAAATAGGACCACTTAACACAAAGGCAATATTTGTTCTAAAATTGGCATCAAAACTTAAAGTCGTAGAGGCAACAAAAATAGAGGGAACCAAAAACATGAGGTAAATAAAATACGCATACCCTTTTCCTGAAAGTCCTTTATAGAACATCCCTATCAATAAAAATAGAATAACCATATATTTTCCCGCCTCATAAGAAATGGCTCCTTTAGTAGTTCTTAAAAACACCTCAGCACCCACAAAATAGGCACAGGCCTTTAAAACTTCAAATGTTTTTTCTTTCCCAGAAACTATTATGATGCGATAGGTGAAATAAATTACTGCCGCAAAAAAATAGAGTTTAGCAAGACTTTCATTCATGTAAATTAAAATTCCCAGAGCGACATGGAACCCAACAATACTGATATAGGTAATATTAGTCTTCAAATTAAAGTGGATTGCAATTTAAATTAGATACGATTGGAAGATAGTTTTATACGATTATAAGGTGGCAGAATCCAAATTAAAAGCGCCATTAGTTAAAAATTTTTTTATAATTGTCTAATGGAAACTTGTAATGATAGCTTTTTCCAAGCAAATACACTAAAAAATGAATTACAAATACAGGTATAAAAGGTCTTCCAATTTTCAAAAATCGATCGTAAGTTGCATTTCTGTAATCACAAATTAAGAATGGCGTAATATCTGAATTCAAATAATTTTTTACAATTTGTTCATTCTCAATTGCATTATTTTTAAAAATAGTACGGTACTCAATAGCATGTCCTAATCTGACTTTTTTATAGAGCCCTAATACTGATAAAAGATTGTTTTGGGCACCATAAAACAATACTCCTAGGGAAGCATCGATTAGAATCCATTTTTGTAATTCTTTACTATAAAACTCATTAAAGGAATGTCCTCCATTGCCTACATTAAAAGGTACACTTGTAGTGCCCCATTCTCTTACCTGAATGTCATTAATCACACAAAAATTATTAAATATTTGTGCAATATCACTACAAACACCTCCCTTTCCATACATCATAATTTGAAGGGCTCGATCTGAAGGAGCACTTACACCAGGGCCTACATGTGTATGACGATTTAACCATGTGACCAACTTTTTAATGCACTCCAAATCTGTATCCGGTTTACCGTGTTCAAAAATACGTTCATTAACTTTAAAAAAGCATGATGGAATCGACTCCTTAGTATTCAATGTATTATAAGAAGTATTGGCTATAGCTGATGCGCTTGAATTTTTGGATAACAACCAAAATCGGCTGATATATAAAAATGGATGGCGTTTAAAAGTCCAATGTAGTTTTTTTAAAAACATTAACTAAATGACTTAGAATTAGTTTGAGTTAAAAATATCATTTTTATTTAAAAGAGGGGCCATGTTTATAAAAATGAATTTTATAATATTTCATTTAATATGCGTTGATTATAATAATCGTAACTACAGCGTCTAATAAAGTCTATAGAATTCCCTTTCATCCATTGATGAGTAGACGGACTCATAGACACTAATTTTAATAGACACTGCTTTAAGGCTGAACTATTTACGCCTGTCATGACAAATCCATTTTCACCATCCCTGATATAATGACTAATGGAAGACACATTTGAAACTATAGGAATGCAACCATAATTCATGGCCTCAGCAATCACTTTTGGAAAGCCTTCAGATGCTGATGGCAATAAAATAGCATGTGATGTCATGTAAATTTGATGCACTGCCACTCGGGAGAGATGGCCATAAATTATAAACGGCAATTTTAAGGCATCCACACGTTTTTTATAGGTGTCTATTTCTGGTCCAGAACCCACTAAATGAATGACCCCAATTTTTTTCCGTGTCTCTAATTCTAGCTCTTCTATAGCAGCAATGATTAAATCTACCCCTTTTGCCGCTTCCAAACGTCCAACAAAACAGAGTTCTAAAGGAAACTGAAGCGATTTGGAGGACATTACCATTTGTCCTATTTTGATTTCTTGTTCAGTCAAACATGGGTTTTCAAAACTTAAACAGTGTTTTGGTTGATCTTCCCAAAATCCATTAATAGTGACTGGGCGCAATTGTTTTTCTAAAAGCCATTTTTGAATTGAATACGCTAGAGGCGCATTTCTTTGTTTCCAGTTTCCGGCATATTTATACCATCCCTTTTTACGGCTGAAAAATAATAAATAAGGTATTACAAACACACCTATCCCTGTAGGGGCCCTAAATTGAAAATAGTCAGCTCCTTTAAGAGCCTTTCGGATAATCGCAATGACTTTTGGAATTTGAATTAGGATTCCCAGTTTAGCGCTTATAGTACGCCCGCCAACCGCAGGTAATGCCACAAATGTAATCTGATCAGAAAGATAAGGCATCGTATTGGGCGGTGCTGGTGAATCGTGCAACATGGCCGCATGCGTAATGCTATCGAAAATTTGTAAAAGATGATTGATTTCTGTCACTGTAGACCCCAACCCGACAACACTTCCGTCAGGAAGCAGATAGTGCTCTGTATGAGAGATTATGGTTAAGGTTTTCATGGCAAATGTATGAGATACTGTTGTATAATATGGTCCCAGCTATGTTGCTGAGCCCATTGTTCTGCTTGAGACTTGAATATTTGAGGATGACCGATTAATGCACTAATACTCGCACCGACGGCAGCCACATCCTGAGCATCAACCAAGAACCCAGAAACACCATCATTGATGGCATCTTGTATCCCGCACCCTTTAGAACCGATGCTCGGTACTCCTAAAGCGTTGGCCTCTAAAATGGCTATTCCAAAACCTTCCACATCGCCGGTTTTGCTCTCTGTACTTAACATCACAAAAACATCCGTAGCTAAAAGTGATGCTTTTAAAGTGGCATCATCCACAGCGCCATGAAAAGTCACATTGGCGTCTACTCCTAACACTTTCGCTTGACTTAAAAACGCTTCGGCTTGTGTTGGAATTCCAATGCAATGGTAATGAAGATCTGGAAATTGCTTCTTCAATTCCGGTAACAATCGAATAACTTGTAATTGCCCTTTACGTGAACTCACCCGCCCCACTGTAGTTAACACAGGGCTCCCCTTCAATGGCACCTTAGAAACATTGTCAACTAACCAATCACTTATATCAATGCCATTAGGAATGATGTGTACGTCTCGTTTCAAATGCACTACTAATTGTTTCGTATAATGCGATACAGCGATAATAGATTCAAAACGTTTCAAGGATAGGTCAATTGTTTTTTTTAAAATAGCTGACTTAAAATTCACTTCCGTGCCATGAATCACTGCCATCTTGGGGAACTTATAAAAAAGTGAACAAAAAGCGACATTCCATAAAGCAAACTTTCCTGTCGCAATCACAACATCTGAACTCTTCAAAACCTTTAAAGTTTCTATAATCCTATTCAAATACATCCACAATCGTAGATGACGCAGTGCAATCCGTTTAACTACAAATGGCAAACCAGCATCAAACCTATTCTCCACTTGTTCCTCCCCACGCTGATCCGCAACAACAGTTACCTCATAATCGTTTTTAGACAAATACAACGCCAAATGATACGCATGATTGCCTATCCCCCCAGGCTGTGGTGGAAATTCTGAAGTCACGATAAGTATTTTTTTCTTCAACGCGTTTAATTATTTAATCAGTCATTGCGAGCGTAGCGAAGCAATCTCAGTCCTTGCGAGCGAAGCTCCACCAATCGTCATGGCGAGCGCAGCGTGGCAATCCCTTATTGGAACGACCACCATAGGGTCGTAAATTCATCTTCAATCTTCAATCTTCAATCTCTAATCTTTCAATCCGGTCCCCCTCCTTCAACTTTTCACTCGCCAAGCGCCAACTTCTCATCACCTGAACAAGCACTACAGGCAGTAGCAAGATACTCAAGAGCACTCCAATCAACAACAGTGGTTTGTTTTTTTTAAACTGATACGGCATGATTGACAAAGGTATCGTTCGTAGCAATGCCCATCGGGCCGCTGAATTGCCATAATATTTTCTAAAATAATACAATACGCTAGGGATAGGTCTTGGTGCAAAAAACGAGGATGGCCTAAACGCATCCCAACTTCCCATTTCTCTTAATCCACCGGTTCCTGCTTTTACATCTATACAACTCGCATACGGATTAGAAACACTTTTAATACCCGCTAAATATACACGTAAACCGAATTCACCATCACCCATCCGTTGTTTTTCAAATTGTCGATCGAATAATCCTACCTTTTCAAAAACTGATTTATAAAGCATGGCATTGCCTGTAGCGAACTGTGTTGCCAATGCAAAATAAGACCTTTCTTTTGGGATGCTTTGCTCTTCTGGATAAAAAACACCTGCCGACACTTGCGCCTTAAAAAAGTCCAACACTTTTAAATGTGTCGAGATCCAATCAGGTTGGATGCGTACATCATCCTCAGATAGCGCAATAAACGCACCTTTAGCTTTTTGTATGGCTCTATTCCGTGCCAACCACAACGCTTTTTCGTCCTGACGAATGACCCGAAGGTTTAAATCAAAATTATTGTAAAAATCGGATTGAAAGGGCTCCGACTGGTCTACCACAATAATTTCAAAATGCCCGTAATCCTGTTTTTCAAAACCCTTTAAAACATCGCTTAAATATTCATAACGATTCAAAGTTGGAATGATTACGCTGACTAAAGGCTGTTGGGCTATTAAATTGGAGGTATAAGATTGCCATTCGGGGTAGACTAGAGGATTTAAATTGGAAACAGAGCGGTTAACAGACGATGTTTGCCACCATGCGCGCAATTCCTTAATCGGATTATGGTGTGTTACAATTCGCATCAACATAACATAAAACACCCAGGCAGGGTGGAAGTGTTTGCGAATAAAATGATAGTTATCCCGTATTGAAACAGATTCAAAATCAGTATACGTATCAGCCACGCCTATATAACCTAACTGTACAGCCTGATATGATAAATCATAATCTTTAGCTAATTGGGAGGTGTAGCCTTCATCCCATTGTAGTTGCTTAACAACCTCCTCTGGCAAACAAGCAACTATAGGAAACACAGTTGCGCCAACGTTCGTAGACAAACGAAAATAGTGTGTAGGTTGGAGATATTTTAAAAAGAGGAATGGCATTTAATTTATTTTGGAAGACAAAAAATATTTGGAGGTAATTGAGTATTTAAAATATAAGGCTCCAATGCCATGTCTAAAATATGATAATTATTCGTAATAAAAAAATCAATTATTCGAGGATCATCATTAGTTTCAACTATATAAAGAGGCTGATACCGTTCCATAACCTCTAAACTACCTTGCAATATATCATATTCAATGCCGTCCACATCTATTTTAATAATATCACATCTACCTAATTGATTTTGATTGTCGTAGCTATCCAATGTTAACATTTGAACCATATCATATTTATCTGTATTGTTCGTTTTGTTGAAATTGGAAGTTGTATCCATATGATACATTTTTACTGTTTTATTTGTTTTTCCAATGGCATTATATCTCAGAATAATATTTTTTAAGTTATTGTGATCTAGTGATTTTAAAAACGAATTATATACGTTTTTATTAGCTTCAAAGGAGTGTACCGTCCCTTTTTTGCAAATAGACAGTCCCCACACCATACTCATAAAACCGAAATTTGAACCAACATCTATTACGATACAGTCATCATGTGACTTATGTAATTGTTTACTTAAAATAATAGAATTCCTTAAAATCGTATTCTCAACCCCTTTATCTCTTGCTTTTATTGCACTTTTTATAGAGGCATAGTATCTAAATTTTATAGGATATTCTAAGTAGTACTTTTCAATCTCAACAAATATTTCTTTAAACCTTCCATTATTTCTCAATAACACATCTCTTAATGGTTTAAAAAAATGACTGGACCCTAATCGATTCTTAGTCTTTGTTGAAAGCCTTCTAAAAATAAACTCATACAGTATTTTCATATAATAATTTTAATTAAATTAACTGTTAAATTCTAAATCAATTTTGATTAATTTAGTTTAGAAGATGCGTAATATAATATACTCAGCAGCAAATTCAATTTGATAGAATAACATTTTCTATATGTGCATAAATTTTATACTTATCGAAAATTTATATATAAATATATTTAAAATGCTCAGAAGAAGAACCTCTATTGATAAAATAAGGCTTAAGTTTATCTTTTAGCTCTTCAACAGATTTAGGATCGAATAGCTCTTCAACAGATTTAGGATCGAACGTAATGCTTTCTAAAACATCTTTATCTTATATAAAAGTTAAGGCACCAAATTTGGCGGATACTATAATTGGACAGCCTAGCGAAATAGCTTCGACAAACACTAAACCTAATGCCTCAGACAAACTAGCTAGAATGATAACGTCCATATCTCTTTAAAAAACAACCATCTCATTGGCTGACAGATTACCTCTAAAAATTACTTGTTCGTGAATTCCTCATTTTTCACAATGTGCTTCTAATTCATTTTTATTTGGACCAGTTCCTGCCATATAAAAATTATAATCGGTTTTCTTAAAAAAAGCTAAAGCTTCCAAAACTACTTTTTGATTTTAATTTTTTACCAATCTTTCAGGACATCCTATTTTCAATACTTTTGAGACTATTTTATAACTCCTTTCAATGTTGTCTTTATTAATTGATGACCAAAACGGAATTGTTTTAATTTTAGAAATAGAAATTTTAAAATCTTGATGAAGTTCATCTTTCGTATGATGTGAATTAGCGATAATGACATCTGCCAGCCTTAAAAAACTTATCCTTATGAAAATATTCATTAATAAAGCCCCTGTTTGTTCATTTAAGGAATGAAACCATACAATGTTTTTGGTTATAGCACATATCTTCCCAAATAACAGGGCTGGATTCACATAGCTAAAATTGGATAGAACTACATTAAGCTTAACTGTTCTAATAATTTTATATATTTCATAATAATTAATCAAATAGCCTCCTTTTTTTTCAACTTTTATAAACACCATGTTTTTTTTCCACATCTCTTCTTGATTAAGTGAAAAATTGTGCACTTCATAACCATCTTTAGCTTACTGCCTAGAGACCTCTTCAAAAAAACGAGATAAATGACCAGAGGATCGAGTATAAAAAATTAAAATTGTCACTTAAAATGTTAATAGTTCTATAAATAATTACAATACTTTAAGCGTAAATCCCTATACAGCTTATAGTTGGTCGTTTCTTTTATTATTAATATTTCAAGGGTCTATTGTGATGCTTGTTTTGTTTTACAATCCAATTACAAACACTCTCTGCTTAAAACTTTTATTTGTATCCTATAGCAATTAAATGAGCTGTACCTTGTGAATCATATTCTACTCCTCTCGACTGAATGCTGTTTACTAAATTTGAATAAATAGAGTGAATCGATTTTACTGGATTCCTTAAGCTATAGCTTTTTAACCCTAAGACCCTATACCTTCCAGTTCTCACAGCATAATGCACATCTACGTCATCAAAATATTTTTCCAATAACCGCTGCAGTTCGACTTTTGTGTAATGACGCACATGATCTGGGTTCTTACCTGGTCCATCATTTTTTATAAAATCGCCGTTAGGTGTTGTAAAATAGGCCCAGCCGCCTTTTCTTATCACCTTGGCTATGTTTTCAACAAACTTGTCGTCTGCTTCAACATGCTCAATGACTTCAACGCATACCACAGCGTCATAAGATGCATCCTTCAGTTCAGATTTAGTCATATCCTGTATGACAAGATTATCAATATTGGAACGCTTTTTTTTAAGAGTTTCCAAAAGAGTAGCTGTAAACCCCAAATTCAACTCTTTTTTAGTACCAGCTTCCTGAGGCACATCTAATACCGTCACCCGAGCCGGAACACCTATGGTGTATGGGGATTTCCTTCCACCTACATCCAATAGTGAAAGGTGATTTGGGTGCTTCGACCTGGCTACCAAGCGTTTAATATCTTTTCTGACCGTTTGCAAATGCACAGGCATTATTGGAAAAGTGAGTAAACGCAAAAATTCGTAAGTGGTCATTGGTAATTCAAATCATTAGTTGTACAATAATAGTTGTTATTGGCTAAAAAACAGATAAGCATTATCAAAATATGTTTAAAAAACTACAATAAACACCTACCTTAAATTTAGTGGGTATAAAACTCCTGGAATTTTTGCTGTTGCTGAGTTAGCGAAAATTGATTCCTTACCCTATCGACCGCTCTCTCTCTAATGGATTGCTTTTCAACCACTGAAAGTGCTATGACCTCCTCGATTTTTTGAGCCAATATTATGGGTTGCCGCTTTTCTACTACCCATCCTGTGTGTTTATCCAAAACATTTTCAGCTAAGCCTTCCGCATTCGACACTATACACAATAGCCCCATGGCCTGCGCTTCAAGCACCGCATTACAAAACCCTTCTTGAATACTGTACTGCACATAGATATCGCTTTGAGAAAGCTGTTTTTTTATTTCATTTGGAGACAATTTGCCTTTAAAAATCACCTGATTTGAAAGACCCAATTGATGTGCTGCAAACATAAGTCGTTCCTTCTCTATCCCATCACCAATAACTGTATACCTGAAACTGAGACCACTTTCTTTTAAAAGTGCCAAAGCTTCTAATGTGTATTCCAATCCCTTTTTCCAATGCAATCTCGCAACAGTAATGATTTCAATAAACTTACGTACTTGAGGCTTATGGTCATTCTGAAAAAAATCAGTATCAATGGCTGGAGTAATCACACGAATATTCTTTGCATCAATGGAATACTCCATTAAGGTTTGCTTCATTTCTTCAGACAACACATGGTATTTTGCTTTTTTCAAAAACAAGCTATCATAACAGTCTGGATGCTTCAGAGGTGACAAATACAAATCATAGCCCCTAAAACTCACAGCCATTTGAGCACCAATAGCTTCCGCTACATTCTCACGATCTTTAGCGAGCATACCAAAACCAAAATGTAACCACTCTAATTTTTGACGAAGAAGAAACGCATTCAACATTAGATTTTTAATTCGTTTAGAAAAGGAGACACCATCCTTCTTATCCAATTGATAGTGCTTATAACTCGCTCTTGGATGGAGCATACAACTTGTAATGAGCGCAAGGCCTCCGTTCATGAAATTCATAAAACGACTCTTACCATAGTTTTTGGCACCAATAATCTTATAGGATGTATTAAAATTCTTTTTATCAAGATAATCTACAAACAAGATGACTTCAAAACCAGAATCCTGCAATCCTTGTATCTTATTTCTAAAAAACGTTTCAGAATAACCCGGAACGGATGACATCACAAGGCCAATCTTCTGAGTATGTTTTTCACGTTGTTTCATTGTAAATTATTACTTCTATTCTATATTTCGTTAATCATCTCTTTATTTTAGAGGTTTTACCATCAACGATCACCACCTAATACCTAACACCTCCCACCTAACACCTACTACCTAACACCTACTACCTCATTATAAAGTGTCATCATACCGGAAACCATTCCTTCTACGTTGTGTTGCTGTTTTATAGTATCCTGCGCATTCTTTTTGATCAATAACTGTTCCTCGGGCGATAATTTTCTTATGCGAACAATAGCATCAGCAATAGCTTCTGCATCTCGAACAGGCACCAGAAATCCATTCACGGCATCTGTAATGACCTCATTCATTCCTCCACAATCAGTACTCAACACCAAGGTTCCTAAAGCCATCGCCTCCAATACCACGTTGGCAATACCTTCTTTAACACTTGGCAATAAAAGCAGGTCGGATTCTTGGATCATATGTTGCACTACATCGAATTCATGCGGCCCTAATAATCGAACTTCATTGTCCAAACCTAAATCGTGGACTTGATATTGATATTCAATGGACTCTGCACCGCCAATAATTGTATATTCAAAGTTAATGTCTACATCTTTTAAAAGTCTGCATGCATCCAAAGCATAGGTATACCCTTTGATCCAATGCGGACGGCCCACCGAAATTATTTTTAATATAGCTTTATCATATGGCATTCTAGCATCAATTTCAGTCAACGTGTTCAAATCCAAACCACTATACACAACCTGAATACGATTTGCTAGTGCATTATACTTTTGAGCCTCCATAATCATGGCATTGGAGACCGCATGAAACCCATCAACTTTTGGGAAATTTTTATTATACATCTCTGCCAATGCAGTATCAGCGACTGGTGAATAATTAATATGCGCACCACGTAAACTCAACACCAACTTCATTCCAAAATCCTGTACCCACATCCAATCGTCCAAACCTTTGGCCCATTGTAGATGGAACACATCGGGTTGGTGCCATAACACAGGATAATATTTTACTTTGGAATATAAATTAAGAGAATCTCTGGTTTTTAAATAAGCATCCAAACGCTTTTTTTTCTGCGCCTTGAACAATTTAAGCAATATAGAAAATCGAACTAAATGGAACAACTTAGATAGTCGCATGTGTTTATAGGCTATAATCTTAACCCGTGAGTCATACAACGGTTTACGATGTAACACTCCGAAAAGCACGACCTCAGCACCTGAATTTGCAATACCGGTGACAAGGCGCTCAATAAATGTGGTGCTTGGAATTTCACCAGAATAAATGGCAATTTTAAGTGGTCGACTCATTCCCCAAAAGGTAAGTTTTTTAATTTAATAAACTGCTCAGCGAAAAGTAGACTGGATGCGACTCTTCCCGTTGAATTAACATGAATACCATCAAAAAAATATCTAGTATTTGAGAGGCTATCGCTATGATTGAGGACTAAATAGTCATTATTAATAATTTTTACCGACTTTTCTTTCATTGGAGTAAGATAACAAATCAGTTGGATACCTTGCTTGTCACATAGGCTTTTAATGGCCTTCATATAGGGATTTGAGAAATCAACCTCAAAAGTGTCTTTGGATACTATGGGACTATTTTCTGCATTTTTTCCCGGATAAGTATAATTACCTCGCTCATCAAATCTATTGCGTTTTTCAGGATATAAAAGTGCATTAATAGACGGATAAAACACTTCAGAATTATAGTAAGCAACTCCAAGCATCGGCATAAACTTGGAGTATTGCAATAATTTGGCTTCTCGTATGGCGTATTGGCTATAATGCTGATACACATACTCATTTTGAACGTAGGGCAAAAAGCGATAATCATTATTGCTCAAACGATTATTTATGACATCATAACTTGTGTTACTTGGAGCCAATATACAATAAGTAGTAGACTTGCCGAGAGCAATGAAGTGTTCTAACATAACATATTGAGTGGCTAAGGAAGTGTCATCCATAGCGAGATTGAGACCCACTGTACCAACAATGGAATCTATAACATTCGTATTTAAAGTCGTAAGGCCGGTACTCGCTCCTAAAATTATATAATCAAAAGAATCTTCAGTAATAGAATTAGCCAAAAACGACGGTTTATAAAAATTGGATTGTCGTAACGACCACAGACTAGTTGTAGAAAGTAGCGCAGACAGTGCTACGGTAATAAGCACTATAATTCCAACATTTTTCAAAAATGGTTTCATATTTAAAACTGGAAATAAATAAAGTCAGAAGGGTTTTTAAAGACTCCCATAAAAATAATCAAAATGCTTATGAGAATGGCCGAGTACTTTGACAAAACGACTTCGCGTTCATCCTTTTGAACGGCCCAAAATTCGAAAAACAACATGACAGCAACACTAAATAAGATAATAAGACTAAATAAGGTCATTTTTGAGTTTTTAGTAAAGAGTTTGAATGAAAAATCTTGAAATTGAAACAAATCCGATAGATAATTATAGGCAATACCTACCGTATCCGCTCTAAAAAACACCCATGCTATAGTCACAACTAAAAAAGTCAGCAATATTTTTGGTAAATGATGATAGGTCATCCGTGTAGACAAAACGTGTGTACGATTGGTTTTAGTTAATAACAATGGCAAAAACAATACCCCATGAATGCCTCCCCAAATTATAAATGTCCAATTGGCGCCATGCCAAAACCCACTCACCAAAAATACAATCATAACATTCCGCAGTCGCTCCCAAGAAGTCCCTCGCGACCCGCCAAGCGGAATATACACATAATCTCGAAACCATGTAGAAAGTGAAATATGCCAGCGTCTCCAAAATTCCGCAATATCTCTAGCAAAATAAGGAAAGGCAAAATTGGTCATCAAAGAAAAGCCAAATAAGCGGGCAACACCAATTGCAATATCCGAATACCCTGAAAAGTCGCCATAAATTTGAAAGGCGAAAAGCACAGCACCCATAAACAATTCCAAGGAAGAATAGCCTCCAGGTGAATCAAATATCTGATTCACAAAAAAAGCACAATTATCTGCTATGACAACTTTTTTGAAAAGTCCCCAAATAATCAAATAAAATCCACTTAAGGCAAATTGAGAATCAAAAATGCGTTTAACTTTAAATTGTGGCAACAAATGACTGGCGCGTTCAATAGGTCCCGCCACCAATTGAGGAAAAAAGGATACAAAAGCAGTAAACTGAATCAGATTGTTGGTAGCCACCATTTTGCGTCGATAGACATCAATGGTATAACTCAAGGTCTGAAAGGTATAAAAGGAAATACCTACTGGTAAAATTATATCTAAAGTGGATGTTTGCATGGACACACCCAGGTTAGACCAAGCATCAACCCAACTTTCGATAAAAAAATTAAAATATTTAAAAAACCCAAGCAGGCCTAAATTAAACACAACGCTTATAAGGAGTAAAAACTTGCGTGTCTTCTTACTATTAGTGCTTTGCAAACGTTTGGCAACCATAAAATCTACAAGCGTGCTCATTGCTATAAGTCCCAAAAAACGCCAGTCCCACCATGCATAAAATAGATAACTCGCTATTACCAATAAAATATTCTGCCATTTTAAAGAACGATTAAATGCCACCCAATACAATATGAATATTATAGGGAGGAAAATAACGAAGTCTAGGGAGTTGAAGAGCATGCTAATTAATTACGTCTTGCATAAAGCGTTGTCTTAAAAATATCTAATATGGCGTTGATCTCTTTCAAGGTTTGTTTGGGTAAACTTTTTATTTCACCATGGTTCTTTAATATGGCACTATTGGGATGCGTTTTAGAAGACGGCTGCTTAAAGTGTTTTTCCAAATTTACTGCAGGTTCTAAATTATAAGTAGCGCATAGGTTATAAAACAAATCCACATTATCCAATAGGTCTTCGTAACGCACTACCGAAGCATTCACTGAATAAGGTTTTAATACTTCTAACGGAATGACATTTTCAATACACCAACGCAGGGTTAATATTTCAACATCGGTTAGGTGTTTTACTGAACTGATATCATAATTGAAACCATCTTGAATGAGTTTGACGAGCTTCTTCTGTTGCGCGAATTTGGATAAATCATATAACCAAGGAAATTTAACCTGTTCTTGTGATCGAATAATATCATAGGGATTTCTAATAATGTGAATTAATGGGATACCAAATTCTGAATTCATATAGTGCGCAGACAGATTACAGCGTACAAATTTGATAATATAGCGTTTAGGTATAAATGGCCATAAATGACGTTTAAACGTCCTATTACTATTTTGGGCTATCCAATCGCAATCCACACGGTTATGAAAAACAGATTTTAAATAGCTATATGCTTCGGGCGAATCAGCTTTTGAAGTCAGCCATTGATCACAAAGCAAGTGACCTCGTTTAGTGCGCGTTTCTTGATCAGGTTCAAACAGCATTCTATATCGGAAAGGCTGGGCCAAAGTCTCACTTAACCAACTCGTGCCACTACGTGCACTCCCTACTACAATAACCTGTTTGTTGAATTTACTCATTCTTTAAAAGGGATTTATATAAATTTTCATGCGCGGTAATAAAACTATGCATTGCAAAATTCGTATTGCAATACAGTCTCAGTTCCTTCCCTAAAGCAAGTCGTTCTTCTCTATCCATAGCTTGAAACCCCTTTATTTTTAAAACCAACTCATCTATGTCTCCTGCTGAATATAAAAGATTTTTAAAATCTTTTAACACATAATTAATGCCCGTAATATCAGATCCTAAAACCGGGATGCCCATGCTCATGGCCTCAACTAACGCCATAGGCATCCCTTCTCTACGCCCTTCATCCAAGGTTGGAATTACATACAAATCGGCAGCCGACAAATACGGGCGTACATCGAGCTGTTTACCATAAAACCGGATCTGTTCCTGCATCCCTAAATGTGAGCTCAATTCAATCATTGCACGACCATAATCAGTATCGCAATCACCTAAAATAGCCAAGGTGACATTCTGATCCTTTAGCTTATGTAACGCTTCAATTAACACTTGAATGCCTTTAACTGGCACTAGATTAGCAACAGTAATGATATTGAATTTCTTACTATTAACCTCACTACGTTTGGGCACTGCATCGGTTTTATAATAATTGGTATCAATACCTAAAGGAATCAAAGCTTGTGCTTTTTTATTTGGAAAATAACCACGCATCTCCTCATTGATTGTGATAATAAAATGTGCCAAATAACTTTTTATATGCCAATGCCGATTATTAAATCCCATAGCCTTTTTAGTATAGACCCATTTTACACCAACCAACCGTGCCGCTAAAGCCTCGGTCCAATCACTACTCCATTGCCAAGAGTGAATGACATCAAAATTATGTTTTTTATAAAATTTTGAAATTTTCCATATTCGAAACAATAAAGTTTGATAAGGGCGATAAGATGTTTTGGTTTCAAAAATATGGATGGGCAAGCCTAAAGTTTCGACGACTTTAAAAAAAGCGCCTTCACGGCTTCCACAAGCTATTTCTACTTCAAAAACATTAGGATCTAAACCTTTTGCCAGATCATATACCACCTTCCCACTCCCTGCAGTATTAAAATTCGAAATGGTAAATAGAATACGTGTCTTTTTAAGCTTCATCTATATGCCTAATAATTTGTGCTGGATTTCCAGCAATGACACAATTTGAAGGCACATCTTTGACCACGACCGATCCGGCACCTATAATCACGTTATTACCAATACTTATATCCCCAATAATAACTACTTGAGCTCCAACCGTAACATCATCACCAATCACGGGGAGCAAATGGTTGTTATTTCCCTTATTCCCAATGGTTAACCCATTTCTAAATTGAAAATTGCGTCCTATAGATTTCGCATTAATTACAGAGGCAAAAGGGTGGTAACATATAAGTCCTCCTGCTATTTTAGTACTCCTGAAAATTTTACAGTGCACAGTATCCACAAATAGATTCTTCCACCTATAAGATGGCTTGTTAATCCGCCAAAAAAAGATATATGCATAATCTGGATAATACAACATCAAATGAACAAACTGTTTTTTTAAAGGATAGGCTTGTGCATTAGAGCCACGCACCTGCAGTGTTTGTTGTATATCTGCCTGTATTACAGAATTCTTTACCACGTACCGTCTATATAAGCTACTTATTAGTAACCTCCTAAATACATGCTTTATATAATGCCATGGTTTCAATAGGTCTATTTATTTTATAAGTTGTTTAACAGCATAGGGCACTATATAATAACCATATACTTTTCTCAAGTTTTCTAAAGGCAAGATACTTAATATTGTTAAATAGATACGAATAGCAAAAGGAACAGAAATACTTTTTAAATCTAAATACAACTCTCGCTTTAAATGAACCCGGGTTGAAATTCCTGTTGTGTAAACCAATTGTCTTCCCATAGCCTGAAACAACTGACTAAACAACAGTTCCTGGAAGCGTTTTGGAGTCTTGTTTTCTAAGTAAAAAGGTAAATGTTCTTTAACCAGTCGAGGCCATATCATAAATGCTCGTGGTATTTCACGTTTAGTTTGTTCTATGGTAGATTCAGAGTGTTTAAAATATAAATACACATAGGTATCTAAAAAGGCAATCCGTTGGGTCATACCTAATTTTATATCTAGGGCAGTGTCTTCATTGTTTGTAATAGACTCATTATACAGCCCTATTGTTTCAAACACTGTTTTTCTATATAAAAAAGCAGGCGGTCCTACAACTGTTTTTAGATTGGAAAACCACTTTAACCCCCAATAGGGAGTTTCCTGAATATTTACTCCTCCAGTCTCGTCTGTTGGCTTTTTGGTTTGCGCAATCCCTTTATACGATTTTACCATTTTTCCAAAAACAGCAGAAACATCTGGATAACTATCTAACACCTGCATCATGCTATTTAAAGCTTCGGGATATATTTCATCATCTACATCAAACACATAAATATATTCACCTTGCGCAGCTTTAATCCCCATATTTCTCGCAGGAGCAGCTCCTTGCTTGGCTTGATGCAATAAGCGAACCCTCGAGTCCATTTCTAAGATATGTTTTATGTTTAAAACAGAATCATCTGAAGAATTATTATCCACATAAAGAATCTCAAAATCTTCTATACTTTGATGAAGTATGGAATGGTACGATTTATCAATAAAGTCTGCACCGTTATAAACTGGGATTACTACAGATAATTTCACACGCATACTGAATTCCTTTTATGCCATACAGACAAAGTTAGCAACATACTCATAGGGTGTGCATAATGAATAGGATCTGTTTTTTTAAAATGACCATAAACCTCTTCAACAATTACCTTAGGAATAAAACTATTAAAACCCGTTTCAAAAAAACGCCTTTTTAGTTCATACTCATTATCCTCACCAAGAAACTGCAATTCCCAATTGCGCTGTATATAAGGTTTACCTAATAAATGATTCCACTCTCTTTGTACCCTATTATAAATGCGATAAGGTAAATTATATGGCACTTTATTGTATTGGTAATTATTTAGATTGAAAGGGTTTTGTGCATGCCAAGTTATGTCCGCTAACCGATTATCCTGCTTTAAATGGGCGATTTGCATGCGTCTATCTGCCAAATAAGCTTCTGGTATCCCACATATAAACTCGCACATTCTATTATCATAGTAAGGTAATGTAATTGAATGTGCTGCTTCAAACACCGATAAATTCGTTGTGGTCCAACGGTGCGCCCACTGACTCGTTTTGTACGCACGCACCTTCGCACTGATATTGTCAATTTTTATTGCGGCCAAATCAGTTTCTATGCGAGCAATTAAATACGATTTAAAATCACCCTCTAAACCCCAAGTCTGCCATAATTTCTCGGCCAATTCAAGCCCTTTAGGCTTAATCATTTTTTTTAAAAGCAAGGGAATAACATCGGCTTCGGTGATTCCTTCGGGTGCACCTCTATCAAAAAACACATCCCCCCAATGCCCTAAAGAAAACACGCCTTCCATAGCTTTTAACTGTGGTAAAATGGCCATTTGTCTAGGGTGAGTAAACTCCGAATAACACCCTAAAATACTTGCGAGTTCATCAATAGATTCCCACAAATACCCTTTAGGGATGCTAAAGCCATCAAAAGTAAAACCACAATATTGGGCGATTTGAGCACTAATTTTATGTTCTGGAAACCCACCATCAAAGGAGTAACTAAAGCCATGAACCAGATTCCCTAAATCTTTTAATATTAGCGCTTGACTTCTACTATCTAAACCACCTGAAAGTGCTAAAATTACAGGGTTATCTCCAACCTGTTCTTTTGTAATAACTTTCAGTAATTGTATATACTCATCTGTAGCCTGCTCAAAACTAATATCTCTAGGGCTATAATGCCAAGTAAAGTTAGAAGTACTCTTAAACAAATACCCATCAGCATCTAACTCATGATCATGTGCAGGTAACAAACACATCTCATCTTTCCAATAAGTATCTTCTCCCATAAAAAACCCCGTAGCTACAAATACACAAATAGCTTCGAAATCTAGCTCATGCGGTGTATCTGGTCTTTTTGCAAAAACTTGCTTGGTAGGTAATATTGGAGATTTTACAGTTATCATAGTAATAGCAAGCTAATATAGCAAAAAGACCTTGGCATCTAAATGTAAATGCTTGTATTTTAAATTCATTATATCCAGTAAATATGAAATAATTAGATTACTAATTAACATACCTAATTCCTAATGCATTTAAAAAGCCCCAATTCACTTTTCATTCTTCATTCTTCAATTTTAACTATCAACCCCATGTGCCAGCCACCACTTCTGCCATGCATAAATATGCCATACTCCCCAAGCATTATCATGTTTTTTATCAATAAAATCTCGAACATAATCTTGCAGCACCGTCACATCCATAACCTCAGCACCATAAAAAGGAGTTTCAAAAACCACATGCATCACATCCGTTTGTAATTCCTTTCGTAACCAAACTTTTAAAGGCACCGTAAACCCCATCTTCTTTTGATTTATTACCGATTCAGGAACCACTTGAGCCAATAAACTCTTCAACTCCTTTTTTAAATCCTGTTTCGTTCGGAGCTGTCCTTCTTGATTCCAAGCCCATTCAATGCTATTTTTATCTAAAAAAGGAACACGAACTTCTAAACTATGTGCCATACTAGCACGGTCTACTTTTATTAATACCCGCTGTAAATGTGCATAAAACTCATTCCACCGTAATTGATGTAACAAGCTTTTAGTTCCTGAATTCTTAAATTGATATAACTCCTGCATCTCTGATGAATGAGAAACCAATGGAAAGGCTTTATCCAAAGTGCTTTTAGGTATTTGTAAATGTTTGTTACTAATAAAAGCATTTAAATTTCTGAAATAAGGAGCCCAAGTATTAGTAAACCCTAATTTATTGGTCACCTGCACCAAAGGCTTCCTCAGGAAAAATGGCAACTTAAACCACCAGCGTTTATTTATAATATCTAGCATACGAGGATACCCCCAGAACAATTCGTCACCTCCATCTCCCGACAACATCACCGTATGTTTCTTTTTGGCTTCCTTAGCAATAACATATGTCGGGATACTAGAATAATCACCAAAGGGTTCCGGATAAGCCTTAAAATGTGTATCAATTTCTGATAATAAGTCCGATTCCTTAACTGGAACAATATGTTGTTTTATTTCTAAATGATTTGCATAAGCCTTCGCTATCTCGCTTTCATTTAAGTTAGGGTTATCAACCTCCAATGTGAATGCCTCAATACTAGGGATTTGTTTTTTTGCATAGGCAGAAATTAAGGGACTATCAATACCACCACTCAAAAAAGCGGCAATAGGAACATCACTCACCAGTTGCTTAGAAACGGCATGTTGTACAATAGATGATAATACAGTTTCGGTTGATACTGGTTTTTGCGTTTTTGTGAAGGAAACCAGTTTTTTCTTAGAGGTATTTCCTTCCCTATCTATCCGTATTAATTCACCAGGGTTGACTTGAAAAACAGATTTATAAATGGTATTGGGCGCTTGCATATAACCAAAACCAAAATACTCTTTTACTATTTCAGGTTTTAAGTCTAGTGACCTACAGAACCATGAATGCTTATATACTTGGTCAAACTGAGAGGCCATGACTACTCCTTCTGTAGCTACTCCATAAAACAAGGGCTTAATTCCAGCAAAATCTCGTGTAAGGTATAAGCAATCTGCTTTAATATCTATTATAGCAATAGCGAACATCCCATTAAGAAGTTGAACAGTTGCTTCTACACCTTGACTATCTAGTAAATGAATCAACACTTCTGTATCAGAACTAGAAGCTAAATTAGTCAGATCATAACTCTTCGCTAAATCTTTATAATTATAAATTTCTCCATTAAACACGACCTGATACCTACCACTCAGGCTTTGTTTAGGCTGATTTCCTTGTGGGGAAAGATCTAAAATAGCCAATCGGTTAAAACCTAATTGATATCCAGCACCTCTTGTAAATGCACTTGAATCAGGCCCCCGATGTGTAGACAGTGCCAAAAGCCTTTTAAAGGAAGACGCTTCTCTTAATGGATGTTTTTGAAAAGTAAATTCTCCTAGGAAACCGCACATAAATTATTAGTTTAATTTGTTGTAACCTTTATTAAAAACTTTATAAAACATACCTATAACTAAAAGTTGATATAATTTTATTTTAGTCTTAAAATAATAGTTTATATGCCAAGATTTGTACAAGAACGAAGCAGCCAACATTAACTCTTTGTTTTTAAGAACGTTAGAAAACTGATTAACATACTGTCTGTTTAAAAAACAGAGAACTTCCGTATTTAATTGTAGATCCTTTTGATTTTTATATAAATAATAGTTGACTCTTAATTTAGATGGCGATTTAAAACGATAGTTCTTTAATTGATTAATATGTTCTCTTTGGTAAACAAGCGTCTTATTATTACTTATTGGTTTTAACCCAAATTGTAATGCCTGAATATGATATAAATAATCATTAGCAGTTATTAATTGCTCATTAAATTGCAATTTGCATCGTTTTAATGATTCTTTTTTCCATAAGGGAGAATTAATACCCCAACCGATTTTAAACAGAATAAAATCATTAATTGGATCCTGGCTCCAAAGAGTCTCATTCCACATGTTTTTACTAGGTTTTGCTTGTTCTTTAAAAAATACCGATTGACTTATTGTAAAATCAAAATCACCTGAAGAAATTAGTTTTAAATCAATTTCTAGTTTTTTAGGATGCATTAAGTCGTCACTATCAAACCAATTAATATAATCTCCCTTACTTTTACTAAACCCATAATTTCTGGCGGCAGGCGCCCCTTTATTTTTGTTTTTGGTTTTTTTAAAAAACTTAATTCTAGAATCCTTTTTAATTAACTTTTTAATAATGTTATCTGAATCATCTGTAGAGAAATCATCGATAATAATACATTCCCAATTTGGATAACTTTGTTTTTGTATACTTTCAATGGTTTCTACAATTAAGTGCGCCCTATTGAATGTTGGTATTACTATTGATATTAGTGGATTCAAAATGATACAATTAAAATTTTCAAGTAAGGTTATAGATTTTGATTTTACAGCTATGATAATTGCTCTTCTTAAACTCGAAATGGGCCAGTTATATAATTTCTATCAGTATATAACATTGCGTACCGATCAAATTGTCTTATTTCGCAATTCAAACTATTTTTCCATTCATTAGCAATTTCTCTTTCTTCACTCCTGTTAATATCGTCTAGATAAACGCTGTACTGTTCAGTTAGCTTTGAACGTAAATAAGGTATTGCAGAAAATCTTGCATATGGATTAGATTTACCCAATGGACCATCAACAAGAACCAAATCTATAGCATTAACATTCCCTAATTTCTTATTTAATATATCAGTGTCATACCAATAGGATTGACCTTTAAACGAAATTTCTTTCGGCACTTTAATAATTGGAGTGTAGATTATAGTAACAAATTTTTCGAGTTGCATTTTTTTGATTTTATTCTCAATGTTTCTAGCCCAAAGCTCATCAGATTCTACGCTAAAAAATGAAGCTTCAGAGTCTTTTGTTTTAAGAAGTTTTGCGATGAAAAAAGTAGAAGCACCAGACCCAAACTCTACAATACTTTTTCTTTGATTGATTTCTATGTCATTTAGCACATGTTGAATAGTACTTGGTGAAATTGTCCATGTTGTAAAAGGTATAAATTGCGATTCATTAAACAATCCAGAAATTGCATTATATGCAAACTGTTCTTGTTGAATTGCCTTTTGCTTTTTTATAAGTTTTGAAATTATACTATTTATATACTTATTCAAGATTGTTTTAATCATTACTTAATCTTTCATTAAACATTATCCACTTGATATTTATACTGAAATACATATATTCATAAAACAACTATAACTCCAATTTGAAAAGTAAGATTGTAAAATCAAATATTCAAACTACGGTTAGAACCTTAAAAGCAAATAAACAAAATAACATCCTGCATTTACTTCATTCCTAATAATCCTCTTAAATAATTGCAATTTATTCCCAATCCCAGGGCAATGATTCCGTATTAAGTGCTTATAACGTTTTGCTTCAACTTCAGCAATCAACTGCCGATCCGCTTTAGTAAAACGCCCTTCCCCCCATACTAATAGTGCTTTGGTTAATTCACGATACCGGAAATATTGTTCATAAGGAGTATCGGATACAATAAGTGAGGTGTTAGCATCGTGCTTCCTAACACAAGCTAAAACATCTGGCAAAGCATAAAACGGATAATAATAGGCTACTCGTCTCCAATATTCCCAATCTTCTGAAATTTTAAAATCTGTATTAAACAATCCTACTTTTTCAAAAACCTCTCTCCTTAAAACTGGAGTTATCATTGAAAGTCTGTTTTTAAATAATAAGTCTTCAAAAACATAACCATGATTACCTGTTTGTTTAATTACACGCCCTCTTCTAACACCATCAGCATTTACAAATTCTATATTACCAGTAACCAAGCCAACTTCCGGATGCGCCTGAAATATAGGTATCTGCTTTTCCAATTTATCAAACAGCCAAAAATCATCATCATCACAAAAAGCAATATATACACCTTTACTTTTATGAAGTCCAAAGTTTCGTGCACCATTTACGCCTTTGGGGTAATCATTAGGACGTTTATAAAAAATAATTCTCGGATCATTTACACAAAAAGTACTCATTATTTCTGCTGTATCATCCGTACTGCCATCATCAACAACAATACACTCCCAATTGGTATATGTTTGAGCAATGATGCTCTCTAATGCTTCACCAACATACTTAGCGCGATTAAAGGTGGGAATAATGATAGAAACTAGAGAAGAATTAGTCATGAAATAATTTATAAGTTTTAAAGTACATCTCTATCTTATGATAACTTCGCTTTTGCACTTGCAAAAAGTTGACTAATACCTCTAACTGTAAAACCAACCACCAATTTAAAGGTTTAATCATTTTTGTTAAAGAACTTAAAGTGTTTTTTACATTTGGTTTATCTTGATGCTCTAAAGCTCTAAACAAAAAATGAATCAATAATCTATAAAAATACTGAATTAACCCAGGATCATTAAGTACAATGCTTCTTTTTAGGTTTTCTAGAGCCACATAAGTTTCTGAAGTTTTGAAATTAGGTACATAAATCTCATTTTTAGTAGATTTAGTGGTATCATGTTGCCTATACAAGAATAACTCTCTCCGCAAAATACTATATTGAGTTTTCGATAATTCAAAAAATATACGAGAAAAAAACTCACTCTCCTGCCCTCTTAAGATTTGTGGATTAAAAAGATTCAGATTTAATAGAAACTGTCGTTTAAACAAAACACAATTTGTGGTTATCTGGTTGCGCCAAAGCACAAACCCTTTAAATAATGAAACGGTATCGTCATAGCTCAAAATCCCAATAGAGTTTAAATCACGATCTACCATTAAACCTGAACATATTATTAAATCATTATTCTCCGTAAAAGCAGTTAGCTTTACTTCTAAAAAAACCGGCAACATCACATCATCATCGTCAAACCATTGCACATACTCCCCTTTACTAAGATCAAACCCATAATTCCTGGCACCATTACCTCCAGGCAGATGTGAATCAGGGCGTTGATGATACTGAAATCTAGTATCTTTAGTTACATAATCAGTCATCAAAGTTTCCGTACCATCCGTACTCCCATCATCCACAACTATACACTCCCAATTTTGGTAAGTTTGTGCCAATACAGAATCTAGCGTTTCACCAATAAGATGTGCGCGATTAAAAGTGGGTATAATAATAGAAACTAAAGGCTGATCTTGCATAGCTAGCGAATACTCGACTAATATACAAAGTCATAAGAAATAGACCTTCATAAACACAAAAAAAGGAAAGAAATTAAAATGACTTGACTTATAAACTAAAGTCAATTTATAAATAATTACATGTTTTAGTTCAATATCTTTCTCATAAGTGAATGGCTGATACCCACTGTTAATCAAGCTGTCATTCAGGGTGCAGGAAAGAATCTCCAGCAGCAGACGACAACACATCTCCTAATACATTAATATGACGCTGCATACTATAATGTTCTAAAATACGAGCTTTACCTGCGGCACCAAGTTTCTTAGCAAGATCAACATCTCCCAAGAGGTGTAACATATTTTCTGCCATCGCATCTACATCGTGTTCCTCAGATAATAGACCAGTTTTCCCATGTTCAATAACATCAGGAATTCCAGCATGATTAGTAGAAATAACAGGCAACCCTGCAACACTAGCTTCTAATACTGCTAAGGGTGTACCTTCCATATCTCCATTATTTGCTGTAATAGAGTGTTGTACAAACGCTAATGATTCTGTTAATAATTCTCGATAGGCTTCAGGTGAAACAATTCCTAAAAATATAACCTGCTCCTCAAAACCAAAGTGTTTTACTAAGTTCTGACACATATTAAGCAATGCTCCATCTCCAGCTAAAAGCAAACGCGCATCTGGGTGATTGGCTATAATTTGATTAAAAGCCATAATCGTATAATAAGGGGCTTTTTTATCAGTAAATCGACCAATACCAATAAATTGCTTCTTACTATATGTAGGAATGACTGTTTCAAATTCTGGCTGTGGACCATAAACGTTATAAACAAGTTTTTCAGAAGGACAACCAAGATCCAACAACAACTGTTGCATTTTTCTAGAAACTGCAATCACAGAAGTGGCTTTTGCAAACACCTCTTTATAGTGATTACATTTTTCAATTACCTGCTTAACGCTCGCATCATAACCATGAAAATGAACTACAATTGGTAACTCACATTCCCGTAATAAATCTAATAAGTTAAATGCATGAGTACCATACTCCACCAAGATAACATCAATAGCCTGCTGTTTTAAAGAGGCCGAAATAGATTGAGTATTAATATAAGACGTTGGGTGCTTATAAAGCTTCGTTTGAATGCGATATTGCCAATTCTTAATTTTTGAAACCAAAGCATCCCTTCCCTCTAATTGTATACGCCCTCTCGGCCCATAATAATAAAAAACTTCTCCTTGAAGATAGTTTTTATGTGCCTGAATAAAGGTTTCAGAATAAGGGTTTAGACTAGGTGTAAAAATGGCAATGTTCATCAACTTTTAAGTTTAAAATACATGAATTGGAGTCCTAACTGAAACTTTCCATTAAAAGAGCTACGTAACTTATAGAACTCACTATCAAACAAACTGTTTTTAGCATGTAAGTTAAACCAACGCTGCTCAAGAGTTTTATCTGAAGTTGTATTCTCTACACCTTGCTTAACTTTTAAATAGTCTCGTATTATAACTTCCTCAATGATTCGTTTTTTCTTTTTATTGCAATCATGATGATTCCTGCTTACCTGATTATGATGTCTAAAATAATTTAAATCCTTATTAATAAAAGAGATATATGTTTGATTTACTAGCTGCAACCAAAACAACCAGTCTCCACACATACGCATATTTAACAATTGCTTATTAAAGAATTGTGGTTGCACTAATTGTTTTTTAAAAACAACGGCACTTGCATTGGGAATCACATTTTTAACGGAAAGATATTTGGCTATAAAAACATCGCCTTTCATATTAAAATCACTTTCCCAAATATTTGGCTTAAAGTTTATTGTATAATTAATTCTATGCGAAATTTTTTTTCCTTCAGAATCTACATCTATACTCTGCACATAAACAACCTGTACAGATTTTGTAAATGCCTCTAAACAAGTTTCCAAAAAATCTAATGAACAATAATCGTCACTCTCAGCTATCCAAACATGGTCTCCTTTTGCTAACGCTATTCCTTTTTGCCATTGCTTAAACGGACTTCCTGAATTTACAGTATTTATAATCAATTGGCTTACTTTAGGATGATTCTGATAGTTTTTTAGCAATTCTGCACTTCCATCTGTTGAAGTATCATCCAGCAATATCACCTCAAAATCTTGAAAAGTTTGATTAAAAACCGAATCTAAGCGCTCCTGCAAAAAAGGCTTGTGATTATAATTTGGGATGATAATAGAGACTTTTGGATTCAACTTTCTAATGCTTTTTTAGTAGACTCCAAATAGGCTCTACCATATTGTATACAAGGTTCCAAATGATTACCTTCCGCCCATTCATTCATTGCATTAATAAACACAAAGTTCTCTTCGCTTGAATAAGGTTTGAAATTATCTACCACATGCTTCAACCACTTATAATAGAGCTCTGGACTGCTACCCTTTGCTACTACACCATTTTCATTTCTTCTTGCAGTATTATCCCATGATGGAGTTACCCCTCTATATAGTTTATATTTTGGAACAGTACGATTCATACAATCTTCAACCCCTAATTTAAAATCTCTAAAATCAACGTCTAAGGATTTTCTAGCTTTTATTAGCTTACCTAATACAAATTGCTTTGGTTTTACTTTAATTTTATTCTTTATAACTGCATGTGGTGAAAACTCTATAGCTGCATCAAAACCAATTTGACTTGGAATAACTTGTTCCCCAAAGCTTTCAGTAAAACATAAGTATAAATCTTTAAATCCATATTCCTGTACCGCTATATCTCGCCATAATTGTAGGGTCTTTTTTATATCAGGAAACAAGTTATACCTATAAGTCACAAAAACTGGCTTCCCATCAACTTTTATATATCGATTATCAGAAAACACGTGTTCACACAGCCATCGCATATGTTCTTTGTCATCGTCAGAACTATAGTTCTGCCCCATTAAAACATCTTCTTCCTTACCATCCCATCTACGAGTCCAATTTTCATTTGCCCAACATAACATAAAAGGCATGTCTAAATCTTTTTGATTTAACATACCATCAATAGGTTGATCCAAAAGGCGCTTTCCATTAAACCAATAATGGTAATAACAAAAACCATATATACCATGCTCTTTTGCTATAGCTGCTTGCTCTACTCTTGCTTCCGGTAATCTTAAATCATAAAAACCTAGGTCTGTAGGTAAGTGCGGTTGATAATGCCCTTCAAACAATGGTTTAGCTTTTGTTACATTAGTCCACTCAGTAAACCCTTTTCCCCACCATGTATCATTTTCAGGAATAGGATGGTATTGAGGCAACACAAACGCTATAGCTCGTAGTTTCGATTTCATTTTAATGGTTTTTTCATAACGACAATCTCAATATATTCTGCTCGAATACCATAGTTTAAATCATCAATATATATAATTTCACATAATGCACTTGTATGCTTTTCAATGAATTCTTTAATATCATAACCCCAATGAAAGGTAACAGGAGAACCTTTTTTATCTACAGGATTCCCATGCCATTCAGGTTCGAATAAAAAATTTGGACTCCCATCGTCATTTTTAGTTGCCCATCTTTGTGTGGCTATATGCTTATTAATAATAGGAACAGAAAAAATATGTGCACCTCCTGGTTTTAGTGTTCTGAAAATTTCTTTAAAAGCTTTTTCTGGCTCATAAATATGCTCCATAACATCTGAAGTTACAACCAAATCAAAGCTAGCATCTTGAAAGGTTTGACGCTCTAAATCTTCATTCCGAACTCCATTTACTGTGCTACCTAGATCAGCATTCATGAAGAATTGAGTAACCGTATAATTTTTAGCATTTTTCTTTAATAAAACACTATGCCCCCTGTTACCAGGTGAAGATTCGTGTATAGTTAAGTTTTTCCAATTAGGATAATCGTTTTTAATAGTGTGCATTAACGCCCTTTCTCTTGGAATAGAATTACAACTATTACATTTAAAATGATCACGTAGCCAAGAATGTTTTGCTACAAATAGAACCTCTTTCTCACAACATGGACAAAAACCCTCGTGTTTGAAATAGAAATCTCCAACTTGATTCTCACAAAAATGCTTGATTTTCAGTTTTACACGATTTTTAAGCTTACGAAATTTTAAAGCCAAAGGGTTTAAGTTAGTTTTCTTCTTATAATTTGGCAGCAAATAGCTTTTATAAGGATACAATCTATTTAAATAAGAATAAAACTCATTTTTGGATACTGATGAAGTTTTTTTTGGAATATCCATTTTTTTTGTTTTTTTAGATATTCCAATTTGTTGACTTTCATGAATTCTATATAAAATCAAACTTTGTTCTATAAAACACAAACCTCCTTGAGCTGCAGCATGTAAACCTAACCATGCGTCATGCCAATAACCGTCCGGAGTATAAATTGGAATAGCATTACTTTTAATACTCTTATTTATACAAACTGTTGCCCCAGTAATTTTATTCTTATTTAATACTAAATCCTTATATGCTTTATCATTATCTAACCATAGTTTACGCCTTTCTTTCGAAAAGCCCCATTCATCCCATAATGTAGAATTCATTAAATTCCCTTTATCATCTATCAAATCTCCATTTGTAAACACTAACTTAAAATTCTTAGTGTTTTTATAATAATCTACAATTATTTCAACCTTAGTTGTCTTCCAAATATCATCCTGATCCGCTAAGAAAATTAAGTCTCCACTTGTCAAGGAAATACCTTTTTCAAAGTTTTTTATAGTTCTTAAATTAGTCTTATTCTCAAATATTGAGATTAAGTTAGGATATTGAAAAGCATATTCTTTTAAAATCTGTAGTGTTTTATCTGTTGAAGAATCATCACAAACAATAATTTCATCAACTTGATAGGTTTGATTAATTATGCTATCAAGTTGCTCCTTTATATATTTTTCACCGTTATAAGTGCATAATGCAACTGAAATAATCAATTTGAAGTATTTTTTATTTAAAGGCTTTTCATTTATCTATTAAAACCCTTTGTTAAAATTCATGTGATATATTAGATTAATTCCCATTAGAATATCACTTTTTATTAGGCATTTGTTATTTAATATTTGAAACCAAATTTTTGTATTTCGTCATTATAAATTTCTTCAACTTTTTTGACACTCGGCTTAGAATAGACATCTTTATAATTAATAGACCCCTTTTTATTATAAACCATTAATTTTTTAGGCTTAATTAAGTACTTGTTCATAAACTCTTCAAGTTCTTTATCAATATTTTCAAAATGTAAAACATTATCTACTTGTATATTTAAATGTTTGTCCGCAATCCAATAAAGTTGAGATCTAAAATGAATTTGCTCTAGGTATGCTTTCTCAAGACCTTCTGATACGAAATGATTAAAATCATCATATGGCTCCACATATTGTTTATAATCTTTATCGTCCATTACCTCAAGCCCTCCTTTAGAGAGGTAATTATAACTGGAGAACACTCTATCCCATGTATTTCTAACCACTGCAAACGATATAATTCTATCCTTTTTCGAACTATTTAAAAATAAGTTTTTAAGATGCGTGAATGAGTTTTTATTCTTAATAATATATTCAGCATAAGTTTCAAAATCATTTTCTCTTGTATCGTGCCCCCAATACTTAAATAAATCTTCCTTGTATGTTAAATAGATTGCACTGCCAGCAGTTTTTGGTATATGAATTAAAATTAGCTTCATTCTTAAAATAGTTTAGATAAAAATGATTTTTTATTTTGATTTTTTTTAAGTTTTAACTGATATAATAAACCTAAATTTTCATATTCTCCTTTTGTTAAATCAATAAACTTAAATCCTTTAGACCCTTTTTCAATTAAAAATTGATTAAAAGGCAATGCATATACCACAGCATCTTTAGCTTCTGCAAAGTAAACAACAAAGGGGAAAACTAATGTAGGTTCAAAAGTACCATCATGTTGCCAAATACTAGAACAAAAATCATCTCCTCCTATGAATCCATTAGGAGCTATTTTATCCCAAATAGTTATTAAATCAACACTTATCCCTCTTAAGGTATGATCTCCATCTATGTAAACAAAATCTAAGGAATCATTCTTAATTCTATCATGAACATCTTTTGTTCTACCACGTAAAATTTCTCTTATATTATCTGCAAAATCAGTTCTTTTTAAGGCCTCATTATAAAATTCTTCAAAAGTATCGTTTCCAACATTTGCAGGCTTGTTCCAATTATCTAAATGCTGCCATGGATCAATCATTAAATACTTTGAAACTTCACTACAGCTTAATAAAATTTTCTCAGCATACTCACCTTTAAAAACTCCAATTTCGGCGATTTTACTGACTTTTCTTTGATTTATAAAGGATATCCAAAAATCAAATCTATTATTTGATTTTTTAATTATATTTTTCAACTCTTTCATTATTTTATAATTTTATACATCAAAAAAATCAGTTGCTAGCAAAAAAGATGGAAAAATCTCAATTTCATGAGAAACTTGAAATAAAAATGCTCCTTTTACTTTTAGATAAGGTTCTCTAGTTTTAGCTTTATATACAGATATATCTACCGAGTAAAATCCTTTTGACAATTGTAGATTTTTGTGTTCGATAAAAAACTCTATAATCTCTTTTTTCAAATCTATTTTTGAGTTTTCATCATTATGGTTTAAATGAGCAATTGGTCTTTGTTCTTTATCAAATAAAACTAAAATAAAAATTAAATTATTCTCAAGATTATACCTCTTAAACTTTAAATAAAACTTCAAAGTTTCGTCCCACCGTATCAAAGGTATGTTATCATTGTGTTCATCACTAACGATTTTAGCGTCTAATAATTCTATTGTTCCATCATCAAATACCACATTACTCGAATTTTGTATAAATTTTTTATAATATAGGTCTATAGCCTTTCCAACGTCATCTCCTTTATAAACAATATTACCTGTATCCAATAGAATAATCTGACTACAAATTCGAGATACCATAGGCATACTATGGCTGACAAAAATAATTGCTGTATGTGGTAAAATAGTATCAATAGTTTTAAAACACTTCAACATAAACCCCATATCCCCCACAGCCAAAACCTCATCTATAATCATCACATCGGGTTCCATCTGTGCGGCTACTGCAAAGCCCAAACGCACTTTCATACCAGAGCTATAATGCTGTACTGGCATATCTATAAATTCTTCTAGCTCTGCAAAAGCTATAATTTCTTCTAGTTTGCTGTCTATTTCTTTTCGGCTAAAGCCTAAAATAGCCCCATTATTATAAATATTTTCACGCCCACTAAGAATTGGGTTAAAACCGGCTCCAAGCTCTATTAAAGCACCCACTCTCCCTTTAATAGTGACCTTTCCTGCATCGGGGTTTATCAATCCGTTAAGAATTTTTAGTAAGGTAGATTTACCTGCGCCATTATGTCCTATCAGCCCCAAACACTCGCCACGGCGTAACTCAAAATTAATATCTTTTACTGCCCAAAACTCTTTAGGGCGTAACTCCCGGTCATCCGCAGAACCACGTACACCACTAATCAAATCCTTCACCCCATACCAGAGACTTGTTTTAAGATCCTTACAAAATTTTTTGCTCAATCCCTCCACCTTCACCAGCACTTCCTTATCGGCAACCATAGATCTATCTTCAGACATGTATATTAAACTTTTATTTCCACTTCTCCTTGTAATCTATCCGAAATTTGCTAATACCAACTTACCATCTCCCATCCCTGCCCCTAAGCGCTCAGTCGTTCCACAATAATAGGAATCGATATCCTATAAATAATCAATCCTAAAAACAACAAAGGCACACAAACAATCAGCACGATAAGGAAATAATTTAGAAAAGCTGGCTGAAAACCAACCACTAAGTCCCGTGCGGTTAAAATGATGGGCGTTATAGGGTTCCAAGTCATAATGGTTTTCATAACACCTGTTTCAGGAATAGCATATACTACTGGAGTGACATACATTAAAAACTGCATTCCAAAGGTAATAATCTTACCTATATCTTTATATAGTAGACCCATGGGTGTTAAAAACAAACCTACTGTAGTACCAAACATAATAGCACCTAGCATTGCTACAGGAAACAATAATAAACTCCAGTGAAAACCGACGCCGTAGAAAAATACAAATAAGACCAGTAGCAGTATCTTGACAGAACTATCAAATAACAATTTATACACACCAGACAGCAATAAGGCCTCTTTAGGAAAGTTGATTTTAGTAAGTATACCCTTTGCTGCTTGTGTACTCTGCATAGGAGAATTAATAGACGCTACGATAATGGACCATATCAAAGTCCCAGTAAACGCATACACCGGATATGGTACTCCAGTATCTGAAATTCTAACAGTACCACTACTATTTAAAATAATCCAAACTGCAGCTGTAGCTAATGGCGTCATAAATGCCCAAAGAATACCTAAATAAGATTGTCGATATTGGGCCTTAATGTCTCGCTCGGCCAACTGCCTAGCCAAAAATCGGGAAGCATACATATCTCCTAAACTCGCTTTTAAAAGCGCCCCAAATTTTATGGTTCTTTCTTTTTGATAAACTCGAGTTTCTAAAGGCATAAATTAATACTAATACGAAGATATATTCTTAGTTGTGATTGGTTGTGGCTAATATAAACAATGATGCCTAATTAAAGAAGTAATAGGAATCAAGAATTGTAAAAAGAATGGATGCTCCTATAATAAAGAGAACAACAAAATTCCTCATACTCTTATTGAATTGAGCATAAAAAAAAAGTTAGTTAAGATTCACACGCCATCCCACGTGCTTTACAAACAATGGAGTGTTGAATGCTTTGCAAATCATTGAAGTGGTATAGCAATTCTCTGACGGTTATAAAAAGCGAACCTATTTTGGTTCGCTTTTTTTATCGACATTGTCAGGAGCGACGTAAGGATTGACGTGGCAATATGTTCCGCCATTGTGAAGGAGGTACGACTGAAGCAATCTGTTTGTTATGGCGCCTCAACCTGGAGATTGCCGCGGTCGTACCTCCCTTGCAATGACGCTTGTTGAGAAGGGATCCGCTCATCGCAATGACGGTTTATAATAAGAGTTTCGTTTTCGCCACTACACCGTATCAATAAACGTCTTCTCCGTTATGTTAAACACTACAATTCCTAAAAACAAAATGACCAAGGTCACTCCAATCGTATATAAAATGCCGAACCAATTAAAGGTCCCCGTTCCCAATAACATATAACGTGCTGTTTCAATCATATAGGCAACTGGATTATATTCTACTATCCAAACTATTTTAAATAGTTTCTCGCGCATGAATGCTAACGAATACATCACCGCCGATACATACATCAGCAACTGCACCCCGAAACCAACTAAAAATTTCAAGTCTCGGTATTTCGTGAATATGCTACTGATGCGCATCCCTATGCCCAATCCGAGCAAGCCCATCAAAATGACAATAAAAGGAAAAAACACAATACTGCTATCCACATGAATAGCTGCATCATTAACATAATACTATACATAAAACGCAATAAAAATCAGTAGCTGTATTCCAAACTTCATCAAATTAGAAATAATAACAGATAAAGGCATGATAATTCGCGGAAAATAGACTTTCCCGAAAATTTCAGCATTACTTGTTAAGGTATCACTTGTAGACATCAGGCAGGTATTAAAATAATTCCATATGGAAATCCCCGCCAAGTTAAATAAGAACGGCGGCACCGTACCTGTTTCGATATTGGCCACTTTATTAAAAATAAGTGTAAAGCTAAGTGCTGTAAACAAGGCTGAATGAGATACCAAAGCGGCCCCAAGATGGTCTGCTTATACACCGTCACCACATCGCGTTTTACAAAAAAAACAGCAAATCGCGATACCGCCAGATTTCGGTAAAATTAAATTCGATTAGTTTTGCTTGGATGAAATAGTGTACAGCCAATCGTCTGGTTTATGAGCACTCAAAATTTTATGGTTAGGTAGAAGCGAATATACAAAAGCTATTGGAAATTGGGAATTAAAGAAACTATTTTAATAAATCGTTAAAATACTGGACCAATCACATGTCATTTAGAAGAATCCTAAATTTTTCTTGGCTGGTTAATAATCGGTTCGAAAACACTTAAGTCTAGAGGTGTCGCTGGTTGCGCACGTTGGTGTGCCTTGGCTTTATAAATCTCAAGCTCATTTATGGGGATTAAATTAAAGTCTGGGTTGTTGATATACTCATAAATAATATAGATAGGAAAATCAAAGCACTCGCAAAAATGAAAAATACTAATTGCCTGTTTACTGGAGAGCCCTTTTTCGGTTCGGATCCATCCCATAATATTACGGGCATTCCGTTGTGAATAGCCAGTTATACTGGCTATATCGGTTGAATTTAAAAATAATCTAGGTTTCATCACTTTTGGGATTTGGAGGATTAATTAATGTATTTTCTTAAATTTAGGTATTGATCCTTAAAAACACATGCAAATACATATAAATTAGATAAAGTGTAATTAATAGTAAGACATATCTTATATTATTGACATTTTAGGTTATCATTGAGTGTTGCATCTACTACATAACATGTTTTAAATCAGAAGATAACCTTACATTTTTAAAAATTACCAAATGTTTATAGTGTTGTCCGATTAAAATCTTATACAATATTCTTTTGCTTAGAGCAGCAAGCTGTCCGGGACATTTAAAAATAGATCATTTTGCAAAAGCCCAAAATGGCGTTTATGTATTTAAACTTAAAAATGAAAATCAAATGGGTTTAATTTTTAAATGCTCGCAAAGCATGCCCTATGTCTTAGGTCTTTCAGCGTAGTGTCTTAGGTCATTGCCTGAGACTACCGAAATATTATAAAGATCCCAAAATCTAGAATTTCCCAGAGCCATTAGGTACACCAAGATACTATTGCTTTACTATAAATTTATAGTACAGAAATAAGAGTAGTTATCTGTAGTGGCTTTCCCAAAAATATACTTCATAAAAAAAAGGAGTAGGATATCAAAACCGAAATCAGTTGAGTTCAATAGTTCTTTTTTTTGGGTATGAGCATCAATCATTTTATAATTTGGCATCGCGGACATAGTTTAGTTTGGAAGCTTAGCTGTATAAAAAAATTTAAATTTATCCAATAAGATATATGAATGATGTATGGATATTGTATGGATGCTGTATGGATGCTGTATGGATAGTGTATGAAGATTGTAAATAGCGTGCATGGCCTGCAGACTAAAGTGTAAATGATAGCTAAATTTTTAAGGAAATAAACAGCTCCTTTAGCAAAGATGCCCCCTATAGTGCAGAAACGGAAATATTGACAAACAACTGAAAAACTTCTCCCTAATATTGTCCCATCAGAAGCTCATAAGCTTGACAACCAATTACAAAGGCGCCGTTGTATGCACGTTGCCCAAGTCTAAAAAAGCCTAGCTGGTAAACAAACTTTAATATAAATTTTTAATACAAGCTAAAAAATGGCAAAGTTAAAAAGCTTAATCAAGATCGAGGGTACTCTAGACGATCTTACCTTTTACAAGGGCACAGATGGGTATTTAGTACGCACCAAAGGTGGTGTAAGTGGCGATCGGATAAAAAATGATCCTGCATTTAAACGCACTCGCGAAAACGGTCAAGAGTTTGCAGATTCGGCAAAAGCTGGCAAACTTTTAAGAAGGGTGCTGCGTCCGCTGTTAAAGGACGCGCAAGACAGTCGTGTGACCTCGCGTTTAACGCAACACATGACTCGAGTCAAAAATGCGGATCTCACTTCTGAGCGTGGCAAACGCAATGTAGCCACCGGACTTTTAACCGTTGATGGCAAAACTCAGCTTCGCGGCTTCGATTTCAACAATCGAGCGCCATTAGAGAGTGTATTGTTGGCAGAATTCACGCTCAACCCAACATCGGGTGAAGTGCAAATTCCGAGTTTTATTCCTGCTGAGGATATTGCGTATCCGGTGAGCGCCACACATGTCAGTTTGAGAGCCGCCTTTGTGAAGGTGGATTTTGAAACGCGACAACACAAAGCGGAGTTGAGCACTCTTATCAATTTACCAATTGATTTGACAGTTTCCAATGTAGTGCTCACACCAGCAGTTCCAACAGGCAGCGGCATACAATTGTACGCCCTGTACATTAGCTTTTATCAAGAAGTTAATGGCGTTCAATACCCATTAAACAATGGGGTGTTTAATGCCTTGCAACTGATTGAGGTTGTATAGCAATTCTCTGACTGTTATGAAAAGCGAACCAAAATTGGTTCGCTTTTTTTATCGACATTGTCAGGAGCGACGTGTGGAGCGACGCCTACACACCGTCATTGCGAGGAGTGACGAAGGAGTGACGCGCCAATCTGTTGATTAAAACCTTCAAATCATGAGATTGCTCACTCTAATTGTTACTAACATTACACTCATCTGAATTATTGTGATATGTAGCTAACAAAGCTCCCCTCTTCAGCCGAAGAGGGGTGGACAGACGCAGTTTGGACGGGATGTTTGAAAATTTCTCCCTCAAAAAAAACCAACTGAATATGCAAATAAATTGTATTTTTAATACATGTCCAAACCACGCCTCCATACTAAAATTGAATTACAAGGTTACTGGAGAGTTCTTAGAGGAAACCTAACTCCCGCCGAAGCTTTTCTATGGACACACTTAAAATCGAGACAGTTAGAAAACAAGCGATTTACCAGACAACACAGCATCGGCCATTATATTGTAGATTTCTATTGTGCTTCTGAGAATTTAATTATTGAATTGGATGGACAAGGCCATTTCAATCCTGAAGTTCAGGAATACGACTGCAAGCGCACGTTATATTTTGAGAGTCTCGGATATAAAGTCATCCGATTTGAAAATAAATTCGTTTTTGATGGTTTACCTTCTGTGCTGAAAGAAATAACTGAATGTTTTAGTTAGATTCCTCAAACCCTCCGTCTGGTTCTCCTCCGAAGGAGAACCAGACACCTCCCTTTGGCTAAAGGGAGGAGCTTTTTGAGTGTAACTACTAATATACTTGCTGAATTTTATTGACATGTCCCTGCAATAACGAACTAAGTACTAATAATTGTGGACAAGTATCGTTTTGAACTAACTGTTTGAGAATTAAACAGATTTAATCTTGTGCTGGTGTAGATTTTGCAAACCAGTCCCAAGTAATTTTCAAACCTTCGCGCACCGTATAGCATGGCTGATAGCCTAATAACTTTTGGGCTTTTGAGATATCTGCTAAAGAATCGCGGACATCGCCTTGGCGTTCTGGACCGTATATGGCCTCCAGTTTAGAATCAGCGGCGGATTGTAAAGCTTCCCATAAATAATTGATGTCTATTCGTTCGCCACAGGCCACATTGAAGACCTGATTAGCTGCTGCTTTTGAGGCAAAAAACCCTTTTACATTGGCTTGTACCGCATTGTCTACAAATGTAAAATCGCGCGTTTGTCCGCCATCGCCATTTATCTTTGGTGATTGATTATCTTTTAATGCTTGCATAAATAACGGAATGACCGCCGCATAAGCACCATTTGGGCTTTGTTTTGGACCAAATACATTAAAATAACGCAACCCCACCGTGTCTGTGCCGTAAGTTTTACCAAACACATCAGCATACAATTCATTCACGTATTTTGTGACTGCATAAGGTGATAAGGGTTTGCCAATGATATCCTCAACTTTTGGCAAGGACGGACTATCACCATAAGTAGAACTCGAAGCCGCATACACCATGCGTTTTACTGATTGACTTTCCTTTACCGCAACCATCATATTTAAAAACCCTGAGATGTTAACCTCATTGGTGGTTGCGGGATCATTGATGGATCGGGGTACGGAGCCTAATGCCGCTTGATGCGACACAAAGTCCATATCCTGTACCGCTTTATGACAGGTGTCCACATCCCTAATATCACCTTCTAATAATTCGAAAGCGGGATGGTCCATAAATTCCTGTAAATTTTCACGATACCCATTCGAAAAATTATCTAACACCCTCACTTTTTTAGCGCCATGTTGCAGTAGATATTGAACCAAATTAGATCCAATAAATCCGGCACCTCCTGTCACTAAAAAGCTGTATGTTGATAAATCTTCGGTATGGTATGCATGTGTATACATCATTATAATCTGCCGTCTACGGAATCTTTTGGTAATAAGGATTTAACGTCAAAAATTACGCCTGTCTCTGATTTTAAACTTTGGATGTCTAAATCTAAAAATTTGTCATGAGAAACAGCCAAAACTATCGCTTCATATTTGGACGCCAATTTGGTATCTGTACATATCAAATCCAAATCATACTCATGTTTAACTTCTTCTGCGGAAGCCCAAGGATCATACACCTCAACATCCACATCATAACTTTCAAATTCCTTCACAATATCAATCACTCGAGAGTTTCTGATATCAGGACAGTTTTCTTTAAAAGTGATCCCTAACACTAAAACTTTGGCGCCTTTAATTCGCGCGCCTTTTTTAATCATCATCTTGACAGTTTCCTGAGCTACATAGCCTCCCATACTATCATTCATTTTACGACCTGCTAAAATAATTTCAGGATTATAACCTGATTCTATAGCTTTTTGAGCCAAATAATAAGGATCAACACCTATACAGTGACCACCAACTAATCCTGGCGACATTTTAATAAAATTCCATTTGGTGCCCGCAGCCTCCAAAACCGCTTTGGTATCTATGTCCAATAATCTAAAGATTTTAGACAATTCATTCACAAAGGCAATATTAATATCACGTTGGGAATTCTCGATTACCTTTGCAGCTTCTGCCACTTTAATGCTAGGCGCCATATGAGTGCCTGCGGTGATAATTGTTTTATAGAGATTATCTACTTTAATAGCAATTTCTGGAGTAGACCCGGAAGTGACTTTTAAAATTTGGGTTACCGTATGGACTTTATCTCCTGGATTGATACGCTCTGGTGAATAGCCCGCGAAGAAGTCTTCATTGAATTTCAGTCCCGAGACTTCTTCCAAAATAGGCACGCAAATGTCTTCTGTAACCCCTGGATACACTGTAGATTCATAAATAACCACAGCGTCCTTTTTTAGGACCTTACCTACAGTTTCACTCGCTTTTACCAACGGTGTAAAAATGGGTTTATTGAGTGCATCTGTTGGTGTTGGTACTGTAACGATATAAAAATCAGAATCTTCAATATCTGATAATTCGCTCGACACCAACAATCCGCTTTCAGCGTTTTTATCAGTGACCAATATAGATTGAAGTAACTCATTATTAACTTCCAGAGTTCTATCAATGCCTTGATTTAGTTCATCAATTCTTTTTTGATTGATATCAAAACCGACTACGAGAAACTTTTTTGCAAATTCTACTGCCAGTGGCAACCCTACATAGCCTAATCCAATAACAGTTATTTTAGTTTGTGTCGTCATTATGCGTTTTTTATTGATTTTAAAAGAATGTGCAAATCTAAAGAAAAACTATAATTTTTCACGTATCTTTTATTGATTTCAACCTTATCCTTCCAGATAACCGTCCTATTGTAATTTTCTGGGTCTAACTGTTTTGCCAGAATCAATTCTTCATCTTTATATTTCAAGGTAGCCGGTCCCGTAATACCCGGTTTGATATCTAGAATGATTCGGTCTTCGCCTTCCAACGTATCCGCAAAGCCGGGTAGATCGGGGCGTGGCCCTACAAAACTCATTTCGCCCTTTATAACATTAAACAGTTGTGGCAGTTCATCCAATTTATGTACTCTTATAAAGCCCCCAAAAGACGTCGCATGGTAATCCATATGCCCCAAACGATGCACCCCTTGTTTTAAACTTCTAATTTTATAAATTTTAAAGGGCTTACCATACTGCCCAATCCGCTCTTGTAAAAACAAACCACTAGCCCCTGTATCCAAACGGGCCAATACAATGAGTATTCCAATAGGAACGATCAGGATAGGCAATAAAAATAGGGCAAAAAGCACATCGAAAACACGCTTTATTTGCAACTGTCTGGGAGTGATCAAAAGTGGTGACTTAAGTATTTGATTGTATAAATTTCTTAAAGCGCTTTAAAAGCGAGCGTCTGCCGTTACCCTCATGATAGGCATTGCCATACATTCC
Source organism: Gelidibacter sediminis (assembly GCF_004364975.1). GTDB lineage: Bacteria > Bacteroidota > Bacteroidia > Flavobacteriales > Flavobacteriaceae > Gelidibacter > Gelidibacter sediminis. The sequence goes on along the minus strand of NZ_SOBW01000009.1, from coordinate 80,700 downwards.
ATACCCGTAACCATAGCCATAACCGTAGCCATAACCATACCCATAATTGTGATTGGTTTTGTGCTTGTAGAAGTTCAATACAAAACTGATGTTCTTAACCTCTCCCATTTTGTATTTGGCGTTAATTAAGGCGAGCATTCCCTTTTTTGTATAGTCTAAACGCACCATAAACAAGGTAGCATCGGCATATTGCGTCAGTTCTAGAGCATCAGTGACCAATCCTAATGGTGGAGTATCCAGCACAATCATGTCATAATGTTTCCGTGCGTAGGCAATTAATTCCTTCATGCGGTCGCCCATCAATAATTCTGACGGATTTGGAGGTACAGGTCCTGACGGAATTACATCAAGATTTTCAATATGCGATTGGTAATTAATAGCGTCAAAACCACTTTCGCCAATCAGGTAGTTCACGACGCCCTGATCATTAGTGATTTGAAAATCGCCAAAAATTTTAGGCTTTCGTAAATCCAAGCCCAACAACAAGGTTTTTTTCCCAGACAAGGCATATACTGTGGCAATATTGATAGAACAAAAGGTCTTCCCTTCGCCACTCACAGAGGAGGTAATCATAATGGTTTTACCCTTACCATCTTCTTCACCTTGTTTTTTATAAAAAAACTGCAAACTGGACCTAATTGACCTAAAGGATTCTGACACAGCCGACTTAGGCTTTTCAAATACCACTAGGTTGTTTTTATAGTTGTATTTCCCAATCAAGCCTATAATAGGGATACTGGACAAACGCTGTACTTCATCAGACCCATGTATGGTATTGTCTAACAAGAACACCACAAAAATGAGAAACATGGGGATAAAAAAGCCCAACATCAAGCCCATCATATAATTGAGATTCTTGTTAGGACCTATACGCCCCCCGCCAATATCTTTGGCCTCATCAATCGTACTGATGTCGGAGACGTTGGCGGCTTTCACAATGGCCGCTTCACCACGTTTGGTCAAATAGATATTATAAGCCTCTTGGCTGATATCCATCTTTCGCTGAATCTTTAAATACTCCTGCTGGTCTTCAGGCAAATTACTCAACTGCCCTTCAAATTTGGCAATATTGTTATTGATGTTATTTAGGTTGATCCCAATGGTGCGTTTGGTATTGTCTATAGTTTCTAAAAGCACATTTTTTTCCGCTTCAATTTGCCTATCAATATCCTTAAATATTAGATTACCTTCTTTTACGGTATATTCCTTTGTCTGCCGTTCTATGGCAAGCGCCGTTATTTTCGCGACACTAGATAGAATATTGCTTTCATCAATACCTACAGAGGTTGGTGCGGCTATCTTGGTGTAATCTGTTTTGGTGCGCAGGTAAGTTTCTAAAGAATTGAGATAGTTCAATTTGGTCCGTTCTTCTTCCCTACTGAGATCCAATGCCTTTAATTTTTCTGAAACAATCGCCATTTCTTCAGTCACGTCAAACAATTTATTTTGTTTCCTGAAGGTGTTCATTTCTTCCGTAACATCCTTCAAATTATTATTTACAGCGTTTAAACTGCTGTCAATAAATTTGATGGTATTGGTGGCATATAAGTTTTTTCGCTGGAGCTCGGTCTTGCTCAAGATGGATGTTGTCGCATTCAGATAATCCACAATTTTGGCTTTATTACTGCCTGCAAGCGATAGCGACAATACAGAAGAGGAGCTCCCGGAATAGGGTGAAATGATCATCCCATTTTGATATTGGCTAACCACCGAATCAAAATTTAGAAATTGAAAAAAGAACTGTGTATTTGGTACAATTGTAGCATCCTGACGTTTGGTGATAGACCCGTTAAAGAAGGGCAGATTGATTTGTTCTCCTAAATTGTAGGTTTTAGCAAACTCCCCAATTTTTATACTGCCATTAAGTTTTTCTTTATCAGAATACCGTTGTGTTGTAAACCCACCCGATTCAAAAGTGGCCAGTAATTGAAATTGATTCTCATTAATAAATTTTATACCTATTGGTTTTCCTAGTATTTGCCCTTTGGTTTTATCTAAATTCAAGACAAAAGGGGCATTCTTATAAATATCCTCCAAGCGGTATTTCCCCTGTTTTAGATACTGCATATAATATTGCAACGAATCTACCACAAGTTCATTATGTGTACGGGTTTTAACCGTGGTAAGCACCTTTCCTACTTTTCCAGAAACACCACCCCAGTTAAAGGAAATGCTCGTATTGGCGGTAAAAAATGGATTCTGATCACTCTCTACTGAAATCAGCGAGCTCAATTTGTAAATGCTTTGTTTTCTAACATTAATTAGGTACGCCACAATTAATGCGAAGGCCACACTTAACACCACAAATTTCCACAAGTTGAGGGCTTTAAACAAATAGCCTCTAAAGTCGAAATACGTGCCCCTTGGTTCTGAAAAGTCGTTGTCGTAATCTTCCATCCTACCTGCTTAATAATAAAATTGTGGTACTGACAAGTCCTAATACCGTAATGAGTGTACCCAAAGTTTCTCGCCCTGTAATACCAGTACCCCAAGTTTTTTGCTGAAGTGGTTTTACATAAATCATGTCATTAGGCTGTATGTAATAATAAGGCGAATTCATCACATTCACATCGGTTAAATCAAGATGGTGAATTTGCTGGCCTTGCGGGTATTGTCTAATGATCATCACATCCTTACGGTCGCCTGTTACAGGAATCTCACCAACATTGGCCACCGCCTGAAAGATATTGACACGCTCCTGAAACAAAATCTGCGATCCTGGCGACCCCACTTCTCCCATGGCCGTATAGCGCAAACCAGATAATTTTACCGTGATAAAAATATTTGCCGTTTCTTTAAATTGTTCGGCTAAGAGTCGCTCCTTAATCAGTTCCTCAATCTCGGCGGTTGTATTGCCTAGCACACTGAGTTGCCCAAGTTCAGGGATTCTTATCTTACCGTGCGAATCTACAGTAAACCCATCAAAATAAGCACGTTCAGAAGCACTGGCATTTAGATTACCCTCCCCAATTGGGTTAAAAATACTCACATTGTCCTGGTCCAAGACTTTAATCCGGATGTTCAAAATGTCGTTAATTTGAACGCGATATGGTTTTTGCTGCTCAATCATAACTTGTAATGAATCTGTAGCAGTGTTTTTATTTTGAAGATACACAATGTCTTTATGAGGAATACAGGATGTTAAAAAAGACGTTAAAAGAACGCCCATAACCAATAATAATCGTTTCATAGAAGGTGACATGTATTTCAACAAATATAGGTTTTCACTGTGAATATCAAAACAATTCCCTCTATTTTTGAATTTATGACAATCTAAAACCTACAAACTCGAACTCATCTTTTAAATTCTTGAGCGCTTTTACCGATTGAATCAAGATTATTAAATTTGCATCACACAATTTATGTGTAAACCATTAGTGTGCAATAACATTAAATAATAAACTGACAAACCCATTTAAAGCAAGAGACATTAGGAGAGTTTCGACATAACACCTTCCTTTTAAAAAATATTGCTACCGCGAGTGATTTGGCTATTATAATTCAAACATCAGTTGTTTGTCTGTTTGTTGCAAGCAAGTATTGATTCTTGATTCTTTATCGGACAACACTCATTTAAATATTGAATGACATTATCTGTCGGTTTTAAAACAATGTATATTCATTCCATTGTGATTTATTACCGTTATTTGTAAAAAAATTAGACTTTGAATTATTTAACTGTTGAATCCATCTCAAAATCTTATGGCGAAGTAGCGCTATTTGAAGATCTTTCCTTTAGCATCCACAAGGATGATAAAATTGCTTTTGTGGCAAAAAATGGGAGTGGCAAGACTTCCATTCTCAATATCCTCTCGGGCTTGGACCAACCTGACGATGGGCAAGTGGTGATCAGAAAGGGATTGCGCTTGTCATTTTTATCACAGTCGCCGCAATATGATGAAAACTTGACTATTGAGGATACCATTTTCAATTCTGACCTACCCATTTTAAAAGTGATTGAAAGTTATGAGAAAGCGCTTTTAAATCCGGAAGACAGTGAGGCGTATCAGAAGGCCTTTGAAGGCATGGACCGTCATAATGCATGGGAATTTGAATTGCGTTTCAAACAAATTCTCTCCCAACTAAAATTAGATGACCTGACCCAGAAAATTAAGACACTCTCTGGAGGCCAAAAGAAACGTTTGGCTTTGGCCACAGCATTGATCAACAATCCTGACCTTTTGGTATTGGATGAACCTACCAACCACCTCGATTTGGAAATGATTGAATGGTTGGAACAGTATTTTGCCAAAGCACAGATGACCTTATTTATGGTAACGCATGACCGGTATTTTCTGGAACGCGTCTGTAATGAAATCATCGAATTGGACCATGGTAAACTTTACACCTATAAAGGAAACTATTCTTATTATTTAGAACAAAAAGAGGCCCGTATTACCAATGAAACGGTTGAGACCGGCAAAGCCAAGCAGCTCTTTAAAAAAGAATTGGATTGGATGCGCCGTCAACCTAAGGCGCGAACCACCAAATCTAAATCGCGAATTGACGATTTTCACGATATCAAGGCCAAGGCCAGCCAACGCCGAAATGACCATAAAATCCAATTAGAAATCACTATGGAGCGGTTGGGCAGTAAAATTGTCGAATTTCATAAGGTGTCTAAGGCGTTTAAAGATAAAGTCATTTTAGACGGATTTGAATATGTGTTTAAAAAAGGAGAACGTATTGGCATCATCGGCAAAAACGGCACTGGAAAATCGACATTCTTGAACATGTTGACCCAAACCATCACGCCCGATTCTGGGAAGGTGATTATTGGCGACACCGTAAAGTTTGGATATTACACTCAAAGTGGCATTAAAATTAAGAAAGGCCAAAAAGTTATTGATGTGATCAAGGACTATGGCGAATATATTCCATTGACAAAAGGACGTCAGATTAGCGCCTCGCAACTCTTGGAAAAGTTTTTATTCGACCGCAAAAAGCAATATGATTTTGTCGAAAAATTGAGCGGTGGCGAACAAAAACGACTGTATTTATGTACGGTATTGATACAAAATCCGAATTTCTTAATTTTGGATGAGCCTACCAACGATTTAGATATTGTAACCTTAAATGTGCTTGAAGATTTCTTGTTAGACTTTCCTGGATGTTTACTTGTGGTGTCTCACGACAGGTATTTTATGGATAAGATTATCGATCATTTATTTGTGTTTAGGGGGAATGGTGAGGTTGAAGATTTTCCAGGAAATTATTCAGACTACCGCGATTATGAAGCGTCAACACCTTATGTAGAGCCTGTAAAAACTGAAATTGCAAATGGTGGCAACACCAAAGACAATACCGCAGAAAAGTTATCTTATAACGAGCAAAAAGAACTGAAATCCCTAAATAGCAAAATCCGATCTTTAGAATTGGATAAGAAAGCCTTAGAGGAAAAATTCCTTGATGCATCCTTATCCCAGGAAAAAATCAATCAGCTGTCTGAAGAATTGCAGAAAATAATAGAGGATATTGCTGTTAAGGAAGAGCGCTGGTTTGAACTTTCAGAGAAACTGGAATCTTAAACTTGAGGGTTGAGAATAAAGTGAAGAGAATAAAGACATGAATATAGAGAAGAGAATATAAAGAAGAGAACTAAAAGTCAAGAATCAAGAGACAAGAATCAAGACTGAAGACTGAAAACTGAATACTGAATACTGAATACTGAACACTGAATACTGAATACTGAACACTGAATACTGAACACTGAATACTGAATACTGAATACTGAAAACTGAATACTGAATACTGAATACTGAAGACTGAACACTGAATACTGAATACTGACTACTAAATACTAAATAGAAGCATCAAGGCAACTCGTTTACAACCGTGCACCAATTGTTATCTTACATAAACTTCATTTTAAAATCCACCAACCAACACGGGATTCATTCCCCGTTTGTGTACAATTTGGTTACGAAATGTTTTTATGACCGATCAAAACATGAAGCGTATGCTGAAATTGCATCGTACCGTAGGGAGTTGTTTAAAAACACTGACGTCATCCATATTACCGATTTCGGATCAGGTTCAAAGGTTTTCAAAACAAATGACCGTCCTATTAACGCCATTGCCAAAACTTCGGGCACAAGTTTAAAAAACACAAAGCTACTCTATCGTTTGGTAAATTATTTTAAGCCCGATCATGTTTTAGAGCTGGGCACCAACCTTGGCATCGGCACACATGCTATGGCTTTAGCTCACCCTAGTGCTAACATCACGACGATTGAAGGCTGCCCGGAATTGTTAAAAGTAGCGACTCAAAACTTTTCGGATAAAAAACTCACCAACATTAAAAGTATCCAAGGGGATTTTAACACGACCCTCATTAAACTGCCACAATCCACATGGGATTTTATTTTTTTTGACGGGCACCATTCCAAGGAGTCTACATTAGCTTATTTCGAGATGCTTCTACCCACAGCTCACAACGACTCTATTTTTGTGTTTGACGATATTTACTGGTCAAATGGCATGACGGAAGCATGGGAAATCATCAAAAACCACCCTCAAGTCACCGTTACAGTTGACACCTTTAATTGGGGCATCGTCTTTTTTAGAAGAGAGCAATTAAAGCAACATTTTAAAATTAGAGTGTAACATCTTGTGCCTTTACACGTCATATGAATCGTAAATCGTTTATTTTGCAGGTTCAAATCGACACACTGTAATCAGAAATAACACATTAAACCGTCACATGGATAACGTCATTCACATCAGAAATATCGTCAGAAACTTTCAATTAGGCTCAGAAACGGTCTATGTTTTAAAAGGTATCGATTTAGATATTGAACGTGGTGATTATGTGGCCATTATGGGTCCGTCAGGTTCTGGAAAATCGACCTTGATGAATCTTTTAGGATGTTTGGACACGCCAACCTCTGGAACGTATATTCTAAACAACCAAGATGTCAGCAAACTGAGTGATGACCAACTGGCAGAAATCAGAAATAAAGAAATCGGGTTTGTATTTCAAACCTTTAATTTATTGCCAAGAACAACTGCATTGGACAATGTGGCCTTACCCATGATTTATGCCGGCGCCTCTAAAGCCGACCGTGAAGCCCGTGCTACAGAGGTACTGACCGACGTAGGCTTAGCGGACCGAATTCATCACAAACCTAATGAACTCTCGGGTGGTCAACGCCAACGTGTGGCGGTTGGACGGGCACTTGTAAACAAGCCATCCATTATTTTGGCAGATGAACCTACCGGAAATTTGGATTCCAAAACTTCTTTGGAAATCTTACAATTGTTTGACGATATTCATACTGCTGGGAACACTGTAATTGTAGTCACTCACGAAGAAGATGTTGCGGCCCGTGCAGCACGCATTATCCGTTTAAGGGATGGTATGATTGAAAGCGATGTGAGGAATTAGGGTTCAGGCTTCAGTTGGCAGTACTCAATCAGCAGTTGGCAGTAAGCAGTTGGCAGTACTCAGTCAGCAGTTGGCAGTACTCAGTCAGCAGTTGGCAGTAAGCAGTTCGCAGTACTCAGCACTCAAACCTCACCCCTCACTCCTAACTCCTAACTCCTCACTCCTAACTTCTCACTCCTCACTCCTCACTCCTAACTTCTCACTCCTAACTTCTCACTCCTAACTCCCCAATCTTCCCAAAATTCATTCCTGTATTTGTGGCAAAACTTTTCAATCTATTGTATCTTCGTAATTCATTTCCTTCAAGCTTCGCGCTGTAAAACTTAGAACTATGAAAATCTATACTAAAACAGGAGACAAAGGGACCACCGCTCTATTTGGCGGGACAAGAGTTCCTAAACACCATATTCGCATTGACAGTTATGGCACTGTAGATGAGCTTAATTCGCATTTGGGCCTTATCAGGGACCAACAAATTAAGCAGCACTATAAAGATATTTTAATTATAATTCAAGATCGTCTTTTTACAGTGGGTGCAATTTTAGCCACAGACCCAGCTAAGGCAACGCTTAAAAATGGTAAAGAGCGATTAAACATTCCCAAAATTTCAACTGAAAACATTGAACTTTTAGAGAAGGAAATTGATCGAATGAACGATGCCTTACCCCCAATGACACATTTTGTATTACCAGGCGGCCATCAAACCGTGTCATTCTGTCATATAGCACGCTGTGTCTGCCGTAGAGCGGAGCGTTTAGCCTCTGCCCTTAATGACTTAGAACCGTTTCAACCGGAATCTTTAACCTATCTGAATCGGTTATCCGACTATCTTTTTGTGTTGGCACGGAAGTTGTCTCATGAACTGGAAGCCGAAGAAATTCAATGGATTCCTAAAAAAGAATCTTAAGATATATTAGGCAGTCACATTTTTTTTGATTATATATTGATAGTTAAGAAATTATGTAAGAATTATACGTTCTTTTTATTAATGATTAAATAATTCATTTTTTACTTGTTTCTTACAACAAAAAAATTATTTTTGCAAAAATTTAAACCGAATAACACATGTATTGGACATTAGAATTAGCATCCTATTTAAGTGATGCGCCTTGGCCAGCCACCAAAGACGAATTAATAGATTATGCAATCCGTACTGGTGCGCCTTTAGAAGTGGTGGAAAATTTACAAGCAATTGAAGATGAAGGTGACTCTTACGACTCAATTGAAGAAATCTGGTCAGATTATCCAACCGATGAAGACTACCTCTGGAATGAGGACGAATATTAAATAGATAAAAAAATTAGTTAAAAAGTCTCCTTAAGAGACTTTTTTTGTGCGCTATTTTTTAATAACCTTAGCACAAACCGTATCTTTGTAAGCCTTAAATGGCAAAACAGCATACAAATAAACATATATTAATCTACACGGCGCTTGTCAACGTGTAAACAATAATACCTTATGAGTTTTTTAGATTCAATATTGAAGGTTTTTGTTGGCGATAAATCCAAACAGGATGTCAAAGCCATCACTCCTATAGTAGAACAAGTCAAAACTTTTGAAAAAGCCTTAGAAGCCTTATCGCATGACGAATTAAGGGCGAAAACAGCGTATTTCAAATCCAAAATAGCAGCCGCGCGTAAGCCTTTTAATGATACCATTGAAAAACTTCAGAAAGATGCTGAAGCAACAGATGATATTGATGAACGTGAAGATATTTATCAGAAAATTGACCGTATTAAAGACGATATTTATAAAGCCACAGAAGAAGTCTTAAACGACATTCTTCCTGAAGCTTTTGGGGTGGTTAAAGAAACTGCAAAGCGCTTTGTTCATAATACTTCCATCACAGTTACGGCAAATACTTTTGATCGTGAAATTTCTGGAAGCAAAGACTATGTCACCTTAGAAGATGATAAAGCTATTTGGGCAAATTCTTGGGATGCTGCCGGCAAGCCAATCACTTGGGACATGATTCATTATGATGTGCAATTAATAGGTGGTGTGGCCTTACACCAAGGTAAGATTGCTGAGATGCAAACGGGTGAAGGTAAAACGCTTGTAGCGTCACTTCCAATGTACCTCAATGCGCTTGCTGGTAACGGCGTGCATTTGGTAACAGTGAATGATTACTTGGCAAAACGTGATAGTGCATGGATGGCACCACTATTTGAGTTCCACGGGATGACGGTAGATTGTATTGACTACCACCAGCCTAATTCAGCCGCTCGTAAAAAAGCATATTTGGCAGACATTACCTACGGCACCAATAATGAGTTTGGTTTTGATTACCTACGTGATAACATGGCGCACTCGCCTGACGATTTAGTGCAGCGTCCGCATCATTTTGCAATTGTAGATGAGGTGGATTCCGTATTGGTGGATGACGCGCGTACGCCGTTAATTATTTCTGGACCAGTACCACAGGGTGATCGTCATGAATTTACAGAACTAAAACCAAAGGTAGATAGTATTGCTGCTGCACAACGCGCCTATTTAACGGGTGTTTTGGCAGAAGCTAAAAAGCTGATTGCTGAAGGCGATACCAAAGAAGGTGGTTTTAAACTCCTTCGTGTGTATAGAGGTATTCCTAAAAATAAGGCTTTAATCAAGTTTTTAAGTGAAGAAGGCATCAAGCAACTCCTCCAAAAAACGGAAAACCAATACATGCAGGACAATAATCGCGAAATGCCTAAGGTAGATGCGGAACTGTACTACGTGATTGACGAAAAAAACAATCAAGTTGAATTAACAGATAAAGGTGTTGAGTTTTTATCAGGTGATGATGATCCCAACTTCTTTGTGATGCCAGAAATTGGGATGGAAATCTCAAAAATTGAAGCACAGAATCTTTCAAAGGAAGAAGAAGCTGAAGCTAAAGAAGAATTATTTAGAGATTTCGGCATCAAGTCTGAACGTATCCATACACTAAGCCAACTATTGAAGGCTTATGCCCTATTTGAAAAAGACATTCAATACGTAGTCATTGACAATAAGGTGATGATTGTTGATGAACAAACTGGTCGTATTATGGATGGCCGTCGTTATAGCGATGGATTACACCAAGCGATTGAAGCCAAAGAAAACGTAAAAATTGAAGCGGTAACCCAAACATTTGCTACGGTAACACTGCAAAATTACTTCAGAATGTATCGCAAACTGTCAGGTATGACGGGTACTGCGGTAACTGAAGCTGGCGAGTTTTGGGAAATCTATAAATTGGACGTAGTTGAAATTCCAACCAATAGACCAATTGCACGTGATGATAGAGAAGATTTAGTTTACAAAACTAAACGTGAGAAGTATAACGCAGTTATTGATGAAGTTACAAAACTTTCTCAAGCTGGCCGTCCTGTATTGATTGGTACAACTTCTGTTGAAATCAGTGAGTTGTTAGGAAAAATGCTCACCCTTCGCAAAGTACCACACAACGTACTGAACGCGAAACTCCATAAAAAAGAGGCCGATATTGTTGCGGAAGCGGGACAACCAGGTCAGGTGACCATTGCTACCAATATGGCGGGTCGTGGTACGGATATTAAATTAACGGAAGAAGTTAAGAAAGCAGGCGGTTTGGCCATTGTAGGGACTGAGCGTCATGACTCCAGACGTGTGGACAGACAGTTGCGTGGTCGTGCAGGTCGTCAGGGAGATCCAGGAAGTTCACAGTTTTATGTCTCTTTGGAAGATAACTTGATGCGTCTTTTTGGTAGTGAACGTATTGCCAAAATGATGGACAGAATGGGCTTAGAGGAAGGTGAAGTGATTCAGCACTCTATGATTTCTAAATCTATTGAACGTGCACAGAAAAAAGTTGAGGAGAATAACTTTGGTGTTCGTAAGCGTTTGTTAGAATATGATGATGTGATGAATGCGCAACGTGAGGTGATTTACAAGCGTCGTCGTCATGCCTTACATGGTGAGCGTTTGCGTGTCGATTTGGCTAATATGATTTTTGATACCTCAGAAGGCATCACCCAAACCAATAAAGCGGCTAACGATTTTAAGAATTTTGAGTTCGAATTGATTCGTTATTTCTCTATGAGTTCTCCAATTACTGAAGCTGAATTTGGTAAAATGTCAGAACAAGAAATTGCCGGTGTCATTTACAAAGCGGCGTTCAACCACTACAAAGAAAAAATGCAGCGCAATGCGGATATGGCATTTCCTGTAATTCAAAATGTTTATGAAAACCAACGAGACAAGTTTAAGCGTATCGTAGTGCCTTTTACGGATGGTGTAAAAAGTTTGCAGGTTGTTACTGATCTTGAAAAAGCCTACAATACTAACGGGAAACAGTTGATTAATGATTTTGAGAAAAACATTACACTTGCCATTGTTGACGATGCATGGAAAACGCATTTACGTAAAATGGATGAGTTAAAACAATCGGTTCAATTGGCGGTACATGAGCAAAAAGATCCTTTATTGATCTATAAATTTGAAGCGTTTGAATTGTTTAAGGTGATGATTGATCAAGTGAATAAAGATGTGATTTCATTCTTATTTAAAGGCGAATTGCCTTCTGAAACCACAGATGCCATTCAGGAAGCTCGTGAGAAACGTTCAAAAGAAAAGTTGGAAACTACCAAAGAGGAAATTCCTAATTTGGATGAACGTTCAGCACAAAGTAGAGCCGCAGGAAACATGAACCAACGTCAGGAAGTTGTAGAAACTATAGTTCGCGACAAACCTAAAATTGGTCGTAATGATAGAGTGACCATCAAGAATGTGATGAGTGGCGAAAACAGAACTCTAAAGTACAAACAAGCAGAACCTTTATTAATTAAAGGCGATTGGGTGTTAACTGAAGAATAAAGAACACCTGTGAAAGCAGAATTATTATAACTAAAAAAAATCCTGACCTCTATTGACGTCAGGATTTTTTTTGCTCACGGTGTTTATAGTTTTTGTGATGGACTAATATCCGTCTTAAAAAATGCCCTTGCTAATGTTTCACCAGCTAGATGCTACTTAAATCCTACTGAGCAGCCACTTCAAACTCATTAGTTTCGGTCAAATTAATTATCTCCCCAACATCACTATTAATGATGCGTTTTGTTCGCACATATCTGTTAAGGTTATAAGCATCAAAATTTGGAGCGTCTTTGTCGACACTGTAAATTTTAACACGGCCTGAAGAATGAATAAACTCGTTAATTCCTACCCACATACCCACATGAACAACACCACCTGGTGACGGCTCAGTGGCTTTATTACCAAAAAATAATACTAGCCTTCCAACGATCAAATTCGGCCTGATTGATTTCTTCAATGGCGCCACTATCTATCCAAGCTCAATATTTGTCAGGTGTTTGGGTTAAAGTCCAACTATTTTCCTTTTCTAAAATGTTTACTGGTGTTCCTAAAATTGCTTGAGTGGCCAATTCAGCAGAATGTGCTTGACGGTTCCTTAAGTTGGCAAATTAGGAAACCCCAACTGATTAACGGTAAATATGTCTTCACTTTCTAAACCTTATCACAATTGTCGTTTTAAAAGAAATTAAAATTATAAAAACCCTAAAATTGCAGCTTCAGGCTTAATCCTTAACCTTATGTGTTTAACAAACGCTATTTTAGGCGTATTGACATGTTGTTTTATACAGTTTATCAGACCAGGCTGAGTGAAAGTATTTTCATCCTTATGTTTTCCAACCCAAAATTTCTCCTTATTTTTCAATAAATTTCAAACTTGAAATCCCCAAAGGCCAATAACATTCCAAAACCCCGAAAATGGTGGCGGCGCCTCCTTATCGTCCTTGCCATAATAATTCTAGTTCCTATCGGCTTATTTACGATAGGTTGGTTTAATAGAGCTAGCGTTTTAGATATGGTTCAGGAATGGTACGCCGAGAATACTTCGGGCACCTTAGTTATCGGGAAAATTAATGCAAGCTTTTTAAGCGGGTTTCCAAACGTTGGCTTCACTCTAAAGGACATTAAACATACCAACACCGATACAATTACGGACCAATTTACAACGCTTCAAATTGAAGAAGCGCAATTAGTCATGGGCGCCGGAAATTTAATAAGGGGGAATTTTATATTCAGAAAAATAGGTGTCAAAAATGCGGTTTTTACTTCTGAAGTTATCAGTAAAAAATCACGTGTTTATCATGAAAATCTTAAACGCAATAAACAACAAGATCAAGAAGGATTTCAACTTCCTACGTGGTTGCATCAAAACGGGGCTACCGTAGTATTGGAAAATATTAGGTATAGTAATAAGGATACACTCTTGGATAAAGATCTCAATTTCCACATTCATAATTTAAGAACAACCTTTAAAGGCAATCAGCATCAATTAAAAGGGAGCACATGGTTAGACATAACAGTTAATCATTTAGGTTTTAATACTAAAAAAGGGAGTTTCCTAAAAAATGCCCGTGTTATAGGAAAACCAACATTTACTGTTAATTTAAGGGAGGATACAATTAATATTCCCCAATTCCCAATACATATAGACGACCAAAATTTTCAATTGTCAGCAGCTTTTAATTTGGCGGCGGCTAATGGCTTTATGTTTGATCTACAAAACAGTAGCACCGATTTTAAAGCTGTCAAAAGATTATTGAGTGATAGTATTGCCAGTAAATTAAAAGCTTACGAGATTCTTAAACCATTTGAAAGTACCATCAAAATTGAGGGTAAATTTGCTTTTGGAAACAACCCAGATGTTGAAGCAATTTTCTCAACCATCAATAATGAGATCGTTATTTCCAACAACATTCATTTAAAAAATGCTGCATTCAATGGAAATTTGACCACTGATATTTACAGCAGCGACAGTCTAGGACGTTCGAAAAAATCATCAAAAGATATCAAAATAACCTTCGACATGCTTAACGGTCAATTTGATGACATTAGGCTAACAACTGTCAATTCATATTATCAGAGCACACCCCAAGCTGCCAACTTTATACAAGCAAACGTTAGTTTAAAAGGGAAAAATGAAACCTTGACCAAACTCATAGACACTGATAATTTTGACTTTAAAGGCGGATCTTTCCAGTTAAATACCATTATTTCAGGCGACATCCCTAACATCTTTCAAATTTTGAATAAATCTACTGGACGTTTTAGGCTGAACGATACACGTGTTGTACTCAAGAAAAATGGCCTCCAACTTCCCATCCAATCAATTACCATAGACTTACAAAATGAGATTTCGAAATTAACGGAATTGACCGTCAACCTTCCCAATGGGGAAAATTTAATCTTTAGAGGCACATTAAAAAACATTGCAGGTTTACTTTCCAAATCGCCCGCTGCCCCTACTACCAGCCAAATTATATTAGCTTCTGAAAACCTCAATATTTCTGAAGTCATAACTATGGCACAAGAATTTGTACCAGAATCCAAAGCAAAACAGTCAGATAGACAAACATTACATGAAACCTTAGAAGCGGTATATAGCCAATTTCATCCGCAATTTGATATCGATGTAAAAGCATTGACCTTTAAAGATGTAATGATCAATGACGTCACCTCGAGAATAGAATTTAAAGATTCTGAGACTATTGTTCTACAAAATTTCAATTTTAAGTATGAGGATGCGTTGTCCAATCTTAAAGGCAGCATAAAGGTGTATCCACCAGAAAGCCGGTTAAAGGAAGCTATTTATTTGAATGCCGATGCAACATCTGAAGGATCGTTAAAGGTGTTTAAGACTCTTTTCAACATTGAATTATTCCGAATAGATTCCGGTCATTTTAAGTTTAATGGAAAAGTTAATGGCAATGTACGGGCTTTTAACGAACTTTTAAAAAGTGCGAAAGGCGACTTAACGCTTACCAACACAACACTGCACTACCCGCCTGCCCAAATGGATATTGCCATAGATTCCTTAGCATTGTTTGTAGATCGATCAGATATTGTTTTGAAGCGCTTCAACTTGGAGATTGACGAATTTGATCCTATTCAGCTTAATGGCCATATTAAAGAATTTCCAAACTTTTTGTTGGATGAAATTGAAGAAGAAGGCTCGGTGTTTTTAAAAATAGCTGCACCCTATTTTGATGGCGATCAACTTTTAACGACTATCAATTCTTTCGATAATACAGCATCATCAATATCTAATGATAAAAAAGCATTACACACCATTTTTAAAGATGTCAATAAATTCAACCCTGAGATTCAATTGGCAATAGATTCGCTAAAATTCAGGGATCTGATTACAGAAAGGATTGCTGCTCAGGTATATTTCGAAAATGATTCCATATTAAAGTTAGACCATTTAGATTTAACCTATAAATCTACTGTTGCGCACATTCTTGGTGAAATTAATGCGCATACCAGTAGAGCAGACTTGTTGAATGACAATCCGTTCAATCTCGATTTTTCAATGCGGGTGAAAGGAAAATCGGCAGATTTAAATGATTATTTAAAAACAACCAATTTTGTATTTAGGTCGGGTGATTTTGAATTCATAGGCCATTATAAAGGTCAATCCAAAAATTTGGAACTCCTTAATTCTGAGGCTTCCGGTGATCTAAAAATTGGCGGTACCCTGGTAGATTTTGAAGCTGCCGATCTTCAGATTCCTGTAGACAGTTTACACATACAAATTCATAATGATTTAGCTACCCTTAAGACCTTAGACATCCAATTACCCGGCAAAAGCAAGGTGTTTTTCTCCGGAGCTATTGATAATTTTTCAGATTTCATCAATGGATCCTCTGAAATCAGACAGCACAGTTCAGACTTCTCAATATACGCCCCTTATTTAGATACCCGCAATATTAAGGAGTTTTTAGACCGGTCAGAATCAACCACCAAAAAAAATACGGAAAGGAAAACTCTAAATTTAAAAAAGTGGAAAGAAGTGTTGTATAGAATCAACACATCCTTTTACCCTGCCATTGCATTAAAAGTTGACACACTAAAACATAAAGAATTTGACATTACCAGCTACCAATCGCAACTTCTTTTTGATACTAAAGGCCGCTTTAAAATTCAGGACACACAACTAGACTTCTATGGCGGTAAAATAGCAATGGATGTGGATATAGGCATCAGTGCTGGAGATCAAACACCTGTAAACATTGACATGGACGTACAGAACTTGAATCTCCACGAACTTGTGACCAGATTTGATTACTTTAACAATGACGATCTAAGGAAAGCCGATCAAATTTCTGGTAACCTCAGCTACAGACTAACAGCCAATGGTACTGCCAATAATGATGGAAAAATCAATATGAATTCTTTAAATGGAATTCTAAAGTTAGAAATTGATAGTTTAACCTTATACAATTACAAACCTTTAATGCAAAGTGTACCATTGCTAAAAGCCGATCGTTTTAAGAATTTACGATTTAGACCTATTGCCCAAACCTTTCAAATTCGCGATGGAGAGATTATAATCCCGAGAACCCAAATTCAATCTTCTGCCATTCAAGTGTTTTTTGAAGGCCGTTTAAAACTGAATGAATACACCAACATCTGGTTGTCTGTACCCTGGAAAAACCTTAAAAGTAATGATGGTTTAAACTTGCCCGAGAAAACGACCTTTGAAGACGCAGGGTCTAAGTTTTACTTGCAATTTATACAAGATCAAAACAGTAAAAGAGCAAAAAAGCAAAAGTTAAAAGTTAAATTCCGACTTGGAAATAGAAAACTTAGAAAAACACAGAAGGACTGAATGCACCAATTATAATCAATTGGACGTCGGTATACCGTAAGACCCAATAAACTCATCTAAAATTACACCTTTCATGAATGCACCTGTTAAGGTTAGCATAATGTTTTTACACGCATATAAGTCTTGAATGAGTTAATATGCCTTGCAGAGTTTGCTAACTTTAAGGGTCGTAATAATTTATCTACACCATGATTAACTATAAAATAGTAAGTAAACGAATTGCCATTATAATTTCAGCGTTAATTGGTTTAATGGCTGCCGTTTTTATTGGATTATATTTTTTTAATAAAAATCCGAAGATATTACAAAAATCAGAACGCACCATTACCATTTGGCAACCGAGAAATGTAGAGGAAGATATGGCAAACTCATTTATAATGCCAGACGTTAAATACGGTTATGAACTGCTCACCCAGACTCAAAAATACTTAGGCCCACAAGCTGAAAATCCAAAGATGCGCCTGTCCGGGAACAATTTAAAATGTACGAGCTGTCATTTAGATGCCGGCAACAGGCCTGGTTCAGGGTCATGGGCAGGGGTCACCCAGCGCTACCCTTCTTTTAGGGGGCGCTCTAATGCAATGGGTACTATTCAAGACCGTATCAACGGTTGTATGGAGCGCAGTATGAATGGTCAGAAAATTGACATAGACTCCAGAGAGATGAGAGCCATGGTGGCTTATATGGATTGGTTGAGTGAGGGCATTCCTGAAGACGAGGTTAAAAAAGTGTCAGGTTATACTAAGTTAGATCCCCCTAATACAGCGGTAGACTTAAACAAAGGGCAACAAATATTCACCAAGCATTGTATAGAATGTCATCAAGAAGATGGTCAAGGCTTAAAACACGAAGATTTTAAAGACGGCTACGTTTACCCACCATTATGGGGTGATGACACCTTTAATGACGGGGCAGGAATGCACCGCGTATTGACCGCTGCACAATTTATAAAAGCAAATATGCCTTATTTATTGGCATCGAGAGAAAAGCCTGTGTTGACTGATGAAGAAGCTTATCATGTGGCAGGATATATTAACAGTTTTAAACGTCCTGAAAAAGCAAATAAGGAAAAAGATTATCCAGACTTAAAGCTAAAACCGGTGTCTACACCATATGGCCCTTGGGAAGATAATTTTACTGCTGAACAGCATAAATACGGCCCGTTCCCCCCGATTATTGCATATTATAAAGAAAAGTTTGATCTTAAAAAATCAAAATAAGAGTATCGATATTTTTAACAATTAAATCCCATGATCTCTGTAAGTATGGGGTTATAACTGATGATGATCATGCTGTGACTATTGAATGTCTTTTGAAGAGATCATTTGAATTCCCAAATACTCCATCTCCTTTCTCAATTCTTTATAAACTTCCTGATCAAGTGCTTGGGAGGCATCTTCAACAAAAAAGCATGCAAACCCTTCTTTAAACGCATCGTAAGTTGAAAAATACACACATATATCTGCGGCGAGACCACACAAGTAGAGTTGAGAGACTCCTTTTTCTCTTAAGTATCCAGCCAATCCGGTAGATTTTAAATACCCATTATCATAAAAACCACTATAACTGTCTATAGCTTTATCTGTACCTTTTCTAAATATCGCTTCCCATTGGGTAGTATCAAGATCAGGATGAAACTCAGCCCCTTTTGTGCCCTGCACACAATGGTCTGGCCATAAGGTTTGGGATTTCCCATGAAGTTCAATTTCTTCAAAAACTGATTTCCCCTCGTGGTTAGATGCAAAGCTGATATGGTCTTGAGGATGCCAGTCCTGTGTAGCCACCACTAAATCAAATTTAGGCTGCATCGCATTAATCACAGGTACAATGGTATCACCTTCAGCTACGGGAAGTGAACCTCCAGGCATAAAATCATTTTGAACATCAATAATAAGAAGGGTTTTCATTGCTATTTAGAATTTATGTTTTAAGACTAATTTATCACGCTCTTGTTTTAACTGTGCACTAAGGCCTATCTTATAGATATGCGGATTTTGGAATCGTTTATATTCCTCTGGAAGTTTTTCCAATCGGGATTTAGAATAATTGGCTATTTCAGTAACTGTTCTTGACGGGCTGACTTTCTTTCCCTCTGTCATCACATCTTGCAGTACTGCTTCATAATCAAAACCTTTTAAACTCATATTTTTTGTCGCATCAAAAGGGTGTTCCATATAATCCACTGCACCTTCTGTAAACATAGCCACAGCATCAGCGCCGTAAAACATGCCGTTTTTATCCAAAATACGGTACACTTGCTTTTTATAAGGTAAGGACACTTTAATAATGTTTTCAGAAAGTTTGATACGTGGGGTGCCATTAAATTCTGACAA
This sequence comes from Gelidibacter sediminis, assembly GCF_004364975.1. Taxonomy (GTDB): domain Bacteria; phylum Bacteroidota; class Bacteroidia; order Flavobacteriales; family Flavobacteriaceae; genus Gelidibacter; species Gelidibacter sediminis. The sequence continues at coordinate 61,340 of NZ_SOBW01000009.1, read as the reverse complement.
CTTATAGACGCCACCCAAAGCTGCATCGGGCTTACCCGTTACTAAATTGGTACCCACACCATAAATATCAATTGGAGCGCCTTGCTCTTTTAAACTTTTAATGACATACTCATCCAACTGATTGGAGGCCACAATTTTTACATAACCCAAATTTGCCTCATCCAAAATTTTTCGAGTTTGCTTTGCCAAATAGGCCAAATCTCCACTGTCCAAACGGACTCCCAATAATTGTTCCCCAGCCTCCTCCATCTCTTTGGCTACCGTTATGGCGTTTTGCAACCCGCTTCGTAAGGTATTGTAAGTGTCAATAAGCAGGACGCAATTTTTAGGACGCACTTTTGCAAAATCCCGGAATGCTTGCAACTCATCTCCATAACTTTGAATAAAGGAATGCGCCATAGTACCCGAGGCAGAAATGTTAAAATCTTCAGCCGCCTTGACATTACTAGTACCATCAAAACCTCCAATTATCGCGGCTCTAGAAGCATAATAACCACCTGTTGCGTGGGCACGTCTCAGCCCCATATCCAATAAGGTGGCATTTTTGGCGCTATGTCTAATTCTGTTGGCCTTAGTTGCAATGAGTGTTTGGAAGTTTAAAAGGTTCAGCAACATCGTTTCAATAATTTGCGCTTCAATAATATTTGCTTCAACCTGGAGAATAGGACGGTTAGGAAATACAACATCACCTTCCCTACTCGAACGGATATTCCCATTAAACCGAAATGTTTTAAGGTAATCTAGGAATGCGCTTTCAAAACCGTGTTGTTTTAAAAAATTGAGATCAGATTCTGCAAATTTTAAATTTTCGAGAATCTCCAATACATTTTCCAATCCAGTAAAAATAGCATAGCCGCCATCAAAAGGATTACTTCTATAATAATAGTCAAAGACCGCACGACCGTCAGGTTTCGTTTTAAAATAAACTTGAGCCATGCTCAATTGGTATAGGTCCGTATAGGCTGCTGTAATCTTCAAAAGCGTCTTAGTTTTAATTCATATTGTTGAACTGTAAAGATATCCAAAAATAAATTATCCGGTTGTGCCCATACCATCAAAATATGGGGTTGTTTCCTGTGGCAACTAGAATAATCTACAATTAAATTGAATCTATTTATTACGCTCAAAAAATATAAACAATGCCAAACTTAATTAGTGTGTTCTATGCTTTTATCAATAATCAGGTAAAATCAATAAAAACTATAAGGTACAAAAAGACCTTAGCAAACATATAATTACATGCATTACTAAGGTCTTTTTTAATGTATAAAAATTAAGCCTCGGCTAAACTTCTCTTTACTTTTCTGTACACATAATTTGGATAGATACTGCGTTTAGCAAAACGGTTCAGTTTATCACTATTGATCATTTTAATATACACTTGCTTGGTCACTCCAAAATATTCGTATGTGGTGCCATCCTGAAATGTAATTTCCAACAACAATCCTTTGTGCGTATAATCTGCAATACCTGAATTGGTAATTGTTTCAGTATAATTTTCCAAATTAGCCGCAATAGTTTCTGGTGCAATACTTACTAAAAAATGGTAGCCATCAATAATTCTGCGACTTTGTAATTCAGCTTCTTGCTGCAAAGCATCTCCGTTTTGAAATTTGTCAGGATGCCATTCCTTTACCAAATCACGGTAACTCTTCTTTAAAGTCTTTAGGTCAACGTCCTGTTCTACCCCAAAGAGTTTTTTGTATTCGTTTATGCGCTTCATTCCAATATTTATTTGAGGGCGCAAAAGTACGTGATAAAATGACATGAATAACTATAATTTGTAAATAGTTGTCTTACAGTAAAAAGACTACCACCAACACTGTGTTTTATACCCATATGGGTAAACAACAGTCATGTGGCTATTACAACCCCTAGGCGTTGACTTTTAGAAATTTTTAACAATTAGGGTATACTAAATAGATTTAGGACCGTTAATCTAATATAACCATTAATCAAAAATATGTACGTAATGAAAAAAATGAATTTTGGTGCCTTGGCACTGTCTTTAGCTTTAGTCCTTACATCGTGTTCTTCAGATGATAGCGCGGATAGATCCACACATGGCGCTTTAAAAATCACAGCAAATGCCACTTATGATAATGTGCTTAATTGAGGTGTAGAAAACGTTAGCCTCGAAAAATTTCTAGTGAACTTTAAAGAAATTGAACTCGAACGAAGTGAAATCAGTGAGGACATTCAAGATGGATTTTACGGTAGTGATGACGATATAGAGCTTCAAGGTCCATTTGAAATTGATTTATTGGCAGGAAACAGTATTCCATTGGCAAGTATTGAAATTCCTAATGGCGTTTATGAGGAAATAGAGTTTGAATTCGATAAAAGTGAGAATCAGGACTCTGAATTGTTCGGAAAAAGCATGAAACTTACTGGACAGATTGACGGCGTACCGTTTGTGTTTTGGCATGATTTTGACGAAGAGATTGAAATTGACTATGAGGATGCCAATACGAACCTTGTCATAGATAATAATATTAATGAAGTACGCATCAATTTTGACCTCAACAGTGTTTTGGGTATGATTGATCTTACTTCAGCAACTGACGGGAATGCTGACGGTACTATAGAAATCAGCCCGGAGGATGAAGACGGGAATACTGATTTAGCGGAACTCTTAAAAGACGCTATCAAAACTCAGATTGATTTGATGGAAGATTAAACAGCAGTAATTTAAGAACCATTTTAATTACACTGCCCCTATTTAAGCAAAAGCTGCTTTTATAGGGGCAGCTATTATTACGCAAGGATGTACCTAACATTTTTGACTTCGATGATAAACTAATAAAAATGTCATTTGCATTAATTTTCATCCACCAAATACCAAGTTTTCATAAAACAGCGTTAAGTGCTTTATAGAGCAAGCTTTTTGATTTATATTTAACCCAGGTTTAAAATATATGTTATGAATACGTTTTTAAAACGCCTATTAATTATTCTTGCTATTGTAGCTGTCGGACTCTTTTTATATTCTCATTTTGTTGAAAATATTTTTTCAAAGCGACTCAGTCCGAAAGACATGGTAAAGTTTGAGTTAAATGACACCAGATTGGAAGTGTCATACAACCGACCATATAAAAAAGGACGTGAGATATTTGGTGCTTTAGTTCCTTATGACAAAGTATGGCGTACCGGTGCCAATGAGGCAACTACTTTTACTACCAATAAAAACTTGTTAGTAGACGGACATCCTTTACCAAATGGCACGTATACACTATGGACGGTACCAAACGACAGTGTTTGGACGGTTTATTTTAACACAAAAGAATATCCTTGGGGTGTAGATGAGCAAATGCAACCAATGCGCGAACCTCAATATGATTTATTGGAAGTGGAAGCCCCTGTCATTCATTTAAACAATACAGTAGAACAGTTTACAATTGCCTTTGATAATACCACTGATAATTTGAAATTGACCATGGCTTGGGATCAAACGAAAATTGAAGTTCCTATGGAAGTCAGCAAAGTACAGCCTGAATAGTTCCGAATCCATTTTTAAAGCTGTATCTTAATCTATACAATTGAAAAACCTAATAGTTTGACCACTTCGCAGCAATCTTCAGCACTACATGAAAATGAAGGAGTTTCTGAACCTGAAACCACCAACAAAAGCGCTATTCAAGCTATAAAGAACAAACGTCATAAGCAACCTTCTGTAGCTGATTTGGTTGAAGGAATTTTAGCTAAAGATTTAACAGCCTTAAGCAGAGCTATCACTTTGGTTGAAAGCACCAATCCTCAACATCTTAAAAAAGCAAATGCCATCATACAGGAGTGCCTTCCCTATGCCAATAACTCGGTTCGCATTGGTATTACGGGTGTTCCCGGTGTAGGTAAGAGCACATTTATTGAAACCTTTGGCACGTTTTTAACCGCAAAGGGTAAAAAAGTCGCCGTTTTGGCCGTAGACCCAAGCAGTACTTTGAGCCACGGTTCTATTTTAGGCGATAAAACCCGGATGGAAGATTTGGTTAAGGATGACAATGCATTTATTCGTCCTTCACCCTCAGGAAGCTCTCTTGGCGGTGTAGCGCGTAAAAGTAGAGAAACTATCATCCTTTGTGAAGCCGCTGGATTTGATACTATTTTAATTGAAACCGTTGGCGTGGGCCAGAGTGAAACTGCTGTCCACAGTATGGTAGATTTCTTTCTATTATTGAAAATAACTGGAGCTGGAGATGAATTACAAGGCATAAAGCGCGGCATTATGGAAATGGCAGATGCCATTGTCATTAACAAAGCAGATGGTGACAATCTAAAAAGGGCCAAAACTGCTAAGGTAGAATTTAACAGAGCTCTCCATCTATACCCTCCAAAGGAGTCCGGTTGGCAACCTAAGGTTTTACTGGCAAGCGCTTTAAAAAATGAAGGCATTCCTGAAGTATGGGAATTGATTAATACCTATTTAGAATTGGCCAAAACTTCACAATATTTTGACCATAAACGTAAAATTCAAAATAAGTTTTGGTTGCTTCAAACCATAGAGGAGCGATTGAAATCTGATTTTTACAACAATCCCGCCATTAAAACCGAATTGCAAATACAACTGCAGCATATTGAAAATGGTACAACCTCGCCATTTGCTGCCGCTGAACTCTTACTGCGGATGAAATAAATGCATCTATCTTTTATGCGATGCGATTTATAATTTGTTAAGTTAATTTCATCGTAAATCTTTTTAGGTTGCACTCCAATTGGAAGGAAATGACTAACTTTTCAATTATTAATTTGTAAATCTGCAAGCCTTATGCGATTATTCACGAAAATAAAGTCCATTATACAATTAATGAAGGAGGTTAATTTTGAAGATCTCAGTAAAATTTCCGAAAAAATAGATCTGTCAAAGATTATGAAGACGGTAGGCGAATTGGATGAAACACAGTTGGACGGGCTTATGAAAATGCTCACAGAAAAAAGTAAAAAGGGTCAGCACCAACTCCCACCAATTGACGGCGATTTTTATGACATGGATTTAAAATTGACGCAAGAACAACGCGCCATTCAAATGAAAGTTCGAAATTTTATGGAAGATGAAATTGAGCCAATTGCTAATAAATATTGGAATAAGGCCCAATTTCCGATGGAAATCATTCCAAAATTGGCTGCACTTAATATTTGCGGCGTGGCATACAAAGGTTATGGATGCCCTGATTTGCCATTTATTATGGAGGGAATCATAGCCGAAGAACTCGCTCGTGTAGATGTTTCAATCTCTACATTTTTTGGTGTGCATAGCGGACTAGCCATGGGCTCCATTTACCTCTGTGGCAGCGAGGAACAAAAACAGGAATGGCTCCCAAAAATGCAAAAAATGGAATTAATTGGTGCTTTTGGTCTAACAGAGCCCAATGTTGGGAGTGCTGTAGCTGGAGGTATGGAAACCACCTGTAGGCAAGATGGTGATGAGTGGGTGTTAAATGGACAGAAAAAATGGATAGGCAACGCCACCTTTGCGGATGTTACTATTATATGGGCACGAGATGAAGCCACCAATAAGGTAAAAGGTTTTTTAGTACGGAAGGACACGCAAGGCTTTACCACTGAAAAGATAGAAGATAAAATGGCATTGAGGACGGTTCAAAACGCTATCATAACCCTTACCAACTGCAGAATTTCAGAACAAGACCGACTTCAACATGCCAACTCCTTTAGAGACACGGCTAAAGTTTTGCGCATGACTAGGGCTGGTGTTGCATGGCAAGCTGTAGGATGTGCACGGGGCGCCTATGAAAACGCATTGAAGTACACAAAAAAAAGAGAACAGTTTGGAAAGCCTATTGCATCGTTTCAACTAATTCAAAATCATTTGGTGGAAATGCTCTCAAATTTAACTGCCATGAAAACCATGGTGTATAGACTCTCTGAATTACAGGATCAAGGTTTATTAACTGATGAACATGCTTCTTTAGCAAAAGTATTCTGTTCTTTAAGAACAAGAGATGTGGTGAGTCAAGCCCGTGAAGTGATGGGAGGAAATGGTATTTTACTTGAATATAAGGTGGCCAGATTTGTAGCTGATGCAGAGGCTATTTATTCTTATGAAGGCACTAAGGAAATAAATACTTTAATCGTAGGTCGTGCCATAACAGGCTATAGCGCTTTCGTTTGATGGCTTTTCTAAATTTTATAGTAAAACGAGAATTCTATCATTGCGTCATTTGGGTTTATTTTATAAAAATTAATCATTTTGTCTACTTATAATCTATTGTTATTTACACAGCGAATATAAACCTTCAATTCCTTAAATTTTTGATAAATTAATGTGTTCAAAGTGATATCTTTCACCCGCATTTCAGACTTTTGTAAAGTCTTTAAAAATTCGGACTAATTAGGATGATATAGCCATAAACTGTACAATAAAAAATCCAAGATAGATCTTTATATATTCAAATTCTGATCTATTGAACCTCTTTGAACACAAAAACTATTGAGACACATTCATTTTATAGTCAATCCTATTGCTGGCTCAGGAAAGCACCTGATTACTCAAAAATTTTTGCATAATTTTTTTGATCAGGACAACTATGTTGTGAAGATTAAAAAATCGGATTATAAAAAACATGCCAAAACATTAACCAAGGACTCCATTAAAGAGGGGGCTGATATAATTGTAGCATGTGGTGGTGATGGTACCATTAATGAAGTAGCCTCTTGTCTAGTTAATACAAACATTGCCTTAGGCATTATTCCTCTAGGGTCGGGAAATGGCTTAGCGTCCAATTTAAAAATTCCCAAACGCATAGACCAGGCTTTAAATTTGATCAAAACCAATACCATTAAAAAAATTGATGTTGGCCGGATAAATGATCATTACTTCTTTAGCAATACTGGTATTGGCATTGATGCACAGGTTATTATGCATTATGAAAATAGCAACGAACGCCGAATACTGAGCTATATCAAATCATCTTTAAAGGCCTTGAGAGACTTAAATTATCGCAATAAAATCAGTATTGACATCAATGGGGAACAAATAGAAACCTATCCATTTTTGGTGTTTATCTCAAATACTAACGAAATGGGCTATAATATCAGTTTAACTCCAATGGCATCCCTACAAGATGGGTTATTGGATGTGCTTATCGTTTCTAAAATGTCCCGACTGAAATCCATCTATTTTGGTCTATTGATTCTACTTAAAAAACATCATCTCATAAAAGAAGCGAAGCACTACCAAACAAAATCAATAACTATACGTCAAGCAAATCAGACGGCCTATGATAGTCAGATTGATGGCGAATTTTTTAATATAGTTAGTGAAACCATCGACATTAGCTTGTTAGAAAAATCACTTCATGTTATTGCTTAAATCTTGTGGTTAAGATCAAGTTTATTGATGACAGCCTTATTCAATCTATAAAATAGCGTCCCTAAGATAGCACCAAACATGCCTCCTAAAATCACATCTAATGGATAATGTACTCCAATATAGATACGACTGTATCCCATTAGTAACGCCCAAAAAATTAAAAAATACAGTAGGTATTTAAACCGACGTTTTAAGCTAAGACCAATAAACAAAGCGGCAGCCATGGTATTGGATGCATGGCCTGAGAAGAAACCATATTGTCCGCCACAGCGCGATTTAACCAACCGCATACCATCAATCAACTCGGCTAAATGACAGGGTCTGAGCCTGTGAAATCCATTTTTAAAGAGATTGGTAGTCTGATCTGTTACAAGAATCATTAAAGCGACGGCCACGATAGTAATTAAAAACGCCTTCCACTCCATCTCTCTAAAAATCAGATAGAGCAATACTGCATAAAAAGGAATCCAATTAAATTTAGAAGTATAGGCCATCCAAAACGGATCCCAGGTTGACGTCCCTAAACTGTTTAAATAGATGAAGACATCAGTGTCTAACTGTAATAATTGATCTAGCATTAGTGGTTATATCTTTCAATTTCGCGATCATAGAAATCTGTAGCCTGTTGGATTAGGTTTTCAGTTTCAGAGGTGATCTCCTTTTCATCATGTTCATCAAACTCTTCCAACCACTCTACTTCATCATCTTCCAAATTAATAATAAAACGTGGAAATTCAGTATGTATAATGTAAATAGCTTCAGGGAAATCAGTGTTATCGCCTAAAATAAATTTTGGTAATTCCATATGAATAGTCTTTGTTTGTTTTTCTTAAATTATAATCACGTTCAACTGATATCTCCAATATACAACAAAATATGTCCCACTGCTCCTATGGTTAAATCAATTATTGCTTGTCCAATTGAGAGACATCAGTTGTCTCAAATTTTATCAATTTCTTCGTTAGATAATCAAATCTAAAATACAATAAAATTGCAGCACTTGTGAGTCCGGCTATAAGTCCAAGCCATATGCCCAAACTTCCTAACATTTCTTCCTTTCCAAAATAATAACTTACAGGGAACCCAATCCCCCAATAGGAGACAAATGTAATTAAAGTTGGAATTTTCACATCCTGTAAGCCCCTCAATGCCCCTAAGGCCACAACTTGCAGACTATCGCTTATCTGAAAAATTGCAGCTGCCAACAATAAAGTAGATGCAATAGCAACGACTTCTCGTGTATCCACAGCATTAATAGGATCATCTAGATTTACGTATATGGTAGGTAAAACTTTGTGCAGGCCAGCAAATAATAATGCTGAAATAACCGCGAGAATAATGCCCAGGAAAAATATAGACATGGCAATGCGTCTTAATTCGGTAAAATTTTGAAGTCCTTTTTGATTGCCTACCCTAATCATTGCCGCAACACTTAACCCTGTAGCTACCATAAAGGTCATAGAGGACAGATTTAAAGCAATTTGATTGGCCGCTTGTGGGTTTTGACCTAAGGTACCACTTAACCAGATGGCTGCTGTAAAAATGGCCACCTCAAAAAACATTTGCATGGCACTGGGAAAACCAATACTGATGATGGTTTTAAGCATTTTAGATTCCAACACAAAAATCTTGATATTGGTAACATATGCTTTAGCTTTCTCGCGTGCCCTTAATAACCACCACAAGAAAAACACCATAATAACCCTAGAAATAAGTGTTCCTAAAGCTGCACCAACAAGGCCCATTTCAGGAAAGCCAAACTTACCGAATATTAATAGGTAGTTTAAAACTACGTTGATAATGTTTGCAAGAATAGTAGCATACATTGGGTATTTTGTAAGAGACAATCCATCACTGAACTGTTTAAATGCTTGGTATATTATTAATGGAATCAATGAAAATCCTACCAAATCCAAATAAGGGATGGCCAACGCTACCACCTCTTCTGGCTGATCCATAATGTACATTAAGGGTTTTGCCAAGAGTAACATCAGAAATAAGAAAATTCCTAAGACCGTGCAAAGAAACAATCCGTGCTTAAATGCCGATTTACCCTTTTTAAAATTCTTTTCCGTATCAGCCTCCGCAACTAATGGTGTAATGGCCGTAGAGAACCCAATTCCTAAAGACATGGCTATAAACACAAAGCTGTTACCTAAAGAAACCGCAGCGAGCTCTGTGGCTCCCAACTGCCCCACCATGATATTATCCACCAAACTTACAAACGTATGCCCAAGCATGCCCAGCATAACCGGGGCAGCCAAGTTTAAGTTGTACTTAAATTCTTTTGTATATTGTGATAAAACCACGTTGAAATTTTAAAAGTGCAAAGGTAGAAGTTTGGTCAAGTTAATGCGTCATTTTCTCATATTATTTCAGGCCGATCATTGCCATCAACTTATAACAGGACACGCGTAGATGAACCCCTTCAAAAGAACGAATTTACCTGTTGCTTCGCTCTATAGTATTCGGCTAACATATCTTCTACAATTACCGCAACGGGCTTGATATCATGAATTAAACCAGCAATTTGACCTATCTCCAACTCACCTTCTTCCAAATCGCCTTCAAACATACCACGTTTTGCGCGCGCTCTTCCTAATAAGTCTTTTAAATCATCTACTGTTGGTGATGATTTATAAAGTTCAGCAACATCATTGTAAAACTTATTTTTGATCAGACGTACGGGCGCCAACTCTTTTAAGGTTAATTGCGTGGCACCTTCCTTTGCTTTGACAACTTCATCTTTAAAAGCTTGATGTGCCGAGCTTTCTTGACTAGCTACAAACCGACTCCCAACCTGAACGCCGTCGGCACCTAATACCATAGCAGCCAACATGCCCTGCCCGGTAGCGATTCCGCCAGCAGCAATCAATGGAATTTCTAAGGCTTCCCTTACCATAGGTATTAGCGTAAAAGTGGTACTTTCTTCTCGCCCATTATGTCCACCAGCTTCAAAACCTTCAGCCACCACGGCATCAACCCCTGCCTCTTGGGCTTTCATAGCAAATTTTACACTACTTACCACATGTACCACTGTTACACCACGTTCTTTAAGCCATCCCGTCCAAGATTTAGGGTTTCCTGCAGATGTAAATACAATTTTCACCCCTTCATCAACAATAATCTGCATAATTTCTTCAATGTTGGGATATAGCATAGGCACATTGACACCAAAAGGTTTATCTGTTGCCTTTTTACACTTCTGAATGTGGTCCCGCAGAACATTGGGGTACATAGATCCAGCTCCAATAAGCCCCAGGATACCTGAATTGCTAGAAGCAGAGGCTAAACGCCAACCGCTATTCCAGATCATTCCAGCTTGAATTATAGGATATTGAATTTTAAAGAGAGTGGTAATTGAATTTGACATTTATTGTTTTATAAATTTGTGGCTATGAGTAGTATTATCTGATTTAATTTTGAGAATGTAGAGTCCCGAAGCGAGTTCAGATACATGAATATTTAAAAGTGCCTTTGTTAGAACTTGCTCTCTAACAAGTTGACCAAACACATTATAGATTTGCAGTTTACCGTCTTTAGTATGGGATGGAAATCTTAAATACAACTGATCTGAAACAGGATTGGGATACACTTTTATCGAATTCGCATCAGCCACCTTGGTAGATAGCGTGAGACTCAATGCAGCATTAAAATTAGGAATACCATAACCTAAAAGATCATCTGGTGACTCATATTGAGACGCTGAAGACCTGATAAACGTTTTAATTTGCGCTGCAGTGGCTGTTGGCATGGCTTGCCATAAACTTGCTATTGCTCCCGCAATAATGGGCGCACTAAAGGAAGTGCCATTATTACTGACAATGACACCCGTTTCATCAATCACGAATGATCCTAATCCTTGCGCTACCACATCTGGTTTTTGAGTAGGCTGAAATATACTGCCACGCGAACTAAAAAAGGCATAATCGCCATTGGAATCTACAGCGCCAATTGTAAATACTCCGGGAGCGTCAGCAGGTGCCGTCACAATACGCCATGTTGTATTTCCTGAATTTCCTGCTGAATTTACTACCAAAATTCCTTTTTCTGCAGCAATATTAGCACCTTTGCTGATAAAGGTGGTACTGCCATTCATCTCTTCAGGTGTGTAGTTATAGTTAGCATTGTCAAAAGTATTATAGCCTAAAGATGAGGTAATTATGTGTACTCCCAAACTATCTGCTCGCTCGGCAGCTTCCACCCAATAACTTTCTTCAACCGGATTTTCACTAGTGGCATCTTCAGTACGGAACAAATAATATGAAGCATCTGGCGCCGTACCAACGAATTTGTCTTCTATAAATCCGGCCATGGTACTTAATACACGTGTGCCGTGGGAGCTCCCTTTATAGGCAAATATTGCCGAGGTGCGGTCTACAAAATCATAGCCACCCATAAATTTATTAGCATCCCTTAATCGTTTATAGGCCGTCAATGTATTGACATTAGGAAAGCCAGAATCAAAAACCGCAATTTTAATACCGTCTCCCGTATAATCAGCATTGTGAAGTGCATCTACTTGAATCATGTCAGTTTGATTTTTTGCATTTCCATATACAAAATCGTTTGTAGTGGTTACCACTGAAGATTTGTTATGCTGAGGGTTGGGACGGGCTAAATCTGTAAGCGTTCTATCGGCAAAATCGATCTTACGAATAAACTCAAAACTAAAAAGCGCCTCAATGTCTTTTAAGGTTCCCCTAACGTGTACGGCATTCATCCATTTCGATTTGGCCAAAACTGCAATAGTTTCTGTCGCTTTTAAAGTTGCAATATAGAAAGCACTGACTGGGACGTCTCTAACATCAATACTGATATTATGAAGATTTTTCCTATCAACGGCCTGTTGCGTCAGTATAGTCAGGGGGTTCTGAAGAGACGCCTCAACATTCTCCTTATCGGCAAAATAGACCCAAGCATCTTGTTGAGCAAAAGCCGCATGGGTAATGCAACATAAAAGGAATAGAATGATTTTCATGTAGTACGGGAGAAATTTAGTAATCTCAGTACTGCAATTTATGAAATAACTCCCGAACCTACTAATTCGTCATCAAGATACCAGGCCACAAATTGACCTTCTGTAATAGCCGATTGGAGATCTTTAAAAACCACATACATACCATGTTCTAGTTGATGTAAGGTTGCTTTTTGAAGCGGTTGGCGGTATCTAATTCTGGCATTTACAACCATGGTTTGATCTACCTCCAGCTTCAAATCTTCTCGAATCCAATGTATTTCTTCATTTGAAACAAATAGTGCTTTCTTAAGCAATCCTGGGTGATTTTTACCTTGCCCTGTATAAATTACATTTTCTTCGACATCCGTATCAATAACAAACAATGGCTCCACTGTTCCGCCAATGGCAAGACCTTTACGCTGTCCTTTTGTGAAATAATGGGCACCCTGATGTTTTCCAACAATTTTTCCATCGGCAACTGTATAGTCTATTTTGCGGGTTAAATAGGCAAGCTCATCTTTTTCAGAGGCAAACTCTGGTTCTTCTTGCTTATACAATTCTTGTTCTGAAGGAATTTCTACAATAACCCCTTCCTTTGGTTGCAATTTTTGTTGTAAAAACTCCGGCAGTCTTACTTTACCTATAAAACACAATCCTTGTGAATCCTTTTTACCAGCAGTAACCAAATCTAAATCCGTAGCAATTTTACGCACTTCGGGCTTTGTCAGTTCGCCGATAGGAAACAAAGCTTTGGAAAGTTGTTCTTGAGATAATTGACATAAGAAATAGGACTGATCTTTATTATTGTCAACTCCAGAAAGCAATTGATAAATGGGGGCTCCATTTTTATCCAGTATTCCTTTACGACAATAGTGACCTGTAGCAACGTAATCTGCACCCAAGTTGAGCGCAATTTTCATGAAAACATCAAACTTAATTTCTCTGTTGCAAAGCACATCCGGATTTGGTGTTCTTCCCTTTTGATATTCATCAAACATATAATCAACAATACGCTCTTTGTATTGCTCACTTAAATCGACCGTTTGAAATGGGATCCCTAATTTATCGGCCACCAACATGGCATCATTACTATCATCTAACCACGGACATTCATCAGAAATGGTCACAGAATCATCATGCCAATTTTTCATAAATAGCCCAATAACCTCATAGCCTTGCTCCTTTAACAAATAAGCCGCAACACTTGAATCTACACCTCCCGAAAGTCCTACAATTACTCTTTTCATTTTGCAAAATTACGAAGATTATTGTAAATGAAATCGAATTTGAAAGTGTATTTGCGTGCACGTAATATCCCACAAATTGTGCTGATTTTTGCACACTGTTTGTTGATTAAAAATTCCAACAAAAATCCAGAAGCATATCAGAAACAATAGAAGTCTATATAAACACTAAATTCCAGCAGATTGCTTCATTTAAGGTAGATTTTTCATTGAAACCCCAACTTGAAACAATAGAAACAACAGAAACTGTTTACTGCCTACTATAAACTGCCTACTGCTTAATCGGATTCTTACTATATTCCGTAAAATCTTTTTCCTCGGTCAAGGTGCCGTTTTCATAAAACTTCCAGATCCCGTGTTTTTTATCGTTTCTATACGCACCTTCAGCCAAAATTTCTCCGTCGCCATTATAGTATTTGGACATGCCATTAAGCTTATCATCTTTATATGTAAATTCTTTAATCATCACGCCCTTTTCAGAAAATATTTTCGAAATGCCTTCCAGTTTTCCACCTTTATAATGTGCGTGTTCGGCCATTTGACCATTTGGATAATAGACCATTCGCTCGCCCTCAAGTTTTCCATTACTGTTGTAATGCTCAACCGTCATGACTGCTTTGGTTTTGTTATGATAATACACCCATTTCCCCACAAAAAGCGTATCCTTCATTTGGCCCTCACTAATCAATTTGCCCTTAGAGGAGAAAAATTTTACACTGATATCATCACTGTTTGGACTAAATTCCCGTGTGGCACTCAGAACACTCTTTTTTTGATCTAATTTATAAAATTTAAAGAGCCCTACTTCTTTGCCATGCTCAAATGTACCTTCGTATCGTGGCTCATTTAAACCTTCGAAATTCTTTTTCCATACACCGTGACGTTTACCATTAGCATCTCGCTGATTTATAGAATCTTGAGCATAGCTAGTTGTTAAAAACAGTGTTAAAAATACAGTAAAAAATATATTTTGTTTAATCATTTTGTAATATTGTTAAACAGAACTCAAGTTTAATTATATAATGTCGAACAAATAAACTCAAAAAAATGAAACTTATTTTAAAAACCTTGAAGATTTTACCATTACTAATTTTCATGACGATCATCCAGTCCTGTAGTAATGATGATGATATCAATATGCCTCAGGAAAAGGATATTGTACAAACTGCGATAGCTACTCCTGAGTTGAGCAATTTAGTGGTAGCGTTACAAGTAGCAGACGGCAATTTGGTGACAGCATTAAGTGGAAATGGTCCATTTACGGTATTAGCCCCAACTAACACAGCATTTCAGAAATTTTTGACTTATAACGGCTATGCCAACCTAAGCGACGTACCTAAGGCAATGCTCTCAAACATATTATTAAACCATGTTATTGCAGGTGAAGTGGCATCAACCAATTTGATTAATGCGGGCTCTAGTTATGCTAAAACAAGTGCTACAGGACCTCAAGGTGAAAACTTAAGTTTATATTTCAACGCTGATACAAATGTGACTTTTAATGGTCTTTCTACCGTTACTAATGCAGATATCAGTGCATCCAACGGAACAATACATATTGTTGATGCCGTAATTGCCCTGCCAACCATTGTAGATTTTGCAGTGGCAAACCCGGCATTATCGAGTTTAGTTGCGGCGTTACAATCAGCAGATTCACAATCGCCCTCCCCTAATCTCATTCCAACCTTATCAGGCAATGGTCCCTTTACAGTATTTGCACCAACAAATGATGCTTTTGCCGCGTTGTTGAATGAGCTTGACCCAAGTGGAAATACAACATTGGCAGATGTTCCTGCTGAAACTGTTGAAGCTATTTTGAAATATCATGTTGTAAGCGGAAATATCACTTCAACCATGATTCCCAACGGAGAAGTCCAAACATTAGGAGGCATGGTCTCAATAAACGCTGCAAAGCTTAGCATCACAGACCCTAACAACAGAATTAGTAATATAATTCCAGCATTGGTAGACATACAAGCTGTGAACGGTGTTGTTCACGCCATTGATAAAGTGGTTTTACCAAAGCAATAATTATAGTATTTAGAAGTGGTGTTCTAAATATTTGGTGATTGATGGTTAAATGTCTCTGTGTAATGTAGAGACATTTTTTTGCTCTCATATATTCTACAATTACATTCCCAATCAATTATAATAATAAAAAAGCCCCTGATAAAATCAGAGGCTTTTGGTATAAGATTAGAATGATAAACTTAACGTTTTCCTTTTTGTTTCTGTTGTTGCTCAGCCTGCTCCATCATTTCTTTCATTTTCTTTTGGAACTTGCTTTCTTTTTTCGGTTTAGCTTTGTTCACCTGAATTTGTGCATGGATTTTATCTTCATCTAGAATAAAATTCTTAATGACCAACATGATACCAATACTAATTAAGTTGGATATGAAATAATACAAACTCAATCCTGATGCGTAATTATTAAAGAAGAACAACATCATGATTGGCGACAAGTAGATCATGTACTTCATCATTTTAGCCATATCTGGCATCCCTTCCTGTGTTGGTTGTGAGGCCATTTGCTGACCTGTAGTCATCTTCATATAGAAGAAAATTGCAATAGAAGCCAAGATTGGGAACAAACTCACGTGATCTCCATAAAATGGAATCTTAAATGGCAAATTTGCAATGGTGTCATATGATGATAAATCATCTGCCCAAAGGAAGCTTTTCTGACGAATATCAAACGCTGATGGGAAGAATTGGAATAAGGCATAGAATACTGGCAATTGAATCAGTGCCGGCAAACAGCCACTTAATGGGCTGGCTCCTGCCTTAGACTGCAAGGCCATTGTTTCCTGTTGGACTTTCAACTTGTTATCCTTGTACTTTTCTCGTATAGCGTCTAATTCTGGCTTTATGATCTTTAGTTTAGCTTGAGATAAGAATTGCTTATATTGGACGAAGGACAAGCCCAATTTTATTAAAATAGTCATGACCACAATCGCTATTCCATAAGGCATAAAGGACCCCAAAAATGAAAATAACGGAATGAAGAGATAGCGGTTAATCCAACCGAAGATACCCCAACCTAATGGCAATATTTCATCCAAATTTCTGTCGTAGGCATTTAAAATTTTATAATCACTAGGACCATAATAAAGATCCATACTCTTATTTAATTCCCCACCTTGCAAAACTAGAGGCAATTTGGTTGTAAACGCCTTTGTAAACACGGTGTCTACATCTTCATCCTGTACTAAGTTTTTAGACGTAAATGCCCCTTCTTTAAAAGGCCTATCGGCTAAAAGAATAGACGTAAAGAAATGTTGCTTATTAGCTACCCAAGTCACATCTTCGGCAGTATCATCAGTAAAATCCTGCTGGCCCAAATAATCATCTTTACCCCCATCATACTCAAATAAAAGTTCTGTATATCTATTTTCATAAGAGATACTTTTAGCGTGGCGATAGGTTTTGATGTTCCAATCCAAATTAATCTGCTGTGAACTATTAATAACATCACTCAAACCTTGCGAGCGTACATTAAACCCAAACATATAGTCATCTGGTTTTAACTCGTAACGATACTCTAAAAATTTACTTTCAGAAACCTTAAGCTTCATAGAAACTACAGTATTATCGCCATTTTTTGTAACTGTTGGCTCAAAATAAAGATCTTTGGTATTTAAGTTTCTATTATCTGTTGTGGAGAATGAAATATTAAAATCCGCGTTACCATCCTTAATAATATAGATCGGCACAGAATCATAAGACACAAACTTTTTTAATTTGACTTCAGATAGATACCCGCCTTTATTGCTAAACTTTAACTGTAATAAATCAGTTTCCACCAAGGTTTCAGAATCTTTGGCTGAAGGCAAGGTTGAAGCGTAAGCAAAAGCGCCGAGCTTGTTTTTTAACCCTTCTAATTTTAACGAATCTAATGCTGAAGTATTGGAGTAATCATTGGCATTTGTGACAAATGTATCCTTTTCAACTTTTTGTTTATTCTCAGCAGCTTGTTGCTCTTGTTTCGCCTTTTCTTGGGCTGCAATTTCCTCAGGAGTTGGTTTGTTTTGCCATAGCATAAACAATAATATTCCGAAAATAAGAACGAATCCTATAATAGAATTGAGGTCAAATTTTTTTTCTTCCATTTATTTTATGTTCAGACCTCAGCGGGTTAAAAAACCTTATAAGGACTTTATTAAATTGGTGATTACTATTTTTTTGATAAAATTCTTAACTCAAAAATATATCCAAATTTAGTTTTGTGCCATACTGACACGATTGGATTCATTTTTATGATCTACCGCAGCCTTTACAAAGGACACAAATAGAGGATGTGGATTGGCAACGGTACTTTTATACTCAGGATGGTATTGCACCCCCACGAACCAGCTATGGGATGGAATCTCAACGATTTCTACCAAACCTGTCTCAGGGTTTAATCCTGTGGCCTTCATACCTGCATCTTCAATTTGCTGCTTGTAGGCGTTATTAAATTCATAACGGTGACGGTGACGCTCCATAATAGCATTGGTTTGATACACCTCCTTTGCTATACTGCCATCTTCAATCTGACACGCCCAAGCTCCTAAACGCATAGTCCCGCCTTTGTCAGTAATATTTTTTTGTGATTCCATTAAATCGATAACAGGGTCAGATGTATGCTCATTCATCTCCGTTGAATTAGCGTTCTTCAAACCTAAAACATTACGAGCATATTCAATAACCGCCATTTGCATTCCCAAGCATATTCCTAAAAATGGAATGTTGTTTTCTCTAACATACTTAACGGCTTCAATTTTACCATCTACACCGCGTTCTCCAAAACCTGGAGCTACGAGTACACCATCTAAATGCGCTAATGCTTTAGCGGCATTTTCCACAGTTAAATGTTCAGAATGGATGGGCTCTACAGTAACTTTAACTTCGTTCTCAGCGCCTGCATGAATAAAAGCTTCCAAAATAGACTTGTAAGAATCCTGAAGTTCTACATATTTACCAATCAAACCGATAGTGACTTCACTCTTCGGGTTTTTATGACGTTTTAAAAACTGATTCCACTGTGTTAAATCTGGCGCGTCACTTTGTAGGTCTAACTTTTTGAGTACTACCTTATCCAGGCCTTGCTCTAACATTAAATTGGGTACGTCATAAATTGTTGACGCATCAATAGATTGGATGACCGCTTCTTCACGGACGTTGCAAAACAACGCCAATTTACGACGCAAATCCAATGGCAGTTCATGTTCCGTACGGCACACTAAGATATCAGCCATGACACCGCTTTCCATTAATGTTTTTACACTATGTTGGGTAGGTTTTGTTTTTAATTCTCCAGCCGCAGACAAATAGGGCACCAAGGTTAAATGGATAACGATGGCGTTGTGTTCTCCCAAATCCCATTTTAATTGGCGTACCGCTTCTACATAAGGAAGCGACTCGATATCTCCAACTGTACCACCAATTTCTGTAATGACAATATCAAATTCGCCCGATTTTCCAAGAATTTGAACCCGTTCCTTGATTTCATCAGTAATATGTGGAATGACTTGAACGGTTTTACCTAAAAATTCTCCGCGACGTTCCTTTTCAATGACACTTTGATAAATGCGACCTGTAGTGACGTTATTGGACTGGCTGGTGGTTACATTTAAAAATCGTTCGTAATGTCCTAAATCCAAATCTGTCTCTGCACCATCATCGGTCACATAACATTCCCCATGCTCATACGGATTCATCGTTCCGGGGTCAACATTAATATATGGGTCTAATTTTTGAATTGTGGTTCTGTAACCTTGAGCTTGAAGTAATTTCGCCAATGAGGCAGCAATGATGCCCTTCCCTAAAGAAGATGTTACGCCTCCGGTAACGAATATGTATTTTGTAGTAGTTGTCATGTTGCGCTGTTAAACGCAGGCAAATTTACAAAATTTAAATAGTTATTGTAGCATCAAATTTTAGTTATTTCAGAACACCAGAAAGCGTCTGAATAATCTAGTTAGCCACTCTTAAACAATCACTTGCAATCACTTTAGTGTAACTTCAATATTCCAATAATAAAAATTTCAAAAACGAAAAAACCTGCGTTCAGGTTAAAACTGAAGTAGCAGGTCTTTCTTTTTTTGCAAAATTGTCATTAATCAATCTTATTATCTTCCTTCTTGATTTCAAAATTATCAAAATCGCCACCATTTACTACGGTCCAATTATCGTAGTTTTTAAAATACTTTTTGATAACTTTATTAACGTCTTCAACGGTCAATTTTTTAACTTGTTCTTCCACGTTTTTTTGAAAGTCCATATCTCTATCATAATATAAATTAGAGGATATGACCCGGGCCAATTCATTATCCTTAGCTCTAGACACATTTTGTTCCTGAACCCAACCATTTACGGCATTGGTCAGCTCTTCTTGGGTAATACCCTCAGCAATGTAACGCGCAATTTCCTCTTTGAAACCTTGTTGTACTTTTGACGCATTTTCTGGGGCATAAATGGCATAAATATACATGGACGAATTTTTATCATCCTTATTACTATCCACTCCAACATTACCACCAGCACCATAACTCACACCATCCTGCTGACGCAATCGACCCGCAATACGAGAATTTAAAAAGCCCCCACCAAAAACTTCTCCCGCAATTTGTAAGGCTGCATAATCTTTATCATACTGACTTCCTTCAAAGGATAACACCCCTAAGGTGAAGGCATTCTTTTTGTCTGGAGTTATAATTTTTTCATTCGCTGGCTTACTGTTTTTAAATTTGTCGCTGATTTCAGTGTACTTTTTATCAGATTTAAAATCGGCAAAATTGTTTTCAAAATAGGTTTTAACGGCATCTTCATCCATATTGCCAATTCCTACCAATGATGCACTATTATTAACACCATAAAAATCTTTATGATAAGCTTTTAAGTCTGCAACGGTTATGGCATTTATGGCCTCAATTTCTTCTTCTAAAGTTCTATTATATAAAGGGTGCCCTTTGTCATATTTATTGTTCAACAAACCGATTTGTCTAGAAACTACAGATTGTGGCTCTGATTTACGCTCGTCAAGGCTAGCCAAATCCTGCGTTTTTAATTTTTCCAATTCCGTGGCATCAAATGTTGGATGTTTTAACATGTCTGTCATTAACCCCAAAGTTTCCATAAGATTTTCCTCAGTACTGTTAACGGAGGCGGTGACGCGACCGTTAGATCCACTAAAATATACTGATGATTTTAATGATGCCAATTGATCTTCAATATCTTGTCTGGATTTTGTAGTCGTGCCTTTATTCAACATTCTAGCAGTATATCTAGCCGCAAGCCCTTTATTCATTAATTGATCCAGATTTCCAGTCCGTAGATTGAAAGTTAAATTGACTGTTTTGCCACGATTATCTTTAGAAATAAGACCGTATTCAATACCGCTTTTTTCTAATGTTCCAGAATTTAAGGTTTTTTGAATATTTTCATAAGAGACGTCAAATGCTTCACCCGCATTTAGGGCCTCCTTGCCTTTATAATTGGCAACCAAAGCCTGTAAATTCTCAGTATGTGGAATGCCCACACGTACAGGGTTTTTTGTTGGAACAAAATTACCAACCGTTCTATTAGATGGAATCATATATTTTTTGATGGCAGCATTAACCTTGTCGGCCGTCATCTCCTCTATACGATCTCTGAAAATAAATGCCAATCGCCAATCGCCAGCACCAATAAATTCGCTCATATACGTTCCCAAATAGGACGAGTTTCTAAACACTTGATCCATTTGTTTCAACATATTTGCTTTTGCGCGATTCAATTCGGCTTCAGTAATTGGATTTTTCGGCATTTCATCCAAAGTGGTCAATAAGGTTTTTTCTGCATCAACGAGCGATTTATCTGAGGGCACATCCACATTCATATATAAAAAAGAAGGTTCTTTTGTAAATGGTGTAAATGACCAGATTCCTGATGCTTTTTTACCATCAACCAGTGCTTTGTATAATCTGCCGGAAGGCTCATCTGTCAATATTTGCTCAGCTATTGCTAAAGCTGCCGCATCTTCATGAGACCCTGCCGGTACGTGGTACAATGCAGATACGATCTGCAAATCGCCCACACGATTTAAAGTGACCCGTTTCTCTCCGTCTTGTTCAGGTTCTATTGTTGGCACATCCACTAATTTACCCTCTGGATTTTTAATTGGCCCGAATTTCTTAACGATTAAATCTAAGGTTTCTTCAATATCAAATTTTCCCGTCACCATTAAAACGGCATTATCAGGACGGTAGTATTTTTTGTAGAATGCCTTTAAATTTTCAATAGGCACACGCTCAATATCTGACTTGTTTCCAATAGTAGATTGTCCGTAATTATGCCATAAATAGGCTGAACTGATCACTTTTTGCATCAAGACACCTGAGGGTGAGTTCTCACCACTTTCAAATTCATTTCGAACCACTGAAAATTCAGAATCCAAATCCTTTTTCGCGATGTAAGAATTAACCATCCTATCCGATTCCAAATCTAAAGCCCAGTCTAAATTTTCATCGGTGGCATTAAAAGTTTCAAAATAATTGGTCCGATCATACCAGGTTGTGCCATTTGGCCGCGCACCATGTGAGGATAACTCTTCAGGAATATTTGGATGATTAGGTGTACCCTTAAATACTAAATGTTCCAATAAATGGGCCATTCCCTTTTCGCCATAACCCTCATGGCGGCTTCCTACCAAATAGGTAATATTGACGGTTATGGTTTGCGCTGAATTATCAGGAAACAACAACACTTTTAACCCATTGTCTAAGCTGTATTCAGTTATCCCCTCAACACTAGCCCCTTTAGTAATTTGTGCCTGAGTACTGATGGTAATTACGAAACACATGAGCAGCGTAACTGTAATTTTGAATAAATTGTGGTGGTTTTTCATATTTTAAAGTCTAATTGATTGATCTTAAATATATAACAAAATATCTTATTTCTGTTTCCTGAATTGACTAAATTCTCATCCTTAATTAGAAGTTTTTTTTCTAAGCAATAAGAAAAAATTGACATTTGAAACTGACAAACCATGATAATAATCCGTAATTTTAGTTTCATTTTTCACCCTAAAAAAACAACATCATGTACACTCAAAAAATGCTCAGAGATGGAGCTTTAAAAGGAAAAACCATAGTAGTCACAGGTGGTGGAAGCGGATTGGGCAAGGCCATGTCTAAATACTTTTTAGAGTTAGGCGCCAATGTTGCCATTACCTCCCGTAACCTAGAGAAATTAAAAAACACGGCAAAAGAATTAGAACAAGAGACCAACGGCATCTGCCTCCCATTACAGTGTGATGTTAGAAACTATGACGAAGTGGAGGAAATGTTAAAAGGTGCGCTCGAAAAATTTGGCACAGTGGATGTTCTCCTTAATAATGCGGCGGGAAATTTCATTTCTCCTACAGAACGACTTTCAGCCAATGCCTTTGACACTATAATAGATATTGTTTTAAAAGGCACTAAAAATTGCACCCTCGCTTTTGGAAAGCATTGGATTGACACTAAACAAAGCAACACATCCATACTTAATATTGTAACCACCTATGCCTGGACAGGCTCTGCCTATGTGGTGCCTAGCGCAACAGCTAAAGCTGGAGTTTTGGCCATGACTCGAAGTCTTGCAGTTGAATGGGCAAAATACGGCATGCGTTTTAACGCTATTGCACCAGGCCCATTCCCTACCAAAGGCGCTTGGGACCGACTCTTGCCTGGAGATCTAAAAGAGAAATTTGACATGGCTAAGAAAGTCCCCTTAAACCGTGTAGGAGAACATCAAGAATTAGCAAATTTGGCAGCGTATTTGGTATCTGATTTTTCAGCTTACGTAAATGGTGAAGTCATTACGATTGATGGTGGCGAATGGCTTAAAGGTGCAGGTCAATTTAATCTACTGGAAGAAATCCCTGAAGAAATGTGGGATCAATTGGAGGCCATGATCAGGGCTAAAAAAACTAAAAGTTAAAAACCTGCTCATCATCTTCTTAAAATTTAACAGTCTCATTCCCAAGCAAAACACACCTTGAGCAGATCCTAAATCAGAGGTTAACTCCCTGATGTTAAACCTTTAAAAAACTCGAACATTTAGAGATTACACCTTTGTTTTCCTGCGTCATTTGTTAACAAGTAACATTTTTTAAACTCGCAAATAATCGTATTTTTACCGAGACTAAAACCAGATCATTTAATGGGTAAAATCATTGCAATAGCCAATCAAAAAGGAGGCGTTGGAAAAACCACAACGTCGGTAAATTTAGCCGCATCCTTAGGTGCATTAGAGAAAAAAGTATTATTAATAGACGCCGATCCACAAGCCAATGCCTCATCAGGTTTAGGTATTGATGTAGAAGCTGTAGAAGTTGGATCCTATCAACTTATTGAACATTCAGCAACAGCTGAGGACTGTATCATGGCTACTAACGCACCACATGTGGATATTATTCCTGCACATATTGATTTGGTTGCTATTGAGATCGAGTTGGTTGATAAAGATGAACGAGAATACATGCTTAAAAAAGCAATTGAACATCTGAAAACACAATATGATTATATATTAATAGATTGTGCGCCATCTTTAGGACTGTTGACACTGAATGCCCTTACGGCTTCAGATTCTGTTATTATACCGATACAATGTGAGTATTTTGCATTGGAAGGTTTGGGTAAATTATTGAACACCATCAAAAGTGTCCAACGCATCCACAACCAAAATTTGGATATAGAAGGTATGTTACTTACCATGTATGATGCGCGTTTGCGACTATCAAATCAAGTAGTAGAAGAAGTGCAAAAACATTTTAGCGATATGGTTTTTGACACCATCATTCAACGTAATGTACGTTTGGGCGAAGCCCCTAGTTTTGGTGAGAGTATCATTAATTACGATATCAGCAGTAAAGGCGCTACCAACTATTTGAGTCTGGCAAAAGAAATTATTAAAAAGAACCAATAATGGCGAAAGCAACCCAAAAACAAGCTTTAGGAAGAGGATTATCAGCACTATTAAAAGATCCAACCAACGATATTAAATCGGTGCAAGATAAGAATGCCGATAAGGTTATTGGAAATATTGTGGAGTTGGAATTGGAGGCTATTGAGATCAATCCGTTTCAGCCTCGAACCAATTTTAATGAAGAGACCCTTCGCGAATTAGCATCATCCATAAAGGAACTTGGAGTGATTCAACCTATCACAGTTAGAAAATTAGACTTTAACAAATACCAATTAGTTTCTGGAGAACGCCGTTTTAGGGCTTCTAAACTTATCGGTTTAAAGACAGTTCCCGCTTATATCAGAATTGCAAATGATCAGGAATCTCTCGAAATGGCCTTGGTGGAAAACATTCAACGCCAAGATTTAGATCCAATAGAAATTGCCCTGTCTTACCAACGATTGATAGATGAAATTCAGTTAACCCAAGAGCAAATGAGCGAACGTGTGGGTAAAAAACGCTCTACCATTGCCAATTATTTACGTCTTTTAAAATTAGACCCGATCATTCAAACCGGTATGCGGGATGGCTTTCTATCTATGGGACATGGCCGTGCCATTATAAACATAGAAGACCAATCAGATCAGCTTGATATCTACGAGAAAATACTTTCAGACAAATTATCAGTAAGAGACACAGAAGCGCTTGTTAAAAATTATCACAATAAAGGAGAAACAAAACATACTGAAAAAACGGAGTTACCTAAATTTATCAAAAATGGGGTTCAAGAATTTTCAGAATACTTTGGACATAAAATTAGCGTTAAAGTGAGTAAGAACGGCAAAGGGACTATAAGTATTCCTTTTCATTCTGAAGAAGATTTTAATCGGATCAAAAAACTAGTTCAAAGTGCTAAATAAACGCATTTATATCTCTCTTTTTATTTTATGCTTTGTTTCTGTCTCCGGATTTTCACAAACCAAAACGGATTCTATCCCAACATCACCAACAACAACCACCCAAGCCCTATCTAATGATGTTGTTATAGATAGTGTTACAAGGAAACCTCTAAATATTTTGGCGCCATCAAAAGCGGCATTTTATTCTGCAATTCTTCCAGGCTTAGGCCAAGCTTACAATAAAAAATATTGGAAAATCCCTATTGTATATGCAGCAATTGGTACTGGAATCTATATTTATTTGGATAATGATAAGCAATACAACCGCTATCGCGATATCTATAAAAGACGGTTGGCCGGACATACTGACGACGAGTTTTATGGAGACGGTCCCACTCCAAAAGTATCAAATGACGGACTCATTCGTGCACAAAACACTTTGCGTCGCAACAAGGAATTATCATTACTGATAACCTTCGGTCTCTATGCACTTAATATAATAGATGCCAATGTAGATGCGCATTTATTACAATATAATTTAGACGAAAATTTGGCGCTTAAACCACATTTTCAATTTAATGAACAAGAAAATTCCACCGACTTAGGTGTGACGTTAAATTTTAAATTTTAACTATGAAAATAGGTCTCCTAGGATATGGCAAGATGGGCAAAACCATTGAGAACATAGCGCTAAATCGACAACACGACATTGCATTAAAGGTAGATAAAGACACTGAGTCTTATAATTTAGATGGAATTGACGTAGCCATCGATTTTAGTACGCCTGATGCCGCCGTTGATAATATCTTAAAGTGTTTTTCACACAATGTTCCTGTAATTTCAGGAACCACAGGGTGGTTGCAACATTACGATGAAGTTATCGCGTTATGTAAAGAAAGAGAAGGTTCATTTCTCTATGCTTCAAATTTTAGCTTAGGGGTAAATATCTTTTTTGAATTGAATAAAACTCTTTCCAAATTGATGGCTAATTTGCCAGAATACACGATCAGTATGGAAGAGATCCATCATACTCAAAAATTAGATGCTCCAAGTGGTACTGCCATTTCATTAGCTGAAGATATTATTAAAAATTCAAAATATGGAACATGGACGTTAGACGCGGCAAAACCTAAAGAATTATACATTGATGCCAAACGTATTGCGGATGTGCCAGGCACCCATGAGGTGACCTATAAATCTTCAGTAGATACTATTTCAATAAAACATACCGCTCATAATCGTGAAGGATTTGCGCTTGGCGCTGTTATTGCCGCGGAATGGATTGCAGGAAAAAAGGGAGTTTTTACTATGAAGGATGTGTTAAACATTGGTTAACTTACTACCCTTATTAAATTTATAATTTATCACAAACAATATCTTTGTTGATCAGTTTGAAACTCTAGATTGACAATTTAAATTAAAACTTATCAGATGACATTAACTGAATGGATTATCTTCTTTTTCGTGGTACAAATCATCCACGGACTTGGCACATGGAAATTGTACATAAAAGCTGGCAGACAGGCATGGGAAGCTTTTATTCCTGTTTACAATGCGGTGGTTTTAATGAAAATTATCAATAGACCATGGTGGTGGACTATATTATTATTTGTTCCTATAGTTAATTTAATTATGTTTCCAGTGGTTTGGGTTGAAACCGCTAGAAGTTTTGGAAAAAACACTACTACTGATACGGTTTTGGCTTTGGTCACGCTTGGGTTTTACAACTATTATTTGAATTATTTTTCAGATGTTCAACACTTTAAAGACAGAAGTTTACATCCAAAATCGGCAGCTGGAGATTGGATCAGTTCTATCCTCTTCGCTATTGTTGCGGCTACGATAGTACATACGTACTTCATTCAGCCATTTACGATTCCAACATCATCTTTAGAAAAAACCTTATTAGTAGGTGATTTTTTGTTTGTGAGTAAATTTCATTACGGCGCCCGGTTACCAATGACAACTGTCGCCGCCCCCATGGTCCATGATACCATTCCTGTTTTAAAAGTAAAATCATATTTGTCTAAACCAGAGTTACCGTATATGAGACTCCCTGGTTTTCAGAATATAAAACGAAATGATATTGTTGTGTTTAACTGGCCGGTAGATACCATGTTAGATATGCGTCATACGGACAAGCACTATTACAAACCCATTGATAAGAAAACCAATTACGTCAAACGTGCAGTTGGTTTACCAGGAGATTCGCTGTCTATAAGAGACGGCTATGTATACATTAATGGCAAACAAAATGTACTTAATGATCGTGCACGCATTCAATTTTCATATAATATCACTTTTCAGGGACAGATTGCCTCAAATGCACAAGTATATGAAATTTTGAAGCGCTTTGATATGACTGACGGTTTGGGTTATGACCAACAAAATGATAAATGGATTATTCCTGCGGCTACTGAAGAAGCGGTTGCTAGAGCAAAAAACCATCCAAATATAGCTTCAATTGAAATCCGAAAAGATTCCTTGGGCAATCGTGACGCTGGAATTTTTCCAATGAACGCAGCTTACAATTGGAATAATGATTATTTCGGTCCATTATACATTCCTAAAAAGGGGAAAACCATTACCTTAACCCCTGAAAATTTACCGCTATACAAACGTGTCATTACTGCTTATGAAGGACGCGATCTTTCAATAAACGGCAATCAAATTAGTATTGATGGTCAAGTAACCAACCAGTATACGTTTAAACAAGATTATTATTGGATGATGGGAGACAACCGTCATAATTCACAAGATTCTCGCGTTTGGGGCTTTGTGCCTTTTGACCACGTTGTGGGTAAACCTGTTTTGGTTTGGATGAGTTGGGATGGGAAAAGTCCGCGTTGGGAACGTTTTTTTACCACAGTTGGTGGAAACGGTAAATTAGTATCCTACTTTATTCCTTTTTTAGTAGTGTTAGGCCTTGTTTTCGGGTTCAATACATGGCGTAAACGAAGAGCGTCAAAATAAGTTGCTATTCATTTATGGACATTTTACTTCATCCTACTTATTTCCCTAGCATTGCACAATGTGTTGCGGTGGTACAAGCGAGAAGAGTAACTTTTGAAGTATATGATAATTATCAGAAGCAAACCTATAGAAACCGCATGACCATTTACGGCGCACAAGGTAAAATGCCATTGACGGTACCTGTAGTTTATTCGCAAAAAAACAGACAGCTCTACAAAGACATCACCATTTCGAATGATGACAATTGGCAGGATTTGCATTGGAAATCAATACTATCAGCCTATAGTAGTTCGCCTTTTTTCGAATTTTATGAACACGATCTTCTGCATTTATTTCAAGAAGAAGCAACAAATTTAATGGCATTTAACTTTAAATGTTTAGAGGCTGTTTTAGAATGTCTTCAGTACAATTTAGAGTTTGATTACACCACCGAGTTTGAACTTGACCCGCAGGGTAAAACAGATTACCGTTATTTAGCAGCACATAGAAAGGAACAGCAGCAACCATTAACCCCCTATGTTCAGGTGTTTGATGACAAATTTGGCTTTATCTCAAACTTAAGCATCCTCGATTTGATATTTAACGAAGGCCCAAATGCCTTGTTGTATTTGGAGCGCCAACAATTACCGCAATAATGCTTCAATCCATTATACACTATGGTATTCATTTTGGGATGCCTCTGGCAGTAGCATTCCTATTTTTTAAATCGGCATGGAAACGGGCATTTTTGATAATGATTGCCACCATGATTATTGATTTAGACCACCTCTTAGCCGTACCTCTCTTTGATTCTGGGCGTTGCAGTATAAATTTCCATCCGTTGCACACCTATTACGCTATGGTAATTTATGTGGGGCTTCTATTTTTTAGGAAAACCAGACTTATTGGTCTTGGACTAGTCATCCACATGATTGCTGATGCCACGGATTGTTGGATGATGATGAATTTTTAATTGAAGAGTGGAGAGTGTTGATTGTTGATTGTCTTTTGCTACCAAAAAACTGCAAACTGATAACTGCAAACTGATACCTGCCAACTGAAAACTGACCCCTACTTCACCTTAACTTTACTCATTATGGGGAAATGGTCAGAGAAACCGATTTCAAAAGTTTTAAAATTATTGATTTCAAAATTGTCATCAGCCATTATAAAATCAATGCGTACCGGAAAAAATTTAAAATTGAAGGTGCGGCCAAAACCGTTACCTGCCTCTACAAAGGCATCATTCAAATTGTCTCCCTTAATTTTATTGTACACATAAGAGTATGCGGTGTTATTAAAATCGCCACAAATGATCACCTTGTATTGACTTTTCGCTTTATGTTCTAAAAATAAATCGGCTTGAGCCTGTTGCAACCTGAATGTATTGCCTACACGTTTAAATAGGTTTTCCGAAGTTTCATTTTTTAGAGGATCAGTGCTCGCATCAATTTTCAATGATTGGAGGTGCACATTATAAATTCTTATTGTGTCTTTACCTTTTACAACGTCTACAAATATAGCATTGTTATAAGTATTGGGAAATTCAATTGAACCTTTATTTATGATTGGAAATTTCGAAAATATAGCTTGCCCATTTTTTATTTTGTTTCCAGAGAGCACTTCAAATTTATAGTACTCCTGGAGCGCAAGACCGTCATCTGGGCGGTATTCTTGCATGCTGATAATGTCTGGCTTTTTGTCTTTAATAAATTGACTTATTTCAAAGGGCACGTCTGGGTTGGGTATCCATTTAAATAAGTTAAACAAACGCACATTATAGTTCATTACAGCAATATTAGCGTCATCTTCCACATGCTTAGAAGCAGAAAATCTGTATAATGATGCGATATGATTAAAGCCAATTAAAAGCACTATAAGCGACAATAAAAGCTGCTTTTTAACTGATAAAAGCCAATAAATCACAAATAATATGTTAACGATAATAAGAAATGGTACAGTCAGACTTAATACGGATATAAATGCAGAGCGTTCTGGTTCCACGTATGGCAATAGATAAGACAGCAATAATATGGTGGCTACAATGCTATTTATGAAAAACACAAACTTATTGAAGAGATTGAGTTTTGACATTGAACTTAGTCTTTAGCTTTAAATAAAAAAGCTTTTTCCTCCTCTGTCAGACTTTCATAACCACTTTTGCTTATTTTGTCCAAGATAAGATCTATTTGCTTTTGCTTATTAAACTCCTTAAACTCTGATTTATTATGGCCTGCTACCGTATTTGATTTGCGCTTATGTACAGTTCTTAAGGGCGATTTCCCGCTTTTATCAAACAAATTTGCAACCCAATCCATAAGTTTTTCAAATCCTTGACCAATATCATTACCTTTTGTTAACTGTTTGGCATAGAAATATCCCAATGCAACGCCGCCTAAATGGGCTATAGTTCCTCCTTGGTTAGATCCAAATAAACCTATAAGATCAAAGGCTACCATAGCAACTCCCAAATGCCATAATTTAACATTAAATATCAACAACCTAACTTGTGTGTTGGGCATATAGGCACATAAAAAAATCAACAATGCCCTAACACCTGCCGAGGCCCCAACTAAAGCCCCAGCTGGCTTTAAAAAATCATTGGGCAAGACATTATAGGCAAACAAAAAGAACAGCCCGCCCAAAAGGATTCCCAAAAAATAGATTTTTAAAGTCAATTTAGAATCAAATAAATTAAGCATCATTTGAGACACAAAGTAAAGCACCATCATATTGAACAACAGATGGAACAGACCATAATGTGTAAATCCATAGGTTATAATGCTCCAAGGCTTAAAAATAAACTCACCCAGATTTTTTGGCAACTCTAACCAATATAGACTACTTCCCGTCTTTATAAAAACGGCGAGTAATAACCCCACCAAAAACACCACCACATTAATAGCAATTATTTTCTCGAGTACATTAAGGGTCCTTAACTTCTCTTTTATATCTTGATTTAATGAAGTCATCTATCCCAACGATTTTTATTGAATTGTGTTTTCTTCCAATACCACATCATCAAGAAACCTGTCAGGGCACCACCAAGATGCGCTGCATAGGCCGTATTACTAGGGCTAAAAAACGATGATCCTGTAACTGCTGAAATTAAGTCTAACGCAATAATGGCAGGAATAAAATATTTGGCTTTTATAGGAATAGGTAAGAAAATGAGCATCAATTTAGATTCAGGATATAACATACCAAAGGCCACCAATACACCAAATATAGCTCCTGAAGCCCCAACCATAGACGAGTTGAAGATGTTGTACATACTTTGCAATTGTTCCCTTTGTGCCGCATTGATACCATCCATGACTTTACCAGTAGTAAGCGTTTCATGTATTTGACTTGATGTAAACCCGGCTGATAATATGTCTGACTCCTTAGGAAGATACTGTAAATAGTACACGCCCAGCATAACAAGTGCCGCCCCCAAACCAGCAGAAATATAGAAGAAAATAAATTTTTTGGCGCCAAAAACTTGTTCTACAGCTGTGCCAAACATCCATAAGGCCAGCATATTAAAAGCAATATGCATCAAATTTCCATGCATGAACATATGGGTAATAATTTGCCATGGTTGAAATAAATCATTTTTGGGAAAATGTAAGGCAAACCAATTATAAAATACACCATTTTGGATGGTAATTGTCCCAATAAACATCAACACATTTATAATGAGCAAATGTTTAACGGTATCTGTAATTCCTCTCATGCTTCTTAAGTCTTTACGTTAATTAAAATTACATAAATTTTCTGTCAACCTCATCAATCGTAAGGGTAATAAATGTGGCGCGGTTGGTGGGTGATACAGAAGGCTCCTTACAGGCAAAGAGACTATTTACTAAATGTTCTTGCTCTAAATTTGATAAGGACTGTCCTGTTTTTATTGCTAAGCTTTTTGCCATAGATTTTGCCAAGAGGTCTGTGGCACTAAAATGGCTATCTGGCACCTCTTGTTCTACATCTCCAATAAGTTGTTCTAAAATAATTGATACTTCACTATCTGGTACATTTATAGGCAGGCCGGTAATCTCTACTTGCTTTTCATCAATAGAAGAAAACACAAACCCTGTAGCTTCCAAATCGCTCTGTAACTGTTTTAAGATCGTTAATTCCGCTCTGGTGAAATGCAATTGTAAGGGAAATAATAATTGTTGACTAACCGCTTCCTTTACTGTCATACTTTTCAACAAGCCTTCGTATAAAATGCGTTGATGTGCACGATGCTGATCGATCATCAACATGCCAGATTTTATGGTGCTGATAATATACTTATTCTGAAATTGATATGTACTTTGAGCCGTGTCATGTGATGACTGATCGCCAAATAACGAAACGTTTTCAGGTTCACTTTCAAATTCCACTTGACTGAAATCTTGAGCATCGCGTGTGCCTTTAGACTCCAACCCCACATACAAGCTGTCCCAATTATTTGGCGTTTGTTTCTTAAAAGCTGTAGTCTGTTTGCCAAATGAACGTTCTTCTCGAAACGGATTATAATCCCGATCTACTTCAACAGTAGGGGTTTGGGCGCCTTTATCTTTATAGTTGTAGGGCGTATCTAAATTGGTATCATATTCAAAATCCAATACCGGTGCTATATTAAACTGCCCTAAACTATGTTTGACCGATGACCTTAAAATGGCATACAAGGTATGCTCATCATCAAACTTAATTTCGGTTTTTGTAGGATGGATATTGATATCAATCGATTTTGGATCGACCGTTAGATTTAAAAAATAGATGGGATGGTGGCCGTCCTTAATCAATCCGTCAAAAGCTGCATTAATGGCATGGTTGAGGTAAGGACTTTTTATAAATCTGTTGTTGACAAAAAAGAATTGTTCTGATTTTGTCTTTTTGGCGAATTGTGGCTTCCCCACAAATCCTGAAATTTTCAGTACTTCAGTAGTCTCTTCAACAGGTACCAATTTCTCATTGGTTTTAGTACCAAAGATATGAACCACACGTTGACGGTAATTGCTATCGTGTAAGTTGAACAGCTCACTCCCATTATGATACATTGCAAATGCAATATTGGGATGTGCCAAAGCAACACGATGAAATTCATCAATAATATGGCGTAGCTCTACTGTATTTGATTTTAAAAAGTTACGACGCGCAGGGATGTTGAAAAACAAATGTTTTACAGCGATTGATGTTCCAGTTGGTGTAACGGTGACTTCTTGGGTTTTAATTTCACTGCCTTCAATGGCTATTAATGTTCCAAGTTCATCAGCGTCTTGCTTAGATTTTAATTCAACATGGGCTATTGCAGCAATACTCGCCAATGCTTCACCTCTAAAGCCTTTGGTATGCAAACTGAACAAATCATCAGCAGACCGAATTTTAGAAGTGGCATGTCTCTCAAAGCTCAATCGCGCATCGGTAGCGCTCATGCCTTTCCCATTATCAATAACTTGAACAAGGGTTTTGCCTGAATCTTTAAGAATTAATTTAATGGAGGTTGCCTCAGCATCAATGGCGTTTTCAAGTAATTCCTTGACCACAGATGCAGGACGTTGCACGACCTCTCCTGCCGCAATTTGATTAGCAACATGATCTGGTAAAAGTTGAATAATATCTGACATTAGCCTTTTGGAAAGAATATTGACAAATCAAAGCCTATGATCAGGAGGAAAATTAATATTAATATCCCAGCGATAATGAGGGTGCGTTTATTTGCGGCCTGATCAGGAGTGTTCTTAAAGTCATCCATAGCATTTTCAAACGTGCCTTTTAAACCAACCTTTCCAATAGTCTTCCTATGATCATCAAATTTATGCTTGATCTCATATGGATTTCCTTCGCCTTTATAATGACGTGGGATATAGTTAAATTTCTTGTTTTGACGTGTTTTAAAGATGCCCATAATTTCTAAATTTCGTAGTTACTTAACACGTACCATACACCAATTACCATACCTAAAAAAATTAGTAAGATAAGCAATGTTGGCGCCTTTTTTTTGCGTAGGTTTTTTTGACGCCATTTAGGCTCAAACCCATAAGACTGATCTTTATGATGGTCTTTGAGATGCCGAGGCGTGTAACTGAAACGTTTAGGTTGACGTTGTTTAAATAAATTCACTATTGAACGCTTTGCCTTTGTGAACTTCAAATGTACTCAAAATACGAGGAAAAACGATGTCTAAACTGCTAAAATATGTTAAGAGAAATTGAGGTGAGGTTTACGAGTGTGAACCAAGAGGAGTTGGGAGTTGGGAGTTCGGGGTTCGCAATATACTTAAGATAGAACCTGCCATCTTTAATAACAACATAAACTGCCTATTGAGCATTGAAAACTGCCAACTGAAGACTGGCTAATAAATTAGGCTTCGCGACGCAATACCGCCATTTTGATAGCCGCTACCGCCGCTTCTACCCCTTTATTACCATGTTTGCCGCCAGATCTGTCGATAGACTGTTGCATCGCATTATCCGTAAGCACACAAAATATTACCGGAGTATCATGCATGACATTCAAGTCTTTAATGCCGTTGGCTACTGCTTCACATACAAAGTCGAAGTGTTTGGTTTCACCTTGTATTACACACCCAATAGCAATTACAGCGTCAACTTGGTGCTCTTGCATTTTCTTACTGCCATAAATAAGTTCATAACTTCCTGGCACATGCCAACTATAGATATTGTCTGCCAGTGCACCATGCTCTATAAGAGTGGTCAAGGCACCTTCATAAAGATTGTTTGTGATGTTGCTATTCCATTCTGAAACAACAATCCCAAACCGAAGATCTTTCGCATTTGGGATTGTGTTTTTATCGTAAGCGGATAAATTTTGATTCTTCGTTGCCATGTTTTTACAAACTTGCTTGTGCCTGTCCTATGAACACATCAATATTAGATGCTTCATTAGAATTAGGATAATTTTCTTTTATAGATTTGAAATGATCCAATGCTTTCTCTTGCTTTCCTAATGTCAAAGCCACAGTACCCGCCTTAAATAAATACATTGGCGTAGTATAGTCATTATCATTCAAACTTGCTGCCTTTTCATAGTAACTCAATGCATCTTCTGGCTGATTTAATTGCACGAAAGCATCGCCGATTCTTCCTTTTGCAATAGGTGCCAAAATTTTATCATCACTTGAGAAGTCGCCCAAAAACTTAACAGTGTTTTGGTAATCATTCAAATTGTAATAGGCCATTCCAGCATAATAGTTTGCTAAATTAGCAGCAGGTGTACCACCGTACTCATTAATAATATCTAGCATACCAAACTTCCCTTCACCACCGTTTAAAGCTAATGTATATAGTGAATCTTTAGCATTTGTATCGTTCACAGCGCGTTCAAAATACTGTTGTGCCGTAAACATTTCGTTCATAGCTTCACTTGCCTTTGGTTCTGCAACAAACTTGTTGTAGCCTAAATACGCCAAAACCACTACAGCAATTACCGCTACAGCACCAATAATATACTTTTGGTTTTCAACGGCCCATTCTTCAGTTTTAGAAGCAGACTCGTCCAAAGTATTAAATACTTCAGCTGTTGTTGAATTGTCTTCTAAAGCCTCAGTCTTTTCAGCTTGTGTTTTTGGTTTGTATCCTCGTTTCTTATAAGTTGCCATATCATTGTAATTTGTGCGCCGCAAAATTATAATATTTATTGGTATATAAAAGGTAAATTATTTGTTATTTTTCAATAATTTGCACATCCTTTCGCGCACTTGAATAAAATCTTATTAAAAAGCGAATTATTTTCATGGTTTTAAACTCACTTTCCTTACTAAATTATAAGAATTTTGACAGTCAAGACTTTACTTTTGATCAGAAAATCAATTGTTTTGTGGGCGCCAATGGCATTGGAAAAACTAACGTTTTAGACGCTATATATAACTTATCTTTTGGCAAGAGTTATTTTAATCCTATTGCCTCCCAAAACATCCGTCATGGGGAGGAATTCTTTGTAGTAGAAGGTCTTTTTGAAAAAGAAGAGCGTGAAGAAAAAATCATTGTATCGCTTAAAAAAGGACAAAAAAAGATGATTAAGCGCAATGGCAAGGCATATGAAAAATTTAGCGATCATATTGGATTTATCCCCTTAGTCATTATTTCACCAGCCGATAGAGATTTAATCATTGAAGGTAGCGAAACACGACGGAAATTTATTGATAGCGTCATTTCACAAAGTGACAAAAATTACCTCAACCAACTTATCAACTATAACAAAGTACTTCAGCAACGAAACGCACTATTAAAGTATTTCGCCTTAAACAATACTTTTAATGCACAAACCCTTGAAGTGTATAATGACCAATTGCATCAATATGGGTCTGAAATTTTTACCATTAGAAAATTGTTTCTCGAAACCTTTATCCCTATTTTCAAGTCGCGCTACAATGCGATCAGTAATCAGCAGGAGCCTGTGCACCTGAGTTACAAAAGCGATTTGTATGAAGCCGATTTGGAGACTCTTTTAAGTAGTAGTATTCACAAAGACAAAGCTGTTCAGTACACCACAGTAGGCATACATAAAGATGATTTAAATTTTGAAATTGACGGGTTTCCTATTAAAAAATTTGGAAGTCAGGGGCAACAAAAATCGTTTTTAATTGCACTAAAGCTTGCGCAATTTGACTTCATTAAACAACAAAGTGGTGTCTCCCCTATCTTATTATTAGATGATATATTTGATAAATTAGATGAAAACAGGGTGGCACAAATTATTGAATTGGTCGACAATGAAAATTTTGGCCAACTCTTTATCAGCGATACACATGCCGAAAGAACGGAAAACATCATTAAACAAGTCCACCAGTCATACAAAATATTTAAACTCTAAGATATATAATGACGCCAAAAACCACAACTTGGGTGCCTCATTAATAAAATTTACAACATGAAAAATTTATGGATCTCTAGCCTTTTATTCTTCTTAATAATGTCCTGTAGCAATAACCCTGAAGCATTTATTCCTTTAATAAACGGATATTGGGAAATTGACCAAGTAACGCTGTCTGATGGTAGCAAACGTGAATATACCTATAGTGACACCATTGACTATTTTAGCGTTTCTGATAGTTTAACAGGATTCAGAAAAAAAATGAAACCTAGTTTTGATGGCACCTACACCACCTCCGATGATGCGGAGCAATTGACATTGAAAGTTGAAAATGACAGTTTAAATGTGTATTACACCACGCCCTACGCTAAATGGAAAGAAACCGTGTTAATGGCCACGGAAGATGAACTTTTGATTGTAAACGAACAAAATGTACGGTATCTTTACAAACGCTTTCAACCTATAGTAGTAGAAAAATAAGAAAATAGAGAAGTATTTTGTTTTTTAACTACAGTATAAAGAGGCCTATTTTATATTAAGGTCTTGCAAACATACCAATCAAATCATCTAATCATCTGCAAAACACCAATTATGGCAAAACGCAATAAAGATAATCTCTCCATAAGCGAACTTCTGCAAGAATTTGTAGACACAAATAATCTACAAACCGGATTGGACAAAGTAAATGTCAGAGATGCTTGGGCAAAAATGATGGGCAATGGCGTAAACAACTATACTACAGCCATACAGTTAGAACGAGACACACTTTATGTACAATTAAGTTCCAGTGTGCTTCGGGAAGAGCTGAGCTATGGTAAGGAAAAGATCATTACAATGCTCAATGAGTCTTTGGGAAAAGACGTGATTAAGAAATTAGTTCTTCGTTAATTGTTAGCTCACTTCATTGATTTGTAGCGTTTTTGTAATCGAGATAGCTGAAATTACATTAAAATTCAACCCATAAATTCATTCTACAACTGCTCACAATCCCAATGATATTGGGCGATGGTGCCATTCTAAAATATTTATGGTTCAAAAAGGAGTTTGTATTCTTTTTGGCACTATCTTTGAACTATTATATACAATTAATTTAATATTTATTACAATGAGTAAAGGAACAGTAAAATTTTTCAACGATGCTAAAGGCTTCGGTTTTATCGTAGAAGAAGGAAACAACAAAGAACATTTTGTTCACATTTCAGGATTAATCGACGAAATTCGTGAAGGCGATGAAGTTGAATTCGATCTTACAGAAGGAAAAAAAGGATTAAACGCAGTTAACGTAAAAGTTATCTAATATATAAGCTTTTTTAAATGATAAAGCCCTGCAACTGATGTTGCAGGGCTTTTTGTTGTAATATATAGAACATAAAAATAGCTTAGAACATTGTCCCAAGCTATTTTTTTTAAAGGGTATTATCCTTAAAACATTTCTCTACCAGCAAAGTGGAATGCACTTTCAATAGCAGCATTTTCATCACTATCACTTCCGTGAACCGCGTTTTCGCCAATAGAAGCTGCATATAATTTACGGATTGTTCCTTCGGCTGCATCAGCAGGGTTGGTAGCCCCAATTAAAGTTCTGAAATCTTCAACTGCATTTTCTTTTTCCAAAACGGCAGCCACAATTGGTCCACGCGTCATGTATTCTACCAATTCGCCGTAAAAAGGTCTTTCGCTGTGTACAGCATAAAATTCTTTTGCATCAGCAGTAGTCATGTGGGTTAATTTTAATGCTACAATTCTAAAGCCTGAAGCACTGATTTTTTCTAAGATTGCACCAATGTGTCCTTTTTCGACTGCATCTGGCTTAAGCATTGTAAATGTTCTGTTAGTTGCCATATTTGTAATTTAATTGATTCTAATTAATTTTTATTTTTAAGGGTTGATATGCTTTACACAAGCCCAATGTATTAACTACATTTTGTTTACCCTTAATAAATTTCGTGCAAAAGTACGTCATTTATCAGTAAAAACCATATTATGGATATTAAAAAATTGTATCTTCGCGGGCTATGACTGAACACAATATTAAAGCCATAAAGGCACTATTATCAGCGCCAAAACACATTGTTATTGTTCCACATAAGAACCCAGATGGCGATGCTATGGGATCTACCTTAGGGCTTTACCACTATCTTGCAAAGCATAATCATAATGCTACTGTGATAGCGCCAAATGATTATCCTGAATTTTTAAAATGGTTGCCTGGGCATGAACATGTGGTTATTCATGAATCTGACAGGGAAAAGGCTGAGCAATTGATTATACAAGCCGATGTCATCTTTACGCTTGATTTTAATGCGCTTCACCGTTCAGGGGCTATGGAAATGCCTTTAGAGAATGCGATGGCCACAAAAA
The DNA here is from genome assembly GCF_004364975.1 of Gelidibacter sediminis. Taxonomy (GTDB): domain Bacteria; phylum Bacteroidota; class Bacteroidia; order Flavobacteriales; family Flavobacteriaceae; genus Gelidibacter; species Gelidibacter sediminis. The sequence goes on along the minus strand of NZ_SOBW01000009.1, from coordinate 21,884 downwards.
TCATGATTGATCATCACCAACAACCCGATGGGTATGCCCATTATATGTATAGTGATGTGACTATGAGTTCAACCTGTGAAATGGTTTACAATTTTATTAATATGTTACATGACACCGCTCACATTGACTCTACAGTCGCTACCTGTTTATATACCGGTATTTTAACAGATACAGGGTCTTTCAGGTTTCCGTCAACCACCAGCACAACCCATCTGATTGCCGCTAATTTGATTGACAAAGGTGCCGACCATTCTGAAATTTACAATGCCATTTACGACACCAACAGTTTTGAGCGCTTACAATTATTGGGCGTTGCCCTCAAAAATTTAAAAATTTTACCGGAATATAGAACGGCATATATTACGCTCAGCCAAGAAGAGTTAAATGCGGCTAATTTTAGGAAAGGTGACACTGAAGGATTCGTCAATTATGGCCTTTCTATTAAAAACATCATTTTCGCAGCTATTTTTATTGAACACAAGCAAGAGGGAATTATTAAGATTTCGTTCCGGAGTAAAGGAGACTTCTCTGCAAATGAATTCTCTCGAGATAACTTTGGCGGTGGTGGACACACCAACGCTGCTGGCGGTAAAAGCGACCTCGGATTAAATGAAACTGTTGAAAAATTTATTAGTATATTGCCTAGCTATAAACACAACTTAACTTTATGATAAGAGCCATTCTTCTCATTTTTATTTTAGCCCTTGGTATCAGTAGTTGCAAGTCTCCTGAAGCCAGAAGACCTATATCTCAAAAAACAGGATCTTTTATAAAAATATCAGCTGAGCGTAACAAGAAATTAAATGCTGCAGAGACTGAAAGAATTCAAAACATCATTAAATCGGACACCTCCAAAACCTATATTGCTTCAGAAAGCGGATTTTGGTACTACTATAATACAAAGGTGGATAAAGATACCATTACGCCATCATTTGGAGATATCGTCAACTTTGATTATGATGTGAAAGATTTCAATGGAAATGCTATCTATTCCGACGAAGACATCCAACCACGCGATTATGCGATGGATCAGGAAGAACTATTTACAGGACTCCGAGAAGGTCTAAAACTTATGAAACCAGGTGAAACAGTCACCTTTTTATTTCCTTCCCAAAAAGCTTACGGTTACTATGGTGACAAGAAAAAAATTGGCACAAACACTCCCGTTATTTGCGAAGTGACCGTTAATTCAATAATTCAAAACCAAAACGATTAAACTATGCAATTGATTAGAAAGGCTTTTGGCCTGTTAGCACTAATGCTCCTTGTTACGGCATCAGCATGTAAAGACAAGTATCCAGATTTAGAAGATGGATTGTACACTGAAATTATTACCAATAAAGGAACAATGGTACTCCGTTTGGAATACCAAAAAGCGCCCGTTACGGTTGCCAACTTCATCTCTTTGGCTGAAGGCACCAACACACTTGTGGACAGTGCTTACATTGGTAAAAAATATTACAACGGTTTGACATTCCATAGAATTATAGACGAATTCATGATTCAAGGTGGAGACCCTACAGGCCTAGGTAGCGGTAGTCCAGGATATAAATTTAACAATGAAATTTCTGAAGATCTTAAACATGACAAAGTTGGGACATTATCTATGGCCAATTCTGGACCAAATACTAATGGCAGCCAATTTTTCATTACTGAAGGCCCTACACCAAACTTAGATGGTGGGTACAATGTTTTTGGTTATTTAGTCATGGGAGAAGATGTCCTACATACATTGGCAGGTGTTGAAACAGGCCCTGGTGATAAGCCAGTAGATCCTGTTATTATGGAAGAAGTTAATATTATCCGTAAAGGAAAGGATGCGAAAAAATTTGATGCACCAGTAGTTTTCAAAGATCATTTTGCTAAAGCTGAACAAGAAGAGAAAGAACGTCAAGCTAAGGCTGAAGCAGCACAAAAAGAAAGAGAAGAAAAAAGCGCGGCGGCGGCGGCAGACATGAAACCGGCGTTAGATACTTATGAAGGCAAATCAAAAACCCTTGCTTCTGGGTTAAAAATGTACAACATTACAAAAGGTACAGGCGAGAAACCAAAAGCAGGCGATACTGCGCAGTTGTATTATGAAGGCTACTTTACGGACGGCCGATTGTTTGACAGTAACGTAAAAAGTGTTGAAGAAACCTACGGGATGTTTAATGAACAAAAAGATGAAGCTGGGATGTATAACCCGATGCCAACTAAAATTGGTCCTGACGCCCCAATGATTGCAGGCTTTAGAGAAGCAGCGTCTCAAATGCGTGTGGGCGACAAGTCTTATTTCTTTCTACCTTCCCATTTAGCTTATGGAGAGCGTGGCAACCGAGTTATTCCACCAGGAACCGACTTGGTCTTTATCATTGAAATGGTAGGAATTGAAAAATAAATAAGATTGCTCTAGGAGTACACTATTTTAAAATATATACATTTTAGAATAACCCAAGTATATAAATGAAACCGCTCCAACAAATTGGAGCGGTTTTTTTATATAATATCATGACGCCTCGGTTTACATGTTAACCCATTTAATTAGTAATATTCATGGTCCATATTTCGGTTCATATGCACCTCATCAGATATTAAAAAACCGTTTCCATCATAGGGATAGAAACGGTTTTAAATTAGATTTAAATAACCATGCCCTTAAGGCTTATGGACTTAATATTTAAGAACGATTTTCTTATTGTACGTTCCAGCATCTGTTTGCATTTTTATGACGTAACTGCCATCAGGTAAATTCTTCACCGGTATTCTCATTTCATTGGACATGTTTGTATTGGTTGCATTCCAAGCCTGAACAGTTTGCCCTATAATATTGACTAAATACACTTGTTTGACAGTCATGTCATTTGGTGTTTGTATAAATATTTCATCAGAATTCTGCAGAAATTTAACCACCACATTTTTAAACTGTTCATCAATTATAGACAACGTACTGTCCTCCTGAAATACCAAATAAAAACGATTATCATACGTACCAGCATCTAATGATAGTACAAAACTAGTATCATTGATTTTGTGATAGGTTCCTAATTCAGAATCAAATATAAACACATCAATAGCTTCTGTAAAGTTTTCTAACGCAGTTAATTTAATCTCAACCTCACCTTTTAATCCCACTTTCATTGCAAAAGGATATTTTTTGGAATCATCAAAAGCTCCAACACCTTGTATAACATATCTCGTATCATTTACCATCCAAGATAAATCGCTTGGGAAATCATCCTTATTAAGCGCATCGTAGCCATAATCTACGCCGTCTGTAGCAGCATTATCTGATGTAAATCCTATTAATAAAGGACGAATAGCGCCTTCTGGGGTTTTAAAATCAAAACGTATTCGTTTTATTATGGATTGGTTTGCATCACGATTTTCGTTGACCATAGCATTTGAAGGCCTGAAGAACAATGATCCATCGTTCGAACTACCAGTAACCCGCTCTCTTCTGAAAATACGATAATCATTCTTAAAAATCAAGCTGCCTCCAATTGTATCTGCCGTCACAAAAAAGCCTTGTCCCACTGGAATATATCGCTCAGGAATTCTTGTACCATTTGTAATTGTATTTTGACCATACCCGTCTTCCGATGGTGGTGGTGTCACTGCAGCAGTTCCACCAGTTATTGAATACATCGCATTACCTCCAATATAATCCCTCAAAACATGAGTATCATTATTAACATTATGTTCCCAGAACGACAATGAACCATCTTTCAAACTTGCACCATTATCCATAATAAATTGATTGGCATCAAATGCTGAAGGGTAAGGATTGCCTAACAGAACATCGTGTCCTCCAGCAATAGGATTTATGATTGTACCATTGTTAGGTTTCCCTACAAAAACATAGTTCTGAGATGCACTAGTAAATGGTTTTGTATCAACACCACTGCCTTTCATGATATAACCTAAGCCAATATCTATAGGGGTATTGTTACTGATTCGTTCCCAATCTAAATAGGTGTTTGATGGATTGTTAGTGTACGTATACAGCCAACGAGTACTAAGCTGTATTGGACTTCCACTAGTATAAATGGCCGTACGCTCAGTTATCCAGGAGATCGTGGCATCTGTTTTTGGATTATCCATAACCGTAGTACCATCTCTTAACACACCACCTATAGTATAGGTATTAGTGTTAACATTTGTACCCATTTCTACCGTGGCATTTGTTGATGACACTGGAGAACCCCAATAATTATAGTTGAACGGATTGCCGGTACCTTGTTGGTCTCTTTCAAGATCTCCTGTACTAGTAGGATCAAAGTAACTCTCACTCATTTGTGATGTTGTTAAGCGTTTCTGCACCAATTGAGACTCGCCTACCAAGTCAATTTTACCGTCTATTTTTAAATAGTGCGTAATCCACAAACCAGTTCCATCATTTAATTCGTCTTGAGCTCCAGGACCACTAATGCTGAGCTCATTGGCATCTACCAGAAGACCTAATAAAATCAAGTCTTTAGCATCGGAAGTAATATTATGATTGGTTCTTACAATATTCCAATCAATTGGAGTACCATCAATACCATTACTATTTGGCACATTCCAAACATCAGGATGAGTCCAAGTATTCTTCACATCCCATTTTCCAGCTTGTTTTGAGGTGTATGGTAGTGGGGCACTCTCTAATTGCCATGTTTCAATATTACGCATTTGACCGTTTCGGGTACCTGCGTTTGCAATAATGTAACCATCAACAATATCAGTGGCTTGATTCATTCTAAAATAACCTTCCAAATTCGCCCAAGTAAGTCCTGGAATATCTAATGGAACCGTAGAACCTTCCACATTATTGGCCACTAGAGTGCTCGATTTAATTTCTTGATTCATCATCTGACGAATTTGGTTTTCTGACAACGCTACCTTCCAAATGCGAAGCTCGTCCATCGAACCAGAAAAATAATTTATTGGACTCACATTACCACCAGCAGCTGAACGATCCATCGCACCCATGATGCATTCAAAGTTATTGTTGATTGGGGCAGCACCAGTTGCTGAGCCCAATAAAATGCCATCAATGTACATTGCATAGTTTGTAGATCCGTCATAGGTGACTGCCACATGATACCATCTGCTTGTGCTGATATTATTGGAGTGGGTGAATGAATTACCGCCATTCCAATTAAAATAAACCTTATTATTTCTAAGACTTAAGTCATATCCTGAGTTAAGGTTATTAGCATCTCTCTTAGAAAGTATGGTTTGGTTAGTATCGTTTGGTCCTCCTGCTTCTGTGGTAGGATCTGGTTTTACCCAAACTTCAATGCTAAAAGGACCAGTACTTAAGTTAAAATCATTACGGAAGGTCACATTATCATTTATACCATCAAAATCTAAAGTAGTGCAACTACTTAATGTTACAAAGACCGGTGCAGAGCATGTAACTTCATTACTTCCTGTAACAGTCCATGTGAGTTCATAATCGCCTCCTGGGCCAAAAAATTCCGATTGTGGATCATTTACGTCAGAGAAATAATCACTCAAGTTTTGATTGGCCAATGTAACATCAAATCCTACTGGACCTGATGCAATTGACCAGAACTGAGCAGTTGTAGTTGTTGTACCATAATCTCGATAATTCCCAGCAGGTAAGAAATTAGCTGATGTTAAGTTGGTATAGGTATAAATATTGTTAGCCGGATCATGTAAATCAATGTCGGTTTGAGTTGCAGTATCCCAGATTCCGTCATTATTATCATCAATAATAGGAAATAACGGATTTGAATTATCCCACAAACCTGCATTATTGAGATCAATATAGTTTTGAAGAGGCGTTTTACTGTTATCATATGCATGAAGTTTCATGGAACTGCCACACTCAGAATCATCTATTATTGCATCATATCCGGCATTAGCATAATGCACTTCTAATTGAACATTTACAGAACCTGCAGGCGCTACACTTCTACACCCATTAATATAAGACGTTACCGTATAGGTTTGGTGACCTGGAGTTGTTGGGGTAACCAAAATATCTGTTGTGCCAGTAATAGGTTCAATAGTGTTGCCAAATTGGTCTGTCCATTGCACTTCTCCCTCTCCATTGTTGTTTGGCAAAGTAAAGTTGTCAATTGCCCATATACTTGAAACTTCCCTTACCATAGTAAATCGTATTCTAATATCAGTATTTCCAAAATATGGATTTAAATCGATAATGGTATGATTGGTACCATTACCAAAATTCCCATAGTTTCCTGACTGAATACCAGTGGAACTACTTAATAATACAGAGGACGCGCGATCATCTCCATCTATTAGATTGTCAGGAATTCTGACATAGTCTTGTCCTCCATTTAGAGAAATTTCGATAATTGCACCAGCCCCATTGAAAAGTTGATATGCTTCATCAAATTCGAATGTAGGATTTTGCACTCCTAACAAACTAAATCGTGGCGTTTCAATTGATGTCGCTATTACATTATTTGGACTGTTATCGTACGGATTGTCCCAATTGTAGATTGGATCATTAGTTTGATTACTAATAGCCGTTCCAAATGTAATTCCGAATTTTTTATCTCCGGACTTGTATGTTGTTCCATTAAACACTTTTTCATTGGTTCCGGACCATTGATTTGGTTTTGTATTATCTCCAGATGCTGTCCAACCCTTTACTCTGCCATCAATTAACCAGCTGTCAGGATCATTCGGATTAAGTTGACCTGATTCAAATCCACCACCAGAATTTAGGGTATCTCCTCCAAAATCGATGGTTGATGAAAATTCAGAGGTGCCTCCAAGACAAAACTCACTGGCAGAAACAGCTACCGGTTGTGGTTTCAAGTCAAAAGGAATCACGCTTACAAAGGCGTAAGCTGAATAAACTGGACCACAAGCATCTGATGCCGTGTCGCCATCTAATTTTACTCTATAGGCGGTTAAGCCATATAAACCTGTGAAGGTATAGGTAAGAGAATTAGCATTACCAAGAGAATTCCATGTTACGCCATTATCTGTGGACGATTCCCATTCTACTACATGTGCAGGGTTAAATGTACTAGGTAAATAAAGGGTACCATTGCCTTGGTGGCAAGCTACAATTTGATTGGTATCACTATCTGTGTCATCGGTATTACTGCCATCTGCATCATCATCGTCAGCATTCCCTAATAATTCAATTCCTCCTGTGATAGACTCTTCTATATAAATGGTAAAACTCTCTACAACATCTGCACAACCACTTGTCCCACCAGCAATCGTATTGCTAATGGTATAGCTACCAGGTGCACTATTGGTTAAATTAATAGCACCAGTTGTAGCATTCAAATCTAAGCTTAAACCTGAAGGTGTAGAGGTATAGGTGAAATTACCAGCAATCCCTCCGCCTGAGTAACTAAGAACAGGATTAGCTCCTGACTTACAATACGCTGTTGCATCATAGCTAAATGTGGCCTCGGGCTTTGGGTCTATTGTAACAGTGGTTTCCGCAACGACTTCCTCACAACCTTCAGCTGCAGCTATTGTATAATAAACTGTATAATCTCCAGGAGTACTTGTATTTGGTGTAATACTACCATTGGAGAGATCAATATTTAATCCTGTATTAGGTTCAACCGAGTAAATGCCATCGGCAGTATTAGACCCTGTCAAATTAACAGTGTAGGTTGCAGTATCAGATTCGCAATATGCGGTTGCACTATAACTAATTGAAGGTGTAGGCAATGTTGTAATAGTAATTGATTGCGATTCTTGAACTTCAGCACATCCACCACTTACAGCATCAAAAGTATAAAATACTGTATAAGTACCTGCTGTACTGGCAATCAAATCAATTTCACCAGTAGAACTGTTTACCACTAAACCGCCAGGTGAAGCACTAAAAACACCTCCTGTTTGTGTAATTGTTGGAATAGGATTTGAAGCATTACTACAATATTCGGTAGAATCGTAAGAAAATGTAGCATCAGGTTGTTCGTCAATCACAACGTCTACGTCCGCCACGACCTCAGGACAGCCATTGGCCGATAGGATTGTATATTCAATTTTATATGTTCCAATCGTAGCCCCATTTGGTGATATCTGACCAGCAGCAGTCATGCTAAGACCAGTAGCTGGGGTAATTGAATAAGTTCCTTCGCTATTGTTGGATCCATTTAAAATAACATCATAAGTATTGCTATCAGATTCACAATAGTTGGTAGCACTATAGGCAATAGATGCCACAGGCAAAGGTGTAATTGTAACATCTGTGGTTACGGTATTATCAGAAGGACATCCGCCAGATGCCGGTATTGTATATGTAACGGTATAAGTGCCTGGTGTACTCGCACTCGGAACTATCTCGCCCGTACTAACATTCAGACTTAATGTTGCACCAGTATCCCCACTATAACTATATTCACCACCTGTATAGGCATGCGTTCCAGTCAATTGGACAGGTTGCACGGTTGCATTGGAACAGAATGGTCCTGCATAACTTATAGTAGCTGTCGGTTTTGGTGTAACTGTTAAGGTTGCATTATTTGTGTTGGCTTCTGAACACGTACCACCTGTACTTAATAATTGCAACGTATAATCGCCATTATCTGCATCCGAAATATTTTGGAGTTCCAATGTATAAGTGGTCGTAGTACCACTAGTAACACTTGTTTCTGTTCCTCCATTAAAATCAACGCCTCCTTTTTTCCATTGGTAAGACCCTATTGTACCTGTAGCCGCAACAGTAAACGTTACGGTGTTACCTATACAATCTGTAACCCCAACAGGTTGTTGTGTAATCTCAATATCCTGATTAACTGACAATGCTACTACATTTGATAGTGCTTCGTCACAAACAGCGTCTCCACTCACTACAACATAGTAGTTGCCAGCATCGCTCACTTTGGCGTTTTTAAATGTGAGCGTGTTAGTATTCGCCCCTGTTACTTGAGGTGCACTATTAGCAACCGCAGTGCCACTTCCGGGATTCCCTTTAAACCATTGGTAGGTAAGATTGTCTCCAGATGCTGCAACACTAAATGACGCCTGTTGTGTAGCACATACTCCAAGATTACTTGGCTGTGTATTGATGAATGGTTTTTTAGAAATAGAAATGGTAATATCTTGAGATGCCGCAGTACAAGGTCCACTTGCATCAGGGTCGTTAGTAGTAAAAGTTAAGGTTACGGAACCATTGGCAATGTCTGTATTACTTGGAGTGTACGTTGTAGAAGTCGCAGAAGAATTACCAAAACCACTGATATGATTTGAACTGGAAGTCCAAGTTCCTGAGGTGGCACTTCCTCCACTTAAATCTGCAACAAGTGTAGAAAATTGATCAGAACATATTTCAGTATCTCCAGTAACTACCAAACTCACGGCTTCATTAATTGTGACATCAATTGTATCTGAAGCGGCTGCACATGGTCCAGTTCCATCTGGATCATTAGACGTAAATGTAAGAGATACTGATCCTGAAGCGATATCCGCCGCACTAGGCGTATACGTTGTAGCATTTGCTGTTATATTTCCAAATCCATTATGATTAGAACTGGATGTCCACGTGCCTGACGTAGCACTTCCACCAACAGACCCTGAAAGATTAACAACATCTCCCGCACAAATAGTAATTGTTGCAGGTCCCGCATCGATACTAGCGGCTTCATTTACTGTAATTGTTGTAGTTATCTCTGCGGCACTACAAGCACCAATAGCGTTCGACTTAAGCTTTAAAACAACCTCTCCATTATAATTGGCTGCAGGAGTATAGGTTATGGTTTCAGGGGTTGCCGTTTGAGCAGTACTGCTTAAACTACCTCCACCAGATACAATAGACCATTGTGCAGTTGCCCCTGCAGGTCCTGCTAATGTAGCATTTGATAAAACAATTGGAGTTGGTGAGTTAGATTGACATACAGGACCATAATTACCTGCTGATATAGTGGTCATCTGGTCAATTACAAAATTTCTTTGGTCAGTAACTGCAGAACATGATCCTGGGGTGTTAGACGTAAGTGTCAAACTGACTGGCCCAAAATAATTTGCTGCGGGTGTATAAGTGACAGATGAGGGATTATTTGTTTGGGCAATACTACTTAAACTACCGCCACCTTGGGTAATAGACCATGCCGCTGTGGTATTTCCATTACCACCTCCAACACTGGCACCTGTTAAGGTGATAGGTGTTGGATTAGCAGATTGACAAATAGCCGCTTGCGTGCCAGCTACTACAGTAGGGGCTTCATCAATAGTAATTATTCTTGAGGCGCTAACAACGGGACATTCTCCAGGCTTGTCGGTAGTAAGTTTCAATTCAACGTTTCCATTATAATTTGCTGCCGGAGTGTAGGTAACCGTCTCTGGATTAGTTGTAAAAGCAGTATTTGATAAACTTCCACCACCCGATACTATGGTCCATTGTCCCTGTGCTCCATTACCAATACTAGCACCACTCAAGGTGATAGGCGAAGGCGTTGCCGACTGACACGCCGTTAAAGCTGGTCCTGGGGTAACGGTGTTTAACGAATTAACAACTATAGTGGTTTGAGGTTTAGTCGTAAAAGCATTTGTACAAGCCGCATTATTGGTATAGGCAACACTTTGAATAACCACATCTGTATTGGCCGTAAGCGCTCCTGTGGTATAGGTTACAGTGGCCGTTCCACTTGTACCGGCCCCTAAATTTATAGTTTGGTCGGTGCCAGTTCCTACTCTAAAAGTAATCGTGGTGTTAGGTGTGCCCGTAAATGTTACTGAACCAGGATTACCTTCGCATATAGGGCCGTTACTTGCAACGGTTGCGGTTGGTAGGGCTCGTATAATAATTTTCATATCGTCTCGAGCTCCAGATGTACAAACTCCAGAAGGCTTATATACTATTAGTGATATCGTGATTTCTCCAGCAGAATGTCCATTGGGCATATTATATATTGCATTTTCAAAGTCTTTATTACCTGACCCTGTGCCAATGAAAGACCCTCCAGCACCGTTATCACTCCAGATCCATTCATCAGTTTTCTTGTCTCCATATTTGGTAACATTGCCAGCTTTACCCTTTAATTGAATAGATACATTGGTATATCCTTCGCAAACAAATTGATCAGGACCGGCATCTGCAGATACAGGTCCAATATTTATAGGTTGGGACGTTGCTGTGCTAGTCCCACATGAATTAGTAGCCGTAACTGAAACATTACCAGCCGATGCATTTGAAGCAACACTAACAGTTACTTTATTTGTACCAGCACCATTAGTAATTGTAAAACCACTTGGAAAAATCCAATTATAGGATTGCACATTTGGATCTGGATTTACTTCATAGGTCTCTGTACTGGTTGGGCATATTATAAATGACGATGATAAAATATCTAGACCTGTTGGGGTATTCGGCGTTCCATTGAATATTCTAATTGTTCCTGTTTGCACTGCTGCAGATGCCGCACCACAACCTGTAGGTGTCACCGTAAAGTTATAGGTTCCCACAGCTGCTGCTGTGGTAGTTGTGCCCGTTACTGTATAAATTTTAGTGCTCGCATTATAAGATCCACTCAATGCTATACCTGCTCCTGGAGCTGTTGTTACAGTAGCTCCTGCCCCTGAACCCCCATTAGTAATTTGGAATTCAATTGGTGCAATAGGACTTCCCGCACAGACAGATGGATTGATATTACCAGACGCCAACGCTATGCCTACAGTATTACTCACCGTAATTTCAACAGGTTTTACAGTGTAGCATCCTACACCACTTGTACTTCTAATATAGTATGTTTTTGTTGCAGTAGGATTTACGGTTGAGTTGATCGAGTTGGTGCCATTATTGGCAAATGCTTGCGTTGTATGAAACGTCAAACTATTTCCAGATGAATTGTTCGATACAGTGGTATTCAAGTCTATTGATGCGCCGTTACAAATCTCAGCTGGTGTCACGTCAAAAGTTGGCAACGGATTAATAGATATCGTTATACTTTTCGTTGTATAACAGCCATTGGCAAATGCACTTCTTACGACATAAGTAGTTTCAGTAGTTGGACTTACAGTAGCATTAATAGCATTAGATCCACTATCTGCATTTGCTTGCGAAGCATGAAAGGTCACAGAATCGCCATTAGTATGTATTACCAATGAATTGAGATCAACTGAAGTTTGACCATCAGCACATACAGAACCAGTTGTAACCTCCAATTCAGGTAATGCGTTAATAGTTATTTCAATTTCACCAATTGTAAAACACCCTGTGTTGAGTTCTGTTCTAACCCAATATGAAGTGGCAATGGTAGGACTAACAGTTGATGTAGATAATGCAGACGACGCTGTAAGCGCATCATTTTCGGAATTATAATAGGTAGTAGCACCATTAGTTGTAACTAAGCTTTCCAAATCTATTGAGCTTCCATCATCACAAACAGAACCAGGCTCTACCGAAAGCGATGGTAGAGGGTTAACCGTTACAGTAATAGAACTTGTATTAAAACACCCTGTGGTCGAATTTTCAGACCTAACATAATACGTAGTAGTTGCCGTTGGGGAGACATCTTTGGTTAAATCAGAATCAGCGGCATCCGCTTTTGCCTGAGTACTATGATATGTGAGATTGGATCCCGAAAAAACTGTTGAAAGATCAACGGTATCGCCATTACAAATCGTGGGAGCAGCTCCTACTGTAATAGTTGGTAATGAATGTACAACAATAGTAAGCGGTGAGGTTACAAAACAGCCGGTACTAAATTTACTACGCACATAATAGGTTTTATCTGTAGCAGGACCAACCACTGGGTTTGTTAGCGGACTAGCACCCGTATTTGCATTTGCTTGGGAATTATGAAACGTTACTGTTGCTCCTGTATCGCTAGTAACTAATGCATTTAAATTGATTGTGGATTGGTTTGCACATATTTCGCCAGTACTTACTGTAAGAGTTGGTTTAGGGTTAACGGAAGATACATCTACAGACTTCGATTCTATAATAGGACCACCGCACGTAGGATTTGACGTAACCTCCAATTGAACAATATTAGAGCCTGTAACAGATAAAGCATCCGTCTCTAAGGTTGCATTAGTTGAGAGCTGCGTGCCGTTTAAAGTCCACTTATATGTTGGCGAAACAAAATTTTGAGCATTCCCAACAGCAAATGTGACGGTGTTACCTTCACAAATATTAGATGGTACAATAATATTAAAGTCAACTGGTTGTACCTGATTGATAGCAATGTCAGATGAATACTCTTTAGTTGGAGCGCATGTCCCAGTACCAACGGTCATGACCACCTTAACATTATCATTAGGAGCGGTCCACTCATTATAAGAAAAATTTACACCAGAACCTTTTAACACACCATCAACATACCAATCATAACTTACCGGATCACTACCAACTCCTTCTGGTTTAGCTGTGAATACAATTGTATCAACTTCGCAAATGGTAGTAACATCAGGACTTTTTGTATAGGTAATGGTAGCATTTGTTGTATAGGGCTGTACAGTCACTATGGCATTAGCATTAGCTGTTTGGCCATTAGAATCATTTACAGTGAGCACCACAGTATTTTCACCTACATTTGAACAGTCAAATGTAGTGATATCGGTATCGAAAGTTACTACACCACAAATATCAGAAGAACCATTATTAACCGCATCTTCGGCGATTGTTGCAATCCCATTTTCGTCAAGCTGAACAGTAATATTTTGTATCTCTACAATTGGCGCAGTGGTATCATTGTAATTATATATCTGAGGTGCTGTTATGCTATTTCCATTACCATCGTCAAATGTCCATGTAATAGTGGTACTTTCTCCCTCCTCAAAATTTAGGGTGTCAGTGGTGGTTCCAGTAATGGTTCCTCCACAGGCATCTGTAGTTGTGGGTGCTGTAAGTGTTCCTTTACAATCAACAGTTACAGGGTCTAGGGTTGGTTCAACTGGATCTATATTATCAACAATAGTAACTTGAGCGGAGCAGGATGATTGTCCATCACTATCCGTAACAGTAAGTGTTATAGTTTTAACCCCAATATCAGCACATGTAAAATTGGTCTGAGAAATTGAAAGCGTAAAATCCGTATTGCCTGTGCTACCATCATCAATATCAGCAGGAGTCAAAGTAGCTTGTCCAGAACCATTTAATTCAAGTGTAAAATCTTTACAAACTGCATTGGGTACACGACGAGAAAAAATAATGTCATTTAACTGTTGGGTCTTTGAAAATAATCTCGTTTCTGTCCCCAAAACTCGGCCAGTTTTTAAGAGCTTCGGAGATGATGCCACAAATTTTGATAAATTCAGGGCTTCAAAGCTTCCCTTATAACTAAAGTTCAAGTTATTAGTATTTTCAACAAAGTCTAAGGAAGCTTTTAAATCATATTTACTTGTAGTAGCAAAGGACAGGTGTGTCACTAATAAAAGCAATACTAGTTTAAGGGTATAAGAGTAGTAGTTTTTCATATCATAGAGTTATGGTAATAACCTAATTTCCAAAATGTTCAGTCGCTAATGAACCCATACTAAACATGTGAAAAAAGTGAAATTTTAGTGCCTATTTTTGAGGGGATATCATAAAGCTACGGCAACTTATGTATGGAAAGGAATATTGTCGATAAAATGCATGTAAATTCTTTATAAGCCGTTATTTAAGTTTCTGTAGACCAACAAACTACTCACTTACATAGCAACGTTGTCAACGCCAATAATAAAACTTAGAAGTTGGCTAGATGGTGTAATAGTAGACTTACGTGCCATTAGATAGATTGACGACTTTATGAACTTAAATCATTGAGATTTCAATCATAAAATGAAATCAATACTATTGCAGGTATCATCACTCGAACCCTTTGTCGGGATGGTATAGCAATTAAATAGGGTTAAATGCAATTAGCACTCATACCCTCCCTGTCTAATGATTCTAAATGCAGTAAATATGAAAAACCGTTTCCAACATGATGCTAGAAACGGTTCTTAAAACTCTTGTTTAGTGATAATCCAGTCTGGTATTAGTATTTAATTACCACCTTCTTATTAAAAGTACCTGACTCCGTCTGAATTTTGACCACATAATTACCATCAGGTAAATTTTTAACCGGAATTCGCATCTTATTTGAAATGGTTGTAGTTGTTGCATCCCAAGATTGTACCGTCTGTCCTAAAATATTTAGTAAATGCACTTGTTTGACAATAATATCATCAGGTGTTTGGATGAAAATTTCATCAGTATTTTGTAAGTATTTAACTAGCATACTTCTAAACTCATCCTCAATTACGGATAGGGCATTACCTTCATTAAACGCTAAAAAGAAGCGGTTATCATAATTACCAGAGTCCATTGAAAGCGCAAAATTTGTGTCATTAATTTTATGGTATGTATCTAACTTAGAGTCATACACAAATACATCAATTTCTTCATCGAAATTTTCCAATGCAGTCAATTCAATTTCAATATCCCCATTGATTGCCAGTTTCATGGCGAAAGGATACTTCTTAGTATTATCAAATACGCCTACACCTTGAATAACATATCGAGAATTATTAATCAGCCATAACAAATCACTTGGCAAGTTATCTTTGTTTAAGGCATCATAGCCATAGTCAACACCATCCGTAGCTTCATTATTTGGAGTAAACCCTAACAATAGAGGGCGGTATGCACCTTCTGGAGTTTTAAACTTTACACGTACGCGTTTCATTACCCCGCCAGTAGCATTTGTTTGGTCGGAATTTGCTGTTTTAAAGAATATTGAACCATCGTCTCCTGACGTTGTTGTCGATTCCCGTTTAAAATATCGTTGGCTATTTTTAAATACTACGTTACCACTTTTTATAGCTGTAACAAAAAATCCTTGTCCCACAGGGACAAATCGACCTGGCTTTCTGGTGCCCTTACTCGAAACATTTTGCACATATCCATCTGTAGTTTTGCCCGGTGTTATTGCTTCTACACCACCAGACAAATTATATAATGCGTACCCACCAAGATAATCTTTTAAAACATGGGTATTGTTGGCCTCATAATGCTCCCAGAACGACAACGCGCCTTCACTTAACGTTGGTTCATTATCCTTGATAAAGGCGTCAGCATCTATAGCTGATGGATATGGATTGCCTAAGAGTATATCGTTTCCTGCATCAGTTGCATTTAGAATAGTACCATTATTTGGTTTTCCTACAAATACGTAATTTTGAGAGCTCTTTGCAGTAGTGCTAGATCCACTTCCTTTCTGGAGGTAACCCAATCCAATGTCTAAAGACGTTTGATGATTTACTCTTTCCCATGAAGCATAAGTATTTGACTTCTTATTATAGGTGTATAACCATCGCGTGCTCAATTGAACGGCATTACCTGAACTTGTAGCAGTCCGGTCTGTCACCCACGAAATAAGTGCATCATCCTTCGGGTTTGCCATTGTTATAGTACCAGCTCTCAAAACGTTACCAATGGTAAAGCTATTTGCATTTACATTGTCTCCTGAAATAATAGCGTTATTAGGTGCCACCGGTGAACCCCAATAATTGTAGTTGAATGGATTGCGCGTACCTTGCTGATCACGTTCTATATAACCCGTACTAGTCTCATCAAAATAACTGTCTAGAATTTGATTTGTGATATCTGGGGTATTTATATTGTTATCATCGTCAAAATAGTAGCGTTTTTGTACCAATTGAGATTCTCCAACTAAGTCTAATTTACCGTCAATTTTAAGATATTGGGTAACCCATAAGCCATGTCCGGAATTGGTCTCATCTTGAGGCCCAGCACCAGTAATTGTAAGCTCCTTATTATTTGCCACCATTAATCCCAAAACTGTTATCTCTCGGTTAGATGATGTCACATCGTGATTTATCTTTACAATATTCCAATTGATGGCCTCACCATTAATTCCTGTGCTATTAGGTACAGCCCATACGGAAGGCTCACTCCAAGTGTTGATAACATCCCATTGATCATTAACTCCCGATGTTGTATATGGCACAGGAGCCGTTCTGGCCTGGTCTGATGAAATGTTCTTTAATTTTCCTTTGATTGCACTTGATGATGAGGTTAAATAACCACAGGCTAAACTCGTTGGTTCCATTTGGAAATACGCTAAGAGGTTAGTCCATGATACGCCATCAATATCTATTGGAATGATTTGGCCTTGCACATTTCCAGGGGTAGTAGGACTCTCTATAAGTTTCTGATTCATAATTTGGTGCAGTTGGTGCGCTGCTAGCCCCACATTCCATACTCTTACTTCATCAATCCACCCATTAAAATGGTTTTTAGGCTTGTATGTACTATTTGAATCCATTGCTCCCAACATGGCTCTTAAATTATTTGATTTTGGCAAAGGCCCTGATAATGCATTAATCTTAATACCATCAATATATAAGGTATATAATCCTCCAACATAGGATACGGCTATATGATACCAACGATCGGTATTTATTTTATAAGGAGATGAATTAATCGTGAACTTCTCAGTATTAAAAGAAACTATACCTGAACCATTAAGACTTAAATCGTATCCCGCAGCATCACCATTAGCATTTCTTTTTGAGAATATAGTTTGAGTTCCCGAAATCAAATTTGGCTTAACCCAAGCTTCAATGCTAAAAGTACCTTTGGATAAATGGAATTCGTCTGTTTTAAATTCAACGTAATCGTCTGACCCATCAAAATCAATCTGATTACAGTTTTTAGTGGCCACTCTGATAGAACTTTCGCATCCAGCAACAGTCCACTTTAAAGTGTAGTTACCCTCTTCTGCTATAAATAGGGCATCAGGATCATTTTTTGCATTCGGGTATTTGGCTGGGTTGTTTGATTTAAAAATCCCCGGATCACAACTCAATGCCGATTCAGGTATAGCTTCCCATGTACCAATAGCACCTGTTCCTTTATCGTTACAATTGACACAATTTTCTGGAAGGGTAAAAGCTCCTTTATTTGCGTTCTCAACTGCCGTTTTAGTATTGTCATATGCATTTAATTGAATGCTATTTTGACCACAATCATCGCCCGTATAAATAACATCATTACCTGCATGTGCGTAGGACACTTGTATTTCAATTAGAGACGTTCCATCAGCATCATAGGTTCTACACCCATTAACTAAAGCAGTTCCCCCATATTCGTGAACTCCAGGAGCATCAGGAGTAAAACTAAATTCAACTTCAGTACTTCCAATGACAATTGGTTCTTCGTCAGGATCTCCAATTCCATCCGTCCACTCTATTTCTGTATCAACTTTTACTTGTTTGTTAACAAAAATATTATCCATTGCCCAAGTACTCTTAACAGTTGTTCCTGTGAAAGACCATCTAATTCGCACATTATTTTCTCCTAAGTATGCCGCTAAATCAATAGATGTATTATCATTTTGAAAATTATACATAGTAGGAGTAGAATTAGCTCTTCTATTAGCTGGTACCGAGTTATACCAATTCTTAACCGGATCGCCAATGGCATGCAATAATTGTAGCGGCGCATAGGTAACGCCTCCATCTAGCGATATCTCTATGTTAGCATAATCATTGACTGCAAAATAATAAGCTTGATCAAAATCTAAACTCGCTGATTCTGCGTTGGACAAATCCATAATAGGAGTTTCTAAGGTTGTCGGAATTAATCCATCATAGGTTCGATTACCCTTTTTATCGGTTTCATAATAATTTCCATAAGCTATAGAAAATTTACCTTCATTACTGCAATACACAATATCTCCATTTGCTTGATTGTTACAGGTTTTGGCAGACCAATTTCGAGCTTTCGTAGCACTTCCCCCAGCTGTAAAACCTCCTGTTTCACCATCAACTAACCAACCATTTGGATCTTGAGTATTTAATTGACCTTCATTAAAATCACCAGATGAATCTGCAATAGATTCTTGTGTTGCTGTATAATTACTTTGTGCTAGTAAGCTCACTACTTCGCCTAAACAATACAACGCATCCGGATCTCTATTTGTAATAGTTGGCGCCTCTCCCGTTGGCAACGCTCTAACTCTGAATATTGTAGAGTATTCAGTACAGGTTCCTTTTTGAATCAACACCCTATAATCTGTTGAAACTAAAGCGCCAACAGCAAAATAAGCTGTATGATTGTTGGAGGTGTTTGAAATAGGTTTCCATACCCCTTCATTTATAGGAAATTTTTCCCATTGTACAATTGTACCATCCACACCAGTTAAATTAAGTGCAATGCTGATTTCTTCACCACAGGATGAAATATCCACCCCATTAGGAAATGCAGTACCTTTAAACGTCCCTGTCAATGACCCCCCGCTAATTGGAAGTGGATTAAGGGTGATTTTTTGTGATTGGTAGGTAATATTTCCATGACTATCAATATATTGCCATTCAATTTGTTGTGTTCCACTAAATGAATATGGGAAGATAAAATCTGCCTCTAATACACCTTGAATTATTCCGTCACATTCATCTGTTGCCGTTGGTCTCACTAAATAGTCAAGGTTCGGAATCTGGCACCCGTCAAACACTTGATCTGGTAAATCAGTAATATCCGGTATAGGGGCACTATCAGTTATTGTGACATTTTGCGGAACAATAATAAAATTACCTGCCTGGTCTTCAAATTTCCATTGGATAGTTTCTGTACCTACGGTATTAAAGATTAAGCTAGTTAAACCTGTAGTACCTGTTATAATACCATCACAATTATCTGTCGTAGTTGGCGGCGTCACAGTTAACGTACACTCTGCTGTAAGGTCAGGTAACGTAGGTGTAGCTGGTTTCTCCTTGTCATTAACAGTTACTGTTTTAGATCTTGTTACGGACTGTACCCCATCTGTAACCGTATAGGTAATAGTCGTGACTCCTTTATTGAAAATTCGAGTTCCAACTTGACCCGGAGTTGAGCCAAATGTTGTAGCTCCAGTTAGCGTAAAAGAAATTGATGCTGAGCAATTATCACTAAACACAGCATCTGCAATTGTCACTGAGGCGTCACACCTCGTTGCATCTGTTTCAACTACAATATTTGGTCCTGCAGTCAATTTAGGCGCTGTATTATCATATACCGTAACTGTTTTTGTATCCTTTACAATATGGCCAGCCGCATCAGTCACTGTATATTCTATGATAGTTATTCCTTTGTTAAACGTTTTCGTTCCTACTTGGCCAGCCGTTGCAGCACGCACTGTGGCTCCACTCAAGGTATATGAGATGGAGACTGTAGAAAGACAGTTATCACTGTAAGTGGCATTTGCGACTGCAACAGATGCGTTGCATGATTCTGAGGTCGTATTTGTTGAAATATCTAGACCTGCTGTTACTGTGGGAGGGGTGGTGTCTATTGCTGTGAGAATCACTGTCTTATCAACTTTGTTTCCCGCTGCATCTTTAGCAGTAACTACTACAGATACAGTTCCGTTATGTATTGCCGTAACAGAAGCCCCAACAGCAGGACTTTGTGTGGTTGTAACATCACAATTATCAGTGGCCGAACCTCTAACATCCGGTATTGTTATTGCACAATTCGCATCTAAGTTTATATTTTGATTAGCAGCCGGAGTAAGAACTGGCTGAGTGACATCTTTAGCTGTAAGAACTACTTTCTTGATATCTGTATTGCCAGCTGCGTCTGTAGCAGTAACAGTCACTTCAACTGTTCCATTGTGCGTAGCGGAAACCTTAGTACCAACTCCCGGACTCTGTGCTAGGGTAACACCACAATTATCAATGGCACTGCCCATGACATCTGGGACCGTAATCTCACAACCTGCATCTAAATTTACAGCCTGGTTTGAATCGGCCGTAAGGACCGGAGCAGTAACATCTTTAGCGGTAAGTACTACATTCTTCACATCAGTATTCCCTGCCGCATCCGTTGCCGTTACCGTAACGGTCGTTGTCCCGTCGTGGGTTAGGGAGACCTTGGAGCCAACGGCAGGGCTTTGGGTGATGGTCACCGTACAGTTGTCAGTGGCACTGCCCATGACATCTGGGACCGTAATCTCACAACCTGCATCTAAATTTACAGCCTGGTTTGAATCGGCCGTAAGGACCGGAGCAGTAACATCCTTAGCGGTAAGTACTACATTCTTCACATCAGTATTCCCTGCGGCATCCGTTGCCGTTACCGTAACGGTCGTTGTCCCGTCGTGGACAAGGGAGACCTTGGAGCCAACGGCAGGGCTTTGGGTGATGGTCACCGTACAATTATCAGTGGCACTTCCCATGACATCTGGGACCGTAATCTCACAATCTGCATCTAAATTTACAGCCTGGTTTGAGTCGGCCGTAAGGACCGGAGCAGTAACATCTTTAGCGGTAAGTACTACATTCTTCACATCAGTATTCCCTGCCGCATCCGTTGCCGTTACCGTAACGGTCGTTGTCCCGTCGTGGACAAGGGAGACCTTGGAGCCAACGGCAGGGCTTTGGGTGATGGTCACCGTACAGTTATCAGTGGCACTGCCCATGACATCTGGGACCGTAATCTCACAACCTGCATCCAAGTAAACATCATCGTCCGATGCAACTGTAAGGACTGGGTTGGTAACATCTTTAGCGGTAAGTACTACATTCTTCACATCAGTATTCCCTGCGGCATCCGTTGCCGTTACCGTAACGGTCGTTGTCCCGTCGTGGACAAGGGAGACCTTGGAGCCAACGGCAGGGCTTTGGGTGATGGTCACCGTACAGTTGTCAGTGGCACTTCCCATGACATCTGGGACCGTAATCTCACAATCTGCATCTAAATTTACAGCCTGGTTTGAGTCGGCCGTAAGGACCGGAGCAGTAACATCTTTAGCGGTAAGTACTACATTCTTTATATCCGTATTCCCTGCCGAATCCGTTGCCGTTACCGTAACGGTCGTTGTCCCGTCGTGGACAAGGGAGACCTTGGAGCCAACGGCAGGGCTCTGGGTGATGGTCACCGTACAGTTGTCAGTGGCACTGCCCATGACATCTGGGACCGTAATCTCACAATCTGCATCTAAATTTACAGCCTGGTTTGAATCGGCCGTAAGGACCGGAGCAGT
>NZ_SOBW01000008.1:618609-1453199 GCF_004364975.1 Gelidibacter sediminis | reverse complement strand
GCCCGTTTGCGCCGATGGTACTGCACCTCGTGGGAGAGTAGGACATCGCCTTTTTTAGAGAATCCCCAACATTTATTTGTTGGGGATTTTTTTTGCTTTATGCTTTTCAAATGATATGATAATAAGCCTTCACTCTCTATGTTTTTTAAGTGAAATCACATTTAATCAATTTGTATGTTATTGTGCTTTTTGAAGTGATTTTTTTGAATAATGATAAAAATTTTTCATTGCCCAAATCTCAGCATAGATTCCAAGATATTGTTAATTTCATTTCGTTTTTGCCTTGAAACTGGGATTTCTTTTTTATCGTTCATAAGTACTGTTCCTCCATCTTGTTTAAGAATGGCTTTAACATATTGTGGATTGATTAAATGCGATTGATGTACACGTAAAAAACCATAATCACAAAGCATTTTTTCTATTTCTTTAAGGGTTTTACATATAAGTAGATTATTTTCATTTACTAAAAAAAAATAAGTATAGTTGTTATCTGATTCACAACGTACAATATTTTTTATGTCCACAATATGGTAGCCTACTGCTGTCGGCAATGCAATTCTAGAAGCATTAATTTCCGGGCTGTTTATATTATTATGTAATAATTGCCATTGTTCTATAGTGGTCTTTTTGCGTCGTTTTTCCCAGCCGGATAGTGCCTTTACGATGCTTTTCTCTGTTATAGGCTTTAGCAAGTAGTTAATGGCACTATACTCAAAGGCGCGAATGGCATATTGGTCATAAGCTGTTGTAAAAATAATGTCAAAATCTATGGGTAATATTTTATCCAACAAAGCAAAACCATTAAGATTGGGCATTTCGATATCTAAAAATAGAAGGTCTAGTGGATTAGTTTTAATAAACTTCAAACCTGATTCTGGGTTGCTAAATGTTCCGATAATTTCATAGTCAGTATGTACTTTTTTTATAAGACTTGTCAGAACGTTTATGCAATGTGTTTCATCATCTATAATTATAATTTTTTTCATTGTCTAATCGTTATAAGTTATTGTTATGCGCGTTCCAGAAGGTTTACCGTTATCTTCCAAGTCCAAAATGCTGAGTTGCATTTGGGTATGACTTACATGGTTGTAAAGTGTTAACCGTTCCTTTGTAATATTGGTTCCAGCAGATTGATGTGTTTTTTTTGTCTTACTACTTTCTTTTCGTCCAATTCCATTATCTTCAATAATAATTTGCAGTTGTTTGGAAGTGTCAAACACCAAGGTAAGTTTTTTTTCAGGTTTATTACTCGGATAAAGCCCATGCCATATGGCATTCTCTACGAAAGGTTGTAACAATAAGGGTGGTATGTTATATTGTGATAGTATTTCACGGGAATCACATTGGATGACATAGGAAAAATTATTCCCTAACCTTCTTTTTTCTAGAGAAAGGTATAGTTCTAATATTTCAAGTTCATCTTCTACGGTAATACTGTTTTTACTGCTATTTTGCAATATGTTACGAAGCAATAATGAAAAATTATCCAAATAGCTAATTGCATCTTCCTCTCGTGACTGCATGACTAAATTTTTAAGAGCATTTAAGCTATTGAATATAAAATGTGGGTTCATTTGCGAGCGTAATGCCAACATTTTCATGTTTCGTAAACGTTCATTAAACGATTTATTTAGTTGTTCTTCTTTTTGTTTTTCAATTTTAGAATAGACCTGTACCAGTTCTTTAGTTTTTTGGTTGATTTGTTTATCCAATTCTTTGCGCATGTTGCTTTCCATAATCTTGTTGCGCTGTAATTGCTCAATCAATTTTTGACTCGTCTTTTCTTTATCTTTTTGCACCAGAAACATACTTTCTCCTAAAGCTATTGAAAAACACAGTACTTCGCCCAAAAGCCCCCCCATAAAGATGACGTTTTGCGAGTATGGGAAACTAAAAATGCCATTGGGTACTTGGTATAAGCCACTGTAGTAAACAATGGATGAAAGAGCAGAACCTATGAAAAAAAGACTCTGTCCCACAACAAAATATTTGAGTAATGGATGTTTTACCTTGTAAATTATCCAGAAAAACAAGAATAGATTAAGAGGTAAAACAATGACTCGTATTATTATAGATGCTATTCTTCTAACATCCATATCAACCCAAACAAGATTAAACCCAAACCATAATATGGCATAAGTGAAGCAAATAATAGCAAATATTGTTAATGTTTTGGCCAGTTTACGGTCAAACATTTTTACTGTAAGCAAATGCAGTATAAACAAAATATAAAAACCAATAAAGATAAATTGTGCCGATTCCGAAATCAGGTTTGAAAAATAAGGAAAGTGAACCGCAAAGTTTGCTATGGTGGCTGGTGTAGTTTGTAAGACCAATAGCGCATAAATAATTTGAAAAAACAGATAGCCAAAGTAGTAGATATAAATTCGTTTCTGCAATCGAAAATAAAATACTAATACAAAAAAAGCAATACAGCACATCGAAATCAAATAGACGTAGATAAATGCTATGGGTGGGCCATGAATTTTTTGCAAATTGTTCGTAAACTCCAGATGTCCAATTTTTGAGTACAAAATGGGAGCGGTAAATCTTGTGCTTTTATAATTAGTACTCAATTTAATATAACATTGCGATTGTTGCAATGGTGAAAGTTTAAGTTCGGTAAAAAAGTACGATTTAGGTTCAGGGCGTTGGTTTAATGGTCTGAAGTAGCCATTTTTGTAATGTTTATACTCATCCTCTTTTTCAAGGTAAATATCGATGTAATGTCCATCGTAAAAAAGATAGGTTGAAAGTATCTCTTGAGTAGTATTTTTTAGTTTGAAACTCATCCAAACAGCTGTGTCTCTACTTGCCGTAAAAGTGGAGTCGTAAGCTTTCCAAGAAGTACTTTTTATAATATTATTAATCGAAACATCGCTAACGCTTTTTAAGGCTTGCACCTCTGGATTGCCAATAAGTTTGAAACTTGAGTCAATAGCATCAACCTTTATCTGGGCAGATAAGGTATAAAAAGTTAAAAGATAGAGAAGCGTAATGATAACCAGTTTCTTCATTTTGCCATATTTTTTTAAAAGCCAAAATCATCTATCCATTCAATTTTACACAATATAAAAAATGATTTTTACTCCTTTATACAAAATTTAGAATTTGGCTGTCTGAGTTTAGAATTTGGTTAGCCAAAGCTACTTTTTCCAAATTCTAAATGGAATCTGCCAAATTCTAAATACGTGTTTTTAAAACAACTATTGATGGTTAAGTTTGTTTCAAAACAATAATTATGAAAAGGTCAAGGTACATAATATTACTTTTGTTGGTGGTGGGTTTTACACAAACCTCAGAGGCTCAATTTTTAAAAAAACTCAAGAAAAGGATTGAAGAGAAGGTAGAACAGACTGTTGTAGAGAAAACTGCCGAAAAAGC
Organism: Gelidibacter sediminis; assembly: GCF_004364975.1. Lineage (GTDB taxonomy): Bacteria > Bacteroidota > Bacteroidia > Flavobacteriales > Flavobacteriaceae > Gelidibacter > Gelidibacter sediminis. The sequence continues at coordinate 1,449,815 of NZ_SOBW01000008.1, read as the reverse complement.
CTCCGAAAAAGCTTCTAATTCTTTAGACAGAATTTTTGATGTTAACCTCAATAGTCCTCAGGCAAAGGGCAAAAAGGTAGATGCCAAAAATGTTCCAGATTCTTATCAATTTTCATATAAATACCAATTAAAGATGACTACTGCAAGCGGAGAGATGGACTTAGACTATTTTCTTGAGCCTGATGCCACATATATGGGCATGAAAATGAACGCTGGCGTACCGTTTTTTATGGTCATTGATGATGATGCAAATACTACTTTTATGTTTATGGAAAGCGGTGGCAATAAAGTGGTAACGGCAACTTCGATTGATATGGATGAAACTATGGATGATATTGAAGACATTGAATCTCCATCGCTGGAGGATTTTACCATAACAGACTTGCCCAACAAAACATTTTTGGGTTACGATTGCATAGGTAAAAAGTTTGAAAATGATGAGTATGCATTTGTATCCTACTTTACCGTAGATGCGCCCGTGAGTTTTGATCAAGTTTTCAAGTCTGAAATGGATCGTTATCCTGAACCCATAAAAGAACAATTTAAAAATTATAAGGGTGCACTTATGATGCATATGGAAATGATCGATAAAAAAAACAAAGGTAAAAAAAACACTTCGGGAACTATGGAGTGTGTGGCCATTGAAGCTGTAGATTATAAGTTTAGCACCAAAGATTATTTAAAACTATAAAATACGATTGACTATATGAAATCTTTTATCTATTCTATTGTTTTTATGCTCAGCATGTTTGGTACTACCGCTTTAGGGCAATCACTTTCAGGCAAACTTACTGTTGAAGGTTGGGGTAAAACCACCACATTGAAATCACAGGAACCAGTAGCTCTGTTCAAAAACTTTAGAGACGGCAAGCACAAAATCCTGTTCCGCTTTAAGAATATTTCGGGAAACGAGGGGTTAGTGCTCTTTCAAATGAAAACTACCATTACTTATAACGGAAAAGCCATTGGGAGCAGCAGCCGTAACGATTGGCCATGGTTACCAGGTGATATGTACGTGCCTATTGAAGCTTTCGATCTTATCCCGTTACTTCAAAAAGCAGCCAATAAAAACCAAGGAACACTTGCACCTGGAAATTATGAGATACAACTGGAAATGAAACCTGTAAAGATAAATTCAGAATCCATAAATACCACGTTTTCATTTAATGTAGGTTGATTTTTAGATTAGAATTAAAAACATTAAAATTATGAAAACAACTCTACACAATTTTACATTTTTTATAATTTTAACGCTATGCATTATACCATTCTCCAATGCACAAAGTTGGGAATATGTTGGAACGCCTGGGTTTTCAGGTGGAGGTGTAGATTATACTTCATTTGCTCTCAATAGTACCGATGAGCCTTATGTTGCTTTTTTGGATTCTTTACATTTGAATAAAGTCTCTGTGATGAAATTTAATGGGACTAATTGGGAAGCCGTGGGAGCACGAGGTTTTTCTACTAATCAGGCAGATTTTTGTTCCCTTGCTATCAATGATAGTGGGGAGCCTTACGTAGCTTTCCAAGACAGATCATTTCTCGCAAACCAAGCTACGGTGATGAAGTTTGATGGAACCAACTGGGTAAACGTTGGATCGCCTGGTTTTTCTGCAGGTGGTGCTTTTTCTGTTTCGTTAGCATTGAGTAACAGCGGAGTCCCTTATGTAGCTTACAGAGACCATGGTAATTTAACCAAGTTAACCGTTATGAAGTTTAATGGAGCTAATTGGGAGAATGTAGGGAGTCCTGGGTTCTCAGATGGTCAGGTAACCGATGTTTCCCTAAAGCTCAATGCTTCAGGGGTACTTTACGTGGCTTTTAAAGACTACGGAGGTGCCTACTCGGAAAGGGAGAGGATTACTGTAATGAAATTTAATGGCTCTAATTGGGAGACAGTAGGTATGCCTAGATTCTCGAATGATGAAGCAGATTATTGTACGCTTGCGTTTAGTAATACAGACGAACCTTATGTGGCTTTTACAGATAAAGCCAATCAATTTAAGGCTACTGTCATGAAATTTAATGGTAGCAATTGGGAAACGGTAGGTTTGGCTGGATTTTCTCCTGATAGGGCTTTTAATTTCTCACTCACATTTAGTAGTGTTGGAGTGCCATATTTAGCTTACATGGACAGAGATAATGAAGACAAGGCTACCGTGGTCAAATTTAATGGAACTAATTGGGAAACAGTTGGAAGCCATGGGTTTTCAGAAGGTAGGGCATTTCACTCATCTTTATTGCTAAACAGTAGTGACGAGCCTTATTTGGCAATTAGCGAAACGTCTTTAATAGGTTTATCCTACCGAAGAGCTTCGGTCATGAAATTCACAAACACCATGAGTGTACAAGACAACGAAGTTTCAAGGGTTTCTTTATATCCCAACCCAGCAAATGATTTGGTAACCTTAACAAATCTACCCTATGGAGAAACGGACATAAAAGTTTTTGACATTACGGGAAAAGAAGTGTTTTCAATCAACGCAAATACAGGAATAGAAACCATTGACACAACCAATTTTACCAACGGAATCTATCTTGTGCGCATTGGTCATAAGGAGAAAATAACCTATAAAAAATTGGTGATAAGCAATAAAGCTTAAGGCTGTCATCTTTAGGTGTGAGACACGAACAACGAAGCACTTTTCACAAATGATAACCTACAATTAAAAATGTTTCGTTTTTGACTGCTTTGAAGTTTACAATGACAATTCTAAAAATATTAAAAAACATACAATGAAACAACAATTATTTACATTTCTTGGTCTACTTTTATGTATTTTAGGGCATACACAAACCCATACTGGAAAGCTTGAAAACCCGTTAAAGAATATGCCCGAAATGGACATAGTACTTTGGCCTATGGGTATGGACAGCGCTGTAAACATTGGGAAATTGACCGCCAATGGAACTTTAGAATTTGATTTTCCGAAAAAAGAAGCATTTCATTCTACCAATGAGGATAAGCAGATTATAGTGAACGATTTTAAATATGCACTCCGCTTTAATTGTATTGGGCAGGGCGAGCCTATGTACCCAAATGTTATGGCAACTAGTATAAGTCCCATTTCGTTATGGTACAAAGAACGCTATGTGGGCGTGCTGTTTCCCGTTACCGACGAAGCCCTGGTGCACTGGTTGGAAGACGAAGCTTACAACAGTCCCGTAAAGGGCACATTTTACGATGTGGTTTACGTTGCTGAAGCTACTACATTTCAGACCGAGTGTGCTACCACATTTCAGTTTTCAGAAGAGACGGTAAACGCCAGCTACCACTATCAATTGGAACTGGAAGCAGGGTTGAATTTTATAGCCTATACCATTGAAGATATCCATAAAATGAATTCAAAAGTTATCTCCAATAAACCTAGTAAGGTTGTAGTTAAAAATGTTAAAGCAGAAGATGGTATTAAATGGATAGCAAAATATTTTTAACAATTGGAAACACCAAGATGAGATGAACATGTTAAATTTTAATACAGAAATGTTATGAGACCTTTTTTTTTAATACTAATATTCATCTTATTTGTGACAAGTTCATGCAAGCAATCTTCTGATAAGGAAAATAATGTGTTTGAAGAAAAGATTGATGCGCTCGAAAATTCCACTAAAGTTGGTTCTTGGCAACAAAATTTAATAACTACAGAAGCTTTGCAACTAGATCAACTAAAGGCTAAACTGCCTAAACAATTGGCAGGTTTGCCGTTAAGAAGTTCCGATTCGCCAGCACCGCAAACCGTTGTAGGAACTTATAGTTTAAGTACAGACCCTAATCATGAAACCGAAAACATTACAGTCCAAATTTTGGATGGTGCCGGAAATTATGGTTTTGGGCATGTCAATGCCGTCCATAAAATGATTTCTCTGGAGGTAAACAACAAGGGAGATAATAATTGGGCAAAAACCCAAGACCATCAAGGCGTTAGGATTTTACTAAAAGAAGAGCGTGTTAAAGATATCCAATTTTCGGAACTGCAATACCTCAAACAAAACCGTTTCCACATGACTTTAAATGGTAGGAGATATGATAGCAAAAAACTTTTACAGGCAAAAACCGATTTAGAAAAAATCGATTTTGTAAAGGATTGATGCCTTAAAATGGGTTCGGTAAAAGAATAAGCTATACAATTATATAAACGAAATAGAAGTCATATTACAAATTATGATCTTTGGCCTATAGAAACTAATTTGCGCAACAAGCCATTAATTGTAGGGCTGTTATTACAAATGGTTGAGGTAGCGTATTTGCTAGCGCTTTACTACAGGTACCGTTTACTATTTTACAATAGGCTACAAGTGTATATCAAGAAACCCCAAGTCCATCCACTGATGATAATGGCATTGTTTTCCTAAACATTGATGAGGGTACACCCATTTCTGGCGTATTTAACACCATTGATTGGATTAAATACGACCACTATTTGAATGTGCAGATAAATACAGGAGGCGGGCTTACCGATATGGGGAGGACGCAGTTTATGGCAGTGCTTTATGCTGTGCATGCACAAAATGCAGAAAGTGTAAGCAGTGTAACCACCTATTCTGTAGGTGATTTTGCTTACGGAGGCATTGTATTTTGGGTTGACGAAACAGGGCAACACGGACTGGGATGTGCAAAAGAAGACCAAAGCACGGGAGTAAGGTGGGCATGCCGGAACTTTTGGAAATACACGAGCATATGGCGATGACTTGTATGCTGGCAAAGCCAACACATCAATCATTATTGCGGCACAAGTAGCCATTGGCGATGATGGTAAAACCTATGCAGCTTGTATTTGTAATGAATTACAGATTACAGAAGACGGTAATACTTATGTCGATTGGTATTTACCTTTAAAAGAATAACTAAATTTGATGTATCAAAATATAGCAACCATTGATGCCAAGGCAACAACAAATGGAGGCAGCAGTTTTGTTAGTACCTCTTTTTGGAGTTCTACCGAGGACAGTAACAACTACGCTTGGTTCCAAGACTACCCAACTGGCAGCAACTTGTACGTCAGCTATAAGAACTACATACTTAGGATACGTGCTATTCGCGCTTTTTAACTAATTAATCGCCATTGTTAGTCGAATTTTTGCGAAAAAAGAGATTAGAGATAAACTTGCTTGAGCTGAGCGTAGTAATAACATAGACTTAAAAAACAATAAATATTAACACATGAAACATATGCTAACATTCATCATTGGCTTTGGGTGCTTATAGGCTCAAGCTCAAACCATCGAAAAATTTTCTATTGATAGTGGGGGTTAGACTACCTCAAACAACAATATAACTGTACTTTATACCATAGGCGAAGTAAACGTACAAGAACTCAATGCAGGTAACGTATTTATATCCGAAGGATTTATAAGTTCTTGGAGAAACCTTAAGCTTTGGTTATGAAGACTCTATTGGTAACCAATTGTTGTTGTACCCAAACCCTGCTAAAGATTTTGTAACTATTACCAATTTGCCTTATGGAGCACTACTAATGATAGTTTTTTATATAAATGGAAAAGTAATTATTTCAAAAATAGCAAATACTGAAACCGGAAGGATAGATACATCCAATTTTCCCAATAGCGTTTACTTTTTACGGTTTGACCACAATGGATATATTATTCATAAGAAATTGATTGTAAACAAATTGCAGTTGTTATTTTGAAAAATGATTTTACGAGATAACCTTAACTGCGTAAAAATAACCTCGTTTCAACTGTCTCGAACAACAACAGGAAAGTTGACATAAAAAAAAATAAACAAAAGATATGATTTACACAGTGCTTTTGTGTTGTTTTCTTTATAAACTCTTTAATGCGAAGTATTAGATCTCACAATCATATGTCGTAAAACGATTGCACTTTAATAATCCAATATAAGTTTTAATTTTAGATACATTTGTTTTTTTATATGATTTAAACAAGGTGGGCCTGAAGTAGGGGTCTACATGTCTGCTGGTGTTGTATACTCAAGTATTTGGTGAAAATTTAAATATATGGTAAAATATGGCACTCTTGAAGTATGATCTGTGGCAATCTAATCGTTGTTAAAGTAGAAAATGTGCTATAAGGAGAAAGAGAATAAGAACTATTGTGAAACTGTCAGTTAATAATTAATGTTCATATATCCTCAGAGTTAATTATAACTGGAGGATTTAGTCTTTAAATAAACTTTTCATGATGATAAAGATTCCTCGAAATAGAAAGAAAATGGCACCCAAACAGAGTGCAATGCCTATACAAAGAACCAAGATATATGTAGGTTTATCCTGGTTGCTAAACGCCATATACAGTATTGTGGGGCCAACAAACATCAGTAATAAACAAATTACCATATTTTGAACGCCTTTAAAAAGTAAGTTCTTGTCTGTTCTTTTAGTTTCCATGTGTTAGTAATTTTTCTTTGATCTATGCGTACACGCTATACTTTCTTATATGTCTAATTGATTAAGTATGGCAATATATGTTTGTCACAATTTTATTAATCAAAAATAATCATTTTTGTGCGTTGGATAGATAAATAAGGACGAAGCAATATATGTATTTACATCAAATAGTTATCCGAAACATGTAAGAAATACATAAATCTGACTTTAATCTTCATCTACTGTACCGTATATAGTACTTCAGATACTTCTGATAGTCGAAAATATCCCAAAGGATAATTTTCAGGATTTGTGGTATTAACGCAGTTCCCTCTTACTATAGTAGGTTGTGGCTCAAATTGTCCGCCCCCCGAATTGTTGTTTTGCTGTAATAAGATATACATATACTTGTAGAATCGTTCTGAAATACCGTAATTTTTGATAAGCACCTCATCTCCTGATTTTAAATCCTCTTCGGTATAGAAACCAAAAATGTCATTACCATTAGTAAACTTATCTTCATATACTGATAGAGAAGGGATAGCTGGTATATCGCTAATGAATTCAAATAGATAAAAGTTCTTTTCATCGACTGGATCGGTGTAGTATGCCTTTAACTCTATATCTTCTCCTGAAAAGCCACCTTCGTTGTTTTGTTCTATACGATTTATAGAAGCTACAGGTTTAAAAACTTCTGTTCCGACGTAATCTTCACCGTCATAAGTTATCTTAAGTGTATATTTAGCATTAAGTTGTGGAACAAAATTTTCATTTCTATAGAGACCAGTCATTCCAATTTCATAGAAATTATAGGTGCTGTTTTCGTTAATGATGGTTACGATAGCGCCATTTGCAGGTGGAATTTCAGAATCAAAATATGGGGCCGTCAAGGATAGTTTTATTGTTTGTACATTGCCAAGAGTTCCCTTAGTCCAATTGATGGATGCCTCAATAACTAATTTTGGAGCTGCAGTGTTTAGGTCAACTTCTATAGGATCTGTACATGAGGTATAACAAAAAAGTGTGCAGAGTATGGCTATAAACTTTCTCATGTTTAAAATTTAAAATTATAGGATATGGATGGGATAATCCCAAATAATGCCAATCTATTGGCTTCATTGACGCCTGTATTTCTATTTTCACTAAAGCTGATGGAGGCCGCATTTTTTCGTCCATAAATATTATATAAGCCAAAGACCCATTCACCTTTCCAATGTTTATTTGTATTAGATTTTGGAGTATAGTTTGCTGCAATATCCAGGCGGTGGTAACTAGGTAAACGGCTCGAATTGCGAGCTTCATAATTGGGAATGGTAATACCATTGTAAGAATATTGCCCATTTGGAAAGGTGGTGGGTTGGCCTGTTTGATAAATAAAAGTGCTGCTTAAACTCCACTTTTTATTCAACTCGTAGTTAGCAGTCAAGGATAAATCATGTGTTTTGTCGTAAGGTGTATCGTACCATTCACTATTATTGATTCCTGTTTCGACTCGTGTCCTTCCTGGCGTTTTTTGTTCTGATTTTGAAAGTGTATAAGCAATCCAGCCAGTCAATTTTCCCTCGTTTTTTCTAAATAAAAATTCTAATCCATATGCTCGGGCCTTACCATTTAAAATGACTTGCTCAATAGCATCATTTGCAATTAAGTTGGCACCGTCAATATAATCTATGCGGTTTTTAATGTCCTTATAGAATGTTTCAACTTCCAAAGAGTATTTGTTGTCAGTAAATGTCCTAAAATACCCTAGAGCCATTTGATCCAATAGCTGTGGTTTAATATATTTACCGCTAGGAGCCCAAACGTCTAAAGGGGTGGGAGAACTTGTGTTGGAGAGGAGGTGTAGGTATTGACTCATTCTGTTATAACTCGCTTTTATAGACGCATTATCATTTAATTGATAGGCTAGGGCTAACCGGGGCTCCAAGTTAACGAACGATTCTATAACGTCAGATCGATTGTAATTAATGGTGCCAATAGGTTCTGATGTTTCATAGATTTGAAAATCTTCATTGAATCTGACAGCTTGGTCATTATCATAAAGATTGAGCTCTGTTTGACCAAGACGATGAAATGTACTTAATCTCAATCCATAAGACATCGCGAATTTTGTGTTTAATTGGTGCTCAGCATCCACATATATAGCATTCTCAAAGGCATATTTTTTAATAAGATTATACGGATTAATACCAGAACTATCTGATGTGGGAGTTATTTCTCCAGGGTTAAAAGTGAGATACAAGCTATTGAATCCATAATCTAATTTAAAGGTTGTGCTGATATAATGTTTTAGATCATATTTGAGATTGAAATTTCTAATTCCTGATGTCCAGTCAAATTCAACAAAATTTAATGCCAGACCGTAATAATAATCAGAGTAAATTACTGATAAATTTGAAAATAGTTTATCAGAGTATAGATGATTCCATCTAAAATTTAAAACCGTATTTCCATAAGTGTTCTCAAAACTGTCAGAAATATTGAAGACATCACGACCAAAATAGCCGGAGAGATAGATGTTGTTATTTTTATTTATGTTATAACTGAGTTTTGTGTTCAAATCATAGAAATACGCCTTACTGTCAATATCAAATAAAGGTAGAAAGAGATGTGCATAACTGGAACGGCCACCCAATAAAAAGGAGCCCCTTCCTTTTGTGATTGGTCCTTCAGCTAAAAGTCGGCTTGAGACAATACCCAGATCGCCACTTAAATGGAATTTGTTGCTATTGCCTTCTTTTTGGTAGATATCTAAAACAGAAGATACACGTCCACCATATTTTGCGGGAATGCCGCCTTTATATAGTTTGAGGTCTTTAATGGCATCAGGATTAAACACAGAAAATAAACCGAAAAGGTGAGAAGAATTAAAAATTGTGGCTTCATCCAAAAGTATCAAATTTTGATCTGCTGCACCACCTCTAACGTTAAAGCCTGAAGAACCTTCACCGGCATTTGTTACGCCGGGTAGTAAGGTGATGGACTTTATGACGTCTACTTCTCCTAATACCACTGGCATCTGTTTTATCGTATTAATGGAGAGTGAATTGACACTCATTTGGGGTTTTCGGATATTTAACTTTTCTACATTCTCAGTGATTATTATTTCTTGTAAACTTTCAGTTGACTCAATCATTTGAAAGTTTAAGGTTCTATTCTTGGTAACGGTAATCGTGTCCAAAATACTATTATATCCGAGATAACTAATCTGAAATGTATAAGTGCCTTCTGTTAAGGTGATAGAGTAAAACCCATACTCATTCGTTACAGTTCCGGTTTGAACCTCTGGAAAGATAATATTGACCCCAATCAAAGTTTCATTACTGGCTTGATCCGAAATTTTACCACTGAGCGTGAATTTTTCCTGTGCAATTATAAATGCCGACTGGCATAAAAGAAAGCATAAGAAGACCTTTAATTTAATGGGCATTTGTTATTTTTCTTCAAAAATAGAAAAAGCCCCTCGATAAAAGGAGCTTTTTTAGTTAATTTGTTTAATATTTTTAATAAAACAGTAAACAATAAAATTTATTAAGGATTATTTATTATTGAGAATCGCGTTGAAGGTTGTACTAGGCCTCATTGCTTCAGTCGCCAAGGTTTCATTTGGCTCATAATATCCACCAATTGATACAGGTTTGCCTTGAACGCTGTTCAGTTCATCTACAATCGTATTTTCGTTGGATTTTAATGCCTCATATAGCACTTTAAACTCTTCTTGCAATTGCATATCCAAAGATTGGTTTGCGAGAGCTTCAGCCCAATACATTGCTAAATAAAAATGACTGCCTCGGTTATCTAATTCTCCAGCCTTACGAGAAGGCGATTTTCCATTATCCAATAATTTACCAGTAGCATCATCTAAAGTATCTGCTAAAATTTGAGCTTTTGGATTGTTATTTTTTTGCGCTAAATGTTCTAATGACACCGCTAAGGCTAAAAACTCGCCCAAAGAATCCCATCGTAAATGGTTTTCTTCAACAAATTGTTCAACATGTTTGGGTGCAGAACCTCCAGCACCAGTTTCAAACAATCCACCACCGTTCATTAAAGGTACAATAGAAAGCATTTTTGCACTAGTTCCTAATTCTAAAATTGGAAAAAGGTCTGTTAGATAATCGCGCAAAACATTTCCTGTTACAGAGATTGTATCTTTACCATCTTTAATACGTTCTAAAGTAAAGGTTGTTGCTTCTACTGGCGATAAAATTCTGATATCTAGCCCTTGAGTATCGTGATTAGGAAGATATTGGTTGACTTTTTTAATCAATTCGGCATCATGAGCCCTGTTTTTATCCAACCAAAAAACAGCTGGGGTATCAGATGCTTTCGCTCTTGTTACGGCTAATTTCACCCAATCCTGAATTGGTGCATCTTTAACTTGACACATTCTCCAAATGTCACCTTTTTCAACAGCATGTTCAATTATCGTTGCATCGACTGAATTAACAACGACAACCTTACCATCATTGGTCATCTCAAATGTTTTGTCATGAGAACCGTATTCTTCTGCTTTTTGGGCCATCAAGCCAACATTAGGGACAGTACCCATAGTGGAAGGATCAAATGCACCATGTTTTTTACAGAATTCAATAGTCGCTTCATATAGCCCCGCATAACTGCTGTCCGGAATAACGGCCAATGTATCTTGAGGTTTCCCTTGCGCATTCCACATTTTACCAGAAGTTCTGATCATTGCAGGCATAGAGGCATCAATAATGACATCACTAGGAACGTGTAGGTTAGTAATTCCCTTATCAGAATTTACCATGGCCAAATCAGGGCCATTAGCAATACCTTTTTTTATAGCCTCTTCAATTTCTTGACGCTTAGTCTCAGGAAGTTCCTTTAATTCGTCAAACAAATTCGCAAGACCGTTGCTTGGACTAAATCCAATTTGTTTAAATTCAGTTTCATAGGTGTCAAAAAGATCTTTAAAAAACACTTCAACTGCATGACCGAAAATAATTGGATCAGACACTTTCATCATGGTCGCCTTCAAATGCAATGAATAGAGTATGCCTTGATCTTGAGCTTCTTTTACAGTCTCTTTTAAAAAGGACATCAGTGCTTTTTTGCTCATTACAGAAGCATCTATAATCTCGCCTTGCAAGAGATTAACTTTATCTTTTAATACCTCTTCTTTACCATCTTTTCCAATAAACTTTATACTAACTGATTCAGCATTGTTAAGTGTCAATGATTTTTCCGTATGAAAGAAATCCCCCTGTGACATGGTCGCAACTTTAGTTTTTGAATTAGGAGACCATTCACCCATTGAATGAGGGTTCTTTTTGGCGTAATTTTTCACTGCTTTAGGAGCGCGTCTGTCTGAATTACCTTCACGTAAGACCGGGTTTACAGCACTTCCTTTTACTTTATCATAACGAGATCTAATGTCTTTATCCTTGTCAGTTTTAACATCATCAGGATAGTTTGGAACATTAAAACCGTGTGATCTTAATTCAGCAATAACCTCTTTTAATTGCGGTACAGAGGCACTAATGTTTGGTAACTTGATGATGTTTGCTTCTGGTTTTGTGGCTAGTTCACCTAATTCAGCCAATGCGTTTGGGACCTGTTGTTCTTCATTTAAAAAATCAGGAAATATGGCTAAAATACGACCAGCCAAAGAAATGTCTTTAGAAACAATATCGATATTTGATGATGCTGTAAAAGATTTTATAATAGGTAACAACGAGCGCGTAGCTAATGCAGGAGCTTCGTCAGTTTTTGTATAAATAATGGTAGAAGTTTTTGCCATAAGAATTTTGAAATTTTAATGTTTATGATTGGCCCCAAATTAGGCAGTGCAAATATACAAAATTGACATTAGCATATAAAATTGAATAGCCTCCAATTATATAATATCAATTTGATAGTGCTGCAATAGACCAAAGACGTTTTCCTTAGAGAATTTAGTATGTTTTACATTGTTGTGTTGAGGGTTGAGTATAAAATTTTCGGAAGTGCTTAAATCAGCTTTGCTAAGATTCGTATGATCAAAAATTGCATGTTTAAAATCGCAGCTCTCAAAGACGGAAGCCATCAAATTGGTTTCCGTGAAATTGGAATGGTTCAGATTACAATTGACAAACTTGGTTTCATTCAGTTTCAACCGGTAAAAGGAAGCGAATTGCATATGACAATTATTAAAGCTGAAGGACAATAAAAAAGAATTACAATCTTGAAACTGAACTCCGGTCAGTTTACAATCAATAAATTCGGCATCTCTGAATATGGTATTTTTAATATTGGCATTACTTAGATTACACGTGTCAAAAACACATTCTATAAAAGTTATGGATGAGAGGTCTGATCCCGTAAAATTACAATTTGTAAAAGTACAATAATCATATTCCGCTTTTTGTAGCGCCATATCTGAAAAATTCATGTTATTGAATTCGGTTGATTCTATAAGGGTTGGTGTCATATAGCTTAGTTGATAAGTTGATTGGGGGAAGTTAAGTCATAGATGATTAAAAAACAAAAGCCATAAACATATCAATTTTTTTAAATAAAACCCCAAAAGATATCATTTTATGTTTTATTATATTTATGTATATTCTTAAAATGTTAACTAAGGTTTAAATGAGTTATAGTGCAGATATTACTATTAATCTCCATAAATGATTTGTTCATCGAGTAAATCAATCCGTGTATAAAATCCTTTTTACATTGCCAAGTTTTGAATAATTGAACATAATATGAGGAAAGCGATTTTGATATTTTTTTTCACTACAATCTTAATTCTTCTAGCTGCTTATGTTTATTTACATAGAGATCGGGGGAGGGTTCTGGACAAAACACGTACAGTTTATATTGAAAAGGTTAACAATAAATTTAAATTATATAGAAATGGTAAGCCGTTTTACATTAAAGGAGCTAGTGGTACGGGATATCTAAAAGAGATGGCTGAAGCAGGAGGGAATACGTTACGTGTTTATGACACTCTTAATTTAAAAACACTCTTGGATGAAGCACAAAAATATAATATTGCAGTGATTGTAGATATTCCATTGCCCACTAGTGGCCACGCCAAAACTTATTATTCTGATATGGTAACGGTTCGCAATTTAAAACTTAAAGTAAAAAATTTAGTAAGTCAATACAAAGACCATCCTTCAATTCTGGCATGGAATTTAGGTAATGAACTTATTTTTCCATTAACCATCAAGAATAACAATTTCATTAAAGTATTTAATGATCTTGTAGATCTCATACATAATATTGATCCTAATCACCCCGTAAGTACCAGTGTTAGTGGAACATCAAGAGCACAAACATTGGGAATCCATTTGAGTTCGCCCAAACTAGACTTGATTGGATTTAATGCCTTTGGAAGTATTACTCGTGTGGAATCAGTAATGAATAATATTAAATTAATCACAAATCCAAAGCCATATTTTATAATGGAATGGGGCAATCACGGTCCATGGGAAGCACCAATTAACATTTGGAAATCAATTTTGGAGCCTAGCAGTACCTTAAAAAGTGGTATATATAATGAAGTTTACACATCCTATATTGAAGCGGATCAAAATTGTCTTGGTAGCCTCGCATTTTATTGGGGGTACAAACAAGAAGGTACACCAACTTGGTTCAATATTTTTGATCAGTATGGTAGAAAATCAGACGTGTATTATGAATTAACGTCTCTATGGACGGGAAAAGAAGTTCAGAAGATATTACCCGAAATTAAACGTATGTCTTTAAATAATTTGGAATTAAATCATCAAGTGTTTTCTACAGGTAGTGTCATCAATGCTGAAATAACTATGCAAAAAGCTATTGACAGCACCTTAAGTTTTCATTATAAAATTTTTAGGGAAGCTTGGGGTAGAAAACAATGGAACTCTGAAATAGATTCTTTACGAATAGTTGCTAACAACTCAACTTTTTCAAATAGTTTGAAGTTCAAATCCCCCAATAAGGAAGGTCCTTATAGAGTTTTCGTAACTGTACATGATTTGAAAGGTAATTTTGCGACAGCTAATATGCCATTTTACGTATTAAATCATGAATAATAGTATGTTAAAGGCACCTACAAGGCTTGAGAAATTTAAAATTAGGATTCTTATTGTGTTTGGATTGGCTAGTCTTGTCAATTTTTTTTATTGGTTTTTTGAATTTGAACTGATAGATAATCAGGTGTTGTATTGGATGCTGATGATGCTGATATGTTTTGACACCTTTAGGCTTATCTACATATGGTATCATTATTGGAATTTATCAGTACCGCATAAACCTACTTCTCATAACCATCTCACTGTAGATGTATTTACAACGTATTTTCCAGGAGAACCTAAACATATGCTCAAGGATACCTTGTTGGCAATACAGCAAATGGATTATCCTCACACGACCTATTTATGTGATGAAGCAAATGATATTGAATTGATTGAATTTTGTCGTCTACATCAAATTATTCACGTTACACGGGATAATCGTAAGGATGCAAAGGCGGGGAATATTAATAACGCATTACGACAAGCCAAAGGCGAGATTTGCCTGATTCTTGATCCAGACCATATTCCACACAACAACTTTTTAAAGGAGATTATTCCATATTTTAATGATCCCGAAATTGGTTTTGTTCAAACCGTTCAATCGTATTACAATCTTAACGAATCATTGGTAGCCCGAGCGGCTGCAGAGCAGACATTTCATTTTTACGGACCAGTAATGATGTGTATGAATTCCTATGGCACCGTTAATGCCATTGGGGCGAATTGTATTTTCAGAAGATCAGCACTCGATTCTATTGGTGGCCATGCGGCCGGTTTATCAGAGGATATGCATACCGCAATGAAATTGCATGCCAAAGGATGGAAATCTATATATGTGCCAAAAGCATTATCAGAAGGCTTGGCGCCCGCTACATTAACTTCATATTTTAAACAACAATTAAAATGGTCGCGAGGTACTTTGGAATTATTGGTTTCCACTTTCCCTAAATTGATTAATAAATTGTCATGGCGTCAGAAATTGCATTATGGTATACTACCCTTACATTACTTAACGGGTTTTATTTTTCTGTTCAGCATTTTAATACCAATTATAGCTCTATTTACTTCTACAACCCCATGGAAGGGAAATGTTATCAATTATGGATTAATATTGTTGCCAGTGTTGGTGTCTATATTAGGAATTCGATTTTATGTGCAAAAATGGGTAATAAACAAAGGGGAACGTGGAATGCACCTTTTGGGTGGTCTATTAATGCAAATTACCTGGAGTATTTACCTCATGGGAATGTTTTACACGATTATCAGAAAAAAGGTGCCATATCTTCCTACGGTTAAAGAAGATGATCAAAAGACTGATGTGTTAATAGTACTACCAAATATTATAGTAGGTCTCATCAGTATATTGGCAATAATTTATGGTTTATATAGAGATCTTACTCCATTTTCTATATTTATGTCTGGGTTTGCATTATGGAATGCCATGATAATGTTTTACACTTTACACTTCGCTTATCAATTCAACCGTACTTCCATTCCCGATAGAAAGAAATTAGATGCCAATTTTAATAATGAATCGAAATTTGAGAAAATTATTTTTAATATTTGGCAAAAATCAGCGTTAGTTATCACCGGTTTTATTCTCATTTCAGCTGGGTATTTTAATTATAAGCAAGAACAAACTAAACTTGAGGGTATGGCCTACGAGCCGGAACTGGATCAAACTACAACATATGTTGGGGTGTTTGCTCCAAAGATTGATAATGGGCTTAGCGACTTTTCATTAGTGTCAGAGTTCTCACAATCTATCGGGCAAGAGGTAAGTATTATTTCCTTTTATTTGGCATGGGATAAATCGCTTGCAAATACCTTTCCAGAGCAAGAATTACTTCAGGTCTATGAGGAAAAGGCATTTCCAATGATTACTTGGGAACCTTGGATCAATTCATTTACTAGCGGTAAAAGTTTGCAAGGCCAT
This sequence comes from Gelidibacter sediminis, assembly GCF_004364975.1. Taxonomy (GTDB): domain Bacteria; phylum Bacteroidota; class Bacteroidia; order Flavobacteriales; family Flavobacteriaceae; genus Gelidibacter; species Gelidibacter sediminis. Next base: position 1,433,523 of record NZ_SOBW01000008.1, on the reverse strand, counting down.
GTAGTTGACTCTATATACAGTGGGTATTTTGATGAATTTATAGCAGATTTTGCAGTACGTCTGAAAAACCTGCAAAAACCGGTATTTCTGAGATTTGCACATGAATTTGATAATCCGTTTTATCCATGGTATGACCATCGTGACGATGCTGCAGATAAATTTAAAAAATCTTGGATTCACATCTGGAATATCTTTGAAGAACAAGGTGCAGATAATGTGGTATGGATCTATAACCCGTGGAAACCTGAAAATGTAATGCATTATTTTCCGGGTCATCGTTATGTAGATTGGCTAAGTGTAAATTTGTTAAATTATGCCACATATGATCAACCAGATCTATATAATTCGTTTGAATCGCTTTATGAGCCCTATCACAACGAATTTGAAAAACTGGGAACTTATCCCATTATGTTATCAGAATTTGGAACCTATTTTGATCCTGATTTTCAGAAACAGTGGTTGGAGAACGCCATGTTGCAAATAGATACTAACTACAATGAAATTAGGGCCATTGTTTATTTTAACTCTAACGTTGATAATAATATGCCCGATGGTACTGAAGGAGATTCTTATCTGAATTGGACCATTGCAGATATCAATAATATTGATCTCAGCTTTAAATCAGAAAATATTCCGCCGTATTTGTTTAAAAATACACCTAAAATCGATACCGCCCCATTAAGACTTACAAATCAATTTAAAAAACTCGAAAATACACGGGGCGTAAATCTAAAAAACAGCCAGGGATGGAATAGAGATTACCACGTATTAACCCGGAAGAATCTTGAATCTCATTTTAGAATGATTAAAGATTTGGGATTGAATACAATAAACTATACTTCAAATGACACCTACGATTATAACGTGGTTAACATAACTAAAGAGTTTGGGCTAAACCTATCATTTGGATTTTGGATCCCCGATCACATCAATTTCTATGAAGATTTAAGTGCATCAATACTATACAAAGATAAGATAGTCCATTTGGTAGAGAAGCATAAAAGCGAAGAACATATAAAAGCTTGGCGCCTACAGAATAATTTAATGACAAAATACAATTCCTCTTTTGACGAACCTGTTAGGTCGTATCATAGACGTGCGTATGTGTTATGGTTGCAACAACTGACCTCTGAAATAAAAAAAATAGATCCGTCCCGACCAATTATAATTGACTATAAATTAAACAACTTAGAAAGTTCTGAGGCTAATGATTTTTTAAGAGCCCTAGTAAATGTAGATGGTTTAGGAATAATCGTAAACGAGGGTCTCAATACAGATATCATATTAAAAGCAGTTCAATCATTAGAAGGGCCCCATATCTTTACCGATATTTCTGTTGAAATGTTAGGGGAATTGGAAAAAGCCTCATTATCAAAAGGATTTTTCGTGAAAAATTGGCAAGATCAGCATCAAATTGACAAACTATCATTTGATGGACTCATAGATCGGAAAGGTAGGCTAAAACCTGATTATCAGAATTTAAAAACCATTTTGGATAGTAAGGAAGATTACAATATGACAAATGGGGTTGGAATATTAAAGACAATTGATTTACTTAAACCAGGGCAACAAGCGTATTTTTATGCCATGCTTTATGATCCGCTAAAGGGCTGGGAGCGTGTTGAGTCAGAGGATTATTATGAAATTGAATGGGCACTGGTCAAATGCGATCTTTATGGCAATTATCAAACAATTAAAGATGTAGGTGATAAAGGAACTCTACTGTTAACAATACCTGAAAATTATGAAGATTACCGCATACAGTTATCAATTATTAAAGACAAAAAAGTGATGTCTAAGATAACGACATTAAACACACCGTATATACCATAATTTACTTGAATAACTTCTATTAATTACTTAAAAAAACAAAAGCCATATCATTGTAGCTAAACTACCTTGACATGGCTTTCTTTGAAATAGTAACGTGATCTAATTAACATTTCTGCTAAATCAGCCGACTAAAACTCACGTTTTACAATCGTCTTTTTCAATTCAAGTTATCCTATTTCAATAAAACATTTTTTAACTTTCAAAATGTATTGACCTGTTAATAAAATGTTTCAGTATGTTGTTTTTCTTGATGTGATATTAATGTCATCCATTTTCACAAATAACATTTAACAATACATTGCTTCCTACCTTGGTGTACACTTTCGTTGCGACCATCTTTGGAAACTTTCGGCTTTACTAGTTACACCCTATTTACATGTGGTGCACTTTTTAAAATGTCATGATGTTATAATTAGACACATCTTCATATGCTATTTATAATCATCTCAAAAAACAAACTAAGAACGTATTTTCTAAATTCAAATTAAATTCAATGTCTTAATTTGAAACCAACACAAGGTTGTTTCTGAATCGTTTTACTAAGATACAAAAATTTGTTGTAATGCCAAAGAGAACCAAGGGTTTAGTTTTCAACATGTTATGAACTTTACTAATTAACATATGTTCATAAAAAAAAGCCTTGAAATTCTCAAGGCTTTTATATGCTGTAAATTAAGAATTCTATCCTCTTCTTTCTTTAATTCTCGCTTTCTTACCAGTAAGACCTCTAAAGTAGAAGATACGTGCGCGTCTCACTTTACCTTTTTTGTTCACTTCAATTTTTTGAAGCGCTGGAAGGTTAATAGGGAAAATACGCTCAACGCCAATAGTTCCTGACATTTTACGGATTGTAAATGTTTCTGTACTCCCAGAACCTTTGCGTTGTAATACTACACCTTTAAAGAACTGTGTACGCTTCTTTTCACCCTCTCTAATTTCGTAATACACCGTGATGGTATCACCAGCGCCGAATTGAGGATATTCTTTTTTTTCTACAAATTCGTCTTGTACAAATTTTACTAAAGAATTCATCTCTTTTAATTTTTAAATTTTAATCCAAACCAACATTCACGGAGATCGCCAGAGGTTAACCTGAAATTGGATGCAAAAGTAATCAATAAATAATAATTGGCAAGAGTATTGTCATAAAATGTTAAGGAATTTTGATGCCATATGTCTATTGTAGACATGGAAGATTAACTATCGATACCTAAATTTTAACCATCGAATTTTGACTTTTTATTATCGCGCACTGCATAGTGCCAACTGAGTACTGCCAACTGCATTCTAATTCAATCTTCCAACAAATCCGGGCGTCTTTCCTTGGTATGCTCATAGGCCTTGTCTTCGCGCCACTTTTCAATTTTTGCGAAATGTCCACTGAATAAAATTTCAGGCACTTTCATGCCTTTATATTCCCTTGGTTTTGTGTAGATGGGCGGTGCCAATAAATTGTCCTGAAAAGAATCTGTCAATGCAGACGTTTCATTGCCCAACACTCCGGGGATCAATCTTATCACGGCGTCACATAATACAGCCGCACCTAATTCCCCACCAGAAAGGACATAATCACCTATTGAGATTTCTTTGGTAATGAGGAGGTCTCTGACACGTTGATCTACACCTTTATAATGTCCGCAGAGAATAATGATGTTTTCCTTTAAAGACAAGGTGTTGGCCATACCCTGATTTAATGTCTTGCCGTCTGGAGTCATATAGATGACTTCGTCGTAAGTTCGTGCAGCTTTGAGTTGACTTATGCATTTATCAATGGGTTCAATCATCATCACCATGCCTGCACCACCACCAAATTGAGTATCGTCAATAGATTTGTAATTATCAGTAGTGTAATCTCTCAAATTATGCAAATGTACCTCTACCAATCCAGCGGAAATGGCACGTTTTAAAATGGAAGCTTCAAACGGACTTTTGAGTAATTCGGGTAAAACTGTAATAATATCTATGCGCATGGTATTGTATCTTCACTGCAAAGATGCAAAAAAGTGTGTTGTGTTCTAGCTTCCGACTAGAGAAAAAAAATCTGTAAGGTTACTTACAGATTTTGAATTGATTTATTTTATGCTTTTCTGTTTATTGATTTCATCTTGCAGTTGTCGTCTTACTTTTTGTTCACGCTCAAGTGCCGTACGTCGGTGTTCTTCAAATTCCTCTTCTGTTTCAACTAAAGATTTTTTTGCAAGTTTGGTAACTGAATTGCTGTTTCGATATTTATAGATGAACAATAATAATAAAGCAAAAAGTCCCCCAATAATACTCCACATCAACACATTGTAATTGCTTTTGCTCATCTGCAAACCAAAGAGCGCCATATTATCCTTTTCTTCATTGGTTTCTGCCAGTGTCGTTTTGGTTTCAGAGAGGTTGCTTTTTAAGGTAGTAATTTCTTGAACTAAACTATCGACTGTATTTTGGGTTCTAGTTAAATTGTTTTGAATCGCTTTTAAAGAATCGAGTGTATGAGCCTTTAATTGATATAACCAGGTTTTTTTGACATTCTTGTATTCTTGATAGTTATAAGATTTTTGAATTACATATTCAAATTGATTGTCGATGGTTCCTTCAGTTAAAGATAATTTGTCATCATCCTCAGTAGATGTTTCTTGAGCATTGGCTACCACAAAAAATAGACAGGCGAGAAATGTGAACGTTAGAGTTTTTAATGAATGCATTCGTTTAGATTTACTGATATGGTTAAAATTTGAACAAGATAAAAAATTAAAAGAGATCTTGGCTGTTATTTAAAACAAATAGCCTCACATTTTGGAGGCTATTTAATATACGATTCAATTTATATTTTAGATGTTCAGCCTACTAATAATATGTATAACGTCTTACTTTTGATATATATTTTGCCAATCGGATTACTTGGTGACTGTAACCATATTCATTATCATACCATATATATAATACTACATTTTTGCCATCTGGCCTCACAATTGTCGCTTTACTATCGTATATGGCAGGAGCAGAGCTGCCTACAATATCGCTCGAAACCAATTCATCACTGAGTTCATATTTAATTTGCTCAACAAGATTGCCTTCTAAAGCATATTTTTTCATGGTCGTATTTAGTCCTTCCAATGAGGTTGCTTTGTCTAATTCAAGATTTAAAATGGCCAAAGAACCGTTTGGTACGGGAACGCGAATAGCATTGGATGTCAGCTTACCTTCTAAAGAAGGCAATGCTTTTGCTACGGCGCTTCCTGCTCCAGTTTCGGTAATCACCATATTTAACCCTGCAGCGCGACCTCGACGGTATTTGCTGTGAAAGTTATCTACCAAGTTCTGATCATTGGTGTAGGCGTGTATGGTTTCCAAATGTCCGTATTTAACTCCAAAGGTATCTTCTATAGCCTTTAATATAGGCGTAATGGCATTTGTAGTGCATGATGCGGCAGAAAAGATATCCACAGTATCCGGATTGTGTTCTAAGTGGTTAACGCCGTGTACAATATTAGGAATGCCTTTGCCTGGTGCGGTCAATAATACCTTGCTTACACCTTTTGATTGCAGATGTCTGCTTAATGCTTCCTTGTCTCTAAAGGCACCTGTATTGTCAATTACCAAGGCGTCATTGATACCATATTTAGTATAATCAATTTCTTCTGGTGCATTGGCAGATATTATATTGACAGTAGTGCCATTAATAATTAAGGCACTGTTTTCCAAATCAGCAATAACAGTTCCTGAAAACTCGCCATGTACAGAGTCGTTGCGTAATAATGAAGCTCGTTTTTCTAAAACAGTTTGATCAACTTTGCCTCGGGTTACGATAGCTCTTAGGCGCATTTGACTCCCTTTTCCTGTTTTGGTCATCAGTTCTCGTGCAACCAATCTTCCAATGCGTCCAAAACCATAAAGAATAACATCTTTGGGTTTTATGCTTTCGTTTTTACTAGCCCCCTTGAGTCTACTGGCTACAAAAGCTGTGGCGTTATTATATTTTTGATCCTCTAAATGGTATTCATATGTTAATTTACCAATGTCTAATTTTGCGGGTGGTACATCTAAGGTCTTGATGGCCTGAGCAATTTCAACAGAATCAAATATCGAAATTGGCTTTTGAACAAAAGCACCTGCATATTCGTGCAAGTTTAAAATTTCACTGACGTTTCTGTCAATTAACTGATTTCTAAATAATACCAGTTCTATGGATTTGTCATACCACAAATCACTGACTATTTTGATAAATTCGACTGTTGCTTTTCGTCTGTCTGCTTGAAAAGCTAATTCATTCTCATAAGTTCCATTCAAACTCATTGTTTCAAAGTTTAGTGTGCTTGTCTATTTTAGGACAAACGGGTTGTTGTGTTTAACCGACTATTCGGAAGTGCAAAAGTAATATATTTCAAACGTTTTCGTAAAGTTTTTAGAACTAAAAAACCCTTTGAAAGCATAATGCTCCAAAGGGTTAGAAATATATAATTAAGAGCATGATTATCTAAAAATAAAACTCTCTTTTTGACCTGAACTTGTAATAACAGAAAGTTTTTTGATATTCTTTTCTAAATCATCACCATACTTTAATTTAAGTTTCATGATGTCATCGACATTTTTAATCACCTCTCCGTTAATTTCCGTAATAACGTATCCTGAATTGATGCCCAAATTCTTGTAAAGTGCGTAATTCTCATTTTTGATCACCGCAACGCCATTGTTGATCTTATTTCTCTCTTTAACTTCACTTGGAATGTTTCTTAATTGCATATCCAAAAATTCTATAGTCATAATTTCACTCTTAGATAAGGTAACAGGCACCTTTCTTTCAGAACCATTTCTAATAATTACCAAATCAACAACGTCATTAGGTCGTTTGGTACTTAAGTAACCACTAAGGTCAGAAAATTTTGAAATTGTAATGTTGTCTATTTTCTTTATAATATCGCCTTTTCTAATGCCGGCTTTATCTGCCCCTGAACGTTCTTCAACTTCACTTACATAAAATCCTTGTGTGGTGTTCACTTCAAAAGACTCAGCCGATTTACTATTGAGTTCGCCGCCTCTTACTCCTAAAATACCATTTTGAACATTTCCAAATTCCATGATATCTTCCACAACTTTTCTGGCAATGTTACTAGGAACGGCAAAGGAGTAACCAATATAAGAACCGGTTTGACTGGTAATGGCTGTATTGATTCCTATAAGTTCACCACGGGTGTTCACCAACGCACCACCTGAGTTTCCAGGGTTAACAGCAGCATCCGTCTGAAGAAACGATTGCGAATTGATGCCGGACAAATCTCTAGATTTGGCACTAATAATACCTGCAGTTACTGTAGAGGTAAGATTAAATGGATTTCCAACTGCTAATACCCACTCGCCAACCTTAACTTGATCTGAGTTACCAAATGTAGCAAAAGGTAAATCTTCATTGGCATCAATTTTCAATAATGCAATGTCCGTTTTTTCATCAGTTCCAATCAATTCGGCGTCATAAGTTTTATTATCATTTAATGTGATGGACAATTTTTGAGATCCATTAATTACATGATTGTTTGTAATGATATAACCGTCAGGCGAAATGATAACGCCACTACCAGTTCCTACCTGGGCACGCTCTGTACTTCTGCCCATAAACAGATCTTGCAATGTCATTGGTGCTCTACTTATAGTTGTATTTTTTACGTGTACAACAGCATGTACGGCATTTTCAGCGGCTTCTGTAAAATCAGGAGCATTAAGAGTACCATATGAGGTTACGGCAGTATTACTGGTTGGAAAATAGGATACACTAGATTTAGAGCTAGTGTTCTGCTCTGAATTATTGGTATAATCTTCTTCTAAAAATAGTTTATAGGCAGATAATGTCATGATTCCACCTAATGCAGATACTAAAATTAGGGTTAAAATCTTCTTCATTTTAATTAGAATTTATTAGTGTTGTATGTATTTATGATATAGATGTTCTATAATTTAACGATTAAAATTAAATTTTTATGTGATTGCAAACCCTCCATTTAACGATTTTTAACGCATGCGGAGTTCGGTAATAAACCATCGATATTTGCTATATTTGTCAAATCTATGAAACAGACTTTTTACAAATACCAAGGAACCGGTAATGATTTTGTGATGATTGATAATCGTCATTTAACATTTGACAAAAATGATACCAATTATGTTAAATTCTTATGTAACAGACGATTTGGCATTGGTGCGGATGGTTTGATCTTATTGGAACGTCATAATGACTTCGATTTTAAAATGGTGTATTACAATGCTGATGGGAATGAAAGTTCTATGTGTGGCAATGGCGGTAGATGTATTGTAGCCTTTGCTAAATTTCTTGGCATTATTGAGAAAACGACAACTTTTGAGGCTATAGACGGCACACACCACGCTAAGATTGAAGCAGATCATGTGCAATTGCAAATGCAAAATGTATCAACAATAGAAAAATTTGATTCGCATGTGTTTTTGAATACTGGGTCTCCCCACCATGTACAGATGGAATCAGATCTTCAAGCGCTTAATATTAAGGAATCCGGGAGTAATATAAGATATGGTTCTCCTTATCATCAAAGCGGTACGAATGTAAATTTTGTTTCAAAAATATCAGATGACAAATTTTCAGTTAGAACCTATGAGAGGGGTGTTGAAGATGAAACTTTGTCTTGTGGAACAGGTGTAACCGCTGTAGCACTTGCAATGAATTATTTGGGAGAAACAGATAAAAATTTAATAAGTCTAAATACAGAAGGTGGCGAATTAAAGGTTACTTTTAAGAAAAAAGGAGGTGGGTATTCAGATATTTGGCTCATAGGTCCTGCAATTCAGGTTTTTAAAGGAACAATTTAATGGAGACCTTAAAAGGAGCCCATATCTATTTGCGAGCATTAGAGCCTGAAGATATACATTTTCTTTATGCCATAGAAAACGATGAACATCTATGGGAGCTTAGCAGTACCCAAATTCCATATTCGAGATACATTCTTGAGCAATATTTAGAAAATTCGCATAGAGATCTCTATGAGGTAAAGCAATTGCGATTGGTAATCTCCAATTATCAACATAAAGCCATTGGGCTAATTGATTTGTTCGATTTTGATTTTCAAAACAGTCATGCGGGTGTGGGTATTTTAATTCGGGAACCCGGAGACAGGCGACAGGGATTTGGGAAGGAAGCACTGCAATTGTTGGTCAATTACAGTTTTAATCATTTAAATTTGCATCAGCTTTATTGTAATATTACTGAAGGTAACCAGGCCAGCATGAACTTATTCACTAATCAAGGCTTTGAGGTAGTGGGTGTAAAAAAAGATTGGCTCTTCAGCAATAAAGTATATAAAAACGAATATCTTTTACAACTTATCAATAAATAAATGTATTTCAAGAAAATTTTCGTAGCCATAGCGCTTATTGGATTGGTTGTAGCTGCAATCATCGCTTACAACATTTACCAAACCATGTTTGTCTCTAATACAGCCTTTAACAATGACGAGGCGTACGTGTTTATTCCAACAAATGCGACCTATCAGGATGTGAGAGTACAATTGGAGCCGCTTTTAAAGGATTTGGATAAGTTTGATGCTCTGGCGGAGCGCAAAAAATACCCAAACAATATCAAAGCAGGGAAATTTGTTATTAAAAAAGGGATGAATAACAATGATATTGTCAATTCCATCCGCAGTAATAATATTCCCGTTAAACTTTCCTTTAATAATCAGGAATCTTTAGAACGTTTGGCAGGACGTATATCCACCCAAATTGAAGCAGATAGTTTAGAATTGTTTACCGTAATGTCTTCTCCTGAATTTTTAAAGGCAAATAACTTTTCTTCACAAACAGCATTGGGAATGTACATTCCGAATAGCTACGAGTTCTTTTGGAACACTTCTGCAGAACAATTTAGAGAACGTATGCTTAAGGAATACCATCGTTTTTGGAATGATGCGCGCTTAGCTAACGCCAAAACGATTGGTCTGACACCAGAAAAGGTGATGACACTGGCCTCTATTGTACAAAAGGAAACCGCTAAAGTAGATGAGCGCAAAAGGGTTGCCGGAGTGTATATGAATCGATTAAATATAGGTATGCCACTTCAGGCCGATCCAACAGTTATCTATGCCATCAAAAAGACTTCAGGAAATTTTGACCAGGTCATTAAACGTGTGCTTTACAAAGATTTGGTTTTAGACTCACCCTATAATACCTATAAATATGCGGGATTACCTCCAGGCTTAATTACTATGCCTGATATTTCATCCATAGATGCGGTGCTGAATTATGAAAAGCATGATTACCTTTATTTTGTGGCTGACGTAACGAATTTTGGCTATCACAAATTCGCTAAAACCTTGGCTCAGCATAATGTCAATAGACAGGAATATGTGCGCTGGATCAATCAGCAAGGTGTAAATAGGTAAACATGAGGCGGCTATTACTAGGTTCATTTGTATTCTTACTAGTGGCCGCAGAATCATTTTCTCAATCAAAACTTGAACAATTTCTTCAACCTAGCGATACACTACATGTGGCGCGTCGTACATCAGTATACGTAACTGAAGCAGCTGTAGGTGGACTTGCCTTATTAGGTCTGCAACAGTTATGGTATGCAGATTATGAGCAATCTAAGTTTCATACTGTTAATGATAATAATCAATGGTTGCAAATGGATAAAATGGGACATGTTTTCTCATCTTATCAATTAGGCAATATAGGTGCCAATGCACTACAGTGGAGTGGGGCAAGTAAAAAGGATCAATTATTATATGGAGCTACGCTGGGCTTTACATTTTTAACCGCTGTTGAGGTTTTGGATGGCTTTAGTAAAGAATGGGGTTTCTCTTGGGGAGATATGATAGCCAATGCTACCGGTACTGGACTTTACGTTGGTCAAGATATCCTGTGGAAGGAGCAGCGTATCACCTTAAAATACTCCTTTCATCAAACTAAATATGCTTCCTCTCAACCTGACAAATTAGGTGACGGGTTCTTAGAAGAACTTCTTAAGGACTATAACGGTCAGACTTATTGGTTGAGTTTTAATATTTATTCTTTCATAAATAACGATCATATTCCTAAGTGGTTGAATGTTGCCGTGGGTTATGGGGCTGATGGCATGATGTTTAGTAATAGTGGGGTTGTTAATGACCTTAATATGAGTAAAAACAGGACCCGACAGTTCTATTTAAGTTTGGATATTGACATGTCGCGGATCAAAACAAAATCTCATTTTTGGAGATCTGTTTTTGACGTTTTAAACGTAATTAAGGTGCCTTTTCCTACCGTGGAGTTTACCGATAAAAATGGCATAAAGCTACGCGGTATCTATTTTTAGAGAGCTTAATCGATTAATTTTGAGGCTTTAATAAAATGGTGTATCTTTGCACGCTGAAATTTAAGTCTGCTTAAAACTATAAAAGGCTTTACAAATATTAGGAAAAATGTTAAAAAAAATCACTAATTATTTTGTTATTCCTTTTGCAATTTGTGTCATATTAATGACGGCACTTTTTCCAAAAACGACTGTGGATATGACTAATTTTTCTACGGAAGGATTAGAACTAAATTACACCGTTTCTGAAGACATCGCACTATTGTCTGCAGCAGAAGGAACAAACCCAACACTTACATATGATAAATATTTTCCTTATTTGGGAAAATCCTACTTAGGCTTTAAAGAAGCACTTGCTTTTAAAGAATCTAGAGGTAATTATTTTACTGTAAATGATTTTGGGTATTTAGGAAAGTACCAATTTGGTGCGGAAACGCTAAAGTTGTTGGGTGTTTACAATCCCCAATTCTTTTTGTACACCCCAGAATTGCAGGAAAAGGCATTTTTAGCCAATTCAGAGCGTAACAAATGGATATTACGAAAAGATATAGCTCGATTTGTAGGTAAAGAAATTCACGGAATCACCATCACAGAATCAGGCATTCTAGCCGCTGCACATTTGGCAGGACCAGGAAGTGTTAAGAAATTTCTAAGGAGTTTTGGAGGTTATAATTTTTCTGATGCTTATGGTTCTTCTATCTCACATTATATGAAGCGTTTTTCGGGGTATGATACTTCATTTATCAAACCAAACCGAAAGGCGAAAGCGGTACTTTAATCAGTCTTTGTGAATGATGAAGATTGCTGGGCGTTTGTGTAAGTCTACTTTTGTATGCTTCCAATCTTTCGCGATAAAGGTTTTAATATATTCTGTAGAAAGGGTTAAATCGCAGGCCACGCAAATTCTGGTTTGAGGGTGTAATACATTGCATAAATCTTCCAGCATTTTATTGTTACGATAGGGGGTTTCTATGAACAGTTGACTTTGATTTTGTTCTTGTGAAAGTCGTTCTAAACGTTTTAATTCTGCTTTCCGGTCTTGCTTGTCTATGGGAAGATAGCCATTAAAAGCAAAGCTCTGGCCATTCATCCCAGACCCCATAAGGGCCATAATTATTGAAGAAGGGCCAACCAGTGGAACTACTTGAATGTTATTGTCGTGTGCTAATTTGACAATATCAGAACCCGGATCAGCAATTGCAGGACATCCCGCTTCAGAGAGTAACCCCATAGGTCTCCCAGTTTTACATGCTTCTAAAAATGTCGATTTTTCTGAATCTTCTGTATATTTATTTAAAACTTTAAAGTGTAAGGCAGGTTGTGATTTTTCAGGATGTACCTGTTTTATAAATCGGCGTGCTGTTTTTTCGTTTTCAACAATATAATCATCTGTAAAGTCGATAATTTTTTGGATCGATTGTGGCAAAACGTCCCACATTGGATTATCACCTAAACCAGTAGGAATTAAATAGAGTTTTCCAAATTGTGTATCCATATGTTTCTTTTATGATTGAGACGTACGCTATTCTCAGGCTCTAATAGATTTTAATCAAAACTCAAATTAAAATAATTGTTTGATTATGAAATTTTTAGGTGGTTAATTTTGCTGCTATTTTAGTACAGGCGTCATCTAAAAGTGCATAGACTTTGTCGAAATCTTCAGCATCACCCCAATACGGATCCGGAACCTCTAAACCATCTTCAATTTCAGCGTCTTCCAAAATGAGTTTAACTTTAGCTCTATCATCAGTATCTCGCGCCAGTTTTATGACATTGGCATAATTGGACTGGTCCATCACGTAAATGATGTCATAAGTATCAAAATCAGAGGGTTTAAATTGGCGGCATTTCTGATTGGAAATGTCAATACCATTTTGTTTTGCAGTGGCAATAGAACGGTGGTCTGGTGATTTTCCTATGTGGTAATCTCCTGTGCCAGCAGAGTCTACTATAAACGTATCTGAAGGAAGTTTAGATTCTAAAATACCGTGCGCTAATGGCGATCGGCAAATGTTGCCTAAGCAAACCATTAGTATTTTTGTCATGATACTTTGTGAATTTTATTTACGAACTTATTTGTGTAGAAGTTAGATTAAAGTGCCAATTTTTTGGAAATATCTTCAACGTACTTTCTAAATTGTTTGTCAGTAGAGGAGAGGTTATCCACAGTTTTACAGGCGTGCAATACAGTAGCATGATCGCGTTTGCCAATCTGCGATCCGATACTTGCTAATGATGCTTTGGTAAATTTCTTGGCGAAAAACATTGCAAGCTGCCTTGCTTGAACTATATGTCTTTTACGGGTTTTAGATTGTAATGTACTCACATCCATTTGGAAGTAATCTGAAACTACTTTTTGAATGTAATCAATGGATACTTCACGTTTTGTATTCTTAACAAATTTTTCAACAATCTCCTTAGCAAGATTAATTGTGATCTCTTTTTTGTTAAATGATGATTGTGCGATTAATGAAATGATAGCGCCTTCCAGTTCTCTAACGTTAGTCTTAATGTGTTTTGCAACGTACTCAATAATATCATCCGGCATTTCTACACCATCACGATAAAGTTTGTTCTTTAAAATAGAAACACGTGTTTCAAAATCCGGACTTTGTAATTCTGCCGATAATCCCCATTTAAACCTTGATAATAAGCGTTGTTCAATATCCTGCATGTCTACAGGTGCTTTGTCACTGGTTAAAATGACTTGTTTGCCGTTTTGATGCAAGTGATTAAAGATATGGAAGAATACATCTTGAGTACCTGACTTTCCTGATAGAAATTGAACATCATCAATAATTAGAACGTCAATGATTTGATAAAAATGTATGAAATCATTTCTGTTATTTTTCTTTACAGAGTCAATGTATTGTTGTGTAAATTTTTCAGCGGATATATAAAGAACAGTCTTTTCAGGATATTTATCCTTAATATCAATACCAATAGCATGTGCTAAATGTGTTTTGCCCAAACCGACCCCGCCAAAGATTAATAACGGATTAAATGAGGTTCCACCTGGTTTGTTGGCAACTGCTAGACCTGCATTTCTCGCCAATCTGTTGGAGTCTCCTTCTAAAAAGTTATCAAAACTGTAATTAGGATTGAGTTGAGATTCAATCTTAACATTTCTAATTCCAGGAATTACAAATGGATTTTTTAATTCTGGATTCTTATTTTTTAAGGGGATATCAACATTTTGAGATTTTACGGCGCCTCTGTTTGAACTTGGGATTCTTTCCGTAAAAGGTTGTTTATTGCCATAAGTGTTTTCCATCTTAATGACATATACTAATTTTGCGCGTTCTCCAAGCTCCTTATTTAGTGCTACTTTAAGAATTTTGACGTAATGCTCTTCCAACCATTCGTAAAAGAACTTACTAGGTACCTGAATACTTAAAGCCTTGTCAGTGAGCTTGACTGCTGTAATAGGTTCAAACCAAGTTTTGTATGCTTGGGGTTGTATATTGTCCTTTATAAAAGACAGACAATTATTCCAAACCGATTGCGCAGTTATCTCCATTATAAAAGTTAGTTTTTTGTTTGTTAGTCAGATTAGCAAAATGAAGAGAAATTCGTGTTTTCTCTAGAATATTTTCTGAGACAAATATGTGAACAAAATTCTGAAAAAAAAAATCAAATGCTCTTGAATTTACAGTATTTTTTCCCCATGTTTAAATCCCGATGAAAGTACAAAAAATAAATCAAAGAAACATGTCAAAACCTTTATTTTCCGACGAAATACAACTTCGAGTACGTTATGGCGAAACCGACCAGATGGGTATCGTATATTATGGCAATTATGCGCAGTATTTTGAGGTAGGACGCGTGGAATGGTTAAGAAAATTAGGGGTTTCGTATAAGCAGATGGAACAAGATGGTTTGATGCTTCCCGTAATCAAAATGACTGTAGAGTTCAAAAAGCCAGCGCTTTATGACGACTTAATTAAAGTAAAAACCCAATTGGTAAAATTACCTTCTGCAAGTATAGAATTCAACTACGAAATCACCAACCAATCAGGCGAAATTTTAACCTTGGGAAATACAGTTTTAGTGTTCATGGATGTCGAAACAAATAGGCCTACGCGATGTCCAAAGTTTTTAATGGACAAACTTCAAAATTAAGATTCCAGACATTTTACCTGAACTCCGAATATAGACTGGAAAGCCTCAAAAACGGCTTCTGAGTTTTTTAAGCGTACTGAAATAATGATTTTACAATCTAACTCTAAGGTCTGTGATTTAATTTTTAGATTCTTTTCTTTTATGACCCGCATTACTTTGTTCATGTCCTTATACTCAAATTTCAGTTCTATGTCCTGATTAATGGTGCGCCTAACAATTTTTGATTGCTCTAAGGCCATTTGGGCTGTGGTCTTATATGCGGAAATTAACCCGCCAACACCCAGTTTAATGCCGCCAAAATAGCGCACTACTACAATCAGTACATTGGTAACGTCAAATGACTGAATTTGTCCATAAATAGGCATGCCTGCACTGTTGTTAGGTTCGCCATCGTCATTTGCTCTAAATTGATAATTGCGTTCTTCTTTTCCCAATTGATACGCATAACACCAATGTCTTGCGGAATGGTGCTGTTTTTTCAGTTCTTCTATATGAAGCTTTACAACGTCTTCTGAGTGGACTGGAAATGCGTAGCCAAAGAATTTGCTATTTTTCTCCTTAAACAACACTTCCGGTGATGCTTTGGTAATTGTTTTATAGGTGTCTTTTTCTATCATTTCAGGCAAAAGTTACTAAAAATATGGCAATGAGGGCCATTCCAATCCCTATCCAATTCTTCTTGGTCAAATGCTCTTTAAAAACCCAAAGTCCAGTAAGTGTTGACGCCATTACGATGGCAACATTATTTAAGGTAAAAAACGTCGAACTTTCCATATTAGGTAATTGTAGAGACTTGATCACATAATACAAGGATGCATAATTGGTTAAGCCTAAAATGAGGCCTCCCACAATGCTTTTCGCATCCAGTTGAATCTCATTACGGAATTTCTTAATGGCTAAGATGATGAGGCCTATGCTGCCTGCAAAACCGAATACACAAGCTAAGAACAACGGAATGTTATCTTCTGAAATGGCCGTATTCTGAAGGTAGTTAATATAAGTATCACTAATTCCGGAGCCGAAGAAGAGTAACAGCGGTAGTAATAGGTTTTTTTTAAAGTTGATGCTGGTTTTTGATTTTACAGAAACCATATAAACCGATAGCAATGCTAAAATAATTCCGATAATTTTTTGATAACCGACACTTTCTTGATACAAAAATATCCCAAAAACAATGGGAATAATCACACTCATTTTTGAAGCAACTGACACTACTGAAAGCCCGTTCTTTTGAGCCGTCCAGGCCATTAGATTGAAAAGGCCAATAAACATAGCGCCAACAATCACACTGCCATAAAACCATTTGGCTTCAAATACGTCAGCAACCCCTATAGCACTTGTATTGGCGCTTATTCCAAAACCAAAGGCTACCAAATAATTAACTACGATGGTTTGAAAAGTGTTGACCTCAAATTTTTGCAGCAGTTTAAAAATGACTACAATAAGTACGGATGCTGCAACACTGAGAATTAGATATGTCAAAACAACTCGCTTTTGGTTGAGAACAATGAAGTAATGTCGTCAGTTTCCGGGTTGATATGCCAGGTATGGATGCCTAATTTGGCAGCTGAAATGATATTTTCTTCAGTATCATCAATAAACAAGGATTCCTCCGCTTTTAAATTGTTTTCATTTAGAACAAACTCGTAGATGTTAGGGTTTGGTTTGCGCAATTGAATTTCGTGAGACAGGTAGAAGGCGTCAAAATGCGCCTTAAATTCTTCAAAAAAGCCCACATTTTCTTTTATCCAATTGATGTGCAATTCATTGGTATTGCTCAATAAAATTAATTTGTACTTCTTCTCGGAGGCCAATTGTTGTACATATTCCAATCTATGGTTTGGAAAATCTCTTAAGATATAATTCCAAGTGCCCACAATCTCATCTTCATCAAGATGAGGAAAGTTGTCCATATAGAATTCTACAAATTCTTCTGTAGACATTAATCCTTGTTCGTACAGGATGTTTATGGCGTTAATTTCTTCTGATAGCGTGTCCATTCCAAATAAATTGAGAGCCCTTTCCATGGCGCCATTTTTGTCGAGGTTGATAAACACATCACCAAAATCAAAAATTAAATTTTTAATCATTTACAAAAATTTTTAAATTATCGTCTAATATAGTTTCTTCTGATAGTAGTTTACCCATGCATTGTGGCGCTTTAGTTCCTGAGCCAAAAGTTGTAGGACCTGTAAATACGCGCGCTTCATCCCATAAGCCTTCATTTATAAAAGTTTGCAAGGTTTGGCATCCACCTTCAATGATTACGGAATTGATGTCATTGTCAAATAGCACATCGCAAATTTGTTGTGCAATGGTGTTTTTTAAATTCCAATTTATGTGTTTAAATACTGTGTTGCCAGTTTGAACAACTTCGGCAGACTCTTTATCTGAAATTATGATGGTGTGTGCTTGGTTGTCATATATACTCAAATCTTTTGGAATCCTTAACTGCTTGTCCAAAACCACGCGTGTAGGATTTTTACCTGTCCAATCTCTTACCGTTAAACTCGGATTGTCCTCTAAGACGGTATTGGTCCCCACTAAAATAGCGTGTTCTTCAGCGCGCCATTTATGAACCAATTGTCTAGATATAGGATTGGTAATCCAAACTGGTTTCTTTTCACTTTTAGTTTGTGGTGCGATAAAACCATCCGCCGTTTCTGCCCATTTTAAAATGATGTAAGGGCGTTTCTTATTATGAAATGTAAAAAAGCGTTTGTGATGTAATTTTACTTCGTCCTCCAAAACCCCAACAATCACATCGCATCCAGAAAATTTGAGTTTCTCCACACCTTTACCGCCAACTTTACTGTGGGTGTCAATGGTGCCAATTACGACCTTAGGAATATGATATTTTATTATTGCATCAGCGCAGGGTGGTGTTTTACCAAAATGGGAGCAAGGTTCTAAAGTAACATACAGTGTTGCAGATGAGAGTAGCGCTAGATTTTTAACGCTGTTTATAGCATTTACTTCAGCATGAGCGCCTCCATAGGGACTTGTGTAGCCCTCTCCAATTATCTTGTGGTCGTGAACAATAACGCATCCCACCATAGGATTAGGAGCTGTTGTGCCCAAACCATTTTTGCCAATGTCTATGCAGCGTTTTATGTATTTTTCATGTATATTCACTCCCGAAAATTATCGGGACAAAAATAACATAATATCGTGAGCAAAGCAGCTTTCCTTATCAGAGAAATTAAAACGAAAGATGATGCACAGGTTGCAAAGGTTATTCGTACTGTATTGATTGAAATGGGAGTCCCAAAAGTGGGAACTGCTTATGCTGATAAAGCGCTAGATATGATGACAGCTACGTATGCCAAGGATGACAGTGCCTATTTTGTGATACATGGTAACGGCAAAGTTATAGGAGGTGCCGGTGTTGCGCCCCTCCAAAACTTTGAAGGCTCTATTTGTGAGCTGCAAAAAATGTATTTTTTACCCGAGGCTAGAGGTAAGGGGTATGGCGCTAAGATGATGGAAGTGTGCCTAGAAAAGGCGAAATCTCTTGGCTATGAAAAATGCTATTTAGAAACTTTGCCGTATATGAAAGATGCCACAAAACTTTACGCTAAATCTGGTTTCAAGAATTTGGATGGCCCATTAGGAGACACAGGACATTATTCTTGTAATGTTTGGATGATAAAAACTTTATAATGCTATTAAAAACACTACGAGATCATTTTTATGCGTCATTAGAAAACGACTATCCAGAAACAGAAATACAGTCATTTTTTAATTTATTGTCTGAATGTTTTTTAAAACTGAAAGGTTTTGAAGTTCCTTTGAATCTTTACGCGTCCATTTCCGGAAAGAAGTATGATAAGTTTGATAACGCCATTAAGCGACTCAAAAAACATGAGCCTATTCAATACATTATTGGGGCTACAGAATTTTACGGACTTCCGTTTAAGGTTAATGAAAACACATTAATACCTAGACCAGAAACCGAAGAATTGGTGCGATGGGTTACAGAAACAACCGATAGAATGGATGCGATTTCTATTTTGGATATTGGTACGGGAACTGGGTGCATTGCCATCTCCTTGGCAAAACACCATCAAGATGCCACTGTATATGCGATGGATGTTAGTAAAAAGGCATTGGATGTAGCTAAAATAAACGCTAAATTAAACGGGGTTCAAACACAGTTTATGGAGTTTGATATCCTCAATTGGAAACACCATAAGACTGACTTAGCAGTTGACCATTCTTTTTTTGATGTCATTGTTTCAAATCCTCCCTATGTTAGGGAATTGGAAAAGGCAGAGATGGATGCCAACGTATTAAAACATGAACCAGCCTTGGCACTTTATGTGGAAGATGACGATGCGCTTATTTTCTATTCTGCCATTACTGAATTTTCCAACAAGTATCTCAAGAAAAATGGACGACTATTTTTTGAAATCAACCAATATTTAGGAGATGAGATGGTAGCATTACTTAAACAATCAGGATTTGAGAATGTTATACTTAAAAAGGACATGTTTGGGAACGACCGAATGGTATCTGGTGTCAAAAAAACCTAATTATAAATTTTCTTCAACATCAATAAAATCATTAAGTGTTTTAATTTTTAAATCTTTCAGGGTTGTTGCGTCAGTTTTGAAATCAATCTGATGGATTTGGTTTGGGAGTAGATCGAAAAAATTGTCGCTAAAATGTCCTTGTTCCGAGGTGTGCAAAAACACTCCTTTCTGCAGGGTTTTCGAAGTCATTTCTACGGTAAAACCTGATTCTGTCTTAGTAATTCGCTTCTTGATTTCCTCCTTCTTTAATTTTAAGTTTTTAGGGCTTTCTAAATAATAATAGGAAGTTTCATTATTAAATGAGGACACAATAATAATGCTGCTATAATCAAATTCTAAGTGTTTTAAATCTAAAACATGTTTCACTTCACTGCTATTTTTTGCAACATCAATAGTGCTCTTTTTCGACCATAATTCATGCCCGTTAAAATCTTTAATTTGTATATGCAGTTCACCTTGTAAAGGATGAGGCATGTCATTGATGACGTAAGTTTTTAAGGTATCGTTTTGAGTGTGAGAAGAAATCAATACATTTTTGAATGCTTTCTTCGTAAAATAATGTAGGGCTTTCCAATTGCCAAAATGGTCAAGGCTTGACCAAGATACGGAGGGCCAAACGTCATTGAGCTGCCAATATAAAGTACCCATGGTATAGGGTCTAGCGCGCCTGTGCGCCTCAAGTCCTTTGGTCATTCCGTAAGCTTGTAACAACTGACTCATGTAAACATAATCTTCGGGCTGATTAGGAACAGGAAAGTCACGCTGCATGTATTCCTTTATCAATTCAAAACCACGATTATGTTTTTGATGGGACATAAACCCGATAGATGACATGCTAATCGCTTCCGATTGATTTATATAGCGCATCACTTCATGGCTTGGAAAACCTTGAAATCCAAATTCGCTCATAAACCGCGGTACGTTTTCTTCCAGATGTTCAAACGGATAGCCACTGTGCCAAAGCCACCAATCGTGGGCGTCTCCTTCTGTTTTATATAACGGGTTCAGGCGTCCGTATTTTGGCGAGCTCTCCCAATAATCAGTGTTTGTGTGTGATTTTACAATATTAGGAAGCAGGGTGTCAAAAACCTTCAAATAATTGTCCCAAATTTCAGTTTTCTCTTCGGCTGAACGTCCTCGTTGCCAGCCCCAATTATGCCAAGCCTCATTAATTTCGTTATTTCCACACCATAGCGCAATAGAAACATGGTTGCGCAGGCGTTTTACATTGTCTATCGCTTCTTGTTTTAGATTTTCTAAAAATTCCGTGTCACCGGGATACATGGCGCAAGCAAACATGAAATCTTGCCAAACTAAAATGCCTTTTTCATCGCAAAGATCATAAAACAAATCGTCCTCATATATGCCGCCACCCCAAACTCGAAGCATGTTCATATTGGCATCAACCACGTTCTGGATGAGTTGTTCATAATGGGCAGGTGATACCTGATCTTGTAAACTGTGTTGCGGAATATAATTAGAACCTTTCATGAAAACGTCTACACCATTCACTTTAAAATAAAATGATTGACCGATGCTGTCTTTTTCGGTAATAAGTTCAATGGTTCGGATACCTTTTTTTATAGAAATAGTATCAAGTACGGTTCTGTTTTTTTTAGCGATGATTTTAATATCATACAAATAAGGTGTGCCTATGTTGTGTGGCCACCATAAGGTTGGGTTTTCAATTTGAAAGTTTATTTCAGAAGGGTTTGTTGTTAAAACTTCAGCGTTCAGGGTGTCATTAATGTAAATTTCGTACGAAATAGGGTCTTGAAGGGTTGAAGAAACTTCTAAATCGACTCGAAAAGTAGCAAGGTCCTCTGAAAGTTCAGTTTGTTCAATATACGCATTACGAATTTTAAAATCATTCCAAGAAGAAAGAGTTATAGGTCTCCAGATTCCAGAGGTGTTGAGTACGGGTCCCCAATCCCAGCCATATTGAAATTGAGCCTTTCTGGTAAATATACGATTGCCTTCTGGGAGTTCATAGGGTAATTTGGCTTTTGCCAAGGTTTCATAAGTTGACGTTTTTTCAAATATGATGTGTAAATAATTATCCTTTCTCAGCAATTTAGTGACGTCTATTTTAAATGTCCGAAAAGCGTTATTCGATTTCAGAATGATACTGTCATTTAAATAGACCGTAGCGTAGGTGTCCAGACCTTCAAAAGTAAGTTCAACATGTTTTTTACTTAATGTTGCATTATCAAGTTGGAATTCTGTACGGTATTCCCAGTCCGTATCTGAAATCCACTGTAATTCCAAAGCATTGCTGCCTATAAATGGATCTTTAATAAAATTATTTCTCAAAAGGTCAGAATGGATATTTCCCGGTACACTCGCTTTGGACCAAGTAGAATCCGTATAGTTTTTAAACTGCCAATTGTTAACTAAGGCAATGGTGTCTGGCATATCCTTATGCTGACATCCACAACATAATACTACAAGGGCAATAAAAAATAAACGGTTAATCATTGATTCGTTGCAATATGGAAATCATTACTTCAGGATTGGAAGCCATTTCTTGCCCATCATTTAAAAGTTTTTGAGTGTTCATTGGCAGTGGTGGGCTGGTTGGTACATCTGGCGAAAGTACGGCAGAACAATGTACTTCTGAGAATCCGGCGCCTTTAAAAATTAATACATTATTTGGGTTAATTCCTGATCCTGGTAAAATAATCAGCTTGCCCTGCGCCAATTTCTGCAATTGATTTAAGATTAAAATACCTTTTTCAGCTGAACTACACTGGCCTGAAGTGAGGATGCGATCCACCTTTAAATCAATCAGTGTATCCAAGGCTTCAAACGGGTTTGGCGTCCAATCAAATGCGCGATGAAAGGTAAACTTCATTGGTCTTGCTAATGCTATGAGTTCTTTTGTGCGGTCTATATCAATACTGTTGTCGGGATTTAAAACCCCAGAAACGATACCTTGACAGCCCAATTCTTTGCACAATTGAATATCCTGTTTCATTATTCCAAAATCTGCTTCGGAATAATTAAAATCACCACTTCGAGGTCTGATAAGTACAAATACAGGAATTGTAAGTTTCTGCATAACCTGTTTTAGTAATCCATAAGAGGGGGTAACACCTCCAACGGCTAATTCAGAACACAATTCAATACGGTGCGCACCGGCCGCCTCTGCATTGATGGCTGATTGGTAATTGGAGGCGCAAATTTCGAGGATCATAGACTTTTTTAAATTATAAGATGATAGAGTGGCTTGTGCAAAATTACTAATAAAAACTACAAGGCATACTATGGTTCTGAAAGCCATTTTAGTATCTTAGAGGTCTCAAATTTGATTCAAAAAAACAACTCAATTTTCAATTCTTTCATGGATATTCAACAGCAAATTTTGCAGCTTCGAGATGAACTCAATCAGCATAATTACAATTATTATGTCTTAGACCAGCCTGTGATAAGTGATTATGATTTCGATTTAAAATTGAAAGAATTACAAGCATTAGAAGACGCGCATCCTGAGTTTGCTGATGCATATTCGCCAACAAAACGAGTGGGTGGAGAGATTACCAAAAACTTTAATACAGTTGTTCATGAACACCGCATGTATTCATTGGATAATTCCTATTCTAAAGAAGATTTGTTGGATTGGGAAGCCCGTGTTAAAAAGGTAATTGATGGCAAGGTTCAGTTTGTATGCGAACTCAAATATGATGGTGCATCAATTAGTTTAACCTATATAAATGGTGTTTTAAATAGGGCAGTGACTCGAGGTGATGGCGTTCAGGGCGATGACGTAACGGCAAATATTAAGACCATACGTTCAGTGCCCTTACGATTGCAAGGCGATTATCCCCCTAAATTTGATATAAGAGGAGAAATAGTATTGCCTTTTGAAGGTTTTCATAAAATGAATGAAGACCGTATTGAAATAGGAGAAGAGCCTTATCGGAATCCAAGAAACACGGCCTCTGGGAGTCTGAAACTTCAAGACAGTGCTGAGGTTGCAAAACGTCCATTGGAATGTTTGTTATATAATATTACCGGCAGTAATTTAAATATTGCCACACAGTTTGAAAGTTTGGAGAAGGCGCGCTCTTGGGGATTTAAAGTACCTAAAGCTGCGATTTTAGCTCATACTATTGATGAAGTTATAGAATTTATTGAGTATTGGGATGTTCATAGACACAACCTCCCTTATGAGACTGATGGTGTGGTTGTTAAGATTAATGACTTACATCAGCAAGATGAATTGGGTTATACAGCCAAGGCGCCCCGATGGGCAATCGCTTATAAGTTTAAAGCTGAGCAGGTATCTACACGACTCAACGAAATTACGTACCAAGTGGGGCGTACAGGGGCCATCACACCTGTAGCAAACTTAGAACCTGTTGAATTAGCTGGTACTACTGTAAAACGGGCCTCTCTTCATAACGCTGATCAAATTGAGAAATTGGATGTTAGAAAGGGCGATGAGGTGTTTGTGGAAAAAGGGGGAGAAATCATCCCAAAAATTATTGCGGTAGATTTGAGTAAACGGCCCGAGAATTCAAGACCCACTCATTATATTGAAAATTGTCCCGAATGTGGTACGGCACTAGTTAGAAATTTGGGTGAAGCACAGCACTACTGTCCCAATTATAATGGTTGTCAACCACAAATAATAGGACGTATTCAGCATTTCATTTCAAGAAAAGCGATGGATATAGAGGGACTTGGAGGAGAAACTGTGGCATTACTGGTAAAGGAAGATTTAATTAGGGATTATTCTGATTTATATACACTTACTAAGGAACAAGTAATTCCCTTAGAACGTATGGCTGAAAAAAGTGCAGATAACTTGATAAATGGAATATCAGCATCTAAAGCGGTTCCTTTTGAACGGGTATTGTATGCTTTAGGCATCCGGTATGTGGGTGAAACTGTTGCCAAAAAATTAGCAAAACATTATAAGAATATTGACAGTTTAAGACAGGCAACGACACTTGAGTTAATAACTGTGGATGAAATTGGAATTCGGATAGCTGAAAGTGTCGTTGATTTTTTCGCATCCGAAAAGAACATAAGAATTATTGAGCGCCTAAAGGTATATGGAGTACAGTTAGAAATTTCATCTGAGCAACTCGTTGGCCAAACAACTATTTTAGAAGGGCAAGCTTTTGTAGTTTCCGGCGTGTTTGAATCCATTTCTAGGGATGAATTGAAGAAACGGATAGAAGATAATGGTGGAAAAGTTTCTAGTTCCATTTCCTCTAAAACCAATTATGTAATTGCGGGAGACAATATGGGGCCGAGCAAAAGAGCTAAGGCAGAACAGCTTAACATCCCTATAATTTCAGAATCCGATTTTTTTAAATTATTACAGTAATTACTTACATAATTGATGATTTTATCGATTAAGTGTCTATCTTTTCGGTTTATATGTAAAATTTTATATATTTGTCCTTGTTTATTTGAATAATCAAGCAGTATTTATGATTATAAAAAGAATTTTATCAAGCGTTTTAATTGCGCTGTCCCTACTATTTGTAGCTTTTCAAATTATGCAATTAGAAGTAGGAGCTGCTGGTTTAAGGGTATCGTTATTGATTCTTCTTAACGTGTTATATTATTATTACGTTAATTACAAACGCCCACTTTTTTTATCCTTTCTAGTGACCTTCTGTGTCGCTGAAATAATAAACTTCGTGAGTTTGCTATTTCCAGAAATGCGTGCCGTACAAATAGATTATCTCTATTATACCGTCAACTCCTTATATATCCTGTCTTATGTATTTTTAATATTGTTGATGTTAAGAACAATGGACTTTTTTGAAATTATTAAAAAATTCCCATTCCATATTTTTATTATGATAGTATTGGATGTGTTTTTCGTAGTGATAGTTACAGATACAGCGCTTCACAGACTTTCTTATGCACAATATTTTATGGAATTTTTATACAATGCCGTAGTCATGATTTTATTGACGGTGGCTTTAATCAACTATTTGCACAAAGATGATTTAAAATCCATCAATTTGCTTATTGGTTCCATTTTTATAGTGTTTTCTGAAGTTATACAATTGGCTTATTTTTATATTACTGATATTAATATTCTAAACGTATGTTGTTCTCTGTTTCTTGTTATAGCATTTTGGTTTTTCTACCAGCAATCAAGATTAGGTTATGAAAAACATGATAGAGGTCCTATTTACCAAGACTTGATCTCCTAATACCAACAAAAATTCCTGAGATTATACCGAGCTAGGTATCGAAATGGTAAAGTATTTACTCATAACTTTCATATGCTCTAGACTATAATTGTTTCCTCAATAAATTAATTTATTGGCATTCTTTCTTTAAGGCAATCTTCAACATTTAACTTTTAAAGCTTACCAAACTCACATCAGTTACAAGTTAGAATTTGCAGTGTGTTGCCCAAATTAGATTTAACATTTTATCTTTAAAATTTAACATTTTATTCGATGAAACGCATAATAATGGCGATAAAGTTCAGTTTTTTTGTTATATTTGTAGGACCTACTTAACCCAAATCTACCATGGAAAGATGGCATGCCTTATTCTCAAATTGGGCAATAATTACGTTGCTCACTATTATTGTAATCTGCAATTTCCTTGCATATTTCTATAATGTGTTACCATTATCCAATGCGATAGCCTTACTATTAATTCCTGCGCTACTCACATTATACTTTTACAGACAACGATTTATGGCGAATGTTTTTTTCTCCATATTTCTACTCTATTTTTTAGGTATTATATTTCAGGTGTTTGATAATTTTGCCCTATCAACTAAACTATCTGAGTCATTCCTATTAGGCACATATTTAATGATGATCTTTGTGTTATTGGGAAGTTTAAAACACATTAAATTTGAGGGCGTAGTATCTTGGTATCTTATTATCGTGCTATTGGTTAATGCCTATCTTATGTATGCTATGTTTTCCAATGTCCAGGATAATTTTATGGACAGTGTCATTTTAACCTTAGCGGTATGTAAAGGCATTGCTTTGTTAATAATGGGATTTGTAGCTTTTGCCGTCAACTTAAGTCAGGAAACGTCACAATCTATACTATTCCTGTCTATTGTTTGCTGTTTTGTGTTTGCTGATGTTTTAAGCTTTACCACAACGGTATATGTTCAGTTTTGGTTGTTTGAGAGCTTCCATAATATACTACAAGGACTTGGTTTGTTCATGCTTTGTATATACGTGTTTAACCACCAACAACTTTCTAAAGATGAGTTTTTAAAAGAACGCAGAAAATCGCTCAATAATTCTAACCATCTAACCATTCAAAGTTAGATTAAAATTGATGTGCCTTCGGCCGATTTGTTCTTAGCACGATCAAAATAGAAATCAATTTTACCGAGATTAATTCCAAAACAACCCACCTGATTTACCAGAACGTTTTTGCCAATGCTGTTTTTAACTATGGTTGGCTTTGGAAGAAAGGTATGGGTGTGGCCACCAATAAATAGATCAATATCCTTACTTTGCTTTGCCAATGAAAGATCACTTGGCTTCTGATCGTTGTTTCTATAATTATATCCTAAATGCGACAGGCAAATTATTAAATCACATTTTTCATTTTCCTTTAATAATCGCGACATGTCTTGGGCAATTTCAAGAGGGTCAAGATAAACCGTTTCTTTATACATTTGTTTATCAACTAGACCTGCAAGTTCAATTCCTAAGCCAAAAACGCCTATTTTAATACCGTTTTTCACAAAAGTCTTATAGGGTTTAGAATGGCTGTCCATTATCGTATTTGAGAAATCATAATTGGCACTTACAAAATCAAATTTAGCGTGCGGTAATTGGGCATAGAGGCCGTCCAATCCATTATCAAAATCATGATTGCCTATGGTGGCAGCGTCATATTTAAGCATGCTCATAAGTTTAAATTCCAATTCGCCACCATAGTAGTTAAAATATGGCGTGCCTTGAAAAATGTCGCCTGCATCCAATAATAAGGTATGCGGATTTTCAGATCTGATGCTTTCTATTAGAGTAGCCCGTCTTGCAACACCACCTTGGTTAGGGTTTCGTCCATTTTCTGGTCCGAAGGCGTCTATATGACTATGCACATCATTGGTATGTAAAATAGTAATCTTTTTAGGAGGACTAGTAAATGATTGCAGACCTATTCCTCCCAAACCTATCAAAGCGGAAGCAGCAGTTGTTTGCTGAATAAATTCTCTTCTTTTCATAATTTTACATTTTACTTACAATATGGGAGCTAATCGTTTAACTGTATAAATCGGTCGTCGGCCACAGGATTTATAGTGTCAGTTTTCATAAAATAATCAATGAGTGCGTTTCTAATCTTGTAGTCTAAAATAATGACCTCTTCACTACCTTTAAAAAAGTCCATGCCATCGCCACCATTAATGAGGTAATCATTAGTGGCAATATAATAGGTTTTATTGAAATCTATAGGCGTGTTATTCACAGTACTTTTTACCACCCTGGCATCTTTATCCAAAACTATTTTTAATTTAGAAATAGGATGTGCGCGTTTGGCTTTAGATAGATACTCCAATAATTCTTGGATCTGTGCACCTGGTAATTTTGAAACAACAATTGAATTCTCAAAAGGCATAATTTCATAAGCGGTTCTTTTTGTAATTGGTCCTTTAGAAATAATAGAGCGGATGCCACCATGATTCAACAATACAAAGTCAATGTGTTCTCCTGTTTTCTTAAAAAACACAGGGTCAGCTTCTTGAAGAACCACATCTGCCATAAGATTTCCAATAGCGGTATTTAAATGGCCGTCAGTTTTAGAATAAGTGTCCACGGCATAACCTAAAACGCTATCCAAATCTTTCGTAATGTGTTCTCTGTACGGCTTAATGAAGCTTTCGATGCTGGCGTCAGCTTGTAGACTATCATTAATATTTACATTTTTAGCTTCAATTTTGAATATATCAGTTGGTGTTTTACAGGAGACGCTTAATAGAAGTCCCAAAACCAATAAAAAGTTTTTAAATTTCATTGAATAACTTGTCAAATGATTATAGATAAATGTAGCGTGTTTAGTACCTTTGTGAAAACAAAAGTAAATGATTTTAAAGGCATTTAGGACAAAATCCATTCAAAAATACACCAACAGACTGTTAAATTCTAAGAACGTTGCAATTAGCGATAAAAAATTGGAATCAGTAGGGGTTATCCTTGATGCACGCGAGTTTTCTGACGCTGAAGCATTTAAAAATTATTTTAATGAATTGGGGGTGCAATTGCCCAAAATTAAAATCATCATTTTTGTTGAGGATGAGAAAAAGACTGAAAAATTGTGGGGTAATTATTTCAGCAAAAAGGATTTTGGTTGGAATGGAGGCATTAAACATGCTGAACTTCAATCTTTTTTAGATACCAAATTTGACGCCTTAATCAGTTTCTATAACAATGATGCTTTAGAATTAAAATTGACTACTGCAGTATCTAAAGCAAATTTCAGAATTGGACTTTCAAATGTTGATGACAGACTCTATGATTTTATTCTGGATGTCACTACACACCAGTTTGATTTATTTAAAACAGAACTACAAAAGTACTTAACCATATTAAATAAAATATAATGACAAAATTTCTTGGAACCGGTGTAGCCTTGATTACACCGTTCAATTCTGATTTGAGTATTGATCATGATGCGCTTGCTACAATTGTTAATTACAATATTGACAATGGTACAGAGTATTTGGTCATTTGTGGAACCACTGCAGAAAGTGTGACGCTCTCGAAACAGGAAAAGAAAGATGTGACAGCAACTATAAAGAATGCTACCAATGGAAGGGTTCCGTTGGTTCTTGGTATTGGAGGCAGTAATACTGGAGCTATTATTGAAGAAATTGAAACGACAGATTTTGACGGGATAGATGCCATCCTATCAGTAGCCCCATATTACACGAAACCAACACAAGAAGGAATTTACCAACATTTTAAAGCTATTGCAGCTGTATCACCTAAACCTATCATATTGTATAACGTGCCAGGGAGAACGATGGTTAATATGTTGCCAACTACAACCTTACGCTTAGCCAATGATTTTAAAAATATTATCGGAATTAAAGAAGCAGGAAATAATATAGGACAGTATTTGCAACTTTTAAAAGCTAAACCTGAAGACTTTTTAATTATTTCAGGCGATGATGATTTGGCTTTAGGCGTAGTCCTGGCTGGTGGTGCAGGTGTTATCTCGGTATTAGGGCAAGCTTTTCCTAAAGATTTTTCACATATGATCCGCCTAGGATTACAAGGAAATGCCAAGGAAGCCTATCCAATTCATTTTAAATTCATGGAGGTTACGTCCCAAATATTTGAGGAAAACAATCCAGCAGGTATTAAAGCGGTGTTTGAGGCGCTAAACTTATCCAGAGATACAGTGAGGTTGCCGCTAGTTGTCGCTTCTGATGCACTGAAATTAAAAATTAAGAAAAGTGTTGCACAACTTAATTAGTACGAGAAACGTTAAATTATACTTAAACGTCCGGCTTGCGTGAATTCAACCCTTATTTTAGCTTAAATTTTTTTGTTTTATTATACGTTATAAATGTGTACTTTTGCATTCTGTTTAAAAATGTCGAAGTACCGTTGAAACATAATTCTATTTTATGAACACATTGAATCAGGTAGTACATTTTAAAAATACAGATAAGCACATTTATTGGATGAAGAACATTTGTTATATTTTATTGATCACAGTATTATTTTCCTCATGTAGCGAATATCAAAAGGCCTTGAAATCTGAAGATATTGCCACAAAATTTAAAATGGGTACCGAATTATATGATGCTGGAAAATATGGCAAAGCCAACAGATTATTTGCACAAATCGTTCCGCAATACAGAGGAAAACCACAAGCTGAGAAGTTGATATATATGTACTCGAACTCATTTTACAACATGAGGGATTATTATCTTGCAGGATATCACTTTGAGCGTTTTGAAAGTCAATATCCCAAAAGTGAGAAGGCTGAAGAAGCTTTGTTTTTAGCGGCTAAAAGCTTTTACAAACTGTCTCCGGTTTATAGTAAAGAGCAAAAAGAAACTAAAGTTGCAATTGAAAAATTGCAATTGTTTATTAATAAATACCCAGATTCTGAGTACCTGCCAGAAGCAAATTCATTAATTAAGGAATTGGATTATAAATTGGAAAAGAAAGCTTTTGAAATTGCCAAGCTTTACAATCAAATTGCCAATTTTGAATCTGAAGATTACGAAGCGTCCATTAAGGCTTTCGATAATTTTCTAGTAGAATACCCAGGAACAAGTTTTCGAGAAGATGCAATGTATTACCGATTTGATTCTGCTTTTAAATTAGGAATCAACAGTGTTGAATACAAGCGTAAAGAGCGTTTGGATATTGCCGCAAAATATTACAACGCTTTTAACAAAGCATATCCAGAATCTAAGTACAGCGCTGAAGCTGAAAAAATGAATAAAGAATTGCAGGCAGCAATTCAAACCTATAATACACAAAGTTAATTTTATATATACGATGGATTTAAAAAAGACAAATGCTCCAGTAAGTTCTATAACTTACAACCGTAATGAAATTGATGCGCCAACCGGAAACATCTATGAGGCCATCTCTGTCATCTCAAGAAGAGCGGAACAAATCAATACAGACATCCGTAGAGAACTTGTTGATAAGTTGGAAGAATTCGCAACTTACAATGATAGCCTTGAAGAAATCTTTGAAAACAAAGAACAAATTGAAGTGTCTAAATTTTATGAAAAATTGCCAAAACCGCACGCGCTTGCTGTGCAAGAATGGTTAGATGATAAAATCTATTTCAGAAATACTGAAGACGACATTACAGAAGCATAATTAAGATGTCAATTTTAAGCGGCAAACATATACTCCTAGGCATTAGTGCCGGTATTGCTGCTTATAAAACAGCAAACCTAGTTAGGTTATTTATAAAAGCAGGCGCACACGTAAAGGTTGTGATGACGCCTGCTTCTAAAGACTTCATTACACCTTTAACACTTTCTACCTTATCTAAAAACCCTGTTTTCTCTTCATTTGTCAATGACGATGATGAAAATGGTACCTGGAATAACCACGTCGAATTGGGGTTATGGGCGGATCTTTTTGTGATTGCACCAGCTACTGCAAATACTATGGCTAAAATGGCCAATGGGGTGTGCGATAATTTGTTGATGGCCACTTATCTATCCGCTAAATGCCCGGTGTATTTTGCGCCTGCAATGGACTTGGATATGTATAAACATCAGAGTACTAAATCATCTTTTGACATTCTTAAAAGTTTTGGAAATACCATGATCCCTGCTACCAGTGGCGAACTGGCAAGTGGATTGGTAGGAGAGGGCCGTATGGCAGAGCCTGAAGATATAGTCTCTTTTATTGAGCAAGACGTTTTAGATCAATTACCGCTTAAAGGAAAAACAGTTCTAATTACTGCAGGTCCAACTTTTGAAGCTATTGATCCCGTCCGTTTTATAGGGAATCATTCTAGTGGAAAAATGGGATTCGAAATTGCCAAGGCGTCCGCTAATTTAGGAGCTGAGGTTATTTTAGTTTCGGGACCATCACACGAAACCGTGTCACACAGTCTTATAAAAGTCATTAAAGTGGTGAGCGCCGCACAAATGTATGCTGCGGTGCATGAGCATTTCGAGTATGTAGATATTGCTATTCTTTCGGCAGCAGTAGCAGATTATAGACCGAAGCATGTGTCTGATATAAAAATTAAGAAACAGGCGGACTCATTCACTATTGAAATGGAGAAAACCCAAGACATACTCAAATCCTTAGGGCAGATTAAGAAACATCAATTTCTGGTTGGTTTTGCATTGGAAACTAATAACGAATTGGAAAATGCAAAAGGAAAATTAAAAGCGAAGAATTTAAATTTAATTGTATTAAATTCGTTAAATGATGATGGCGCTGGTTTTGGAGGGGCCACAAATAAGGTTACATTTATAACTGACGGACAAGACATCATTGAGCACGACTTAAAATCTAAAGAAGACGTCGCTGCAGATTTAATGAATCAAATTATAAAGCAAATCCATGCATAAATTTCTTTGTATATTCTTTTTGTGCTGCACTTCATTCATGTTTTCGCAAGAATTGAATTGTAATTTGGTGGTTAATGCGCAACAAACAGGTAATGAAAATGTGCAGGTTTTTAAAACCTTAGAACGTCAATTAACAGAGTTTATCAATAATACGCAATGGACTAATAAAACGTATGGTCCACAAGAGCGTATTGATTGCAGTATGGTGATTAATGTGGTAGATTATAACAGTGATTCGTTTCAGGCTACCATTCAGGTGCAGTCGTCAAGACCTGTTTTTAACTCTTCGTACAATACACCAGTATACAACTTTAACGATAGGAATTTTACGTTTCAATATTTAGAGTTTCAAAATCTCGTGTATAATCCCACACAATTTGAATCTAACCTCGTGTCCGTTTTGGCATATCATGTTTTTATGATTTTAGGATTGGACGCAGACACCTTCGAGCTGAATGGTGGCGATCCATATTACAAACAGGCGCAAACCATTACCAATTATTCTCAACAAGGTAATTTTAAAGGGTGGAAATTGGAAGATGGCCAGCAATCAAGGTTTGCCCTGATTGATAATGTGCTCTCTCCAACCTTCAAGGAATTTAGAACGGTGATGTATAACTACCATCGAAAAGGATTGGATGTCATGGCCGAGAATGATAAAAAAGCAAAAGAAACTATTGCTGATGTTTTTGATGATTTGTCAACAATGAACAGTAGACGACCAAATTCTTTTTTAATGCGTGTATTTTTTGATGCCAAAGCCAATGAAATTCTTGATATTTTCAGTGATGGCCCAAAAGTCAACATTACAGACGTTAAAGATATTCTTAATAAGGTAGCGCCTATGCACGCTGCAAAATGGCGCGAAATTAAATTCTAGTCTAAGTGATTAGCTCAGATTGCCGTCATATTTTATTTCTATATTAGCAAAATTCAAATCCTAACAATGCTTACAGCTCTCTCTATAAAAAACTATGCGTTAATTGACAGCCTTCAAGTCAACTTCAACAACGGATTGACCATTATCACAGGAGAGACAGGTGCAGGTAAATCAATTCTATTAGGAGGATTATCTCTTATTTTAGGCAAACGTGCGGATTTGAGTAGTGTCAAAAATCCATCAGAAAAATGTGTTATTGAGGCTACCTTTGATATCTCCAACTACAATCTAAAAGCACTATTCAAAACAGAAGATTTAGATTATGAACCGCAAACCATCATCCGTAGAGAAATATTGCCATCTGGAAAATCGAGAGCATTTGTTAATGATACCCCAGTAAATTTAGATAGTTTGCAAGTGTTAGGAGCACAGTTGCTGGATATCCATTCGCAGCATCAAACCTTACAATTAACCAATGACGATTTCCAATTTCAGGTTATAGATGCTCTAGCTAACAATGCTGCGGTTTTACAAGATTACGTTAGACAGTTACAGACTTTCAAGCGGGTAAAATCTGAACTGAAAAAATTTCAAAACCAAAAGATTGAAGCTGCAAAAGAATTGGATTATAATTTGTTTCTATTAAAAGAATTAGAAGATGCCAATTTGGTTGAAGGTGAATTGGAAGCTTTGGAGGAAGAATATGAAACCTTAAATAATATTGAAGAAATAGGTGAGCGCCTTACAGCCACTCACGAACTATTGGGAAATACAGAAATAGGTGTATTGACACAGCTGACAGAAGTTAAAAATCAATTGTCCAAACTGGCGCCCTATGCTGCTGATTACAAATCTGTTTCTGATCGGATTGGTAGCAGTTTAATTGAACTAGACGATATTTTTGCTGAAATAGAAGCTCTTCAGGACACTCTTGAGGCTGATCCAAATCGATTGAACAGTGTGAATGCAAAATTGCAGATCATTAACAATTTGTTGCAGAAACATGCTGTTGCAGAGGTGGCTGATCTGATTCAAATTAAGAATGCGCTTAAAGAAAATGTTGCGGTAACAGAAAATTTGGACGCAGTTATTGAAGATAAGGAGCATGAAATGTTGACTGTTGAAAACCAACTCAATACGTTGGCATTGCAATTACATACAAATAGAGAAAAAGCTATTCCTGGGTTGGTCAAACAGTTGGAAGTGCTTTTAGATACCTTAGGGATGCCTAATGCCCGCTTTAATGTTGAGTTAAATAGGTCAGATTCTTTTTTAAGTAACGGTAAAGATGAGTTGAAATTTTTATTCTCTGCTAATAAAGGTGGACAATTAAATGAACTGAAAAAAGCAGCCTCCGGTGGCGAGTTGTCTCGAATAATGTTGGCCATAAAATCTATTTTAACCAATTACACCCAACTTCCAACCATTATGTTTGATGAAATTGACACTGGTGTATCTGGCGAAATTTCAAATAAAATGGCGTCCATTATGCAACAAATGAGTACGACCATGCAAGTGTTTACGATTACACATTTGCCTCAAATTGCAGCTAAAGGAGACACACATTTTAAAGTGTTTAAAGAAGATATTGATGAAGTGACCCAAACGCAGTTAAAACGTTTAAATCCTGACGAGCGCGTAGTAGAGATTGCTCAAATGTTAGGAGGCTTAAATATGTCGACTTCGGCCATTGAACATGCCAAACAATTACTGAATTAATATTTTCGGTAAAAGTCGTATCCAAAGGGCATTTTGAGGGGAGGAAGCAATCAATTAATTGAAGATTTACAAATCAAAAGAGAGCGATACGTTTAAAGTTTTATTAACTTTGACTTCTCAATTGCTTAGCATTACTTAAAAAACATTTAAAAACATGGCATACAATTTATTAAAAGGAAAACGAGGAATTATTTTTGGAGCGTTGGATGAGAATTCAATTGCTTGGAAAACTGCAGAACGCGTTCATGAAGAAGGCGGTACTTTTGTCTTAACAAACGCACCAATTGCTATGCGTATGGGACAAATTGACGAATTGGCAAAGAAAACCGGTTCCCAAATCATTCCTGCAGATGCTACTTCTTTAGAGGATTTGGAGAATTTAGTTGCTAAGTCTACAGAAATTTTAGGCGGTAAGATTGATTTTGTGCTACATTCCATTGGAATGTCTGTTAACGTGAGAAAAGGCAAGCACTATACTGACCAAAATTATGATTGGACGCAAAAAGGGACTGATGTTTCTGCAATGTCTTTTCATAAGGTGATGCAAACCCTTTATAAAGCAGATGCTATGAATGAGTGGGGTAGTATCGTGGCGTTAACGTATATGGCGGCGCAACGTGTATTTCCTGATTATAACGATATGGCTGATAATAAAGCATACTTAGAAAGTATAGCGCGTAGTTTCGGTTATTTCTTCGGAAAGGATAAAAAGGTAAGAGTCAATACCATCTCTCAATCACCAACACCTACAACGGCTGGTCAAGGTGTTAAAGGGTTTGATGGGTTTATAGCGTATGCTGAAAAGATGTCTCCATTAGGCAACGCTACAGCTTTAGATTGCGCAAATTATACGGTGACTTTATTTAGTGACCTTACAAAACGAGTAACACTTCAAAACTTGTTTAATGATGGAGGTTTCAGCAATATGGGTGTAAGTAATGAGGTCATGGAGGCTTTTGTAAAAGAATAATTTTAATTCGAAATCAAACATAACTATTAAGCCCTTTCAAATATTTGAAAGGGTTTTTTATTTGTAAGGCGATGCTTCCATATTTTTAGATTTGAAAGCATGCAATTGGATAAAATTTGTGATTTGATTCGTTACCTTTGTATGTTATGGAGCCCTTACATTTTTCATTTATTATTCCTGTTTACAATAGACCTGACGAAATTGGTGAGCTTTTGGAAAGCTTTGGCAAATTAAAAGGCGATTTTAACTATAGTATATGTATTGTAGAGGATGGTTCCACAATTCCGTCATATGACATTATCAAACAGTATGGTCAGTTAGACATTTCCTACTATGTTAAGGAAAATTCTGGGCCTGGCGATTCTCGCAATTACGGTATGTCTCGAGCCTCTGGAAATTATTTTATAATCTTGGATTCTGATGTGTTACTTCCTGAAGATTACTTGCAGATTGTTCATGCTAGTTTAACTGAAACTTATACAGATTGCTACGGTGGACCAGATGCCGCACACGCTTCATTTTCAAAGTTGCAGAAAGCTATTAATTTTGCAATGACCTCATTTATTACGACTGGTGGTATACGCGGAGGGAAGGAGTCTAAAAAGTTTCAACCGCGTAGTTTCAATATGGGGCTGTCAAAAAAGGCATTTGAAGCGTCGGGAGGCTTTGGGTCTATTCATCCAGGTGAAGATCCTGACCTTGCATTACGCTTGACAAAGTTGGGCTTTAAAACGCAACTTATTAAAAACGCCTATGTCTATCATAAAAGAAGAATTTCTTGGCGTAAATTTTATCAGCAAGTTTATAAATTTGGTTTGGTTAGACCAATATTAAATTTGTGGCACCCTACCTCAGAACGGCTTGTGTTTTGGC
The DNA here is from genome assembly GCF_004364975.1 of Gelidibacter sediminis. Lineage (GTDB taxonomy): Bacteria > Bacteroidota > Bacteroidia > Flavobacteriales > Flavobacteriaceae > Gelidibacter > Gelidibacter sediminis. The sequence goes on along the minus strand of NZ_SOBW01000008.1, from coordinate 1,396,269 downwards.
TTCCAACCTTATTTTCGCTTGGCTTTGTGCTCGGCATAATTTTACTTGTTTTTAATATGGAATGGTTGATGTACATTTATATATTATATATTCTTGTTGCGTTTATAGTTGCCCTTGCTAGTTCAAAAAGCCTGATTATAGCAGGATTGTCTGTAATGGCAATATTTATTCAGTTTTTTGGTTATGGTTATGGGTTCCTTAAATCGACCGTAGCTATAAAATTTTTAAAAGTAGATCCCCGAAAAAGGTTCCCTAAATTGTTTTTCAAACATGTTCAATAAACTTAAGGCTCAGCTCTCTAAATCTTTAAAAAGTCGAAAATTAAATGTTTTCGGAGCTTTTTTGGTATTATCTTTTTGTTTTTGGGCGTTGACAAAATTGTCTAAAAGTTATACTGAGACCATTGCATTTGAGATTATTTACAAAAATGTTCCAGAACAGCATCATGTAGAAATTGACAGTAGCAAAAAAGTGAAGGTAGGCGTTAAGGCTTATGGGTTCAATCTACTTAAATATTCATTTTTTAAACCCACTTTTCAGATAGATTTTAAATCTGACGTATCCCTTAAAAATAACATGTATATCTGGAATGCTAAGCAAAATGTAGCTAAGATAAATGCTAAGTTTAAAAACTCAGTAGATGTGCTGTCCATTCAGCCCGATACTTTGCGCTTTCCGTATCAATCTTTAGCGGTTAAAAAGGTTCCGGTTAAAACAAATATTTCAATTGCTTACACACCAGGATACGATATGTCCTCTAAATTAAAAATAACTCCGGATTCCGTCCGTATAATAGGTTCGAAAAAAATAATCGCAAATATTGACGAGGTCACGACCAAAAAAGTGGACCTAAAAAATATCAAGTCTGATATAAAAAATGTGATACAAATTGAAATGACAGAAGCTCTCAAACAGTTAAAAATATCTGATAAAACCGTGACTGTAACAGGGCATGTTGAGAAATTTACTGAGGGTACTTTTAATGTTCCTGTTACGATAATTAATTTGCCGGCCGATACTAATATCAATTTCTTCCCTAAAACCATTCCGGTGGCTTACAATGTTAGTTTAAATAATTATAAGATGGTAAAGCCTTCAGATTTTAGGGTTGAATGTAATTATAAGGATATTGATAATACTGAAAAATCATTTTTAATCCCCAAATTGGTCAAAGTGCCTGAAATTGTTAAAAGTGCCCGCCTAAAACAGCATAAAGTGGAATTTATTTTAATGCAATGAGATATGAAAATTATTGGAATTACGGGGGGTATTGGTAGTGGTAAAACTACTGTAGCAAAAATATTTCAAGGTCTGGGGGTGCCTTTATATATTGCAGATGAAAGGGCAAAACATTTAATGAACACTTCTAAAGCAGTCAAAAACGAACTCATAGCCTTGTTTGGGGAGGAAGCTTATAAAGACAACCAACCGAACCGTCCTTTTTTAGCGTCTAAAATTTTTGACAATCCAGAGCTTTTAAAGCAAATGAATGGTATTATCCATCCTAGAGTAGGTGAGGATTTCTTAAAATGGCAATCGGAACAAAACTTCCCGTATGTGTTAAAAGAAGCCGCAATTATTTTTGAAAATGACATGGCTTCACAATATGATTTCATAATTAATGTGGTAGCTGATCTTGATAAACGGATTGCACGTGTAAAACAGCGCGATAACACTACTGAAGACAAGATTATGGCTATCGTTAATAACCAATTACCGGATGAAGTGAAATCCAAACAATCAGATTTTGTAATTACCAATCACGATTTAGATCAAACTAAAGATCAAGTAAATATAATTCATCAATATCTACTAAAAACCATTGATAACACTTAAATCTTCATAATGTGTTAAGGTAAGGTTAAAGCAAGTTACATCTAAATGTTAAAATGTTAAATTTGGATGATGGGCAGAAAGCTATTCATTTTATTAGTGATTCTGATGAGTTTATCGCTTATAGGAATCATTTTCGTTCAGATTTATTTTATTGATAACACCCTTTCTAACGAGAAGAAGCAATTTACACTAAACGTTAAACGCGCTTTGAGTAATGTTTCTAAATTGGTAGAAGACAGGGAGTTTAAGTTGTATAGTGATAAGTATCAGGAAATGTTAAATAGCGGCAAAAGTCCCGATACCACTAATATTAGAGGTATACTCTTGTACAGCTATGACGATGTTTCTAATGAAACAACTGTATATCAAAATGGAATTCTTGAAGAGAGTTTTAAAGTACCATCCCTGTTCTTTGACATTGGAGGATTAGATAGTTTGAATATCAGCCGTATAACAAACCAAAAGGAAATGAAGGTGTTTAAAAAGAATACCTTTGAAAATACCATAAATATAGCTCCTGAGAAAACAATTTCAGAATACAGGAGGATGGATGAGCTTGATAAAAAGATGTTTGAAATTAGTTATCGAGATTTATTCAATAACTATCCTATATATAAAAGAATAAAAACTGAAGATATTGAACGCTATTTATCTAGACAGTTTAATGAGAACGGGATCGAGATAGATTTTGAATTTGCTATATATGATAAAGACTTAGCCACAAAAGTACAGTCAAGTAATTTTGATTTGGATCCGGCAACCACTTATGGTGTACCCATGTTCTTGAATAACAACAATGAAAGTAATTTTAATTTGTATGTTAATTTTCCTGAGCGTAGAAAATTTTTGTGGTCTTCTATCCTCACGATGACGGTTTTATCAATCATTTTTACAATAATTATCATTTTGGCATATACCAATGCTATTTATCAAATTATCAAACAACGTCAGATATCCCAAATTAAAACGGATTTCATAAATAATATGACGCACGAATTTAAAACACCAATTGCCACGATAAATCTAGCATTGGATGCGATGAAAAATCCTAAGATGATTGAAGATAAGGAGAAAACAGCCCGTTATTTGCAGATGATTAAGGATGAAAATAAACGGATGCATGCCCAAGTAGAAAATGTGTTACGGATTTCTAAGTTAGAACGAAATGAACTCAATATTAGTAAGGATAGAGTAAAGCTTCACGACCTAATTGAAGATGCCATAAGTCATGTAGAATTAATTATTGAAGATAGGCAAGGTTATGTTAATGCCGATTTAAAAGCTGAAAAATCTTCAGTTTTGGCAAACGAGACCCACTTTACGAATGTATTGGTCAATATTTTAGACAATGCGATAAAATATTCAGATGATGCTCCAAAAATAGATATCACTACAGAAAATGTAGGAAATAATATAATAGTGAAAATTGCCGATCATGGCAATGGTATGTCAAAACAGGTTCAAAAAAGAGTGTTTGAGAAGTTTTATCGAGAACATACCGGAAATGTGCACAATGTTAAAGGTCATGGGTTAGGATTAGCCTATGTTAAACGCATGGTTGAAGACCACCAAGGGCATGTTAGCGTTGAAAGTGAAAAAGGAAAAGGTAGCACTTTTATAATTAAACTACCATTAATATCATAGATTATGGAAGAACAAAACAAAAAGATTTTATTAGTAGAAGATGATCCAAATTTCGGAACCGTCCTAAAAGATTACCTTAATATGAATGATTACGATGTGGTTCATGCTAAGAATGGAATGGAAGGTTTTGAAAAGTTTAAAAAGGATGATTATGACCTTTGCATCCTGGATGTGATGATGCCATATAAAGATGGATTTACTTTAGCTAAGGAAATTAGGGAAAAAAACAGTGATGTTCCCATCATTTTTTTAACCGCAAAAGCGATGAAAGAAGATGTCTTAAAAGGTTACAAAGTTGGTGCAGATGATTATTTAAATAAACCGTTTGATAGTGAGGTGCTCTTAATGAAAATCAAGGCTATCATGCAGCGTAAGGCTACAGATACTGTAGCAGACAGTAAACAGTTTGAATTTAAGATTGGTAATTTTGATTTGAACTCCAAACTACGTTTCTTGAAATTTAAAGACGAGACCCCCGTGAAACTATCTCCTAAAGAAAATGAGTTGCTACGCTTACTGGCATTACATGAAAATGATTTGATGCCGCGCGAATTAGCGCTGACAAAAATATGGAGAGATGATAACTATTTTACATCTAGGAGTATGGATGTGTATATTGCCAAATTAAGAAAGTACTTAAAACCAGATGAGAATGTTGAAATCTTGAACATTCATGGAGAAGGTTTTAGATTGGTAGTCAATAGAAATGATTAAATCAAATCAAGCCATAAAAAAAGCCTATCGATAAGATAGGCTTTTTGTTTTAAAAAATTGAAGCGATTATATAACTCTTACGTTTACTGCGTTCAAACCTTTTTTTCCTTCTGTTAAATCAAATTCCACAGCATCACCTTCACGAACTTCGTCGATTAAACCAGAAATGTGTACAAAATGTTCATTGTTGTTTCCTTCTTCAGTAATAAAACCAAAACCTTTAGCGTCATTGAAGAATTTTACGGTACCTTTATTCATAATAAATATTAATGTTAATTAAGCGACAAAGGTAGAATTAATTAATTGAAATACAGGTATTTTCAATTTTAATTTCAATTTTAAATTATTTGTTGTCTAGTTGAAACTTTCTTAGTTCATTTCCTGAGAGATGGTTGCTATTATATTTGCAACAGGAGTTTGGAAGTCAAACCAATGCGTATCTTCTGTCTTTTTAAACCAAGTCAATTGTCTCTTCGCAAACCTTCTAGAATTCTTCTTAATTTCTGAAACAGCAAATTCTAAAGTCCATTCACCATTCAAGTACTTAAACAATTCACTATAGCCTACTGTGTTGAGCGCATTTAGGTGTTGTAGTTGCCTTAGACTTTCAGCCTCCGCTAATAAACCGTTACTCATCATCAAATCAACCCGTTCATTAATGCGTTGGTAAATAATAGCACGTTCCGCCGTTAGCCCTATAGTGATGGTTTTAAACGATCGTTTCGATTTGTCTTTCTTTAAAAATGACGAATAAGGCTGACCGCTGCCAATAGAAATTTCCAAAGCTCTGATAACACGCTGTGGATTGTTAAGGGCAATATTTTCAAATGATTGTGGATCTACAGATTTCAGTTGTTGCTGAAGAGGTTCCAATCCGGATATTGCAAGCTCTCTATTCAATTTTTTGCGAATAGTAGGATCTATTTGTGGAAAATAATCGAGTCCTTTGGTTACCGCATCAATATAAAGGCCAGACCCACCAACCATTACGACGCTTTGGTGTGTTTTATAGAGTTGGTCCAATTTATGAAGTGCATCTTTTTCAAATGTGCCAACATTATAGTTTTCTAATACAGATTTATGATGAATGAAATGATGAGGTGCAGCATTTAACTCTTCCGCTGTAGGCGCAGCAGTGCCAATTTGCATTTCTTTAAAAAATTGGCGTGAATCGGCTGAAATAATTTCGGTTTTAAAATGGTTTGCAATGGCAATACTCAAATTGGTTTTACCTATGGCTGTTGGCCCAATAATACTAATAAGATGCTTTTGATTTGACATGTGTATTGAACTATTCCTACCGATGCTCATTTAATATGTGACCGCAATTGTAGCAAAATTTGGCGTTATCTTTATGTCTTTCTGCCGAACAATTAGGGCAAGATTCTGTGTTCATATCTACCTTAGGAAGCTGCGGTGGCACTTGTGGAAGTTGACCTCTATGTTGGGCAGCATATTCCGCCGATACAATGCCAGTAGGTACGGCAATAATTCCGTAACCTAAAATCATAATCATTGAGGCTATAAATTGACCTAATGGCGTTACTGGGGCAATATCACCAAAACCTACAGTTGTTAAAGTAACGATACTCCAATATACACTTACTGGAATGCTGGTAAAACCACTTTGATCGCCTTCTACAAAATACATTACGGTGCCAAAAATAACACTGATAATTAGGACGGTAAATAAAAATACTAGGATTTTAGCGCGACTGGCCTTTAATGAATTGGCCAACAAATTGGAAGCACCTACATATCGTGCCAATTTTAAGATTCTAAAAACCCTTAACAACCGTAATGCACGAAGCGCGATAAGCACTTGGGTACCCATAAAAATTAAGGATAGATATTTTGGTATGGTAGAAAGGAAATCTATAATACCATAAAAACTGAATATATATTTCCAAGGCTTTTTAACGGATATAATTCGCAATATATATTCTATACTGAAAATGATGGTTACTACCCATTCAGCAATATTTAAGTAATTGTGATACTCGGCGTCAAACTCCTTGACACTTTCTAACATCACAAAAATAATACTCGCAATAATGGTAATAAGAAGGACAACATCAAATAGTTTGCCCGTTGGTGTATCTGCTTCGTAGATGATCTCATGAAGCTTAAACTTCCAATCTCTTTTCTGATCTTTATCACGCATATGCTCAAAAATAATAAAAGATTGCCTATTTCTTCTTTAATACGACTAATGAATTTTGCTGTACTTCCAATACCTTGTTAAGGTATAATTTAAATAGTTCATAGTGTTCAGGCTCATAAATACTATTTTTTAAACTAAACTTAAAGAACAACATTACTTTTTGTGCGTTTACCGTCGTATTTAAGATGAGATCTCCACCATTATTTGGAAGTTTGGCTTGGATTGATTTTGGTATTTCTACAATGTCGTAAGTTTCTCCAAAATCTATTTGTACACTATACAGGTATGTCTTCTGATGCCCAAAATCTATGGGATAGGTACGCTGTTGCAATTTAAATGGATTCTCCTTGAAAAATTTATAAATAAAAGGATTCAAATAAACCATATCTTGGGTATTATGGCTGTCATTTAATACAACATCATAAGTCTCATGAAACGCTTCTGAATTTTTATCAGCAACCGGAACCTCATGATTTGTTACGGTAATATCAGATTGTCTGTCAGCATTATTTTTGATATAGGCATCTTTATTGACAAAAAATTCCTTCTTTTTACTCAAGGCATCATAACCTAGATAATGAGCTTTTACCTCGCCATTTACCAGTTGGTCTGTTATCTTTAGGTCTACTTGATAATGGATGCTAGAAGGGTTGCTTGCCTCAATAGGAAGCCATGTGCTTCCATTGTCAAAATCTAAAAGTCGACCATAATGATTTAAACATTTATAAGGTAATTCTCCAAATCCTAAATACGGATCAGTAGCGTCTAATAAGTATGTATCGCCATTTATAGTGGCTTGTACAATAAGGTAATTAAACTCTGAAATAACAGGAAAAAGCTGCGTTGGTAGTCCGTTTGCTCTTGTAGACAATAATACGGGCTTAACTTCAATGCCATGTTCGTAGAGAAGGTTGTGTAGAAGAATGTTGATTTCAGACACGTTACCAGATTTTGATTTTATCAAATCTTTGATCGAAACATCTGTGAATATTTTATGATCGCCATTCCATGTATAGTTGTTCTGTACGTATGTATAAAGGTTTTGTGCCACTATTAAAGGGTTTTGGGCACCTGTAATCAGGTTAGCTACCTCGTCTTTTAAGGAGGTATTCCTTCTTAATTGTCTTCCAATATTTGCGTCTGATCTGAGCTCATTATCCGCATCTTTCCAGGACTTTGTAATGTTATCAACACTGCCATCAAATCCTCTAAACACTTTAAGTTCATACTCTAACCTTGAGAGGTAATTTTGCCTTGCAGTCATGTAGTCTTCCTCAATAAAAGCAGGAATATTAGACATTGCATAAATAGTATTCACGCAATCTGCTGAGGCACCATTGAAGGCACTCAGACAGTTTTTCACGATTTTAGACTCTGATTTGTTTAATTTTTGAGTGCCTACTAATTTAATATGGTAGTCGTAGTTGCCAGGGATACTAGTATTGTATTCGCTGTACAATTTCGGAATGTCGTCCTGAAATTCCCAAGGATGGAATTTGTAAATAAAAGGTGATTCCAACTGATAGCTATACGTTATGACCGATCCTTCTTTAATGTTAGGCAAGGTAAATTTTACCAAGGTATATTGCTCATTATATTTTTCTTCAAAAACCTCATCACGTTTGAGTTCCGTTTTGGTAATTGCACCATTCTCTAAATTAGAGGTGGTAGCAAAAATTTTAGACACTTTTTCTTTTCCTTTATTGTTATTGTAGAGATAAATGGTTTCTGTAGCCCTATCAAATCCATTCCTATTTAAAATCTTAATTTTTTTCTTGATCTCCGTTTTAAGAGTATAAGTATCCCGATCAATATAGCTGTTTCCGTATTCATAGATTACTAATGCAGTGGCAGTTGAATCTTTAGAATATGTGTTGGTAGTAATATCATTTCTACTTACGGAATAAGTATCTGAATTAAAAGTTGATTGTGCAAAGGAAAATGAGCTAAGTAGGAAAAGCGAGGCAAGGTAAAGGTGTTTCATTGAGTTAGGTTAATGCGTTTAATTTGTTTGTTTTTTCTGAGATAAGTTTGAATAATATGTATGGTGTCTCTATTGTTTTCCATTGGGGTAATTATGGATTCCAATACTTTTTTATTGGTAATTTGATAATTGAGGTTGTAATAACCAAGTCCTTTAAAAATGCCGTCTTCAATTAATAATACACTATGTTCGTCTACGGCTCTTCCTTTGTCAATTAAAATAAAGTCTTGATTATCAAAAATGTTTGCAGCTATTACCTCTTGTACTCTGAGATTATAGCTTTCTGAAGTTTCTTCACCTATACACGCGCCTGCGCATTCACCAATAGAAAATTTAAAGCAGCTTTTCTTTGTAGCGTCCAGACCCACTAATTTGGGACACAGCTTATACTTTTCAATAACGTTTATCAAAAACTGCTTACCACTTTGATAATTGGTGAATGTAGTGATGGCTTTTTTTCTACCATCTGCCGCATCAATCCTTAAATTAATATACCCCTTCTCATCTGTAAAACAATAGAGTGCATGCGTAAATTTGTTTCTTCTCATGGTCCTATTAAAAGAGGGCTTGGTTTTTTTTATTTCTGCACTCTCTTTTAGCATAGCTACCAATTCACTACCTGTAGCTTCATAAGTTACGGCGGCTACTTGGTTCTGCATTTTTTTTGATTTAGGATTGGAGCTTGTAAAATGTTGATTGACTCTGTTCCTAATGTTTTTACTCTTGCCAATAAAAATGATTTTACCATAGGTATCATGTAGATAATATACTCCTGTAATAGATGGTAAATCGTCTAGGATATGCTTATGATTTGTTGATATCTTGTACTTTGGTTCCGCCTTTACCGCGTCTTGAATGATTTGTTTATTAAGATCTTTAGCAAGCAGAATTTTAAACAATTTTACGGTAGCTAATGCGTCTCCAGATGCTCTATGCCTATCACTTACCGGGATGCCTAACGCTCTGGTAAGCTTGCCCAAACTATACGAATCCTGTTCGGGCATTAGCTGTTTGGACAGTTCAACCGTACAAAGTGTCTTACGTTCGAATTCAAAGCCAAGTCGGCTGAATTCAGTGCGTAAAATACGATAATCAAATTCTGAATTATGTGCTACTATAATGCAGTCTTCCGTCATTTCAACAATCCGTTTGGCAACCTCATAAAATTTTGGTGCTGAGCGGAGCATATTGCTATTGATTCCAGTTAAGTTGACTACAAAAGGTTGTATTTCCCGTTCAGGATTGACAAGACTGATAAATTGGTCCACTACCGTATGACCATCAAATTTGTAAATAGCGATTTCAGTGATGCCTTCTTCATTGAATTTACCGCCAGTGGTTTCTATGTCTAATATTGCGTAAATGAGCTTGATTTTTTTTGGACGTCTCTTAACTTGTTTCTAATATACAAGAAACGTGGTGTTTTTGTAAAATTATTTGAGTGTGTTAGTATAAGGAAGTTAGTTGAGGGGTATGCAATACATTAAGTTATTTATAATTTCGCTCTCCAAATATACTACTTCCAATTCTAACCAAAGTGCTGCCACATGATATTGCAATTTGATAATCGCCACTCATTCCCATACTAATAATTTTGAACTTGGAGTCTTTAGGCTCCAAGTTACTGAGGTCATCAAAGATCATCTTCAATCTTTTAAATTCATCTTCCACTTGTTGAGTGTTCTCTGTGAACGTTGCCATGCCCATAACGCCAACAACAGCAACATTATTCAATTCTGATAATTCATCTGATTGTAGAATATCTTGTGCTTCCTTAGCTGTCATGCCAAATTTGGAGTCCTCATCAGCAATTTTAATTTGAAGCAAACAGTTAATGGTCCTATGATGTTTTTTTGCTTGTTTGTTGATTTCTTTTAGGAGTTTGAAATTGTCAACCCCATGTATAAGACTCACAAACTCTGCCATATATTTAACCTTATTGCGCTGAACATGGCCAATCATATGCCATTCTATATCTTTTGGCATTTGTGCTTCTTTATCAACCATTTCTTGGATTTTATTTTCTCCAAAAATACGTTGGCCAGCATCATAAGCTTCCATGATTTCATTTACCGATTTTGTTTTTGAAACCGCTACTAGGGTAACCTGTTCCGGTAATGATGATTTAATATAGTGTAGATTTTCTGGTATACTCATTTCAATGCATTTGTGTTTGTCGTACACTTCTAATAGTCCTACAAACATATTTTAATTTTAAAATTCATAAATCGTGACGCCACATCTTAGTTTTGGTTCAATAAATGTGCTTTTGGGAGGCATTTTAAAGCCATCGTCAGCAATAGTTTTCATTTCTTCGATAAACACAGGTACCATTCCAAAACCGACTCTGTAATTACCATTGTCTATAGCGCTTTTCATTGATATGATATCTTTCTTCCCATTGATGTAGCCAATGCGATCGTCGTTTCGTAGATCTATTACACCTAATATAGGCTCTAATATAGTTTTATATAAAATTTGGGCATCCAAAGCATCAAGTGAAGTGTCAATATTATAACTCGTTTTTCTCAAATATAGCGAGTAGAATTCGCCGTCCAAATACATGCTAAAATGGTGTTTTTTAGAAGGGTGATAGGGTACAGGTCCTCTATTTTCAATACGAAACATCATGTCCAGTTGAATTAGAAATTCCTCCTTGGTCAATCCGTTCAGATCTTTGATCACACGATTGAATTCATGGATTCTCAAGTTTGATTCAGGAATTAAATAACTCATAAAAAAGTTATAGGGCTCCTTTCCAGTGTGTTTTGGATTAGTTTCTTTTAAATCTTTGTACAATAGATAGGAAGAAGATGATCTGTGATGTCCATCGGCAATATAGACCGTTTCCATCTGCTGAAATTCTTGGGATATCTTTTTAATTTGATCGGCGTCTTCTACTTTCCATAATAAATGGGTATCCCTATACGTGGTTGTGAATTCATATTCTGAACGTGCTTTTTGTACCTCGCTAATTATATCAGCAATAACATCATTATCAGGATAGGTGAGGAGTACAGGTTCAGCATTAAAGCCTACCGTTTTTAGATAGTCCTTAAAAATAACCTCGCGAAACTCAATGGTATCCTCATGTTTTTTGATGACGTCATTTTCATAATCTTCAGCACTCGTAGCGGCAACTATGCCGTTAAAAACTTGATGATCCCTATCTTTAATTTGATAAATGTAGTAACAAGGTTGGGCGTCTTGAATAAAAATAGAATCTTCTTTAAATTCTAAATACCTATTTCTAACTAAATTGTAGCGGGCTTCTCCTGAAATTTGTTTGTCAAATTTGTAGCCTGGATTAACAATGTGCAAAAACGAAAACGGATTATCCCTCAAACGCGATTCACGTTGCTCTAATGTGTAGCTTTGGTAGGATCGCGCCGCTACGAGAGTCACCTTGTCTCGCGTGGGCCTTACTGCTTTAAAAGGAATAATGTTAGCCATTTATGTCGTGTAAAGGGACTATAAGAATTGTTGTGATACGTTTTCTGCTTTTCGGCTTTCCGAATAATCATAAAAACCTTCACCAGATTTAACGCCTAGTTTTCCGGCGCGAACCATATTTACCAATAGAGGGCAAGGTGCATACTTAGGGTTTTTGAAACCGTCATACATCACATTCAATATGGAAAGACATACGTCTAACCCAATAAAATCCGCCAATTGTAATGGCCCCATAGGATGCGCCATTCCCAACTTCATAACGGTATCAATTTCTGTAACACCAGCAACACCATTATATAGTGTTTCAATAGACTCATTAAGCATTGGCATAAGGATTCTGTTAGCTACGAAACCTGGATAATCATTGACTTCTACAGGTTCTTTACCTAAGGTCTTAGAAAGATCCATTATGGTTTTAGTCACCTCATCACTTGTGGTGTAACCACGAATAATTTCAACCAATTTCATAATAGGCACAGGGTTCATAAAATGCATCCCGATAACTTGTTTGGGCCTAGAAGTTGCGGCAGCAATCTGGGTTATTGAGATAGAGGAGGTGTTGGTTGCCAAAATGGTGTCTTTTGAGCACACCTCATCCAATTGTTTGAATATTTTAAGTTTGAGTTCGCTATTTTCAGTAGCAGCTTCTACTACCAAATCCACATCCTTAACACCTTTAGAAATATCAGTATGGGTGGTGATATTGTTTAAAGTGTCATTTTTTTGAGCGTTATTAATTTTTTCTTTGGCAACCATACGATCTAAATTATTCGTGATGGTATCCATACCTTTTTGAAGCGATGCTTTACTAATATCAATGAGTTGTACTTTAAATCCGCTTTGTGCGAAGGTGTGCGCAATGCCATTACCCATGGTTCCGGCACCAATTACTGCTATGTTTTTCATTAAAAATTTATTTTTAATTCCCTCGAATTAGGGGTCTTATTTGTGTTTCTATAAATTTGATTTTGGTGAAGCGATGTGATTCTGAACTTAAAACTGTTCAATAATCCTGGTCGCTACACGCAATGCTTCTGTTCCGTCGTGAAGTGTAACAATGGGTTTCGTGTTAGTATTTATGGCATCTGCGAACGTTTCTAGTTCGTCCAAAATCGCATTATTATCTGCAACATCAGGGTTATCAAAATAGATTTGTTTCTTCACACCTTCAGCATTTTGAAGAATCATATCAAAATCACCAGGATTGGAAGGCGCATCCTTCATTTTAACCACTTCACATTTTTTCTCTAGAAAGTCTACCGAGATGTAGGCGTCCTTTTGGAAAAACCGAGTTTTTCGCATGTTTTTCAAAGAGATTCTACTCGCCGTTAAATTAGCAACACAGCCATTTTCAAATTCGATGCGCGCATTTGCAATGTCAGGCGTATCACTAATTACTGACACACCGCTTGCCGATATATTTTTGACTTTAGAATCTACGACACTCAAGATAATGTCAATATCATGAATCATTAAATCTAACACCACGGGTACATCAGTACCTCGTGGATTGAACTCTGCCAACCTATGGGTTTCTATAAACATCGGATTGTGAATTTGATGTTTTACTGCTTTAAATGCAGGATTAAATCGTTCCACATGACCTACTTGGCCTTTGACGTTGTTTTCAGCCACAAGTGTGCGGATGGTTTCAGCTTCTTCAACGGTATTGGTGATTGGTTTTTCAATAAAGATGTGCTTGCCTTTAGAGATGGCTAATTTAGCACATTCATAATGCGATAAGGTTGGAGTGACAATATCGACAACATCTACAGCATCAATAAGGCCTTCAATAGTATCAAAATATTTATAGCCCAATTCAGCCTCAATCTTTTTGGCATTGGTTTCATCAGCATCATAAAAACCAATTAAATCATATTTTTCGGACTGATTTAAAAGGCGTAAGTGAATTTTTCCAAGATGACCAGCACCAAGAACTCCTGCTTTTAACATAGATTATACGTTTTATACAAAAATAGCCTTTTTTTAAGGCAGAAAAAAGAAAAAGAAATGAGAAAGATGAAGGGTGCCCCATTGTAAGATAATCAATATTGTTATTTTTAGTACACTCATAAACACTGATAAAATGGTAAGTTTTTAGACAAATTTTTGTAAAGTATCTCATGATTAAAATGCTTTAAAATCAAAATGTCAGTTTTACTTTTGAGGGTGTATTTTGGGATTTTGAATTTGTGATTTGCTTTTATTTGAAGTAGTTTAGCCAGCAAACATCACCGCTTTGAAAGATACATTTATACATAAGGGCTTGCGCCAGCAACTTGTTGGCATTGTAAAGGATAAAGGGATTACTGATGAAAAAGTATTAAAGGCCATCGGTAAAATTCCGAGACATCTTTTTATGGATTCGAGCTTTCTAGACCATGCGTATCAAGACAAAGCGTTTCCTATTGCGGCTGACCAAACCATCTCACAACCTTATACCGTTGCTTTTCAAACAGAGCTTATGCAGATTAAGCCAGGAGATAATGTTCTTGAAATTGGTACAGGTAGCGGTTATCAAACTGCTGTGCTGTGCGAATTAGGAGCAAAGGTCTACAGTATTGAACGTCAATTAGAACTGTTTAAAATTACTAGTAAATTTCTTCCTAAACTAGGGTACCGTCCCAAAAAACTAATTTTTGGAGATGGTTATAAAGGCTTAAAGGACGAAGCCCCGTTTGATAGTATTATTGTAACTGCAGGGGCCCCATTTGTCCCTAAACCCTTGATGAGCCAATTAAAAATTGGTGGCCGGTTGGTTATTCCTGTTGGAGACCAGGTACAGACCATGACTTTATTTATCAGAAAAGGACCAAAAGATTTTGAAAAGCACGAGTTCGGTGAGTTTAGGTTTGTACCACTTTTGGAAGATAAAAACTAAGTGTTTCTAAAATTATTGCATTGTCAGTTCAAGTGTTTTAAATAGCGTCTGAAAGAAAGCTATTTAAAATGTATCGAGAACCGTGTTAGATTTGGAGATGATTATTATTAAATCGCTTCTCGATACATTTTTCAATCACTGTCGTTCTTGAAAAACACTCGAAGTGACAACATGGTAGTTTTTTTAAAAAATAATGTCAGTTTGAGTGTTTTAAATAGCGTCTGAAAGAGAGCTGTTTGAAATTTATTGAGAACAGTGTTAGTAAGGAAGTAAATATAAAAGATCGCTTCTCGATACATTTTTCAATCACTGTCGTTCTTGAAAAACACTCGAAGTGACAATAAGGACGTTGCTTGAATAAAATAATGTCAGTTCGAGTGTTTTAAATAGCGTCTGATAGAGAGCTGTTTAAAATGTATCGAGAACAGTGTTAGTAAGGTGGTAAATATTATTAGATCGCTTCTCGATACATTTTTCAATCACTGTCGTTCTTGAAAAACACTCGAAGTGACAACATGGTAGTTTTTTTAAAAAATAATGTCAGTTTGAGTGTTTTAAATAGCGTCTGAAAGAAAGCTATTTAAAATGTATCGAGAACCGTGTTAGATTTGGAGATGATTATTATTAAATCGCTTCTCGATATATTTTTCAATCACTATCGTTCTTGAAAAACACTCGAAGTGTCAACATGGTAGTTTTATTTAAAAAATAATGTCAGTTTGAGTGTTTTAAATAGCGTCTGAAAGAAAGCTATTTAAAATGTATCGAGAACCGTGATAGAAAGGAAGTAAATATTAAAGATCGCTTCTCGATACATTTTCCAATCACTGTCGTTCATGAAAAACACTCGAAGTGACAACATGGTAGTTTTTTTAAAAAATAATGTCAGTTTGAGTGTTTTAAATAGCGTCTGAAAGAAAGCTATTTAAAATGTATCGAGAACCGTGTTAGATTTGGAGATGATTATTATTAAATCGCTTCTCGATATATTTTTCAATCACTATCGTTCTTGAAAAACACTCGAAGTGTCAACATGGTAGTTTTATTTAAAAAATAATGTCAGTTTGAGTGTTTTAAATAGCGTCTGAAAGAAAGCTATTTAAAATGTATCGAGAACCGTGATAGAAAGGAAGTAAATATTAAAGATCGCTTCTCGATACATTTTCCAATCACTGTCGTTCTTGAAAAACACTCGAAGTGACAACATGGTAGTTTTTTTAAAAAATAATGTCAGTTCGAGTGTTTTAAATAGCGTCTGAAAGAAAGCTGTTTAAAATGTATCGAGAACCGTGATAGAAAGGAAGTAAATCTTAAAGATCGCTTCTCGATACATTTTCCAATCACTGTCGTTCTTGAAAAACACTCGAAGTGACAACATGGTAGTTTTTTTAAAAAATAATGTCAGTTCGAGTGTTTTAAATAGCGTCTGAAAGAAAGCTGTTTAAAATGTATCGAGAACCGTGATAGAAAGGAAGTAAATCTTAAAGATCGCTTCTCGATACATTTTCCAATCACTGTCGTTCTTGAAAAACACTCGAAGTGACAACATGGTAGTTTTTTTAAAAAATAATGTCAGTTCGAGTGTTTTAAATAGCGTCTGATAGAGAGCTGTTTAAAATGTATCGAGAACAGTGTTAGTAAGGTGGTAAATATTATTAGATCGCTTCTCGATACATTTTTCAATCACTGTCGTTCTTGAAAAACACTCGAAGTGACAACAGGATAGTTGTTTGAAAAAAATAATGTCAGTTCGAGTGTTTTAAATAGCGTCTGAATGAAAGCTGTTTAAAATGTATCGAGAACCGTGTTAGTATGGAAGTATATATTATAGATCGCTTCTCGATACATTTTTCAATCACTGTCGTTCTTGAAAAACACTCGAAGTGACAACAGGATAGTTGTTTGAAAAAAATAATGTCAGTTCGAGTGTTTTAAATAGCGTCTGAAAGAAAGCTGTTTAAAATGTATCGAGAACCGTGATAGAAAGGAAGTAAATATAAAGATCGCTTCTCGATATATTTTTCAATCACTATCGTTCTTGAAAAATACTCGAAGTGACAACAGCATAGTTGTTTGAAAAGACTTGCAGTGATAGTGTTATTCAATAAAATTTAAAAACTTCAATCCAAAAATTACCGCATCGCCTTGGTAGCCATTTTGATAGGACCGCACATAATCAATTCTTAATAGTCTAAATTTCTTAAAACCTATATTGTCTAAGCCCACTGAAAATTCCTGATATGGTTTTTGGTGCTCTGTAGCAAAGGCGTGTGCGCCAATTACCAGGTTATAATTTAATTTATTGAGTAATGGCACGCGACTTAATAGTAAACCTTTAAAATCATGTTCGGCATGCAGTTCTACATATGAATTGTTGGTGCTTAATGCATAATACGGCAAGTTGTTAAACACGTTTAAATAAGAACTTGCCGTCCCCACATGGGTTTGGTTTCCATTTGGGTGGTAAAAATCCATTAACCCTATTCCATCAGCATTAATAAAGGTTCCTGCTTTAAGGTTATATTTAAAATCGCCTTTATTGCTTACATTAAAACGTTGTGTCAGTCCTAACTTGAGTTGATCAAAATTATACTGTTGTTCTGAACCGGCAAATCCTTTTTCATAGCCCAAATATAGCGTAGGGTATTTACTGTTGGGGATATTAATCTTGCTATCTGGATAACTCAAATATTCCTGTCCAAAATTAAAACGCGCATTCAGATTTAATTTTAAAAGTTGATACGTTTCAAAAGCAGGAACTCCATAGGCCATCGGATTGAGTGGATGATTGCTAGTGTAAGCATCCTTTTGGTCATTAAGAAACACCTGGGCAGTAGTATTTAATAAGGCTTTGCGGCGCTCATAAGCTATACGGCTATAAATAGTAGTGCCATTAAAAATTTCTTGAGAATAAGTCACTTCGGCGTAGCTTTTATCATAAACCTTCATATAATTATCCTCAAAAAACAAGGAACTCACTGAATTTACTAAGGGAGAAATAGGTTGAGCCTCATTAAATTGCTGTACTTGGACACCTCCAGACACCGTCAAGAATGGTTTGTTAACATTATTGAATTTATACCTGAATGTAGCAGTTGCTCTTAAGCGCTCCTCAGAGATACCATATTGTAAAGTTGTATTGGCTGAAAAATAACGTTTATACTCATCCTGATTTTTACGGTAAGAGAAAATTAATTTTGAGTTATAGCCTTGAACGGTATTGAATTGCAAACCAGATAATGGGGAGCTATAACCTAAGCTCCAATCTTTGAAAGAGTTTTTGTGGTTATATCCAAAAAGAAGGTTTTGTATTTTGAAAACGTTATTTTTTGCATCAATAGAATCGAGGTAGGATTTAGATTTCCTAAGCGTTTGGATACTGTCTTTTACCAAATAGTCGCTAACTTCTTCATCAGTTAAAGGTACTGGTCTAACACTTTTCCAATAGGCGGAATCTTTTTGGTTTGCTTCGGTTGCAAATGATAATATTTCCTTGCCGAATGATTTTTTGCTCAATTGCGGTGCGAAATTGTAATTGCTGTATACAGCAGTATAACGGCCATCACCTTTAAACCCGAATAGCGCATAACTAAAATCAATGCCCTGAGAAATAATGACCCAGAGTTGATCTTTCTCTGAATACGAGAAGTTTTGTGTGATGGTGATCACTTCTGCTGGCGGAATTTGCGCTTGAATTCCTGTAATACCCAATTCGACGGCATAAATGGTCCATTGGTTGTCTACAATGTAAATGCTGCCAGAAAAAATGCGATCGTTTTCTCGCTTCGGAATTACTCTGATTTTATTGATAAGGTTACCTTTATCATCATAAAAAACACCTTCTAATTTATAGTTGTAATAATCAAAAGCAAAATCTGCAATTGGTGAGATGATGTGATTGCCCAGTTCGATCGTATTATTATAAAAATTGAAATCGACATCACTTGCCGTATTAAAGCTAAAACCATTACTATCGCCACTTACTTTTGAGGCAATAATTTTTTCCTTCAGCTTGTCGGGATGCATATAGTCAATTTCTGAAATGGTTTCAGATAAGTACAAGATGCCGCTCCGTGTCGAATCTAGGCCTACCATAAAATCGTCCATGGTTTGACCAAAAAACTTTTCTGGGGCATTTTTTATGCGAATTAATCCACGGGAGTAAAAATTAGCTTTAAAAGCCTGTATCTTTTCTAGATTTGTTTTTCGAGAAGCGATAGCTTTTCTCATGATGATATCGGCAGGATTCTCATCTGAATTAATCACAACTTCATTTAATGAAATCTGTTCCTCTATAAGTGTTGCATTTAATGTGAAAGGAAAGTGGGTTATTTCAACTTCTTTTTTGACAGTTTTGTAGCCCAAAAATTGAAAAATAATACTGTAGGTGTCAGCTTTACTAAGATTAAGTTCGTAGTTTCCTTCGTCATTACTTGTGGTTCCGATAAAGGAGTTTTCTACATAAATATTTACATAGGGGAGCGGTGCGCCATTGGTGTCTGAAATCTGTCCTTTAAGCTGCGAGAACGCCTGAAAACTGAGTGTTACAAAAAAAAGTGAGAGTAGGAATTTGGTCATCACGTTAGGTTTAAAGACCTCTATATGGAGATTCTAATGGAATAGTCGTCTAGAAGCATTTCAAACTTAACTATAAATAGTGTTCCTGCTTGTTATAACACTCTTAAATTAATAATTGGCACAAGGCGCGAAAGATAGCACATTACTTGTAGATTTTTTTAATTCTATCTAGGTTTCTCTTGTTATCGCGGTCTCTTATAGTATCACGCTTATCATATAGTTTTTTACCTTTCCCTAAAGCGATTTCAACCTTTGCAAAACCTCTATCGTTAATAAATAAGCGAAGGGGGACAATCGCGTAGCCTTTGGTTTGAACATCTTTATGTAAAGATTTGAGTTCTCTCTTATTCAGCAAGAGTTTGCGTTCCGCCTTAGGTCTATGATTATAATAATTGCCAAAAGCATACTCTTCAATGTTCATGTTAATGACAAAAAGTTCGCCCTTATCATTAAATTCACAAAAACTTTCAGCAATGGAGGCTTTACCACTTCTAATGGATTTAATTTCTGTACCCGATAAAACGATTCCAGCGGTATATTTATCCAACAGTTCATAATTAAACCGTGCTTTTCTGTTTTTTATGTTGATGTGTTTCTGCATAAGGAGTCAAAGGTAAAACATTTAGGATAACTTTTAAAGAAGACCCAACTGTAATCTTTAAATTTGCAAACTCATCTAAAAAGAATTCTATGTTACGACATCTTTTAGTATCAACCTTGCTATTAACTCTTTTCAATTGCAACCAAGAAAATAAGAAATCCGTTGCCAAGGCATCTGCGAATGAAATTATCGAAAAATCAATAGAAGTTTCAGGAGGCGAAGTGTTTGAGAAATCAAATATTGAGTTTGATTTTAGAGACATACATTATAAAGCGCATCGTAAAGGAGGTAAATTTCAATTGGAACGCTATATTCAAGATTCAGTTAATAACATTAAAGATGTATTAAGCAATTCAGGATTTGAACGTTATAAAAATGATGTCAAAGTTGAGCTATCAGACTCATTGGTAGCACTTTACAGTGCCTCTGTAAATTCAGTACATTATTTTTCAGTATTGCCTTACGGATTGAACGGGAAAGCCGTATATAAAAACTATTTAGGTGAAGAAGCCATTAAAGGCAAAGATTACCATAAAATAGAAGTCACCTTTTCAGAAGATGGTGGCGGCGAAGATTTTGAAGACGTTTTTCTGTATTGGGTTGACCAAACAACCTATAAAGTGGAGTATCTCGCCTATTCTTATGAGGAAATTGAAGGTATGGGCTATCGCTTTAGGGAAGCATATAATGAACGCATGGTGAATGGACTGCGTTTTGTGGATTATAATAACTATAAACCAACCCGTCTCGAATTTAATTTTGATGACTTGGGGTTGATGTTTGATAAAGGAGAACTTGAACTGTTATCAAAAATTGAACTCAAGAATATTGAAGTAGAAATCCTTAATTGATGGTTAGTAAAGTAGCATTCGTAAACGCATCCGAAATCGTAACAATATAAAGGTTCCCATTATTGGCATCATCAATAGGTCCATACTTATTTCTGCCAATTACGGCATTTACAAATTCAGGAGTCGTGTTGCTATGGCCTACCACAAGAACTGTTTTTCCTTGTGTTGCTAATTTAAAGGCTTCATTATAATAGGCCTTTGTATTGTAGATGGTTAACTGCAGATTATTTTTTTCAGCAACTGGTTGCGCTGTTTCTTTTGTTCTATGGTAATCTGTGGCATACACAGCGTCAAATGTGATATGCTGTAAAATGTCGTTCCAATCAGCTGCTCTTTGATGACCAACGGCGGTTAAATGTGGGTTCTTTTCAGATGGGTTACTGCGATCTTTTTCAGCATGACGAATAAAATAATATGTGGTGATGTTATCAGTGTTTTGAATTTGGGACATCACGTTAATAGAGAAACAAGCAATACATAAAATAATTAGGTGTCTTAACATAAGAAGAGTTTTAAGTGGTTAAGCAAGTTCTAGGGCGATTTCTATCATTTCTTTAAATGTAGTCTCTCTTTCGTCAGCTGTTGTATGTTCGCCAGTTACTAATGAGTCTGAAATTGTGAGAATGCTTAATGCCTTAGCGTTGTGCTTGGCGGCAATGGTGTAAAGTCCTGAGCTTTCCATGTCAACACACAATACTCCAAATTCTGACCATTTGTGATACGACTCGAAATTATCGCCATAAAATTCATCGCTGGTCAGTACGTTTCCCGCTTTAATAGCAATATTTTTAGCTTTTGCGGCCTCGAGTGCTTTTTGGAAAAGTTCAAAATTGGCTGTTGGGGCATAATCCGCATTGGCAAAGCGCAGCTTATTGATGCCTGAGGTGGAGGAGGCCGCCATGGCAAATACAATGTCCCTAATTTTAACATCTTTTTGGTAGGAGCCTGCGCTGCCCACTCTAATCAGATTTTTTACGCCGAACTCATATATGAGTTCATGTGCATATATGGAAATGCTTGGAACCCCCATTCCGGTGCCCATGGTTGAAATAGACTTGCCCTTATAGGTGCCCGTATAACCCAACATTCCTCTAACTGTATTGAAAAGTTTTGGAGATTCAAGGTAGGTGTTAGCAATCCATTTAGCACGCAACGGGTCACCTGGAAGAAGAATAGTTTGGGCAATTTCTCCTTTTTTCGCTTCAATATGTACACTCATAAGGTATAATTAAAGCCTAAATATAGAAATTATAATCGGCTTATAGTACCTTTGAAGTCATCATTGCAACACCTGATGAGGTCCCGATACGATCTGCGCCTGCTTCAATATATTTCTTAGCTGTAATTACATCTGTTATACCTCCTGACGCTTTAATTTTTGCCCTATCCTTAACAATTTTCTTAATTATTTTTACTGCAGTAAGTGTAGCGCCACTTTTAGAGAACCCAGTAGAGGTTTTTATGAAGTCTACTTTTGCATCTACACAGATTTCACAGGCTTTAACAATCTCATTTTTGGAAAGTTCGCTAATTTCAAGGATGACCTTTAATGGGGTGTTACCGATAGCTCTTTTAACATCGGATAAATCTTTAAATACGGCCACATAGTTCTGGCTTTTCAAAAAACCAATATTAATAACCATATCAATCTCTTCAGCACCTTCTCTAATAGCATTTTTAGCTTCAAAAACCTTTACTTCAGTGGCCATTGCCCCTAGAGGGAATCCTATTACGGATACAATTTTAACCTCCGATTCTGATAACAATTGTTTGGCTAAGGGCACATAACAACTGTTGACACAAACTGCAAAGAGTCCATTTTTCTTTGCTCCGTTACATAGATCGATAATTTGTCGCTCAGTAGCGCTAGGTTTTAAAAGCGTATGCTCAATATAGTTATTAATATCCATAGTAGTTTCTTAGGTTAAGTGTCGTAAAAATACGATAAACGGTTATTTTAAGACGATTTATTTTCGTTTTTTAGACGAATGGTAATGAATTATAAACTCGATTTTTTTTAAGTGTCTTTGTATGAGGTGTATAGTGAAATGCACTAAACTCAATAATATGATTAATAACTGTGCCTTTTATAACTCTACAGGCTTAACGACACGAGAACTATGGCTGTTTAATTGAGCATAGCTTAACATATTTGACTCTAAATCTGGTTTAGGTAATACATCCTAAAAAATAAAATGCTTCTGTATAGAGAAGCAAAAATTAAATCGTATAAGTGAGTATTGCCTATAATAGCGTGCGCAATTAAGTTTTGTTTTTGAAGGATTGCTTTTCTTCAGCTTCCAATTGTAAGTGGGACCAATTAATTGCAGCTCGTAAATTATCAAATATTTGGTAGGGTTTATCGAAAAACTCTCCTTCATAGGCTGCATTTTGACGCGTAAGTGGTGAGTTTGCAACAATTGCAATGGCCACTAAATTAGGTATTTTTTTGGTCTTCGGATATACTAATGGATTAACAGCATATGACCGCGCGCGGTTGGATATGTACACCAAGTTTTTACCGCTGAAATGTTTTTTGATGCAGTTGTGTAGCAATGTGTTATGTTTAGTTCCAATAACAGCACCTTCTTTGACCTGATTAATAATATAATGATCAAAAACAAACGCTTCGCTATCTTCAAAGTCATAATAGGTTATAAGGCCCATAGATTGAAATATCAATTTGAGTCTATGAAAGTAGTTTTGAATTTTTAGATACATTAACCTAATCCGTACAGATAATAGCACTAAACAAAAACAGTACGCACCTTAGTATGGGATACGTACTGTTATAATAATGTCAATCAATAAATTGAATGATAGGAATACCTTTAGTGTGTTTACATGACAGAGCCAATTTTATTATTTCACTTCTTCGGCCAAATGTTCTTGGTTTCTGAATACCAGTTTATCGTTGAAGGAGTCTAAAAGAACTATGCTGTCTGACGTTATGTTGCCTGAAAGTAATTCCTTACTCAATTCATTTAGTACTTCTTTTTGGATGACACGTTTTACGGGTCGTGCACCATATTCTGGGTTATAACCTTTCTCGGCCAAATAGGCGGTTGCCTCACTTGTAGCATCAAAGGTAATACCTTGGTTAGCAAGCATGCGCGTTAAGCCTTTTAGTTGTAAGCCAACAATCTCCACAATGTTTTCTCTCGTTAATGGCGTAAACATGATGATGTCATCAATTCTGTTTAAAAATTCTGGTCTTACACTTTGTTTCAGTAAACCTAGCACATCAACTTTTGCCGATTCAAGAGCAGATTCGATATCTTTTGTAGCTTCAAAACGCTCCTGGATAATAGAACTTCCCATATTGGATGTCATAATGATAATGGTATTTTTAAAATCGGCAATTCGACCTTTATTATCCGTTAAACGCCCTTCATCTAATACTTGTAGAAGTATGTTGAAAGTATCAGGGTGTGCTTTCTCAATCTCGTCAAGTAATACCACTGAATACGGCTTTCTTCTAACGGCTTCCGTCAATTGTCCACCTTCATCATAACCTACATATCCTGGAGGCGCACCAACCAAACGGCTCACGCTATGACGCTCCTGATATTCACTCATGTCGATACGTGTCATCGAATTCTCATCATCGAATAGGTATTCGGCCAAAGCTTTCGCCAATTCTGTTTTTCCGACCCCTGTAGTTCCCAAAAAAAGGAAAGTTCCAATAGGTTTTTGCGGATTTTGTAATCCTGCACGGCTTCGTCTTACAGCATCACTTACGGCAGTTATCGCTTCCTCCTGACCAATTACACGTTTATGCAGCTGCTCTTCCAATTTAAGCAACTTCTCTCTGTCACTTTGCAGCATCTTCGTTATTGGAATTCCTGTCCATTTAGCTACTACCTCAGCAATATCTTCATAGGTTACTTCCTCCTTTATTAAAGAGTTGCCAGATTGGTTCTCTTGCAATTCTTTTTGGAGTTTCTCCAGTTGCTCTTGGGTATCTTTAATTTTACCGTAGCGTATTTCTGCAACCTTACCATAGTCACCATCCCGTTCTGCACGTTCAGCTTCAAGCTTAAATTCTTCAATGCTAGACTTTGCATTTTGGATATTGTCTACCACCTCTTTTTCGCTTTTCCATTTCGCATTGATCTCGTTACGTTCCTCTTTCAAATTTGCAAGTTCTGATCGTAGAGTTTTAAGTTTGGTTTCGTCTTTTTCACGTTTAATGGCTTCAATCTCAATTTCCAATTGCATGATTTTTCTGTCTAAAACGTCTAATTCTTCAGGTTTGGAATTGATTTCCATACGCAGTTTAGACGCTGCTTCGTCCATTAAGTCAATGGCCTTATCTGGCAAAAACCGGTTAGTTATATAGCGCTCAGAGAGTTCTACAGCACCAATAATGGCCTCATCCTTAATACGGACTTTGTGGTGAGTTTCATATTTTTCTTTAATACCACGTAATATTGAGATGGCACTTTCAGTATCAGGCTCATCTACCATAACTTTTTGAAAACGACGTTCTAAAGCCTTGTCTTTTTCAAAATATTTTTGATACTCATCCAAGGTTGTAGCACCAATGGCACGCAGCTCACCTCTTGCTAAGGCTGGTTTTAATATGTTTGCGGCATCCATAGCACCTTGTCCACCACCTGCACCAACAAGGGTGTGTATTTCATCAATAAAAAGTACAATATCACCTTCACTAGATGTTACTTCCTTGATTACCGCTTTAAGACGTTCTTCAAACTCTCCTTTGTATTTCGCACCTGCAATTAGTGCGCCCATATCTAAGGCAAACACTTGTTTGTCTTTTAAGTTTTCTGGTACATCGCCATCAATAATTCGATGGGCCAAACCTTCTGCAATTGCTGTTTTTCCCGTACCAGGTTCTCCTACAAGAATTGGGTTATTTTTGGTACGCCGAGATAGAATTTGTAGAATTCTTCTAATTTCCTCATCACGACCAATAATGGGGTCCAATCTCCCACTTTTGGCCATTTCATTGAGATTTTTGGCATATTTGTTAAGGGAGTTATATGTGTCTTCCTGACTTTGGGATGTGACACGGTCGCCTTGACGTAGTTCTTCTATTCCAGCAGTCAATGCTTTTTCTGTAACACCTTGGTCCTTGAGCATTTGCGCAATCTTACTGTTGGATTTGAACACTGCTAGAATCAGATGTTCTATGGATACATAATCATCCTTCAGCTTTTTAGCGATGATTGCCGCTTCATTAAGTGTTTTGTTGGCTTCTCTAGAAAGCATAATGTCGCCTCCTGAAACTTTTGGAAAACTTTCTAATTGCTTGTCTAGAGTCTGTTGTAATAAATTGATATTGACATTCAATTTTTTAAGTAAGAATGGCAACACATTTTCGTCAACTTCAAAAATTGCTTTAAAAATATGCTCATTTTCGATTTGTTGGTGGCCAAAGCTCTGAGCAAGCTGTTGTGCATGTTGAATGGCCTCTTGTGATTTTATTGTATAGTCGTTAAAATTCATAATTGTTTCCCCTATAATGGGTATGTTTTTATAGGTTAATATCTATATTGTTGTGTGTTATATCTTAATTGCCACGCATTTTATTTAGCTAACGCATGGATATTCAGTTTAAGTCAATTACCTTACCAATTGAAAGCAGCCGACAAAAAGTCAGTCAAAGTCGCTAGTAGCAAGACATTTAGTCAGGTTGTAAGATTTAAAAAGTGTTTCGACTGATGTTATAAAGATAATTAAAATAGGAAAGTCGATCATTACATCTACTTATAAAATATAAATTTGAATTGTTATAAATCAGTGGTTACAAAACTTAAAAATGAAATATTATGGGATTATTAGATAAATTATTCAATTCGTCAACTACCGCAAAAAGTGGAGAAGTGTCTAACAGCAACACAGATTTGGCTTGGATTGATTTGAAAAACATAGGTCAGTTAGAAACTATTAAAGAGCGCTCCAACGCCAAAACACAAATCATATTTAAACATTCCACGCGTTGCGGAATTAGCAGAATGGTAATAAATCAATTTAAAAAGGAGTATCAGTTACAGGTTGATGAAGCTGATCTTTATTATTTGGATTTGTTGAATCATAGAGATATTTCAAATGCCATTGCTGATCAATTTAACGTGATGCACGAATCGCCACAATTATTGGTGATTAAAAATGGGAAAGTTGTGTCTCATGGCAGCCATAGCGGAATTAATTCAATGGAGCTGAAATCTTTCATTTAAACAAACGCTCTTTAGATTGCTGTAACTTACACTAGTGATATAAACACACTAGTGAAAGTTGACAACTTTGATGTTAGGAATACGGTTAAGTGCTACTTCCTCACATTATAAGAATTAATAATTTGCTTAAGCTGTAGTTTTAAATCTTCACCTGTGTCATAAACCATTTCAGCATCAGTAGGAAAGTGGAGTCTTTTATTTCGTAGCAGCTCATGATCAGTTGGATCTAATGCGCGTTTGTCGCCTTTGTAAACTGCAAAACGGTTTTCAAAAACAAATTCACTTTTAATTGGGAACACATCGAGAGTTTGGTTGCTCAATAGGTCCACATAAACAACATCGGCTAAAACTTGGGTCGATTTCAATTGTGAATACTCAATGTAACGGGCTTTAACGTTCACGATTTTGTCAATTTTAATGTCTTTACCTAAACTATCCTTAGCCACATTGCCGGCAGCGTCAAGTTTATACTTCCAGCCGTCTACAATTTCTTTTTCTCTCAAAATTTCTTTTTGGTGTAACTTTTCTGGTGACACATTAATTTGCTTTAATTGCAATTCCATCGCATAATCATAAGCAATATCATGGGCAGGATTGGCGTGATATACTGTCCAGAACTGATTTAAACCATAGGTGTCAAAATTCAATAAGTCATCTTCCAATTGCATTGGTATGATTTGTCTCGTTTGATTCTGAATGGTTA
The DNA here is from genome assembly GCF_004364975.1 of Gelidibacter sediminis. Taxonomy (GTDB): domain Bacteria; phylum Bacteroidota; class Bacteroidia; order Flavobacteriales; family Flavobacteriaceae; genus Gelidibacter; species Gelidibacter sediminis. The sequence continues at coordinate 1,368,657 of NZ_SOBW01000008.1, read as the reverse complement.
CAATAACATAATCCGTCCCAAGATTATGAGCATCCTGCATTAGGCTACGCACATCTTTAAAATTCGGATTGATGCGCTCAATGTATTGAAAAGTATGGTAGGCTTTCTTTGCATCCATTTTAAAATTGGATTTAAGAAGTGCTTTGCCTTGATCATAAAAATAGTTGGATACGGCACGGCGAGATTCTACAATCTTATCTGTATAATCAGGAAAATCTAAGTGAATAATGTTTCCATTGACTTTTAATGGTATAACAGGCTTTACGGCTCTTTGACGAGCTTCTAAAGCAAGGTAAAGATCATAAATTGATTTGTAATGTTCTGGATTGCCATCTTTCTTAAGATGCTTAATTTGTTTTAAATCACGTTCATTCGCTTTGTCGTAAGCAGATTGCAACATCAGGACAAAATCCTGTTTACGCTCATTATCCTTATTGTTTTCAAGTTTTTTGAGTGCTTCCTGAATGGCTTGATTATAATTGCCAGAATGTAGCGCCTTTTCAATTTGTTTCTTACTGCTGCAAGAAACAGTAACTAAAAAGAGTAAAATGTAGGGTAGTTTTGAAGTCATAGGTCTTAAGGTTAGGGGGTTAAAGTTAGTAGGTTTCAAATTATGTGCCAAATGAATAATTATGGGTTATTTACATGTGATGTGGTGTTCATAAAAAAAGCACGAATATCAGTATAAATTGACGTTCGTGCTTCACTTATGACTATTTTAAATATTTACTTTTGTTTCTTTTTTTGAGGATTATAAATTGGTAAAAGTTGTGTTGAAACTTCCCCAAAACCAATTCTGGTACCATCTTTTTCACAATGTCCTCTCATAATTACCGTATCGTAATCATTAATAAACTTACGTTCTGTGCCATCTTTCATAGTTAAGGGTTTTTCACCTTTCCATGTCAATTCTAACATAGATCCGAATGATTCTTCCGTAGGACCTGATATGGTACCACTCCCCATCATATCTCCAGAATTTACAGGACAGCCATTAACCGTATGATGTGCTAATTGTTGTGCCATATTCCAATACATATACTTAAAATTGGATTTACTCACAATAGTTTCTTTGGCGTCTTTTGGACGGATGGCAACTTCTAAATTGATATCATAACCTTTTTTTCCTTTAGATTGTAAATATGGTAACAAAGGTTTGATGGGTTTTGGGCCCTCTACCTTAAAAGGTTCAAGAGCGTCTAGGGTCACAATCCATGGCGACATAGAGGACGCGAAGTTTTTAGCCAAGAATGGTCCTAATGGCACATATTCCCATTTCTGTATGTCACGGGCTGACCAATCATTGAAAAGTACCAATCCAAATATATATTCTTCAGCTTCATTTACGGGAATCGGTTCACCTAAATCATTAGCATCTGTAGTAATGAAAGCCATTTCCAATTCGAAGTCAACTAATTTAGAAGGACCAAAAACAGGGTCTTTGGCACCCTCAGGCATTGTTTGGCCTTGTGGCCTGTGTATTGGAATGCCAGACGGAATTATAGAAGAGCTACGACCGTGATACCCAACAGGAATGTGCAACCAATTTGGCATCAGTGCGTTGTCTGGGTCTCTAAACATGGTACCTACGTTTGTAGCATGTTCTTTGCTCGAATAAAAATCAGTATAATCTCCCACCTGGACGGGTAATTGCATCTCAATCTCGTCAAGCCTGAAGAGCACAATTTCCTTATGTTTGGTATTATTCTTTAAAGTTGTATTGTTACTGTCAAAAATATCAGCAATTCTATTTCTTACGGCACGCCATGTTTTACGGCCATCAGCAATAAAATCATTTAAGGTGTCCTGAAGAAAAATATCGTCAGTAAGAGGTATACCTTCAAAATAACCTAGTTGATGCAGCGCACCAAGGTCAATGGCGGTATCGCCAATTCGTGTACCAATGGTAATGATGTCATCTCGTGTTAAGAAAACACCAAAAGGGATGTTCTGAATAGGAAAATCAGAATTTTTTCCCACGTGAAGCCACGATGTTCTATCGGGGTTATTTGCGGATAAAGGCATAGTGTTGCGATTCATTAGTTTTGTAAAATGTATTCAAACCTACATATTTTTTTTAATTAAAATCCAAAAAAAGACTTAAAATTATGCGGCTCCAGACCAATTCATCATGACATTATATTCAGACGAAAAATTCTTTTTTTGACTGAAATAAGTATTGTATTTATTACTTTTGGGTAAATTTAAAACATTCATTAAATCCTTGTTTTAAGAGGACTAAAAAACACAACATTTATGCAACGTGACCAACAAATATTTGAGCTTATTGAAGCTGAAAAAGAAAGACAATTACATGGTTTAGAGCTTATTGCTTCAGAAAATTTTGTAAGCAATCAGGTAATGGAAGCCGCAGGATCTGTATTGACAAATAAATATGCTGAAGGGTATCCTGGAAAGCGTTATTATGGTGGTTGCGAAATTGTAGATGAAGTGGAGCAAATAGCAATTGATCGTGCTAAAACGCTATTTGGTGCAGCTTATGCTAACGTGCAACCGCATTCAGGAAGTCAAGCAAATACGGCTGTATATTCCATGTGCTTAAAACCGGGCGACAAAATTCTTGGTTTTGATCTATCGCATGGCGGACATTTAACACACGGATCGCCAGTTAACTTTTCTGGAAAATTATACAATCCTTCATTTTATGGGGTAGATAGAGAGACTGGGTTAATTGACTATAATAAATTAGAAGAAACGGCTAAGAAGGAAAAACCTAAGATGATTATTGCTGGAGCTTCAGCATATTCGCGTGATATGGATTTTGCGGCCTTCAGGCAAGTTGCTGATCAGGTAGGAGCGGTGCTCATGGCAGATATTTCCCATCCTGCAGGATTGATAGCTAAAGGCATTATGAGTGATCCAATGCCGCATTGTCATATTGTAACGACAACCACGCATAAAACCTTAAGAGGACCAAGAGGAGGAATGATTTTGATGGGTGAAGATTTTGAGAATCCTTTCGGAATGAAAGCTCCAAAAGGCAATTTACGAATGATGTCTTCTGTATTAGATTCTGGTGTATTCCCAGGAAATCAAGGTGGACCGTTAGAGCATATTATTGCTGCCAAAGCCATTGCATTTGGTGAAGCCTTAACGGATGAATTTATGCATTATATGTTACAAGTTAAAAATAACGCTGCAGCTATGGCCAAGGCGTTTGTAGATAGAGATTACCATATTATTTCTGGCGGAACTGACAACCATATGATGTTGATCGATTTAAGAAATAAGAACATTACAGGTAAGGACGCCGAATTTGCCTTAGTAAAAGCAGATATCACCGTTAATAAAAACATGGTGCCATTTGATGATAAGTCGCCATTTGTAACCTCAGGAATTCGTATTGGTACTCCAGCAATAACAACTAGAGGCTTGAAAGAAGCGGATATGGATGCTATTGTTGGAATGATTGATGAGGTTCTTACCAATCATGATAACGATAACAAACTTGACGCTATTGGCGATAAAGTAAATGAAATGATGAAAGGTAAGCCTTTGTTCGCTTAAATATTAGCGCGATACTAAATAGAAAAAACCTCACTTGTTGCTGAACTTGTGAGGTTTTTTCATGATTTACGCAATGCGAATTATAAGTTATAAAGCCCAATTACTCTATAAATCCAAATGTTGGTATGCGCCTAAATCGGGCGCAGTCGTTCTGTTAATATTAAGGATGTCAACAGGTATTTGATTTGAGAAAGGATTGTTCCCAATAACGTTTACAGCTGCAGAACCTTCCCCGATCATCAGTTGATTTCTAGAAGGGCTTTTAAATTTAGGATCTTTATTGAAGACGACATTATCATATAGGGCGGCATTTTTAAAATCGTAATTAGGATCTGTTCCAAAATTTTTATTTGGATCGTCAAATTTAATTAGGCAATTAGTGAATTTGAAATTGAAGTCTGTACCATCCAATTGCTCTACCATAAACTCAGGGTTGTCATTTCCATAGATTATACAGTTGTTAAAATTTGCAGCAGTAAGTGGATTAGAAACTAAGGTGTTATCATCAATAACTTGATAATTACTAAGGAAGAGGGCAGGGAACTGTCTAAAACTATTTGTCCAATAATTCGCAAGTGTACAGTGCGTAAAGTTATAAACGCCGCCATAAATACCTGCAAATGATGATTGCCCCGCATTATTAATGACCAGGTTTGCTGCAGTAATAGAAGTAGCGCGGCCTAATATTCCAAAATTACTCGAATTATAAATCTTAGAATTTTTGATGGTTAATTTTGGAATAGAGGTGTTTTGATTGTTTTCAGCTAACACGCCGATGGTGGCATTTTTTATCGTTGCAAAATTCATCTCATTTGCCTTGCTGCCTTGAAACAGCCAAATGGTTCCCCATTGTCCCGGAACATTCTCGAATATGGGTTCTAAACGATCACTTTCAAAGACAACTTCATTCTCCATAGTTTTTTGGTTAAAACTAAAAGCTCCATTCACCTTTAAAGATGCATTGTTTGTAATTAACAACCCTGAATTGGCATGAAAATGCACACGAGCACCCGCATTAATGGTCAGCGTCTTATTTTCGTCCACAGCCGCGTATCCATAAATTACATAAGGTTTATCCTTTGTAAAGGTGAGTTCTGCATCGGTTAAAAAACGTCCCTGAATATTTGTAATGTCTTCAACGCCATCGTCGTCAATATCAAAATTTAAAGTTTCAATAATGCCTTGCGAATTTTTATGGGGATATATAAATATGGCATCCTTTACCAAAGTAACCAATTCTACTTTTTGCAAGTTGGCGCCACTGTCGAACTCGATAGCATCTGTATATAAAAATTGATTTTTTGCAGTGACAACATCTTGAAGATTTACAGTAGTTTCTATAAAAATAAACAGGCTGTCCTTTGCCAAAATTTCGATGTTTTTAAATTCTTTGCCAGCTGTACCATCAACATTTAGTCGGTAATTTGAAGCTTGACCTTGTTTTAGGCGTAAAGAGGGAATGGAGATGTCAGTGTTGGAACGGTTGTAAACCTTCAAATTATAGGTGCTAGACCCAATGTTTGCGAAGACAGTATCTAAGTACACTGTGTCCTTAGAGAAGGTAAGCGCGCCTTGACTAGGTTGAAAGTCAAAATCTTTTCGGCAAGAACTCCAAAAGATAATAGTAATACACAAAAGGCTAAAGTAAAGGCTTCTTTTCATCGTGACCATCAATTCTAATAAAGTTCAAAAATATAACTTTTGAAATTATGAAGTCACCTGAAGAGTTTAATTAATTTGACAATGCTATAGTTCCAGCGATTTTAAAGAGAAATCAGGTTGAAACGTATTGATTTATGAACGGGAAATAGAGACGACACCCAGATTAGCGTTGTTGACTTTCGGCGAGTATCACTCTAAATTCCTGGCTATAATCTAGAAGATGATCTATAAGATAAATTTTATTATCCGGTTGAAGTAAGAAGGAAGACATCTTTTTAGTCTCACAATAGGCAAAGAAAAGGTGTCTGTAATCTTTGGTAATATTTAAATCCAAAATTAAAAAGGTGTCATTAAAAAATGGATCTGTTTTAAAAAGGGTGACTAAATCTGAAGCCTCAATGGTGGTTTCAATAAGTCCTTCAGGTTCTTCTTCTTTAGGCGTTTTCCGCTTAAGGAGTTTTTTTAGTCGCCTGCCAATTTCTAAAAAATTGATTGGCCCTGCGTTTGCATTTGGCCTTCTGTACAAGTGCGGATTTCGCTCAACATCAGATTTGAATTGTTTGTTGACACGAGTGGTCACTTCTTTCTCATCCATTGGTTGTGCTGTAATTGGACCTTTTACATTGACTTCATCCAATTCATTGAGAATTTTTTTGAGCTCAACAACTTGAGGGCTTTCTAAATGTGATTGTATAACGACGAGTTGCTTGGTGTGATGAAATAGCGAACTAAAAAGTAGTGTATCATTGCGTTTAGCCTGGATTTCAAAATTCCCAATAGCATCTGTTGATGTCATACTTTTGGCACTGACATTCATGATTTTAGCACCAGAAATGGGTGCTTCCGCGTCATATAATGTTCCTGAAATGCGTTGTGAGAACGTTGCTGTGGTGGCAAGACAGAAGAAAAGAGTAAATTTAAACACTAGGCAGTTTGATTGGTTGTACCCAAATTAAACACAGAAATGAATTACGAAGTTATCTATTAAGAGACTTTAACAGCTTTTTTAGTCTTAATTTAACTAAAAAGAGCCCTGATAGTGTCTGTAATACGTGCGGGTTTCATATTTGCTTGGGTAACCAAGCACCATTTGGTTTCTGAAGACGCCAACAATTTGTCAGTATCTTTATTATAGATGTCAACTATACGAAGACAAGTAACTCCACCAGCTTCTTTTATATAAGTTTTAAGTGTTAGTACATCGCCTAAAACAGCAGGGTTTTTATAGGCGATGTTATGATTTAGAAGAATCCAAACGTAATCAGAGAGAATATTTTTTGTAGCCTTGGCATGCCAATGTTTCTCCGCCACGTCTTGCACCCATTGCACATACCTGACATTATTAACATGATTCAGGTTGTCTAAATCTTCTTGGGTTACTGTTATCTGTATCTCAAAGCTTTGCATTATTAGAGTGTAAATACGTAATAGAGTTTAATTTTGTAATATCGGATGTTTTCTTGAAAAAGACCTTATTTGACAAACACTTCAACTTCAAACAATTTATCCCAATCCTTACCGGTAACAAAAATAGTCTTAGTGTCAGGATTGTAGGCAATGCCATTTAAAACATCCAATTCCGGATGCTGTTTCACGAGCTTTTGAAGTGGCGAAAAGTCAATCACTCCTTCCACAGCACCATTTTTAGGATTAATAATTAAAACTCCGTTGCGTTGGTAGATGTTGGCATAAATTTTACCATTAATATACTCCAGTTCATTTAAACTTTCAATTTTACCAGTGTTCGTGAAAACTTGAATAAAACCTTCTTCAGCCAATGTTTCAGGGTTAAGTTTCCAAATGGTATGGGTGCCATCTGATTTGTAAATTGTTTTTCCGTCGTTACATAATCCCCAACCTTCTTTACTCTTGCCATAATTAAAGCTCCCGGTTTTTTCTAAAGTTTCCGCATTATAAACGAACCCGATATTTTCTTTCCAAGTGAGTTGATAAATCTTATCATTTAAAACGGTAAGACCTTCACCAAAGTATTGATTTCCTATAGTGACGCTTTTTAAAATCTCACCTGTATCGTGTTTTACTTTACGGAGTTTTGACTCGCCATATTGTCCAGTGCTTTCATATAAAATGCCATTATGAAATTCTAAGCCTTGCGTATAGGAGGTGATATCATGTGGGTATTCATTAAGAATGTTGTAACTATAAATTACAGGAGGCTTATTGTTCAGAACAGTCAAATTTGTAGTGGTTTCTTCCGTCTGACCTTCATAGACCACTTTGGCTGTTAAGGTGTGGATTCCTAAAGGAACATCAGTGGCTGTGAAATTTTTATCAATGGCCACTCCGTTTAAATGATAAGTCACGCTTGAAATGGCTTTGTTTTTTGGATTGTCCATAGAAAGATTAACAGTTTCACCAAGAGCAATTGTATTATTTTTAGCATCGGTTTTTATAACAAAGTGGTTTTTTTTGCCATTAGGGTTATCACCACATGTCCATAGAGATAGGCTTAAAACGGTGATTATAAAAAGTTTAATTGAAGACATAGATTGTTAATATTTTAAAGCAAGGTATTTAATTAAATTCAGTTTAAAAAATCATTGCAAAAGTAGTAAAAGATTGTATCTTTGCAGCTGGCAAGTCCTACACAACCAGCTCCTGCTGAATCCTCCAGGGCGGGAACGCAGCAAAGGTAAGTGGTCGTAGCGGTGTGATGTAGGTAGCTTGCCTTTTTTTATGCGCTATAGTGAAATCCTTTCCAAAGGAACTTCTTTTAAATATCTTCTTCATATTTTAGCCTTTCAAATCGTAGTTGCTTTCATATTTTAATTAGTTTTTAATCATGTCTAAAGTTGTTTTAATTACAGGGGGTTCTTCAGGAATAGGAAAGTCTATTGGCGAATTTCTGTCACTAAAGGGATTTACCATTTACGGTACCAGTAGAACTCCTGAGCGTTATCCTGACAGCAAATTCAACCTTGTAAAATTAGATGTGTCTGATACGACGTCTATCCATGAAGCCGTTAGTGCAGTTATAGCAAAGAGCGGCAGATTGGACGTCTTGATCAATAATGCTGGCGCTGGAATTACAGGACCCATTGAAGAGATTCCTGATGTTGAAATACAGCGTAATTTTGACACTAATCTTTTTGGACCAATTCGCGTTATCAAAGCGGTGCTACCTCAAATGAGAGTACAAAACTCTGGTTTAATTATCAATGTAACCTCTATTGCCGGTTATATGGGATTGCCTTATAGAGGTGTTTACAGTGCTAGTAAAGGAGCACTGGAATTGATTACGGAGGCCTTGAGAATGGAAATTAAAGATTTCAACATTCATATGACCAATGTTGCACCTGGAGATTTTGCAACCAATATTGCTGCCGGGCGCTATCATGCACCAATTAAAGAGGATTCGCCTTATAAGAAGCCTTATGGCGATACTTTAAACCTAATGGATGCCCATGTCAGTGAAGGCAAGGATCCTCTGTTGATGGCACATGCCATATATAAAGTCATTACTACTAAAAATCCGAAAATTCATTATAAGGTAGGGGAGTTCATGCAAAAATTTTCCATTGTTCTAAAACGCATCTTACCAGATAAGGTGTATGAAAGAATGTTGATGAATCATTATAAGTTATAAGGACAGTGCCTTTGTAGGTCTGTTAATATGTTTTCATTAAAATAAAACCCACCTCGTGCTTATTAATTGTAACTTTGCAGCACGTTAAACACAACTTATATATATATTATTTTCTATGAAATTTTTTATCGATACCGCTAATTTAGAGCAAATTAAGGAAGCCCAAGATATGGGCATTTTAGATGGTGTTACTACCAATCCATCGTTAATGGCTAAAGAAGGCATTACAGGAACTGACAATATCATGAAACACTATGTTAACATTTGCAATTTGGTAGATGGAGATGTGAGTGCAGAGGTTATTTCTACAGATTATGAAGGGATGGTGAGAGAAGGAGAGGCATTGGCTGAATTGCATGAGCAGATTGTGGTTAAATTACCTATGATTAAAGACGGTGTCAAAGCGTGTAAATATTTTTACGATAAAGGCATCAAAACGAATATGACTTTAGTGTTTTCTGCAGGCCAGGCATTATTGGCTGCCAAAGCGGGAGCTACTTACGTATCGCCATTTATTGGTCGTTTGGATGATATCTCGACTGATGGTTTAAATCTTATTGCCGAAATCAGAATGATTTATGATAACTACGGATTTGAAACCGAAATTCTAGCAGCTTCAGTACGTCATACCATGCACGTAATAGATTGTGCAAAATTAGGTGCAGATGTCATGACGGGACCTTTAAGTTCCATAACTGGCTTGTTAAATCACCCATTGACGGATATCGGTTTAGAGAAGTTTTTAGCAGATTACAAAAAAGGGAACTAAACCTCTGTCATATAAATATAGAAAAGGCTCCTACCATGGGAGTCTTTTTTAGTTGTTGAGTTCTTTTAATTGATCCTCAAATTTTGAGTGAAACATATTGTAATAGGAATCAACAATGCGCCTATCTTTATCCACAACAATCATTTTGTATACGGTATTGATAACCAAGGTTTGTTTGGCAGCTGCTGGATATTTAAATTGATATTCATTATCACTGGAAAACCTAAACTCATCTAAAGTCTTCTTCCAATATTTTTTATTGTTATCATTCAGGTTGATGGCTATAAAATCAATATTTGGATATTTTTTCTTCAAGTCCCTAATTTTATAGTGGCTGTTTTTATAATGGACTTTCAAATTGCTAGACCAAAAATAAATGACCGTAGGTTTATTAATTAAGCTACTTAAGGCATGCTCTTCATTATTGTAATTGACCAATTGTACATCTGGAATGATTTTGCCCGGTTTTAACTTGTTGATAGTGCTAGACAAGCCTTTAATATAATCCTTGTCTTGTGGGTTGGTACTCTTTTGAAGATAAGATGCTACAATTTGATTTACAGCAGTAGAATCTTCGCATACGGCAATAAAATCGCGGGCTGTATTTTTGAGCAACTTGTTTTTTATGGTGTCATTTGATATGCGCTTATTCATTAACTCCAACTTTTCTAGATTGTAAATCACTGAATTTTTATTAAATATGGCATCGTCATCTGCTTTGGCGTAAAACTCTTCGAGTGCCAAGTTGTTGAAGTGGGAATATAAAAATCGGTTGTAAATAAAGAAATCACTTAGAGAACTGATATTATAATCAATATCATTTCTAAATTCATAAAATTTTGAAGGTAATTCTTTGTAGTTTCTGAGGTTTCTATAGCCGTAATAAGCAAAAGGATACATTTCTTTGGTGCTATAATAGCTATAATTAATGCTAGTTTCAGCTATTTCATCAAATTTAGGAGATAGTTCTTTTTTATCGGAAAAGTCGGATAATTGGTTGAGCCTTAACGCTCGAGTAGAATCTATGTACTGTTCAAAACGCTCTGGATCCAATTGGGAAATATTCATAAAATTACTTTGATCAGCTTCATTTTCAAGAAATATTTTCACCAAAAAATTGTTCTTTTTGGCGCCAGTACCTGTAAAGACCAAAGATTCATCAAAATCGATGGTATTTAAACGCAACATGACACTGTCTTGCGGCTCTAAAAGAACCATTTGGTATTGTCCACCATGAATAAAAGTATAAAGGCCAGATTTTAAAGGGTCTAATTTGGTAAAGAAGCGATTGTCTTTATTTAAAAAGAGCGTATCAGAAACTTCAGACTGTGAATTTGGTGAAAATAAAAGAACATAATCATTGGTCGGATTAATGATTTCTCCCCCAAAGTATGCGCTACCATTAATTTCTTGAGAATTATTTTTGCAACCCAAAAGCGTTGACAAAAGCATCAATGACATAATGTAGACTCTCATAAAATAAATAGATTAGCGGTGTTGGTTGTGTTGTAAACAAAAATAAAACTTGTTTATGCACTATGTTGTTAAGGCGCTGTTAAATGTTTAATGTCTATTACCGTGAAAGCTGTTTTATCTCAGGTATTTACTCATATTTCAGGGCATTCCATTAGTCATTTTTAACTCTTAAATATAGCTGTATAAGTTTCATTAAATGCTAGCAATTTTTTACTTTTGCAGCTTATTTAAAATCTATAAAATGTTATCAGTTTCTAATCTCTCAGTTCAATTTGGCAAACGCGTCTTATTTGATGAAGTCAACACTTCATTTAACCAAGGCAATTGCTACGGTATTATTGGTGCTAATGGTGCAGGGAAATCTACTTTCTTGAAAATATTAGCGGGGAAAATGGACCCTACCTCTGGCCATGTGCATTTAGAAGCTGGTAAACGTATGTCAGTTTTGGAGCAAAACCATAATTTATATGATGAACATACGGTTTTGGAAACTATTATTATGGGTAACAAACCGTTGTATGATTTAAAAAGTCAGATTGACGCACTATATGCAGATTATACGGATGAGAATGCTGATAAGATTGGCGAGTTGCAAGTGCAGTTTGAAGAGATGAACGGTTGGAATGCTGATAGTAATGCAGCAGCAATGCTATCTAACTTAGGGATTAAGGAAGAATTGCACTACACCCTGATGAAGGATTTAGATGGAAAACAAAAGGTACGTGTTTTATTGGCTCAAGCGCTATTTGGAAATCCTGACGTGTTAATTATGGATGAGCCTACCAATGATTTGGATTATGAAACCATATCTTGGTTAGAAAACTTCTTGGCTAATTATGAAAACTGTGTGATTGTTGTATCTCATGACAGGCACTTTTTAGATGCAGTATGTACACATATATCTGATATCGATTTTGGAAAGATCAACCATTACTCTGGAAATTATACGTTTTGGTACGAATCTTCTCAATTAGCGGCCAGACAACGTTCTCAACAAAACAAGAAGGCTGAAGAAAAGAAAAAGGAATTGGAAGAGTTTATACGTCGTTTTTCTGCTAACGTCGCAAAATCTAAACAAGCAACTAGTAGAAAGAAGATGATTGAGAAATTGAACATTTCTGATATTAAGCCTTCTAGCCGTCGTTATCCTGCAATTATATTTGAGCGCGATAGGGAAGCAGGTGATCAAATTTTGAATATAAATGGTCTTGCGGCATCCTTAGATGGTGATATACTGTTTCAGAATGTAGATATCAACCTGGCTAAAGGCGATAAGGTAGTCGTATATTCTAAGGATTCTAGAGCAACCACTGCGTTCTATCAAATTTTGAATGGAAAAGAAAAAGCTGATAAAGGAGAATACAATTGGGGGATTACCACGACACAATCCTATTTACCATTGGACAATAGTGAGTTTTTTGACAATAATTTGACTTTAGTTGATTGGTTACGCCAATGGGCCACGACGGAAGAAGAGCGCGAAGAAGTTCATATCCGTGGCTTTTTAGGTAAGATGATTTTTAGCGGTGAAGAAGCGCTGAAAACGTCTAATGTTTTGTCAGGAGGAGAGAAAGTGCGTTGTATGTTAAGTAGAATGATGATGATGAGAGCGAACGTGCTAATGTTAGATGAGCCTACCAATCATTTAGATTTGGAAAGTATTACGGCATTTAATAATTCTCTGGCTAATTTTAAAGGAACCGTATTGTTTACCACCCATGATCATGAGTTTGCACAAACAGTAGCCAATCGAATAATAGAATTGACACCCAATGGTGCGATTGATCGTTACATGACGTTTGACGAGTATATGGACGATAAGAAAATAAAGGAATTAAGAGAGAAGATGTACGCGGTCAACGCATAATTGCATTTCCTTATAGAAGAAAAGCCCTGAATTTAATCAGGGTTTTTTTCTGCTTCTAAGTCAGATTTTGCAATCTCTATTATGGGAATTGCTTTGGTAAGTTCTTCTTCGCTTACAAATATGTCTTGAAAACCTTGAATAGGGCTGCCAAAACCTGCCAGTCTTCCAGATTCAGACTCATCTTTAACAACGGCACGGATGCCGACTTCCTCCAACCTATTTATAATCATTTGTGCATAGACGAATGATCCCGAAAAGATCTTTACATAATTTGTGTCATTCATAGTATAAGGAGATAAATAAATAAAGTTAATAGGGAAGGTACTAAAAAAATGCGAAAGGTTACATCAGCATTAATTGGGATAATGAGCGCAACAACTTTCTAGAAGATAGCGCTAGATTTATATAAATACAAAAGCCCCTCGAATAGAGGGGCCTTTGTATAAGTGGTATCTAAATGTTTATTTGTCAATAGAGCCTAATACTCGTGACATGAAATTATTTAAAGCTTCTTTTTTAGGAGTGCCATCTTTTACCATCTTGTGGACTTCTAAAGCTCCGTACATATTGGAGATTAATTCTCCAATTACATCCAACTCTTCATCTTTTAGAGATGGTACTTCCGTTAAGTTTTCTAAGGTCTCAATAGTTTCTACTACAAAATCTTCGTCGTTATCCTCAATAAATTGAGTCAAATGTTTAATTACTGGTAACTTCATTGACTAAATCTTTTAAAACTTCGTATTTATTGGTTTGTACCTGATTAACGAAGGCACCGTTTCTGAAAATTGCGAACGTAGGTAGATTGTCTACGGTGGCTAGTTTTCTAGATTCTGGAAACTTCTCAGCATCTGCCATAACAAAAGTCATATTTTCATTTTCTGTGGCTAATTTTTTAAATTTTGGTTTCATAATTCTGCAATTACCACACCAACTAGCAGAATATTGGACAACAACGGTATCGTTATCTGAAACTAATTGTCCTAAATTATCTTGTTCTAATTCCTGTATCATAATAAATTTTTAACGTTAATAAAAACAGAGTGAGGCAATCTCAATAGTTTATTAAGATTGCCTCTCTGCACTCTCTATAACAATCTATCTTAATTTAAATGCGCTTTTAAGTACTCAGCTGTACCCTTTGCATTAGCTTGCATTGCTTCCTTGCCCTCTTCCCAGTTTGCAGGACAAACCTCACCTTTTTCTTGTACATGCGTGTAAGCATCAATCAAACGTAAAAATTCACTTACGTTTCTTCCTAATGGCATATGATTAATGCTTTCGTGTACAACAGTTCCTTCTTCGTCAATAATATATGTTGCTCTATATGTTACATTGTCGCCATCCACAGTAACAATACCTGTTTCTTCATCATAAGTTTCATTGGAAATATCCAAAATGCCTAGTGTTGAGGCTAAGTTTCTGTTGGAGTCTGCTAAAATTGGGTAGGTTACTCCTTCAATTCCACCATTATCTTTTGCTGTACTTAGCCAAGCAAAGTGAACTTCAGCGGTATCACAAGAGGCACCAATAACAATGGTGTTGCGTTTTTCAAATTCGCCTAAAGCAGCTTGAAAGGCATGTAATTCCGTTGGACATACAAAAGTAAAATCTTTTGGATACCAGAATAAAAGTACTTTTTTATTGTTTTTTTTTGCTTCTTCAAGAACGTTAAGTTTAAATGTGTCACCCAATTCGTTCATTGCGTTGACTGATAGATTTGGAAATTTTCTTCCTACAAATGCCATATTTTATAATTTTAAGTTACTATTAATTTCTCCTACAAAACTATTCATTTACACCTACAATAACTATAGTTATTTATGATATAAAATTATATAGCTATAAGTTTTAACTATAGTAAATTTTTGAGCAAAACGCGGGTGTTACAAGATCAATTAGATGGTTTTGGTAGAAAGTTGTCTAATTTTAATTCTAAAGGCGGCAAAGAGTAGTGTCATAAATGGACTAAGCCAATTAAAAATAGCATACCCTGCATAGTGTAACGTATCTACTCCTAATACCCCACTGTGGTAAGCGCCACAGGTATTCCAAGGTACCAGCACAGAAGTTACGGTACCACTATCTTCTAAGGTCCTTGATAGATTTTCAGGTGCAAGGCCTTTATCTTTATACGCTTGGGCGTACATTTTACCAGGAACTACAATCGCTAAATATTGATCACTTGCCGTTAAATTCAATGCCAGACAGCTGGCTACGGTACTTGCAAAAAGTCCGAAGGTGGTGTGGAACAATTTTAACAAGGCTTTACTAATAACCGCCAGTGCGCCAATTCCATCCATAATACCGCCAAAAACCATGGCGCAAAGAATTAGCCAAATGGTGCCTAGCATACTAGACATACCTCCAGATGAGAAGAGATCCTTAAGAGCTTCATTATCAGTAGGAATTGCTGTGTCAATCGTTATGGCGTCCATTAACCCTTTATAGCCTGTAGCAAAAGTTAAGCTGTTTCCACCTCCAATTGCAGCAACAATATTGGGTTGAAATAGGAGCGCCGCCACAGCAGCTAATAGGGTGCCAATTAATAAGGCGACCAAAGGTGGGGTTTTTTTTATGATTAAGACAATCACTAAAAGTGGTACGATAAATAACCACGGATTCACATTGACGGCATCATCTACAGAGTTAAGAATGCTTTGTGTATCTGCCGCTCCTGTGGTGTCTAAATTGAGGCCTATAACTATAAACACTGTTAAGGTTACCAGTAAAGTTGGAACGGTGGTATATAGCATGTATCTAATATGCGTAAATAAATCTGTACCTGCCATGGCTGGTGCCAAATTAGTGGTGTCACTCATTGGCGAAATTTTATCTCCAAAGTAAGCGCCTGAAAGAATTGCGCCGGCAGTCATTCCCAATGAGATCCCTAACGCCTCAGCAATACCAATTAGAGCAATACCAACTGTGGCAGATGTTGTCCAACTACTTCCTGTAGCCACTGAAATAATGGCACAAATGATGACACAGGCTGCTAAAAATATGGTTGGGTTTAAGATTTGTAACCCATAATAAATCATCGTCGGAATGATGCCGCTAATCAGCCATGTCCCTGCAAGGGCACCAACCATCAGCAATATTAATATGGCTCCTCCCGTGGCTTTGATATTCTCAGACACTTCTTCTATCATCTGATCAAAGGACACTTTATTGAATATTCCTACAATTGCGGCAACCGCACCACCCATTAATAATATGAACTGATTAGAACCTGACAACGCATCACCACCATAAACGTATACATTATAAGCAAGCATGGCAATCAGTGCAAACACCGGAATTAAAGCTTCCCAAATTCGTAATTCTTTATTTTCTACTATAGGTTCGTCCTGAGGTGATTTTGGTCTAATGTCTTGGCTTTCCATTAAGAAGAGGTTAGTTAAGTTGAGATTTTATTCTTGTACGTAATGTTACGATTTTAGACAAACCTATGCAAATCAAATTAAAGATGTGCTGAATAGGTAAGGGGGTTTGCCTCCATTGCAGAAGGTGCAAATTTCCTAAAAATTAAATGCTAAATCATCAGAGCCAGCGCTTTAGACACTGGCTCTGATGATTTACTTTATATGGTATTTGTTTTAATTAGGGCACTAGAAGCGCCTCAGTTATAAAATATTAAGATCCTGCATGCAGGTTCTCATCATCTCATATGTACGTTCAATATCAGCGTCCAAGCCTATAGAAAAGCGAATTAAACCATCACTCAAGCCCATTTCTCTTTGTTCATCCTCAGGTATTTCAGAAGATGTTGAGCTGCCTGGCGCACTAAATAAGGTCTTATAAAACCCTAAACTCACCGCTAAATACCCTAGGTTTTGTTTTTGCATCAGTTCCATAAGTGCATTAGCTTTATCTAGAGATCCAACGTCTACAGTAAGCATACCACCATAGCCGTATTTATCATTCATCATGGATTTGAATAATTCATGGGAAGGATGCGATCTCAATCCGGGATACACCGTTTTCAAGCCATCCTTTTCAAATCTTTCAGCTAGATATGTAGCGTTAAGACTGTGTTGCTGCATTCTAATATGGAGGGTTCTCAAATTTTTTAAAATGGAAGCAGCCCTTAAACTGTCCATTGTAGACCCTAATAGCATACAGGCACCGTCATTTACATTTCTTAAATTGTCAATAAATTCTTGAGTACCACATACCACACCACCTACGGTATCACTCGAGCCATTAATGAATTTGGTTAAACTATGAATTACAATATCAGCGCCCAATTGTGTTGGCGATATTGACAACGGGGAAAAGGTGTTGTCTACAACCAATTTTAAATTATGTTTCTTAGCAAGCTTGGATAGTGCGGCAATGTCTGCAACTTCCAAAAGCGGATTACTGACAGATTCACAATACAATACTTTTGTTTTTGGCGTAATTGCTGACTCGACGCTTTCCAAATTGGTAATGTCTACAAATGAGGTTTTTATATTGAAGCGTGGTGTAAAATTTTTTAAAAAGGCATAAGTGCCACCATAAATTGTTCTGCTGCTCACTATATGTTCTCCAGCACCGCACAGTTGCATCAAAACGGCGGTAATGGCGCCCATTCCTGAAGCCGTAACATTGGCGGTTTCCGTGCCTTCCATTGCCGCCAAAGCCTGACCTAAATAAAGGTTGGATGGTGTGGAGTGGCGCGAGTATAGGTAACACCCATCTGCATTGCCTTCAAATGTATCAAACATTGTTTTTGCGGAGAGAAAAGTGTAGGTAGAAGAATCTGAGATAGATGGGTTAACACCTCCAAACTCTCCAAAATATTGGAGATCCTGTATATTATTTGCTGGTTTAAATGCCATTGAAATGTGTTTTAATTAGTTATAATAGATTCAAATGTCTCATTTTTTAGATGATTTGTCAATATATGTAACTAAACTTAGATTATAAATCTAAAATTATTTAAGTTAGCAGAATTTCATCCTAATAAATATCAATTAGATAAGTTTCATTAGATAAATTTTCTTTTATGAATTTTGATGCCATAGATAAAAAGCTTTTAAAGTTGCTTCAAGCCAACAGCAAACAGACCAATAAAGAGTTGTCCAACAAATTAAATCTCTCCGTAACTGCAGTATATGAACGTATAAAAAAACTAGAGAACCAAGGGGTCATCTCAAATTATGTTGCCTTAATTCAGAAGGAAAAAGCCAATAAAAATTTTGTAGCGTTTTGTCATATCAAATTAGTGCAACACACACAAGATTACGTGATTAAGTTTGAAAAAGAGGTTGCAAATCTTGCAGAAGTGATGGAATGTTACCATATTAGTGGGGATTATGACTATCTTCTTAAAGTCATTGTTTCAGATATGGAAGCTTTTAGAGAGTTCATGGTCAATAAATTAACATCCATTAACCATATTGGTAGCACACATAGCATGTTTGTAATTAATGAGGTTAAACATACAACGGCTATTAACATGTAAGCACATGCAATCGGTTTCTTATAAACGCACAGAATTTTTATTGATTTTTATAATCTTGCCGGTAAGTTTTGTGTTGGACTATCCATTTTTGGTCAAGGCATTTCTGGCCGTCGTAGGTTTTCTTTACGTTATTTATATTTTAGTAAAGGTAGAAGGTAATAAATTTAAAATTGCACCTAATCTCCAATGGAAACCTTTTTGGACGGCTGTTCTTCTTAAATTCATAATCATTGCGATTTTGACCATGGGTTACATGTTTTTGACAGCAAGATCTGATCTCTTCCATATACTTTACCAAAAGCCTAAATTATGGGTGGTGATTTTATTCGCCTACGCCATGTTTTCAGTGTATCCACAAGAACTTATCTATCGCACATTGTATTTTCAGCGTTATGCATCACTTTTTGATAGTAAGGCCCTATTGGTTGTTGTTAATGCAATTGTATTCTCAATGGCACATTTATTCTACAGGAATCCATTGGTATTGGTAATGACTTTTTTAGGTGGTATTTTATTCGCTTTGACATATAATGAAACGAAATCAACCTTATTGGTAACAATTGAACATACGCTTTATGGATGTTGGTTATTTACGGTAGGTATGGGGCACATGTTAGGATTTCCTGATTAAGCGTCCGTTTAGTAACTCTATTTTTAAAATCCTAGGTTCATATTCGTATAACGTGAATCAAAATTGTATTTTTGTAGTCGAATTTAACAAACATCAAAACACATTTTTATGAATTCATACGATGTAGCCATTATTGGTTCTGGTCCTGGAGGATATGTAGCCGCAATACGTTGCGCACAATTAGGCATGAAAACTGCAATTATTGAAAAATATGCAACACTTGGTGGTACCTGCCTTAATGTGGGGTGTATTCCTAGTAAAGCGCTATTAGATTCTTCACATCATTATGAAGATGCTGTCAAACATTTTGAAGAGCATGGCATTGATATTCCTGGAGATATTAAAGTGAACCTTGAGCAAATGATTGCACGTAAACAATCGGTTGTAGATCAGACCACTGTGGGAATCGAATTCTTGATGAAGAAGAATAAAATTGATGTGTATCAAGGTTTAGGTGCTTTTAAGGATGCTACACATATCACAATTACTGGAGAGAAAACGGAAGAAATTGAAGCGAAAAACATCATTATTGCTACCGGTAGCAAACCTTCTAGTTTGCCATTCATTACTTTAGATAAAGAACGTGTTATAACTTCTACAGAAGCCTTAAAGCTTAAAGAAATACCAAAACACCTTATTGTAATTGGTGGTGGTGTTATCGGTCTGGAGCTTGGTCAAGTTTATAAAAGATTAGGATCAGAGGTTACGGTTATTGAATATATGGATCGTATCATTCCTACTATGGACGCTGGACTGAGTAAGGAATTGAATAAGGTCTTTAAGAAGGCTAAATTTAGCGTCAATGTTTCTCACAAAGTAAAATCAGTAGAGCGCAACGGCGATGAAGTTATTGTGAAAGCGGACAATAAGAAAGGAGAAGAGGTTGAGTTTAAGGGTGATTATTGCTTGGTTTCTGTAGGCCGACGTCCTTATACTGACGGATTGAACGCTGAAGCTGCAGGTGTAAAACTCACAGATAGAGGTCAAATTGAAGTTAATGACAAGTTGCAGACTAATGTTAAAAATATTTATGCTATTGGCGATGTTGTAAAAGGTCCAATGTTGGCACACAAAGCTTCTGAGGAAGGGAGTTTGGTTGCTGAGGTTATTGCGGGTCAGAAACCACATATTGACTACAATTTGATTCCTGGTGTTGTTTATACATGGCCAGAGGTTGCAGCCGTGGGGAAAACGGAAGAGCAATTAAAAGAAGCGGGTATTGAGTATAAAACTGGTCAATTTCCAATGCGTGCTTTAGGTAGAAGTAGAGCGAGTATGGATTTAGATGGCTTTGTTAAGATTCTCGCCGATAAAACTACAGACGAAATTCTTGGTGTCCATATGATTGGTGCCCGAGCGGCCGACATGATTGCCGAAGTTGTGGTAGCGATGGAATACAGAGCCTCTGCAGAAGATATAGCACGCATGTCTCATGCACACCCTACATTTGCTGAAGCTACCAAGGAGGCTGCTTTAGCAGCTACTGAGGACAGGGCGTTACATATCTAAAATAATATAAAGGAAGTAATCAATTAAAAAGGCAAACATGAAAATGTTTGCCTTTTTAATTGAGTTCGTGTAGTAAATCTATAATCCGTAGTTTTTTTGCGTAGTCTGATTCATTGACATCTCTTACTAAGCAATAGGCATTAACAGCCTTGTTCTTAACCTTTGTAAGCAGTTCTTTCATGGTATATGGACCGTATTCCTTAAAACGTTGGATATAATAAAACTGGTGCTCAGAGATGAGCTGTGATGCCTTTTTGAGATATTTCTCCTTAAAATAAGCTTTGACATCTTCCTTAGTGTCAATAGTGGTGTCATAAGCACTAGAATTAATAAAGAAAGCATAGTCATCAGAAGCCTTTTGGTTTAAAACCAACATGTCCTTATCCTTATAGAAGGCTTTAATCAGTACAATACCATCTTCAGTTGTAATAGAAAGGAAATTTGAATTGATAAAACTCCACCGGGTTTTGGTGACATGGTCATTTTCAGAGATCAACAGTTCATTATTAGGTTTAAATAGATACACGGCTTTAGCATTTTCAATACCGTTGATCAATACCCATTCCTTATTGATAAACTGCGTATCGTGATGTAGTGAATAATCAAAAGGTTCTAACCTTGGGACAATATCGTATAATATATCTTTCAATTTGATCTGTAGGTTAAAGTGAAACGCAAAAACGCGTTTGTTTCAATTTAAAGTTACGAGATAATTTCTAATTGACCATATTTGAACGACTTAGATCAGATTTTTTAGATGAAATGAATATTTTGGAGGCTTTCAATCTTTTTAAAGGAAGAATCTTTAAAAACTAACAAAGGGAACAACAATATAAAATCGTTTATTCCCTTTGCTTGTTGTATTCCTGTTACTGGCATTATCCAGCAAGTTCAATGGGTATATTCTCAGCTCATCAAATGGGCACCCCAATACGTCATATAAAGATATGAAAAAATTTATTTCAATTAGCTATTTATCAAAACTTTAACATTTATTTTTCTATAGCCTTATCTACTACGATACGATTGGCTCTATTGGCTAATTCCCATGCCGTATAAAAAACAAGTCGTGCTCTGTTTTCTAACAAATCGTATTCTATTTTATCAGGCGTATCAGAAGGTCTGTGGTAATCACCATGAGTTCCATTGAAATAAAAAATTACAGGCACATTGTTTTTTGCAAAATTATAATGATCTGAACGGTAATAAAAACGGTTGGGATCATTATCATCATTAAACTTATAATCAAGCGCTATATTGGTGAATTTTTTATTGACATCTTCTGAAATGTTGTGTAATTCTGTACTTAACTTATCAGAACCGATGAGATAGATGTAATTTCTGTCGCCCTCTCGTTTAGGATCAATTCTACCAATCATATCAATATTAAGATTGGCTACAGTATTTTCTAATGGAAAAATAGGATCAATATCAGCATAATAACTAGATCCCAATAGGCCCTTTTCCTCACCAGTTACATGTAAAAATAAAATGGAGCGTTTTGGTCCATGTCCTGCGTCCTGTGCCTTTTTGAATGCTTCTGCAATTTCTAAGATGGCTACTGTGCCAGAGCCATCATCATCAGCACCATTATAGATTTCACCATTTTTAATTCCTTCATGATCCAAATGCGCCGAGATTACAATAACTTCATCTGGTTTTTCAGAACCTTTTATAAAAGCCACAACGTTTTCAGAATTCACGTCCTCAGAATTACTGGTGATGTTAATATTTAATTTTGTTGCAATCGTTTTGGAAGTATCTTCCGTGTCAATAGATGGCAGTAATGATTTGCCTAATTTTTCACTGATCAAAATCTGAAGCATCGTTTCTTGTTTATCCTTAAGCGTAATGCGTCCATCATTACCAGACTGAGCAGCAGATTCCATGTACTTAGAAACCATTTTTAAGTATGCATCATCCATAAAAAGAAGTGCTTTCACACCTTTTTTCCGTGCAATATCTCTCTTTGTTGCAAGGGCTTGTCTGCCAACCGACCATTTTGTATCTTCCTTAGTGCCGGAAGTTATATAGGTGCCATCTGCATTTTTTGGCTCACCAGATTTGATTAAAACAATTTTATCTTTAACGTCTAAACCTTTATAGCTTGAATAGTTTTCATCCTCTATGCCATATCCAACATAAATAATCTCAGACGCATTTATAGTTTGCGATGTAGCCGCACCAGACATGACCAAGTCTTCATAATTTTTGAAAGTATCGCCATTAACGGTCATATCAATTTCAGGCGCTTTCTGGTTTAAAAGAGGCACTTCCTGAAAGTAATCATTTTCCGAAATAGGTGAGGGGATTCCCATAGAAACATAATGATTCTTTAAGTATTCAACCGCCATTTTCTGACCTTTTTCACCAGTATGGCGACCTTCAAATTCGTCAGAAGCAAATGTGTATAGCATTTCTTTTAATTCACCTGAAGTAATGCTAGAAGCATATACGGTTGGATTAACAGCAGTTTTGGTTTCAGCTTTCGGGGTTTGTTGAGGTGCAGTGCCACAACTGAAAGTAGTCAGCGCAATACCCGCAATAACGAATAATTTTTTCATTGAAATATAATTAAGAGATTTAATAGATGTGCGATAATACAAAAAAAGAGAGCGCTCTGACTTTAAGGATGGTTTCATTTAACAAACTTTAACAAATGAGGTGTTCAAGATTACAATTTTGCGGTACTCAATTTTTTTGCGCTATTTGCGAGGTACCAGGTTGTTGTGAAAATAAGTTGTGCCCTCTTTTTAAGTAATGCGTAGTTAATTTTATCTGGAGTATCAGTAGGCTGATGATAATCAGCATGTTCACCATTAAAATAAAATATGACAGGTATGCCTAAGCGCGCAAAATTATAGTGGTCTGAGCGGTAAAAATACCTATTTGAATCATCCGCAGCATTGTATGTATAATCAAGTTCGAGATTGGTAAATCTTGAATTTGCAGCTTCAGAAATATAATGCAGTTCAGTACTTAGTCTGTCTGCGCCAATAATATAAATATAATTTTCGTTTTTATGTTCGTCATGCTTTTTGTCAACACGCCCAATCATGTCAATATTTAAGTTTGCTATTGTGTTCGTTAAGGCGAAAATAGGATGTTTTACATAATAAGTTGATCCTAAGAGGCCCGACTCTTCTGCGGTTAAATGTAAAAACAAAATACTTCTTTTAGGACCATAACCTTCTGACTTGGCTTTTATAAAAGCCTGTGCAATTTCCATAAGGGCAGCAGTACCCGATGCGTTGTCATCAGCACCATAATATATTGTATTGTCAGAAACGCCGAGGTGGTCTAAATGAGCAGATAGAACTATAATTTCTTCGGGATATACTGTTCCTTCTATAAATGCTACCACATTTTGAGAAGCCGGACTTTCTGTATTAAAATATGCTTTTGGAATATTTTGATAATAGTGGTCTCTACCTAGAGGCGAAGGAATTACATTAGTGCTGTAAAAATCTTTGAGATAGTTTGAGGCTCTATGGAACCCATTTTCACCAGTTTTTCGGCCTTCAAATTCGGCAGATGCTAGTGTGTGAACATGTGTGCTCAGTTCGTCAGACGTGATGGTCTTACCGTATTCTCTAATCATCTCCGGTTGCTCAAAGACGATACTTTGCTTTAAATCATCTATCTTTTGGGTATAACTGCGCGAGGCACATGCACCAACTAATGAGAAGGCAGAAGCAATTAGAAAGATCTTCATTATTTAAATTATACGATGCTCAAATAAAGTTAAAAAAAAGGAATTTTTAAAATTAATGCCAACTTTTGCAATTTTATTAGCAAGCGCAAATGAGGTGGTGCAAAAAAAAGAGTATGTAAGGTGGCCAATTATATTGTTTAAAATTACTGGTGCCGATACAAATATTGATCATCAGCTTCCAATTCTTCCAAAGTTTCAGGCGGCTTGGATATATCAGAAGTCTCTTCGACATCTATTTTTTTTGTTCCCTCGATGACATCAGGATAAAAAATCAGTTTATAAGTGGAAAGCATTAATGCAATTCCTGTTAATAGAAAGCTTAAATAGATTGATTTTTTTGACAAGTCTTCTTTCTTAGTCATATACAAGGCTATTAAGCCAAATATCGATGCAATTGTTACAGGCAGAAAGGCTTTACTAAAATGCGCCGTAACTGCTAAAACTAATGCTACCACAGCAACAATAATACTTATACTAATACAAATGCGTCTCATAATTTAATTATTTCGAGTTTCAGCTTCTATGATAATTCCATCAACAATTTAGCATAAGTACCAAAGATATTTATATATATTTAAAAATTGACAATTCTCATCTTAAGTTATATCTCAACTCCAATCTTGTTAAACATTTCACAATTTAGTTATCGCATTAATTTTTTCATCTTTTGGGTCATAAGTGAACAGGTAATGCGTGTAACTTTATAAAATAAGAACAAAACAATTATAAACTTAAAACTCAAATATTATGAATTCAGATCAATTTGAAGGAAAATGGAAACAGATAAAAGGTGATTTTAAAAAAAAATACGGTAAAATTACTGACGATGAATATACTGAAGCGGAAGGCAACTTTGAAAAGTTAGCTGGAAAAGTACAAGAACGCTATGGTAAATCCAAAGAGGAATTAAAAGATGAAATCGATAATTGGTAGAATTATAAAGTGATTTCAAAAAAAGAGTTCTCAGACTTCAAGTTTGAGAACTTTTTTGTTTTCTTTTTACCATAAATATATGAGATATAAATTATTTTGTCAGTAGTAATTAATGTGTAAATAATTGGTTTTATTTGCGACAAACTTTAATGTATTATCATCGCATATAAGAGAGAATCAAACCATATTAAGAAGCGTGAACAGATGGAAAATAAAGAGGAAAAAAAGCAAAATAACAGGAAAGAAGATGAAAAACGTCAAGAGGCGTCTAATTTTGAAAATTCAACGAAACCTAGTGAAAAAGAGTGGGATCCAATGAATAACACTGCTGACGATTCAGAAAATGTTAAAAAGAAAATAAAATCAATTAAAGGTGTCAGGATTTCTAACGATGCCGATAAAGATTAAGTACTACCAAAAATAGAATTTAAAATGAAAAGTAGCTTTAAAAATATTATAAATTCAGAAACTCCAGTTTTGGTCGATTTTTTTGCAGATTGGTGTGGTCCATGCAAAACCTTAGCACCTATCTTAGAAAATGTAAAGTCAGAAATGGGAGAGGCTGTAAAAATTATCAAAATAGATGTTGATAAAAACCAACTATTAGCTTCCAATTATCAAGTAAAAGGCGTTCCAACCATGTTGCTTTTTAAAAATGGCAAACAAGTATGGCGCCAGTCAGGAGTACTACAGAAAAATGATATAATTAACGTCATAAAATCATATTAATTTAATTATTCTGCTGATATATAATAGGTTAAGCTCGTGAAACTGACTATTGTCATGTAAAATTCTATTCAATAACATTATATTGGTATACTAAAACGACACGTCATGTATATCAATTTGGAAGCGAGTGCAAATCAGTTTGTGCTAGAAAATAATTACTTAGGGCATTTATCCTATATTTATCAAGATAAACCTTTTGTTGTCCCTATTACATATTTTTATAATCAGAAAAAAAATGTAATTATCTGCTATTCTGGTGAGGGTCATAAGATGAACGCAATGCGACTGAATAACAATGTTGCAATGAATGTTATTGATGTGGATTCGCTTACAAAATGGAGATCAGTGACCATACATGGTACTTTCGAACAACTTTTTGCAAGCGAAGCTAAATCTTATTTGCATGAATTTTCTCTGGGCATCAAAGCCTTGATTGTGGAAAAAGAGCAAAAGGAATTAAGTTTTATCAGTGAGTTTTCCAGTAAAATGGTAAATGACAATTTACCCATGATTTTCATTATTAAAATTGAAGAAATCACGGGTAAAATGCGTAAGGATTAACGAAATAGTCCTATATGACTACTTGCATACTTATTTCATAATACGTGTTAAATGGAAGAATTTTTTATAACTTTCAGGAATCGTATTAATATCTAGTAATGATCCGGGCTCCATTTCTGGATAAATCTCATCAAAGGTCTTCACATCTAAAAGTCCAATTCTTTTACTGATATGACCTCTTGTCAACTCACTAGGATCATTAAGACCTGCAGCTGCAACAAGTTCTAAGAAACTATGGATAGTAGCTTCATGGTAACGTTTCGCTCTAGGGGCTTTATCTTCAACTACTAATCCTTTTACCAAAGATGGGTTTTGAGTAGCAACGCCCACAGGGCAAGTGTTCGTATTACATTGTAACGCTTGTATACAACCTATAGATAACATCATGGCACGCGAACTGTTACAGCCATCAGCTCCAAATGCAATGGCACGAGCCATGTGGAAACCTGTAATAATCTTACCAGCAACGATAACCTTGATATCATCTCGCAATCCAAAACCGACTAAAGTATCATGCACAAAAATCAACCCTTCTCGTAATGGCATTCCCATAGAATTTGAGAATTCTACTGGGGCTGCACCAGTTCCTCCTTCACCTCCATCAATTGTAATAAAGTCAGGACGAATTCCGGTGTAAATCATAGCTTCACAAAAATCCATGAACTCCTGTTTTCTACCAATACATAATTTGAACCCAATAGGTTTGCCATCAGAAAGTTCCCGCAACCTCCTAATAAAGTACATAAACTGAATAGGGTCAGCAAAAGCTGAATGAGAGGGAGGTGAATGTACCGCAATTCCTGGTTTTACATGTCTTATACGGGCAATTTCTGGAGTGTTTTTAGACGCTGGTAAAATACCACCATGTCCTGGTTTTGCACCTTGCGATAATTTAATTTCAATCATCTTTACTTGTGGGCGTAACGCATTCTCTCTAAAAGTCACTTCATTGAAAGTACCATCATCATTACGACACCCAAAATATCCAGTTCCAATTTGCCATATTAAATCTCCTCCATGTTCTAAATGGTAATCACTTATACCACCTTCACCAGTATTATGCGCAAAATGGCCCATTTTTGCACCTTTATTTAAAGCGAGGACAGCATTTTTACTTAAAGAGCCAAAACTCATGGCTGAAATGTTTAATAAACTGGAAGAATAAGGCTGTTTACACTCTTTACCACCAATTAGTAATCGTGGAAATTCCCCAATTTCTTTTGGATTATTTTTAGCATACATAGAGTGCTCTAACCATTCGTAACCCGAATGATAGAGGTCCATTTGAGTCCCAAATGGCTCTGTATCATTTTCACCTTTTGCTCTTCTATATATTAAAGATCTTAAAATACGGTTCAATGGTCTACCTTCCGTATCCGTCTCTACGAAATATTGCATAATTTCAGGACGTATAGACTCTAATAGATATCTGAAACGTCCTATTAAAGGAAAGTTTCTTCTGATGGTATGTTTGGTCTGAATAATATCAAAAATTCCCATTATAATAAGCGGAATCACGACTATAAAAGCCCATAGTATAGGACTCCATACCAATGAGATTCCAATAATGACGACTGTGACAATAATCGAAATTAAAATAAACTTTTCGCGAACTTTCATGTTTTATTTTGGTTTAAACCGCAAATATACTATTACAATTTTGGATTGCACACTAAAACGTTATAGTTTCAAGTAATTTCTTTATTTATTTCACGTATTTGAGCTACTTCATGTTGATGATTAATTCTTAAAAATTCGTTATAGCGCTATTTTTTTGAACGAAATACCGTCAATTGTAAATAAAATTTGAAGATTGTTTAAAAACAGCTAATTCTCTTTAAAAAACGAGGTTTGAGATGTTTGAAACACATTCACGATAATTCTTTAATTTTTACTTCCATTCTTTAATTTTTTCTGAATACGTTATATCACAAATTTTTATGGGAAAGCAACATCGTTTTATAATGGTAATTTTATAATAAATCCTGTAGAGTTTAATCCTAAAGCAACTTTTAGTGTTGATTATTTCCTTGATAATCAACTAATTATAAGGATTTGGTAATATGGTATCTTAATTTAAGATTCTACAAGGGTCCAAAGGGCATGGTTATTGAATGTTGTGGCAATATCTAACCATGAACCATACATTCTGATCAAATAAAAAAAAATTAAAATGTTATCACAATGACTCTAAAATTAGCTTCAATAACACTTATAGCGTTTACATTTTTCAACTGTAACACAAGTAAAACAACAATAGAGACTCAGTCTGCTGTAGCAAATAAGGAGAAATCAGTTTCCATTGAGAATAAAAAATGGGTTCTTACAACCTTAGAAGGACAAGAGCTATCCCACTCCAAACAACAAAGTGCAATGATTTACTTTACACTAAATTCTGAAAACAACCGTATCACAGGTTTTTCAGGCTGCAATACATTCATGGGCACCTATAAATTAGAAAATGGAAATCGTATATCATTCTCTCAAATGGCATCTACGCGCAGGGCATGTCCTGAGGGTAGTTTTAATGAACAGCAGTTATTGAGCATTTTTGAAACTGTTGATAATTATACTATTACTGATAATTCTTTAGCCTTAAACATTGCGAAGAGAGTTCCATTGGCTATTTTTAAAAGTGGAATATTAGAGCCGTCTCCAGTTGTTGAAAAATATTGGAAATTAAAGACATTGGAAGGCAAAGATGTGAAAATGGCCGAAAATCAGGACCGAGAAATGTTTTTTACTTTAAAGTCTCAAGATAATAGGGTAACGGGTTTTGCAGGTTGCAATACTATCAATGGCCAATTTGAATTGGAAGCTGGCAATAGAATCCGATTTTATAATATGGCTACAACCTTAAAAATGTGTCCAGACGTTGATGTCAATGAATCGGCATTTTTAAAAATTTTTGAGATTGCAGATAACTACACAATCTCAGGAGAGGAGTTGCGTTTAAATGTTGGTAGAAGAACGCCATTGGCAGTATTTGAAGCTGTCTATTTTAAATAATTAAATTACACTTAAAATGTGATTGTTGTCTTGGTTAATATATAGTGATTTTTTAAGTGATTGAGGACTTATAAATTGGGACATGAATAAGGTCAGGCATCTTTGGTAGCTCGTACTGATATAAATGTTGTATAAGGGTTTGTATGCTGACAAGAAAATAAATTACGACCTAAATAGAATGGTTTAAAAAAATGTATAAAATTATGAACATTATTATTTTGTCTATCGCACTATTTTTAGGGATGACAACCTCTGAACATCCGAAGCTCATTTTAAATATCACCAATATTGAATCCGTAAAAGGCAATCTCGTAGTGGGTGTGTTTAACACCGAAGAGAATTTTCTTGAGAATGGTTCTGCCATTAAAACCTATACTTATAAGGTAGATAAAACTTCCAAACAAATTGTGATTTCTGATTTGCCAAAGGGAGAATATGCAATCTCATTGTTTCATGATGAAAATTCCGATGCTGAATGTAACCGCAACTTTTTAGGAATTCCTAAAGAGGGCTACGGTTTCTCAAATAACGTTAAGCCAAAGTTTTCAGCACCTACCTATAATGATTGTAAATTTACTCTGTCTCAAGACACTACTTTAACAATTAAAATGTTGAATTAAATACCGCTTTAAAAAGTGCCAGCAAATTAGTTATTGATATGATCACACTACGAAAAGCAACATTAAAAGATCTTGAAAGCATACACCAAATTGAAACCTTGAGTTTTAAGGATGGGAGTTATCCTCTATTTGTTTTGCGTCAATTTTTTGATATTTCAAATGAGTATTTTTATGTGGCCGAAAAGCACCATAGGGTCGTTGGCTATGCACTTGGCAACCATACAAAAACATTGAACCAAGGATGGATTCTCTCCTTAGGAGTGCATCCGGATTATCGTGGCCAAAACATTGGTAAGCAGCTTACTGAAAAGCTCGTAGAAATTCTCGAGTATAATTTTAGTTCAGAAATTTGTTTAACAGTGCACCCAGATAATAGTTCAGCAATTAAAATTTATGAAGCGCTTGGATTTGAAAATACCAAGAGCTATGATGCGTATTACGGCAAGAACGAGCCAAGATTACTGTTAAAGAAATTAATGCTCACCAAGCCATTCAATTCCTAAGTCGTAAATACGCCAGAACACTTATAGTACGATCATTCTTAAGGTGTTATATTCCCAACCAAATTATTCAGACTGGAGGTTAGGATTATTGACCTTTATTAGTTATATTCTTCGCATTAGAAATGTACTTCAGAACCCATATTCTGGACTCTTTTTTTAGAGTAGCACATTTTCATGAGCTTCAAATCTGGAGCTTTTTCCTTTAAAACAAGATTGTTATTAATAGTTTGTATGGCTACCTCAAAAGAGGCAGTGTTACAGACAAAAAACTTATGATTACACATGACTAAAAACAATGAAACAAACAAAAAACGCGTAGGTATTATTGGTTCTGGACCAAGTGGATTAGCACAATTGAGAGCCTTTGAGGCCGCTAAGAACGCTGGATTAGAAGTTCCAGAGATTGTTTGCTTTGAGAAACAAAGTAATTGGGGCGGAATGTGGAACTACTCATGGCGCACTGGCGTAGGGAAGTATGGAGAGCCTATACATGGCAGTATGTATAAATATTTATGGTCTAATGGTCCGAAAGAATGTCTGGAATTTTCAGATTATTCATTTGATGAACACTTTAAGAAGCCCATTTCTTCGTATCCTCCAAGACCCGTATTATTTGATTATATTCAGGGGCGGATAAAAAAGAACAATGTGCGCGATTATATTCGTTTTGATACTACTGTAAGATGGGTGAACTTTAATGAGGATACCCAAAAATTTGAAGTCGTGTTGGACGATTTGAAAATTGATAAAACCTATACTGAAGAGTTTGATTATCTGATTGTTGCTTCCGGACATTTCTCTACGCCAAACATGCCTTATTTTAAAGGTATTGAACAGTTTCCTGGTCAGGTGATGCACGCGCATGATTTTAGAGGGGCTGATCCGTATAAAGATCAAGATCTACTGATTGTTGGCAGTAGTTATTCCGCTGAAGATATTGGCGTGCAATGTTATAAGCATGGCGCAAAATCAGTCACCTTAAGTTATAGAAGCAATCCTATTGGTGTCAACTGGCCTGACGGAGTTGCTGAAGTTCCGCTCTTAACACATTTTGAAAATAACATCGCACACTTTAAGGACGGTACTACAAAAAGGTTTGATGCTGTAATTATGTGTACAGGTTATCAACACAAGTTTCCATTCTTGCCGGATGAACTAAGACTAAAAACCAAAAATAATCTCTATCCAAACCATTTGTATAAAGGTGTATTCTTTAATAATTTGCCTCAATTGATGTATTTGGGCATGCAAGATCAATACTATACCTTTAATATGTTTGATGCACAAGCTTGGGTAGCGAGAGATTTTATGATGAATCGCCTAAAATTACCCTCAAAAGCTGAACGCCGTTTAGATATGGACAAGTGGCTAGAAGCCAATGACGCATTACAAACCAGTTTTGACCATGTCGATTTTCAAAGCGATTATATAAAAGACTTATTGGCATTGTCTGACTATCCAGATTTTAATGTGGATAAAGTAGCTGAAATGTTCAAAGAATGGCTCAAGGATAAGGATGAGAATATTTTGACATATCGTGACAAGACGTTCCAAAGTGTGGTTACAGGCACTATGGCTGAAACACATCACACAGAATGGATGGATGAATTGGATGATAGCAAGGAGCGCTATTTATATCAAGATGAAAGTGAAGAAGCCTTAGAAGAAACTTTAGAAAAAGCGAATGTTTAAATTGGCAACGCCGTGGATGACATAAGCTCTTGAGTTTTATGTGCCCCATCTGTAATTATTATAATCAATGGGGCTTTTTTAATTTTTAAGTGATCTTCGTATCCCTGCAGACTCCTAAGATATAATATAGTATCTTGCATAAGGTTGAACCTCTAACTGCAATGAAACCAACCAACCTAGATATGCATAGATAATTAAAAATGTTTCCTATATGAATTGGCTATTGCTAGGGCAAATTGCTTACGTCATTTTTCTTATTGTCGTGATTTTACGAGTGGTATATGACACCAGAAGCAGTGTAAAAGCTTTAGCCTATATTCTCTTTATTATATTCGTTCCATTTGTTGGAGTTATTTTTTATTTTTCCTTTGGGATCAATTATAGAAAGCGCAAATTATACACTAAAAAAATTATAAAGGACGAACAGCTTCGGCATCATTTGAGAGCGCGTATGTATGCGTATTCTCAAAGAGTTAGTGATTCTGGTTTGATCTCTAGTGCATATGATAATCTAACGGCGTATGTCCGCGGCGCAGGCAATAGTCCGCTTACGGCAAACAATACAGTAAAACTTTTGATCAATGGTGAAGAAAAGTTCCCGGCACTATTAAGTGCCTTAGAAAAAGCCACGTCGCACATTCATATTGAATATTATATTTTTGAAGATGATGTCACTGGTAATTCTGTAGCTGATCTCCTCATAAAAAAAGCGAGAGAAGGTGTTCAGGTCCGATTTATGTATGATGATTTTGGAAGCCATGGTCTCGGAAATAAGTTTCTCAAGAAATTGCAGGATGCTGGTGTGCAAACAGCACCGTTTTATAAGGTGACATGGTATGCACTAGCCAACCGACTTAATTATAGAAACCATCGTAAAATAATTATTGTTGACGGCGAAGTAGGTTTTGTAGGGGGTATCAATATGAGCGATCGGTATCGCAATGATTTAAAAACAGATTCTCATTTATTTTGGCGCGATACGCATTTGATGATTACTGGAAGAGCTACGGCTTACCTTCAATATCTTTTTATTGGCGATTGGAATTTTTGCAGTCCTACCCAATTGGAATACAATAGCACATATTTTCCTGACCAATCACCCCAAGCATCAATACATAAAGAGGTGGTTCAAATGGTAGCTTCAGGCCCCGATAGTCTCCAGCCCGTAATTTTCTATTCAATTTTAGAAGCTATAGGGTCGGCCAAAAAGAGTATTTTTATCACCAGTCCATATTTTATACCCGGAGAGAGCTTAATGGACGCCTTAATTATTGCGGTTCAAAGTGGCTTGGATGTTAAAATTGTTGTTCCAGGGATTTCAGATTCAAAGATGGTCAATGCTGCTGCACGGGCGTATTATACAGAATTGTTGCAGTTTGGTGCTGAAATTTATCTTTATAACAAGGGGTTTGTGCATGCAAAAACTATGGTTATAGATGATAATTTGGCTATCATTGGTTCGGCCAATATGGATTATAGAAGTTTTGATCTAAACTTTGAAGTCAACGCTATGGTTTATAGTACTGATATTGCAAAACAATTAACAGAAGTGTTCAAGGAAGACATGGACGAATCTGTTAAAATAAACCCAAATAAGTGGTTAAATCGACCAAAAATTGTTCAATTGCTGGAAAAAATCGTGCGATTACTATCGCCTTTTCTTTAACTTTACCGAAAATGAATTATAGATGATTAGAAAGCTATTCCTTACACCATTACAGAAGTTTATTAAGATTGAAAGTTTCAGTGGTATATTGCTGATGCTTAGTACAGTACTCGCTCTTATTTGGGCAAACTCACCACTTGGAGATTCCTACCGAGACTTATGCCAATACGATCTTGGTATTGTTACAGAAAGTTTTGAATTTAAAAAACCTTTAATTCTTTGGATTAACGATGGATTAATGGCCATTTTCTTTTTCTTAATTGGTCTTGAAATTAAACGAGAGCTTGTAATTGGAGAACTAAATTCTACACGAAAGATCATGTTTCCATTAGTTGGTGCATTGGGAGGAATGGTTGTGCCAGTGGTTTTTTTCTTGGTGCTCAATCAAAATCCAGAAACGGTAAAAGGATGGGGAATACCTATGGCAACGGATATTGCCTTCTCTTTAGCCATTTTAAATGTATTAGGGAATCGTGTGCCTTTAAGTCTTAAAATATTCTTGACTGCTTTTGCAATTGTAGATGATATTGGAGCCGTATTGGTCATAGCATTATTTTATAGTGGTACCATAAATATAACCTTATTGTTAATTGCATTGGGTTTATTGGGCTTCTTGTATTACCTTTCTTATAAGGGGTATTATTCAAAATTTGTCATGTTTTTTACCGGAGTAATAATTTGGGTGTTGTTCCTTAAATCGGGAATCCATCCAACAGTTGCGGGTATTTTATTGGCATTTTCTGTGCCTATTCGTCAAAATATAGACACATCAACCTTCTTAAGTCACTTGGATATCGTTTATAAAAACATCAAAAATTCAAGTGTACTCCAAAAACCAATTTTATCTGACGAACAAATTAAAAACGTTTATGAGTTACAAAGCTGGACCTATAAGTTTAGATCGCCCCTTCAACATTTAGAACATAGCCTTCATGGATGGGTAGCCTATTTCATCATTCCAATATTTGCACTTGCCAATGCAGGGGTGCTTATTGATAGTTCAGTAGAACTGGATACCGCATTGGTGATTAATATTATTATCTGCTTGATTATAGGTAAAGGTATTGGCGTCTCCTCATTTGTAATGATAGCAAAGAAGATAGGTATCATTGAAGTACCAAGTGATATTAACTTCAAACAAATATTGGGCGTTTCATTTTTAGCGGGTATTGGTTTTACAATGGCGATATTCATTGCGAGTTTAGCCTTTTTAAGTCATCCTGAATATATTGATTCGGCTAAAATTGGTATTCTAATCGGGTCATTCATCTCTGCAATTATTGGGTATCTCATTTTGAGGATGAGCTCTGATAAACCTGTTGCTAAAAAGACTATTGTTAGCTAGGTAAATTAATTTATACTAATGAAGTGCTTATGGCTTCTTTCTATATTTAGAAAGTTCATAAGCACTTTTTGTTTCTACTGCATTTTAATATGTTGTTAATTTTATAAAACGTTTAAAAGTATAAGTTTATGGCCATTTAAAATTTGCAAATCACTAAATTTAGGAATGGTTTATTGTAGTATACCAATTGCTATCATAACGCTAAAGCGTCAACACTTACGTTGAACACGTTAAAAGGCATCTTATAAAAAGATTAATTTTAAGCAATAAAAATATAATAAAGTAAAATGTTTATGTGGAGATTTTATCCTGTTAACAATGGTATACTTTAATAATATAGAGCATGAAAGACAAGCATATAGTTGTGGTGGGCGGTGGTTTTGCAGGGATTAACTTAGCCAAAAGATTAAGTGACCAAAAAGGATTGCAGGTCACTCTGGTTGATCGTAATAATTACAATTTTTTTCCACCTCTATTATATCAAGTAGCAACTGGTATGCTTGACATTTCCAGTATCACCATACCCTTCCGTACACTGTTTACAAAAAAAGATAATTTGCACTTCAGACTAGGGGAATTAGAACGTATAGATACTACAACCAATACCATATGCCTATCTACAGGACCCATCTCTTATGACTATGTAGTAATTGCTATTGGTACAGAAAGCAATTTTTTCGGTATGGAAAATATTGAAAAAAATGCGCTTCCAATGAAAACTGTGAACGAGGCTATAAAATTGAGAAACTATCTTATCATGGAGGGCGAAAAATATACCTTCTGTTCTGATGAAGATGAAAAGCGTAAAATGCGTAACATCGTAATTTCTGGGGCGGGCCCATCGGGTGTGGAGATTGCGGGTATGATTGCTGAAATGCGTAAACGAAAACTTATGGATATTTACCCTGAGTTAAAGGGAGAACAATTAAACATATACCTTGTAGATGGGGCACCAACTGTACTACCGCCTATGCGTGAAAAATCGCAAAAATACACACAAAAGACATTGGAGGATTTGGGGATTATAGTTAAGCTCAATAAAATGGTTTCTGATTATAAAGATGACAAAGTGTTCTTTAAGGATGGGGAAACAATC
Organism: Gelidibacter sediminis; assembly: GCF_004364975.1. Taxonomy (GTDB): domain Bacteria; phylum Bacteroidota; class Bacteroidia; order Flavobacteriales; family Flavobacteriaceae; genus Gelidibacter; species Gelidibacter sediminis. The sequence continues at coordinate 1,332,287 of NZ_SOBW01000008.1, read as the reverse complement.
GAAACTAAAACCCTAATCTGGACCGCCGGCGTAACAGGTATTAAGATTAAAGGGATTAAGGATGATGTTTATGACAAGAGCAACCGTCTAAAGGTTGATGCTTTTAACAAGGTTATGCAATACCAGAATGTTTATGCTATAGGTGATGCTTGTATCCAAAAAACGGATCCTGAATTTCCTGAAGGACATCCGCAATTGGGCAGTGTTGCGCAACAGCATGGAAAGGTATTGGCTGATAATTTTGTCGCAATGGTAAAAAATCAACAAATGGAGCCTTTTAAGTATGTTGATAAGGGTGCTATGGCCATAATTGGCGATCAGAAAGCCGTTGCTGACATGACCTTTCCTAAAACGACATTAACAGGTTGGTTTGCTTGGTTTTCATGGTTGTTTGTGCATTTGTTTTTACTTGTTAGTTATCGAAACAAATTTCGAACTTTTTGGAATTGGTTTAATGCATACGTGGGTAAAGGGCATTCTCAAGGTGTGATGGTAGGTCAAACTGTTACAGATAATAATGCAATCGAGAATTAACCATAATATTGTAATCATAAGTTGAGGATTCAAATAACATCAAGAATACGGAGTGTTTTTAAAGCAGTCAATAAAAATTGTAATGAAACAACATTGCTACAGTTAAAATTGGTATTATGACTCAAGGCTGCTATTCTTTACTTCGAGAAAAATAAAATTAAAAATTAAGTAATATAAATTATAAAACGAGTATGAAAACGAACATTGGAATTACAAAAGCAAATAGAGAAAAGGTAACTGAAGTGCTCTCAAGATTATTAGCAGATGAGTTTGTACTGTACACCAAAACATTACGAGCACATTGGAATTTGGAAGGGCATGACTTTCACACTAAACATTTGTTCTTTGAAGAACATTATAATGCCATTAAGAAATTTACCGATACGGTGGCAGAGCGTATTAGAAAAGTTGGAAACTATGCTCCTGGAACCTTAAAAGAGTTTTTAGAGTTAACACATTTATCCGAAAAATACACTGGTGATAACTCCAGCCATGATTACTCGGCGGCATTATTAGAAGATCATGATACTATCATTAAGTATATCCGAGAGAACATAAGTAAAGTAGAAGAAGACTTTAAAGATGCGGGTACAGCTGATTTTTTAACAGGAATTATGATGGAACACGAAGAAATGGCCTGGATGCTTAGAGCTACTATTGCTAAATAAGAGTCGTCCTTACATAATTTTTAAAAAGGTTAAATTCAACACTCAATTTGAATTTAACCTTTTTTTCTTTCAAAATAAATAGCACACTGTATTAAGATGTAAATTATAGTAAATAGTTTAACTTCTCCATTATTGAAAAGTGGAGACCATATAAAATTTATACCTTTGACCAAAGATTAAAATCATACAGAGTTAATACTTAAGATAATAGTTTTCTAAAACATGTTATCTATGATTTTATGGAATTTTGATGTGAAATAAATAGTTTGCCAACGTCTAAAACAAATTATAAAAATAAATGACTGAATTTTTTGAAGCATATCGATCGCATATAATTTATGGAACTGTTGTTATTGTCATTTGGCTAGTGCTTTATGGAATGACAAATATCCTTAGCCGATGGTTGTTGAAAAAAGAAGCGGAAAAAATGCCAGGTGTACCAGTCAGGCCGCTAAGAATATTAAAAAGGACATTAAACACATTATGGTTGGTGTTAGGAGTAATTGCATTGAGTTTTATTTTTGTGGATAGAGAGAAAGATGCCACCCTAAAGGCCTACTTCAAATTGGTTAGTCACTTAGGGATAGTTGCAGTAGCTACTATCGTATCCGCAACCTTAGTCAATCTATGGTTCAAACGCAAAATAGAAGAAAAAATAGTATATCAATATGATCCTACCAGTTACAAGTTTCTACGCTATGTAGCTGTATTTATGATTAGTTTTGTTGGTGTGCTATTTGCTCTATTAGCCTTTCCATCACTTAAAGGAGTAGCCCAAACAGCTTTGGGTGGAGCAGGCGTAGTGGCTATAATTGCCGGTGTGGCATCTCAAGAAGCATTGTCAAACCTGGTGGGCGGTGTGTTTATTATATCATTTAAGCCCTTCAAAATTGGCGATGTCATTAAGGTTACTGATACTATGGTTGGTACTGTTACAGACATTACATTACGCCATACCGTCATTAGGAATTTTGAAAATAAAATGATAGTTATTCCCAATGCTATCATAAATAAAGAGAAGTTAATTAATTATGACTTAGGAGAACTTAAATGTTGTGAACACATTGAATTGGGTATTTCATATGACAGCAATATTGAACTGGCAAAAAAGTTGTTGCAGGAAGAGTGCGAAAAACATCCCTTAATTTATGATAATAGATCAGAATTGGACAAGAAGAATGGGAAGCCTATTGTTAGAACGGCACTTACCAAAATAAATGATTCTTCATACACTATACGGGCTTGGGCGTGGGGAAGGAATTTTACAGATACCTTTAACCTGAAGTGTGACGTCTTTGAAAGTGTCATAAAGCGGTATGACGAAGCAAATATAGAAATGGCTTATCCTACTCGAACGGTATATATGATAAATGATACCAATGATAAGGCTAAGGTTGAAGTTCAACCAAAAAGCACTAGCTAAAAAATAATGTGCTATTGAAATGGGGTTCTAACACATCTCAATAGCACATTTTTCTTGTAGTACGATTTAATTAGTTGTAGTTTGAGAAACCACCTTTTAAATCATAAATTTCTTTAAAACCTAAATCTGACAGAATAATAGCAGCCTTCCCGCTTCTATTTCCACTTCTGCAATAAATGTAAATAGGCTTATCTTTATCCAAATTGTTGAAAGCACTACTAAAATCATCTCTATAATAATCAATATTCACAGCATTCTCAATATGGCCTTCAGCATATTCATCTGGAGTTCTTACATCAACCAATTGCACCTTCTTTTTAGAAATTGCAGTTTTAAATTCTGTTGCTGTTAGAACTTCACTTTGCGCAGTGGCGTTAGTGCCTTGTTCTTTACAAGATAAACTAGCCAAAATGAGGAGTAGGATTAATTTTTTCATGACGATTATTATTAAATTCGATAAATTATTACCACTTTAAAAGCGTACTTGTTACTATTACTTTATTAAGAGTTAGCAATTAGATATTTAAAAGTATCAAAATTAAATGAAAAGACCTTCTAATAGTTTCATAAAACAAAATGTTATACTATTGTTATAGTTTGACGCTTGAAGTTAAAACGGATATGGACAGTATCAATTATAATTAATCAACTAACAACTCTATTTTATTTAATTTTTTTTGGAAGAAATAGAACAGGAACCTCCTGTATTCTTGATTCCCAATTTCTGGAGAATAGTTTCTAGTAGACACCATTTGGTAAATGCAGACTGGATTAAATTGACCCCAATAAAAACGGTTAACCACATCCAATTTGGATGGACATAAACGGTAAGTACTACACTCAATAGCACCATTGTGCCGACGATCACTCTAAAATATGTATTTAACATTGTAAGGATTTTTAAGTTTATATAGATTTTTCAATGGGAACAACCACGGCTTTGATAGGATTGTTCGTTTCTAAATTTGAATTGTATGCGATAATTAACTCGAATAAGGCATTGATGTGTTCATCTTCTGTAAACGAGAAGAACAGTCGCGATTCATTGCCAGATTTTGCGCCTGCAAACCAGCTTGATGCCATCAAGATTGATGATCCGTTTTTATGGCCATCAATATCAGAACTGCTAAAATTTTCAATATTAGCTTTTTTGAAGAGCGTCAAAACGTCTTTTTGAAATTCTTCTACTGCGGTTACAATTACTAGTTTCATCATATGTTGTATTAGTGTGGGAAGCAACGGAATCATGAACCCAAAAGTGTTCTAGACCACACTTCACCGACTTGTTATTTGTAATTCTTTTTTTCAATCATATAATACACCAACGGCACCACCAATAACGTTAACACGGTTGACACAATGGTTCCGCCCATCAATGAAATGGCAAGACCTTGAAATATGGGGTCAAATAAGATCACAAAGGCACCAATAACTACCGTTCCGGCCGTTAACAGAATAGGTGTGGTTCTCACAGCTCCAGCTTCAATACAGGCTTGTTTTAATGGGATGCCATCGGCAGTACGGAGATTGATAAAGTCAATTAGCAATACCGAGTTCCGCACCATAATTCCCGCCAGTGCAATCATCCCAATAAATGAGGTTGCGGTAAAGAATGCGCCCATAATCCAGTGGCCCAAAATAATTCCTATCAAGGATAATGGTATGGCTACCATCATCACAATTGGAGCTTTAAAGTTTTGGAACCAGCCCACAATTAAGATGTATATCAAGATAATGGCGCCTAAAAAGGCAATTCCCAAATCTCTAAAAACTTCCAAGGTAATTTGCCATTCACCATCCCATTTAACGGTATAGTTGTCTTCATAATCGGGCTGACCCAAATACAATTCATTTAGCATATAACCTTCAAGTAAAGGGATTTCTTTTAGTTTATCTTCCATTCCTAAAATAGCATAGGCCGGACTTTCCAATTCGCCTGCCATATCCGCTAACACATATACCACACGCTTTTGGTTTTTACGATAAATACTCTTTGCAGCAGTACCTTTAGTGATAGTCACCAAATCTGCAATGGGTACCATATTGCCTTGTTTGGAGGTGACTTTAAGTTGGGAAATATCAGAAATAGTCGATTTCTCCTTTTCATCCAAAGTCAATACCAAGCCCACTTGCTTACTGGCATCCTCATCATATAAGGTGGTGATGGCGTTGTTGGATAGGGCCATATTCATGGTGTAGGCAATTTGTTGTGGCGCTACGCCGTATAACATGGCTTTTTCCTTGTTGATTTCAAATTGATATTCAACCTGATCATCTTCAACCATCCAATCAATATCAACCACATCATCTGTATTTCTCAGAATCTCTTGAATGTGGTCTGCAATCTTTATTTGCTGATTGTAATCTGGTCCATAAACTTCAGCAACAATGGTCGATAATACAGGAGGTCCTGGTGGAACCTCTACCAATTTGACGTTCGCATTGTGTTTTGCAGCGATTTTTTGAATGTCAGGACGCAACAGTTTCGCAATGTCATGACTCTGCGCTGAACGGTCATTTTTACTAATGAGATTCACTTGAATGTCCGCCATATTACTACCACCACGTAAATCGTAATGTCGCACCAAACCATTAAAGGTAATAGGGGCAGAGGTGCCAATATAGTTTTGGTAATTGACCACTTCAGGACGCGTTGATAAATATTGAGAAATCTCTTGAGCTACAACTCCTGTGCGTTCTAAGGTTGTGCCTTCTGGCATATCAATAACTACCTGAAACTCATTCTTGTTGTCAAACGGTAACATTTTAACCGCAACTGAATTGGTAAAGAACAAGAGCATTGTAGCCATCAATACCACAAAGGTGCCTCCTAAAAACAACCAACGCTTACCGCTATGCTCTAATAAAGGGCGTTCTACCTTGTTGTAAACTCTATAGATAACTGTTTCTTCTAATGGTTTTTCTAGCTTAGGTGATCTTACTTTCTTCCCAGACAAACCGATTGATTTTTCTTTTTCTCTTAAAAAAATATATCCTAAATACGGGGTAATGGTTAAAGCTACAAAAAGCGATAAAATCATGGCAATGGATGCCCCAATTGGCATTGGTGCCATATAGGGTCCCATTAATCCGGAAACAAAGGCCATAGGCAATACAGAAGCAATAACCGTAAAGGTTGCTAAAATGGTAGGGTTTCCTACTTCATTTATCGCATATAAAGCGGCCTGTTTAAATGGCAGGCGTTTCATTTTGAAATGCCTGTGCATGTTTTCGGCGATAATAATGGAGTCATCTACTACAATCCCGGTAACAAAAACCAATGCGAAAAGCGTAATTCGGTTGAGGGTATAATCCATCATATAATAGCTCAACAGGGTCAAAGCAAATGTAATAGGTACGGATAAAAACACGACTAGTCCACCACGCCATCCCATAGCGAGCATAACAACAAGAGTCACAGCAAAAATAGATCCGACCAAGTGCCAAAGCAGTTCCGACACTTTATCAGAAGCTGTTTCACCGTAGTTTCTAGTGATTTCTACATGGACATCATCCGGAATTAAGGTGCTACGTAAACGGTCTACTTTGTCAATAATAATCTCAGAAAGTTTCATGGCATCAGCACCTTTTCGTTTGGCCACTGAAATGGTCACTGCTGGGTAATCTGATTTATAATCGGACGCTTTGTCACCGCCTTGTCCAAATCCTAAACTCACATAGTTCTGTGGAATTTCAGGACCGTCAATAATGGTGGCCACCTGCTTTAGATAAATTGGTCTGTTTTGTTGTACACCCACAACAAGATTTTCAACATCTTTGGCCGATTCTAAAAATTTTCCAGTATTTATTAAAAATTCAGTATCGTTTTTGTCAAAACTGCCGGAGCTTAACTGACTATTATTCGCCTTGATCATTTCTGAAACAGACAGGAAATCCAGGCCACTAGCTGCCAATTTATCCTTATCTAAAACCACACGTACTTGACGCTCCCTACCACCTATTTTATGGGTTATGGCCACATCATTTACTTTCTTTATTTCGTCTTCCAATTCTTGCGCCATTTTGCTTAGTTGGAAATCGTCATAATTTTCACTCCATAAGGTTAAACCTAGCATGGGTACATCATCAATTGCACGAGTTTTGACAAGCGGTAATGTAACCCCTGCAGGCATCTGGTCCATGTGTTTACTGATTTCGTTGTATAATTTTACAAACGAACGCTCAATATCCTCACCCACATAAAACTGGACGATTACCATCCCTTGTTCTTGCATGGAGGTAGAATACACATATTCTACACCTTTAATATTGGAGATTAATTGCTCCAATGGCTTTATAACGCGCGATTCTACTTCCGTCGGACTTGCCCCAGGATAACCCACAAAAATGTCGGCCATTGGCACATCAATTTGTGGTTCTTCCTCACGCGGAATTAAAAACGAGCTATACACGCCAACAACCATAAATACAATCATCAGAAGCACTGTGAGCTTTGATTGTATAAAGATTTTGGCAATTTTTCCTGCGATTCCTTCTTTCATTTTAAGTTATGTTTTGGGCATTTTAATCGGCCATCCGTTTCCTTTTTTTTGCCATTTATGGCAGCAAAAAAAGGGTTTTCACTACAAATGTTTTTACACTTATGAGTTCATTAATTTGAAATAATAAACAACGTATAATCTTTGATACGACTTTTTAGTTATTGAATTGTAATTTTAGCACCATTGTAAAGTTTACCTTCTGCAGAAACGATATAGGCTTCATCCGAATTCAAACCTGATAAGACTTCCACTTGATCTCCAAAAGTTCTTCCTAAACGCAACCAACGTAAAATGGCCGTATTGCTTTGGCTTACCGTATATACACCAGTTAGTTGACCGTTGGTTATAAGGGCTTCTTTCGGAATTAAAACCAGTTCAGTAGCGGATTGTTTTTCAACAGGAAACTGAACACTAACAAACATACCAGAGAGGATATTCGCATCTGTTTTATCGAGATCAATCTTTACTAAATATTGTCCGCCCGTGTTTTTAGCCGAAGTACTTACTTCAACTACTTTGCCTTTTAAAGTTTGATTGATAGACTTGACCAACACACTCACCTCAGCGTCTTTTTTAATTTGTGAAATTTCTGTTTCAGGCACCATGGCCATGACTTCAAAATCACCAGGCGTTTCAATGCTTATTAATGGCACTCCAGGATTGGCCATGTCGCCAGTTTCAATACTTTTACTTGTTACTGTGCCGCTAAAAGGGGCAGTAATATTGCTATAGGCAAATTGGGCGTTGATTTCATTTTTCATCTGTTTGGCAGATTCCAAGCGGGCTTTTGCCATCTCAAAATTAGCAGTCCTATCATCCAATTCTTTTTGAGAGGCGCTATTGTCTGCAAATAAACTTTGAAAGCGGTCATAATCCTTCTTGGCATTAGTATAGGCTACTGTTGCCTCAGTAATACCAGCATTAACTTGTCCTTGTTTGGCCTGTAAATCTGTATTATTGATGGATACCAATAATTGTCCCTTTTTTACTTTATCACCTACATTAACATGTACTTTATTGACATAGCCCATCATTCTGGTGCTTAAATCAGCACTATTTGCGGCCTGGATCTTACCACTTACTGATAAAAACGGACTCGTGTTATTTGCTGTAATTTGACTAATAGTTACTGGAATTGGTGGGGTAGTATCAGTAATCGCTTTTCTATTGTCGCTACCGCAACTTGTCATAAAAAAAGAAGCAGTAGTTAAGAATAATAGGTAGATGTATTTTTTCATTTTATTTAATGTTAATGTGGTTGCCATGAACTCAAGCTTATTAGTCTTGAGTCCTCGGTTGTATAGTCTTGTCTCTTTCTATTTTTTAGTTAAAAACTCTAAATATGCTTGTGCATAATTGTATTCAAAAATGGTTTGGTAATACTCCAATTGTTTTTGCGCAAACTGCGTTTCGGCAATTAGTAAATCGGATGTTTTTTCTAACCCTTCCTTAAACCTGTTTGTTCTGATTCTTAATGATTCTTCTGATTGCTCTAAAGCCAATGCGGTCAATTTTAATTTGTTTTCGGCATCTAGTAACGAACGCTTTGCCTTGTTCAATTCTAAATTGGTTTGGGACACATATTGCGTATATTGTAATTTTGATTTTTCAAGTTCTGCGCTACTTTTCTGTACCTTACCGAAGCGTTTGGAACCTTGAAAAATATCCCAGGTTAACTGCGCTCCAAATAAATAGCCATTGGCATCTGCCTGAAAAATTTTATCATCATATAACTCAAAACTTCCAAAAGCATTCACCCGTGGTAGAAAGGCCATTTTATCTGCCTTATTCATCAACTCCAAAGCATCTGTAGCCAATTGCATGGCTTTAATGTCTGATCGGTTTTCTGAAATAATATGGTTTTCCACGGTGGTAACAGAAATGGTTAAACTGTCCTTAGGCATATAGGCTACATAAGTTTCATCATTCATTAAAAATGAGAGGTAATTAGAAGCGTTTTGTACATTACTCTTTGCCGTTTGTAACTGATTTTGAACTTCCGTAACACGAACTTCTGCATTTAGCACATCAGCGCGTTGTAAATAACCTTGTTTAAAACTGTTGTCAGCTAATTTTTGATTGGCCTGGGCAGCATGATAGGCTTTTTCTAGTACGTCCACGCCTTTGTAGGCCAATTGCAACTGCATATAAGCTTTTGCTACTTCAAACTTTAAATAATCAGCGGTGCGATCCGTTTTTAGAGCCATAGCTTCCATTTTGGATTTTGCGGCTTTCCGTTGAAACAACCCATCTAAATTGATGAGCGGCTGCTGTATTTCAAATTTCGTGGCAAAACTTTGAATTTGAGACGGATCATTTAAAGTGGCAGGATTAAAATCGCTTTGCGTTAATATTTCCTGATTTAATTTAGAACCAAATGCCATTAACGGATTAGTAGTAGCAATACCGGTGTGACTTGCGGTGATAGTGGGAAGAAAAACAGCGTTTGTTTGTCTGTAATCAGCTCTAGCCTCTATAAACTCCTGTTCAGATATTTTTAGACTGATATTATCTTGACTCACCTTGTTTAAAACTTCATCTCTAGAAATTGGAATAATATCTTGAGCATGACTCATTGTGTTATATCCCAAAGAAGCAATTGTTAGTATGAGGAGTTTCGTTTTCATGTGTTACATCATTTATGTCACAAATGTACATGAGATACGAATAGTGGTCAGTAACATATGTTACCTACAGAGAAATATGGTTGCGAAAACGTTTATAAATAAGTAAATATGACTTATTAAGTGTGCAGAATGGAAAATTTGACATGGATTAAATTATAGGCTGAGCGCATTTTTAATTACAATCCGATCCACACAATTGTTGCACTTCATTCAGAACACGTTCAATTTTTCTGTCTGATAAACCAATATTTACTAATTTATTCTTGCCATCGAATAATTCCTTAACCAATATCACATCAGACGCTATGAGGAGATGCTTTTCCCGTTTGTTTAAAGTAGTTAAGGTAGTTACTGGATATAACGCTAAAGAATCTATATTGGCTTTTAGACCGTTATTTTTTGGATAATCCCAACTCATTAGCGTTAATCCCACACATTTTCCGTAGTTGACGGCGTCTGCAGTAAATCGGGTGTTAGTTACCAACCAGCCTTGTTTTAAATGTGTGGTGTTTTTTGGATTGGAATTCCACTGTTGTTGAATATCTAAAAATCGCGAATTAATATATAAAGGTATTTTCACATTACTGGTCGCTCTAGCATCGGCATGGAATTTACATTCAATTGCATACACATTGCCATCTTTTTCGGCCAATACATCAATTTCGTGAGTTACACAGGCGCCTTGCAAGGTGACACTTACTTTGGTGTTGAATCCTCTTTCCTTTAATAAAGCCCCAATCAATCTTTCAAACGGATAACCGGTTGGTCCCAACTCTAAAATGGCGCGTTTTAAACTGTATCGTGAAGCGGTGCTTTTATGTTTACCTTTTAAGATGCTAAAGGCTTTTCTATAGATTGTGTTAGACGACATGCCGTCATAAACTTGGCCTTGAATCTTTTCGACAATGGTCTCAACCGTTTCATTACTGGCACCGGATGATCGCAATGATCTTCTAAGCTTTTCAAAGGAAAATAGTTCCGTTTCTCCGTTACTTTTTTTTATATATACTTGATGTTCCATAGGTAAAAGATTGTATTGAAATCTGAAAATTTCAAAGTGATGCTAATGTGCATTTGTTGCAATAATAAATCGCATAATCATTTTAATTGCGCTTTAAATCTAGAAGATTTATAACCGTATTAGTTAGTTTTCTTATAACTCCATACTGCCAAACCATTCATAACAATAGCGTAAGCCAAAGTTTTGATCAGTTGCGGCAGGATATCCATTACATCAGAACCTTTAAGCATCACCATCCGCATCACTTCTACATAATACTTAATAGGATTAAACTCGGTAATTAGTTGTGCCCATCTTGGCATACTTTCAATTGGTGTGAACAACCCACTCATCAAAATAAAAATCACTACAAAAAACCAGGCAATAAACATGGCTTGTTGTTGGGTGTCCGTAAAGTTTGAAATAAATAGCCCAATACCTAAAACCACCAAGATATAAATGGAGGTATAAAGGTACAGAAGAAGTAAACTGCCCACCATGGGGACGTCAAAAATAAGTTTGGAGATGATCAATCCGATGCTCAATAACACCATCCCAATCACCCAAAACGGAAAGAGTTTCCCAATTATGAATTGACTTTTCTTTATGGGCGTAACATTAATTTGCTCCAAAGTTCCTATTTCCTTTTCCCGCACAATGTTCATTCCCGAAAGAAAAAGGGTAATCATGGTGACCAACAATACCAGGATACCAGGAACCATAAAGGTTTTGTAATTTAAGGTTTCATTATACCAGAATAACGGGATGGTCTCAATGATGACGGGTTGTATTTGCGCATCGGAAATTTGGGATAAATCGGTTCTTATATTTTTATTGAAGCTTAGTATGATTTGTGAGATATAGACATTTTCAACACCTGCAGCAGCGCCGTCAATGGCATTGATAGTAATGCCTAATATATTGTGTTGTTCTGTTTGTAAGTCGCGCGCAAAATGTTGGGGAATTTCCATAATGACATCAACTTCGCCTCGTAACATGGCGGCGCTTGCCTGCTTTTGCGTAGGATAATCGGTCAGCACATTAAAATAAGTGGATGCATTGAATTTTTCGATCAGTGCCCTCGATGTCGAGCTGCGATCGTTATCAATATAACCAAATTTCATATTCTTGACTTCAAAGGTGGCGGCATTAGAAAGAATAACCAATTGGAGTAGGGGCAATATAAAAATAATAGGAAGCATACCCTTATTTCTAAAAATTTGCTTGAACTCTTTTTGTATGATGTAAAGGATTGTTTTCATAATATTCCCGCAAAGGTGGGAATCTCTTTTTTAGTTATTAATGATATATATTTTCGCAACACTCATATGGTCATTTGAATCACTGATATTTTAATTTTTTATGGACTGCTTACTGAATACTGCCCACTTTTTTACTCCAATCGTATCTTATATTTCTTCACACTCAACGCCATAAAAAATACCGTCATTCCCAATAAAATCAGGGTTTCTTTCCAGATAAATTCCAAGCCAACACCTTTTAGCATAATAGCCTTTAAAATGATGATGAACCATTTGGCAGGAATAATATGACTAATAATTTGAAGCGGCATGGGCATGCTCGAAATAGGGAAGATAAAGCCCGACAATAATATTACAGGCAACATCAATCCCATTAATGAAATCATCATGGCGGTTTGCTGAGTGGCGGAAATTGTGGATATTAAAATGCCTAAAGCGAGTGAAGTGATGATAAAAAGCACACTCTCCAAACCTAATAGTAAAAGACTTCCTTGAATAGGCATATTGAAAATAAATATGCTCAACATAACAATCACAATGGCATTAATGATGGATAGAAAAATATAAGGAATCACTTTTCCGATAACAACTTGGAACGGCTTTAATGGGGACACCAACAAGATTTCCATGGTACCTAATTCCTTTTCTCTGGTAATCGAAATGGAAGTCATCATGGCCGAAACCAACATCAGAATAATGGTCATCACTCCTGGGACAAACATGTACACACTTTTGAGTTCAGGATTGTAAACCATGCGGGTTTGTGGGATTATTTGATAGGCCACGTTGATGTCTTTGTTCAATTCTTTTTGATACTGCTGAAGGATGGCATTGACATAATTGGTAATCGTATTTGCCGTATTTGGGTCCGTGGCATCCGTAATGATTTGGATGGTTGCCTTGTGGTCTTTAATCAGTTTTTTACTGAAATCTTTGTCAAAGTTCAACACGGCTTTAACGTGGCCTTTTTCAAATACAGAAGCGATATCCGCTTCACGAGTGAATACTTGTTTGATGCTAAAATACTTTGAAGCCCCTATTTTATTAATGATTGCTTCTGTAGTACTATTTTTTGAATTGTCCAAAATGGCGATATCCACATTATTGATTTCATTGGTAATGGTAAATCCAAACAATAGAATTTGGGCAATAGGCATCCCGAAGAGAATAAACAATGAGCGTCTATCCCTAAAAATGTGGTAGAATTCCTTTTTTACGAAGCCTATAAATCTTTTCATCGTAAGTCCCTGCGACGGAAGGTTTTTTTTTAATACTTAATTTTACATTTCCCGCGGATTTCGCTAATTTTCGCAGAAGGCTTAGTGTTTGGTTTGATCTTTTTTTGTACGTATTCGTGTAATCTACGGGCTATTTCTTATAGTCCATTTACTTTTCTAAAAATCCCTTCAGTGATAGTATCAACATTGAAGTTGACTAAAATCCCAAGTTTTAGACCAGTTAATTTTAAATAGGTTAAAATTTGTTTATGATGTACTTTCTCTAATTTCTCTACGGATTTGATTTCGATTATAATTTTATTATTAACCAACACATCCAATCTGAAACCAATTTCCAATTCCACATCTTCATAAATAACTGGTAGAGGAACTTGTCGCTTAATGGATAATCCTTGTTTTTGTAACTCGAAACATAGAACAGCTTCATAGTCAGATTCTAATAGCCCGGGACCTAATTCATTATATACTTTGAAAATTGCCCCTCTAATTTATATGAAATATCGTTTTCTGATTTTGATTCTATAGTCATTAACTTTTTTTGTGTTCTGCCGAGAATACTCGATTTTCTTTAAATATTATCGTTATATTTCTGCGAAAATCCGCGAAATCTGCGGGATATTTTTTTCTATCCGCGCGCCAACTTTAAAAACACATCATTCATGCGCTCCGCCTGAAACTGTTCTTTAAGTTTTTTCGGTGTATCTAAAGCTTCAATTTTACCATTGACCATGATGGAAACACGATCACAATATTCAGCTTCATCCATATAATGGGTAGTTACAAACACAGTGGTGCCTTGGTTGGCCGCTTTATAGATCATTTCCCAAAATTGACGTCTGGTAATCGGGTCAACGCCTCCTGTGGGCTCATCTAAAAACACGATTTTCGGATCGTGAATCAGGGACACTGAAAAGGATAGTTTCTGTTTCCAACCCAAGGGTAAATATCCAACCAATTGGTTGGCAACGTTTTCAAGTCCAAGTTCCTGAATTAAAGTTCCTGATTTTTCTTTAATTATTTTTCGTGGTAATCCATAAATTCCTCCAAAAAAGATGATGTTTTCTTTCACCGTTAAATCGTCATATAAGGCAAACTTCTGACTCATATAACCTATGTTTTTTTTAATGTATTCTGTTTGAGTATAAACATCAAAACCAGCTACTGTGGCCTTTCCAGAGGTTGGGTGTGAAATACCGATCAGCATTTTTATGGCTGTGGTTTTTCCGGCACCATTGGCGCCCAAAAATCCAAAGATTTCTCCTTTTTCAACCTCAAAAGTGATGGAGTTTACAGCTGCAAAATCGCCAAACATTTTGGTTAAACCTTCTACTTGTATGACTTTGCTTTTGCTCATTTTTTTGTGAATTTTGTTTCATCGAGCGCAGTCGAGATGTGTTGTAGTTCCGACTGCGTTCAAACTGACATTTATATTGCTAATTCCATAAAGGTGTCTTCAATAGTGGCTTCGGTTCTTTCAATATAGATATCGGATAGGTTTTTAGATTTTAAATAGGCAATTAAGTCGGCTGGATTAAAATCGGATCGTTTATCTGTATAATGCACAAACTCGCCAAAAGGATAAACACTATGGTGGTGTTCATAGGCTTTTAAACTTGTGATCAGCTGGTACATGTTTGCTGACCTTACATTATAAATAGACTTATGATAGTGTTTCACAATAGCTTTTGGAGTGTCTATCTGCAAAATTTTACCATCTTGAATTAAAGCTACTCGGTCACACAAAGCGGCTTCATCCATATAAGGTGTAGATACCAAAATGGTGATATTTTTTTGTTGCAAACGCTTTAGCATTTCCCAGAATTCCTTTCTCGAAACCGGATCGACACCTGTAGTGGGCTCATCTAAAAATAATACTTTGGGCTTGTGGATTAACGCACAGCTCAAGGCTAGCTTTTGCTTCATGCCACCCGATAATTTACCTGCACGACGGTCATTAAAAGGTTCAATTTGTACGTAAATATCCTTAATCAAATCATAATTTTCTTCGATAGTCGTTCCGAAAATTGTCGCAAAGAAATTTAAGTTTTCCTCAACTGTCAAATCATGATATAGGGAGAATTTACCAGGCATGTAACCTACGCTGTTCCTGATCTTTTTGTAATCTTTAATCACATCAAATCCAGCCACAGTTGCTGTGCCCTGGTCAGGAAATAAGAGTGTGGTCAAAATTCTGAATAATGTTGTCTTACCAGCACCATCAGGACCAATAATACCAAAAAGTTCATTCGGCTTGACCTCAAATGAAATGTCCTGCAAGGCTTTTACATCTTTATAGGATTTTGATATGTTATGTATTGAAATGCCCACAGATTATTAGTTTTGAACACTGATTTTGGTTTCCATAGTGATTTTTGATGTAATGGAATTTGAGATTAAACAGGCTTTTTCTGATTTTTCTATAATGCGTAGAGTGCGTTCACGCTTAGATTCATCAGAAATAACAACTTCAGGGAATAGCAGTACTTCACTGATTACAAATTTGCCATTTACCTTCTCCAGAATACCTTTTGAGCGACATTTAAAACTGACGAATTCCAATTTTGAATAGTCTGCAATGGCTAAAAAAGTGGTCATTAAGCAACTGCTCACTGCTGCCGTAAACAAATGTTCAGGTGACCAAATATGCGGCATTCCTTTATCAAAATCGGGTGGTGTTGCTACTTCTATGCAATTGGTGTCGTTAGTCTCCTTGTTTTCTAATTCTGGTGAACACATCATCCCTTTTCGGTCTTGTGTCCAATGGATGTTGACGTTATAACTATGTTTTTCCATCGTATTTATATGATTTGTTATTTAAAATAGGTGTCGTACTAGTTAATGTTTTCTTCAATGCCAATTTTGATTTTTGTAGCATCTTCAATCGTTTCAGCTTTTGAAAGCGCCGCAATTTTTTCAATTAATGGATGTAACCAAACGTGTAAATTGTCATGGGACGGGCCTTCCATCGTACAATTTTTTACCACGTAGTTTTTATCTTCATTAAGTTGTTCGGCCAATTTATGATAGTCTTCCAAGCTGTTTGTGGTCTGGGCATAATAGGTTTGTTGCAATTGTTTAACCCCTTCATTGGTGGTTACATCTGCTTGCCATTTCTCACCATTGTCCATTGCCATGTCTTTAGTCCAAGTATTGCCATATACGTTGGATGTTTCATCATTATGATGTTCATCATCGGCCGCCACGGCGTGGTCAATGGCATCCGTATGCACGGTGGTTTCTGAAGTTTTACTGTCCTTGCAGCTTACGATGGTCAATAGACCAAGTGCGAAAATTAAATGTTTCATTGGTTCTGTTTTTAATGATTATTATGTTTTAATTAGTATTCGAATTGTAAAACCATAATTCTGCGGGCATGCCAATTTTTAGGCTTCCGTCATTCGTGACGTCCACTTTAACAGCATATACCAATGCCACGCGTTCTTCTTTGGTTTGAATGATTTTTGGAGTGAACTCCGCTTCCGAAGCAATCCAGCTGATTATGCCCTTGTAAGCCTTCATCGTGTCAGCATCATCAATTTTAATGGTGACTTCTTGCCCAATGTTAATGTTTGCCAACTGAGTTTCACTGATGTAGACTCTCAATTGCATGCTGCCCAAATTGGCTATTTTATACAATGGTCGCCCAAAAGAGGTAATCTCCCCAGGTTCTGAATATTTGGTTAATACAGTACCATTTATTGGGTTGACAATTTTACTTTTATCAATCTGATCATCAATTTGTTTGAGTTGTATATCGATACTCTTCAATTCGTTGACTACAGGCGCATTCTGGATTTCAACACTGCGAATTTGATTTTTTATAACCTCTATTTCGCCCTGAACATCATCCAACTGTTTTTGTGTGCCTGCATTATCTTTAATCAGGTTTTCGGAGCGGGTTTTGTTGGTTTGAGCTGTTTTTAATTTAGCATTTAACACATTAATTTGAGACAGAACCCCTTTAGATTTTGAACTAATGATGTCTTTTGATATGAACAATTGTTCACGTTTTAAGGCCAACGGAATGGTATCAATATACCCTATAAATTGGTCCTTGGTAAGTTGGTCGCCTTCATTGACATCAAACTGCATCAGTTTTCCGTTGTTTTCAGCAGAAACTGTTATTTCTGTGGCTTCAAAATTGCCGTAGCCATCTGCTTTTCCGTTGGATTTGTCGCAGGAGAATAGGATAGTTGCTACTAGGCTTAAAGGGATTATATAATTAGAGTATGTCATGCTATATGTGTTTGTTTCCCGCTGATTTCGCTGATTTTCGCAGAATTGTTTTTTGTTATGCTTACAACCCTCTGCGTATATGTGCACTAAATGCAGGAGGTTATTAATGTCCTTTAATAACATTGTAATTTGCTTTTGCCAATTGTAACTGAATTTTATGTTTGATTAAAGTGTTTTCGTCTTCGTATAAATTAGTGAGTTCGGTAATATATGCCGATGAGGTAATGACCCCATTTTTGAGCTGAGAATCGGCAGATTTAAGTACTTCTTTGCGAAGGTTGATGATCTCTAAATCTGAAGCGATAAACGCCTCTATCCTTTTAATCTCGTTGAGCTGCTGGTTCAGTTCAGTGTTGGTGTTTAGTTTGAAGGTTTCTGTCTCAGTATCAATAATATCTTTATTGATTGACAGGGCTTCTCGTAGTTTTTTATTGGAATTCCAGTCGAAAACATTCCAATTCAATTTCACACTAAGACTATAAAAGGGTTGAAAGGAATTATCGAGCATATTCAATCCAGGATTGCCATAGCCACCTGTAGCAAATCCTAATAATTTTGGAGAATTTTGTTTGGCTATAACTGCCTCGTTGCTTTCAATTTCATCTTTTTTAAGTTGAAATAGTTCTAATTCGGGTCGGGTTAATTCGGTTGTAGTAATGGTTTCAATCAACGTATTTTGAAATGTGGTGGAAGGATCCAAATGGTGCCCAATGATACTGGACAGTGTTTCAATTAAGGTTACTTTATTGCTCTCAATGTCTTTAAGTTGTTTTTTTATTTTTATCAATTCAACTTTCAAAACTTTATCTGATGCAGGTAGAAGTACGCCATATTTGATGCCCGAAATAACTTCACTCAATTTAACTTCCAACAAGGTCTGTTTTGATTGGAGTAATAAGTCCGTTTCCTGTGCCAATAAAATCGAGAAATAGAGTTGATTGATGTGTTGTTTTAGTTGATAGAGGTTTACTTCAACC
This sequence comes from Gelidibacter sediminis, assembly GCF_004364975.1. Taxonomy (GTDB): domain Bacteria; phylum Bacteroidota; class Bacteroidia; order Flavobacteriales; family Flavobacteriaceae; genus Gelidibacter; species Gelidibacter sediminis. The sequence continues at coordinate 1,313,820 of NZ_SOBW01000008.1, read as the reverse complement.
TGTTTTTGTTTGGTTTTGAGTTGTGATGATTTCACGTTCAGCGAGGCATCTGTTGCACCGCCATTATAAATCAGTTGATTTACGGATAGGGTTGCACGATATTGGTCTTTATTGATTGGTTTTATGGTTGAATTTGGAATTGGAACAGCAATCACATCAGACTGGTAGGTAGCTTGTGCATCAAAACTAAATTGCGGCAATTTTGATGATAAAACAACTTCCTGCTCCAACTGATGTTGCGTTTCAAATAAGGACAATTGTTTCGTTAGAGGATAATTGACAGAGGCTAAATCATAACATTCCTGAAGTGTGACTATTTCTTGCGAAACCACAGTGCTTGTTATTATTACTACCCCTATGAAAAAAAACAATTTCATACAGTTACTTTTTTATGGACTGGATTATAAAATTGGCAACTTCAATTTTTCTTTTTTCTACAAATGCCATATAAGACGTTTCATCCTTTGTGGTGAGTGCTTTAACCAACGGTTTTCCTAAAAACGGAAAAATGTTTAACGCTAATATGTTCACGAATAATTGGTCAGCATCAATAGGGCTTAAAACCCCTGCTTTTATCTCATTATCCACTTGAGCTTTAAATTTTTTAATATTGGGGAATCCAGTAGTGTTCTTAAGTTTTATTATAAAATCTTCATTTCTGTTTAGTTCATTAATGATGAAATTTGGTAGATATGGATGCTTCATCATAAATGAGGTATAGTCATTGGTAAAGTGTCTGATTTTTTCTTCAATTGAAGAATCATCGTTGAGTATGGTATTTAACTGAGGGGCCAAGAGTGAAAAAACATTTTTAAATACGGCTTCAAAAAGCAATTGTTTGCTTCTGTAATAATAATGAAGCATTGCCTTATTGATTCCCGCTTTATCGGCAATTTCCTGCATCCTTGCGCCATCCATACCTTTAGATTGAAATATGTTTTTGGCCGCTTCCAAAATTTGTTGCTCTGTAGACTCTTCTTTTTTCATGTTAACCATAAAGTCTAACCATTTGGTTAACAAATATACAAAAAATATAGGTATAAACCTGATTTTGTTTAACTATCATATTATGAGTCTGTTATTCGATTATTGTTCAATTGGAATTTGAATACTAATCGCATAACTAGTTACTACATTCTACTATTGGTTATTTTTCTAAAAAATTTAACATCATACCTTATCGTTGCTAAATAAGTGTGCGAATCTTATTACTATATTTGCTTGTTAATACGCAGTTCTGCATCGTGATGGCAACTGATGCATTTTCAGCTTTCAATACAAGTGCTAACTATGGATACCATCATTAACCAACTTATAGAAGAATTTCAGTTGCCATTGCACAACCCGGTGTTGATTTTCTCATTGATCCTTTTTATCATTTTACTAGCGCCCATAGTGCTGCACAGAATACGGATTCCAGGAATTATTGGACTGATTGTTTCTGGAATCATCATAGGTCCTGCGGGGTTAAATATTTTAGAAAAGAGTCTGTTTGTAGACGTGTTTTCGACCATCGGACTCCTCTATATTATGTTTATAGCAGGTTTGGAACTGGATCTCAACGAATTTAAAGTCAACCGTAATAAGAGTCTCCTATTTGGTTTTTTAACCTTTGCCATACCTATAAGTATCGGGTTTCCGGTGTGCTATTACATTCTGGGCTTCGACTTTAATGCCAGTTTGCTTACTTCTAGTATGTTTGCTACGCATACATTAGTGACTTACCCAATAGTGAGTAAATTTGGACTGTCTAAAAACCTAGCTGTAGCCGTAACCGTAGGAGGGACCATATTAACTGATACTGCCGTGTTGGTTTTATTAGCGGTCATATTAGGATCTCACAATGGCGGATTAACTATCGACTTCTGGATGCGTTTGGGAATCTCTCTTGTTTTATTTTCAGCCTTTATGTTCTTGGTCATTCCAAAAATAGCCAAATGGTTTTTTAGGAAATTGGAGAGTGAAAAACACTCGCATTACATTTTTGTACTGTCCGTAGTGTTTTTCTCAGCGTTTTTAGCTGAATTAGCGGGTCTGGAATCAATTATTGGTGCCTTCGTAGCGGGATTGGCACTAAACAAACTTATTCCACATTCTTCAGCACTGATGAATCGGATCGGATTTATTGGCAATTCGCTTTTTATCCCATTTTTTCTCATAAGTGTGGGGATGATTGTAGATGTCAGCGTTATTCTTAGCGGTCCAATGGCTTTGATTATTGCGGGTACCTTAACCTTTGTGGCTATTTTTGGAAAATGGATGGCAGCATGGATTACCCAAATTATTTTTAAATTCTCTAAAGGACAACGCAAATTAATTTTCGGATTAAGTAGTGCCCATGCGGCGGCTACTCTCGCGGTTATTTTGGTAGGATACAAAGCCGGAATTTTAGATGCCAATATTCTTAATGGGACAGTTATTTTAATACTAGTGACGTGCATAGTGGCCTCTTTTGCGACAGAAAGTGCGGCTAAGATGATTATACGGGATGTTGATGATGACGATTATTTACATTTGACCTACAGAGCGCACAAAGAGAATATTCTTATACCCATTGCGAATATTGTGAACATTGATAAAGTACTCGATTTTGCAGTGTTGATAAAGGAGCAAAAGTCAACCAATCCACTGTCTATTCTAACTGTAGTTCCTAATACTAAGGAGGCTGAAAAGACCATTATAAAAGCCAAAGAAGGGTTGGAAAAATATATCAATGAAGCTACTGCATCAGATACGAACGCCACAATTATGGCCACCATTGACCATAATGCTGCCAGTGGGATTTCTCGAACGGCTAAAGAAATAAGGGCCGATATCATATTGTTAGGCTGGCCTCAAAAAACAGGGTTTTTAGATAAATTAATTGGCGATAAAATGGAAAGTATTTTACAAAATACTGAGAAAACTCTCTTTATCTGCGATTTTGAAATACCGTTGGCCAATCATAAAAAACTAATTTTAGTCGTGCCTCCAAATGCTGAGTTCGAAGAGGGCTTCGCAATTTGGATTCACAAAATAGCCAAATTATCTATAGAACTATCCGTTCCTATCGAACTGCATAGTACGGAGCCAACGCATGAGGCCATCCTGAAATTTGCAAAAGAGAATAAAGTCACCCTAAATTTAAATTATTCACATTTTAATGATTGGGAGCATTTTATGAAACTCACTGAAAATATGGCCGAAACGGATATCATTATTTTGGTATCATCAAGACGCGGTTATGTTTCCCATTTCGGGCAATTGGACAGAATTCCGCAACGACTTGAACGGTCATTTCCACAAATGAGTAAAATGGTCATTTATCCGCAGTAAAACTTTGATAACGGATAGCGATAGTTAAATTTTGGTGTTTGAGCCGCAAACGAAACCTATTTTTTAATACGACTTTAACACGCCTGCGTAACAAAAGTTACATAAAAACAGCGGTGTTTGACTTATGTTTGTAAGATTGAAACCTAAAACATACATAGCGGTCCTCTTGACATTTATTTTTATGGCAAAATTTGTTGCCATAGATGCGCGCGCACTGAATACCATATTTAGTGGTAGCGACATTACCTTTGTGAAACCGTTTTGTAAAAAACAGGCTGATGCTGATTTAAGTTCTAAAAATCAGAATTTTTCTGATCAAAATCAACATACTTCCAAAGAGATGTTAAGCTTAAGTGGGCAGTGTACCACACCGTTTCATTTAGAAATGTTCTCATGGCATATCAATACTTCAGGTCAGATAACACAATTGGATGATCATCTCCCTTCAAAATTAAATTACCGCTATTTAGAAAGCGTTTCCCCACCACCGCGCTGGGCGTAGTTTTTATTTCTTATCCTTTTTTCGGTGTGTTTGTACGTCATATTGCTAACTCAGATTAACTGAGTTGACCCATTACGTTTCCCCACACGCCACATCCATCAATCTCATTTATACATTCAAAAAATGACGACACATATTTCAATTAGTCGCCGTTCTATACAGGTATTACGCATTTTAGTCAGCGGCATATTTCTAGTCGCAGGTTTTAATCATCTGATACACGTAGAAAAAACGGCACAACGCATAGAGCAAGCGAGCTTTAAAGGCATCGCACACTTTTTTGGCGAACCACAATGGCTTATCATTCTGTCTGGTATTGCCATGCTTGGCGCAGGCTTTTTATTCCTCATCGGTTATAAAACCAAATGGGCAGCAGTCGTCCTGATGGCTGTTTTAATTCCCATCACTTTAACGGTTCAAGTGGGACAAATTACAACACTTGGCCCTTTATTTAAAAACATCGCAATTTTAGGTGGACTTCTCTTTTTTATACTGAACGACACTGATAAACTTTTAAAATAAACACTTATGAAAACATATATTTTTAGTTCCGTATTATTTATTCTCACCTTTTTTACAGCAATTCCTATGACTGGACAGGAAAGTACAGATGGTAAAAATAATTATGTGTTACTTACCAAAAAGGTAGCACAATTACAACCTATAATTTTAACAGCTGAGGCACTAAAGGCTGAAGAAGGCAATGCCTTTGGCGATTTTCAAGTCATTATTTGTGGCAAGGAAATAGGAGATATTACCGATCCTGAAAAGATCAATCACTTTATTGAAAAAGCAGAAAAAGCGGGCGTTCAATTAGTGGCCTGTGGTTTTTCGCTCAATAAATTTAAAGTGGATAAAACCAAGGTTCCACGTAAAATGACAACCGTAGATAATGGTATTCTGCATAATTTCCAACTTCAGAAGAAAGGATATAAAAGCATCAGTCTGTAGGTATGAAAACAATCAAAAAAATACTAGTTAAATCGACTTTACTTATTGGCATACTAATGATTTCGGTGGCATGTAAGACAGAAGCTTCCACACCAATAAACAGTAAAGTGCAAACTAAGGACACGTTGAGCATTACCATCTTGCAAACAGCCGATATTCACGGACAATTGGACCCGCATCCTGAGTTGTTTTGGGAGAATGATGAAGTCGTCTTTAAAAATAGAGGTGGTCTCGCAAATATAAAAACACTCTTTGATCAGGAACGACAAAAAAATCCTAATCGTACCATTATTGTGGATGGGGGAGATTTGATTCAAGGGAGTGGGTATACTGCTTTGTCTGAAGGTAAAGTGATGCCTAGAATCATTAAGAATATGGGTTATGATGTCATCATTCCTGGAAATTGGGAAGTGGTGTACGGTAAGGAGATTATGATGAATGTGATGCAAGATTACGGGACAGAAGTGATTGTTCAGAACATGTATCACGAAGCTAACGAAGAACCATTGTTTCCAGCCTCTTGGGTCAAAGAAATTGAAGGTATTCGTATTGGTTTTGTTGGGATTAACGATCCGGATGTTCCCGTACGGCAAAATCCTATTTTTAGTGAAGGGATTGGGTTTAGTGGCTTGGATGGGGACTTAAAAACCATGATCGACGACTTTAAAATGAAAGAGAAAGTTGATGTCTTATTTTTAGTGACGCATCTGGGAATTTTTAAACAAGTGGAATTGGCAAGTAATCCGATTGCGGAGAACGTCGATTATATTTTAGGCAATGATACCCATGAACGCGTACGCGAAATGATTCAAGGGAAATATGCTAAAGTTACCGAGCCCGGTGCCTTTGGATCGTTTGTAGGGAAGTTGACGCTCCATTTTGTGGATGGTCAATTAGTGGCTGATGATTATGAACTGATGGATGTTGATCCGGAGGTTTATAAAGTCGATGAAACTTTACAAGCGATAATTGACGAAGAAAAAGCGCCTTATAAAGCCTATTTAGAAACGGTGGTTGGCCATACAAACACACCAATTTATAGATATCTAACCGTTGAAAATCCAATGGATAACATGATTACCGATGCTGCACGTTGGAAAACAGGTGCCGATATTTCTATCTCCAACGGCTTTCGTTTTGGAAACCCAATTGTGCCTGCAGACGGAAAGCCAGCGCCAATTACGAGAGCGAATTTATGGAATTTGTTGCCGGTGAATGAACCCGTAAAAACCGGAAGGGCTACAGGAAAGCAAATTAAGGACTGGTTGGAAAAGGAAATGCATAATGCGTTTTCTCAAAATCCGACAGAACGTTTTGGAGGTTGGTTAGTGCGATTCTCAGGCATGAAAGTCAGCTTTAACAGTCAAAATGAGCGAGGGAATCGGATTTCAAGCATCATCGTTAAAGGTGAGGAAATGAAGGATGACGAATATTACACGGTCTCTGCCTGTGTACGTCCTGGAGACCCACTCGATAATTTATGTCGCATGCCTAACGTCAAGGATGTTAAAGTGATGGACTACACCATTCATGAGGCTGTTGAGGAATATCTTCAGAAAAACTCGCCAGTAGCACCAACTTTGGAAGGCAGAGCCTATTGCGACTATTTAGGTACTTATTCGTTTTCCACGGTACCCGGAACGGCCTATAAATTTAATTAATAAAGAACTCAGATGAAAAAAGATAATAACAATAAAAACGCCAAGAACTCTTGGATTCAGTACGCCATATTTGCCGCAATAGCCATCACGCTTTACGCAACGGGCTTACATACGGAAGTGATTGGATTTGCCCAGCGCGGACTCTTGGCCACAGGATTGATGAATCCGGATGTTAAGGACATCACTGAAGTGCGACATTCTGAAAACACTAGTGAAGCAGGTGATTCAACAACAGCAACCGAAGCCGATTTTAGTCTGAAATTGATGGATAGGGACGGAAAAGTTACGTCTCTAGCAGATTTAAAAGGCAAGGTTATTTTTATGAACTTTTGGGCCACGTGGTGTCCGCCGTGCATTGCAGAAATGCCGAGCATCGACAAATTGCACGAAGAAATGGGCGATGAGGTAGCATTCGTCATCCTGTCCTTAGACCAGAATTTTGAATTGGCCAAGGCCTTTGATAAGCGAAAAGGTTACAATCTGCCAATTTATGCGCCAGCGAGTAATTTGCCGCCAATGTATCAATCTTCAGCAATTCCGACAACGTATGTGATTGATGCGGCAGGTAATTTGGCATTAACCCATAAAGGTATGGCAGATTACAGTAACTCAGAATTCAAGGATTTTTTGAGAAGTTTGAAATAGAGAAATCTAAAAGGGAGGCTTGACAGCTTTAAGAGCTCGTATCCATTATGCTTTAAAGCGGTACTCCCTTCAATCCGTATAAAACTGAGAGTTTCCGATTAGTGTAATGTTCGTTATCTTTGATAATTCACCTTAATTGATGCGCTATGAAGGTTACGCAAAGAATTTTACTGTTAATTTTAATGGGATGCTTGCCCTTACAAGGCTGTGGCAATTCAAGCGAAACTAAAAGTATGGAATATTCAACACAAGATTCGACTTCTCTATTAAAAGCTGTTTCGGAAAGAAACGTTGAACGCGTTGCACAACTTTTAAAATCACAGCCAGACTTGGAAGTGAAGGACCACAAAGGCAGAACGCCTTTAATGCTGGCGACTTACAATAACGACAATACCATTGCTGAAATGCTCATGGCTTCAGGTGCCGATGTCAATGCGCAGGACAATATGCTAAACAGTCCACACTTATATGCTGGTGCAAGTGGCAACTTAGCAATTTTAAAAATGACACTTTCCCATGGGGCACGTTTCGATATTTATAATCGGTATGGGGGCACTGCGCTGATCCCGGCAGCGGAAAAACGCCATTTGGAGGTTGTAAAATTACTCACCGAGCTCCCAAAATATCCTATAGATCATATTAATAATTTAGGATGGACAGCACTTATGGAGGCGATTGTTTTAGGCAGTACAGGAGAAACCCAAATTGCCATTGTGGACGTGTTGATAAAGGCGGGAGCTGATGTCAATATTCCCGATAATGATGGTGTCACCCCGCTTCAACACGCTAAAAAGCGAGGGATGCATACCATTGCCCAACTTTTGATTGCTGCAAATGCTCATGAGTAAACTTTATGATCAGGAAATCTCGAGACTACTAATGTTAAATGAAGCGTCGCGTGCTTTTTTTATAAGTGTTATACTCTGGATATTTCCGCATCAATAAGGTCTCCTCATAATCGGATTTGTAATAAAATAATAGAAGAAGAAATCCGGTGATCAACATTTGGTAAAGTGACAGGTTGTAAAGCGCGTACCCCAATCCTGAAAACAACAGAGCGGTATATATGGGATGCCGAGAAATACGAAAAGCACCTGTGGTAATCAGTTTGCCATCTTCTACCGGCGATGGGAACGGAGAGAGTTTCGTGTTTAACTGCAAGGTAGCCACGATTCCTAATATTACACCCATACTTAAAACAAACAATCCCGAATAACGTAGCCATTCGGGAAGTTGAATTTCATATAATTTGAGCGGTAAAATATAGGCTACAAAAAGCAGTAGTTGAATCACTACAAATCCATAATCCTTAATGGGTGTTTTTAGACTCAATTTTTAAATTGTTCTACGTCATCGCTTAAATCATAAATGGTAGCGCCTTCTAATTTGGTTTCGAGAATGCTGCTACCTGCAGCACTACGGTAACCACCAGCACAATGCACCACAATTGGCTTATCTGTTGGGATATCCTCCGCGGTATCTCTTAACTCTGGAAGTGGGTGGGCTAGGGCATTTTTGAAAAACTTTCCGTCATTGATTTCGCTTGTATTCCGAACATCAACAATTGTATACTTATCAGGATTGTTTTTAAAATCTTCCAAATCCAATTCCTCAGATTTTTTTAGGTTTTCATCTGCCAAGGTAATGACTTGTTTGACCTGTTTTTCATATCCAATTTTTGCCAGACGATTTAAAAGCTTGTCCTTGTTCTTTTTAGCGTCAATTACCAAGGTGAATGTTTCCTTTGGCTTTACTATGGCACCTAACCAAGTTTCAAATTTGGCGGTGTCTGATGCTGCTTGAATATTAAAACTTCCTTTTAAATGTCCTTTTTTAAAGGAATCTTCATTTCTCATATCCACTATAAGTCCTTTAACCGTAGTGTTTTCAGTAAACGGAATTTCTGCAATGGAAGGATCTAAGTTGTCAGCTCCAACTTTATTGATATCAACATTATAGCCAAAATACGCTGGAATAAATGGTTGCCCAGCAAGTAGTGTGCTAATGAATTCTTCTTTAGTTTGTTTTTTAAAGGCCCAATTTGATTGTCGCTCCATACCTAATGTACTACTTGCGGCATCGCTCATGTTCTTTCCACATAACGAACCTGCGCCGTGTGCGGGGTAGACCACAGCATTATCGGGTAGATCATTGAATTTTGTAGTGATGGTATCATACATCATTTCGGCCAATTCCTCTCGTTTGGCCTGTGTTTTGCCGGATTTTTCTCTAAGATCAGGACGGCCAACATCGCCAATAAATAGCGTGTCGCCTGTAAACAAAGCTGTTTTATCACCCTCTGTGGCGACAATGGTAATACTATCTGGAGAATGTCCTGGTGTGTTTATAGCGTTGATAGTGATGTTGCCTAAAGCGATGCTATCTCCATCATCAAACGATTGGTGCGGATAGTCGGCACCTAATTTGGCACTGTTATAGATAGTTGCGCCTGTCTGTTTGTGCAATTCGAGATGCGAACTCACAAAATCAGCATGCGGATGGGTTTCAAGTATCGCAACAATTTTGGCATTATTCGATTTTGCGTGATCGAGGTATTGTTGTGGATCACGTTCTGGGTCTATAACCGCCATTTTGCCATCACTAATAATAGCATAAGAATAATGGGAGAGCGGTTTGTATTCAAATTGTTTAATATTCATAGTTTAATATTTTAAATGAGGCTGTTTAAAACAACCTCTATTAGTCATAGTTTTTTAATTAATTCTGTTTTTTAAAACTGCAAAATTGAAAATTTTGTACGGTATCAAATGGTGTGGTATGATCAGTAGTGAGACATGTTACTTTCTCAAATTGATCACCAAACACTACAGTTAATTCTTCAGCGTTATATTGGGTGATGTCTAACCCGCTACACTTTTGAGGTCCTTGCTTAGAAAAGGTTCCTATAATCAAACTGTCCGTTACAAAAGCATTGGCTAATTTGGCATAAGCTCGTATGTGTTCTTGAGTTGTCAGAAAATGAAACGCCGCCCGATCATGCCATAAATCATACGTGTGCGTCGGTTTAAAGGTGGTAATATCGCTTACAATCCACTGAACTTTGTTGGCTTTTTCTCCTAATCGGGACTTGGCTTTTTCGATGGCTTTGGCCGAGATATCCAATACAGAAATATCCGTATAACCTTCTTCCAACAAATAATCCACTAATTTACTGTCGCCGCCACCTATATCAATAATTTTAGCTGTTTTTGGCAAATTTCTTTCCCTAATAAGTTGCAAGGAGACAACAGGTTTTTCTTGGGTCCAACTGACCTGATCCGGATTTTTAGTCTCGTAAACGGTTTCCCAATGCTCTTTTCTATTCATTTAAATAGTTTATCGATTAAAAATACTCAATATTGAGAAAATTGTCAGTAACCTAAGTTACAAAACAGATTATAGAGACGAAAGGCTATCTAAATTTTTATGAAAATTTTAAATAGTTTTATTTTTTCTTTTGAAGGTTTATAAACAACTCTTTGCCCGGTCTATTAGGATGTGAATTATATGCTGGTTGCATCTTCAAAATATTAAAATAAGGCTCAAAATACGCTTGATATTCTGCTTTATTTCCTCCAAAAGGTGGTTTGTCAGCGTTTAGAGGCGCATCAAATAGCAGACCTACTAATTTGCCATTTTTATGCAATAGTTCAGCAGCTTTTGAAACATATTTGGTTCTTAAAGACGGATCAATAGCGCTGACAAAAGTCTGCTCGATAATCAAATCAAATTTCAGTGTCAAATCGAAGAAATTCTGGTGAATTAAATGCGAGGTAGGAAAGGAAGGCACGCGCTGTTTGATATTGGTTAAAGCGGTTTTAGACAAATCTGCAACATATACATTTGTGAAACCTTGCTGGTGTAAATATTCTGCTTCATAAGAATTGCCGCCTCCAGGAATTAATATGGTTAAATTCTTATTTGATAATTGATCAAAATAGGCCTTTAGAGGCGGTGAAACTTCTCCTAAATCCCATCCAATATCATTGGTTTTGTAACGATTGTCCCAAAATTCTTCTGATAAGTCCATTACTTTTAAATTGTTTTAATGGCTGTAGTAGCCAACTCATTGTTTATGAAATGTGACACTCCACAAACCTCTTACTTCATTGACCCCATAACCAATGGCTTTATCTTCTGGGTAAAGTATTTTTAATTTAGATAGTGTTGAAGACGCGATATTTTTATTCGGTTTTCCGTGACATTGCAAGCACATGGAATTGGTAAGAATAGGATAATATACCAACACCTTGCCTCCAGATTCACTTATCATTGGGTTTGGTAATTCTTGGTTTGCAATAATTTCTTTAAATGTTTCAATGTGCTCCAATTCTGCAGCATTAGCCTGATTGTCCGGATTTCTGGGTTTATCAGTTACGCGCTTGAGGTTGACTTTTTGCAATTTTGCCATGCTATCCGTTAATGGATATGCTTTTTCATTACAAAAGGTTAAGGCTCCCGAGGTGCCACTGCTTTCAATTGCCTTCATTAAGTTATTTCCTAATACAGCTTGAGTGTTTAGAGCATACTTTAGGCCACGATCAGCGTAAGATACCGTATCAAAATTTGTCAACGCTGGGATTTTTTCTCGGTCTTTTGGTTGCTCTATTTTCTTTTCGACTGAAATATACTTGCTCTTATTATCCTGATTACAGCTGAAAAACGTCATAATTGTGATAGTAATTAAAACAGTATTTTTCATGATTGGACAATATTAATTTGATAGTTTGTTTGAAACACCGCTCACAAATGAATTTCGCCTTTTAAGTTAATAAATTTGAATCTGTCAAAGAAGATATCCTAGATTTTTTAACTTTTTTTTATTGCTATTGTCTCTGCGTCATTGATATATAAACCTTTTTTTACAGTGATATCCATTGGTATGTTGAAAATGTTTTTAAGCGTTAATTTAGAGTTGATGGTGATGGTACAGCCGCTGCATTTTAAATTCTGAAGTTGTATTGAAGTGCTATTAGTTTTTAAGTTAGATTTTTGTTTTTGAATATTCGGTTTCTGACAAACTTAAAGCATCCTCTTAATTACAATAGTAACCTTGGTTATATGGGCTGTATTATCTTTGGAAAATTTAAGCGAAAAATTTGCAAAGTATATTTAAAATGTTATAATGGGGGTCGCTTATTTATTAGGCTCCCATTCTGTGGCCGCTGATAGGTTCACTCATTAACATTCTAAGAAATACAGTCATTTTTCAATAAATCAATTTTTATATGTCGATAAAAGTCGCTAGAAAAGAAAGTGCATCCAAGTTTTTAGGTCTCGTTGTCAATAAGACCGTGTTTTTAACCGCCATCGCGGTTATCATTTTTACGGTAGGATTTACCCTAGTTTTTAAGGAACAAGCCGATTACTATTTTGGGATGGCGCAAACCTTCGTCTCTGCTCATGGCGGCTGGATTTATACATTGGTCGTCAATCTTTTTATTGTTTTTGGCTTATACATGGCCTTTGGTAAGTTTGGTAAAATCAGGATTGGAGGACACAAGGCGAAACCAGAGTTCAGTTTATGGGCTTGGTTCGCTATGTTATTTAGTGCGGGCATCGGAAATGGTTTAGTACTGTTCAGTATTGCAGATCCAGTGCGCGATTTCTTGAATCCGCCGCGCTTAGCGGGGCATGAGCCAGCGTTAATTGCACAGGAAGCCATCAACTTTTCATTTCTTCATCATGGCATTCACGGTTGGGCCATCTACTCGGTGGTCGGGCTATCCTTGGCGTATTTTACCTTTAATAGAAAAATGCCGCTCACCTTACGTTCCGCATTCTATCCCTTATTAGGAAATAGGATTCACGGCTGGATGGGCGATATGATAGACATCATGGCCGTTATCACCACCTTATTTGGGCTAGCCACAACCATTGGGTTTGGCGTTGGACAAATTAACTCCGGCTTGACCCATGTTTTTGGAATTCCGAGCTCGTTATTTTATCAGGTCATCATAATTTTAGGGGTGACTCTTGCCGCTACTATTTCAGCCTTTAGTGGTGTAAATAAAGGGGTGCAAATGCTAAGTAAGCTCAATGTTAGAGTGGCGTCTGCCATCTTTTTACTAGTACTTGTCTTAGGGCCTACGACCTTCATTTTTAAATCATACATCCAAAATATAGGTAGTTATTTAGTGCATTTTATTGATATGTCTACGTGGACTGAATCTTTACAGGGTACCGATTGGCAAAAAACTCGAACCATTATGTATTGGGGCTGGTGGATCTCCTGGTCGCCATTCGTTGGAACGTTCATTGCACGAATATCCAAAGGACGGACCATTAAAGAGTTTATATTATGTGTGTTAATTCTTCCTGCACTAGTGACCTTCTTATGGTTTAGTGCGTTTGGTGGAACCACCATGCGTGATATTTTACTAGGCGATACCGCCATGATTGCTGCTGTTAATGACAATATCTCGACAGCCCTATATGTGTTTTTCGATAAATTCCCGTTAGCCATGTTGCTAAAGGTACTAGGTGTCATCTTAATTTGTAGCTTTATAATAACCTCGGCTGATTCTGGCGCTTTGGTAGTGGATAGTATTACATCGGGTGGCAAATTAAAAACGCCACCATATCAACGTGTTATTTGGGCCGTTGCTATTGGTGTCATTGCCTCTGTTTTAATGTACGGGGGAGGCTTAAATGCCCTACAAACTGTGGTAACCATTTCTGGCTTGCCATTTGCCATACTTCTGGGTTTAATGTGTTTTTCATTGTTTCGGGGTATGACGGAAGACTATGAAAAGGCTGAACGAAAGGAAAAACTTCTGGAACGCGAAAGCTATCGCAAAAACATTCTCGATTTGGTAAATAAAGAACGCGAAGAGAAAAATTTGAAAAAGATTGATCCCAATAAAGACATAGGTAAAGAACCGAAAATAACCGATTTGTAAATTTACTTCAAAAAAAAAGTGACGTTAAGCCATGACAAAGAAAATTAAATTAGAGAACGAGTTAAATTTAATGGTAGCTCTAGACCTTACTGCAATGGATCCAATTCTATTAAAATATGTGAGCTTTTTGTGCAAGGTTTGGAATGTTGAACATTTATATTTTACGCATAATATCAAACAGTATAAATTATATGATTTATATGACGATTTTTTGGAAGAAGGTATCACCGTGGAAGATATTGTAGATAGAGGCTTGCAAAAATCTATAGATGAACATTATACGGCATCTGTTCCGTATACTCTGATCATTACTTCTGACGATTATACGGAGAGTATTCTTACACATTTAGCCAAGGAGTATAAAATTGATATTATGGTTACAGGTAACAAAGATGAATTGCAAGGTACTGGTGCCTTATCACAAAAATTGGTACGCATGCTCGATGCAAATGTGTTGTTGGTGCCTGAGGAAGCCAGACACGGTATGGATCAAGTCCTTATTCCGACAGATTTTAGTTCAGCATCTGCAAAGTGTTTCGAAGTAGCTGACAGTTTGGTAGCGCGTTCAGGAGGTAAGGTTGAAGCGTTGCACGTGTACAATATTCCATCCTTCTTTTTCCCATACATTAACACCGAGAAAGCAATTGATAAAACGAAACTGCATCTAAAGGAAAAGGTAATTCAATTCCGAAGGAAATATAAATTGAGGGAAGACATTCCCTTTAAATATATTGACAGACGAAGTCTCTCTGTAGTGGAGGCTATTGAAATGCACGCAGAAAAAGGAGATTTTGATATTATGGTAACGGCGGCTAGAGGAGCAAATAATATAACGTCCTTATTTGTTGGAAGTGTGACCAACGATTTGCTGATCAGAAATAGAAAAATGCCATTATTAGTGATTCGATAAGCTAGTTTATAGTATTTAAGGGATCGAGACTTTAGTCTTTTTTGGCTCAAATAAATATCATGGAGATGTTTAACGCTTCAGACTTTAAAACAATATTTTATTAATTTATATACCTTTTGTTACATATGAACATCATCTCTTGGAATATTAACGGCATACGCGCCATTACCAAAAAATATTTTTTTGCCGACATCTCTCAACTTGATCCTGATGTGCTGTGTCTTCAAGAAACTAAAGCACAACATAACGAAGTTGAAAAGTCCTTGTCTCAACTGACTGACTATCATCATTTTTACAATTCGGCAGATAGAAAGGGGTATTCGGGCGTGGCTATCTTAACCAAAATAGAACCCCTTTCCATAACGTATGATATGGGTATTGCAGTACACGATACTGAAGGACGGATCATCTGTGCAGAATTTGATGGGTTTTATTTGGTGAATGTCTATGTACCAAATTCCGGACAACAATTGGATCGATTGGATTACCGACAACAATGGGATAATGATTTCCGTGATTATTTAAAGAATTTGGAAGAGGCCAAACCCGTTATACTTTGTGGCGATCTAAATGTGGCGCATCGGCCTATAGATCTTAAAAATGATAAGTCAAACTACAATAAAACAGCGGGTTATACACAGATTGAAATTGACGGGATGGACAATTTGCTCAATTCGGGCTTTGTGGATGTTTATCGTCATTTTTATCCATATACAGTTGCTTATACCTATTGGAGTTATCGATTTAAGGCTCGTGAGCGCAATACAGGATGGCGTTTAGATTATTTTATAGTCAGCAATTCATTTATTGATAATATAAGTTCCGTCAGTATAATGTCAAACTATTTTGGTTCTGACCATTGTCCAATTCAACTTGAGATAGCGTTTTAATTATCGTGTATTTCTTAAATCGTAAATCGTAAATCCAATATCGCAAATAATAGTTATTTCCGATGGTATTATAATTTTAATAACGACACAAAATTCACTTTTTGTGTTAAGCTTTCTGACTTTTAATCATCAATTTTAGTATCCTAAATTATTATAAGGCCCATTTATATGGTGCAATACATTACTAATTTTTTAAAATTAAAATCTGATGGCCAAGAAGAACTCCAATAATCCCGATTCTAAAAAAATAGAAGACTTAAAGCGTTTTGAAGTAGAAACGAAAGACACCGTAATGACCACCAATCAAGGTCTTAAAGTTAATGATACCAATAATTCTTTAAAATCAGGCGAACGTGGTTCTACATTGCTAGAAGATTTTTTATTACGAGAGAAAATTACCCATTTTGACCATGAGAGAATCCCTGAACGCATTGTACACGCTAGAGGGAGTGGTGCCCATGGTTATTTTGAATTGTATGACAGTATAGAGCAGTACAGTAAAGCTGGAATTTTTACGGATACCAGCAGAAAAACGCCAGTATTTGTGCGATTTTCAACCGTAGCAGGTTCTAAAGGATCTACTGATTTGGCTAGGGATGTACGTGGTTTTGCGGTTAAATTTTATACAGAAGAAGGCACTTGGGATTTGGTAGGAAATAATATGCCGATCTTTTTTATTCAAGATGCTATGAAGTTTCCAGATTTGGTACACGCCGTAAAGCCAGAGCCGAACAAGGAGATTCCTCAAGCGGCGTCCGCTCACGATACTTTTTACGATTTTATTTCGCGGACCACAGAAACCCTTCACAATCAAATTTGGGTCATGAGTGATCGGGCCATACCCAGAAGTTTACGTATGATGGAAGGCTTTGGGATTCATACTTTTAGATTGATCAATGATAAAGGGGAATCGCATTTTGTAAAATTCCATTGGAAACCTAAATTGGGCGTGCATTCCGTTACTTGGGACGAAGCGGTGAAAATTAGTGGCGCCGATTCTGATTTCCATCGTCGTGATTTATGGGATGCGATTGATGCTGGCCATTTTCCGGAGTGGGAATTAGGCCTACAAATAGTGGCGCAAAAGGATGAGCATAAATTTGAGTTTGATTTATTAGACCCCACCAAATTAATTCCAGAAGAAATGGTACCAGTAAAGATTATTGGTAAAATGACTCTAAATAAAAATCCAGAAAATTTCTTCGCTGAAACAGAACAAGTGGCATTTTTACCGGGTCATATCATCCCAGGAATTGATTTCACTAATGATCCGCTGCTGCAAGGCCGACTTTTTTCATACCGAGACACACAACTTTCCAGATTGGGATCGCCTAATTTTCATCAAATTCCAATCAACAGGCCTGTAGTGCCAACGCATAACAATCAGCGGGATGGGCACATGCAAATGGATATCCCTAAAGGACAAACAGCATATTTTCCTAACAGTTTGAGTGGTGGGTGTCCACATCTTGCTAAAATGTCTGAAGGTGCTTTTACGCATTATGAGGAACGTATTGACGCTAGAAAAATTAGAACTAGAAGTGAAAGTTTTAGCGATCATTTTTCTCAACCTGCTTTATTTTATAGAAGTCTTGTTGATTATGAGAAACAACATGTTACGGATGCCTATATCTTTGAACTAGGGAAATGTACACATCAACACATTCAAGAGCGTATGTTGTATGTTATAGCACAAATTGATCAAGATCTAGCGAAAAAAGTCGCAGATGGACTAGGACTTAAAGTTCCAAAATCTGTTGAAAAACCATTGAATCAAGCGATAGGGGCTGATGCAGATGTCGAAAAATTTCAACCGCCAAAAAAGAAAATTTATTTAGAAAAAGACCCTGCCTTAAGTCAGTCCAATACGAAATTTGATAGCATCGAGACCCGCCAAGTCGCAGTTCTGGTTGGCGACGGATTCTCGATGACCGACTTTAATAAAATCAAAAATGCATTAGAAAAGGAGGGGGCGATGATTAAAGTTGTGGCGCCGCATGGCGGCACTGTACAGAGTGATGATGGTAAGGAACAAAAAGTGGATGCTGCTATTAACACCACTGAAAGCGTGCTTTTTGATGCGCTCTATGTTCCTGGTGGTAAAGACTCCATAAAGGCCTTAAAGAAGGAAGCGAAATTCACCAAATTTATAAACGAAGCTTTAAAACATTGTAAAGCTATTGCGGCAGACGCTGAAGGCGTGGAGTTTTTAAAAACAACTTATGTGTCAGATTTCAAGGATGATGCCGCTATTTGTTTGAATAGTGATCCTTCAAAATTCATCAATGCCATGAAGCAACATCGCAATTGGGATCGAATGGCGCAAGCACAAAAGATTCCAGTGTAAGCTAAAAGATTCGTTTTGAGGTTCACCAAAATGAACTAGCGGACTATTTTCTATATAAGGAACCAAGAGTTGAAACAAAATCATTTCGATGCTTGGTTCTTTTATATAATGCGACTTGTAAACGATTTTTGAAGGAATTAAACTCCTAAAATAAATCCATATAATAAACAGCAAAATAACTTATGACCTTTGAAGAAATTATCGGCATCTTAGCCGGCGTGCTCACAACCGTCGCGGTTTTGCCTCAAATTATAAAAGCCATCAAAACAAGGGAGGTTGAAGATGTAAGTCCATATATGTTTATTATTCTATGTTGCGGAGTAGGTCTATGGACGGTGTATGGTATTTTAAAAGAAGACTGGCCAATAATAGTAACCAATGGAATTTCCTTCGTCCTCAACAGTATTATGCTCTATATTGTAATTGGGAATAAAGACTAATTCAATTGAATTAGAGTACCCAATTGCTATACAGTTTTTGCTCTGCAAGCCCTATGGTGTTCCTCTCTTACTTAGCTCTCAGTTATTGAGCTCATATTTTTGGCTATCGCACTAAAGGTCTAGACTCCTTATTTATATTTTTATCCCTAGCATATAATGCAGAATCAAATAAGTGCGCATTGCTACTCTTTTTGAATGGTTACTGAGCAGCAATCAACGAGCAAATTTCATTACTAATTCTTTAAATATAAAATCTATGTCATTAGTTACAATTCTATTAAATATTTTCTTACCACCCTTAGCTGTTTTTTTAAAACATGGTGTAGGAACCACCCTTGTTGTTAGTATTATACTCACCTTAATTGGCTGGATTCCTGGCGTCATACACGCTTTTATAGTTAATGATTAAACCTTTGAGCCTATGCTTCAGAATTTAGCCATAACAAGTCTCGTATTAGAACCTCAATTTGAAGAGGCATTCGAAGATCTTTTTGTATTAAACCAAAAGACTTTCTTCCTCATGTTGTTCACTACATTTTTTATTTATGTGGCGGTAATTCTCTATACCCGCATCTTTGGAAAACGAAGTTTCTCAAAAATGTCCAGTTTTGATTTTGCCATGACTGTTGCAGTAGGCTCAATAATCGCTACGACAATATTGTCAGAGCGTGTGAGTTTTTTGGAAGGAGCTGTCGCACTATTAATAGTGTACATTCTCCAATTAATGGCGGCCTATTTAAGGCGCTTTAACTGGTTTAGATCACTCACTGATAATGAACCTACCTTAGTAATGGATGGCGAAACACTTTTATTTGATAATATGAAGGCCGTAAGGGTTACGGAAGGCGATATACGGTCTAAATTAAGAGAAGCCAACGTTATAAAACTGTCAGAAATTAAAGCTGTAATCTTCGAATCTACAGGAGATATGGTTGTTTTACATAAAGATAATGATGACACTATTGACGATTGGTTGTTAACGGATGTACAACGATAGCTCGAAAACTATGAAGACAATGAGTTTAGAAGAACAGCACAATATTGAGTCAGCTTATAAAGAATTTATCATCAAGGAAAAACATCCTTGTATAATGGCGAATGCAGTATTTAAATTGGATAATTATCATCTCAAGATTTATGATGACATGCGGTCTGACACGGTGATAGAACCAATGTTAGAAGATATTGAAACCTATTTAAATAATTATGATTTTGAGTCAAATGATTTTGAAACCTTATTGTTTTGTTTTAAGGAGAATGATTTTGAAACCGAACTTGAATTTGAAAAGGCCCTTTGGAATCTCTTGCAAAAACTGCATGACTGTGATGATGAAGACTGGGACGCCGAAGTGAGTGATGACGTTGAAAGTCCTAATTTTAGTTTTAGTCTTAAGGGAAAAGCATTTTACATTGTAGGGATGCATCCAAAGAGCTCCAGATTTGCAAGGCGCGCACCTTATTGCACGGTGGTGATGAATTTGCATTGGCAATTTGAAAAGTTGAGAGAAATGGGGACCTATCAAACGGTTAAAAAAAGAATTAGACGGCGTGATAAAAAATTACAAGGGTCAATTAATCCTGTTTTGCGGGATTTCGGTTCAGATACCGAAGCAAAGCAATACAGTGGCAGAGCTGTTGGCGATCAGTGGAAATGCCCTTTTCACCAAAAAATGAAGACCTTATGAATACATTACATATTATACCTCCACAAACTGGAGCTGCCTTCGAATTAAAAAAAGGAAACGTGCTTACCATAATTGACCCTATGGGGCAGCAAGTCAGTGATATGGTCGCGTTTAATCGTGAAGACACCAAAGAGAAAATATCTGCGGGAAAATCGATGGACTTTGAAGAATCTATATTACTAACCAAGGGGAATTATTTATGGAGTAACAGATCGAATAAAATGATGAAAATCATTGCCGATACCAATGGACGCAATGATTTCCTTTTGGCGCCTTGCAGCCCAGAAACATTTCAAATCATGTATGATAATCCAGACTACCATCCAAGTTGTCAGGAAAATCTCTATAAAAATCTACAACCTTATGGCATTGATGTGGATGATATTCCTACGGCCTTTAATGTATTTATGAATGTACAGTTTGATGAAAGAGGAAAGTTGAAAGTCTTGCCACCAACATCAAAAGCTGGAGATATGGTGAAGTTTCAAGCAGAAATGGATCTTATCGTAGCCTTGACAGCTTGCTCTGCAGAAGATAGTAATGGTGGTACATTTAAGCCTATTCACTATATGATAACTGAGGGTGCGTGTAAATAATTGTACTACCCTTTAAAAATTAAGAAAAATGCTATTAGTGCAGTATAATTAAGGAAAAACACAAATAGATGTCGCTAGGTGGCTTTGTTATCATGTGGATTTTAGCAGTGGTGGGTATGACTTTATTCAGCGCAGCTTGGACTGTAGTGTCAGGTAATGAATTCAGAGAACCCAAGCGCCTCTCAATATTGATGCAACGTGCCCGAGGAAAGTCGTCAGGAAATAATACAAATGTTTGGGGCTGGATCATTCATTTTTTGTTGGGAATTCCATTTTTAGGATTTTATGAAGTCTTATGGAAACTCACAGCGGCGCCAAGAACTGTTGTTTGGAGCGTTGTATTTGGGTGTGCTTTGGGGGTGTTAGGTGTTTTAGGTTGGATGCTGCTTTTCAAGATTGTTGGCGTCTCAACACAATTTAAATACAGACAGTTTTATGTACATATTTTTTTCGCGCATATTGTCTTTAGTGTAACGGCATTATTGGTGTATACACTGTTATTATGACAATTTTCAGTTGTTTATCATCCCGATAACTGGATTACGAAGATGTATTGAAGACACATACTTAAAAGAAAATCCCGAAGTAATCTTCGGGATTTTTTGGATGTTATTTAGAAGCTTTCGCTTTCTTATTCAGGCGCTGTTCGGCCATTTTATCAAGTTTTTCATCAGCGCTATATTCTTCGTCCAATGTTTTTTGCAATTTGGTAGCAACGCTTTTATGTCCTAATTCTTTCGCATATCTTACGGCAGTACCATAACCAGAAATTTCGTAATGTTCAATGCGTTGTGCATCAGCAATCAAACCTGCATTATTAACATCGTCATCTTTTTTTTCCTTAATAAAACTTTCGGCTTCTTTAATTAGGCCCTCCATACCTTTACATTTTTCACCTTTAGGATCAATGCCTAAATCGTCACAAACCTCTTCCAGTCGCTTTTTGTGGTTTTCTGTTTCCTTAAGATGGTCTTCAAATGCTTTCTTTAGTTTGGCGTCCGTAGCACTTTCAGCCATTTTGGGGATTGCTTTGAGGAGTTGTGTTTCAGCACTGTATAAATCTTGTAATTGGTGTTCAAATAAGTCATCTAATGTTTTCATGATTTTCTTTTTAAATTATCAGATACATATAAATTTTGAAATTCGTCATGTGAAATTAGGGGATAGACGCCAGAATTTCGTTTCCTAAAAGATGAAAAATTGACCTAAAAAGTAAAGACTTGAGCTACTTTAAAGTTGTTACTGCCATGCCATTATAATTGACAACACCTTCCCGCATTTCAGTCAATATCTGTGTGAAATAAGATAAACGAGTTGATGTATGTATATTAAATTGTAGATATCAAATTTTAAAAAATAGGATATCATGAGCCATACACAGAAAGATCAGGAAACAGATAGAAAAGATTCCAGTACCAAACATGCTAGAGGCAGTAAGAAGGTGCATAGTGAACGAGACGACTCCACAGAGGACGGCTTTAAACCAAATAAAACTAAAAAATAAAATATCATGAGTTTAGATAAAGATAATAACAAACACCGTGGGTATACCGAAGACAGTAAATTGAATAATACTGATGATAGTTTGGAGGGAAGATGGAGTAATATTCAGGCCGATTATCGCAAGAAAAATCCGGACATCACTGATGAAGATTTAAATTTTAAATCGGGAGAATTTGATCATATGATTGCAAGTATTGCTCGCAGAACAAACAGAAGTACTGAAGATATTAAAAATGAAATTCGCAATTGGGATATGTAAATTCTGAGTGCGGAGTTTAATTTAACAGTTGTACTATAGCCATGGATGTATTCTACATTCATGGTTTTTTATTACAATGCTCACTTTTTGACGACATTATAAATTGATTTTTTTTGAGTTATTTTTTTTTGTGTTACAGATTAAATCATAATGCCATACAAATTAAATTAGTGGGGAAATCAAAATTTTATACGATGAAAAAGCCAAAGTCATTTCCAGATCAGCAGCAATCCCAGCCAGGAAAGGAAAATAAGATGCATCCAGAGCCAGAAGTGATCCGAAAATCTTATAAAGGCTCAGATAAACTCAAGGGAAAAGTGGCGCTTATTACGGGCGGCGATAGTGGTATTGGTAGGAGTGTTGCTGTGCATTTTGCACGCGAAGGCGCGGATATTGCTATTGTTTATCTTTCTGAAACGAAAGACGCGAAAGACACACAGCAGATGGTGGAAAAGGAAGGGAGAAAATGTATATTGATAAAAACCGATTTAAAACTAAATTCTAATTGTGTCAATAGTGTTGAGACCTGTGTGAACAAATTAGGAAAATTGAATATCCTAGTCAACAATGCAGCGATGCAATTTCCTAAAGATTCCATTGAAAACATCACTAAAAAGCAACTTGAAAAAACATTTCAAACCAATATATATCCTTATTTTTATATGGTTAAGGCAGCATTGCCACACTTTAAAAAAGGTGATGTGATTATTAATACAGGCTCAGTAACCTCTTATAGGGGCAGTGATCATTTGGTGGATTACTCAAGTACTAAAGGCGCGATCACTAGTTTTACAAGGTCTTTGTCTGCACAGTTGGCCAAAAAAAATATTCGGGTTAATGGGGTAGCACCAGGGCCCATTTGGACGCCCTTAATTCCGGCTACTTTTGACGATGTTACAGATTTTG
The DNA here is from genome assembly GCF_004364975.1 of Gelidibacter sediminis. Classification (GTDB taxonomy): domain Bacteria; phylum Bacteroidota; class Bacteroidia; order Flavobacteriales; family Flavobacteriaceae; genus Gelidibacter; species Gelidibacter sediminis. Next base: position 1,290,308 of record NZ_SOBW01000008.1, on the reverse strand, counting down.
GACAAGACACCCCAATGGGTAGGGCAGGACAACCTAGTGAAGTAGGACCAGCCTATGTGTTCTTGGCAAGTGAAGATAGCAGCTATATTACGGGGCAATTTATTCATGTCAATGGAGGGGAAATGATTGGTAGTTAAAGCTAAGACGGAACGACATTGTCAATATTTAAGGTCACCAAATTCCGAAATACGGCACAATTGCAGAGTAATTATAGGAAGTTATACCCAATCATTGGCATTCCAGGCTTGCTCTTGTGTTGATGCGCCTCCTAATAGTTTTTGAAGCATAGGGACTTTCTTAAAATCCTTAGTGAGCATATCAGAAACTGCGATGCCGTAAAGGCCAATGTCCATCAAAAAAGGGACATCCTCTAATTGGATATTACCAAATGTCAGTATCGGTGTTTCTGTATCAATGGCTTGCAATAACGTTTCGTAGTCCTTGAGGCGTATTGCTGATGTTCCATCTTGATGTTCAATCCCGTATGGTCCTAATCTTATGTAATCAACGTTAGTGTCTAAAAGAAATTTACAATCCTCTAGCGTGTTTGCAACAACGCCAATACTTTGCCAACCGTGTAAATTTTCACGAACAATTAATGGCGATACTTCTAAGCTAGACAAAAGAACACCGTCTGCCTTCACCGTTTTAGCGACAGAGTAAGCATCGCCAATAACTAATCGCGTTTGGTACATACCCGTAATAGCTCTAGCCTGTTCTGCTGTATGTAGAAGGGTCAATTCATCTAAATTTCCAAGGCGTAACTCAACCAATTCTACACCCGCTATACAAGCTTCCTTAATGTTGCTTAAATGTGCTTCAGGACTGTTGCCTTGAGAGATGTAGTGTAATTTAGGAAGCGTGCTCATAGTGTCATTTGTGTTAAATGAATTCCTAAAGGAAACGGAAAACGAGTTATAAATTGGGTCTTAATCAAAGTCTGTGAGTTAAGCCACTAATTTTTCTTTTGTGATCTTATCCACTACAATAGAAATAGCTCCATCGCCAGTGACATTACACGCGGTTCCAAAACTATCCATGGCAATATATAAAGCGATCATCAATCCAATCATTTCTTCATTAAAACCTAGCATCGATTGTAATATACCTACTGCTGCCATAATAGCACCACCCGGAACACCTGGTGCCGCAACCATAGCTATTCCCAACATAAAGATGAACCCTGCAAAGAGCGCAAAATTAAAAGGCATGCCGTGTAAAATCATGAGTGCCATAGCGCAGGCCGTTATTTTCATTATACTCCCAGACAAATGGATGGTAGCGCATAACGGAATGACAAAGCCAGCAATTTTTTCTGAAACTCCATTTTTTAACGTTTGTTCTAGCGTCACCGGAATTGTTGCAGCGGAAGATTGTGTACCTAAAGCCGTAAAGTAGGCTGGCATCATAGTCCCCAATAATTTTATAGGGTTTTTCTTTGTAAGCGCCCCTGCAATGGTGTACTGCAGTAATAGGAGTAAAATATGCAAAGCGAAAATAACACCTATAATGCTTATAAATACTTTCAATATGGAAAACACTTGTCCGCTAAAAGCCATACTTGAGAAAATTCCTAAAATAAAAAGCGGTAAAAGCGGTACAATCACCTTTTCTATGAGCTGCATGATGATTTTTTCAAAGTCTTTAACTACCAATTTTAAACTTGATTTTTCTTGAAAAGACAATCCTAATCCAACTACAAAGGCAAAGACCAATGCAGACATCACATCTAGAACTGGTGGAATAGTGATACTAAAATAGGGCGTAAGTTCACGACCGGAATCGGCAATTTGAGCCACATCGTTCACGTGCGATGCTAGGAGTTGCGGAAAGATACTGGAGGTGGTAAAATAGGTCATAAATCCTGAAAACAATGTAGAGCCATAGGCTATAGCAGCCGTTACGAGTAGTAATTTGCCAGCACCTTTACCTAAATCGGAAATGGAGGGCATTATTAATCCCATAATTATTAATGGAATGGCAAAGTTTAAGAACTGTCCGAAAAACGCATTAAAAGTGGTAAAAATTCTTTTGACGGATTCCGGTAAATAAAGCCCGAAAACAATGCCCAAAACTATGGCAATAAATACTTTAAATAATAAGTTGGAGAACAATTGCTTCATGATAAACACTTATAATTAAAAGACCATTACGGTCTTCTGTAGATTATTTTTTAAGATCGCTAATATACAGCCATTGTTAGGAATGACACTTTGATAAACCTCGTTTTTTTTTGTAATTCTTATTGGGTTATCGGTCTTCTGAACAATTGTATTCGTAATGCTAATTCGCATTAAAACAAGCAGGTTTGCTAACAGTCCCGTTATTTTTTCAGTAATTTTGCGGCAACAATGAATTTGAGATCTATGCAGAAAAGAGTCAACATGCCTATAGAAAACATACCCGAAATCTATTTTGAGAGTATAAGTACACCCCAAGATTTATTCGTGTATGATTTTAAGATGACAAATGATGTGGTAAAAAGCAAAGTGAACTTAAGCATGAATATGTTTAGTTTTCTCCAGGTTGGAAAAAAACAAGTGCATTTTGCGAATACCTCGGTTGCAGTGAACAATCAACAGTCGCTATTACTAAAGAAAGGAAATTGGTTATGGACGGAGCTGTTAGATACAGACGCCATATATTATTGTAAACTGTTCTTTTTTTCTGAGAAAAAATTGACTGATTTTTTGAGCAAATACACTAATAATGTAAAACCATATCAAGAGGAAGTACCGTATTTTGTAATTGAGAATGATGATTATCTCGCGGCTTTCATATCCACTTTATCTTCACAAGCTTTTTCTAATCCTATTTTTAGTGATGCCTTATTGTTGTTGAAATTTGAGGAAATCATGCTGTATTTACTAAATAAGTACGGCAGTCAATTTGAACATTATCTGCACAGTTTAATATCTAAAGAAATATCACCTTTTAAAAATGTTGTAGAAAGTAATGTGCATTCTAATTTAAAACTGGAAGAGATTGCGTTTTTATGCAATATGAGTCTGTCCACCTTTAAACGTCATTTTACCAATGAATATCACGAGCCGCCGGGGAAATGGATTCAGGATAAACGTCTGCAGCGTGCTAAGGAATTGTTACAGACGGGCAATTTAAAAGCTTCCGATATTTATTTGGATATTGGTTATAACAACCTGTCTAACTTTAGTGTAGCCTTTAAAAATAAGTTCGGCATCAGTCCATCAGATATTTTAAAATAATTTAAAATTTGTTATTTGTTTGATAATCAATAGGTTAAGTCTTTTGATTAAGCATTTTATTTCTTAATATTTAAAGTTGAACTTTTTTCATAAGTTGTTGAACCGTATCAATAAATAGAAAGGCGAGAAGCCCACGTACATTTGCAGTGTAATTAAACAACACTTGTTTCGGCAAGTTCAATTATGAATCAAAATTAAAAATAGATAATTATGGCAAATGTAACAAAACCTGTATTCAAAGAAAGATACGGGAACTTTATTGGCGGTAAGTTCGTAGCACCTGTAAAAGGTCAGTACTTCGATAACGTATCTCCAGTAGACGGTAGAGTATTCACTCAGGCAGCACGTTCAACACAAGAAGATATTGATCTTGCACTTGACGCAGCCCACGAAGCGTTCCCATCTTGGAGTACGTCTTCAGCTACAGAACGTAGTAATGCGTTATTAAAAATTGCTCAGGTAATGGAAGATAATTTCGAATACCTTGCAACTTTAGAGACTATCGATAATGGGAAACCAATCCGTGAGTCCCGTGCAGCAGATATCCCTTACTGTATTGATCACTTCCGTTATTTCGCAGGTGTTATCCGTGCAGACGAAGGATCAATTTCAGAACACTATAAGGACACTGTTAGTATCGTATTAAACGAACCTATTGGTGTTGTTGGTGAAATCATTCCTTGGAACTTCCCAATGTTAATGTTGGCTTGGAAAATAGCTCCAGCTTTAGCAGCAGGTTGTACTGCAGTTGTTAAGCCAGCAGAACAAACACCTACTAGTGTTATTTCATTAATGGAACTTATTGGTGATATTTTACCAGCAGGTGTATTGAACATCGTCACTGGATTTGGTGCAGAAGCGGGTGCAGCATTAGCTACATCTAAGCGTATTGCTAAACTTTCTTTCACTGGTTCAACTGAAACAGGTCGTAAAGTATTGCATAACGCAGCAGAAAACATTATTCCGGTAACCATGGAATTAGGAGGAAAATCTCCAAACGTATTTTTTCCATCGGTTGCAGATCATGATGACGATTTCTATAGCAAAGCTATTGAAGGCGCGTTAATGTTCGCACTGAACCAAGGTGAAATCTGTACTGCGCCATCTCGTATTTTAGTACACGAAGATATTGCTGACGATTTCATCGAAAAAATGAAAGTGCGTTTAAGAGCAATCAAAACAGGTAATCCATTAGATCCTGAAACAATGATTGGTTCTCAGGTATCTAAAGCACAATACGAAAAAATCCTTAGTTATATCAACATAGGTAAAGAAGAAGGTGCTGAAGTAGTAGCTGGTGGAGAAGCTGGAAACTACGAAGGTGAACTTTCTGAAGGATACTACATCCAACCTACCGTATTAAAAGGTGATAACAACATGCGTGTGTTCCAGGAAGAAATTTTTGGCCCAGTTGTAGCATTAACAACATTCAGTTCTACTGAAGAGGCTATTGCCATCGCAAACGATACGCCTTACGGATTAGGTGCAGGTGTTTGGTCTCGTGACGCTCACGAATTATACCAAGTACCACGTGCTATCCAAGCGGGTAGAGTTTGGGTAAACCAATACCATACCTATCCTGCTCACGCTCCTTTTGGTGGTGTGAAAGAATCAGGATTTGGTCGTGAAAACCATAAAATGGCATTAGATCATTACCGTGTTGTAAAAAACATGTTGATCTCTTACGATAAGAAACCTATGGGATTCTTCTAATTGAAACTTTATAAACTAAGTTTATAATAAAAACCCCGGCATATGCTGGGGTTTTGTTGTTTTATAATAAACCTAACCTTTAACCTTTATGCCATTTTTACCGCAGAAAAGAAGTGATTATAGCATTCATTAACAATTGTAAAAAATTGTTGCGAGAACATTTTATTTTCGCTTCCCACAAATTGGCTAATTGAATCTAAACGATGCGTAACGATTGTTTATCTCTTTTAAATTTTAAGTGTTTCAATTGTTTTATGAAGCTTATGTTTAAAATATTTGACAGATAATATGGATAATGATTCTCAAATTTAAAGTAACTTCGAATTACATAAAGGTCCATTTCAATTTAAAATATTCTTTTTATATACCCCATGAAAATCAGTAAGTCCTTGATAACGATTGTTTTCGTCCTAATTTTAGGTGGATTGTTACTTCAACAGCTGATTTCAACATATCAAGAATTAGAGCGAAAAAAAATACAGAATAAACTAGAAAAGACACATTCAGATGCTATGATTCGAGCGAAAGCAGGAATTGATGTCTATGCAACATTAGTATCTTCTTTAAAGAGCCATATCAAAAACACACCTATATTTCCTACAGAAATTGAATTACAAAACTATTTAAATGATTTACTAGGTGAAATAAAATTTAATGATTCTATAGTCGTAAGTTATATAGATCCAACCCATGTTTTTAAATATGTTGTAGCTCCGAATGCTATTGATGCTCCAGGACTTAAGGGCGTTTCTTTAATAGGGCTTCTAGACAAAGAAAGAATAGAGGCATTAGATGAGCTAATGACTACTGATGATATTCGCATCTTTACACCAATTAATCTAAGAGAGGGTTGGGTTGGATTTCCATTTAACTTTACAGTTCACGATAAACAAAATAACGTCTTGGGCTATATGGCTCCTGTAATTAACGCAAAATATTTATTGGATTATTTTTATGAAGGGGATGACAATGAGGAGTTTGCACACAAGTTTATAGTAAAAGATACTGTTGATTTGACCCGGGAAGTGGTTTACAATAAAACCACCATTTATAATAAAACCACTGACCCAGAATATTATAAGAATTTTAAAATTTCTGAGGCTGATTTTATTTATTCCAATATCAATGTATTCGGTTTGAACTTAAAAATTGGAAGTGCCTACAAACAAAAACCTGAAATTTCAAATACAATAGCCTACCTGGCTTATTTATGGTATTTTATAATTTCTTTATCAATCATTATTATTTTTTATCTATTCTTAAAAAACAAAAGGTTAAATAGAGATCTAAATCTTGCTAATACTCAAATTAATTCAAAAAACGCCGAATTAGAGAAAAGCCTATTTAAAATACAAACTCTTATTAAAGAAATACATCATAGGGTTAAAAATAATATGCAAATGATTTCTGGCATATTAAGTTTGCAACAAGATGAAAGTACTGATGAAGCCGTTAAATCGGCTTTAGAGCAAAGCAAATCCCGAATACACTCTATGGCTTTAGTACATGAAAAGCTTTATGGAAGTGTTTCACTTAAGGACATAAAAACAAAAGAATACACCGAACAATTATTAGATTTTGTTGAAGAAATTATTGGCGTTAAGGATTTAAATTTAAAAAAGACTATTAAAATAGATGATGATTTAATCTTTGATGGTGATACCACATCCAATCTCGGACTAATTCTTAACGAATTAGTAGCAAATTCGTATAAGCATGCCTTCAAAATGGATAAAGTAAATACTTTGGAAATATCTATTTTTAAGGACAAAGATCATTTTATTTTGGTTTACTCTGATAATGGTTCAGGACTTCCTGAAAATTATAATTTTAAGGAATCTGAATCTTTGGGTATTCAGCTCATTTTAATATTGGCAGATCAGCTTAATGGGGAAATGAACTATTCAAATGACGATAAAAGCACTTTTAAAATACACTTTAAGCCCATTGAGATTAGTTTTTCAGAATAATTACAACATTCAGTTGGACTGACGAAGCGATTGCCATCTCAAACAAAACGCCTTACAGTTTAGGTTGGTCGTAAAAACCACAAAATGGCATTAGATCATTGCCGTGTTGTAAAAAACATGTTGATCTCTTACGATAAGAAACCTACGGGATTCTTCTAATTGATTAATAGCAATCAATATTTAAATAAAACCTCGGTCTAACCGGGGTATTATTGTTTTAATGAAGCTACCAGCCCAAGAAAATCATTCCTGCACCACAGATGGCAATCGTACCACCAGCAATAGCGGTCATATATTTCTCTAAGGCATCGGTTTTTATCAATTTAAATCCATAATGTCCCAATACCACCATCAGTACCATCATTGCTAAAGTAAAAAATAAGAAGACTCCTGTTATGAGATATATCCCATAAGTCGAATCCATAATGGCGGGATAGGTTAAAAGCGGAATCATAGGTTCACAAGGGCCTAATAAAAATATGATAAACATGACCCATGGCGTAACTTTGCGTCGTTCTGTGGGCATTACAGGTCCCTGACCGTGTTTGTGCTCATATACATACACATCGCCACTATCATACACGTCGAAATGTTTGTGTTTTTTGTTTCTGTAGACTTGAAACAATCCAATTAATAGAAAGACAATCCCAAATAGGAATAATGCCCAGGCAGCCCAACCGCCTCTTACTTCTTCAAACCAGGTCAGTTTGTTTAATGAAAATCCTAGTGCCACACCTCCCAAAGCCAAGAAAACGGAACTCATGACATGGCCAGTACCACAAATGACGGTCCAAAAAATAGTGCGTCTGAGGCTCCAGTTCTTCGCTTTTCCTATAGCTATAAAAGGGATGTAATGATCTGGTCCTGTTAAGGTGTGAAGCACGCTAATGGATATAGCGGCCATTAATAATACATTTAATTCTGATTCCATTCTTATACTAACTTGAGCTCTATTTCCTTTTTGCGTAGAGCGTTTGCGTGTTTATCTAATTGTTTTTGAATTTTTTTTAAGGCTGAAAAAAGCTGTTCTCCGGAATTGCCCAAAACTCTTAAAGCACAAGCATCTTCTGAAAGTTGTGAGACTCCAAATAGAATATCTTCTTCCTCGGCCAACACTGTGGATATAAAGGCCATCCGGTCTTTTGCTGAATGAAAGGGATCAATACTTACAAAATTGGCTTGGTAGGTGAACGTTTCATATTGTCCAAGGGTCTTAAAATCTACGGCAGATGGTTTCAGGTATAAGTTGTCTTTATAAAATAATTTGCCTTCGCGATAAATTTCCGTCAGACTGCTATATTTTGTAAAAGCGAAGGATTCGCCATTAAGCTTTCGGCCACAGGCCAATATTTCCCCCCAAATAAGTACACTGTTTTTAGCGAGATTGATGTTGTTTTTACTTTCAAAAATAGCACCTTTATGCGGTACGGAAGGATGTGGCACATGACTGAAGTAAGCATCTTCTTCAATAATTACCTTCATTTCCTGCCGCGCGCCATCAGGCGTGTCATACACCCGTTGGTAGGATTGTGTTTGTAGATTTAGCAAGGTATTGGTCTTAACGTTTATTTCAATTTTATAATCATCTAGATTAAAAAAGCCTGGTGAAGAGCTCATAATCATCACTTCCATTAAAGGGTTGGTTTTATCCTCACGTATTTCAACCACGTTAAACGGCGGCGTAAAATAGGTGTCCTTTAAAATGGTGCGCTCTTGGTACAAGCCGGTTTCAATACTGTATTGCCCCATACCTTAATATTGTAATGCTGGTTCTGGAGCTTCTTCTTCAATTAAGGCGTATTTTTTAATCCAATTGATGACATCTTCTAATCCGTCGCCTCGCATCAAATCGGTAAAGACGAAAGGTGTCCCTTGACGCATTCTGCTAGAGTCGGCGCGCATTACTTCGAGATCCGCGTTAACATATGGTGCTAAATCCGTTTTATTGATGACCAATAAATCGGAGCGTGTAATTCCTGGGCCTCCTTTTCGTGGAATTTTCTCGCCTTCAGCCACTGAGATCACAAAAATGGTGACATCTGCTAAATCTGGACTAAAGGTTGCCGATAGGTTATCTCCGCCGCTTTCGATAAAAACAATTTCAATTTCTGGGTGACGGTTGATCATCTCATCTACAGCCTCTAAATTCATACTTGCATCTTCCCGTATAGCTGTATGCGGGCAGCCACCCGTTTCCACGCCAATAATACGATCGGCAGGTAATAAGGAATTTTTCGTTAAGTATTCCGCATCTTCCTTGGTATAAATATCATTGGTGATAACGCCAATACTATAGTGTTTAGCAATTTTATGGGATAATTTTTCAATTAAAGCTGTTTTCCCTGAACCTACAGGTCCGGCAACGCCTATTTTTATATATGATCTCTCTGACATTTTATATTTTGTTTTTATTTACTTAAAAATCCATTTTGTAAATAGTTATACTTCTTAAATCTTGACCTCATTCCTCATACCTAATCCCTAATCCCTAACACCTAACGACTATTTTAGGACATATAGAGTCTTGAGTACAAGGTTTCGTGTTGCATACATCTGATGTCGAATGCTGGGTTGCATAAGCCGCGCATCTCTTCGTCTAAGGTTAAGGTGTCGTCCACAAGGGTGGCAATTAAATCGTGCATGTTGTACAAAATTTCCTGTCCGTCCATTTGCCCCAAGGGGACCATTTTTACACTATTGGTCACCATATTAACCGCGGCGTTGTAATAAAATGCACTCAATACCGATTTGATTTCAGCACCTAAAAGGGCGGTAATCATTCCGAAAACTATTGCATAGTGCCCAGGGGTTTCTTTGTTTTTCACTTTTTCGAAAAAGGAATGCATCAATTCATAATCATGTAGACGCACGTAAATTTTAAGCAATCGCATGCCTAATTTTGAACTGCCATCACGGACTTCCATAGGTGTTTTTAAGGCGTGCGACTCGTTATCCAATTCTAAAAGTGCTTCTAGATTTTGTTCTGTTCCGTATTTAAAAGCATCACGGACAAAAAGCCCATCATTGTACTTGTAATTATAAATGAGCATGTTTTCTACAAATTCGCGCGTAGTATCCACATCCTTCACCACTTTTTGCTGGATATAAGTTTCCAATCCGTTGGAATGCGAATAGCCACCAATTGGCAACGTCGGATCTGAAATATGCAGTAACTCCAATAAAACCCTTTGTTTGTTGTGTGTCATATTCATTATTGTTTTGTGGTGAGGTCTAAAATTCTTGAGAATAAAGAAGGTGTATCACGTGCATGCGAATGGCCAACGTTAGCTTTTAACATGTTCAACAGTTTGCAATGTCTTTTCTCTACGATATAACCTGTCGCTTCCAACAGGCGCTCCAAAGGTTTTTCGTAAGGCACCAAAACTTTCTCCTCTTGAATAAAAATCGGCAAGTGTTTGTTTCCTATTTCGTAACAAACCGTTCCCATTTCCACAATATTTCTTGGTGTTACCTGAATACTATCACAAGGCAATACATCAACAACTACTACACTTGTCTCATCCTCCAAAAGAATATCTCCTTGGTGAAGGCGCTGTCCTTCCTTTAGGAATTTCACCGCCACCTCACGACCATGTTCTGTTCTTTTTCGCATAATGCGTTTGGTCATTTCAAACCATTCCAGATGTAGTGTGTCTACCGTTTTGTTTCCTATGGGATAAGATTCTATGTTTCCAATAACTTCTTTACAAAGCATATGAGCATTTCGTTTTAAAATAAAAATACGCAACGTTTATACGACGTTGCGTAGCTTTAAATTCCTACTAAAATAAAAAATAACGTTGTGCTAAAGGCACCACATCAATAGGGTCGCAGGTTACTTTTACGCCATCTACTTTTACTTCGTATGTTTCTGGATTGACTTCTATTAAAGGAGTTTTATCGTTATGGATTAAATCCTTTTTAGAAATACTTCTGCAATTGGTAACAGCGAATAGTTGTTTTTTGAGTCCGTATTTTTCTTTAATATTATTGTTCATTGCGGCTTTAGATACGAAAGTGGCACAGGTTTTATGCACTGCAGCTCCTAGCGCGCCAAACATCGGGCGCATCATAATAGGTTGCGGCGTAGGGATTGACCCGTTTGGATCTCCCATTTTACTGGCAATTGCCATGCCTCCTTTAACAATCATTTCTGGTTTTGCTCCGAACAAGGCAGGTTTCCACAATACAAAATCGGCCATTTTACCAGGTTCAATAGACCCAACGTGTTGCGAAATACCGTGAGCAATTGCTGGATTGATGGTGTATTTAGCCACATAACGTTTTGCACGAAAATTATCCGCCTTCATCTTTTTGTCCTCTTCTAAAAATCCTTGTTGAATCTTGTTTTTATGCGCTGTTTGCCAGGTTCTTGAAATGGTTTCACCCACACGTCCCATAGCTTGGGAGTCGGAACTCATAATACTAAAAACGCCCATGTCATGAAGTCGGTCTTCAGCAGCAATGGTTTCTGGTCTAATTCTAGAATCGGCAAAAGCGACATCCTCAGGAATGTTTTTACTTAAATGATGACACACCATCAGCATATCCAAATGCTCATCAATAGTGTTTTTGGTAAAAGGTCGTGTCGGATTTGTAGAGGCTGGCAACACATTCGGATACATCGCTGCTTTAATAATATCTGGAGCGTGGCCACCACCAGCGCCCTCTGTATGGAAGGTGTGGATGGTTCTTCCGTTTATGGCATCCATAGTATCTTCTAAAAATCCTGCTTCATTTAAAGTATCAGAATGTAAAGCAATTTGAATATCATATTCATCTGCCACTTGTAACGACGCGTGAATGACCGATGGTGTGGCTCCCCAATCTTCATGCACTTTCAATCCTAAAACACCAGCTTCCACCTGTTCTTTTAAAGGTGCTAAAAATGAACAGTTTCCTTTTCCGAAGAACCCTAAATTCATAGGTAAATTATCAGTGGCTTGAAGCATACGTTCTATATTCCAAGCGCCAGGGGTTACTGTGGTCGCGTTGGTACCGTCAAAAGGCCCTGTTCCGCCACCAATCATTGTGGTAATTCCGCTAAAAAGCGCGTGTTCAATTTGTTGAGGAGAAAGAAAATGGATGTGTGTATCTATTCCTCCAGGCGTCGCGATAAGATTTTCACCAGCATGTACTTCAGTCGAAGCGCCAATAATCATGTTTGGATCCACATTTTCCATGGTGTCTGGGTTTCCAGCCTTTCCAACACCCACTATTTTGCCATCCTTAATACCAATATCCCCTTTAACAATTCCCCAGTGGTCTAAAACAATGCAATTTAAAATCACTAAATCCAAAACACCACTATCACGAGTGGCTGTACTAGATTGCGCCATGCCATCACGAACCGTTTTTCCGCCACCAAATTTATTTTCCTCACCGTAAAAAGTATAGTCCTTTTCTATTTCAATAAAAAGTTCAGTGTCTCCCAATCTTATTTTATCGCCAAGGGTTGGTCCGTACATATTGGCATACTTAATTCTGTCGATTTTAAAACTCATGACTTTTTGTTTTTGAAGGATTCACGTTCTACATTTAGCATTGCTCTTTTTAAATTTTGAGGATTCATGGTGTCCCCAATAGCGAGATTATTCAGTCCGAAGGAGTTGCGTTTTCCGCCTAAACTGATAAGTTCTATTTTGGTTGCTTCTCCCGGTTCAAAACGAACGGCTGTTCCTGATGGGATATTCAAACGGTAGCCAAACGTCTTTTCACGATCGAATTCCATCTCTCTATTCACTTCAAAAAAGTGGTAGTGGGATCCAACCTGAATCGGTCTATCGCCCTTATTGATAACCTTTAATTTGATAGCTTTTCGGAAGGGATTGCATACAATATCTTCTTTCTTCAATTTATATTCACCTGGTATCATAGTTTGTAATTTAAGGTTAACGAATAGGATTGTGGACGGTAACCAGCTTGGTGCCGTCGGGGAATGTTGCTTCAATTTGTACATCGTGAATCATCTCAGGAACGCCTTCCATAACATCATCGCGCGTTAAATACGTGGCGCCTTCTTGCATTAAAGAGGCGACGGATTTACCATCTCGTGCAGCTTCCTGTAGTCTGTTGCTGATTAATGCGATGGACTCTGGGTAGTTTAATTTCAGGCCTCGAGCTTTGCGTTTTTCGGCGAGTTCACCCGCCATGAAGATGAGAAGTTTCTCTGTTTCTCTAGCTGTTAAATGCATAGGTGCTATATTTAAGGGTTAATGTGTAGTGGTGCTAAATGAAACTTTTTTTATTCGTATTAAAAATTGAATCAGTCTTAAAGCTCATTTTTTAGTGGAATTTACATAAGTGTAAGGGTGTTATATTAAACCCATAAAAACAGTACTAATAATATGAACGGAAGGCATGAAATCACAAACCTGTCAAAAAACTATTCTATTTAAAAATACTGTATTGAAACAAATTTAACACATTTATGGGTGTTATGTATTTTAATTTATTTAAAATATAATAAAAATGTTATGTTTTTGATTGTTGTGTTGAAAGAATTTAATTATGATTAGGTCGTATTTTAGAGGTTTAAATACCATATACAATTAAAAGGCCTCCTAGCGATGGTGGCGTATTGATGAGAGTGTAGCGGTTCGGGAATGTTATTTCGGATGATTGAATGAGGATTGAATCAGATTCATGTACAAATGTCTGTAACTATTGTTTTTCTGGAGATGATAGAAGGAGCGAGGAGTAGTAAGCAATCACTTCTGTTTTAAACGATTCCGCAGCATGCATAACACGCCAATTTCTTCTTTGGATAGGTTTTCGGCTTTCTTAAGTAATCGGTTGATTTCCGTCTCAAAATATTGCAAGGTGCGGCCTTGCGTATAATCTTCAATTATTCTTGGATCGATGTAGGAACTTCTAGCTACAGAAGGGGTGTTGCCAAGGCGTTCTGATACCCGGTTCACGGCCTCTTTTATATTTTTATCTAATGCTTTCTGATCTTTTTTGTCCACGACCCCCAACTCGTCCAAAGCAATGGCGGCAATCATAGTGCCCGCCCATGTTCTAAAATCCTTGGCGGAAAAATCGTCGCCCATGACCTCGCGTATATAGGCATTTAAGTCATCACTTTTAACATCTATAATGTTGTCATCTTCATCAAGGTATTTAAAAACTTCATAGCCCTGCATATCATCAATTTGCTGTACTATGGAAGCTAACTTTTTATCAATGATGTGTTTTTCCTGTTCTTGGCCAGATTTTCCTTTGTACTTGAATATAATTTCATCCCCATCTATAGTGAGGTGTTTATGCCGTAAGGTCGTTAACCCATAAGTGGCGTTTTCTTTGGAATAGGTTTCAGAGCCTGGTCTAAAAAACGCCGATTCTAATAACCTGAGCATTGTGGCCATCACTTTTTCTCTATTCAGTTTTCGCTTTCTAAGATGTTGGCCTGTTACTCTGCGCATATGTTCCAATTGATCAGCAAATGCTACAATACGATCAAACTTTTTGGAATTTTGCCGTTCTCTATATTTTGGATGGTAGATATATTGTTTTCTGTCTTTGTCATCGCGACCCGTGACCAATAAATCAGATTTTCTGTTTTCTGATATTTCTACATTGGTCCATGCTGGCGGAATTACAAGGGATTTTATCCAATTGCGGGTCTCCTTGTCTGTAATGGTCTTACCATTTTTGTCCTGATAAGTAAACCCTTTTCCATGTCTTTTTCTGTAGTACATAGCCACGTATTTTGATCTAAAAGTAGTATAATAAAATATGGTGAAGATTCTCTATTCAGCTATTTGTTAATCAATATACTAAATATTGAGTATAACTTTCTAAGTGACATACTGAGATGGGTTTTAAAAGGAAAACACACTTTTTTACTTTAAAATAGAAGTGATCTTATGACATATTACTGAGGATGCTTTTTGCCTTGATCTATTTTCTCTTTGGCCCATTTCTTTTCTTCCTCATTAACACTGAGTTTTTCCTGTTTATCTTTCTTTTCTGGAGAATAATTTAGTTTTATGTACATGGGGAAATGGTCGGAACCAATATCTCGTTCTCGTGCAATCTCCATGAGCGTGAAATCATCTGAGTGAAATACGTGGTCCAATGGCCATCTTAAAAATCGATATTCGGTACTAAAAGTATTAAAAAAACCACGGCCTCGTCTCGGGTCCATCAATCCGCTCACTCTTTGAAATATCTTGGTGGTTCTAGACCACGCCACATCGTTTAGGTCGCCAAAAACCAAGGTCAACTTCGGATCCTCCTCCATTTCATGACCCACTAATAAAATTTCCGCATCTCTATTTGTAGAGGTCTTGCTTTCCGTTGGGCTCGGTGGTCTGGGGTGGAGGCAATGAATTTTTGCACGATGCCCATTTTCTAATTTTACAAAACCGTGAATGGACGGAATATCGTCTTTAATGAGATAGCGCACTTTCATATCCGCCAACGGAAATTTTGAGTATAAATGCATTCCATACAAGTTATCTAGAGGAACTTTTACCGTGTATTTGTACTCTTTTTCAAATCGTTCTAAAGCGCGTTCCCAACCTTTATCAGACTCTAAGGTTAAAAATAAATCTGGCGATTTTTCTTCAATTAAACCGATTAGTTTATGGTACTCACGATTGGTCATCAGGACGTTGCTTACTAGAATGCTAATAGCATTTCCCTTGGCATTACCAGTATATTGTATGACCTGCTT
Source organism: Gelidibacter sediminis (assembly GCF_004364975.1). Taxonomy (GTDB): domain Bacteria; phylum Bacteroidota; class Bacteroidia; order Flavobacteriales; family Flavobacteriaceae; genus Gelidibacter; species Gelidibacter sediminis. The sequence goes on along the minus strand of NZ_SOBW01000008.1, from coordinate 1,274,721 downwards.
TTTAGCAAAAATTGTATAAGGAAAAATAAGGCGCAGCTGATAAATTAAACTCAAAATCAGTGCGCCCAACATGATCAAATGCCAGGTTTCATCAAAAGAGTAGGCAAAGAGCGCCAATACAATATTTACAAAAATTAGTATTGAAATTTGTACCCTAGGAAAATCAAATCCACGAATCCACCAATAGTCAAACCGCGTTAGCGAGGCAAGGCTAGGAATGCAGAAGATGAGGTTGAGAACCAGTGTTATGACTTCAAAAGTATTCACTTTTACAAATTAAAGGTTAGAAGGGTCGTGTTAAGATGTTGATATCTGAGTTTTATAGTATATTATATGATATTCTGCCTTTCAGAGATTTAAAGATATTAAAAATCTAAACCCTCAATTGCTTTAAATAAAAATTATACTACTCCATAAAACCAAATACGGCAAGTTAGGGAAGTGTTTGCAACTAGTAATGAAGCTGGCTATAATCTTTAAATTACACAGTCCTATTGAAAGGGATGTGTTTTATTTTGATTAAATTTACTAAAACCAGATTTTTATGAAAAATATACTTGTGGCCGTAGACCGTCCAAAATATGCCAATCAACTAATTACGCATGCGGTACAACTTGCCAAATTTACAGATGGCAAGATATGGATCATCCATGTTTCAGCGGCCAATCCTACGGATTTACTGAGTCGTGAAGCGGGACCTCAATTTATTTATGACAAGCGAACTGAAGACAATCAGAAATCGGCCGAATTGATCAAGCAATTGGCACTAGATGTGGTAACTCAATATAACATACCGGCAGAAGGTATCCTGATTGAAGGGCCAATGGTTAAGTCTATAAAAAAGATTGTTAAGGAGCAGAATATTGACCTTATTGTTGCGGGTCATAAAAAGAGAAATTTGATTTTGGAACTGTTCACTGAAAACAAGAAAAAAGATTTGATTGATGAACTTCAAATTCCATTATTAGCAATTCCTTTAGTGGAAGTTAAATAGAAGGGTGGCCATTCCGAGCTATAAACTCGAATAACGGGTAATGTATCAATAGATTAATAGTGATAAATTAACGACACTTTCAGCTTAATGCAAATGTCAGGTTGAGCGCAGTTGAAACCGTTATAACCTAAAAATTTCAACTGCTCTCAAAGACATTATAAATTAGTTGCAATTAAAGAATTGATTAGTTGACAATTCTCCAAATTGAACCATTTTTCGTAGTCAATTTTTCCAATGCTCCTGTGTTGGAAAGTTCATTCAATTGTTGTTCGCTTTCGGCTCTAGGAGTTCCAGAAAGTTCTGAAAACTCTTTGGCTGTAAACGAATGGTAGGTGGAGAAGAGTGCTTCCCAGTTTTTACGGTATTCGCTCTTCTTCACATCTGGATTGAGTTTTAAAATGGCCATTTCGTAGTACACATATGGTTTTGTTCCGTAAACGAATTCTTTATTTCCTGCCTCATCCAAAAAGAACATTGTTGGAAATCCTCTCACGCCCAATTCTCTCCCCAATGCTAAATCTTCTTGAAACAATGCGTTGGCATGACCTTCGTAGTCTGACTTGAGTTGGTCTATATTTAGATCTGCCTTTTTAGCAGCATCTTCAATATGTTCCCATTTGGTAATATTTTTCTTTTCTAAAAACACCAATTCCCTAATTTCTCTTAAAAACAAAATCGATTTCTCATAATCCTGCATTTGTGCGGCCTTAAAAGCAATGGATGGCGGATATGAGGAGTCTAAAGGGTCTTCAAGCCATACATCGCCATCAATAGGCATGTCATAATGCACACTAACTTCATCCCAATGGTGTGCAACATCGGAGGGTTTTCCTATGCCGCCACTGTTGTAGCTCCAATCTGGCAATAAGCCTCCCATTCTGTAATCAATTTCAACAGCATTACCATATTCTAATTTTAGTTTGCGCAACTGTGGTTCAATTCCCCAACAAGAGGAGCAAATAGGATCTGTATAGTAAATCACTTTCACTGACTTTTTAGAGGGTTTTACGGTACTTTTTTCAGCCGTTTCCGGAGTGGATTCTGTAGTTTCGCACATGCCTGTTTCTATGTCGCATAATAGTGGATTATCTTGGATTTCCATAGATCAAAATTTTATGTGATGCCTAAAAAAGCATCATTGGTTAATAATTATTGTGTATTGATGCTAATGATATAAAATGTTGGACGGTGCCGTTCACTATAAAAATTATATCTAATAGAAAATTGGCTGTCGCCCCTAAAAAAAAATGGTTTTGATCCCATTCTTTAATTTTTTTACACTTCGTTTATAACTTTTCAAGATAGCAAATTTAACCAAGTAACTCTTCAGGTGTCTAGGATTTATGAATTATTTATGACCTTGAATTACCATTGCATTGGTCTATAGAAAAGTTAATGTTCTTGTCAACTCCAATTAAAATGGGTGGACAACAACTGGTGGAAATGATCCAAGGGCAAGTATAAATACACCTCTTCTAAAAAATCTTGCAAAGTTTTAGAAGAGGTAATCTATCAGTGGTCTATAAACGAAACTACGCATTGCTAATAATAATTTTTAGTGCTTTTTCTTCGGCACCATTTAAAAACACCTGATAGGCATGCTCTAATTCAGAAAGTGGGAAATGATGTGTAATCATCTTCTTTAAATCTAAACTATTTGTAGAGACAGCCTTTAAAAGCATAGGGGTAGTATTTGTATTAACAAGCCCAGTAGTTATGGTCAAATTTTTGATCCACAGTTTGTTAATTTCAAAATCGACTTTTTGCCCATGAACGCCAACATTGGCAATATGCGCTCCTGGTTTTACAATTTTCTGACAAATATCCCAAGTTTGGGGTAATCCAACAGCTTCAATGGCCACATCAACTCCATCACCATCAACAATGTCTTTAATCGCTTTTTCAACATTCGTTGTTCCAGAATTTATGGTATGTGTAGCACCTAATTCTTTTGCGAGTTGAAGTCTATTATCATCTAAATCGACCATGATAATTTTAGAGGGTGTGTAAAACTGTGCGGTCAAAAGCGCAGACATTCCAATGGGCCCCGCGCCAATAATGGCAATTTCATCACCAGGTTTAACTTTACCATATTGTACTCCAATTTCATGACCTGTAGGTAAGATGTCACTTAACAAGACAGCTATATCATCATCAATGGTTGCCGGTATTTTATGCAGACTATTGTCGGCATGCGGAATTCTTGCGTATTCCGCTTGGACACCGTCAATCATGTAACCTAAGATCCAGCCTCCATCTTTACAATGGGAATACATTTGTTTTTTGCAATATTCACAAGAACCACAGGAAGTAATACATGAAATTATGACTTTGTCTCCTTTTTTAAATTGAGATACACTATCTCCAACTTCTTCTATAATCCCCACACCTTCATGCCCTAAGATACGTCCACTTTCAATTTCAGGATTTTTTCCTTTATAGATGCCTAAATCTGTTCCGCAAATAGTTGTTTTAATAATTTTTACAAGGGCATCTGTGGGTTTAAGAATTGTTGGTTTTGCTCTGTCTTCCAATGCGATATGATGATCGCCATAATACACTAATGCTTTCATAATCTTTTATTTATTAGGTTCATATTTAATTCTAAATTTTTAAGCAAATACATGTGGCTCAGAGTTTATGCTGTATTCACGAGGTTGATCTTGGTTTGAATGGGAAATCCTTTTTCCTCAGCTTGAAAGGGGCAATTACAAGGTATTGGTTTTGGTATTCATATGCACTGATATTTGTCATGAATGGACGCACAATTAACTCATTTTCAGATATTAATATTGAGGTTTCATCTTATAGAAAGTAAGGTGCTAGGGTGAGAGAATTTAAGTTGATATAGGTACGGATTATTTTAAAAACAGCATCTGCGATAATTATGAACATTTCTATAGCCTTGTCATTTGCGAAACACAATCAAAAGTTAGAATTTTGCTTAATGAAAGCAGCACTATACATGGAGAATGAGAAATTCATTTTCTGTCTTGAAGGAGTTATGGATATTGAAAATACGGGTACCACTGAGGTGGTTAAAATTTTGGAAGATATTGCCATAAAACAAGGCATTGCGAGTATCTATAAAACTTGCGATACCATAGAAGGGCTAGAGGAGAGCTTAAGTGCTTTGCTTTACAATGATCATAACTTTAAGGATTATGAAATTATTTACCTTGTGATGCCTGGTGAGCCAAATAATATTTGTTTGAATGATTATTATTACAGTATGGAAGAAATTGCTGAGCTTTTTGAAGGTAAAATGAAAGGCAAAGTGATTCATTTCGCCAATAGAAAAATAGTGGATCTTACGGATGAAGAGTCGCAGTACTTTTTAGATGTTACCGGTGCGCGTGCAATTTCAGGTTACGGTTCAGATCTCAGTGAGATTTCTAGTACGAGCACACTAGATAGAGTGTTTTTCAATCTGTATCAAGACAATGACAATTTAAAGGAGGTGGTTGAAGAGTTGTTTCAAAAACATTATAGTCTCTGCCAATTATTAGATTTTAGATTGTATTATTAATGTTATGGAAAAATAAATTCGCTATACCCAACTATTGTCGCTAAAATCAAGTTCCTTATCATAATTTATAGCTTTAGTTGAAGTTCATATCTTTTTAGGCAATTTTTCGTCCATTTAGGGCCAACACTCTTATTATAGAAATTATAATTTCGAATACAGAATTTATTAATTTTTAAAACTTGAGGATATGAACACAAACAATGACAACCGTAATTATGATCGTGACCAAGATCAAGGTCGTGACCAAAATCAGCACAGAAATGACACCGATCAAAATCGAAATCAAGAGGATAGATCTCGTGGACAACAGCGTGACGGGAGAAACGCAGATGAACGACGTGGTGATTCCCAAAATCCTTCATCCCGAGATATTGAAAGTCGTTGGCAGGATATAGAAAGTGACTATAGAAAACGTTACACTAATCTGACCGATGAAGACGTTAACCATCGCGACGGTGGTTTTGAGTCTATGACGGAGCGTATTGCAAAGCGTACTAACAGGAACCAGCGTGAAGTTAATGACGAGATAAAAAATTGGCCTAGTTCTTAAGGGGCGTACATCCGAATTTTTTGCAATAATGAAAATGATTAATTTTGATAAACCCATCCTAAAGATGGGTTTTTTAATGGGTAGTAGCGAATCTTAATTAATAGCTTTAATAGCTGTATTTGTTCTATTGTGAATCCGTTTAAAAATTTACCTTTTGAGCTCATGCCTTGAGGTTGACTAGCGTATCTTGGTAAATAATTAAAAATACGTTGTTATGACCTCAGAACACGAAGATCCAGATAGAACTGATGATTATCAAAACATTGTGAGCTCTAATAAAGAACCTCATGGCGATTTGCAAATTAAATGGGCGGCAATTAAGGATGATTATTTACGAAAATATCCAAGCATTACTGAAAGAGACACCACTTACCTCTTAGGTGAGTTTGAAAAAATGCTTTCTAGTATAGCTACGCGCACTAAACGCAGTATTGCTGAGGTGAGAAATGAAATCATGAATTGGCCAACTACTTAGTAAACCGAAACAAAAAGTGTCAGTTTGGGTGTCGCGCCCAAAACTGACACTTATGTAAATAATAATTGTATCTACTTTCTAAGATGTAAGAATCAGAAACAGTAAATTGGAGCTGTCTATCTTTAAATAAGTTTAAACTCTTCCAATAATTCCATTTTTTGTTTCAATTCCGGAATGTTAATGCTATTTCTGATACCGTTATCCCTCTCGGTTTTCTTATTATTTAAATTTTTGATAATTTCATCGTACACCTGCGCAGGGTTCAATTCTTTGCCTTTTTCCTTTTTGCCCTCAATAATGCCATTACTTCTTGCCACATTTACAGCTTCAATAATTCGGAATTGATAATTATCAGCGACCTCAAAAAAGTTTTCGTAATACAGAGTGTATTTTTTTGAAAGTTCTACCAGTTGGTCAATATTATTGTTATAGTATTTTGCGCCAATCTCTTTTTGAAGAAGTTCAGAATAGTTGATTTCCCCTCTGTCATTTTTATATTTTTGCTCCAATTCTACCAGATGTTTACTGCTAAATTCATGGTTAAATGAAGTCAGGATTCTGTTGAAGTAAGCATCCATAGTTTCATTTTCTTTTCTATTAGGAACAGTCAAGTTGAGTCGCGGTGCATCCTTTTTTAATTTATTCAGTAAATCTATTTGAAGATTTTCAAGCAACACTCTTCGATCGCCGTTGGACGATTGGTTAAGGATGTTGGCCTTGTCTAAGGTCGTATAATAGGCTAAGTATTTGTTGAGCTGACTTTCAAATTTTTTCAATTTTTCTAAATCGGCTTTTCTATCGTTCATAGAAGACCCATACGCAATATCAAGTATAGAATTGGAGGCGGTCACAGCGTTAGAGACAAATGGAATGCTTGCAATTAATGGGCTATTCATCACATTTTTGGCAATATCTATAAAACGGTCAAGTTTAGATTGTTTATCGAAGATGCCAATTTTAGTTGCAGATTCAATTATCACCTCTTGAAAGGAGAATCCCAACGGCCCCTCTTGTATGCTACTTAACGATTTGATGTAGCCTTGGTATTCTTCATCTGCCAATCGTGATTTTAAATTGATGATATCATCACTAAGCACTTTGTATAATTGTGCAGAACCATTGATATTTCTTTTAATGGTATTCCATTTGGTTTCATCAGACACTTTCTTGTCTCGCACTAGATCATTTAACGTTTTCCCAGTAATTTCCAGACTATTTAAAAGCGTCTCGTTAGTCATTTTTAAAGTTTCAATCTCTTTGCTGAGGTTTGCCAGTTTAGTGGAGTCAACCTGTCCGAAAGATAGGAGGGGACACATTAAAAACATTGTGAAATAAAATGTAATTCTCATAGTTGTTGGTATTTGATTGATGCTAACGTGTTTGTGTATAAATTGTTGTGTGCTTATGGTTTATATGTCTGCATTTAAATAATAAATAAAGAAAGTAACTTCAAGTTTTAAAATGGTCTGCGATAAATGGCATTAAAGTATATGTCTGTGCACCACCATAACATATAGGTTTATTTTGAGTGTCAAATTAAGTGATAAAAATAATAATTGGGTATAAAAATAAAATAGACTTTAACTATATATTTATAATTGACAGTTGCCGGTTATAAAGGTATCCTGTCCTTATAAATCTACCAGAAATACCAACCAAATGGTTTAAATTTATTTGCAATAACGTTTAAAATATACGATAATAACTTTGGTAGTATAGTAGGAATTCAATTTCTTACACTGTCAAAACGAAACAACGAATGGAGAATTTATTAACCTTTTCAATAACAGTGTTTACAGGGTTTTTTGCAATTACTAACCCCATCTCCAATATGACGGTTTTCTTGTCTTTAACCCAAGGTGCAGACGAGATGACAAAACGAGACATTAATAAAAGGGCTAATATTATCGCCTTTATTATTGTAACGGTTTTTATTCTTTTAGGTAAATTTATTTTTGAGCTCTTCAATATCAGCATTCCTGCATTTAAAATTACCGGAGGCATTCTTATTTTTTATATTGGCTTTGAAATGCTTCAATCCAAACAATCTAATGTAAAGAATATCAAACATATTCACATTGACGAAAATATTGCAGTGTCTCCTTTGGCAATTCCTATATTGGCAGGTCCTGGCACAATTGTTACCGCAATGAACTTTGTGTCAGACGTTTCCACTATCCAAATCATATTAGTGATAGCCATCTTCGGGTCTATGAGCTTGTTAACCTACATTACTTTTAGAATGAGCAAATATATTGTGAAGATTGTGGGGTACAATGTAATTTCAGTAATAGGTAAAATTATGGGGTTAATTATTGCCATCATCGGAACCGGGATGATAATTGAAGGCATTAAAATTTCATTTAATCTTATGGCCTAAAAATTACAAATTCTAAAATTAAAGCTTAAGCCCTCTTGTAATTGTTTTCAAAAATTACGAATTACGTATCTTGCCAACTTATTACAAGCTGATATTTATGAAAACGACTCAAATGCTACAATATATAAAAGAGGTTATTGATCATATGCCTACTGATTGGTTGAAACTAACAACACACCGGTTGGATATTTATAATGAAGATCTAGCCAAAACGGAATTTTTACAAGGGTTAGAAAACTTGTTTAACCACAACAATTCAGAAACCTTAGCCTTAAGTCAACTCCCAACAGCTTATGATTATATTCGGTTAGGACACCCCTTATCTTGTATTTTGGAATGGGGTATTGCAAACTTAAATAGTTTGGATGCAAAAAATGTGATTACATTTGATTCCCAAACCATGCCTGTTCTAGCAATTTTAAGAACCAATGCATTAAATAGTGTAAATACCAGAATTTTATATTCGGACACTTTACCAGAGATGCTAGACCTTGAGCTTTTGAAATCTGTGTATGGTTATAATTTTCATGTTGAAAAAGTTGCTGATGTTGCAACAACAGACCACTTTGATGGTAGCACAATTTTTATTTCTGAAGACGATAAACCTAGTGTATTTGCGCTTACAGAAGACATTGATTTTTATATCAGCCTTAATGGACATTTGGGGAGTATCCTATTGGTTAATTCTAGTCAGAATGACGGTTATATTTCGGCTATTCAACATGTCAGAAGGCGAGAGACTGTTGCAATGACGCCAAGTAACTGTCTGACAGCTTTGAAGTTATTGGTGTGTAATGTAGAAAAAAAGGACGTGCCCAATCTTGATTCACATTCAGATAAGGCCTCAGTCTTAAAAACAATAAAGGAAATCACTAATTCACCAACCACAGCCTTAGTTGCCTCCAGCGGATTGTCAATGCAATATGCAATCATGATGGGGCTAGTTCACGATGCAAAGGCGCGTTATAAAAATAAAGCCATTAAGTTTATTGTGCCGCCCAACTGCTATGGCGGTACCAATGATCAAGCAAGACGGGTAGCAGCTGCTGTTGCAAATGTTGAGGTGCTAGATCTGCCTGTGGATGGCGATAATAATATGGTAAGCAGTATTGAAGCCATACTGACTCAGGTTGCTCACCAAGACGCAATTCCTTACATTATTGCTGAGATTCCAACCAATCCTAGGGTTGAGGTGCCAGATCTTGAGGCGTTGAAGGCTGTTTTAGGAAAAATTAGGTCTACGGCTTCCGGAGCTAAAGCCATAGATCCAGTTTTTATCTTGGATCAAACATTCTGTCCAAATGTTCATTTTTTAGGCGAAGGGGATATCCTTTCTGAAGTAAGAGCGCTTTCTTATGCGAGTGGCTCTAAATTTCCGAGTGGTGGAAAATGTACTGCTGGCTATTGTGTAGGAAATCAAAAGACTCAAGGATTGATGGATAAAATAGCCATCCATTTGACGCTTTGTGATAATGAAGCGTCATCAATGCAATATAAAATTTTGGCGGCGCAATTGCCATCCATGAATAAACGTATTGAAGAGGCTTATAAATATACGCGAGAATTTGTGCACTTTATTAAGGAAGTGTTGCCAGAAGCGAAAATTAATTTTGTTTCAGACGACTTAGCCTCTCAAGGGTTTACGCCATCTGTATTTTCATTGGGGCTTCCAACTAAAGGGGCTACAGATGCAGAGCGCGAAGCTTACAAACGTGCATTGAATTTGAGGTTAATAAATTTGATGATAACTGAAATTCCTGATGAAAGTAAATTTTGCGTTAGCTATGGACAATTACATGGCAGTTATTGGACTATACCAGCCACTTCTACCCAAGGCACCACAAAAGAGGGTGACAAAGACTATATAGTTAGGGTGTCCTTGTCGCCAAATTTGGATTTAGAACGTCATAAGCAGGTGTTCTTGGAGTTTGCAAAAGACATTTAACAAATTTGTTTAAAGTGTATCACACTATCAATAATATATCGCGTTGCGATTTGAATCCATGACATGGTTTGGGTTTGCCAATCATTAATCTTGGCGTTGCATGATAATGCCAGGCATATCTTGTATAATAGATATAGTAAATAAATGATGTCTAGTTGCGACCGGTTGTTAAAGGGTTTATAGTTCCGACAAAAATAACCGACGCCACGGTCTTAGTTTTTGGGTGTAATGGTTCTATAATGTCATCTATAGCAAATCCATTTGAGAGAAATAAATCTTTCCATGTTTCCAGGGTTCTGAAATACCATGGTGGCGGATTGCTAAAGCGATTATTAAACCCTTTCCAGCTTCCTTCTCGCCACCCATCTGTATAAGGTGCGTTGCCACAACCTGAAATTGGATGCAGCGTCTGAACTATGAAAGCGCCATGTTCATGCAGTAAATCTGGAATATTTTTAAATATGTTGGCAACAGAGTCTTTGCCCAATAAAGAAAAATTACAAACAGCAACATCAAACTTTTCTGTAATGGTGCTTGGTGATACATCTTCGTACGGCAGCACAACGAATTTTCCGTGACCATCCTTCTTAGCTGCTGCTATTAATTCAGGTACAATGTCAATTCCATAAACCTCAATATTTTCATTTGTAAGCGCTCTCGCTAACCATCCTTCTCCGCATCCAATATCCAACACATTGGCAGGATTCCTTTTTAAGATGGTATTTAGTATGGCCTTATTTGTGATTAACAACCTGCTTTCAATTTCATCGTTTTGTACAGCAGAAATCCATGGTTCTGCATTCTGTAACCAAGAGTCAATAATTTTTTTGTCCGAGTAGCGTGTCATTATTTTAAAGCCTATTAAGTAGCTTAAATGCTATTTTCGTTTTAATTGTAACCCCCATAAGCCAATTTGCCTTGGACTATCATCAATAAGGTTGACTTCATTTACCATTTTTACACCTTCAATAGTGTAAAATGCACTTGGATGGTAAGTGTTAATAGCGTCCGTTAAATGTTTTAAATTTTCTCTTTTTAGAACCAGAAACACCACATTAACTTTTCCGTTTCTGCCCTCAGCATCCAAAATGGAATAACGATAATTGTTATAGTTTAGAAAGGTGGTAAATTCGTGCACTGGCTCCTTGGTGATTAATCTTAAAACCACACGGCCAATGGCTAATTTTTCTTCTATGTACATCCCTACAAATGTTCCTACAGCAAAACCACTTGCATAAGCAATGTAGGAGAACACATTGTCTATATTGCTAATAATCTGACCAATGGCCAAAAGCCATATTAGTGCTTCAAAAAAGCCTAAAATAGGTGCTAAATTTCTTTTCCCACTCATCACAAACAAGATTCTGATGGTAGAGATTGAGACATCGCAAATTCTCGCTAAAAATATTAATAGCGGTATGATAACGTAGTTTAAAATTTGCCCACTGACACCGAAATTCTCATAAAAAAACTGTTCCATAGTATCCGTACGATAATTAATTGTAACTCCAATTTTTTGAAAGTTGAATTTTTATCTGGCTACAAAGGTAATTAGAACTTTGGTGCAAATAATTAGTAGTTGATCAATTTTTTGTAGATATACCATATAGAATTCATAACTGTTCACGAATATAAAATATTGAAATTGTGAAAATTGCCCAACATTCAAAGAGGAGCAAAACGAGAATCAAAGCGTGTCAGGTGCTATGTAACAAAAGAAAAAAGACAAAAAGTGATGTTTAAAAGAGTGAAACTTCTTAATCAAGCAGTGGATAAAAAAATAGGGGATAACTTAGAGAGTTTGAGAACTTAGTTCTAAAAAATGAAATAATATTAGATAATTTAGCTGAACTAAAAATGTACTATTTTAATCAAAGTATTCAATCTTATAAACGTTATTCTCGGCATTAGGCATTTTGGAGGGTAATAACTTTATTGTGTTGGAATTTGATGTTTGGGATAAGCAAAAATCATAAAAATTAGTTATTTATGGGCGTCAGAGTTATGAGTGTATTTACCAAACTAGACTAAAGAATTTAGAAGTCGATAATTTCGCTCCTAAAAACTGTAACTACACCAATAAAATTGAATTAACCCTTTCTGCTGCGATAAATTAGTATCATCTTGACTGCCAATTGGAACAATTTTTACCATAAAGAAGATGTAAATTTTTAATCTGGTAAAGAATACGTATGGAATTTATACAATCAATCTAATGGAGAATTACTCAAATTAATTTTACCGAGAATAAAAAAGAAATACCTATTTAAATAAGCTAGCACGCATTACCACCCTAACATAGAAAATAGACTGTAGATTTAAAGAAGTAACGAAGATATTTGAGTGTGATAAACCAAATAAAAAATAGAAATTGAGAAACTGCTACTTGCGGCTTTTTTTATACCATATAACGAAATATCCTAAATTAAAAACATAACGTAAAACATTATAATTTTATACATAATAGTATATATTTATAACCTGATTTAATTACACGATGAACCGGATTAAAGTAGTACTTGAAGAAAGAGGTATAAAACAAGTTTGGCTTGCAGAACAGTTGGGTAAAAGCTTCAATACTGTAAATGGTTATGTTCAAAATAGAGCACAACCGAGCTTGGAGGTCTTATTTAAAATTGCAATAATTTTAAATGTTGAGCCAAAGGATTTATTAATTAAGATTAAAGAAAATTAAAATATATGGACGGTAAAAGCCTAACTCCACAAGAAATAAAATTACAAGAATTAAAAAATATTTTCCCTGAAGTGTTTGCCGAAGACAAAGTTGATTGGGAAAAACTCAAAGCCACTTTAGGGGAAGATATCAATTTCAGCAATGAACGCTACGTTTTGAATTGGGCGGGAAAAAGTGATGCTTTTAAAGTGTTACAATCCCCAACGACCAAAACCTTAATTCCTGTCAAGGATGAATCTGAAAACTTTGATGAGACCGAAAACATTTTCATTGAAGGCGAAAATCTCGAAGTGCTTAAAGTATTACAGAAAAGCTATTTTGGGAAGGTGAAAATGATTTACATAGACCCGCCATACAACACCGGTAACGATCATTTTATTTATCCCGATAAATTTTCTGAAACTAAAAAAGATTACGAAAAGCGTGTCGGTGATAAAGACGAAGAAGGCTATATGACCAAAGATGGAATGTTCAAAAAGAACAGCAAGGAAAATGGTCAATATCATAGTAATTGGATGAATATGATGTACCCACGCTTGTTTTTAGCAAAAAATCTTTTAAAACAGGATGGTGTGATTTTTATATCTATTGATGATAATGAAGTGCACAATCTAATAATGATGATGAATGAAGTTTTTGGAGAAGAAAATTTTATAGCTTCAATTGCGGTTCAATTAAATCCCAGAGGTAGAAACTTAGATAAATTCATTGCGAAGACTCATGAGTATATTGTCGTTTATGCAAAAAATGCAGATGAAGAGAGCACGATGATTGGTTTAGAAAAAGAGGGGAAGATGATTTCAGATTACAATAGGGATGATAACGACGGTAAAGGAGCATATCGTCTTATAGGATTAAGAAACAGAAATCAAGCATTTAATCCTGTTACCAGACCTAAGCTTTATTATCCATTATATGCAAATCCAAAAACTAATAAAGTTTCATTAGAAAGAGATGAGGATTATTCTATTGAGCTTTGGCCAGATACTGCTGAAGGTACAAAAACTTGTTGGACATGGGGCAAAATAAAAGTAAATGCAGAAAATGATTTATTACTGGCAGAACCTATGGGAGATGGGTGGAGAATATTCAGAAAAGATTATTTATTAGACGAAAATGGAGAGAAAGCCAGAACACTCCCAAAATCTATATGGGTTGATAAAAATATTAATAATGATTATGGAAAAAAAAGCATAAAAGAGCTTTTTGGTGCGAATGTTATGAGCTTCCCAAAATCACCTCATTTGATCAAAAAGTGTATGCAGTTTAGTACAGATGATAATTCAATTATAATGGATTTCTTTTCTGGCTCAGGTACACTTGCAGAATCTGTTTACGAATTAAATAATGAGGATGGAGGTAAGAGAAAATACATTTGTGTTCAATTACCTGAGAAATTGGAGGAAGGATCTAAAGCCTTTGAATCTGGATTCAAGACTATTGCGGACGTCGCCAAAAGTCGTATTCGAAAAGTAGGGGAAAAAATTAGTGAAGCATTAGATCGAGAAAAAGATAAATTGAAATCCGAAATACCTTTTGAAGATATATCTCTAAAATCTAAACCTGACTTAGGGTTCAAAATATTAAAACTTTCAGACAGCAACTTTAAACAATGGCAACAAATTCAAAACAAAGATGTCCAAGCTTTGGAGGATCAAATGAAACTATTCGTTGATCCAGTTGCAGAAAATGCCACCATAGAAAACATGGTGTATGAGCTGATGCTTAAAAGTGGTAAAGACTTAAACAGTAAAATCGTTCACAAGAACGGATTTTATATCATAAATGAAAATGAGCTTATCTTACTTTTAGAAAAAGTCGATCAGAAAATTATAGATAATATTATTGTGTGCAAACCTAATAAAGTGGTGGCACTTGATAAATTGTTCAAAGACAACGATCAATTAAAAACCAATACCGTTTTGCAGATGAAAGATGCAGGAATCGAATTTAAAACAATTTAATTATGAAGTTGACTTTTGAATCTGATTTACAATTTCAGCAAGATGCCATTAAATCCATTACAGACCTCTTTGAAGGACAACCGTTGGAAGATGCGGTACAGGAATTTGACCTAACGGAAAGTGGCGCTTTAAGCCTTATCAATGGCGTAGGGAATAACCTCGTTATTTCCCAAGAGCAAATTCTGTCTAACTTACAAAGCATTCAGGAAACCAACGATATTAAAAAATCAACGGAATTGGATGGGATGAATTTTTCTGTAGAAATGGAAACAGGAACAGGAAAAACGTATGTTTATTTAAGAACCATTTACGAGCTGAACACACTTTATAATTTCAAAAAATTTGTAATTGTAGTACCATCCGTAGCCATTCGGGAAGGTGTTTTAAAAAATCTTGAAATCACGACCGAGCATTTTCAAAATCTTTATGATAATGTGCCTGTTAATTTTCAAGTCTATGATAGTTCTAAAGTTTCGGCATTGCGCAGTTTTGCCTCCAATAATACTATTGAAATCCTGGTTATAAATATAGATTCGTTTGCCAAGGATCAAAATATTATCAACCAACCCCATTACAAGGCGAATGGTCGAAAACCCATTGAATTTATTCAATCCACAAACCCATTTGTGATTATTGACGAACCACAAAATATGGAAACTGATAAACGTACATCTGCCATTAAAAATTTGAATGCTATATGTACGCTTCGTTATTCTGCAACCCATCGAAACCAATACAATCTTACTTATAGTCTAAATCCTGTTAAAGCTTATGATTTAGGCTTGGTTAAGCAAATTGAAGTAGATAGTATCATTGAAGAAAATGCGTTTAATGACGCCTTTGTATCGGTTGATTCAATTACTGCCACTAAAACCAAAGTCACAGCTAAAGTTTTTATTAACGTAAATGACAAGGGCGGAGTGAAAAAGAAGAAAGTTACGGTTTCAGTTGGGAAGGATTTGTATGACCTTTCCAATGAACGTGAAATTTATGCTGATGGTTATTTAGTGGAAGAAATTGATGCTGCCAATGGCTGTATATCCTTATCCAACCGTAGTATTTTATATAAAGGCGATAGCCAAGGCGGATTAACCGATGAAGTGATGAAATTCCAAATTCGTAAAACCATTGAAGAACATTTAAAAAAACAAATGCGACTTAATAAATTAGGGATTAAGGTTTTGTCTTTGTTTTTTATTGATAAAGTAGCCAATTATCGAAGTTATGATGCTGATGGTAATCCGGTAAAAGGAAAATATGCCAGATGGTTTGAAGAAATCTATGATGAGTATATTGCAAAATCTATCTTTCAAGGCTTAAATCCATTTCCAGTGGGTGATGTACACAACGGATATTTCTCACAGGATAAAAAAGGAAAGGTGAAGGATACTTCAGGAGAGACCAAAGCAGATGATGACACGTATAGTTTAATTATGAAGGATAAAGAGAAATTGCTTAACCTCGAAAATCCTTTGCAATTTATATTTTCACATTCCGCCCTGCGTGAAGGTTGGGATAACCCGAATGTGTTTCAAATCTGTACATTGAACGAAACCAAATCCGATATAAAGAAACGTCAAGAGATTGGTAGAGGCTTACGTTTGGCTGTTCGTAAGGATTCCAACAACAAATATGTTAGAACATATGATCAAAATATTAACAGACTCACTGTAATCGCAAACGAGTCTTATGATGATTTTGCCAAAACTTTACAAAAAGAAATTGAAGATGAATGTGGTGTAACCTTTAAAGACAGAATAAAAAACAAACGAGCACGAACGCCCATTAAGTACCGAAAAGGCTTTGATGCTGACCCTAAATTTCTTGAAATATGGGAGAATCTCAAAAAGAAAACGACGTATCGTGTAGATTACAAAACTTCTGATTTGATTACCCTGGCATCAAAATCAATTAAAGATTTACCTGAAATCAAAGCACCTTCGGTACGTTCTACAAAAGTTAAAATTCATATGACTGACGAAGGACTTGAAACGAGTTATGCAGGAGATAAAGTTGAAACTTATGACAGTTACACGTGGCCAATACCTGATGTATTGGGTTATATCCAAAATAAAACGGAATTGACACGTTCCACCTTGCAAGCGATATTAAGTGAATCTGGCAGAATACCTGAAATTCTCATAAATCCGCAGTTGTTTTTAGACCTTGCCTCACAAGCTATAAAGAGAACTTTGTATGATTTGATGATTGACGGCATTAAATATGAAAAGATTGGGGGTTCAGAATATGAAATGGCTTTGTTTGAAGCGCAGGAATTGGAAGTCTATCTCAATGACTTTACATTCAACGTGAGCGATTCATCAAAAACTATATATGAAGAATTTATTCCTTTAGATTCAGGTGTAGAGAGCAAATTTGCCGAAGATTGCGAAACGAGCGACCAGATTCAATTCTATTTTAAACTGCCGACCTGGTTTAAAATTCCAACACCCATCGGAACCTATAATCCTGATTGGGCGGTAGTATTTAAAGATGATAAAAAAATCTATTTCGTAGCGGAAACAAAAGACACAGGAACACCCGAAGTCGATTTGCATAAATTAAGTTCCGACGAGCAACTGAAAATTAAATGTGGGATAGCACATTTTAATGAGTTTGATGCTTTGGAGTATAAGGTGGTTAATAAGGTAGGGCAATTGATAAATTAGAAATTATGATGAACAGTAACATTCTTTTATATCAAAATCAAGACGGTAACATCAAAATAGATGTTCGTTTGGACGAAGAAACTGTTTGGCTTACTCAAGCTCAAATGCAGGAGCTTTTTCAAAAATCAAAAGCTACGATAAGCGAGCATATAAAAAATGTTTTTGAAGAAGGGGAATTAAATAAGGAAGTGGCTGTTCGGGAATTCCGAACAACCACTTCGCACGGTGCTATAGCTGGAAAAACCCAGGAATCCAAGGTTAATCTATACAATTTGGATGTCGTTATTTCCGTGGGTTATCGTGTAAAATCGGTGCAAGGCACACAATTCCGTATATGGGCTACCCAACGCTTAAAAGAGTACATTATCAAAGGCTTTGCGCTTAATGATGACCGCTTTAAGTCTGGCACTTCAATGAACTATTTTAATGAACTGCAAGACCGCATTCGTGAGATACGCTTATCGGATAAATTCTTTTATCAAAAAATAAAAGACATCTACACCACAAGCATTGATTATGATCCTAAAGACGAAAGAACCATTAATTTTTTCAAAGTCGTTCAAAACAAACTCCTTTGGGCAATTAGTCAGCAGACTGCTGCTGAATTGGTTTTTAGACGAGTAGATGCCTCATTGCCATTGATGGGAATGCTGTCTTATGATAAAAAGGAAAAGGCAACTATAAAAAAATCAGAAGTAAGTATTGCGAAGAACTATTTGGACGAGGACGAGATAAAACTTTTGGGACTTTTGGTTGAACAATATTTAGCATTTGCCGAAACTATGGCACAACAGCAGACCCCAATGTATATGAAAGATTGGGCGAATAGATTGGATAGTATTTTACAACTTAACGGTAGAGAGCTTTTAACCCACGCAGGAAAAATAAGTCATAAGAAAGCTCTGGAAAAATCGGGTGTGGAATATGAGAAATTTAAGCAACAGCAAAAGACCATTGAGAAGGAAGCCAGTTTAAAAGAATTGGAGGAAGACATTAAAAGGTTTAAGAAGCCTAAAAAATGAAATTTAATCGTGGATTATCAATCTCAATAATTAATCACGCAATTTCAAATACTCAATAACCGATTTTTATAAACTTGCCTTTTGCCAGATTCGTTTATTATAGCTACTCATATATTCCAAGGACCACAAGTTAAACTGTACTTTTTTCCTTTTATAAGATATTTGCTTTTACTACCACCAATGTAGGTTATAAAATCACCTTTTTTAGCCTTTAAAAGTTCAACTCGACTATTGGTATATTGAAGTTCTAATTGCTGATGATATTCATCAATTATTCTTTTTGCTTCTAAATATTGCTCTTCGGTTATCATTTGCGCTAAGATTAATGGAGAGGTTAATTCCTAATACCCATATTTATTGGTATCAAGTTAAGTTTTATAAGAGAGAAAAACTAAAACTTAGAAAATTAAAAACCACACAAACAACACCCAATTCAACACCTAAAAAAACAAAGCCCCGTAAACATTGAGTTTACGGGGCTTTTCGCGGAGAAAGAGGGATTCGAACCCCCGGAGGTGTGACCCTCAACAGTTTTCAAGACTGCCGCATTCGACCGCTCTGCCATTTCTCCAGTGTCTCTTGCGTTTGCCTTTCAGAGTTTCTTAATGCGATGTACACATTAATATCTCAGTGGCTTGCCCGATTAAACATATTCTGTTTGCTTAGGCGGGTGCAAATATAGAACCCTTTTTTAATTCTTTCAAATAAAATCACAATTTTTTAATCAATTAAATTTGGCAATAGAATTTAATGATCGAAATGCTTTATAATTGTAAAGTACATCCCTTATTTTTGCCAAACTATAGAAATGAATGCCCATGGATATTATAGAAAGTTTACAGTGGCGTTATGCGACTAAAAAGTTTGACCCTACACAACATCTCTCTAGTGAGAAGTTGCACACACTTAAACAGGCGTTTAATTTAACTGCTACGTCTTTTGGTTTGCAAACCATCTCAATGCTTATTGTTGAAGATACATCCTTACGGGATCAATTATTGCCAGCGGCCTATAATCAGGGACAGATTATAGAGGCTTCCCACTTATTAGTGCTATGTATAAAAGATCATATCAACCCCACAGATGTGGATGAATTGTTTGACAATGTGAGTGAGTTAAGGAATACGCCTGAAACCATCTTAGAGCCCTATAGAAATGATCTTAAAGTGATGATGAAGAGTATGACCCAGGAGGAGCAACAACAATGGTCTATAAAACAGGCCTATATTGCCTTAGGTAATTTGATGACTGTGTGTGCTGTAGAGCGTATAGATTCCTGTCCTATGGAAGGGTTTGATCGGGCGCAATTTGATGCTGTCTTAAAGTTGAAACAGAAAGAATTAAAATCTGTGCTATTACTACCGGTAGGCTATAGAGCAGAGGATGACATGTTTTCAAGCTTTAAAAAAGTACGCAAAAACCTTAATGATGCCGTATTGGTTATATAGGCGGCGATGTGATTGTAGCCATTGCTTAACTATGTTATATTTATACGAATT
Source organism: Gelidibacter sediminis (assembly GCF_004364975.1). Taxonomy (GTDB): domain Bacteria; phylum Bacteroidota; class Bacteroidia; order Flavobacteriales; family Flavobacteriaceae; genus Gelidibacter; species Gelidibacter sediminis. Next base: position 1,254,999 of record NZ_SOBW01000008.1, on the reverse strand, counting down.
TTAATTTTTAATTGCTATGCCAGGATTTGAATTATTTGGAAGTGCCGAACGTAAAGAGGTAGAAGATGTTCTAGAGAGTGGTGTGTTAATGCGTTACGGATTTGACGGCATGCGTAATGGACATTGGAAGGCCAAAGCACTGGAAGCTGAACTCCAGTCCGCGCTAAACACTCAATATGTGCAATTGGTGTCTAGTGGTACGGCAGCAGTTTCTGTGGCGCTTGCAGCCGCAGGAATAGGGGCAGGAGACGAGGTAATTATGCCCACTTTCACGTTCGTGGCGAGTTTTGAGGCTATTATAATGGTGGGAGCCATACCGGTGTTGGTTGATATTGATGATACCTTGGCTCTTGACCCATCGGCGGTTAAAAAGGCCATTTCATCAAAGACCAAGGCTATTATGGTGGTTCAGATGTGCGGTAGCATGGGCCATATGGACGCTTTGCAGGAAATTTGTTCGGCATATGATTTAGTGCTTATTGAAGATGCGTGTCAAGCCATTGGCGGGACTTATAAGGAAAAAGCACTAGGTACGATTGGTCATTTAGGTTGTTTTTCATTTGATTTTGTAAAAACCATTACCAGTGGTGAAGGCGGGGCGGTGGTTACAAATAATAAAGAGTTTTATGTGAATGCCGATCAATATTCTGACCATGGGCATGATCATGTAGGAAATGACAGGGGAGCCGAGAGCCATCCGATCTTGGGTTATAACTTCAGGATTTCAGAGCTGCATGCTGCGATAGGTTTGGCACAAATAAGACGCTTACCCGACTTTTTGGCCATTCAAAAGAAAAATTATACAATGCTTAGGGATGCCCTTTCTAAAATTCCTGAAGTTACTTTTAGAACCGTTCCAAATGGCGGTGAGGAAAGTTATGCAATTTTGAATTTCTTCCTTCCTGATTTGGAAACTTCACGTAGCGTTTCTAAGAATTTAAAAGAAGGTGGTATTGATGGTTGTTTTCATTATTTTGATAATAATTGGCATTACGTTCGCAAGTGGGATCACCTAAAAAATGTCAAAAGTTTGTACCCAGTTTCGAAAGAAATAAAGGAGGGTTTAGCGTATCTTGAAACCAAAACTTTTGATCAGTCTGATCATTATATTGGTCGAAACATTTCGTGCCTCATTAAACTGTCTTGGACTGAAGCGGAGGTGCAAGCACGGGCTCATAAAATGGCAACCATAATTAAATCTTCAATTTAAGTAATGTTATGTAATGTATTGATGGTAAATTTATTGTGTAATTAAAAATTATATAAATTTAGTGTAGATTTGCCGCTAAAATTTTGACCTTTATTCATAAGTTAAAATTATAACACAGCCATTAGATACCACAAGTATCAGTTAGTAGAATCCAATGAAAATTGATAAGACTAACTTCAATTTAGTTTCTAAATTATCATCGTAAAGAGGTCTTCATAACTACTATTTCTACAAAAGCTTCCTACGATGTACTGACTTTATGCCTCGTAATGTAGTGTTAAATTTTAAAGGTGATTTTAAACATAGAGGTAATTCATGTAAATGCAAATACATGTCCATATGCACAGTCTCAAGAGTGCAATTTTTTCTGTATTTAACGCTGTTATTTGGTCTAAAAGTTCCTCTAGCGTTTTAATGTCATAGTTCTAATTGATGCTAAGTTGGGTTGCATAATATGGGGTACAAGTGCGCCGAGTTCTTGTAATTGCATAGGGGCATTAATTAAATCATAACTCGTGTCATTTCAAAATCTTTAGTATATTTAGGTAACAACCTGAATATCTATGCGTTACTTTATTAAATCGGGCTTCCTGTTTTTCATACCCTTCGTGATGTTCGCACAACAACATGTAGATGTAGGCTACGAAAACACCTCGGTTTCCAAGCAAATTTCATTCAGGGAATTAACCGTAGCACAAGGACTTTCGCAAAACAGCGTGGTGAGTATCGTTCAAGATTCTTTAGGGTATATGTGGTTTGCTACCCAAGATGGCTTGAACAAATATAACGGCAGATCCTTTACAATTTACAATAAGCAATTTGAAGATGTAACTCGCCCCACGTTCAGTAGGTTGGGAAAAACCTACATTGACGCTGACGCCAATTTATGGATCATTAGTCTTAAAAATGGTCTGGAAAAATTTAATGATTCTCTACAAACTTTTCAATCTTTTCAAACCATTACATCGCCTAGTTGTATCATTCAGGACCAACAAGGCAATTATTTGGTGGGCAGTTATACTGATGGCTTATATCAAATTAATTTGCAACAGAATAGGATAGCGAAGGTTTTTGAGGATATCATTAAAAACACCGCTATATATGACTTTCTCAACACAGGTAATCAACTTTATTTAGCCACGGCAAATCATATCTTTACATTGGAGAACCAGCAGCTCCATAAAATTACGGTAGATGATAATGGGCTAAATTTTAGTGCCTTGGCGAATTCCAAGGATGACACTATTTGGTGTGGTACCTATGGCAACGGACTGTACTATAAAGCACCTAAGGCAACATCATTTAAAAAGTTTGATCATCAAAAATTGCCTTCAATTTTAAATATTCAGGATATCCTGATTGATAAAAATAATAAACTTTGGGTCGCCACGTATGGCGATGGTGTGTATTTGATAGATATAGATTTGAATGAGGTACAACATTTTATAGCCAATAAAAACGATCCATATGCTTTGCACTACGACGATGTGTTGTGTTTGTACGAAGATTTTACAGGAACCATTTGGTTGGGTACTGACGGGGCTGGTCTGAGCTATTATGATGAGCATTTAAAGAAGTTTAACCTCATAACCAATGCTCAGACTCCAATTGATGTACACGTAGATGTAGTGCGCTCTATTACTCTTGAATCAGATCAAACACTATGGTTGGGGACATCAGGTAAAGGGTTGACTGCCATTAATTTTAATAATGACAGCTATAAAACCTATACCCAAAAGAACTCTGAATTGAAAAGCGACCGAATAATGAGTTTGTTTTCAGATGATGATTACTTGTGGATAGGCCATCAAGGCCGTGGCTTACAGTTGATGGATAGGTGGGGTAATATGAGAAATTTTAAGCCCCTAGACCAACATACCATTTGGAAAATATACCAGCATTCCCAAACACAAAATTGGCTATGCACCAGAGAACATGGACTGCTGCTTTTTGATCTTGGTCGTGGTGTAGTAAAATCGTATCATAAAGATAATTCGGCATTGACCAGCAACAATATAAGAACAATAGAAAAAGGCCAGAATACAGAGTATTGGATAGGAACTGAAAATGACGGTTTATTTCTGTTGGATACTGAAACAGATAGTATACAAAAAATTGAGCCAATTTCCAGTGCCATCAAATCGCTATATTTTGACGGCCAAGTCATCTGGATTGGCACTAATGGCGATGGTTTGAAGTCATATAACTCTAATAATAAAATGGTCAACACCTATAACACCTCTAACGGCTTGCCCAATATGGTGATATATGGCATTTTACCAGGAGATGCTAATAGTTTATGGCTCAGTTCTAACAAAGGCATATTTGAGTTCAAATTAATTAATGGCGAAGCTGTAGTTGAAGTTTATGGTAACTATAGCGGACTGCAAGCCTTTGAATTTAATACCGGGGCCTATTATAAAGCGTCTGATGGGACGCTATATTTTGGTGGTTTGGATGGAGTCAATTGGTTTATGCCATCAGACATTACCAGAAATAGGATTGTACCCAGAACCGTCATTTCAAAATTAGAAATCTTTAATAAAGAGAAACCTATAGAGCAACAGGCAAGATTTAGCCATACCCAGAACACCTTAACTTTTACCTTCTCTGGATTACATTTTTCGCAACCGGATCGGAATCAGTATAAATACCAATTGGTCAATCACGATTCAACTTGGGTAAGCTCAGGAAATACTAACACGGCACATTACACCAATTTACCTCCCAATGATTATGTGTTTAAGGTAATTTCTAGCAATTATGATGGTGTGTGGAACCCCGTGCCGGCCACCTATTCATTTTCTATTTTAAGGCCTTGGTATCTTACCAATTTAGCAAAAGCAATATATCTTATTCTTATAATTGCTACTATATACATCATTTACGTTTATTTTAAATGGCGTTGGCATATGCAAACACAGCTCCAGCTCGAGCATGCTGAAACAGAGCGTCTAAAAAAGTTAGATGAGTTTAAGACCAAACTCTATACAAATATTTCACATGAATTTAGAACACCATTAACCCTCATTTCTGGCCCTATTGAACATCAATTGGCAAAAAAAAATCTGCAACCTGATGATGCGCATGAGCTTAATTTGGTAAAACAAAATGCCAATAGGCTACTAAAACTCGTTAATCAGATGCTCGATTTATCCTTAATTGATTCGGGCCAACTAAGGCTTGAGGTCTCTAAAAACAATTTAAATATTTTATTAAAGCAAATTATAGCGGCGTTTCAATATCAAGCGGAAAAAAGAAAAATAACGATTACTCAAAATATCAATAACTTGACATCTGCATGGTACGATACAGATATTGTAGAAAAAATCACTTCTAACCTGTTGACGAATGCCATAAAATATGCACCAAAGGGCAGCACTATTTTAGTCGATGCCAACGAGCATCACCAACAAATGGTACTATCGATAATTAATACCAATAAAGATATTTCTAAGAAAGATATTGGTCAATTATTTCAAAGATTTTATCAAGACGACCAAGCTTCAGAAGGGGTTGGGGTTGGTCTGGCACTGGTAAAGGAATTGGTGGAGCTTGCCAAGGGTCGGATTATTGTAAATACAATTGCTGCTGACAAAATTCAATTTACAGTATCGTTGCCAATTCACGAATCAGCTTTTGCAGCTCAGGATATAAAAGTGTCAGATATTGAGATGGAGTCAAAAATTAACCACCACCAAACCCTAGCGCCATCTGACAGAGCGCTGTTGTTAATTGTAGAAGATGAAGATGATATTCGGAAATTTATCAGTTCTATATTTAAAGACGATTATCGAATTATTGAGGCCAATAACGGAAAGAGTGGTGTTGCCTTGGCCTTGGCACACAGCCCAGACTTAATTATTAGTGATGTGATGATGCCTGTACAAGATGGGATTGCATTAAGTAACTTTTTAAAACATAATGAACTTACAAGTCATATTCCCATAATCCTATTAACGGCCAAGGTGGGAGCTGATAATGAAATTTCAGGATTAACCACGGGAGTGGACGCTTATATTACCAAGCCGTTTAATAGTAAATTACTGAAATTAAGAGTAGAAAAGCTAATTGAAGGAAGAAATCAATTGCAACACCATTTTAGTAAAGATTTTAATATTGACCCAGAACTGGGTAGTACCTCTACAGAAACTGAATTCTTAACGCGTTTAAAAACGGTCTTGGATAAGGAGATCACGAATCCGGAATTCACTATTGTATTGTTTGCAAAGCGCATGCACATGAGTAGATCGCAATTACATAGAAAACTAAAGGCGATTTTTAAGATGAGTGCAACAGAATTTTTACGTGTGCAACGTGTCAAATTAGCTTTGCCCTTACTAAAAGCTTCTGACGCCACTATCTCAGAAATTGCTTATCAAATTGGTTTTAATACACCTTCTTACTTCATCAAGTGTTTCAAGAAAGTTTATGGTCGGACTCCACAAGATTATCAGTCTGCATCAACTAAACTATAGTAGCATATAGGGCATTAAACTACTGTAAAACTAAAGAAAATCTTATGGTATTAGTAGTGGGCATTCTATTAAAAAATGATTCCTTATTTAGGGTTTGGTACATATGTTCTATGTTTTGAAACATATGTTCTATAGCTAAGCTCGTATCAGTGATACCTTTACATTATCTAAAAGTTAATAGCAGAGATGATGGCGAATCCCACCGACAATTCTGGAGACAAAAGATTATATCTCAGTATCGACCATCTCAAAAAAGGAACCTATATACTCAGCATATTATTGAATAATCATGTTGTAAAAACGATAGAGATTAAAAAAGAAACTTAAAGATGCTATTAATCAGTTGATAAAGGGGAACGCGACTTGTAAAATGTGGAGTTTGTAGCGTTCCCTTTTTCTTAATTTTCACTGGTCAGTTTCAGATCATTTCAGGTTTTTAAAGCCCCGTAACCTTGTACGTATAAAGTCAACTGTAATAATGGGTTGTACTGCTTAGGTAGTCGATTCTAATAATTGTATAAACCATAAATTATGAAGTCTATTATCCATTTTTTTCTAATTACACTTTTATGCTGTTGTCAGGATTCAAATCAAAAAAACTTGGTACATCTAAAGGCTTCAGCAGATAAGCAGGCGGTAGTCGTTCAAATGGAAGGAAAAGTTCTTGGAATTTCAAAAACTGGACTTGAACCAGGACTTGTCACTATGGCAAATGACAGTATTCAATATAAACTTTGGCAGGATGGAAATCCGTTACAATTGCATTTCAATCTGTTCAACACCAGTGTTTTAGGTCAGGGTAGTGCATCATATAGCATCCCTGATGTCAATGCAAAAAATGTAAAGGTGGACCTTAATTTTTTTGACGCCGACAGAAACGTTAAAAGTTTAAACAAACGTATCATTTTTAGAAAAGGTACCATTAGCATCACACAATTGAGTGACAGCCAATTGCGTATGACCTTTGATGGCGAAGGTAGTGGCATAATGGAATATGGTAAAAATTTTCCGATTTCCGGAGAAGTAAATATTCAATATTGAGAACAAATCCAGAACATATTGCACAATATACTTGTAATAGACGTGATTTTATAACAAAAATCGCATTAGGGTCGATAGCATTATCATTGCCAGCAGCAGCTTTAAGTTGTGCTAGCGACCCTGAATTTGAAGGTGCCGGAAAAGTGCCTTATAAAGTATGGGAAGAGCTGTTGCATTATTTAAAAACAAGCCCCGATCATTTGCAAGGTCAGATGGAGGTTCTTATACTAGAGGCTGACCCAGAAAAGATGTTTGATTTTGTAAAAAATCAACTGCTATTAATTCCCACAGAAATAAGTAAAATAGGTAAGAGCAATGCTTTAAAATGGGGATGGAAATATGCCTTACGGAGTGGAATGGCCACGGTTCAAGAAAAAGCTGAATTGCTGACCTACATGTATCAAAAAGCAGGATTTAATGCAAGGATAGTACATGAACATACTAAGATTAAACCTGAAGAAACAATCAAGTTTTTTTTACGCGATATTAATAGACCATTTGAACCTAAAATTTCTGAAAAACAAATGAATAGGTGGGCTGATGAATTGGGCTACTCAGGTTACACGGAATTTAATGGTAAGGGGGTGGATAACGATAGCAATTTGGCCCATCAATTAGGTGAAAAAATTTGGAACGATTTAAACTTGCCGTCCAATTATAATTACAGAACATTTGATTTTAGATGGGATAATACTTCAACCCCAACAGTAGAATTGAAGCATGAAGGTAAAATATTTTATGCTCATCTATGTGATCCGGATGTCCCATTTGGAAGTTTAAGAGATAAAAATAATACCATTACAGCGGCAAAGAAACCAATTGAAAATCTTGATAAAGTACAAATTGTACTTACTTATAGAGATTCAATTACTCCTGAAAATGAACAAGTACTTATTGACCATGAATGGTTAGCGAAGGATTTAGTAGGGAGACAGTTAAATATCATGTTTTTGGATAATTTGATTCCAGAAGTCAGACGCGTTACACCAATACAAAGTATTCGAACATTCACACCTGCTTTTGCTTTGCAAGCTATTGGTGAAGATGCAACGTATATGGAATCGCATTCTAAGCTGGTAGATCCTATTACCTTGGGGGGCAGACGCATTACACTTCCTAAAGGAAACTTGTCAGCAAAAATTAATGGTGTTGCCATTAAAGCTAAAACTGATAAAAATTTACAAAGTCGCATTAAATATCTAGATGCCGTAGCAAAACCTGTGGGGTATCCAAAGGTTAAATTATCAGTTTCTCCAAGAGATGAACAAGGTGAAATTGTGGAAGGGCTTTCCGCTAAGGATTTTTTAATTACCGATGGTGGCCAACCAGTGAGTGCGCTCTTAGAAAGTAATCAAAAGATACCTAGAATATTAATTCTGTCAGATGCTTCAATGAGCATGCCAGCTGAGTATAGAGGTGATCAGATGGATGCTTTTGTGACTAACTTGCAAGATAGGATTAAGGTAAATTATCCAGATGCAATTATTACACACTGGATAACCCCTTCGTCACTATATACTTGGTTGTTAAAAGCATCAAATACTGATGCAGATTTAGTGATTTTTGCGACAGACGGACATAACGATGACAACTATCATCCAAATAATGAAGCTAGCTATAAAAATGGACCTCCAGCAATAATTCTGAATGTGATTGCCACAGAAAATAAGAGTGTGGTCAATACATTTAATCATATGGCTACCATTACTGATGGGATGCATATACTTGCCAATGATCCTAAAAAGACCATTGAGGCTATCATTTCCTATTTAGAAAAAATCGAAATACACCCTTATACTTTTAGTTATTTTTCAACAGCTAAAACTGAACAAAGACATGTTACCATAGCTATTGATAATAATCGCCTTAACGCGAGTTGTAACTATCAATTTTCCAACATGGCTCAGTTAGGTCCAAGGATTATTGGTGTTTATCTAAAACTTAAATACGCAAATCAGCCTACTGTCAAACGTGTACTGGCAGGATGGGAAAATGATATTCATCGAAAGGGCGATATTACTGATGCTTTGGCAAAAGAGGTTAACGATTTTATGTTGGGTAGCACCCAGCTTTATTTTGAAGGGAATGGACCAACTTATGCTGCTGCTGTCACAGATTTGCTAAACTATAAGTTGAGCACACGAGATTGGGGTGAATTATTTATAGATAATAAACCAATAGAAGCCAGAGAAGTTTATGAGAAGGGACAACTCTCTATTTCTGGTTCTGTTTTAAATCTCATCGGCCCTCTATATGATATAGCATCTCAAAAATCTTTGACTTATGCAAATGGTTTGAAAATTGGGATGCAAACTCTAAAACCTGGTTTTATCACCTCAAAAGCCATGTCTCAATTCGATTACTTTCCGACATCACAATATACCACCATTGGAACCAGCCCTTTAGCAGCATTTAAAACAACGATGTATAAGACGTCGCAACTTGCCATCAGAGAATATGAGCTATTTGAAGATAGTACATTTAAACAATTGGCGGATAAATCATGGATTAATCTTTCAGATGCTCGTGAATCCAAATGGTTGGATAGTATTAATAAAGATGATCTTCTGTATTGGAGAGAGCGGATATACAGAAATTCAAAATACAAAATCTTCGATTCTAGCGCAAGCTCAAAAGCCTTTTGGAATATAGATGGGAAAACTGGAGAAGTATATGGTATGCTACCCAATGGAAGTGGAGGCGGAAGCAGCGAGCTGCCATATGACACCTCAGGTGCTGAACCTTATTTAGAGGCATTGGGTGCACTTATGAAAGTATTGGGCCGTCTCAAGGCATTGCATCCAATTGGCTCTCATGCCCTGGCTATTGTTGCAATATACGGTATTACATTAGTTAAGCTCTATGCCATTGTTTCTGAAACTATTTTATTGATGGATGCATCTGGAATGGACGCTAAAATTAGGACTCAACTCAAGCAATTTGCATGTGAGGTAGCTGTAGAAACAGTTGGTTTTAAAAGTAATAAAATAGCTTGGGGTCTTAATAAAATAATTGGAGACATTGACATGGAAGCTATGGGATGCAATGGGTAAAGAATGAATAATAACAAATGTGAATTTATGGAAACAACACACTCAAACACCAACGCATTAGAAGGTAAAACAATAGCATTAATAGCCTATTTAACCATTTTAGGTTTAATAATCGCCTTTATAATGAATGCTGAAAAGAAAAATGCCTTTGCAAAATTTCATATTATTCAATCCTTTGGTCTGGCCCTAACAGGATTGGCCCTGGGGTTGCTTAATTACATACCATATTTGGGTTGGTTGATCAATCTCATAGGTGTCTGTATATTACTATATATGTGGATTATGGGATTAATGAACGCTATTAATGAGAAAACAAAACCAGTGCCCTTAATGGGTGAATTCTATATAAAATGGTTCAATAACATTTAAAGAAAATTATTATGAGAACACGATATATTTTATGCACAATGCTTTGTTTATGTATGAGTTTAACCGCTGAAGCCCAAATATTTAAAAAGCTAAAGAAAAAAGCAGAACAGGCTGTAGAGCGCACAATTCTGAGAAAAACCGATGAGGTTGTCACAGAAAAAACTGAAAAAACCATAGATGATGTCACCTCTAAAAAGGATAAATCTAACACGACATCTAATAAACCATCAGAAACTGAAAACCAATCTGAAATTACCACCGGCAATGCGTCACTAGGTTTGCATACAGCAGCTAAAAAAGACTTCTTTAAGGAAGATGTCGTCATACTCCTTCATGAAAATGGAAATTTAAACCAAATCCAATTTTTTGATGCTGATCAGATTGCTGTTAGGATAAAACAAGACGACCAACCAAAAGGGGGATATATAGATAGTGAAGGTTTTATATATGGTTATAATGAAAAAGAAAATGCTTTCAATAAATCGTCATTGATGGCTTCAGCAGGACAGGGTATGATGGGGCCAACCATGATTGTAGAAGGCTATAAATTACCACCAGAACCTTTTATGGCGCAGCTTCAAAAACAACAAGACCAAGGTCTAACACCCAATCCTTTTAATGGAATTGTAGAATTTGCTTTTATCTATAAACCGGAACAATTTAGGTATGAAGATTTTAAAGAGATCAAGCAAACCAATAGGGGGAAAACCTATACCAAGTTCGAGTTTTTAAACGAACCTGGCTATGAAGGAAGCTATGTGCTATTTGACGATCAAAACCGTCTCGTTGAGATTTATACGAACAAGTCTGCAGTAAATCAGCCCTCTGATGGCTTTCAAATGGACATGATGCCCCCTGGCGAGAGTTTATTGGTGTATGATTATAAACCAGTAGAAGTGCAATTGCCACCTGCCAGAGAGGTGCGTTCACGAGGACAGGATATGATGGGAGCCCTCATGGGATCTTTTAATAAAGAAAAAAATAGAGATGCAGCATCTGATGAAGATTATGATACTAGTGATTCCAAGGGCATGATAAAATCTGCAAAAAATTCGATGCGCAACAATAAAGTGACTGTAGATATGCTTCCTGATTCTTATGATTTTGACTGGGAGTATAAAACACTTATGGTCATGGATTCAAAGAAAAAAAACAATATAGAAATGACCATTTTGATTAAAGAAAATGCGCCTTATACCGCTACCCAAATGGTTGACCCACAGATTAAGGATATGGGCACAATGACGATGCTCTTTGACAATGAGTTGAATACCATGGTAATGTTTATGAAGCTTCAGGGTAATCAAAATGTACTACAGATCTATGCAATTCCTGAAGTTAAAGTCGATAATTCGGAAATAGATTATGAAGTGAAAGAGTTGCCTGGTAAATATATTTTAAACTATAACTGTAAAGGGTTACAGTTGATTCATGAAAAGTATATTGTAAATGTATACCACACCACAGAGGCAAAATTGGCCTTGCCCAACTTTTTCAACTTCGGTGCTAATAAAAATATGAAACTCCCTGATTTAGATCCGAGATTGGCCAAGCAATTTACAAACAGCTTGGTTATGGAGATGGAATATATAGATAAAAAGAAAGCTAAAAATAATTTCAGGATTTCCGCAGTATCACTTAAACAGACGCCAAATACCATTAACAAAAAAGATTATAAAGCCATGAGTTTTTTATCAGGGGCTCAAATGTTTAAGAAGGATTGAATTATAAATGGAGAGACAATCAATTGTACTTGGCTAATAAAGGTAACAAGGTCACTGTAGTGCCTGGTCAATATACTATTGTAAAAGAATTATTAAACAATCTCAATAGTCTATAAATTGGACCAATAGATGTATCTGGTCTTAAAGATGGTGTTTATGTTATTGTACATGCGGTTGTATATGAAGGCTCATCTTTAACCTCTACTAAGTTAGTCTCTACAGATGCTGTAATTAAAGTGAAGTGTAACCTGAATTCCAGAAATTATAAGGCTTCAGGTGTGATGAATCATCCTAATCCAATTTCAAGAATTGTCAATATTTCTTCCGTCAAGATATAGATAGATTGGAGTTATTTGACATTCAAGGAAGATTAATATTTTCATCGCGAGATATGAATTACATAGATGTAAGCAAGTACCTGGATGGTGTTAACTTTATCAAAATTACCACTGCGGAAGGACAAATCTCGAAAAGAATTTTAGTTAAGAGATTTTGAAGCATAGAAAGTCCCAAGCATGTATACTTATATGAAATGAAATACTTGTTTCTGTAAGTGCAGGTCAAAATAATATATAAAATGCAACACAATCATCAGGAGTAAGTATGGCAGCAGGGAGCTGTAGTACAAAATTTAATAAATATTCAAATGAACTATCCATTCCAATCCATAGTAGCCCTTTTATGTGGCGTCTTCTGTCTGTTTTCTTGTGGAAAAGAGAAAAGCAGAGGTATTATTGAAGATGTGCAAATCATCAATGAGTCTGTTAAAGTCGTAAAAAACTCAAAAAATGCAGAAGACTTCCGTGACCATTTAAAAGTAACAGAACCCGCTACGGAAGCGCAATTTCAACATTGGTTACCAGTACAATTGGGCGAACTAAAACGGATTGAATTTACCGAAAGCCAAATCCCACAAAAGGATATTGCATCTGCCGGTGCCGTTTATAAAAATAACACGGATAAGAAATTAATTGTGAGCATTGTTGACGGTGCTAGTAAGGATGGTTTGTTGGCCATTCAATCGCATTACATGGCGCAGACTCTTCAAATAAACAATGAAAAGCCTTCACAATATCAAAAAACATATGAAAAAAATGGATTGAAAGTTCTAGAGACATATGTGAAGCAAGACAACTTTTATCGCGTCTCGTTTTTATATGCTATGCGGTTTGGAATCACCCTGGAAAGTTATGGATTATCTTATGATGCCGTATGGCAATCCATTGCTATGCTAGATTTAAAACAATTAGAGCATTTATAAATATGATTACAATGAAAAGAATGAGAAGGATGCAAGGAGCTCTCCTGAATTCCCCAGGCGGCTGATTTTTAATTATATATAGGTTTGATTATAAAATTCAAATTGGCAAGACAGTTCTAGGGCTTCGGAAAACTTATAGATTAAAAACTTTACATATGAAACATAAGCATAATGCAATTATTAATCATTAAATATATTAGTACATCATGAAAACACAATTAAAGTTTAAGGTTGCCCCAATTTATTTAGTATTTCTTTCGCTCATCGTATCCTGTGAAACAGACCCGCTTGAAACGGATGTCTCGACAACCGAGGCTCAATTACAAAATAAAACGCAGCAATTAAATCATAATGCGTATCAATTTAATGGAACGGTATACGATATTTCAGCGGCTCCCGATGGTAGTATTATGGTGGCTGTTAATGGCGTTAACGAAAAAACCATTGAAGTCATAAAACATGGCAGTGTAAAAACAATGACATCCGTAAATAGTGCTACTGACATTCAAGGTATAGCTGCAGTTTCTAGTGGTAATGCCTTTGTGGTAAGCGCCGGCTCAGATCTTGCTAAAAATGGCGAATTGTATAAAGCGTCCTATGGCAATGTGCGCATGGTTGCAGATCTTGCTGCTTTTGAACGTGATCATGACCCAGATGCTTTTAAAGGTATCCAATGGAAAAATCAACAATGCGAAGCCATAGATGGTTTTAGTGCTGGTCCGCAAAACAACCCTTATAAGGTAATGGCTTCATTAGGACAAACGGTTTATGTTGCAGATGCTGCCGGAAATACGGTTCTAAAAACTTCAGAAACTGGAGAAATAGACTATTTGGCTATTCTAACTCCTCCAATAGATAACAATGGAGATTATCTTGTAAGATGGAACGCTGGGAGGGATAAAGAAATTGATTGCTATGCACAACCAGTTCCAACATCAATTGCTGAAGATGCTGATGGCCATATTTATATTGGGGAACTTACGGGCGCATTGGGCCCTCAAGATGGCGTGTTTCCAATTGGACGATCACGTGTATGGAAAATAAGAGCTGGAGCTACAAATGTTGTTCTTGATCAGAGAAATGTAACTGACGATTATGAACTGTTAATAGATGGACTAACTTCTGTGATTGATGTAGAAATTGGGCCTGATGGAATGCTTTACGTTGTAGAACTTGATGCAAATAGTTGGTTTTCACTCTTGGGCATCCCTGGTTTATCTCCAATAGGCGGTAAAATAAGTCGCTATCATCTAGATGGCACTTTTGATACAGCAGTTACTGGGTTGAGTTTGCCAGGAGCAATCACATTTGATAAAGATGGAAATTTATGGGTATTGGAAAATTTAAGTTCGGTTAGGATGTTGCATTTTGATAATGCCGATTGATCTTTTGTCAAATTATGACGTAAAATAGATAACCTATTAAAAGCAATATAAAACCCCTAATGGATGGATATAATTACTTGGGGTTTTATAATGCTTTAACATTTCATATATGCTCTACAGAAAACGTATTTACAATTTGAATTAAAATAGTAGAAATTCAAAATGTATCTGTTTATTACAATCCTTCACGTTATTGGATTTTAATATAGTGATAGAGCAGTAGCCATCCTTAATCTTCTTATTAATTTTATATATAGAAATCAGAAATTATGAAAATTCATAAAATTAAAATTTACGCTTTAATATTATCATACTGTATGTTCAACTGTAAAAATGAAAAAAGAACTGAAGCCATGAACGAGAATTCATTTCCGGTTGAACAGGTAGTTAAAGAACCATCAAATGTTATAGACATCATAACACGGAGTATGGAGTTTCAGTCTGTGGATACTATTCCTTCCGGATGGAATACTTTCAAGTACCAAAACCTTTCTAATGAAACCCATTTCTTTTTATTGGACAAGTATCCAGAAGGAATCACTATTGACAATACCATTAAGGATCTCGCGCCCGTGTTTGAAGAAGGGATGGACTTAATAAACGCCGGAAAAGATGCAGAAGGATTTGCTGCTTTTTCTAGTTTGCCAACATGGTATTCCGATATTATTTTCTCCGGTGGGTCGGGCTTAATAGCACCCCAGCATACGGCCATTACCACATTAAAGCTGGATCCGGGGTATTATATCATGGAGTGTTATGTAAAAATGCCAAACGGAAAATTTCACACCCTTATGGGCATGGCCAAACCAATTATTGTTACGGAGGAACTAAGTGGAAATCAACCACCAGAACCCACGGTTAATATTGTGCTATCTGGCGTTGACGGCATATCTTATGACAAGGAGATCAGCAAAGGGAAGCAGATTTTTTCAGTATATGTTAAAGATCAAAAGAAACATGAAAATTTTATATGGCACGATCTAAATTTGGTACAACTAAAACCAGGTGCTAAAGAAGAGGCGTTGGAAGCTTGGATGGATTGGTCTAATGCCAAAGGGTTAATTACCCCAGTGCCTAAAGGTATTACGTTTTTAGGTGGGGTTAATGACATGGCTGCTGGTAAGACTGGATATTTTTATGCCGATTTAAAACCTGGCACGTATGCCTTTATCTCAGAGGTCCCCAATACAAGAAGTAAAGGGTTGTTTAAGGTGTTTGAAGTTGTGGACTAGTAATCGACATGGTCTACAATCTCCAATCCATACCCAATGATCCCCACACGTTTGGTGTGCTCGCTATTAGACATTAAAAGGAGTTTGTGTATGTTCAGATCATGAAGAATCTGTGCCCCAATTCCAAAATCTTTGTTGTCCATGGCAATGCTCGGTGCTTTGATCACATCTTTATGATTCTGCTCCCGCTTTAATGTCTTTAGACGGTTCAACAAGTCGGTAGATTGGTGTTGCTGGTTGATAAAAAGAATGGCGCCTTTGCCTTCTTCATTAACCAATTTAAACATGTTGTCCAGTTTTTTATCAGCATTGTTAGTTAGGGTTCCTAGAATATCATTATTTACAAGCGTAGAGTTGACTCTTGTTAAGACCGGCTCATTTGTTTTCCAGGCACCTTTGGTTAAGGCAATGTGTACTTGGCTATTTGTAGTTTGTTGGTAGGCTCTTAATCTGAATTTACCAAAACGGGTAACAATTTCAAAGTCCTCCTTTTTTTCAATTAAGGAATCGTGTTGCATTCGGTAGGCTACAAGATCTTCAATAGAAACAATTTTGAGGTCAAACTTTTCAGCAACTTTCATTAACTGAGGCAAGCGTGCCATAGTACCATCCTCATTCATGATTTCCACTATTACACCCGCCGGTTTCAAACCTGCTAAACGTGCAAAATCAATAGCAGCTTCTGTATGACCTGTACGTCTTAATACTCCGCCTTGTTTGGCTACTAATGGAAAAATATGGCCTGGACGCCCCAATTCGTGAGGCTTGGTATCTGGCGCAATCAGTGCTTTAACGGTTTGGGCTCTATCACTGGCCGATATTCCAGTAGTCACGCCATTCCCGCGCAAATCTACAGAAACCGTAAATGCCGTCTCCATTGGGTCAGTGTTGTTATGAACCATTGGGTGTAAATCCAATTCTTTACAACGCTTTTCAGTTAATGGCGTACAAATCAATCCGCGACCATGAGTGGCCATAAAATTAATCATCTCAGGCGTTACCATTTCTGCGGCAGCTACAAAATCTCCTTCATTTTCTCTATCGGCATCATCTACAACAATAATAACTTTTCCATTTTTAATATCCTCAATGGCTTCTTCAATGGTGTGTAATTGTATAGCAGATGTATATGTACTTGTGGTCATGTTTTTTGAAATTATATGCAAAGATATAGCTTATTTTACATTTAGGATAGCGCTACGGTCTAAGTCTTCCTTGATTTTATTTTTAAGTAAAAAGTGTGAAACCCCATAAAATGGCAATCCAATTAACATTAAGAATGGATTGAGCGGTTTAACATTCACTTTTAAATGTTTATAAAACACCTTGGATTTTAAAAATGTGATAACATAGTAGAACAGATAAACGAGAAGTGAAATGAATCCTAAATCTCTTGCTGATGCTGCGGTTTCGGGTAATCCATTATTTTTAAAAATAAAATGCAACCCAATCAACAGTAACCCTACCGCATAAAAAATAACAGCAAATTTTGAATAGGCAATACTATCCGTAGCTTCTTTTCTTAATTGCAGATAAGCGTCCTCAATAACTACACCTTGATGTCGTAGATCTTCTATGCTTTGGTTGCGTTTCAACAATTGATTGAGGGCGAAAGGTTTCACGCTCTCATCAAAATCTAGCGCATCGTGATTTTTGATAACCTGTATGAGCTTTTCGGTATTATAGCCATCTAAGAAACTATACTGCACTAACTCTCCATCTACTATCACCGAATTTTTAGGGCGTAGGTTAAGGAAGCTTTTTATTGGATTAAGATAGCTGTCAAAATCAAACAGCCCTTTATCATTTGTGGCTCGTGTAGTCAGGTATACACCCAAGGGCAACATGATCAGGGTAGAAAGCCAAGTTGCCAAAATCGGATTTAAAGTACCGTCCTCAGCACTGTTTTTTGCAAATATTCCAATAAAGTGATAGGTCAAAAACAGAAGAATGGCAATAACCAATGGCAAACCGATACCGCCTTTTCGTATGAGAGCTCCTAAGGGCGCACCTACAAAGAATAGGATGAAGCACGCAAAACCCAACACGTATTTTTCGTGCAAGGCAATAAGATGTTTGTTTAGGTTTTTCTCAGAAACTTGAAGAAATTGTTGCTTGGTCTCAATAATTTGGGTGGTGCTGTTAACTGTATTTAACGCTAAGTTAGTGAGTTGAAGTTTTGTTTTAAGATCATACAAATCTGTAATATTGCCTTTAAAGGCATCAACAGACGAGATACTATCTTCTACAGGTGTAGAATTTTCTGGGATGATGTTTCTTTCCGAGATTAAATTGGAGTTAATAGTGCCAACAGAGGTCCTTCCATAAAGGGTCTCCGCAAAATTTTTATATTCAACTGATTTGTTATTGTAAAGACTGTCTATAGTATAGTTAAGCCCCGCAACATCTAGCATATTGTATCTGCTGGTATAGCTTTTATCGTCCAAATCTACATCGTTTAAAGCCTCAAGATCCACATTCATGGTATAGGTTTCGAAATAACTTTTGGCATGTGGTTTATTCTCAATTTCTTTCGGCTTTTTACTAAAAATTTCTTCGTAGTAATTCCCATTAAATAAAACCAACTGCAGAATATTGGAGGTAGGGCTGCTTTTAAGTTCGCCAGATTCAGCAATAATCACCGTATAATTACCAGGACGAGTAACCTTGCTTTGGTGCATAATCACATTGGATAGAAACTGTCCGCGATCGCCAGATTTTTTATCAACTTTAATATTAAAATTACCCAGTTCATTAAATTGGCCTTCAGCAATAGCCATTTGAGGCTTTACCTTAGCAATATTCTTTCTTAGATTATAAGCGTTATATTCTGCCCATGGAATCACATTATTTGCAAATAGAAACGTGGTTACAGAAAGTAGTACTATAAAGATACTTAAGCCTCTCATAGCACGTTGCAACGAAATACCAGTGGATTTCATGGCAGCGAACTCGTAATTTTCTGCAAAACTGCCAAATACCATTATGGAGACTAATAGGATGGTTAATGGAAGTATTAAAGGAATAAGGGTAGGTGTAATATAAAGTAAGAACTTAAAGATGACATCAACATCCAAATCTTTGCCTGCCAATTCTGAGATGTAAAGCCAAACAGCCTGTAAAACAAAAATGAGCATGAGTATAACAAACACGCTCAAAAATGTTTTTAAGTAGGTCTTAAGTATATACCTATCCAGTATTTTCATAAAGTGTACGCCTTAACTAGTCCAGCTTATTGATATAATAGCCCTTGTACTTATTGGCGTCAAAAGTAAATAAGGTTTTTGAGATAGGCTCATTAGTTTTGAAACTATTTACGGTTAAAGTGGTTTGAGTCCCATTTTTACCCACCTCAATAAGGTTGTAAATGTGTTTTGTTTGTGCATCAATCCCCAATAATACCTGCTTAATCTCAGAATTACTATCAATTGGAGTCAATTTAACATATTGAATTTTACGACCGTTTACATTTTGAACAATGTCCATAGCGTAATTGTAACCTTCTTTATAAAATGATAACATCTTACTTGGTGTAATGGTGTTTTCATCTTCAGTATTATTTTTAGATATGGTCACCTCTTCATCTTCAGGATTTATGGTGTAAAGTGTTTTGCCATCAAAAATACGGGTAACACCAAGAATATTCAATAAATATTTATCACCTTCAATAACTACGTCACCACGGGTTTCCTGATTAATGTTTTCAGAAGTATTTTTAAGTACATATTTAAAATCGATACCAATATTTTGATATCCTTTAACCTTAGCATTTACTTCATTAAGCAAGACTTTCGCTTTTGCTGCGTCTTGAGCATAGGTTGAAAATGATACTAAGGCAATTGCTAATACAAATAGTTTTTTCATTATTCTGTTTTTTTAATCTTTCTTAAAAGTTATTTCAGTTATGCCCGTATTATGGAATTTCATTGGCTAATAATTGATCTAGGGCCACTAAATCAGGCACTAAAACTTGTCGTGCCTTACTACCTTCAAACTGACCAACAATGCCGGCAGCTTCCAATTGGTCAATCAATCGACCCGCTCTATTATAGCCTAATTTCAATTTACGTTGCAATAAAGAAGCAGATCCTTGTTGCGCTGTTACAATAACTTCAGCCGCTTCCCTAAACAGTTTATCTCTGTCGGATATGTCTACATCAAGACTTGTGCCATTCTCTTCGCCAACATACTCTGGCAGGAGGTATGCATCCGGATAAGCCTTTTGATTACCTATATATTCAGTAATCAATTCTACTTCTGGGGTGTCAACAAAGGCACACTGAATTCTGGTTAGCTCATTTCCTTGGGTAAACAACATATCACCACGACCAATTAATTGGTCAGCACCTGAATTGTCCAAAATAGTTCTTGAATCAATTTTTGAAGTCACCCTAAAGGCTAGACGTGCCGGGAAATTGGCTTTAATGATTCCAGTAATTACGTTTACTGAAGGACGTTGGGTGGCAATGATTAAGTGGATGCCAATAGCACGCGCTAATTGTGCCAAACGGGCAATAGGCGTTTCAACTTCCTTGCCTGCGGTCATAATCAAATCAGCAAACTCATCAACCACCAATACAATATATGGTAGAAATTGATGGCCTTCTTCTGGGTTGAGTTTACGCGCCTTAAACTTATCATTGTATTCTTTGATGTTTCGGCACATAGCGTTTTTCAGCATTTCGTACCTATTGTCCATCTCTATGCACAATGAGTTTAATGTATTGATCACTTTAGTATTGTCTGTAATAATGGCATCTTCACTGTCAGGTAACTTCGCTAAATAGTGACGCTCAATTTTATTGAAAAGTGTTAATTCTACTTTTTTAGGATCGACCAGTACAAATTTTACTTCTGCAGGATGTTTTTTATACAGTAAGGAGGTTAAGACCGCGTTTAAACCTACTGATTTACCTTGTCCTGTGGCGCCTGCCATCAATAAATGGGGCATTTTGGCTAAATCGACAACAAACGTTTCATTACTGATGGTTTTTCCAAATGCAATGGGCAATTCCATATCAGATTTTTGAAATTTTTGCGACGCAATTACGGAACGCATTGACACAATAGTCGAGTTTTTATTAGGGACTTCAATACCGATGGTCCCTTTTCCTGGGATTGGTGCTATAATACGAATCCCGAGTGCTGCCAATGATAGGGCAATATCATCTTCTAAATTTTTAATTTTTGAAATCCGAACTCCAGCATTGGGAACAATTTCATACAGCGTCACCGTAGGGCCGATGGTTGCCTTTATACTGCTAATGCCAATGTTATAATTATTAAGGGTTTCAACAATACGGTTCTTTTTTTCTTCAAGCTCGTCCTGATCTATCGTGATGCCTTCAGAATCATATTTTTTAAGCAAGTCTAGTGGCGGAAATTGGTATTTGCTTAATTCCAAGGTCGGATCAAATTGTCCAAAGTCGGCAACAAGTCTATCAGATAGATTATCGCTTTCAGAAGCTTCCTCTGCAACATGCTCTACTTGCATAGCCACCTCTTCTATCTCAGCCGGCTCTTTTCTAACTTTTGGAACGTAAATATCCAAATCAGGAACTGTTACCGGAGCTTCAGCTTTTGTCTGAACAGGCGTAGTAGGTGGTTTTGGTGTTGCAGGCTTTAAATCGAATGCGGTTTTGATGTCTTCAGCCTCCGCCGATAAATCATTGTCGAATGGTACGTAAGTATCTGAAGTCCTGGTATCTGATTTAAAATCTTCCTTCATTTCCTTTTTGGCCGATTTAAAAAACGCAACAATAGACTCTCCAGTCAGCTTAAACTTAATTGCTGCATATATTATTAATCCAAAGAAGAGAAGGAGTGCGGTACCAATTATGCCAATATAATCTTGAAGAAAGGTATTCATTTCGAAGCCTATGGTACCGCCAAGTGCATCATATTTATGGGCAAAAAAACCAAAGAAAATAGAGAACCAAATAGCCACTAACGTTCCCCAAATCCAATGGCTTCTGAGTTTTGACTTATTGATGTCTAAGGTCACGTAAATACCTGAAAGAAATACCAATCCTGCAAAGATAAAAGAGGCCACACCAAAACCTTTCATGATAAAAAAGTCACTTACCCATGCGCCAAGTTTGTTCAGCCAGTTTTCTGCTACAACCTCTCTAGTGCCAATTTCTGTAAGGGTGCTTTGATCTGCTTCTCCAGTAAAGAAGAATGATAGAAAAGCAATGGAAAGCAAAATCCCAAGAATCATTAACAAGCTACCAAAAATGAGTTTCTGCTGGCTTGTAAGTTTGAATTTTGGTTTTTTGGTCTTTGTGGTAGCGCTGCTTTTAGTCTTAGTTTTCTTCTTCGCCATAGTGTCTTTCCGTGACTACGGAAATCTATTAATTCTTAATGATAGTACTTAATATTGTTAGGATCATTTGTTAGCCTAAGGAAACAAAAATACAAATTACTAACGTTAATCCTAACGGATTTAGTATTAAAAAAGCTTGGGCAAATAAATGATTGCAGCCACTATTATTGCTGCAATTGAGGCAATAAAAACAGCGCCCGCAGCCACATCTTTAATGCGGCCGATACTGTTGTGAAATTCTGGATGGATAAAGTCTGCAATATATTCAATGGAAGTGTTGATGCCTTCAATACTCATCACCAAACCAATCATGGTGACTTGAAATAGCCATTCGGTTTTACTAATATCAAAATAAAAGCCAGCAATTGTGACTACAGTAGCTATAAAAAATTGTATTTGAATACTGGCTTCAGTCCGCAGTAAAAGCCACGCTCCTTTAAATGCCCAACCGACACTTTTGATACGATTGAGCAAAAAGGATTCTTTTTTAGCGGACATAGAAAAAAATTAAGAAAGGGAATTTAAAGCCGCTTCGTAATTAGGTTCTTCAGTGATTTCAGAAACTTGTTCAGTGTAAATAACTTCTGCATCTTTATTTAAAACCACTACACATCTCGAGTGTAAACCTTCTAAGGGGCCATCAACAAAAGTTAGGCCATACGATTTTCCAAAATTACCATCTCTAAAGTCTGATAGGCTTTCAACGTTCTCTAAACCTTCTGCGGCACAAAAACGTGACAGGGCAAACGGTAAATCTTTAGAAATACATAACACTTTAGTATTGTCGAGCTGGCTAGCCTTTTCATTAAAAGTTCTTACAGATTGTGCACATGTGCCCGTATCAACACTTGGAAATATATTAAGAACTACAGTACTTCCTAAATAATCATTTAATGATTTTGAAGATAAATCAGTTGCTACTAATTTAAAGTTTGGTGCATCAACGCCTGTTTTTGGAAGTTCTCCAGAGGTAGTTACGGGGTTGCCTTTAAGTGTTACAGTTGCCATAGTTAAATGTATTTAAGTTAAAAGGTTAAAATTAAGAATTATTTGAAGGTTTCATGTCAATTATAACATAAATTTTAACAGATTAGCGGTGGGCGCCAACCCGCCGCAATCTGTAGTCTTCCAAATAAAATCTATCTTAGTTCGGCACCCAGTTTTTCTTTAAAATTAGATTGGAGTTTACTCATAATTTTATCCACCTGTTTATCTGTCAACGTACTGTGTTCGTCTTGAAATTTAAAACTCACGGCATAACTTTTTTTGCCTTCTGGCAAATTTTTTCCTTGATAAACGTCAAATAAATCCACTTCTTTAAGCAAACGTTTTTCTGTCTGGTTGGCCATAGTGTCAATCTCTTCAAATGTTACAGCATTATCCAATAAAAGTGCAAAATCACGACGTATGGATGGGTATTTCGCAAGCTCTTTAAAGTTGACATTGTTATGCTTTGCTATTTCTATCACATTATCCCAATTGAAGTCTGCGAACAACACCTCTTGAGAAATATCAAAATGTTTGATAATCTTTTTATTCACCACTCCAAATTCTACTATGGTCTTTTTCCCGGACATGAAGTTTATCCCTTCACTAAACGCATCATTTTGAATAGGGCCAACTTTAATCTTAGTTAGGCCTAAACGTTCTAAAATAGCCGTGATAATTCCTTTCATATAAAAGAAGTCAGTTGGTTGTTCAGCAGAATTCCAACGTTCAGCCTGCTTCTTGCCAGTCAAAAATAAGGTCAGATGTTTGTTTTCTATGCGCTTGTCAGTGTAACTATGGTAGGATTTTCCAAATTCAAATAATTTAAGGTCTGAGCGTCTTCTATTGATGTTTCTACTTATCGCTTCCAGACCAGAAAAGAGCAAACTTTGACGCATCACACTCAAATCATTGCTTAATGGATTCAGCATTTCCACATTATGGTCCTCACTCAAGCTATCCGTTAATTTTACATACTCGGGTGTGGTTAATGAATTTGATAAAATTTCATAAAACCCTAGTGCTGCCAATTGGTTGCCTACGATGTTTTGAAGTTTAAAATCTTCAAAACGTGAGGTGTTGGAGATGGAGGCGTTAAGTTTGTCTGTAGTATTGATGTTGTTATAACCGTATACGCGTAAGATTTCCTCAATAATGTCTGCTTCACGTATCACATCGTTGCGATAGGCAGGTACGGTAAGACCTAATCCTGTTTCCGTAACATTGTTAATTTTAATGTCCAATGACATCAAAATGCTTTTAATAACATCCTTAGGAATTTCTTCCCCAATTAATTTTTGAGCATTCTCAAAACTCAAACGTACTTGAAAGTCTTCTATTTTTTTAGGATAGAGGTCTACCAGATTACTGGTTACAATACCTCCTGCAACCTCTTGTATCAATAAAGCTGTGCGTTTCAATGCATATTCGGTGATATTTGGATCTACGCCACGTTCGAATCTAAATGAAGCATCGGTGTTTAAGGCATGTCGTTTTGCTGTTTTTCTAATGCTTACAGGATTAAAATAAGCACTTTCTAAGAAAATGGTAGTTGTATGCTCTGTCACTCCTGAAAATTCACCACCAAATATCCCTGCAATACACATTGGTTTGGTGCTATCGCAAATCATTAAATCCTCTTCATGTAGTTCGCGTTCAATACCGTCTAAGGTTTTAAACTTCGTGCCTTTGGGTAGTGTTTTAACAATTACTTTATGACCTTCAATTTTGTTGGCATCAAAAGCGTGTAATGGCTGGCCTAATTCGTGCAAAACGTAATTGGTGGCATCTATAATATTATTTTTTGGTGTTAGTCCTATAGCCTTCAATCGGTTTTGTAGCCATGCAGGAGACGGTCCAACCTTAACATCAGAAATGGTTAGTCCGCAATAACGCGGTGCCAGCTCCTTATCTTCAACTTCTACATCAATCTTGAGCATATTGTTGTCCACACGAAATGAACTTACCGATGGGGTAATCATTTCCATGTGAATCTCTTTTTGCAACAAACCAGCTTTTAAATCTCTAGCAGTACCAAAATGGCTCATGGCATCTGCTCTATTTGGGGTTAGCCCAATTTCAAATACATGGTCATTCTCCACTTCATAAAGATCAGCCACTAATGAACCTACTTTTACGCTGTCATTCAAAACTAAGATACCTTCATGAGAGGACCCTAAACCTAATTCGTCTTCGGCACATATCATTCCGTGACTTTCCTCACCTCTAATTTTTCCTTTTTTGATGGTCCAAGCTTCGCCTTTATCGGTGTACAACGTTGTGCCGATAGTGGCAACCGGTACTTTCTGTCCGGCAGCTACATTTGGAGCGCCACAAACAATTTGAAGGGGCGCACCCGCGCCAATATCAACGGTTGTTAATTTAAGACGATCTGCATTAGGATGCTGAACGCAAGTTATAACTTCACCTACCACAATGCCTTCCAATCCGCCTTTTACAGATTGAAATTTCTGAATGCCTTCAACTTCAAGGCCCAAATCCGTTAGGAGCTCACCTGTTTCTTCGGGAGTCCAATTAATATTGACAAATTGCTTTAACCAATTATAGGAAATTTTCATATTTTAAACGCTGTGCTTTAGGTAATTATAGTTTATTCTAAATTACGCAACCATAATATTCGCAATAGCTTTGTATTGCGTGTTGCTCAAATTCGGCGTAAAGATAATAATAGTATATAGTTATGGAAATTGTAAATTATTTTATTTTCTATGTTTTTCCTTTAAATTTGGTCCTTTAACAAAAGCCCTAAGTTATATATGAAATATCTTCTAGTAGTATTATGCACGTTTATCATGTTCTCCTGTAATAAAGATTATTCCACAAAAATGAAACAAGGCCATTGGTTGGGTCAGTTGCAGGTTAATGACAGTCATAACATTCCATTTAATTTTGAGGTTACTTCAGATCAGAGTTTAAAAATTACCAATGCGGAAGAAGTTATTCTGGTGGACGATATTACTTATGACAATGATTCTGTTTTTATTAAAATGCCAGTTTTTGATGGATATTTTGCTATTAAGCTTTCTGATGATGTAATGACAGGACGGTTTATTGATAAGACGATGGACAAAGACATTCCTTTTAAGGCTGTCTATAATTCTAAAAATAGGTTTTCAGCCAACAATGCACCAAACACAAACGTTTCAGGCAATTGGGAAGTGGTATTTACGCCAAAGGCAGAAGGAGATAGTTATATGGCCAAAGGAGTTTTTATGCAAAAAGACGAACTAGTTACAGGAACATTTAGAACTAAGACTGGCGATTATAGACATCTGGAAGGCATTGTTGATGGTAACCAATTAAAACTCTCAACATTTGACGGTGCCCATGCCTACTTGTTTTTAGCCTCAGTTAATGGTGATAGTTTAAAGGGCACATTTTACTCTGGCAATACTTGGGAGGCCTCTTTTAAGGCGAAACGAAATGAAAATTTTAATTTGCCTGATGCCAATACACTCACCACGTTCAATGAAGATTACGAGCGCTTGGAGTTTGCTTTTCCCGACGCAAACGGTAATATAGTGTCTTTAGAAGATGAGCGTTTTCAAAATAAGGTTGTGGTGGTACAATTAATGGGGACATGGTGTCCTAATTGCCTTGATGAAAGTACTTTTTTCTCAGAATATTATAAGAATAATGCCGAAAAAGGTGTGGAGTTTGTGGCGTTGGCCTTTGAAAATGCCAAAACAGATTCATTGGCATTTGCAGGCATTAATCGGTTAAAAAATAGGTTGGGCATCACTTATCCAATAGTGTTGGCACAACATGGATCATCAGACAAGTTAGAAGCGCATAAAAAATTGCCTATGCTGAGCGAGGTAATGTCGTACCCCACCACAATATTCCTAGATAAAACAGGAAAAGTCAGAAAGATCCATACGGGATTCAATGGGCCTGCAACGGGAGAAAAATACGTGGCTTTTAAAAACGAGTTTAATGCTTTTGTAAATAAATTGTTGTCAGAATAGTGAACTGCTCAGGTTGCAGTTCTCTAACCGTGAATGCTTTCGCTTTTTCCGTAGCTTTTGATGAGTTCACCTTCAAACGCCACTAATTCTTTCCAACGTTTATCTACATCAATGTCTTTGCCGTATTTACGGGCCAACCCTATAAAAAGTGTGTAATGTCCCGCCTCGCTGACCATCAAATCATAATAGAATTTTGAAAGTTCTGGATCTTCAATGTGTTGTGAGAGCATTTTAAAACGTTCGCAGCTTCTAGCTTCAATCATCGCGGAGAATAAAAGTCTGTCTACCATACTTTGTAGATGATTGCCGCCCTTATTCATAAACTTGTAAAGCTTGTTAACATAACTGTCTTTACGTTCTCTTCCTAAGGTATATCCTCGCTTTTTGATGATGTCATGCACCATTTGAAAGTGTTCGAGCTCTTCTTTGGCGAGCTCCAATAACTGTGTTACCAAATCTTCGTATTGCGAATTGTGGGTAATAATAGTGATGGCGTTGGTAGCTGCCTTCTGCTCGCACCACGCATGATCCGTTAGAATTTCTTCAATATTCTCCTCCGCAATGGCTGCCCATCGGGGATCTGTTTCTAATTTAAGATGTAGCATAAGGTTGAGCTATTTTCCAAAATTTGGATTGATAAAGACCGAAGATACTACTATTTTAATTGTCTGTAATATCGTCGTCAAACATGCTATTGTCTTTTCGTAAAAATGGTAGGATTGTTAATGGGCAATGGCGTAGAAGAGCCCTTGCATTTACTTAAGTTGACAAAAGGGCCAAGCATTTAGGAGATGTAGTTCCAAATGTTTTTGTATTTGCTTAATTGGCCGTAAGTATACCGTATGACCTTGTTTTCGGGGGAAGAAAGGCTAGGGTCTGCTTTTAAAATGGTTTTGGCATAGTACCGTGCATGCTGTAAAATGTCCTTATCTTTAATAACATCGGCAATCTTGAGATTTAAGACGCCACTTTGCTGTGTACCCATCAGGTCTCCAGGGCCCCTTAATCGTAAATCCACTTCAGCAATTTCGAACCCATCATTAGTACTGACCATGGTTTGCAGTCTTGTTTTACTATCTTCACTTAATTTGTGGCTGGTCATTAAGATGCAATAACTTTGTTCAGCACCACGGCCAACACGGCCTCTTAATTGATGCAGTTGTGAAAGTCCGAAGCGTTCAGCACTCTCAATAATCATTACGGAGGCATTTGGGACGTTAACACCTACCTCAATTACAGTGGTGGCAACCATAATTTGTGTTTCGCCTTTAACAAAACGTTGCATTTCAAAATCCTTATCGGCAGGTTTCATTTGACCATGTACAATAGAGATTTGGTAGTTTGGCAAGGGAAACTCTCTAGAGATGCTTTCATACCCATCCATCAAATCTTTATAATCCATTTTTTCACTTTCTTGAATCAATGGGTAAACGATATAAATTTGCCTTCCTTTTTCAATTTCATCTCTGATAAATCGAAATACTTTTAACCGATTTTTATCATAACGATGTACTGTTTTTATGTCTTTTCTGCCCGGCGGTAATTCGTCAATTACGGACACATCCAAATCGCCATAAACCGACATTGCCAAAGTTCTCGGAATTGGTGTTGCCGTCATAATTAGAATGTGTGGAGGCGAGGTGTTTTTGTGCCATAGTTTACTGCGCTGCGCAACTCCAAATCGATGTTGCTCATCAATCACTGCAAGCCCTAAATTCTTGAATTTAACTTTGTCTTCCAACAAGGCGTGAGTACCAATTAAGATGTCTAAATCGCCATTTTCTAAAGCAGAATGAATTTTTCTCCTTTCTGAAGTATTGGTTGAACCAGTGAGTATCTTAATATTGATATTCAGTTCTTTAACTAGTTCTTTAAGTCCGTGATAGTGTTGTACTGACAAAATTTCAGTCGGCGCCATTAAACAGGCCTGAAAACCATTATCAAGTGCCATTAACATTGACATTAGCGCAACTATGGTTTTGCCTGAGCCCACATCGCCCTGCAAAAGTCGGTTCATCTGGGCATTGCTCCCTAAATCGGCCCTTATTTCTTTTAAAACACGTTTTTGAGCGTTAGTCAATTCGAAAGGTAAATGGTCTTGAAAAAAGGT
Organism: Gelidibacter sediminis; assembly: GCF_004364975.1. GTDB lineage: Bacteria > Bacteroidota > Bacteroidia > Flavobacteriales > Flavobacteriaceae > Gelidibacter > Gelidibacter sediminis. The sequence continues at coordinate 1,225,835 of NZ_SOBW01000008.1, read as the reverse complement.
GTTAAAATGTAATCCCACATGTTCAAAATTAAAGCCTTTAATTTTTGATTTGTGGATTAGGTTTTTGATGATTAATTGCAGCTGAATGTAAAAAAGTTCTTCAAATTTCAGACGAAATTGTGCCTGTGATAAGAGTTCTTGGGTTTCTGGAAAATGGATGTTGAAAAGCGCTTTGCTTTTAGAGATTAATTTGAGTTCTGAGAGTAGATTTTCTGATAGCGTTTCTTCAAAGCGACCTTGGGTTTCTAGAAACAATTGCTGCATTATTTTATTCAAAACCCGATTGGAGACGCCTTTGTTGGCCAATTTTTCTGTGGATGGGTAAATGGGCTGCATGGCCGAGCGCAAATTTTTTTCGTGTTCTTCTAGCAATTCCATCTCAGGGTGTGGCATATTGAATACGCCATTAAACCAATTGGTTTTTCCGAAAATAACGTACTTTTTTCCTAGTTTTATGCTATCCCTGATCCATTTATGCCCCCTGAACCAAACGAGTTCCAAAATACCTGTATCATCCCTAAACGTAGCTACCAAGCGTTTTGCTCTGCCGGTGCCGACATCTTTAAAGTTAGTGATCTCTCCAATAATTTGTACATCAGCACTGTTGCGCTGTAATTGGTTAATTTTGTAATAATTGGTTTTGTCTATATAGCGGTTGGGGAAGAGGTTGATCAGGTCTTGGTAGGTGTGAATGCCAAGTTCCGAGCGGAGTAAATCCGCCCGATTAGGACCGACACCCTTTAGGTAGTCGATAGGAGTTTGAAGTTTGGCATTCATAATTGCGAATTTAACTATTTCCTGCGAATGCGAAAATGGTAGAGCGGATGAATAATGTATTAGCAGGCTAAACCTACTGTGTCAGTGAATTGCGCTTAAAGATTGCGTGACCGCATGAACTTAGAGCAATTTATTTTTCTTATTTTGGTGGCGTCTTAGCTCATTCTTACCTATGCGATCATTTTTAGTAATCTGCTTTCTTATAATTGGAGTGTTGACTTTTGCGCAACAAACCGAGCTTGTTGATTTTGAGAATATCAAAGCTGACATTGAATTTGTAACTCCTGGCGTAGTTTCTGGCGACGTATCCGTACGATTTAAAGTTTTAAAAAATACGGATTCTGTCTATCTGGATGCAGTCAGAATGGAGTTTCATGATTTGAATATCAGAAATGTTTTAACTGAAAAGTTACAAAAGCCGGAATATCATGTCGATGACCGCAGAATTGTGTTTTTACAGCAATTTACAAAGGGTGAATCGTATGAGGTTCAGTTTTCCTATACGGCCAAGCCAGACAAAGCTTTGTATGTTGTAAATGATCAGATTTGGACCCAAGGTCAAGGGAAATACACTAGTAATTGGCTGCCTAGCCTTGATGATGTGAATGACAAAATCGAGTTTGATCTTACGGTTACGCATGCATTAGGTTATTCGGTGTTGGCTAACGGAGTGCTAATGGCAAAAGACACACTTGCAGGCCATAGGGTCAAATGGCGCTTCAATATGGAGGCACCCATGAGTAGTTATCTTGTTGCGCTTGCAATTGCAGATTACAACGTTAAAACTGAAATCTCAGAGAGCGGCGTGCCTTTAGAGTATTACTATTATCCGGAAGATTCATTTAAAGTAGAGGCTACCTATCGTTACAGTAAGCAGATGTTCGATTTCTTGGAAACGGAGATTGGCGTTGCTTATCCTTGGAAAGTTTACAAACAGGCGCCTGTTAAGGATTTTTTGTATTCAGGCATGGAAAATACGACCTTGACTATTTTTTCTGATGCTTTCATGGTGGATGCTACAGGGTTTAATGACAAAAACTATGTAAATGTAAATGCACACGAGTTAGCGCATCAATGGTTTGGAAACTTGGTGACCGCAACAAGTGGTGAGCATCATTGGCTGCAGGAGGGGTTTGCAACGTATTATGCGCTTTTAGCAGAGCGAGAAGTGTTTGGTGAGGCGTATTATTTTTGGCAATTGCACGATTATGCCCAACAGTTGTTGGCTCAGGAAAATGCTGGTGAAAGCACATCTTTGCTGAATCCGAAGTCGAGCAGTTTAACTTTTTATCAAAAAGGGTGTTGGGCGCTTCATATTTTACGTGAGCAGGTAGGTGACGAGTCTTTTGGAACTGCTGTAAAAAATTACCTTCTTAAACATATGTTTAAAACTGTTGAAACCTCTGACTTTATTGCTGAAGTCGAATTTGTTAGTGGACAGGATTTAACAGATTTTGTGCAGGTCTGGCTGAAGGATGTAATGCTTCCTCAGGATGCCATGGTTCAGAGCTTAAAGAAATCGGCAATGATACAGGAGTATTTGGAAGTGAATTGTGAAAACCATCCTGACAAATGCCAAGATTACTTGGTTTCTGACATTTCAGACAAAGCAAAAATTAAAATCCTTTCTCATGACAATTATGTCGTTAAATTGGAAGATTTTAATAATAACATAGAGGTGAGGCAGGCTATCGCGAAAAAAATGAGCACTATTCCGCTTGCTTTCAAAACTGCTTATGAGAGCCTATTGCAAGATGCTTCCTATGTTACAAAAGAAGTAGCGTTGTATAATTTGTGGGTTAATTTCCCTGAGGAGCGCGCTAAATATCTGCAGCAAACCAAAGATATCTATGGGTTTAACGATTATAATGTTAAATTGCTCTGGTTGGCGCTTCATTTAAATACGTTGGAGTATCAACCAGATGCGAAACGGGAGGTGTTTGAGGAGTTAAAAAGTTATACGAATCCGCAATTTGGTTTTGAATTGCGGATGAATGCTTTTACTTATCTCAAATTACTTAATGGTTACGATGAGATGTCATTGGGCAATTTGTTACAAGCAACGAAACATCACCATTGGCGCTTTCAGAAATTTGCGAAGGGACTCTTGAAAGCGTTAAAAGATAACACTGTGTATGAAGCAATTATATATAAACTAACACATTAAATAAAGATACTTGTACAATTATAAATGAGGGCATTAGTAATTTCAGGAGGAGGAAGTAAAGGAGCGTTTGCTGGCGGCGTTGCCCAATACCTTATTGAAAATAAAAAACTGGATTATGATTTGTATATTGGTACCTCTACAGGAAGTTTGTTGGTGTCTCATCTGGCCTTGAATAAGGTTCAAGAGATCAAGGAAATTTATACCAATGTTACTCAGGAGTCTATATTTAATGTCTGCCCGTTTAATATTAAAAGAAAAAAAGGCATTGAAACCATCAGTATAAATCACTTTAATGTGCTTCGCAATCTTTTTAGTGGCAGTAAAACCTTTGGTGAAAGCCAAAACTTAAAGAAACTTATTTATTCTCATGTTACAGAAGAAGGTTTTAATGTGCTAAAAAAAATGAAAACTGATGTCGTGGTAACGGTTTCAAACCTTTCTTTAAATCAAGTGGAATATAAATCGATTAAGGATTTTGATTACGAAGATTTTATAGACTGGGTGTGGATTTCCTGTAACTTCACCCCGTTTATGTCGCTAGCTAAAAAGGGTGGATGCGAATATGCTGATGGTGGTTTAGGGTCTATGGTGCCTATCGAGGAGGCAATTAAAAGAGGGGCAACTGTAGTGGACGCTATTATTTTGCAAACGGAAGTATCGCAACTCAATAGGATGCCGTCCTTAAATGCCTTTTCCTTGCTGACCAATATGTTTGCGTTTATGGTAGATCGAATAGAGTTTCAAAACATCCGTATAGGGAAGTTCGTGGCGAAGAATCAAGATGCTATTATTAATTTCTATTATACGCCAACCGTGCTGACCACCAATTCGCTAGTATTTAGTAAAGAGAAAATGACCGCATGGTGGCAAAGTGGTTTTGATTTTGCAAAGTATAAAGATATAGAAACAAGTCCGTTAGAACCGGAGATAACCGAATAGATGAAGAAAGCATTAGTAATTTCTGGAGGTGGAAGTAAAGGAGCCTTTGCTGGTGGTGTAGCACAGTACCTCATTGAGCATCAGCATAAAAAGTATGATATGTTTTTAGGAACATCAACGGGAAGTCTATTAGTGCCACATTTAGCAGTTAATGATATTGGAAAGTTGTACGACATGTTTACAAGTGTCAGCCAAAAGGACATTTTTAGCATTAGTCCATTTATACAGCATAAGAAAGATGGACGGGAGTTTGTGTCTATTAATTATTTCAACTCCATCATTCAATTTGTTAAACGAAAGAGAACCTTTGGCGAAAGTGGGGCGTTGCGCAAAAACATTAAGCGAAACCTCACTAAACACGAATTTCATAAAATAAAAAAGTCGGGTATTGACGTGGTGGTTACGGTCACCAATCTCACAAAAAGTGCCGTAGAATATAAATCTATTAGGGATTTTACTTATGAAGAATTCTGTGACTGGATATGGATTTCCTGCAATTATATTCCTTTTATGTCTTTAGCAACCAAAAATGAATGTGAATATGCAGATGGCGGATTTGGATGTGTGGTACCCATCAGGGAGGCTATTTTACGTGGAGCCACTGAGATTGATGCTATTATATTGGAGTCTGAAAATATGGAAGGTCATAAAGTACTCGGTAAAAATCCTTTTTCCTTAATGATGAATCTGTTTTCGTATTTGATGGATCAGGTTGAAAAGAGTGATGTCACTATTGGGCAGCTAGCTGCGCTTAATAAAAATGTGAAACTAAATTTGTACTACACACCTACCACCTTAACGGAAAACTCGCTGATATTTAGCAAAAAATTGATGGCCAAGTGGTGGGAGCAAGGTTTTAATTATGCTGAATTAAAACATGTTTCAGTAAACGAAACAGCTGAAGTAGAGTTGTTATAGGGTTTACCACATAGCGCTTACTTCCTGCTTTATATAAGCCAAGGCGGCATCACTAGGCGCGCGTTTTTCCATCATTTCAGTCAGTACAACTTCTCTTAGCTTTGTGGCGGTATCTGTTTTTTCAGAAAGACTCGCTTTACGGATGAGTTGAATTGTGGCATTTTTTGCAGCAGAAATTATGTTCCAGCAATCGTCAGAAATATATATCTGTTGTGCTAAATTATGCTCAAATTCCTGTTCAATATTTGCTATAAGTAAATTCTCATAACTATCTTTATTTGAAGATGTTGGCGTTACTCTTACTATTAACTTTGAAGGGGTAATACGCTCTAAAAAGATAGCCATGCGCTCATAGGCTTGTAAGCGTAAGGGCATAGAGTTGACCTGCATATCTTTCTGAATTAGAAAGCGTCTACGGGCCTCTTCATTCTTAATAAATTCCTTAAAAAAATAATATGCTACGAGTCCGGTAATAAGGGCTGGTATTGCATAAAGTAATGCGTCAATTAATTTTGTTTCCAATGTTGGGTGTGTGTTTATTTTTATCAAACATAAGATGTTTTTTTCTAAAATTCTTAATACATAGTAAAAAATAGAGAACAGCTGGCCATATGCGTATTTGATTATGGATAAAAATTTTTCTATTCGTGTTAACACTCAGGTTGCTATTAGCATATCTTTAGTTCATGACAAAACCTCTAAAAATTGTAGTAATAACAGCAATTACACTATTTGTTATTAGTATCATAGGATATTTTATGGCTCAAGCCATGGTTGTATCCAAACTCGAACGTTTTATTGAAAATGATTTGCCGGAGTCCCTAAGTATTAGCTACCATTCTATAGATGTGAGTGTTTGGGACGGGAGTGTTATTATGGTGAACCCCAAAATTATCAACAGAGGTAGGCATAGTGCAAAGAACAATGCAGAAATGGAGCTGGATACTTTATTGGTAGATGGTTTTGGTTTTTTCAACTATTTCAAAAATGATCATATTCACGTTGAAAGTGTGCAATTGCGGAGTCCAAAAATGCTCTACAACCATGACAGCGCTATCCCGAAGAATGAATACAGGTACTCTGCCTTAGAACAATTGAAAAAAGAGATTAAAATAGGCCGGTTTAATGTACAAAATGGAGAGCTTCACATAAAAGATATCGCAACAGATTCATTGTTACTTTATACTACAAATGTCACCGCTAATGTTATGGACATCCGTTTGAATAGCAACACGGTTAAAAGACGGATTCCATTTAATTATGCTAACTACAATTTATCTTATAATGATTTGCATTATAAAATAGGAGACTATGAAGATCTAAAATTAAGTTCAGCTGTGATTACTCAAGATAAGGCTACTTTTAAAACAATACATCTTTACACTAAGTATTCTAAAATTAAATTGAACCAAATGATAGCTGTTGAGCGAGATCATTTTGATGTTCGCATTCCTTCATTAACATTGGAAGCTCAAAATTTTGGTTATAAAAATGACTCCATATTCTATTTTAAAAGTCCAAAAGTCACTTTTGATAGCCCTGAAATGCACTTGTACAGAAATAAGTTGGTTGCTGATGACTATACCCAAAAAGAGTTATATAGCAAGGCTTTAAGAGAGCTTGCTTTTGAGTTAACACTAAGCAATGTCATTTTAAGAAATGCAACTATTGTGTATTCTGAAAAAGTGAATGCGGATATGGAGGCGGGCAAGATTGCCTTTACTAAAATGAACGCCAATATTAAAAATATTAGCAATACTTATAAGAGTCCAGAAAAAACCAGTTTAAATATCGATGCGGTCTTTATGGCACGAACGCCACTTAAAGTAGATTGGCAGTTTGATGTGAATGACGTCAACGACGTGTTTGTTTTTAAGGTTGACATAGGCAAACTACCTGCGCCAGACTTGAATCCGTTTTCTCAACCTAATTTAAAAGTCCGTTTTGAAGGAGAGCTTTTAAAAACCTATGCCACGATATCTGGAGATGTCAATACGTCTAGGGTAGATATGAAGGTTAATTATGAAGATTTTAAAGTGGTAGTTTTGGACAAGGAAGGAAAGAAGAAAAAGAAAATATTATCAGCCATTGCCAATCTCTTTATTAAGAAGGATAGTGATGCGGAACACGATGGTTTTCGAGAAGGCTTTAAAGAAGGAATTGCACGGGACCATACCAAATCTATATTTAATTTTCTATGGCTTAGCGTCCGCTCAGGTCTGGTTAGTGTTTTGACCGGAGACGGTAAAAAATAGATTAGTGTATTATATAGTTCTTGCTTGCATACTAATTGATGTGAATCTACAGGAATACACCCTGTTGAGCATTTTTTAATCACTAACAGTTTTAAATATAGGGAATATAAAAACTATGTGGTCTTAAAAAAGAGCATCATAAGATGTGCTGTATTGCCATAATTAGATTTAGTCATTTTACGGGTTTTAAACTGATAAAACAATCGCAATTGTTTATAATTATTGATAAAAACGCTTACGTAAAACAGAAGCTTTGGTTAATTTCACACACTTAAAATTGAATGAGATTTGGAAAAGTATTTAAGTCAGTTAAATGAAGCGCAGCTAGCACCAACATTGCAGAAAGATGGACCTATGATAGTCATTGCGGGTGCAGGTTCAGGTAAAACGCGTGTCTTGACATTTAGAATTGCCTATTTAATGAGTCAAGGTGTAGACCCATTCAATATTCTTTCACTGACGTTTACCAATAAGGCTGCTCGCGAAATGAAAGGCAGAATTGCAGAAATAGTTGGTACGAGTGAAGCCAAAAATCTCTGGATGGGTACATTTCACTCCGTATTTGCAAAAATCTTGCGTATTGAGGCTGACAAATTGGGTTACCCAAGCAACTTTACCATCTATGATGCACAGGACTCGCAACGCTTAATTGGCGCCATAATCAAAGAGATGGGACTTGATAAGGATATTTATAAAACTAAACAAATCAGTTCCAGAATTTCTTCTTACAAGAACAGTTTGATTACCGTAAAAGCTTATTTTCAGAATGCTGAGTTGATTGAAGCGGATACCATGGCAAAACGCCCTAGGATGGGGGATATCTACAAGAATTATGTAGATCGCTGTTTTAAGGCAGGAGCGATGGATTTTGATGACCTGTTGTTAAAAACCAATGAATTACTGACGCGTTTTCCTGATGTGTTGGCCAAATATCAAAATCGATTCCGATATATTCTAGTAGACGAGTACCAGGATACCAACCATTCACAATATCTAATAGTTAGAGCATTATCTGATCGATTTCAAAATATTTGTGTGGTAGGAGATGATGCGCAAAGTATTTATGCCTTTAGGGGTGCCAATATCAACAATATTCTAAACTTTCAAAAGGATTATGATGATGTAAAAATGTTCCGTTTAGAGCAGAATTACAGGTCTACCAAGAATATTGTCAATGCCGCCAATTCCATCATTGATAAAAACCAAACCAAACTAGAAAAAGTGGTGTGGACGGCAAATGATGACGGACCAAAGATTAAAGTCAATCGATTGATGACAGATGGGGATGAAGGCCGTTTTGTGGCGAGTTCCATCTTCGAAAATAAAATGGAGCACCAGCTTAAAAATAGCGATTTTGCCATTTTATATCGGACCAATGCACAATCCCGTGCTATGGAGGACGCGTTGAGAAAGCGAAATATTCCCTATAGAATTTACGGCGGACTCTCATTTTATCAGCGTAAAGAGATTAAGGACGTTTTGTCTTACTTAAGGTTGATTATCAATCCGGCGGATGAGGAAGCGCTCAAACGCGTTATTAACTTTCCGGGACGAGGCATTGGCCAAACTACAATTGATAGATTGGTGGTGGCAGCCAATGGGTATAACCGCTCCATATTTGATGTGATGAAACATATTGATAAGGTAGAAATCAATATCAACTCAGGTACGAAAAACAAGTTGAAGAACTTTGTTACCATGATTGAGAGCTTTCAGGTGATGAACCAAACTGCAAATGCCTTTGATTTGGCAGAGCACGTTACTAAAGTGACAGGTCTCATTAAAGAGTTCAAAAACGATGGCACGCCAGAAGGCATTGCTAAAATGGAAAACATTGAGGAGTTACTCAATGGTATTAAAGATTTCGTGGAAGGCCAGGAAGAGTTGGCGGATGCCACAGGGGCTTTACCGGAATTTTTAGAAGATGTTGCATTAGCCACTGATTTGGATGCCAATAAAGGTGATGCCGACCACGTTGCGCTAATGACCATTCACCTGGCTAAAGGCCTAGAGTTTCCTTACGTGTATATTGTGGGGATGGAAGAAGATCTCTTCCCAAGTGGTATGAGTATGAATACCCGTAGTGAATTGGAGGAGGAACGCCGCTTATTTTATGTGGCATTGACGCGTGCTGAAAAGCAGGCTTATTTAACCTATACCATGTCTCGTTACCGTTGGGGGAAATTAATTGATGCTGAGCCAAGTCGGTTTATTGAAGAAATTGACGAGAACTTCTTAGAAATTTTAACACCCCTAGACGATAGACGTTTCAATCCGATGCTCTCGGCCGATATTTTTGGCGATATTGAACCCAATAAAATTCGTTTTAAGAAGCCTGCCAAGCGTAAGTCTGAAGAAAAACCTGCGAAGTTTATTCCACCTGCAAAACTGAAACCCATTGGAAAATCTACAGGCAGTTCTGATGTCAATCTTTTTGATGGGAAGCTAACTGTAGGTAATATTGTGGAGCACATGCGATTTGGAAAGGGGGAAGTGTTGAAAATTGAAGGTGTTGGCACTGATACCAAAGCGGAAATAAACTTTGAACATGGCGGGGTTAAAAAACTATTGTTGCGCTTTGCAAAGTTAGATGTGTTGGGTTAGATGGGTTGAATTATAAATGCGTTTGTATAAAAGACTTTAATTTGGACCAAGTGTCCAGTAACTCAAATCCGATCCAACCATGGCCTGCATTTTCATAAAGCGTAAATGCATTGGTAACGCCTACCTCTTGTAATCTATCTCTCATAGCAGTGCCCTGCGAAGTAGGAATCAACGGGTCTTTTCCACCATAAAATAAAATGGTTGGCGGTGCGGTTGTGGTGGCACGATGGTAGGGACTAACCTCCTCTAAAAAAGCTGTGGTTGCAGATACGCCATACACATCCATTAACGCACGAATATTTGTATCTGTACTATTTACATATGCAGGATCTGTAAAATTTGTAGGTCCAACAATACTACACACCATACTAATAGTATTGGTAGAATCAAACCCATAACTCCACAGCATGGCCAAATGACCACCAGCACTTACGCCAATAAATCCATAGTCATCAGATATGGTATACTGCTCCTGGTTCAACTTAAGATGTCTTATCACAGCAGAAATATCCTCAATTTGCATTGGGTAGGGATTATGGGCATCATCTGCAAGTCGGTAATTCATATTGACAATCGCTACATCTGGTAAGTCCTTACGGATACCATCCCTAAAACCATGCATATCAATCTTATCGCCGCTTGTCCATCCGCCTCCATGAACTAGAATCAAAACCTTGGTGGCTAACGTTCTGTTTTTGGGAAGGAATATATCAAAAACTTGACGACTGTCCGTTCCGTAACTAATATTGAGTTCTTGGTAATATTCAGCTGCATTTATGCTCTTAACTGTAGTTTCAGTACCTTCCTCACTGCAGGCTACTGATAGGGAAGCCATCATTATACCGACTAAAAGTAGTTTTATGCCATTCATAATAAAATATTTAATTACTTTGTAAACGATCTAATAAACAATATAGTATGGCTGAATTTGTAAGAATATATGAAGAGAACCCAAACGCCAAGGAAATAAAAAAGGTTATTCAGGTATTAAAAGCTGGCGGACTTATTATTTATCCTACAGATACCGTTTATGGTTTGGGTTGTGACATTAATAATATTAAGGCCTTGGAGCGCGTTGCTCAAATTAAAGGTGTAAAACTGGAAAAGTCTAATTTCTCTTTTATTTGTAGTGATTTGAGTAATCTAAGCGATTACGTAAAGCAAATCGATTCTACTACATTCAAGATTCTTAAGCGCGCATTACCTGGTCCTTACACATTTATTCTTCCTGGAGCAAAAACATTACCACATCCATTTAAAAAGAAAAAAACTGTGGGAATCAGGGTGCCTAATAATAATATTGCCCTAGAAATTGTAAGACAATTAGGAAGACCAATTATTTCTACATCTATTCGTGATGATGATGAAATTATTGAATACACTACAGACCCTGAATTGATATTAGAGAAATGGGATAATCTTGTAGATTTAGTAATAGATGGAGGTTATGGTGATAATCAAGCGTCTACAATTATCGATTTGTCAGAAGAAGAGCCACTAATTATAAGAGAGGGTAAAGGAAGTTTGGAAATTTTCTAAAATCTTACTATTCTAATAATAAAACTAAATAGAGGCATAAAAAAAAAGCTCAACATATGTTGAGCTTTTTTATTACTATTAGATTACGACTTATTTTTTAGCGTCAGCAGCAATCATATTTTTCATTTCTTTTTCAACCATTTCATAGAATTGGTCAATTTTAGGAAGTACTAGGATACGCGTACGTCTGTTTGTAGATCTGTTTTCAGCAGAATCATTAGGAACCAATGGTACATACTCACTACGGCCAGCAGCAATAAGTTGTTTTGGGTTAACACCTAAATCCTCTAGTACTCTTACAATAGAAGTAGCACGTTTTACACTTAAATCCCAGTTGTCTTCTAAGATACCGCCTTTTTTGTAAGGTACGCTATCTGTATGACCTTCAACCATACATTCAAAATCAGGTTTTCCGTTTACAACAGTAGCAACTTTACTTAAAATTTGTTTCGCTTTAGAAGTTACATTGTAGCTTCCACTTTGGAATAATAATTTATCTGCAATAGAGATGTAAACAACACCTTTTTCAACATTAATTTGAATATCCGGATCGCTAAGTCCTACATCTTTCTTTAAGCTTGTTACGATTGCAAGAGTAACACTGTCCTTTTTCGTCAATGCATCTTGTAAACGTGTAATTTTAAGATCTTTTTCTTTAAGACTTTCTAAAGATTTCTCAAGATTCTCAGCTCCTTTTTGAGTTAGAGTAGTTAAGTTACCTTTAGTATCTATAAGATCTTGATTGGTTTTGCGCATGTCAGCCAATTGATCTTGTAAGCCTTGAACACGTGCATTTGCAGCAGCGTAGTCAGACAAACAGCTGTTCAATTTAACAGTTGCAGTGTTTAATAAATCTTGTGTTTCTTTTTGTTTTGCCTCAAGAGCAGCGTATTCTTTTTTAGAAACACATGAACTTAGAATAAACAATGAAAACACACTTAATAACATGATTTTTTTCATAATGGTAGCGATTAAATAATTAAAAATTTAACAAGCCAAAATTATATAAAAAACGGTAGTTACAAGAAGAATTAACAAAAAATTTAACAGATTTATTCATTCAATATATTTCTGTTGATTTTTTATAAAATACTGCCATACAATTGATTGAATTGTGTAATATTTTGAGATTCTTTTACTTGATTTACCGGGTCGTAATTCCTTACGTTGCTTTAAAAGTTTTGGGAGTTGAAGATAAAAGTGTACATGGGCCTTCAAAATGGCCAAAATTTGAGAAAATTTAAAAAATATTAGAAATCTTAAACTTGCCAACCCATCTAATATTAATCGTATTACAATCAAATAGAACAAATGTTTTGGAGCGTTTTTTACTAAGGTGAATAAACTGTTTCTAAAATTGAGATATGTTTTTTTGGGATTGTCGCTATCCAATGTTGCGCCACCCACATGGTAAACGGTTGATGTACCCACGTAGGTGGTTGAATAGCCTCTGTTATGAGCGCGCCAACACAAATCAATTTCTTCCATATGTGCAAAGAAGGATGCGTCAAAACCGTTTAAGGCTTTAAAAACCGAATTTTTTATAAAAAAGCAGGCACCCGAAGCCCAAAATATCGATGTGGTATCATTATACTGGCCCAAATCTTCTTCAATCGTATCAAAAATTCGGCCTCTACAATAAGGATATCCATATTTATCTATAAACCCTCCGGCTGCTCCTGCGTATTCAAAGTATCTCTTATTTTTGTAATCCAAAATCTTGGGTTGGATGATGGCGGTATCTGAATGGGTGTTAAAGATATTTAAAACTGGTTGCAACCAATTGGGTGTGACTTCAATATCACTATTCAAAAGACACAAAAACTTCTCATCCACATGTTTTAAAGCGTCATTGTAACCCTTGGCGTACCCGCCATTTGTTTTATTCTCTATAATTTTAACTGTAGGATGGTTTGATTTGACGTATGCAACAGAGGTATCGGTAGAGGCATTGTCGGCAACATAGATCGTAGCATTTTCAGAGTGTGCAATGACAGATGGAAGGAATTGTTCTAACAAGGCCCTTCCGTTCCAATTTAAGATTACAATGGCTATATCTGATTTATTCACGCGTTATTATTTCAATATTTAAATTTTAAAGGGAGCAAAAATTCTAAGTTCTCTCATAATTCGGAATGTCTTTTAAGAACACATAACTTTCTGCTTCAAAATCCATCTGACAAAAATAATGCTCCAATCCATTGGTTACCATTAAATAATTGGCTTTTAAAATAAGATTGTACCGTGCAATTTGATCAAATGTGTTCTGATCTATTCGTATTTGTGGCGCTTTACATTCCACAATTATATGCACATCTCCCTGAGGGTTGAAAACAACAATATCATAGCGTTTCTTTAACTTATTGATGGTTAATTCTTTTTCAACATTAATTAAAGCGTGAGGGTAATTTTTCTCGGTTATTAAGTATTGCACACAATGTTGGCGCACCCATTCTTCAGGCTGTAGGACGATAAATTTTTTACGAACAGTGTCAAAAATAGATACTTTATTTTCGCTATTTTTGAAACGAAACGAAAACTTTGGAAAATTGAGTTGTTGCAAGGCTATTTAATTAGACAATACCAAAGTTAATCTTCAATACCCAATTACCAAACTTCGCAAGCAGAAATTGGATGGCGGTGTTTGAGAATTTGAAAATTTTATAGATTTTGGATGAAGTAAAACAGTTAGCTGCTGATATCAAGAGCGGGAAATTGAAACCTATCTATTTTTTAATGGGTGAGGAACCTTATTATATTGATAAGATATCAGATTTTATTGAAGAAAATGTACTGTCTTTAGAGGAGCGCGGATTTAATCAGATGGTGTTGTATGGTAGAGATGTGTCTATAGATGACATTGTAGGAAATGCAAAGCGTTTTCCAATGATGGCGGAATATCAGGTAATTATCGTAAAGGAAGCCCAAGATTTATCTAGAAGTATTGAGAAGTTGGTGGATTATGCCAAAAATCCGCAACCGTCAACAATTCTGGTCATGAATTACAAGTATAAAACTATTGATAAACGTAAATCATTATATAAAACCCTAAATAAAATGGGTGTAGTTTATGAGAGTAAAAAACTTTACGAAAATCAAGTAGGGGATTGGATCAGAAGAGTACTCGCTCCTAAAGATTTTACCATTGCTCCAAAAGCATCTCAAATGTTGGTTGAATTTTTAGGGACGGATTTAAGTAAGATAAATAACGAATTAGAAAAACTCCAAATCATATTACCCAAGGGTACTCAGATATCTCCTGAGCATATTGAAGAGAACATTGGTATTAGTAAGGACTTCAATAATTTCGAGTTGCGAAAGGCTATTGGTGATGGTGATGTTAAGAAGGCACATCAAATAATCACTTATTTCGCTGAAAACCCTAAGGACAATCCAATGGTGGTAACGGTGGCTTTACTTTTCAATTTTTTCTCCCAATTACTTCATTTTCATGGAATGACGGACAAATCGCCTCGAAATGTGGCTACTGCCCTAAAAATCAATCCGTATTTTGTAAACGAATATATTACAGCAGCACGTAATTACCCGATGCGCAAAGTGAGCGCCGTAGTTGGTATCTTGCGCGATTTTGATGTGAAAAGCAAAGGTGTTGGCGCTAACGCTGTGCCTCAAGGCGATTTGCTTAAAGAGCTTCTTGTACGCATTATGCGGTAGCTGACCTGCAATATAAAATTTATGGTGTCTGGCTTTATTTTAAGATGTCTTAACAGATATTACTAAGCTTAGGTTAAAGCCGTTACAAAATTTTTAAACTCCTTATTTATTAGGTATTTTGATATCAGAATCAATAATTAATTTAAAATACTTAAATACCATGGAAAATTTAAATAAAAAGAGAGTCGCCATTTTAGCTACAAATGGCTTTGAAGAAAGTGAACTAAGAGAACCAAGAACAGCATTGGAAAAAGCAGGTGCAGAGGTTCATATTGTATCAGAAGATTCTGGGACTATCAAATCTTGGGCTGATGGCAATTGGGGCGCTGACTATAAAGTAGACAAAACTTTAGATCAAGTAAGTCAGAGTGATTACCATGCTTTAATGTTGCCGGGTGGCGTCATTAATCCAGATAAATTAAGGACCAACCCAAAAGCGGTTAGCTTTGTAAGATCATTCTTTGAACACAAGAAGCCTGTTGGCGCCATTTGTCATGGTCCGTGGGTGTTGGCTGAAGCTGATGTGTTAAAGGGGCGTAAAATAACATCATATGGTTCTATTAAAACAGATATGTTAAATGCGGGCGCTAATTGGGTTGACCAAGAAGTGGTGGTAGATGAAGGATTGGTAACTAGTAGGTCTCCAAAAGATTTGCCAGCATTTAATGCTAAACTGGTGGAAGAGGTTTATGAAGGTAAACATGAAGACCAAATGGCTTAATCATTAATAATAATAATAATAATAATAATAATAATAATAATAATAATAATAATAAAGCGCCATTCCTATTGGGGAATGACGCTTTTTTTAGTTGATGAAATTATCGTAATTAATCTTCTAACGCTTCAAGTTTTACACGATAATCATACTGTAAGTCTTCATGTAACCCGCTAACTATTTTTTTAATCGACGCTATTTGGCGGTCGTAAATGTTCATAAGCGTAATATTTCTAGTTATGGATGGCTTAAAGTCTTTAAGTACCGTACAAAAATGGAGCAATAGTTCTACTTCTGTCTCTTTTTTCAGAGAATATCGGGCGTATTTCTTAATAGATCTCAGAATTTTTCGAACGCTTTTTTTTATGTAGAAATAACTGTTGGTATTTATAGCTTCAAACTGTTCATCAATTTCTGATTTAACTGTTTCAATATAGCCTTTTTCATCATGGGCTTCAAATAAGAGATAAGTGAGGAGCTCTTTGTTTTCCTTTTTAAATTTAGAAAGTCGCAAGCACAGCGCTAACAATTCTTCTGTAGAGCGGTGTTTTAATTCTTTCTTTATGGTAACAACAGAAACTGCTTTCATCTACTTATTTTCTACCATCTACTGAATATTTCCCTGGTCCAACCATAGCGATAATGATAAAAGCCAAAAGATAAAGAATTGCTTTTTCTTTAGTTCCAAAATCGTCATTGAGATGTATAAAAAATGTTGCAACGGCCATTGTGATGATTACAGGAATTGCGGCAATTCTCGTTTTAAAACCGATTAAGACCAATAGAGGTGCAACTACTTCACCAATAACGGCTAAAACTAGTGATGGTGTGCTTCCAATACCAAAAGGATCTGGAAAACCGGAGCTGCTCTCAAGTAGCATATTGATTTTTGGGATGCCATGAGTAAGCATCATAGCTGAGAAGGATACTCTTAAAATAGCAAATGCTAAATCGTTTAGATTGTTGTTATTTTTCATTGTGGTAAGTTAAATTATACAAAAACAAATATAATCAAATATGGGGATGTTGGTAATTTGATAGCAGAATTCTAAAATTTCAGGCTAAAATGTCCAGTAAAGTTGTTGCCTAAAGATACCTATATTTAAACATTCCACTTCTATAGGATATGTTTCGAACAAATACATCCTAAAGATCAATGCTGCGTTGAGTACGATTTTAAAGTAACTAAAATAAAAATTAAGTTATAGAAAGGTGCAATCTTAGGTTAAATACTAATTTGCTTACGTTTTAGCGCATATTTTAACAAAATTATATAATCTAGCAGTATACGCTTTGGTGTAAAGACCTATCTCAATTTCGGATAATCATTAGGGTTTACTTCATGCATCATGGCATACACACTTTCAAAAATATCTTCTAAAGAAGGTTTAGAGAAGTAATCGCCATCTGTACCATATGCTGGCCTGTGAGGACGTGCAGTTAATGTTTTTGGTTGTCCATCCAAATACTGATACGCATTTTGAGTATTTAAAATAGCGTTGAGTAAATAAGCAGAAGCACCACCAGGAACATCTTCATCTATCACCAGCAATCTGTTGGTTTTCTGTACACTTTTAGCAATATCGTGGTTAAGATCCAATGGCAGTAATGATTGCACATCAATAACTTCAGCGTCTATACCTACCTCTTGTAATTCTCTAGCCGCCTGTTGTACCAAGCGTAATGTAGAACCATATGATACTAAAGTAATGTCAGTACCTTCTTTCAGGGTTTCCACTACACCAAGAGGGGTTTTAAACTCACCTAAATTTGTTGGTAGTTTTTCTTTTAGTCGGTATCCATTTAAACATTCAATAACTAACGCTGGCTCATCACTTTCTAACAAGGTATTATAAAAACCTGCTGCCTTAGTCATATTTCGAGGTACTAATACATGAATACCTCTTATGAGATTTAAAACACCTCCCAACTGAGAGCCCGAATGCCAAATGCCTTCCAATCGATGTCCTCTTGTACGCACAATGACTGGGGCTTTTTGTCGCCCATGTGTTCTATAATGTAAAGTAGCCAGGTCATCACTCATAATTTGGAGTGCATATAGAATATAATCCAAATATTGAATTTCAGCTATTGGTCGTAACCCGCGCATTGCCATGCCTATACCTTGACCCATTATTGTCGCTTCGCGTATACCCGCATCAGCAACTCTTAGTTCACCATACTTTTCCTGAAGTCCTTCCAGCCCCTGATTAACATCTCCTATAGTACCTGCATCTTCACCAAATATCAAAGCTTGCGGATATTTACTAAAAAGAACATCAAAGTTGTCTCTAAGCACCAATCTGCCATCTACGTCCTCTGCGGAAGCGTCATAAGTAGGCTTAACCTCTTTGATTTGTACTGCTGATTTTTTTGATTGACTAAATAAATGTGAACTGTATTTTGGTTGTATTTTTTCTAAATAAGCATCAATCCATTGATGTGCGTCGTCCTTTTCTATAGAATCTTCAGCAATGACGTAGCGCAAAGATTTTCTAACTGCTGCAGCAATATCTTTTCTAATGGGTTCTGACACGTTATTCAATTCAGTAATAACACGTTCAATAAATGCTTTATTTACACTAGAATTTGCTAAATTATTTAAGATTTGAAGGGCTTCTTGCTGTTCTTCCTTTATCGGATTTTGATAGGCCTCCCAAGCTGCTTTTTTTCCTTCTCTTACTTTTTTCTTGATATTTTTATCAATAGCATCCAATTCAACTTCTGTTGAGATACCATGAGTAATAATCCATTCACGCATTTTACGAATACAATCGTGCTCCAGCTCCCAATCTAAACGCTCTTTATTTTTGTAACGTTCATGAGAACCTGAAGTAGAATGGCCCTGTGGCTGTGTTAATTCTATGACATGTATCATTACAGGTACATGTTCTTCTCTAGCAATTTTAGAGGCACGCTGATAAGTTTCTACCAACTCCACATAGTCCCAGCCTTTAACTTTTAAGATTTCGTAACCTTTATTGTTATTATCTCTTTGAAAACCTTTTAAAATTTCGGAAATATTCTCTTTAGTTGTTTGGTGTCTTGCATGTACTGAAATACCGTATTCATCATCCCAAACACTAATGACCATTGGTACCTGTAATACACCGGCAGCATTAATGGTTTCAAAGAACAGACCTTCACTGGTACTGGCATTGCCAATAGTGCCCCAAGCAACTTCATTTCCTCGTTCTGAAAATTTAGCGCTGTGTATACCACTAACATTTCTATATATCTTAGACGCTTGTGCCAATCCTAAAAGTCGTGGCATTTGTCCGGCAGTAGGAGAAATATCAGCACTTGAATTTTTTTGTTCCAATAAATTCTTCCAATTGCCTTTCTCGTCCAAACTGTGGGTGCCAAAATGACCTCCCATTTGACGGCCTCCAGACATCGGATCATGGTCAATATTCGCGTCGCCATAAAGGCCTGCAAAAAACTGTTGGATACTCAGTTCTCCAATAGCCATCATAAACGTTTGATCTCTGTAATACCCAGAACGGAAATCGCCGTTTTGAAATACCTTAGCCCAAGCTAGCTGTGGTATTTCTTTGCCGTCTCCAAAAATGCCAAATTTAGCCTTTCCAGTCAACACCTCTCGTCGACCAAGTAGACTACACTCTCTACTGGTCATAGCAATTTTGTAATCACTTAGTATTTCTGATTGAAATTCTTCAAAAGATATATCGTTGATTGTTTTTTCACTTGTTTGCATGCTGGGCTTTTTAGATATTGCAAAAGTAATCAAAACTGACAAGTATTGCAATTGAAATACGAATGGAAGACATGAAAATACGATTAATTATCAGCACTTAGCACGCTATAAGTCTGTGTGCCAAGAGCTGATAATTAGATTGTTAAAGTTTTTATTTGTTGAGAAGTGTTGCGTTAAAGAGCTTCAAGATACGTTTGTACTCATCCGTCCAACTGCTTGGTTCTACAAAGCCATGATCTTCAGCAGGATATATTGCCATTTCCCAATTATCCTTTCCCAATTCTATTAAGCGTTGTGATAAACGCACCACATCTTGAAAATGCACATTGACATCTACCATTCCGTGAGCAATCAATAAATGGCCTTCCAAGCCTTCAGCAAAATAGATTGGAGAGGAGCGTTCATAAGCAATAGGATCTTGAAATGGTTCATTTAAGATGTTAGAAGTATACCCATGGTTATAATGTGCCCAATCAGTTACTGATCGTAGTGCGGCACCAGATTTAAAGGTTTCCGCTTCAGTAAACAGTGCCATTAGTGTAATGAATCCTCCATAACTACCCCCGTAAATACCAATATTATTTTTGTCAATGCCATGGTTTTCGATTAAGTATTTAGCACCATCCACCTGATCAGAGAGGTCTTTTCCTCCCATATGCCTGTATATACCTGTTCGCCAATCGCGCCCGTAACCTGCACTACCCCTATAGTCTATATCTATAACAGTATAACCCAAATCTGCTAACAGATTATGGAACATATACTCTCTAAAGTAAGACGACCACCATTTATGGACATTTTGTAAATACCCTGCGCCATGAACAAAAATTACGGCGGCATTATTCTTAACTGAGGCCTCTGGAAGGTATAGACGCGCTGGGACATTGGCACCATCTTCAGCTTTAAAAGTAACGAGTTGAGGGTCTCTCCACTTATAGGCCTTAAACGCTTCAGATTGCCCCGAAGTTAACGGTATAGCAGTTGCTTTTGACGACGTTTTTTTATAGTACAGTTCCCATGGTTTGTTGCTATATGAATGACGTATAGCCATGTGTTTTTCGTCTGGAGAGAGTGTCACCTCGTTATTTCCTGTCATAGCAGTCAATTGCTCCATTTTTCCGCCCATCAATGGCATTTTATAGAAGTGTCGTTCCCCTGGGCCTACTTGCGATGTAGTTAAGTACCAGTATTTCTTATCATTGGATAAAAAAGGATCAAAAACCTCATAATTTCCTGAAGTCAATGCTTTCTTTTGGCCATTGGTAACATCTAAAAGATAGAGGTGAGAATACCCCGTAGCTTCAGACTGAAAATAAATATGTTTATTATCAGGTAACCATCCCATAGTGCCACCACTCATAGACCATCCAATTCCAGGACCGGCAATCCACGCTTCATCACGCTGTCTATCTAAAGTGGTCAGCGCTCCGGTATTTAGGTCTAATTTCGCAATCCATCGGTCTTTATTGTCTTTAGAACGAATGTTAACTATGGCGTGCTGTCCATTATCAGAAAAATAGGTTTGAGAACTCACAACCTCGCGTTCTTTTTCTTCCCATTCTTTATCCGGATAATCTTTAACATAATCTGGCAAATCTTTAATGCCCGGTAATGCATTTGTCATAATTGTATATACCGTATCTTTTTCAATATTATAGATAGCCAAATCTACCTTAGTTTCATCGTCACCCACTTTTGAACGTGTGTTTAAATCTTTAGTATAACTGGATGCATCAATATAATTTGGCACTATAGTATTGTCGCTTTTACCTCGGTCATACAATGTGAAAGTGACGAATTTAGCATCTGGTGATACCTGTATATTAAAAATTTGTCGATCTTCAGCATAAAACGTATATGCCTTCTTGTCTTGACGGGCTTCTCTAATTTTTTTTGAAATTTCTTTATGGTCTTCTCGTTCTTTAACAACACTTAATAATTTGAGGTTTTCTTCCTTTAGAAAAGTGGCTTTGTCTGATGATTTTTGTTCTCTTACTTTGGGTTTGTTTCCGGATTCTATCTGTGTCAATTTCTTTAAAACACCTGTTTTCTGTGAGTAGATATATGCATTATTGTCAACTTCAAATGCAATCCAGTCTTCATTTGCCAAAAAATGAGGGTTGCGAATATTTTCTGGGAGTTGCAATAACATTGTTTCTTTTCCTGATTTGAGGTCAAAAACAATCAGGGTATTTTCCTTAGAAACTATTTTTTTTGTTCTAGAGTTATTATATGTGCCTCTTACAAAATTGGTATTTTTTTCTTCTGTCCAGCTTACCTTTTCAATGTTTTTGGTATTTTTTAATTGAATGCGATATAAGGAGTCTGCCGGATCAGCATCTTTATTATAATTAAAATATATTGCACTGCTTTGTTGGTCCCATTTGATATTGGAGGGGTAGGTACCCATCCATTTGGGGTCTTGCATGATTTTTTCTACGGAAAGCTCACTCTGTTGTGCGTAGATGTTGAAAAATAGTACTGAAAATAGAAAACTAAAGAAAATTGATTTTGTCATTATAAAGAGTTTTAAGCACAAAGGGACTAAACTACATAATTTTGGAAATATATAGTCCATAGAAAGCCACTATTTATGGAATACTTAAGGTGCAAATGCAGTGTTTATTGTTAGCAGTCGGTAAAATTAATACCATTTACGTCTAAACAGCCCTAACAATACTTCAGGGTCTAAAGTGAATTTGATACGGATGCGTTGACTATAATTAGGTTCGTCCACTTCCCAACCTAGATTGGAATAAATTGGGAAGTAAAGTTCAAAGTAATCTGTTACCAAATTAAGCCTAATGCCTGAGTCATAGACAAATTCTGGGTTGACAGATCTGTTTTTTACTAAGCCAATATCACCATAGGCTTCAACATAGCGCCACAAGGTTGTACTTACATTTGCAGTGGTCATCCACTGATTTGCAAACGGGGTCTCTAATTTCGATTTGAATCCGCCTTCTGCAATAATTATTTGCTGACTGAAAATTCCTGAAGCTTCCGAACGTCCTAAATAGTTATAATCAAATATATAATCTGTTGGCCTATCTAACGCAAAGCTGAAATAATTTGAAGTTGGATCTGTATTATTGTAAAGAAAAGTTCCTGCAAAGAATCTAAAATTAAACTGTCGGTTGTTTTCTGTGAGTTTGCGCCATTCGTAATTCACAGATATTTTACCGAATTGTTTGGCCACCTGAAAATCATAATAAAATTTAGAATAATCTATTAAATGTGTGTGGGCATTAACATATCGTACGTTAAAAACACTATAGTCAGGATTGGTGACGGTTAACAACGGATTATTATTGGTTCTGGAAATATCCAAAAATCTAAAATTTAAAAAGCTTCCTTTATTTGACCTATAATTATTATTATCCCTAAAATAGAAAGATAAACTCGGACTGATAACCGTTACAAAAGCTTTTTCGGCAAAAGAGGAGTAGCTGCCCCCAATGCCATAACTTATGCGGTATAAGTTTTGGTTTTCTATATGATGGGTATAAACGCCATGGCCACCACCTGTAAGGGTTTGGGAGTTGAATGAATATTTAGGAGATAACCTATAACTAAAATTCTTCATTAATAGTGTTTTATTGTACATTTTAGCGCCTAAAGTGAGTCCGTCATAAATATTATTAAACTCTACTAAAGGCATAAAAAACACCTGATTGTAATTAGGGTCTTCAATGTCTTTAAACAATCTGAACTGTAACGGTTTGTTATTAAAAAACCAGCCTTCTAAGGATTTCCAATTGTCACGGAGATTGTATTCTGGAATGGTGTTGTCATAATTTAAAACCAACTTTGTGGCGTTGTCATGCGGAATGGTCAGCGTTTTTGAACCATTGATGCCCTCAATCCAATGTTTATTAAGGATGGTATCATTTTTTAACATAAAAAGCGATACAGGGACGTTTGTGTCCCGCTTATTTTTTATGGTGAATGTTACGGAGTCATTGGTTTTGATAACATCTTTTATTCTAAAATCAATCTTTTTTGAAGTGTTGATGTAATCTTGAAAAAACCAGTCTACATTTTTAGTTGTGTTTTGTTTCAATAGTTGCTCAAAATCAGCACTAGAAGTGAGTTCTGCTGAGGATTTTTGTATGTATTGCTTAATCGTGTTCTCTAATATATCAGCATTTATAAAATCGTCCAGATATTTCAATCCAATACCGGCTTTAAATTTTCCTGCAATATTGGCGTTAAATTTGAGAAGTGAATCTTTAGCCGTCGTTAAGGATTGATCTCTATTGGTACGCACCATTTGCATAAAATAAAGGTTGTATTGCTCGTTAAAATTGACATCGGCAGCGTGAAAGGCGCGAATGCCCCATACATTGGATAAATTTCCGAGCAACTTAAGGTCAGGATACTGTTCTTCTACATACTTCATTAAAAAGTAGATTTGTATGCCATCTTTAAGCCAATAATCCGTTCTAGGATTTAATGGTAAGGTGTTGTCTAAGTAATTTTTTAATGCTGTTTTTAGAAGTTTGAGTTCATACTGTAAATTTCCTGGAAACGGATTGATAAATTTTGGTAATTGATTGATGCCATAGAGCGGATCCTTTTTATATTCAATATCTGTTACCAACAAATTATTATGCGGATAAGGCCCAAGGTTTTTGTTTATAAACTGTGTAATTTTATCTGTAATGATGGCACGGTCTGTAGGTTTAATGCCTTCACTCTCAATATTGGTAATTACGGTAAAATTATCCGTCTGTACATAATTAAAATTCGGAAACTTGTTAAGATAAAGCTTTGTATCTACACGATCTCTACCATATAGATAAAAAGTCTGTGTTTTGTCATTCTGCGTAATATTTTGAATATCCAGTTCAGAAAACAGAGCGTAATTTTTAGGAAATTCTAATTTTAAATTTAATGAGGCTTTAGGTATATATAAATCGTCTAAGTTTTTATTACTATAATATTGCCAGGCCCCATCATAAACTGCTGGGGTTATGTACCAATATTTTAAATTATATTCATTGGTATCAGTAACGCCATAATCAGTAAAAGTATCCACAGGAAATTGTAAGATATATGACAATTGAATATGATATGATTGGTTTGGTAGAAGGGGTTCGGCCAGTTGAACTTCCACCACGTCAGGGTGTGTTTTAAGACGATTATAATTCAAATCTTCCCCATTGACAGTTTTCAGGGAAGTAATACTGGTAAAGCCGCGCATGTCACTTTTGGCAAAATGAAATTTTGTGCTGTATTCTTCAGTAAACCGACCTGCCAATGGGGTCCGTTTTGTAGAAAAACTATTGTTCCAGTCATTGAGATAAATAGTCTTTAAAGTGTCTTTAGAACTGTTTTGATACTGAATAGTCTGTATCACTTTTGCGGTCCTTTGTTCCATGTTGAATTGGGCATCTATGCTGATCTCATTCTGACCGAACATAACTACCGAAGAGAGGAGGAGAAAACAAAAAAAGACTTGCTTGTTCAATGTGCTATGGTAACTTTAGGGTGAAAAAAATATTATTTAAACGGAATTTGCTCAGATTTATGAAACACATTTATGCGCTTAATTAAACTTAACGTATTTGAAGGGTTTAGGGTTTTTAATTGGAGTAAATTTTGAAATATTTTTTGAATGTCCAATCATTTAATTAAAAAAAATGAGCACATTTTCATTGTGATGTCAAATGTGCTCCAAGATTCTTTGAGTATATATTAAGCTATTGTTTCTTAGAAATTCGGACTCAATTCAAATTCTTTATAGAATGCATCCAAGATGTCGATAACTTCATCAGGGGTATCTACCAAATGTACCAAGTCTAAATCCTTATCGCTAATGTTAGCGAATGAATCCAATAAGGTTGCCCTGACCCAGTCTAATAAACCTGACCAAAATTCAGTGCCTACTAGAATGATTGGAAATTTTTCAATTTTGTTGGTTTGAATTAGGGTAATTGCCTCAAACAACTCATCCAGTGTTCCAAATCCACCAGGCATCACCACAAAACCTTGGGAATATTTGACGAACATCACTTTTCTTACGAAGAAATAATCAAAATCCAAACTTTTATCGGAGTCGATATACGGATTGTCGTGCTGTTCGAAAGGTAGGTCGATATTTAATCCTACAGATGTACCGCCTGCAATATGAGCACCTTTGTTACCCGCCTCCATAATTCCTGGTCCACCCCCAGTGATGACACCGTAACCATGTTCTACAATTTTTTTGGCAACTTCTTCAGCTAATTTATAATATTTATGGTCTGGCTTGGTACGTGCTGAACCAAATATTGACACACAAGGCCCTATTCTACTTAATTTCTCATATCCATTTACAAACTCGCCCATGATCTTAAAAATGGCCCATGAATCGTTTGTTTTAATTTCATTCCAAGCTTTACTGTGTTTTTCTAATCTCATTTTCTATATTCTAATGTCGGTTATTAAATATTTAGTAATAGCAGTATAGTATTATCAACTATTGCAATCTGCCAAAACACACAAATTTAATAGAAAATACGATAATAACTTGAATTCACTAGGTTTTTAAAATGTTTGGGGCTGTTCTCTTCCCATTTAAAAATGAAAAAAGGCAAATCTTCCGATTTGCCTCATATTAAGATCATTTCGTTCTATACTGATTATAGTGGTTTACGACCTGATATAATGTTGTAAAGAATTACAACCACTGCAATTACTAGAAGGACATGAATAAGTCCTCCAGTTCCAATGCCTTCAACAACACCTAAAAAGCCCAAAAGCCATACTACGATTAAAATTACGGCTACTAGCCAAAGAATACCTCTCATAATTGATAGTTTTAAAGTTATAACACTAAGGTAATAAAGTTTTGATACTATTGAAGTGCCAATTTGAATAAATTTTTAACACTATCCATGAAAGGTATGTAATTTGAGACCTAATTTTGTGTTAACGTTGCAATTTCGAGTTCCTTCTTTAAAAATTTGGCTGTATAGCTCTTTTTGTGTTTAGCCACAACTTCAGGCGTGCCTTCTACAATAATTTGGCCACCCCCTTTACCTCCTTCATAACCCACATCAATAATATGGTCCATTGTTTTGATGACATCCATATTGTGTTCTATTATTAAAATGGTGTTCCCTTTATTGACCAACTCATTGAGGACGTCCATCAATACCCGAATATCTTCAAAGTGCAATCCTGTTGTAGGTTCATCAAGAATATAAAAGGTATTTCCCGTATCGCGTTTACTCAGCTCTGTAGCTAATTTAATGCGCTGAGCTTCACCTCCAGACAATGTTGTACTTTGTTGTCCTAAGGTAATATAGCCCAAACCTACATCTTTAATTGTTTTTAACTTCTTGAAAATTTTCGGAATATGCTCAAAAAAGTCCACCGCCTCATTAATGGTCATGTCCAACACATCACTAATCGATTTGCCTTTGTAGCGAATTTCTAAAGTTTCCCTATTAAAACGTTTACCTTGGCAAGTTTCACATTCTACATACACATCAGGGAGGAAATTCATTTCAATGACTCGAAGTCCACCGCCTTGACAGGTTTCGCAACGTCCGCCTTTAACATTAAAACTGAAACGTCCTGGTTTGTATCCACGAATCATCGCTTCTGGAATTTTAGCATACAAACTTCTGATTTCGTCAAAAGTTTTAGTGTATGTCGCTGGGTTACTACGTGGCGTACGGCCAATTGGCGACTGGTTGATGTCAATGACCTTGTCTACATGTTCCAGGCCCTTAATGCTTTTGTATGGCATTGGATTTTTAACGCCATTAAAATAGTATGCGTTTAAAATAGGGTAGAGGGTTTCATTTATCAAAGTCGATTTTCCACTTCCAGATACGCCAGTAACCCCAATCATTTTACCTAATGGGAACTTTACTGACACATTTTTGAGATTGTTGCCCGTACAGCCTTTCAATTCTATAAACTTCCCATTGCCAGAACGACGTTTTTTTGGAACTACAATTTGCTTGGTGCCATTAAGATAGTCGGCTGTGAGTGTATGATGAGTTTTCAACTCTTCAGGAGTACCTACACTGATTATTTCGCCACCGTATTTACCGGCTTTTGGTCCAATGTCAATAACATAATCTGCGCATTCAATCATGTCTTTATCGTGCTCAACCACAATTACCGAGTTGCCAATGTCGCGAAGCGTTATCAATGATTTTATTAATTTCTCATTATCACGTTGGTGTAGTCCAATACTTGGTTCATCTAAAATATAAAGTACGCCTACAAGTTGTGATCCAATTTGTGTAGCTAATCTAATCCGTTGTGCTTCACCACCAGAGAGTGATTTTGAACTTCTATTGAGTGATAAATATTCTAGACCTACATCCAATAAAAATTGCAAACGGGTTCTGATTTCTTTGATGATTTCTTCGGAAATTTTAAGTTGCTTCTCAGACAATTGCGGCGTCAATTCTTCAAACCAGCTAGCTAAATCAACGATATCTTTATTGGCCAATTCGGCAATGTTGAGTCCGTTGACTTTAAAATAAAGCGATTCTTGGCGTAAGCGGGAACCGTGACAAGCATCACATTCCACTTTGTCCATATAATCTTTGGCCCAACGTTTTAGAGAAGTTGTTTCGGCTGTTGTAAACTGATTTTCGATAAAATTAGCAACGCCTTCAAAATCGATTTTGTAATCACGGGTAACCCCTAAAGTCTTACTTTCAATGGAGAATTTCTCGTTACCTCCGTATAGGATCATTTTTTTTGCCTCGTCAGGAATATCTTTGTAGGCATCAGTCAATTGAAAATTAAAGCGTTGCGCAATGGTTTCAAACTGCTTAAAAATCCAGCTGTTTTTATAAGGGCCATGTGGCGCCAAAGCGCCGGCTTTGATAGAAAGACTATCATCCGGAATAATTTTCTTTTCATTAACCTGATACAATTTACCAATCCCATTACATTTAGGACAAGCGCCTTTTGGGGAGTTGAAGGAAAAGTTATTAGGCTCTGGATTTGGATAGGAAATCCCAGAGGTCGGGCACATCAAACTTCTACTAAAATAGCGGGTTTCATCGGTGTCCTGATCAAGGATCATTAACACATCGTCACCATGATACATGGCTGTGTTTATGGTTTCCGTAAGACGTTTTTCATTGTCTACCGTATTGTCAATTTTCAGACGGTCAATGACAATTTCAATATCGTGCATTTTATAGCGGTCCAACTTCATGCCTTTTACCAAGTCTTTCACCTCACCATCCGTACGAACTTTTACAAAGCCTTGTTTGGCAATTTGCTCAAACAATTCACGGTAATGGCCTTTACGAGAACGGACGACGGGCGCCAAAATGTTGATGCGTTTGCCGTTAAAACTTTCTTTAATCAAGTCTTTGATTTGCTCATCTGTATAGCTCACCATTTTTTCACCTGTATTATAACTATAGGCATCACTGGCCCTAGCAAACAACAAGCGTAAAAAATCATAAATCTCAGTGATGGTTCCCACCGTTGAACGCGGCGATTTACTCGTGGTCTTCTGTTCTATCGCAATGACAGGAGAAAGCCCATCAATTTTATCGACGTCAGGTCGCTCTAGTCCTCCTAAAAATTGGCGTGCGTAGGCTGAAAAGGTTTCGATGTATCGACGCTGACCTTCGGCGTATATGGTGTCGAAAGCCAATGATGACTTACCACTACCAGACAGGCCTGTAATGACAACAAGTTTCTCTCTAGGAATAGTAACGTCTATATTTTTAAGGTTGTGAACGCGTGCGCCTTGAACCTCGATTGTTTCTTCAAATTTACTCATAGTAGTGCAATCTTATCTGATTTACAGACAAGTTTGCAAAGGTACTGATAATGACCTGAAAAATAAAGTGCTCGATATTTAGAGTTTTGTTAAATTGCTAGAGGGTTAAAAGATTAAATGCAACGATTTTAGGCTAACTGTAACTGTAAAGCATTACTAAATACCTACTAGGTTTGTAATTTCAATCCCGAAAACCAAAAACTTGTGGAAAGTGGGCAGGTGAGCACCAGATTCGGTGGTAGTCCAATCGTTCCAGGATGCTTCCAAACCGCCTATTGGCAGAATATCTACCCACATTTGGAAACTTTTAGGTTTTCCCGACTCGTCTAAATGCCAGAGATAGGAATCGCCAGGGGTTGTGCCGCCAGAGGTATAGGTTACCAATAATGCCTTTGAACCATTCTCCAAATTGACGAGGCGCCGCTCTGTACCCGCATCAAAAATTTTATAGGGTGCCACCACCCAAAAAGAATCATTATTAAAATAGGAGTGCGCCTTTTCAATCAGTTCTCGGGCCTCTTTGCCTTCAATTTTTTGTTCGTTTACAAAGGCTTCACTAATGGCAGGGGAATTTAAGTCTAAGGCGACTTTATAGTTTTTCCAATAGACTTTGCAAGTGTTTTTGGCTTTATTCCACTTAAAATGATGCCGATTTTTAAAGGTCCATTCTAAATAATTCGTGTTTTTATAGGCGTCATGGTTTAATGCATTGAGCATCTTGGTGGCCAGCTGTTCTGCTTGTGCACCTTTAATGCCTGTTGGTAAATCTTCATTATATTTAAAATATATAAATCCATATAATAGCATAGACGGCAAAGTAAAGAAGACAACTATCCCTACTATTATTTTGAATATTTTTTTTGGCTTGGCCATTGCTTGGTGCTATTTGAAATTGTTAAGATTTTAGGTTCATTTAGAATCAATTACATCAATGCGTACATGTGCTGTAACATCACTAGTTTTTCGTTAGAGAAAGCGCGCAATTCCTCAAAAAAGTCGGTGAATTCTTCTTCAAATTCTTCGTAATATTCCTGAAGTTCGTCAGTTGCTTTGTGCATCCCAGAAATATTTTTGGTACGACGGTTCATACCATTCAGTACTTTTTGGATGCCGTCAATTTTAGCGTAGCTCAGTAGCCAGTTATCAGAAATCATATAGGGCATCATTTTTTGAATCCGTACGGGCAGAATGGTGAAATGTGCTTTCAAATCCTCATAAAAGTTGTCAATATAGACATCAAGTGGTGTATCGGAATAGTGTGACCAATTTTTCGCCAAGAAATGATCGTATAAAATATCCACGATCACCCCGCTGTAATGGCCATAATTTTTATGAAGTCGTTTGGTGCTCATTCTAACGGTCGGGTGCGCATCTGTAAAGGTATCAATTTCACGATGCAGCAATATGCCAATTTGAATGTCTTTAGGATACTTTGCATACCGCTTGCCTTTAATGCCATCCGCCATAAAATTGCCAATGGTAATGGCCGTGTTATCTCCAGAAAGGTAAATGTGGGCTAAAAAATTCATTGGTCTAATTTACGGAATTGCAATTTAGATATCCAAAATTGTAATCGTATATTTGCTTTTCACTTTAAAGAACACATATGACACTCATAAAATCAATTTCTGGAATACGAGGCACCATTGGAGGAAAAGTTGGCGATAATTTAACGCCAATTGACGCCGTAAAATTTGCATCTGCTTATGGCGTATGGTTAAAGCAGCAACGCAACAAAGACAACTATCGGGTTGTGGTGGGGCGTGATGCGCGTATTTCGGGAGAAATGATACAAAATTTGGTGATGAACACCTTGGTTGGGATGGGCATTCATGTCATTGATCTTGGTTTATCAACCACGCCAACGGTTGAAGTTGCTGTGCCTATGGAGCATGCAGATGGTGGGATTATCTTAACTGCAAGTCACAATCCGAAACAATGGAATGCGCTAAAACTTTTAAATGCAAAAGGTGAATTTTTAAATGGGGAAGAAGGTGCCAAGATTTTAGAAATCGCTGAATCTGGTGAGATGAACTTTGCAGAAGTCGACGATCTTGGAGAGATTACAAAAAATGAGGCTTATATCGATATTCATATTGATGAGGTCTTAAAAATGCCATTAGTGAATAAAAAAGCCATTGAAGATGCACAATTCAGAGTAGTCGTTGATGGGGTGAATTCTACAGGAGGCATCGCTATTCCACTATTGTTGGAGCGTTTGGGTGTGCATGCCATCAAATTATTTTGTGAGCCAAACGGTCAATTTCCCCACAATCCAGAACCTTTAAAAGAGCATTTATACGATTTGGCTGCTGAGGTGATTAAAGAAAAAGCCGATTTAGGCATCGTGGTCGATCCAGATGTTGACCGTTTAGCTTTTATGGACGAAAATGGAGAAATGTTTGGTGAAGAATATACCTTAGTGGCTTGTGCCGATTATGTATTGAGCAAAACACCTGGAAACACTGTAAGCAATATGAGCTCCACTAGAGCTTTGAGGGATGTCACTGAAAAACAGGGGGGTACTTACGAAGCGAGCGCCGTAGGTGAGGTAAATGTTGTAGAACTAATGAAGAAAAATAACGCCATTATTGGTGGTGAAGGTAACGGGGGCATCATTTACCCTGAATTGCATTACGGACGTGATGCCCTTGTTGGCGTTGCGCTATTTTTAAGTCTGCTCGCTGAAAAGAAAATGAAAACGAGCGAATTAAGAGCCACCTACCCAAATTATTTTATGGGGAAAAAGAAAATAGAACTGACTCCAGGCATGGATGTGGACGGTATTTTGGCTAAAATGGAAGATCGTTACCAAAACGAAAACTTAACCACTATTGATGGAGTTAAAATTGATTTTAGCAATAGTTGGGTGCATTTGCGCAAGAGTAATACAGAGCCTATCATCAGGATTTATACGGAAGCACCTTCACAGGAAGAAGCAGATGCATTAGGTGATAAGATCATATCAGAGATTAAGACCATTGCCAATATTTAGTACGGGAAAAGTAGTGATCATAGTGAAAGCGTAGTAACGCAGCACTTATAAGAAGACCTGCCTTAAAGCAGGAACATATAGCATTGAAAATTGTAACCAAATGATTTCAACAGATACATCAGTAGCAAAAACCACCGAACTTGAAGACTATTTTCAGCAGTTCAGGCAGCACATTATTGGCATTGACCAAGATTTTATGACGCCTTACGGAAAGCAGAACATAATTTACACAGATTGGACAGCGTCTGGACGTTTGTACCGACCTATTGAAGAGAAGTTGATGAATGAGTTTGGGCCTTATGTGGCCAACACACACACAGAGACAACGGTGTCTGGAACGGCCATGACCAAGGCATACCATAAGGCCAAACACATCATTAAAGAGCATGTGAACAGTAATGACGATGACGTTTTGATATGCTGTGGTAGTGGGATGACAGAAGCCATCAATAAATTCCAGCGAATTTTAGGCTTAAAAGTCCCTGAGAATTTGCAAAAGCACACTACGGTGCCTGATGAAATGCGGCCAGTGGTGTTTATCACACATATGGAACACCATTCCAATCAAACCTCTTGGTTGGAAACGATTGCTAAAGTTGAGGTGATTCCACCTGGTGAAGACGGGTTGTTCTGTATGGATAACTTAAAAGCACTTTTAGAACACTATGAAGCACGGCCAATAAAAATCGCTTCTGTAGTTGGAGGATCTAATGTGACGGGCATCCAGACGCCATATCACGACATTGCAAAAGTGATGCATCAGAACGGCGGTGTCTGTTTTGTAGACTTTGCCTGTTCTGCACCTTATGTAGATATTGATATGCATCCGGTAGATGAAGACGAAGCCTTAGATGGCATTTTCTTTTCGCCGCACAAATTTCTGGGAGGTCCAGGGACTTCAGGTGTGTTGATTTTCAATAAGAAATTATATAAAAACATGATTCCTGACAGTCCGGGTGGTGGTACCGTAAGCTGGACCAATCCTTGGGGAGAACATAAATATATTGACAATATTGAAGATCGGGAAGATGGAGGAACACCAGGGTTTTTACAAACTATTAAAACTGCCTTGGCCATTAAATTGAAAGAACAAATGGGCGTTGCAAAAATGCTGGAACGTGAACATGAGCTCATCAATTATATTTTTAGTGCTTTGAATCCCGTGGAAAATATAAACATTCTAGCAGGTCAGCACCAAGACCGTTTGGGAGTGATCTCATTTTATATAGATGATTTACATTACAATTTAGGTGTAAAAATCCTCAATGATCGTTTTGGAATTCAAACACGAGGCGGTTGTAGCTGTGCCGGTACTTATGGCCATTTCTTGTTGCATGTGGATGTGGAAACTTCAAATGCACTGACTCAGGAAATATCCTTAGGAGAATTGATGCGTAAACCCGGTTGGATCCGAATGTCTATTCACCCTACAACATCTACTGAAGAAGCAGTGTATTTCTGTGAGAGCTTAAAAGCACTGGCAAAAAACCATAAGGAATGGGCCAAGGATTACAATTACATTGCTGCGACAAATGAGTTTGTGCACAAGTCGACCGTCAATACTGATAAATTTCAGTTGCCGGTGGAGGAGTGGTTTGAGTTGTAGTTAATTTGCCTGGAACGTAGAATAGGGCGAGTGACACTGATTGTGGCGAATATTTTTTGACACGAATTACACGAATTATCACTATAGTATTAATCGCTTTTCGATACATTTTTCAATCACTGTCGTTCTTGAAAAACACTCGAAGTGACAACAGGATAGTTGTTTAGAAAGACTTGCAGTGATAAGCATTACCTCAATTAATTTATATGTAAAGCAGGCCTAGTAAGGTTTACTGATGGTGTTGATTGATGACGATTGTTTTGAGATTAATTGCACAAATTATACATATCATTACAGAATAATCATGTTGTCTTTACGACTGCACACACTAAAAAATATTCTTCAGAATAACTTAGCGAATTTTCGTCTCCACGTACCCAAATTTTATTTAAACTCCTCAGGTACCGCATTTCTATGTTTCCATCGGCGGTGCGTCCATAAATAATACTGTGGGGCTTCGTGAATTTGTTGTTCTACTTTCTGTGTAAATATATCTGTTATCTCGTAGTTGGGATACTCTCTCGGATGGACTGCAATGGTCTCAAAAGTAGTTTGGTAATATCCACGCTTTAGCCGTTTCACTTTAAAAAACACCACCGACATGTCTAATCTTTTAGCTAACATTTCAGCACCAGTGTGGATAGGCACCTTAATTCCCATAAATTGATTCCAATGGAATGCTCTTGATAAGCGAGGGGATTGGTCGGATACAAATCCATTAATGGTTAATTCGCCGTTTTGCTTGGTTTGGGTGAGTGTTGGAACAGTTTCTTGAGTGGTAATTAGCGTGCTGTCATATTTAGCCCGAATGCGTTTCACCAATCGATCAAAATATTTGTTACCTAGTTTACTGTACACCGCATAACCTTTGTGTGACACGTATTTTTGCAGAATAAAAATCCATTCCCAGCTGCCATAATGACCACACATCAATACGATGCTTCTATGTTGCTTTTCCAAATCGTTGATCAGCTCAACATTGGTAAACGTAAAACGTTCTTTCATCGCTTTCTCAGAAATGGTTAAAGATTTGATGGCTTCTACCATCATATCGCAAAAATGGTGATAAAATTTTTCAGTAATCGTATTTATTTCAACTTCAGACTTTTCAGGAAATACCAATCTCAAATTATCCTGAACCACTTTTTTCCGGTAACCTATTACCTTATAGATAATCAAATACAGTCCATCAGAAAATGCGTATAACAACCGGAATGGCAATATTGAAATTAACCAAATTAGTGGATAAACCAAGATGTAAACAAGAAATTGCATTTTTTAATATTAGATTTGCAGGTGCAAAGATATGCTTAAAAATAATTAATACGTTTGGAGTTTATGGGTAATTTAGATTTGGTCACCATCATTATTATTGCGGCAAACGCCATCATTTCCTACAAGGGATTTAATGATTATAGCTTTTTTGAACGCTATAAATTTAATGTAGGTGGCATTGTTAGAGGTGAAAAAATTAGGATGTTCAGTTCAGGATTTTTGCATGTAGACATGATGCACCTCATTTTCAATATGTTTACACTCTACTTTTTTGCGCCTGTTGTGGTTTATCATTTAGGAACGTTATATTTTTTAATTATTTACATTGCAAGTTTACTTTTAGGAAACTTATTATCACTTTATTTCCACAAACACGAACATTATTATAGCGCAGTTGGCGCGAGTGGTGCTGTAACTGGCGTGTTGTATGCCGCAATTCTTTTGGAGCCTTCCATGCAGTTAGGATTGTTGTTTATACCGTTGCCTATTCCGGCCTATGTTTTTGGAATTCTGTATTTGATGTATTCTATTTATGGAATGAAAAATAAAGTGGGAAATATTGGCCATGATGCACATTTTGGTGGTGCTATTGGGGGTTACGTTGTAACCTTAATGCTCAAGCCATCACTATTTCAAACCGATTTATTGATGGTAGGTTTATTGGCCGTACCAATTATCATTTTATTTGTGATGCATAAAACGGGTAAGCTTTAATAGCGTAATGGTTGTAAGATTGCATAAAAAGGATTTTAGTATAAAACTTAAGGTATGATTTCAAATGACACCATCGTAGCATTGGCAACACCATCTGGTAGTGGTGCCATTGCGGTTATCCGACTTTCAGGACAAGATGCCATCACTCTAGCTTCGAAATTTTTTAGATCGGTTTCAGGCAAAACCTTGGCCGTACAAAAATCTCATACCGTACACTTGGGACATATTATAGATCAGCCTCGCATCATTGACGAGGTTTTAGTAACTATTTTTAAAAACCCACACTCATATACAGGCGAACATGTGATTGAAATTTCCTGCCACGGCAGTTTGTATATTCAGCAAGAAATCATTCAACTATTTCTAAAAAACGGCTGTCGCATGGCCAACGCTGGAGAGTTTACCTTACGCGCTTTTTTAAATGGAAAATTAGATCTTAGTCAGGCTGAAGCTGTTGCCGATTTGATAGCGAGTGATAGTGAAGCATCCCATAAAATTGCGATGCAACAAATGCGTGGCGGATTTAGCAATGAGATCAAAAATTTACGTGATGAATTGTTGAATTTTGCCAGTTTAATTGAATTGGAACTGGATTTTGCAGAGGAAGATGTGGAATTTGCAAATAGAGATGAATTCTATAAATTGATTACTAGAATCATTCATGTTTTAAAGCGACTGATCGATTCTTTCGCGGTTGGAAACGTCATTAAAAATGGAATTCCTGTCGCTATTGTTGGTGAACCCAATGTTGGGAAATCGACGTTGTTGAACGCATTACTTAATGAAGAACGCGCAATTGTCTCTGACGTCGCAGGAACCACGAGAGATACCATTGAAGATGAAATTGTCATAGGCGGGATGGCCTTCCGGTTTATTGACACTGCCGGCATCAGAGAAACGCAAGATGTTGTCGAAAGTATCGGGATCAAGAAAACTTTCGAAAAAATTGAACAGGCGCAAGTGGTATTACTATTAGTCAGCAGTATTCAGTTGGCAGTTGGCCCTGATGCTGTAAAAAATATTGTCATCGAAATCGAAAAAATAAAGAATAAATTTCCCCAAAAGCAACTGATTGTCATCCTTAATAAAATTGATCAGATTACTACTGAAGAACTTTCAGATATAATTGGACACCTCACACCTCACGCCACACACCTCATTCCAATTTCTGCTAAAACTGGGATTGGGGTAGAGCAACTAACAGATACGCTCCTAAATTTAATCAATACAGGAGCCCTTAGAAACAATGAAACTATTGTGACCAACACGCGCCATTATGATGCACTTTTAAAAGCCTTTGAGGAAATTCAGAAAGTAAAATACGGCTTAGATTCTGAGTTGTCTGGCGACTTATTAGCCATTGATATCCGACAGGCGCTCTTGCATTTTGGTGAAATCACCGGAGAGATTACCAATGATGACTTGTTGGGAAATATTTTTGCGAATTTTTGTATCGGGAAGTAACTTATTTTCTTTTATTTGTTAATGTATTGATTTTATTGACTTTACAAATTTTTGTCTTCTCTTTTTTGTTGCTTTTTTGCTCTTTTTTAACTAAATTTGTTGTATATCTGTTGCCAAACATACGGATTTGTTGCCCAAATCTGTTGGCTAAAAGATTGGCGAAATGATGCACCATATTGCCCCACGTT
The DNA here is from genome assembly GCF_004364975.1 of Gelidibacter sediminis. Classification (GTDB taxonomy): domain Bacteria; phylum Bacteroidota; class Bacteroidia; order Flavobacteriales; family Flavobacteriaceae; genus Gelidibacter; species Gelidibacter sediminis. The sequence continues at coordinate 1,188,526 of NZ_SOBW01000008.1, read as the reverse complement.
GCACCATTACGCTACATAAAGCACCATTTATGAGCAGTAATTTATACATCCCAAAAACCTGTAAGCATTGCGGTAATGCTTTTACAGCACGAACCACAGTTACTAAATACTGCACATCTGTCTGTGCGAGCAAAGCTTATAAAATAAGAAAACGTCAAGAGAAAATACAATCTACTCTTACTACTGATATGCAGAAACAAAAAAACGAACCTACTCTCACTTATCATAATACTGTAAATAACAAAGACTTTTTAAGCGTTACTGAAGCCTCACAATTGATTGGTGTTAGCAGATGGACCATTCAAAGAATGATTCAACAAGGACGCTTAAAAGCTGTTTCTTTTGGAAGAAAAAGAATAATTGCTAGATCACAAATTGAAAACCTTTTTAATTAATTCATTATGAAAGTAACATTAAGACAACGTAAGAAGAATGATAAAATAAGTCTGTATTTAGATTACTATCATAAAGGAAAACGCAAAACCGAGTATTTGCGATTATACCTGACGCCTAATCCTAAAACTAAAACCGAAAGAGAGGTTAACAAGAAAACCAAGCAATTAGCAGAAACCATTTGCGCACAACGCCAAATAGAAATACAAAATGGTATTTATGGCTTTCAGGATATTGAGAAATTAAAAGGAAGCTTTATTACTTATGTTACGGCTTTAGCTGAAAAGAAAAATACCAGCTCTGGCAACTATGGTAATTGGAACAGTATGCTAAAACATTTAAAAACCTTTTGTCCTACGGATGTAAGCTTTCAAGATTTGGATAAATCATTTGTTGAGCGTTTCAAAGAGTATTTAGATAAGGATGCTATGGCAAGAGCAGGTAAAAAACTGTCTCAAAACTCTAAATATTCATACTATGGTAAGTTTTGTGCAGCTTTAAAGCAAGCGGTAAAGGATGGTATTTTAAAAGTCAATCCTGCTAATGGTGTAGATTATTTCAAACAAGGAGAACCTCAACGAGAATTTTTAACGCTTGATGAATTACAAAAGGCAGTTAACACAGAATGTGAGTTACCACTATTAAAAAATGCTTTTATATTTTCAGCACTTACCGGATTGCGTTGGTCAGATATTGAAAAATTGTTGTGGTCAGAAATCCAACACTCTAAAGAAATGGGTTATTACATACGTTTCAGACAAAAGAAAACCAAAGGAGCTGAAACCTTACCAATTTCAGAACAAGCCAGAGAATTATTGGGAGAAGCAGGAAAACCCGAAGCAAAAGTTTTTGATGGCTTACATTATAGTGCCTGGTCAAACCTTAAATTGCAACAATGGATGATGAAAGCAGGTATTACAAAAGAGATTACCTTTCATTGTGCACGTCATACCTATGCCACTTTACAATTAACTTTGGGTACAGACATTTACACGGTATCAAAATTATTAGGGCATAAAGAATTAAGAACAACACAGATTTATGCCAAAGTAATTGATGATAAAAAGAAAGAAGCTGCTAACCGTATTCAATTGGATTTATAATGAAAGGAAATGTATTTGCAAGTTTGGTATCGATTACCAACGGTTTACATAGAGACAATAGATATGAAAGAGAATTTAATGTTCTGAACTCTGAATTAAAGGAAACACCAAAAGCTGATAATGCGGTTTTTAAAGTAAACTTTAAAAGACCTTTAAACAGTAAAAAAGAATATTATTTTAAGCTGATTTCAAATGACACTGACACTGAATTAGCAGCATTAAAATCCCAATTCCCAAAAGATGCTACGGAACCCGAAAACAAGTATAACTATACCGTACAATTTAATAAGTTCAATAAGTATTTAAAGGACATTTCCAACTATATTAAAAAACAGTCTATAAGTAACGATTTAGGCAACGATACCGATTATATCATCAATTACTTAAAAGCATCGGCAATTCGCTTATACATTGAACTACAAGAACAGTACGGACAATTTTCAGATACTGCTTTATTCTCAATTCAAGAAATAGCTGAAAAGTACTTTAATGATACTGATTTTGATACTTCAATATTTGTGAAATTAGAAGCTGATAAAAAAGAGGTAGTTAACAAGCCGTCTAAACAGAAAAGCAAACCAAAAACCTCATTTGGATATTTAAAAGATGATTCTGAATGGTTGTCTAAAATATTGAACAGGCTTCAATTAAGTATTGATTTACTTGATGCAAAAACAGATGTTAAAGACTTACATAATTTATTAGTTGCTAAAGATTTTAAAGGTTTTCAAAAGAAAATCTATTTAGATTGTAAAACAACCGAGTTTAAATATGTTGTTAAACGGTTGCAGCCACATTTCAAAAATATGACACCCACTTTAATTGAATCTACAGGTTTATTTTATACAAAATTGGGTAAACCATTGACAGCTCAAAATCTTTATACCAAAAGTAAAGCACCTCTAAAAAAGGAAATCATTGATAATATCTTCAAACAAATACAATAAAAAACAATGAGATTATTTAGAAATCTCATTGTATTCTCACACTCATATAAAACTCTCACACTTTAAAAATCATTGTTTTTAAACCTTTGTCCTGTTCTTGAAAACCAAGAATGACATTTGGCCAGATGTCCATTTCTATTTTTTAAAATTAATTAGTTATGGACGAAATATTAGAACGTCTTAAAATTATTGAAGCACATGTTTTAGACAGAAACATTATTGTAAAAAACGTATTGACTTTTAACGAAGCCTGTAAATTTTTGGAATTGTCACAATCCCATTTATACAAGCTTACGAGTACTGGAACCATTCCACATTACAAACCGAATGGTAAGAAAATTTATTTCAACAGAGTTGAACTGGAGCAATGGTTATTGAGTAACCGTGTTGATTCACAAGATGAAATCGAACAACAAGCTGCTGATTACTTAATTAAGAAAGGAGCGGTGAAGTTATGACTGAAATAATCGATTTACTCTTGGCGCTCTCACAACAAATAAAGGACTTAAAAGCACGTATCGAGTTGTTGCGACATTCGAGAGCGGAAGTATTGAAAGATACGTGGATAGACAATCAAGACGTATTGCAGGCCTTACATATCAGTAAGCGAACCTTACAGACCTTGAGAGATAACGGAACACTGCCTTATAGCAAAGTAAAAGGCAAGTTTTATTATAAGGTGTCCGATGTAGAGCAATTGCTACAAGATAACTACTACAACCATAATTTCAAGCAAGATGGAAATAAGTAGAGAGGCAATTTTAGACACAACACATTACGGCTTAAAGATTTATGCTTACGTGTTAAGACAGTATTATTCTGATTCAACAGTCCTTTCTGTAAAAGGAAGGGACTGCGGGATAACCCGAAACCCTTTTAATGGTGGTAAAGAAACCTTACGGATTCATATTGATGGTGTAATTGCAACACATCGAGATACAGAACTAAAAACTTTTAACGGTGATGTATTCGATTTTGCGCAATACCATTTTAGAATAACCGATGACGAAGAATTGCTACTCAAGATTAACCAAGAGTTGCATCTCAATTTAGAAGTCAAGGAAAAAGACGAGTTAGATTGGTTGAATGGTCCAGACGATATCTGGTATGGGTATTGTAGCTTTTTCAAAGCCCCAGTTCGCAATGTGTTTCCTTCGGAAACCTTGCGATTACATCAAGTTTTTACATTAATCACAAGTGATAAATACAAAAAGATTACAGAAGATTTAAGGGCAATAACCGATGTGAAAGAAGCACGTAAATTCAAAGCGAATCGCTTTGATTACGTCACTTTTTCAGGAACGTTTGAAAAGCGTAATGATAACAACTTATTACAACATTCCAATCTATTAACCATTGATTTTGACCATTTAGATAATCTTAAAGAGCTAAAAACGCAATTGCTAAATGATGAATACTTTGAAACCGAAATGCTATTCACATCACCATCTGGTGATGGCTTAAAATGGATTATCAGAATAGATGTTTCAGACGTAACACATTCAGAGTATTTCACGGCAGTAGCCAATTATATAAAACACACTTATAACATTGAGGTTGACCAGTCAGGTAAAGACGTTTCCAGAGCGTGTTTTTTACCATACGACCCAACAGCCTTTTTACATAAAAGACACCAAGCATTATGACTAAAATATTTAATCCAAAAGAATGGTTGGAAGTTTCCAAAGAGCAACAGCAACCAAAAAGCAACAACGCAACAACTAATGTTGTTGCTGTTGCTGATAACGACATTGAAACCTATATTTCAGCAATTGAGCAATCAGGCATTGACATCACAGGAAATTATGCTACTTGGAGAGATTTAGGCTTTGCTTTAGCTGAAGAATATGGAGAAACAGGAAGGGACTACTTCCATAGAATAAGCAAAATCTATGCAGGTTATGATTCAAAAGAATGTGACGAACAATTCAATAAATGTCTAAATGCAAAAGGTCATGGGATTACCATTGCAACGTTTTACCATTATGCACATCTGGCAGGCATAAAACCGATGAAGCAACAAAACAACAACGAGTTTGCAACAAATGTTGCAACTGTTGTTGATGCACCAGGACAAGCAATGCCTACAATACCGGATGAGGTATTTAATACCTTACCGCAGTTTTTACAACAAGTTGTAAATCCTGCGAGTAGTCAAGAGGAAAAGGACATTTTGTTGTTAGGAGCTTTGACGGCTTTTAGTGCCTGTTTTCCTAAACTCTTTGGTATTTACGACCAACGCAAAGTATTTAGCAATCTATATCTATTTGTGACAGCACCTGCATCTGCAGGTAAAGGCAGGCTTAACCAAATTAAAAATTTGGTAGATCCTGTTCATAAATTAAAGCGTGAACAAGCTAAAGTATTGAAGCAACAATTTAATACAGAAATGGCAACTTATAATATGAACAAGGGTAAAGATGAAAATTTAGAGAAACCAGGTAAACCACCCGAAAGAATGTTGTTTATTCCTGCCAACAATAGTGTTACTGGTGTTTATCAATTAATTTCTGATAATGAAGGCAAAGGACTGATTTTTGAAACAGAAGGCGATACTTTGGCACAAGCATTTAAAAGCGATTACGGTAATTATTCTGATGGTTTTCGTAAAGCCTTCCATCACGAAACCATTAGCTATTATCGTAGAACCGATAGAGAGTATGTAGATATTGAAAAACCGTGTTTGTCAACAGTATTGTCAGGAACACCAAAGCAAGTGGCAACTTTAATCCCGAATGCCGAAAATGGTTTGTTCAGTCGTTTTATGTTCTATTATATGAATATAAAACCAACTTGGAAAAACGTATTTTCAAGCAATAATAATGTTGGGTTAGATGATTACTATTCGCAATTAGGAAATGAGTTTTTAGGGTTATATAAAACACTAAAGAATAATCCGGAGATTGAAATACGTTTATCTGAAACTCAACAACAGCAATTCAATACGTTTTTTGAATCCTTACAAACCAAATACATCAATCTACAACCCGAAGAATACATTGCAACCATTAGACGATTAGGCTTGATTGCATTTCGTTTAATGATGCTATTTACGGCATTTCGCATAATGGAAGATGGTGATGTCAATCAAGTAAAAGAATGTGAGGATATAGATTTTCAAAATGCCCTAAACATAATTTCAATTTTAGTAAAGCACAGCAGTAAAGTATTTAACGATTTGCCTATTGAACAAAAAACGGTAAAACGCCTAAATCGTAAAGAACGATTTTTAGAGAGCTTACCAAAACAGTTTGATAGACAAGACTATTTAGATTTAGCAACCAAACAAAACTTTCCACATAAAACGGCAGAAGGCTATATCACCAAGTTTGTTGATGCAGGATTAATTCATAGAGAAGCACATAATAGCTATTCAAATCCTGCAAAGGTGATATGAAGGAAATCAAGGAAATAGAGGATTTATAGTCATATCCTTTAATTCCTTAATTCCGCAATTACGCTTTTCCGTAATGAAATGTAACCCTGTTTGTTTTTCTTTACGTTTTACTTGTTTTTTAATTTAATGTTCAATATATTTGAATGTTCATTGTCACTGAACACTTAAAAATAATGAACAAAAGATTATGTATCGAAATCAAGATTTTATATACGAAGCTGTTGCTAACCTTGAAAAATTGATTGATATTCCTATTGATATCGAAACATCAAGGGCTAATTATGATGCTATTTTAAACATCAAAAACATACAGTTTGTAGTAGAAGCAAAATCAGCTATGAGAACCTCTAATCAGGGATTGGTGTTGTCACAGCTTGAAGAAATTAGAAATCGAAGCAATAAGCCAATTATATTAATTGCACAATATATATCTAAAGAAGCGGCAAATCATCTAAAGGAGAGGGAGTTTAATTATATAGATATTGCAGGTAACGCTTTTGTTAAAAAAGACGACTTGATAATTTTTATTGAAGGTCAGAAGAGAAGAACGGCTACCTTAACCAATCAATCTCGAGCCTTTCAAGAAGCTGGGGTTAAAATCATCTTTCATCTGTTAAGCGAACCCGAAAACTTACAGGATTCATACAGAACTATTGCAGAAAAAGTAGGCGTATCTCTAGGTTCTGTAAGTAATGTGATGGCTGAACTGGAAGAATTAAATTATTTGATTAAAACCAAAGACAAAAGAGTACTTAAAAATATGGAAGAGCTTTTGGAACGATGGTTGGTGGAGTTCAACACCGTTTTAAAACCTCGAATTATAAGAAGCCGAATGAAGTTTATAGATTCTGGTATGGCTCAAAATTGGCGTCACACACTTTTAAATCAAACAGGTAGTGACATCCTTTTGGGAGGTGAACCTGCGGGAGCCATCCTAACCGAGAATTTAAGACCTCAAGAATTTACCATCTATAGCAATCTGGAATTACCTGAAATTGCAAAAACATTGCGTTTAGTTCCTGATAAAACGGGTAATGTAGAAGTGCGCCAAAAATTTTGGCAAAACAACAACTGGAATAAAAACACAGTACCGGCCTTATTGATTTATACCGATTTAATGAATAGCGGCTATGGTCGAAACGTGGAAATCGCTAACCAAATATTTGAAAATGAGTTACAGCATATCCAGTAAAAAGTTCAACCATCCGCTATTAAAGCCTATTCTTCAGGAATTAACCGACTATTTCAAGGCATCGGGTATTTCCTTTTTTGTCATTGGAGCCACAGCTCGCGATATTATTATGGAGTTACACGATGAAAGTTCCGGACGATTAACACACGATTTGGATATAGCCATCACCATCAACGATTGGGAACAATACAAAACGGTAGAAGAAGGCATTACACAACTACCTAATTTTACTAAAGACCCAGACCAAAAACAACGCTTCCAGTATTTGGGCAAATTCGATTTAGATATCGTGCCTTTTGGTAATATCATGAAGGAAGACGCTAAAATCTTTTGGCCGCCAGAAGAGGAATTCGCGATGTCGGTACTTGGTTTTCCTGCGGTAAACGATGGGTCCTTAAAGGTAAGTATCGATGAGGATATCGACATTCAAATCGCATCCTTGGCAGGTATAGGGCTTTTAAAAATAGTAGCTTGGAGAGACCGCAACCATAAAACCAATAAGGATGCAGATGATATCGCTTTTATCCTGCAAAACTATCTGGAAATCCATCGGGATGAATCGCTTGAACATTTTGAAGCGGTTTACACCGAAGACCATACCATAGTTAAGGGTGGAGCTACCTTATTAGGTATTCACATCAATCAATTATTAAAAGCTTATCCAGAGGCTAAACAAAGCATTAAAGAAATTTTAGTTACAGAAGTGGAACAAAAAGAAGAAAGCAGACTCATTAATCAAATATTGGAAACCCATAAAGTCTTAAGCTACGATGAGGTTTTAAACTGCATAGAGAATATAAACAACCAAATAAAATTATAGTCAATCAATGGCAACAGAAATAAAAGAAAAAAAGGACAGTACAGTATTAGAGGATAACCAATTACTCTGCGTATTAACCAATCAAGCTAAAAAAATTAGCGCCAAAGAAAACAACCTACAATCGGTAATCTTAATGCTCAATGAAGAGTATGGGTTTGATTTAGATGATATGGAACGTGATTTTACCATTGTCTATACCGACCCTGAAACCGATAAGTCCAAAAAGCAGAAGTTGGAATTGGTGGTGTTTGCCAAGGGTAAAGAACATTTACAGGAAAATATTATCCGTATGGTGGTGGTGCAAGATGATAAGGTGAAAGTAACCGATAAGAAAAAAGGGCTAACAGCTACATTGGAAAACGCAATGGCTGCTGCTGACGATTGCGAGTTTGGTTTATGGGCAAACGGTTCAAGTTATCACTTTCTACAAAAAGAGGAAGACGACATCGGGTTGGATTTCCAATTCACAGACTTATCCGATTTTCCTGGTGAAGGTGAAACATTGGAGGATTTAGACCGCAACGACCGTTCTTTTAGTAGAAAACCGGCTAACGATTCCTTAATCAAGGTATTTAAACGCTCGCACGATTACATCTATGGAAATGAAGGACGTAAAAAGGATGCCTTCTGGCAACTCTTAAATCTTATTTTCTGTAAACTCTATGATGAAAAACGTCGCTTTTCTGCAAATGATGATGGGTCAACCTACAGACGAAAATTTTGGGTTGGTGTTAAAGAACAAAATACAGATGCTGGTCGCGAAGCGGTGGCACAACGTATTAAAGGCTTATTTCAGGAATTAAAAGATGATGAAGTGTTCTCTGAAGTGTTTTCTGGAAACGAATCCATCGACCTTACGAATAAAGGTTTAGCCTTTATCGCTGGTGAACTGGCAAAATATTCTTTTTTAGATGCTTCGGTAGATGTTAAGGGTATGGCTTATGAAACTATTGTAAGTAACACCTTAAAACAAGAAGCAGGTCAGTTTTTTACACCACGTAACATCATTAAGGCGATGGTAGAAATGCTAGACCCTAAAGAAAACCATCGGGTTCTGGATCCTGCCTGCGGTTCGGGTGGGTTTTTGGTAATGGTGTTAGACCACGTACGTAAACAAATTACCCAAGAATTATTTCCAGACTTATCAGGACCTTTATTGGAAGCGCAGTACAACAGTCCACAAGTAAATGAATTGGTTAGGCAATATGCCGAAAACAACATCTTTGGTTTTGACTTTGACCCTGATTTGAAGAAAGCAGCACGTATGAATATGGTGATGGCTGGTGATGGTCACGCCAATATTTTTCACGTCAATTCCTTGGCATACCCAAATTGGGAGCACCCTACCGAGATTGAAAAAATTGAAGCCAGCATAAAACGGAGCCTTTTGGCAATGGACGAAGAAAGCAATGCCTATGGGTTTGATGCGCGTGAAAAGTTCGATATGGTATTTACCAACCCACCATTTGGTGCCAAGGTAAAAGTAGATGCTAGTATTATTTATAAAGAAGATGGTTCTTTACGGTACGAGTTAGGAGCTTACAGCAATGCGCCAGAAGTATTGTTTATAGAAGCCTGCTATAACTTTTTAAAACCAGGTGGTAAAATGGCGATTGTGTTACCAGATGGTATTTTGGGGAATCCAAATACACAAAGCGTAAGAGAGTGGATTCTCGATAAATTTAAAATTTTGGCTTCTGTAGATTTAGCAGTAGAGGCCTTTTTACCACAAGTAGGTGTACAGGCATCCTTATTGTTTTTAGAACGAAAAAGCGACCTGCAACGCCAACTGGCACAAGATAAAGATGAAGATTATGATGTATTTATGGCAATTGCCGAAAAATTGGGGAAAGACAGGCGTGGTAACCCTATTTATTTACGTGATGAGGATGGTGCAGAACTGGTGTTTAGGGTAGAAAAAGAATACCTCGTACAAAAAAAGGATGATAGTGCGCCACAAGTTAAATCTAGAGTTGAAAAGGTAAAAAAACTCGACGATGATTTACCAAAGATTTCTGAAGCTTATAATAAATATCTAAACAAGCTGTAATAATGAGAAGTGGTCACATAAAAATATCAAGATTCAATGAAGGCCTTACGGTATTCAAGCCTGATTATTATCTAAATAGGGGTAAGAAAGTGATATCAGATTTATTGGATAAAGGAATCGCGAATTCAAGTCTAGCCGATTTAGCTGATAAATTGTACCAAGGTGGAATTTTCAAAAGAGTATTTGTTGAAAATGAAAATTTTGCTCATCAATATATTACAGCAAGTGATATGGTAAAAACGCAACCACTTGATACTGCTAAAAATATTTCTGTTAAATATACACCTTGGGTTGATGAAATGACTTTAAGGGATAAACAAATATTAGTAAGTTGTGCTGGAACGGTTGGTAATACTACTTTGGTAAATGATAGTTTTTCTGGGTGCATTGGCTCTCAAGAAATAATTAGAATTGAAACGAGCCAAGTACCTTATGGGTTTTTATATGCATATTTGAGTGCGCCAATTGTCAATGAGTATATCCAATCCATGATTTATGGTGCTGTAGTTCCAAGAATTTCACCTGAAGAATTAGGACGGTTACCAGTTTTACTTCCAGAAGAACCCAAACAACAACAAATTCACAACCTCATTGTAGAAGCTTCAAAATTACGTGTAGAAGCTAATAAGTTGTTGAAAGAAGCTCAATCTGTTTTTGAAACTAAAATTGTTAAAAAGGACAGTTGTGATAAATATAGACTTGTTTCCTCACAAAGGTTAAAAAGTGAATTAAGGTTAGGAGGAAATTATTTTCTATCTATCGGTGATGATTATGAAAGACAAATATTGAGTGGAGATTATAAATTTTTAAAGGACTTTGCTACAAGTATTTTCACAGGAGGAAGGGATAAAAGAAATTATACAACTAAAGAACGAGGATTACCTTTTTTGAGTAATGGTGATATATCAAGCTCAAATCCATTTAGGTCTTGTAATTATATAGTGAAGAAGAGCGTGAAAAATAACAGTAAGATAAAGGAGAATATGATTTTAACTGGTCGTGTCGGGCAAGATACAGTTGGAAAAGTTTACTTACCGTTTGAAGAATTAATAGACACTATTGCATCTGATAATATTATTAGAATACAATTAAAAAATGATGAAGACATTTTTTATGTATATGCTTTTTTATCTTCTAAAGCAGGAAATGAGATAATCCGAAAACGAAAATCTGGAGTCGGGCAACCATTTGTTACAGAAGAAATGTTTTATGATATACCAATACCATGTATTAATGAAAATGAAATGGCTTTGATTAATCAGAATGTAAAACAATACAGAACAAAAATTGATAAAGCTTTAAAATTAGAACTTGAAGCAATCAACCTAATAGAAAACGAAATAGAACAATGGCAAGAATCATAAAACCACCTTATTTCGAGACTGTTGTTAATGCAGGCGAACAGCGTTTAATAGATTTTCTAGAAGTCAACCTTCCAGATAGTTTTACCTTGATTCCTAATATAGAGCTGGCAGCAACCAACCCACGTAACAACCAAACCCAATATTGGGAGTACGACCTTATTGTGGTAACACCACATGCCATTTACAACATAGAAAACAAAGACTGGAAAGGGCGTATAGAAGGCGATGACAACTATTGGTATGTTAACGACCGTCAAAAACCCAATCCGCTAAAAACAGGGCGTATTAAAACCGCCATTTTAGCCTCTAAACTCAAAGAATACGAATATGAGTTAGGGAGAGCCTATGTAGTCAATATGGTAACCTTATCGTATCCAAATGGTATTGAACCTTATATTGTTCAAGAAGCAGGTAAAGTAAGTTTTCAGTTAGACCAACGTTTAATCAACTTTATTGCAAATCCAGCAAGCGATAGATATGAAAATTCCATTGCCGATATACAGGATAAAATTGTAGATTATTTAGTTGGGCGTTTCAGCGAAAAGAAAACCGAAGACAAAAAAGAACTCTACAGCCACGAGATTCTGGAAATTGTAGACCAAGAAAATTATTATACAGAATATCTTGCCAAACCCAAAGGTGTTACTTCATCCATCCGCAAACGTATCAAGGAATATACGCTTCAGGTAAAAGGCTTGTCACCAGAAGAACTCAAACAACGAGAACTGAAAATCAAAAATGGGTTTAAGGCTTTAGAACATATCAAGAGTAACCCCTTTATTACTAATGTTCAATATGAATTAGATGAAGAAAACCATCTCTTTTATGAAATCACAGATTTTCTAGAGGAAGATTCCTTACGTAATAAGTTAAAAACAAAAACAAGCGAATTCACCTTTTCAGAAAAAATAGATATTTTAAAAAACATTGCGTCAGCCTTAAAAGCAGCTCACGAGCACAATGTATTCCACCGTGATATCAATCCAGATAATATTTATTATAGAGGTGGTTATGCGATGTTAGGCAATTTCGGTAAAGCCTATTTTACCTATCACAATGAAGAAGGCTACACGGTTCAGGCTACTATAAATGAGCAAAACGCCACACCATATCATGCGTTAGAACTAACCGTAGGAGAAGCCAGTAGAGCATCCGATTTATATTCTTTTGGTATTTTAACCTATTGGTTATTTGTAGGAGAAGAACCTATAAAATCGCCTTACGAATTGAATAACCTAAATGGGAGATTACCGGAAAACAAATGGCCATCTAAAGTAAAACCAACCTTACCAAAGTGGATTGACGAAATCTGCAATAAAACCATTTTGGTTGATGAGTTTCAGCGTATTGATAGCGTAGAGGAATTGGAAGCTATTATTAAAAAAGGAACGTCCCAAGAAGTTGAAAGTACAATTAAAAAAGAAACGCAAGACTCTAAAAAAGAAGATGCAGATGTTTCTGATAAGGAGTTAGACGAAATAAAAGAAGGCGACCGTATTGGTGATTACACCATCTATAATGAATTGGGTAAAGGAGGTTATTCTAAAGTATTTAAAGTTAAGCACTCTATTCAAGGGACGGAATATGCCATGAAACTGTTTAACACCAGTGTAAATGATGCATCCGTAAAGGACGAATATGCAGCATTAAGCAAGTTAAGTCACCCTAATATTGTACGATTTGTTTGGAATGGGACAACACCATCAGGGCAATTTTACACCTTAACCGAGTTACTGGATGGTGATAATTTAAGTACCTATGTGCGTACCGATGCCAGATTACCAATGCATAGAGTGTATCAATTGGCAACAGACATCCTGTCGGCATTGGTGTCTATGCAATCACAAAATCCACCCATGTTCCATCGCGATATTAAACCGCAGAATATTATTTGGGACAATCAAGAACGTTTTGTGTTAATCGATTTTAACGTGGCTTCTTTTGCAGAAGACAACACCGATTTTGTGGGTACAAATCCATACCTCGCACCAGATTTAGTTTCTGATAGTAATAATGTCAACTGGGATACATCAGCAGATGTGTTTTCATTAGGTGTCACTTTGTTCCAATTGGTATGTAAACAATACCCATGGGCACCACATAAGATACCTATGATGCATAAGCTATCAAATGAGCCTAAAAAGTTAAATGAAGCCATTTCACAAAACTTTGCAGACTTTCTATCTAAAGCTATCAGTACTAAAAAAGAGGAGCGTTTTAAGTCGGCAAAGGAAATGCTGGAAGCTCTTGAGGCTATTGGAGAAGATAATTTGTTGGCAGAGAAAGAAGAGGCTGGTACAGAATTACCAAATACAGAACGTTTATATCATACCGAAATAACGATTTATCAACCAGGTTGTAATATCAAGTTGGCAGATAACATGCAACGTTTTGTGGTGCTTAAAGATACCATTGATGTTGCTTTGAGTAAGTTTAAGGATAACCTAAAAAAATATAAATCGTCTATAAAACTTGATGAAAAAATAAAAGTAAACATTAAGGTGGATAGCAAATCTATTGTAAGCGAGATATTTTGGAATGGTGGCGCAAAAACCTTTACCGAAGGAAATGTAGAAAGGGTCTATCAGAGTTTAATAGAAACCGTTGAGAAAAATAAGGACAAAATAAAACGCTTTAAGATAGATGTAGAAGGCCTTAACATTGTAGAATACATCAATTCGTTGTACAGTCAGTCTAAACAAGGAAACTTCGGAACTAGAGCAAGTCAATCAGCAAATCAGTTTGATGATTGGACATATTCCTTCTCAATGTTAGATCAAGAACTGATTCCTGACATTCTTAATAACAGGTATAAGCTACTGATTATAACTGGTAATGCAGGAGATGGAAAAACAGCGTTTATAAAAAAGATTGAAAAAGAAGTCAAAAATCTTGAAAATTTCAAACATAAAAATGGTGCACGTTTCCAGATAAATGGGATGCCATATGAAAGCAATTATGATGGGTCGCAAGACCAAGAGGATAATGCCAATAATGACGTCTTGGAAACTTTTTTTGAACCTTTTGAAAATATTAGGGATTTCAGTCGAGCCAAAGAGGGACGCATCATTGCTATTAATGAAGGACGTTTGGTAGATTTCTTAATGACCTCATCAAAACATAAAGACCTTTATAATTTAATAGACCAATATTTTTATAATGAAGGTCATTTTAAGTTGCCAGAAGGTGTTATGATTATCAATCTAAATCTGCGCTCTGTGGTGGCAGACACCGAAAATGGAGGTAGCTTATTTCGAAAGCAAGTAAAGAAACTGACCAATAAAGCACTATGGACAAAATGTGAAGGCTGTTCACTAGCAAATAAATGTTTCATTAAATACAATGTAGAATCCTTAAATGATTCTGCAGCAGGAGATGAGGTAATCACCAGAATGGAATGGCTCTTACGGACCGTGAGTTTAAAAAGAGAGTTGCATATTACCATGAGAGACCTGCGTTCTTTTATAGCTTATACCTTAACCAGAGACCATGAATGTGAAGACATCAATAAGTTATATGAAGCAGCGGCGGGTAAACCTGAAAACTATTGGCAATACTATTACTTTAATATTACCAATCCAGTTTTGGATGATTCAGGCAACCAAGACCGTTTGATTAAGTTGTTAAGGGAAACAGATATTGGTGAAGTACCAATTCCAGAAACCGATAGAAACTTATTTTTTGATAAGCATCAACCCAAGGAATTTATCGAGTTTTCAGAACGGGAAATAGACTTAATAGACCTTTTTAATAAGGTAAAGGATGAAGAATTACGTTTACCGGTTCATGAAAAGACAAGTGAAATTCTAGAGCGCATAAGAAGCGTTCAAAAATCCTATATCAGACACCACTATTATGAAGGGAAATCCACCTTAATAAAGAGTGAAAACCAAAAAGGCAATGGAATGCCATCCTTTATGTTAAGGTTGCCGTACCATTCGGTATTCAAATTTGTACAATTGCTTCAGGACAAGAGTACAGGCAAAGAAACCATACAAAGTATTTCCAGAGCCATAGCATTGAATGAAGGTTGTGATAACACCAATATTGACCAAAAAAGTTTGGTTTTGGCGGCTACAGAGATAACAGATCCATTTAGCAAATCCTTTAGGCTGTTCAATCTTAATGATTTCGAACTCAAAGTAAACAATACAGAACACTTGGTGAAATATCTAGAATACGAGCCAGATAGTTTTATGTTCAAACATAAAAGGCAACCACATATAAAGTTAACCATATCATTGGATTTATACGAAATGTTGTATTTCATTCAGCAAGGGTTTAGCCCATCACTCAACGATATAAGAGGGAAGTTTGTAGAGTTAATTATTTTCAAAAATCTACTCAAGAACTTAAACTATAACAAAGTGGTCGTAACAAGAGACGATGCCGATTATTTCAGTATCAAAAAAGACAATCAAAATAGAATAGTAATCGAACCAATAAACTTTTAAGTATGGCGATTAAATTAGATAAAGAGGAAAGTGTATTTCGTAACGAACTCATTTATACGGTAGATGCAAAGGCGATTAATATTGATTATACCTTGATTAGTTTGTTTATGCTATTAAGTTATAATGGTCAAAAACCGAGATTATCAGGAAGAAAGCAAAATGTGGAAATAAAACATTTGAGCAATGCTTTAAAAGTCTTGGAAAAAGAAAATTTAGTTACTGGTTATACCGAAAATCAGGAGGCAATTGAACCTTGGATACGCAATAACTTTGTGAATATGGCTTTCAGAGGGAAAATAGATAAGGAAAAACTAGCTTCTTTACGTCCTATTCATCTTGAAAGTTTCCGGTTACGGAATGCGAGTGTAGCCAGAGATTATAGTTCAGCAGATCAAGTTTATTTGATGTTAAGCGCAAACCCACAAGTTAAAGATGACCTAAAAAAATTTTTAAGTGAAGGCTGGGATGCAACTACTGACACTCTGAACAAATTGGATGAATTAGATGTTGATAGCTTGGGAATGTTAAACATAATAAAAATCATTAAGCCCAATTTCTATCCTGATTCTAAAAAAACCTTAAACAGAATTGAACCATTATTAAAGAAACAAGCCGAATTATTCTGTGATGATATTAGAAGATTGTTAGTCTATAAGCAAGAAATACCAAGAAGTGTTTTGGTTGACTACTTAAAAACAATCATATCGTTTCACATGTCTTTATATACCCAAAAAATAATTCATTTTTTACCAGTAATGGTTGAAATGGGTACAGTTGAAATAGAAGATGACTGGAATATTGTGATTGATACAACAGATGATTTTGAGAGCAAAGTATCGGTTTATGCCATAGAGGATGCTGATAAGCTTTACAATTCCATTTATAAGTATATCGAGGCCACATTCAAAATAAACATGACTTTAGAACCTTTTGGACTGAATAAAGACAATTCTGCTAATTTAGATAAGGCGTTGTCTGCACTTAAACTTAAGAGCAGCGAAAGCGAGACCTATTACAAAGTAAAATACACAACATTATACAGAAATCTTCAAGAGGAAGATAAATTATTAGTTGATGATATTACTAAATATGAAGAAACCTATTTTGATAAGTACCTCGCCATCATATTAAATAGTAAAGCAAAGAGACAGTTTATTGAATATAGAAGATTACTGGCAAATTTAAGTCAAAACAATTCCGATAGAGGTTTTATGGCACAAGGGAGAAGTAAAAAGCATCCCAGAAGGTTTGTTATGGGAACACGTTTATTGGAAACCTTGGTGCAGATTATGGTTTTGGAAAGTCAAGGCGACCATTTTGTAACCCGAAGCTTATCTATTGAAGAATTAATGAATAGAATTAGGGAGCGATATGGTTTAATAATCAATGGAATTACCGAGCCAAGATTTAGAGATGCCAATGTAAATACACATTTAGCATTCAAGGAAAATGTGGAGGCTTTTAAACAAAAATTACGTCAAATAGGGTTTTACGACGATTTAAGTGATGCATATATTCTGCAAAAAGTAAGACCAAGATACCAATTGAACCAACATTAGAAAGTACCGATGATGATAAATACATATTATAAGGAAATAATTGAGTTAGTTATTGATTTGCATCAAGAAGAACTGCAAAGTGCAAAACCTGGCCATTGTATGAAAATTGCAGGATTGGCTTTTAAAGAATTAAATGTCTTATGCGATAAAATAAATGAACTATTTCCAGAAATAGATACCTACATTATATCAGAGGTGAATACGAATGAAAAATGTATTAGTGCCACCAAACTGATTGAATTGAGGAATAACCAATCTAAACCGCTTTTAATTTTAATCCCATCCAACAGTAGAACGGCAGCAGAAGATTCTTATGGTAACGCAACCTTTAAGGAGTTGAGTTTAGAAGGTGTAGAAACAAAATTAATCAACAAGTTGATTGATGAAATTCCTGTAGAATTTAAAAACTTGATTATCGAGGATATAATAAATTTCATAGGTCGGGATAACCTCAAGAATACTCAAATTATAAACTTTCTTATAAACCTTAAAGAAGTTGGCTTTAGTAATAATAGCATAGGTAACCATTTATATAATCTTAATTTAATACCAGACACCAAATTACTGGAGGATAGCAATAAAATAAGGTCCAGAATAAAATTTAATTCAGATTGTGTTGAGGTACTGTCAACGTTTGATAAGCCAATGGCAGACCGTATAGCAGATATCCCTATTGAATCGAATACGCTGCAAGGGGAAATTGTAAACTTTATTAAAAATGAAGACCATTTAAGCACAAAGCAGGAAATAGCAGAAACCATCTTCAAAAAATACCAAAATCTAAACTTTTCAAACTGGAAAATATCCGATTTAGAAAGAGATTTTAATGAAGTAAAACTATCTGTTGATGATATTAAATCAAGTGATTTTAAAATAGAAGATGATATAAAAAAATTATATGCTAATCCAAACAGTCCTTCAAAGATTAAAGTTAGGTTTTCAACAACACCAAACCCTAGTCAAATATCGGAATTGAAATATTTCAGGATAGTTCTTATGGCGGTTGATGGTGGTAGAGGAGAAGAAATTACGGTGTTGCGAAAACTAAAAAATTCATCATCTAATCGCGCATACCGCGATGCCGATGTCGAGTTGCATGCAAACCACATTGACGATGGTGCCTACTTCATCAAAGTATTGGCCGAGAATGAGTTTGGAGACATATTAAATAATAACGATGATTTTAAGGAAATTAAAATTCAACAGGCTTGGGAAGAAGAGGAGAAAAACAATTCAAAAGCCTTAAAAGACGACTTTAATTACAAACTAACCTGTGATTCTGAAGATTTTGACTTTGTGGTTGATGAGACCGTCGATCGTGAAGACAACCAAAGGAAAGACAAGGTTAAAAGCGTATTTCAAGCCTTTTTAAATCACAGAATCTACGACCTAAAACATGATAATGAACCTGTAACGCCAGAGCCGGTAGAGCCTTCAAATTGTTGGTTAGACGATAAAAAAATAAGCCACACCTCTGTATTTCACATAAACTATTCGCAAAACCATAACTATCAAATTCTATTATCAACTAAATTAAGAACCATTGAAAATGAGTTTTTAGAAAATGCAGAGCATTTGGGTTATGTTAAGGTTGATATAAATAACAATGCGTCATTTACAAATTTTAATGATTGCAAATTTATAGAGAGTAAGTTAACCTTAAGCGCACCAGAAACAGTATTGAGCTTGCGTTATAAAGTGTTCAAATATATTCGGGAATCTAATGAAAACAATGATGGTGTTTTCGAAACTGCAGATATATTTAATTTTAAAGAAGATATTTCGAATTATATTTCAGCATTTACAGCTTGGACTTCTGAACTTCAAAATCAAATATCCAATGTTGAAATTTCAGAGGAAGACAAAGCTAATTTGGTAGATTTAGTAAGTGAATTACAATTTTTGGATGTCGTTAAATTAGACAGCAAACTACCTGACGGAAAAAAAATAGAAGCATTGCTTTTATCCCCTTTACACCCTTTAAGATTAACTTGGACACTTCAGCTTTTGGATGTGTTTTTTAAATGGGAACAAGAAACATTAGGCTTTTCAAAATACAAAGAAGCATGGTCGAATAATTTAGAAGTGCTTTTTAATAATGAATTTAGCTATTCCAATAATCCATTGGTTATTGTTGGCAATCAGTCTTTAAAAAATTACAATTATTCAGGTGAATTAGCACATGGTTGGGGCTTGTATTTAGAAGGAATAGACAATAAAGAAAGCAAGTCTTTTACATCAATATCTAGGCAGTTACTTCATTATTTCAGAGGGCTTTTTAATATCACAAAAGACAACTATATTGATACAGATATTAGTAAGAAACTGGTAATTAACCACATTAAAAATTATTTAAAGCAACATCCTTATGTGGACAAATTAATTTTGAATTTGGTAAATGCAGGTGATGCCAATGTCTTTTCTGATGCACTAATTGAATTGGAAAAAGAAAATGAATTTAGTGCCATAAAATATGAGATAAGATTATTTAAGGATAGTGATAAGATCATAGAGCATGGAGATGCACTTAAAAGCCTATTAAATCCACAATCAACAATTTCTGAAGAAGCCGAAGCATTTTCGCAGCCATCCAAAAACAGATTGTTTCCTAAATTAAGATTTTCAATAAATAACATTTCTGATTATTTAAAGAATCCATTGAAGTTCAATGCGCATATTAGTTTTTTAATAAGCCCATTTCCAATAAAAATTGAATTGGTAAAACCAGATTTAGACACTAGAAATTTCTATGTGAATGGCATTGTTACGGATTATACGGTGAATGTTGAGAACGATGACAATAGATTTAAATGGAATAGATTTATTAAGGGTAATAACTTACCAATAGTTTATAGTAATCTTGGTCAATTGGGTATTCAATTATTTGAGAACATGCAATCCTTTACAAGTTGTGCTTTAAAATTAGAATATACAGAGGCAATTCCATCAACACAAATGGTATTGAATGAAAGGGATAAAGTGTTAATAACCCACTTACATGATTATTCAGACTGGGTGGTAACATTTGATAAGAATATGGGGCCAGAGGTATATGACCAACCCTCAAATGGTGAGGATATTCCATTTTTATTAGATTATGTACCTGGTGAAGAAGTTTCAGGAATATCATCTTATCTTACTACAAGGCCAACATCAGAGGTACTAGGGTTAATAGGACCTCATTTTAAGGAGTTTGACTTGGACATTCACAATGAAGAACATCAAGTAAAAATTAAATCCCTTTTGGAAGATTTAAGGGCTTTAAGTAGCTCACTGGTACTACAACTCAACTCATCTAAAAACCAGGCATTCGAGGTAATTGGTTCTGCTTTTACAAAGAGGGTGTTGGAAAAGAAAGGATTTTTAGAAAACGGCATTTTAATACCTATCGATTTACATCAAAATTTATTTAACCAGAATAGTTTTGAAAGTAAAAGTAGGGCAGATAGTTTGTTGGTATCTCTAGACCTAGAGAAAAAAGAAATTCTTATTACTGTTATAGAAATTAAGTGCAGGAAGGCGCTTAATGAAACAGAACGTGAAGACCTGAAAATGAAAATGAAGGAACAGATTGAAAACACTATAGAGGTATTAAGATTCCATTTCGACCCACAATACAATCTCTCTAACGATAGGTTGGATAGGGAAATAAAAAATAAGGAGCTACGTGGATTACTTGGCTTTTATATAAATAGGTCAAACCGTTATAACTACTTGAGTGATTTGGTATACGATAATTATAACGACTTCTTATTGGATTTAGATTTAGGCTATAGTTTAAAGTTCAATAAAGTAGGTGTTATTTACGATTTTTCTACATCAAAAAAACATCTCAAAGAAATAGTTGATGGCGATATAACCATGTTTACCATAGGCAAAGATTTAATCGAAGATATTTTAGATCCAGATTCCGATTTAAATACCATTCGATTAGAAGGAGATGACTTGGGCAGGGAGTTAGTAGAAGCTTTAGGTGTTGACAATAAAATGAAAACATTTATTCAAAAGCTTAAAAAAGCACCATCACGCATTGAACCGGAAAATAAACCTCAAGAAGAGCAAGCTAACAATTCTGAAGTAGTAGATGTAAAGCCTGAAGGAAAATCGATTCAGTCAAACGATTCGATTCAAGAACAAGAAAAGGTGAATGAGCCTCAAGAACCTATTGTTACACCTAGTGATAGTAAAATAAAAAGTACAGAAAAACCATATTCAGAACCAAATTTTGAAATATTTATAGGTAACTCTAAACCATCTTCACAATATGGGATTTTGGGTGAAACAGCGCATCAAAACAAAAAAATCGCTATTGATTTAAGTGGGGTTAATACAATGAGTCTATTTGGAGTACAAGGTGGCGGAAAAAGTTATTCCATCGGAACCTTAACTGAAATGGTATTAAAGCAATTCAGTAATGTCAATAAGTTGCCATCACCACTTGCGGGAGTAATATTTCATTACAGTGAGAGTATGGATTACGAACCAGAGTTTACATCAATGATTCAGCCTAACGACCAGCCTAACGAATTGAGGATTTTAAAGGACGTTTATAATGTAGAGCCGGATAGTATAGATGATATCATAATCCTATGTCCTGAACGTAAAGTGGAAGAACGTAGAAATCAATTTCCATCTGTTGAGGTGGCGCCGTTATTGTTTAATCCTAATGAATTATCAATAAAGGATTGGCAGTTTTTAATGAATGCAGTGGGTAATACGTCAGATTATATTAATGAAATCAATTTCCTTTTAGAAGAGTTATTTGATACCAATAACTTAAATGTAGCAACATTAAATCAAGCAATAAGTGATAGTGAACTTTTGTCTAAAAGAGATAAAACATTAGCTATCCGTAGAATTAGGTTTGCCTCAAAATACGTAAAGGATGTCAATCATTTAGCCAATTATTTACAGCCATCAAAACTCATTATTATTGATATGAGAGATGAGTTTATCCATAAAGATCAGGCATTAGGCTTATTTGTAACAGCATTAGATATTTTTTCTGCAACAAACAGTTCAGAAAATCAATTTAATAAGTTTATTGTTTTTGATGAAGCTCATAAATACATGGATAATAAAGAGTTGACTGGAAATATTGTTACGGCCATAAGAGAAATGAGACACAAAGGGGTGAGCATATTAATTGCAAGTCAAGATCCACCTAGTTTACCTAATGAAATTATTGAATTAAGCTCAATAGTATTATTGCATAAGTTTAATAGCCCACAATGGTTAAAACATATTCAAAAATCCATTACACAACTGGCAACATTGACACCAGCAGATATGAGTATTTTAAAACCAGGAGAGGGGTTTTTATGGGCTTCTAAAGCAAACGATAAAAGGGTAACAAATCAACCTGTAAAAATAATAACAAGACCAAGAGTAACAAAACATGGTGGAGCAACAATCAATGCAGTTAAAAAAGATGAATAGTAATTTTATTACAAATAAAGGGGCACGTAAATCTAACCAAGATGTAGTCTTTATAAAGAACATGGGGCTTGATAAAGAGATATTCCTGTTAGCAGACGGCATGGGTGGTTATAAGAACGGAGAATATGCTGCTAATTTTATTGTAAATAATCTATATGAAATATTAAAGATTCAGAATAGCTATGACAAAAGCAGCATCCAGTTAGCTGTTGAAGAAGTAACAAGAGCGTTGGCAACAGAAAATAAAAAACAAGATTCAAATATGGGTGCAACTTTAGGAGGTGTAATTCAAGATAATGGAGATTTACACTGTTTTTGGATAGGTGATGTAAAAATTTGGCACATAAAAAATGAACAAATAGGTTTTGAATCTGTGGAACACAATTTAAAAAATGAATTAATTGAAAATAAGGTCTTTGTTGAGGCCAATAGTGCAAAAAAGTACAATCACATTGTTACCAGAGCAATTCAAAATGATATTAAAAAAGCAAAGATTGATTACAAACGCATTGAAGATTTTGAACAAGGAGATTATATCATTTTAGCTTCCGATGGAGTGACAGATGTTTTAAGCAACCATCAATTGTTAGATGTCATAAATTCAGAAAAAAATGTGGATGACATTCTAGCTGTATTAGATGATAAATTAAAAGAAACAGCAAAAGATAACTATTCTTTGATATTGATAAACTAAAAAAAATAGAACAGCTGTCATTGCGAGAAGCGTAGCGACGTGGCAATCTTTAAAAAACTAAATAAAACTATATGTAAATAATAAAAAACCCCTCAATACCTATGCAAGAACACCTAAAATTCAACATACTTAACTTCAATTGGCCACGTAAACTATTAACCTTTTATGTATCGCTCAACAAAGTAGATGGAGTAGATACCATTCACCATAGGAAGTTTCCAAGTACAATAACAGAGGTGTTTAGCAATGAGGAGTTAGAGGAAGCAGAGGAAATATACACCACCTTTACCAAACCCAGAGAAGGCTTTAAACCACTAAAAGTAGATTGCAACAATTACAATCTCAATTTATACAAGCAGTTTTTAAACGCACAAATTAAAGAGCATTTTGATAACCTAAACATTGTAAATCGTAAAAACGGCGTATTAAAAGACAGGCAAGTTTGGGTATTAAGTAAAGATGAATATCATAAAGACTATCACTATTACGATAAGTTTACATTAAAAATACAAATTGCCGAAGTATCAGATCATCCCGAGTTGGTAGTAGCATTCGATGGTACATCTAAAATCCTAAAAAAATCAGTTCAAGAATTAGAGTATACACATCTGATTACTAAAGCTATTTTTAGAAATCAAGTAGTGAATTTTCAAATGGAGACAGACACACCTCAAAAAGAAACCTTTTACAACAGCCTTATTTTAGAGGAACTATTACCAATTCTTAACAGAGAGCTGCAAAGAGATTTAAACATTCCATTTGAACTTAAAAAAACAAAAAACAGATACATCAAATACCTCAAAAAAATAGAGGATTTTACCAAAGAGCATCTTTTAACGGATAGTTTCAAACAAATATGTGATTTTAGAAGTGAGGAATTTATCGATGCACCTTTAAATAGAATTGGTCATATAGAAAAAGAAAAAGGTTTGTTGGAATATGGCAAAGACGCACAAGGCAACAAGCAAACTGGTATAACACCTAAATTAGAGTTAAACAGATACAGACCATATTTTAGACCACCCAATCCAAACATTAAATTCTTTTTTATTTATCATAAAGACCACGAAGCAACAATTAAAAAGCTATGGGGCTATCTAAAAAACGGAACAGGTAATTATTATAAAGGATTAAAAAGCTTTATTGACATTCCAGTAAATTCAGCACCTAACCATTTTATTGAATTTGAAAATAAGGAAAATCCAATTCCAGAGATAGAACAGAAATTAAATGAGTTAGAATGGGATACATCAGTAGCTTATTTAGCATTTTATATTAGTCCATTTACAAGGTTTGAATCCAATCCGCAGCTTAAAAACATTTATTATCAGGTAAAAGAATTGTGTTTAGATGAAGGTATTATGACCCAAGCGATTGATTTTGAAGATTTACAACGAAATATTACCAATTACCAATGGCACTTAAATAACATTTCATTAGCTATTCACGCCAAATTAGGAGGGAAACCTTGGAAACTGGCAGTAACCGAGAAAAAAGAATTGGTTATCGGTGTAGGTGCATTTACAAATCAAGATCATAAACACCGCTATGTAGCAAGTGCATTCAGCTTTCAAAACAACGGTATTTTCAATAAGTTCGATTGTTTTTCAAAAAACGAAACAGACTTGTTAGCAGGAAGTATTATTTCAGCAATCCGTAAATTCTTTACTCAATCCGAAGCCGATAAAATAGTCATCCATTTTTACAAAGAAATGAGTAAACGAGAAATGCAACCCATATTAGAAGGAATGCATAAACTCAATCTGGAGAATAAACCTATTTACATCTTAAATATCAACAAAACAGAATCGAAAGACATCATAGCTTATGATACCGATTTTGAAAATAATCTAATGCCTTACAGTGGAACATTTGTTAGATTAGGAGAACGTAAATTTTTACTATTCAATAACGGTAGGTTTGAAGAAGAACGTTTTTTTGATTCCGACGGTTTCCCATTTCCAATTAAGGTAAGTATGAGCAGCCCTAATGATGATGCTTTTGAAGATGATAACATCATTACAGAATTGCTCACCCAAGTTTTTCAATTCAGCAGACTGTATTGGAAATCATTAAAACCTCAAAACGTACCAATAACCATTAGATACCCAGAAATGGTGGCTCAATTAGTACCACGTTTCCAAAACGATATTAAAGAAGAAGCTAAAAATAAATTGTGGTTTTTGTAAATCTAAAACTTTATTAAATGGAATTTAACTTTTTAAAAATTAACGGTACCAATGCACATTTAGATTACGATACTTTTAAAGAATCGGTTATAGAAAAGTTAAATGAAACCTGTAAAGAGGCAGAAGTAATTGTATTAAATAATTTCCCGGTATCAGTATCCTCACAGACAAGTATAGACTTCATTGTTTTGTTGAATATTCCAAAAAAGGAAAAAAGTTGGTACAGGGTAGAAACTAATGATGATAGATTTTATGTCAAAAATCAAATCATTGCTGTATCAATAATAAATGAATATTACAATTCCAAAATTACTGTTGAAGGTGGTTTGGTAGATATCGATGGTGCATTTATCGATTTTGAAGATAATGCAAATAAAATGAAATGGGGTTTAACCAATTATTTAAGCAGTAATTGTGGAATGGAGAGAAAGCATATCACTGTACATCCCATTATCTGGATAAAGAATAAATCACATTCTTATTATTCAAAAAATATAATTATCGATAACCAATTCACTTATGATAAGGTTGAAGATGTAATAAAATTAAATCATTATTTCAAATGGCCAGGATATAGCAATTGGTTTGATAGTGATGATCTTTTTGAGGTACAGATAAGGCAAATATTTGAGCGAGCCTCAAAAGATAGTAGAGATGGATATATCACTAAAAAGAAAATAGATCGTATACAGAATAAGTTAGATGATGCTTCATCTAAAGCTTATGACAATATTGGAGAAAAATTAGTTGAGGTAAACGGAAAAGCAGGAACAGGTAAATCATCAGATATCCTAAAATGGATGTTAAGATTAAGTCTTGAAGGACGAAAAGGGGTGTTTTTAACTTATAATCATGTTTTAGTTTATGACATTGCTTCTCAAATTCAAAGTTTTACAAATCGATTATCACCAGAGGAAAGAAAAGAAAAACAACCAACAACTACATATACAATTCACGGATATTTTTATGGTGTAGCAAAAAAGTTAGGGGTTCTTTTATTACTTACTGAACAACGAATAAATGAGTTAACAGCGACTTTAGATTCCAGATGGGTTGAGATTCAACAATATTTTAATGCCATACGTCTTAAAGAATATGATATTAGTTTAGCTAAACTTTTAATGTATGTTCAAAGTAAATGGACTACTTCAGAGGGTGTAAGACGAGAAGCTATTTTATTTATTCAATATCTACAAGAATCTTTAAAAAGTTTACCAAATAAAGAAGAAACAGCTAAACAATTCAAATTTTATAGAAATGATAAAGTACAAAAGCTTGGTAATCTTGAAAGTTCAAACGTTTTTTTGAAGGACTATCATAAGGTATTGGAACGTATCCTTCAAGCAGCTTCTAATTTAGATGCATTTTTAAGTGATATGGATGTAGTTAATAAATATGATTTATTAGAAAATGTAATGGCCTTAAATCCCCAAATTCTTGAAAAAGATGGTAGTGGTAAGATAAATTTTGAAAAGCTAAAAACACGTTATAAAAAAGGTTTAGGGGGGTTTAGAGCAGGTAGAATAGCATATATTGATGAAGCACAAGATTGCCATCCATTAGAACGGGATATCTTATATAGCATTTTTGGTAGTAATAATATTGTAATTGCTAATGGAGGTAAGGAACAGTTAATTAGATATGCTCAATTATGTGATTGGCACGTATCAAGAAACCAAAATATTGATTTTTACAGATATACTAAAAAACGTAAATCATATAGAATGAAACCTGCTATTGCAGCTCTTGCAAATCATATAGCAGATTGGTATGAAATAGACCTTAATATTGAACCATTAGATACAGATGATCATGGTAATGTATTTATAGATTATTCATTTACTTCTGACAAACAAGTTGAAGCAATTAAGAGACTAAAAACAATTGGGGAAAGACAAGGATGTACAAACTACGAATCGTTACTGCTTTTAACAGCAGCAGAGAGTGGTAGTAATAATGGTATTGAAATAGATGAAGACACATCTGTAGCAGTCAATGAATATGACAATATTGTTAAGGATAATAATAAAACAAAAGGAGAATGGGTACTAATTGATAAAGCAAAAGTCGCAATAGGAGATTTAGTTTTTTGGAATACAACGGGTAATGTTGATAAAAGGAAATTAAGTCCACCAGGAGCTTTATCTGTACGTTCTATTTACTATGAATCTTGTCGCGGTATTGAGGCTTGGTCTGTAATGTGTTTCAATTTAGATGAGTTTTTTGAACAAAAAACGCTTGAAAATGATGCGGATAATTATTTGTTGGAAACTTTATTTGATCAGTTAACACCAGAGAAAAGACGAGAAATGTATGCTGCAACTTGGGTGTTAATGGCAATTACTCGAAGTATGGAAAATTGCTACATTCAATTTCAAAATCCAAATAGCTCGTTGTCTAAAGCTATTTTGAGTTTTAAAGAGCAATATCCACAATATGTTACAAACTTGTTCTAATTAATACCGTAATAAAAATGGAAAAATCTAATCAAGGTGACAATGAAATTACAGTTCAAGTCCAAAAGGGCATTGATTTTCTTTTAAAACTCTCAAAAAAACAAAGAGATAAATTTTTAGCGTTATTAAAGGAAGTTGAATCTATTCAAAAATCAAATCTTACTACTGAAGAAAAAGCTAAAGAAATAAAGAAAGTATTATGGTCTAAAAGGTCAGTTAAAGGTAAATTATTAATAGGGGCATTTTTAGGCACAATTACAGGTTTAGTTATTTTCGGTACTGGAGGTATTGGTATTGCAGGTTTGGGCGGAGCAATAGGTGTCTGGGGATGGTTGGCAGGAGCGGCAGGTGGAGTTTTAGTTTCCTCACTTATTCAAAATTTTGAGAAAAATAAGGATTAAAATATGTATCTCTATTCAACTTCAAATAAAACTAAACTTAAAAAAAGTTTAATTATAGCCGTACTTCAAAACAAACCAAAAATCTTCCTATATCATTTATTAGTCAATAACATCGAGACAACCTTTCCTAATAAATTAAATTTTTATAGGTTCTTTACGAGTATGCTTAAATGTGCTTATAAAACATCTAAAGGGAAGTTGCATTTAAAAATTGAAAATCCAGAATGGGAAGACGAAGGTTATAAGCATTACTCTTTCTACGATAATTACCATAAATATAGCCGAATTGATGTAAAAATAAAGGAATCAAATGGAAAGCTCTATTTTGATATGTTACCATTTTAATATCTAAAAATGTCAGATAAAAAAGGCCTCAAACGAAAGGATTTATATGATTTAGTTTGGTCTAAACCACTAACAACAATAGCAAAAGAGTTAAATTTTGATGCCTATAATTTGCGTAAAATTTGCAAGCAACAGAATATCCCACTACCACAATCAGGTCATTGGCAAAAGATAAAGCACAATAAAAAAATTTCTAAAACTATATTCCCAGTAGATGTAGAAAAAGACAAAACAATAATCCTATTTCTTGATGAAAATGGTCATGTAGCATATAATCCACCAGGCAAAGTAAAAAGCAAACTAAAAACAGAAATCGAAACAAATAAGGAATTGTCATTAAAAGTTCCAGATAAATTATCAAAGCCTCATAAATATACTATTGCGACCAAAGAATACCATAAAGCGGTCAAAATTAGAAACAAATCCAGAAACTGGAGTATGAAAATAGATGATACCAATGTATTAAGTATTAGCGTATCAGATAGTCTATTTCCAAGAGCTTTGAGGTTTATGGATACGTTGGTAAAAGTGATAGAAAAACGTGGTTATAGTTTTAATACTTCTAATCGCACAGAAATAGTTATACATGACCAAACATACAATATCAGATTAACTGAAAAGAATAGACGAGTAAAACTAGAAACAAATAGAAGCTGGGATGAATTTGATTTGGTTCCTACAGGTAATTTATGTTTAAAATTAGATAGGTCATATCCTATAAAAGAATGGTCAGATACGAAAACCACGGTTTTAGAAGACAAACTTGCTGATATTTTAGTCTGGATAGAACTAAAGGCCAAAGAAGATAAAGAGCGACAAATCGAAAATGCCATTAGGCGTGAGAAACAAGAAAAAACCCGTCAAAAGGAAGAAGAGTTACGTAAACAAAAAGAGCAGGAATTATCAAAATTTAAGGAGTTGCTTTCAATGGCAACCCGTTGGCATAAAGCAGAATATTTAAGAAATTTCATAAAGGAATTAGAGAATAATGATTTAAAACTTCAATTTCAAAATGAAGTTATAGAAGATACGATACAATGGGCAAAGGAAAAAGCAGATTGGTACGACCCATTAATTGAAAAGGAAGATACATTATTGGAAGATGTAGATAGGGAATCATTGACTATGAAAAGCAGAAGGAACTGGTAAGCCCACACTTCAAGCACTTGCATCCTCGTTTGTTCCGTTGCACTACACGCCCTCAAATACAAGAGCTTTACGTTCCCCGCAGTACAAGCTAAAATTGAAAAATTTCAGCCTGTACTTTTTGCCTTTGCGCTCAATCTCGTTAGAGCAGGTAATAAGGTGTTCGTCAGTTGTTCCATTTTGTTCCATAAAGCATAATCACAAATGCGATGCATTTGTGCTTAACATACATAGCACTACTGCGGTGGTACATCCTCGTTAGCACTATGTATTTGCTTTACTTCACACACTACA
Organism: Gelidibacter sediminis; assembly: GCF_004364975.1. Classification (GTDB taxonomy): domain Bacteria; phylum Bacteroidota; class Bacteroidia; order Flavobacteriales; family Flavobacteriaceae; genus Gelidibacter; species Gelidibacter sediminis. Next base: position 1,158,283 of record NZ_SOBW01000008.1, on the reverse strand, counting down.
CAGCTTCCTCACCCGCAGCTACTTTTGCACCCCAAGCCCCAATAAGGTGTGTGCTTGTGGCACACAATATAAAAATTGGGGTACAACCGCTGCTTCACTATTTGGCTCGCCTGCTGTTCGCTGCGGGCTAATCAGGGTGTCACAGTTTTTGATGGCAGCCATTTTGCATATACAATAACCGCTTCAAGAAATTTGAAATTTCCAAATACCTTTAAAATCTCTTTAATAACTGATTAAATAGTCTTTAAATCACAAAGCGGCTTATTCTATATTGCAAACACACAGCAAGAGTAACGCATTCAGTCAGCTATTTCAGCCAACACACATCCCATTTTTAAATTGGCAATTGTTCGTTAGTATAAACCAAAACCCTCAATTACTTAATCTACTTAAATCCTTAAATATTAAATAACAATAAGCACTCTCACAATTGCTAAAATTTAAAAACGGTAACCATCCTTCAATAGCTTTATTCAATTGTTACACTTGCTTTCCCACGCTACACCCACGCTATAGCCAACGGCATCAAAAACCTGCGCCACCCTTGCGTTTTCAACGTAGGTGTGGTAGCCTTATCAGGCTATTTTCCCACACCACCCTTGCTCAACTCGCTGGCGGCTCGCTATTATGGCTATCGCCATACGCTACGCGATTACCTGCTTATTTTATTTTAGGTAATTTATTAAGCTCTTCTGCTAAAATTGTAAGAACACGTATTCTATCGTATCTATCAGCAATGTGTGTATCCTCGTATAAAATTCTATTTACAAAGTTTACTATATTTTCTCTTGTAAAAGATAATTTTGAATGTTCGGCAACAAATCTGAACATATCTACAAACTCTCTATGCTTAAATTTTGCAAATAACTCGAAGATATTAGTTTTAACTTCTTCCCATACATCATTTCTCACTACACAGATTTGACATTCTTTTTGTTTATTATAGTTAATATTCTTGGTTGCTTCAAATGATTTTTCAAGCCCAAAAAAAGAGTGTTTCATTCCATTAACTTGTGTGGCCTTATTGTAAAAAATTATGATGTATTCATTAAATAATAAAAAATATGGATTTTTATATTTTGGAATATCTAAAACACTATTACTGGATAATTTTTTTACAGCATTGGAATTAAAAAAAATCCCGATAGGATAAGGACAATTAAAAGAAATATCTTTTTCTACATGGCTTTTCAACTCTTGTGTTGTGTCTTTTAGATTATTATTTAGATAATTTCTTATGGCTCTATATTCCTTCTCTTTAAGATTAAATTTATTGTGTTGGGCTATAGAAAATCTTAAAATTACAGAATACCAGAATAGAGAAATTAACCCTATTTCATTTTCAAAAGAAATAACATCATCTTTATCACATTCTAAAACACTTAATTTTTTATGGATTTTATCAGCATATAAGGACTCTAAATGCCCAAGCCTTTTTTCACAATCACTACAAAAGATATTATCTTCAATAAAAGGAATATAGTTTTGTTCAATTTCTTCATCAGTAAGTTCTCTTCCCATATATTCCTCTATTTGTTCTGGTGTCAATTCTCGTCCAATGTGATTTTGTACTGCTTCACTTCCAATCGAAACTACAAACTCTTTATTTCTTTCAAATAGAGTTTTAAGGATAAATGCAGGTACTATATGTGATCCTTTCTTATCAGCTTCTTTATTTAAACAGATATTACATTTCATTTTTTAGTTTTTAATAGAGGTAAAGTAAAAAAAAGATTGCAAAGATAGATGGCTTACTTCATCCAACGCTCATCATACTATAAAGTTCAAGCCCTACGGGTTTTGAAAAAAATCTTGCACCTTTGGTCAGGCGCAAATTTCAAAACCCTTTCCATCAGCAATATTTTTTCCAAAAAACTTGACAGTATGTCAACGCCATCAAAGAAACGGCTTTCTTTTTTCTCTTTTTCTTTGTAAAAAAAATATTCATTTTTTTATTTCTGATGCAAAAGGAAGCAATCTAAAGCAACAAAATCCATATCTAACGAATAGCATAAAAGTTGCCATATATTTCATCGGAAGGTACAACTTCGTGTTAAGTCCGTACCAAGTCCGAAGAAAAGTAAGTTTCATTTAAATTATTTATGTTATGGGTAAAATTGCTCAAGGAATTTTAGGAGGGCTTTCCGGTAAGGTTGGAAACATTATCGGTGGAAGCTGGAAAGGAATTGACTACATCAGAATTAAACCTTCAAGTGTAGCCAATCCAAGAACTATAGGTCAAGTAAACCAAAGAAATAAGTTTACTGTGACTTTAGAATTTATTCAAGCTGTTAAACCATTTATCCAAAAGGGATATAAGTTTTTAGCAGTGAAGAAAACAGCATTTAATGCTGCAATGTCTTATGTGTTAAATAATGCCATTACAGGAGTCGAACCAGACTTTGAGGTGGATTACGCAACCGCTTTGGTAAGTAGGGGAGGTTTATCAGCTGCTTTGAACCCTACTACAGATCTTGCAACACCTGGAGAGGTAACTTTTAACTGGGATGATAACTCTGCTGAAGGTAACGCCAACACTACTGATAAAGCAATGTTATTGGTTTACAATCCATCAAAGAAAGAATCTATTTCTTTAACAGATGGTGCAGACAGAACAGTAGGAACTCAAATTGTTGCGATACCAACAACCTACGCAGGAGATACTGTAGAGCTATTTATGGCATTTATAACTGCCGATGGTAGCCAAGTATCAAACAGTACTTATTTAGGCTCTGGGATAGCCAATTAATAGCTTGGTGCTTTTATTTGAAAACCGCTCAAATCGAGCGGTTTTTTTATGTTATATTCGTAAATGAATTTATTAATGATTGCTCTCGATTTACTCTTTTTATGAGTTTTTTGTTTCCTATTTGTTGCCCGAATGCTCTAACACCAGTAAATATGGGAGTAGTTAAATATTGTATTGAAAGTAAAATAAGTGTCCAACATACGGATGATGCTCTGCATTTGTTATAAGCCATAATTCTTATTTGGTAAAAATTGATATGCCCTTAAAACTTATTTCTAAAGATGATGAAGTCTCTCTAACTAATTAACAGAGATTAGATGGATATCAAATATTAAAACAGCCCCACCAGGAATACCAGGACGTCCTTGATTTCCATATCCTAAATGCGAAGGAATTAATAAGGTACCTTTACCGCCTTCTCTAAAATAAGGAATGCCTTCTGTCCAGCCTTTAATAACTTGTTGCAAACCAAAGGAAACTCCATTAGCATCACTTTGATCAAAAGTCTGACCGTTTAAAAAATAACCTTTATAAGCTACTGTTACATTCGAAGTAACGGTTGGTTGAATGCCAGAGCCAAGCTCGTTAATGACATAATATAAACCAGAATCGCTTTTTTGAGCATTTAAATTATTGTTGTCAATATATGCTATAATATCTTCATTATTTTTCTCTCTATAGTCTACATTGTCATCACTGTTATTGCATGCAGTCAATAACGCAAAAACCAAAACCAATACCGTGTATTTTTTCATAAATATTTATTTTTTAAGGGATCAAATATAGGGGAAACACCATAATAAATAGTAACAAATCAGTTTCAGATTTTCTATTTATGATATTGTATAAATAGTCTGCCTTTATAATTAACCGAATTTTAAATATATAATGCTCTGAGACTAGGTAAGGCTAACTATGACATTGAAACATAAATCCTATTTGGTTTTTCCTAAGTATCAGTTGATAAGGTGAATTGGTGCTTTAATAGCATTGAGATTCGATTTTTACAGCATTCAAGCCGTGAAAGAATTAAAAATGATGATCAATTCCCTTTCACATATATCTTATTAAATCTATGTTTCATTTCAATATTACCTAACATCACTATTTCGGCACCATGAGGCAGAATGGTCTGTGATGATAACAAGGTCATAACCTTCGAATTTTCTTTGATGGCAATAACCGATAAGCCGGTTTTAGCGCCAATATTAGATTCTGCCAGCGACTTGCCTTCTAATGATTTTGGGATGGGAATGATAAACAAGGTAAACCCTTCTCCAAGAACGGTCAGTTCCTGGCCCTTAGAGATGGATAACACGGCCTCAGAACCTAAGGTAGAGTAGCTTAATACAAAATTGGCGCCTGCTTTTTGTATAATGTCTACATTTCGAGCTTCGGATATCCGACTCACTATTCGTACATCCCTGTTTAACTGGCGACAATAGGAGGCAAGATAAATATTCATAGTATCATCATGGGTAGATAATAAAACGGAAGGTGCCTCTAAAATTCCAGCGCTTTTGAGTAAGTGATAATCGGAGGCATCACCCAAAAATACTTTGTTGCAATAAGGACTTACTTTTTTGCACACTTCCGGATCTTTATCCACGACATTTACCAAAACGCCGTTTTGGTGTAAAGATGTTGCCGCCGCTAATCCTACCCGGCCCGCTCCAATCAGTAAAACCGGATGAGGGTTGACATCGTAATCATGAAAGAGTTCATCAATATTTTGGAGTTGTTCTTTATGTCCAATGACTACTAATATACTTTCCTGTGTGAGTGTTTCATTGCCTGTTATCGGTTGCAACCTTCCGCGCTCCCATATACCTACAATACTGACCCCAAAGCGTTGTCTCAAATCCATCTCTCGGATGCGTTGTGATACAAATGGGGTGTTATAGATTGGTAATTCGGCAATCAATAGGTCTTCGTATTGCCCTATGGCATGAGATTCTGCATGTTGGGTGTTGACCCTATTGGCTAACTGTTCTCCAAGCCATTTTTTTACAGGTAACACGTGGTCTGCACCACTTAATTGCTGTACATCTACCGACTCAATCAACGTCGCAATGGCAACAATGGGAATGGAAGGGGCAATTTCCCGAATGGTCAAAATAATCTTAGTATTCAGGAAATCATCTCTATTGATCAATACCATTTTTGCATCTTCAATATTACCTAGGTTAAAGGTCTCTGGGTCATCCAAGTCTCCAAGTAATATTGGGACATGGTCATCATGCATTTTCATCGCTTTTTCCAAATCATTTTCAATGACGAAATAGGGCGTGTTTTCTTGTTCTAACCGCGCAGTAAGATCACGTGCTATTACGTCATAAGAACATATCAAAATGTGATTTTTGGTTCCAGAAGGAACCTGACGTAGTACTTTATTTTTCTTTTTTGACTCTAAAAGTGGAATGTAAAAGTGTCTAATAAATGCAAACGGCAACACAATCATTAACATGACTATTCCAGAAAGTAAAACCACGATACTAAAAAAACGACCGAGATCAGAGGCAAAAGTAATATCTCCAAAGCCCAATGTACTCATGACGGTCAGTGTCCAATAAAAGCCTGTGATCCAAGAATGGTTTTGGCCTTCAGACGCCATTATAAAGTGGAAAAGAACAGAATATATAATGATGACAATTGCTAAGAGGACTAAATATTTAAGCAAGACTTTGGAGTTTTGTTTAAAGTCCTTGTCGCCTAAATAATACGCTAACTGACTACCAATAAATTTCATATGCTATTGCTCTTAAAAAATGCCTTGCTTTATTTCAATTCTTTATCAAATTTATGTTTTACTATTTGATAAATAAAGTTTTAAGTATAATTTTACTAAGAATGAAGAATGCCTCATAGAAAAGATTTGGTTACGGTAAATATGAAAGTATTCATTTTTGTAACTTTGAATTTAATTTTGCTATATTCTAGTCAGTTTTGTTTTAGCACTCCAAAAAACTATTAAGTTGGTATTCTAAAAAGTAATACTGATGATGAACTGATTACAAAGTTCTATATTTTCGCTTGATACGTATAAAGTTCATAGTAGCGTCCTTCTTTAACAATCAATTGGTCATGAGTGCCACGCTCTACAATGTGCCCAGCCTCAATAACTAAAATTTGATCTGCTTTTCTAATCGTGCTTAAACGATGCGCAATGACGATGGTCGTTCGGTCTTTAATCAATTGGCCCAAACTTTTCTGAATTAAGGCTTCACTTTGGGTATCTAAACTCGACGTAGCTTCGTCTAAAATTATGATTTTAGGGTTGGCTAAAATTGCGCGAGCAATTGCTAAACGTTGTCTTTGTCCGCCAGAGAGTTTAACGCCTCGTTCTCCTATAAGGGTGTTTAGGCCTTCCTCAAACCGATCTGTAAATTCATTAACGTATGCCGCATTGACGGCATTTTGCAACTCTGCTTCTGTCGCATTTGGTCTTGGAAACATGATGTTTTCGCGGATAGTTCCTTCAAATAAAAATTCATCTTGTAAAACGACGCCTAAATATTGTCGGTAGCTGCTTAAGTTCACCTTAGATAAATCTTGATTGTCAATAGTGACCTTTCCAGATTGTGGGGTTAAAAATGTAGCAGAAAGACCCGCAATGGTCGATTTCCCTGACCCAGAACTTCCCACCAAAGCGGTAACCGAACCGGCAGGTGCTTTAAAGTTGATGTTGTGCAAAATTTGCTTGCCTTCTTCATATGAAAAGGACACGTTAGTAAACTCAATGTCGCCTTTAAGTTGGTTCAGGGCAATAGTTCTATCCTGATTATCTTCTTCGGCAGTGATGTTCATCAGTTCTTCAGTTCTATCCAAACCAGCTAAAGCCTCAGTCAACTGACTCCCGATATTGCTCATTTGTACGATGGGAGCAATCATAAACCCTAGGATGAGGGTGAAGAATAGAAAGTCGCCCGTGGTCATTTCACCAATCATCATATAATAGCCACCCATGCCCATAATGCCGGTGGTAGCCACGCCGATTAGAAATGTGGAAGAACTCGTCATCAATGCCGTTGCTGTTAAACTCTTCTTTACATTTTGGTAAAGCCGTTCAACTCCTTTTTCGAAAACGATATTCTCCTGCTCCTCAGCATTAAATGCCTTAATAACTCGGACGCCAGCAAGCGTTTCAGTTAAACGACCTGTAACTTCAGCATTGATTTTACCACGGGTTCTAAAAATTGGACGGATATATTTAAAAGCTTTTAAGGCTATAATTCCGAAAATTGACAAGGGTACAAATACAAACAACGTCATCCAGGCATTTAATTTTATCAAAATAATTAAGGATACGATTGCTGTAAACGAGCCACCTACCAATTGTACCAATCCGGTACCTATAAGATTTCTGACACCTTCAACATCGGTCATGATTCTTGAAACCAAGGCGCCAGATTTGGTGTTGTCAAAGAAGCTAATAGGTAATGACAATACTTTTTTCTGCACTTTAGAACGCAATTCGCTGATTAAAAATTGGGCTTGAACGCTCAAGATTCTGGTGAGTAAGAAGGATGTTAGCGCTTGCACGGTAATGGCGCTGATTACAATGGCAATCAAGGTATAGAGTTGGGATAAATCTTTATTAGGCACCACTTCGTCCAACAGCACTTTACTCTGCCAAGGCAAAATCAATCCGGATAAACTTTTAATTACGATTAAAATGAGCCCGATAAAAACTAAATTTCGGCGAGGCCAAATAATGGTCTTAAAAGCTTGGACCATCGTTACTTTTGGTTGTGAGTTATCTTTGCGTTTGGATGTTTCTTTATAATGCTGCATAATTAATCATATAAAATAGAGATGGCAAAAATACTCATTAATGTAGGGGTAATGCGGTTCATGCGCTATTGAATAAAGAAATTTAAACTGATATGTATGCTTTAGTGCCGCTTTTGCATGACCTAATAATTTTTATGCCTTAGTGTTATAGTCATTTAATATTTTGTAAATTGCTGATATTTAATGATTTATAAAATTTTAAGACATGAAAAATTCAGCAATTCAATTCTCCGTCGCCTTATGTTTATGTTTTCTACTGTCTTGTGGTACGACACGTATCTATTATTTGAAAAATAAAACAGTGAATAGCGCCTTAATGAGTAATAGACAGCCTTTCCGAGCAAATGTATTGAATGAACCTGCAATACAAATGGGTAATTGGCGATTAGATGCCCTGTCAGTTTCACCTGATGGACGGTATTTGGCTTTGGGGTCAAGTCAGATCAAGTCGCCATTGAATGATAGTAAATCCAAACTGGAAATTTATGATGTAAATCTTAAGCAAATGAAGTATACCTTCTACACAAATGATTTAAAACAAAAATTTAGGATTAATAATGATACTGATTACGGCTCTATTTTTTATATGTTGCATCCATATAAGTTGGGGTTTAGGGATGGAAAAACTCTAGTGATTCAGGTGCAGCCTTATGCAGATGCAGAATCAATACCGATGGATGCCCTTTTGGAAATTGATGTCGTATCAGGTGCCGCCCTTAGTGCGAAATTAGTAGATAGAGGAGATTTTACGGTTATAAACTCCTTGCCTTCAAAGACAAATAATACCTTCGAAATTCGAGACGGCAAAATGTTTGTAGATGGAAATCAGCTAACGGACATGCCTACAGGACTGAGTTCCCCTCATGATGAAGTAAAAATCGGGAATTAATACAATGGTTTTATAAAACATTGATCACTTTCGCAAAAGTATTTCGTTTACTTTCCGCTGAATTCCGATATCCGCATATTCCAAAGCGCTTTTTGTCAACCCCATATTTATCCTATGGTTGATAATATTGTTAGCATTAGCAAGCCAATCTTCCATTCTCATTTTCCCTTTGGATTGGTTAATTGTTCTCAACGTCACCGCTACGTTTTCAGGGCAGTTGACCACTTCAGCAATTTCAGAGTTGGTCAATTGGTCGCAATACTTCATGAATATGGATTCTGAAGAGCGGATATGCTCATAATCATAGCGATCGCCCCCACGCAGAATTTTACCTGTGTAGCAGTCTCTATAAAGCGCGATGCCATCTCCGCCTTGCTTTAAGGCCTCTTGGTGCATTTGTTGTTTTACTTTAGTGAATAGGAGATCTATTTCGGAGCGGTGGTAGGGGCGGGTGCTTAATGAAAATAGCATTATTCGTATATTTTAAGATGGTCGCAGCTTAATTGAGTTGTTTATAGGCTGATTTTTTATATAGTAAGGTTTGCTAGATAATTTCAAAGTTTTGCGAATTTCGACATTCAATTACATACTAAATCGTCCTCAGAAAGCTTTTCCCAACTATGTAGTACCACTTCAGAATTTTTTTCCAAAGCAGTACAAGTAATTCTCGTATTTAACTGGGAATTTAGGGTGTCGTTTTTGTGAATGCCACACTTCCGACATCTGTAGGTTGCCATAGGTTGGTAGATTTGGGGTTCTCAATTTATTTTCAGTTTCAAAACTATGTCCTAAATGGACAAAACATGTCCGATTGAAAAAAGTTTAATTTTAATGTGAAAAATTTTAAGAAACCGTTCTCATACTCAATGAGACCTAACGTTACAAATCTCTCATTAGCAGGTAGTACTGACCAAAAGAAGATGCGCGGTAGAATTTTATAAGCTTTGGAAATCGAAAATATAAAAATTAGTGTTGATCGTAATAGGCCATCATCATGCCTAAATGCTCTTTTACAAAGGCTTTAACATGTAACGGACTAACAATCTTTACCCAGAGATTGTATTTAAAAATCTCCATTAAAAATTCATAATTAGGTTCTATATATACTTTTAGTTCACCCCAGATGTCTGGATTGCTATAGTCCAGATCATGTGTGTCTGCTAACTTAGGAGCTGCTACAATCTGTTGGGAATGATGTAAGGGGTTATTGATGAGATATTTGAAATGATGATTTGCCACAGCAACATGGATCCATTCTGGCTGCATCCCTGTTTTTAAGATGCCAATGACATTTTTGAAATACTTAAAAGCGTTGAACGTGATGGGCTGTTTTACACTTTGCTTGTTGATTTTGAACCTTTTAATGCGATCATCTAAACAGAAGGCATAAATACCATACTGCTCATTATGAGCGATTAAATACCAAGCTTTGTTGATTTCCTTAAGATGCAAGGGTTGAAAAAATCCAACTACGGTCTGAAATCCATTATCATCATACCAACCTCGATACTCTAATTCTACTATAAAGTGCTGCTCTATAGCGTGGATTAGAGGCACCAAATCTACTTGAGCACTTAGCGAGTTTCGGGACGTTGTGACATACGATTTCCACTTATGGGCGTGATGGTGTAGAAGGTAGATTTCTGTTTTTTCATAGACCTCTTTTAATGATTCGCTCACGTCAGTTTCTTCTACGTAATACCCGTAATTTCGCTTGTGTAAGATAATAGTGTGGTAGTAGGACTTGATTTTTTCTAAATCGCGTTTTATTGTTTTTTGGCCATTCTGACTTAATTTCTCATATAAGGGGTCATCAATATTGTTGGCTCTTAATTGATGTAGTGCCCTTTGTAAATCAGTCATTGGAACAAAACCATTTTTCTCAATACCGTATACTTTCGGATTGGAAATGACGCGTAATATGTAATACCGTCGGAGAAACTCTGGGGTCATAGGATAGATTAGGAAAACGAAAGTAATAATTTACTTTCAAACCTCTAAAGGGAATCCGTTTTTATATATTTACCCTCCCAAATCTAGTTGATGTTATCGGTATTTAGTAAGAAAGACTTTATTGCTACCAAATGGTTTACGCTCGAAAAAATTCTACAGCTTGTAACCGGCGTCTTTATTGTTCCAAAAATTTTTAGTGCGCTGGGCACTGTCGACATTGGAAAACTCAAATTTGTAGAATCGGTATTAGGGATGTTTACCCCAGTGTTTTTTCTTGGCTTATCGGCCATTTGTATCCGTGAAATTGTATTTATTCCTGAGCGCTATCACCGAATTCTCGCCACAGCATTTTATTTGCGATTAGTGAGTTGGGTAGTGGTCTTTTTTGGTATTACAGTGTATTTCGGTGTGCTAGAGGACAGTGCTTTAAAGGGCTTATATCTTATGATAGCTTTTGGCTATTTGTTTAAGCTCACTGACGTGTTCGAATACTATTTGCTCGCCAAAAAGTGGACAAAAATTATTTTTATAAGTAAAATAACCAGTTTAGGGGGTATTGTTGGCTTACAATATTATGGAGTGACACAACAATTTGATGTGTATTACTTTGCGAAATTGATTGTTCTTGATTTTCTTATTCAAGGGCTCATTTACATCTGCATTCTAAAGCATAAAAATCTATTGTTTTTTAAACAGTGGAAGTTTTCTAAAAGCTTGGCATCGTCTTTATTACGGATGTCGTTCCCGCTCATCATTTCCAATAGTCTTATCATGTTTTATATTACTATAGATGAGTTGTTTCTTAAATATTACCATGGTGATCACGCTAACGGCATCTTTGCTACAGTGCAGTTTCTGGTTATCATTTTGAGTTGGAATATCGGATTTTCAATTATCAATGCGCTATATCCATCATTAGCGGAGTCGTTTAAAGTTGACCCAGGTCTCTATCAAAGGAAAATAAAAGCGCTTCTAAAAATTATGCTGATTCTGGGAATGGGCATAGCTTGTTTTTATACCATTTTTGGTGGATTCATTTTAGATGCCTTTTTCTCAGCGTCTTATGCTGAAGTTAAGCGACCACTATTGATTTTCTGTTGGGCGCCACTTATTGTATTTGTTGGGATGGTTTATGAAAAGCACCTCATCAATACAAACGATTTACAAAAAAATGTCTATCGGTTTATTTTGGGCTGTATTTCAAATATCATCTTATGTTATTTGTTGATTCCTATGTGGCACGTTAATGGCGCTGCAATAGCAGTGTTGGTCAGTCATTTTATAACAAATATTGCCTTTGTATTTATGGATACTAAAAGTAGAAAGGAGGTTCTAGTGCTTTTTAAATTGAGTTGATTTTAAGAGCATGGTAGTTGGGTTACTCAACGTTGTTTGAGTCTAGAAAGCGATTATATGATGAATGCGGATCTAATATGTTTAATTAAAACCTTCCATAGCCACCAAGGTAGTGGTCCATACAATAGCACAGGAGATAAAAATTCCAATAACATTAGCTAAAAAAGCACGTTTACGCTCGACGCCAAATAAATACCCTGCAATACTTCCGGCATAGACACCAGTGCCTGGTAAAGGAATAAGCACAAAAATAATCAGACCCCAAAACCCGTATTTCTTAACATTATCTCCAGCACCTATTTTGGCACGTCGTGCTACAAACAGAGCTGCTTTTTTGTAATAGTAATATTTTAAAAAATAGAGATTAATTACTTTTAGAAAGAACATCATAATAGGGAACACCAAAACATTGGCCAAAAAACAAAACGCAAACGTGAGGTATATATTTACACCGTTTAATAGCGCGTAAGGAATACCTACTTTTGCCTCTCCTAATGGGGAAATACTCCACAGCATTGCAATGAGTAAATCAGAAATCATGTTTTCGTAATTTAATTTTGCAAAAATAATCTATTTTGACACTGTGGATGTTACAGATGTATTAAAGTTTAGCTAAAAAAATAATGGGAGGTTAGTCGGTAGATTTTTTATTGGCGTGGAGCGATAGAAATTAAAGGCTGTATTTAGTAGGGTTAGAAGTGTGTTGTGGCTTTATTTTTTTCGTCCTGTAAAATGTTCCATAGTGCTATAAATACCCAAAACGCTTCCCGTAAACCAGTCAAATACATTAACAGACATGATGGCCTGCCCAAAACGCGTGATTCTATAGATGTAACCAGGAATTGTTACCATTTTCTTGTTGTATTCAATAGCTTTAACAATTGTTAGGGCTGCAGCTTCAGGTTCTAGAATTGGAATCTTGGATTTTACACCATCAAACATTCCGGTGCTGATGTAGTAAGGCATGATGGTGGTGACATTCACATTTTTTTCTAATTTTTTCATTTCGAGTCGCAAACTGTCGGACCATCCAATTAATGCCCATTTACTAGCTGCGTATACTGACATTTTGGGGTTGGAAATAAGCCCGCCTGAAGATGCGATGTTACAGATGTGCCCCGAGTTCTTTTGGAGCATATCATTTAAGAATTCTGCCGTGATGAGCATGGGTGCATTCGCATTGATTTCCATTGTTTTGACAATGTCAGTTGTAGAATGGTCATGAAAATATTCGCCCACTATAATTCCTGCATTATTGATAAGGACATCAACGCCGCCGTGATCTTGTTTTACTTTAAGTGCTGTCTCTTTAATTTGTTGGATATTAGAAACATCTACTTGATACCCTGAAATGGAACCTAATTTTGAAAAATCGTTAATTGTTGTGTCGATGCCGTCTTGGTTGATATCCCAAATAATGATTTTTGCCTTGCGCTCTAGCATCAATCGGCCCATGATTTTACCAATTCCCGAAGCACCACCGGTGATAAGAATCGTCTTGTTTTGTAAGTGCATGAATTTGATATTATCCTATTGATAAATATATTTAATTTTTGAACAGTAGTGTGTGCTACAGCATAGGCAATCCTTCCTTTCGATACTTTTTAAAAGTTAAATCATCAGAAGCGAGATCTGTTACAACCGTTTCAATTTCCCCAAAACTACAAACATCATGATTTAAGGTAGCATTGAATTTATTAGGAGTGACGAGAAATACTGTCTTTTGAGATGCATTGATCATGGCTTTTTTGATCATGGCTACCTCATAGCCTTCATCAGTGACGCCTTGCTCTATGCTTAAAGCACTCACCCCAATAAAGCATATATTCGCTCTGATATTTGAAAGATATTGGATCACATCAATTCCGGTGGTCACCATCGCGCTTCTTTGAATTTTACCGCCAATAAAGATGGTCTCAATCAATGGATGCTCCGTTAATTGCATGGCAATAGGCAAACTATAAGTATAAACGGTTGCTTTTAAGTTTTTGGGTAGTAATTTTGCCAAAATTAGGTTGGTTGTCCCACCACTCATAATTATGACCATGCCATCTTCAATTAATTTAATGGCCTTTAGGGCAATTCGAACTTTATTCTCTCTGTTGTAGATGACGTCCTCATTATAATGATATAACTTTTGAACGGTTGATATGGCGCCACCATGTACTTTTGCCAATAATCCTTGGTCATGCAACTCTTTGATATCCCTTCTAATCGTATCTTCAGACACGTCCAGTTTTTCAGATAGGTAGCTGGAACTGACTTTTCTGTTAATACTCACTTCATCAACAATCTTTTGTTGGCGCTCTTTTTTCTTCATCTTTTTATTTCTCTATTCCGATTCTAGCGAAAACTTGATGCATAATAACTGCTCAATATATGCAATAAAATGCAAGAGTCGTCTCTTACTTCTGCATGTAATGATAAAAAAGTATACATTTGAGGATACTTTTATAAAATTTTGTTAAAACTAAGAAATTATGAGCACTTCTCAGAGAATTATTTCATTGGATGTTTTGCGGGGAATGACTATTTCTTTGATGATATTGGTAAATACTCCAGGGAGCTGGAGTTTTATCTATTCGCCATTGAGGCATGCGGTTTGGCATGGGAGTACACCAACCGATTTGGTTTTTCCGTTTTTTCTATTTATTGTGGGGGTGTCACTTTATTTTTCATTTAAAAAGTATGAGAAAGCAGCTTCTAAAGCAGCAATTTCTAAAATTCTGAAACGAACATTTGGTATCTTCCTGATTGGTCTGCTTCTTAACCTATATCCTTATTTCAATTTTGAGAATGTCCGAATCATGGGAGTATTACAACGAATTGCTTTAGCTTATGGTGCAGGGGCCTTGCTATGTGTCAATTTTACTAAACGGAAGCTTTGGATGATCTTGGCGATAATACTCTTTGGGTATTGGGCACTTCTATATTATGGCGGTGGGTTAGATCCGTATGCCTTAGAGGACAACGTTGTCAGAACATTGGACTTGTATGTGTTTGGAGATCAGCATATTTATAAAGGCTTCGGTATTCCATTTGATCCTGAAGGTCTTTTATCTTCCATTCCGGCAGTTGGAACGGTAATTATCGGATATCTTATAGGTGATATGATACACAATACAAAATCTTTAATCTTAAAAATGAAGACACTGTCAGTTTACGGGGCCCTTATGACCATTCTTGGTGGCGCCTGGGGATTGGTATTACCTATAAATAAACCATTATGGACCAGTTCCTATGTTTTGTATACTGCAGGTTTGGCCACATTGGTTTTGGTTGTATTAATTTTTATAATCGACTATAAAAAAACAAGTTCTTGGTCCAGACCATTTGTTCATTTTGGTTCAAATCCGCTATTTATCTTTGTATTTTCAGGAGTTTATGCTAAAACTATCAGTTATATCATTAAGCTTCCAGTGTCAGGACAAACAGATACTATCTCCTTATATCGCTACCTATTCTCTAATGTATTTGCGCCAACTTTTGGTAATATGAATGGCTCTTTACTGTTCGCCATAAGTCATATCATCGTCTTTTGGGCGATATGCTATCTTCTATATAGAAATAAAATCTTTATAAAAATTTAGAAAGAGAGAATGCACTATTAGTGCTGTTAATAAAACATTTCGAGATTTTTGGTTTAAAAACGCATAATTGTGCATAATTAATGCGTGTAATTCTTATTTTTTACTATATTTAATGAAAATTAACTAAATATTAACTGTATGAAAAATTATTGTGGTCAAGTAGTTGTCATGTTGTGCATGTTCATTGGGCAAATGTCATTTGCACAAACTTCGTCAGTATCTGGTGCGGTAACGGAAGTTAGTAGCGGTATGCCTTTAATGGGTGTAAATGTGATAGTGGAAGGAACCTCAAACGGGAGTGTAACAGATTTTGATGGGAAATATACCATTAACAGTGCGAGTGATTTACAAGGTCAAAAGCTTGTATTTAGCTTTGTAGGGTATAAAACGGTTACATTAACACTGTCAAGTAACAATCAAGTGTTGAATGTGAAGATGGAAGAGGATGCAACAAGTTTAGATGAAGTTGTAGTTACCGCTTTAGGAATTAAGCGTGAATCAAAAGCATTAGGGTATTCTCTCACCACTGTAGATGGTGAAGATATTTCTCAGGTTAAAACAACAAGTGCGGTAAACTCTTTGCAAGGGAGAGTTGCCGGTGTTAATGTGTCTACAACCAGTTCTGGTGCCTCGGGTTCTAGTAGAATAGTTATTCGTGGAGCCAGTTCATTAACTGGTAATAATCAACCACTTTATGTGGTAGACGGAATTCCAGTTATTAATAATACAAAAAGTTCAGTGGTAGGTCCTACCAATGACGGTACTGGAGATGGGGGTGATGATATTTCATCATTGAATCCCGATGATATTGAATCAATTTCAGTATTAAAAGGAAGTTCGGCTGCGGCTTTGTATGGTTCTTTAGCGTCCAATGGGGTCATTATGATAACAACTAAATCTGGAAAAGGTAAAAAAACTTTGGGTATTGAATATTCTACTTCATATACATTTGATCGCGTTAACACAGATCTGCTAGACCTTCAAACCACATACGGACAAGGGGATAATAGATTAAAACCTGGTTATGAATATGATGTAAATAACAACCCGATAGAGATTGCAAATATGGAAAATGCTGTAGATGATGCATTTGTTAGCACGCTGCAATCATGGGGTGCAATTATGGATGGATCTATGGTTTACAACTGGGACGGTGTTAAAAGACCTTATGCCTATACAGGTAATAACTTGGATAAGTTCTACCAAACAGGGACCACAGCAATTAATACTTTGGCATTGTCCAAAGGAGGTGATGATTACAGCTACCGCTTTTCAATGTCCAATTTAGATAACAACGATATATTTCCAGGCTCTACTTTAAATAGAAAGTCCCTTTCTTTAAATGCTTCTGCAAATATCAATCCCAAGTTGACCTCTACGGTTAATGCCAAGTATATTATTGAAAAAGTACATAACCGTATCAATATTGGAGATACACCAGGAAACGCAAATACAGTTGCATATGTTTTACCGAGCAGTTTGGATATAAATGACTTGAGACCTGGTTCTAATGAGGAAGGTACTGAACTTAGGTTCCAACCGAGTAATTTTATTTCAAATCCATATTGGGCTGTCAATAATTTTAATAACGACGACAAGAAAAATAGACTAACTGCATCTACCACTTTACGTTATGATATTACAGATTGGCTTTATGCTACAGGTCGTGCCGGTATCGATACTTACGATTTTGCAAGAAAAGCCGTAACCCCTTTCGGTACCACTTACCGCCCGGGTGGTGAATTGAGTCAAGCTAAATCAACTTATACTTCAGTAGATGCTGATATTATGTTGGGTATCAATAAAGAGCTTACGAATACTATAGGAACCAGTTCCATAATAGGAGCCAATTCACGTTCATCTTCCTTTGAGCAGTTAAGTGCTATTGGTAGAGGCTTCATTGTACAAGGTTTGGAAGATTTGAATAACACTACCTTGCCTGAGCCCAAAAATGATTACTACAAAACAAAAACAAATTCGATTTATGGGTCTTTTGAAGTAGATTATAACAAATACCTTTACATAACATTTACAGGTAGAAATGATTGGTTTTCCACCTTGTCTTATCCAGGTAAAGAGACACCAAATAATGATTTCTATTGGTCTTTAAGTGGTAGTTTGCTGCTTAGTGAAGCTTTTGACATGCCTAAATCTATAGATTATTTAAAGTTAAGAACAAGTTATGCTCAAGTAGCTGGTGGTGCGCAAAATGCTTATGCCTTGAATTTAGACTATGCAGTAACGGGAAGCTTTCAGGGCCAATCTTTCGGACAATTAAATGGGAATTCAATCCCTAATCCTAATTTGATCCCATTTCAAAAGGACGAAATCGAATTTGGTTTAGAAGGGCGATTCTTTAAAAACCGAATGAATATAGATGTTGCTTTTTATCGCAATAAAACTACTAACGATATTGTAAGGGCAGCGGCATCACAGTCTTCAGGATTTACATCGTCAATCTTAAATATCGGAGCACTAGAAAATAAAGGTATTGAATTGTTAATTGGCGGGGCCCCGATCAGAACTGAAGATTTTTCCTGGAACACTTCAATCAACTTAGGTTATAATGATAGTGAAATTCTTCAAACTGATGATGAGAACACACCCATTAATGTTGACGGAAGTCAAACACGTTCACGTACAGCTATTATCTCCCATATTGTTGGAGAACACTATGGAGTCATTTATGGTTCGTCCTACAAAAGAGATGCTTCAGGAAATATCTTGTATGATATTACGGGGAGTATACCAAAACCAATCCAAGGCGAAAACAAAATATTAGGTCAAGGTGTAGCACCGTATACTGTAGGGTTCTATAACGCGTTTAGATATAAAAGTCTGTCTTTAGGTTTCTTAATTGATGCTAAATACGGCGGCAGTGTGCACTCAGGTACTAATAGAGAATTGATGTTACGTGGATTGCATAAAAAGACTTTGGAAGGTCGTGAAAATGGATTGGAAGTTTCTGGCATAGATAATGCCACGGGCAACCCGTTTACTATGACGGTTGCTCCTGAAAATTTAAGAACTTACTATGGTGTTATCTTAGAAGAGAGTAGAGGGATTTCTGAAGAGGTTGTCTATAGCACAGACTTTGTCAAATTCCGCGAATTGAGTTTATCTTATAATCTGCCAGGTGATGTGCTAAAAGATCTTTTTATAAATGACTTAAGGATATCTGTAATTGGTAGAAATTTGTTTTTTATCAAAAGAGATATAGATAATATCGATCCAGAAGCAGCGCTTAACAACTTGAATTCTCAAGGTATTGAAAGATTTGGAATCCCATCAACCAAAAGCTATGGGTTTTCTGTAAACATGAAATTTTAAAAAATAGACAAATGAAAAAAATACTGATTTTACTAGCAATAGTTATGATGTTTAGTTCATGTGATGAAGGCTTTGAGGAACTCAACGTGAATCCTACCAAACCAACGCAACTTGATCCTTCCACAAAGTTAACATTCATCCAATTGTATACGGGTGGGAGTAGTTATGTAGCAACCTTATTTTACAATGTGATCCATTTGATGCAGAATGTGCAGCATCTTAACAACACTTCTTATGCCTCATTTTTGTATAAAGAAGGAAACACCCACCAGTTATTTGAAGAGCAATTTTCTAATACGGTTAAGAATGTGGTAGATTTAGAAGAACAACTGAAAACAAGCACCAGTCCAACAGCTCAAACTGACTTGGCCATTGTTAGAGTTCAAAAAGTTTTAATCTTTAGTAGACTTACAGATGCTTACGGTGATATTCCTTATAGCGAAGCAGGCAAAGGCTTTTTAGAAGGCATTCGATTTCCAAAGTACGACAGGCAAAGTGATATATATATGAATATGTTAGAGACTTTAGAAAGTTCTGCAACCATCCTTGGGGAAGGAACTCCTAGTTCTTATGGATCTGCCGATTTGTTATTTGCAGGCGACACTCAAAAATGGAAAAAATTCGCTAATTCATTAATGTTGCGTTTAGCTATGAGGATGGTAAAAGTTGATGATGCTGCTGCCAAATCTTGGGCTACTAAGGCTATTGAAGGAGGCGTAATGACAAGTAATGCCGATATTGCATATACAAAATATGAAAACTCAGCCAGTGATGGCGGACCTAATGTCAATCCGCTAACTAAAAGTTTTACATCTAGGGCGCCAACCCAAGTGAAGATATCAAAGACATTAATGGATTATATGAAAGTTAAAAATGACCCTAGAGTTTCAGTGTTATTTTCAACTGTAGATGGTAATACGGACTTTGCATTGCAATCAGGCCAGGACATTAATGATGCTACTAGAGGGAATGCCAATTCAAAACCAAACATTCATATTTTTGGAGGTTCTGGAAATGTGGTATACGATGCACCGTTATTTTTTCAAACTTACGCTGAGGTTGAGTTTATGTTGGCCGAAGCTGCTGTGCGATGGGGTTTAGCAGGTGCCGATGTTGAAGCGCATTACAAAGCCGGAGTTACTGCGGCAATGCAATACTTATCGCTATATGGAGATAGTGCCATAATTACTACAACTCAAATCGACGCCTATTTAGCAGACAATCCTTTTAAGCCTTCTGAAGCTTTAAAGATGATCAACGAACAATATTGGGTTGCAACCTTTGGTAACGGATTGGAATCCTTTTCTAACTGGAAACGATCTGGATATCCTGAATTAGTGCCTGCAAATGTTGCAGATCTGCTCACTGAAGGTCAAATACCAAGAAGATTACCTTACCCGGGTTCTGAAAAATTAAATAATCCAGAAATGCTTGCAATTGCCATAGAGCAGCAAGGTGGCGACGGTCTATTAACAAGAATGTGGTGGGATAAAAATTAGTATGAAGTGTTTCTTCAATTTTATTTAAAAGCTGAGGTGAAGGACTTTAAATTTCAAACAATTTAGACCTTCACCTTTTTCTTTTGCATCTTGTCATACTTGTTAAATTTGCCCTTGGCAATTCTAATATTTAATGAATGATAAAACAGAACTGCTTACACCGTTTAAAATTTATTAAAGTATTTTTAGAGATTTAAAATATATCACAACCAAATTAACCATTAAAATAAAAACGACACATACACATGAGTGCAACTATAATTCTATTGATAATTGCCGGCTATTTTGGAGTCCTAATGCTGATCTCTCACATTGTTTCAAAGAACACAAGTGAGGATTCTTATTATACGGGAGATCGAAAATCGCCTTGGCAAATTGTTGCCTTCGGGATGATAGGTGCCGTTTTATCAGGGGTCACCTTCGTGTCTATTCCTGGTATGGTGGGCAATAACTATTTTTATTATTTACAGTTTGTCTTCGGGAATGTAGTAGGCTATGTTTTTATAACCTATGTGTTGGTGCCAATCTATTACGATTTAAAATTAGTTTCAATTTATAGTTATTTAGAAACACGTTTTGGGATGAAGACCTATAAAACGGGTTCTATGTTTTTTCTTATTTCACAGTCTTTTGGTGCCGCACTACGATTGATGCTGGCAGCAAAAATTTTACAATATGCCGTTTTTGATGCCTTCAACATTCCGTTTTATGTTACGGTCATCCTTATTTTAGTCCTGATTTGGTTATATACCAATAAATCTGGGATTAAAACTATAGTATGGACGGACACTTTGCAAACATTTTTCCTGCTTTCAGCGGTAGGTATATCTATTTACGTCGTAAACAGTTCATTAGATATGAGTGTGTCAGAAACAATCACATCAGTTACCAATCATGAGTATTTTAAAGTGTTTGATTGGGATTTCAATTCAGGAAATAACTTCTATAAACAGTTTATCTCCGGTGTTTTAATTGCCGTGGCAATGGTTGGGTTAGACCAGAATATGATGCAAAAGACCTTAACCTGTAAATCTAAAGGTGAGGCTCAGAAAAATATTCTGACCTTCAGCATCTTTTTGGCGGTTACCCAATTTCTATTTTTAGGATTAGGTGTGATGTTGTATTTATATGCTGAGAAATTCGGCCTACAATTAGATATTGAAAACGGGAAATTTATCAATACCGATAATTTGTTTCCAATGCTGTCCTTAAATCATTTTGGAATATTTGCAGGGGTTAGTTTTATTTTAGGTATAACAGCGGCCTCTTTCTCTAGCGCCGATTCTGCGCTTACCGCACTCACCACATCGTTTACACATGATTTCCTAAACATAAAATCGAAGAATGCTAAGAAAAAACTACAACTTAAAAATCGCACATTGTTTGGGTTTTCAGCGTTTCTTTTTCTAATAATCATGGCCTTTTCAGAAAGTAAAGGCGATGTGATATCAACTATTTTTAAGGTGGCCGGATACACTTATGGACCATTATTAGGCTTGTATTTATTGGGCATTTTCACAAAAATAAAAGTATATGATGCGGCGGTACCGTATATATGTATTGCCATGCCTCTAGTAACTTATTTTTTAAATTACTTCTTTATAAATTGGTATAACTTTGATTTTGGATTCATGAATATTTTCGTCAATGCCTTTTTAACAATCGTGTGCTTGATTCTCGTAAAGAAAAAGCCACATCAATTTGAAACTTCATCATAATAGCAAATAAAATAATAAACCCTATGGAAGGTAAATTAACAACCGAACAAGCGTCAGATTATAATGACCTTGAGAAAATGAACACATTTGAGTTGCTCTCCAATATGAATACTGAGGATAAAACGGTGCCTATTGCCTTAGAAAAAGCCATTCCTCAAATTGAAAGCTTGGTAGATGCCATATATTCTAAAATGAAAGATGGGGGACGCTTATTTTATATTGGCGCAGGCACTAGTGGGCGTTTGGGCGTGCTGGATGCTTCCGAATGCCCGCCAACATATGGTGTGCCAGATACTATGGTAGTAGGTATAATTGCTGGAGGTGATGGCGCGCTAAGAAAAGCTGTTGAAAATGCTGAAGATAATGCTGAACTGGCATGGGAAGATCTCAAAAAACACAACATTACTTCAAAAGATGCCCTAGTCGGGATTGCGGCTTCCGGTACCACGCCTTATGTGATTGGTGGTGTAAAAGCAGCAAGAGAACAAGGTATCATTACTGGGTGTATCACCTGTAATGCCAATTCGCCGTTATCGCAAGCAGTAGATTTTCCTATCGAATTGGTTGTAGGTCCAGAATTTGTTACAGGAAGTACGCGAATGAAAGCAGGAACAGCCCAAAAATTAGCCTTAAACATGATTTCTACAACGGTCATGATCAAGCTAGGAAGGGTGAGAGGCAATAAGATGGTCGACATGCAATTGTCTAACAAAAAGTTAGTCACTAGAGGCGTTCAAATGATTATGAATGAAGCGCATGTGGATGAAACTACGGCAAAATCGCTGTTAGCTGAACATAAAAGCGTCCGTAAAGCAGTTGATACCTATAAATTGAATAAGAAATGAAAAAGATTTTACGAATAGTCATTGTTGCCATGCTTGTGTTGGCTTCTTGTGCTAAAACGTCCAGTAAACGTCCTGTAGAAGTGGATCATAGAAAGCAATGGGTGGACAGTGTATACAACCAAATGTCACTTCAAGAAAAAGTAGGGCAGTTGTTTATGGTGAGCGCTTATTCCAATCGAGTGGATTCCCATACTGATTCTATTCAAAAACTCATCAATGACTATCAAATTGGGGGGTTGATATTTTTTCAAGGAGGACCAATGCGACAAGCAAAACTAACCAATACTTATCAAGCCTTATCTAAAGTTCCAATGCTTATAGGGGTCGATGGCGAATGGGGATTGAATATGCGATTGGATAGTACAGCAAGGTATCCATACAATATGACCTTGGGTGCGATAACCAATACCAAGATTATTGAAAAGATTGGTCAGCAAATTGGTAAAGATTGTAACCGTATGGGCATTCATATCAATTTTGCACCTGTAGTGGATATCAATACAAATTCTAAAAACCCTGTGATTGGTGTGCGTTCATACGGCGAGGATAAATATAATGTTACCCAAAAGGCGTGGGCATTTACAAAAGGCATGGAAAGTACAGGCGTCATTGGTTCTGCCAAGCACTTCCCTGGTCATGGCGATACTGATACAGATTCGCACAAAACATTGCCAACAGTTGCTTTTTCAGAACAAAGAATTGATTCGGTAGAATTGTATCCGTATAAAGAGTTGTTCAAAAAAGGTGTTGGTGGTGTAATGGTGGCCCATTTAAACGTACCAAGTTTAGAACCTCAATCGGGCTTACCATCGTCATTATCCTATAAAATTGTGACGGAACTACTGAAAGAAAACTTGGGGTACGAAGGTCTTATTTTTACCGATGCATTAAACATGAAAGGTGTAGCCGATTATGGAGAACCAGGCGATATTGACCTAGCCGCATTTCAAGCAGGAAATGACGTGCTTCTTTTTTCTGAGGATGCACCAAAAGCCATCACTAAAATTGTAGAAGCTTACACTAATAAAGAAATTACGGAAGCGCGTTTAGCGTTTTCTGTAAAGAAAATCCTTGCCGCCAAATTCGATGCCGGATTGAATAACTATCAACCAATACCAACAAAAAACCTTATCAAGGATTTAAACGGTGAGGTTAATACGAATCTATATACGGAAGCAATAAGACAAGCGATTACTTTGATAAAAAATGATGATAAAGTGCTGCCGATGAATAAAAATACCGATGAGAAAGTTGCTTTCGTAAAACTGGGTGAAGGTCCTCATGACGCATTTTTAAAGGCCTTAAAATTGAGGACTGAGGTGATTGAAATTTCTAACAAAAATTTGCTCGAAGAGCTAAAAAATTACGATAAAGTCATTATAGGGTACCATCGGAAAAACAGCCGCTTAACCTATGCTATTTCGGAGGACGATAAGAAAGTGATTGAGTCGATAGCTAAAGCACATAAAACCATTCTTACAGTTTTCGCGAGTCAGTATAGTCTAAATGAGACCAATTTAGAGCACGTGGAAGGCATTCTGATATCATATGAAAATTCTGATGTTGCAAAAAAACTGTCAGCTGAAATAATTTATGGAGAAGCAGTAGCGAAAGGGACCTTACCGGCGTCCATTTCTGCGAGCTATCCTGTGCATTCAGGACTAGTAAATTCTTTATAATCTCCATATAAAGGAATATTTAGCCTTTAGATTTTATACTAACAACTTAAAAAATTTAATTTTATGAAATATGCTTTCATATGTTTAATCACTATTTTAGCTTGTAATTCTGCGCCTAAGAAAAATCAAGACAACAATCACACTGGGGCACATACTCCGGCTGAAAATCTTAAGATAGTTACAGGCGCTAATCAGACAGAAGCCTACCTGAAATTGTTGGAAGGTAAAAAAGTGGGTGTTGTTGCCAATCAAACAAGTGTTATTTTTAAAAATGCTAGTCAAGATAGCTATACTCATATTGTGGATTCACTAATAGCTATGAATGTTAACGTAACCACAGTTTTTGCTCCCGAACATGGCTTTCGCGGTACTGCTGATGCAGGCGAATATATAGAAGACGGTGTGGATGATAAAACGGGGTTACCGGTATTTTCACTTTATGGTAAAAATCGAAAGGCACCCCCAGAATTTTTGAAAAACGTTGATGTCATGCTTTTTGATGTTCAAGATGTTGGTGTTCGCTTTTACACCTATATTTCCACATTACATTATGTGATGGAAATTGCTGCGGAACTCAATGTTCCCGTTATAGTTTTAGACCGTCCAAATCCTAACGGTCATTATATTGATGGACCTGTTTTAGAGAGCGACGTTAAAAGTTTTGTAGGCATGCATCCGGTGCCAATTGTTTATGGAATGACTATTGGCGAATATGGAAAGATGATCAATGGCGAGAAATGGCTGGAAAATGGCATTGAATGCGATTTAACTGTAGTGCCATTGAAGAACTATACCTATGCTTCAGAATACGATTTACCAATATTGCCATCGCCAAACCTTCCAAATGCCAAGTCAATTAATTTATATCCGAGTGTGTGCTTTTTTGAAGGCACAACGGTAAGCTGTGGCCGTGGTACTGAAATGCAATTTCAAATTTTTGGAGCACCATATTTACCAAAAGAACAGTTCAATTTCAGCTTTACACCACAACCTAATTTTGGAGCTAAAACGCCTAAACATCAAGGTGAGCTTTGCTACGGTAAAGATTTGAGGGAAGTGGAGAGGCTTAATGAAATTCGCTTAGATTGGTTGATACAAGCGTATAATGGCGCACCAGACAAAAAAACATTCTTTAACGACTTCTTCAAGAAATTGGCAGGAACCACCAAATTACAGACACAAATTGCGCAAGGCATGTCCATTGATGAAATAAAGAAAACATGGCAGTCTGGATTGGAGTCTTTTAAAGAAACGCGAGCAAAATATGTGTTATATGACTAAGTTAAAGAGTGCACCTCTCTATTATGGTTCTGTAGTTGTAGGAATTATTGAAGTGTAAAACATTGAAATACGCAGAAGGCAGCAATATAGTTGCTCGCTTAATTGCCGTTTAAAAGATTGATATTAAACTTTTATAGCTAGTGCATCTTAATAATTGAGGGTATTTAACTTTCAATTGCGATATGCCTAGGGATATCAAAATATGGTTTTTAAATTCAGGGTTTACTACCGCATGGGTAGTTAATACAAATAATCTCCCTATCTTTGACCCCTTCCTATTAATCCACAAGTAAAACGCTATACAAGCGTTAATGGTTATAGTGAATAACCAAATAAAAGATAATGTCACCTTTATTATGAGTCAAAGATTATATAACAATATTGAAATTCAAGAGAAAATTTCAAAAGCCCTTCAAAATTTATCTGATGCCGATTTAGATAAGTTCTGCAGAAAATCGCATTCAAAAGTAGTTTTTGATATAAAAAATCCGTTAGTATTGAAAGTTCCAACACATTTTACGGAGTCAGAAAAAATGAATGCCATAAAGGATGAAAAGGGTATGGACCGTTACACTTGGGCTTATGAATTTGAGAGAAACGGTTTTTTATACGCCATGCATACACAATGGCATGCAAGAAATGATGTTTATGTACAGCGGTGGTTAGCTGACGTAGCCTAGTAATACTGAATCCACCAACTATTTTCATAATCAGCAATAAAAAACGAAGCGACCCATTTGGAGTCGCTTTTTTATTTTTTTTACGTGTGATATCAGGAGTATATAAAAAAAATTGTGTTACCTTAATCAATCCGTGGGATGATCATAAATGGAATTTTAGAATGAAAACCTAATTTTTTAATGATAGGTTCTTTAACCAAATTCTCAATAAAACTATGTTCATAATTAATCATAGCAAGAATATTAATGTCATTATCCTTTATGAAATCAGTTATGGCAATTGCTTTTGAATTGTAATCTGACATCCAATTAAAATTTAAGTCAAAGTCTTCCAATTCTGTTTTTAAACTTTCCAGATTAGAATTTTGAATCTCAGAAAGCGTTTCTTTTTTATTGATATGGAGAATGTCTATAGATGACAGATGCAGCTCGGCTAATTGTTTTACACGCTTTATTTCTTCACCGAAAAATCTATTGAATGCCGTTGGAAACAAAATCTTTTTAGGTGTTTCATATCTACTTTTCTTAGGCACTAGTAATAACGGTGCGCGTCTCACTCTATTTATGACCGTAACGGCATTACTGCCTAAAAATAATTTTTTAGCACCAGTGGCACCCTTTGTACCCATTACCACCAAGTCGATGTTATGCTCCTTATTTGCAAATTCTATAGAGTCCATAAGGGAACCAAAACTGAAAATTGTTTCAAATTCGTGGTCATTATTGGAGCTTTCCTGTTTCGCTTTTTCCTTTACTGCTTCTAGTTGTGCCTTCGCTTCTTCAATTAAGGGATCTATATAGCTTTGAGATATATGCGTTCTCGATCCAGAGTTCAAAAATGTCCAAGCATGCGAAAAATAGAAAGTGCATGGCTTATTGGCATACAATTTTAAGGCGTAAAGCGCAGCACTCCATGCGTTCTCTGAAAAATCTGTTGGTACTAATAGGTGATATCTCATGCTTTTTATCAGTTTATTTCAATGAAATAGAGAGGATTTAATAAGGTTAATGGTTTTGAACTGTAAATTTAAGATTTTAAATGTAAAAGCAAAATGACTTATATCAGGATAATCTGATTAAAATCTAAACTAGCACATATAAAATCTGATTTGTGATGAAAAAGCTATTGTTTAGTTGCCATGACAGGCTTTAGAGCGGTAAGTATTTTTTTGCTTAAGTGTTTTATTCAGGAAAGAAAAGTTTAAAACAATATATTTATATTTATAAAAATTTAAAATATACCCTAAAATGTGGATATCCGTTGTTTATTGAAGCCTTTCCAAAAGGTGTATGGTATTAAAAATTGATTCTTAGGCTCAAGTTTGGTGTTAATCCTAATGAATTATGATCAACTTGAACAGTCGTGTCTAAATTATCTGCATTTACTTTGAAATATCTATTAGTAACGTTTGTCTTGTTAGTAATATTAATCACTCCAGCTCTAATTATGGCACGCACCTTTTCTGCTATTTGTGTCTGAAAATGTAATGAAGCATCAAATCTCATAAAGTCGTCGAGATTCTCTCTATTAGGCGAATCATAATTAACGCTATATGTGTTGCCATCCTTAACAGTTTCTTTATCCTTTAGAGGCTTTGTATAAGGGCTTCCAGAGCGCCATATGCCACCAATGGAAATCTCTAAATTTTTTAATACATTCACATTAATTGCCATTGATATGGAATGCCTGACATCTACATTATGCGGAAATTTTGACGGATTGAATTCTTGAAAATAATAATTGTTTGTACTAAAAGTATAACTTAACCAAGCACTATAGGTGCGCTCTGTCTTGTTTAGTAATAATTCTACACCTTTAGAAGTGTGGCTTCCTTTGGCATTTATAAATTGATAATTATTATAAAATCCTTGATTTGAGGTGGTGATGCCATCCACATGCTTATAAAATCCTTCAACATCAATTAACCAATTATTATTGTGAAATTCTAAACCAAAAGAACCTTGTTTACTCTCAGAAATAGGGGCAGTTATATCGTCAGCCAAAACCCACCTTCTTTTTTCGATACCCAAAAAATTATATTCAAAATCAATAGATTGGTTTACTGATTGATTTTTAAATTCGCCTTGCAATTTAAGCGCCAAATGGGAGTTCAACTTTTGTTTAAAATTAAGGCGTGGCTCAATAATAAATCTAGCAAATTTCTGAAAGTAATTACTTCTAACGCCCACACGTAAATATGTCGTTTTATTATTGTATTCCACTTCACTAAAAAGTGCATGGTTTAGCAACACATCCTTCTTAATGGTCACATATGATGGGGCGTTAACTGTAGTGCCGTTTAACACACCAATTTCACTAAATTGATAGCCGTTTAAGAAATTAAGATGGTTACTGAATTTATAATTTGTTTTTATTTTTACACCTGTTTCTAAAACCTCATTAGCTTGTGTAAGCTGCTGCTTTCGATCAATATTATAATCAATGGCATCTACATTATAGCGAGAGTAAAATGCTGAGATAGACGAGGAAAAATCTGTGTTCCATATAGCATCCCAATGAGCCCCAAACCCTATGTTTTCTTGTTTTAAGATACTGGTTTTAGATACGTTATCTTCAGTGTCATTTTGGTCAGGCTCTTTAAATTCCAATTGATTGCTAATTCCAATGTAATTGGCTCTAAATTTATGACTATCATTTAGGTCATATAATAATTTAGCAGTGTAATCATAAAAATAAAATTCTGATGCATCTCCAGTGTTGTCAATTGGATTTTTTGTAGTAGAAAGTTTGCTATCTTGAAAACTCCTGTCATAGTAATTATTGTAGGTTGGAGAATTGATGAAATCAGTAAAAGAGCGTCTACCTGACAAATGTAACCCTAATCTGTCAATTACAGGAATTTCAAGAAAAGCATCGGCATGAATCAAATTCGCGCCAAAACCACCAGACAGTTCAGAACCAATTTCATTTTTTGTAGACATATTGATTGTACTACTAACGCCATCACTATACTCACTAGAAGTGCCATTTTTGGTTACCACAACACTATTAGTTAAATGAGGATTATATGCGGAAATAAGCCCGAAAAAATGTCCCGCATGGTACATTTTGATACCATCCCATAATATTAAATTTTGATCATTAGTTCCGCCGCGCACGTTGATGTTTGCTATACTCTCATTTACACTCTCCACGCCAGGTAAGGCTTGTATGGATTGTAAAACATCTGGGTCTGTAAGCCCTGGTAGAATTCCGAATTTCTCGGTATTTAAAATGGTGCTCCCATCAATTAATTTTTGCAAACCGGTTGTTAAGAATTTTGAAATAAAAACCTGGTTAAGTACCTGGCTATGTTCTTGTAAGATTATGGTTGTACATCCGTTATTAGATATGCGTAGATTATATGCAGAAATGGTTTGAGAGGTGAATCCTAAATAGGATATGGAAACGAGAGCATTTGCGGATAGGTCTTTCAATTCAAATTTACCATTAACATCTGTAACGGTCCCATTTGAACTATTAGTAACAGCTATTGTGGCTCCA
This sequence comes from Gelidibacter sediminis, assembly GCF_004364975.1. Taxonomy (GTDB): domain Bacteria; phylum Bacteroidota; class Bacteroidia; order Flavobacteriales; family Flavobacteriaceae; genus Gelidibacter; species Gelidibacter sediminis. Next base: position 1,128,415 of record NZ_SOBW01000008.1, on the reverse strand, counting down.
AATAGAGGTGTGTTTAAGTTTTCAGCATACACAATGCCACAAATAGAAATATTCTTATTATTGACAGAAACAGCAATATACCGTTCATCTAAAAATTCAAAATTTAGGTTTGTGTTTGCATTAAGCTGATTGATAATTTGCACTAGCGTAGCAGAATCATGTGGTTGGCCAACCCGTACTTGTTTGACATCATTCACGGAATAGGAAAATTTGATGTCAAATTTAGTTTCAAGTTGTGCTAGTAAGTCAGATAATGGTAATTTGTCCTGCGCATAAACTTCGAAAGACAATAATCCAAATGAGAGAACTATAAAAAGGAATTTAGTTTGACTCATTATTGTAAAATTCCACTGCTTTTCCATCAATTTTAAAACTAATTCTTAAAGGAATAGTTACAGATTGTAATGCGATATTCTTATCTGAATGCGTAAATGTGCCTGTAAATAATTGTGAAGTATTTACTTTTGAAGCGTTTATGCGAATGTCATATTGTACTTCTAACTCTTTTATTACTTGCCACAAAGGTACGTTGCTAAAACTAGACTCATTATTTAACCATGATGGATTTTGAGCATTGAAATTCTCAACCTCACCCATAGTTCCTGCTATAATTTTTATAGATTGGCCTGGGGCTAAAATCTGATATTTAGTATGTGTGTTGACCCTTACTGAGCCTTCATAACAATGAATTTCAAAATAATTTGGACGCTGATTAACATTGAATTGTGTTCCTAAAACTTTAACTTCGCCTTCTTTCGTTTGTACAGTAAATGTACTGCCCTTAGTTACCTTAAAAAAAGCCTCGCCTTCTAAGTTTAAGTTACGATTGTCTTTCCACGCCTTTTTATTAAAGAAAATTTTGGAGTTTGCGTTTAAAACTACTTCCGAATTGTCCGGAAGGGTTAAAGTGTCTGTTTGCGCTATTGTTGTTGTGTACGACGTCATTGTATTGAAAAACAAAAAATAAGAACTTGTTATTAAGACAATAAACACAGCAGCAATCTTAAGAAAACTTTTATAATTTAGAGGGAAAACTTTAGATGTTTGTTTTTGGGAGTTTCTCAATTTAAAAGCATCTAAAGATGCATAGGTATCAACCTTTGGAACTTTGATTTGTTTTGAGTAAAAGTTTACTTTTTCTAAAGTAGAAAAATCATCATTTGGATACTTGTTTGTTAGCTGTTGAAAGGAAAGTTCTCCTTCAAACCACTTTAATATGTCGCGTTCTTTATCCATGTTTATTGATTTTCAATTATAAGACACTTTAATTTATAATAACCCTATTTAATTTTTTAAAATTTTGTTCGATCTATTTTTTCTCTCATAATTTTTAATGCAGCAGACATACGTTTCTCTACAGTTTTTTGGGAAATATTGAGAAGCTCAGCAATTTCTTTGTATTTTTTATCTTCAATCCTGTTCAATAAAAATACCTCTCGTTGGTCAGCACTTAAATCTTCGATTGCAGCAAGAAGCTTTTTTTTAAACTCATCTTCCTCCATTAAATATTGGGGGTTTAAGTTTGTTTGATCTTTATAAGGCGCGGCTTTAGCATATGCTAATACAACTTTATTGTGCCGAACATGATTCAAGAAGAGATTATTAATGGTGGTGAATAGGTACGTTTTGGCTTTGTCAGGATCAATTTTTGAGCAGTTTCCCCAAATTTTTTGAAAAGCATCTTGTACATAATCTAAAGAAGTATCACTATTACCACATTTAAAATATGCAAAATTGCTTGCTGCTTGGATATGTTCTAGATAAAAAGTGTTGAAATAATCTTCTTCACAGAGTTTAGGCTTGGGGGTACTCATGAGATCTATCATATTTAAGATAGGCAAAAATAATATAAAAATAACTTAGTATTTAAGCTTTTGTGCACCAGTATATTAGGAAAAAAACATAAAAAAAATATAAAAAAGTATAGGGTAATTTGAGAGTTAGGGGTTTTATCTATACAAAGCGCACAATGTAGCTTGCTAAAAATCAAATTAAATTAAAACCCAAAAAAAATGAAAATCATGAAAACCTTCAAATCTTTGTTCGCAATTTTAGGTCTGTCAATTATCACATTAACTTCTTGCCAAGATGAAGTAGATGTTAATAATGGCGAAAATCCTAATACAAATTCCTCAACATCTGCTACCGCAAAAAATTTAGAACGGTCAGCTATGCACGATGGTAGTTTTGACGATTTTTTAGATGGAACCTCCTGTTCATCCATTATATTACCAGTGACAGCTACTATTAATAACACACAAATTACAGTTAGAAGTGAATCCGATTATCAATTAGTATTAAATATTCTTGGACAATTTACGAGTGATGCTGTTAATATTAAACTTCAATTTCCATTAAAGGTAAGATTGAGCGACTATACACAAGTTACAGTTGCGAATCAAACAGAATATAACGCTTTAATAAGTGCATGTGAGACCGCGGAAAATCAGGCGAAATCGGCAATTAATTGTTTGGATATTCAAATGCCAATTACAATTTTGACCTATGATTTAAAAGCGCAACAAACTGGCAGTGTAGTAATTGAATCAAAACAAGAATTATATACATATATAAACTCTTTTGATAATACAGCGTTATTCGCTATTAAATACCCAATTAAAGCCGCAGTTAAAGGGGAAGGAAGTGCAGTAGTCGAAATTACAAGTGATATGGATTTGCAATCTCGTATTTCAGAATGTTTAGAAACAGAAGCAGTTAAGGAGGATGCTTCGCAAAACGCCAAAAGTTTAGAAAATATATTAGTTAATGGGTTATATAAGGTAGATTCTTATGTGCAATCAGGAACTGATACCGCTAATGCCTATGCAAATTACACCATTAACTTTGCAAATGATCTTTCTGTTACAGCCAAGAATTCAGTTAATCCTACACTAGCAACTGTTAATGGAAGTTTTAAAGTAGTTTCAGAAATAGATGTGTTCTTAAATATAACTTTTTCTAGTAATACAGCTTTTATGGCACTTAATAAATCATGGAAGGTAACGAGTTATTCTCAAACTTCTATTTCACTACAAAGTAAAACTGATGCTGCTGTAAAATTAGTTCTGTCCCAAATTTAATTTATTAAATTGCACCATTATTTATGTTATGTTAAAAAAACAGCTGTCAGAATTAGACAGCTGTTTTAAAAATCCTTAAAAATTGAAGAAATGAAATTCAAACAAGTAGTCCTTATGTTAGGGATAATTATCCTAAGTGCATGTTCAGAAGATGGTGTAATAATTAATGAAGAAAATGGTGTTATTCAATCTGTAAACAGACAAAGTACTGGGAGTTCAGCAAATGATTTGCTATCTGATGTCAAGTTTACAAGTATGATTATAGAGGTTGTATATGTTGATGGTTATGAACCTTCACAAGCATCCATAAATAATTTAAAATCTTTTATAGAAAAGCGAACGTTTAAACCTCAAGGAATTGTCGTGGAAAAACGCGCAATAGCTTCTCCAAATAAAACGAGATATAGCATTAATGATATCGCGGATATAGAAAGACAACACCGAAAATATTATAATACAGAAAATAGAATTGCTGTATGGGCTTATTTTTCTGACGGAAAATCTGATAGAGATTCAACTGCTGATGACACTGTGGTACTCGGAACGGCTTATTGGAATACCTCCTTTGTAGTGTTTCAAGAAACCTTGAACAATTATAGTAATAGCCCGTTAGAGCCTAGTCGTTCATTGTTGGAAACTACTGTTATGACACACGAGTTTGGACATATTTTTGGACTTACAAACCTAGGAAGTCCTATGCAAACAAATCATGAAGATGGTGCACATCCTAAACATTGTAATAATGATGATTGTTTGATGTTTTGGAAGTCAGAGTCTGGAGCAGGAATTTTTGATATGGCTAATATGAGTGCTGCACCGAGCTTAGATGCAAATTGTATTGCTGATTTGAGAGCTAATGGTGGCAAGTAACACGAAATAAAAATTATGAATAGAAACAAAATATACAATATGAAATCACTTTATATCACAATTATTGTCACATTAACTTTTGTTATGCATATTGCTGCCCAAGAAAAGGTAGCTTTAAAAGATACGAATACTTCAAACGTTGGATTAAAATTAGGTTATAATTTGGCTGCAGTAAGTTTTGATGAGGACTCAGAAACAGGTCAGCGTCATGGTTTTTTTGCAGGATTTTATGGAGAGTCCTTTCTTATAAGTGCTGTGGCTATACAAGTGGAATTAATGTATTCTCAACAGGGTTATCAGCTTAAAGATAATGGAGGGACATTTACACAAAAGTTAGATTATTTGAACCTACCTGTATCACTAAAGATATATCCTGCCAATCATTTTTATCTAGAAGCAGGGCCACAAATTGGCTTGGCTATCTCTCATAAAGAAGAGTATGATAGCAACTTTGGGCTTTTTGATACATCACGTGAATTGGAGCCTGAAAAATTTGATTGGGGATTTAATTTTGGAACTGGATTTAAAACTGAATCAGGAATTAGTTTAGGTGTAAGATACCATTTAGGTATGGGAAGCATTTATGATGAAGGAGATCCAAAAAACCGTGTGTGGCAGTTCGCAGTAGGGATAGATTTCTAATAGATTTTTTAATTGGGAATTTAACGGCTCAAACTTAAGGCAGTGCAGTTGTGTATGAAGTTGCAATCTTGAAACCATATATTTAAAATTGGATGGATCTTATTATAAAAGATATCCAAATAGAGCCACATCTTCCGCAAAAATTATGGTAAGTACGCCTATTGAACGATTAAATATGCTGTAAATTTTTTTCAATTTAATTCAGCACTTACTAGCTACTTTACGATACCCACTCATAGTACTGTAAAATAAGTACTTATAAAATTTGAAAGTATGTTAGTAAGTGTTTTTTTGGTTTTCTAAATTGATGCTCCTGAAAATAAGTTTGTCATTCTAGAAGATCACTTTACATTTAATTCCCCTTTATTCGTAACCATAAATCGGACATCAATTTCTTGGCGTCTCGTTGTGTTTTTTCCTGTTCTATAAAAAACACATCACCTTGATGGTCAGACACAATTTCATATTGAAATACAAAATCTTGTGTTCCAGCATCCATGCTTAATAAACCGAAGCGTAAATCGTTAAATAATAGCTTACCATCTTTTTCTGTTATGGTAAACCAACCTTTAGAGATGGCAATCATCCGTTGCACATTATCCTGGTTTATGAGGTTGCCTAATAACTCATGATTTTTTTTGTAAATTTCAAATGAGATGGGTTGGGTGTCAAAAAATGAATAATACCCTAATAAATAAGCATCATCAGTTTCAACATTGGCACTCCATAATATGGTATTAAGAGGAGAGGGCCTCGTGTCAATTTCCTTATAAGCAATTTGCTGTTGCAGCAATGCCGATTCAAATTGATTGTACGCCATCCATTTTAATAAAAAGGTGAAAAGGAGGTAAGTACTACTTATTAATAACCCGGTGGTATTATACAACCTCCTTTTTTTAGAGCTACGGTGCTGAAACATGGCTAGGACTAAAAACAGTAGAAAAGGCACAGTGTACAGCGGATCAATGACGAAAATGGTTTTAAATGCTAATCGTTCATCTAATGGCCAAAATAGTTGTGTACCCCAGGTTGTGTGAGCATCTAATATGGGATGTGTAATGAATGCCCCAAAAAACAGCCATGACCAGCTTTTAAAATCCTTAAAACGTTCATAGCGTGATACAATCCATCCGAATATAGGAGCAAAAAGCAGAGAAAATACAATAGAATGTGTAAACCCTCTATGTATCTGCAGGGCTGTAACAGTGTCAGTAAAGTAGGAAGAAAAAATGTCTAAGTCAGGAATAGTTCCGGCAATGGCACCATAAAACATGGCTTTGTTACCTACCTTCTTTCCTAAAATAGCTTCCCCTACAGCAGCCCCTAAAACAATTTGTGTGAGTGAATCCATAATTTCTGCAAAAGTAAGTGAATTAATACAGATAACCATCAGCATTCAAATTAGGTTTCTAAATATGCTTGGTAGGGGTAATAATATCAGAACCAATAAATTGGAAGGCAATTATAAGATGCTTTCCTAATTACTATACATATAACTTAAAATCTGAGCGTAGATTTGATGCTGCTGAGAAATCTTAGTTGCAATTTTAAGTAAAAACAAAAAATCGACAAAACGCTTGTTTTTTTCGTTTAATTACATAAATTTGTGATTGCAACCCTTAAATTTCCATTATGAAAACTAAACTTACTATACTTAGTGTTGCTTTTCTGTTAATAACAAGCTCTGGTTTTGCACAAAAAGAACCACAGAGTATTATTAGCGGTAAAGTTTCTATCGCAAAGTATCACGATCGCGCTGACTTGGACAAGTTGCCTAAGGGCGAACTATTAACCTTATATAATGAACGCATTGAAGTGATCGTGAAGATTCTTCCAAATATCGCTTTTGCCACAAAACCTGGGGTAACAATGACATCATTGGGGATTCCAGATACAAAGGATAATCGGAAAGCATTAGAAGAAAATATAAAGGCCTCACAAACCTATTTTGACAGTACTATTGAATTTCAGAATAAAGTTTTGCCATATTCGGATAAAACCAATCTAATTTCTGCCATTTTATTTTATGAAGAAACATTGAAATCTCTTCATACGTATAGTGAATTTAATAAATATTAATGCTAACAAGATACAGTCTTGCAGTATAATTTATTTGCTAATAAATGAACTAGGTTAACCGCTATAAGAATCTCAGAAATCTTTCTGAGATTTTTTTTTATGACTATTTAAATCATAATTCTGCATTATAAATGACTGTCTTTAAAATTTCAATGGTCTAAACTAATGTTTTATGTAAGAATAATCTTGTTAATATATTTCATTTCATGCATTTCAACGACTATATTTGTATTTGGTAGGATTTATACATATGTTTGATTTAAAGTTAATGAATCCAAAATAACAACTTACTTATGAAAAATTTTACACAAACGCTGTGTTTATTTCTTTTGATAGTGTGCGGAAGCTATGCGCAACAAGAAAAAGGAATAACAGGCAAAGATAATTGGTTAAATAACTGGACCGAATTTAGGCCTAACCATATTGATACAGGAGAACCTACCCAAATTTTAAGTGGAAACATTACTCAAGATACGAAGCTCACTAAAAGAGATACTTACCTTTTATTGGGGAGTGTATTTGTAACCGATAGTGCCACCCTTACAATTGAACCAGGAACTGTAATTATTGGCGATTTTAAGACTGTAGGATCACTTATCATCTCAAAGGGTGCTAAAATTATAGCTGAAGGAACGGAAACAGATCCAATTGTATTTACCTCCAATAGAAGTGTCAAAAAAGAAGGCGATTGGGGCGGTGTATTCATCTTGGGAGATGCACCAATTAATAAGTACGGGAATTCATCAAGCGTTAACTACGGATTAAAACCATCTTCCTTTGAATCTATAAGTTATGGCGGATCTAATGTTAATAGCGATTCTGGTATTTTTAAATATGTCAGAATTGAATTTGCTGGAAGACGGACCAGGGATTATGGATATTTTAATGCCTTAACCTTAGCCGGTGTAGGTATTAACACCATTGTAGAGAACGTTATGGTCAGTTATTCTGACGGTAATTCATTTAATATTTTAGGCGGTGAACTTTCTTTAGAGAAATTGGTGTCTTTCAGAAGTAAAAGCAACGATTATGAATTTAATTACGGCACTCAGTGTCATATCAGCAATTCTCTAGCTATCAGATCGCCTTACGTATCTGGGTCTAACGGATCGAGAAGCATGTTTATAGCCTCTTATGAGCGTAAGGATGAAGTAGATTTTTCAAAGAAAACCACTTTTGTGAATGCTGAAAACATGACTTTAATCAACGTAAGTGATAATCTTGCTTCAGACATTAAGGTTGGTTTGGTTAAAGAGGCCATTTATATTGCAGACAACGCTAAAATAGATATCAGTAAGAGTGTCATCTCGGGTTATAATCCAGCGGTCATTATTGATAATAATGTGAAGATAAATGCTCAAAATTTGGAGAATATCAAATTTACTGATATGTACTTCAACAATTGTAAAGGCAACATTTTTACAGAACACAATTCCAACAATGCTGATTTAGAAAATTGGTACGGAAACAGTCTTTTCTTTAACGTGTATTCTAAAGGCGATGATGCCGAAACTTTTATTGACGTTAAGAATGCAAGACGCCCTGACTTTAGATTGCGCATTAATAAAATTATTGCTTCAAACGTCGTAGACATTGAAGACTAAAATCAGAATGATGGAAAATTAATAAAACAGATAAGTAATTAGGCTCTCTTAACTAGGGGGCTTCTTGCCTTAATACTATTAAATTTTGTTTAATAAAATAGTTGTGAACAAAACCACTGGGCAAACACTTATTTGTCATACTAATAATCAGAAAACCTAACAACCAACCTTGAATGCGTAAAACTACTATTCTAAAGGCTTTATTGTTTTTATTTGGCACAGTCCTGTTTTATTCCGGACAGTTACATGCACAAATAGTTATTGGTACTCCAAATTTAGGTTTTACCCAAGCTTGTGCGAGTCCGTCATTTAATAGTTATCATGTTACTTTCGTGTTTTCTCCAGAGGCTGGACTCAGTTCTACCAATCAATTCAAGATAGAAATGTCTGATGCCACTGGCAATTTCGCAAATGCCACAGTGGTGTTTACCTCTCAAGCAGGGGCGGTAACAAGCTCGCCTGCTACCTTGCAATTTAGTATTCCGGAAACCAGTGCCGGACAAGGTTATCGATTACGGATAAAAAGTACAGCACCCGTCGCAACCAGTTCAAGTTCTGTACCATTTCCAGCTTATTATAAAATTCAGGATAGTCCATTTAGCATCAATAATTTGGTGTCTACAGGTGCTTACTGCTCTGGCGGAAGCTATTTATTAACTATTGATAGTGAGAGTACAGCTTCTAATGATTCACCTTTACAATACCCTTCCCTTACCTTTAAATGGTATAAAGAAACAAGCCCTACAACCTCCATTTTTGTGGCTGATGGTCCTACACTGAATGTAAGCCAGGAAGGTACCTATTTTGCAAGAACAAATTATGGCACGTGTACTTCAAACTCATATTCTAATCGCGTTAAAATAAGTGAAGTTCGCTCTGGCGAAGCTAATGCTACAATAGTTTCAAATTTAGGGAACCCATTTTGTAAAGGAGATGGCATCACAACCTTAACTACTATATCCGGAAAAAGTTACCAATGGTTTAAGGATGGTGTTGCAATTGTTGATGCCACCAATCAGATGTACCAAACTGATAGCGCAGGAACCTATGCGGTTAAGGTTGATTTGGGCGACTGCTCAGCTTCTGGATCTATTGACTTAGAGATTGAAAGCTTTGAGAGTGCCATCAATGTGCCTGAGTCAAATATGATGGATGTTGGTGAGAGCCTCATTATTGAAGCAACAACAGATGCCAACGCCCCTAATTTTAAATGGTATTTAGATGACGTCTTGATCCCTGCCGCGGTAGGGGCAACGTTTGAAGCAACCGCATTTGGAAATTATAAATTGATAATTTCCCAATCCTCCGGGTGCCAATCCTCCACAGAGCATAAGTTCAGCATACGCGAAACTATGGACCCTTTTCCTGAAGTGGCAAAAATACCCAATATGATTAGTCCAAATGGCGATGGTGTCAATGATACTTGGGTAATCCCCCTAAAGTATGTCAGTGGAACAAATACTGAGATTATTATTATGACCAATCAAGGTAAAATAGTATTGCAGACTAAGGAATACCTTAACAATTGGCCAGAGAATCAAATGCCGCTATCTAGCATCAATCAGGTGTTTTATTATATCATCACCACACAAGATCAAGAAACAAAAAAAGGCTCTATTACAGTAGTGAAATAATATGAGGCAACTACAACCACATAACACCCAATATATTAAGCACCTTCTAAAAGGGGGGCTATACAAAGTTGAAAGCTGCGGCAAGCTGTTTCAACTGGAGTATGTGTTAATATTCGTTTTGTGTGTTTGTACGCTTCAAACTGTTAATGCCCAAGAAGAGGATGGCGTGGTATCACTTTCTGTTCCTGTCAGAAACTCCTTAACATTTAATCGGTACACGATCAATCCTACTTTAAGTTTTGTTAGGGAGCAACATAATTATATCAGTCTCTACAATAAGAGAGAGTGGGTGCAATTTGAAGATGCTCCAGAAACATATTTACTAAGTTATGCAGGCCGATTTGCTGAAAACATTGGTGCTGGTGTGGGATTATTTCAGCAAAATTATGGTATTCTAACTACGTTTGGAGGCATTGTTAACTTTGCTTACAATGTAAGGTTGCAACAGGACAGCAATTTAACATTCGGACTCAATCTTGGGGTTTATAAAAGTGGTATTAATACCGGAAATGTGGTTACCAATTATCCTGATGCGTCTTTAGACAATGTACCGTCCCATTTATTGCTTACCGTTAATCCAGGCATAAATTACGGGACTGCTTTTCTAGATTTTGGAGTTTCTATTAATAATTTGGTATTGTATAATGTGCAATCGTCAGAACTTATTCAGGATGATCCTCGTCAAAGTATACAGGCACACCTTATGTACACTGGGTATATGAACAGCAGAGGGTTTTTTGATGAGGCAAAATTTTCAGGTTTAATAAGGTCTGAATTTGGAAAGGAAAGTACGACCATCTCAGCCATTGCCATGTTAACGGTACCAAAAGGAATCTGGGCGCAGGTAGGTTATAACACTTTGTACGGCGGTACGGCTGGTTTAGGACTTAATATTACCCCCCAAATAGCTATCGAATACAATTTTGAAAAAGCCTTGGGTGACCTTACAGATTTTGGACCTTCACACGATATTACGCTCGCCTTTAAATTTAATAATAGAACGCGTTATGATTATAGTGATGAGGACGAGATGAGCGCATTATTCACACCTAATCAAAAACCAGTTCTGGCAGCTAATGTAAAAAAGGTGGATGCCGATACTAGAGTCCAAAGAGCAGCTGCATCGGCAGCTAAACGTGAAGAAATAAGAGCTAGAGCAAAAGAAAAGTCAGAAGCTCGAGCACAATTGGCGGAGGAGAAAAAAGCTGTGGAAATCAAAAAAGAAATCAATGCTATAACTGAAGTCGAAGAAAAAGCAACTATTGAGGTAGAAACAGATCAAGCCAAGGAGGCACAAGCACTTAAGGAAGCTGAAGCTAATGCGAAACGTGAGGCTGAGGCAAAATTGAAATCAGAACAGGATGCGAAAGCAAAATTAGCTGCGAAACAGAGTGCTAAAGCAGAAGCAGATGCTGCGGCAAAACGTGCGGCTCAAGCAAAGGCAGAACAAGAAGCCAAAGAAAAATTGGCAGCCCAAGAAAAAATTAAGGCAGAAGAATTGGCAAGAGTGAAAGCGGAAGCGCAGGCGAAATCTGAAGCAGAGGCCGCAGCAAAAGAAAATCAAGAAGCCGTTGAAGCTGCTAAAGCAAAACAACTTGAAGATGAGAAGGCGCGCGCAGATGCTTTAAAAGCGGAACAATTGGCAGCAGAGGCCAAAGCAAAACAATTGGCAGAAGCAGAAGTAGCTCAAAAAGCTAAAGAAGAATTAATTCAGCAAGCTATTGAAAATCCGAAAGATGCTTTGGGTGCTTCTATAAAATCAATTGCTGTTCTCGCCGAAGAATCTAAAAACGTTCAACAGGAATTGTTATCACAATTCTCTGAAATCGTTACGACTAAAAATGATGATCTTAAAGATTTGAAGGAAGAAAATGACTTGAGTGAACAAGGTATTTATCGAGCTCCAAAGCCGTTTAAAAGCATTACGGACGAAAACAATAAACTTGCAGCTATTAAAACTAATTTGGATCAAATAATTGCAACTAATGATGTTAGAATAAAAGAGTTCGAAAAATTAATTGAAGAACGTTCTAAAATTCCAACACTTAAAAATGACGCAGTGTTCCTTTATTATCAAAAAGCACTGAATGCTCTTAAAGCTGAGCAAATAAGAGCGGTACAAGCAAAAACAGATTTAAATACCAAATTGAATCAAATTAATGTGGCCACTGAATTTGAACGAAGACGTCGTATTAAACGTGCGGCATTTAATAATGAGGATGATAGGTATACGCAAGATAGGTCCACTCTAAAATACATCAAACAAAACACACCATTAAGTTCAGCACCATTGGAAGTTGCGGATTTTGATTTTGGGGAAACACAAAGTAGTAACATTCAAATTTTAAAGAATATAAAGAACATTGAAAGCGGATTTTATGTTGTATTGGCGGTACATAATGATACGGCCAAGCGAGATGCGTTTCTAGCTAAAGTTGTTTCAGCTGGTGTGTCTACAATTGATTTCTTTTATGATGTTAACACAAGCAAGTATTTTATATACCATCAAAAAGTAGATACGATTGAAGCCGCCAATGATGCTCTTAAGAATAAAGGAAGTCAACCATATACCAGTAAGCTTTCCATAATAAAAATTGAAAACTAAATTTAATGAATAGTACGTGAGTTTTTTCTGACATCGCCCCATGTAGAAATAATTTCACAAGTATATATCAAAATAAATAGAACTATATAAATAAAAACCCCAATCCAGTTTCATCAATGCCCCTTGGAGATTCCGGAATTATTAATCTACCATAACATGATAAAGCCTACATTAGTTCGCCTACTTATTGCATTTTTGTTTCTAGCAGTGTGCAATACAGCCATTTCTCAAACCTATAAACCTTTTACAGTAAGAAAGAATATTGAGGTAAGAGGGAGTATGTTGGTAGTAGGAAATAGTATACTGGGTAAAGACAATCAGTCTTTTAACCTTAGTAACCAAGATAATCAGGATATATCTATGCAGTATATAGATATTGATAGTGATGGGTCTACATTTAGCTCGAGTAGTGCTGACATTCAGGTGCCGCCACAAAGAGATGGGAGTGCCACCACTTGTTATAGAGTAGCATATGCTGGCTTATATTGGGGGGCTACATTGCAAAGCGGGAATCGATCAGCTATTGATAAAGTGAAATTTAAAATTCCTGGAAGTTCAACTTATACAGATATCCAAGGCGAGCTTATTTATGATGCTGTGGTCAATCCGATAGTCTCAGAAGCCAATGAGCCTGGAAATACGCCTTATGCCAGTTATGCAGATGTAACAAGTCTATTATCAGGATTGACAGATATTGAAGGCACATATACAGTAGCAAATGTCGTTTCTAGTACAGGGTCAAACTACTCTACGGGATTAAGTGCCGGATGGACACTTTTTATAATTTACGAAGACCCAAATCTTCACACCAAATCATTTACCACCTTTGATGGATTCAGCCATATTTTTAATGGCCATCAGGAAGTCATTCCGGTTTCAGGATTCAGAACGCCACCAGCAGGGCATATCGATTTACAATTTGCCTATGCTGCCCTAGATGGTGATAGAACAAAAAGAGCTACAAAATTAGAAATAAACGGAAAGCAGGTTGTGACCCCGTTACGTCCTGCTAACAAGTTTTTTGGCTCTGTTATTGAAAACAGGAATGGTGTGTCAACACCTAGAAATCCATTTAGCAGTAATACCTTAGGATATGATACGGGTGCGCTAGAAATATTAAATTCAGAACCAGAATACATACGCAATGATGACACATCTGCCAGTTTTGCGTTGCAAGTAGCCCGAGGTCAGGCTGATCCGATTTTTACGTTTTTCTCAGCATTTGCCGTAGATGTTATTTCTCCTAACATAGACTTGCTTAAGATTGTCGTAGACGAAAATGGACGTGAAATAAATGGGGAAGATGTTGTATTAGGGCAGAAATTGTTTTACGAAATAAGTTACCAAAGTAATGGTAATGATGATGTAAAAGAATTCACCATTACAGATATTCTTCCTGACAATATCATTTTTAACCCAGCTACTGATATAGATTTAAGTAACTCAGGAGGTGCAACCCTTCAATCATATGACCCGGTAACACGAACTCTGGTGTTCTCAGTTCCCAATACCTCAGTAGAAATGGGCGATCCTAAATATGTCATTCGCCTAGCGGTACAGATCGTCCCAAATTGCTTCGATTTAAGACAGGCGTGTTCAAATGAAATTTTAAACCAAGCATTTGCAGCTTATACAGGTGTTTTAAGCAATATTGTAATTGAGGAGCAAGGAAGTTATGCTACTACTGAATGTTTTGGTTTACCACAACCTACAAACTTTCTTGTGGATATTTCAAATTGTAACTTTCAGAGAACTGAAGTGTTGTGTGGTGCGAGCGTATTATTGACAGCTGCTGATGGATATGATAGTTATTCATGGTCTACTAGTGCCAGTGGTACTCCAGTTATTGGTACGGGTCAAACATACACAGCAACTGAGGTAGGCACCTATTATGTAACAAACACGGCTTCTGCTACGTGTATCTCTATTGATGAAATTATTGATGTAGTGTTGTACGGAACAACTCAAGAAAACCCTATAATTCCGTATGCAGATGAGGTTGTTACCTGTCCAAATGATGGAAAACCATTACCAAATATATTTTTATGCGGGGCTAATGACACACGTGATATTCTTACAGGTATTAGTGATGCTGCTTCCATTATATGGGAAAAATTAGATGAAACGAGCTGTGCTGCAGTGGTTAACCAAGATTGTGCAAATGAAGATGCTGGTTGTACGTGGAATCAGGTGGGCACGGGACCAAATTATACAGCGAACACTTCTGGACAATTTAGGATAGTGATAAACTATCCTGGTGGCTGTTTTAGCATTTTCTATTTTAATGTATATCAAAATTTACTGAATCCAACAGCCACAGCAAAAGACATTATTTGTACTACGCCAGGTAGCATTACTGTAGGTGGAGTTCCAAATGGATATGAGTATAGTATTGATGGCACTAACTTTCAAGCCAATAATACATTCTCTATCAGCACTCCTGGCTACTATGTGATTTATATGAAGCAAACAGGTGTTGATACCAATCCTTGTATTTTTGAAACACCTAGTGTATATGTAAGAGAACGTGATGTCACAATGACAACAAGTGTAACCCAACCTGCATGTCATGATGATAAAGGAAGCATACGTATAGCAGTCAATAATGCCTTACCTCAGTATTATTATAGCATTTATGAATCAGGAACTCTAGTAAATAGTGTAGGTCCAATTAGGGCGAGCGATTACCAATTTTCAAATTTAAATCCTGGCACTTACACAGCTATGGTTGAGACCGACGACGGTTGTACCTTTTCAGAAGAACTAACAATTGTTAATCCTGAGTTATTAACTGCTACAGCAGCTATTACAAAACCTTTAAGTTGTAGTGACGGTGAGATTACAGTATATCCAATTGGTGGGACGCCTCCCTATTTATATTATGTTAATAGCACCACCGATTTTCAAGACACCCCGGAAATCGTAATCTCATCAGGCGGTGTGTATAACATAACAGTAGTAGATACCAATCATTGTACTACAGAGGTATCAGTAACGGTGGACGCTACTTCAGCGCCAGAATTTACCGTTGCTAAAACTGATATTACATGTTTTGATGCTACTGATTCTGGTACCATTACTATTAATGTTAGCAATGCTAATGGAAATACTGTAAAATTTAGTATTGACGGTGGACAAACGTTTGTCAATTCTTCAGTGTTTTCAGGACTTGTAGCAGGTAACTATGATGTGGTTGTACAATACACTTCAGGAGCTGCTGTGTGTGAGTCCGCACCGCAAACGGTTACTATTCTATCTAGTGAAGCTATTCAAGGTGTCGCAACACTGACCACGCCATACACTTGTAGCAGCAATGGTACAATTACAGTATCTGGAGTTTCAGGAGGCATAGCGCCTTATACCTATAGTATAGACGGCATAACATTTCAAACCTCGCAAACGTTTTCAAACTTGACCCATGGCAGCTATACAGTTACGATCAAGGATGCTAGCGGCTGTACATTTGCGACAAATGAGGTTACCATTGGCCCATTAAATCCACCAACAAATTTAGAATTTAGTAGTACAGAGGTTACGTGTTCTTCAAATACGGCTACGGTAACCATAACCAATACTACTGGTGGTTCTGGAAGCTTAGAGTATCAAATCATAGCTCCAGCAGCCTCGGCAACAGCATATCAAAGTGATCCAAGTTTTGCAGGATTAGCACCAGGAACTTATACGTTTCAAGTAAAGGATGCGCAGGATTGTACTTATAGTGAATCTTATGCCATTGCAGCATTACCGGGTATTAGTGTAGTCGCACAGCCTATTAAAGATGTTACATGTTTTGGCGCCTCAGATGGCTCTGCTCAATTTACAGTATCAGGACCTGATACTTTCAGTTATACTGTTAATGGTGGGGTTTCTACTATTGGTACGTCTCCAGTAGTGCTAAATGGGTTAGGGGCAGGAACCTACACTATTGTAGTTACTGACGGTACAAATGGTTGTAATGCTCCCGCATCTGTACAAATTGATGCTCCTACAGCAACATTGGCAATGACCATGACTGTAAATCAAATGACATGTTCACAAAATGGTAGCGTGGTACTTAATGCAACAGGAGGTTGGGGTGGAAACACCTATAGCTTAACCCTGCCAGATGGGAATAGTGTACCTTCTCAATCTAACCCTACATTTTCAAATTTATCACAGTTGGGCACATATACCGCAAGTGTTACTGATGCAAAAGGCTGTGTGATAACAGATACATTTGAATTAACACCATTAGAAGCACTTGCGGCAAGCATTAGTACGGCATCAGATTATTGTTATGATGGTGTAAACGCCGCGAGCCTTGAAGTATCAGTCACCACTGGTCAAGCACCATTTGAATATAGCATTAACAATGGTGCATTTCAGTCGGACAATACATTTCATAATCTCGTTCCAGGATCTTATGAAATTAAGGTTAGAGACGCAAATGGTTGTGAGTTGACTTTGGCTTCAGAAACAATTGCCAATCAAATAACACTAAATACTGTGTTAACAAAAAACATGGATTGTACTGCAACACCAGATGCTGAGATTACAGGAACAATTTCAGGGGGTTATGCACCGTATACCTATGCAGTCTCTATAAATGGTGGAGCCTATACCAATGTTGGAGCAACGGGATCTCCGTTTGTGTATACTACTGGAACTGCTGGCACCTATCAATTTCAAATTACGGATGCACAAGGCTGTACTGCCCAATCTGGAGTAACAACAGTTGAGGTTATAACACCACCTGCGTTTAGCTTAGTTGCACAATCACAATCCAACGCCTGTCATGGAGATACTAACGGCGCCATTAATGTAACCCTAAATCCTTCCATGGGAACACCGCCTTTTGTGATCAATATTAATAATGATACTACAGGTGTTAATTATGGTACGCAAACTTCAGGATTGCCAGCAGGTACGTATACTGTTACCGTTACTGATGCTAAATCATGTACAGCAACTGAATCTGTTATCATAACACAGCCGGATGCCATTGTGGTAAACTATCATGCTGAACCTATTACTTGCGACACGTCTAGCGGAGGTGTTTCTATGGGGGCGGTAATTATTGATAGTGTTAGCGGCGGAACACCACCATATAATTATTTTGTAACTGGTACCAATGGCTATGATGAGTCTGAATTAAATGCAGATGGTTCAACTTCCTATACTTTTGATGTCGTAGATTTTGGATTGTATCAGATAAACGTAGTAGATGCAAATGGATGTTCTATATTAGAACAGGATGTTTTAGTGGCCTCTCCACCTGATGATTTGGATATTGTAATCCAATCTACACTAGATTGTAGCTCAGGTGGTGAAGCGGTCGTAAGTATTGAAACAAACTTAGCAGGTGCAGGTCCATTCTTTTTCAGTATCTATCAAGGTCCAGGATCTGTCTATCCAAATCCATCGGGATCATGGATCTCAGAAGATGCGCCAGGAAGTAAGTCTGCAACATTTTCAAATCTAGTACCGGGAGTGACCTACACTTTTATTGTTTTCGATGATTCTACGGGCTGTAGTTATTATGAACAGGCTACTGAGCCTATTCCGAGCAATTCAAGTCTCACAACTTCAGCATTGATTGCCAATAATATCACCTGTACAGGTAGTGCAGATGGAAGTGTGTCTTTTACTATAAATAATGCAGCAGGTACAGGAATAGATGTTAGTTATGAAATCTATAATTCACTTTCATTTACGACAACGGGTGTTAGTGGAACAGATACGGTTCCGGCAAGCGGCACTTTATCAATATCAAATCTTGGTCCGTTACCATTTGGAAATTACTATGTTTTGGTACGTGAAACATCTGGTTCAAATGCCGGTTGTGGAGTCATGACTGAGGCGTTCAACATCACAGAATCTGCGATAGAATTAAGTGTCACTGCCTCTATCGATAAAAACGCCAATTGTAACGCCAATTCCGGAGTTATAAGTGCTACAGCAAGAGATGGAGCAGCACCTTATATGTATCAAATTTCAACATCTGCCACTGCACCAGCGGCGTCTGACGCAGCGTGGTCTTCGGCAAATGTTTTCAACATGGATGCTGGCGTGTATTACGTGCATGTAAAAGATGCCTATGGATGTATAAAAACTATTGCAGCACCTCTCGATCTACAGGCTGATCCATCACCTGTTTTAGCAGCTGTAGTTAATAATCAGTGTACCGCAGTTGAAGGTAATTTTGAAATAGATGTTTCTTTATCAACAGCAGGTATTGCACCGTACAGTTTCAGCATTAATTCTGGTGCTTTTCAAACAAAGACTGCTCCATTTAAATTATCGAATTTAAGTTCTGGAACTTACACCATTGAGGTAAAAGATGCCAACGGTTGTGGAGACATAGTGTCAGTTACTATTGAATCGCCTATAGGTCTCACACCTGCAATCACAGCATTACCTTCATGTTCTAATGATGATGGGATCATTACCGTAACGGGAACAGGTGGCTCTGGAAATTACACCTACGCTATTAGCCCTAACGCAGGTTCAATAGTATTGACTGATAATGTGTTTTCAGGTGTGCCATCAGGAACCTATACGATTACCATAACGGATTCAGTAACGTCATGCACTACATCTATTGACCTTACCTTAAACGCAGCCACTCCTGTTAGTTTTGCTACAGATGTAACTGATGTTACATGTAATGGAGGTGCAAATGGTATGCTTACTGTTAACCTTCCTACGAGTAATGACAATCCGATTTATGCTTACGAAATTATTGCAGGACCAGTAACACGGGCATCGCAAGCATCAAAAGTGTTTACTGATTTGCCTGCTGGATCCTATACAGTTCAAGTAACTTCCGGCAGAGCTTGCGTTGCAACAGAAGTGGTTGATGTTAATGAACCTATGGTATTGGATGTTTCTGGTACAGCTACTGATTTTGCATGTGCTGCCGATAATTCAACAAGTACTGCCACTTTAACTATTTCAGAAGTAGGAGGTACGGCACCGTATTATTATAGTATTGATGGCACTAATTATTTTAGCACCAACACTTTTGAAATCATTGATTCAGGGAGTACGCAAACAATAACTATCTATGTCAAAGACAACAATGGATGTTTAGCGACTAATACAGTTGACATTACACCGCTACCAAATCTTACTGCAGCTGAGGTTGCTGTAGTTACCCCTATAGATTGTACAAATTCAGGATCAGTAGAAATTAACGTAAACGGTGGCTCAGGAAATTTTTCTTACCAAATGTTACCTGATGGTGCACCACAATCTTCAAATACATTTAGCATTACTGCTCCTGGCGATTATTACTTTCAAGTGACGGATGTAGACACAGGTTGTTATATTAATACCGACGTGTTTACAGTAGCGCCATATAATGAGATTGAGGTAGTTGCAACGGCGACTACTGCAGTCACTTGTTTTGGAAGTGCTACTGGTGAGCTTGAAATTGATGTGACTGGTTATAGTGGCAGTTACACCTACGAAGTTTTAGATAGCGTAGGCACAACAGTAATTGCGCCAACTAATGCTAATACCAGCATAAATCCGCAAGTTATTTCTGGCTTAACGGGAGGAAATTATACAGTAGTAGTTACTGAAACGGAAAGTCCTTATTGTGCTACCACTACTAATGTAGTAACTATTGCATCGCCTGCAGCGGCGTTGAGTCTTATTGCAACCGAAACTTCCAATGTAACTTGCGATAATAATCAAGGAACAATTACTGCTATTGCAAATGGAGGCTGGGGTACCTATGAATATGAATTGACCGGTGCGGCTACCGTACCTTATTCATCAAATGGTACTTTCACAGGGTTGTCAGCCGGCAATTATATCATTAATGTGAGAGATGCTGGTGGCTGTATAGCTTCTGAGTCTGTAGTACTTCTCCAGCCAACACCAATCACGGCAACATTTACACCAAGTACTGCAACATTATCGTGTTTTGGAGATCAGAACGCTAGTATAACAGTGAGTAATATTTCAGGTGGACAAGGGAATAATTACACCTATACGTTAAATACGATTTTGCCAACGCCAAGCAGTTCTGGCCCACAAAGCTCACCAATATTTGGCGGATTAGGAGCAGGTACTTATAATGTTACCGTTAATGATGGATATAATTGTAGTGTAACCTCAATGGATATTATTATCTCCGCTCCAACTGCAATTAGTTCAAAATTAGTGGCAAGCACAACCGCAACATGTCTTTCTGACGCTACGCTTTCTTTAAGTGCCTCTGGTGGAACAGGAATTTATAGTTATAGCGCCACAGCTGATTTTGCCACAGTATTGGGGACGTTCACAACTTCAACTACATTTTCAGTGCCAGCAGACGGAACGTATAAATATTATGTTAGAGATGCCAATGGTTGCGTTGCAAGTGTAACTAACGACATTACAATTGAGGCAGTTCCTGATTTAACTTTAGAGTTAAGTTTAAGCAATGCGGTAATAAATTGTGCTGGAGATAATACAGGTGTTATTGTAGCAACAGCCCAAGGTGGATTGGGAGATTATGTCTACACCTTATTGGATGCTTCTGGGAACCCAATGACAGCGGCAGTTCAAAATACTCCTGGTGTATTCACTCAACTGTATGCGGCCAATTACTATGTGAAGGTAGATAGTCAAGACTGTACTACCACGAGTGGGGTTATTACAATTTCAGAACCATCTGCACCATTAGAGGTAAGTGCTACGGTAACCAATGTGAGTTGTTTTGGAGGAAATAATGGCGCAGTTCAAATTAATGCCACAGGCGGAACAGGTGTTATTAAATATGCCATATCGCCACAAATGAACCAATTTTTTGATTCGAATATCTTCGAAAATTTAGCCCCAGGCGCTTATGATGTTTTGGTTCAGGATGAATTAGGTTGTTACGTTATTTTAAGTGTTACGGTGGAAGAACCTGCACCACTTATGGTCAATATTGTTCCTGGATCTATATATCCTGAAGTTTGTGAAGGCGATGGTGATGGTGAGTTCAGCATTACAATTACTGGAGGTACTGCACCGTACAGTGTAAGCCTAGACGACTATGATGGCGTTTACATTACTGGAGCTGCATCTCAAACGCAATTCGATTTTACTGGCTTAGGAGGCGGAGATCACAGTGTTTTTGTGCGAGATAGTCAAGGTTGTGAGTCAGAATGGAATATAACATTTCCAGAATCAGTGCTGATTAATCCAACTGTAGTTATTGAGTATTTATGTGAGAACAATACCCCAGGTAATGTGGTAACAGTTCAGGTAGATGACAGCATTACAGATCCGTCAGAACTAGATTACGCCTTAAATGGAGGTGCATACCAATCAAGTAATACATTTAATAATGTTCTTCCTGGTGTGGGTCATTATATTGATGTCAGACATACAAATGGATGTATCAAGAGAACAGCACTATTTGATATCAACCAAGTTGAACCGTTAATGTTGGTCATTACAGATGGTGGTCTCAATGAGATTAAAGCAGCCGCCACCGGTGGTACAGGTGAATATCAATTCACACTAAACGGAGTAGATATGGGTAATGCCACCACTTATATGATTAGCAACTCTGGAGAATACACTGTTCAAGTAACGGATAGTAGTGGCTGTGTGGCATCAGCAACCCGATTCTTTGAGTATATAGATATCTGTATTCCAAATTATTTTACACCTAATGGCGATAATTACCTCGACCAGTGGGCTCCTGGTTGTGCTACTAACTATCCAAATATGGTTTTTAAAATATTTGATCGCTATGGTAGAGAGGTAGGGACCTACAGCCAAGGACAAGCTTGGGATGGAAAATATAAAGGAAAGGAATTACCTACAGGAGATTATTGGTACGTAGTTAAATTAAACGACGGCAAAGAGGATCGTGATTTTGTAGGACACTTTACATTATACAGGTAATAGTAATTAATGATGATGAGGTCTCAAATTAAAATTAATCAGATGAAAAAAATTATACTATATACATTCCTTTTGATGATATCTTACGGGTTTGGTCAAGAGTTAAATCTCCCTGTATTTACCCAGTATCTGGCTGATAATGATTTCGTAATTTCTCCAACCTATGCAGGTATTGGTGATAATTTGAAAATTAGAGCAAATGGCTTGACCCAATGGGTTGGCATCAAGGGTGCACCAGACAACCAATCGTTATACGGCGATTTCAGAATATCTGACCGATCTGGCGTAGGCGTTTCTTTGTATAATGATAAAAATGGAAATACTAGACAAAAGGGCGCTAAGTTTTCTTTTGCACACCATTTAATCTTAGACTACTATTCTAAACAGTACTTGTCCTTTGGAGTTTCATATAACTTTAATAGCTTCAGGATAGAGACTGAAAATTTTACAACCAATTATGATGCGCCAATAGTTGATCCTTATGTTACTGATGACAGGTCTGTAAATAACAACAACTTTGATGCTGGCGTTTTATATAGAAATAAAGGCTTTTATTTGAGTTTTAATGCCAACAATATTTTAAAAAAGGATATTGATCAATTTACAGGTATAGAACCAAGTCTATTACTAAATTACCAAATCTATTCTGGTTTAATTATTAGCAGTAAGGCTGATAAAAGTGTTGAATTTGAACCGTCTGTTTATTATCAAATGTTCAGTAGTGATAGAAGATCGAGTACGGACATCAACTTTAAATACAGAAAATATATAGGTAGTAATGATTCTCAAGATTATTATTGGGCGGGTCTATCTTACCGTTTTCTTAATGATCAAATGTTTAAGCCACTTAATCTTGGGCCAATGGCAGGAATTATGAAATCAAATTTTTACTTCGCATATTCATACCAAGTTACTATAAATGATCTCTCTGGATACAATTCAGGAACACACATGATCACTATAGGAATTGATTTCTTACAAGGCATTAGCAATTGTGAATGTACAAAGAGCCCAATTCGTTAACAGGTTTCAAATTGTTGTAAATTTTTTAAACAATGCCTTTCCTAATGGTAAACATGCCCTTATAGCCTAACTATAAAGGGCATGTTTGATTAAACGGATATTCAAAAAACATGGTGTTGAATTATACTTATTTATTATAACACCTATTAAACTATTATTAATATTTTTACCGTGGATTAAAAAATGCTAAGGAGTGCTGCCAATGGTTTAATTATGACTTTGCATCATTCGTTCATAGAACTCAAATTGATATGAAAAACCTTGTTTACGCCTTTATACTATGTACTAGCGTTGCAATTGCGCAAACTAAGGTGACCACCTATACGTATGCTATTAAGGGTTTAGATACACTTAAAATGGATGTTTACACGCCCAAAAAAATTAAAAATAATGATTCTGTTCCTGTAATGATATGGATGCATGGCGGTGGATTTGTTGGGGGCGCCAGAAATTATCCGAGTGAAGTAAAGTTGGGTGAAATGGCTGCCGAAAAAGGATATTTGGCCGTTTTTATTTCATACCGATTAACCCGTAAAGGCCAAGCAACAGGCTTTGGCTGTGATTGCCCTAAAGCTGATAAATTATCCACTTTTAAAAGTGCAACCATCGATTTTTTAGATGCCGCAAAATTTATCATTGATAACAAGAAATTATTAGGCGCTGATGTCAGCAAAATAATTGCAGGAGGGAGTAGTGCAGGGGCTGAAGGCATGTTGAATGCTGTTTACATGCGCGAGTATTTTGTAGACGATTTAAAAAAGTATAATGATGTCAAATTTGCTGGTGTATTTTCGTTGGCAGGCGCGATGGTCAATGCAGACTATGTTACTAAGGAAAACGCTTTGCCGTCGGTATTTTTTCATGGAACTGCAGATGCTATTGTTCCTTTTGCAAGTGCTCCACATCAAATGTGCAAACCTGAAAAGAAAGGCTATATTATGCTAGATGGCTCTGCAACCATCGTAGATAGATTGTTGGAATTGCAAATGCCTTATTATTTTTACAAGGTCATCGGAGGAAAACACGAATTGTCGTCCATTCCATTCAGTCAATTAGAGAATGTTTTTAGTTTTTTTAATAGAACTATCTTTAATAAGGAAATTATTCAAACCGTTCAAATCATTAATAAATTATAAATGATATCCGCTTAACATTGTTTAGGTTAATGTTTTCTAAATCAGGGTTTGGTGTTATATGGTTGATGGGTTTTTGTAACATCATTAACTCTCCACACGTGTAATTGCACAGTTGCATTATATAATCTTTACCTAATTGTAGGTAGTAGAATACACCGCTATTATTCGTATTATTGTAAAGGAATCACAATAATTTGAAATTTAAATCTGTCATATATTTAAGTATACTTCTATTGCTTTCAAACGCTTTGAGAGCACAAGAGTTACCACCCATAACCATTTATCAGCCGCTCCAATACGGCGGTGATAATCAAAATTGGAGCATTTCTCAATCTGAAGAGGATTACATCTATGTTGCCAATAATAAGGGGCTGCTAGAATTTAATGGTGCCCAATGGCAATTATACCCTGCACCTAATAAGTCTGTGATTAGATCTGTAAAGGTCGTGGATGATCATATTTACACAGGTTGTTATATGAATTTTGGTTTTTGGAAAAGAAACGCTCTAGGTAGACTCGTTTACACCTCCATCTCTGATGATTTGAAGATCCCGTTAATTGATGATGAGCAATTTTGGAATATCGTAGCGATGGACCGGTATATCTTGTTCCAATCCTTAAATAGAATATACATCTATAACCTTGATAAACGTGACTATAAGATTATAAACACAGAAAGCACCATTACCAAAATTTTCAAAGTTGAACAATCTATATTTTATCAGAGCTATGGAGAAGGGCTGTATACTATAGAAAATGGACAATCGCGTTTAATCAGCCATCACCCCAAACTTCAAACTAACGTCATTGTTAATATATATAAACATCAGGGCGAACTTCTCATACAATCTCAAGAAAAAGGGTTTTTTATATGGAATGATGATGCGCTTTCAGAATGGAAGACACCTTCTAAGGAATTTATTGATAATCTAAGTGTCTATAGTAGTGTCCAACTTAATAATGGCGATTTTATTTTGGGCACCATCTCCAATGGAATGGTTTATCTGAACCGTTCTGGAAGCTTTGTTTATAAGATTGATCAAACCGATGGATTGTCAAATAATACGGTATTATCACTTTTTGAAGATAATAATAGCAATATATGGCTGGGGCTCGATAATGGTATCAATTGTATAAATATCAAATCAGCATTACATATTTATAACGATAAAAAAGGCGACTTGGGCACTGTTTATACATCTATAATGCATGATAATATATTATACTTAGGTACCAATCAAGGTCTTTTTTATAAACCTATGGATGTCAATACCCGTTTTAAGTTTATAGAAGGTACAAAAGGTCAAGTCTGGACCTTAAAAAATATTGACGATACCATTTTTTGTGGTCACAACTTAGGAACTTTTATAGTTGAAGCTGATCAGGTTAAAATGATTGCACCAATTGCAGGCACGTGGGACATTCAGCCTTTTATGGAGCACAAAGATCTCTTAATTCAGGGTAATTATAGCGGCTTACATTTTTTGCAAAGGCAGTATGGACAATGGTCCTACAAAAATAAGTTGGAAGGGTTTGATATATCCTCCCGGTATTTTGCAGTTGTAGATTCGTCAAAAGTTTTAGTGAGCCATGAATATAAAGGCGTATTGGAAATAACTGCCAATCCTGAGTGGTCAGCGGTGCAAACTGTAAGTGTGGACAGTTCAGTTAATAAAGGATTCGGATCTAGTCTCACTACTTATAAAGGCGAGATTTATTATGGGCATGAAGAGGGTGTTTTTAAGTATGATAAAGCCTTGAACACCTTTACTAAAGATACGCTGTTAAGCAGCATTTTTCCAAAGGGTGAATTCTCTTCGGGCAAACTGATCGCAGATGGTCAACATGATAAGCTTTGGGGGTTCTCAAATAAAAATATTGTTTATGTATCTCCTGGAAAATTTAGTGACAAACCTATAATTAGTAAAATACCAATCACCAAATCTTTGCGAAAGGAAATGGTAGGTTATGAGACCATTTCGCATATGGTAGATGACAAATACCTATTTGGCACGTCATCGGGATATATCATTATTGATTTAAATAATATTGATTTAAAATCGTATAAGGTAACTATTAACTCTATTACCAATTACGCGCTAAATGGCGAAATTTCCTATGTCAACATCAATGAATCCCCTTCGTTTAAGAATGGTGACAATAATATTCAATTTAATTACAGTGTTGCAGAATATTATAAGTACTTAGAGGCCGAATATCAGTACAAATTGGTTGGCTACTATGATGGTTGGAGTGATTGGTCATCAGAGCCTTCTGTGTTGTTTAAAAACCTGCCTTATGGATCTTACACTTTTTTATTACGTGCTAGAATAGGCAATAATAGATCAGAAAACGAAGGTGTGTATCATTTTACAATTAGCAAACCATGGTACCTCTCTAATAGTATGCTAGTGCTGTATGTGATATGTGTTATAGCATTTGGTATTACGGTGCATTACCTCTATAAACGGAATTATAAAAAGCAGCGACAAAAGCTCATCATAAAAAATCAGAAAGATCTTGAATTAAAGGAGCTTGAAAGTGAGCAACTTTTGATGCAGCTTAAGAACGAAAAATTACAACAGGATATTGATAATAAAAATCGAGAATTAGCCATCTCTACAATGAGCCTCATTAAAAAGAATGAGTTTCTAAATCAGATTAAGGAAGAGCTTAAAAATACCGCTGACCAAAAGAATGTCAAGCCCGTCATAAAAATAATTGATAAAAACATCAACACTACAGATGATTGGAAGTTCTTTCAGGAAGCCTTCAACAACGCCGATAAAGATTTCTTAAAGAAAGTTAAAACAAAGCATCCTAACTTAACACCCAATGATTTAAAGCTCTGTGCTTACCTGAGACTTAATTTATCATCAAAGGAAATTGCACCCTTGCTGAATATTTCGCATAGAAGCGTAGAAGTAAAACGTTACAGGTTACGTAAAAAGATGAATTTACCTCATGAGGCCAGCTTAACAAATTACATCCTAGAATTGTAGGGCTACAACAAACGTGCATTTTGCCCAAACATTACCACAACATTTTACTTTTTACGAGCTACTACTTCGTTGTAGTTCAACTTTATTGATAATCTACATTAATCGGTATACTGTGGGAAATATTGCATAATTCATAAAAATATTTACATTATTTCACGATGTATATTTATTGTTGTGGTGCTTTATTGTCTTTTATTAATGTATAGGTGTAAGTTTATCAAATAAAGTTTTACACTATGATAGCAAAATTCCTTTCCTTTCTTTTGGTCTTAACCACAACCATAACAATGAGTCAAACCATTGATGTAAATGGTACGGTTAAAGATCTTGCAAGTGGCCAACCACTGCCTGGAGTAAATGTCATTATTAAAAACACTAATAAGGGCGTCTCTACAGATTTTGATGGTCTTTTTACTGTTAATAACGTCCCGATTAATTCCGTTTTGGTCTTTTCGTATGTTGGCTATCTCAGTCAAGAAGTAACAGTGGTGAATGCCCAATCTATTATTGTCAATTTACAAGAGGATGCTGAAACCCTTAACGAAGTTGTGGTTATTGGATATGGGGCTCAACGTAAAGAATTGGTTACTGGTGCATTTACCAGTTTAGATTCTGAGAAAATTTTAGAGAGTAATCCAACCCGTATTGAAGAAGCGCTGAAAGGTAATGCGGCGGGGGTGCAGGTTACTGCAAATTCTGGATCGCCTGGAGCGGCTTTAAACATCAGAATCAGGGGTATTACCACAAACGGAGACAATTCGCCATTGGTAATTGTAGATGGTGTAAATATTGGTAATGATTTGAGCATTATTGATCCGAATGATATACAGACCATGGATATCATTAAGGATGCAAGTTCTGCCATATACGGTGTGCAAGGCGCCAATGGTGTCATATTGATTACCACTAAAACCGGTAAAAAGGGACGGAAAACAAAATTTTCATATAATTCATATTATGCTGTTCAAGAGGCTGAAAACCAAATTGACATGATGAACAATTTGGAATATGCCATTTATATCAATGAGTCTGAAGCTGCTGATGGAAATGATTTACCATTTCCAAATTTACAAACCCTTAGTACAAATACAGATTGGCAGGATCAATTGTTTGAGCGCGCTCCAATGTTTAGCCACAGTTTAAGTGCCACAGGAAGTTCTGAAACCATTACCTATGGGGTGAGCGCCAGTTATTTTGGACAAGATGGTGTTATTGCGAGTGATAAATCTAATTATCAGCGTTGGACTTTTAAAAATAATTTAGGCATTCAACTTTCTGAAAAATTCAATTTAAATACGTTCTTGCTCTATACAAATATCAGAAGTCAAGGCATTCCAGAGGGAGGAAGAGGTTCAGCACTGTATTATGCACTTAATGCATCGCCGCTAACCACTGTTTATAATGGTGAGGCTGCTAACAGTGTTTCTAGAGGATATACCTTTATTGGCGCGGAACAAGGTAATGAGATCATCAATCCGTTAGCCTTAATCAACAACACTTTTAATGAAGGAAGGGCAGACCGATTTACGGGTAAAATACAACTAGAATATGGTATACTCGATAACTTAAAGGCGACTACGCGACTTAATTTTAATTATTCAGATTTTGGTGGTCGATCTTATTCGCCTCTACAATACTATGGCCGCGGCAAGGTGGTTAACAACGTCACACTGGATACGGCAGATCCATCAGTTTTTGATACAGATAGAAATGACGATGGCCTCAAAGATTTATTCAGTACGGTGTCTGAAAACAAACAACACTCCTTTGACTATACTTGGGAAAATTTTATCGATTACAATACGTCCTTCGGAAACCATAATATTAACGCCCTATTAGGAACTTCTATAAGAAGTGAGCGATATAAAGGATTCTTCGGTGCTGGACCCTTGGTAAACGGACCTGATCGTTTTGACAATGCCTATTTAAGCAATACACAATCTATAATTCAAATTGTAGATGGCGAACTTACACAAGCTTTGGTAAGTACTACTGATGGCCGAAATGAGAACCGTTGGTACTCGGTATTTGCGCGTTTACAATATGATTACAAAGGCACCTACTTGTTCTCTGGTTTAATTAGAAGAGATGCATCAACCAAATTTGGTCCAAATAATAGAATTGGGAATTTCCCATCCGTATCAGCTGGTTGGCTAGTATCTAATGAAGATTTTTTCAATGTTGATTTTATCAACCGACTTAAATTTAGAGGGAGTTATGGGGTTACAGGAAATGATAAGATTGGAAACTTTAGATGGTTGGGTCTTCTACAAGGTACAAATGGCGAAGCTACTTACCCTTTTAATGAGATGCTTTCTTTTGGTAACGCCGTTGGTGCACTGGCAAACCCTGATTTAAAATGGGAAACTAATCATCAAACAAATGTTGGCGTAGATGTGTCTTTTTTCAATAGTAAATTAGATCTCTCCTTAGATTATTACTATAAACGCACTGAAGATTTATTGTTAGTTCCTGAAGTATCGGCATTGCTGGGTGCATCGGCTGGAGGTAGTTCTGCACCAGTTGTAAATGCGGGTACGATAGAAAATAAAGGGATTGATTTAAGCCTTAATTTCTCGCATGAGTTTTCTGACAATTTCAGAATGAGCATGGGGTACACCTTAACAAGTGTTAAAAACAAGGCTTTGGAGGTTAACAATGCGGCAGGATTTATACCTGGAGGTCTTTTTGGCTTGAACCAAGCGACATCACGTTTTCAAACAGGGTTACCAATTGGCGTGTTTTATGGCTTGCAGACTGACGGTGTTTTTCAAAATCAGGCGGAGGTTGATGCCCATGCTACACAAAGCAATGCAAGTCCGGGAGATTTAAGATACAAAGATATTGATGGCGATGGAATAGTTGAATTTGGAAGTAGTGATGACTTTACCGTCATTGGAAATCCGATTCCTGACGCTACAATGGGTTTTAATTTCAATTTAAATTATAAACAATTAGATTTTGCGACCTCTTTATATGCATCGTTAGGCAATGACGTGGTACGTAGCTACGAACGTTTTCTAACCTATAGCAATAAACCTGATTTCTATTTGAATAGATGGACAGGTGAAGGCACTTCCAATACCGTACCTAGAGCTTCAAGTTCAGCTTCTGATAATCAATTGTTTTCTTCATTTTTTGTAGAAGATGGTTCTTATTTAAGAATTCAGAATATTCAATTAGGCTATTCAGTACCAACGCGATTTTTAGAGAAGATGGGTATGGATAAATTTAGACTTTACGTAGCCATAAACAACCTTTACACCTTTACTAAATATGAAGGTTATAACCCAGATGTTTCCAATTCAAATCCGTTGGGAGCAGGTGTTGATTTAGGGCAATATCCACAAACAAGAACATTTACAACAGGAATCAATGTTTCATTTTAATTCTATCAATATGAAAGCAAATATTAAAAATATACTAGCATTAATGCTCATCATGTTGACATTTACATGTGATGATTATCTCGAAATTTTACCAGAAGGGGAAGAAAATACAGAAAATTATTTCAATTCTAAATCTGATTATGAAGATGCGCTAGTTGGGGTGTATGATTTATTAGCCACCACCTATCTCAACAACATCTTAGGAGAGATAGCCTCAGACAACAGCTATGCAGGAGGAGAAAACCCAACAGATGTGCTAGATTGGCAACAAATAGATGATATGACCCATACGCCAGATAATGGTGCACTGAGAAGTGTTTTTCAATGGATGTATGCTGGCATAAGTCGCGCAAACTACATCATTGAGTTTGAAGAGAAGATTGATTTTGAAGGTAAAGACCAATTATTGGCAGAAAATTTATTTTTAAGATCCTATTATTACTTTGAATTGGTGAAGTTTTTTGGAGATGTACCAATGTATTTAGATGGAAGAATTTCTATTGCACAAACCCAATCTATAGACAGGACTCCAAAGGCAGAAGTGTATGCCCAATTAGAGGAAGATTTAACAACTGCAATAACGAGTTTGCCATGGGAACAAGCACAGAATGGTCGTGTTACAAAAGGTGCAGCGTTAGCGCTTTTGGGCAAAATTTACCTGTATCAAGGAAAATATTCAAATGCAGCGGCTACATTAGATCAGGTTATCAATTCAGGACAATATGAGTTACTAACAGATTTTGATACGTTGTTTTTAAATTCTAATGAAAATAATAAGGAATCCGTTTTTGAAGTCCAATATTTTGGTGCTGAAGGTGGTGGTTTTGGATGCTTTCAATGTGTAGAAGGTAATATAGCGGTCGGATTTATGGGCCCACGATTTACGTCAGGTAACTTTGCACCTTATACTTCAGGATTTAGTTTTAATGTGCCAGTTCCAGAATTGTACAATGCCTATTCGGCAGAAGATAAAAGGAGAGATGCAACCATATTTGACATTGAGGCGTTTGTTGCCACAAGACCAAACGTTAAGTATAGTACTGGCAGTGAACATACCGGATATTTTAATAAAAAATACATTCCATATGCTGAGTCCAACGCCGGTGATGTGAATTTGACCCACAGTAATAATTATCGCGCCATTAGATTTTCAGATGTTCTCTTAATGGCAGCTGAGGCTTATAACAAAGGCGGTATTGATGATACAAAGGCCAAAACCTATCTTAATTTGGTAAGAGAAAGAGCAGGATTGAGCCCTATTAATTCTTCGGGCAGCAATTTAACACTAGACATTTATACCGAAAGACGCTTAGAACTTGCTGGCGAAGGACATCGTTTCTTTGATCAGGTGAGGACAGGGGAGACAGCCTCCATTGATAATTTTAGCGATAAAAATAAATTGTTCCCTATTCCTAGAATTGAAATCGAATTAGCAGGAAACCGTTGGTCGCAAAATCCAGGATACTAAAACATAAAAGAATATGAAATTATTTAAACACATCTTAAGCTTAAGCATTTTTATGCTCGCTATATATAATTGCACAACGGATGATGAACTGGTAGATCTTGATGCGATTAACGCACCAACCAAAGTGTCAGCTGCAGTTACCGTAACTCAGGATAATACAGGGCAAGTCACAATTACTCCATTGGCTGAAGGTGCCACGAGCTTTATGGTCGATTTTGGAGACAATTCAGCGCCATCAGCAAGCATGAGGCCTGGTAGCAGTGTAAATCACGTGTATGAAGAAGGCACTTACATGGCATCCATAACAGCTACTGGTCTTAATGGTTTGAGTACCACCGTGAGTCAGCAAATTGAAGTGTCTTTTAAAGCGCCTGAGAATTTGTTGGTGACAATTGAAAATGATGCAACCATATCTAAGACCGTTCACGTTACGGCAACAGCAGATTTTGCATTGAGTTACAATGTTGATTTTGGAGATGGAAGTGATCCAATCATGACTAATATAAATGATGTTACGACCTATACATATCAGGAGGCAGGCACCTATACTATTACTGTTACGGCATTCAGTGCAGCTACTGAAACTACAACTTATACTGAAGTGTTTGAGGTGACAGCAATTTTACAGCCATTAAAAAATGCTCCTCCTCAACCTGTCAGAGATGTCGCAAATGTAATTTCAATATTTAGTGACGCTTATGCAAACATTGAAGGCACTGATTTTTATCCTAATTGGGGGCAAGCAACCACCTATAATCAGATAGCCCTTAATGGAAATAGCATTATTCAGTATGGTAATTTAAATTATCAAGGAGTTCAATTTGGTGCAACTGTAGATGCTTCCCAAATGGAATTTTTACACATTGACGTTTGGACAGCAGATGAAAACGTGAGCTTAGATATTTTTCCAATTAGCATTGCTACTGGCGAAAAATCTGTTCAAAAGAATCTAGTTGCAGGGCAATGGAACAGTTATAATATTCCTTTAAGTGATTTTACAAGCCAAGGACTTTCTATGGATGATATTCACCAATTTAAATTTGTTGGTACGCCTGCTGGAAAGACCATTTTTATTGATAATATTTATTTTTATAAAGCTCCTTCAGGTACCACTACCTCAATGGTACAGGATTTTGAAGGAACACCACCTGTGTTTACCACGTTTGGGAATATAGCAAATACAGAGGTGGTTTCCAATCCAGATCCTTCAGGAGTAAATACGACCGCTAAGGTGGCCAAATTATCCAAAACCAGTGGGTCTGAAGTATGGGCAGGGACATTTTTTGAAACTACTAGTCCTTTAGATTTGGTTTCGTACTCTAAAATAAGTGTCAAAACCTGGTCACCTATCGCTGGCGCTGTTGTTAAATTAAAATTGGAAAATCAAGATGCAAGTACTGTACATGAAGTAGATTTAACTACAACGGTCGCAAATGCATGGGAAGAATTGATTTATGATTTTAGTGAAGCGCCAACCACGGATTATGTAAGAATTGTAATTTTCTTCGATTTTGGCAACGCAGGTACTGGTGCAGACTATTATTATGATCAAATTCAACTCGTTAATGATTCTGGCGCATCCCAGCCCATAGTATTTCAAAATTTTGAAGGTACAGTACCAACCTTTACAACTTTTGGAAATATAGCCGATGTACAAGTGGTAGATAATCCTGAGTCTTCAGGAATTAACACTTCTGGAAAAGTGGCCCAATTGACCAAAACGTCAGGAGCTGAAGTTTGGGCAGGATCCTTCTTTGAAACAGCTATCCTTGATCTTACAAATAATAGTAAGATAAGTGTCAAAACATGGTCTCCAAAAGCCGGGGCGGTAGTGAAATTAAAATTGGAGAATGCTGATGCAAGTATCGTACATGAGGTAGACCTAAATACGACTGCCGCAAATGTATGGGAAACCTTGGTGTATGATTTTAGTGGGGCAGCAGTCGCAGATTATATGAGGGTGGTCATTTTCTTTGATTTTGGTAATAGTGGAGACGATTCAACTTACTACTATGATGATTTCGCCTTAACAAATTAAAAGTATATATAGAATTAATAACTAGCATATGAAAAATTTTAAAAATATAATGCGCTCTTGTCTTATTGCAACTGCTCTTATGGTTGTAGGTTGTCAGGAAGATGACCCCTCTGCCGGAGATATTATAGCGCCAACCAATGTTGTTATCACTGCAGAAATTGTAGGTGAGGATGCTGAAAATCCATATGGCGATGGCAGTGGAACCGTAAACTTTACCGCTACCGCAAATCATGCGGCTTCCTTCAGATTTATTAGTCCTGGGGTTCAAGTGGATGCTTCCAATGGTCTAGCGTCAATTGCGTTTAGTAGTTTAGGTGTAAATACTTACCAAGTTGTTGTTCTTGCTTTTGGTACGGGAGGTGTCTCTACCACAACTACCATAGACGTTGAGGTTTTGGTCACTTATGCACCACCTCAAGATTTAATAGATAAATTAGTAGGTACTGGCAACAAAACATGGCGTATAAAGTCTGAAATGAAAGGACATTTTGGTTTAGGTCCAATAAATGGAACAGTGCCTGCAGAATGGTATTCGGCTGGTCCTGAAGAAAAAGCTGGTTCAGGGATGTATGATGATCGTTATATCTTTAATATTGATGGTACTTTTACTCATATCACTGACAATACTAATGATGATCCAACTACAAATTCAGAAGGTACTGTCTTTGGTCGCGATGGATTGATTCAGCAACTAGGCGGTGTTGGCGGCGGCGAACAACAAGGCGCCGACATTGTAAATTATGTTTATGATGATTATTCTGCTTCATGGCAATTAATAGCCCCTAGTGGTAAAGAAACGATAGTCCTTTCCGGAACTGCATTTATTGGGTATTACGTAGGGGGTTCACATCAGTATCAAATATTTGACAGATCTGAACCAAATGAAATGGTTTTGACGACTGCTGATGGCAATGGGGAGTTTAATTGGTGGTTTATCATTACCTCAGAAGAACCTGATGCAGAGAATTTCAATTCAATTTATAATAACTTGATTTGGGAAGACAATTTTGATACTAACGGAGCTCCAAATCCTGCCAATTGGACCTATGATTTAGGAACAGGCAGCAACGGTTGGGGTAATAATGAATCACAGAGTTATACGGATAGTCCAGAAAATATAAAAGTTGAGGATGGTGTCCTAAAGATTACTGCTAAAGCTGATAATGGTGGATTCACGTCTTCTAAAATTAAAACTGAAAATTTATTTGAATTTACCTATGGTAGGGTAGAAGTCAGAGCAAAATTGCCTACCGGTGGTGGTACATGGCCAGCTATTTGGATGCTAGGTGCTGATTACGATACTGTTGGATGGCCAGCCAGTGGCGAAATTGACATCATGGAACACGTTGGTAATGACCAAAACACCATACATTCTACCTTACACTTTCCAGGAAATTCGGGGGGAGCTGGTGTTACCCAATCGACCACAGTCTCTACGGCCTCTACTGAATTTCATATTTATAGTGCTGAGTGGACTCCAGAGTTTATCAAATTTTTAGTGGATGGAGAAGTGTATCATACGTTTCCTAATACTAGTGATACACCTTTCAATAAAGACTTCTTTCTGATTCTGAACTTAGCAATGGGTGGAAATTTTGGAGGTGCCATTGATTCTAATTTTACGGAAGCCGCATTAGAAATTGACTATGTAAAAGTGTACCAATAATGAAGAAAATACTATATTATTTAAGTTTTTGCCACCTTTTAACTTTAGTGATGTCTTGTAACGTATCCAATGCAACTAGCGGCACTAATGAGCAGAGCAATGCCGTGGTAAAGGATTCTATTGATTTTAAAGTGGACCAACTCATGGCCAAAATGACCTTAGAAGAGAAAATTGGTCAGATGAATCAATATAATGGATTTTGGGATGTTACTGGTCCGGCACCTGCCAACGGTGCAGCGGCAAACAAATATGAACACCTTAAAAAAGGTTGGGTTGGTTCTATGCTCAACGTAAGTGGTGTGAAAAATGTAAGGGAAGTGCAGAAAATTGCTGTAGAAGAAACGCGATTGGGTATTCCTTTAATTATCGGATTTGATGTAATTCACGGGTATAAAACGGTTAGCCCAATTCCGCTGGCTGAAGCTGCAAGTTGGGATTTGGAAGCTATAAAATTATCTGCCCAAGTTGCTGCGGAAGAAGCTGCTGCTTCAGGCATCAACTGGACCTTTGCACCCATGGTTGATATTTCTCGAGATGCCCGTTGGGGTCGCGTTATGGAGGGGGCAGGTGAAGATCCCTATTTGGGTTCAATGATTGCAAAAGCGCGCGTAGAAGGTTTTCAAGGTGATGATTTGTCATTAGCGCATACCATTGTAGCATGTGCAAAACATTTTGCAGGGTACGGTTTCGCTGAAGCTGGTAGAGATTACAACACGGTTGATGTGGGGACATCAACATTATACAATATTATTTTACCACCGTTTAAAGCTGCCGTAGATGCAGGTGTAAGAACTTTTATGAATGGGTTTAATGAACTCAACGGGGTGCCAGTTACAGGAAGTGCCTTTTTACAACGAGACATTTTAAAGAACGAATGGAATTTTGACGGATTTGTAGTTACTGATTGGGGTTCTAT
Organism: Gelidibacter sediminis; assembly: GCF_004364975.1. Lineage (GTDB taxonomy): Bacteria > Bacteroidota > Bacteroidia > Flavobacteriales > Flavobacteriaceae > Gelidibacter > Gelidibacter sediminis. The sequence continues at coordinate 1,091,393 of NZ_SOBW01000008.1, read as the reverse complement.
TAATGAAATGATTGCGCACAGACGGGCTAAAAATCGATTGCACGCTGCAGAAATAGCTATTAAAGCAGGAGCTGACATGGATATGGAATCTTATGCTTACGTCAATGAATTAGCGCAACTTGTAAACGAGGGTAAGGTTGATATTGGTTTGATTGATGATGCGGTTAAGCGTATTCTAAGAGTTAAATATGAATTGGGTCTCTTTGAAGATCCTTATAAATATTGTAATGAGACTACTGAAACAGAAGTCATTGGAAGCAAGAGGATTAATGATATCGTTCTGGACGTTGCCAAAAAATCTATAGTTCTGCTCAAGAATGAAAATCAAATCCTTCCACTAAAAAAGCAAGGTCAAAAAATTGCCCTTATAGGCGCTTTGGCAAATGATAAGACAAGTCCCTTAGGAAGCTGGCGTATTGGTGCTGATGATGGTACTGCAGTTTCTGTACTTGAAGGCATGAAAGCGTATAAAGGGAACACGTTAAAATATGAAAAAGGTGCTGATGTTGCTACTGGCGAAATAGCCTTCCCTAAAGAATTGACCATCAACGTTACTGATAAAAGCGGATTTGCTTCAGCAATTGCCGCAGCCAAAAATGCAGATGTTGTGGTGATGGTCTTAGGAGAGCACGGCTTGCAATCTGGAGAAGGGCGCAGTCGTTCTGAATTAGGGCTGCCAGGAGTTCAACAGGAGTTATTGGAGGCAATATATAAAGCCAATAAAAATATTGTGCTTGTACTTAATAACGGGAGACCTTTAACGATTAATTGGGCAGATGCTAATATTCCAGCTATAGTTGAAGCCTGGCATTTAGGAACTCAAAGTGGACATGCCATTGCACAAGTGCTTTATGGGGATTATAACCCGAGCGGTAAATTACCGATGAGTTTTCCAAAAAATGTGGGGCAAGTGCCTATGTATTATAATTACAAAAGTACAGGAAGACCAACCATTCCTGCGCCTGGTGAAGTGTTTTGGTCACATTATTCAGATGTAAGTAACGCCCCATTATATCCTTTCGGGTTTGGTTTAAGTTATACCACGTTTGCCTACAGTAATTTAAAAGTTGAAAGGGTGTCTGATGACGTTGTTGAGGTGAGTGTCAATTTGACCAATACCGGTAATGTTAAAGGAAAAGAGGTCGCACAATTGTACTTAAGAGATGAATTTGCCAGCGTTACAAGACCCGTACGAGAGCTTAAAGGGTTTGAATTAGTGTCCTTAAATCCGAAGGAATCAAAGACCCTCAAATTTGTGTTGACCAAGTCAGAACTTGGCTTCTATGATAATGATGGTAAATATATAGTTGAACCCGGTACATTTAGTGTCTTTGTTGGTGGGAGTTCAGAAGCTACCTTAAGTGCCCAATTTGAACTCTAATGTAAATATGAAGGACATTTTATTTTCCATCTAAAAAATGTCCTCCTAAAATAATATGATGATACCTCAATAACAATCTAATCCATTGTAAATTCCGATGACATATGTATTTTAAATTAGCTATGTAAGACTGTAAATAATTAATCAACCATTTCGTATTATAAATAAAGGGCGTATTTTTAGCAATCATACGTATTTTAATTGAAGATATATGGTTACGCTCAAACAATTAGCAGAACAATTAAATGTTTCTGTGTCTACAGTTTCTAAGGCCTTACATAATAGTGAAGAAATAAGTAAGGACACCATTCTGCGTGTTAAGGAGTTGGCCGAGCATCTCAATTATCAGCCTAATAGAATGGCATTAAGCCTAAAAAACAATCAAACTAAAACGATTGGGGTTATAATCCCCAATGTGCTTAACCATTTCTTTGCCAAAGCTCTGTATGCTATAGAAACTGAGGCCTCGCAACAAGGTTATAGCATCATTACCTGTTTGTCTAATGAATTGCTTTCTAAAGAAAAGAATAGTCTTCAATTGTTGTCTAATGGCAGTGTAGATGGGTTTATTATGTCCTTAGCAGAAGAGACTCAGGTTAATAATACTATTGACCACATTACTGCAATTCTGAACAAGGATATTCCCGTTGTTTTATTTGATAGAGTAGCCGATGACATTGATAGTGACAAGGTTATTATTGACGATTACGGCGCGTCTTATGAAGCTACAAAACATTTGATTTGCGAAGGACGACGCTACATTGTGCACATCAGTGATATTGATGCGCTAAGTGTGGGTAAACTGAGGAAAAATGGATATCTGAAAGCTTTAGAGGAAGATAACACCTATACAAATGAACCAATCTTTATCAACATCAGTCAAGATGACGATTTAGAAGCTGTTATCGATCAACTCTTTAAAACTCATAAACAAGTGGATGGTATTATTTCTAGTGATAATACTTCTGGCGTAGTAGCCCTTCACAAAGCTTTAAAATTGGGGTATAACATCCCTAAAGATGTGTCAATTATTGGTTTTTCTGATGATAATGTGCTTGCGTTTACAGATCCAAAATTGTCAACCATATCGCAACACACTATGGATATTGGTAAAGCTACCGTTGAGCTCTTGATAGATCGCTTAAATAATAAAAACACTACAAAACCACTGACCAAAACTATTAAAACAAATTTGATTTTACGTGGCACAACTAAGTAGAGTAGAAGCTCTATAATTTGGCGTCTATTTAACAGCGTCTAACCTTTCATACTAATTTGAGATATACTATTTAAGAATGAAATTTTTAAAGATACAAGCGGTTATGATGTTCATAGCCGTTTTTTTTAATGTACTACATGCCCAACAAATTACTGGGGTTGTAAAGACTAATCAAGAACGGCCTATTGAGGGAGTGTCGGTTGTTATAGGCCATCGGCTAATTTCTACAACCGATTTGAATGGTGTATTTGTGCTTCCTGAACATTTAAAATTACCATTAACTGTCAGCTTTGTTCATCCTCACTATGACACCAGCTCTTCACAATTGTATAAGGTCAATCAGGTATTTTATCTTAAAGAAAAAACAGAAATAGAAGAGCTCAATACCGTAGTGCTTATGGCTCCTTCAGCAATTAAAAGTGAAGTCATAATCCCTACAAGCATGATATCTAGGGAAGCTTTGGAACAACAAAGCCCCGTTGCGCTAGTAGACGCACTCAATACAACCTCAGGAGTTTATATTCAAAGCGGTGCCATTAACACCAATCGTATTACAATTAGAGGGGTAGGCTCTAGAACACTTTATGGAACTAATAAAATTAAGGCATATTTTAATGGCATTCCCATTACCAATGGGGTTGGAGAGACAGCGCTAGATGTTTATGATGCAGAAGATTTACAATCAATAGAAATCATTAAAGGGCCTAAGGCCACATTGTATGGCACCAATCTGGGGGGTACTATACTTTTAAATTCCAAGCACCCTAAATCTGAGGGACTTTCCGTTAAAAACAATACTACTATAGGCTCATACGGATTGTTTAAAAACAGCATTTCATCTGATTATTCTAATGGTAACTTCATCTTACATATGGCGTATGACCATTTGGAATTGGATGGGTATCGGGATAACAGTCAGTACCGAAAAAATTCCTATTTTTTAAATTCGAGTTATAAACTGAATGACAAGACGCAGCTTTCAATTGTGTTCAATCACAGTAATTATAGGGCCCAGATTCCGAGTTCCATTGGGCGGACTGACTATTTGAAGAATCCATCAAAAGCAGCATTTACTTGGTCTCAAGCTCAAGGTTTTGAAGCGGATAAACACCATTTAGCGGGAGCAAGCTTGAGCTATAAGTTCTCTGAGAATTTTCAGAATACATCAAGTGTGTTTTATACTTTTAACGACCATTATGAGCCAAGACCTTTTAATATTCTAGAGGAATCTACCGAGGGTGTGGGATTGCGATCAGTGTTTACATACCATTTTAATTTTTTAGGGCGTAAAGCAAAATGGGATTTTGGGACAGAAGTGTTTAAGGACGATTATGAATGGAAAACTTTCGAAAATCTTTATGCTACAAACAACGGAAATGGGAGTGTGGCTGGCCAGCTACTTAGTGATAATGTGGAATACAGGAAAAAAACAAATCTGTTTTCTAGCCTAATCCTCCCGATAGTAGACAACTTAATTTTTCAGTTTGGTGTCAATTATAACAATACAACTTACGACCTTACAGACAAGTATAACTCTGGTGAGGCCAATACGGATGCGACCAGAAATTTTGAGGACATTGTGGCCCCAAATGCCAACCTTAGATATCAAGTTACGCCGCAGCAACAACTTTTTGCCAATGTGAGTTATGGCTTTAATTATCCGAGTTTGGAGGAGACTTTAACACCAGAAGGTGTTGTAAACCCTGAGATAAGTCCAGAAAAAGGCTATAATTATGAATTGGGAACAGAGGCCAATTTGTTGGAGAAACGATTACATCTGTTAGTATCTTATTATATGTTAGATATCAAAGATTTGTTGGTAGCGCAACGTATAGGTGATGATCAATATATTGGAAGAAATGCTGGCCGCACATTACACCAAGGCTTGGAGGTTTCTGCAGATTATAAACTTGTGATTAATGAAAATTTTAACATCATACCGTTTAACAACACCTCCTTTAATTGGCACAAATTTAAAGACTTTATAAGCGAAGACGTTGATTATTCAGGCAATAAACTTACTGGTGTGCCAAATATAACAATGGCTTCCGGGGTTGCTTTGCATCTAAATCAGCTGTCTTTATTTGCAAACCATTTATATATTGGAGAAATGCCAATGAACGATTCCAACAGCTTGTTTAGTGAGGCCTATCAACTCTCAAATTTAAAGTTACAGTATTCCGGTCAGCTTTTTAAGAGCATTGGTTATAGAATGCATTTTGGGGTGAACAACTTATCGGATACGCACTATGCGTCGTCTATTTTGATTAATGCCACAGGATTTAACAATTCAGAACCGAGATACTATTATCCTGGAAACCCTCGAAATTATTATGGTGGTGTATCCATAGACTATCGATTCTAATTTAGTTGTAACATTTTTGGTTATGATGCGTCACATAAGTACATCAATCATCAACAATCAAATCAACATGAGAGAAGACAGACAATTAATCGTCATTACACATTTAAGCCAACTGGTAACCTTAGTCATAGGTTTTGGAAGTTTAATTCTGCCCTTAATCATTTGGCTCACACAAAAGGAGAAAGTGTATCAGATGGAAGAGCATGGTAAAAACATTATCAATTTTCAATTAAGCTTAATAGTGTATTGTATCATTTGCGTGCCACTTATTTTATTTTGTGGGATTGGCTTAGTGGGATTTATCGTATTAGGAATTATAGCCATCGTAATTCCTGTTATAAATGCCATAAAAGCGAGCAATGGCGAAATACCAAAATACCCTTTATCTTTTAATTTTATTAGTTAAACAATCATGAGATAAAGCAAAAACGCCTACTTTTTACAGTAGGCGTTTTTTATATAGAAAAGTTTGTTTTAATTATTTAACATCACCGGCATCACTAACATGGTCACGCGCTCACCCTCATCTAATCCATCAATGGGGGTTAAGATTCCAGCACGGTTTGGTAAACTCATTTCAAGTTGCACCTCACTAGCACCAAGATTGTTCAACATTTCTGTCAAGAAACGGGAGTTGAACCCAATTTGCATATCATCACCTTGGTAATCACAAGTTAAACGTTCTTCAGCTTTGTTACTGTAATCAATATCTTCAGCAGAAATATTCAATTCAGCACCAGCAATTTTCAAACGGATTTGATGCGTTGTTTTGTTAGAGAAAATGCTCACACGTTTAACAGAGTTCAAGAATTGGTTTCTGTCTATAGTCAGTTTATTTGGATTTTCTTTTGGAATTACCGCCTCGTAGTTAGGATATTTTCCGTCAATTAAGCGACATACCAATACGGAGTTTTCAAAAGTAAATTTGGCATTAGAGTCATTGTATTCAATTGTCACAGCTTCCTCATTACCTGCTAAAATTCCTTTTAGAAGATTTAAAGGTTTCTTTGGCATTATAAATTCAGCAACCTGATTGGCAGTCACATCTTCACGAGTATATTTTACTAATTTATGCGCATCAGTGGCCACAAACGTGAGGCCTTCAGTAGAAAACTGAAAGAATACACCGCTCATTACAGGGCGTAAATCGTCATTTCCCGCAGCAAAGATAGTTTTGCTAATGGCGGTGGCAAGAATATCTCCCATAACCATGGTGGTGCTTGGGTTTTCTAGCGCAACTGCTTTTGGGAATTCGTTACCGTCAACATACGCCAAGGCATATTTACCGTGGTTAGAGCTAATTTCAACAGTATTGTTATCTTCTACAACAAAAGTAAGAGGTTGCTCAGGAAACGTCTTAAGAGTGTCCAATAACAAACGTGCAGGCAATGCAATGCTTCCTACACTTGTACTTTCAACATCAATAATTGAAGACATTGTAGTCTCTAAATCACTTGCAGAAACGGTAAGTTTAGAATCATTAAGTTCAAACAAGAAATTATCTAGGATAGGTAAGGTATTTGAGTTATTTATGACCCCTCCCAACACTTGCAATTGTTTGAGTAAATAGGTACTTGATACGATAAACTTCATGTATGTGTTTATTTTGTATGTTAGATATTAGACAAAGCAAATATATTTGTTTAATGTGATACTCCTAGACCTAACTTATACAATTTTATTAACAGTTTGTGTATATGTTAAGCTTATTACAGGCTTTTCTTTATTTTATGCAAGGGCAACTAAAAGTCGCCGTCACGATCGTAAATTTTAGCTAGGAAAGATTTAAAATTCGCAATACTAAATGCGAATTTTAGGCAATACAATCGGAAGCTATAAATCAGGATTTGGGAGCTATATTAAGCGTATTTTTTACGTCTGATAAAGTTAAATAAAACGCCAAATATGACTAGAATTACCAGTGGCAGGGCAATGGTGATGATCTGCCATTGCGTTTTAGTCTCAATCGTAGTTTCAGGATCTAAAAATGCAATATTGATATCTTTAGTTCTGACATCCAACAAGCCATCGTCGTTTAAGAGGTAATTGACGGAATTGATTAAAAATTCCTTATTACCAAAGCTTTGTCCGGTCCAACGGTCAAAGCCTAACTCTTGCGGTTTGTTTTTAATAACATCATTTTTGATAATATCACCATCGGCAATCACAATCATTTTGGTAATTGGACTACTGTCTTTGTGAGTAGAATTATTGAAAGGTTTAATCCGGTTTTTGTAGGCTGATGTAAATTCGCCTTCCAATAGCACGGCTAAGGTTTGCGGTCCTTTGGTGAAAGTGGTTGGGTCTTGATCTTCCGTCACAATTTCTAAAGAAATTTCCTTGGGCACACCTTCTAATTTTGAAAGTTTAGAACTTTGTAAGAGGATGGTTTTTTGGGTGCTGCTTACTAAAGTGTCTATTTGACTCGCAAAATCGAATTTTACCAAGTTCAAATTACTTGTAATAGGGTGCTCAGGGTTTCCGGCAGCTAATGGCGAATAGGGCCATTTTAAGGGTTGAAATTGTGCATTACTACCTTCACCAATGGCTATGGTTATTGGTGCTGAGTATAAATCACTAACCATTACCGGATTGATACGCACCCCATAAGAGAAGAAGAAATCATTAAGATTAAGTTCATTTCGCATCGCAATGCCTCGGCCTTCGTCATTGTAAAGACTGTCTTTATCCATCAGAATGCTTTCGGTGAGCCATAAACTCTTGCCACCATTCATGGTATATTGGTCCAAAACCAATTTCTCTTCTTCAGAAAATGCCTGAGTAGGCTTTGCAGAAATAATCAAATCAAACGTCTTAAGCTTGCTCAAAGTGCCTACTGCATTTGTAGCTACACTATCTAAAGTAAAAGGTGCAATAAAATAATGTTCTTTTATAGTTTGAAGAATATCTGCCAAATAAACATCTCCTAATTGGCCATTACCTTTTAATATGGCAATCTTTTTACTTTTTGGGGTGACCAATTTTTGGAATCCTTCCGCAAAGGCATATTCCAAATGCTGAATGGAATTTGTTACAAGTTCTTGTTGTGAAGCGCCAATTTTATTCTTTATTAATGGGATTTTAACCGTTTGGTCGTTATAACTGGCCAAAGCCCATGGAAATATCAATTCTTGAGAGGTCTTCCCATTGGCGTTGACACTCAATTGTAAAGGTTCTAATCCGCGTTCTACCAATTGCTCGATGTTGGCATTGCGTGACTTTTCATCTGCCAACGGATTAATGAAGTTAAAGATAATATGATCATTGTCTATTGCAAACTCCTCCAGCAACTGCTCGGTTTCATTTCTTAAACGTCTAAATTCAGACGGAAAGTTACCTTCTAAAAACACATCCACAATTAATGGCGATTTAACATCCTTGACAGTAGCTAAAGCAGATTGAGAGAGGGTATAACGTTTGTTTTGCGTCAAATCAAATCGTTTGTATATGTAACCCCCAACCCAATTTAATGAGATTAAAGCAATTAGAAGGACTATAATTTTGAAAAGAGTGGATTTATTTTTTAGCATCCGTTTTAAGGGTAATTTTATAGGTGTTTATTTGACGTACTGTGTCATTATCGAATACAATCTCCATTGCTTCAGATTGACTATTGAATGCCCCGGGTAGAATACCAATTCCATAATTCCAACGATTCTCATTGTGGGCATCTAATGTTTCATCCCAAGACAACCATTCATAGGTTCCTAAAAGTTCTTTTATTTTTGGTTTTGAAATACCAATCAACGTGTCTGTTTCAATGATATTATCATACATTTCATAGCGAAACGACGGATTTTTATGCCATAGTTCAGAGTCAAAATATTTTTCATGATGATAGCTGCTGAAAATATTTAACATAGGATAAAACGCATAGAAGTAAATAAATGGGGTTAAAATAATGCTTAGTGGAATTGTAATCCATTTTCGGTCATCTATTGTATTAACAAATAGAAAAGTCAGGGTAAATACGATAACTGAAAAAACAACAAGTAATGGCGTAATGATCATATTATTTTTTTTGAATGTTGAGTTGGGTCAAGGCAATAAAAAATATTGAAATACTAATAAAATAAATTAAATCTCTAGTGTCCAAAACACCTCTACTGATGCTGTTAAAGTGTGCTTCCATCCCTAATGATTCTATGGGCCAAGAACTCAAATTGGAAAGGCCTTCAAAACCGAAATAAAAGAAGAAACAAAGAAATACAGCACTTAAAAACGCCACAATTTGATTGTCAGATAGGGTTGAGGCAAAAAGGCCGATAGCGGTATAAGCGGCCACTAAAAAGATCAATCCGAGGTAAGAACCAATAATACTCCCATAGTCTAAAACATTGGCACTCATTTTTAAATTGTCTAATGCCACGATGTAAAGCAGGGTTGGCAGCAATGCAAATATGATGAGTATTAATGCGGCTAAATACTTACCCATTACAATTTGAAGGTGAGATAAGGGTTTGGTAACCAAAAGCTCTAAGGTTCCTTGTTTCTTTTCATCGGAAAAACTGCGCATGGTAACTGCAGGAACCAAGAAAATAAGAATCCAAGGTGCCAAAAGGAAAAATGGTGTCAATTCAGCAAAACCACTTTCCAAAATATTAAAATCGCCTTTAAAAAGCCACAGAAAAAGTCCGTTGAGTACTAAAAACAATGCAATTACCAAGTAACCTATTGGAGATGCAAAAAACGCATTGATTTCTTTTTTAAATATTGCAAACATGTATTAATGTTGTAAATTATTTAAGTGTTACTAATTTGTTTACGCTCCAAGCTTCTGCTTTGTCATTAAACATTTTTTTTGTGGTGGCCCATACATTCTTAAACAGCTCAGACTGTCTATAATTTTCCAAATCTGATTCCTTTTCCCAATAGCTATAGGTAAAAAATATATTTGCATTTGTTTTATCTCTGTAAAGCTCTAAAAATCTACACCCTTCAAAACCTCTAATAAGCTCTTTTTTAGTGGCAAAATACGCTAAAAATGCATCGATTTTTGACGGTTCAAAACTCATTTTTACAATTCGTACAAACATTGTTTATAGTTTAGTATGTTTTCAGTTTTCAGTCTTCATTCTTCTGTCCATTTTCAGTCTTTAAACTTAAATTTTCAGCAATCAGCAATCAGCAATCAGCAATCAGCAATCAACAATGAGCAATCAACCATAGCCAACTTCAATCAATTCGAAAAATTCACCGTTACCGTATCTCGCATTTGTAAGCCCATTAAACTTGATGCGCTACCAACCGTAGCTCTATCACTTTTATAAATGGCAATCTCTAAATAGTCTGATGAGCTAAATACAACCAATCCACGACCTTCATCCTGGCGTTCTTCTTCTGGGATATCGAAATTAACAATATCACTGTACTTTTTATAGATTTCCTTAAACTTATAATTCCTTGCTGAAATTTCAAAAGAACGTCCTTTTTGGGTCTGTTCAAAAAATTTACGACGAATATTAGTTACTACATTGCCATAATTGTCAATATATATAACGCTGCCAATAATTTGAGACTGATCATCGTTAACAAAAGGATTCAAATGTTTTATTGGTTTAATTTCCGAAATCACTTTGCCTACAACTTCTAAGGTTCCCCCACGAGCAATATGGCAGGCTACCCTGACAAACACGTCTAAAACAGGAAAATTAGTTTCAATTTTGTCATGGATATTAATTTCTACAATCTTTTCAGGTGTAATTTCATTACAAATCATACTCATAATGCCATTGTTGGCGCATATAAAGTAATGATCGTTTAATTTAACCGCAATATGTTTGTTTTCGGGGTTTAGCTCAGAGTCAATTCCTATCAAATGAATAGAACCTTTTGGAAAACTACTATAGGCATTTTGAATAATGTAAGCTGCTTCCAATACGTTAAAGGGCGAGATATCATGAGAGATATCTACAATCTTTACATCTTCCAACTCACTATAAATAGATCCTTTTATAGCGCCAACAAAGTGGTCTTTTTCTCCAAAATCAGTAGTTAATGTGATGATTGCCATGTACTTTTAAAAATTCTGCTTTAGGTTGTTTTCTACGGTGTTGCCATTAAATTATGTTTGTTTAAAAAAAATCAATTTATTCTATGTTTTGATAAAACATATATAAAATTTTCAGTTAGATTTGTATGGTAGCGTGAAAATTTTGAGACTTTTTTTACCCACACAAAACTAATAAAACTTAAGAGATTAATATATTAAATCCGATAGCTTTTGAACGAACTTATCATAGAATTAGAAGAAATTGCTCCAAAAGATTTTTTTGGACCACATAACGTTAATATTGAACTACTTAAAAAATATTTCCCAAAAATAAAAATCGTTGCGAGAGGCAATAAGTTAAAAGCCTATGGTGATGAAGATTTATTGGAAGAATTTGACAAGCGCATGACCATGCTTTTTAAACATTACGCCAAATACAATAAGATAGATGAAAATGCTATTGAGAATGTTTTGACAAGTGAAAGCAGTGAAGATTATGCCACATCTGACAAAAGTGGCGAGGCAATTCTTCACGGTGTCGGTGGTAAGGTGATAAAAGCCCAAACAGTCAATCAACGTAAATTGGTGGAGAGCATGCGCAAACATGATATGGTGTTTGCCATTGGACCGGCCGGAACTGGTAAGACCTATACTGGGGTTGCTTTGGCGGTAAAGGCATTGAAGAATAAAGAAGTTAAAAGAATCATCCTTACACGACCTGCGGTGGAAGCAGGGGAGAACTTAGGTTTTCTACCAGGCGATTTAAAGGAAAAATTAGATCCGTACATGCAGCCGCTTTATGATGCGCTGAGAGATATGATTCCTGCTGAAAAGTTGGCGCAATTTATTGAAAACGGAACCATCCAAATAGCGCCATTGGCCTTTATGCGTGGGCGTACCTTAGATAACGCTTTTGTCATACTGGATGAAGGTCAGAATACAACGCACAATCAAATGAAAATGTTTTTGACCCGAATGGGTAAAAATGCAAAATTTTTATTGACCGGCGATCCAGGACAGATAGATTTGCCAAGACGTACCACCTCCGGATTAAAAGAAGCACTATTAATTTTGAAGAATGTAGAAGGTGTAGGAATCATCTTTTTAGACGAAACCGATGTCATTCGTCATAAATTGGTCAGAAAGATTATTGAAGCTTATAAAAGTATTGAGAATCATGAATTATAAATTGGCCTCTAATCTATGATTTTTTTCATGTGTCATGAAATCCATACTGACAGGCCTGACAAGGCATTAATTTTATTATAAATATTAACTATCAGTCTTTTATGTTTTTAATTGATTCCAACAGGTTTCTAAACTCAATATTGGTACAGCTTTTGACTGTTGAGTTTTATTAACTTAAAAATTTTTTAGAAATATGAAGAAGCTTATTTTAGTGGTAGCATTGCTTGTTGTAGGCACAACTTTTGCACAGGAAGTTGATGACATTACTTCAAATAACTCATGGTTAAAGATTGGGATGAATACAGGCTTACCGGTGAGTGACGCTAATGACTATGCGTCGTTTTCTCTCGGCTTGGATGTAAAGGGGCAATTTTTGGTAACTCCTAATTTTGGTATTGGTCTCGCAACCGGTTATAGTCATGTGTTTGGTAAAGAGGGGATAGACGATTTTGGTATTGTTCCAGCAGCTGGTTTTGCAAGATACTACTTCCAAAAGAAAGGTTTGTTTATTGGAACAGATTTTGGGTACGGATTGTTGGTAAATGTTGACAACAATGAAGGAGGGCTTTATGTGAACCCTCAAATTGGCTATCATAATGACGATTGGAACATTTTTGCATACTACCAAAACACCTTTGCAGAACATGATGTAGACATTAGAATTTTAGGAATTGGAGCAACATATAATTTAAGATTTTAAACAGTCCACATTAATACATTTTAGAAGAGCAGTTTTTACTGCTCTTTTTTTTTGCATTCTAAAGACCATTACCCTTATTTTTGTGGGATATTAATTCGCTAAAACTTGACCAATATGAATACTATTATAGACACCAACTTTAATTTTCCAGGACAGAAAGGACTTTACAAAGGCAAGGTCAGAGAAGTTTATAATATCAATGATAATTTGTTGGTCATGATTGCTACAGATAGGTTAAGCGCTTTTGATGTGGTTATGCCCAAAGGTATTCCGTATAAAGGACAGATTCTCAATCAAATTGCGACCAAATTTATGGGTCAAACGGAAGATTTGGTACCTAATTGGTTGATTGCTACCCCAGATCCCAACGTTGCTGTGGGGCATTTATGCGAACCCTTTAAAGTTGAAATGGTTATACGTGGGTATATGTCGGGGCATGCTGCACGAGAATACAAAGCGGGCAAACGCATGTTATGTGGCGTGACACTTCCAGAAGGCATGAAAGAAAATGACAAGTTTCCGGAGCCTATAATTACTCCCGCTACTAAGGCTGAAATGGGAGATCATGATGAAGATATTTCTAGAGAGGATATATTACAACGCGGTATTGTTAGCGAAGCAGATTATGTGATTCTAGAAGACTATACACGAAAACTTTTTCAACGTGGGTCAGAAATTGCGGCGAGTAGAGGGTTGATTTTGGTAGATACCAAATACGAATTTGGAAAAACCAAAGAAGGTAAAATTGTATTGATTGATGAAATACATACCCCAGATTCTTCACGTTATTTTTATGCCGACGGGTATGAAGATCGTCAAGACAAAGGGGTGGAGCAAAAACAGTTGTCTAAAGAATTTGTACGACAGTGGCTCATAACTAACGGTTTTCAAGGTTTAGAGGGCCAGAAAGTTCCTGAAATGACAGATGCCTACATTGAAACTGTTTCTGACAGGTATATTGAACTCTATGAGAATATTATGGGTGAGGATTTCGTAAAGGCAGATGTGAGCCAAATACAGGCACGCATCCTAGCAAATGTGGAGCGTTTTTTATCTGAGTACCATTAGAACTCTTCGTCAGTTTCTTTGGTGTTTTTGTCTATTGGCTTAATGAGGTGCAATAATTTTCTGAGGTATTTGTAAATAAAAGCGTTGGTTTTTCCAATATGGAAAACAATAATACAGACTGCCACTATAAAGGCGAGCGCACCAAAAACTGCTTCCCAAGGTTCTAAGGATTTATAGTAGAAATGCTTTAAGCCAATTCCTGTAAAACTTCCGTAGATGATGATAAAATGGACCACATAAATATTAAGCGTTGTTTCGCCAATTCTAGTCACGATGGATTGCTTCATAAAACGTTCCAGAAAGTAAAAGAAGGCGAAATACAAGAGCACATTCCCCAATCTCAAGAATAGATAATTATAGTTAGCCGCTCTTTCAAACAATTCAATGTTTGTAATTCGAAACAATTGTTGCAGAATTTGTGTTGAATAAAACAGCAATAGAATGCTCAAAACAAAAAAGGCAGATACCGTAATCTGTTTAAAATATTTTCGTTGCGAATACTTAAAAAACAAGGTCGCTAAGAACCCGCCAAAGGCCACATAGCCAAACCACGGCAGAATTGTAAACACGCTGCCATTGCTTTTGCTCAAATAATTGGCAAAAACCAGCGGCACATTCTCTAAGGTCAACGTTCGGTAGAGTGGCTCAGTAACAAATATGACGCAACCTATTATAAAGAGCAAAATAGAGAGAATAGTGCTGTTTCTTCTGCAGAGAAGATAGAGGCCAATGAGCATTAGTAATGATAATCCGATACATTGAAGGACGTCAATGACCAAAAAATAGGTATCAAAATCACCTTTTAACCAAGAAAAAAACGGGATTCTCAGCGCATATCCAATGCCAATTAACATCACGCCACGCGTAGCACCTTTCCGTAAACGTTGTTTGTCACTTCCTTTAGCGTGAGCTTTTAATAGTAAATACAGAAAAACCAATCCTGAAATAGTAAAAAATGTAGGGGCAGTGATGCCTCTAAAATAAGACCAAACAGTATACGCTGTGTAGGAGTCATCTCTGTAAATGGGGTTAAGAAGTGTATCTACAAAGTGGCCTTGAAGCATCATTAAAATGGCAAACGCTCTTACAGCGTCAATAAAATAAAGTCGGTTTGCTTTCAATGAGGTTATGGCTAGTAAATGTAAAGATAATGTTAAAATCCAAAATTAATAACTTTTAAGTGTAAACGAGATTTTTTATATAACATTCTTAAAATTTCTAAGGTGAAAACTATATCTTTAAAATCGCTAACCAAATTTTACGAATGGAGACTTTAGATACAATCTTTCAAACCTATGCTGATTATGCTTGGGGTTTACCCTTATTGATATTACTAATTGGAGGAGGCCTATATTTATTGGGACGCTCCGGATTTTTGCCTTTTCGTTATTTTTTTCATGCCCTAAATGTTTTAAGAGGTAAGTACGATGACCCTAATGCTCCAGGTGAAATCACACATTTTCAGGCACTTTCTACTGCTTTGGCCTCCACTATCGGAATGGGGAATATAGCTGGGGTGGCTGTAGCAATTCACATTGGTGGGCCGGGAGCAATGTTTTGGATGTGGATGAGTGCCATTGTGGGCATGTCAACTAAATTTTTTACCTGCACCTTGGCTATTATGTATAGAGGTAAAGATAGTAATGGAGATATTCAAGGTGGGCCTATGTATTTTATTATGGAAGGTTTAGGCAAATCATGGAAACCATTAGCGGTGTTTTTTAGTATTTGCGGACTTATAGGTGCTTTACCAGTTTTTAACGTCAATCAACTTAAACAAGCCATTAATTTTATTCTATTGGAACCTAATGGGGTGGAAGTAAGCACTACCTCAAATATTATTATAGGAGTCATTCTTGTGGCAATAACAGCAGTGGTTATTTTGGGTGGATTGGACAGAATTAGTAAAACAGCATCTAAATTGGTACCAAGTATGGTAGTGCTATATTTTGCCCTAGTTTTGATCATATTGGGGGTATACCTTGACGAAGTACCACGTTATTTGGCCCTCATGTTCACCGATGCGTTTGCTGGAGAATACTATAACGGCGATTCTTTTTTAGGAGGTCTTGTTGGCGGATTAATTTTATTAGGTGTTAGGCGTGGTGCATTTTCTAATGAAGCTGGGATTGGGACCGCACCAATGGCTCATGGTGCATCTAAGACTAACGAACCTGTACGTGAAGGTTTGGTAGCCATGTTGGGCCCGGCAATAGACACACTCGTGGTGTGTACTTTAACAGCGTTAGCCATCTTGGTTACCGGAGTTTGGCAAACAAGCGAAGTTAATGGCGTAAGTTTAACGGCCGCAGCATTTAATGATGCTATTCCTGTGTATGGCAACTACTTGTTGTTATTATGTATAGCTACCTTTAGCATATCATCGTTGTTTACCTATTCTTATTATGGTACAAAATGCATGTCCTTTTTATTTGGAGCGCATAACAAGCATTACTATAATTATTTTTATATCGCAAGTATCATTCTTGGTGCAATTACACCTTTAAGTATGATGCTCAATTTGATAGATGGAACGTTTGCCTTAATGGCCATTCCTACAATGACGGCAACCATCATTTTAGCACCTAAGGTAATAAAGGAAATGAAAGCCTACGCTAAACGGATCAATTTGTAAACTCTAGAAAAAATTCTATGTTCTATGAATATAAAAATAATAGGAACGATTTTATAAGGAATATGATCAGCTTAAAAACTCTTTATGTGACCCCTAAATTTAAAAAGTTGGAAATAGTTTAGGTATTGATCAAGTTTAACCTAATTTAAAAATTATTTGATATTTTTGAGAAACGGGCCATACGTTCGTCATGTAAACAATGACCTAATCTAATTAACAATACGACAACAAAGCATAATAAACATGAGTCATTATAGTATTAAGAATCTTGAAGAATATTACCAAGTCTATAGAAAGTCAGTTAGAGAACCTGAAAATTTTTGGGAAGAAATTGCTGAAGAACATTTCCTTTGGCGTAAAAAATGGGATAAGGTACTCAGTTGGGATTTTAGCACACCAGAAATTAAATGGTTTGAAGGCGCAAAACTCAATATTACAGAGAATTGCTTAGACAGACATTTGTTGAATAGAGGTGATAAAACAGCAATTATCTTTGAACCCAACAGTCCAGATGAAGACGCGCAACACATCACCTATAAGGAACTGCATAAGCGTGTTTGTAAAATGGCAAACGTATTTAAAGACCAAGGGGTAAAAAAAGGAGATCGTGTGTGCGTGTATTTACCTATGATTCCTGAATTGGCCGTCACTTTATTGGCCTGTGCCAGAATTGGCGCCATTCACAATGTCGTATTTGCAGGGTTTTCATCAAAAGCATTGTCTACGCGCATTATTGATAGCGATTGCAAAATTGTGATTACTGCTGATGGGTCCTATAGAGGTAGCAAAAGCATAGATCTTAAAGGCATAGTTGACGAGGCACTTCAAGAATGTAGTGTTGATAAAGTGTTGGTTGTTAAACGTACCAATACTGATATTACCATGGTGGAAGACCGCGATATTTGGCTGCAACCCTTAATAGATAAAGCTGCTGCGGAATGTGAAGCAGAACTTATGGATGCTGAAGATCCGTTGTTTATTTTGTATACGTCAGGTTCTACCGGTAAACCAAAAGGTATGGTCCATACTACGGGTGGATATATGGTGTACACGGCTTATACATTTAAAAATGTCTTTCAGTATAAAGAAAACGATGTCTATTGGTGTACGGCTGATATCGGATGGATTACAGGACACAGTTATATTGTTTATGGCCCCTTGGCCAACGGTGCAACTACTGTAATGTTTGAAGGGGTGCCTCATTATCCTGATTTTGGAAGATTTTGGAAGATTGTTGAGAAACATAAGGTAAACCAATTTTATACTGCTCCCACAGCAATTCGCGCCCTAGCCAAGCAAAATTTATCATTTGCAGAAAATGTAGATTTATCTAGTATTAAAGTATTGGGATCAGTGGGAGAACCTATTAATGAGGAAGCTTGGCATTGGTATAACGACATTATAGGCAAGGGTAAAAACCCGATTGTAGACACCTGGTGGCAAACAGAAACAGGGGGGATTATGATTTCTCCTTTGCCATATGTAACCCCAACCAAACCAACTTATGCTACTTTACCATTTTTAGGAGTGCAACCAGCACTTATGGATGAAACAGGCGAAGAACTAAAAGGTAATCAAGTGGAGGGCCGCTTATGCATTAAATTCCCGTGGCCGGGTATGGCGCGTACCATTTGGAATAATCATGAACGCTATAAAGAAACCTATTTTTCTACTTATGAGAATAAATACTTTACAGGCGATGGCGCTTTACGGGATGAAGTTGGATATTATAGAATTACAGGTAGAGTAGATGATGTCGTAATTGTTTCCGGACATAATTTAGGGACAGGGCCATTAGAAGATGCAATTAATGAACATCCAGCGGTTTCAGAAAGTGCCATTGTCGGTTTCCCTCACGAAATTAAAGGGAATGCCCTTTATGGGTATGTGTCTTTAAAAGAGACAGGAGAAAGTCGGGTGCATGATAATTTGCGTAAGGAAATCAACCAATTGATCTCTGAGCGTATCGGACCTATTGCAAAACTTGATAAAATACAATTTACTGAAGCCTTGCCGAAAACAAGAAGTGGAAAAATAATGCGTCGTATTTTAAGAAAAATCGCGGAAAATGATATGAGCAATTTAGGCGATACAAGTACACTGTTAAACCCAGAGGTGGTTCAAGATATTATAGATCATAGGATTTCAGAATAAATGGGAGCTTTAGTTTCAACAGAAGATCAATTAAAAGAACGCATTAAGGAGCTGACCTGTTTGTATAATGTCAGTTCCTATATTGCCAATTGTAATCTTTATGATCTGGATCCAACATTTAAAGCAATAGCCGCCAGTCTTAAGGCGGCTATTCTCTATAATGAAGAGGCTTTTGTAGAAATGAAGCTGGGAGATACTGTTGTATGTGCTGGACAGCGGTTAAAGGATCAGGTATTTATTTTATCCGCCATTAAAGTATTTAATTTACCTTTTGGTTCCATAAAGATTGGTTATTCTAAAGAGAAATATAATCAGAATGTATTCTTAACTGAAGAAAAACAACTGCTCAAAACGGTGGCTTCAGAAATTGGGAATCTGATAGAACGTAAGCAAATTATTGAAAAAGAGGAATTAAGAAAGCGTCAAATGGAGCGCGCAGACAGGTTGGCCATTTTGGGTGAAATTACTGCAGGTATAGCACATGAACTCAATACACCATTGGCCAGTATCCTCGGGTTTTCTGAACTTTTGAAGGAGCGTTTTATCAACGACAATAATGCCCTACAAGACTTGGATAAAATAATGAACAGTGCCATATTTTCGAGAGAAGTTGTAAAGAAACTGATGTTCTTTTCGTGTGAAATGCCGCATCATATGCAACTTGTTAATATTAACCCGATTATTATAGAGGCCATAAACCTTTTAAAACCCAACTTTAGCAAAAAAGGACTGGAGTGTCGTTTAGCGTTTAATGAAGATGATATTTTTTTACGGGTAGATGCCATTCAGCTCACGCAAGTCATATTTAATCTTGTTATTAATGCCATTTATTTTTCTCCGAAAAATGGAATAATAGACGTAAATGTCAGCAACCAGCCCAAAGAAGTTGTGCTGCATATCAGTGATGAAGGCAAGGGCATTCCTAAGGAAATTTCAGAGCATATTTTTAACCCATTTTATACAACAAAACCAGTTGGTGAAGGTTCAGGTCTAGGATTGAGTGTGGTGCATGGTATCATGAAAAGCCATAGAGGTACTATAAAACACAGTTTCAATAAGCCTAAAGGAACAGTGTTTACATTGACATTTCCAAAAATATAAATATGAAGTTGGAAAAGGAAAATATCCTGATTGTAGATGATGATGTGCAAATTTTGGAGCTGATCCAACGGCATCTCAAATCATTAAACTACCATACGTATAAGGCCATTTCAGTAAAAGAGGCAATCGGGATCTTACAAGATCAATCTATTGATCTTCTAATCACAGACCTCCAAATGCCCGGTGTTGACGGTCTTCAATTGGTTAAGTATGTCTCAGAACATTTTCCTGAAATACCCAAATTGGCGGTCACCGGTTTTCCTTCAATAGATGGTGCTTTAGAGGCCATGAAATCCGGAGCTATGGATTATTTGACTAAACCATTCACCAAAGAGGAACTTAAAAAAGCTGTAGAAAAGTCTATTGCCTTACGGCCTGTGAAGCATACTCAAAATAAAAAATCAACGCTTAATAATCCTGGTTTTGGAGAACTGATTGGGCAGTCAGAGGCGTTTCGTAATGTTTCTAATATCATTGATAGAGTAAAAGAAAATAAGGCGACAGTTTTTATCAAAGGAGAGAGTGGAACAGGGAAAGAATTGGTAGCTCGTGCCATCCATTATTTGGGAAAATTTGCCGCAGCCCCTTTTGTTGCAGTAAATTGTGGTGCCATTCCTGAAAATCTGTTAGAAGCTGAACTATTTGGGTATACCAAAGGGGCATTTACTGGGGCAAATGATGACCGTAGTGGATTTTTTCAAGCAGCAAATAAAGGCACACTTTTTTTAGATGAAATTGGAAACGCGTCAATGGTAACACAATTGAGCTTGCTAAGGGTTTTACAAGAAAAGGAAATTATGAGAGTGGGCTCTCAAAAGGTTGAAAAGATAGATGTGAGAGTCATTGCTGCCACAAACGTAGATTTGAAGGAGTTAATTAAAAATGGCCGATTTAGAGAAGATTTGTATTACCGTCTCACTGTTGTTCAAATTGATGTTCCTCCACTACGAGATCGAAAATCTGATATTCCATTGCTTGTGGATAAATTTCTGTTTAAATATGGCGTAGAGTACAAAGATCGTATCGTAAAAATTTCAGAAGAGGCCTTGTCAGCTTTAGAGCGCTATGATTGGCCGGGAAATATCCGGGAGCTGGAAAATAGCATTCAACGTGCAGTGATAATGTGCGATAGGCAAGTGGAGATTGAAGATTTGCCTAAGTATTTAAAGTATCAAATAGATTTTCCAAAACAAGATATTTTTTTACCGCTGAAGGAAGTTGAAAAAAGACATATACTCAAAGTTTTGGAAGCAACAAATAATAATAAAACCAAGGCTGCAGAAATCTTACAGATAGATCGCAAAACCTTACGTGAAAAAATTAAATAACTGTTCCAATATTGGGTATTTATGACCCGTCGAGGAGATATTACCCGATATATGGAATTATATGTTTTAATTAAAACTTTATAATATATTGATTTTCAGATATATAACTAAATTTTAGCTTTTGAACGATTTAGCGGCATACCATTTGCTTTTAAGGGGTAAGCTATAAATATTTAATTATGAACACTCTCGAAAATAGTTTATGTGCCTCTTGTGAGCATTTGAAATATTGCTGTTTGACCAATGATAAAAGAGCCATTTGGTCTTGTAGTGAATACGAGGTGTCTGAGGATCATGATCAAGTTTTTCAAGAAAAATTTCTGAATCAAGCCAATGATTTATCTGCCTTAAGCAGTAAAGAGGAGGTGATCTTTTAAATATAACTATATGACTTTAACAAAAAAAATGAACGACAAAGAGGTTCCAAAACAAGGGATGCTTCAAAATGTAATGAAGCAATTTGATGCGGCCTCTGAATTGATGAATTTAAACCCTAACATCAAAAAAATCCTATCTGTTGCAAATAATGAACTAATCATTCATTTCCCAGTACGTATGGATAATGGCGATGTGGAAATTTTTAAAGGCTACCGGGTGCAACACAATAATGCACTAGGTCCATATAAAGGAGGTTTACGCTTTCATCCAACAATTGATATTGACGCAGTAAAAGCATTGGCAATGTGGATGACATGGAAAACGTCTTTAGCAGGATTGCCTTATGGCGGCGCAAAGGGAGGTATCCAAATGGACCCCTTAAAATATTCAACATCTGAGCTAGAACGTATTACAAGACGTTTTGCTTATGCGTTGGGAGATAATATTGGTCCTGAGCATGATATTCCTGCTCCAGATGTAAATACCAATGCACAAACCATGGCTTGGATTGCAGATACTTATATGTCAACAAAAACGCCATCAGAGCGCTCTAAAAATCAACATGTGGTCACGGGAAAGCCGGTGGGCTCTGGAGGTCTTGAGGGACGTGACAGGGCAACGGGGTTCGGTGTATTTTTGACCATTAAATATTGGGCAGAGTATAAAAACATTGATTTGAAAGATAAAACCTTCATCGTGCAAGGGTTTGGTAATGTTGGTTATTGGGCATCGCATTTTTTACAAGAAGTGGGCGCTAAAATGGTTGGTGTGCAAGATGCCTTTGGTACTATTGTAAACCCAAAAGGGTTGGAGGTTGAGTCGTTACTTAATCATACTCTAGCTAATGACGGAAGTATCTTAGGTTTTCCAGATTCAGAAGCGGTTGATAAGGATTCCTTTTTTGAATTGGAATGTGATATCTGTATTCCTGCGGCGTTAGGAAACCAAATTACGGAAGAACGCGCACGCAAAATAAAAGCTTTTTTAATTGCAGAAGGAGCTAATGGTCCTACTACAGTTGAAGCTGAAGTAATACTGAAGGACCGTGGTATTGACATAATTCCTGATATTCTTTGTAATTCAGGTGGTGTGGTAGGCAGCTATTTTGAATGGTTGCAAAACCGAAATGGAGAATTGTGGGGTCTTGATGAGATCATGATTAAATTAGATAAGAAAATTAAAGAGGTATTTAAAAAAGTTTATGAAACCTCTCAACTTAAAAATTTAGATATGCGCTCTACGGCGTATATGATTGCGATAGAGCGTATTGAAAGAGCGTATATACAACGTGGTATTTTTCCTTAATTATTAATAAATATGTAAACATGAAGTACGGTAATTTGATTTTAGAAAAGAAAGAGTATGTGATGATCAAACGCTTGTTGACACTCACAAAAGATTATAAAGATTCAACCCAAAAAGTATCGCTGACAAAGTTGTCAAAAGAAATGGAGAGTGCAGAGATTTTGGATGATGATAAAATGCCAGATGATGTTGTAAGAATAAATTCTGAAATTACAATTGCAACTCAAGATGGGTGGTCTTATACTTTTCAAGTGGTATTGCCCGCTGAAAGCAATAATTCCCAAAAGAAAATATCCTTGTTATTGCCAATGGGGGCAGCAGTTTTAGGGTACGCTAAAAATGATAGTATAAGTTGGACGTTCCCTGGCGGCGACAAAGACATTACAATTTTGGATGTCAAGCAAAACAACATAACAAAATTAAATATTGCGTAATGGAACCCTTAGTGAATTATGGTAATGAAAGGGATGATGAAATTGTCAAAAGACATATGCATCGGGAGCTTCACACCTGGATATCCCATTTGGATGCCATGAATGTGGAAGCCGAGCAGTTAGCTAAAATAGTTTCGCACAGAATTGGTGATAAGGATTTGCGTGATGCATTACTAGATGACATTAATGAAAACATCAATCTTTTAAATGAATTTTACTCTTATAGAAACTTATTTAATAATGTGATAGAGTGTGATGAATTGGAATGTGACCAGTTCTACATTCAAAAACACGACTATATATTTGAAAAATATGTGGCTTGTGTGACACAAAACCGTGCTATTAAAGACAAAGTATTTCAAAAATTGCTCGTTTAGTTTTTCTTATTAGTTGAATGCTATAATATTTGGTTGAGCAAGAAACCATAGTCGAATCCGACTATGGTTTCAATTTTTTAATACCTGCTTAAAATTAACATTGGTATAGGATTTCTTATTAAAATGGTATCTTTAAATTTTTAACACTAGAATAAACTAACAATTACAATATTACAAATGGATATAAAACTTGCGGTATTAATTGACGGGGATAACATCCCTTCAGCCTATGTAAAAGAAATGATGGAGGAAATTGCAAAATATGGCAACCCAACAATTAAACGTATTTATGGAGATTGGACCAAACCGCACCTTTCCAAATGGAAGAACATGCTCTTGGAAAATGCCATTACGCCAATTCAACAATATGGGTATACCGTGGGTAAAAATGCTACGGATTCAGCCATGATTATTGATGCAATGGATATTCTGTATACCGCCAAAGTTGATGGTTTTTGCATTGTTTCTAGTGATAGCGATTTTACACGTCTGGCAACCCGTTTGCGAGAAGCAGGTATGAAAGTGTACGGGATTGGTGAAAAGAAAACACCAAATCCATTTATCGTGGCTTGTGACAAGTTTATTTACATTGAAATTTTGAAGAATCAGAGTTCTGATGAAGAAGTAGTTTCAACTGAAACGTCCAAAACTACCAAAAGTAATGTTGATAAAATTACCCAAAAAGAAATTAAGTTTATCGCCGCTACTATAGATGATGTGGCAGACGAAGATGGCTGGGCTTTTTTGGGCGATGTAGGCGGATTATTGCAAAAAAAGCAGCCTAATTTTGATTCGCGTAATTACGGGTTTCAAAAATTAACACCATTAATCAAATCGCTAAAAGAATTTGAATTGGAACGTCGTGAAGATTCTAAAGGACATTATAAATTGATTTATGTACGCATAAAAGAAACGCCAACAAAACCGAAAAAACAAACACGCCATAAAAAGAAAACAGTCTCGAAAACATAATTGAAATTTAAATACAGATGTAATTAAAAACGACTTCAATAGGGGTATTGAAGTCGTTTTTGTTTTTGTACAGTTCCAATTATAATGGAATGTTTCCGTGTTTGCGTTTTGGGGCTTCTACCTTTTTATCCTTTAACATGGCAAAAGCTTTTATCAATTTGCGTCGTGTGTCTTTAGGTAGAATCACCTCGTCGATAAAGCCGCGCTCTGCGGCACTATACGGATTGGCAAAAAGACGCGCATATTCTGCTTCTTTTTCTTTCAACTTAGCCTCTTTATCCTCTGCCTTATTGATCTCTTTCTTAAATATAATTTCAGCCGCTCCTTTGGCACCCATTACCGCAATTTCAGCACTTGGCCAAGCAAAATTCATATCCGCACCAATATGTTTAGAGTTCATAACGTCATAGGCACCGCCATACGCTTTTCTGGTAATCACGGTTACTCTAGGCACGGTGGCTTCACTAAGCGCATAGAGCAGCTTAGCACCATGAACAATAATACCGCGCCATTCTTGGTCAGTTCCTGGTAAGAACCCTGGAACATCTTCTAAAACAAGCAAAGGGATGTTGAAGCAATCACAAAAACGTACAAATCGCGCTGCTTTCTTAGAACTGTTCACATCTAAAACGCCTGCTAAGTACATTGGTTGGTTGGCCACAATGCCAATACTTCTACCACCCAATCTGGCAAATCCTACTATAATATTTTCGGCATAATCTTTATGGATTTCGTAAAACGAATCGGTGTCAATAATTCCATTAATAACGCTGTGCATGTCATAAGGCTTATTGGCGTTGTCCGGGATAATATTGGAAAGTACGTCTCTAACTTCATCTCTTAATTCAAAAGGTAAAAGAGGTGTGGTTTCTGTATTGTTTTGGGGTAGGTAACTAATTAACTTCTTAATATCTTCCAAACATTCAATATCATTGGAAGCAGTAATGTGTGCTACGCCAGATTTCGTAGAGTGCGTACTCGCACCACCCAATTCCTCTGAGGTCACATTTTCATTGGTAACTGTTTTAACCACATTAGGGCCCGTAACAAACATATAGCTGGTATCTTGTACCATGATTGTAAAATCGGTCATTGCAGGGCTGTAAACTGCGCCACCCGCGCAAGGCCCCATGATGGCTGATATTTGCGGAATCACTCCAGAGGCTTGGACATTGCGATAAAATATATCTGCATATCCCCCCAAACTCCTAACGCCTTCCTGAATTCGTGCACCGCCAGAATCATTTAATCCAATAATCGGAGCGCCAACCTTTACGGCTAAATCCATTACCTTACAAATTTTCTCAGCATGTGTTTCCGATAAGGAGCCTCCAAAAACTGTAAAATCCTGAGCAAACACATATACCAATTTACCATGTATCGTACCATAGCCTGTAACAACACCATCACCATAGAATTGCTGATCGGCCATTCCAAAATTTTTAGCCCGATGGGTAACCAGCGCGCCAATTTCTTCAAAAGAGGCTTCATCCAATAAATATTCCACACGTTCTCTTGCAGTAAGTTTCTTCTTTTCGTGTTGCTTGTCAATACGATCTTGACCACCGCCGAGATAAGCCAGGGCAAGTTTTTCGTTCAGGTCTTTTATCTTTGATTCCATATTTTTAATTTCACTTTAGATGCAAACGATAAATAAGATTGGAGGTGTTCGCATTTTTGATTTTCTGTTATTGAATTATGTGATCTTGGTTGTTCATGGTTTTCAATCCGCTTAGTATTATCCTTTAGTTACTGTTAGGGATACGCACTATTTTTTGGTCTTCCAAATACTGTTTTATAGCAACTAAAGCTGCTATATGCGCTTCTTCTTCGTAACGGGTTTTGATGCTTTCTGGAGAAAAATATTTCTTTACAAAATGTGTGTCAAAATTACCTGAACGAAACGCTTCGTGTTCAAATACAAAGGTTCCGAAAGGAAGCGTTGTTTCAATACCTTCTATATGATAATGGCCAATGGCATTCAGCATTTCTTCAATTGCCTCCTCTCTCGTAGCGCCGTACGTAATCAATTTGGCCAGCATCGGATCATAGTAAATAGGTATATCCATCCCTTCTTCAAAACCATTATCTACCCGGATGTTGTCGCCTACCGGCAAGCGGTACACCTCTAGATTACCAACGCTAGGAAGGAAGTCGTTAAGCGGATCTTCCGCATAAACCCTCAGTTCTAAAGCATGTCCATTAATTTTTAGATCGTTTTGTTTTATAGGTAGAGCTTCACCACGAGCCACACGAATTTGAAGTTCTACCAAGTCTGTGTTGGTAATAAGTTCTGTTACTGGATGTTCCACTTGTAATCGGGTGTTCATTTCTAAAAAGTAGAAATTGAGATGTTCATCCAATAAAAACTCCACAGTTCCTGCGCCCACGTAATCGCAGGCTTGAGCAACTTTAATAGCCGCTTCACCCATTTTAGAGCGCAATTCAGGTGTAAGGACTGAAGAAGGTGCCTCTTCAATGACTTTTTGATGGCGACGTTGAATGCTGCATTCGCGTTCAAATAGGTGAATGGTATTGCCATATGTGTCTGCCATCACTTGAATTTCAATATGACGTGGACTGCCCACGTATTTTTCAATAAATACAGAGCCGTCACCAAATGCAGAGGTGGCTTCACTAATGGCGCGTTTCATTTGCGAATCCAATTCGGAAGCTTTTTCAACAACACGCATGCCTTTACCACCACCACCTGCCGAAGCCTTGATTAAAATTGGGAAGCCAATTTTCTTGGCGATAGCTTGTGCTTTATCAACATCAGTAATGGCTTCATCAATGCCGGGTACCATAGGTATATCGTAGTGTTTCACCGCCTCTTTAGCAGCCAGTTTGCTGCCCATTATTTTGATGGCTTTTGATTTTGGACCGATAAAAATGATGTTATTGGCTTCACAAGCTTCTGCAAAGTGGGCATTCTCACTTAAAAATCCATAGCCAGGATGAATTGCATCCACATTCATGCTTTTTGCAACTTCTATTATTTTGTCGCCTAATAAATAGGATTGATTAGACGGGGCTTCGCCAATTAAAACGGCTTCATCTGCAAATTTGACGTGAGGCGAATTCCGATCCGCAGTAGAATAAATCGCGACGGTCTTAATCCCCATTCTTTTTGCCGTTTTCATAACGCGAATGGCAATTTCTCCTCGATTTGCAATTAGTATTTTTTTCATTAAAAAATGTATTTTCATTCTCGCGATAGCGTGAATCTCATGTTTTAGTTAATAATAAGCTACTTTAGAGGAGCTTCTGATATTTAGTGGTTATTGGAAATAAACTGATTTATTCAAATTCCACCAACAATTGATTTTTATCTACCGCTTCTCCTTTTTTAATAGCAATAGATTTTATAATGCCTTCTCTGGGGGAGGTGAGTACGTTTTCCATTTTCATGGCTTCAAGGATTAATAAGGAATCATTCTCCATGACTTCATCACCTATTTTGACATTAATTTCCAGAATTAATCCAGGCATAGGCGCAGTAATCTTATCCACTTTTTTAGAGTTTCCAATTTCAAAGCCTAGTTCTTTTATCAATTGATCTAAACTATTGCTTATGTTTATATTATAGGTACTATTGTTAATCTTTACTTTATAGGATCTTTTACTGAAATTATGATCGATAATTTCAGCATTGTATGATTTGCCACTATGCAGTATATGGTATGTTGTAGCCGATGTCTTTATAGCATCTAAGGACTCTATATCTTGATGGATTAGAGACCGTTCCTGTTCTCCATTGACCAGTACTTGGTATTTTTTATTCATAAGGTTTTTATCATTAATGGTGGAAAAGTTACGAATATTATAAGGGATATTAAAACATTGTTGATTTAAGAAAATAGCGTTTCAATTTAAAGGATTTCGATTTTTTGAGAAGTGAAGTAGTCTTGAGAAATATGAGTGCGGCAATCAGTGCATCTCCGGATGCTGTATGCCTATCCATCAAATTTATGGCATAGGCTTCTGCAATTTCGTCTAATGAGTATTGGGCGTTTTGATCTATAAAATTTGATTTGATGCGCGTCTTGGCATAAAGGTCCATAGTATCAATGACTTTATTTTTTAGTTTTGGTAAACCCATTCGGTTTAATGCTGCATTAATCATTATGATATCGAATCTGGCATGGTGGGCAATCAATACGGCATCTTCAATATAATTTAGAAATTGCTTCATGGCGTCTTCTTCAGTACACTTTTCTAACTTCCCATGTTGGAGAATACCGTGGATTGGAACGCTATCCGGATTAAAATGTGTTTGTTTAACATAGATCTCCAATGAATCTACAACTGCAATTTCATTTTTATAAATTGAAACTGCTCCAATAGACAGAATTCTGTCTATATAGAAATCAAACCCTGTGGTTTCACAATCCAAAGCGACAAACCGCGATGACTCCAACGATTTTTTTTCTTTTTTTTCAAAATGAAGCAAATACGCTTCCCAATAGTCGGGATAAGTCTTTTTTTTGAAGTTCCAGAGCCTCATTTAAAATTGCTTAGATTGTACTTTAGTTTGATAGATTCCTGAATTCGTGCTATAGTATTAAAACACCGTTTCAATTTCATTTTCTCTTCTTTATTCAATGCCGCTATTTCAATAAAACGACCATTATCGTTGTGAAGCAGACCATGTTTTGTTCGGAATTTGAGCAATGCTTTTGAGGCGTAAGAACAAGATAGGTACAGTTCTTCATTCGCCGGAAACAATTCCGCCATTTTTTCAAATCGCTCTGCCGTATTATTAATGTTTTTAATTTGATTGGATAACGCAAACAGCCGGCCAGCATCTACAATTGGCATGATGGCACGTTTTTTAATGTCAAAAAAATCTTTATACTCCCCATCTTTTTCAACCAAAAACCGTCTAAAAAAACCAAGTGGAGAAGCACTTCTTAAGGCACTTGCTGCTAGCTTGGACAAGAACATAGTGTTGTTTTTTGTAATGTCAAAGATGTGGTCTGAGAGTTCATTAGTAAGGTTGGCATCGCCATACGTGATGTCGAAGTCAAAAAAAATGGATGATAATAATATTTCGTCATCACCTGTGTTGGATGTCCATTGATTAAACTGACGTTTCCATTCATCCAAACTCAAACACCATTTGGGGTTTTTTGCCATAATATCGGCGGGGCAAAAGTCAAAACCCACTTCATTCAATCGTTTGTTCACTTTCTTTGAGAGCAAGAGGAAATAGGCTCTTACATCTTCCCGTTTTTCCGCATCAACATTTTCAAATACTATGGCATTGTCCTGATCAGTCTGTAATAATTGTTCCTTTCGCCCTTGGCTGCCCATGGACATCCAGGCAAACTTTACCGGAGGCTGTTTCCCCATCTTTACAATACAGCGCTCAATAATGCGTTTGATGGTGGCGTCATTCAGTTCAAAAATAATTTTACTGGTCTGGGTTAAAGGGATGTTTTGTTGAACAAATCCTTTTAGAAGCACCATTATTTTTTTGCGGATATGCTTCAATTGTTTGGTTGATTGTGAGCGTTTAATGGCTTTCATCAATACTGTTGGATTGCTCCCGCGCATCACATTGATGTCGTTTTGGGAAATGACACCTATGATTTTCGAATTAGGCGTGCCATCTGCAGTGACACATAAATGACTAATATTGTGTTTCATCATGGTAAGTTGAGCTTGGCTTATGGACACCCCTTTAGGGTAGCACAATACCGGTGCACTCATAATGTGTTTCACTTCATCTTCTATGGTGTGTTCTCCAGTGATGACTTTGTTGCGTAAATCCACATTAGTAACAATTCCAATGGGAATAAAGTCTTCCTCTATAAGTATTGATCCAATTTTGTGCTTTTGCATGAGTACTGCAATATCCTTTATTTTAGTGTGTGCCTTGGCTGTGATCACTTTTTTGATGTAGCGTACAGGTTGCAGCTCGAAAAGCTCTTTGTCATTTGCCAAAACCTCCAAGCGATGGTCATACAAGGAGCCGTGTATTTCTTTAGAAAAAGGATTTTCAGTATTGGAAGCAAAGCTTTCTATAAGGAAGTCCACAACATCCTTATTTTGGCTTATTAAGGGCTTAAATGTGGCTAAGGGAATACCATAAAGAATGCTTTCTTCTTCAGTAACAGCATTGGTGGCGTAATTTTCTTTAGCAAATAGGGGGCGGAGTCCAAACACATCACCTTCATCAAAACGATCTACTGTTTCCACTTTAGAGTTAATTTCTTTTGTAAGTGCAATAGCTCCTTTGTGAATCATGTAGAATTTATCGTGCAATGCTTCGCCTGCAGTATAAACCATGTTGTCCTTTTCGAGATAGGTTATGGTTACCACTTGTGCAATGGCGTATAAATCCTCTTTTGAAAATTGGTCAAAAGGAGGGAAGTTTTTAAGGAAATCGGCAATCCTTTCGGCTATAGTGTTTTTCATTCCGATAAAATTAAGCAAAGTTTGGTGTTCATCGTTCTTTCTTTGTATTGAAATGAGAATTGATCTGATGGTTCTTAATTGCTTTCTTGGCCAATGCAATTCCAATAAACAAAGAAATAAAAGCGCCTATCCAAATGCCCGGAATAAAATCAATAAATAGAAAGAAATCATAAGCGCCATGAAATAGGGTAGCGAGAAAGAGCCCGGTCAGATTTAATAGCTTCTTGCTTTTCGAAAATTTCGCTTTCCCCATAAAATATCCCATTAAAATGGCAAACGTAGCATGCGCAGGAACAGCGGTAAATGCTCTGATGATGGCCACTTCCATGCCGCCCTGTAGCACATACATCACATTTTCTGTTGCTGCAAACCCCATAGAAACCATGACGGCATACACGATACCGTCAAAAGGCTCGTTATATTCATTATGAGGCTGCGCATAATAACGGACAATAACATACTTGCTGAATTCTTCCGTCAGCCCAACCACAAAAAAGGCCTTGATAAATTGTTCTAAAATGCTGGTATGATTTTCAAGTTTTAAAGGGATGTCGATAATCATGTACAGCATCGTGGTGATGATAATGCTGACAATGGCGCCCAATATAAAATTGTAAACTAACAACCGAGTGGGCTCCTTCTCGTATTTGTCTTTTATATAAATATAAATGATAATGATGAGCACAGGTGAGATGGCTAGCAGTAATAAGGTCATGCGTTTGAATTTGTCATTTGGTTCTCAATGGCCTTAATCACCTCCAAATAATAAGCGGTGTTACTCTGTACGAAATGGCTATTATTGGCACTATTGCTTAACAGTTCAAGAAATTCTGGTATACTGACAAACTTTACCTGTTGTACTTCTTTAGGGTCCAATGTAAGATCATTTATAGAACAAGTGATTTTAGCGATGAAGGTGTGGTGGAATTCATTATCGACAATGCCATTGGGGTAACTTTGAAAACAGTCATAAACGCCAATTTTTAAGAGCTGTTGTTCTGTAATTTCGAGTCCAATTTCCTCCCAGGTTTCTCTGATAGCCGCTTGCGCAATCGTTTCGCCGGCATCTACATGGCCTGCCACGGAAATATCCCAGAGCAAGGGATAAATGACTTTGGTGGCGGAACGTTGGGCTAAAAGTATCTCGGCATTGTCATTATAAAGCCATACATGTGCTGTATTGTGGTAATAGCCTTTTTTGTGTATTTCAGATTTAAGGCAATTCTTGCCAGTAGGAGAACCGTCTGCATTCAGAATGGCGATATATTCTTCAGGTTCCATTATTTTATAGCTAACTTTAAACAGGTAATAAACGTATCAAAATCGCGGGTTGTATTAAATAGATGACATGACAATCTAACATAGGTGCCTCTAAAGGATACAAACACCGAATGTTGGGAAAGAATCTTTTTAAATTCTTCAATGTCAATGGAGGCAGGTAATTCGAGGCCAAAAAGATGATGGCTTCTATATGCGTCATCTTCAATAGAGCATCCCAAATGGCGCAATTCCTCTGCCGCCTTTATGGAAAGTGTTCTGCAGTGGTCTTGAATGGCTTCAGGCGTCCATAACAACACTTGTTCTAGAGCTGCGAGTTGCATTTTAACATGGATAAAGCTTCCGCTTTCTCCCATAACATACCTGTTGGCAAAGGGTTTATAATCATCTTGGTATTTAGTGAGGTCCGGTAATTTATGACTGTCCAATCGATTGGTCCAATTTTCTTCTAAAGGTTCACCGTTATCAAAATAGGGCCCGTAGTAGGCATAGGCACAACCGTAAGGTCCGAAAAGCCATTTATAACCCGCACAAATTAGTGCATCTGGCTGAAGTTCATTAACGGAGAAGGAGAGTGCTCCCACAGACTGGCTCCCGTCTATAATTAATAATGCCTTATGCTTATGGGTTTTTTCTCGTATGGCTTTTAAATTAAAAAGTGTGCCACTGGACCAATGAATGTGTCCCATGGCTACAACAGCAGTATTGTCATCAATGGCTTCAAATAGGGCCTCATTCCATAATTGGCCACGTTTGATTTTGGATTTTGGCGCTGGAATTATTTTTAAATGCGCTTGATAGTTATCAGTTAATTTCTTCCAGGAATAATAATTACTTGGGAATTGTTCCTGCATCAAAATTACATTTTGTCCTGGTTCTAATTTGATATTATTGGTTACGGTTGCAATCCCGTAAGATACAGATGGTATGGTTGCAATTCGCTCATAATTATCTACTTGAATTAGTTTAGCGAACTTTTGCTTTAACTCAATAACAGGATCAAAAAAATCTGATGAGGGTATGAGATATGGTCTGCTTTTTTGTAATACCGCATCTAGTCCTGCCTGTTCTACTGCTTTAAACGACGGCGATAAACTCGCCGTGTTCAAATAACAGATGTTCTCAGGAATATCAAACACATCTTTATGTTTCGAGATACCCATTAATCTTCAAAATAACTAAACGTATCGTTTTCCTTGATGTTCAATAGCGTTTCGTATATTAATTTGATGACGTTTTCAATATCGTCTCTATGCACCATTTCCACAGTGGTATGCATGTAACGTAAAGGGAGCGAAATTAAGGCACTGGCAACGCCCATGCCGCTATAGGCAAACGCATCTGTATCTGTGCCCGTTGCTCTTGAACATGCGGAGCGTTGAAAAGGAATTTTCTTTGCTTCTGCCGTTTCTGTAATTAAATCGCGAAGTTTCTGTTGCACAGCCGGGGCGTAAGCCACTACAGGACCTAAACCGAGCTCCAAATGGCCTTCTTTTTTCTTGTCGATCATCGGTGTAGTTGTATCGTGCGTCACATCTGTAACAATAGCAACGTTAGGTTTGATACGCTCTGCAATCATCTCTGCACCACGCAATCCAATTTCTTCCTGTACCGAATTGGTGATGTAAAGTCCGAAAGGCAAAGATTTTTTATTTTCGTGCAATAAACGAGCGACTTGTGCAATCATAAAACCTCCAATACGATTGTCAATGGCACGACATACAAATTTATCGTTGTTTAAAATATGGAAAGTGTCAGGATAAGTGATGACGCATCCAACGTGAACCCCCATCTTCTCAACTTCTTCCTTGTTTTTCGCACCAACATCAATAGTAATGTTATCGGGTTTTGGAGCTTCTTCCTTAGACTTGTCTCTAGTGTGGATAGCCGGCCATCCAAAAACACCCTTAACCACGCCATTTTTGGTATGTATGTTCACAATCTTACTTGGAGCAATTTGATGGTCACTCCCGCCGTTTCTGATTACGTAAATTAGGCCGTTATCTGAAATATAATTAACATACCAAGAGATTTCATCAGCGTGCCCCTCAATTACCACCTTATATTTTGCTTCCGGATTAATAACCCCAACGGCTGTTCCGTAAGTATCTGTTATAAATTCGTCCACGTACGGTTTGAGGTAGTCCATCCATAGTTTTTGTCCCGTCCATTCATAACCTGTAGGGGAAGCATTGTTTAAATAGTTTTCTAAAAATTCTAGTGATTTGTTGTCTAATATGTTTTTATTCGGCATGAGATAAAATTTTTTATAAAATTAGCAATATTAATAGTATTTTAAGGTTAATGCAGGTGTAAATTCTTAATTTTGGAATGATATTAGCACTAGTGCACCAGATGAAGTTATTGACCTACATTTTTATAGTTTTTCCAGTCCTGCTCTTTGCTCAAACACTTCCTGTGGAGCAAGATTCTACCGCGGTAGAGTATTACTATATTGATGGCGATTCGATACCAGTGACTACCATTGATCTAGATGCCGTTGTAGTTTTAAATCGATTAAAATTTGACAATAAGGAGGCCCGAATTCGTTATTTGATATTAAAACGAAAAACCATTAAAGTTTATCCTTATGCCAAATTGGCTGCAGAACGCTTGGTGGAGTTGACCAGTCGTTTGGAAACTTTAGAGCGTAACAGTCAAAAACGGCAGTATGCAAAAATCATCCAAAGGTATATAGAAGAAGAATTCTCGGCCGAATTAAAGAAATTAAGCCGTACTGAAGGACAAATTTTAGTAAAACTGATTCATCGTCAAACAGGTCAGACTACCTTTGAACTGATTAAGGAGTTGCGCAGTGGCTGGCGTGCGTTTTGGTTTAATAACACGGCTAAATTATTCGATATTTCCTTAAAGGAAGAATTTAATCCTTTAGATGTGAGTGAAGATTATTTGATTGAGGATATTTTAGAACGCGCGTTTCAAAACGGGCAATTGGAACGTCAAAAATCGGCGTTTCCTATTGATTATTTTGAATTGAAAGCCAAATGGGCAGATAAAACGGTTAGGAATTAATGCGAATACAATCAGAATTTGAAGAGAAATTAAATGCGTGGACGCATGGTTTTGGGGCGCTTTTAGGGATTGCCGGCTTGGTGTTACTCGTTAGTTATAAAGAGCATAACACTGATTGGAGCTTATTTAGTGTTATTATTTATGGTCTTTCAATCATCATTCTCTTTACAGCTTCTGCCATTTATCATTCTGTTTCTAACGAACGAAAAAAACATTATTTTCGAATTATAGACCATATCAGCATTTACCTATTAATTGCCGGAACCTATACCCCAGTCACCTTAATAGCGCTAAACAATAGCTTAGGTTGGCCATTGTTTTGGAGTGTATGGGCTGTTGCCGGCTTCGGATTGATTTTAAAACTGTTTTTTACAGGAAAGTTTGAAATTGTTTCCACCTTGCTCTATTTGGTTATGGGCTGGTTAATTATTTTTGATTTTAGCCACCTTTCTGAATTAATTGGACCAAATGGTTTGGCGCTGTTATTTGCAGGCGGCGCATTTTACAGCATCGGCATAATCTTTTATGCAGTACACAAGATACCGTATAATCACGTAATTTGGCATCTATTTGTATTGGGAGGTGCCATTTGTCACTACTTGCTTATATTTCTGTATGTATTATAGCTTTACTTTTTAAGCTTAAGGACGTCAATCTTAAATAGGTCGGCAGCATTTTTCCATAAGATCAATTCTTTCTTATCATTGGCCAGATCCAACTGGTCCATAAATTTGAGGTAAGACTTCATATTACTAATAGGCCAATCGGTGCCATATAATAAATACTTAGGATCGCCAGCATAGGTTATCATTTCTTCAATTTCCTTTTTCATGTAGCGCTCAAATTTTTCGTTAAAATCGCCTAAGACCAAGCCTGAAATGTCTGCATGTACATTCTTGTTTTTATAAACGACTTCCATGCAATCCTTAATCCAAGGATTCCCTACATGACATATAACAATCTTCAAATCAGGATAATCCACCGCCAAATCGTCAATATGAATGGGATGTGAGAATTTGATTTTTCCAGTAGGAGCGTAGGTGTCACCCGAATGGAACATTACAGGTACATCAAACTCTATGGCCATATCGTACATCACCTTAAACCGAATGTCATTAGGATAAAACGGCTCGTAACCTGGATAAAATTTAAGACCTTTAATGAGTCCAGCGTCTAGGAACTCGCTGAGTTCGCGTAAATCCTTGTAATCATAATTCAAATAACTCACGCCCGCCACAACACCAAGATTATCTCTATGACTGATGGCTTCCACGACTTTTTTAGTGCTTGGCCGGTGTTCATTTACTTTATAAGACGACAATACCAGTGAGTAATCCACATTATTTTCCGCCATGGTATCTGTCAACTTATTTAAACTGTCTTCTAAAGATACAACGCGGTCTTCGTGATAATTATTTATATGGGTGTGAACGTCTATAATCATAGTGGTTTTGTTTTTGTGGCAATTCAATTTTTTTGCTCAGCTAACAATATCTGACAATTTGAGGAAAGGAGCAAGGTTTGGATGATGGTTTTCAGTCTTCAGTTGGTAGTTTTCAGACATAAGCTTTCTATGAAGCTAAATCTTAATACTTAATACTCGATACTGTGTACTGAAGACTGCCAACTGAAGACGGCTAACTATTAGGAGTCAATAAAATCCTTGTAATCTTCGAAAAAGCTTTCAAAAAGTGTCATTTTTTCGACAAAAAATTCCATGACAGTTCGCCAACTGTTTTTATTGTGGATGGAGACTTTCTCGTCAAGTGGAATGTAGATTCTGGAAATTTCTTTACCGTTATCTAAAAAATAAGTTTCTTCAAAAAGTGCTTCGGGGAGAAATTCATCAGTTAAAATAGCTTTTAAAGATTGTAATTTATCCCAATACTTTATTCGATTTTCCAAATCGTCTTCAAGGTCTAAAGTGACCATGGCGGATTTGGTATCAAAATGAAACTTGAATGCAAAGCCTTTTAATTTCGTGTCATAAAGAATCCATTTTCTAGGAAATGATTTCCCGAAACTGATCCAGAACTCTTCTCTTAATTTTCTCGAATCTTCCTTACTAAACATGCTATTTCTCGCGAAAGCGGGAATCTTTTTAAATATAAATTATATTTTCTCTACTCTCAAACCTCAAACCTCAAACCTCAAACCTCAGACCTCAAACCTCAAACCTCAGACCTCAAACCTAAATCTTAAATTAGATACGCTACCAAAATTCCAAGCACGATAACGACAAGTTTTGAAAGATTAAATTTGTGACCCTCACTGCTTTCGAATAAAATAACGGTTGAAATATGAAAGAAAATTCCAATGACGATGGCATTAATATAAAATACATAGTCTTCAACTAATGTCACGGTATTGGATATTAGTGTTCCAATAGGCGTCATTGCTGTAAAGACTACTAAAAACCCAACAATTTGTAGTTTTGTGAATTTGGAATGTACCAGATAAGTAGTTATTAAGGCCGCAATTGGAATTTTATGAATAAGTACACCATACACCATGTCATTGTGTTGATGTATTGGAAAACCTTCTAGAAAACTATGAATGCTCAAGCTGATAAATAAAACCCAAGGGAATGCCGTGTCGCCTTCATGTACATGGAGATGACCATGTTCTGCCCCTTTAGAGAAAAATTCCAACAAAATTTGAATCAGGATACCGAACATGATAAACAGTCCCGTTTTTTTTGCATCCAAATGTTCATAAACTTCTGGAAGCAAATCAAAAAGTGTCAATGCTAGTAAAAATGCGCCACTAAATGATAACAGTAATTTTGTGTAATTGGATTTTTTATGCTTAAATATTAAGACTAAAAAAACCCCGAAAACAACAGCAAAAATGGGTAATAAATAGTGCATCATTTAAAAATCATTATTAAGCGCTCAGAGGTGTTTTTATGAAATTTGCGCAATTTATAATCCCCAAAAACATCTAGTAGATAGACACCTGCTTCTTCAAAAAGTACTTCAAAATCGGCTAAAGTCTTTGCTTTTACCCGTTCTTGGTAATGAAATTTCTCACCTTTATCCGTAAACCTAATGTCTTTTATAATATAACCATCTTCAACGTATCGTTGGAGATGAAAATCTATGCCACCCGCGGTTTTGACATCTTCTGGGACTAAATTTTCAATAACAAAATCACTATTCATAAAGTCAATTACTCCAAAACCTGATTCATTTAAATCTTCCCGTATGGCTTTAATGGTATTTAAATTGTCTTCTGTCCTGTCAAAATATCCAAAGCTGGTAAACAGATTGAAGACCGCATCAAACTGATCATTAAATGGTCTGCACATATCATGTACTTCAAAATGTAGTTTTTCATTCTCATATTGTTTGGCGTAGGCGATGCTGTTTACGGAGAGATCAACACCAGTCACATCATAACCTAAGGAGTTGAGATAAATGGAATGACGACCTTTACCACAGGCCAAATCTAGAATTTTACCATTTTCTGGTAAATTCAAGTATGAGGTTAAATTGTCCATGAACAGGTGTGCTTCGGCGTAATCTCTATCTTCATAAAGAATGTGATAATACGGTGTATCAAACCATGAAGCGTACCACAGTGTTGTGTCTTTTGTCATTATAAATTCGTCTGACTGCAAAAATACTTTATTTTTGTAATCTATAGGATGAGAATAATGGATAATAATTTTAATATGGTTGCCAAAACCTTATTTGGTTTTGAAGATTTGATGGCAAAAGAATTAACCCAATTAGGTGCCAGAGAGGTTAAAGTGGGGGTGCGCAATGTGAGTTTTGTGGGAGACAAGGGGTTTATGTATAAAGCCAATTTGGCGCTGAGGACTGCCATTAAAATTCTGAAGCCCATCAATAGTTTCCGGGTGAATAATGAGAAAGATTTGTACGACCAGATCTATAGAATGGATTGGTCGCAATATGTAAAACCCACAGGAACAATTGCTGTAGATGCTACCGTACATTCACATTTGTTCACGCATTCACTATACATTGCACAAAAGACTAAGGATGCCATAGTTGATAAATTCAGGGATACTACGGGCGAACGTCCAAACGTTGATTTAAAGTTTCCTGATTTAAAGATAAATGTTCACATTGATCGCAACACGTGTAATATTTCATTGGATTCATCTGGTGATTCCTTGCACAAACGAGGTTATAAAACAGCAACTAATATTGCACCAATTAATGAAGTATTGGCAGCAGGTTTAATTATGCTATCTGGTTGGGACGGCCAGACTGATTTTATGGATCCTATGTGTGGTAGTGGTACCATTCTGGCCGAGGCGGCGATGATTGCCTGTAATATTCCACCAAATTTGATGCGTAAGGAATTTGCCTTTGAACGTTGGCAAGATTGGGATGTTGATTTGTTTGAGAAAATTGAAGAATCACTTTTAAGTAAAACTAGAGATTTTCATCATAAAATTATCGGCTATGATAAATCGCCCAGTGCAGTGACCAAAGCCAAGGAAAATATAAAAAATGCCCAATTGGAAGATTTCGTAGAAGTGCGTCATGAAGATTTTTTTAAAACCCAAAAAGCTGGCAATGATAAACTTCATATGGTATTCAATCCGCCCTACGGTGAGCGTTTGGATGTAGAAATGGAGTCTTTCTACAAAAATATTGGGGATACCTTAAAACAAAACTATCCAGGAACAGATGCCTGGTTTATCACCTCAAATCTTGATGCTTTAAAACACGTAGGATTGAGACCATCACGAAAAATTCATTTGGTCAACGCTAAATTGGAAGCTAGGTTAGTAAAATATGTTATGTACGAAGGCAGTAAGAAAGGAAAATATATGGACTAAGCTTTCGTTTATAGATCTATTATATATTTTATAAGTCCTCATCCCACGTCTTAATAGGCTTGTTGGAGTTGATTAGTATGATGCTCCACATGGTAGGCAGTCCACATTAATAGCTCGCGTACTGGCATTTTTCCCATTACAGGGTGGGGAAGTACCAAAGTATCTAAGTTCTTGTCTGAGATGCGTCGTGTCTTATACTGCAATTTCTTGCTTTCTACCTGTAAACGTGTCAGAATATAGCGTTTATCCTTAATTTTTGGAATTCTTAATTGTTTTGAGGGTTTGCTAGGGTTTTTCTTGAAGGCTTCCAAGCGTTGCAAGTAGCGTTGTACGATGGTGTCATAATCACGCAATTCACGATTATTTATCCCATAGGCGTATTTGTACCAGAACCGCGGTAAGCTCAGCACATCATTTAGTGGCTTGATACTTTGAAGTAAATGTAAGGCTTGCTGTCCTGTAGTCCATTTGCCTTCAGGGCCCTGTATCCATTTGTAGTCCTCCTGGAGTTCGAGCCAATTAATGAGGGTATGGTATTTTTCCTCTAATAAATCGGCAATCCTATCTTTATGCATGGGTGGTTATTTGTATGCAAAAGTTAAGCAAAATACTGCAACTAATTACAAATATATTATGAGATTTTAAATGGATTAATCTGGTATGGTAATCTTTTTATTTTTCTTGTAGATGGGAATTAAATACGACACATTGTATCCAAACCCGAATCCAAATCGGCCACTATCAAACGTTCTATTGAAGCCAGGAATATAAAGATTTTCAAAATTTGATGGTTGATCTTGGGTAATCATACCTTTTACTTGAGCGTTGATACCAACAAAAAGGTTGGTTACTAATTCAGCTTTAACACCAATAACCATTTCAATCCATAGGGCAGATAAGCCTTTGTACTCCTGTAAGTCAGATGATGTATATGGCGTGTCATAGTATTGGTCTGTAGTATATACGGTATAGCTATTCAAATTCTGGCTGAAAGTGCTGGCTCCAACGCGTGCTCCCGTATAGATTAGGTTTTCCATATCCAACCAATTTTTATAGAGATTATAATCTATACCCGCTTTAAAATAACTGCCTTTAGCAGTAACATCTAAATAATCATTTTTTACCGAATTTTCTTCTGTACCTAATTCTCCAGCAAGATAAAGTTTTTGTGTGAGTCTGTAGTCCCCACTAATCTCGAACCCGGTATAGTCTTCATCAATAAAAGATCGAACCAATTTACCAATGTCGCCGCCCACACGCAAACCATACTTTTGCTTTACAATAATGGTATCGTTTAGCGAATTGTCTTGGTTCTCTTGTGCCAATGATGTTAGAGGTAACACCATCAAAATAATCAAACTAGTGATAAATATTGATATGCGCTGCATCTTCATTGTTTATGGTGGAATTTATTACTTGAACATCAATAATCCAGTTATTATCATCTGTCTCACGTTTCGCTACTAAATTGTTGAATACGCTTTTGTAACCGCAGGCCCGGGACACATAGATCAATTCAGGGGTGTAGG
This sequence comes from Gelidibacter sediminis, assembly GCF_004364975.1. GTDB lineage: Bacteria > Bacteroidota > Bacteroidia > Flavobacteriales > Flavobacteriaceae > Gelidibacter > Gelidibacter sediminis. Next base: position 1,049,717 of record NZ_SOBW01000008.1, on the reverse strand, counting down.
TTACTTCAATTATATCGCTATTGGATGCCGTGGTGTCATCCTCATCTACAGCAAAATCGCCGTCTTTTTCAATGATAAATCGAGTGGTATTGGGGGTATCTAGAGCATCAATTCGCAATGGTAATACGATAGAGTCTAGTGTTTTGTCCAATAGGAGATATTTTGAACTGTTTTCTTCATAAACATTCATTCGTCTTACCGTTTTTGTCTCGGCTCTCTCATTTATATTATAAAATCGAACAATTAAATGAGGTGTAGTTGGTGTTGCAGAGGCGCATATGTCATCACGTTCACAACTCCAAAGCGTCGCAATCAAAACTAACGAACAGATGATCCATGTGTACTTATAGAGGGTGTTTTGTTTCAAGTTTTTTGAATTTTCTATTTATTCAGTAATTATTCAATTATTGAGAATCACAATCAACAATCATCAATCGTCTCATCTTTTTTCCAAAAGTACAACATTTTCTACGTGATGTGTTTGTGGAAACATATCTACCGGTTGCACTTTGGTTACTCTATACATGGCATCCATCAGTTCTAAATCTCTTGCTTGGGTAGCGCTATTACAGCTTACATAGACCACTTTTGATGGTGCAATATTTAAAATTTGTTGTACCACATCTTTATGCATCCCATCTCTTGGAGGGTCTGTAATAATGACATCTGGGTGGCCGTGTTGATTGATAAAATCAGCATTGAAAACATTTTTCATGTCGCCAACAAAAAAATCAACATTGTCAATGCCGTTTAATTGTGCGTTCTCCTTTGCAGCCACAATTGCATCAGCAACAGCTTCTACACCCACAACTTTTTTGGCATTTTTGGCCACAAATTGTGCAATGGTGCCTGTACCAGTGTATAAATCGTATACTAATTCATCACCTTGCAAATCGGCAAAATCACGGGTTATTTTGTAAAGCTCATAAGCTTGGTTTGAATTGGTTTGGTAAAAGGATTTTGCATTGATTTTGAATTTCAAACCTTCCATTTCCTCAAAAATATGATCTTGGCCTTTATAACAAATCACTTCTTGATCGTAAATAGTATCATTTGCTTTTCCATTGATGACGTATTGTAGCGAAGTAATTTCTGGGAATTTATCGCCGATATAATCCATCAACAAAATGCGATTGGCTTTATCTTCTTTATAAAACTGAAAAAGTACCATAATATCACCTGTAGAAGAGGTGCGGAGCATCATTGTTCTTAAAAACCCGGTCTGGTTGCGAGCATTAAAAAATTCCATCCCGTGTTTTACGGCGAATTCTTTTACGGAATTTCTAATAGCATTAGATGGATCAGCTTGCAACCAACATTTCTCGATATCCAATATCTTATCCCACATACCAGGTATATGAAAGCCGAGTGCGTTTTTATCACCAAAATTCTCATTAGATTTAATTTCCTTCAATGTTAACCAACGGCTGTCACTAAATGAAAATTCCATTTTATTTCGATAAAAATAATCTTTGGCAGAACCTAAAATTGGTGTGATAGGCGGAAGTTCTAAATGACCAATGCGCTTTAAATTTTCCTCAACTTCTTTTTGCTTGTAAAACAATTGGTGTTCATAGGCCATATCCTGCCATTTACACCCGCCACAAACGCCAAAATGTTGGCATCTTGGTTCCGTACGTTTATCAGAATATTCATGGAATTTGATAGCCTTCCCTTCGTAATAGGATTTACGTTTTTTAAAAGTTTCAACATCAACCACATCGCCCGGAACTACATTTTGCATAAAAATAACGGCGCCATCTGGCGATTTTGCAACTGATTTTCCCTTTGCGCCAGCATCAACAACCAGAACATTCTCAAAGATTTGTTTTTTATTTCGTCTTCCCATGCCGCAAAAATAGTGAAACCAAATGCGATTTACGAATTACATTTTGCCATTTTAACAGTAAAAGTATGATTCTTATAAGGTGATGAAATAGAATAGTTGGCCTCATGCCAAATTTTATAAAAAATCTTGTTCTAAATCAGTCTAAAAATTTTTTAGAGGCTTAATTATTTCATAATTTGCAGGCCCTAGGGATGATTTCTCTCCCACGCTGCTTTTTCGTTCCGTATCTATCGGGATTTAGAAAGAATAAAGGTACAGTAGGAATGGTTATTTTCCTCGCTTAGCGAGATTTAATTATTAATGTTTGCCTCTATAATAGTGGTCAAACGATGTCTTTTTAAGACATAAAACCTTAAAATTCTTATTAAAAATGGCTGTTTTAGACCAATTAACTTCGCAACAAGCGATCGATTTAGAAAACAAGTATGGTGCACACAATTACCATCCGTTACCAGTAGTATTGAGTAAAGGAGAAGGTGTGTATGTATGGGATGTGGAAGGAAAAAAATATTACGACTTTCTTTCTGCCTATTCTGCCGTAAACCAAGGGCATTGTCACCCAAAAATTATCAATGCAATGGTGGATCAAGCAAGAACGTTGACCTTAACCTCTCGAGCATTTCACAATGACATGTTAGGCAAATATGAGGCCTATGTGGCAAAGTATTTTGGCTTCGATAAAGTGTTACCAATGAATACAGGGGCTGAGGCCGTAGAAACAGCACTTAAAATTTGTAGAAAATGGGCCTATGAAGTTAAAGGTATAGCTAATCATGAAGCTGAAATTGTGGTGTGCGAAAATAATTTCCACGGACGCACCACTACCATTATCTCATTTTCTAATGATCCGGTAGCGCGCAAACATTTTGGACCTTTTACGGATGGATTCATAAAAATTGAATATGATAATTTACAAGTATTGGAAGAGACTTTAAAATCGAATCCTAAAGTTGCAGGTTTTCTGGTAGAACCAATTCAGGGTGAAGCCGGTGTTTATGTGCCTAGCGAAAATTATCTTTCAAAAGCTAAGGCGTTATGTGAACAATATAATGTATTGTTTATTGCAGACGAAGTGCAAACTGGAATTGCAAGAACAGGTAAACTGTTGGCCGTAGATCATGAGAATGTCAAGCCAGATATTTTAATTTTAGGGAAAGCTTTAAGTGGAGGTGCCTATCCAGTTAGTGCGGTGTTGGCCAATAACCCTGTCATGAACGTTATTCAACCAGGAAACCATGGCAGTACATTTGGCGGAAATCCTGTGGCTGCAGCAGTTGCTATGGCGGCACTAGAAGTGGTTGTAGAGGAGAATTTGGCAGATAATGCTGAAAAACTTGGTCAGCTTTTTAGAAATGAGCTTGATGTTTTTATTACAACTAGTACAATAACAAAATTAGTACGAGGTAAAGGATTGCTTAATGCTATTGTAATCAATGACAGTGAAGATGGCGAGACCGCTTGGAACATTTGTTTGGCATTGCGAGATAACGGTTTGTTGGCCAAACCAACACATGGAAATATTATTCGTTTTGCACCGCCATTGGTGATCAATGAAGCGCAGTTGTTAGACTGTGTCAGCATTATTATCAAAACTTTAAAACAATTTGAACCGCAATCCTAATGATAGCAGAAAAATCAGCTTTTGATACGTTTGAATTAAATTTGCCTCCTGCTATCTTTGGATTTTTAAAGGAAACCTCCAGTTGGACCTATTTTCTATCTATTTTAGGGTTTATAGGGATAGGATTGATGCTGCTTTTTGGAATATTCTTTAGTGTGGCTATGGGCCTAATGCCTGGTGGCAACCCTTACGAGTCAATGGGAATGACCATGAATATGTCCTTTGTCGGTATTTTTTATGCAGTAATGGCGGTATGCTACTTTTTTCCTGTGCTATATCTTTTCAATTTCTCACGTAAAATGAAAAGTGCCTTAAATGCCAAAAATAATGACGATTTGACAGCAGCTTTTGCAAACTTAAAATCACATTATAAGTTTTTAGGCATTTTTACAATAGCAATTGTAGGTCTATATATATTATTGTTAATAGGTGCAATGGTAATGGGATTGGCGTAAAAGAGTTTATTAGAAGTGCAAATTTCTTAGGGATATTGATATAAAAAAAGAAGTGGCTTTTTAGCCGCTTCCTTTATTTTAATTAATATGAATTATTCTGGTACTTCAAATCCGTATCCTTCCATCATTTCACGTGACTGCTCCATGATGACATCCCATCCAGTAGTTGAAACTCTGTAAACAGTTGCGCCTAAATACACAAGATTTAGAATTAAGATGACCAATGCAACAGTCTTTGCGGTTTTCATGCCAGAAATATTTGTGTATTGTTCTGGATTTAAATGAGCTTCTTTAAGCTTGGTGTGTGCAATGAAATAAGCAACGCCGGCTAATATAAAACCTAAGCCTCCTATGCAACAACAGAGTAAGCCAAGAATAGAAAGTACATAAATAATTGTGGTATTAAGTTTTTGCTGTTCCATATATTATATTGAGTTAGTTGGTTGTTTTAAAAAAATAACTGATTATTATGATACTTACGTTTATAATGATCAATGCTATTTTTAATTTTTCATCATATTTAAATTTAACGAATAGGTTAAATATAAGAAAAACTGTTAATAAAATAAGTGTGTATATAGCAGGGTATATTTTAAATGCCATTACAAAATCGCCCCGAAACACTAATAATGTTGCACGTTGAATGCCACAACCTAGGCATTCCATACCAAACAATTGCTTGTTGATGCAAGGAAGCATAAAATCTTCAGGCTTTATAAAATTGAACATTGACATACACAAATGTATAAAAAGAAAGCAAGTGACTGTTGGATTTTTTGAGATTAGATTTGCCTTGGACAACAGAATTTTTAAGAAGTAAATGTGTAATTTCGCTATTCACATAAAAATTAAAACCTTATGAATACATCACGACTTATCAATTTATTACTCATCATTAGTGGTGGTTTTGTAGCTATTTACGCAAGAGCGGGAATGGACCAGAATGAATATGTTCTTATTGGGGGCATTGTTATTTTGATGATTGGTGTCTATCGTATTTCTAAGAACATTCCTAGTAAAAACGATCCAGATTCTTCTACTGATAATAATGAAGACGCATGAAACTAAAAATAGGGGATAAAGTAACCGTTTTAGATGAAGCCATTTCAGGGACGGTCTCAAAAATTGAAGGTAATACGGTATTTTTAGACACTGTAGATGGATTTCTGATGGATTTTCAAGAATCTGAATTACTTAAAATAGAAGACAAAGACACTTTAAAATCTAAGATTTTTTCTGAGCATTCTTTTAGTGATGTCATTTCAGAAAAAGAGCAATATGGGAAGCGAAAATCTGTTAGGGTAAAACCTAAAGAAAGAAGTCAACCTACCATGGAGGTAGACTTGCACATCCATAATCTTACAGAAAATGACCGTCATTTATCCAATTATGATATGTTGACCCTGCAATTGGAAACCGCAGAGCGAAAATTGGAATTCGCGATTAAAAAACGTGTTCAAAAAATAGTATTCATTCACGGTGTTGGTGAAGGTGTGTTAAAAATGGAATTGGAAACCCTTTTCAGACGATATGATAACGTCAAATATTATGCAGCTGATTTCCAGAAATACGGATTAGGCGCTACTGAAGTGTATATTTATCAGAATCTGTAGGAAGTGTAGGATGCGTCAATAAAGTTGTATTCAGAACATTTCCTTAGCAAATATGACAAAAATATCACTCACTTTCAATAGTCAAACTCTTCGTGTAGGTTCCAAAATCAATGTCAGTTAAACTTATGATATCCAAGTTGACATTCTTAATCTGAAATTTAACGGTAATAATGCGTTGGTACGTGTTTTTATTAAATTGTTGATAATTATAATCATCTGTGGCCACTTTGTTTAAATACCTCGGAACACCTGGGGTGGCGGTGCTTTCATCAAAATCATCCCTCGGGTTACCATTGCCATTTTCGTCTTCAAGACGCGTTAACACATTATCGCCATCATCATCATCATCTAAATAATCTGGTGTTCCATCGCCATCCGTATCCTGAGCATTTCTCAGAGCGTCAGTTGTAGTATATTGATGACCTTCATTTTTTGTCAAAACATTATCATTGTCATCGTCGGCATCCAGATAATCAGGAATACCATCGCCGTCAGAGTCGGTGGGATTGGTTGCAGGATTGTTGTCGCCATCTGAATTTTTATCTTCAAATGCTGATGGGATCCCATCACCGTCATCGTCAACAAAGGTTGTTAGTGTGGTTACGGTTCCAGAACTGGCCGCATAATCTTTAAGAATATTTGTGCTAGCATCCGGTAATAAATTACAGATTAAATTTTCGGGCTTACCATCATAGGTTCTATAATTAAACTTGGTGCTTGTTCCATTAATCTCAAATGTACTTGTATAATTATTCGTTTCCGGGTTAAAAATCTGTCGTGTGGTAGAGTTGTTTGGGAAGATTAAACTTAAAGATTCGGAAGGATCAGTTTTTGTATCGTATAAGAAAAATACCTCCGGATTAAGTTCGCAAATAGAGAGTTGTTTATCAAAATCCAATTCTACTTCAATAATATCGCCATCGTCACATGCTGATAGCACTAAGCACAAACCTAAAAGGTAAACTAATTTTTGCATTTCCATCGATTAAGCAACAAAAATAAGGCATTCTCCAATTTATAACGTACCATCTCTCAAATAATTTTATTTGGAGTATTTTTGCAGATTGGAATCAATTTTTAGCAAAACTTAATAGTCAGTTTTCTAAAAATCCACAATAATTTCTCAGCTATGAAACAGGTTTATTTTGACAATGCAGCCACAACACCAATGCGCGATGCGGTAATAGAGCGCATGATTAATGTGATGCATACACACTATGGCAATGCCTCTTCTACACATGGCCTAGGGCGTTCAGCCAAGTCCTTAATGGAGACTTCTAGAAAAACAATTGCTTCATTCCTTAATGTACATGCTTCAGAAATTGTTTTTACCGCTGGGGGTACAGAAGCTGATAACTTAGTATTGCGAAGCGCCGTGAGAGATTTGGGCGTTACCGAAATTATTACAAGCAAATTAGAACACCATGCAGTACTGCATACGGTTGCACAACTTCAAAAAGAATACAACATAGCTGTGACATATGTAAAATTAAAGGAAAATGGGATGGTAGACCTAAATAACCTTGAACAGCTTTTGCAATCTGATAATAAGGTGATGGTGAGTTTAATGCACGTTAACAACGAAATTGGAAATAAATTGGATCTTCAAAAGGTAGCAGATTTGTGTAAGTTGCATGGTGCCTTATGTCATAGTGATACTGTGCAATCCGTAGGACATTATGATTTGGATTTACAAACTACGCCAGTCGATTTTATTGCGGCAAGTGCCCATAAGTTCCATGGTCCAAAAGGTATTGGGTTTGCGTTTATAAGAAAAGGTTCAGGTATTAAAGCTTCTTTGTTTGGAGGTGAGCAAGAACGTGGGTATCGTGCAGGAACTGAAGCCATTCATAATATTGTAGGGATGGAAACCGCACTCAAACTGAGTTATGAGAACCTTGATCTTGAGCGGCAACATATTTCAGAACTTAAAACGTATTTTATAGATCAGTTAAAAAATTTGTCTCCAGAAATTACTTTTAATGGCAATTGTGAAGATCAAGACCACAGTACGTATACCGTTTTAAACGTATGTTTGTCAATACCGCCAGAGAAAGGAGCAATGCTTCATTTTCAATTGGATTTAAAAGGCATTGCCTGTTCTAGAGGTTCAGCATGCCAAAGTGGGAGCAACCAAAATTCGCACGTATTGACTGAACTATTGAATGCTGAAAATTTATTGAAACCTTCTGTTCGTTTTTCATTGTCCTGTTTTAATACTAAAGCAGAAGTAGATTATGTAATGGCGGTGTTAAAAGATTTTATATAAACATAAAACCAAAGGTCTGCAATGCTGCATTAGTATTAAAAAGTTAAGCTAAAACTTCATGGACAGTCGCACATTAAACACTCGTGGACTCAGATAATTTGGTATGGCATATTGACGTTTGCTGTACACGTCTCTAACCCAGGTATTGGTGATGGAATTTTGAACGTTGAACATATTAAAAACTTCCACGCCGATAGTCAATTCTTTAAATGCATTTTTCCAATTGGCATTATAGGCTTTGTCGCGATCTACAATGGCATAGGAAAATCCAACATCAGCACGTTTATAATCGCGCAGTCTATTTTGATAATCATAAGGATCAGCATAACTTGGAGAACCACCTGGAACCCCTGTATTGTAAACTAGATTTAGATACACTTTCAATTCTGGGATGTTGGGTACATAATCTTGAAATAAGACACCAAATTTTAGTCGTTGATCTGTAGGCCTTGCAATATACCCGCGCTCTTCTATATTTTCTTCAGTTTTTAGGTACCCAAAACTGAACCAAGACTCTGTACCCGGTACAAATTCACCATTTAATCTTAAATCTAAGCCATAAGCATAAGCCTTAGCTTTGTTATTGGCACGATACCTAATTCTGACATTCTCTAAAGTGTACGGATTAACATCTGTCAAATGTTTGTAGTAGGTCTCAGACACCAGTTTAAATGGTCGGTCCCACATTTTAAAGCTGTACTCATTACCTAAGACTAAGTGTATGGATTTTTGCGCTTTTACAGAAGGCTGTACAGTTCCCGAAGAATCACGTAGCTCTCTGTAAAACGGAGGTTGGTAATATAGGCCACCAGCAATTCGAAATATCATATCTTTATCCCAATCAGGTTTAACGGCGAATTGTGCTCGCGGACTAAAAACTGTTTGCGAATGACTTTCTATCCTGTCTCCATTTACTGTCCAATGGTGTGTCCTTACTCCAAAATTATAAAAGACATCGTTTGAACCTAATACAGAACGCTTGCTCCATTGTGCATAAGCTTGAAAGCGTTGAATCTGAGCTGAGTTGGTAGCGCGCACATTTTGGAAGGCTACTAAAGGTCCTTCATACGGTTGGTAGGGTTGGTCTTTTAAGCTATTTGATTTGGGTGGGTTTATTGAAAATCCTGCTGAATCAATAACTTCCCATTCAACCAACCTGTCCCGTATATCTTCATTGGTATATTTTATGGACCATTCAAAGATGTTGGTGTCTATTTTATAATCGCCTTTATGCTCTACTGTTGTTATTAAAGCATCTAAATCATTCCTAGCGTGGGTCAATTGGGCACCTACACCTTCGCTAAATTCTACTTCACCAAAATTTTCATCACCAATAGTGCCATTAACTTCACCTAAGCGGTATTGTGCCAAAATATCAAAATGTTCTTCTTCAATAGTGTGATATGTGGAGGCAATAAGCTTAAGTGTAAGATTGTCATTTGCAAAATAATTGGCTTTAAAAGCTCCAAAGTAGGTGTGATAGGCATCTTTTTCCTGTCCTTCATAAAATACCAATAAGGCTATCGGGTTGTCAATAGTTCCGAAGTTAGTCTGTCTATTTTGAGGTTGAAAGGTGTATTTGTTGCTGGATATATTTCCTAGGAAATTAACCTGAAACTTGTCTGTAAATTTATAGGTTAAATAGGTTTGTGCATCTGCAAATACAGGTTTTACGTTGCCTTCAGTCTCCAAAGAGTTTAATATTAAACTGTTGTCTCTGTAGCGTAGGCCCATAATACCGGATAATTTGGAGTCTTTAGACACTGCTTCCGCAGAAATACTGCCGCCTAATAATGACACGTCAGCCTTCATACCAAATTTGATGGGATTCTTATACGTTATATCCAACACTGAAGATAATTTATCGCCATATTTTGCCTGAAATCCGCCAGCCGAAAAATCGACGTTTTGTACAAGATCTGTATTAACAAAACTCAAGCCTTCCTGTTGACCTGACCGCACTAAAAATGGCCTGTACACTTCAATTTCATTGACATAAACCAAATTCTCATCAAAATTGCCACCACGTACTGAATATTGTGTGCTCAATTCATTGGAAATATTTACGCCCGGTAAAGTTTTTAAAATATTCTCTACGCCGGGTTGGGCCCCTTTTATTGTTCTAAGCAATTCTGGCGCAATAGTCGTGACGCCATTTACAGATTGACGTTGATTGCTGTTAATTACAATTGTGGCAATTTGCTCAATATTCAGGTCCATCACCGGATTAAACTCTACTGCCTGTCCATTTTTGAGATTGAATTTAACCAATACGCGTTTGTATAAGATATGAGTGAACGTTACCGTTACCTCAGTATTTGCAGCAATTTTAAGTTCATAAAATCCATTGGTGTTGGAGATTGTGCCAACCTCATTTGAGGTAATGTTAACATTGTCAATAGGAATGTTCCGATCATCTAATACTACACCTCTTATAGTGGCAGTTTGCGACCAACTTAGTATGGGCAACAGAATGAAGGCAAAGCGGTAAATAAAATCTAGTTTCAAGAGCGGAATTTATTTTCTAAAAAAAGTTGCCTCAAATGTAGAACTATTTCCTACATTATCGGTTACCACAAGTTTCAATTCATTTTTGGTATCTGTCACTACATTATCATTAAAATCAAAAGTCAAAGTATTCGTTTTATATTCATATTCCAATAATATAAATTTGCCATTGACGGTAGCTCTATAATTACTGATACCTGAAAGATCATCAGTTATTTTAAATTTAAGATATCTATAATTGCTTAACCATTTACCATCCTGAAAGTTTAAAGCCGAAATTTTTGGGCCTTGGGTGTCCAACACTAGAGCATAAGTCCCTAATGCGTTGGAGGATGCAGTTAATGTGTTGCCTTGTCTTTTGGTGTTCAAATAACTAGGATAGTTTCGGGATCCTATGAGTTCGGCAATATATAATTTGTTTTTTTCAGCGTCTTTATATTTGCTGACGTCATATGTGATTGAGACATTTTTTTGAAGCGGAATCACATCTTTATGTAGATATAGAGTGTCATTATTTACGCTAAAATCTATAAACGTATCTTCATAAAAACTGTTAGACGGAAAATATACGTTGACATTTTTATCAGTTAAATTAGTAGGTTGATCAGAAAATATATAGGTTTTGCTCTTGGTGTCCACTATTTTGGGTGCAACGGATGTTTTTTTTCCATTAATAGGGATGGTAACCCATGATTCGTTGCCATGAAAATCCTTAATTCGAACTTTATAAACTGAAGCGGTACTGTCTTCAACCATTATATAACCATCATTGTCTAAATTTTGATATAGACTGAGCACATTTCCTGGTTCAACAAAGAGTTTTTGAATGCGACTTCGTCTTGTTTTATAGTATTCATAATCAAGAAATCTATTGATATGTCGAGACTCAGCGAATGAAAATCGATTAAAATCCATTTCAAATTTTCTGTGGCCATTAAAAAAGGTTTCCAAGCCATTAATACCATTTTGGTTGACGGCAAGATCCTGAGAGTCATAGCTGACAATACCGAAACCTACTGTGCCATGGGCAGTTATATTTTCTACAATGTAGTCTTTGTTTTTTGTAGGAATGAGGCGTAACTCCACACGACCCGTTTTACCATTAACAGAAGATGCGTCATCTTTGGTGTAAGCATATACCGCTGTTACAAAAGGTGTTTTTTTATCCTGCACATCAAGGCCAAACAGCAGCGGATTAATAGTGCGTTCTTGTTGATCTCGAATTTCAAAATGTAGGTGGGGTCCACCTGAGCTTCCCGTATTTCCTGAATAGGCAATAATTTCGTCTGTTTTAACCTTCAACTCATCAACTGCAGGAAACAATTCAACTTCATAAGATTCTGCTTTGTACTGTGCTGCTTTTATATAGGCTTCAATGATGGGGGCATAACTAGAAAGATGACCATACACACTGGTGTAACCATTGGGGTGTGTTATGTAAATGACTTTGCCGTAACCATAATGTGATACTTTAATTCGGCTTACGTAACCCTCTGCAACTGTGTATATATTATGACCTTCACGTTGCTGTGTTTTGATATCTAAGCCTGCATGAAAATGATTGGTCCTCAATTCGCCAAAAGTGCCAGAAGGGATTATTGGAATATCTAACGGGCTTCTAAAATAATCTTTAGGATAGTCAACTTGTGAAAATGCAAAGGAGGTTAAGAGTAAGGGGAGAATAAGAAATTTCATAACTAAATTTAAAAGGCTAAAATTATTAAAAAAACTTAGGAGTGCCTAACGTAAAAGGGTTTATCACTTAAGGTATCTTAACGTCCTACACCACCTGATTAGTATAACCTGTTTGGAATAACAGAATTAGGTATCAACAGATATAACATAATTGACATGCTTAAGACAATTTGACTATTATCTAACAGACGTTTTTAATAAAGTTGTAATGCATTGTTAACTTTGGCAAGCATAAGTGCTTTAGAATTATGACTTTAAAAATTTTCAAAATTTATGATAAAACAATTGTGATTTTTGATAAGGTATGTTAACTTTGTTTCATCAGTATTGAAATTTGTACATGGGTAAAGTTGAAGATATTGTTGATTCTTTAGAGAATAAAATCAGCAAGGTTTTACATAAGCAGGAGGTTTTAAAACAAACCAATGCAAAGCTTTCTGAAGAATTGGCCAATTATCAGCAAAAAATTATTCAGCAACAGGAAGCCTTGAGTTCTTGGGTTGAAAAATATGAAGCTCTTAAGATTGCAAATTCAATGTTGGGCAGTGATGAAAATAAACGAGAGACAAAGCTCAAGATAAATACATTAATAAAAGACATAGATCATTGTATAGCGCAATTATCTGAATAATGTAAGCATAGTATTTAATGTCAGAACAGCTAAAAATAAAGCTATCCATAGCTAACAGGGTGTATCCGCTAACGATTGCACCTAGTCAGGAGGAAGGATTGCGAAAGGCCGCTAAGAAAATTGAATCTATGATTGGTCAGTTTGAGCAGAATTATTCCGTGAGGGACAAACAGGATGTACTAGCTATGTGTGCTTTGCAATTTGCCTCCCAAGTGGAACAGAAAACAATAGATAAAGACAATGTTAGTGAAGATGTCAAAAATAGATTATCCGCTTTAGACGACCTTCTTCATTCTCATTTAAGCTCTTAACGTTCTTTAAAATAAATAGGTTACTGCCTACATTAGTTATTTATTTGATAAACTCAACATTATTTCTTTAAAAAGGGTGAGTTTAAGTTGTAAAACCGTGCTGCCTTTGAGCAGATTTTTGATCAGCTTGTTAGCCCTAAACTTGTTTTTAAGGAGTTTATACTAAATTTGAAGCTGATGTAGGCTTTTTTTTTGCTTAGATTTTGCATGTCAACCAAATGTTATGCTAAGCTAAACCCGGTGATATCTGGGTGTTTTTAATGATATCAAATTATATTAAACTAAACTAAACATGGAAAATACAATTTTACTAATTGTTGGAGGGGTAGTATTGGGCATCATACTCGGCTATATTATTGCAAAAGTCCTCGAAAAAAATAATGCTTCTAAATTAATTAAAAACGCACAAGAAGAGTCCAATTCAATCATACGCCAGGCTAATGCTGAAGGAGAATCGATAAAAAAAGATAAACTTCTTCAAGCAAAAGAGAAGTTTATTGAATTGAAATCTGAACATGAAAAAATTATTCTTTCTCGTGATAAAAAAATTGCTGAAGCTGAAAAAAGAACGCGTGACAAGGAGTCTCAAGTCTCTAGCGAATTAGCTAAAAACAAAAAACTTTCCCAAGAAATAGAAGATAAAATTAAGGATTATGATTTCCGACTTGAATTTTTAGAAAAGAAGAAAGAGGAAGTCGACAAGGCTCATAAAAGTCAAATTAAACAACTAGAAGTAATTTCAGGACTTTCTGCGGAAGAAGCAAAAGCACAGCTTGTAGAATCGCTAAAACACGAAGCTAAGGCTGATGCTATGGCTTATATTCAAGATACATTGGAAGAAGCGAAGCTAACTGCACAGCAAGATGCTAAGAAAATTATTATAAATACCATTCAGCGTATTGGTACAGAAGAGGCTATTGATAACTGCGTTTCCGTTTTTAACATAGAATCCGATGATGTTAAAGGTCGCATTATTGGTAGAGAAGGACGAAACATCCGCGCTATCGAAGCCGCTACTGGAGTGGAGATTATTGTTGATGATACTCCAGAAGCGATTATTTTATCGTGTTTTGATTCTGTTAGACGTGAAGTCGCCCGTTTATCACTTCACAAATTGGTAACCGATGGACGTATTCACCCAGCTAAAATTGAAGAAGTAGTTCAAAAAACACAAAAACAGATTGAGCAGGAAATTATTGAAGTAGGAAAACGAACAGTAATTGATTTAGGAATTCATGGGTTGCACCCTGAATTAATCAAATTGGTAGGACGTATGAAATACCGTTCTTCATATGGTCAAAATCTTTTACAGCATTCACGCGAGGTCGCAAAGCTTTGCGGGGTCATGGCAGCCGAATTGGGCTTGAATCCTAAAATTGCAAAACGCGCTGGATTATTACATGATATTGGTAAAGTGCCAGACTCAGAAGCAGATATGGAAACCCCACACGCGATCTTAGGAATGCAGTGGGCTGAAAAATATGGTGAAAAGCCTGAAGTTTGTAATGCCATTGGAGCCCATCATGATGAAATTGAGATGACTACTTTATTAGCGCCAATTATTCAAGTATGTGATGCTATATCAGGTGCAAGACCAGGAGCCCGCCGTCAAGTTTTAGACTCTTACATTCAAAGATTAAAAGATTTGGAAGATGTGGCCTTTGGATTTAATGGTGTTAATAAAGCCTACGCCATTCAAGCAGGACGAGAATTGAGAGTTATGGTAGAAAGTGAGCGTGTTTCTGATGAGCAAGCAGCTAATTTGTCTTTTGAGATTTCTCAAAAAATTCAGACGGATATGACATACCCGGGACAGGTTAAGGTAACGGTAATACGAGAAACTAGAGCCGTCAATATTGCCAAATAAAAACGGTATTAAATATTTTAAAAGTCTAGCCAATGCTAGACTTTTTTGTTTTTACCAATGATGGTGAATGTGGTTCCTACATTTACTTCACTTTCCACTTTAATGCGGCCTCCATAACTTTCAATTTGATTTTTAATGAGATATAACCCTACACCCTCAGCGTCATCATTATGATGGAATGTTTTATACAATCCAAAAATGTCCTTACCATATTTGTCTAGATCAATACCTACACCATTGTCTGATATGGTGAGTTGAAATTCGTTTTTATCGAAATAAAAATCGATGGAAATCACCGGATCTCTATCAGGATGTTTGTACTTAATGGCGTTAGACAATAAATTTTGAATGATACTCTCAAAATAAGAACAGTTGTAATATAAAAATAATTTTCTAGGTATATTGTTGTAAATGGTGGCGCTATTTTCTTTTATGACTATGTCAAGCACCTCTAATATATTGTCTATGGCATCAGCAATGTATATTTTTTTTGTTTTGAGGTTTTTGCTGTTTTGAACATTTACAATATCGTGCAAATTAGAAATTGTTTTTGACAATGAGGAGGACAGCGTTCTTAAATGACTCAGTATTTCTTCTTCTTCTGAGCGTGATTCTGCATCATCAAATAACTCCATCAGGCCCTCAAAATTTGCGGCATGTTGTTTTAAATTATGGGTAACGATGTGTGCAAAATTTTTAAGCTTATTGTTGTGTTCAGTGGCTAGCAATAGGGATTGATTGATTTTTATCTCATTCTGTTTTTGATAGGTAATGTCAGTATGCGTACCAATAATCCGTTTAGGATTGTTATGACTGTCCCATTCAACAATTTTGCCTCTATCACGAATCCATTTATACGAGCCATCTTCACATCTTACGCGATGCTCGTTCTCATACATCGGCACCAGGCCTTTTAAATGATCTTGAAAATTACTATAATAAGTTTCTTTATCGTCTGGATGGACGCGTTCGTTCCATGCATCTATATGGGCTCCAAAGTTGGGATCATTAACACCAATAATTTGTTTAGAACCTTCAGAAAAATACACGCGTTTTGCAGCAGCATCATACTCCCACATTCCTATACCTGAATACTCCAAGGCCAATTGCCATTTAAGATTCTCCACAAACGTTGTATTTAATTGATATAATGGTAATCCTGATCTAAGTGAGGTCATAGCATTTCGTTTTTAGGTTTTAATAGTGGGTAAGATTGTAAATCTTAAGAAATTCACTATAAACAATTGCTATTGCTCTAGTTATAGGGGGATTAACTACAAGTTATGAAATAACTTAGTTAATTTAAAATTTATTTTGAATAGAGTTAACATTTCATATAAATGTATCCATAGGATACGGCAGTAACTTTAAGAGGGAACCATTATATAAAATTACCAACAATCTAAAAATATAAAACATCGCATACATCGACTATAATGAGTTAAGTTTTACAATAAAATGGTTTATTTTCTAGGATGATATTTTAAAAGTACCTCTTTTAAATGACTTCTATCTACATGCATGTAAATTTCTGTAGTGGTTATGCTTTCATGCCCTAACATGAGCTGTATGGCTCTTAAATCAGCTCCATTTTCCAATAAATGTGTCGCAAAAGAATGTCTGAAGGTGTGTGGGGAAATGGTTTTGTTAAGCTCAATTTTTGATGCAAGTTTCTTAATTATGGTAAAAATCATTGCACGAGACAATTGTCTACCTTGATGATTTAAAAAAAGGGTGTCTTGAAATTGTTTTTTCACCTTAATTGTAGTGCGCACTTCATCTTTGTAAATTGTGATATATTTTTGGGTGGACCTTCCTATAGGGACAAAGCGCTGTTTGTCTCCTTTACCTGTAACTTTTATAAACCCTTCATCGAAATAGAGATCTGATAATTTAAGATTGATCAATTCACTTACCCGGAGTCCGCAGCTATACAAGGTTTCAAGTATGGTACGGTCCCGTTCGCCTATCCTAACCCCATTGTATTCTTTAGTGAGTTCAACAGCAGCAATCAGATTATTAATGTCGTCCAAACTTAAAGTATCAGGCAGTTTCCGTCCAATTTTTGGAGATTCAATATGATCTAATGGATTAATCGAAATGTAATCTTCAAACACTAAGTATCCAAAAAAACTCCGTAAACCTGAGATAATTCGTGCCTGGGATCTTGCATTTAAACTTTTTGAAACTTCATAGATAAATTGTTGAATGGTAGAATGATCTATAGAAGTAGGGGTTACTGAAATATCATGTAGTTCTAAAAACCGGATTAGCTTTTGGATGTCAAACGTATAATTGGCTATAGAATTAGAAGATAAACCACGCTCGATTTTTAAGTATAATTGAAAGTCATTAAGGGTATCTGTCCATTTCATATCAATACAATTAGTTTTGCTTAAGCTTATATCCGCAATAATAAACCTTTTATGCTAATCCTAACAGATCTCTATTTATAAATTGCATTTAACACTTATGTAACATGATTGGTGTAGGTTGAAAATTTATGTGGTATTATAAATTTTGTGTTAAATGCCCTTAAAGTTCGTTAAATTGTGTTAAAGCAAAATCTTGTAGGTAGTTTCTTAACGTATATCGAGTTGGAACTTTAAAAAACAGACTTATGAAAAATTTATTTTTTGCAACATTAGTAACTATTTTCGGATTTACAACTATTAATGCACAGTCCGATGATACAACAGCTCAATTTGGAGTTAAAGGAGGTGTTAATTTCTCTACTATTACAGGAGATGACATAGGAGATTTAGACTCTAGAACAAGTTTTAATTTAGGGTTATTTATGGAAATTCCTATTTCTGAACGATTTTCCTTTCAGCCAGAGGTGTTGTATTCAGGACAAGGGTTTACGATAGCTACCAGAGATCAGGATAATGCTTTTGATACAGATGATAATGTTGAGTACCAACTCAATTACATTCAAGTACCTTTAATGGCAAAGGTTTATTTGGTTAAAGGTTTGTACGCTGAGGCTGGTCCACAATTTGGATTTAAGGTTAGTGAGGAAATTGATTATTCTCCAGGCGAAGGAGGAGGAGATACCGTGATCGATTCTGACGATTCCCATGTTAAAGGTTTTGACACCAATGTAGCCTTAGGTGCTGGGTATAAATTTGACAACGGATTTGCTCTTTCTGCAAGATACACGCACGGTTTGACCAACATTTATAAGGACAATACCATGTTTGAAAATACAGACGCAAAAAATTCCGTATGGCAGTTTGGGGTAGCCTTTTCATTCTAAGAAACCGTAATACCAATACTTACATATCAAATATCTTGAAGGAGCCCACGGGCTCCTTTTTTTATGCGTTTTATATGCCTAAAATTTAATACTTTTAGCTTATGAAAAAATTGATGATTATTAATGGCCCAAATCTAAATCTTTTAGGCACTCGTGAGCCGGATATTTATGGCAGCCTTTCTCTAAATGAATTTTTAGATACCGTAAAAGAAAAATATCCTACTGTTGAAATTTTCCATTTTCAATCGAATATAGAGGGCGAACTGATTTCTAAAATTCAGGAGGTTGGCTTTAGTTTTGATGGGATTATTCTGAACGCCGCCGCATACACACATACCTCCGTAGGTATTGGTGATGCTGTAAAAGCTGTTAAAACGCCTGTTGTTGAAGTACATATCTCCAACACTTATGCTAGAGAAGAATTCAGGCACCAATCTTATATAGCGCCAAACGCCAAAGGGGTGATTCTTGGTTTTGGATTGCAAAGTTATGAATTGGCCATACAAAGTTTCTTAAATGATTAAGTGAAAATGAGATACGTTATAATCATACTTTTTGTAACTTTTACGAGCCTTGGAAATGCCCAAAATATGGACACGAGATTAGGCGTAAAGGGTGGCTTGAATTTAACTTTTTTCACTGTTGATCAACAAAATTTAGGGACATACGCCACCTCCGAAACAGGGGACTATGGCGGTATATTTATAGCATTCCCTATAGATGATTTCTTAACGATACAGCCTGAAGCATTATATATTTCAGTGGGGGATTTTAATTTTTTAAATGTTCCGTTGTACGCGAAGTATGAAGTAGCCAACAAACTCTATTTACTGGCAGGACCCAGTATCAACTACTTCTTCGATTTTTTTACCAGTAAGATTAGAATTGGGGCTGATATTAGCTCAAGCTACGCCATCACAAAAGCTTTAGATGTTCATGTAAAATTCGCCTTAGGTCTCGACGAATTAGCGCCAAACGGCCTATTTTTCGGAATGGGACTTCAACTTTAAGTTATTTCTAAGATTTCAACTCAAAAAAAAGCGATTCAAAATTTTGAATCGCTTTGTATATTTATGTAATTATCATTAGTCAATCAACAATCGACAGTCGTCAATCAACAATTTCCTAGCTTATAAATGAATTACTTCACCGTATGCGGCTGCAACAGCTTCCATAACCGCTTCACTCATTGTAGGGTGTGGATGTACTGCTTTTAAGACCTCATGTCCTGTAGTTTCCAATTTACGTCCTAAAACAGCTTCTGCAATCATATCTGTTACACCAGCACCAATCATGTGGCAGCCTAACCATTCGCCATATTTGGCATCAAAAATAACCTTTACAAATCCATCTTTTGCGCCAGAAGCACTAGCTTTACCTGAGGCTGAGAAAGGGAATTTACCAACTTTAATATCGAAACCTTTTTCTAGGGCCTGTTTTTCAGTCATTCCAACACTTGCAATTTCTGGTGATGCATACGTACATCCAGGAATGTTGCCGTAATCTAAAGCTTCTACATGTTGACCTGCAATTTTTTCCACACATAAGATGCCTTCTGCGGAAGCAACGTGCGCTAACGCTTGACCAGGAGTTACATCTCCAATAGCATAGTATCCAGGAATATTGGTTTGGTAATAATTATTGACTAAGATTTTATCTCTATCTACAGCAATACCAACATCTTCCAAGCCTATATTTTCTATGTTAGATTTAATTCCAATAGCTGAAAGTATGATATCTGCTTCAAGAGTTTCTTCTCCCTTTGCGGTTTTTACAGTTGCCACAACGCCTTCTCCAGAGGTGTCAACTTTAGTGACTTCCGAGGAGGTCATGATTTTAATCCCACTTTTCTTGAATGATTTTTCCAATTGTTTAGAAACATCCTCATCTTCAACAGGAACAACGTTTGGTAAGAATTCAACAATAGTCACATCAGTGCCCATAGAGTTGTAGAAATAAGCAAACTCTACACCAATAGCACCAGAACCTACAACAATCATCTTTTTAGGTTGCTCTTTTAAAGTCATGGCTTCTCTATAGCCAATCACTTTTTTACCGTCTTGTTTTAAACTAGGTAATTCTCTAGACCGCGCACCAGTTGCAATGATGATGTGGTCAGCACTGTATTCTTTACCTTCAACTTCAACCTTCTTTCCAGTTTTAAGTTTTCCAAAACCTTCAATAACGTCAATTTTGTTTTTCTTCATCAAAAACTGAACACCTTTGCTCATACCATCTGCAACACCGCGACTACGCTTTACAATCGCATCAAAGTCTTTGTCAGCATCTTTTACAGAAAGCCCATAGTCTTCAGCATGTTTAAGATATTCAAAAACTTGTGCTGATTTTAATAAGGCTTTTGTTGGGATACAGCCCCAATTTAAACAAACGCCGCCAAGACTTTCTTTTTCAATAACAGCAGTTTTGAATCCTAATTGTGATGCTCTAATAGCAGTTACGTAGCCACCAGGACCACTTCCAAGAACAATGATATCGTATTTACTCATGAGTATTTTTTAATCGTGATTAGAAGCTACGAAGTTACAAAAAGTAAATTTCAAATTGCAAATTACCATTTCCTAAAATGGGAATAGTTATTAAGAATTGTTTGTAATTGTTATTTGTGACTAATCGTGAAGTTACAGCAGGTGTAATTTCTGATTTAAATGGCTATATGTTAAGGATAGACCATAGCAACAAACGAAATTTTACTGAGTGTATTCCATTTATAAATGATCAGTAAAATGTCGCTTACCTTTTTCTATATCAAATTTATACGTATTGTAGGGTGCCGATTGATTCTTAGGTATGGATAAATTAGCCCATTCGTCAGCTTTTAATAATTTGCCGATATAGGCCATTTGACCAATATGATAGGGGTAATGTCCCAATTGTCTGAAAATTGCTTCCGCAACAGTGTGCCCTTCGTTTCTAATATATACTATCTTGTCCATATCCTCTCCGGTAAGTGGTGAAATGGCGTTAAACAAACAGGTCCAGCCTTGGTTCCAAGCTTCCTGAAGTTCTTCTTTAGTAGTAAAAGTTGCCTCAAATTCTTGATCTCTCTGGCGCCATTCCTTTTCACCATCTTCAGTTAAAAAATAAGTCCATCTGCTCAACATATTGCCTACCATATGCTTTACAATTACTGAAATGCTATTGGAAGCTTCATTGGGTTGGTAATTCATTTCCTCAAAAGACAACTGGGCAATGGTTTTATCGCCTACAGTTTTATAATATATAAATTGCTTTATAATGCCAGGTATGAAGGTGGTTTCCATAATTTAAAATTAACTAAGAAATATAAATTCAAAAGATAAATAGCAAAAAAAGTAGAAATTCCAAAAACGCCATAGAATCAATGACTCTCACGGAATTAAGAATTTTCTGATGGGAGTTTATTTGCTTGTAGGGACAAATTCTAAAGCATCACCATTAATACAATGACGTTTTCCTGTTGTAGCTCTTGGTCCATCATCAAAAACATGACCTAAATGTCCGCCACACGTGGCACAATGCTCTTCAGTACGTACATATCCAATTTTGGTATCTGTAGAAAAAGCCACATTTCCTTCTATCACCCGGTCAAAACTGGGCCATCCAGTGCCAGAATCAAATTTATGTTCACTTTTAAAAAGCGGTGTTTTACAGGCTGCACAAACATAAGTGCCTTTGGCATGGTTGTTATTTAACGGACTGCTAAATGCACGTTCAGTACCCGCTTTCCTTAAAACGTAATATTGATCGGCAGTTAATTGCGCTTTCCACTCCGCATCTGTCTTAGTAATTTTAAAAGAGGGTGAATGCTCTGTCTTCGTTTCTTTCTTTTGCGCAGAACTGTTGCAACTGAAAAAGATGCTTAATATGAGTAATAACGGTAGTGTTTTCATTTTAATTGAATTATAATGTTAATGTTAAGTCGAAAGTAATTCTTTTTACTTTCTTGATACCCCATTAAGTCTATCACATTGATTTAATAGTGATGTTACCATAACATTTGTACGTAATTTTATTACTTTAGGTTTTTAATTTAGTATATCTTAACACACTTAATCTTTTTAAACTTTATTTATGCCAGAAGTTAAGCCTTGTAGCCGTTTTACTGATTTTGATATCAATCTGTTCTTAGCTGGAAAACATTTTAGGCTTTATGAAAAGTTTGGATCCCACATAATGGAACACGAGGGTGTTAAGGGCACCTATTTTGCAGTATGGGCACCAAGTGCCAAAAAGGTTTCTGTGGTGGGCGATTTTAATCATTGGAATGAAGATGAGAATGTTCTGAATGTGCGCTGGGACAAGAGTGGTGTTTGGGAGGGCTTTATTCCTCATGTTGGACAGGGCGCTATCTATAAATACAAAATTACGAGTCATCACAACAACATAAAAACTGAAAAAGCAGATCCTTATGCACGGAGAGCTGAACACCCTCCAAAAACAGCGTCAATTGTATGGGAAGATGCTTATGCTTGGAAGGATAAGAATTGGATGGCCAAACGCAAGAAAAATAATGCGTTAGAGGCTCCACATTCCGTATATGAAGTACATTTAGGGTCTTGGAAGCGCCATGCTACTGAAGATCGGTTTCTGTCTTATGTTGAATTGGCAGAGGATTTGGTAGCCTACGTCAAAAAAATGAAATTTACCCATGTAGAGTTGATGCCCATCATGGAATTTCCGTATGATCCAAGTTGGGGCTATCAAATTACAGGCTATTTTGTCCCCACAACGCGTTTTGGATATCCTGAAGAATTTAAATATTTAGTAGATACGCTGCATAAAAATGATATTGGAGTTCTATTGGATTGGGTGCCTTCACATTTTCCTGAAGATGCCCACGGATTGGGATATTTTGATGGCTCCTGTTTATACGAGCATCCTGATAGGCGCAAAGGTTACCATCATGATTGGAAGAGTTTAATATTCAACTATGGTCGTAATGAAGTTAAATCATTTTTAATCAGTAATGCCTTATTTTGGTTAGACCAATATCATGCTGATGGGTTGCGCGTAGACGCCGTAGCTTCCATGCTGTTTTTGGATTATTCTAGAAAAGATGGCGAATGGGAACCAAACATTCACGGCGGACGGGAGAATTTAGACGCCATAGCTTTTATAAAAGAAATGAATGAAGCCGTATACGCCAATTATCCAGACGTTCAGAATATTGCTGAAGAATCGACAGCCTTCCCAATGGTATCAAGGCCTACCTTTTCTGGGGGACTTGGTTTTGGCATGAAGTGGATGATGGGCTGGATGCACGATACGCTCGATTATTTCAGTAAACCTCCAATTTACCGCCAATACCACCAAAATGATTTGACCTTTTCAATAACTTATGCCTTTTCAGAAAACTTTATGTTGCCATTAAGCCATGATGAAGTGGTGTACGGGAAGAAATCTATTCTAGGTCGGATGCCTGGCGATGAGTGGCAGCGTTTTGCGAATTTAAGGTTGTTATACAGTTATATGTTTACCCATCCAGGAGGTAAATTATTGTTTATGGGCTGCGAGTTTGGTCAGCAAAATGAATGGAATTTTAGCCAAGGGTTGGATTGGCATTTGTTAGACTCTGAATCCCATCAGGGCATCCAGCGTTTAATCATAGATTTAAATGGCTTGTATCAATCGGAGCCTGCACTTTATGAGAAGCAATTTTCAGGTGAAGGTTTTGAGTGGATTGCTTACGATGATCACAAAAATTCGGTTTTAGTCTATATCAGGAAGGGCAATACAGAAGAAGAGCAACTAATAATAGCCTGTAACATGACACCAACACCAATGGTTACATATAGTATTGGAGTACCGGCAAAAGGAAGATTGAAAGAGATTTTTAATAGCGATGCTACAATATATAATGGTACGGGCGACTTTAATAATAATTTGATCACCACTAAAAAGGCCGAAATGCACAATCGCAATTTTTCAGCTATAATTAGCATACCACCATTGGGAATGGTTGTGTTTAAGTACAAACAAGGAGGCCTAGGTTCCGCAAGTATCAAGGGGCAATCTAAGTCTAAACCCAAGGCCCTTAATAAAACTAAGGAGCCAGTTATAGAGCTGAAGCCATCATCAGAATCTAAAAAGGAAAAAGCAAAAAGCAAACCCGCTCAATCTTCAGTAAAACCGGCCAAAGTTAAATCAACTACAAAATCTTCCAAAAAGAAGAACTAAGAAACCGTTCAATTTCATCAATTCTTAACAGTTCAAACGCTATAGTTAATAAGTGCTCTTAACTAATATTTTATTTTACTAAACTTATGCGTTTTTTTGTGAATTATATAATAAAATTATGATTGTAAATACCGAGTTAGAAAACAAAGGAAATATTTTTCCTAATAATATAGTGTCCTATAAGAAGGATGTTGACACCTTTTATTTTACGACTGATAATGATGTGGTTCTCGCGATGACTATTTTAAGGGATAGTGTCATCCGCTTCAGATACACCACAACAGGTACTTTTGAAAAAGATTTTTCATATGCCATCACTAAACATGCCAGTAAAGGCTATAATAAATTAGAGATAGAAGAGGAAGCAGAGTCTTACAAAATCTCCACTTCTAAGCTCATCTGTCATATTAAAAAAGACAATCTTAAAGTTTATATTTTTGATGCTAAAGATCATAAACTGATTAATGAAGATGAATTGGGGTTCCATTGGGAAGAAAGTTATGAATACGGTGGCAACATTGTCAAAATGAGTAAAACTTCTCATGATGGTGAGAGTTTTTTCGGATTAGGGGATAAGCCGGTAGAACTTAATCTAAAAGGTAAACGCTTTGAAAATTGGGTGACGGACAGTTATGCCTATGGCAAAGGGACTGATCCTATTTATAAAGCGATTCCATTTTACACAGGCTTACATAATAAGAAGGCCTACGGAATTTTCTTTGATAACAGTTTCAGGTCTTATTTTGATTTTTGCCAGGAAAGACGCAACGTTACGAGTTTTTGGGCACAAGGTGGCGAAATGAATTACTATTTTATCTACGGTCCAAAAATGGAAGACGTGGTGGCCAATTATACTGATCTGACAGGGAAACCACAACAATTACCACCACTTTGGGCTTTAGGGTTTCATCAATGTAAATGGAGTTATTATCCAGAATCTAAAGTGAAGGAAATCACTTCTAAGTTTAGGGAGTTGAAAATTCCGTGTGATGCCATTTATCTCGATATTGATTATATGGATGGATTTAGATGTTTTACGTGGGACAAAACCCATTTTCCTGATCCAAAACGCATGGTTAAAGAATTGTTGGATGATGGGTTTAAAACTGTCGTAATTATTGATCCGGGAATTAAAATTGATAAAGAATACTCGGTATTTACTGAAGCTTTAGAGAATGATTATTTCTGTAAACGTGCAGACGGTCCTTACATGAAAGGAAAAGTTTGGCCAGGGGAGTGTTATTTTCCAGATTTCACGAATAAAAAAGTACGTGATTGGTGGTCTGATTTATACAGAGAATTGATTGAAGATATTGGTGTAAAAGGGGTGTGGAATGATATGAATGAGCCTGCAGTCATGGAGGTTCCTAACAAGACCTTTCCTGATGATGTGCGCCATGAGTATGATGGCAACCGCTGTAGCCATAGAAAAGCACATAATGTATACGGTATGCAAATGGCTAGAGCTACCTATCAAGGGGTTAAGAAATTCGCCTATCCAAAACGTCCGTTTGTCATTACACGTGCCGCCTATTCTGGGACGCAACGTTACACGTCTACTTGGACGGGAGATAATGTGGCCACTTGGGAGCATTTATGGATTGCCAATATCCAGGCACAACGTTTAGCAATGTCAGGATTCTCTTTTGCCGGAAGCGATATTGGAGGTTTTGCTGAACAACCACAAGGCGAATTATTTACACGTTGGATTCAATTAGGAATTTTTCACCCATTCTTTAGAGTCCATTCATCTGGAGATCATGGCAATCAGGAACCTTGGGCGTTTGATGAAGATGTGACTAATATCGTACGGAAATTCATTGAATTGCGCTATAGACTATTACCTTATTTATACACCACTTTCTGGAAATATGTAGAGGAAGGGATTCCAATGTTGAAGTCGCTGGTCATTTTTGATCAAGAGGATGTACACACACATTACCGGTCAGATGAATTTATTTTTGGTGATCATATTCTCGTATGCCCAATCTTAGAACCTAACGCGCGTGGTAGACGTATGTTTATTCCTCGGGGTGAGTGGTTTAATTTGTGGACCGACCAATTGGTTACAGGTGGAAAGGAAATGTGGGTAGATGCTGATATTGAAACCATCCCTATTTTCGTAAAAGCTGGAGCCATAATTCCTATGTATCCAGTACAACAATATGTTGGCGAATTAGATATTGATGAAGTTGCGCTCGATGTGTATTATAAAAACGGAAAAGAATCGTCAACATTATTTGATGATGCTCACGATGGTTATGATTATACCAAAGGACGTTACAGTTTAAGAACATTTAAACTTACAGGAAAATCAAATGAACTTATTATACAACAACATAAGGAAGGAAAATTTGATGCTGGTTACCAAAGATTTAAAGTGAAATTTCATGGGTTGCCGTTTACGGTTAATAAAATCCAGGTTGATAATGAAGATATAGCTTTAAGCGACGTGAAAATGAATGGCGATAATACCATGGTTATTGAGAAGAGTTTTACGCAAATACATGTGTTTGGACACTAAAATTGAACCATTTTTAAATTTAAGCAAAAACTAATTTGGAATGAGTTCATCAATTAGGGAACGGTTTTTGTAATTTAGTTACCATAACTAAAGTCATACAACAATGAAGTATAAAAATTCAATAATCGCCATAGGAGCTTTAACGCTTTTCCTATCTTGCGCTACTAATCCTTTTACAGGTAATAAAACCTTGGCGTTAATGCCCAATTCACAGATATTTCCTACCGCCTTTGCACAGTATGATCAGTTTTTAAGTGAGAACAAAGTTATTACTGGTACAAAAGACGCGGAAATGGTAAAACGTATCGGTCAAAAAATTGCTGTAGCGGCTGAACGTTGGCTTGATGCCAATGGTTATCAGGGCTATTTAAAAGATTACCAATGGGAGTATAATTTAATAGATGATAAAACAGTAAACGCTTGGGCTATGCCTGGCGGAAAAATTGTAGTTTATACAGGTATCCTACCTATTGCAGATAGTGAAGCTGGTTTAGCAGCCATTATGGGTCATGAGGTGTCTCACGCGCTTGCCAATCATGGTCAACAACGTATGAGTGCAGGCATGTTACAACAATTAGGTGCCGTAGCTGGGAACGTCGCAATTAAAGACCCTCAAACCTTAAGTTTATTCAACCAAGCATATGGAGTTGGAACAACGGTAGGTGTAATGCTGCCTTTTAGTAGAAGCCATGAATCTCAAGCTGATGAAATTGGACTATACCTTATGGCCATCGCAGGTTATGAACCATTGGAAGCTGCTAATTTGTGGAGACGTATGAGTGCACAAAGTGGTGGACAGGCTCCTCCAGAATTTTTAAGCACACACCCTGCTAATCAAACGCGTATTAGAAATATTGAGTCGCTTGCAGCAAAAGCAAGATTAGAGGCTAATAAATTTGGAACAACGACATTTAAGAAATAAGTCACATTAGTTTTAAATTAAATTTCTAATTTTAAAAGCTGTTTACCTTACATTTGGTAAACAGCTTTTTTTTATCATCATTTTGAACCCTTAGGTCTAAAAACAAAATCATCTGTTTACTAAATAACACAACCTATTACCGCGAATGACACAACTTCAAAAAGGAAGTAAAAAACTGCTTAACGCTTGGGCATTCTATGATTGGGCGAATTCAGTTTATACACTCACCATTGCATCTTCAATATTTCCAATTTTCTACTCAGCATTGTTCATGTCTGAAGTTAAAAAAGTTACTGCATTTGGCTTCGAATTTAAAAGTACTGCGCTAATCACTTTTGTTACGGCATTTACTTTTTTGGTTGTGGCATTCACTTCGCCAATTTTATCGGGAATTGCTGATTATGTTGGAAATAAGAAAAACTTTATGAAGTTTTTCTGTTACGTTGGAGGTATAGGATGTATCGGATTGTATTGGTTTAGCTTAGAATACATCCATATTAGTTTGTTATTTTATTTCATGGGACTTATTGGTTATTGGGGAAGTTTGGTGTTTTACAATTCTTATTTGCCCGATATTGCATTTCCTGAACAACAGGATAAGGTGAGTGCAAAAGGATTTTCAATGGGCTATATTGGGAGTGTCCTTTTGTTAATTTTTAATCTGGCCATGGTAATGAAGCCCGAATTTTTTGGGTTTAATGTTGATATAAGTCCAGACATTCTAGCAAACGGTACAGAGAACGAAATTGTTATGGCTACAGAAGCGGCTAGCAATGCTGCATCCATCAATGCTATGAAAGTATCGTTTATTACGGTAGGACTTTGGTGGATACTATTCAGTCAGTATACATTTTATATGCTTCCAAAAGGTGTTTCTTCAGGGCACAAAGTAACAAAGGCGGTGGTGTTTAATGGTTTTAGAGAGCTACAAGCAGTTTGGAAAGAACTTACAATGAATTTGAGATTAAAACGGTATTTAATTGCATTCTTTGTATTTAGTATGGCCGTGCAGACTATAATGTTGGTGGCCGTTTATTTTGGGGAAGAAGAAATTGCTTGGGCAGATAGTGATGAGAAAACCATGGGGTTAATTACCAGCATTCTAATTATACAATTAGTGGCTGTGGTTGGAGCGATTTTAACCTCAAAAGCTTCATCAAGGTTTGGGAATATTAAAACATTAATTGTTGTTAAC
The DNA here is from genome assembly GCF_004364975.1 of Gelidibacter sediminis. Lineage (GTDB taxonomy): Bacteria > Bacteroidota > Bacteroidia > Flavobacteriales > Flavobacteriaceae > Gelidibacter > Gelidibacter sediminis. The sequence continues at coordinate 1,020,821 of NZ_SOBW01000008.1, read as the reverse complement.
ATAATTTGGATGTCACTTTGTGTATATGCCTATTTTATGATTACACCAAATGATTTTTACCTAGCTGCAGCTTTTGTAGGTTTCGTAATGGGCGGTATACAATCTTTGGCACGTTCTACATACTCTAAATTTCTACCAGAAACTAAGGACACCACTTCATACTTTAGTTTTTTTGATGTGGCAGAGAAAATTGGTATTGTTATAGGAATGGTCATTTTTGCGACAATTGATCAAGTTACAGGTAGCATGCGCAATGCTATCTTGTTTTTGTTTATCTTTTTTTTGGTCGGTATTGCATTGCTTTTTAGAGTTCCTAAACATGCGTAGTTTAAACTTATTTAATCTAAAAAGTTTAAATGTTAAACTACTCAAGATGAAAAATCTTGTAGCATGACATTAATAATTTCTGAAATGAAACGCTGTAATTTTGACATTCTTAGCTTTGGTTCTTAAAAGAAGCCGTAACTAAAACTCGCGTTAAAAATACAAAGACACATTTTATTGCTAAATTTTATAAATGTGGTTTTAATTTCTTTTGAAAGTAACACTTCCATAATCAGAATTTATTTTTATCAGATTTTGAGTAGTTGAAGTTCCATGGGAACCTTTATAAGATTTTTCCGTGGATGCTTCTTTTTTGGTTGTAAATTGAAAGTCATCCGATCCGCGCAGCGATGCATATTCGAGATTGATAGCAAATTGAAATTGATAATTAGCGTCGTAACCAATGGTGATGCCTGTGTAATCAGAATCAATGGAAATATTACCAGCATTTTCAGTCATCTTATCAATTCTAATGGAACCGTAATCTGAAATTAATTGAATGTTTTTATAAATTTCACCTAATCGAGCGGTCAAATAATCACCATCCCCTTTAACATAATTTGCCTTTTCTATGGATATCGATCCATAGTCGCAGGTGTACGTTACGTTTTCAGCAATCTCAACAACAGATTTGGTGTAGTCCGCTTCAATTTCCAGATGCTTAGTCTTAGCTACAGTAAAGCTGCTATAATCAGCATTAATCTTCCCACTTTCAATGTACTCAAAAAAACTATTATTAGTATAATCAAACGTGATGGAATTATTATTTGCTAAAAGTTCTTTAGTGATGATTTTACCATAATCGCAATTAATTTTTGCATGACCTTCCAATCGATCCAAATTAATTGTTCCGTAATCGTTGTTTAAATCGACGCTATTGGTAATTGGCAATTTAATGATGTAATTAATCTCCATATTGACGTTTGAATTTCGGCCCCAGTTCCACCAACCTTTAGACTTGTTTTTTTGAAACATTGTTTTGGCGTAAACTCGACTGGAAGACGCTTGAAAATCTACTGTAATGTCGTTTAATTTTTCTTCCACCTTTTCCAGATTATCGCCATTGGTTTTAATCCTTACCTCAATACTAACCGTATTTCCACTATAGGTTATAACATTAATATTACCATAACTGTTGTCAATTTTTAGAAGTGCATCTTTAGTTACGGCGTATGATTTTTTTATCGTTTTTTCCTTTGTGTGTTTGCCATTCCATACTGTTGATGCAAAAGAATGGTTCCAGAGAATAAAGGCTATTGCGAAAATGAAGTATTTAGTTTTCATAGATTCAATATTAAAGTGTTAATGAGTGTTCTGATTGTATGTATTTCAAATTTTCTATGGCTCTTAAAACGTTCTCCAGCAAATCAATGCGGCTTTGTAAATTACTAATCATGGCATAAACCACCCGTTTGTCATGTCCACTAATTTTAAGATCTATTTTAAGGCGTTCATAATTGTTTTCCAAGTACTCCAATTGTTTTAATGCGTCGGCAACAAGAGCATCATTTTCAGCCGTTCTGATGGATTTTAATTTGCTTAATTCTGACGAAATTACCGTTGTAAAAAAATTCTGTGTTTGTGATAATTGCTCAGAAACATTGGCCAAATCATTAGATTGTGGTTGCGGTTTCACAACTGTAAACAGTCCAATAGCTACAATTAAAATAGCTGCAATAGCCGCAATTAATTTTTTCATTGTTGTCCATGCTGGTTTTTTGCTTCGTTGCTTTTTATGCAACCTCTCTAAAAATCGCTGCTCATGACCGTCAACGGGCACTTCAAGATCAAAATCATCATGTACTATTTTAAATAGATGATCTATAGTATTCTTTTTCATAACATTCATGTTAATGATCCATAATTGGCTTTAATTTTTGTCTCAAACTCTCTTTAGCTCTAGAAATCATCGTTCTGCAATTGGCATAACTAATGTTCATAATGTCGCAAATTTCTTCATAATCATAACCTTCAATTAAATTTAAGGTCAAACCGAGTTGGTAATTTGATTTTAAGCTTTTCATACAGTCTATTATTTGCGCAGCTTTTATAGTGCTCCATTGATAGTCCTCTTCTACACCCTGATCGTCTTCAACTTTATAAAGGACCTCCTCAAGCGCAACCTCCTGATTTTTCTCATTCTTGCGGTATGCACTAATGCTGTTGTTAATAATTATACGCTTTAACCACGGACCAAACATATTGACGTCATTTAAAGTATCTAATTTTGTAAAGGCAATCAGAAATGAGTCTTGCATGATATCCTCTGCCACAAACTTATCCTTTACAATTCTATAACTAGTATTATACATGGCGTGATAATACCTGCGATAGATTTCCATTTGAGCGCGTTCGTTACCAAGTTTGCATTGCTCCAATAAATCTTTATTATGTATTAAGATTGGTTTCAAAAACAATTGCTTTGTTATAATGATGAAGTTACTTAAAGTATGTTACAGTATTTTAAAAAATAGTCTATAAAATAATTGTGAATTTGGTCACAGCCTACTTAAATTGACGATCTATAAACATCGCGACATTCCGTCAAGTATGGCATAACTATTGAAAACATAGGGTGTCTATCTAATTGTTTAGTTGATTAAACTATTGATTTATAAGGGTTAGGTGGACTTTAATACTAATTGAAAAAAAAATATTGTGTCAATTTTATGACATAATGACCTTTAAACATATATGAAAGAATCAAAATTTTTAAGTCTTGACAGTTTGTCATTTCAGGAGTTTGATGAAAACTCTGAGTTAATTCCTTTAATGACACCTGAAGATGAAGCACAGATCAACAATGAAGAATTACCCGGAACACTTCCAATATTACCACTTCGGAATACTGTTTTATTTCCAGGTGTCGTAATTCCAATTACTGCAGGAAGGGATAAATCCATAAAACTTATTAATGATTCCAATAAGGGTAGCAAGGTAATTGGCGTAGTGTCTCAAAAAGATGGTAGTATTGAAGATCCTGAAGGCAAAGATGTTTACGCCACAGGTACTGTGGCGCGCATTCTCCGTGTATTGAAAATGCCTGATGGCAATACAACTATTATTATACAAGGGAAAAAGCGTTTTGAAATTGATAAGGTAATTACGGAGGACCCTTACATAACAGCAACAGTTAAAGATGTTGCAGAAGCAAAACCTACTGAAGATAATGAGGAGTTTTCAGCCATTATCGAGTCTATTAAAGACCTGGCACTTCAAATTATTAAGGACAGTCCTAACATTCCAACAGAGGCTACCTTTGCAATAAAGAATATTGAGAGTAATTCTTTTCTGGTGAACTTTGTATCCTCTAACATGAATCTGTCGGTTGAAGAGAAGCAAAAATTATTAGAAATTAATGATCTGAAGGAACGTGCGTTAGCCACTTTAAAATATATGAATGTTGAGTTCCAAAAACTGGAACTTAAAAATGATATTCAATCTAAGGTTCAGAGTGACATGAGCCAGCAACAGCGTGAGTATTTCTTGCATCAACAAATGAAAACCATTCAGGAAGAATTGGGTGGCGTGTCTTATGATGAAGAGATTGATGAGATGAAAACGCGATCTAAATCCAAAAAATGGGATGAAAAAGTCGAGACTCATTTTCAAAAGGAGTTAATGAAATTGCAACGCATGAATCCGCAGGTTGCAGAATATTCCATTCAGAGAAATTACCTCGATCTTTTTCTAGAATTGCCGTGGAATGAATTCAGTAAAGATAAGTTTGACTTAAAACGTGCCAAGCGTATTTTAGACCGTGATCATTATGGATTGGATGACGTAAAACGTAGAATTATTGAATATCTGGCAGTGTTAAAATTGCGTAATGATATGAAATCGCCAATTCTTTGTTTATATGGTCCTCCAGGAGTAGGGAAGACCTCATTGGGTAGATCGGTTGCTGAAGCATTGGGACGAGAATATGTACGTATGTCTTTAGGTGGGTTACGTGATGAAGCGGAGATACGCGGGCATAGAAAAACTTATATAGGAGCCATGCCAGGACGTATCTTACAAAGCTTAAAGAAAGCAGGAACATCTAATCCTGTATTTGTATTGGATGAGATAGACAAATTGTCTAACAGTAATCAGGGCGATCCTTCTTCTGCTATGTTAGAAGTATTGGATCCTGAGCAAAATGGCGACTTCCACGATAACTTTTTAGAAATGGGCTTTGACCTTTCTAAGGTGATGTTTATTGCTACGGCAAATAGCCTAAGCACTATACAACCTGCCTTGTTGGATCGTATGGAGATTATTGACGTTACAGGATATACCATTGAAGAAAAGGTAGAAATTGCCAAACGCCATTTATTGCCTAAACAACTTAAGGAACACGGACTTACTGATGTCGATTTGAAAATTGCAAAACCACAATTAGAAAAGATTGTAGAGGGCTATACGAGAGAATCCGGTGTCAGAGGCTTGGAAAAACAATTGGCAAAAATGGTTCGTTATGCGGCCAAAAATATTGCTATGGAAGAGCCTTATAATAAAAAGGTCTCTAATGAAGATGTTATTGAAGTTTTAGGTTCGCCACGTATGGAGCGAGACAAATATGAAAATAATAATGTAGCCGGGGTTGTAACCGGACTGGCATGGACGCGCGTAGGTGGTGATATTTTATACATAGAATCGATACTTTCTAAGGGTAAAGGAAATTTGACCATTACCGGTAACTTAGGTACGGTGATGAAAGAATCGGCTACTATTGCTATGGAGTACATAAAGTCTAATGCAGATGAATTTGGTATAGACCCTGAAGTGTTTGGCAAATATAACGTTCATATTCATGTGCCAGAAGGTGCAACACCAAAAGATGGTCCAAGTGCCGGTGTGACGATGCTAACTTCTTTAGTGTCATTGTTTACGCAGCGTAAAGTGAAAAACAGCTTGGCAATGACAGGAGAAATCACTTTAAGAGGAAAGGTGCTGCCCGTAGGTGGAATTAAGGAAAAGATTTTGGCAGCAAAACGCGCTAGAATAAAAGAAATCCTGCTTTGTGAAGACAATAGACGCGACATCGAAGAAATCAAACCTGAATATTTAAAAGGATTAAAATTCCATTATGTCACAGATATGAGTGATGTATTGAAAGAAGCCTTAACTGACGAGAAAGTCAAGAATGCTAAAACCTTATAACTAGAACGGCAACAAATTGTTGCCGTTTTTTTTTGTCATAAAAATAGAATAAAACATATCAGCGCATTACCCAAGAAATCTTACTTTTGTCCTTCTATGGTTAAGAGGATTGCTGTTTTATTTTTCATTTCCATCAATATATCAGTTTATGCTCAACTTGGTGGAGAATCGACGTATCAATTTTTGAATTTAGTGTCCTCGCCTCGTCAAGCCGCACTGGGTGGTAAAGTGATTACTAATTTTGATTACGATGTAACAGGTGGCTTGTATAATCCTGCCAGCATCAATCCGCTCATGGATAATCAATTGGCATTAAATTATTCCAGTTATTTAGGAGGTGTTAGTTATGGTACCGGATCATATGCTTATACATGGGATAGACATGTGCAAACTTTTCACGTGGGGGTGACCTATATCAACTACGGGACATTTGACGGCTATGATGAAAGCGGTAACTCTACCGGAACCTTTACAGGTAATGAGGCAGCCTTATCGTTTGGGTATTCCTACCAAGTTCCATTCTCAGATTTCTATGTCGGCGCTAGTGGTAAGTTGATCACTTCTAAACTAGAACAGTATAATTCTATTGGAGGGGCCATAGATGTTGGGGTGATTTATGTGAATGAGAAACTCGATTTTCACGCGGCAATTACCATCAGAAACCTTGGTACCCAATTTACGTCGTACGCCGACTTAAACGAGAAACTGCCTGTAGAAGTGACCCTAGGATTATCACAGAGTTTACAATATGTGCCCATAAGATGGCATCTCACATTTGATAATTTACAACAATGGCCTATTGGTGTGTCCAATCCAGCCCGAGCAACGACCGATTTAGACTGCAATCAAACTCAAGAAAAAGTCGGTTTTTTGAATGCATTGATGCGTCATACCATTTTGGGTGCCGAACTCTTTCCAGAAGCTGGATTTAATCTGAGAGTGGGTTATAATTTTAGACGTGCCGAAGAACTTCGCATTGTAGATCAGCGTAACTTTTCAGGACTTTCCTTTGGGATTGGCATCAAACTTAATAAATTGCGCTTCAATTATTCCCATGCACGCTATAGCGGCGCTTCAAACACAAGTTTTTTCGGTTTGCAAATAGATTTAAGATAAATGAAGAAGATTACAATTGCCATTGATGGATTTTCATCCACAGGAAAGAGTACGGTAGCCAAACAATTGGCTAAAGCCTTAAATTATGTGTATGTAGATTCGGGTGCTATGTATCGGGCAGTAACGCTTTATGCAATGCAACATGGCATCATTTCTGAAGCGTATTTTAATGTAGACCGATTGGTAACAGAATTAGACCATGTACAGATAGGTTTTAAATATAATGCAACGCTTGGTTTTGCAGAAGTCTATTTAAACGGAAAAAATGTTGAAAATGACATTAGAACATTAGAAGTATCACAGCATGTTAGTCGAGTAGCTGAAATTTCAGAGGTACGGCGCATGTTAGTGAGGCAACAACAGGTGATGGGCAAGGAAAAAGGTGTTGTTATGGATGGGAGAGATATTGGTACAGTGGTCTTTCCAGATGCTGAATTAAAATTTTTTATGACCGCATCTGCAGAAACCAGAGCTAAAAGACGCTACAAAGAATTACTAGAGCGACATGAACATGTAAGCTATGAGGATGTGTTGAAAAACGTGATGTCAAGAGATTTAATTGATTCTACGCGCGAAGACTCGCCACTGATTAAAGCCCAAGACGCCTTAGAGATTGACAATTCTGATATGTCATTAGTGGCGCAATTTGAAAAATTGTACAACATGGCCCAACGCGTCATTAATCAAGAATAAAATCAAATATTAAACAAAAAACGATCCAATGGATCGTTTTTTTATTGTTATCAAGATTTAGATTAGTCGTTTGGAATAATAAGTTCTTGATCTGGATGAATCATATCTGGATTTTTCAGAATGTCAGTATTTGCAGAAAAAATCTTTTGGTATTTAGAGGCATCACCATAATATTGTTTAGCAATTTTACCAAGGGTTTCACCAGATTTTACAGTATGTCTTGCATATACAGAAGTATCAGCTACTTTAATGTCAGCCTTAATGTCAGAAGGGTTTTCTCCACCAATGGCTTTGATTTTATCCCATAACAGATTCTTTTCATATTGAGTCTTAGCTGTACCTTTAATTTTTAGAACACCATTTTCTTCAGAAACATCGCCGTTTTGAATGTTTAGTTCTTGACCAAGATCTAACACACTTTGATACTTAGATTTTACCATAATAATTGATTTTTTAAATTTATGTAAACGTAAATATACCTGGTTTTATTGGCTCTTGATAACCCAATTGCAATCAATTGTTCTCCATTTACTTTTGTCGGAAGTAAAATATTGTTATGGATCCTTATTTAATTTGTAAATGAGATATTTATATTGTATTTTTGCACTCCTTTTAGCGGCACCCATTGGAAGATAAAAGGAACGAAAACTAAAAGCAAATAACACTTCTGAGTGTTGTCCGCATAAAACTTCCTCCAACACCCAGAATACAAAATTAGTATTCAGCACATGTCTGAAAAAGAAACAAAACAAGCCGAAGTAGATACTACTAACGCTACAGAAACTGCAGTAGAAACACAAACTACTGAAAATGCAGCTCCTAAAGTATCAGAGGCGCAAGCAAATCCTGAAAAATTCTTAAAAGATTTTAACTGGCACAATTACGAAGAAGGAATTGAGCAAGTTGATGACAAGAAACTACAGGAATTCGAAAAATTAGTATCAGAAAATTTCGTGGACACCCTTGATGATGAAGTTGTTGAAGGTGAAGTGATCCATATTTCTGATCGTGACGCTATTATTGATATCAATGCAAAATCTGAAGGTGTAATTTCTCTTAACGAGTTCCGTTACAACCCAAATTTAAAAGTTGGTGACAAAGTAGAAGTATTAATTGATGTACGTGAAGATGCTAACGGACAGTTGGTATTATCTCATCGTAAAGCTAGAGTAATCAAAGCTTGGGATCGTGTAAACAATGCACATGACACTGGCGAAATCGTAAACGGTTTTGTTAAATGTCGTACTAAAGGTGGTATGATCGTTGACGTATTTGGTATTGAAGCTTTCTTGCCAGGTTCTCAAATTGACGTGAAACCAATTAGAGATTACGATCAGTATGTTAATAAAACAATGGAATTTAAAGTTGTTAAAATCAACCACGAATTCAAAAACATTGTAGTTTCTCATAAAGCTCTTATTGAAGCTGATATCGAAGAACAGAAAAAAGAAATCATTGGTCAATTAGAAAAAGGTCAAGTATTAGAAGGTGTTGTTAAAAACATTACTTCTTACGGTGTCTTTATTGATCTTGGTGGTGTAGATGGTTTAGTTCATATTACTGACCTTTCTTGGTCACGTATCAACCATCCAAACGAAATTGTAGAATTGGATCAGAAACTTAACGTGGTAATCCTTGATTTTGATGAAGATAAATCAAGAATCCAATTAGGTCTAAAACAATTGAGCAAGCATCCTTGGGAAGCTTTAGGCGAAAACGTAAAAGTTGGAGATAAAGTGAAAGGTAAAGTTGTTGTAATTGCTGATTACGGTGCATTCATTGAAGTAGAAGAAGGTGTAGAAGGCTTGGTTCACGTAAGTGAAATGTCTTGGTCAACACATTTACGTTCTGCTCAAGATTTTGTAAAAGTTGGTGACGAGATTGAAGCGGTTATTTTAACTCTTGATAGAGAAGATCGTAAAATGTCATTAGGTATCAAACAATTGACACCAGACCCATGGACTGACATCACTTCTAAATATCCAGTAGGTTCTAAGCATACAGGTATTGTACGTAACTTTACAAACTTTGGTGTATTTGTAGAATTAGAAGAAGGTATTGACGGATTGATTTACATCTCTGACTTATCTTGGACTAAGAAAATCAAACATCCAAGTGAGTTCTGTAACGTAGGTGATAAGTTAGATGTTGTGGTATTGGAGTTGGATGTTGAAGGACGTAAATTAAGTTTAGGTCACAAACAAACAACTGCTAATCCTTGGGACAAATACGAAACTGAATTTGCTTTAGGAACTACTCATACAGCAGAAATTTCTGAGATGGTTGATAAAGGTGCAACCGTAGAGTTTAATGAAGATATCGTTGCTTTCGTACCTTCACGCCACTTAGAAATGGAAGATGGTAAAAAATTGAAAAAAGGTGATACTGCTGAATTCAAAATTATTGAGTTCAATAAAGAATTCAAACGTGTTGTCGCTTCTCATACGGCTATCTTTAAACAAGAAGAAATTGCTAACGTAAAAGCTGCTGTTGCTAAAGCAGAAGCTTCTGCAGCAGAGGCAAAACCAACACTTGGTGATGCAAACGATGCTTTACAAGCTCTTAAAGATAAAATGGACGGGAAGAAATAATCTTTCAAAACATTTGTAAATCAAAGCCTTCAACCCATGTTGAAGGCTTTTTTTATGCGGTTGTTTTCCTCTTTGAGTCTTAGATACATAAAAGCATTGCACACACAAATATTTATCCTAAATTTGTAAACCAAATACGTTTGGAAAACTATGAGCCAAAAAGTTCTACTTAACGCAAAAGAGATCAATATCATTCTCCATAGATTGGCTTGTCAACTGATTGAAAAACACAACGATTTTACGGATACAGTTCTCATAGGCATTCAGCCCAGAGGAAAATTCTTGGCTAACAGACTAGCTCAAATATTAAAGGATGACTATAAAATCGATCACATTCAATTAGGTCATTTAGACATTACTTTTTTTAGAGATGATTTTCGGCGTGGAGAAAAGCCTTTAGAGGCCAATACCACCGAAATTAATTTTATCGTGGAAGACAAGAATATTGTATTTATAGATGACGTGCTCTATACTGGTAGAAGTATCCGTTCTGCGCTAACTGCGATACAGTCTTTTGGACGCCCAAATGAAATTGAACTCTTAACCCTAATTGACAGACGTTTCAGTCGGCACTTACCTATACAGCCTAATTATAGAGGACGACAGGTAGATGCCATCAACAAGGAAAAAGTTAAGGTCAATTGGATAGAGAATGAAGGTGAGGATACGGTGTATTTAGTTGAAGCGTAATTATGGGCAAAATAATTAATAGAGTATAAATACAGTAAGCAATGAGCGAATTAAGTGTCAATCACTTATTGGGAATTAAATATCTAAATTCACAGGATATCCAACTTATTTTTGAAACTGCCGATCATTTTAAGGAAGTTATTAACCGACCAATTAAAAAAGTACCCTCGCTCCGAGATATTACCATTGCCAATCTATTTTTTGAAAACTCTACCCGCACCAAACTCTCTTTTGAACTGGCCGAAAAACGACTCTCTGCAGATGTCATTAATTTTTCAGCCTCACAATCATCCGTAAAAAAAGGAGAAACCTTAATTGATACTGTCAACAATATTCTATCCATGAAAGTGGATATGGTGGTTATGCGACATCCAAATCCTGGTGCTAGTGTTTTTCTTTCGCAACATGTTAACGCAAGTATCATAAACGCTGGAGATGGCGCCCACGAACACCCTACACAGGCCTTACTGGACAGTTATTCCATTCGTGAACGATTGGGTGAAGTACAAGGGAAAAATGTGGTTATCGTTGGCGATATACTGCACAGCCGTGTGGCTTTGTCCAATATTTTCGCTTTGCAATTACAAGGCGCTAATGTGATGGTGTGCGGACCAAAAACCTTATTGCCAAAATACATCGATAAATTAGGCGTGAAAGTAGAAACAAATCTTAAAAAAGCCTTACAGTGGTGTGATGTGGCCAATATGCTCCGAGTACAGAATGAACGCATGGATATGACTTATTTTCCATCCACCCGAGAATATACACAGCAGTATGGGGTAAATAGAGCCTTGCTCAATTCTTTAGACAAAGAAATAACAATTATGCACCCGGGACCAATTAACCGTGGCGTGGAGATTACTAGTGACGTTGCCGATTCTAAACAAGCCATTATTTTGGATCAGGTTCAAAATGGTGTGGCTATAAGAATGGCGGTCATATACTTATTAGCTTCTAAAATTAAACATTAAAACAGACAGGTATGCTTTTTGACAAAGACAACAACATCACTATTATTACGCAAGAAAAAAGTACCATTGTTGAATTGGTAAAAAAACTTCAAGCAACATATCCAAAATTTAAAAACGATGATGTCATTATAAATTTATCGGTGATTCGAGAAGTAAGTTTACAAGATATTATCGAGTTTTTAGAAATATCCAACATGCACCGTCGCGCCAAACATTCCTTTGTAATTGTGACAAATAAAATCAATATAGAAGAAACGCCAGACGAAATTATGGTGGTTCCAACACTTAAAGAAGCGTATGATCTTATTGAAATGGAGGAGATGGAGCGCGATTTGGGAATCTAAAATACGTTTATAAGTTGAGGAGTTTAAAGTTTAGATGTACCTAGTGTAAAGTCCTCAAAAGCTATTGGACAGGTACTAAACCTCATAAACTAAAAACTTCTAAACTCATACTATGAAACTTACCATACTCGGTTGCTTCAGCGCCACGCCACGAAAGGATACTAATCCTACCGCTCAAGTTTTAGAGATTAATAATCATCTGTTCTTGATTGATTGTGGAGAAGGAACGCAAGTAGAGTTACGCCGCAATAAAATCAAGTTTGCACGTATTAAGCATATTTTTATTTCCCATTTACACGGCGATCATTTCTTTGGTTTGGTCGGTTTGATTTCGACATTCCGACTGTTAACCCGTGAAACGGAATTGCATATCCACTGCCCAAAAGGTCTTAAGGAAGTCATTATCATGCAAATGAAATTAGCAGATTCCTGGACCAATTATCCACTCATTTTTCATGAGTTGACTTCAGACGATTCTGAACTTATTTTTGAAGATGAAAAGGTAGAGGTGTGGACCATTCCTTTGGATCATCGTGTATATACTAATGGCTTTTTATTTAAGGAAAAGGAGGGGGAGCGGCATTTAAACATGCCTGCAGTTATAGAGGCCAATATTGACATTGCCTATTACAATAAATTAAAACAAGGTCATGATGTATTAAATAATGACGGCGTACTCATTGATCATAAAAAAGTAACTTCTGCTCCAAATCCAACAAAAAGTTATGCCTTTTGCAGTGATACTGCATATAAAGAAAGTATTGTTCCTATTATAAAAGATGTAGATGTGCTCTATCATGAATCCACGTTTTTAGACAAGCACGCACATCTTGCTCCAAAAACGAAACATTCCACTGCCAAAGAGGCCGCACAAATTGCGAAAATGGCCAATGTAAAAATGCTTATCTTAGGTCATTATTCCACGCGCTATGACGATTTGAATCAATTTAAACTGGAAGCACAAACCATTTTTAAAGCTGTTAAATTAGCTAAAGATGGAAAACAATTTAATTTTGATTGAATTCCTTAAGATGTTTTACCCAATTCAGCGCTTCAACTAAACTACCGCAACGCTTAAGGCTGATATTTGCAAATTGTTTTTCTATGGATGCGTTGATATATCCAAAATCATTATATACAACGGTGGCACTCGCAATTATAAAATTAAACTCCTTATGAAATCTGTGCCATAAGTGAGGATCAATAGAGTAGGATTCTACGCGATTTGATATGTAGGCTATTTCAAAATCTTCACCATAATAGGTACCAATTGCTTCTATAACTTCCAAAATTTTGTCCCAATCAAAATGGATGCCTTCATGTAGTTCTGAGATGACAAAGTTTTTACATAGAAAGAAATCTCCAAATGAGAATTCAATTTTAAAATGTGGTACCAGGTCAAAAAATATACTTTTTTCAAATCGCATTTCAGGTAAATTTTGGTTAAATTTATAAGAATTTGATGAACAAAAAAAAAATCAATTACGTTTAACTTTTACGAAATTTGTAATGAATACAGACTTAGGGAATTATAGAAAATCTTACGAGAAACAGGAATTGTTGGAATCTAATATTAGCAACAATCCTTTAGAAGTTTTTCAGAAATGGTTTCATGAAGTGGATACAAATTTTGATGAAGGAGAAACCAATGCCATGACCATAGCGACAGTTGGTTTAGATGGTTTTCCAAAAAGTAGAGTCGTGTTGCTTAAAAAATTCACCCATGAAGGCTTTATTTTTTATACCAATTATGAAAGCGAAAAAGGAAGAGCTATACTCAAAAATCCGAAGGTATGCTTATCCTTCTTTTGGCCCAAGGCAGAACGTCAAATTATTATTAAAGGTGTGGCTGAAAAAATAGCGGCAAATATGAGTGACGGCTATTTTGAATCCCGTCCGCGCGGAAGTCAATTAGGTGCTTTAGTGTCGCATCAAAGTGAAGTTGTTGAAAGTAGAGAAGTACTTAAAATGAACCTCCACGAACTTGAGAAGCAATATCAGTCCAAGGAGATTCCGCGACCTGCGTATTGGGGCGGATTTATAGTAAAGCCGGTTTCTATGGAATTCTGGCAAGGGCGTCCCAATAGATTACATGACAGGATTCGATTCCTTCTGAATGACGAATTTGATTGGATTATGGAACGTTTGGCTCCTTAAACATAAACTCCCTACTTAAACCCATAACTTTATAATTATATAAATACTATTAATGTGCGCATGTATTAAGTCTATTTTACGGCAATTAAATAGCTTTAAAAAACTTAGACATGATAACGTAATTTATATTCCAAATCTATTGCCATGTAAATACTCATAAGATTATTTATTTTATTTAAAATTTCATGACGGTTATACCTGATCTGCTTCTACTTCGCTAAAGTAGGCCTCATTTTCACTTTCTACCTTAAAATTTTAGAGTTTAGCTTAGCTCTATTTTACATCTTCATTATAGAAGTCTTAAAGATTCTATAAGTGGCGTTTCGTTGTCGATGAAATGCTATTTTCAACGACCAAAGCACAAAAATTTTTGTCAAAACGTGCATTTCATCGATGATTGACATAAAAAATCGATTAAGTGTGTGTCTTTCATCGATTTTAACATTTCTTTAACAGTTTTTGTTGATTTCTCTTCTAATTTAGCTAGACCAAATCGAATAATCCACGTATGAAACCTACGCTATACCTGCCTTTGTTGGCCTTCGTTGCCATGCTTACGTTCTCTTGCTCTTCAGAAAAACTAGATGAGCAACAATTAGATCCTACAGCTATAAATGTACCAGCAACCAAGACTATTGAAGTAGAAATTCTTGAGTTAATTAATGCACATAGACTAAATTTAGGGTTGACTGCCTTAAACAACTTAAGTATTATAAAATCTGTGGCATACACACACACTGATTATATGGTAAGCGTTAATCAGGTTAACCATGATAATTTTTACCAACGTAAAGAAAGCTTGGTTAATAATGCCTCAGCCACGAAGGTTTCTGAAAATGTAGCTTACTCCTACACGTCAGCTGAATCAGTTGTAAAGGCATGGTTAAACAGTCCTGGTCATAAGGCCGTTATAGAAGGTGATTTTACAGATTTTGATATTTCAGCAGAGAAAAATTTAGAAGGTAAATGGTATTTTACCAATATCTTCATCAAACGATAATATAATTGATTTTTAAGTTTAGTTATTTTGTAAAGAGCCACTCTATGAGTGGTTTTTTTATTCTTATAATTGACTCTATTTACGGGTTACCAGAAAAGTTTTTTTCATAAACGGAATCTAGAGGTGCATTTTATGATCATTATTTCGATTACATTACATAAGAAAAAATGCTTACACTTTTTCAGTGACGGCTAATTGTAAAACCATATATAAAAAAAAGCAGACTCTTGAGTCTGCTTTTTAATGATAATTATGTTATTGCTATTTCTTTAAAATATAGAAGTAGGATCTTCTATTTAGTTGATGTTCTTCAGAACTACATTTTACGCCGTTAGAACATTTATTCAATAACTGGGTTTCTCCGTAACCTATAGCACTTTCTATACGTTCTTTGGCAATGCCACGGGATAGAATATAGTCTCTAGTAGATTTCGCTCTTCGGTCAGACAATTTCATGTTATAATTATCACTTCCTCTACTGTCCGTATGCGATTCTATTTTGATGACCATTTCTGGGTGTTCTCTCATGACATCCACAATATGCTCCAATTCATATTCAGCGTCTGTCCTAATATTCCATTTATCGAAATCGAAGAAAATAGGATTGATCACAATTTGATCATTGTCTATTAATGGTGTTAAGTAGAGATCGGCATTATTTACCTTTCCATTTTCGAAGTTGGTAGCCACCTTTTTCATATCGTCCTTGTAATCTTTTTTGCTACCTAATACTGTATAGTCTTTATCACAATCTGCATCAAATTTAAATGCACCAGTTTCAGTGGTCATTACGGTAGCAATTATCTTTCCATTACTGTTAATTAACTTCACTTCCACATTTGCAAGTAGCTCATTAGTTTTAAGGTCTCTAGCAATACCTTCAATCCTTTGTGCACAAGGTTCTGCGTTAAAACGGTAAATGTCATCACTACCTTTACCTCCTGGTCTGTTAGAAGAAAAATAACCTGTTTTGGTACTATCGTCCATGAAGTATGCAAAATCATCATAGCCGCTATTATAAGGAGCTCCTAAGTTTTCCGGTTGAGCATTTTCGTCTTTTAAAATGTTAGATTTGTAAATATCCAATAGCCCTAAATTTAAATAGCCATCTGAGGAGAAGTAGAATGTACTGTCTTTAGCTACAAAAGGAAACATTTCACGTCCCGCAGTATTTACCCTAGGTCCTAAATTTTTAGGTGTGCTATATTTTCCGTCTTCTAAAATATCAACAACGTATATATCCGTTTGACCAAATCCACCTTCACGATCTGATACGAAATATAATTTTGTGTTATCTGGACTTAATGTTGGGTGTCCATTAGAAAAGTAAGTATCATTAAAAGGCAACTCTACAATAGACTCCCATTGGCCATCTTTTAAAGATGCTTTGTACAATTTAAGATGGGAGGTACCTTTGCGATCATAATCCAATTTGTTTCTTTTTGTCACATTATCTCTGGTAAAGTACATTGTTTGGCCATCATTGGTAATGGCTAATGTGGCTTCATGATAGGCTGTGTTAATTTTTGAAGACTTGATAAAATCAGGTTCACCAAAATTCTTTTTTCCTAACGAGTCGGTTACAGATAGCACATATAAATCTAAAAAAGGTTCATCATTCCACCCGTAGTTCTTTTTTAAATCCTTATGTCTTGAAGATGCAAAATACAAATTACCGTTAGCTGTATACCCACCAAAATCAGAGAACTCACTATTAAATGGCAAATTTTCAATTTCTACAACAACATCCTCTGTAGAGGCTAACTCTTCGTACATCTCAAGATTATTGGCATCAAAGTCTTTAACCCGACTGTCGCCACTTTGAATTTCTTTAAATTTAACTAACCATTTGTCAGCTTCAACATAATTACCAATACTTCTTAAACTTTGAATATATCTAAAAATGTATTCTGGATTAATTTTGTTGTATTTGTTTACAGCCTTTCCATACCATAGGGCAGCTTCCTTAGACCTTGAGTTGTTATAGTAACAATCTCCTAATCTCGTTAAAACATGCTCACTGCTGTCACCTTTTTTAACGGCTTCCTCATAGAGCTCTGTTGCTTTTACATAGGCATAATTCTCGAAGAATTTATCAGCCAATTTTTTTTGAGCAACCATGAACGTGCTACTAAGCGCAAAAAGAAATATAAATAATTTTGTTTTCATAGTCATAGGTTTTAGAAGTATCGAGGCGATTTAATACGTTTACTTTTAAAGATTTCGAACATCAAGAGAATTTCATGAGTACCACTGGTATAAGGTCTTAGGTCTGAGAATGGATATTCATATGCATATCCAATCCTTAATTGTTTAGACACCTGAAAATCAGCTATCCCGCTAATAGCAGAGGTTCTTTCGTCAATTCTATAGCCTCCACCAATCCAGAATACATCATTAAAAAGGAAGTTGGCGGTCAGATCTAAGGATAATGGTGCACCATTGGTTGCTTTTAGCATAAATGCAGGTTTAAATTTGGTAGTTGCACCTACATCAAAAACGTACCCTCCTGTAAAATAGTAGCTTAATCGCTCCAATGCCTCAAATTCTTGCTCGCCATTATAATCAGAGTTTAATAGTCGGGGTGCAGATAAACCTAAATACCACCTGTTTGAATGCCAATAAGCACCAGCACCAATATTTGGTTTCCATCTATTCTCATAGCCATAAATTACAGGGTCATCAAATTCTGCTTCCCTAAATTCGGGATCCAAACTAAAACCGGTAAAACCACCTTTTAATCCGAAAGCTAGTTTCGTATTTTGTCCTGTCTGAATAGTGTATGAAAAATCAGCATACAAATATTGGAAGTTTTGATATCCCAATTCGTCATTAATAAATGACATACCGAGACCAATTTTCTCATTGCGCAATGGAGTATGTATGGATAAAGTCTGGGTTGTTGGTGCTCCTTCGAGTCCTACCCATTGACTTCTGTGCAAACCAACCATGCTCAAGGTCTCACGACTACCAGCGTACGCTGGGTTGATAGAGATGGTGTTATACATATACTGTGTAAACTGTGGCAATTGTTGTGCAACTCCCATCCAGCTAGTGAACAGTATGAAAACGATAATATTAAACTTTAAGAATTTCATAGGTTAAAAGTTATTTGGTTGCAACGTAGATTGGACCTGCAAAAGGTTGTAATCCACTGTTTTTAAGATTAACGATATAGTAGTATGTTCCCGTTGGTACATAGTTAGAGTTTCCGATGGATGCTTTTGATGACGCACCATTCCAATCATTTTGGTAATTCTTAGACTCATAGATCAATGCACCCCAGCGATTGAATATCTGGAGTTCCACAGTGAACCCGCAAGACTCAACGCCGGTTACAGTAAAGAAATCATTCTTTCCGTCAGCATACGTAGTCACTGCTTTTGAGATGATCACATCTTCAGCTCCACACGGTAATACTACACAATCATCATTTAAGGTAATATTTACCACAGTTTCAGTTGTACAGAACTCGTCAGATAATGAATACATAAAAGAGTATGTTCCTAATTCCAATTGGTATGGATTAAATAGACTGCCATCTAAGCTTGCGTTGCCAGTAACTACTGTCCATTGTCCATTGGTATCATAAGAACCACTTAACAACTCAAAGAGATCAAAATTGATGTCATCTCCATTACAAAGTTCAGTGTCAGTAGTCGTAATAACATTAGCAGGATTCACATTGATGATTTGGTTGTATACCGCTTCATTCTCACAAGTATCTGTTGCTGTCCAAGTTCTTGTTATTACATAATCTGGCGAGCTTTCAGAAGCTGTAGAAGTTTCAGTGAATACAACATTAATATTGCTTGAACAAGCATCTTCAAACACCAATTCTGGGGCAGTAGGAATGTTATCACAAGCTATAGTAAGTTCTGAATCATATTCAGTAACTAGGCTAGGAGGTGTAGTATCCAATACATTTATTGTTTGTGATGCTGTAGAAGCATTACCACAGGCGTCAGTCGCCGTCCATGTTCTAG
Organism: Gelidibacter sediminis; assembly: GCF_004364975.1. Taxonomy (GTDB): domain Bacteria; phylum Bacteroidota; class Bacteroidia; order Flavobacteriales; family Flavobacteriaceae; genus Gelidibacter; species Gelidibacter sediminis. The sequence continues at coordinate 1,001,804 of NZ_SOBW01000008.1, read as the reverse complement.
TTATAGAATATGCACCTTCACATTCACCAGCGGTAGTGATGTCTTCAAAAGTTAATGTTACTTCAGACCCACAGGTGTCAGTGGCAGAAGCTTCAGCGAAGCTCGGTGTTACATCACAGTTTACTGTAGTTTCAGCCGGTAATGCTGTAAATACTGGTGGCGTTGTGTCTTGAACGTTAATGGTCTGCGATGCCGTTGATGCATTTCCACAAGCGTCAGTCGCTGTCCATGTTCTAGTTATAGAATATGCACCTTCACATTCACCAGCAGTAGTGGTGTCTTCAAAAGTTAATGTTACTTCAGACCCACAGGTGTCAGTAGCAGAAGCTTCAGCGAAGCTTGGTGTTACATCACAGTCTACTGTAGTTTCAGCCGGTAATGCTGCAAATACTGGTGGCGTTGTGTCTTGAACGTTAATGGTTTGCGATGCCGTTGATGCATTTCCACAAGCGTCAGTCGCTGTCCATGTTCTAGTTATAGAATATGCACCTTCACATTCACCAGCTGTAGTGGTATCTTCAAAAGTTAATGTTACTTCAGACCCACAGGAGTCAGTAGCAGAAGCTTCAGCGAAGCTCGGTGTTACATCACAGTCTACTGTAGTTTCAGCCGGTAATGCTGCAAATACTGGTGGAGTTGTGTCTTGAACGTGAATGGTCTGCGATGCCGTTGATGCATTTCCACAAGCGTCAGTCGCTGTCCATGTTCTTGTTATAGAATATGCACCTTCACATTCACCAGCAGTAGTGGTGTCTTCAAAAGTTAATGTTACTTCAGACCCACAGGTGTCAGTAGCAGAAGCTTCAGCGAAGCTTGGTGTTACATCACAGTCCACTGTAGTTTCAGCCGGTAATGCTGCAAATACTGGTGGCGTTGTGTCTTGAACGTTAATGGTTTGCGATGCCGTTGAAGCGTTGCCATATGCATCAGTTGCGGTCCATATTCTTGTAATGGCATAAGTACCTTCACATTCGCCAGCAGTGGTTATATCTTCAAAAGATAACGTAACTTCAGTACTACACACATCAGTAGCCGTGGCTTCAGCGAAGTTTGGTGTAGCACCACATTCAATTGTTGAATCTGCAGGCAATTCTGCAAACACAGGTGCTGTATTATCTTGTACATTTATTGTTTGAGATGCCGTAGAAACATTTCCACATGCATCTACCGCTGTCCAAGTTCTTGTAATCGCACTAACACCTTCAGTTGAACCAGGTGTCGTTACCTCTTCAAAAGTTAAGGATACTTCAGATCCACAAGCATCTGTTGCAATTGCTTGTGCAAAAGCTGGTGTTGCCCCACATTCAATAGTGGACTCTGCAGGCAGTGCAGAAATGACTGGTGCTGTAGTGTCTTGAACGTTAATAGTCTGCGATGCCGTTGATGCATTTCCACAAGCGTCAGTCGCTGTCCATGTTCTAGTTATAGAATATGCACCTTCACATTCACCAGCAGTAGTGGTATCTTCAAAAGTTAAGGACACTTCAGATCCACAACTATCTGTTGCCGTTGCCTCAGCAAAATTTGGTGTTGCACCGCATTCAATGGTCGATTCAGCAGGGAGCGCAGAAATGACTGGTGCGGTTGTGTCTTGAACATTAATTGTTTGAGATGCAGTTGCAACATTTCCACAAGTATCAATGGCTGTCCAGATTCTAGTTACAGAATAGGTGTTTTCGCAGTTACCCGCGGTGGTAGTGTCCTCAAATGTTAAGGTTACCTCAGAGCCACATGCGTCTGTTGCCGATGCTTGCGCAAAACTTGGAGTAGCATCACAGTCTATAGTCGATTCTGCAGGTAAAGGTTCAAAAACTGGCGCTGTTGTATCCTGCACATTGATTGTTTGTGATGCTGTTGCAGTATTTCCACAGAAATCAGTTGCTGTCCATGTTCTGGTAATTGAATATGTATTGTCACATTCTCCTTGAGTAGTGGTGTCTATGAACGACAGCGTTACTGGAGAACCACAAGAATCTATAGCAGTTACTGGTGCAAAGTTTGGTGTTTCAGTACATTCAATAGTTGTTACATCAGGTAATGGTGATATAACTGGAACTATGGTGTCTATAATTGTAAATGTCGCAGTAGTACTGGATGCGTTTCCACAACCGTCAGTAGCAGTAAAGGTTACAGTAGCAGCACCTGTTGGTCCACATAAATCTGATAAGCTTGTAAAGTTATTAGACCATGAGATTGCAGAACAATCATCAGTTGCAGTAGCCCCGCCATTGGTATCTAACCAATTTTGTAAGTCCTGGATATTTCCTTTTCCATCAGATTCTACAGTCACATCAGATGCAGCAGTAATCACTGGTGGATTAGAGTCCATAATAGAATAGCTACCCGTTGTTGTGCTGGTATTTCCACACTCGTCAGTTACAGTAAACGTGACAATAACTGGTTTAGAGCAATCTGAAGTTGAGCCATCATAATTATTTGACCAAGTTAAATTAGTGGAGCAGCCATCGGAAGCAACAGCGCCACCATTTGAATTTAACCAAGCATCAAAGGCACCGTTGTTTCCATTGCCATCACATTCCACAACTAAATCAGACGCTAATGTAGTTATTGTAGGACCTGTAGTATCCATTACATTGATAACTTGCGATGCTGTTGAAGCATTTCCACAAGTATCAATAGCAGTCCAGGTTCTTGTTACAGTATAAGCCCCTGAACATGCACCATCAGTCGTAACATCCTTGAAAGTTAATGTAACTGAAGATCCACAAGCATCAACTGCTGTAGCCTGAGCAAAACTTGGTGTTTCTGAACACTCAATGGTTGATTCATTAGGGAGTGCTGCAAATACTGGAGCAGTAATGTCTTGAACATTGATTATTTGTGCTGCCGTTGAAGCATTTCCACAATTGTCAGTAGCAGTCCAAGTTCTTGTAATAGTATAAGCACCTTCACATAATCCAGGTGTTGTAACATCCTCAAAAGTTAAAGTAATATCTGAGTCGCAGGCATCAGTTGCAGTTGCTTGGACAAAGCTTGGCGTTTGTTCACAATCAATAGTTGTCTCATCAGGCAATGCAGCAAAAACAGGGGCCGTTGTATCGTTAATATTGATGGTTTGAGAAGCTGTAGATGCATTACCACAGGCATCTGTTGCAGTCCATGTTCTTGTAATAGCGTAAGCACCTTCACATGAACCAGGAGAGGTAGTATCTTCATAAGTTAAGGTCACCTCACCACCACATGCATCTAAAGCCGAAGCTTGAGCGAAGTTTGGTGTTGCACCACATTCAATTGTTGAAGGTGCAGGTAATGCGGCAAAAACAGGAGCCGTTGTATCGTTAATATTGATGGTTTGAGAAGCTGTAGATGCATTTCCACAGGCATCTATTGCAGTCCACGTTCTTGTAATGGCGTAAGTACCATCACATGAACCAGGTGTGGTAATATCCTCATAACTTAGGCTCACCTCACCACCACAAGCATCTGTAGCAGTTGCTTGAGCAAAGTTTGGCGTTGCACCACATTCAATTGTTGAAGGTGCAGGTAATGCGGCAAAAACAGGGGCCGTTGTATCGTTAATATTGATGGTTTGAGAAGCTGTAGATGCATTTCCACAGGCATCTGTTGCAGTCCACGTTCTTGTAATGGCGTAAGTACCATCACATGATCCAGTTGTTGTAACATCTACAAAAGTTAAGTTCACCTCGTCACCACATGCATCTGTAGCAGATGCTTGCGTAAAGTTTGGCGTTGCACCACATTCTATTATTGAAGGTGCCGGTAATGCAGCAAAAACAGGGGCCGTTGTATCGTTAATATTGATGGTTTGAGAAGCTGTAGATGCATTACCACAGGCATCTGTTGCAGTCCATGTTCTTGTAATAGCGTAAGCACCTTCACATGAACCAGGAGTGGTAGTATCTTCATAAGTTAAGGTCACCTCACCGCCACATGCATCTGTAGCAGTTGCTTGAGCAAAGTTTGGCGTTGCACCACATTCAATTGTTGAAGGTGCCGGTAATGAGGCAAAAACAGGAGCCGTTGTATCGTTAATATTGATGGTTTGAGAAGCTGTAGATGCATTTCCACAGGCATCTGTTGCAGTCCACGTTCTTGTAATGGCGTAAGTACCATCACATGATCCAGGTGTTGTAACATCTACAAAAGTTAAGTTCACCTCGCCACCACATGCATCTGTAGCAGTTGCTTGAGCAAAGTTTGGCGTTGCACCACATTCAATTGTTGAAGGTGAAGGTAATGCAGCAAATACCGGTGCAATAGTATCAGCAATGTTTATAGTTTGTGTAGCAGAAGCCGAATTTCCACAGTCATTAGTTATAGTAAAGGTTCTTGTAATTACAATAGGACAGGTGCCAAATTGTGCATCTTGATATGTAATTGAAACATTTGATTCTGTAAATGTTCCACCTTCCGCAGTAAATTCTGTTGTGGTGATATTTACTGGAGTTGTACTAAAGCTTAAGGCCGTAGATCCATTATTTTTTATCTCTGCAGTTGTACATCCTTCAACAGTAAAATTAGCAGGAGCTGTTATGGATGGTGTTGTACTTTCAGCAACGGAAATAGTAGTATCTGCACTAATAGTACAATTATTTTCATCTGAAACAGTCACCGTATAGGAACCTGCCGGAAGATTTGTGAATTGTGCACCATTTTGAACATATCCAGATGGTTTAGGGCTAATGCTGTAAGTATAGTTTCCAACCCCACCTGTAACACCACTTGCTAAAATTTCTCCAGTATTGCCACCACTACAGGCGATAATAGAACTGGTTAATGTCAAATTCTGCAATATCGGATTTACTGTAATGGCATGGATTTGAGAATCTACTTTGCCAACAGCATCGGTAACTTGTAACTTTACTTGATATGTTCCAGGAACCCCGAAATTATGACTAGGATTGGCTGTTGTATATTCAACACTTCCATCGTTATTAATATCCCACTTGTAAGTGTATGGATTATTGATATCACCACCAGTTGTTGTACTTGTTAGTTGAACAACATAAGAATCACAATTTGATGCCGAAGTAAAATTGGCAATTAATGGTGCGTTCACAACAAAACCTGGAGGGTTTTGATAGCATTTGGCAGGATTCGTACCACAGCTTGCGTTGCTGGTAGATTGCCACGCCATATAAAAATTCTTCAATTCAATGCGGTCACCACATGTCCAATTAATTTCTTGCAATCGTAAATTCTGACCAACAGGGATAGCTTGTTTTTCATATAGACAAGCACTCCTATGTTCACCCTCTTCACCATTTACGTATACGTCATAATCCAAGAACAAACTGTATCTGTTGGCGTTTGTATTGGCGGCAAACTTTACATAAATAAATGCCGATTGGGTTGTGCCTGGAGTACAGGTATTTGCCAATGGATTTCCATTTTCATCTGCAAGATATAAGTTAGCTAAAGTAAAGTCATTTGCGGTACAATCGGCAAGGACATCTTTAGACAGCGTTACATCTGCACTTATTGACAGGGAGTTCGATTCTCCAGAGTCAGAGTCTATATAAAATGGTTGTGTTTGTGAAAACACAAAACTTTGAATAAGGAAAACCATTAAAAACAGGCAAGGTTTTATAATGATTTGATGAGTAATTGTTTTCATAAGCCTTATTTATTAAATTATGGTATAAGAAGTGTGACTAATTATTATATGATTAAAAGCGATATTTGTTGACTTTAATATATTGGAATGTCTATAAGTTTTATTAGCAAAACAATATATTATTGATGAGTATAAAATAATTAAAGCCATATTTTTATTAATTTAGTCTTTCTTTAAAAGAATAATTAATTTGATTTAATTACTGTAGAGAAGCACACCTAAACATGACATTCAATGTCTATTTGGTAATTGTTAAAGCTTCTGAATGTTTATCTTGAGGGAAGACCGACTTCGGAATACGTTGTCGAATTTTATGGATCTATTAACATGTTTTTAGATTTTGGGGTCGTTACATTAATAATTATGTTAACAAAGCAACAGATTAGTATGAGCTAAAGCAAATATAAATGTTAAGAGACCCAAATAATCGTTAAAACGGAGATAATGAGCGGATTACCGATAATAACTGCATTTAATCGACATACACTATGAAGACATTAGTACTAATAAGACATGCTAAATCCTCTTGGGAACATGATATTACTGATTTAAAGCGTCCTTTAAGTAAGAGAGGAGTTAACGACGCAGCACTACTTTCAAAATCATTGGATAGCCTTCAATATATACCTGATGCCATTTTTTCAAGTCCAGCCAATAGAGCTTTAAGTACTTGCAAGATTTTTATGAACAACTTAAATTATCCAGAACAAATATTGTCTATAGAAGAACAGCTCTATGATTTTGGAGGAAATCGGGTGTTGCGTTTTATTAAGAATTTGGACGATGTATATGATCAGGTTATATTATTTGGTCACAATCATGCTTTTACTGAATTAACCAACACCCTTGGCAATCAATCTCTTGACAATTTACCAACCTCAGGATTCGTTATGATTGAATTTGACGTGGATTCATGGAAGAAAATAAAAAAAGGTCATACCAAAATGATTAGAAAGCCCAAAGATTTGAAGTAGCATCCAGAAAACCAACACTTAATAGTTGGTTTTTTTACAAGTGACATTCCTAAGTTAACAAATAGCTATTCCTTAAATTGTAACTTCCTTTTAAGTTATAAATAGAATATATTTGTCAGAGACTAAATTCACCTTGTATTTAATGATTACAGATATATATTCTAACACATACATCAATAGAGAATTAAGCTGGTTGCAGTTTAATGAACGTGTTTTACAAGAGGCTGAGGACGAAACTGTGCCTTTAATTGAACGGCTTAGGTTTTTAGGCATTTTTTCGAATAACTTGGACGAGTTTTTTAAAGTGCGATACGCCACGGTGAAACGGATTGACGAGGCCGGAAAGACTGGTAAAAGTGAGTTGGGCGGAATTTCTGCAAGTGAGCTTTTAGAAATTATTACTCAAATTGTCATTAAACAGCAAAGTGATAGTCTTGACATTTTAGCAACCATACACAAGCGTTTGGAAGATGAAGACATACACATTGTCAATGAGACGCAGATTGATGAAATTCACCACAAATTTATCAAGAATTATTTTATTCAACATGTAAGTCCTGCTTTGGTAACCATTATATTGAGCGATTTGGTAAAGCTTCCAACGCTAAAGGATAGTGCGGCTTATTTGGCTGTTAGAATGGTTTTGGCCAATCAAGAAAAGCAATATGCCCTGATAGAAATCCCTAAAACAATGGACCGTTTCGTGGTGCTTCCTAAGAAAGAAAATGACAATTATATTATTCTGTTGGATGATTTGTTGCGTTATTGTATGAACGACATTTTCAATATATTTGAGTATGAGTCAGTATCGGCGCATATGATCAAAATTACGCGTGATGGCGAATTGGACTTTGAGAGCGATTTAAGTAAGAGTTTTATTGAGAAAATTTCAGACAGTGTAAAACATCGACAAACGGGAGAGCCTGTTCGTTTTGTGTATGATAAAACCATTGATCAGGAAACCCTATTGTTTTTGATGAATATCATGGGAATTGACTCAAAAGACAGTGTTATTCCAGGTGGACGTTACCATAATAGAAGAGATTATATGGATTTTCCCAGCTTGGGAAGGACTGATTTGTTATATGATAAAATTAAGCCATTACCTGTTAAAGGCTTGAGTTTGGAAACCAGTATTTTTAAGAATATTGCAAAAAAAGATTTCCTACTCCATACACCATACCATACATTTTCTTATATCGTAAAATTTTTAAGGGAGGCGGCTTTAGATCCTAAAGTAAAAAACATTAAAATTACTATCTATCGTCTGGCCCAAATTTCGCACGTGGCCAGCGCCTTGATTAATGCGGCCAAGAATGGTAAAAAAGTTACGGTGGCTATTGAATTGCAGGCTCGTTTTGATGAGCAGGCCAATATAGACTATGCTGAGCAGATGCAAACCGATGGCGTCAATCTTTTATTTGGCGTAAAAGGACTTAAGGTGCATAGTAAAATGTGTGTTATAGAGCGCGAGGAAAATAATAAGATTAAACGCTATGGTTTTTTAAGTACAGGCAATTTTAATGAGTCAACTGCCAAGCTTTATACAGATTTCACACTCTTTACCTCAGATCAAAAGATTTTAAAGGATGTGGTTAAAGTGTTTGATTTTTTTGAAACCAATTATAAAATATTTAGATATAAACACATTATTGTCTCGCCGCACTATACCAAAACCAAATTGTTTAAACTGATTGATACAGAAATTGAGAACGTCAAACAAGGAAAACCAGCCTATATCAAGTTGAAGTTGAACAGCATTTCAAGTTATATGATGGTAGACAAACTTTATGAGGCCAGTAGGGCAGGTGTCAAAATACAGATGATAGTACGAGGAATCTGTTGTTTGGTTCCAGGTATCCAAGGCATGAGTGAAAATATTGAGGTGGTGAGTATCATTGATAAGTTTTTGGAACATACCAGATTATTGGTATTTTGCAATAATAACGATCCTAAAGTCTTTATTTCATCTGCAGATTGGATGTCTCGTAACATTGAAAACAGAGTGGAAATAACCTGTCCAATTTATGACAAAGACATTAAACAGGAATTGTTGGATGTCTTTGAAATCTCTTGGAACGATAATGTGAAAGCCCGCATGCTGTGTGGTTCTCATGAAAATAAATACAAGCATAATGATTTGCCAAAGGTAAGAGCGCAATTTGCCATTTATAATTATTATGTTGATAAGCTAGAAAATTAAATTATGTTAACCATTAAAAAATATGCTGCAATTGACATTGGTTCAAATGCGGTACGTTTACTCATTTCAAATATCATTGAACAAAAAGGGAAACCTACACTTTTCAAGAAAAGTTCATTGGTAAGGGTACCGATTCGTTTAGGTGCCGATGTGTTTTTAAATCAGAAAATTTCAAAAGAGAATGAACTGCGTCTGATTGATACCATGAATGCCTTTAAATTGCTTATGAAATCCCATAAAGTAATCGCTTATAAGGCCTGTGCAACTTCGGCAATGCGTGAAGCTGAAAATGGCAAGGACATTGTAAAGCTCATCAAAAAGCACTCTAAGGTAAAAATTGACATTATAGACGGTGAAGAAGAAGCTGCAATCATTGCCGCTACAGATTTAAATAGTTTTATCGATAAAAGTAAGACTTATTTATACGTGGATGTTGGTGGAGGAAGTTCCGAATTCTCTGTTATTCATCAAGGAATAACAACTGCTTCAAAATCTTTTAAAATAGGAACGGTACGGTTGCTAAATGACATTGTACAGAAGGAAGCTTGGTTAGAGCTGGAGGCTTGGATTAAGCAAAATACCAAAGATTTTGAAAAAATTGACCTCTTGGGATCTGGAGGAAATATCAACAAAATCTTTAAAATTTCTGGAAAACCTTTAGGGAAGCCTCTTACATATTTCTATTTGACCTCGTATTATAACATGTTGCAAACCTACAGTTATGAAGAGCGTATTACAGAATTGGATTTAAATCAGGATCGGGCTGATGTGATCATACCCGCAACACGAATCTATCTAAGTGCTATGAAATGGAGTGATGCCAAGTATATCTATGTGCCAAAAATCGGACTTTCTGATGGCATTATTAAAAGCGTTTATTTTGGTGCAGTTTCTAGCGTCAATATTGTTTGACATAACCTTTTGACTTCTTTTCTCTGTAACACATCTAATAATTAAAAAACGTACTGGTTTTCGAGTTATATTCGCATCCTCAAATCAAATATTATGAAAAAATTATACACATTAGTATTGGTTATAGGTTTATCTACCTATACATTTTCACAAGACATTAAATATGGTGTTCATTTTGGTACCAACGTTTCTAATATGGATTATAAAGAAGACGGCATCATGTCCAATCCGCATAGAAATGGCTTCGTTTTTGGAGCTTTCGTAGATTTTGGATTGACTGAAACCTTGGCGGTAATGACTGAATTGCAATATTCTCCAGAGGGTGCAAATCTTCAAAATTTTAAAACTGACTACTTAAATTTACCAGTCATTTTAAACTACAATATCGTTGGTGGATTGAAACTTGGCGTTGGACCGCAGGTAGGACTAAAAGTGCATAAACATGATGATGGTTTTAAAAATTTTGCATTCTCAGGTGTTGGGTTTGCTGAATATATGCTCACTGACGAATTTGGAATTGACTTCCGTTATTTATACGGAATCACCAATGTATTTAATGATGATATAAACCTTGAAGCAACGCAAGGTGTTATGCAATTTGGAGTAACGTATAGGCTCTAATGTTTATTATTCCAAACAAAAAAAGCTCCACATTGACTGGAGCTTTTTTTATACTTAGAATTTAAAGTTCAGGATTCCTATCCATGAATCGTTTCACTTTTACTCAAGTTTTTCATGATTTCAGCTTCAAACTCTAATAGATCATTCCATTTTTTATCGACTTCCTTACGGTCTCCATACTGTCTGGCAAATCCTAAAAACATGGTATAATGATTGGCTTCGCTCACCATTAACCTGCGATAAAATTCGGCCAACTCCTTATCTTCCAATTCTTCAGATAACAAACGGAAACGTTCGCAACTTCTCGCTTCAATTAAGGCCGCATAAAGTAACCGGTGTACCAATTGTGTGGTCCTGCTGCCGCCTTTAGGAAAAAATGTAATCAATTGTAAAACATACTCGTCTTTACGATCGCGACCAAGCGTCCATCCGTTTTCAAGTATTTTATCGTGTACCATTTTAAAGTGGCTAATTTCCTCTTTAACCAAAGCTACCATTTCTTGCACCAGTTCAGTATATTCTGGAAAACTAACAATTAATGATATGGCAGTACTAGTCGCTTTTTGTTCACAGTAAGCATGGTCTGTTAAAATGTCTTCAATATTTTTTTCAACAATGTTGACCCAACGTGGATCAGTGGGTAATTTTAGTCCGAGCATAATGTTGTATCATTTTAAAGTCACCCATTTTATAACGGTGGCCTTTGGGAGTGTTTAAAAAGGTTAGTAATTAACTGTGTTCTTCAATTAAATGCAAAGCTTGTTTGCCATGAGTATCTATATACATTCGATATAATTTATACCCTTTGGTATTAGGGTTGATAAACGATATCTCTAACGTAATAGCATCAGCGCTGGATAATTCTTGATTGACCCAAGTATGCTGCAATGTGGCATCCTTCCAAAAGGGATCCGTGCTCCATCCTTTAAATTGCTTAGCAGAGATATGAGTGCTTAAAATTGATTTTGATGCTTTGGTAATTGTGATTTCAGATTCAAATATGCGTTGGTATTGTATTTGGCTTGAGTTATTCATTTCTGTACGAGATACCACAATTTGGGCATCCATTAAAGAATAATTTCTAATACGTACATTTAGGCTATTTGCAATCAAAGTATCCGTAACAATCTCTACATTGCGATCAGGGCTAAAAATTACAGCGGGCAGAGGTGTGGTGTTTAAATTATATTCAGCCACAGCCTTTACAAAGGCCTCTCTTTTAGTTTGCCGGCCATCGCAGTTAAAACAAATAGCGGCAATTACGACGAAAATACCTAATAAATTTTTCATGCTGTGGTTCTTTAAACAACTATATACGATGTAGAATATAATAATAATTTTATAAATCTAATCCGAAGGTCTTTTTTAGAAGTTCAATATTCGGATTTTTCTCCTTCAATTTTTCGTATTTTTCAATTGGTGTAAAGGCATATTTTTTAGATATTTCTTCATTCACCTCAATCTCTAAAGATAAATTAAAATTACGAAGTGTTTTTCTGAGATGTTCCATTAAAGGAAATTGAGCGCGCTCCAATTCTATTTTCAGAGATTCATTTGGAAATTCTACATGGATAGTAGTTCCTTTTAATACTGGCTTACTCATTTCTAGCATAGACACCATTATTTTTTCGCCTTTTCGATTTAAAGCGCTAATGTATGCGGACCAAGCCTTGTTAAAAGCTTCCTGAGAAAAATCTTCAGTAGGTAAATCATTAGGATCAATGACCACCTCCATTTGTTTAATAAGATGTTCCTTCTTAGCCTTGATACTTTTAAGTGACAATCCCGAAGTGCGCTTGTTATCAAGTTTTAAATCAATCTTTTTGACTGCTTGTTGAGCATATGGGCTATGCGGTTGATTTTGCTTAGATTCTGGTGTTGATCGCACGGGTTCAGCCACAGTATTAGTAACTACGGCCTCTTTTTTAGGAAGAGTAACTGGCACGGGTTTTATACCTTTGCCCTTAAAATAGGAGGCCGGTATTATGTAATGTTTGCTATTTTTTTTTTCTCCATCAAAAGTGATAGAGGCAAGCTGCATTAAGGTCAGTTCAACAAGTAAGCGTTGATTCTTACTGTTTTTAAATTTTAGATCACAGTCGTTGGCCAATTCTATGCCCTTCATTAGGAATTCATAACTGGCCTTTCTGGACTGTTCTATATATTTGAGCTTGGTATCTTCCCCAACTTCAAGAAGTTCGATGGTGTGCTCATTTTTACAAACCATTAAATCTCTAAAGTGCGATGCCAGACCTGCAATATAATGATGCCCATCAAATCCTTTCGATAAGGTTTCATTAAACTGAATGAGCAATTCAGGAATTTTATTATCTAATATCAGATCAGTGCTTGTAAAATAGGTTTCATAATCTAGAACGTTTAAGTTCTCAGTAACCGCGTGGCGGGTTAGGTTCTTTCCAGAAAAACTGACCACTCTATCAAAAATGGAAAGCGCATCGCGCATGGCACCATCTGCTTTCTGAGCTATGATATGAAGCGCATCATCTTCAGCGTCAATACCTTGTTCTTCTGCTATGTATTTGAGATAGTTCTTGGCGTCCTTAACAGTGATGCGTTTAAAGTCGAATATTTGGCAACGCGACAAAATTGTTGGAATGATTTTGTGCTTTTCTGTGGTGGCTAAAATAAATATACAATGTTTTGGGGGTTCTTCCAAAGTTTTCAAAAACGCATTAAATGCAGCCTGGGAAAGCATGTGGACCTCGTCAATAATATAGACTTTGTATTTTCCAACCTGTGGTGGAATCCGAACCTGATCCGTTAAATTTCTGATATCATCAACAGAGTTGTTAGAGGCTGCATCCAATTCAAAAATATTAAATGCAAAATCTTCGTCTTCCTGTTCAGTACCATCACTATTAATCATTTTAGCTAAAATACGGGCACAGGTGGTTTTACCAACGCCCCGAGGTCCAGTAAAGAGTAGAGCCTGAGCTAAATGATTATGTTCAATGGCATTTAATAAGGTATTAGTAATAGCCTGCTGACCCACAACATCCTTAAATGTCTGAGGTCTATACTTGCGAGCCGATACGATAAAATGTTCCATTGATAATTCTCTAAATATGCTGCACAATAGATGTCAGCCTAGAAGTAACAAAGTTATAAAATCAGTTCGAAATAAGCAGCTACAACAACCGTTTTTAGTATTAGTTATTAACAAAAATTGTGAGTAGATTTATGAACTACGACCTCATTTGGAACTTTTTTTGAGGTAATTTTTATTGGGATAATTTTAGGTCTTAAATAATTTTAAGCAGTTAAAACTTTAAGCTAACTTTGGCCTCAAGTAAATCGCCTTATCGCTGACGGTTCAACTTGGTTGAGCATTTGGAGGAAAGTCCGAACACCGTAGTGCAACATAATGGTTAATGGCCATCGGTCGTGAGATCAGGAAAAGTGCAACAGAAAGTATGTACAGGTCATGCTGTAGTGAAACCAGGTAAACTCTATGTGGTGCAATGTCATGTATACCAACGCTGCTTGTTTGCTGTTTGTTTTTAACAGATGGTGACAGGCGAGAGGGCGGCACGCTCAATTGTTGGAGGGTAGACAGCTAAAGTGTGCTGGTAACAGTACACGCAGATAAATGATAAGGGTCACTTTTAGAGGTGATACAGAATTCGGCTTATAGATTTACTTAAACATACAAGCCCTTGGAATCTCCAAAGGGCTTTTGTTTGTTATACTTATGTAATGCTAGTTTGATAATTTTGCAAGATCAACTAACAGACAATTTCGGTCTTTCAAAATAACTAAATAAGCTACTGCCATAATTTTTGGAGTAACTAAAGAAAGGAAGCCCCGATAGGTCCATTTGTTTAGCACTTTCGACAATTAAAATACCGTCGTCTTCCAAAAGGTTATTTTCAAAAACCAATTCCGGTATTCTTGCAAATTGCTCTAAACTGAATGCGTAAGGCGGATCGGCAAAAATAACTGTCGCTTGCATTTTAGTACTTTCCAAAAATTTGAAGACATCACTCTTGACCGTTTGAATGTTCATTTCAAATTCTTCAGCTGTCTTGTTGATGAATTTAATACATCCAAAATCTTCATCTACAGAAGTAATGGTCTCAGTACCTCTAGACGCAAATTCGTAACTGATGCTGCCGGTACCGGCAAACAAATCGAGTACAGAAATCTCATCAAAATAAAAATTGTTATTTAAGATATTAAAAAGCGCTTCTTTGGCCATATCGGTAGTCGGGCGTACTGGAAGCTTTTTTGGTGGTGTAATACGTCTGCCTTTATACTGACCTGAGATGATTCTCATAAATTGAAACTGTTTAAGATAAGCGCATGTTGGTGTTTTGAGACCTGTAATTCTAAAAGATCAAAGGAGAGGGCCTTTGATGGCTCCTCAAACGACACAAATCGGATATAAGTATATAATAGTTTATAAAGTTCATCATCTTTTTCAATAGAACCAGATAATGTAAGGAGAAGTGTTTCAGGATCTAACTTTAACTGTTCAATTACAAAAAGAATGTAGTAGAGAAAATCTTCTTTAGTATGATAATCAAACGTATTATAAAGTTGCAGTTGTCCGTTGTGTACGACGACCATCTCAAAATGAACCGGCGCAACATTTATATACAGCTTGGTCTCTTCTGTAGCTTGCGTCTCCTGCAATGCATGTTCAATTAAGATGGTTGAAGCATGTTTATATTCAAACGCTCCGTAAACTTCAAAAATGTAATTATTGATATTTACATATGGCACAAACACATTGACACTGTTATTGACTTCAATGGTGTCATGCGAAATAAAATCAGTTTTTATAATTTTTGAACTGAACTTAAGATAATCGGAAGAATGCTCTTCATTAAAGAATTGCTGAGGGACTACATTGGACAAATCATTCTGAAACAGCACTAATACGCTATCAAAAGTATCGCGTAAAAGCGGTTCATCTGCAATAGCATTTTTAAGGTGTTCCAAAATAGCTTCTGGCGACTGTTTGATTTTAAAGTCAATTCGCTTTAAATAGTCAACCGTTTTGTCAGCAGTATTTAGAATACAAAAAGAAAGTCCACTCAAACTAATTTGAATGGACAGTTTTTTTAAGTGTATTGATTCCAATTTATTCTCTAGTTGAATAGTTTTTAGGCCAGTTTCCGTTGGTCTTAACTTCGTCCATTGAACCTACCATAAGTTTTGGTCCGTTTACGCCGTCAACAGAAACAACTTGCTTTTCTTTTGCTATAAGATTTTTGTCTTCGCCATCTAAGATGATGGCTTTATCTACACTTGCCTCAAATACTGGAATGTTGTCTAACATACCTGCTTTTAAAGTAAACTTAGCACCAGGTTTACCAACAGGCACATTCATCATGGTCTTGTAGCGTGTATCTGCGCCAAATAATGAATCCTTAACGGGTACAAAACCTAAGGTGTCTATAATAATAATTTCTTTAGTCGTTGTAACACCTCCAAAACGTTTAGTTAATTCCTCATCCACTACGGTTGAATCTCTTCGTTGTGTGATAGTATAATTAGCTGTATCAATAAATCTTACTAAAGCGTCAAAGTTATCGGTAAATTTTCCGTTTACTTGTTTGTATGCCATTTGTGAATCTCTTATGTCAATCAGTTTTTCAATTACCGCCGCATAACGTTTTTCTTTGAGCTTATTAAATTCAATTTCTCCATAGACTGACATAAATGTAGAATAGCCTAGAAAAGCAATCGCCGCCCAGAGCACAATATGTAAAATCGGCTTAAAGTTTTTAGGAACAAATTTGTCAATCAACCAAACGATTCCAATCGTAAGAAGGATAACAATTACAATAGCAAGAATTACTGTTAGCATAGTTTGTGAGTTTATTTTTATAAATGGTCTAACGCAAATCTACAATTTTTTTTTATTCACGAAAACCAAACCTTATAAAAATGATAAAATTAAAAATAGTCACGTATGACATATTATAGGCTACGCTCAAAAAACGATGTATAAAGTTACAACAATTCTTTATAAACCTTATCTTTCCGCTTTAAGAATAATGACCGATTGAAATATGAATGCCTCCGATTTTTATAAACATTTAAAACAAAAATTCCCTTTTGAACCCACGTTAAAGCAAAATATAGTCTTAGATCAGCTTTCTAAGTTCGTTCTTGATACCAATACAAACCAAATTTATCTTCTTAAAGGATTTGCTGGTACCGGAAAAACAAGCATTATTGGTACGTTGGTAGCCAATTTATGGCATATTAAAAAGAGTGCTGTATTAATGGCGCCTACCGGAAGAGCGGCAAAAGTGATTTCAAATTATTCAGGAAAGGAAGCTTTTACCATACATAAGAAGATTTATTTTCCTAAAAAGGATAAAGGTGGTGGTGTGAAATTTGTTATGCAACCAAACAAACATCGCAACACCATATTTATTGTAGACGAAGCTTCCATGATTCCTGATGCGCCATCTGATTCAAAATTGTTTGAAAACGGTTCGCTCTTGGATGATTTAATGCAGTATGTCTATTCAGGTCACAATTGTAAACTTTTACTTATTGGGGATAAAGCACAATTACCACCTGTAAAATCTGATTTAAGTCCGGCGTTAGATCAAATTCAGCTTAATCTTAATTACAATAAAAATGTTATTTCAACGGAATTGGACGAAGTCATGCGACAGGCCGAAGATTCTGGAATTTTAATGAATGCCACCAACCTTCGCGACGTGTTGGAAGGTGAGTTTTATGAATCGTTTAAATTTGATTTAAAAGGCTTTTCAGATATTGTCAGGCTTGTAGATGGTTATGAAATCATGGATGCCATCAATGATGGATATTCTGACCAGGGTAAGGAAGAAACGGCGATTATTGTAAGGAGTAATAAACGTGCCAATTTATACAATAAACAGATTAGGGAGCGCATTTTAAATAATGAAAATGAGCTTACTGTGGGCGATTTTCTGATGGTGGTAAAGAATAACTATTTTTGGGTAAAACCTACATCTGAAGCGGGATTTATTGCTAATGGTGACATTATTCAGGTTTTGGAAATTTTTAGTATTCAAGAATTATACGGCTTTAGATTTGCTGAAGTTAAAGTGCAAATGGTCGATTATCCAAAAATGTCCCCCTTTGAAACGGTTTTACTTTTAGATACTATAGAGGCAGAGTCGCCATCACTTCCTTATGAAGAATCAAATAGGTTATATCAGGAGGTGCAAAAAGATTACGAAGATGAATCTTCCAACTATAAGAAATTTCTAAAAATTAAGAATAACAAGCATTTTAATGCCTTGCAGGTTAAATTCTCGTATGCCATTACCTGTCATAAATCGCAAGGTGGTCAATGGCATACAGTGTTTGTGGAGCAACCTTATTTACCAAATGGTATTGATAAAGATTACTTGAGATGGCTTTACACTGCAATGACAAGGGCAAAGGAAAAATTATATTTAATTGGGTTTCCCGATGAGTTTTTTATCTCCTAACTTAATAACACAATGGGGATTATAGAAGACAAATTAAATTTAAGTCAACATATGCAAGAATTTAATAACTTTAAAAATTATTGGTTATATTAATGCGTCCCCCGTAGGCTATCTCTATATAAATGACTGAAACGATAATTAGTATTTTTCTCGGTATCGGATTAGCGGCATCTGTAGGTTTCAGAGTTTTCCTGCCTTTATTTGCACTTAGTTTGGCTTCATATTTCAATGTATGGGAACTGAATGATGCTTGGGTGTGGATTGGTAGCCTCACTGCAGTGATAACGTTGGGCGTAGCTACCTTAATTGAAATTTTAGCATACTATATTCCCTTTGTTGATAATTTATTGGATACCATAGCTATTCCATTGGCCGCAATTGCAGGTACAGCCGTCATGGTGTCTACAGTGGCCGACTTAAGCCCGATAATTACTTGGGCCCTTGCCATCATTGCGGGAGGTGGAACCGCTGCTACGATTAAAAGCGCAGGCGGAGCATCTCGTATGACGTCTTCAGTATCTACCGCAGGTTTAGGAAATCCGCTGGTGTCAACTATTGAAACGGGGACATCTATAGTGATGTCTGTTTTTTCAATTTTCCTGCCTATTATCGCCTTTGTATTAGTGATTTTTGTAGTGTTTGTCATTTTTAAACTTTATAAAAAGATTAAACCTTCCAAACCTTGAAATAGCTTAAAAAGTTTTACTTTTGATTTGAATTAACGGTCAACTATGAAGATAATTTCAATGATTCCGGCGCGCTACAGCGCATCACGATTTCCAGCAAAGCTGATGCAGGATTTAGCGGGTAAAACCGTTATCCTTAGAACCTATGAGGCTACCGTGGCCACCAATTTGTTTGATGACGTCTATGTGGTGACGGATAGTAACATCATTTATGACGAAATAGTCAATAATGGAGGTAAAGCCATTATGAGCAAAAAAGAGCATGAATCTGGTAGTGATAGGATTGCAGAAGCAGTTGAGGATTTAGATGTGGATATTGTAGTAAATGTACAAGGAGATGAACCGTTTACTGAACGTGAAAGTTTAGAAAAGGTGCTCAATGCTTTTAAAGATGACCATAACAAACAAATAGATTTGGCATCGCTGATGGTAGAAATCCACGATTGGGAAGATATTAGTAACCCCA
The DNA here is from genome assembly GCF_004364975.1 of Gelidibacter sediminis. GTDB lineage: Bacteria > Bacteroidota > Bacteroidia > Flavobacteriales > Flavobacteriaceae > Gelidibacter > Gelidibacter sediminis. Next base: position 982,877 of record NZ_SOBW01000008.1, on the reverse strand, counting down.
ATACCGTAAAGGTTATTGTAGATCAAAATAATTTTGCCCTCTATTTTTCAAGAAGTCCAATTCCGTATCCAAGAGATAAAGAAGCGGGTGCTCGTTATTTTAAGCACAAAGGGATTTATGCCTTTAGAAAACAAGCCTTACTAGACTTTTATAACTTGCCGATGCAGTTTATTGAAGCGACTGAAAAGATAGAATGCATCCGGTATTTGGAGTATGGTAAACGCATAAAAATGGTCGAAACCCATGTGGAGGGAGTGGAAATTGATACACCCGAGGACTTAGAACGCGCAAAACGTTTATGGAAATAGATTATTCGAACATAAAAGTGATTGGTTTTGATGCTGATGACACCTTGTGGGTTAATGAAACCTATTTTAGGGATGCAGAACTTGAGTTCGCAAAACTGTTGGCGCCATATGAAACCGCCAATAAAATTGATCAGGAATTGTTTAAACGACAAATCGAAAATTTACCGTTATACGGTTACGGCATCAAAGGTTTTATCTTGTCTATGGTTGAAATTGCTATAGAACTGTCTAATAATACCATAAGCAATACGACAATAGAAGCCATTCTTAATGTAGGTAAGGACATGCTTAATAAACCTGTTGAATTGCTTGAAGGTGTTGAAAAAGTGTTGACCACCTTAGCAGATGATTATCGCTTAATAGTGGTGACCAAAGGCGATTTATTAGATCAGGAACGCAAATTGGAGAAATCTGGTCTAATGGATTATTTTCATCATATTGAGGTGGTGAGCGACAAAAAAGAAGCCAACTATTCTAAATTACTGAATCATTTGGATATCAAACCCTCAGAATTTTTGATGATTGGCAATTCCTTAAAATCTGATATTTTACCATTGGTAAATATCAAGGCTCACGCTATCCATGTGCCATTTCATACCACGTGGATTCATGAGCAAGTTAAAACAAGTGAAAAAGAATATAAGAATTATAAAACCTTATCCAGTGTCATGGAAGTTCTTCCTTTGCTAAAGAAAACACCCAAATCTAAAGTTTAAGACCCTATCAAAATGATTTATAAAAATTATCCAATGGTGTCCAGAGTTGTATTTGGACGTGGCAGTTTTAATCAGTTAAGTGATATTTTAGAACCAAAACGACTGAATGTTAAGGCACCATTTATTTATCTTGTTGATGATGTTTTTAAAGGCAATGCTTGGTTAACGTCAAGAATTTCTTTGGCTTATGAAGATCAATTGCTTTTTATTTCAGCAGATAAAGAACCCACGACATCTCAAGTGGATGCGTTGGTAGAAGATATCATTTTAACCTATAAAGACCGTCCATCGGGCATTATTGGTATTGGTGGTGGCACCCTTTTAGATTTGGCAAAAGCCGTATCTATAATGCTTACCAATAAAGGCGAATCTAAAGATTATCAAGGTTGGGATTTGGTCAAATCGCCCGCCATTTATCATGTGGGTATCCCAACAATTTCTGGAACAGGATCAGAGGTGTCGCGTACTACAGTGTTGACAGGGCCAAAGCGAAAATTGGGCATCAATTCAGATTATACGCCGTTTGATCAGGTCATCCTAGACCCGGAGTTGACTAAAGACGTTCCAACAGATCAGTGGTTTTATACCGGGATGGATTGCTTTATCCATTGTGTGGAATCTTTAAAAGGCACGTATCTCAATGCATTTAGTCAGAGTTATGGTGAAAAAGCCTATGATTTGTGCAAAGAAATTTTTGTTGAAGCCAATGGCTCAAAAGAAGCGTTACAAGACAAATTGATGATGGCATCTTGGCATGGCGGCATGAGTATTGCCTATTCTCAAGTAGGTGTGGCCCATGCGCTGAGTTACGGATTGGGCTATCTTTTAGGAACGAAACACGGTATCGGGAATTGCATAGTTTTTGATCATCTAGAAGAATTTTATCCAGAGGACGTTGCTTTATTTAAACACATGAAAACGATCCATAATATCAAACTTCCACAAGGGATTTGCGCTCAACTAGCCGATGACGAATTTGACACCATGATTAATGTGGCTTTAGGATTGGAACCACTATGGGAAAATGCCCTAGGTAAAAATTGGAAACAAACCATCACCAGAGAAAAATTGAGAACCTTATACGAAAAGATGTAATATGAAATGGTTATCTAAATTTATGTATTCAAAAGTGTTGGGATGGAAAGTAGTCGGTAACGTTACGATGTCAAAAGACACCATAAAAAAAGCAGTTATTATTGCCGCTCCACACACCAGTTGGGAAGATTTTTATATTGCCCTTTTAATGCGACAGGTCATTGGTATTAAAGCCAATTTTGTAGCGAAAAAGGAGCTTTTTAAATGGCCATTTAGTTACTATTTTAAAGCTATTGGAGGCGCACCTTTAGATAGACGTCCAGGCCAAAACAAGGTGGAAGCTATAGCAAAGCTCTTCCACAATCGGGACGAGTTTAGGTTGGCATTATCGCCAGAAGGCACTAGAAAGCGAGTGGAGGATTGGAAAACAGGATTCTATTACATTGCTAAAAAAGCAAATGTGCCTATTATCATGTTCACTTTTGATTTTGAAAATAAACAAAATAAAATTTCAGAACCTTTTTACCCTACAGATGATATAGAGGCTGATTTTAAATATATGCGCAGGTTTTTTCATGGCGTAAAAGGCAAAGTTCATGCCTACTCATGATTATGACTTTTTTAACATTCTAATCTAATTTTGGCATAAAATTTGAAACTGTTTGAGTGAATTGATGATGAAACATAAAGTAAACATTTCATGTCCCTAAAAAGAAACATCAATCATTCTAAAACATAAAAAAAGCTGTCTGTGTAAATGATAGCTTTTTTTAGTGGTGCCTGTATGGGTATTTGAACGAGTTATTTTATTAAAAGGTTGCTAATTTATGATGATGAGTCCTATTTTACCACCATACTCCAAATTTACTGACAGAGTGCCGTTTTTGTAATGAGTTACGAGTGATAACACTTAGAATTGAATTTTTTGTGATTCGGAAATCATTGCTATGAAAAAGAGAAAAGCCAACAAGAGATTGTTGGCTTTTTATACTTATTGAGTTCTTAATAATGCTTATTCTTCAGAAGTTTCTTCCATAGTATGGTACACGTTTTGTACGTCATCATCTTCCTCTAATTTTTCCAATAACTTTTCTACATCTTCAGCTTCATCTGGCGTGAGTTTTTTAGTAACTTGAGGGATGCGCTCAAATCCTGAGGATAAAATTTCTATCTTTCTATTTTCCAATTCAGACTGAATGGCCCCATAACTTTCAAAAGGCGCATAAATTAAAATTCCGTCATCGTCCATAAAGACTTCTTCAGCTCCAAAATCTATAAACTCCAATTCCAATTCCTCTGGATCTAGACCTTCAGCATTAATTCTGAAATTACAAGTATGGTCAAACATAAAAACCACAGAGCCAGATGTACCCAAGCTACCATCACATTTATTAAAATAACTGCGTACGTTAGCCACGGTCCTTGTATTATTATCTGTAGCGGTTTCTACTAAAATGGCAATACCGTGGGGTGCATATCCTTCAAATAAGACCTCTTTAAAATCGCCTAAATTTTTGTCAGAAGCACGTTTAATAGCGCGTTCCACATTGTCCTTAGGCATATTTACGGCCTTGGCATTTTGAATAACAGCTCTCAACCGTGCATTGGTATCAGGATCAGGACCGCCATCTTTTACGGCCATTACAATATCTTTGCCAATACGCGTAAAGGCCTTGCTCATGGCTGACCAGCGTTTCATTTTACGTGCCTTACGAAATTCAAAAGCTCTTCCCATTTTAAGTTTTTAGTTTAAAAGTTTAAAAATATGAGTTTGAGACGCATTTCATAAACATCTATTGTTACAATTTAGCAATCAGCCGAATGATCTCAAATTCTTAACAAATTTAAAAAAATAGAGTTATGAGTTGGTATATGTAGGCTCAAAATTATCTTTAAAGCATATTAATTTTAGCATCTACGATAAGTTATTGGAGATCGACAATACATTAATCAAAAACAGCCTTAAGAAAGGCTGTTATTTTAAAATTGATTACTATTTGTTATAAACCTTATACTTTACAGTTTAACATAAGATCTTAAAACTAAAACCATGTTTGTTGAAGTCAATAAGCTTTAGACAGACAGGATAACTTTTATTTTATGATAATGATTGCTCATTTTTCAGTTATGATCAATCTTTGTTCTCTAAGCGAAGGGATCCTATTTCAGTCTAATACCATCTATTTTTAATCTTGTACTTCCACAATGGCTTCAATCGCTTCAGCTAATTTAAAGTCTTTTTCTGTCACGCCTTTCGCACTGTGTGTGGTTAAGGAAATGGTAAGCATGTTATAAACATTCTTCCAATCTGGATGGTGGTTTTGTGCTTCACACTCAAAGGCTATTCTACTCATGGCACTAAAGCAATCCTTAAAATTATCAAATTCAAATTCTGCATGAAGTGCGTTGTCATAATATTCCCAATCAGGAAAATGTAATAATTTTTTTTCAATGGTTTCTTCAGATAGTGGAGACATATTTTAGATTTTTTAGTTTCTTAAAATTATAAATTATAATTGACAAACTCTAAGACTACGGATTATAATTCATGTAATTGTTCAATTCTTCCAACAGTTCTGTACTACATATTTGAAGATGCTTTGGTAAAGGGTTCAATTTAGGTATAACAGCCAAATAACGATCTTCGTTTGTAGTATATACCTGCTTAAAATGTACGTTTTCAGAGGTGATTAAAGTCACCATTTCCATTATAAAATCGTCATGATGGACTAAATCTGAACTTCCAAGATGAAATATGCCGTGTTTATTTCTATTGATGATATAATGAATTTGTTGGGTCAGCTTAAAATCGGTGGTCACATTCATAATCAAATTAGGAAATACCTCAATGGCTGTTTTATCGGCAATATGCTGCTTGAGTACTTTAACCCGAGGCGATTGTGTCCCAAAGATCATGGGGAGCCTGACAATCACCACCTTTTTCTTTGGCAGTCGCATCAACATGTTTTCAATTTTTATCTTGAAATGGCCATAAATACTGCCACTGAGTGTCTTGTCATCTTCATAGCTTGGGAATTTGCTATAGGCATCAAAAACATTAGCCGACGATAGGAAAAGAATCTTGCAATCATGTGCTACTACATATTCCGCCATATGCCGATGGGCGATAACTTGCGCATGAAAATCGCCGCGCAAACAGGAGATGATGATTGAGGGTTTAACCGCTTCTAAAATCTCAAAAATATCATCTTCCTCAACACGGTATTGAAAAAAGTGTTTGTTAAGTTCAAAAGCGGGGTTTGTTACATGATAAGTGCCAAAGGTGCTGAAATAAGAACACAGTTCTTTATACAAAGCATTACCAATAAAGCCACTGGCTCCTAAGATCAGGATGCGATGTTTGTGGTCTGGTGTCATCATAAATTTGGGGCACTTTCTTTAAAAAATAGACAATTTGGTCATGGTTGTAAACTGCTCTAAGGCTTTCATTCCTAAAAGTGAATTGCCTTTCTCATTTAATCCAGGCGACCATACTGAAATTGTAAAATGATTGGGTAGGAGTGCTACTATACCACCGCCAACGCCACTTTTACCTGGTAAGCCAACCTCAAAGGCGAATTCTCCAGCTTCATCATAAAATCCGCAAGTGAGCATGATGGCATTGATCCTTTTGGCCTGACTTTCAGAAATACGTTTGTTCTGTTGACAGCAAGCACCATGGTTCGCAAACATAAAAAATGCTTTGGTGAGCTGCTCACAGCTCATTTCTATCGCACATTGATGGAAATAAAAATCTAACACATCCTCCACATCATTTTTCAAATTGCCATATGCCTTTAATAAATTTGCAGCAGCGTAATTATTATACCCCGTTAGACGTTCTGAATTAGCAACAGTTTCATTAAAATTGATGGTAGGATCATCAACCACTGAGCGTACATACTTTAAAAAATCTTCTTTAGGGTTATCAAGAAGTGATACCAAAATGTCAGCAATAACTAGTGCCCCTGCATTTATCAACGGATTTCTAGGAATACCATCTTCCAATTCTAATAGTGATAAATGGTTAAAGGGGTTTCCTGAAGGCTCCACATCTACACGTTGCCATAAATTTTCCGGATACATCGGTAATGCCATGGCGAGCGTCAAAACCTTTGAAATACTCTGAATGGACATTTTCGTATCCCAATTGCCAGTGGCAAAAGTGTCTCCATTAATGAGCCTCAGATGAATTCCAAAGTTTTTTGCATCTACATCAGCCAATTCAGGAATATAAGAAGCAACAACGCCTCTATTGATCTCGTCCTTTAAATCTTGATGTATGGTATTGATGACATTTTGGTAGTCAATCATGTATTATGCTTTATAAAATGGCGTTTTCACAACAGTTGCTGGAACGGCATTTTTACGAATTTGTATGTTAATTTTACTGCCTGCTTCGGCAAAAATAGCTGGTACGTATCCTAAGCCAATCCCTTTGTTTAATGATGGCGACATGGTGCCAGAGGTTACTACGCCAATAATTTTTCCATTGCCATCAACAATATCGTAGCCATGACGTGGGATGCCTCGATCATCTAACTCAAAACCGACCAATTTATTTTCTGGACCGTGCTCTTTTTCTGATTTTAAAGCTTCACTATTGGTAAACTCTTTGGTGAATTTTGTTACCCAACCTAAACCAGCAGCAATAGGAGACGTGTTTTCATCAATATCATTGCCATATAAGCAGTAGCCCATTTCTAAACGCAAGGTGTCACGTGCAGCCAACCCGATTGGTTTGATGCCGTAAGAAGCACCTGCTTCAAAAACTTTGTCCCAAATCTGTTTCACTTCTGAATTCTTACAGTAAATTTCAAATCCGCCACTACCAGTGTAACCTGTTGCAGAAATGATAACATTCTCGATACCTGCAAAATCGCCCACCACAAAATTGTAGAATTTAATTTCAGACAAATCATGGCTTGTTAAGCTTTGCATGGCTTCCACAGCTTTTGGACCTTGTATAGCCAATAAAGAATACTCAGGAGAAAGGTCTCTCATGGTGGCGCCCACATCATTTTTAGAACTGATCCAGTTCCAATCTTTTTCAATATTGCCAGCATTGACCACTAATAAATATGTCTCCTCCTTAATTTTATAAACAATTAGATCATCAACAATACCACCTGTTTCATTTGGTAAATAGCTGTATTGCGCCTTCCCAATGGTAAGTTTCGAGGCATCATTACTGCACACTTTCTGAATGAGTTCTAAGGCATGAGGTCCCTCAATTAAAAATTCACCCATATGTGATACATCAAATACACCAACCCCTTTCCTTACGGTTTCGTGTTCTACACTGACACCCTCATATTGAACAGGCATGTTAAATCCTGCATAAGGGACTAATTTAGCTCCTAGAGCTTCGTGAGTGGCTGTTAATGCTGTGTTTTTCATAAATTGTTTGTTTAATTTCCGAATCACTGTTTATAATTCAGTTGCAGAAAGTTTATTTAATTATTTATTGTTAGATAGTAAACGATGGCGAAACAAATGGCGATAATAAAGAATGCATACAAAAGTCCTTGTTTTAAACTTAGGCCTGAAATAATGTTTTCGACAGTATTGCCGAAAAACTTCAATATTCCTACTAAAAAATCTTCCATGGTTGCAGCACAAAAGTATCGAAAATTATCTGTTTTAAAAATGAATAGAGACGATTAAAAGGATGATTTATATGGCAAACAATCTTATTGCTATAGTTATAAACTTTAGTTAAACCCTGTTCCAAAATTGGCCATGATATAAATTCTATTAAATTGATAGTATGGAAAACGTATTGGTAGCAGGTGCAAATGGCACCACTGGAAAACAAATTGTTCAATTATTAACTGAATCACAGTATTTTAAGCCTGTGGCCATGGTAAGATCAATAGATCAAATGCAAGATTTCGAAACGAAAGGAATCCAAACTGTTTTGGGCGATTTAGAAAAGGATGTCTCACATACACTCGAAAATATAGATAAAGTTATTTTTGCTGCCGGTTCTGGCGGTAAAAATGTGATAGGTGTAGATCAAGAAGGAGCCAAACGCATGATTGATGCTTCAAAACATGCCAACATTAAAAAATTCGTAATGTTGAGCTCCATGGGTGCAGATGCTCCAGAGAAAGCGGAACAACTACAAGATTATTTAAAAGCAAAGCAAAATGCTGATGAACACTTAAAGAGCAGCGGCCTCAATTATGCGATTGTTAGACCAGGAAGTCTTAACAATGACAAACCAACAAATCATATCCAGCTACAGCCTAAATTATCGCAACAAGGCGAAATTAGTAGGGCAGATGTTGCACAAACATTGGTGCGGGTGCTTAACGATAACACCGCTAACAAGGTTACTTTCGAAATTGTGAAGGGGGATACCTTGATAGGTAAAGCTTTTGAAAACATTTAACGGTAATTATATTAGATCTTATAGTATTAAAAAAGAGGCTTACGCCTCTTCTTTATTTTATGGTATTTAAAAGTACCGATTTTAATTCATCATAACTTCCTATTGAAATGGATTCTTTATCTTGATCCATCACGGCTTCAATCTGTGGTGGTAATTCTATATCCTTTGTGATTACAGAGGTTACTACATCCAAAAATTTCGTAGGATGAGCAGTTTCCAAAAACACACAATGCGCATCTTGATTCTTTCCTAGATAGGCTTTACAACCTAAGTAACCCACGGCACCATGCGGATCTGCAACATATGCATAGGTTTTATAGAGTTCTTTTAAAGCCTCGCGAGTTTCATCATCAGAAAAACTATAAGAGGATAAATTCGATTTTAAGGACTCAAAATCATTTTTGAAGATTTCCTGAATGCGGATAAAATTACTCGGGTTACCAACATCCATAGCGTTACTAATGGTTTGTACTGAAGGTTTTGGCTGGTATAATTGCGTGGTGAGATATTCAGTGACCACGTTATTTTGGTTGTTAGACGCCACAAAATGATGGATTGGCAAACCTAATTGTTGCGCCATCATTCCTGCGCATATATTTCCAAAGTTGCCACTTGGTACTGAAAACACAATGTTCTTATGCGTTTTATGCAGTTGCTTATAAGCGAAAAAGAAATAAAACATTTGGGGTAACCAACGCGCGACATTGATTGAGTTTGCTGACGTTAGTTGCATTTTAGAAGTCAAGTCTTCGTCCAAGAACGCTCTTTTCACCATATCTTGACAATCATCAAAAACACCATCAACCTCTAAAGCTGTGATGTTTTGCTTTAATGTGGTTAACTGTTTTTCTTGAATAGCACTCACTTTTCCACTAGGATATAGAATGACCACATTCACGCCTTTTACGCCGAGAAATCCATTTGCCACGGCACCGCCAGTATCGCCTGAAGTGGCAACCAGCACCGTAACTTCTTTAGTGTTATTCTGGTTAAAATATCCTAAACATCGGGCCATAAATCGAGCACCTACGTCCTTAAAAGCCATTGTCGGACCATGGAAAAGTTCTAATGTAGAAACATTGTCATTAATTGCCACTACAGGAAAATCAAATGACAAGGTTTCCGCAATAATCGTTTTTAACACAGCTTCAGGAATATCAGGACTAACGAATTGTTTGATAGCCTCAAAGGCAATCTCCTCGTATGATAAATCGTCAATACTTTGAAAAAACGAATACGGTAAAGGGGTGATGCTTTCCGGGAAATACAATCCTTTGTCAGGCGCAATTCCTCTAATGACGGCGTCTTTAAAACTTGAGTTTGGTGCTTTTTTATTTAGTGATCTGTAGTTCATTTTCAATTTTATTTTTTCGTCATGAATTCACGAATATTTTACACATTTCTCTGTGAAACTCCGCGATCTAACTTCACAATTTAAATTTCTCTTATGCCTTCTGTATTAATTTTAGATACATGTGTTTCAAACGCAATATTCGTTTCGGAATATACGGCTCGCATCGCTTTCTCAACATTTTTAGCATTCTCAATCCCTTTTGATAATGCATAAATTGAAGGTCCAGCACCAGAAATCCCCGCACCTAAGGCGCCATTATTGAGCGCTGCAGATTTTACCTCTTTAAAAAATGGAATCAATTGACTACGGTGTGGCTCAACAATGACGTCTTGTAACGCTCTTTTCAACAATTCATAGTCGTTGGTGTGTAAAGCATGCACAAAACTGCCCACATTAGCCCATTGCGTAATCGCATCCTGCAAAGGAAATGTCTTAGGCAGAATAGCTCGTGCATCAGCAGTTTTGATTTCTATTTGCGGATGGATAATAGTGGCATAAAGATCTTTCGGGGTTGGTAATTGTAACACTTCTAATGGTACAGTGCTTTTAACCAAAGTAAATCCTCCAAAAACTCCTGGGGCGAGATTATCAGCATGTTCGCTGCCACTCGCTAAGGCTTCGCCTTTCATGGCAAAGTCAGTTACTTGGGTTTTATTATAAGGTCGTCCTAAAAGCTCATTAATAGCAAACACACATCCTGAGGCACTGGCGCTGCTACTCCCAATTCCGCTACCAGGCTTAATCCGTTTATAAATTTCAATCTCAAAACCGAAGTCGGGTTTCGCATCAGCAATCATCGCTAAAGCAGAAACGCCCGCCACATTCTTTTCAGCTTCAAAAGGGAGATCAAAACCTTCAATTTTTGTGATGAAAATACCTTTTTTATCTGTTTTTCTGACAACCATCTCATCGCCGATGGTCTCTAAACAAAACCCGAGGACGTCAAATCCGCAGGAGACATTGGCTACCGTTGCCGGGGAGAATATTTTGATTTCGTTTTTTATCACAAGTACTTTATTTTTTAAGTTTCAATTAATATCAAAAAGAGCATTAAAGTCACCGTAACTTAATTTGTTTTGACACGAATGGCACGAATTATCACTAATTTAAATCAGATTATGAATTCTCGTGCCACTGCCTACTGAAAACTGCCTACTGAAAACTGCCTACTGAAGACTGCCTACTGCCCACTGAAAACTGCCCACTGAATCCTAATTCCCAATCCGAATAATATCCGCAAATAACCCAGATGCCGTCACATCCGCACCAGCACCAGCACCTTTAATGATCATGGGCTGCTCTGGATAGCGTTGGGTATAAAACATGACAATATTGTCCTTGCCCTGTAAATTATAGAAGGGATGGTCTTTAGGGATTTCTTTTAATCCAACCTTGGCTTTTCCATCGTTAAATTCCGCCACATATTTTAACTGGCAATCGTTCGCTTTGGCTGACGCATAAAGCTTTTGAAAGTGTGCTTCATCATCAATTAAGGTTTGATAAAAATCAGCTACAGAATCACTTTTTAAATTTGCATCCGTCAAAAACGAAGTGTTTTCAATATCCTCTAAATTCATTTCGGTACCACTCTCACGAGCGAGGATCAGAATTTTACGAGCCACATCTACACCACTCAAGTCGATACGTGGGTCAGGCTCTGTATAGCCTTCTTTTTGTGCTTGTTTTACAACATCGTGGAATTTTGTACTGTCATCAAAATTATTAAATACAAAATTGAGACTTCCGGAAAGCACTGCTTGAATAGAAGTTATTTTATCACCAGAAGCAATTAAATGGTTTAACGTGTCAATGATAGGCAACCCCGCACCAACATTCGTTTCGAATAAATAAGGTGCATTGTACTTTACGGACAGCCGTTTCAGATTGCTATAATTTTCAAACGCACTAGAACAGGCTATTTTGTTGCAGGCTACAACAGCAATACTTTCCTGTAAATAATCTGCATATATTTTTGAAACATCTTCATTTGCAGTTACATCTACAAACACACTATTACGCAGGTTGAAGCTCTTGTTGCGCTCTAAAAATCCTTCTAAGGACGCTTTTTCACCCAAAGCTAATTGTTCCTTCCAATTTTTAAGAGACAATCCTGTTTCATCAAAAATCATGGTTTTAGAATTGGATAACCCAATTACTCTCAAGTTGATTTTCAATTGTTCTTTCAAATATTTTCGTTGTTGCCTAATTTGTTCAACAAGACGTTCACCTACATTACCAACGCCTGTAATAAACACGTTGAGTTGTTTAGTTTGGTCTTCAAAAAAGCGTTCATGTATGGTATTTAGTGCTTTTTTTACGTCTTTTTGTGCAATTACTGTAGAGATGTTCTTTTCCGATGCGCCTTGAGCAATGGCCCTGATATTGATGTTGTTTTTCCCTAAAGCACTAAACATTCTGCCGCTGATGCCTTGATGATTTTTCATGTTATCACCCACAAGCGCCACAATAGACAGATCTTTTTCTACAATAATAGGATCTATTTTTTTTAATGCGATTTCATTTTCGAAAGTCAAATTAATACTCATTGCGGCAAGATTGGCATCCCCCTCATCAATTCCAAAACAGATCGAATGTTCCGAGGATGCTTGGGTAATAAAAATCACATTAATTTTCTCTTGAGCCAAGGTTTCAAACAAGCGCTTAGAAAATCCAGGAATGCCCACCATCCCATGTCCTTGCAACGTTAATAAAGCAATATTGCTAATATTGGTGATGCCTTTTGCAGCTTTTGAAAACCCATTGCTCTTGTCGTTAGTGATAATAGTGCCTTGAGCTTCGGGTTCCGTTGTATTTTTAATATGAATTGGAATGCCCAAATTTAAAACTGGCTGAACGGAAGGTGGGTAGAGGACCTTGGCTCCAAAATGAGACAGTTCCATAGCTTCCTGATATGACAGTTTTTCAATTGGATAGGCTTGTTTAACGAGTTTAGGATTGGCTGTAAACATGCCGCTAACGTCCGTCCAAACTTCCAATCGGTTAACTTTTAATGCCGCCGCGACAATGGCAGCCGTAAAATCAGAACCGCCGCGCCCAAGGGTAGTGATTTCGCCAGACTCCGATTTTGAAACAAAGCCGGGCAGGATGGTAATTTTTTGGTGGGCAGTCTTAAAATACTCTTGAATATTTATATTTGTAATGTTGTAATTTACTTCTGCCTTTGTAAAATTGGCATTGGTAATTATGAGGTCCTGACTGTTCTTCCGAACGACATCTAAACCAGAAGTTTTCATGGTTTCCGCAATCATATAGGAGGATAGGAGTTCTCCAAAACTTACGAGCTTATCTTTGGTTTTGGGAGACAGTTCATTAATGAGATAAATACCATCCAACAAGCTTTTTAAACTTGCTAATGTGCTTTCAATATACTCTTTTGCAGACTCATTATGGGTGTTTATTAGCTCTGACAAAATATTGAGGTGAATTGTTTTAATTGTCTTAAATTCAGAAAGATAGCTTTCATTTTTTTGTTGTGCCAATTCACCGGCCTTCAACAATTTATCAGTAATGCCGCCAACGGCTGAAACAATACAGATTACAGATTCAGTTTGCGAATAATCATCTAAGATTTGGATAACCTTCTTTATGTTTTCTGAGGAACCAACTGATGTTCCTCCAAATTTTAATACGTTCATGGTAGCGTGTATAATGGATTAAAAGTATCTACTTTAAAAAAATGAAAATGGAATATGTGGACGAGATGAAATATATAAATTAACCCCAAGGGGTAATTCCAATAATAGACGTAGTGCCTTTAATAGAAATAAAGGTGAAGAAAAGATTTTTTGTGTAATGTATGCTATACATATCTTGGTCTATACCTTCCAAATGTATTATTTTTACTCTAATAAAAAAATATTCAGTCTCATTTTTGAATGTAAGGACTGCATTAATAAATATATCTTAAAAAAAGACTCTTAATATGAAGATATTCTCAAAAGAACAAATATATAAAGGCGATCAAGTCACCGCAAAAAAGCAAAACATTAGTTCAACAGAATTAATGGAGCGTGCTGGGATGCAAATCTTCAATTGGATCCATCAGCGAATGCAAGGCGCACAAGTGCCCATTCATGTGTTCTGCGGCATCGGTAATAATGGAGGAGATGGATTAGTGGTGGCGAGGCATTTAAATATTTACGGATACAATGTGCATACCTATGTAGTCAATTGTAGTGACAAGCGTACCGAAGGGTTTTTGGTGAACTATGATTTGATCAAACAAACCACCAAAAAATGGCCCGTGATGTTAAGTTGTGAAGCTGATTTTCCTGCAATTGGTCCCGATGATATTATTGTAGATGCTGTTTTTGGTATTGGACTCAATAGACCGCCCAATGACTGGGTAAAGCGACTTTTCCAGCATTTTAGAGCCTCAAAAGCGTTTACACTGGCTATTGATTTGCCTTCAGGACTTTATGCTGATCGCGTTCCTGAAGATGAGAATGGCGTCGTTTGGGCAGATTACACCCTGAGTTTTCAATCGCCTAAATTGGTGTTTTTTCTTCCACAAACCTCTAAGTATACCGTACAATGGGAGGTGCTAAATATTGGTATTGATCCTGAGTTTTTACAGAACACAGATACAGAAGTAGAGTTGATGGGCAAAATGGAGATGCTTCCCATTTATCAACCCCGGGAAAAATTCTCTAATAAGGGCACTTTTGGCCATGCTCTAATTATTGGTGGTAGCTATGGTAAAATAGGTGCAGTAATGCTTTCAGGACGAGCAGCTTTGGCCTCTGGGGTTGGGCTGGTCACAACGTTTACGCCTAAATGTGGCTACATCCCATTACAATCGGCTTTTCCTGAAGCTATGGCCATCACTGATATTGATGATGAGAACATTACAACCATCAAATTTGATATTGAGCCTACTGCCATTGCCGTTGGTATGGGAATGGGAACTGATAAAAACACACATCTTGCACTTCAGGAATTTTTAAAGGTTAACACAGCACCTTTAGTAATTGATGCTGATGCGCTTAATATAGTATCAAAACACAAAAGTGACCTCAAATTGCTAAAACCGCAAACCATTTTAACGCCACATCCGAAAGAGTTGGAACGCTTGATTGGGACCTGGAAGGATGACTTTGACAAACTGAAAAAAGCCAAAGCATTCTCCAAAAAATATAAATGTATCCTTGTCATTAAAGGGGCGCATACCATAACCGTATTTGAAAGTAAATTCTATGTCAATTCAACGGGCAACCCCGGATTGGCCACAGCGGGAACGGGAGATGTGCTGACAGGAATTATCACCGGACTTATTTGCCAAGGGTATGAACCATTAATTGCCGCGGTTTTTGGAGTCTATCTTCACGGAAAATCGGCTGATATTGCTGTAGAAGATTATGGGTATCAAAGTTTAACAGCAAGCCATGTCATAGATTATTTAGGCAGAGCTTACCTCAGCCTTTTTGAAAAACCGCCGATGCCGCAACCAACCGATGAAGCGGAGGAAGGTAAACGCTAAAACCAAAAAACCGCACTTTAATGAAAGTGCGGTTTTTAATTTTTGTAGAAATTGATTTGTTAAATTTTCAAACTGTCGAACAATTCCGTAAGCTTATCGCTTGAAGGTCTTGGTGCATTTGCATTGACAACGTTGCCGTTTGGATCAATTAAAATAAACCTCGGGATGCCTTTGATGTTGTAATTTTGTATAAAATCTGACTGCCAGTTTTTATCAGAAAACAACTGAATGCCTCCTAAATTTTTCTCTTCAATCATGGTTTTCCATTTGTTTTTGGCCACTGCTAAATCGCCGCCGCCACTTCGCATGGCATCGTCAATAGAAATACTTACAAACTCTATATTCTTATCGGCGTAGTCAGCCTCCAATTTCTTTAAAGCAGGAATTTCTGCAATACAAGGTCCACACCAAGTTGCCCAAACATCAACATAAACAAATTTTCCAGCCAAGTCTTTAAGAGATGTTGTGCCGCCTTTAAAGTTCTCATAGTTTTCAAACGTAGGAGAAGGTGAGCCTACAGGAAATTGCTCTCTAATGGCAATCGATTCTGCAAAGTAATTTTGAAACATATTCAGCATGGGATTCAAGTTTGATTTGGCCATGTTAACGACAGTAGAATCAATACTTTTATCGTGGTCATAAAACGCCAATAATTCTTTTCTAATCTGGTCCATTTCAGCTTTAAGTCCTTCAGAACTTAAGTTGCTCAATTTATCCTGATCTAATAACTTTTTCTCTAATTGCATTTGATCTTTTAAGAAATTGTTATGTTCAGCTCCCGATCCTGAAAACTCTAAAGATTCTTCAAAATCTTTACCATCTGCATTTACTTTTATATCAAATCCATTTTTTAAGAAGATAGGTAAAGCGCTTCCGCCATTAAAAAAACCGAATACTTCAGGTTGATCCACTTTAATGGTATCAGAAAAAGTTCCGTCAGAAGCCAATACAATTGCTTTCATGGTCGTTCTATTTCTTAACAAAATAGAATCGCTCGTTTTATTGGTAATTTTACCTGATAACGTAACATAATCTTTAGGTGCTTCGTTACAAGACACAATAGCTAAAGCACTTAAGAAAATAAATATTTTTTTCATTGTTATATTTTTAGGTTGCCAAAAATAAGGGTTTGTAGAGACATTATAGAATCTTTTATTAATTATTAACATTTGTTGCATAATGTAAAGGTATTGTTGATTTTTGAGCCTATAATTGACAATAATGAATTTAACGCATACGATATCCTCGAAGACTTTAGAAATATCTACGATAAGCGACATCCTTTTTTATGACAAAAAGATTGAACTTTCAAAGGAGTCCATTTCCAAAATTAATACGTGTAGAGTATATCTCAACGACAAAATGTTGGAGCAAGATGAGCCAATCTATGGTATCAATACTGGGTTTGGATCGTTATACAATGTAAAAATTTCTAAAGACAAATTAACCCAGTTACAAGAAAACTTGGTGATGTCTCATGCCTGTGGGATGGGAGATCAGGTACCCAATGCCATTGTAAAACTGATGTTATTGCTGAAAATTCAATCGTTAAGTTATGGTCATAGTGGTGTACAGCTTGAAACGGTACAGCGTTTGGTCGATTTTTATAATAATGATATCTTACCAATTATATATACTCAAGGTTCATTAGGCGCTTCTGGAGACCTTGCACCTTTGGCTCATTTGGCCTTACCATTGATAGGGAAGGGGGAAGTCTTTCATGACGGCAAGGTAAAGCCAGCTTCTGAAATTATGGAGCAATTCAATTGGCAACCTATTACGTTGTTGTCTAAAGAAGGTTTGGCGCTTTTAAACGGAACGCAGTTTATGAGTGCTTATGGTGTCCACTTATTATTGAAATCTTATAAACTTTCTTATTTGGCCGATTTAATCGGAAGTATTTCTTTGGATGCTTTTGATGGAAGAATCGAGCCGTTTAATGAATTGGTGCATTTGGTACGTCCTCATAATGGGCAATTGAAAACGGCAGAACGTGTTCGGGAATTTTTGGATGGCAGTCAGTTGATTTCTCAGCAAAAGCAGCATGTTCAAGATCCGTATTCCTTTAGATGCATTCCACAGGTTCATGGCGCAACTAAAGATACTTTAGAGTTTATCCATACAACCATAAAAACCGAAATCAATTCAGTAACCGATAATCCTAACGTGTTTGTTGGTGAGAACGAAATTATTTCTGGTGGTAATTTCCACGGACAGCCATTAGCCTTAGCATTAGATTATTTAAAGATAGCTATGGCAGAGCTTGGCAACATTTCTGAAAGACGTATCTATCAACTCATTTCAGGATTGCGCGGATTGCCAACATTCTTGGTGGACAATCCTGGGTTGAATTCCGGATTTATGATTCCGCAATATACTGCTGCAAGTATCGTCAGTGCCAATAAGCAATTGGCCACACCTGCAAGTGTAGATTCTATTGTGTCCTCAAACGGACAGGAAGACCATGTGAGCATGGGTGCTAACTCTGCAACTCAAGCCTATACCTTAGTGTATAATGTAGAAAAGATTTTGGCAATCGAATTGTTGAATGCTTCACAGGCCATCACTTTTAGAAAACCAACAACGTCGTCACCTTTAATAGAAGCATTTTTAAATAGTTACCAAAGTGAAGTGCAATTTGTGACTCAAGATTTAATTTTTCATGAGCTCATGCAGAAATCGGTGCAATTTATCACTGATTTTTCGATTGAAAATGAGTTGCTGTTTGATTAAATTTTAAGACACTGTCAGTTCGAGTGATTTTTGAGGGACGAAAAAATCGTATCGAGAACCGTGCAGCAATCGAGATATATTCTCGATACAAATTCCACTCATTACAATCGTGCAATTCACTCGAATTGACAAAATTTAAGCACTGTCAGTTCGAGTGATTTTTGAGGGACGAAAAAATAGTATCGAGAACGGTTCCATAATCGAGTAAGATTCTCGATACAAATTCCACTCATTTCAATCGTGCAATTCACTCGAATTGACAAAATTTAAGCACTGTCAGTTCGAGTGATTTTTGAGGGACGAAAAAAATCGTATCGAGAACCGTGCAACAACCGAGATAGATTCTCGATACAAATTCCACTCTTTTCAATCGTGCAATTCACTCGAATAGGCAAAGTATAAGTATTTAGTTCCACGACTATAAAATTCTAAAATTACTTTTACTTCTTAGAGTTAAACAATATTTTTGGGGCGGAACTATAATCTACATAATTCTCTAAAACCTTACGCATGATAAAATTCATTCCTATTGCATTAACTATTGTTGTTCTAATATCACTTTTTGGTTGTGCTTCAAAAAACAGGACATCTAAGGGCAATCCACCAAATATTACCTCTAATACTACTATTGATAATGAATGGAAAGATCAAGCCTATAAGTTGAATGTGATTTATTGGGTGCCAATAGATGTTGATACGGTTCCGGGCTATACCAAACGAATTTCTGAGATTTTATTAGCCTTTCAAGGCTATTGTGCAGACTATATGGAAAAGGAAGGCTTTGGAAGAAAGTCATTTGGATTGGATTTAAAAAGTAATAACATCGTTAATATTAATACCATTTTTGCTGAACGTGGCAAAGATGCTTACCCGTATAGCGGAGGAGGGTCGGTTATAAATAGAGAATTAAAATCTTATTTTGCTGAAAACCCAGACAAAAAACACAGTGAGCATTCTTTGGTCATCCTTCCGTCTATATCAGGAGATCCTTTAAACCCTGGAGGTGTGCCTTTTTATGGACTGGGCACCTTCTGCTATGCATTAGATTATCCTGAAATGAAATTGGAACACTTGGAAACCACTGGCGTATATGGCGCACTAGCCACCAAATGGATTGGCGGATTGTACCACGAGTTAGGCCATGGATTAAACGCGCCTCACAATAGTGAAAAGAAGAGTGAAAAAGCAACTAAAGGCACTGCTTTGATGGGCGCGGGCAATTATACCTATGGTAAATCTCCTACGTTTATGACCGGCGCCACAGCGGCTACATTTGCGAATAGTCAAGCTTTTAGTAATGAAGTTCGCACGGATTGGTACGGACCAACCAAGAATAAACTGACCTATTTGAAAGGAAAGGTAGAAGATAATAAAATTATAATTTCTGGGAACTTTGAGAGTGCCATACCTGTTACGGACATTGTAGTGTGGCACGATCCTTATCCTGCCGGAGGCAATAAAGATTATGATGCACCTGCATGGAACGTAAAACCAGTTGGCACAGACAGTCTGTATATTGAAAGCTCACTATCTGAATTTTTTATATTAAGTGGCGACTACCAACTTAGAATTCGGTTTTACCATGAAAATGGTTCACATAGCACCTATAGCTATGAATATGAATTTAAAAATGGTATCCCAAATATTGAAGTCATCAATAGTAAAAAATTAATCCACCCAACAGAATGGAATATCATCGAGGTTAACAGTCAGGAAGATGATGGCTTGGCAAGTACTATGCTCGATGGGTTTCAAGATACGTTTTGGCATACGCAATATAAAACGAGTCGTCCAAATCATCCCCACTACTTTATTTTAGACAGGAATGAATCTACACAAATAAATGGTTTTGCATTTGGCAATCGGGAAAATTTAAATGGTGCCATCAAAGACTTTGAACTTTATGGCAGCAACACCAACGGTAGTTGGGTGAAATTAGGAGACTATTCATTAGAAAAAATGCAAAACTGGCAATACGTGAATTTGCCTGAAGGTACTTCATATCGCTATTTCAAATTTATTACGAAAAACAACCATGGAGGGTTTCATTACACTCATCTTGCTGAATTAGCGACTTATTAATTTAGTGTGTTGTTCCAGGTATAACCGCAAGTGTCAGTTCGAGGTTATTTTTGAGGGACGAAAAAATCGTATCAAGAACCGTGCAATAATCGAGATAGATTCTCGATACAAATTCCACTCATTTCAATCGTGTAATTCACTCGAATTGACAAAGGCTGTACAATGTCAGTTCGAGTGATTTTTGAGGGACGAAAAAATCGTATCGAGAACCGTTTAAAAAGCGCAATAAATTCTCGATACAAATTCCACTCATTTCAATCGTGCAATTCACTCGAATTGACAAAGGATGTGCAATGTCAGTTCGAGTGATTTTTGAGGGACGAAAAAATCGTATCGAGAACCGTTCGATAAGCGCAATTGATTCTCGATACAAATTCCACTCATTTCAATCGTGCAATTCACTCGAATTGACAAGAATTACGCAATGTCAGTTCGAGTGATTTTTGAGGGACGAAAAAAATCGTATCGAGAACCGTTCAAAAAGCGAGTAAGATTCTCGATACAAATTCCACTCATTACAATCGTGGAATTCACTCGAATTGACAATGGCTGTGCAATGTCAGTTCGAGTGATTTTTGAGGGACGAGAAAATCGTGTCGAGAACCGTTCAATAACCGTGATAGATTCTCGATACAAATTCCACTCATTTTAATCGTGCAATTCACTCGAATTGACAAAGGCTGTGCACTGTCAGTTCGAGTGATTTTTGAGGGACGAAAAAATAGTATCGAGAACGGTTCCATAATCGAGATAGATTCTCGATACAAATTTCCCTCATTACAATCGTGAAATTCACTCAAATTGACAAAGGTGCAATGTCAGTTCGAGTGATTTTTGAGGGACGAAAAAATAGTATCGAGAACCGTGCAATAATCGAGGTAGATTCTCGATACAAATTCCACTCATTTCAATCGTGGAATTCACTCGAATTGACAATGGCTGTGCAATGTCAGTTCGAGTGATTTTTGAGGGACGAAAAAAATCGTTTATTAATGATAGTAATTCTAAGAGTGTCTCATGTTAAATTCATGAGTTTTATGCTAGAACAGAAGATTTTACCCATGATACCGCATCTTCCAAATTGTCGAATATTTTGAATGGTTTTGATGAAAATAACATTTCTACCTCAGCATTCGACTTGGCTTTGTAATCGTTGGACACCACTACAAAAGCTCGGAGATTCTTTATTTTTGAAGTTTCAAAATAGACAGAAGGATCTACAGCATACGAATTGATACGGTGCGTAATATATACAAATTCACGATCTCTAAAATAAGTATCTACGATATTAACAAGTACAGTGTTATGTTTTGGCATCACTGTAACCCCTTCATCAATAGTTACAATAACATAACTATCATGTATTTCAATCTAACAGAAGTCAAATTTTAAAAAATCAATCATAGCTTAATTTAAGCAAAATTTGAGGTAATTCAAAAAAAATAGCATCTATAATTTATAGATGCTATTTTATATATATAAATATGCCTACATTTTTGTTTCCTCTTCTGGCTTTTCTATAGAAACAACCAACTCATTGGTTTTGGCATCCAAATCCATAGTAATAGTGTCACCTTCATTGATGTGCGCGGTAATGATTTCTTCTGCCAAAGTGTCTTCAACATACTTCTGAATGGCACGCTTTAATGGTCTTGCACCATACTGTTTGTCAAATCCCTTTTCCGCAATATAATCCTTAGCCGCCGGCGTCAATTTAAGTGCGTATCCTAAATCTTTAATGCGCAAAATCAATTGTGCCAACTCAATATCAATAATCTTATCGATATCTTCTTTCTCCAAAGCATTAAATACCATCACATCGTCAATACGGTTCAAGAACTCAGGAGCAAATGCTTTTTTCAGCGCATTTTCAATAATACTTCTCGAGTTGTCGCTTGCCTGTGCAGCTTTTGCAGCTGTTCCAAATCCGACGCCCTGACCAAAATCTTTCAGTTTACGAGCTCCAATGTTGGAAGTCATGATGATAATAGTATTTCTGAAATCGATTTTACGACCCAAACTATCTGTTAAATACCCATCATCTAATACTTGCAACAACATGTTGAACACATCAGGATGTGCCTTTTCAATCTCATCCAATAAGACAACAGCGTACGGTTTACGTCTAATCTTTTCAGTTAATTGACCACCTTCTTCGTAACCCACATATCCAGGAGGTGCACCTACAAGTCTTGATATTGCAAACTTCTCCATGTATTCACTCATGTCAATTCTAACAAGGGCATCTTCACTATCAAAAAGTTGCTTTGCCAGCACTTTGGCTAACTGCGTTTTACCAACACCTGTTTGACCTAAAAAGATAAATGAACCAATTGGCTTATTAGGATCTTTAAGTCCCGCACGGTTACGCTGAATAGCTTTTACCACTTTAGCGACAGCTTCGTCTTGGCCAATTACTTTTCCTTTGATTAGTTCTGGTAATTTTGCCAATTTATTGCTTTCCGTTTGTGCAATCCTATTTACCGGAATTCCAGTCATCATAGACACAACATCGGCAACATTATCTTCAGTTACGGTTTCTTTATGAAGTTTGGTTTCTTCTTCCCATTTTTCTTGGGCTGTAGCCAATTCTTTTTCTAAACGTTTTTCATCATCACGCAATTTGGCAGCTTCTTCATATTTCTGCTTTTTAACCACAGAGTTCTTGGTCTCCTTAACATCTTCTAACTGCTTTTCGAGCTCTAATATTTTTTTAGGAACATCAATATTGGTAATATGGACTCGTGAACCTGCTTCATCCAAGGCATCAATGGCCTTGTCTGGTAAGAAACGCTCCGTCATGTACCTATTGGTCAGTTTTACACAAGCTTCAATAGCTTCTGGTGTATATTGAACGTTGTGATGTTCTTCATATTTGCCTTTAATGTTATTAAGAATTTCTATTGTTTCCTCAACAGTTGTTGGCTCCACAATGACTTTCTGGAAACGACGCTCTAAAGCACCATCTTTCTCAATATACTGTCTGTATTCATCTAGCGTAGTTGCACCAATACATTGGATTTCGCCTCTGGCTAAAGCAGGTTTGAACATGTTTGACGCATCCAAACTACCAGTAGCACCACCTGCGCCAACAATGGTATGGATCTCGTCAATGAAAAGAATAATGTCATCATTCTTCTCTAATTCGTTCATTACGGCCTTCATACGCTCTTCAAACTGTCCACGGTATTTGGTACCGGCAACTAAACTAGCCAAATCTAAAGTAACAACTCTTTTGTTAAAAAGGATTCTGGATACTTTACGTTTGATGATTCTCAGTGCTAAACCCTCGGCAATAGCCGATTTACCAACACCCGGCTCGCCAATAAGCAATGGGTTGTTCTTTTTACGTCGACTCAAAATTTGTGAGACACGTTGTATTTCCTTTTCTCTACCCACAACAGGGTCGAGCTTCCCTTCTTCGGCCATAACCGTTAAATCACGACCAAAATTATCTAAAACCGGTGTTTTTGACTTCTTCGCACCTTTAGCGGTGGATTGACTGAACGGATTTTGCTTAGTAGCGTCATCTTCATTCATATCATCATCAGAAAACGACTCAGCCTTAGGGGACTCAGTATAGTCATCATTATTAGTTATCATAGATTTGAATTGTTCTTTCACGTTATCATAATCCACTTTAAGCTTATTTAAAAGCTTAGTTGTAGGATCATTTTCATTTCTCAAGATGCACAATAAAAGATGTGCGGTATTAATAGCAGTGCTCTGGAACAATTTAGCTTCTAAGAAGGTTGTTTTCAGGGCACGCTCTGCCTGCCTCGTGAGGTGCAAGTTTTTCTTTTCGTTTGATATAGCGGTATTGCTAAGGTTTGCTGGACTCAAGATTTCAACCTTACGACGTAAATGGTTTAAATCAATCTCTAGTGCGCTTAGTATATCAATGGCTTTGCCATTGCCATCTCTCAGCAATCCGAGCATCAAATGTTCTGTTCCAATAAAGTCATGGCCAAGCCTTAAAGCTTCTTCTTTGCTGTAGGCTATAACGTCCTTGACTCTTGGGGAAAAATTATCATCCATAGTAAAATCCTTTCTGCATTAAAAATAGTAAAAACAAGTGTATTAGGGCAAAAACTATTCCTTAAATGTTTTATAGTTGCTAAGTGACAAAAAAAACTTCACAATTTCAAAACATTTAACGAGATACTTATTAAATATAAAAGATGCGATATTGTTAATAAAAAACACCAAAAAAGCCTTATTAAAGTGGCGTTATAACTCATGAATTGGTTATCTTAGCACGATTTGAAAACCTACAAAAAATCTAATTAATTTATATATGGCAGAAGGAGAAAAATTGATTCCTATCAACATTGAAGATGAAATGAAATCGGCTTACATTGATTATTCAATGTCGGTCATTGTGTCACGTGCATTACCAGATGTTAGAGATGGTCTAAAACCTGTGCATAGACGTGTGCTTTTTGGCATGCATGAACTGGGAGTGAGATCTAACACCGCACATAAAAAGTCGGCGAGAATTGTTGGTGAGGTATTAGGTAAATTCCATCCACATGGCGATACCTCTGTTTATGATGCGATGGTACGTATGGCCCAGGAATGGAGTTTACGTTACATGTTAGTTGATGGTCAGGGGAATTTTGGCTCAGTTGATGGTGATAGTCCGGCAGCAATGCGTTATACAGAAGCACGTATGCGCAAGATTTCAGAAGACATGTTGGCAGATATTGATAAGGAGACTGTAGACCATAAACTGAATTTTGATGATACGTTGCAAGAGCCAACCGTATTGCCTACACGTATTCCAGGATTATTAGTTAATGGTGCTTCTGGTATTGCTGTTGGTATGGCTACAAATATGCCGCCACATAATTTAAGTGAAGTTGTGGACGGTATCATTGCCTATATCGAGAATCATGATATAGAAATAGATGAATTGATTACCCATATTAAAGCACCAGATTTTCCTACAGGTGGAACAATCTATGGTTATGATGGAGTGATTGAAGCATTTAAAACAGGTCGTGGAAGAATTGTTGTGAGAGGTAAAGCCAATATTGAAGAGGTACAAGGTAGAGAGTCTATAGTAGTGACTGAAATCCCGTACCAAGTCAATAAAGCTGATATGATTAAGAAAACGGCTGATTTGGTTAATGAGAAGAAAATTGACGGTATTTCCATGATTCGTGATGAGTCAGATAGAAATGGGATGCGCATCGTTTACGTGTTGAAACGTGATGCCATTCCTAACATCGTTTTAAATACCTTATATAAATATACAGCATTACAGTCATCGTTTAGTGTCAATAATATTGCCTTGGTCAATGGGCGTCCTCAATTGCTGAATCTAAAAGAGTTGATTCACCATTTTGTGGAGCACAGACATGAGGTGGTTGTTAGAAGGACTACCTATGAACTTCGTAAAGCAGAAGAGCGCGCTCATATTTTAGAAGGTTTAATTATTGCGTCTGATAATATTGACGAAGTTATTGCCCTTATCCGTGCATCATCTAATGCCGATGAAGCTCGAGAGAAATTAATTGAACGCTTTGAACTTTCTGAATTACAAGCCAAGGCCATTGTTGAGATGCGTTTACGTCAATTGACAGGACTGGAGCAAGATAAATTGCGTTCTGAGTATGAAGATTTGATGAAAACCATTGAAGATTTGAAGGATATTCTTGATAAAAAAGAGCGTCGTATGCAAATCATTAAAGATGAGTTGGTCGTTGTTAAAGATAAGTATGGTGATGAACGCCGTTCTACTATTGAATATGCAGGTGGCGACTTAAGTATTGAGGATATGATTCCTGATGAGCAAGTGGTCATTACAATTTCTCATGCAGGGTATATTAAACGTACCTCTTTAACAGAATATAAAACCCAAAATAGAGGAGGGGTTGGTCAGAAAGCGTCAACGACGCGTAATGAAGATTTCCTGGAACATTTATTTGTGGGTACCAATCATCAATACATGTTGTTCTTTACTCAAAAAGGAAAATGTTTCTGGATGCGCGTGTACGAAATTCCGGAAGGCACCAAAACATCAAAAGGTAGAGCCATTCAAAACTTGATTAATATTGAACAAGATGATAAGGTGAAAGCGTTTATCTGTACTCAAGACCTTAAGGATGAAGACTACATTAACAGTCATTATGTCATTATGGCAACCAAAAATGGTCAAGTCAAGAAAACCTCACTAGAACAGTATTCCCGTCCAAGAACCAACGGTATTAATGCCATCACTATTAAAGATGATGATATTTTACTAGAGGCTAAATTGACTACCGGTAACAGCCAGGTCATGTTGGCACTTAAATCTGGTAAGGCAATTCGTTTTGAAGAAGCAAAAACACGCCCTATGGGACGAAATGCTTCTGGAGTAAGAGGGATAACCTTAGCGCATCCTAAAGACGAAGTTATTGGAATGGTGACTATTGAAAACCCGCAGGAAGAGTCAGTATTGGTAGTGTCTGAGAATGGTTATGGCAAGCGCACCTATATTGATGATCCAGAAGATGGTGAAGCTGTATATCGAATTACCAACAGAGGTGGAAAAGGTGTGAAAACAATTTCTATTACTGAAAAAACAGGAAGTCTTGTGGCTATTAAGTCTGTGAGTGATGATAATGATTTAATGATTATCAATAAATCAGGAATTGCCATCCGTATGGCCGTTCAGGATCTTCGCGTAATGGGACGTGCTACACAAGGTGTAAAATTGATTAATTTGAAGGGTAACGATTCTATTGCGGCTGTCGCAAAAGTGATGAAGGATGAAGAGGATCCATTAATAGAAGAGGCACTAGATGAGCTTGCTGATAATGATGGTGTTTCAGATAATGGCACAACTCTTGATAACACAGAAGACGAAAACCAATAATTTATAATTAATCCTTAATATTTAAACAACTAAAAATGAAAAAACAAGTCACAGTCGCTTTCGCACTTTTAGTAGGCTCTATGTCTTTCGCACAGAAGAGTGAGCTAAAAGATGCTGAAAAAGCAATAAAGAAAAACAATTATGCAGAAGCTAAATCTGCAATTAACGCTGCTGAATCTTTAATAGGCAATGCAGATGATAAAATGAAGGCTAACTTTTATTTCTTAAAGGGACAGGCACTCTATGCCAATGGTGCAGGATCAGATGCTGATATGGATGCTGCTATTGAAAGTTTGGACATGGTAGCTAAAGTAGAAGGGAAAGATGGAAAATATGCTGATGATGTTCAGGAAATAAAGCAAAAAATGTTAGAATCTTTCTTAACTAACGCGAATGGCGCTTTAGAAAAGAAAAACTATGTAGCTTCTTCTAAAGGTTTTGAAAAAGCTTATAGAATGTCAACAAAAGACACTTTGTATCTTTATTATGCAGCTGCAACTGCGGTAAATGGTGAAGATTATGACAATGCCTTAAAACATTACGAAGAATTGAAAGATTTAGGCTATGTGGGTATTGATACGGAATACGTTGCAGTTAACAAGGAAACTGGGGAAGAGGAGAGTTTTCCATCCAAAAGTATCATGGATATCTCTGTAAAAGCTGGAACACATATTTCACCGGCTACTAAGAAATCTGAGTCTAAGAGAGGAGAGATTGTTAAAAACATCGCGTTGATCTATATGACGCGAGGTGATAACGAAAAAGCAATTGCAGCTATGAAGGATGCAAGAAAAGCTAACCCTGATGATGCGAGCTTAATTATTTCTGAAGCTAATATGCAATTAAAGATGGGGAATAAGGACGAATTCAAAAAATTAATTGAACAAGCCTTGGTAAGTGACCCTAATAATCCAGAATTGTTATTCAACTTAGGGATTGTATCTGCAGAAGGAGGAGATGCTGAAACTGCAAAAAAATATTACAATAAAGCCTTACAAATCAAGCCAGATTATACTGACGTTCATAATAACATGGCAGTCTTAATCTTGAGTCAAGAGCAAAGCATTATTGAGCAGATGAATGCTTTAGGTAGTTCAGCTGCTGATAATAAGAAATATGACGAGTTGAAAGAGAAAAGATCTCAGTTGTATGCAGAGGCTATTCCTTATTTGGAAACAACTTTAAAGTTAAGACCTACAGATTTACAAGCGGCAAAGACTTTAGTGAATATTTATAGCGCTTTGGGTGAAACTGCAAAAATGAAGGAAATGAAACTTAAAGTGGAAGCTTTAGAAAGTGGTCAATAGTACGGCACAAAAACTATATGTTTAGAAGAAGGCTATCTTTAAAAGATAGCCTTTTTTTATATGATTTTTTTAATTACCCTTAATTTGTGGGTGTGCATTTTAGTATCTACGTTATAAATTCCAGAATGATCTAAGCGGTCAATACGAACTTTACCATGGGCGTGTATAATATAATTGTCTGGCATGATAATTCCTACATGAATAATTTGTCCTTCATTGTCATCAAAGAAAGCCAAATCGCCAACTTCACTTTCTTCAATAAAACTAAGCGCATCGCCTTGTTTTGCTTGCTGTTCAACAGCACGAGACAGTTGATAACCATTCAATTTATAGACCATCTGCGTAAATCCAGCGGAATCAATACCAAAAGGTGTTTTACCACCCCATAAATATGGTGCATTTCGATATAAAAATGCAGTATCAATAATATTGGATTTTGATTGAATGCCTTCTAGTATATAACCATCATATGTATGGTTTAGGTAATTGAGAGCTGACAAACTTGAGCCTAAAGGAATCGTGATCAACTGATTCTGCTGATCTTGTATAAATTCAAGTAAGTCTCCAGAAAGTCGTGATGGTAATCCGATTAATGTTTCATAGTCCGTTTCCGTAATTTCCAAGTACTGGTTATTTGCAATCCATCCTTCAAAATTATCATACACCAAACGAATTTTACTCCAATTTTTCCGTCGTTCGGTCACCTTAAAAATTTCGCCATAGAGTACTTGAGATAACAATTCAGTAGAATCAGCAGGTTCAATTCTTAAAGGGATGATGCTTAAGTTGGCAATTCCGTATGGCATAGGGGTGAAATGGTCTATTGACTATTTTTATAAATTTTCAGTTTATAAGACCTGAAAAATTGGTAACAACAAATGTAATGATTGCAATGCGATGATTTTTAGAACAAGACTAGTTTATGCACGTTCTATTACAATTGCAGATGCACCTCCACCACCGTTACATATTGCCGCAGCACCTAGCTTCGCATTATTTTGTTCTAATACATTTATTAAGGTAATGATAATTCTTACCCCCGAACATCCTAATGGATGACCCAAAGAAACGGCACCGCCATTAACGTTAACGTTACTATCATTAAGACCTAGAAGTTTCATATTGGCTAAACCAACCACCGCAAAAGCTTCATTAAATTCGA
The DNA here is from genome assembly GCF_004364975.1 of Gelidibacter sediminis. Lineage (GTDB taxonomy): Bacteria > Bacteroidota > Bacteroidia > Flavobacteriales > Flavobacteriaceae > Gelidibacter > Gelidibacter sediminis. The sequence goes on along the minus strand of NZ_SOBW01000008.1, from coordinate 953,421 downwards.
AAAAATCGACATCTTCTATTGCAACTCCCGCTTTATCCAATGCTTTTGGTAGAGCTTTAGCTGGCGCAGTTGTAAACCATTTTGGCTCATGGGCCGCATCAGCATATCCTTTTATGATAGCCAATGGTTTTAAACCTAATTCGTCAGCCTTTTCCCTGCTCATTAAAACAACAGCGCCAGCACCGTCATTAATAGTTGAGGCATTGGCAGCTGTTACAGTACCATCTTTAGAAAAGGCAGGTCTCAATGATGGTATTTTATCCATTTTTACATTGGTATATTCTTCGTCTCTTGAAACTACAACAGCATCACCACGACGTTGAGGAACTTCTACCGGAACTACCTCATTATCAAATTTTCCCGCAGCCCATGCTGCTGAAGAACGCTCATAAGACTGAATTGCATAAGCATCCTGATCTTCTCTACTAAATTTATATTCTGTAGCACATGCATCTGCACAAACACCCATGGCGTTTTCATCATAAGCATCTACTAAACCATCTTTTTGCATGCCATCAATTAATGTGGCAGGACCAAATTTTGTTCCCGTTCTTGCGTGAAGATAATGCGGAATTAAACTCATGTTTTCCATTCCGCCGGCAACAATAATATCAGCATCTCCCAACGCAATTGCTTGGGCCGCTTGCATTACTGCTTTCATACCTGAAGCACAAACTTTATTTACGGTAGTACACGGAACAGTGTCCGGAATTCCAGCATAAATTGCGGCTTGTCTCGCAGGTGCTTGGCCTGTGCCAGCCTGAACTACGTTGCCCATAATCACTTCTTGTACCAATTCAGGTTTTAGGTTAATTTTATCCATTGCTCCCTTAATGGCAACGGCTCCTAATCTGGGTGCAGTAACTGTTGATAAAGCGCCTAAAAAGCTACCTATCGGAGTTCTTGCTGCTGATACAATAACGACTTCTTTACTCATTTTATATGGGTTTTGATTTGATTAACGCAAAATTAAACATTTTTTAATTGATTTCGGAATGAAACCTCACGTTAAACCAACAAGTCCCTTAATATTTTATTACTTTTGAAAGACAATTGAGACGACTTTGATGAAAAATCTTATTAGTAAGTGGTACAAGAATCATGCACTTATTTACAAAATTCTCCTTTTTATAGGAACTACTTTTTTAATTGTTTACCTCTTTCCAAAGAGTGGTAAATTCAAATATAATTTTGACAAAAACAAACCGTGGCAATCTGAGAATCTTTATGCTCCATTTGATTTTGCCATACAAAAAACACCGGAGGAACTTGAAAAGGAAAAGTCTGCTATTGTAAAAAATAGTGCGGTTTATTTTGATCTTTTTAGCGAGGTTAAAGACTTTGTTTACGAAGACTATAATAAAAAATTCAACGCTACATTTGATGACTCACTTGGCAGGAAAAAAACCGAGTTGTACAGGATAGGGAAGCTCGTACTTGACCAAATCTATAAAAATGGTGTTTTAGAAGAAGACTATAATTACCCTAACGACAAGAGTGTCATTTTATTAGATGGTCAAAATCAAGTTGCCACAACCACCTATTCCGAATTGGCCAAAATTGATGCTTTCAGAAAGATTTTGGAAAAACAACTTGAAGAAAAAAGGAATTCTAACTTTAGTGCCGTCTTTGTGTCAATGTTTTTTGATTTGATTGAGCCTAATTTAAAGGTCAATAAATCCATTACCCAAAACGCCCTAAATGAAGAACTTGATAAAATATCATCTACACGAGGGAATGTTGAGCGTGAAACGCTGATAATTTCTAAAGGAGAATTGGTAGAAGGCCATAAATACGATATTCTTAAATCTTTAGAGTCGGAGTATGAATCGCAGGTCTGGAGTGCTTCAAATTATACCTGGGTTGTCATTTCCTATTCCCTTTTAGTAGCCCTAACGTTATTAATGTTACTGCTTTTTTTAAGGAAATACCGCAAAGATGTCTTTTTGGACAACACCAAAGTAACCTTTATATTTTTCAATATTCTCTTAATGGTTTTGCTCACTACGCTTATTGTAAAGTACAATTCTAAATTTGTGTATGTTGTGCCACTATGTGTATTGCCATTAGTATTGAAGGCCTTTTTTGATGCCAGACTCGGTTTATTTGCACATGTTTTAACGGTACTCTTGTTGGGCTTTGTGGTGCCAAATAGTTATGAATATATGTTTTTGCAAATTACTGCCGGCATCGTAACCATCCTTACCGTTTCAGAGTTGTATAAACGTGCAAACCTCTTTATTTCTGTTGGGCAAATTACACTAGTGTATATCGTAACGTATTTTGCGTTTTTCGTAATTCACGAAGGCAGTATTATTGAGCTCGATTTGGAAGCCTTTGGAATGTTTATTTTATGTGGATTGGCAACCTTGTTTGTGCAACCGCTTATTTACATATATGAACGCTTGTTTGGTCTAGTGTCAGACGTGTCATTATTGGAACTTTCAGATACCAATACGAAGTTGTTAAAAGAATTGTCTAACAAGGCACCTGGTACGTTTCATCACAGTTTAAACGTTGCCAATTTAGCCGAAGCTTCAGCCAATGAAATTGGGGCAAATGCAATGTTGGTCAGGGTAGGAGCATTATACCATGACATAGGTAAAATGAAGAACCCTACGTATTTTACAGAGAATCAATCTACAGGATTAAACCCTCATGATGAATTGTCGGCCCAAGAGAGTGCTGCCATCATCTTTTCCCATGTATTGGATGGTATTGAAATAGCTAAAAAGAACAATTTACCAGATCGTGTTATTGACTTTATCAGGACACATCACGGGACGAGTATGGTGTATTATTTTTATATGAAGGAAAAGGAGATTGATATTGCCACGGATGCTGATGATTTTAGATACCCAGGGCCAAAGCCTTTTAGTAAGGAGACTGCAATTTTGATGATGTGCGACAGTGTTGAAGCTGCTTCTAAAAGTTTGAAGGATCCTTCATCAACAAAAATCAATCATTTTGTTGAAAATATTATCAACAAACAGATGGAGGACGGACAGTTTTTAAATGCCAATATTACCTTTAAGGAGATTGAATCTATCAAGAAAATTTTAAAGAATAAATTGGCTAACATCTTCCATCTCAGGATAGAATATCCGGAATAAAAAAATTCCTATAAAATTTTTAAAAAATAGTTGTTTTCTTTGTAATGAAGGGCTACATTTGCATCCGCATTTAAGGATGTTCTTTAACAATAGGAGAGGTGCCAGAGTGGTAATGGAGCAGATTGCTAATCTGTCGACGGGAAACTGTCGCCAGGGTTCGAGTCCCTGTCTCTCCGCAACAATTGCTAATAATACCGGATAGCAATTTTAAAAGAATTCAACTTTAGTAGTTGATTTCGGGGTGTAGCGTAGCCCGGTTATCGCGCCGCGTTTGGGACGCGGAGGTCGCAGGTTCGAATCCTGCCACCCCGACCACTAAAAGCCTAACAAATCATGAGATTTGTTAGGCTTTTTTCATGTGTAGCGGTGCCAACGGAGTTGCGCATAAGCGAACAAATGAAAAAAGACGCTAAAACCGCTTATCGCGGTTTTTAGGCTTATAATGAGCAACGACCCTTACTCAGGATCAACCAAGTTAATCCTGCCATCCCGACCACTAAAAGCCTAACAAATCATAAGATTTGTTAGGCTTTTTTTATATGTGGCGGTGCCAACGGAGTTGCGCATGAGCGAATAGATGAAAAAAGACTCTAAAATCGCCCTTCGCGGTTTTAGGCTTATAATGAGCAACTATTTTGAATTCATATCTACAATAAACGTTCGCATCATGTTATTTTTAATACGTGTACATCGTTAATGCCTGATTTAAATTTCATTATTATAAGACTTTTTAATCAGTTCAGCCTTACTGTTAATTTCTAAAGTTTTATAGATATTTTTAATATGACTCCGAACAGTGTCTAGTGAAACAAATAAATCTTCAGCAATCATTTTATAACTCTTGCCATCAACGATTCCGGCTACAATCTCTTGCTGACGAGGTGTGAGAATCTGGTTTTTGACCGATTTAGGTGCAAAATGATTGGCAATTTTTCGGGCTATTGAAGGCGACATATAAGACCCTCCATCAAATACGATTTCTACGGCTTCCTGTATCTTTTTTAAGGAGGTTTTTTTTGATAAATACGAACAGGCGCCAGCACACAATGCGTTAAAAATACTATCACTATCATCAAAAGTGGTGAGCATGATGATATCTGTTTTAGGTAATTCATTTTTTAGTAATGGAATACCTTCAATTCCAGACATTCCAAGTAAATTGATGTCTAATAAAATGATGTCAGGGGGTACTTTTAAGTCTTTAAAGTCTTTTAGAAAAGTTTCTATAGAGGAGGCTACCAAGAGACATTCGGTATGATTGAGAACTTCAAAAAAACTGCATAAGCTCTCTTGTACTAAGGCATCATCTTCTATAATGGCCAGCCTAATGTCTTTCATGTTGGTATAGAATAGTTAGGTTATGTAAGGTACTTTTATTAACTCATGCGCGCAATCACATTATCATGTGGTATTATAGTGCGAATGGCAAGTGTAAAAACACCCCAAATCCATGGTTTTTTTTAAATTTAATAGTGCCATTTAATTTTTCTGCCCTCATCACCATATTTGCCAAACCAAATCCTGTCGATTTATGAGGCATTTTTATCTGCCCATTATCTTTAATAATAATGTCCGTATTATGCGCATTACTCAGTATAGTTATGGTTACACTGCTAGCATCAGAATGCCTAATAATGTTAGTAATTGCCTCTTTATAAATCATAAATATATGTTGTTTGGTTTGTGCTGATAACTTCCTATTGGGATGTTTAACACTCGCGCTATCAATATGAAATGAGATGTTTTTTGGTAATACTAATTCTTCAGCCAGCTCTTGCATCCGTTCAATCAAATCTTTAACAGTTTCCCGTCTACTATCAATACTCCAGACTAAGTCTCTCATTTGCGAAATGGCATTTCTACTTATACCTGCAATCTTTTGAAGTTTGAATTTATCAGATTCACTGGCATTCATTTCCATGAGTTCAGTTTGCATTGCTAATCCGGATAGCAAAGACCCAACATCATCATGAAGATCGCTCGATATTTTTGTCCGCAACCGTTCCATAGCTAAGGCTTGTTGAAAACGATATCTAAATATGACAAACATAATTCCAATAATAGTGAGCATCAAAAGCACTTTAAACCACCATTGTTTATAATAAATCTCACGTACATGAATTGGAATGGCCAACATTGCCTCGCTTTCATTGCCCCTCGAATCTTTACCTTTTATTTTTAACACATAATTTCCAGCAGGCAGTTGATTGTAGCGTATGGAGGCCACGTTACCTCTATAAAACCATTGCTTTTCCAGGCCTTCTAATTTGGTTGAATAACTGTTTTTTTGGTTTTGGAAATAACTTGGCATCGTCCAGTTAATTTCGAAGTACTGATCATATGCTGTTAGGTTTAAGGCATTTGTTTGGGTTTGGGTGAAATCAGTAAAAAACCTTGATTTCATTTTACTGTTATAGCCCGAAACGCCTAACAACCGTAATGTTGGTGGATCAGAATATTTCAATACTGCAGAAGGTTTGAATTGGTTAAGACCATTCATACCACCAAAATAAAAATTGCCACGACTGTCTTTAAAAAATGAGGTGTAATTGAACTCATAATGAGACAAGCCATCTTCAGGATAAAAATTCTGAAAGATTTCTGTATTCTTGTCAAAATGAGACAGGCCATTATATGTACTAATCCATAAGTTATCCTGATCGTCAGTCAGGATACCTACAACATTATCATCAGGCAACCCATTATACTTATTATAAATTTTTCCAATCAGACCATCGTCGGAAATAAAATTTAAGCCACCTCCATAGGTTCCTACCCAAAGTGCTCCATTTGGTTCTTCTTCAATAACAAGTACAAAATTCCTGGAAATAGTGGGGTGTGAGTTGGTGTTGAAGATCGTTTCAATTTGGCCACTGAGATGTACTTTTAGTAAGCCGTCATTGCGGGTGCCAATATAGAAAATGCTGTCGTGTATACTTTCTTTAAAATAGGTTAAATCGGCAATGTCATTAGCCTTATTAAAGTTTTTAAAGACAGGCACACTCGTCTCTGTGTCAGGATCAAAAAGCACTAATCTTGACAGACTTTGACCAAAAAGTAATTTGCCATTCTTTAATTTGATTAATGGATTATGGGCTTTGAAGGTTACGTTTGGCCTAAATTCATCGTAACTCTTGGTGGCGCCTGTCTTTAAATTAATTTTCAACAAGTTTTCACCTAATGTGTAAGCATGCCGCTTGTTTTTATCAAGCACATAAAAATTTGCTGTATACTGTAACCCTTCTAAGGCGACACTATCTATTTGAATGGTTAGTGTGTCAATATTTCCAGAAATAGTTTTGTAAATCAACTTATTTTTGTTTTCACATTTGGCAAAAATAGTCCCATTGGCATCTTCAAAAACACCACGCATGGTATTGCCCCATCCTTTATTATCTGATTTAAAGAGCGGTGTAAATAATTCTTCACCTATCCGTATCTTAAATAATCCGTTATCAGTGGCTACCCAAAGTAATTTATTGACATCTATAAAAAGACAATTAATTTTTGAGTACTCAAAACGTGCCTGTAATTGAGCAGTGAAATCTTTGACATGACCATCTGGATGCATCCGGTATAATTCTTTGTTACTAGCAAACCATAAATGTTTCTGATAATCTTCAATACCATAATAAAACTGATGCTCAATATCGAATACACGTGTTGTGTTAAGATTTTCTTCATTTAATCTTGAAACACCCCTGTCTTTTTGAGAAAAGTAATAATGTGTATTCTGACTGTCATAGAAAGATACCGTAAACTGTAATAAATTTCCATGCCATTCAAAAGTTGGGAAATTAAAGGTCTTTAGTAACGTACCATCTGTGTCGAATTTTAAACTATATAAGGGTGCACTCCATAACAAATCACCCTTTTTGTCACAAATTAATCGGCTGTAGGGGTGTTTATTTCTTGGAATACTATATTTCACTTCAAACGAACCGTTAATTAATTTTTGAAGGTAATGCTTTGCCTGACCATAATCTGCGGTAACAAAATCATCTGTAATGACCCATATATCGCCATTTAAGTCCTTAAGTATGCGCAGTACATTTCCTTTCAAATTATGATTACTATTGTATGCTGTTACAGCATCTGTAGAAAGTTGAATTTTAAACAGCTTTTCATTAGCCATATACCAAAGCTCATTGGTGTGGGCGTTATAAACCAATTCTCCGGTAATTAATTCTTCCTTAATGTAAAAGGGATTGCTTTTATCAGAATTATAGACTTTAAAATTGTACCCATCATACCTAACCAAACCCAAATCTGTTCCAAACCACATCATTTCATTAGCATCTTGTGCAATAGAAGTAACGTCTCTAAAAATTAAGCCTTGTTCAGTAGTGAGGATGTCTATTTGGGAAGGGTTTTGTGCATTGAGCACATTATTTACAAAAAGCAAATAAATAAAGGTGACAAAAGCTATTTTCTTTATAAGAGGTTTCAAAGCTTTTAAGAATGGAAAAGGTTGGTAACATTCAAATATACAAAAAGATAAGCTAAAACCACATTAATATGTGGTTGACAATGAGCAATGTACAGTGTAATTTAGTAAATATTAAAATGGTCGATCATGTTGACATTTTTTTTTAAGCTAACCCACTTCCCCTAGAACCTGATTAAGCTTATAATAATTGATAGCAAAGCAGTGCAGATTTTTAAAGCCTGAGCTTTTAAATGTGTTCCAATACATGCAAATTATTATGAAAACTAAAGGGCATAAATTATATTCTCAAACCGCAAGGGCAATTAATGTCGCTAATTTCCATATAAAATTTTTCTCATTTTTATGTGTCACCGTCAAAAATCCACAGGATAAATCTGTCCAGAAATTAGAAAACCTTAACAACCATCAATTAAAAAATCATCGATTTTCAAAATTAATCATTATTGGAATTTTATTGATTTGTTACCACATCTTATTCACAGTTCCAAACCCATCCGCCACTTTAAGTTCACAACCATTAGACAACCTAATCATCACCATGCCCTTAGTGGGTAAGCTGCCTTTAATAAAGCGATTTACAAATTTTAATATTTTACAGGATATCATAACTAATAATAGGAGGCTTTATAACCACAGTGTTGAGACGCTTGTCATAACTCATAAAAACCTTTAATTATGAAAACAGTAGGCGTTATTGGGGGATCTGGATTTATTGGAAGTCATATTACCAAACAGTTTTTAGATCAAGGGTATAAAGTGAAGGTGTCTGTTACAGATATTTCCAAAAAAGATAAGTATCAGCACTTACAAACGCTTCATAATTCTGAGCATTTAGAGATTAAAGAGTTAGATGTTATAAACAAATTAAAACTTAAATCCTTTGTTAATGATTGTGATGTAGTGATTCATGGGGGCACTCCATTTCAATTGGAGGTTAAAGATGCGCAGAAGGAGCTTTTGGACCCTACGATACGTGGTACAGAAAACTTTTTGGATGTGCTTTCCGAAAGTCCAAAGATAAAAAAGATTGTATTTATAGCTTCGGTTGCTGCCTGGAACACTAATTTTCCTTTACCGCCTCAAGGTAAAATGGCAACAGATACAATTTCTGAGAACGATCCACCTTTTTTAAGCAATGAAAGCCATCCGTATGCCCAAGCTAAGTATATCGCCAACAAAGCTGTTGAAGGATATATAAAAGAACATCCAGATCTCGATGTTGAAATCACTAGTGTTTCGCCGGTAGCCGTTTTTGGAGAATCGATGTCCAAAAGAGAAGATTCCACCTCCACAGGCTTACAGTTTTTAATCAAAAATAATCTTGCACCCAATGCATTTGTGAAAATGCTTTATGATACAGATGCAGAGTTTGCGGTTGTAGATGTTAATGATGTGGCTCATGGCATCTATAAAGCTGCTACCACCTTTGGGTTACATGGTAAAAACTACTTGCTTTCCAGTGAAACTTATCCCGTATCTGACGTTAGTTTAATGTTAAATGGAAAACAACCCAAAAATCAACCTAAAATCATTTATCAAAACCGATTGGCAGTTCAGGATTTAAAAATTCCATTCCGAACTGTTAAAGCAACACTACATAATTAAAATACTAATAAGAACAATTGAATACTAACCAGTTTGCGAGAGCAACGATAAAACCAAATAATATGAAAAAAATAATTTATGTGGTACTGATGCTTAGTGCATTTATGACCTATGCCCAAAAAAATAATGGAACCGTTTATATGGAGCATCCAAGCATAGACGTCGTACAGGATTTTGTTAAAGCCTCTATAGCTGGAGATAAAAGTAAATTGGCCAGTTATTTAAGTGAGGATTTTAAGGCTTATAACGGAACATCTACCAATCAGAATGACAAAGGAAGAGATAAAGAGGCATTTTTAAACAATCAGATGGTATATTATAATCAACTTGATTACTATGCACGTGAAAACTATCCCGGTTCATACCCAGATGCAATTGAGTACAAAAAAGATAATCCCAATAAAGAAGTGTGGGTACAAACTTGGGACATATTAAAAGGTGTACACAAGAAGTCTGGGGTAAAAATTGATGCCGCAGCCCATCGTTTATACACAGTGACCAAAGATCATAAAATTAAAATGATTATAGACTATGGCAATGAAGTCGTCATTGATGAAATCAGAGCAAGCTATGCTGAAAGGTCTAATGGCACTATATACAATAATCATGAAAACATTAATACAGTGAGAAAGATGATATATGCCATTGAGAATAATGATTGGGAAAAAGTGTATAGTTTTTATGACGAAGGCGTCCGTTTTCTCGATTCCAGCTCTCCAACTTTTGAAGGTAAATCATTAGAGGAACAGAAAGCAATTGACAAACAAATCTTAGAAAAATTTGAAGTAAGCAGTATTGATATGGTGGGTTATCCTGACTATTTGCATTATGAGATGGGCGATGCACGCGTGGTTCAATCGTGGTGGAATATTAATTTTATTCGCAAAGCTGATAAGAAAGCACTTATCCTACCAATTCATTATATCATGGATTTTAATAAGGACGGAAAAATAATATCAGAAACAGCCTATTATAATGCCAAATTATTGGATTAATAGTGCTTTTCACCATAATTCCCAAATCATAATTGAAGTTTGAGAATAAGTTTTAACCAGTTCGTAATTAACGAACACAAAATATATATTATGATACTTTTACAAAAAAATAGACATTTAAAAACCAACCCAATTTGGGATTTATTAAAAAAAGCAGCCTTAATAGTATTATTGATACCTTTTATAGGCCTCTCTCAAAATACAGCAGAATATGGCGTCTTTGAAAATGCTATACTCAGGGCCAACCCAGCGCAAGTGACTCAATTTGAACAGGGACTCATGGCACACAATAAGAAATTTCATGGCAACGGACCATATGCTACACGAGTCTATTGGATATCCAACGGACCAAACACGGGAAGTTATGTGTGGGTTATGGGGCCGTTTCCATGGAGTTCATTAGATAACAGACCAACGCAAAAAGATGGCCATGATGACGACTGGAACACCAATGTGGCACCATATACTACTGCAGATAGTGGACATACCAGCTATTGGCGCTTTGAGGCTGAAATGTCTCGATTTCCTAAAGATTTTACAATCAAAAATATGGAAGTCAACTATTGGGATATGAAACGTGGTAAAATGAATGATGCCAAAGCTTTAGTTAAAAAAATTAATAAAGTTTATGCTGACAAGAGTCCGGAGGAAACTTATGGCATATATACCAATGAATTTTCGAGCACTAAGGAAGGCCGGGATATGGCAGTCATTTCATTTTTCGATAAATCGTCTTGGTTGGGTAGAGATAACAATTTCGTTTCTAAATATGAGTCGGTTTATGGCAAAAGCAGTTGGGCAACATTCCTAAAAGATTGGATGGCTTTGACGGATGGTGTTGAGACGGAAATTTGGATATTACGTCCAGAATTAAGCGGAATTAGTGGCGATGTAAAAGTTTCTGAGAGAAAATAAAAAAGACCACCTCAATGTGCGGTAGCGGTATGCCGTATCGCACATTTTTTTCAATTTTGATTGTAGCTATATGGCTAAAACCAAAATTGTAATGATCAATCCTAAGACTTCAGAATCTAATTTTTACTTATAATTTAATACTATATGAAACCACTAACAATAGCTTTCAAATTCAGGATTCTAAATGACCTGAAACTACGAGGAATACTACAAGAAATTAAAGGTATTCTCTTAGGCATTATGTTATTCATAACTTTATCCTTTACAGGTTGTAACCAACAAACCAATGCCAAACCTGTTTTAAATCAACCTTCAATAGCTCTAAATTCTGACGCTAAGGATGTTCCTGAATATTTTAATTTGAGACCAGAAGTAGAGCGTGCCTAAGGCTACTCACATGCAGTAAAAATTGGAAATACAATTAAAATCTCAGGTGCCGTAAGTATGGATGCTGAGGGCAATCCTACTGCTATAGGTGATTTGGAACAACAAATGATAAATTGTTATGCTGATTTAGAACGCATATTAAAACATTTTGATTGTAGCTTCGATGATGTTATTGTTGAAAACGTGTTCACTACTCATATGCCCAAATTTCTTGAAGTTGCGACCTATCGAAACAAACTATATCAAGGACGTTATCCCACTGGGTCGTGGATTGGCGTAAGAGAATTGGCTATTCCAGAATTTATGATTGAGATTGAAATGGAAGTATATAAATCAAATTAATTAAAATTTTAAGGTCATGATAAAATTAACCATACTTTACGGCCACCCAAAGGATACAGTGGCGTTTGAAAACTACTATTCTAAAACACATTTGCCCATAGCATCTAAAATGAAAGGCTATGAAAAATTTGAACTAACAAAATTTTTAAGCACTCCTGACGAGTCGGAGGCTAGGTATTACCGAATGGCAGAGTTCTGGTTTGCTAGTCCCGAAGCTTTGCAAACCACAATGGATTCTCCTGCAGGACAGGAAACGGCAGCAGATCTTAGCAATTTTGCAGCAGATAATGTGACTTTCTTGGTTGGAAGTACGCAGGTGTAAGGCCAGCACAGATGTTTGTACAGTTGCCAATTGTATAATTGATGCTGATAGTATTTTTAAAATTTAACTGCTATGGGGTCAGTTAAGTTATTGAGGCTGATGTCCAAACTTGTATATAATGGATGTGTTCTTGCAATCTTGAAATTTTTTGACTACGCTATTTAATAAAATAATTTGGGGTATTGAAGTACCAGTTTTTAAAATGCAAAAGACACACCCATCCCAATTTTATAGAGATGACTAAGGTTTTCAGACGTTAGCTATATGATGGGGCTACTTACTTCAATAGCATTGTTTAATAATTTAAAAAAACTATAAAACTTAAACTTTATATATTATGAAAGTAAACGGATATGCGGCCACTGAGCCAAAAGCAAAGCTAACAGCTTATTCCTATAACTTAGGAGCACTAGGTTCTGAAGAGGTTGATATCAAAGTGTCCTATTGTGGCATTTGTCATTCTGATTTAAGTATGATACATAATGATTGGGGAATGACGAAATACCCAATAGTTCCTGGTCATGAAATAATTGGAGAGGTGATAGCTGTCGGAAATGCAGTAAAAAATGTAATCGTTGGAGACAAAGTCGGTTTGGGCTGGACCTCGGCATCATGCATGAGTTGTGATCAATGTATGGATGGAGACCACCATCTTTGTTCAAAGAGCGAGGCAACTATTGTAGGAAGACATGGTGGATTTGCTGATAAAGTTCGCGCCCATTGGTCTTGGGCAATTCCGCTTCCTGATGACATTGACATGAGCAAAGCGGGCCCCTTATTATGTGGAGGCATTACCGTTTTCAATCCAATTATCCTTGCAGGAGTTAAACCCACAGATAAGGTTGGTGTTATTGGTATTGGAGGCTTAGGACATATGGCCATAAAATTTTTAAAGCATTGGGGATGTGAAGTGATAGCCTTTAGTTCAAATGCAGCGAAAAAGGACGCTATTTTAAATATGGGTGCAAGTCAGGTTATTGATTCAACCTCACCAAAAGAATTGGAAAGTGTAGTAGGGAAACTGAATTTTATATTAAATACAACCAACGTCTCATTAGATTGGAATTCTTATTTGACCGCATTAGCACCAAAAGGACGATTCCATACGGTAGGAGCTGTTTTGGAACCAATGGCAATTCCTGCATTCTCTTTAATTATGGGCGAAAAATCAGTAGGAGGAAGTCCAATAGGCAGTCCCGCATTAACCAAGACCATGCTCGAGTTTTGTGTCAGACACAACATTTATCCACAAGTAGAGGAATTTCCTATGGAAAAGGTTAATGAAGCTATAGAACACCTAGAAAGTGGTAAAGCACGATTTAGAATAGTATTGAAAAATTAACTAGCATAATTGTTAGATTACAAAGGAGCAATAACCACAAACCAATGGACTAGGATACCCTAGATGCATACATATACAAAATAAAGGATAAACCTTAAACTGCGACATGTTTTTTTAGGCTACAATTCTTCATTATTAAACCAGCAATGAAAATGTAATAAATTGTAAAATTCATTGGTTTAACTATGACCAATGTCATAAGGCCTTATCTTGTTATACTGTTTGAAATCGTTATTTTTGTTAAAAAATTTGGCGTCATAGTATAATTTTAGAAATTGAGGATCAAATGACAAGAAAAAACACAAACAAAGGCATCTATATTGCCACTACTGAACCCAATATTGGAAAATCTATTATTGCACTTGGTTTGATGCAATCGTTATTGGGAAAAGCCGCTAAGGTTGGCTATTTCAGGCCTATAATTGATAACTTCAATCCAGGAGAAATCGATAACCATATCAACACCGTTTCTACATATTTTAATTTAGATCTTCAATTTGAAGATGCTTATGCCTACACCAGAAGTGAGGTGATAAAAAAAATAAACGAAAATAAGGATGACGAAATTATTGGTAGAATAATTGAGAAGTATAAAGCTTTAGAAGACCGATTTGATTTTGTGCTAGTAGAAGGCTCCAGTTTTATTGGTGAAGGTTCTATTATGGAGTTCGACATGAACGTGTTGATTGCTAAGAACCTTGCCGTTCCTGCTATCATCATTGGTGGTGGCGTAGGTAAAACCTTGGATGAATTGGTAGGGAACTTGCAAATGGCATTCGATTCATTTAAAGATAAAGGCGTTGAAGTCTTGTCTGTAATTGCCAATAAAATAGAACCAAGAAACCTTACCTTAGTTACTTCTGAATTAGAAAAATACCTACCTAAAGAAGTTATCGTCAATGCAATTCCGCTCAATTACGTATTGGCGAATCCATCCATCAAGGAAATTGTTGACACTTTAGATGCCAAAGTATTATTTGGGGAGGCTTTTATTAACAATCAAGCTGGGAATTTTAGTGTCGGTGCCATGCAATTGCGCAATTACCTCATTCATTTAAAAGAAAATGCCTTAGTAATTACACCAGGTGATCGCGCTGATATAATTTTAGGTGCATTACAAGCCAATATTTCACATAATTATCCAAGTATTTCGGGAATTGTACTGACTGGTGGATTAATGCCTGAGGAACCGATACTTAAACTGATAGAAGGCCTTTCAGAGGTCGTTCCAATTATTTTGGTTGAAGGTGGCACTTTTTCCGTGACAAATCGACTAGGAAACATTAAATCGCAGATTTACGCTCAAAACACTGAAAAAATTACCACGTCCATTAAAGTTTTTGAAAAATATGTTAATGTAGAGGCGTTAATTGAGCGCCTTATAACTTTCGAAACCAATGGAGTAACGCCTCGCATGTTTCAGTACAATCTTTTTCAAAGAGCCAAAGCCAATAAAAAACATATTGTTTTGCCAGAGGGTAATGATGAACGTGTTTTAAGAGCTACCAAACGCCTTGTTGATTTGGATGTTGTAAGTATAACACTGCTTGGAAACAAAAAACAAATAGACGATAAAGTCGCAACGCTTGACATTGGTTTAGATTTAAATAAAGTCAATATCATCAACCCTATCGAATCTGTGTATTTTGAAGCCTATGCCGAAACCTTATTTGAATTGCGGAAGCATAAGAACGTTAATCTCGCCATGGCTAAAGATTTGATGGAAGATGTATCCTATTTTGGTACCATGATGGTGTATAAAGAAGATGCTGACGGGATGGTCTCAGGTGCCGCCCATACCACCCAACATACCATTTTGCCTGCACTACAATTTATTAAAACTAAACCTGAAGCGCCTATTGTCTCTTCTGTGTTTTTTATGTGTTTGGATGATCGCGTTTCTGTATATGGAGATTGTGCCATTAACCCGAATCCGACCTCAATTCAATTGGCTGATATTGCTATTTCTTCTGCTGCAACCAGTATGATGTTTGGAATTGATCCAAAAATAGCAATGCTTTCCTATTCATCAGGCACTTCTGGTGTGGGTGCAGACGTTGAACGTGTTCGTGAAGCCACTAAACTTGTAAAGAACAAGCGACCTGATTTAAAAGTTGAAGGTCCTATCCAGTATGACGCCGCAGTAGATGCTACTGTTGGCAGATTAAAGCTTCCAGATTCTGAAGTCGCTGGCCAAGCTAATGTTTTTATCTTCCCTGATTTAAATACTGGCAATAACACTTATAAAGCGGTGCAGCGTGAAACAAAAGCATTAGCAATAGGACCTATTATTCAAGGCTTAAACAAACCTGTTAATGATTTGAGCAGGGGTTGTACGGTAGATGACATTTACAATACAGTTATCGTTACCGCCATACAAGCCCAAGGCATCTAAATACAAAACATAATGAAGATATTAATAATAAATTCTGGAAGTTCTTCCATTAAATTTCAATTGATGGAAATGCCTTCTGAAACTTTAATTTGCAGCGGTCTAGTAGAGCGTATAGGCTCTAATGATGCTATTATCAACTATAAAACAAACCTTGATGAACTTCGAATTACGAAAAGTATTGGTACTCATAGTGAAGGATTGAACATGATTGTGGAATTGCTGCAAGACGCCGATAAAGGTGTTATAAATAATACCAAGGAAATAAGTATAGTAGGGCATAGGGTAGTACATGGCGGCAATTCATTTTCAAACACCACATTAATTACACCAGAGGTAAAGGACAATATTCAAGAATACGCTACATTGGCGCCTTTACATAACCCGGGAAATCTTGAAGGCATCTTTGTGTGTGAAGAAATTTTTCCATTGGCCAAACAAGTTGCTATTTTTGATACTGCCTTCCATCGAAGCATTCCAGATTATGCAAAGCGGTATGCCGTACCAAATGAACTTTATGAAAAACACAAAATTCAGGTTTATGGATTTCACGGCACGAGTCACCAATATGTATCAGAAAAAGCTATTACTTATTTAGGAATGGATGCTTCAAAAATCATAACCATCCATTTGGGTAATGGGTGCAGTATGACGGCCGTAAAGAATGGTAAAAGTATTGATACAAGCTTAGGGTTTACGCCTTCTAATGGTTTGGTCATGGGGACTCGCAGCGGTGATATTGACCATGCTATCATATTTCATTTGGTTAATAATTTGAAGTACTCGCTAGATGAAGTGAAAACCTTGCTCACCAATAAAAGTGGCATGTTGGGACTGACCGGACATATGGATTTAAGAGACATTGAAGCTAAAGCCGAGAAAGGCAATAGAGAATGCCAACTCGCTCTAGACATTAATGCCTATCGCATTAAGAAGTATATTGGCGCCTACGTAGCTGCACTCAACGGTTTAGATGCTATTGTATTTACTGCAGGCATTGGAGAAAATTCTAGTATGATTAGAAAATTGGTTTGTGCCGAGATGGATGTATTTGGAATATATTTAGAGGATTCAAAGAATAACATCAGGTCAAAAGATATTAGGGAAATCAATACTGCAGACTCACCAGTAAAAATATTAGTAATTCCAACCAACGAGGAGTTAGAAATTGCCAAACAAGCTTTTGCTTTGGTAAATTGAATTTACAATATGGTTTTGTGTTAAAGGTAGTGCCATTTGTGGAGCTACCTTTTTTAATAATGAAACGGTTTACTCTCAAAAACAAAAAAAGTCTAATTGAAAATTTATAGTTAATAACGTTAAAGAACATATCCAGTGCTTTTAGAGGAACGGTATCGCAACATGTATAAAAACGCTGTAAAACACATCATCTCCAACACCTATGAGGTTGATCCATTAATTCATTCCAATAAGGATCAGCGTTATGGGTTGTCGCTCATCATAAGACCACCAGAGTCGGTTAAGACCGCCATACAGATGTTCCTAAAAGAACTTTATAATACTGCGCCAAATCAGTATTATTATCCCGCTACAGACATACATATTACAGTACTTTCAATAATTTCATGTTATGATGGCCTTGATAGTGATGTATTACATTTTCCAGATTATATAGCGTTAGTAAAAAAAAGCCTTAAACGGATAGCTCCAATTTCCATAACCTGCAAAGGCATTACCGCATCGCCATCTGGCATCATGATTCAGGGGTTTCCTACGGAACCTGCTTTAAATTCGCTTAGAAATCAATTAAGAGCAAATTTCAAAAATTCAAATCTCCAAGAAAGTATGGACCAGCGGTACTTAATTCAAACAGCCCACGCCACAGTTTGCAGGTTTAGCAACCTATTGGAGCATAATTTGAAATTCTTAACCATATTAGAGAGTTACCGCGACCATTATTTTGGGGCTTTTAATGTAGATAAGCTTGAGTTGGTATATAATGATTGGTATCACAGACGAAACAAATCAAAAACACTCCATGAATTTTCGTTGTAATATTAAAGATTGTTTAGACCCGAGTAGCAAATGATAAAATTTTGAAAATTGTTGTTTACTTTCTTTCTTGAGTATAAAAGTGTCACATTTGCTAACTTATTAAAAATTAAGTCATTTCATTCAGCGATTTATCAAGGCAGAAAAATAGAGTATTTAATGCGTAATTTTTTTACTTTTTATTTATAATGTTTTAATAGAAATTGTATATTTGCCGACCGTAAGACAAACTAAATAGACTTTAATTTGTTTTATCATTTCAGAACATTAGTTCTTGAATGGGCTCGTAGCTCAGCTGGATAGAGCACCTCCCTTCTAAGGAGGCGGTCATAGGTTCGAATCCTATCGGGCTCACAACACAAAAGCGCACTGTCAGTGCGCTTTTTTCATTTAAATCATATTGCGCTAAAACAGGAAAGCACGATATTGTTATATAGGTACTTCTTTTGGATAAAATCGATATGAAATAAAAAAAACCACCCAAAAGGGGTGGTTTAAACATTATGGTATCTTATTTTGTTAGACGCTTTATTGAGCTAATTCTGTAATTATCGGCAACGTAGAAATAAATGCTTCATGCATATATTGTGAATCAGGAGTTTGACCTGCTTTTTGTTGACTGGCAGCCAACATGTAGCCTTGTTTGGCAGCTTCTAAACGTTGCAGTGGATTGCCATGATGACCGGGGTTGCTAAATCCGCAATCGCCAATATTATAAAACGCCAATAACACATCCTCTACGCGTTTCCAGTTGTATGTTCCTCCACGCTTATGAGTTAAATAATACCCAGTAAAAAAATCAGCTTCCAATTCTGTCATACGTGTTGATTCTGGAGTCCCAATAAACCCTGGTACGGGATACTCCCAATTTCCATAATTTTGGAATTGCAATTGATGCGCCCACTCATGTGCAAGTATAGCAGACCATACAACTTTTGAATCACGACCAGTTTCAGCTAACATGGAAACAATACCATCACCAATGACAATCACACCAGTTGAACTTGCAAAACCATCGGAGGCGAAAAATGGGTTTTCCCGAATTTGATCACTTGTAGTATTGAAATGACTGGCAATAGCTACTAAATAATCAACTTGTTCAGGCGTTGCACTGCTATATTTTTCATAGATAAAACGAATAAAATCTAAATCTTCTAAAGTAGACGTATGTTGTCCTCTGACACTGATCAAATCAGACATGAAAATTTCTCTCGACTTCTCATATATACAATATAAAATGCCTACAAATTTTCTGTAGGCATTACTATATCAGTTAAACTAACTTATGCTTTATTCAGGATTATCCATCGTGGCTTCTCGGGCCAAAGGCACATCATCTGGAGCTTCACCAATAAACTTGTCGAGATTGAATAAAGATTCATTGCTAGCTTTTTCGCCACCAGCAATTTTAAGTTTGTCTAAAAGCTCCATAACTAATTTTTCTTCTTCTATTTGCTCTTTTACAAACCATTGTGCAAAATTATAGGTAGCCCAATCGCGCTGTTCATGCGCCAAATTTACGATTTCATAAATAGCTGATGTATTATCTACTTCATGCTGAAATGTCTTTTCGAAACAGTCTTGCAAGCTTGTAGGGTCTTTTGGGGGTGCTTTAATTGCTGTAATTCTAACTTTACCACCACGCTCCATAATATACTGCATAACTTTCATCATATGGTTACGTTCTTCGGCTACATGTCTAAAAAAGAAGTTTGCAATTCCTCCATAACCTTGAGCATCGGCCCAACAGCCATAACTTAGAAAAACCTGTGCCGCTTCAGCTTCTTTGGTGACTTGATCATTTAAAATAGCTTCTATTTCTTGAGATATTCTTTTGGTGTCCATAAATGTAGTTTTAACATCTAAATTAGGGCGATAATAACTATTTGGTTAGCTCATTTGCTAAAATTAGTGTGTCAAGAAATGAAATGCGATTCCACAAATTTGGAATTGCGCTATTATTTTTTTGGATTGCACTATGCATCTGTGGATCTGTTTAGTAATTTTAACAATATCTTAAACAGATTGAATATTAATTAAAAAATAAGGATTTATGAGCACTGATAATTTATATAACGAAGACGCTAGGAAGAAGATTAAAGACATGGCAGAAGATATTGACTTCACCATGATGGCGACCAATTTGAAACAAACACCGCTGCACATGATTCCCATGAGCACTAAAAAAGTGGACGACCAAGGTAATATTTGGTTTTTAAGTCATAAAAATAGCACCCACAATCAAAATATTATGAATGATGCCAACTTACATCTCATTTATGCCGATAAGGATGATATGCAATTTTTAAACATTTATGGAATGGCCACCATTACGACAGACCGATCTATTATTGAGGACCTTTATGGAAGTGGTGACGATGCTTGGTTTGATGGTAAGAATGATCCCAATATAACCGCAATTTCGGTTAAACCTACGGAGGCATTCTATTGGGATCCTAAGAATAATAAATTAATATCTTTAGTTAAAATGGGTATCGGTGCCATTACAGGAAATCAACCTGATACTATGGATAGTGGTACATTAAAGCCATAAGTTTAAATCCACACCAACTCGGACTTCGGTTCGAGTTTTTTAATCTATAAATAAGGCATTTGAAACTCGTTAAATTCACAAAAAAAGGTATTTATTGCATCCCTGGGAAATTTTATTTAGATCCGTGGTTGCCGGTTGAGTATGCTATTATTTCTCACGGACATGCCGATCATGCACGACGTGGTAATAAATTCTATTTGTGTCAAACAGATTCCAAAGCCATATTAAAGCATCGTTTAGGCGCTGATATTCACGTGGAATCCTTAAATTATAATGAACCCAAAATGATCAATGGGGTTCAGGTGAGCTTTTTCCCTGCCGGACATGTAATTGGGTCAGCCCAAATTCGATTGGAATACAAAGGCTTTGTTGTCGTTTTTACGGGCGATTATAAAGTGAAGAATGATTATATCACCGTTCCGTTTGAACCTATCAAATGTCATGAATTTATTACCGAAAGCACCTTCGGACTTCCCATTTATAATTGGCTAAGTGAAGCGCAATTGCAACAACAGATGTATAATTGGGTACTGAAAAATCAAGCACATAATAGAACGAGTGTGTTTTTAGGATATTCACTTGGGAAAGCCCAACGCCTGATGAAACTCATGGAAGGTGTGGATAAAATGTATGTGCACTCCGCCATCCATAATTTAAATACTGCTATTAAAGATTCCGGCATTCCGCTTCCGGAAACGGAACTTTTAACCTATGACTTTAAGAAAGAGGATGTACAGAATAGAATAGTGATCTTACCCCCAGGGTTATTGGGATCAAAATTAATTAAGAAAATCCCTAATGCCGCTACCGCTATTTGCTCGGGATGGATGCAAATTAGAGGTAATAGACGTTGGCAGTCTGTAGATGCAGGTTTTGCAGTCAGTGATCATGCAGATTGGAATGGACTTTTATCTGCAGTAAAAGCAACAGAAGCTGAAAAAGTGTATGTTACCCATGGCAGTCAGGCTACGTTTTCTAAATATTTAAATGAAATAGGAATTCCATCTGCGGAAGTGAAAACAGAATACGGCACGGAAGAAGAAGAGGCAGAACTTATCTCAGAAAAACCCATTAGCCCATGAAGCATTTTTCTGACCTTATTAGCGCCATTGAAATCACTAATAAAACCAATGCAAAAATTGATGCCTTGGTCGATTATTTGAAGATTGCTCCCGAAAAGGATAAATTATGGCTGATCACTTTATTTACTGGCAAACGTCCACCGCGCCCCGTAAAAACGACGCTCATGCGTCAATGGTGTCTAGAAATTACTGGGCTACCGGAATGGTTGTTTTTGGAAAGCTATAGCAGTGTGGGCGATTTAGGCGAAACTATTGCCTTGATGTTGCCGGATCCCACTCACCATATCGATAAAACTTTAAGTGACTGGATGACCGAACTAAAAGCGCTTAAGTCAAAATCTGATGCAGAAAAAAAAGCCTATGTGCTCCATGCTTGGTCTGGATTGCAAATGCAAGAACGTCTAATTTTCAACAAGCTTATAGGAGGTAGTTTTAGAATTGGGGTGTCTAAGAAAACTTTAGTAAATGCCTTGTCTAAATATTCAGGTATAGATGCCAATCAACTCATGCACAGTATTATTGGCCATTGGGATATGGATACCATAAGCTTTAATGAACTCGTTAATGGGGAGCATATTAATTATGACAATTCTAAACCTTATCCATTTTGCTTGGCCTATTCCTTAGAAAAAGAACTGCCAGAATTGGGACAACCTGAAGAGTGGCAAGTGGAATACAAGTGGGACGGCATCAGAGGGCAAATTGTAAAACGCAATAATGAAATCTTTATCTGGTCTAGAGGTGAAGAATTGGTAACAAGTCAATTCCCTGAACTCGTCACCATATTGCAAGACTTTAAGGAAGACTTTGTAATTGATGGTGAAATTCTAGCGCTCAAGGACAACGCTGTATTATTATTTAACGATTTACAAAAACGTCTCAACCGGAAAAATGTCAGTAAAAAGATGCTTGAGGAAGTGCCGGTCGGATTTTATGTGTATGATGTTTTGGAATGGAATGGCGATGACATTCGTACGCAACCCTTACAGTACCGGAGGCAATTATTGGAACAACTTTTAAGTTCGAATAGTGCGCATGACACCCTTGTTATCTCAGAAATTATAGAATTTACGGAGTGGGATGAATTGGATGCCATTCGCAATAAAGCTCGAGAATTTAATAGTGAGGGCTTGATGCTAAAGCAGAAAAATTCGCCATATCATACCGGCAGAAAGAAGGGCGATTGGTGGAAATGGAAAGTAGATCCGCTGACCATTGATGCGGTGATGATTTACGCGCAAAAGGGGAGTGGCCGTCGCAGTAGCAAATACACCGATTATACCTTTGCAGTTAAAAAAGATGACGGGTTAGTAACAGTAGCTAAAGCGTATTCGGGCTTAACCGATAAAGAAATAACAGAAATTTCGAGATTTGTCAATAAGAATGCCATTGAAAAATTTGGCCCCGTACGAACTGTTAAACCTGAGCTTGTGTTTGAAATCGCTTTTGAAGGGATCGCGTTTAGCAACCGTCATAAATCTGGCGTAGCCTTACGGTTTCCACGTATCTTAAGGTGGCGTCGTGATAAATCAGTTGAGGAGATTGATACTATTGAACAAGTTAAACTTTTAATCACCAATCCAAATTGAAAAACGTTCAAGATTCACAAGGCTATCAGATTATTGCGGATTGGATGCACGAAAAAGGGCAGAAGCCGTTTGATTTTCAGTTGCAAACCTGGAACCAATATCATAATGGTTATAGTGGTATGGTGGTGGCACCAACGGGGTTTGGAAAAACATTTTCAGTGTTTTTAGCCGTGGTGATTGATTATTTAAACCAACCTGAAGCCTATAAAAAAGGGATGAAACTGTTATGGGTAAGTCCGTTGCGCTCCTTGGCAAAAGATTTAGCCAAAGCTATGATCATTGCGGTAGAAGAAATTGGTTTGGATTGGGAAGTTGAAGTCCGAAATGGCGACACTCCACAAAAGGACCGTCGGCGTCAGGAACGATTGATGCCGGATGTATTACTGACTACTCCCGAAACATTACACATACTATTTTCTCAAAAAAACAATTCACGATTCTTTAAAACCCTCAATTGCATTGCTATTGATGAATGGCACGAACTATTAGGTTCCAAACGCGGGGTGCTAACTGAATTGGCGGTTTCTAGGTTGTTGTCGCTATCTCCAAAAATGCTTATTTACGGCATCACCGCCACCATAGGAAATCTTGACGAAGCGCAAAGAGTTTTGATTCCTTATGAGCATATCAAAACAAAACGCATAGTTGCCAAGGAAAAAAAGAAAATAGAAATTGTCTCCGTCTTACCTGATGAAATCGAAGTCTTGCCTTGGGCAGGGCATATGGGTGTGAAAATGGCCGCCAAAATAATACCCATTATTTATGAAAACAACACCACGCTTATAT
Source organism: Gelidibacter sediminis (assembly GCF_004364975.1). Lineage (GTDB taxonomy): Bacteria > Bacteroidota > Bacteroidia > Flavobacteriales > Flavobacteriaceae > Gelidibacter > Gelidibacter sediminis. Next base: position 929,534 of record NZ_SOBW01000008.1, on the reverse strand, counting down.
TTACGAATACCCGAAATCAGTCGGAGATTTGGTACCAACAGATTTTAAAAATTGAACCAGATTTGGCGGGTCAAATTGCCATTCACCACGGGTCTATTGACGCAGAGTTGCGGAATTGGATAGAAGACGCTATTTCCGATGGACTTTTAAGGGCTGTGGTCTGTACATCATCATTAGATTTGGGCGTCGATTTTAAACCTGTAGATTGTGTCATTCAAATTGGATCACCAAAAGGTATTGCCCGATTTATGCAACGTGCCGGTCGTAGTGGCCATTCGCCGTACGAAACCTCCAAAATCTATTTTGTTCCCACCCATTCGTTAGAACTGATAGAAGCTGCAGCTCTTAAACAAGCGGTAAAAGACAAACGCATTGAGGCACGGGAGCCGATGGTGCTCACATTTGATGTGTTGATTCAATATATGGTGTCCTTGGCGGTTGGTGAAGGATTCAATGAAAAAGAGTTGTTTGCGGCCGTCCAAAAAGTGCATGCCTTTCATTATATGACCGAAGAGGATTGGCACTGGGCTTTACATTTTATCACCGAAGGCGGGAACACCTTGAAATCTTATGAAGAATACCATAAAGTCATCATTGATGATGATGGATTATACAAAGTAAAAAGCAGACGCATTGCGATGTTGCACCGCATGAATATTGGTGCCATCGTCAGTGATGCCATGTTGAAAGTGAAGTTTTTCTCCGGAGGTTATATCGGGATGGTGGAAGAGTATTTTATTTCCAAATTAAAACCTAATGATCATTTTATTTTGGCGGGGCGCGTTTTAGAAATTGTTACCATCAAGGACATGACGGTTTTAGTAAAACGCAGTAAACGGAAATCGGCCGTAACGCCCAGTTGGTTGGGCGGACGTTTGCCCTTGTCGTCTTATTTAAGTCAATATTTGCGTGAGAAACTGTCAGAATCCTTACACCCTAAAACAACTGAGAAGGAACTCAAATTTTTACATCCGTTGATTTCCCAACAGGAAAAGCATTCGCACATTCCTGAAAAAGATGAGTTTTTGATTGAACTGATTGAAACCAAGGATGGTCATCATGTGTTTATGTATCCTTTTGAAGGGCGCCTGGTTCATGAGGTAATGGCGGCATTAATCGCTTATCGCTTGAGTCTGATAAAACCGTTGACTTTTACCATCGCTATGAACGATTATGGTTTTGAATTGTTAAGTGACCAATCCATTCCCATTGATGAACACACGATAAAAACGATTCTGTCAAAGGAAAATTTGATGGAGCATGTGATTGGCAGTATCAACGCATCAGAAATGGCCTCACGAAAATTCCGTGACATTGCGGTTATTTCAGGACTCGTTGTGCAAAGTCAGCCCGGAAATCGGAAAAACAATAAAAGCTTACAATCGTCCTCGGGACTTATTTTTAGAGTATTGGAAGACTATGAACCTCAAAATTTACTACTGCGACAAGCCTATACAGAAGTCTTTAATCAGCAGTTGGAAGAAGTGCGTTTAAAAGAAGCCTTTGAACGGATCTCTAAAAGCAAACTTATTCTTAAATTTGCCAAATCTTTCTCACCTTTAAGCTTTCCTATAAAAGTGGATAGTTTACGTCAATCGCTTACCAGTGAAGATCTGGATGCACGCATTAGACGAATTCGTGATGAAGTGATGAAGCAAACCCAAATATGACCATTATTACCAAAGACATTTCGGTTCATCTTACCACCTTAACACTTACCAATCAGCGTGCGCTCTATTGGAAAGCTGAGGCTACATTAGTGGTTTCTGATTTACATATTGGAAAAACTGCTCATTTTAGAAAAGCAGGCATCGCTATCCCGTCCGCTGTTTTGGATACAGATTTAAAACGTTTGCAAGCGCTTATTGACCGTTTTAATGTGCGCACTGTTTTGGTAGTTGGCGATCTCTTTCATGCCGAAAACAATACTGATATTGATCAATTTCAGACTTTTATCCAAAAGAATGCCTCCATTACTTTTGAGCTTATCAAAGGTAATCACGACCGACTAAAAGATAGTTTTTACGAGGCTTTGGGAATTTCTGTTTTTAAAACGCATAAAGATGTCAATGGAATTAGGTTTGTTCATGATGAACAACATTGCGAACCAACTGTTTTTTGTGTTTCAGGACATACGCATCCTGGTGTTACCATTAAAGGCCGAGGGAAAGTATTTATTAAACTACCTTGTTTTGAAGTGTCTGAGCAACGGTTAATTTTACCTGCATTTAGTGAATTTACTGGACTCAATACTAAACGCACCGTGGACGCTTCTGTATGCTACGGATTTACTGAAAAATCATTATTTGAGCTATAATTTCTATTTAATGCGCACTTCATCGCTATAGTTTTGAACTATCTTTATTTTTTAAAATTTATAAAGATGAAAAATATACTTAGAGCGCTTCTTGCAGGTTGGGGAGCAAAGAAAGTTGGTGGTGGTAAGTGTGGATGTATTGGTACCATTGTAGTGTTTATAATTATTTATGTACTACTAGGACCAGTGTTTAATATGTTCTAAGAATTAATATTCTGAATACTCACTTCAACTTCAAAATAATATAATCAGCTGAATTACATGATGCTCAAATATGTGTCAACTTTGTAATTCAGTTTGATTTATATTAAATCAACTTTTTTACATACAATTACTATCTTCTCGTTCTCCTCATTTGTAGTAAAGAATAGGTACTTTGTGCCACCATCTTTAATTTTAAAGTGTTTTCTAAGAGCCTGTACAGTTTCTGGGAAATTTCTTGTAGTTATATTCGCTTTATCAATATCTAATGTTTTAATCAGCTTTTTGTTATATGGCAATACATTGAGGATTTGGAAAATTCTTCCAGGAAAATCAATCAAATTGTCACTTGTATAGAGATGTGAATGTTTATGGAGTTTGGTTACAGGCAACAGATGTGTTAAAATTGAAAATCCACCTGACTTAAGAATGGCCGCATTGGGTTCATAAAGATAGGAGAGTGGTGGACTGTAAACAGCATCTTTAGAAGTTTCTTCATGTATTAAAAAATCAAATTGTTCTGAATTGGAAGATTTAAGGTTCATCGTCTTGATTTCAACTTCTCCTTGAAACCCTTGTTCTAAAATCCATAATAATTCTTTAACCTCATTATTTACGGCTACTACATGAACGGTCTTAACAAATTCCAGTTCATTTAAACCCACTGTGATGTCCAACAATGGTGATGTTTTTATCAGAATGTTGTTGGTATGCGACCACAAAACATTCAGATGTTCTGGAACATTGGGTAAACAATCCTTTAAAAAGAATACTTTTCCTTTACTGTCATGACGCCTAGATGGGTCAACATAAATCCAATCAAAAGATTTTGTCGATGTTTGAAGGTAAGCTATCCCGTCTACAGCTATACATTCACAATTTAAAACTTTTAACACTTCAAAATTGTAACTTACAATTGCGCTGAGATCAGTATTCCATTCGCAGTGCGTGACGTGATCAAAATGTTTCGCAAAAGCATGGGCATCTACACCAAAACCTCCGGTAAGATCTATAAGGGTGCTACCATCAATGATTTGAGTTTTATAATCAGCCGTAAGTTCAGACGAAGTCTGTTCTATATTTAATTTATTTGGAAAATAGATCTTTGGATTGAGAAACCAGGTGGGTAGTTTTTTCTCCGATTTTAGTTTGGCTTCAATTTGCTCCACCACTTCTTGTACCGATACCTTTTTAAATGGCACTCCTTTTAATATCAATGCGGTGACATCAGATTTCAGGTTATTCGTGATGAACTCTTGAACATCATCTTCTAGAATTGCTAAATTCATTAAAATCGGTTTTACGCGAAATTATCAAAAAGAAACTATAGGTCCTTGGTTAAATGCTTCACAATTTTATATTCAGACAAAAACTCTTTGGAAATCACTTTTAGCGTCGTATAGACCGGAACTGCTAAAATCATTCCTGGAATACTGAATAACAAGCCACCGCAAATAATAACAATAAACACTTCTAATGGATGCGAGCGTACACTATGACTAAAAATGATTGGTTGGGAAACAAGGTTGTCAATAAGTTGGGCCAAACCTACGCCAATCACTACTTTTACTAATAATGGAAGTAAATCTGAAGAAAAATCAGCCCCTAAATTATTGGATACCACCACTAAAATCATGACAACACCACCAAGAAGTGGGCCTAGGTAAGGAATTATATTCAGGAATGCGCAGATAATAGCAATAGCCAATGCGTTCTTAATATCTAAAAACATTAGTAATACCAAGTAAAATATGGCCATTATGGTAGTTTGAACCATGAGTCCTATAAAATATCGGGATAACAGCTCTTTTGCTTTGTCCAATACTCTTAAAAAACGACGTTCCTTGCCTTCTTCTGCAAAAATGGCTACGGCATTGCTGATCATCCGTTCATCTTTTAACAAAAAGAATGAGATAAATAATACTGAAAAGAGTCCAACAATAAATGAGGTGATGTTATTTACAAAGACATCCACAAAACTCTCTACAATTTCAGAATCAAAATTTCTTACGGTGTCCGTACGTTTAATGGCTTCAATGATATTAATTTTTTCAACACCTAAATATTCACTTGCTTGAATGTTTAGTTCGTTTAAATCTGTTTTAACCATCTCAAAATCAATTTCTGAGATATTTTTACTTTGTTCTAGAATAATTGGAATAAAAATCCAAAGAATCAATGTAAAGAGCCCTCCAATCAATAAAAGCGTTATAAAAGAGGACAGGTTTTTACCCAGTCGAAGTTTCCTTTTTAAAAAGTGAACAACAGGTCTAAAAATCAATGAAATTACGCCAGCAATAAAAAGATACAGTAGTAGCGATTGTATTTGATAAAGAAAATAGATGAGTATGATAATGCCAAATACAATGGCGAGCGTTTTTAACAGACCTTTAGAGATAATGTTTGAATTCATGCTTTAAATTTAACCAAATTTAGGATGCTGTTACGAATAACTTTAACGGTTTCCATATTATTGCTTTAACATGAGCCAATTCTAATTAGTTCTTCAATTGATTAGTCATTTCATATAGTGCGATACTGGTAGCTTGCGTAACGTTCATACTACTGTTTTGTCCAAACATTTCAATATGTACAATTTGATCTGCCAATTTTAAACACGCTTCAGAAATTCCAAAGTTTTCATCACCCACAAGCAAAACAATAGGCGATTGCTGTTCAATGCTCATTTTATCAAGTGCCGTACTTGAAGAGGTAATTTCTATAGCTACAATGTGATATCCTGAGTTTTTGAGTGTTCCTAACAAAAATTGCGCATCTTCGTGATGTTCATAAGGAACATACTTTTCAGTGGACCGCGATGTTTTTGTCATCTTTCGTCCTTTTGGGATTGGACTCCCACAAAAAATAAGTTTTTCTATGCCAAATGCATCCGCAATCCTAAATATGCTTCCTACATTAGCGGCATTCGTTACATTTTCGCAAACCAAGGTGATTGGAAATGTGTGGCGTTTAAATTTAGATGTGTAATGGGTGAGTTGCATGGGGATTGTAGATTGATGATTACTGATTTGGAACATTAGTTTTCAAAAACATATTTTATAATATTAGCACCCATCTTCAAAGCTTTTTCCCTGACCTCGAAAGGATCATTGTGAACTTCTGGATCTTCCCAACCATTTCCTAAATCACTTTCATAAGTAAACAAAATGATTAATCGTTCCTTTTCAAATATTCCAAAAGCTTGTGGCCTTTTGCCATCATGTTCATGAATTTTAGGCAGGCCTTCAGGAAACTTATAAGCTACATGAAATATTGGGTGTGTTTTTGGTAATTCAATGAGTTCTTTATTAGGAAATACTTTTCTTAGTTCTTTAACAATGTAGGGCTCCATACCGTAATTATCATCAATATGTAAAAAGCCACCAGATAACAAGTAATTTCTCAGATTATCAGCATCATCTTCACTAAAAAACACGTTACCATGGCCTGTCATATGAAGAAATGGATATTCAAATATCTCCGTACTATTTGGTTCAACCGTTTGAGGTTTAGGATTTAATTTTGTGTGAATGTTAGCGTTGCAATACGCAATTAAATTAGGCAAGGCTGTCGGGTTTGCGTACCAATCGCCCCCTCCTTTATATTTTAGTACAGCAATATTTTGAGCGGATATATATGTTGAAAATGTTATAAACACAAATACAACATTTAAAAACTTATAATAATGCGCCTTAAAAATATTCATAAACCAAAAATAAATATAAATTGATGATGTGCCTTCTTTAATAAGTGCAAAAGAAACACCCTACTAAAAGTAATATTTAATATCATGGAATACTGATATCAAAATTTTATAGCATATAAAATGTTTTAAGATGCTTTATCACAACTACTTAAGTCACTCTATTTTAATAAATTATTCATTTGAATATATGATGCTATGGCACGCTACAATTGCTGCCGTCTCAGTACGCAATCGTGTGTTCCCCAACATGACGGGCTCAAAACCCAAGCTAATGGCCAAATCTATTTCATTAGTACTAAAATCGCCTTCAGGTCCTATCAATATAAGTGCATCCTGTTTTAATTTTAAACTTGTTTTTAATGATTTTCGCCCTGTTTCCTCACAATGCGCTATAAACTTTTGCCCCTGAAATTCCTTTGCTATAAATTCAGTATACGGAATAGCATCATTAAGTTTTGGCAAATAATAATGCAGGGATTGTTTCATTGCCGATTGTAGGATTTTTTCAAAACGTTCGAGTTTTATAACCTTGCGCTCACTATGGTCACAGATAATTGGCGTGATAGTGTCGACGCCAATTTCAGTAGCTTTTTCTAAAAACCATTCGTAACGGTCATTCATTTTAGTAGGCGCTACGGCCAAATGAATTTTATAATCACGTTGGGATTCAAATATGTTAGATTGTAGTGCTGCCTGACAGTTTTTAACATCTGCTATAATAATTTCTGCAGTAAATAACCAGCCTTTACCATTTGTGATTTGCAATAAATCACCCTTGGTCTTACGGAGTACTTTAACAATGTGTCTGCTTTCCTCTTTTGAGAAAGAAATATGAGTTGTATCTTCGGTAAGGGTCGGGTTATAAAAAAGTTGCATAGTATACTTGTCTGATGATTAAATTTTAAGACGCGATGAAGCTGTTACACTTTGTGTTGCAAAATCTCCTTCTAAAAACTTCAAATAGCCCACTATGGCAATCATGGCCGCATTGTCTGTAGTAAATTCAAATTTGGGCACATAGGTTTTCCATCCAAATTTAGATTCGCCATTTTTCAAAGCTTGTCTGATGCCTGAGTTTGCTGATACGCCACCGCCAATAGCAATATGATTGATGCCAGTCTCTTTACTCGCCAGTTTCAATTTATCAATTAAAATTCCAATAATGGTATATTGAATGGAAGCACAAATGTCATTCAAATTGTTTTCAATAAAGTTGGGATTTGACTTCGTTTCTTTTTGAATAAAGTACAGAATGGCAGTTTTGAGTCCTGAGAAACTAAAATTCAAGCCGTCAACTTTGGGTTTTGTAAATTTAAAAGCTTTTGGATTGCCAAGTTTTGCACGTCTGTCAATTTCGGGACCAGCAGGATAGCCAAGACCTAGTAATTTTCCGCTTTTATCAAAGGCTTCTCCAACTGCATCATCAATGGTTTCACCAATTACTTCCATATCAAAATAGGAATTGACCTTTACAATTTGGGTGTGTCCACCGGAAATTGTCATTGCTAGAAACGGAAATGGTGGCTTTTCAAACCCTTCTTCATCAATAAAATGTGCCAAAATATGGGCCTGCATATGGTTTACGTCAATTATTGGTATGTCCAGACCATAAGCCAAGGACTTGGCAAAGGAGGTCCCTACTAATAATGAACCCATCAAACCAGGACCGCGTGTAAACGCAATGGCATGCAATTGGTTCTTGTTTACATTTGCTCTTTTTAAGGCCTGATCTACAACAGGAACAATGTTTTGTTGATGTGCGCGAGATGCCAATTCAGGTACCACACCACCGTAAGCTTCATGAATACTTTGCCCTGCCACAACATTGCTTAATATTTTGCCGTTAAGCATTATTGAAGCTGCAGTATCATCACAGGAAGACTCAATAGCAAGAATATAAATATTTTGTGTAGCCATTAGTAAGAATTAGGCGCAATAATTGTTAATTTTGGCTTCAAAGTTATAACTTTTAATACGTATCAAAAAACTTTTAAAAATAGCATCTAAAATTGTAGCAATAATCTTATTGCTATTCATCATTTTGGTGCTAATACTCTCTATTCCGCCAGTACAGACTTATTTGGGAAAAAAGGTCACCCAACGCATAAATGATACCTACGGAACTCATATTTTTATTAATAAAGTGGCGCTACAGCTTAATGGAGATGTAGAGTTAAAGGGTATTTTTATTGAAGATTACAAACAAGACACCCTGATAGGGATTCAGGAATTAAATACCTCAATTCGAAGTTATAGAAATCTTGTTAATGGCAAATTGGCATTTGGAGACATAGATATTCAGGGGTTAACTTTTAATGTAAGGACCTATCTTGGAGAAGAGGATACTAATCTAGATGTCTTTGTAGAACGTTTTGCTCAGGACAATCCTTCCAAAACTAGCGATTTCCTATTGTCTTCTAGTGATGTTTCCATTTATGCGAGTGTTTTCAGGATGATAAATGACAACAAGGAAACTCCTAAAATATTAGAGTTTAACAATCTCAACCTTAACGCTACCAATTTTTTAATCAATGGAAGTAATGTTAGTGCACGAATAAACACCTTAACGTTCAAAGACAGTAGAGGCTTGACCATTCAGAACATGGTCACTGATTTTGAATATACCTTAGAGTATATGACCTTTGCCAACCTGTCTATCAAAACTCCCAGTTCTTATTTAAATGGTGAACTGACCTTCAACTATAATAGAGCTGATTTTGTTGACTTTACCAATAAGGTAGAAGTAGTGGCCACATTCAATGATTCTGATGTAATGCTGAATGAACTGAACACTTTTTATAACGAATTCAGTATAGAAGATCATGCCAGGTTTAGTGTCAATCTAACTGGGACACTAAATGATTTGAATATGAACAACCTCAGACTCAATACCAGTAGTCAAACCAAGATTTACGGTGATATTAATTTTAAAAACCTTTTTAATACTGAGAGTAATACATTTGTAATGGATGGAGATTTTAGTAATTTATCGTCAAATTATTACGATCTTAGGACCTTAATGCCCAATCTATTAGGAGCCTCCATCCCGAGTGTCTTTTCAAAATTGGGTAATTTCACCATTTACGGTCAGACTAAAATAACCTCTACAGATATCTTTGCCGATTTAAAAATCAACACAGCACTCGGACATATTGATTCTGATTTATATTTATTACGATTTAATGATATTGATAATGCCAGCTACAAAGGCAATATAATAGTTGAGAATTTTAATATTGGAGAGCTCTTAAATGATCCAAATCTTAAAGAAACAAGTTTTGATTTAGATGTTGATGGCAAAGGCTTTACGCTCGAAAATTTAAAAACCAATATTAATGGGCAGGTACAAAGCATCAATTACAACAATTATAACTACAACTATATTGACGTTTCAGGTAAATTAGGAAATAAAGTTTTTAATGGCAACTTGGTGTCCCATGATGAAAACTTTAAGTTTAGATTTAATGGATTGGCTGATATGTCAAAGAAAGTGAGTTCATTGGATTTTACGGCAGACGTGGAATATGCAAATCTTAAAGCTTTAAATTTTGTTCAAAAGGATAGCATGTCTGTTTTTATGGGTACTATTTTGATGGACATGGACGGGTCTACTATAGACGATGCTTATGGAAAGCTGACCTTTAAAAACACCACGTACATAAATGAGCACGATTATTATTACTTTGACGATTTTGAAATCATATCGCGCTATGAGGAAAATGAGCGTGTCATAGATATCAATTCGCCAGACATTGTCCAAGGTACTGTCAGGGGCATATTTAAATTTAGGGACATTGGTAAACTTGTTGAAAATTCTATAGGTAGTATTTATACTAATTATATTCCTCATAAAATATTGAGTGAGCAGTATATGGATTTTGATTTTACCATATACAATAAAATAGTCGAGGTCTTTTACCATGATTTGGAACTTGGCAAAAACACCTCTCTGAAAGGTCGAATTGAGACTGATGAGCGCGGCTTCGATTTAAAATTTAATTCACCGCAAATTAAATTGCTAAATTATTTCGCTAATGACATCCAAGTCACTATTGATAATAGCAATCCACTTTATAACACCTTTATAGAAATAGATTCTATAAATACCAACTTTTATAATGTTTCAAAATTCAGCCTGATTAATGTTACGGTGAGAGATACTTTGTTTATAAAATCTGAATTTAATGGGGGTACAGAGAATAAGGACCACTATAATTTGAGTCTGTTTTATACCATTGATAAAGATAATAAGTCAGTGGTTGGGTTTAAGAAATCGGATGTTATACTTAAAGACAACAAATGGTTTATCAATGAGGAAAAAAACCAATTGAATAAAGTGGCTTTTGATAGAGGGTTTAAAGAGTTTAATATTTCGGATGTCATGTTTAGCCATGACGATGAAGAGATTCTACTGGCGGGTGCTTTAAGAGACTCTACTTATAAAGATCTCAAGTTGAGTTTAAAGGACGTCGATTTGTACAAAATCACACCAACTTTAGATAGCCTATCCTTTGGTGGTATTGTAAATGGAAATTTAGACGTGCTTCAACAAAATGGGGTATATATTCCCAACTCCAATGTCACCATTGATAAATTTAAATTTAATGACTATTTGTTGGGCGATTTAAAGGCAGACATTGCAGGCAATCAGTCACTCACAAACTATGAAGTGGATCTGTTTTTGCGAAATGACAACCTTAAGTCTTTGGACGCCAAGGGCAGTATCGATGTGAGTGCCAACAATTCGTTTATTGACTTAGATATTGATTTTGATGAGTTTGATTTGGAGCCACTCAATGTTTTTGGTGCAGATGTTATCAATAACATCAGGGGACTAGCTTCAGGAAATGTGCAGGTAACCGGCCAATTGAAAAAACCTCAAATTGAAGGGAAATTGATATTAGACAATGCCGGAATGGCCATTCCGTATCTAAATGTAGATTATGCCTTTGATTTTGATACCGAAGTTATTTTAAAAGAGCAACGTTTCATTATGAATGACGTGGTGCTGACAGATTCAGAATTTTTCTCGAAAGCAACTTTAAATGGTTATATGTCTCATCAAAATTTCTCAGACTGGAAACTCGGTTTAAATTTTGACACAAAGAGATTGTTGGTGTTAAATACTGACGATGCTGAAGATGCACTCTACTATGGCACCGCATTTATGAATGGTACGGCAAGTATATACGGCCCGACTGATCAATTGGTCATAACGGTTGATGGAAGTACTTCTGAGGGCACAGTATTCAAAATACCATTAAATGACGTAGAAAGTTTTGGAGACAACTCTTACATTCACTTTTTAAGTCCAGAAGAAAAAGCAGCCCGTTTAAGGGGTGAAGTGGTTACAGAAACCCAAGTGAAAGGATTGGAACTCAAATTTGACTTAGACGTCAACCAAAATGCTGATATAGAAATTGTCATCGACCGAAACTCTGGCAGTACTATCCGTGGAAATGGAGAAGGGAATCTTTTATTTGAAATCAACACCAACGGCAAATTTAAAATGTGGGGTGATTTTTCAGTATTTAAAGGCATCTATAACTTTTCATATGGTGGGTTGATTCAGAAAGACTTGGTAGTAGAACCTGGAGGGAGTATCATTTGGGAAGGTGATCCTTTAAAGGCACAAATTAACCTCAAAGCCATCTATAAAACCGAGGCCAATCCGTCAATTTTATTAGATAATCCTATTAACCGAAGCATTCCTGTTAATGTAGAAATTAATCTTACAGGGCAATTGGAACAACCCACACCTGATTTTGCAGTTACTTTTCCAAATGCCAGTTCTACTGTGCGGTCAGAATTGGAATATCGTTTAGAAACGAAGGAGAGTAGAGAAAACCAAGCATTGTTTTTATTGGCCACAGGGTCTTTTGCTAGTGAAATTAGTCTAGGTCAGCAGGCGTATGGGACCATCGCTGACCGTGTAAACAGTCTGTTTAATGGCTTGTTATCTAGTGATGACGACAAACTGAAATTGGGACTTAATTTTCAGGCAGGAGAGCAAACACCAGACTATAGAACAGATGATCGTTTGGGCTTAACCCTAAGCACTAAAATTAGCGACAGGGTGCTATTTAATGGCAAGGTGGGCGTACCAATTGGCGGGGTTAATGAAACGGTTATTGCTGGCGATGCGGAGATAGAACTTTTATTAAATGAAGACGGTACCTTATCAGCAAAATTCTTCAATCGGGAGAATAACATTCGAAATTTTGGTGAAGAAATTGGGTATACGCAAGGTGTTGGTCTATCTTATAATGTAGAGTTTGACACCTTTAGAGAATTACTTCGTATCATCTTTTCAGGCAAAAACAGAAAACAGGATCCGGTTATTGAGGACGAACAATCGGCAATCCGCGAAGAAGAGCCTTTGGTTGAATACATCAAAATGAAGGACAAAAGTGATCAAAATGACTTATAGGCCCACTTATTTTCGAACAATTTTGAGATAGTTATTAACGAAAACGATTGAATTTAAGTCTTCTACTCAAAATATGATAAATGCTACCTTCTTTATAATATTTCTTTAGTAGTTTTACTATTCTAACATAAAAAATCAATGTCAAAAAGCATAAAAAAAATTGGGGTAATGACATCTGGAGGTGACTCTCCTGGAATGAATGCTGCCATTCGTTCTGTGGTCAGGACCTGCGCTTATCATAATGTGGAATGTGTGGGCATCTATCGCGGCTATGAAGGTGTGATGGAAGGCGACTTTAAGGCAATGGATGCACGTAGCGTAAAAGATATAATCAATAAGGGCGGTACCATTCTTAAATCAGCCCGTTCTAAAGAGTTTAGAACCCCTGAAGGTCGTAAAATAGCACATCAAAAACTTCAAGATGCCGGTGTAGAGGCGTTGGTAGTTATTGGGGGTGACGGTACATTTAATGGTGGACTCGTTTTCAACAAGGAGTTTAATTTTCCTATTATCGGAATTCCAGGAACCATAGACAATGATATTTTCGGAACTTCGCATACCCTTGGGTTCGACACTGCATTGAATACAGTGGTAGAATGTATTGATAAAATTAGAGATACTGCAAGTTCACATAACCGCTTATTCTTTGTAGAGGTTATGGGGCGTGATGTTGGTCATATTGCATTAAACGCAGGTGTGGGCGCAGGAGCTGAAGAAATTTTAATCCCTGAAGAAAATCTAGGGTTAGAACGCTTATTGGAATCTTTACAACGCAGTAAACGCTCTGGTAAATCGTCAAGTATCGTAGTAGTGGCTGAAGGTGATAAAATTGGTAAAAACGTTTTTGAGCTTAAAGATTATGTAGAGGCCAATCTCGACGAATACGATGTAAGAGTTTCTGTATTAGGCCATATGCAACGTGGAGGTCCGCCATCATGTTTTGATAGGGTCCTAGCTAGTAGAATGGGGGTAAAGGCTGTAGAAAGTTTGTTGGAAGGAAAGTCTAATTATATGGTGGGATTACTTAATAACAAGATGACTCTGACGCCTCTAGAACAAGCTGTTAAAGGGAAATCACAAATAAATAGAGAGTTATTGCGCGTTTCTGAAATCATGTCCACTTAAAGGATTCAAAACAGACTCTTAGTAAAGGACACTTTAGAACGTACAAACACATAAATAATAATAGTAATAAATAATAGAAGATCATGTCAAATTTAAAATTAGGAATTAACGGTTTTGGAAGAATTGGAAGAATCGTTTTTAGAGCAACATTAAAAAAACCAAATGTAGATATCGTAGCCATTAATGATTTGTTAGAAGTAGAGCATTTAGCATACTTATTAAAGTACGATTCTGTACATGGTAGATTTGACGGAGAAATTGAAGTTAAAGATGGACATTTGGTAGTAGATGGCAAAACTATCCGTGTGACTGCAGAAAGAGACCCACGCAATCTTAAATGGGATGAAGTTGGGGCAGATGTTGTTGCAGACTGTACAGGAATTTTCACAACGCTAGAATCAGCACAATATCATATTGAAGCTGGCGCTAAGAAAGTAGTTATATCAGCACCAAGTAAAGATGCCCCTATGTTTGTAATGGGTGTAAACCATAAGGATGTAAAGGCATCTGATAAAATTGTATCAAACGCTTCTTGTACAACTAACTGCTTAGCCCCTATGGCTAAAATTATTGATGACAACTTTGGTATTGAAGAAGCATTAATGACCACAGTACACGCCACTACAGCAACGCAATTAACGGTTGATGGTCCCTCTAAAAAAGATTTTAGAGGCGGTAGAAGTGCGCTAATGAATATCATTCCAGCATCTACAGGAGCAGCTAAAGCTGTGGGGAAAGTGATTCCTAAATTGGACGGTAAGCTTACAGGAATGGCGTTCCGTGTTCCAACGGCAGATGTATCAGTAGTAGATTTAACTGTGAGAACCATTAAGGAAACTTCTTTGGCAGAAATCAAAAAAGCATTTAAGGATGCTTCAGAAGGTGACATGAAAGGTGTGGTAGGCTATACCGAAGAATTGGTGGTGTCTCAAGATTTTGTAGGAGAAACAAACACTTGTGTTTTTGATGCTGATGCTTCAATAGAATTGAATTCACGATTTTTCAAGGTAGTAGGTTGGTATGATAATGAGTTTGCATATTCTACTAAATTGGTTGAATTGGCGCAACATATCCACTCCTTATAAGTAACCCATAAAATCCGTATAAGACGTGCTTTTTAAGTATAGCTTAACTTATACGGATTTTTTATTCTAAAGACAGATGATTTTAATAGTTGATAGTGGTTCTACAAAATGCGATTGGATTTCAGTAGACAATAACGGGAAACAACTTCTGGAAAAAATCCGCACGAGTGGCTTAAATCCTGAAATTCTTAAAGAGAAAAAACTTTATAAAACCATTCGTAAGAGTGAGGAACTGATGGCGCATAAACGCGAGGTAACTCACATCTTCTTCTACGGCGCAGGATGTGGTACTGAAAATCCGAGGTTGCTCCTAAAACGGGTTTTAGAAGACATATTTATAAACGCAGAAGTAGAGGTTACAGAAGATACTATGGCTGCTGTAAGAGCAACGCTTAATGATGACAACGAAGCTGCAGTGGTATGTATTTTAGGAACAGGGTCAAACTGCAGCTATTATGATGGTGCTCATTTAGATCAAAGGGTTCAATCTTTAGGCTATACGTTAATGGATGATGCTTCTGGCAATTATTATGGAAAACAAATGATACGAGATTATTATTTTAACCATATGCCTGAGACCATCAAAGTTTCCTTTGCGGATAAATATAATATGGATGCTGATTTTATAAAATACAATCTATACAAACAGCCAAGCCCTAATGCATATTTGGCAAGTTTTGCAGAATTTATGTTTTTGAATATAGATTCGCCCTACATTCAAGATATGATTAAGGAAGGTATCCGTCTATTTGCAAAAAATATGATTTTTCAATATAAGCATGAAGTAGAAAAAGTCCCTGTTCATTTTGTAGGTTCTATTGCATTTTTTGCTAAAAAACAAATCCTGGAAGTGGCAGAAGAAATGGGCTTTACCGCAGGTAATTTTGTTAGACGTCCTATAGAAGGTTTAGTGGCCTACCATACAAAGAGATTAAATTGATTTTTACGTATTGGCCTTAAAAATAAATAAAGCAGTGTTCCATATAAGAACACTGCTTTTTTGTTTTTGCAATTGTCAATCAAATTACCAACTCTTGTTATTTTACCGCAATCATACTAATTTCAACATTTACAAATTTAGGTAGATTGGCAACTTCTACAGTTTCTCTAGCAGGTGCTGTTTCAGCAATAAAATATGTGCCGTAGACTTCATTTATCTGTCCAAAGTTATTCATGTCACTAATAAAGATAGATGACTTTATAACGTTTTCAAACGTCATATCTGCAGCTTCTAAAACAGCCTTCAAATTTTCCATGACCTGTTTTGTTTCTACCGCAATCGAATCTAAAACTAATTCATTAGTCTCTGGATCAAACGCAATTTGTCCTGAAGTGTAGAGCGTATTTCCAGTTAAAACAGCTTGATTATAGGGACCAATAGGAGCAGGGGCATTGGGAGTGTTGATGATTTTTTTCATAATACATTGGTTTTACATTCTAAATTTAAGTGTTATGCGTTAAATGAGTTGAAAGCCAACTACAAACGTTGGTCAGGTTCTCTTTGTTTGTCATATTTAATATCCTTCAATAAACTCGATTTAATACCAATAAAGAAGTTCCAGCTACTGCGTTGGCTGAAGGGGATCCAGCTAAAGTTCATTCGCCAACTCAGTAAATCCCGCTCAAAACGTAATTGGGTATATGTAAATCCCTGATTTTTGAAATCATAACCTGAAGATACACCTACCGTCCATCGCGGTGATAAATCAATATCACCAGAGAACATTAATGAATTGGATGAAATTTCATTCTGCCGCGCACTATTGGAATAATTAACTGCGTAGGCAATACGTAAACTCCATGGAATGGTAAAGTTATAAAATTCAGATTTCACATCAGTATCTTTTTCGGGTTCTTCATCTCCCAAACGGTCATCAGCAAAATTTTGTGGTTTTCCAAAAAGGTCATCGGCACGGCCACCACTTCTCACAGATTCATCTATGGCACGTTGATCAGGTTCCTTTATGCCTGAAAACGTATCACTGCTCAAACTATAACTCAAATTCAAACTGGCTGAGGTCATTCTAAAAGGGCTACCTCCATTATCTATATTAAATTTTGCTATGCGTCTATTGTTATTGTCAAGTGCGTAAGGATCTAATGTCATTCCAAAATTAACGCTCATCTTATTATTGAATAATTGAGTGCCACCAGAAACTCTTACCGGACTCCATTGTAACGAATCTCCAGCAAAATTGTAAGAGGTAGAAAAGTTAAGGTTGTTCAACAGGATAATTTTTTTAGGTTCTGTTTTCGTGGAGTCCCGATCTCTTACTTTTGCTTCAATATTATTTCCCAAACTCAAGCCCAGAGAGCTCGAAAAGTTTTTATTTGGGGCACCGTAAAGAGATTCTTCAAACCTACTGTATTCCGCTCTTGTAATATCGCCATTGGCGGTAATGTAATCAAAAGTGTCATAGTACTCATCAAATGAAGGATTGATGTTGTAGCTAATAGATGGCCTCATAATATGCCTTATGGCCTTAATCTTGGTGTCTTTTCCTTTTTTCTGAAGGTTAAACATGCCATATATTGTAGTTCCAATACTAGTGCTAAAATTGTAGGTTCTAAAGCTATCAAATCCGGTCAAGTCTTGAGTTAAAATTTGGTTGGCTTCTTCATCATAATATTTACGAACCGTATTGAATGTCCAATTTTCTTCAAAATTTGTATTGGCACTCACACTAAAATATTTGAAGACCTTAAAATTGGTTGATAGTGGAATGGTCTGTTGCACGCCCATTCTTGCCTCATCAAACATTTCTTTTTTAAAGAATAGCGAATCAGTAGTACTAATTCTATTCTGGGCGTTGATGTTGTATTGAAAGTTGATATTGTCAATGATCCCTTTCTTGGTGCCAACCTTTGGGGCGAACGGAAATATTCTACTCACACTTCCTTGAAACGTAGGCAAGGTCATGTCTATTTGCTGGGTTCGCGTATTTTGTGAATGGGTGGCAGTAACACTCATATTTACCTGTGGTTCCCCCGTAAACGATTTTGAATACGATACTGAAGATGATAGAGTGTTATTTAAAAAATTGGAGGCGTTAATCTGATTGACAGATTCTTGGTAATACTTACTGCTCCCTAGGTTAACAGAAGCCGAGAAACGCGAACTGGGATTGGCTTTGGAATCTTGAGAATGGGACCATCTCAAATTATAAATAGAAGATTTTGAATAATCCGGAAAGCCCCGTTCACTGTTTATGAGGTTCTCATATCTAAAGCCAAAATTTCCTCTAAACTTGTACCGTATGGCATAGTTGCTCTCGGTACGAAAGCCATAACTACCATTGGTATAATAATCGGCATATGCTGCCAAATCTACATAATCACTAATCGCAAAATAGTAGCCTCCATTTTGAAGGTTGTATCCGCGTCGACTGTCTTGGCCAAATGTTGGAAAGAGTATACCTGAGGTCTGTTTTTTTGTTAATGGAAAATAGGCAAAAGGCAATCCAATGGGTGTTGGCACATTGTAAATGTACATATTGGTCAACCCCGTAACTACTTTTTTGTCCGGAACAATTTTGGCTTTACGCATTAAAAAATAAAACTCCGGATCTTCTCTATTCTCAGAAGTTGTAAATTTTCCGCGATTTATAAAATAAACCGAATCGTTTTCTTTTTTTGTGATATCCGCAATTATGTAGCCACCACTTTGCTCTGTTCTCGAATTGAAAATCAGAGCTTTTTTGGTCTCAGTATTGAAAATGATCGAATCTGGTTCTACCAAATTAGCCCCTTGCTTAAAAGTTGGTGCTTGCGAATACACTCCAGCTGAATCTTTTAAACGCCCGGCGTAAACCAAATTTTTATTATGGTCAATTACAATGATACCAGATTTAATAGACATATCTTGGTAATTCACTTCCGCCTGGTCATATAAAGTGGTTTGCTTAAACTTTTGATTGAGAGACACATAACCCAAAGCTTTATAGTTAACCACATCTGTGAGGAATTCTTTCTTCTTGGGGAGTGTGTCTTGCTGAGTAGAGTCGGTTTCTTGGATATTGACGACTGGTTTCAATATAGAGTCAGCGTCAATAGTAACTTTCATAGCTTCTTGTTCTGTTTTTGGAAGTATTGGTGTTTGTTTTTTAGGGAGCTCTTGAGCCATCCCCAAAGTGTTAATAAACACTGTAAAACTCAGAAAAAAAAGAATATGAAAGCTATTTGTATGCAATGCTTTTAAGTGTATTTTTGTAAAAGTATGGCTCGGTTTTTGAAAAGTCAAAATTACATATATTTTTTTGTGATTAATTATTATTCATTTAAAATTTAAAATTAAAATAAACCGAGATTTTTATTCGTTTAAACCTTTATGAGAACGCACCTACATTACATTTTCGTATTACATATATTTATAGTCATAAGTTTCACATCTACTGTACATGCCTTTCAAAAAAACAAGGGCAAATTTGTGGTTGTTTTGGATGCTGGCCATGGCGGTAATGATCCCGGAAATACCGGTAACGGTTATCAAGAAAAAGATATTGCACTCAATATCGTCCTTACCGTTGGTAAGGCCTTAGAAAAGCACCCTAACATAAAAGTGATTTATACGCGTAAAACAGATGTTTTCGTACCCTTAAGAGGCCGCGCTAAAATAGCCAATGATGCTGATGCTGACTTATTTGTGTCTGTACACTGTAATGCCCATAATTCTAGTGCTCATGGCACGGAAACTTTCGTTCTGGGGCTCCATGCCAATCAACGTAACTTTGAAGTTGCCAAAAAGGAGAATGAAGTTATATTTCTGGAGGAAGATTATAAATCACATTATGACGGTTTCGATCCCAATGCTCCAGAATCGTTTATTGGATTGACTTTAATGCAAGAGGATTATTTAGATCAGAGCACCCAGCTAGCACGACTGGTACAAGATAATTTTACGAACAATTTAAAACGTACAGACCGTGGTGTAAAACAGGCTGGTTTTTGGGTATTGCACAATACCTATATGCCCAGTATTTTGGTAGAGACTGGATTTCTAACTTACAAGCCTGAAGGTGCTTACCTCAATTCAACTAAAGGGCAAAATGAAATGGCGTTATCTATTTACAAAGGCATTATGGATTATAAAATGATTTTGAATAGAAACGTTGGAGAGAATGTTTATAAAGATGTCACTGATATTGAAAGTATTACCCAAGCCGTTGATCAAGAGGTTAAATCTGATGATTCAGCAACCCAAATTTATGCAAATATTGTATTTAAAGTGCAGTTAGCGGCAAGCTCTAACAAAATTGAACCGAAACCGTATAATTTTAAAGGATTGCAGGAGTTATCCCGAGAGAAAGAAGGGAATCTATTTAAGTATTTCTACGGGTATACATCTGATTATAATGAAATTAAAAGACTCGCTGAAGTTGCTAAAACTAAAGGCTATCCATCTTCATTTATCGTTGCCTATCAAAATGGGAAGCGTGTAGACCTTTCATCTGTTCTAAAATCTGCCGCAAATTAAAAAGATTCTTAATAAATTTATACCTAATTTTGTGCAACTAAACCTCAAAGACTTTGAAAATAACAAGAGAAGTTAAAACAGCGATACTCGTAATCTGTGGAATTCTCCTAATGGTTTTTACGATCAACTACCTAAAGGGTATCAATATCCTTAAGAAACACAATCGCTACCAAACGCAATTTGATTATAATGCGCTAAGTACGGCTTCCTTAGTTACTATAAAAGGTAATACAATTGGCAAAATAGAAGAAATAACCTATGATGACAACACGGGCAAAACCATTGTCACATTTGTGGTTACTGAAGATGTGAAGTTTTCTACAAACAGTAAAATCCGCATGTATGAAACGGGATTAATGGGGGGGAACGCGTTAGCTATCGTACCAATGCCTGGAAAAGAACTTGCAAAAGACGGCGATTTTCTAGAGTCCGAAATTGAAGAAGGTCTAATTACAAGCCTAACCAAAAACTTTTCTGGAATTAGTAGTAATTTAGGGGTTACCTTAAAGACTGCTGATTCATTAATGACTAATTTTAATACCTTAATTATTAATGAAAATGAAGATGGTTTAAAGGCTGCAATTGCTGAATTAAATAGAACAATTATTTCGTTTAGAGAAGTTTCTAATGCAATGAATAGATTGGTGGTTAAAAACGATGCTTCTTTAACATCAGCAATTAGTAATTTTGATACCTTATCAGGAAACCTTGCGGAAATTACAACAGAATTTAAGCAAGTGGAAATCTCTAAAACCTTTGAAAATCTAGATAATACATTGCAAGAAGTCAATAATTTATTGGCTAGTGTTAAAGATGGAAAAGGTTCCTTGGGAAAAATGCTTAATGATGATCAGTTATATGTTAACCTTGAAGGCGCATCATTACAGCTCGAACAATTATTGCAAGACTTTAAATTAAACCCAAAACGTTATGTGCATTTTTCTGTTTTTGGAAAGAAGCCGAAGCGTTTTGATGCTGAGGGTAATATTATTGAAGATGAAAAATCGCAACCTGACGATATTCATGTAGAATTAGAACACAACTAACCAACCTAACAATGAATTACATTCCAAATATCCTTTTTGCAGTCGCATTGATTGTTGGCATTGGTTATTTTGCCAAAAATGTAAAAAAATTAATCCGCAACATTAAATTAGGCCATGATGTAGATGTGAGTGATAACACCTCGCAACGCTGGAAAAACATGGCAATGATTGCACTCGGTCAGAGTAAGATGGTCAAACGTCCTATTGCTGGCTTTTTGCATATTATTGTCTATGTCGGATTTATTATTATCAATATTGAAGTCCTAGAAATCATCATTGATGGTTTGGCCGGCACACATCGTATTTTTTCAGGAATTGGTCCATTATACGGTGTTCTTATCGGCGCTTTTGAGGTGCTCGCATTTTTAGTTTTGGTCTCCGTAATTATTTTTTGGATTCGACGTAATGTCGTAAAAATTAAACGTTTTTGGGCTAATGAAATGACCAGTTGGCCTAAAAATGACGCCAATTACATTCTTTATATTGAGATGGTGCTCATGTTGTTGTTCTTGGTTATGAATGCCACCGATCTGAAGTTTCAGGAAATGAATAATGGCAATGTCATCAGTCAATTTATTGCACCTTGGTTTAGCGGCCTTTCAGATGGCACCATTCATATCATTGAGCGTAGCGCATGGTGGTTACATATTTTGGGGATCCTAGGTTTTTTAAATTACCTTTATTTCTCTAAACATTTACATATTTTATTAGCATTTCCAAATACCTATTACGGTAAAGTAAAACCAAAAGGCGAGTTGGATAATTTGGAATCTGTAACCAATGAGGTTAAGATGATGATGGACCCAAGTATAGATCCTTTTGCGGCGCAACCGGAAAGTGCTGAAGCGCCTGCAAAATTTGGCGCTAGTGATGTTCAAGATCTCAACTGGGTGCAATTGCTCAATGCCTATACATGTACGGAATGTGGACGCTGTACCAGTGAATGTCCTGCCAACCAAACAGGCAAAAAATTATCGCCTCGTAAAATCATGATGGACACTAGAGATCGTCTAGAAGAGGTGGGTAAGAATATAGACGCCAACGGTGGCACATTTAAAGAAGATGGCAAACAATTATTAGATGATTATATTACTAGAGAAGAATTATGGGCATGTACCACTTGTAATGCTTGTGTTGAGGCTTGTCCTGTAAGTATTGACCCACTGTCTATTATTATGGAGATGCGTCGTTATTTAGTAATGGAGCAGTCTGCAGCACCTATGGAACTGAACAATATGATGACCAATGTTGAAAACAACGGTGCACCATGGCCTTATAATCAAATGGATAGACTGAACTGGAAAAATGAATAATGGTCTAAGTTCAATATTCAAGATTTGTTAATTTACATCTTATAATTTAAACAAATAACAGTAGAGCATTACGATTATTGAGTATAATTGAAAAAGCGGATAATAATTGTGCTATAACGAACTTTGTGCTGAAATAATATTAGTTTTAAGCTTGAAAATATTTTAATCAAGCGTTTAATTAATAAAAACCCCAAGTATTGGGTGTATAATTATGGAAAGAGAAGAAGCAGACAAATTTTTACACGACAAAGTAGAAAAAGGAGAGAAAGTAAGCCCTGTACTCCCAGAAGGTGTCAAGAATTATTTAATTGATATCGATGGAACCATTTGTGATGATATCCCAAATGAAGAACCAGAACGTATGCTTACCGCAGAAGTGTATCCTGACGCCCTTAAAACTTGTAATAAATGGTATGACGAAGGCCATATGATTTGTTTCTTTACATCGCGTATGGAAGAGCACCGTAACCATACTGAAACTTGGTTAAAAAAACATGGCTTTAAATACCATACCTTACTAATGGGAAAACCACGTGGTGGAAATTACCATTGGATAGATAACCATTTAGTTAAAGCAACACAATACAAAGGCAAGTTTACTGAGCTTGTAGACAAGAATGTAACTATCAAGGTTTTTGATGATGGACATCATGATTAGAGCTTAAACCTGCGCATGCAGAAGATTTTAGAATAAAATATGACATTATGAGTAATACTACATTGAAGGTGCCTACAATGGCGGAATATATGGCAGAAGGGAAGCAACCAGAGGTCCTCTTTTGGGTGGGTTGTATGGGGAGTTTTGATGATAGAGCCAAGAAAGTAACCAAAGCCTTTGTGAGATTATTAAACAAAGCTAATGTGGATTTTGCTGTGTTAGGAACTGAAGAAAGCTGTACGGGTGATCCTGCCAAACGTGCGGGCAATGAATTTCTTTTCCAAATGCAAGCTGTTACCAATATTGAAGTGCTCAATGCGTATGAAATTAAAAAAATTGTAACGGCCTGTCCACATTGTTTTAACACCATTAAAAATGAATATCCTGGACTTGGTGGAAATTACCAAGTGATGCACCATACACAATTTTTGAAATCCCTTTTGGATGAAGGGCGCTTAACCGTTGAAGGCGGCCAATTTAAAGGAAAACGTATTACTTTTCATGACCCTTGCTACTTGGGTCGTGCTAATGATGTATATGAGGCACCAAGAGATTTGATCAGAAAATTGGATGCTGAGCTGGTAGAAATGAAAAGTTGCAAATCTCGTGGCTTATGTTGTGGTGCAGGTGGCGCTCAAATGTTTAAGGAGGCTGAACCGGGCAATAAAGAAGTTAATATTGCGCGTACAGAACAAGCTATTGATGTTAAACCTCAAATTATTGCAGCCGGCTGCCCATTTTGTAACACCATGATGACGGATGGTGTCAAAGCTAAAGATAAAGAATCTGAAATTGAAGTCATGGATATTGCTGAGTTGATAGCCAACGCCCAAGATCTCTAAGATGCCAAAAGTCAGCAAGAAAAGAGTCGTTATTGCAGCATTTGTAGGTGGCACGCTGTTTTGCGTTGTCGTCTTGATTTTTGATTATATTTTAGGCCGTGGAATTCGTTGGGAACGCTTAGCATTCTATTTCCCGTTTGCGGTGTTGGTCTACGGATTTTTGAGCTACAGAAATTTCAAAAAACAACTCAAAAAGTAAATCTTACTTATATTAGAAACCACGCATCAATGTTTAGCAACCAGCAAATTGACTTAAATATTTTGCCTTCTATTGATGTTATAGAATTTAAATCAGTTTCTAGGCAATATCTCAACATCTTAATTTTAAATAGATGTGCCATTTTTTTTCTAATCATAATAGGTCTTTTTATTGCTAAACAAATGGTCAATACAGGGCTGTTTCAGAGCTTGTTCTGGTACCTGACCTCCGCTGTGGGTCTCCTGGCGTTTATCACTATTGCCTATACCATTCTGGCATTTAAAACTAGAAAATACGCCATTAGGGAGCAGGACGTCATTTATACTGAGGGTTTATTGACAAATACAATTGCGGCCGTTCCGATCTCACGTATTCAGCACATCGAAATTTCTCGAAGTTGGCTGGCCAGAAAATTTAAATTGGCCACATTGAATATTTTTACTGCTGGAGAATCAGGGATTGATTTGAACATTGAAGGCCTTAACCTGAATGAAGCTGAAAAAATCAATGAGTTCTTAAGTAAGAAAGTCAATGGAACAGCATGATTTTTCGCAATCTGCACGCCAATCTCCTAAAGGGATTCTTGTCATATTTGCCCTGAATACCTATAAATTTTTTGCAAGGTCTTTTGTATTGATTTTAGCCTTAGGCCTGTCGTTGTCCAAGAACGAATCCTTTGCGTTTTTAAATCCAACCAACATGACACTGGCCATCATAGGTGTTTTTATAATGCTGTTGGCGATTGCCATACTTAAATATCTCAATTTTAAATTTTACTTAGATAATGACGAATTCCATTTAGCTACAGGAATTCTCAACAAGGACACAACAATTCTCCCTATAAACAAAATTCAAAATGTTTATATTAAACAGAATTTTATACAACAACTTATAAACGTGGTTTCATTAACCATAGAAACTGCAGGCGATGATGACACTGAAATTGAGATCCATGCTCTAGACCGCGATACTGCGCTCAGTCTCAAAAACCAATTGTTTAGCAATAAGCAATTGGAGCAATTTAGTGTTGACAAAAAGCATTCAGCACCTATCGTTTATTTTAGAGTTTCCGGTAGGCGATTGTTGCTAGAAGGTATTTCAAAAAATCATATTAAAAGCTTCCTAATTATATTCTCATTTGTTGTTGGACTTTATAATGAATTTGAGAAATATCTACAACAATTTCATGTTACAGAGCAATTAAAAGCATCTGTCAATTTGCAATCTGGTAGCATTATCAATATTTTAATAGCCAACATATTTATAGTAATTCTTGCTATTTTAGGTTCCATGCTATTTTCAGTTATTCAAACATTCATTTCTAATTACAATTTGGAAGTTATTGAAAATGCTGACACCATTGAAATAAATAAAGGACTGTTCAATAAAGTTTCACTGATTTTAACCTCGGTAAGAATTCAAAACTTAGTGGTTAAGACCAACCGGTTGAAGAGTTATCTCGGGCTGCATACCTTGTCTATTAAGCAGGCTATGATTAATAAAAAACAGCAAAAAAACTCTGTGATTGTTGCTTTAGAAAAACATCAATTAACACATCTAATCCGTAATTTCTATCCTAAGTATGATGATAGAGGTGAAATATTCAAACCAGAAATATTATACAAACGTGTGCTCTTATTAAGGTCAGTACCTATTGGGATTATACTAAATATTCCTGCATTCTTTATTTTTGGTAATTATTTTTGGTTGGTTAATGTTCCGATAATAATTTGGATCGCGTTATTTGTACATTTCTCATACAAAAAGGCAAGCTTTCAAATTACTGAAGAATATATTACCATAAACAGTGGTTTTATGGACCGGGTCAAACATATTAATGAAGTGCATAAAATTCAGTCGGTTGCCATTAAACAAAGCATTTTTCAAAAACATCGCCATATTGCTTCATTACATATTGCTACAGCATCACAATCAGTAAGTATTCCATATATTTCAGAAGTACATGCCCGGTCTATATTAGATTTTCTCTTATATAAGATCGAATCTCAAGACAGAAATTGGATGTAAAACCGTATTTTTGCATCAGAAAAAGAATATTTATGCTAGTTGATTTTAATACCTTACCAGAAGAATCCCGAGTTTGGATTTATCAAGCCAATCGCTCATTTACCGATGAAGAAATTGTTGAATTGGAATCTAAATTAGATATGTTTATTTCTAATTGGACTGCACATGGCAGCGATTTAGAATCTGGTTATACCATTAAGTACAAAAGATTTATTGTTATCGCCTTAAATCAAAATCTAAATAAAGCTACAGGGTGCAGTATTGACGCCTCAGTCCATTTTATACAACAATTGGAAAAGGAGTACAACGTTGATCTTATGGATAAAATGAATGTCTCCTATAAACAAGGTGATTTTATAGCTTACAAAACGCTCATTGATTTTAAGAAAATGGCTAAAGATAAAGCGGTTTCAAAAAACACCATTGTCTTTAATAATTTAGTCAACAATATTGCAGAATTTAATGAAAATTGGGAAGTGCCTGCGAGCGAAAGTTGGCATAGTCGATTTTTGAAATAAAAAAACCACCTTCAGTTTGGCATAAAATGTGATTTTTAAACTACAAAAACATTGGATGCCTTAATTCAGTTTTAAAAGTATTACGACATCCGTACTATATCATAGCGACGCACGTTATAAAACTATCTTAAAATTTTATGCACCTCCATGAAAAGTGGTATTTTACCACGGTTTTAACCCTCAATATTTAGCTTTAAAGACCCAAATTTATATGCGATTAATTGTTTTCCTCATTTTATCTTGTTTTATATATAAAATTTCTGCCCAGAACTCTAAAAACCCATTGGTAACAACTGATGCCTCCGCCCAACAAAAATGGGTGAATGACATTTATGATAGCATGAGCCTTCAAGAACGTATCGGCCAATTATTTATGGCACGCGCATTGTCAAACAACAATAAATCTAATGAAGCTGAAGTAGCCAAACTTATAAACGAATACCACATTGGTGGACTTATTTATTCTACCGGCGGACCCGTAAAGCAAGCCAAATTAAACAACCGATATCAAGCCATTTCTAAAGTGCCGTTATTGATTGGTATGGATGCTGAGTGGGGGCTGAGCATGCGCTTGGACTCAACCTATGCCTTTCCTTATAACATGACCCTTGGTGCCATTACTGACAACACGCTCGTGGAGCAAATGGGCCGGCAGCTTGGTGAGCATTGCAAACGGATTGGGGTGCATTTTAATTTCGCTCCAGATGTAGATATCAATACCAATCCCAAAAATCCAATCATCGGGAATCGCTCTTTTGGCGAAGACAGAGATAATGTCACGGCAAAATCATTAGCATTTATGAAAGGCATCCAAAGTGCGGGAGTATTGGCCAATGCCAAACATTTTCCTGGGCATGGCGATACGGATACCGATAGCCATAAGACACTACCCACAATAAATTTTGATGCAACACGAATTGATTCCATTGAACTCTATCCTTATAAAAAACTTATTAAAGAAGGACTGTCCAGTGTAATGGTTGCCCACTTGAATGTACCGAGTTTAGAACCTAATGTTGGGACACCTTCATCTTTGTCTAAACGCATCATAACTGATTTATTAAAAGAACGGTTGCAATTTGAAGGCTTAATTTTTACCGATGCTTTGGAAATGAAAGGCGTGGCAAATTTCAGTAAACCTGGAGATATTGATTTGGCTGCCTTTATGGCTGGAAATGACGTACTCTTAATTTCTGAAAATATTCCTTTAGCTATAGAAAAGATGGTGGCAGCTTATGAGGCCAATGAGTTTACAGAAGAACGACTGGCACATTCCGTCAAAAAGATTTTAATGGCTAAATACAAGGTGGGCCTTCATAAGTATGTTCCAATAGGTACAAACAATCTTGTGCAAGACCTTAACCGTTTAAAGGATGATCTACTTTACGAAAAATTGATGGAAAGCGCCATTACTGTGGTGCGCAATAAAAAGCAAATTCTGCCTTTAAGACATTTGGAGACTAAGAAGATTGCTTATGTAGAAATGGGTGATGCCATTGATAATTCGGCATATTTAGATGAATTAAGGAAATATACCAAAGTTCATGAAATTAAAGCTGATAAGTTGGATGCCTTATTGGCTAAGCTTCAAAATTACAATACAGTAATTGTAGGATTTCACAAATCAAATGTCAATCCGTGGAAGCCTTACCAATTTTCAGAAAGAGAGATGACTTGGCTCTATGAAATTGCACGAACAAATAATGTGGTTTTAAATGTTTTTGCTCGCCCATATGCGCTATCCGACCTGCATTCTGTTGAAAATATTGAAGGTATCGTAATGAGCTATCAAAATAGCGAAATTTCTATGCGTAAATCAGCGCAACTCATTTTTGGTGCCATTCCGGCAATTGGTACCTTACCTGTATCTGCAGGAGAGAACTTTAAAGTTGGTACAGGGTATACATATAATAGTTTACAGAATTTGAGTTATGGTTTGCCGGAATCTGTAGGTATGAGCTCTGAAAAATTAAAGAAATTAGACTCTATGGCAAACCTGACCATTGCTCATAAGGCAGCACCTGGTTTACAACTTTTAGTGGCACGAAGAGGAAAAGTTATTTACAACAAAGCTTTTGGAAAACACACTTACAATGGTAAGGAACCAGTAGAATTAGACGATATGTATGATGTTGCTTCCTTGACAAAAATATTGGCTACCTTACCACTATTAATGGAACTGGAAGAAAAAGGGTTGGTATCAACAGAAACCAAATTGTCTCAAATATTACCGGAATATAGAGAATCGAATAAAAAGAATATTACCATTAAACAAATGCTCTCGCATTACGCCCGACTTAAGCCATGGATCCCATTCTACACCGCTACCTTAGACGCCTCCAAAAAGCCAGACCCAAAATACTACAGGCGAGTATCGAGTCCAATGTTTAACGTGAAAGTAGCTGATGAGATGTATTTAAGACATGATTATCCAGACACGCTACAAAAAATTATTAGGGATACTGATTTGTTACCAAGTTTGCGTTACCGATATAGTGATTTTCCATATTTTATATTAAAAAAATATATTGAACGTCATTATGACAAAGGCTTGGATGATTTGGTTCAAGAGCACTTTTATCAATCTTTAGGAGCAAATCATACCACGTATAATCCGGCCTCAAAATTTAGCAACAGTCAGTTGGTGCCCACTGAAGAAGATGATTATTACAGATATCAAACCATCCAAGGCTATGTGCATGACATGGGTGCTGCCATGCAGAACGGTGTTGGCGGTCATGCTGGTATTTTCAGTAATAGTAATGATGTAGCCAAAATTATGCAAATGTACCTTCAAAAAGGATTTTACGGTGGTAAACGCTACTTAAAATCTGATACGATAGATAAATTTAACACGTGCTATTATTGTGAAACTGGCGTTAGGCGTGGTATCGGGTTTGATAAACCCCAACTAGGTACTGCCGGTCCTACATGTGGTTGCGTGTCCTTATCAAGTTTTGGCCATTCCGGATTTACAGGAACATACGCATGGGCAGACCCAGACCAGGATATTGTATATGTGTTTTTGTCAAACAGAACCTATCCGTCAGCAACTAATAATACCTTAATAAAGGAAGGTATCAGAACGGAAATTCAACGTTTAATTTATGAAGCCATTATAGATTAGGTCTAAAGTAGACACTGTAAGCAAAAGATTATTATAGCAACAGATTCGTGAAGTTAAAAGTTTTTAATTTAAAAATATCTAACTTTACTCCAAACCCTTAAGTGCACCTTGGCACTTATCAGATAAAGTATAAATAATGAAAATAGGAATTGTATGTTATCCAACCTTTGGAGGCAGTGGCGTGGTAGCAACAGAATTGGGTCTCGCCTTATCAAAACGTGGTCATGAGATTCATTTTATCACTTATAGCCAACCCGTAAGATTGGACTTGTTGGGCACCAATGTCCATTATCACGAAGTAACAGTTCCGGAATACCCCTTATTTTTGTACCAGCCTTATGAATTGGCGTTATCTAGTAAGTTGGTAGATATGGTTAAACTCCACGGCATTGAAATACTGCACGTACATTATGCCATACCACATGCCTATGCAGCCTATATGGCAAAGAAAATGCTGGAGGAAGAAGGGATTTACGTTCCTATTGTGACTACACTACACGGTACAGATATAACCTTAGTAGGGAGCCATCCGTTTTATAAACCCGCTGTGGCCTTTAGTATCAACAATTCAGATGCTGTTACGTCTGTGTCTCAAAGTTTGAAAGACGATACCTTACGTTTATTTGATATTAAAAGAGAGATTGACGTTGTGCCTAACTTTATAGATTTTAGTCGGCATACAACACAAATAACAGATTGTCAAAGACATGTTATTGCTAAGGACAACGAAAGAATTATTACGCACATCAGTAATTTTCGCAAGGTAAAACAGATTCCTGATGTCATTAAGGTGTTTGATAACATTCAAAAGCAAATGCCTGCAAAACTATTGATGGTAGGTGAGGGGCCTGAGAAAATAGAGGCTGAACGTCTTTGTGAAAAACTGGGCATTGAAAATAAAGTAGTGTTTTTTGGTAATAGTAATGAAATTGACAAAATACTATGTTTTAGCGATTTGTTTTTACTGCCTTCCCAGACAGAAAGCTTTGGTTTAGCCGCCTTAGAAGCAATGGCGCTAGGTGTGCCCGTCATTTCCAGTAACACTGGCGGAATTCCTGAAGTGAATATTGAAGGTGTTTCTGGCTTTTTAAGCAATGTGAATGACGTGGAGGACATGTCAAAAAATGCCATCTATATTTTAAGTGATGATGAACGCCTTAATACATTTAAGGTAAATGCTGCCAAGGAAGCCGCAAAGTTTGGTATTGGTAAGGTGGTACCACAATACGAAGCCATTTACGTTAGAACCTTAAAGCAGAGCATGGTAACAAAATAAATGTATCTTTATCTTTCCATGTAAACAAATATGGAAGCAATTTTTTAAGTTATGGTTATTCTTAAGGTCAATTCCTTACCCGTAGATCTTGTCATTCAAGATTTGGCAGACGCATTACAGCTTCCATATCAACTCAATTGTAAAGAGTACCACTTAGAATTGACGGATGCTATTGGAAAGGGCTATATTAAAGCTATGATGTTGGAGTCCGGTTTGGGCATTATTGAATACCATTGTCAATTTAACATGGATGTGGAACTCCAGTTTGTTAAAGATTCTACACATCCTTTAAAATTTCTATACTGTACCAAAGGTCATTTTGATCATCGATTTTCTAACGAAGAAGAGCGTCACGACCTTAAAGAATTTCAACAAGCCATTGTAGCAAGTAAAGATTATAACGGCCATGTTATCCGTTTTAAAAAAAATCAGGAAATTAATCTGTACAGTCTAGAGATGGATAGAGAACGCTTTACACTTTATGACGATTGTGCCTCAGACATTTCTAAATCTGAACTAAGGGCAATTTTTGATGACACCACGGCTACCAAAAGTTTTTATCATGAAGGCTATTATAGTTTGGCCCTTGCCGGAGTATTTGATGAGATAAAAAACTATAAGGACGATCATTTTTTACGGCATATTTTTATGATCAGTAGCGGTTATCAGCTTTTGGGCAAACAAATTGTACAGTATCAGGACGATTTAAATAATGAACAAAATCGCAATGTCTTAAGACAATATGAAGTTTCTAAGGTACAGGAAGCCGTACATTTCATCAAGTTGAACCTCGAGAAAGCCTATCAAATATATGATATTGCAAAGGAGGTTGGGCTGACTGAGGCAAAATTACAGGAAGGATTTAAAATACTATACAATACTACGGTAAACAACTATATCTCTGAAATTCGATTGGATCTTGCATCGGCCTTACTTCAGGATACAGATTTAAACATTTCTGAAATCGTATATAAAACAGGACTAACAAGTCGTAGTTATTTTTCCAAAATATTTAGAGATGCGTATCAAATGACACCTACCGAATTTAGGCGTAAACATCAGAAAAATTTATAAAAAAAACCATCATAATTACATGATGGTTTTTTATACACGCTTCTTAAATAAAGCGCAGTAGAATTTAGAATTGGAACCTAATCCCTAAAGCAATATCAAAATCTAAGTCATTATTATTATTCACAATATTCTCATTACCAAATCCTAATTCAGGTCTGAAGTCTAAAGACAACATTAAAGGAATGTCAAAATTGTATTCAATACCCACTTGACCCGCAAGAAAGATAAAGGTCTCACTATCATCATCGCGAAAATTTTTATCATTATAATCATAGCTGTAATTTGCAAGACCAGCGCCAGGACCTGCATACCAATTAAAGCCGCCATCTATGTTCCATACCCATTGGTAAATACCTGCTAATTTAAAACCATCGTAATATTTTCCGTTTCTAATGCCTAGGTCTAGTTCCAAACGATTGTCTGAACCAAGTAAGCGTTGGTAGGATATTTCTGCACCAAAACCATCACTATCGCCCAAACGTAAACCAATGGCATTTTCTGAAATCTCTTGCGCATTCATCATCATAGAGCCGCCAATAAAAGCAACTGCAATTAAAAATATTTTTCTCATAATGTTAGTTTTTAAGTTTAAACAAAAATACATTTTGAATTGATATGTTAATGAAAATAATAAGCCAACATTATGTTAAAATCGGCTAAATACCCCTAATTTTAGACCTAAATTTCAACAATATCCTAGAATTTTAAACACATCAATGGTGAGCCACTTAATAACTCCATTTCAAGACCTTAGTAATCAGCTAGAAGGTCAATTGTTTACTGATGAATTAATGAAGGCACTATATGCTACAGATGCTTCAGTTTACAGAAAACTTCCTCTTGCTGTGGTTTATCCAAAATCTGTCCACGATCTAAAAGTACTGGTAAATTTTGCCAAAACACATAAAACCTCCTTAATTCCCCGTACAGCGGGAACCTCGTTAGCAGGACAATGTGTAGGTGATGGGATTGTTGTAGATGTTTCCAAGCATTTTACCAAGATTTTGAATATCAATGAAAAAGAGCGAACAGTGACTGTTGAGCCGGGAGTGGTGCGCGATGAATTGAACAATTATTTGCAGCCATTTGGTCTGTTTTTTGGTCCAAACACTTCTACCTCCAACCGTTGTATGATAGGCGGTATGGTGGGTAATAATTCTTCAGGCACTACCTCAATTCAGTACGGTGTCACAAGAGATAAGGTATTAAAATTGAAAACCATTTTGAGTGATGGCACAGAGACCATATTCACCAAACTTTCTAAGGATGAATTTTTTGAAAAGACCCAACTAAAATCTTTAGAAGGCTTTATTTATCAGGAAATCTATAAAGAACTGCAATCAAAACAGGTGCAACAACGTATCTGGAACAACTTTCCAAAGCCTGAAATCCATCGCAGAAATACCGGCTACGCGATTGATGAGTTATTAAAAAATGAAATATTTAGTGATAGGCCGGAGCAATTTAACATGTGTAATTTGCTCTCTGGTAGTGAAGGCACCTTGGCACTTACTACAGAAATCACCCTACAATTGGATGTTCTACCTCCTAGTGAAAGCATGATGGTGGCGGCGCATTTCCATAGTATAGAGGCATGTTTGAAAAGTGTAGAAATGACCATGCAGCATCAGTTATTTACATGTGAAATGATGGATAAGACCATCTTAGATTGCACCAAGCAAAATAAAACGCAGGCAGAAAACCGAGCTTTTATTGTTGATGATCCTGAAGCGATTTTGATGTGTGAAGTGCGGGCAACAACTGTTGAAGCTGTTCTACAACAAACGGAAGCACTTTTGAGCACTATCCAAGAGTCAGGATTGAGTTATGCGTTTCCGGTGTTGGTAGGAGATGAAATAGATAAAGCAGTAGAACTTAGAAAAGCTGGGCTCGGCCTCTTAGGCAATATGATTGGCGATAAAAAATCAGCAGCATGCATTGAAGACACGGCTGTGGCGTTACCTGATTTAGCTAATTATATCAGTGAGTTTACTGAATTAATGAAAGGACACAACCAAAAAGCCATCTACTATGCCCACGCCGGAGCGGGTGAATTACACTTAAGACCCATTCTAAATCTCAAAAAAAGTGAAGATGTAGCATTATTTAGGCAAATTACCACTGATGTGGCCCATTTAGTGAAGAAATATCAAGGTTCTATGAGTGGTGAACATGGTGATGGAATTGTTAGGGCGGAATTTATCCCAATGATGATTGGCGAAGAAAATTACCAACTGCTCAAACGGATAAAGGCTTGTTTTGATCCGCATAATATTTTTAACCCAGGGAAAATTGTGGAAGCTTACCCAATGGATCAAAATCTAAGGTATCAACCCGACAGATCAGAGCCTGAAATAGACACGTTATTAGATTTTTCTGCATCTTTGGGCATTTTAAGGGAGGCTGAAAAATGCAATGGATCGGGCGATTGTAGAAAACTTCCTGAGTTTGGAGGCACTATGTGTCCAAGCTATAGGGCAACCAGAAATGAAAAGGATACAACACGTGCGAGGGCTAATGCGTTACGCGAATTTTTAACAAACTCTGAAAAAGCCAATAAATTTGATCATCAAGAACTGAAAGACGTTTTTGAGCTCTGCCTAAGTTGTAAAGCTTGTGCTAGCGAATGTCCGAGCAGTGTAGATGTGGCAAGTTTAAAAGCAGAATTTCAATACCAATACCAAAAGGCTAATGGCGTTACTTTAAGGACAAAGTTATTTGCTTACAATAATGATCTCAATGCATTTGCGAGAGTCGCACCACAACTTACGAACTTTTTATTTAGTAAGGGTTTTACTTCCAGAATGATAAAAAAAATGTTCAATATTGCACAAGAAAGAACTCTACCATTACTTTCAACTTATAGTTTAAGAAACTTTATAGAAAACAAAGTAAATCAACATATTGACAAAAAATTCATTAAAACTATTTATTTTTTTAATGATGAATTTACAAATCATTTAGATGCAGCTATTGGACGTGATGCAATAGAGTTGTTGATGGGGCTTAATTATCAAATTAAATTTGTTCAGCATGCTGAGTCCGGTCGTGCATTTTTATCTAAAGGTCTGTTAGAGCAAGCTCAAAAAGTAGCAAATAAGAATGTGACAATCTTTAAAGATCTCATTTCGGCGGACACTCCATTAATAGGTATCGAGCCATCTGCTATGTTGACATTTACAGATGAATATCCAAAATTGGCTGAGAATAAGGAGGCTGCCAAAACTATTGCCAAACATACATTCCTAATTGAAGAGTTTATACAGCAGGAAATACTTTTAAACCATATTACAGCCTCACAATTTACAAACGAATCAAAGATTATAAAATTCCATGGCCACTGTCATCAAAAGGCACTGCGCAACCAGATGTCGAGTTTCGCAGTTCTGAATTTGCCAGAAAATTATAAGGCAACTCTAATACCGAGTGGCTGTTGCGGCATGGCTGGTAGTTTTGGTTATGAAGCCGAGCATTATGAGGTAAGCATGCAAGTGGGAGAGCAAACTTTGTTTCCTGCAGTAAGGTTCGCAGATGAAGGTGCAATCATTTCGGCTAATGGCACCAGTTGCAGGCATCAAATTAAAGACGGCACTCAAAAGGAAGCCTTGCATCCTATAACCATTTTAAGGCGTGCACTTTTATGAGATGATAATTGAAATTGATTACCAACATCAAATCTATTTTAAAACAAACTCATGTTTAACTATCAACATTGAATATTACATAAGAAATTAAATTCCAACACATTAGTGAACTTAAATTGAATTTTATGATCTAAAAAATCAAAAAAGGTTTAAAAATTCTATTTTTGTATCTCTCAGAATACAATTACATTAGCATAAAATAAGATATATGGCGGGGAATTCGTTCGGAAAATTGTTTAAACTAACCACCTTTGGAGAATCTCACGGAGCTGCAATTGGTGGAGTCATAGATGGGTGTCCATCAGGAATTCAATTAGATTTTAAAGCCATTCAAGCTGAAATGGATCGGCGCAAACCAGGCCAATCAGATATTGTGACCCAAAGAAAGGAGTCCGATGTTGTGGAGTTTCTTTCCGGAATCTTTGAAGGTCAGACTACAGGCACTCCCATCGGGTTTATCATAAAAAACACCAATCAGAAGTCTAACGATTACTCACATATTAAAGACGTGTATCGCCCAAGTCATGCAGATTATACTTACGATCAAAAATATGGTGTCCGCGATTATAGAGGTGGAGGTAGAAGCTCAGCAAGGGAAACTGCTTGTCGCGTAGTAGCAGGTGCTGTAGCAAAGCAAATGCTTAAAGACGTTAAAATCTATGCCTATACATCATCTGTGGGCGATTTGTTTTTGGAGAAACCTTACCAAGAATTAGACTTTTCAAAAATTGAAAGTAATACTGTACGTTGTCCTGATGAAGCTATTGCAAATCAAATGATTGAGCGCATAAGAGAAATTAGGAAGCAAGGCGACACCATAGGTGGAACAGTGACCTGTGTCATACAAAATTTGCCCATAGGTCTCGGCGAGCCAGTATTTGACAAACTTCATGCTGAATTGGGTAAAGCCATGCTCTCCATAAATGCCGTAAAAGGTTTTGAATATGGCAGCGGATTTTGTGGTGCCAAAATGAAAGGCAGTGATCATAATGATCAATTTAATGAGGACGGCAGTACAAAAACAAATTTATCAGGAGGTATTCAAGGTGGGATCAGCAACGGCATGGATATCTATTTCAGAGTGGCCTTCAAACCTGTTGCAACCCTAATTCAAAAACAAAATACGCTAGATAATAAAGGCAATATCGTAGAAATGCAAGGTAAAGGAAGACATGATCCTTGTGTTGTTCCAAGAGCAATTCCTATTGTAGAAGCCATGGCAGCACTGGTACTAGCCGATTATCAACTTTTACGCAAGCAGGAGTTCTAAAACTAATCCTGAGGCTAGGGTTAGTGTCGCAAGCGTCTGTCTAAAATTGAAAAGATTCCTGCCTTCGCGGGAGTAAAACATATTTATATATATGAAGAAATTAGCATTACACTGGAAAATAATCATTGGAATGGTCCTTGGCATTATTTGGGCATTAGTCTCAAGTTTTATGGGCTGGAGCGCTTTTACCATCAATTGGATTGATCCGTTTGGCACAATTTTTATCAATTTATTAAAATTAATCGCCGTTCCATTGGTATTGTTTTCCATCATAAGTGGGGTTGCTAATATTGGAGATCCAAAAAGTTTGGGGCGTATGGGAGGAAAGACCTTAGGCATGTACTTAATAACTACAATCCTCGCTATTTCCTTGGGCCTGCTATTGGTAAACACAATTAAACCCGGTAAGTTAATAGATGAACAGAGCCGTATTGATAACCGCATCAATTATGAGATTTGGGCAGATTCTCAAGGTTACGAAATAAAAGACGGCATTAATTATTTAAAAGATCCTGAGTATTTTAAGCGCGCTCAGGAAATTTCTGATTTAACTAAAAAAGACCTTAAAGAGGCCTCTGTTTCAGATAAACTTGAAACCGCAGGAAAACAAAAGGAGTCTACGCCCTTACAGCCTTTAGTAGACATTGTGCCTGACAATTTTTTTCGTTCCCTATCCAATAATGGTTTAATGTTACAGGTCATCTTTTTCGCAATTTTCTTTGGTGTCTCTTTACTGTTTATTCCTGATGACAAATCGGCACCTGTATTGAGGCTCGTCGATGGTATTAATGAGGTTTTTCTGAAAATGGTAGATCTGGTCATGCAGGCGGCGCCATTCTTTGTTTTCGCGTTATTAGCTGGTGTTGTGAGTAAAATGGCCGGAAATGATATTGGCAAAGTGCTAGAAATATTTAAAGGATTGAGTTGGTATTCATTAACGGTATTGATGGGGCTTCTTATCATGATATTTATAACCTACCCTTTAATATTGAAAAGTTTTGTTAAGAAGATCCCGTATGCAGGCTTTTTTAAGTCAATGAGTCCTGCCCAAACCTTAGCTTTCTCAACCTCTAGTAGTGCTGCCACACTTCCGGTGACTATGGAATGTGTAGAACAAAATCTTGGGGTGAATAAAAAAATAAGCAGCTTCGTTCTTCCTATTGGTGCTACGGTCAATATGGATGGTACCAGCCTTTATCAAGCTGTGGCGGTCATCTTTTTGGCTCAGCTGCACATGATCGATTTGACAATAGGACAACAGATAACGGTAGTGTTGACAACAACCTTGGCTTCTATTGGTTCAGCAGCGGTGCCTAGTGCCGGATTGGTGATGTTGATAATCGTTTTGGATTCTGTTGGCCTAAATCCGGCTTGGATTGCAATTATCTTCCCTGTAGATCGAATTTTGGATATGTTTAGAACTGTGGTCAACGTTACTGGAGATGCTACGGTATGTTCCATAATTGCCGATGGCGAAAATATGCTAGATTATAAAGATCATAAAAGTCCAACGGAAACTTTTGATTTGGATTCTAAAAGTTAAATGTGAGTGGCACGCCTTCTGTTGATTCTATTCCTTATTGCCGAGAAATTAAAGATCACAATTGAGATGACTATCAAAATATAACAAATTGCTTCTAACACACTGATAGCTTCTTCAAAATAGAAGATAGCAAGAACAAAATTAATCAGTGGATTTAAATAGATAAAAACACCTACCACTGAAGAGTTTAGACCTCGCAAGGCATAAATATTAAGAAACATTGGAATGATGGTAAAAACCACGGCTATTAACGCCAACATTCCATAGAAATATGGTGTTTTCTCATTAGGAGAATCATAGCTAATAATAAACGGTAAAAGAAAAATTACGGCAAAAAATACCTGACAGGTCAGCACTAAAAATCGATCCATTTCCTGATTCTTTCGTTGCAACACCAAGTATAATGCATAGGTTAATGCAATGATCATACTATAAAACAGATCGGTAAAATTACCCAAAGAAAGCAATAAACACCCTATTAAACTTAAAACCACAGCCACCCATTGTAATTTAAACAATTTTTCTTTCAGAATGATGTAGGCCAATACCATAGTTAAAATAGGGCAAATCAAATACGCTAAAGAGGTAGCACTCACACTTACATTGTTCATTACATAAATGAAGATATACCAGTTAAGTGCTAAAAATAAACCACTTAAAATATTGACTATAACAATCCGTCTCTTATCCAGTCGCCCTAGCGTTTTAAATAGTACTATATTGGTTTTTAATACTTTTGGTCGCAGTGCCATAGACACAAAGAGCATGATTGCAACAGATCCCAAGGTGCGATAGCTCAGTATGTCAAACGCAGTAAAATCGTCCAATGATTTTAAAACTACACTAAAAAAGCCCCAAATGCTAAAGGCACTGATGACCGCAACATAATATTTAGTGTTCATGGAAATAAAATTTAATAAGCCTGCAAATGTATTCTAAAAAAGTAGTTTGATAATAGTATAACGTAAAGAAGTTCAGTTTAAACATTGTTGTCACTACCTCTAAATTCTTAAGTATTTCTTAAACCAACCCAACTATTCAAAAATCGATACAATTGTTATGATATGAGTTCACTCTTCAGCCATGAATGCTTTAATTTCCATTTTTAAAGTATTTAAATAGTCATATGCAAAAATTATCAATTGAGGACATTATTTCTAAAATAGAAGCTAAAGAACTATTTCACGCCGTTTCGTCGGATTATTCCTTTACCATAAAAATTGACGACTATGTGCCGTATGCTTGTGCTGCAGTGCATAATGGCCATCAATTTAGGAGGTCACTATGGTCCAAGTGTTTACATACTGAGTATGAGCGTTGGTATGAAGAAGATCCTGAAACCGAAAATATGGTAAAACATCATCCTATTGTCATTTCTGGAATGGATTCAAGATTTGAATATGATCTTAACCGTGATCCTGAG
Source organism: Gelidibacter sediminis (assembly GCF_004364975.1). Taxonomy (GTDB): domain Bacteria; phylum Bacteroidota; class Bacteroidia; order Flavobacteriales; family Flavobacteriaceae; genus Gelidibacter; species Gelidibacter sediminis. The sequence continues at coordinate 889,236 of NZ_SOBW01000008.1, read as the reverse complement.
AATGCTATATATGATGATGCCTGGGGCAAGCAATTGTGGAAGGAACCTTTAACAGCGGTCGAAAAAGCACAAAGTTTGGAAAAGCACACTAATTTTTATAGAGTTGTTTATGCGCTAATTAAAACTCTGGAAGAGAAATTTGGTTGCTGCATTGTTTATGACATGCATAGTTATAACTGGAAGCGCTGGGATAGGGCAGTGCCAACATGGAATTTAGGAACTTCAAACGTAGATAATGAACGTTTTAAAAATTCTATAGAAGATTGGAGACAAGATCTTTCGAAAATAAAATTGCCTAATGACATCCCAAATACAGCCAAAATTAACGATACTTTTCAGGGTAATGGTTATTTTCTGAAATTCATTACAGAACATTTTGATCATACTTTAGTGCTGGCAACCGAAGTGGCTAAAATTTATTGCGATGAAGAAAGTCAGGTTATTTTCCCAGAAGTTGTCTCTGCAATTAGAAAAGGGCTTAAATCGAAATTGCCAGAACACGCTTCCAACTTCTATAATATTTATTCCAATTAAATGATTGAAGATTACCATATAGATGCTGAGTTAGTTGAGACAATTTGTAATAACATTACAGAGCATGTCCCTGTTAATGTGGAATTGCCAAATAAAGGTCTCTTACATATTGATAAGTTACTCCCGTTTATTTGTGTCTACCGATATACAGAACGGGATGTTTATTTTTCACGATTGCTTAAAACTCAAGCATCTTACATCATTGTTGATGAAAACGTTGAAATTTCGCATCTTTTGGAAGCCATAAGATTGATCACATCCAAAAAATTTGAAACATTTTTGATTCTCGAATTATGGCCTAATAACGACTCATTAAAAAGTCAATTTCAAATTTATGGTCCTAAGAGCAAATCTTTAGAAACTGTAAATGCTCTCAAGGAAGGTTTTAGTGAGATTAGAAAAACCTTGTCTTACGTAGACTCTAAAATCATTCACACAGAGTTTAGACACCCTAAGCATCTGAAACCCTTGCTAGATGTGGAACAGTCAAAGAAACAGGGAACGCTTATTATCGGGATATCTGTACCTACTGTTTATTTGAATTCTGCAACCAATCAATTGTTTTCGTTGTTTTTTAGAAAATTCTACACCATTTTTTCCGAAACGATAAAAAGGGCGGTTTACGAATTTATAAGAGTACAAACTACCGATGCTTTCGAAAATTATTTGATGCTTGGTAAAACCCACATTGACGCGGTCACCCTTTCTTCTGACACCAAATTGGCCGAAATCAGTGAAGGCATGTCATTTCTGCTTCGAGTGACGCCTGTAAATAGCAATGAAGAATGGGACAAATTCGTACAAAATAATTATGAAAAGATACCATCATTTAAGTACAGATTACTTGCCGTTGACCCGGAGCTCGAAAAACGAAAATTATATAACATCCCTATAGATCTAATTGAAGATCCTACCATCGCTTTTATTTTAAGGGGAAAACGTCTTGAAATTGAAAAGCAACTCATCATGTTGGAAGAACGAGGTACTGATAATTTCAGGTTTATTGGAGAAAGTTTATATGGGGTTATAAGGGAAGATATTCTAGATGTCGCAAAACATATCTTAGCAGTCTATCCAAAAGCGGAGACCATAAAAAGCTCTAAACGTTATAACGGAATTGAGTTTGCTGAGTTTGCACAACGTGAAATGGACCATTACATTCAACAGTTTCCAGATTTAGACCTTGGTATTGAGATTAGGGATGATGTGGCAGGCATTATGGTTTCAAAATCAAAATTACTGATCAATGAAGAAATGAATTTGGATGTCAATAGGTGTGATGCCCTCATACAACACGAAATTGGAACCCATATTTTAACCTATTGTAATGGTAAGAGTCAGCCATTAAAACAAATGCATGAAGGGTTTGAAGGTTATGATCAATTACAAGAAGGTTTGGCTGTTATTGCAGAGTATTTGGTAGGTGGCCTGACTATTAATAGGCTTCGGTTGTTGGCGGGTAGGGTGATTGCCGTACAGTCCATGATAGACAATGCCAATTTTATTGAAACTTTTAATCTCTTGAGAACTGACTACGCATTTCCTGATAGGGTTGCCTATTACATAAGTATGCGTGTATATAGAGGTGGTGGGCTTACCAAAGATGCGGTGTATTTAGCTGGTCTGATAGATTTAATGGCCTATTTGGAAAATGGTGGCCGCATAGAGCCATTGTATACGGGAAAATTTAATGTTACACATATTAAATTAATTGAAGAATTATTATACCGCAAGGTATTGAAACAGCCTATTTTACCTCGGTTTTTAGCTCGTGACGATGTAAAAATACGTTTGCAAAAACTACGTGAAGGCATCAATATTGTTGAACTTGTTAATTAAATTATATAAAAAATGAAAATAGCTTTTATTATAAATGATCATGCCACAGAAAAGTGGAATTACACAACACCTGCACTGGGCTTTGCGGCCTATAAAAGAGGGCATGAAGTCTTTTTTATTGGTGTTGGAGAATTATCATATGCCTCAAAAGGCCATTTGTCAGTACGGTGTAAAACTGTTAAGGACAAAACCTTTAAAAGCGAAGAAACGTATTTTAAAGCTGTTCAGAAGGAAGAATTTACGACCCTTTCATCACAAGATTTAGACGTTCTGTTTTTGCGAAATAATCCAGCTGATGAAATAAATGAACGTGATTGGGCTTATAATGCCGCTTTTATTTTTGGAGAAATTGCCATGAGAAATGGGGTCATTGTTTTAAACCACCCTAGTAGTTTGGCAGGGGCAGTCAATAAAATGTATTTCCAACATTTTCCTGAAATTATTCGCCCAAAAACCATCATTACTAGAGATCATAATGAAATAAAAGAGTTTTTTAAGGAACAAAAGCAAAAAATGATCTTAAAACCATTGCAGGGATCTGGTGGTACAAATGTGTTTATGATGGATAAAAAGAATGAACACAATCTTTCACAAACAATAGATGCTATTTGTAGAGATGGATTCGTAATTGCTCAAGAATACCTCACAGAAGCTACAGGAGGCGACACACGACTTTTTATCATGAATGGTGAACCATTACAAGTAAACGGTCAATATGCTTTAATGCAAAGAGTAAACGCTTCAGGTGATATTAGAAGTAATATACATGCAGGAGGAAAACCTCAAAAGGTAAAAATGACGGATCAGATTATGGAATTGGCGGATATTGTTAAACCAAAACTGGTGCAAGATGGAATGTTTTTAGTAGGAATTGATATTGTTGGATCCAAATTAATGGAAATTAATGTATTTAGTCCTGGCGGATTAAATGTGATGGGACAAATGTACGATACTAATTTTGCGACACCTGTTATTGAGTCTATTGAACGCAAGGTATACTATAAAAACATGTACAGTGACTATCTTTATAATAGTCGATTGGCTACTTTGTAATTAATACAAGTTCGATGGGTATATTATCTTAAATATTTGAAATAGAATATAGAAGTAAAAAGTCCTCATTTGAGGACTTTTTACTTATATTAATATTATAAAAATTTTGATTTTAGTTCTGGAGTGGGAATCATACATTCCTCTTTTTTACCATACCATTTGTACCTATTTTGTGCAATATAATCATATACCCAATTTCTAATAAAGACAGGTACAATTAGGAAAGTTGCTATGAGGTTTCTAGGGAACCCTAATTTTGAGGCTATTTTTAAGGCTGCCGTAGATTTGTACGAAATGCCATCTGTTTTAGAATAAAGCAATATTGAGTCAGTTTTGCTAGTATCAATCTTAAATTGCGCTAAAATTTCTTGCCCCACCTCACTTTGTAAGGCCGTAAACCGAAAAACATCCTGATGATCATGTTTAATTACGTATTGCACAGAAGTATTACAGAGGTTGCAAACGCCATCAAAAAGGATGAGTTGTTTGTCTTTTTCTAATGGTATGGACATAGGTTCTTTTTATACTGTTCTTATTTCTTTCATTATGGCTTGAATCCAGGCTTCAGTCTTCAGTACTCAGTTTTTCAGTGTTAAGTATTCAGTATTCAGTATTCAGTGGGTTGTGTTTAGTTAGAGAAATCAAAACCTACTTCACCCGTTGTACCAATTCCAATTGTTCCATATCTACACTGGTCGTAAACATACCATAATCAATAAATGCCTTATTCTTTTCTATTTTATCAATACTCCCAACCGCTCTTCCGTCTTGTAAACGAACCCGATCTCCAACTTTAAAGGTTGGTTTAGGCTTAGGCGCCGCATCAACTTTCTTTTTGGCTGCCTTTTTTTTCTGGCGAATGACTTCTACTGTTTTCTCAGCTTCTTTAATAACTTTTTGTTCTTTTGCCTTCTGAACTTTTTTGACTTTGGCAGATACCTTTTTGCGCTTTGAATTTTCTATTTGTACCAATTTGAACAGTTCGTCCATCAGCTCTCGCTTTCTTTTGTTGTCAAAATATTTTTCAGACAGATCATTCACTTTCTGTCCCAAATAAATTAACCGTTGGTTGCTATCATACAATTCTTGATAGCTTTCCAATTTTTTCTGAATTTTATTATTAATTTCTTCAAGTTTTTCAGCTTCAGATTGGGTTTTACGTTCATTGACCTTTAAAGACTGTTCTGTCTTTTCGAGTTTACTGCGCTCTTTCTGAAGTTTTGCAATAGTGGCATCAAAACGGACTTTACCACGTTCAATTTTTTTCTTTGCTCTGTTAATCAAGCTGTAGGGAATGCCATTTTTTTGAGCCACTTCAAAAGTAAATGAACTTCCGGCTTGGCCCAATGCCAATTTAAACATCGGTTCCAAACTTTTTTCATCAAACATCATATTGGCATTTTGCATATACGGCAATTCATTAGCCAATACTTTCAAATTGGAGTAGTGGGTGGTAATAATCCCAAAGGCTTCTCTATGGTAAAATTCCTCTAAAAATGTTTCTGCTAATGCCCCTCCCAATTCAGGATCACTGCCCGTTCCAAACTCATCTATCAGAAATAGAGTGTTTTTGTTGCATTTTTTTAAAAAGTAATTCATCTGTTTTAAGCGGTAACTATAGGTGCTTAAATGATTTTCTATAGACTGATTATCACCGATATCGGTCAAAATACGATCAAACAAACAGACTTTACTGCGTTCATGAACAGGGATTAACATACCACTTTGAAGCATCACCTGAAGTAAGCCAACGGTTTTAAGGGTAATACTTTTGCCGCCCGCATTAGGTCCCGAGATGACAATAATTCTATTTTCGGGATGCAGTTCAATAGACTGCGGGTATGTAGGTTTGTTTTTCTGTTTATTTGAAATATAGAGTAAAGGATGAATGGCATCCCTTAACATATAATCTTTAGTTTCAATAATTTCAGGAAGAATTGCATTTATGGATTGGGCGTATTTTGCCTTTGCAAAAATGACATCTACATTTGTTAAGAAAAGTTGATATTCTTGCAATAAATTACGAAATGGCCTGATATAATTGGTCAGTTGTTTTAATATCCTGGTGACTTCCTCCTTTTCTTCAAACTCTAAATTATGGAGTTCTCTGGTGTATCTAAAGGTGGCCTCAGGCTCAATATAGACAATACTACCGGTTTTACTTCCACCTAAAATAGCGCCTTTCACCTTTCGTCTATACATAGCTTTTACGGCCAAGACACGTTTATTATCAACAACGGACTCTCTTATATCATCTAAATACTCTAAGCCATTATAAGAATTTAAGGCCGCGCCAAAACTCTGGTTGATTTTTCCTCTCACCACATTTATCTCTTGCCGCAATCTAAAAAGCTCATCAGAAGCATTGTCTTTAACATCACCAAATCTGTCAATTACGGCATCAATTTGAGTAATCAATTCTGTGGTAACCGTAATTGTTGACGCGTACTCGAGAAGGTTAGGATAATATTCCTTGAATTTTTTCAGAAAATTTATTATCTCGTTACTCGTAATAGATATGGCTTTTATCTTTCTAAAACTTACCGTATCTAAATTTGAGTTTTCTATTTTAAGAAGCTTTATTTCATTGGTAATTGGTTCAAAACCATGATTTGGAATGCGATTGTCATTGTCAAAAGAAGCTAAATAATCATTAGTTAAGGCTAAAGCCGTCAACAAGTCCTGTTTTTGAGAATATGGTACGGTCTGCAATGCCTTCTCCGTTCCTAATTGGGTTATGCAATGCGCTGCCATTTGATTAAGGACGGTATAGAATTCAATATCTTTAAGAGTTTTTTCGTGAATGTGCATTCGCTTTTATGTAGATCTTTAAATATGTTCAAATTTAAGGAAAATTAAAGTTTTCAGATAGATATTTTACTAGAACCAAAAATCAACCTATTTTTATTCAAAGTATATATAAATATATGGAATTCAACCTACCTCCAAGCTGGAAAAGCCATTTACAACACGAATTAGAAAAGCCATATTTTGAAGCTTTAAAAGAATTTGTTGCAACAGAATATGAAACATATCAATGTTACCCAAAACCAGAAGCCATATTCAATGCTTTTAATTGGTGTTCATTTAAGGATGTCAAAGTGGTAATCATTGGACAAGATCCATATCATGGTGCAGGACAGGCCAATGGTTTGTGTTTTTCAGTGAATGATGACATTATACACCCACCATCTCTTAGAAATATTTTTAAGGAGCTTGAAACCGATGTCAACAAAGCCTATCCAATTTCTGGAAATTTAGAATCGTGGGCAAAGCAAGGCGTATTAATGTTAAATGCAACCCTTACCGTGAGAGAAGGTCTTGCGGGGAGTCATCAAAATAAAGGATGGGAAACTTTTACCAATGCGGTAATTAAAACGCTAAGCGACCAAAAACACGGTCTTATTTTTCTATTGTGGGGTAGCTTTGCCAAACAAAAAACTAAATTTATAGAGAAGTCAAAACACCACATCATCAGTTCTGGACACCCATCACCGCTGAGCGCCAATAGAGGCTATTGGTTTGGAAATGGCTGTTTTAGCCAAACAAATGCGGAGCTTGAGCGGCAAGGTTTGCCAATTATAGAATGGTAATGCCAGTTGTTTTGTTATCTCAACATGCTGTTGTTCTAAACATTTTTGACAATTTGCTTATAAGGAAGTTGCTCAGAGAGAATGTCCAGTTTCATGAGTTTTTGCTGAACTTTGGTAACTGTAGCTTCATCCAAATGGCGTTGAGACCATTCTGTTAAAGAAAGCCATTCTTGCACATCTTCTAATTCTAGCGCATATCTATTGGCAATCATCCGATCAATACTAGGGATCTCCTTAAAATCAATAGTGGTATTATTAATGATTTCAAGAATAATCTTCACAATATTCTCATTAGCCTCCAGAAATTCATTTCTGACAGCAATTACAAAACAAGGCCATGGGGTTGGGCAATTGGCAATACGTCTAAAAACGCCAGAGTCTACAATAGGTTTGGTCATAAATTTCTCCCACATAAAGTAGTCAGCCTCGCCATTACTGAGGGCCTTTACGGCACCTTCCAAATCTTGCACTACTTCAAATCGCAAATCAGTTTCTAGATTCCAATCATTATTTTCAGCATTGATATAAGCCATTAAATGAGATCCAGAACCATATCTACTAATGGCGCAACGTTTGCCTTTTAATTGGTCTATAGCTTTGAACTCTGAACCTTCCGCCACATGAATGCCCCAAATGAGTGGTGTCTCAACAAAAACCTGCACAATTTTACTCGGGTTTCCTTCTGCTATATCCTTCACAATTCCTTCGGTCAAAATCACCGCAATATCAATATCGCCGTTTCTCAAGGCTTCAGTCATAGCACCAGTGCCACCATAGTAATCCTGCCAACGCAAATTGATGTTTTCGTCTTTATATTCGCCATCCTTCAACGTTAAATACCACGCCAAATTGAAATGTTCCGGTACACCACCAATTTTTACTGTCTTCATTAAGAATCATGTTATACTTCTTACAAGTTCTGCTCGTAGAAGTTTGTTTTGTTATTTAGATTATTGCTTTTCTGCAATCTGTTACTGTACTAATTTTTCTAAAGTATAACTTATTAAAGCGTTAACAATCTCTGACGGATTTTTGCTGAATTCTCCCGTAGCTCTATTGGCAATAATAGCATTCATCGATAAAGCTCTATGTCCTAAAAGTGTTGAAAGCGCGTAAATGCCAGCCGTTTCCATCTCAAGATTTGTAATAAATCTATTCTTGTAATTAAAATGCGCTAATTTGTCGTTAAGGCTCTCATCCTGAACCGGCAATCTCAACACTCTCCCTTGAGGCCCATAAAACCCGACATTAGTAGCCGTAAAACCTTTTATGGTTTGATCTGAACTGAATTTTGCCATTAAGTCAGTATTACACTTGACAATATAGGGCTTTGATTTTAAAGGACTCCAATTAGTGTGTTTAACGAGTGCCTCAGACATCTCAAAATCTTGTATACCTTCGTTTTTATAAAAGTGCAATAAGCTATCAAACCCTGCAGCGAATTCACTTATCAAAAATGTATCTATCGGAATTTCCTTTTGAATTGAGCCAGATGTGCCAATTCTGATAATATCCAAAGTAGTCAGATCTTTCTTAAGCGTCCTTGTTTTTAAATCGATATTGACAAGTGCATCCAATTCATTAAGAACAATATCAATATTATCTGTACCAATACCAGTAGAAATTACAGTAATACGTTTGCCCTTATAGCTACCCGTTTGAGTATGAAATTCTCTTTTTCGAGTTTGAAATTCGACAGTGTCAAAATGCTCGGTAACACTATCAACACGATCTGGGTCTCCCACGGTGATGATTGTGCTTGCCATATGTTCTGGTCTCAGGTTAAGGTGGTACACACTACCGTCTGGATTTAATATGAGTTCTGAAGCCGCTATCGCCATTATACTGTGTTTATAAGTTTATTCTCAGTTTTACTGAACTGAAAATCTAATTTTTTTACCCCTCCAAATACCATCGGAGATTGGAGTTCTGAGGAAAAATCATGAGCATGTTCAATGGCTTGTCTTCCTTTTTCGTTTAGGACAAGACGATCGTCCAGTTGTACATAAAATATTTCCAAAAGTGAAATCATCCTATTAATTTGAAGGTCTCCAAAGCCATAGTAGCCTTGAAAATTGAGGATGTATCCTAATAAATGACGTGTGGATTTGATGTTGTGGTCTGCAATCATTTTAAGTGTATGGGTCTCGAGTGTAGATAGGCCGGTTTTTGAATCTGGAAACCGCTCTAAATGCGCTCTTAAACAATTGCTTAAATAAGGGAATGATGAATTTTGAACAATAAAGGGTTTAAAAAGGTTATGGTCTTTGCCACAATAGATGCGCCACAAAGAACGCATTAAATCCTTATCAATTTCTGTTAACTTAATTCTTTCAGTATAGTGTTTTTGGAGCTGTTCTGGCGTTAATTCTCCCAATGCTTTGAGTTCCTTTTCTCCCTTTACCCGGCCACTACATACCAAGTAGAGTGGAAGCTCAATGCCCTTTTGCCTGAGGAGATTCATCACTGCTATTAGGTTGATATGGCAAAACAAATCATATTCAAACCATAAGATGATTTCATCAAACTGTTCTATATGATTCAAAATATCCATTTCTTCAATAAGCTCCTCCTTATTGATTTCAATATCATAACACTCTTGTAAAAATTCCTTCCTTAAATTATAAAACGCTCGTGATGCGATATGTTCAATAGTAGGGCCTTCACAAAGCATTTCTTGCCAAGTCAGAAAATGGCCGGCATACTTGAGCTTTTTTAAATAATCAGTGAGCTGATTACCATTAGTGATATGTAATGTTTTAGAAGCCATCAGCCTCCTACACGTTTTACAGCAAACCCCTTTTCTTTAAGCAGTGCCATAATTTTATCTCTGTAATCACCTTGAATAATGATTTTGTCATCCTTAAAACTACCCCCAACACTTAATGTTGTCTTTAACTCTTTAGCTAGAGTTTTAAAATCTTCCGTTGCACCTGTATACCCTTCTAAAATAGTAATCGGTTTTCCTTTTCTTTTCTCATATTTGCAGAGGATAGGTTCATCTTGCAACCATATGTTGGAAGGTTTGTCCTCTGGTGTTTCTTCTGGTGTATGTTCAGGAAACAACTTTTTAAGTTGATCTTCTAAATCCATATCGTATCAGTCTTCTATGAGTTGTGAAATTAAGTATGAATACTTTTAAATGATCTTGAATCATTATTTTTTGATTAAACCAAGTTCAATGAGACGTTCCGTCAAAAACTCACCTGCCGTTATATCATCATATTGCTTCGGATTATTTTCATCTATACAACTATCTAAAACATCCAATTTCATTTCACTGATAGGATGCATAAAAAATGGGATGGAATATCGTGAGGTTCCCCATAACTCTCTTGGTGGATTAACCACACGGTGTATTGTCGATTTCAATTTATTGTTGGTATGTCTTGAAAGCATATCGCCAACATTAATCATCAATTCATCAGGTTCTGCAATGGCATCTAACCATTCACCTTTATGATTTTGAACCTGCAATCCTCGCCCTTGTGCGCCCATAAGTAGCGTAATCAAATTAATGTCGCCATGCGCTGCGGCACGTACAGCATCTTTTGGCTCTTCAAGAATAGGTGGGTAGTGGATAGGTCTTAATATAGAGTTGCCATTGTGTATGTAATTATCAAAATATGTTTCCTCTAAATCTAAATGAAGAGCTAAAGCTCTGAGTACATACTTAGCAGTTTTTTCTAACATGATATAAGCCTCTTTTCCAACTTCATTAAACCTAGGCAACTCAGTTACTTGAACGTTTTCAGGATATTCTTTAGCACGCACAGGATCATCTTCTACATATTGGCCAAAATGCCAGAACTCCTTTAAATCGCCTTGCTTCTGGCCCTTTGCACTTTCTTTACCAAATGACACATAGCCACGCTGACCTCCAATTCCTGGAATTTCATATTTCTGTTTGACTTCTGTTGGTAACGAAAAGAAATTTTTAACCTCTCCATAGAGATCATCTACCAATGAATCATCTAGAAAATGTCCTTTTAAGGCCACAAAACCAATTTCTTCATAGGCTTTACCAATTTCGTCAATAAACTTTTGTTTCCTTATTGGATCTCCTGATACAAAATCCTTAAGATTTACACTTGGTATCACATTCATTGCTATATCTGTTTTAGGTTTAATTGCTTTATCACAAAAGTAACTAAAATACTGTAAATCCTAAGTGCTTTATTACGGTAAAAAAATGAACGATTAGAGTCATTCTATCGATTTTTATTTACATTTGAGAATTAAACCGCTAACCTTATGTTATCATCCATTAAAAGCGCGATTCATTACGATAGGAAGAATCTCGATAACAAAACACTTCTTCAACTCTACAAAACTATGCTGAAGCCTAGATTGATAGAAGAAAAGATGTTAATACTACTCCGTCAGGGTAAAGTTTCAAAATGGTTTTCAGGAATTGGGCAAGAGGCAATTTCGGTTGGTGTTACCATGGCGTTGCAGTCAGACGAATATATCTTGCCTATGCATCGTAATTTAGGTGTGTTTACCACACGCGAAATCCCTTTGCAACGCCTTTTCAGTCAATGGCAAGGCAAAGCAAATGGCTTTACTAAGGGTCGTGATCGCTCTTTCCATTTTGGAACACAGGAATACCATATTGTGGGAATGATTTCTCATTTGGGGCCGCAATTGGGCGTTGCTGACGGTATCGCACTTGCGAGCAAACTCAAGAATAAAAACCAAGTAACCGCGGTGTTTACTGGAGAAGGAGGAACTAGTGAGGGCGATTTTCACGAAGCTTTAAACGTGGCTGCCGTTTGGCAATTACCCGTTATATTTTGTATTGAAAATAACGGCTATGGTCTATCGACACCTACCAGCGAACAATATTTTTGTAAAGATTTAGCCGATAGAGGTAAAGGCTATGGCATTGATTCATTCATTTTAGATGGAAATAATATCCTTGAAGTGTATGGCAAAGTACTCAAACTGGCCGAGAGTGTGCGTAAGCGTCCACGTCCTATACTTATTGAATTTAAAACATTTAGAATGCGTGGCCATGAGGAGGCTAGTGGCACAAAATATGTACCTACTGAACTAATAAAAGAATGGGAAGCTAAAGATCCTATTAATAATTATAGAAATTACCTGTTTAATTTAGGCGTTTTAACAACGGCACAAGACAATCAATTTCAAAGCACCATTAAAGCAGAAATTGATGTCGCTCTACAAGCTGCAAGCGCAGAGGAAACTATCAAAGCCGATGAAAGCGTTGAATTAAATGATGTCTACGCAGAGTTTGATTATCAGCATGTTGAACCAAAGTCAAACAGTGAAGATATTCGATTTATCGATGCCATTTCTCAAGGATTAAGACAGAGTATGAAACGCCATAGAGACCTCGTGATAATGGGTCAGGATATTGCAGAATACGGTGGTGCATTTAAAATAACAGAAGGCTTTGTAGCCGAATTTGGAAAGGAGCGCGTGCGCAATACACCAATATGCGAATCCGCCATTGTGGAGACAGCCATGGGGTTATCTATTGCAGGAATGAAAGCCATTGTTGAGATGCAATTTGCCGATTTTGTGAGTTCAGGTTTCAACCCAATTGTCAATTATTTAGCAAAATCGCATTACCGATGGAATGAAAAGGCTGATGTAGTCATTAGAATGCCTTGCGGCGCAGGCGTTGCTGCCGGGCCATTCCACTCGCAAACCAATGAAGCTTGGTTTACGAAGACCCCTGGTTTAAAAGTGGTCTATCCTGCATTCCCCTATGATGCCAAAGGCTTGTTGAACACAGCTATAAACGACCCAAATCCGGTGTTGTTTTTTGAACATAAGGCGTTGTACAGAAGTATTCGCCAAGACGTACCGACTGATTATTTTACCATTCCGTTTGGTAAAGCAGCATTATTAAAAGAAGGCAATGACATTACGATTATCACATATGGAGCAGGAGTACATTGGGCACTCGATACATTGTCGAAAAATGAAGATGTTAAAGCTGATCTTATCGATTTAAGGACCTTGCAGCCTTTAGATTCTGAAGCTATTTTTAACTCTGTTAAAAAAACAGGCCGCGCCATTATACTACAAGAGGATTCTATGTTTGGTGGAATTGCGAGCGACTTAAGTGCGATGCTCATGGAACAGTGTTTCGAATATTTAGACGCACCGGTTAAACGTGTCGCTAGTATGGAAACCCCAATTCCGTTCATCAACCAACTGGAAGATCAATATTTGGCTAAAGGGAAATTTGAAGCGGCATTACGTGCTGTATTAGCGTACTAGACAAGATATTAATTTAAAATTATACCAGTGTTAGTGTTTCTCACAGACACTGGTTTTTGTTTTTAGGATCATATTCCCTACACATCAGCACAAATAACATCCATTTTAAACTATAAATCTCTCATTATTTTTAACAGTATGCTGTCAGCGTTACAATTGAGATACTTTCCTTTTTTTTCCTTAACTTAGAAAGATAATCACATATTTAAAACTAAAACATATGAGCGACGTAAAAATATATTCAGGAAGTTCTCAGGTGAGAATTATGGAAATCAAAAATATTTTAGAAAATGAGGCTATTGCTTACCAGGAATTGAATAAGTCGGATTCTTCTTATCCCGGAATTTACGGCGATATTGAAATTTATGTATCTCATGCTGATGCGGATAAAGCAAAGCAAATTATAGCCAGCAACAAATCGTAAAGTAATTCTTTTTATAAACATAAAAAGTCCGCATCATGCGGACTTTTGTAATTACTAATGTATGTAAGGCTTAGCTTTTTTGAACACTTTTAGCATAGGCCTGCACGTCGTCCAAAACCCGTAACAAGTTTCCACTCCATAGCATTCCAATTTCTTCCTCAGTATAGCCACGCTTTACGAGTTCTAGGGTTACGTTAAAGGTTTCGGAGGCATCATTCCAACCGACAATACCACCACCGCCATCAAAGTCGCTACTAATACCAACATGCTTAATCCCAATTTTTTTGACCATATAATCAATATGATCTACAAAATCTGAAACTGTTACCCCTTCAGGAACATCCTTCATACCCTTAATCTTCGCATCCACAATAGGTCTTACTTTATCTAAAACGGCATAATATGCATCGCGCTCATCTGGCGAAAGATCTTTCATATCATTCCATTCCAAATATGCCACATTCATTGAGTCCATGACTGTCAGAGCCACTTCCTTTTTAAATGCCACATATTTTTCAGCCTTCTCGGTATTCAAATACGCCGCAAAAGCAACCGTTTGCACAACACCGCCATTTTCTTTAAGCCACTCCAATTGCTCATCATCTAAATTTCTACTGTGATCGCACAAAGCTCTTGCAGAAGAGTGAGATGCAATAATTGGGGCCTCTGACAGTTCGATCATTTGTTTCATTGCTTCTTTACTTGGGTGTGATACATCAATCATCATCCCTAAACGATTCATTTCTTTGATCACTTTCTTACCTAAATCACTTAAACCATTATGTAACCATACGGAATCGGCTTCACCCGTATTGCTATCGCTCAATTGACTATGACCATTATGTGACAATGACATATAGCGTCCACCTAAATTGTAAAATTTCTCAACATTGGCAATATCTTTTCCTACCGGATAGCCATTTTCAATCCCGATCATAGCCACCTTTTTTCCGGATTTTACAATGCGTCTGACATCATCTGATGTTACTGCCAGCTCTATGTCATCTGGTGCGATATCATCTACCAATTTATGAATAGCATCAAATTTACCCATGGCGGTTTCGTGCGCTTTTTTAAATCCTGCGTCCGTTAATTCATCTTGTCCTGTATACACAATAAACCAGGCCACGTCTAAGCCGCCCTCACTCATTTTAGGAAGTGTTACCTGAGATGATAAATCTTGGGTATAATTAGTTTCATCTGTAAAATTGGCAACATTAAAGTCGCAGTGCGTATCTAAGGTAATGACACGCTCATGGATAGCCTTAGCACGCTCAATAAGTGCTATGGAATCTTGTTTTGCATCTGGTTCTACCATTTTTTGGTTGTCGTCTTTACAACTCATAACGAGCGTTAATAAACTTAAAGAAAGAATCGTTTTTTTCATGGATTTATATAATATATTTATGACTTGACAAGTTACAAAAATGAATTTATGATTCTTTAAGTTGTATATTTATTTCATGCGAATACGTTTTTTAATGATGTTCTTAATAGTATTGGGCTGTGCGAAACCTGTAGAAGTTGCACCTATTGAGATATGGGATTCCATTACAGTTGAAGCTAGTGCTTACAATTCTACACCCGCGCAAACCAGCAGCACTCCACAAATAACAGCTTTTGGAGATAGTTTGAAACCCGGCGTGAAATATATAGCAGTGTCACGTGATTTGCTTCGCATGGGGATAAAACATAATACTCCGGTAGTTATTGAGGGTTTTGACGGTGTATATCTGGTAAAAGATAAAATGCACCCTAAATGGCGTAAGCACATAGATATTTATATGGGAAAAGATATTGAAGCAGCAAGAGAATGGGGGAGACGCACTGTTTGTATCGAGTATAAATTATCTGAAGAGGCTATTAAAAAAGCGTCAATGGAATAATTCATCCTTTGGCAATAAAAAGACATCGAAATCTGTCATTTTGCTAGTTTTTAGAGTGTTAACCGTGCCAAATTGTCCGTTAGACGTCAAAATTGCGAGCAAATAATCTCATTTTAAAATTTGGTATTCATTTTGAATTATACGAATTGAAAATGAAGTTTAACTTAAAATTTTGATGAACCATGAGTAGTTTAGCAACAATTCAGAAAAATGGAAACGAGATGTCTACTTCAAAAAATGCAACCAGAAGGAGCAATGCATCATTGCCTAGCTTCTCATCTTGGGTAGAAGATTTGTTTGAAAGTGGCATGGGCACAGGTTTTATGTCTAATTTTAATACAGGAATGACATTACCAGCAGTAAATATTAAGGAAAACGCTGAGGAATTCTTTTTGGAAATTGCGGTTCCTGGAATGAAAAAATCAGATTTCGACATTGACGTTGATAACAAAATTCTTTCTGTGTCTTCTGAAAGAAAAGAAGACAACACAACGGAAGAGGGTAATTATACGCGTCGAGAATTTGGATATGCCTCATTTAAAAGAACATTTACTTTGCCAGACAGTATAGAATCTGATCATATAAGCGCAAAATATGAAGATGGAATTTTGACGGTACATTTGCCTAAAAAAGAAGAAGCAAAGGAAAAACCTGCAAAACGTATTAACGTTTCCTAATACCTTAAAAATAATTTTTATTTTAATTAGAGAGAACCTTTATAAGGTTCTCTTTTTTTTTCTAACGTTTCGATATTGTGCACCTAGTATCGTACAATATTCAAATAAATCATACACCTGACTTTTATCGTTACTAAAATCTTTTCAACATTCCTTCCCATTAACTCTTATAAAGTATTAATTTTGTGCAAATTTTCTCCGAATTCCCTATGTTATGTTAGAAACGTCAGAACATTTTAATGTCACCAAAACCAAAAAAAATCTATATGATTATCAGCTTGCTGATCTCAACAAGATTTTTGAGGTGTTGGAAACGTCTCCTGATAACTTTAATTTGTTGTACCAACTCCCAACAGGAGGTGGAAAGACGGTTATTTTCTCTGAGATTGTTAGGCGCTACATAAAAAATCATAACAAGAAGGTGGTCATTTTGACACATCGGATTGAGCTTTGCAAACAAACATCAAAAATGCTCACTAATTTTGATGTCCATAACAAAATCATTAATAGCAAGGTTAAAGAACTGCCAGACCAAGATCAGTATAAATGTTTTGTGGCCATGGTTGAAACCTTGAACAATCGTTTGAATGATAAAAAATTGCGTTTGGAAGATATTGGTCTGGTCATTATTGATGAAGCCCATTACAACTCTTTTCGAAAACTGTTTAAATTCTTTGAGAACTGTTTTATTCTAGGTGTTACGGCTACACCCTTAAGCTCTAACATAAAGTTACCAATGAAAGATAATTACCAAAAATTGATAGTTGGTGATGATATTTCAACCTTAATTAAGAATGGATTTTTAGCCAAAGCTGAGCTCTACAATTTTGATGTGGAATTAAACACGCTCAAAATTGGAGTTAACGGTGATTATACAGTAAAATCTTCGGAGGCGCTCTATACCAATTCACACATGTTGAGTAAGCTGATTTTTGCTTACGAAGAAATGTCTAAAGGAAAAAAAACGCTCATTTTTAATAATGGCATCCAGACCTCTAGAGAGGTATATTACTCTTTTCAACGTGCGGGGTACAATATTAGGCATCTAGATAACACCTGTAGTAAGCAAGAACGTAAAGAAATATTGAAATGGTTTAAAAATACTCCTGATGGAATTTTAACCTCTGTCAGCATTTTAACTACTGGTTTTGATGAGCCCACAGTAGAATCTGTCATTCTTAATCGAGCCACACGTTCTCTAACTCTTTATTTTCAAATGATTGGACGTGGATCACGTATTCTAGCCGATAAAAAAACATTTACAGTGTTAGATTTAGGAAATAATGCAGTTCGTTTTGGACCATGGGATCAGACCGTAGACTGGCAACATATTTTTAAGTATCCTGATTTATATCTTGAAAATTTAAGAGATGATGAAGATATTGAGCGCGATTTTGTGTATGTTATGCCGGATTCTATTCGGGAACGCTTTAGTAACACTGAACACATTGAATTTGATGTGAAAGAAGCTTATGAACGTGCCATTGCTGACGGTCAGAAGTCTATCACGGCAATAGAAAAATCTATTGAGCAACATTCACAAATGATTATCGAGAATGTTGACACCATATTTGATGCACGCGATATTATAAAATATCTACAGGATGATATTTCCTATAGGATCAAACAATATTCCTATTGTATGATGAACAGCACCAAAAATTATAAAGACTGGCTTATGGAAGAGTATATCAGGAAACTAAGGCTCAGTTTTAACGGTAAGTTTTAACGTTTTCTTTAAAATTATAGTCAATATTTATTGTTAGTTTCGTTAATAGGTACAATTATTGATTAAGGTACCTGAAACAGTTTCTAAACGTATGGCAACCTACAAACTTAAGCTTTTAGGCATTTTTTTTCTCGTAACAATTTTCAATACGAACGCTCAGGAATTTCCAATTAAGAGTATTCCTATTCCTGCAGTAGAAAAAAAGGAAGAAAAGAAAGAACCAGCGCCTACACCCGTTAAAATTGATCCGGTAAAGAAAGAAGAGTCTACTCCAAAAGAAAATCCCATTACCATTAAAAAACAAGAAAAGGAATTTTCAATGTTTGACGACTCTAATCTTAGGGATCCAGGTGAAATTTTTGATAAAAAATGGAATGCCAAGGCTGTAGAACAGGGTTTTAAAATGGAAACTATGGAAGACCAGTTTTTGGGTAATTTCAGAATGACAGGAAACAAGGCGAATATTGTTTGTAGAGATCATGAATATCCTGATGGCGACCGTGTACGCGTTTTTGTCAATGGCTCAGTATTCATCCCCAATTTATTACTGACAGGAAGTTATAAGAGTTTTGACGTGCCGTTGGTTCCGGGCATCAATAAAATAGAATTTGTAGCGCTTAATCAAGGAGAGTCGGGACCAAATACCGCAGAATTTCAGGTGTATGATGATAATGGCGTAATTGTATCTTCTAAAAAATGGAATCTACTTACTGGTGTTACTGCTAGTATTATTCTTATAAAGGAAGAGTAATACTAAAATAATGGGAAGAAAGGTTCTTTAGCAATCACATGATACCCCAAGGCCTTCGCTTTGTCCTGCAACTCGGTGATATGTACAACCTGATCTGTATGAACGGTAAATTCTAATGGGTAGACACCAGCTTCAAAGATAACCTTTGTCACCCCATTTACTTCCATAATAGCTGCTTCCAATCGTGATTTTTCATTCGCCTCATTCACATCTGTGGTGAATTTTTTACCATAATTTCCTGGGATAATATTTTCAGTGATAAAAGTCATTTAGCGTTATGTTTAGCGGAGTTCTCTTTATAAATTTAGATAAATATTTACAAATCTCCTAATAGATTAGTTCTTTATAAATGAAACTTTGTGGTTTATGAGCTGCCTGAAAAATATAATCTTCTGTTGTAAAGACCTCAAGGCAATAGATTTAAATATCTATAAAATTTTTGCCATCTTATTAATTTTATCATTTTGGAGAAAAATAATTCCTTTTACAAATTTTGTTCCAAGTATCGAATTAGGGAACAATCCTATTTATAATAGGACAAAAAAATATTTACACGAGGATTGTTTATAAAGCAAGTCTGGCAATTAAGGTGCTTTTTAAGGCTGATATTAGTTTAGTTTTTGGCTCTTCATATGAGGGCTAGGCCCACAACCACAAAGAATAATGGCTTGACAGATGGCAGATTGAAATCAATATCTTATATTTGTAAGGTATGTATATAATTAGAGACTTATTACTCTCTATAATTTACATACGTTGTAATCACTTGATTAATCTTTAGACGTTTCAATTTTCAAAAATTGCCTATCTTCAGTATTGATTGGTATTTCAAAGTTTAACCCTTAAAACATATTTAAAAAAAAGAATGGCTAAGTCGCAACAGACCTTTAACAAAATTGAAAAAGAAAAAGCACGTGCTAAAAAACGTGAAGAAAAAAGAAAGAAAAAAGAAGCCCGTAAAGCGGAAGGTGGAACAGATGGTATTCAGTTTGCTTACGTAGATGCTTACGGCAATTTAACAGACACACCTCCAAACCCTGAAGATAAAATTAAAGTTGAAGCTGAGGATATTGTATTAGGTGTGCCTAAGAAAGAAGAAGGCGAAGAAGAAGATCCGATCAGACAAGGAAAGGTATCTTTCTACGATAGCTCTAAAGGCTTCGGATTTATCATTGACCTAGAAAATAATGAAAAGTATTTCTGTCACGTGAGCGGACTCTTAGATGATATCGCTGAAAATGACAAAGTAACCTTTGAGTTGGAACGCGGAATGAAAGGCATGAATGCCGTTAGAGTTAAGCGCGTTTAATCTACTTTTAATTCATTCAATTTTATAACCTCACCTGGTGCCATTCTATTTAAATGAATGGTACCAATACGTACACGTACCAATCTCAATGTAGGAAAACCAACCGCAGAGGTCATTTTGCGGACTTGTCTAAACTTTCCTTCGTTTATCGTAATCGATAACCATGAGGTTGGCCCATGTCGTGCATCCCTTATTTTTATAGACCGTTCTGGTAATTTAGGAGGACCTTCCAATTGAAATACTTTGCACGGTTTCGTATCGTATTTAATCCCTTTAAACCCGATATTGACACTCGTTTGCAAGGCCGCTATGGCGTGTGCTGTAATAGCACCATCTACTTGCACATAATATTCTTTTTCTACCTGACTGCTGTTGATTTCATTGCTTAAAAATCCATCGGTGGTAAGAAGCAAAAGGCCTTCCGAATTTTTATCCAAACGACCAACGGGCATCACGCCTTCCGGAAATTCATAGAGTTCTCCCAAAAATTTTTTATTGCGTTCGTGTTTGGCATTACTCATAAATTGACTTAAGTATCCAAAAGGTTTATGAAGCATATAATACACATGTGTTTCTGCTTTAGATGTCTCCATTTAAAATGCTATATACCAATTCCTTACTCATTTTTTTTCCTTCTGATTTTTTACGAACCTCGTCGAAGGTAAATCTGAAATCACAGCCTGATTTATAGGCACTACACCCATAGGCTGTTTTGCCTTTGATAACCGTTCCTTTTTTGCATTTAGGACAGGTCAGTGTATCGAGAAGCGCTTTTTTGGCCGATTTCTTTGGCTCCAAAACCAGTTGAAATTTATCATCAAAACGTAGGAGTCCTTCCAATTCTCCAGTCTCCGTTTGAAATCCTTTTAAGTTGACGGTAGAACCTTTTTGGAGTAATCTAATAAATTGCTTTTCTGAAATCTTTTTGTCTTTAAATTTAAAGGGAAGCACAAAACGACACCCATTCTTAAAGTTGCTACATCCAAAAGCCGATTTCCCTTTAATCAAATATCCTCGTTTGCATTTCGGACACTGTTCTGAAGTTATGCCTGCCTTCTTTTTCGTTTCTCTTTTGGCAACGGTTTTCTGTACAGCTTGGGTGTGTGAAATATTGGCACGATTGGTTTCGCTCCGCACTTCATATACCAAGGCATCCACCATTTTCTTCATGTTCGCAATAAACTGGGCCGCACTATAAGTACCTTTTTCTATATCTTTTAACTGTTTTTCCCACATCCCGGTCAACTCCGCCGACTTTAAAAGTTCATTTTGGATGGTGTCAATCAGCTGGATTCCAATTTGAGTAGGTAAGACCTGCTTCTTATTGCGCTCTATATACTTGCGTTTAAAAAGCGTTTCTATAATATTTGCTCGTGTTGAGGGACGGCCAATTCCATTTTCCTTCATCAGTTCGCGCATCTCATCATCATCCACTTGTTTTCCTGCGGTTTCCATAGCCCGTAGGAGGGAAGCTTCTGTAAATTGATTGGGCGGTTTGGTCTGTTTTTCTAAAAACGACGGCTCGTGCGGACCTTTTTCACCTTTTACAAAACTTGGTAGTAAATTTTCTTTGGCGCTGTTACTGTTTGAACTGGAAGCGCTTTCAAAAACGACACGCCAGCCTTTACTCAAGATTTCCTTTCCAGTAGCTTTAAAATTTACGTCGACTGCTTTTCCAATCACTGTGGTATTAGACACGGCACAGTCGTCATAAAATACCGCTATAAAACGTCTTGTAATAATATCGTAGACCTGTTGTTGGTTGTATTGCAACGGACTTTCCACACCCGTAGGAATGATGGCGTGGTGATCTGTAACTTTCTTATCGTTAAAAACCTTAGCCGATTTTTTAATTTTTTTATTTAAAAGCGGCGTGGTCAGTGGCGCATATTTTGTCAAGTTCTTTAAAATCCCTGGAACCTTTGGATAAATATCATTAGGTAAAAAGGTGGTGTCTACTCTCGGGTAGGTCACCACTTTCTGTTCGTATAACTTTTGGACAATTTTTAAAGTTTCGTCCGCTGAAAAACCAAACTTAGTGTTGCAATACACCTGCAAACCCGTAAGATCGAAGAGTTTTGGTGCATAATCCTTGCCTTTTTTCTTGGTAATAGAGACGATTTCAAACTCGTGTTCTTTTACTTTATTGGCCAGAATTTCACCGTCTTCCATTTTGGTAAACCGACCTTCTTCATAACTAAATACAACATTTCTATAAAGAGTTTGTAATTCCCAATAGGGCTGTGGTACAAAATTTTCAATTTCCTTAAATCGGTTGACCACCATGGCAAGTGTAGGCGTTTGCACGCGTCCAACTGATAGTACTTGCTTATAGCCCCCGTGTTTAAGGGTGTATAATCTGGTGGCGTTCATGCCTAATAACCAATCGCCGATGGCTCTAGAAAATCCAGCATAAAAAAGATTATCATACTGCTCAGAGGGTTTCAGGTTCTCAAAACCTTCTTTGATGGCTTCTGAGGTTAATGAAGAAATCCATAGGCGTTGCACTTTACCTTTATAATTGGCTTGGTCCAATACCCAACGTTGAATCAATTCTCCTTCCTGGCCCGCATCACCACAATTAATGACCACATCAGCGCCATCAAACAGTTTTTTGACAATTTTAAATTGCTTCTGAATGCCAGAATTGCTGACCACCTTGGTTTTAAACTTTTCGGGCAGCATGGGTAAATTATTTAAATCCCAACTTTTCCAATGCGGTTTATAATCATTGGGTTCCATAAGGGTACACAAATGCCCAAACGTATAGGTTACTGCATAGCCATTGCCCTCATAGTATCCATCATGTTTACTATTGGCTCCTAAAATAGCTGCAATTTCTCGGGCAACACTCGGTTTTTCGGCAATACAGACTTTCAAAATTAGATTTTGGTGTTTGATTAATGGTGCTCAATATTTGGGGGCATAAACCCAAAATAAAGTTGATTAATGGTAAATTTAATAGAGTTTGAAACGCTGATTGAACCCTGCAAAATTACCTGTGCAAAGTAAAACTTTTTGTGGACATCTGGCAAGGATTCTGTTTAAACCCACAATCTGTTTGGGGATGAATCGATTATAAAATTTACCACCAGACTACAAAGAATTTTTTAATGTACGTGCCAGTCTTCAGCCAACATAAGGGCGATCGATGTTCGTGTAGCCAAACCATAACGTCCACCATAAAATCTTCATAATCTAGCCAACTCACGTTGTCATCAGGGTCCATGATCCAATTGAGCTTGCTGGGAATATAAAATAAATGGGCTTTAAACTGGGCAAGATCAGCGCTGTTACAATAAAACCCGTTTACACACTCAAGGTTTAATTGGCTAAAAGCATCGCCTCTAAAATGTAATGGCAAAAACAATTGGGCTTTAAAGAGGACCTGTTGCTGAATGTCTGAGGCGTTCAATCCTAGTTTTTTAATCAGCGGTTGTGTTTTTGGGTGATAGAGGAGTGGCAACTGTTTTTCTTTAAGTTTGTTCAGTTTCTGCACCAGTGCATCTTTCCGATTTGGGCCAATCCAATGTGCCAATTCACTATCTCCTACATCTGGATCATACAGATAAAATTTATAGATGATTTCCAGATGCACAGGCCCAGTATTGGTCACCAATAAAGCATCCAATTCGCCAATGGTTAACTTGTCATCTTGTATCTGAATGTTTTTGGCCAAAATAATACAAGAAGGATCGGCTGCCATTTCGTGGAATACAAATTGTTCCACAAGCTTCCCAAGTCTAAGATTTTTACCGTTTGGGATGATATGATGTTCAATTGAATATGAACCCATAACATAGGGTTTCAATCCGTAAACTGGAGCATCACACCAAAGTAAAGGTGTGTTGACATATCCTTCAAAATTTCGTTGTAAAGTAACTGTATCCATAATAATCCGTCGCAAATTACAAATATCTTTTATACGAAATATTGCAATACCCCTCTAATACACTTATCTTTGCAGCTTCTTACTAATACAAATGCCTAAGCTCCATTGCGAATGTCTGTAAAAACCATTTCAGAAAATTTAGAACGTCAAACCGGAAAAGATTTATATAATTATCAGAAAAAAGCTATCGATAAAGTATTTAAAGCTTTCGATGAAGCTCCTGAAGATTATCATTTACTTTACCAATTGCCTACTGGTGGCGGAAAAACGGTTATATTCTCTGAATTTGTAAGACAATACTTGAAGAATCACGACAAAAAAGCTGTGATTTTAACCCACCGTATTGAGTTGCTCAAGCAAACCTCAAAAATGTTGACGGAATTTAACGTAAGCAACAAGGTGGTAGACAGTAAGGCTAATTTGGATGATCAGGCCGACTATAGCTGTTTTGTAGCAATGGTAGAAACCTTGAACAATAGGCTCCAAGAGGATATGTTGGATATATCAGATGTCGGTTTGGTTATTATTGATGAGGCTCATTACAATTCTTTTACTAAACTTTTTAAGTACTTTGAAAAATCCTTTATTCTCGGCGTTACGGCAACTCCGTTGAGTTCTAATAAAGATTTACCAATGAAGGATAATTATAATGAACTGATTACTGGTGAAACTATAGAATCCCTTATTGAAAATAACTTTTTGTCTCGGGCCGAAACTTATCAATATAATGTTGGATTGACCTCATTGGAAGTGGGCTCTAACGGCGACTATACCGTTAAATCTTCTGAAGATCTCTACACCAATACAGACATGTTAAGAAAAGTGGTGTATGCCTATGAGCAACACTCCTTAAATAAGAAGACCTTGATTTTCAACAACGGGATCAACACTTCTTTACATGTTTATGATACCTTTAAAAGAGCAGGGTATACCATTGCACATTTAGATAATACCGCTTCTAAAAAAGAACGTAAAGCTATTTTAAAATGGTTTAAAGAAACGCCAAATGCTATTTTATCATCAGTAAGTATTTTGACTACAGGTTTTGATGAACCATCTGTAGATACCATTATTCTAAACAGAGCTACAAAGTCTTTGGCATTATATTATCAAATGGTGGGACGTGGGTCTCGTATTTATGAAGGTAAAGAGGTCTTTAAGATTATCGATTTAGGTAACAATATGCACCGTTTCGGACCGTGGGGTGCGGATATTGATTGGCAAAGAATATTCGGATCTCCAAATTATTATTTAGATAGCATTGTTAATGATGATGATATTGAGGCCAATTTTAGATATGAGATGCCCGATGCCATTCGCAAGGAATTTGCGAATTCTAAAGAAGTCTATTTCGATATGAAACAGGCCTATATTGACTCTGTAAATAATGGCGATTCTTCAAAGGTTTTATTGGAGCAATCTATTGCCCATCACACCAAAATATGTGTTGAAAACAGCGAAGATGTTTATGATGCACTCGCTCTCATGAAATTGTTGGAAGATGATATCAATCATCGTTTGGAGCGTTATACACAATGTATCAGTAAAAGCACCTTCAATTTTGTAAAATGGCTGCATGACGATTACCGTATGAAATTACGCGCCTATATCAGAGAGAATTTTGACACGGTTTTTGAAGAAATTCACGGTTATCCACCAGAAGAATAAGCATCTCCTTTTTAGAATCTGAATTAGCTTACCTATTTGTTTAATTTTGCCAACTATCTGTTAAAAGTTGAATTGGGTCAAGATTATGCGCAATTCGGCAAGCGCTTTCTATTAATTCAAGTTAACTTGTAATTAGCAATCTTGATCTTCAAGATGGTTTTAGTAACAGTTAAAAATTAAACAGATGAAAATAGGAGTTATAGGAAGTGGAAATATCGGCGGAAATTTAGGAAAACATTGGGCAAAAGCAGGACACGAAGTGCTCTTCAGCTCACGCCATCCAGAACAGTTAAACGATTTGGTCAGAGATAGCGGCAGCAATGCCAAGGCGGTGAGCGTTGAAAAAGCGTTTGAAGCCAATGCTGATGTGTATCTATTAGCCGTACCTTTTAAAGCCATTGATGAATTGGCTGAGCTCTATGCTGGCGAATATGGAAATCGCGTAATTATTGATGCGACAAACCCATACCCAGAACTCGATGGTGCAATGGCACAAGAGGTAACAGACAGCAATAGAAATGCCTCAGAATACACCGCCATGAAATTTGGGACGGCAAGAACGGCCAAAGCATTTAATACCATAAAAGCCGATCATTTAAAAACGAAAGCGTGGCGTGATCAAGACCGAGTGGCAGTACCATTTGCTGCACAAGATGAAGATAGTAAGCGTGTGACCCAACAACTCATTGAAGACATTGGATTTGATGCGGTATATGTTGGCGATTTAAGCAAAACGAAAATCATGGACCCTGATCAAAAAATTTATGGAAAAGCGGTGAATAGAGCAGAACTCGAATCGATGATCTAAGCACATTATCATAGGATACAAAAGGTCTTATCTGTAAATGGATAAGGCCTTTTTTGTGTTTGGACATTTGTCTGTATTTAGTCCATGTTTAGTTTAAAACTTCTTGCTATATTTATGAACCTTAATAAAAACGCCATTTAATGAAAAAATTATGTCTGTGGGCACTACTTTTTGGAGGGCTCCTCAATCCGCTTAACGTACAGTCACAATCTGCAAGAAAGAAGAAAAAATCTAAAAATGAGGTCACCGCACCGGCACCTGAAAAAAAGAAAGAGGACGCCATCAGGCCTTATGACAAAGTCATAACAAAGGAGGCTGTTACAGATGATGGATTGTTCAAAATCCATAAAATAAAGGATAAGTATTTTTTTGAAATCCAAGATAGTTTGCTCAATAAGGATATGCTGTTGGTGAGCCGTATGGCAAAATTACCGTCTAATTTAGGTGGTGGTTATATGAATGCAGGGTCAAAGGCTAATGAACAGTTAATTACTTGGGAACGGTTTCAGGATAAGATACTCATCAAGGTCAAATCATATAACGCAGTTGCTCATGACAGTTTGCCCATCAATATTTCCGTAAAGGCAAATAATTACGAACCTACTTTATATGCATTTGATATTGCAGCTTTTAACAAAGATTCATCTGCAGTGGTTATTGATGTGACCAAATTTTACAGTACCGATGTTAAAGCCATCAGCGGTCTATCGGCAAGCTTACGTGATACCTATAAGGTCCGCAACTTGGATGACTCTAGAAGTTTTATCACTTCTGCAAAAAGTTTTCCTCTGAATATTGAAATCGTTCAAGACTTTACGTACAATGCTTCAAAACCACCTATGTTACCTGAAACGGAAACTATCAGTTTACAGATGAATCAATCTATGGTTCTATTACCTACAGTGCCCATGCAACCGCGACTTGCTGACCCAAGGGTTGGTTTTTTTACGGTTAGTCAAGTTGATTATAGTAGTGAAGCTTTGAAAGCTGATGAAAAAACATTCATACGTCGCTGGCGATTGGAACCTAAAGATCTTGCGGCCTATAATAGAGGAGAGTTGGTAGAGCCCATCAAACCAATTGTGTATTATTTAGATCCTGCCACCCCTGAAAAGCTGCGCAAATACATTAAGCAAGGGATTGAAGAATGGCAAAAACCATTTGAAACCGCAGGCTTTAAAAATGCCATTATTGCGAAAGATCCTCCAACTTATGAAGAAGATCCAGAATTTAGCGCTGAAGATATCCGATACTCGGTAGTCCGTTATGTGGCGAGCACTACAAGGAATGCTGTAGGCCCGAGTGTATCGGACCCGCGCACCGGAGAAATTATTGAAAGTGATATCATATGGTACCACAACCATTTGCGTTCATATAGAAACCGTTACATGCTTGAGACTGGTGCTGCCAATCCGTCTGCACGTACTTTAGAAACGAGCGATGAAGAAATAGGGGAAATGATGCGCATGGTTATTGCGCATGAGGTAGGTCACGCCTTAGGATTTCCTCATAATATGGCGGCTAGTAACGCTTACGATGTAGAAAGTTATCGGGATGGTGCGTTCACTCAAGAACATGGCATTGCTGCGAGTTTAATGGATTATGCCCGTTATAATTATATTGCCCAACCAGGCGATCAGAATATACGCTTTATCCGTCAGATGGGACCGTATGATCATTATGTCACCAATTGGGGCTACCGCTTTATTCCAGGCGCAACCACAGAAGGGGAGAAGCCAACCTTGAATCAGTGGATTTTGGATAAAGCTGATGATCCACGATTTAAATACGGCAAACAGAGCAGTCGTTTTGATCCGTCGTCACAAACGGAAGATATTGGTAACAATTCTATTAAAGCGAGTACTTACGGACTCAAAAATTTGCAATATGTTGCAGCAAATTTACCGCAGTGGACCAGCGATAAGACCAATGATTATGAAGATTTGAAAGAATTGCAAGGGGAGTTGTTAGGGGTTTGGAACCGCTATATTGGTCATGTTGCCACACATATTGGTGGGGTTTATGAAAACACCAAACGACCGCAGCAAGGTGGTGTCATTTATACTGCTGCTCCTAAAGCCGACCAAAAGGCGGCCATGGCATGGTTACAAACCAATACTTTTGCAACACCTACATGGATGATTGACTTTCAAATTCTTCAAAATATAGACCACACGGGGTATACGGAGAGGTTTAGAAACGCTCAGGCCAGACATTTAAATAATATTCTAGATTTTGACGTGATGGGCAGATTAATTGATGGCATAGCAATTAGTACTGAAAATTATTCGGCGTTGGAACTGTTGCAAGACATGCGTAAAGGCATTTGGAAAGAACTCACTAGCCACCAAAGTGTTGATGTTTACCGTCGTAACTTACAGCGTGCTTATATAGACCGAATGGCCTATTTGATGACTGAAGAATTGAAACCAAGTCGATGGGGATCGTATTATAATGTTAACCAATCAGACGTTAGAGCGTTAGTGAGAGGGGAGTTGAACACTCTGAAAAATCAATTGATTAACCGCAAAAATTCAGTGGCTCAAACGGAGACAAAATACCACTATCAAGATGCCATAAAACGCATTGAATTGATTTTAGATCCAAAATAAAACAAGAATATTTAAGATGAAAGGGCATTTACAGGACACTGTGGATGCTCTTTTTTTTTGACACGATGGTACTACAAAGGTGGTCTCTTCTTTCTATTATCTTTTCTAAAAGTTACACAGAGATCCACAGAGGTTACACAGAGTTCCACAGAGAAAAACTCGTGTAAATTAAATAAATGTTTTTTTGACACGAATTTCACCAATGTCACGAATGATGCGGAAAAACAGTAATTTAAGGGTATCACCAGAGTACATCTTGGGATTCAATATATATCAATTCATGTCAATTCGTGAAATTCGTGTCCAAAACATCTCTTTACTTTTTACTCTTCTCTCTTTTCTAAGAAATAGTTACACAGAGATACACAGAATTCCACAGAGAAATTAGTGTCAATTCGTGAAATTCGTGTCCAAAACTTCTCTTTTCTCATAACAAAATTTTAAGAATAGTTTAGTAAAACCATCGGAATCACTTCCAAAAAAATTCGTAAATTAATAACTATGAAAAATGTACTTCTTTATAGCGCGCTCTTTTTGGTGCTAATAGCATGTGGTTCATCCAAAGAGTTTACACCACAGGATGATATTGCCTATCAAAACTTAAAGGAATTAGTCGACTCGCGATCTTTAGTGATTATCTCCAAC
This sequence comes from Gelidibacter sediminis, assembly GCF_004364975.1. Classification (GTDB taxonomy): domain Bacteria; phylum Bacteroidota; class Bacteroidia; order Flavobacteriales; family Flavobacteriaceae; genus Gelidibacter; species Gelidibacter sediminis. The sequence goes on along the minus strand of NZ_SOBW01000008.1, from coordinate 859,561 downwards.
AGTGCTTCACCATTTGCATCTGCAGCGTTTAGTAGAGTGGCCAATTCAAATATTTTAGGTCCTGGCAATAACGCCAACAATATTGACTTGACCACAAACGCCAATAAATTGACCATTAAAGGCGATAGTATTAGCGGTTATTTGCCATTTTTTGGTGAACAGAATTTTGGTGGTGGTTATAATGCCAATAAAACTAGTATTGAGTTTGATGATGTGCCTAAAGCGTATGAAGTTATTCAAGACGATGCTAAGCACGCTGTAGAGATTCGATTTAGGATTGATGACAAATACCGCAACAGCGAACATTACGATATGCGAATTACATTATACCCAAATTTAAGAAGCACGATCAACGTACAGTCCACAACCAGAAGTTCAATTGAATATACAGGTCGGGTGAGTGCATTGGAAGATGGCAAGGAATAAAGGCCATTCTTTCTGCTATGAAATTCTATTTTACATAATATAAATTATAGAACAAATTTTATTTTAAGATTTATATTGCCACTCTTAACAAAAATCTCGGATATTGGAAAAATATACGTTAAAATATATTTTAGACGATTCTAGCGAATTGAACCTTGAGTATAAAGTTTAAGAAAAACTATTTAATAAAGATTATACCAACCACTAAAATGGATTTATTGCTAACATGCACAAAAGAAATCTTTAAAGTTTTTTTTTCCATAGTTATATAACAAAAAAAAAGAACAAAGATATTACAGTTTTGGGAATATGGATTTTTACGTGATCTGACATAATTGTAGGTTTTAATTAAAATCTCAATCTGGTAATTTTTCACAATTAGTACTAGAAGATTCTTCTTGAAAATTCTCCAACCTTTTCATTTTTACTATAAAAAATCCCTTACTTTTGCCCACTTAATTATCAAGAATCTCATAGAGAGATAGCAACCTGCATTAACGAGCAAGGTGCTAAATAGATAAGCCAAATACTTTGGAACAAACGTTATCCCATGTCCTCATTATTTGCTATCCTCCTCCCGTTGCGATTCTGTAAAGACAGACTCATGACCAGTACAGTGACCCCCAGTTTTAAAGCTTTAATCCCATTTTTTGTATTTATCATCACCTTTTTAAGTGTTGGCATCATCCAAGATGATTTTTATGCCCTCCCCGCGCCTATTGCCGTCATCGCCGGAATTTTAGTGGCGTTTTTACTGTTTAGACAATCCGTAGAAGTTAAGATCAAGACACTTTTAGAAGGTTGTGGCGATCCTAAGATTCTTACCATGTGTATGATTTACCTCCTGGCGGGAGCTTTCGCCGCGGTCACCAAAGCCACCGGAAGTGTAGATACTATTGTGCATCTGGGTATGGACCTGATTAGTAGCCAGTATATTTATTTTGGGGTATTTGTGATTGCCGCATTTCTATCTGTGTCTACCGGAACGTCGGTGGGTGCTATCGTTGCCTTGGCACCTATCGTCATTGGCTTTGCGGATACGGGCGACTTCTCATTGGGCATCCTTTGTGGCGCCTTGTTGGGCGGGGCTATGTTTGGCGATAACTTATCAGTCATTTCCGATACCACTATTGCGGCCACCCAATCTTTAGGCGTCAAAATGAGCGACAAATTTAAAGCCAATATCAAAATTGCTCTTCCCGCTGCCGTGGCGACTATCGGTATTCTTATTTATCAAGGTTTGGCGTTGGAACCAACTGATTCAGATACGGTAGCTTACAGCTATTCGGCCTTAAAAATAGCGCCCTATTTGATGGTGATCATCCTATCTATCATTGGAGTCAATGTGTTTGTTACCTTGGTGTTGGGCGTCATTACCGCAGGACTATTAGGCTTGTTTTATGGCGATTTCTCGATCATTGAATTCACCCGCATCGCCTACACCGGCTTTACCAATATGACCGAAATATTTCTGCTCTCCTTATTAACGGGTGGTTTAGCAGCGCTGGTTGCCTTTAACGGTGGTATCGAATTTATATTGGTCAACATAAAAACGGTAATCAATAACAAAAAAACCGCCCAATTTGGGATTGGCGCCTTGGTGTCGAGCGTCAATCTCGCCATTGCCAATAATACCGTGGCCATTATCATTTCTGGTGCCATCGCTAAATCTATCAATGATGATTATGCCCTAGACCCTAAGCAAACGGCCTCCACTTTAGACATTTTTGCGTGTATCACCCAGGGACTGTTACCCTATGGCGCGCAAGTATTGATGATTTTAAGTTTCGCCAATGGCAAAATCAGTTATGTTGATTTGGTTGGAAATTCTTGGTATCTCCTCCTGCTGTTCGCCTCTACGACCCTATTTATCATCTTAAAGCGCGAGGCACCGGCACGCATAAGGGCCCAAAAATAACTTTAAGTATATGGTTCTAGGTTCCTTAAAACAGTGATCCTAATAGGATTCCATTAGGACCACTTAGACCTGGAACCCTAAACCTTTGTTAAAAAAAGAATGAACGTTCATTTTTATTGTATATTTGTATCAGATTTAAAGATAACATGGCACAACTTCAAAAAAGTATTGACAAACGCAACGCGCTTATAAAGGCCACCATTGAGTTGGTAAACAATAATGGCTTTCACGCAACACCTATGAGTAAGATTGCGAAAATGGCCAATGTTTCTCCGGCGACCATTTATCTATATTTTGAAAATAAGCAAGATTTAGTCAACAAAACCTATATCGACGTCAAAGCGCAGTACACCAGTTATGCCTTTGAAACTTATACTACTGATATGTCTGTAGAACACGGTTTTGAGATTATTTGGAAACGCATTGCCGATTTTAAACTCAACGAATCTGAAAACGCAATGTTTCTGGCGCAATGTGATAACACTCCAATTATAGACGAACCAAGTTTGCAGGAAGGCATCAAACATTTACAACCCCTACTCGACCTTTGGGAACGCGGTAAAAAAGAAGGATTGATCAAAAACATGTCCAACTATTTATTGTATGCCTATGCCATCAATCCGTTGTCATTTTTAATGATGGCACAAAAACGTGGCGCATTTCAGTTGGAGGCTTCACAATTAGAAGATGCCTATCAATCGGCTTGGAGCAGTATTAAGAATTGAGTATTGAGAATTAAGTATTAAGATTTGTGGTCTGGAGTATTGCAAATAGGCGTTGTGTAACAGAATTAAACTTTTAAAAGAAGCTTTTATTAGAGCTGAAATTATAAACAAATAGTACGATAACGTAGATATGGAATTATTAGATAAATTGAACTGGCGTTATGCCGCAAAAGCAATGAATGGCAAGGCTGTTCCTGAAGATAAAATTGAACACATTTTAGAAGCAGCCCGTTTGGCGCCCACCTCAAGTGGCCTACAACCCTTTGAGATCATGGTGATTAAAAATCAAGAGTTAAAGGAGAAAATCAGACCGGTAGCTTGGAATCAATCGGTCATTACAGACTGTTCTCACCTACTCGTTTTTGCGGCATGGGATACGTATACTGAGGATCGGATCAACTATATGTTCAATTTGACCAACGAGATTCGCGGATTTAAAAATGAGGGCTGGGAGAATTACCGTCAGATGTTGCTCGGATCCTATCCTCAACAAGATGCTGAAGAAAACTATCATCATGCTGCAAAGCAAGCCTACATTGCCTTTTCGCAAGCCATTATAGCGGCTGCTTTTGAAGGTGTAGATGCGACGCCTATAGAAGGTTTCGAGGCGGAGGCCGTAGACACTATTTTAGGGCTTCGTGAAAAAGGATTACGCAGCGCAGTGTTATTGCCCTTAGGCTATAGAAAAGAAGAAGAAGAAGATTGGTTGGTAAATTTGGTTAAGGTGCGAAAACCTATGGCTGATTTAGTAACAATTATAAACTAAAAACAACATATCATGACCAAGACTATATTATTAAAAAACAGACCAAAAGGAACCCCTACTTTAGCAGATTTCGAATTTGTTACTGACAATACCGAGTCGTCCATTGCCAATGGGGAACTCCTTTTAGAGACCGTATATGTTTCCGTAGACCCTTATTTAAGAGGTCGCATGAGCGACGCAAAATCTTATGTACCACCTTTTGAACTCAACAAACCAATTCATTCTGGTGTTATAGCTAAGGTAACTGCTTCCAAAAACGAGCGATTCAAAGCAGGTGATTATGTTTCTGGTATGCTCGATTGGAAAACCCAACAAATAAGCAGTGGTGAAGGTCTTTTAAAAGTCGATCCATCTAAAGCACCTTTAAGTGCGTATTTAGGAATTTTAGGCATGACCGGCTTGACCGCCTATTTAGGCTTAACCCAAATAGGACAACCAAAAGCTGGAGAAACTCTAGTGGTATCTGGAGCTGCTGGAGCTATTGGCTCGGTAGTAGGTCAAATTGGCAAACTCCTCGGATTACGAGTGGTAGGCATTGCAGGTACCGATGAAAAAATTGAGATGCTCAAATCGAAATTCGGTTTTGATGCAGGAATCAATTATAACACGACCAAAGATATGCCGGCTGCCATTGCTGAAGCAGCGCCGAACGGTGTTGATATCTACTTTGACAATGTTGGCGGCCCCATTTCTGATGCAGTATTTTTTAGCATCAACAAATTTGCAAGAATGGTCATTTGTGGTGCCATCTCTGTATATAATAATACCCAACTTCCTAAAGGCTTGAGTGTACAGCCATTTTTGGTAAAGAATAGTGCACTGATGCAAGGTTTTATTGTGTCTAATTACGCTGAGAAATTTCCAGAAGCCATGACACAATTATCACAATGGTTAGCTGAAGATAAATTGACCTACACTGAGACAGTCGTGGAAGGATTTGACAATATCCCAACTGCTTTTATCGACTTATTTGAAGGTAAAAACACTGGGAAAATGATTGTTAAACTATAATTAACTAAAAAAAACATTAAATAATGAACAATTTTGAATTTAAAAACCCGACCAAAATCATTTTTGGAAAGGACACGATAGCAAAACTAGAAAATGAAATTCCTAAAAATGCCAAAGTACTATTACTCTATGGTGGTGGAAGTATTAAGAAAAACGGCATTTATGATCAAGTTACATCTGCATTAAAAAACTTTGTGGTCATTGAGTTTGGCGGCATTCCTGCCAATCCGGAATACGCCGTGTTGATGGAGGCCTTAAAGGTTATCAAGTATGAAAACATCACCTATTTACTCGCCGTTGGTGGTGGATCAGTGATTGATGGCACCAAATTTTTATCGGCTGCTGCCCTATTTGAAGGCGATACCCCTTGGGATATTTTAACCCAAAACATTAAAACCGAAAAAGGAATGCCGTTTGGAACGGTGTTGACTTTACCTGCAACAGGTTCTGAAATGAATTCAGGCGCAGTAATTACCAGGGCAGAAACTAAAGAAAAACTCGCTATGGGCGGGCCTGGATTATTTCCGGAATTTTCCATTTTAGATCCGCAAGTGATCAGTTCCATTCCTGAACGTCAATTGGCCAACGGATTGACCGATGCGTTTACCCACGTGCTAGAACAGTATATGACCTATCCTAACGGTGCACTTTTACAAGATCGTTTTGCAGAAAGCGTTTTACAGACCATTATTGAAGTGGCTCCAAAAGTAATAAAGGATCCAACGGACTATAAAGCGGCTGCCGACTTTATGTGGAGCTGTACCATGGCCTTAAACGGATTGTTACAAAAAGGAGTTCCTACAGATTGGGCTGTTCACGCTATGGGCCATGAATTAACCGCACTATTCGGAATTGACCATGCCCGAACTTTAGCAGTCATTGCTCCAAGCCATTACAAGTATAATTTTGAAGCTAAGAAAGAAAAATTGGCACAATATGGTGAACGTGTTTGGAATATCACTGAAGGAAGTACCGATGATAAAGCTTATGCAGCTATTGAACGTACAGTGGCATTTTTCCACGAATTGGGAATAGACACAAAACTATCTGATTACACTAAAGATTACGAAGGTACGGCGGAAACGATCTCAAAACGTTTTACAGAACGCGGCTGGTTAGGATTAGGAGAACATCAAAATCTTTCTCCGGATAAAGTTGAGAAGATTGTAAAAATGGCCTATTAAGTTATGAAACTAATACCATCACTCGCAGTAATTTTAACCCTCATTACCACATCTAGTTGTAAAGAGGATCACACTAAATCAGCTTCTGAAATCGTTTCAGAAGATCAGAATAACATTAAAAATAAAAAAGACATGAACATTTTATTTGTATTAACATCTCACGATAAATTAGGAGATACAGGAAAAAAAACGGGGTTTTGGGTTGAAGAATTTGCAAACCCATATTACACTTTATTAGACAAAGGTGCCAACATTACTATTGCAACGCCAAAAGGTGGTGCTGCACCAATTGACCCAAGTAGTGATGCTCCAGATGCGGCTACAGAAGCGACGAAGCGTTTTGATAATGATGCCGAAGCGCAAAAATTAATTGCAAACACCAAAGTATTGGCAGATATGAATCCGGATGATTTTGATGCCGTGTTTTATCCAGGTGGTCACGGTCCTTTATGGGATTTGGCAAATGATAAAACATCTGTTGCTTTAATTGAAAAATTCAACAGTCAGAAGAAACCTATTGCTTTTGTATGTCATGCACCTGCGGCTTTAAAAGACGTTAAAGATGCTGAAGGCAATCCATTAGTCAAAGGCAAAAAGGTGACTGGATTTACAAATACTGAAGAAGCGGCTGTACAATTAACTGATGTTGTTCCTTTTTTAGTGGAAGATATGCTTAGTAAAAATGGCGGGATCTATTCTAAAAAAGAAGATTGGGCAGCTTATGCCATTCAAGATGGGAATTTGATTACTGGTCAAAACCCAGCGTCTTCTGAGTTGGTAGCAGAAAAGTTACTAGAAAGTTTGAAATAGCATGCTCACTTTTTGAACATCAAAAAAGGCTGTCTTTTAAATAGGACAGCCTTTTTTAATTTCTATAGTCTTATTGCTGAGTAACACTGAGCAACGTATCGTGTACGCCATACATATGCCCTAATTCACGAGCATCATAACAAAATCCAAAATATTTAAAGTGTAATTTGAACTTTTTTAGAGGTTTTCCCTTTTTTTAATATGACCTCATACACAAAGATTGGCGTTTCATTTAAAGCGTAATCAATGGTGTAATGGATTTTATGAAACTCCCAACCTGGATATTCTTTTGCCAATTCGCTGCTGATCTGGTAGGGCATTCTCACATTGTTGTAAAACTCTTCACATTTAATGATGGTCCCATCATGGTCATAAATGGCTTTGATATAATTTTCAGCTGATTTGATAACTACCGAATACGTTTGTGATGTTTTTGCATTGTAAATAGACTTTGCACTAATGTCATAGTTGGCTGCTATGGACTGTAATTTAATAACGCGCACAGCTTCAGGTTGCAACGTCATTTTCGATAAATACTGACCGTTTTTAACAACGGGTTTGTTAGAGGTTACGCTATGGCTATACTCTGGTGTAACCATTGCAAAATCATTTTGTGCGGGCATGAGGCTGGTCATTCCTAAAAATACTAAACCGAGGATACTTGTTTTCATGAGTGTAAGGTGTTTTAAAATTATACAAAGGTGTGACGCTAAGAACACTTAGGAAATTTGAGGGAGTAACTCTGATTTTAGGACAGCACTAAATTAAAAAAGATGGACTGTAAATTTTTAGAATGAGTATAGACAGCTGATATACAAGCCATAGACATTTAATAGACAACCAGTGATTTAGGCTCCAAAATGGCTGTTTTATAAGAATTTACAAATTTTGAATAAAAGTGTCAAGATCGACATCTTCAGAAAGATCGAGTTTTTTTCTGAGCCGATAACGGCTTGTATTGAGTGAAGCCATAGTAATATTTTGAAGCGTAGCAATACTTCTACTTTCAATCTTTAAGCGAATTAAAGAAGATAATCTGATTTCATTTTTGCTTAAATTAGGATACAGCGAGGTAAGTTTACTATAAAATGCATCACTTAATTTGTCTAAGCGCTCAAAGAATTCCCGTGTATCACTATCAAAACTTATTTTATTATTAATATCCTGATCTAAGGCTTCCAACAGCACATCGCGATCTTCAGGTGGGGCTAATTTAATCGCTTCTAAATGTTCTGCAAGATGTTTGGTCCACTCTTGGTTCTGGGTTAAGCTAATTGCAAAATCTGATAAATCGCGTTCTTTAGACTTAATTTCAGAATGAAGCTGCTTCACCTTTAAGGCTGAATTTTCCAATTGCTGTTCGGCCAGCAATTGTTTGGTCTTGGCATTGACCAAATGTTGGCGTCTGCTTAAAAACAGAATCAGTAAGAGTAAAATAAACACGGAGGAGACCAATCCTATTAACTTTAATTTTGCACTCTGGCTTTTAATTTTATTCTCCTTTTCCATTTGATCAATTTTAAAATTGAGCGCAATTCTATCAATAGTGGCGTCATTAAACTCCTCTTGCCAACGTTTATCGGTTATGGCGGCAACTTTATGAATACTATCAGAATACGCATAAATATGTTTTGCAGTGGTGTATGCAGCGTCAATTTTATGTTGTTGCTGTAAAAGGTATTGTTTTGCTTTTAAAAATTCTAAATAGGATTCAGGTTGGATAGAATTGGAATTTTCCTGATTTTTTACAATGGTTTCTAAATCTTCATAAATTTGCTGTGCGGCCCCTAGCCTATTTAATTGAATATTACTTGTCAGCAATTGGGCGCCAGCACTAATTAGGCGGGGTATATCCTTTTTTAAGGTTCTCTCATTAATTGCTGTTTTATAAAAATCGAAATTGAGAGCATATAGCGGTTGCGCTTTTTCATGAAGATTTTGTTCAACATAAACATCTGCAATATTATCGCGTATACTCCCTATTAATGTGTGCGTAGGGAATTTTAATGCTGTGATTTGATAAGCTTTCTGAAAATAATGAAGGGCTGAATCCAATTCTTTTTTATGCCAATACAGGAGCAATCCATAATTGTTAATAGCCGAAGGATAATAGAAATTATCAAGGTTGCGGGTAAAGTCCATATTCAGTTGGTGCTGCTGTTCAGCGCTATCCATTTGTCCAAGATTGGCATAATTTTCAGCAAGAATACCATGAGCAAAAAACCGCATCACATTAAAACCATTTTTATCCTCTTCAGACAACTCATGTTCTACCAACTGATAATGAAGAAAGAAACTTTGATAGGATTTAATGGATTCCTTCGGGAAACCTATAGCTTTAAACCAATTGCCAGAATGCAGATAACTGTTTAGCACAAAAATATGATGTCCTTTAATATGGGATAGGAGATCCATCCGCTTAAAATGCATGGATAGATATTTTTCCAATTGGGTTTCATTAAAAGATGATCGCCTGAATGTTTTTATATCATCTTCAGGGAATGAAATAGCCATGGAATCACTTATATTCTTATATTGAGCGTATGCTTCATCACTCGATAAGGCTCCATTTTGCGCGTTTGATTTGGCCATAGAGATACACAACAACAAAATGGGTATAAAATAGTGTTTCAATTTAGAAGTCATATAAGAGTTACTACCTCTAAAGATAAAAATTTATGACCACTAAAACATTGATAATCAATAATTATGAAACTAAAATAAATTTTTAAATTATGATTGTGAAGCGCACTAGTAAATGCTTAAGATTATAAACGATAGATCAGAAATGAATAAATACTGATGTCAAAGGCACACGTTAGCCACTACATGCAGATGGCCAAATTTTTAAAGACAACTCATTAAATGTTAAACCTTTTTATCTTTACCTACATCAATACCCATAACCAACTTGGTTATTGCAACAGCAACTAAAAGTGCCAAAGCATAATCCCATAATTGTGTTAGGTCGTAAATGAGGCCAACAATAAACGGGCCAGTTGCTGCAATCAGATACCCAATAGATTGTACAATTCCAGAAAGTTCGGCAGCTGTTTCAGCATCTTTTGAACGCAAAACAATTAACAATAAGGCCAATCCAAAAGTGCCTCCAAGCACTAATCCAATAAGTCCAACCCAAAGCTCCACCAAAGCCATGCCTGGCAAAATTAAGCCAACCAAAGCCACTACTTCAATGATTATTAAAGACACAATAATCAAGCGTTGATCTTTTCTTGAACCGGCCCAAATAGGAATTACAATAGCACCGATAATTCCAGTGGCCTGAGACAGTGACAACATCCAACCTGCATAGGAGGCGTCAAAACCTCTATCCATAAGAATGGCAGGCAGCCAAGCCAAAATCACATAAAACGTCAAAGACTGGAGTCCCATATATAGTGCCATTTTCCACACCAATACTGAACTGCTTAACCTTTTCATGGCCACCTTAAAACTTCTGCTAGGTACGGATCGGTCAAGCCGTTTAATATTAGGAATCCATATGATTAATGCTATTATGGACAATACCGCCCACACACTTAAAGAGCCTCGCCAACCTAAATTAAATTCTACAGCCAAAGGAAAACTTAGGCCCGCCGCGACTGCAGCCCCTAGAGACATGATACCTGAATATAAACTGGTCACAAATCCTGCTTTATGAGGAAAGTTTCGTTTGATTAACGCAGGGAGCAAGACATTACCAAACGCAATGGCAATACCCAATAAAATGGTACCCAAATACAACCCAAACACACCCGCTATAGAACGGATTACAATGCCTAAAGTCAGTAAAATTAAGGCGGCTAACAAAGTGTTTCCAATGCCAAAACGTTTGGTAAAAAGAGGTGTGATGGTAGATACAATGCCAAATGCTATTAGTGGTATGGTAGTGAGCAGTCCGAGTAGCGTATCTGATAATCCAAAATCCTGACTTATCAGATCTACCAAGGGACCAATACTAGAAAGGGCTGGTCTAAGATTGATAGCCACAAATAATACGCCTATTAGCAATAGCGTTCGTGAAGCCTTGTTTAAGCCGTTAGAGTCTCGTGTGTACATATCTTCATGAATAAAGAATACCTTAATGTCCTGATGCGTTTAATTGACATGCAATACTTCCATCATCAACATAATATTTTTAAGCCAAATCGTTAAATGGCTATATTCTGCGATGTCTTAAATTTAACTGGAAAGGAAAGTTTTGAAGCTCTGTCAACAAATGACTGCAAAATTAGGCATTTGTTTTTAGATGGTGTGAGAGATTCTATTTATTGTGATACCAGTCCTTATACTGATGAGTCAATTAATCCAATGTAAAAAAAATATGTCTAAAATAAGTTTTAAAAACTGGTTTAGCACATGCTGTCCAACTTTTAAATTAAGAGATTGAATCAGATGTATTTGGGGAAGATTTCCTTGGGTTTGATGATTATTTTAGTGATCAGTTTTTAATAAAAAACAGTAATTGTTATTAGTGTCTTTTGCTGTTTTACATTTTTACCTATCTTGTCAAATGCCAATATTAATAAGGTTTAGCACTATACTATGAGCATATATGAATTTCTTGGCACTTTGGTTCCTTTTACAAATAAAGAATTGAATGACATCCAAAGTCATTTCAAAAAAGAGACTGTATCTAAAAGCCAGCTACTCGTTAATCAAGGTGATATATGCAAAACCTTATATTTTATAGAACAAGGTATGGGCCGAAGTTTTTACACTAATGAAAACGGAAAAGAAATTACCCAATGGTTTTTTGGAGTTGGAAAATTTATGACCAGCGCCGACAGTTTTTTTCAACAAACACCAAGCTTGTACAATTTGGAAGTCTTGGTAGATTCCGTGGTATTTAGCATATCAAAAAAAGACATAGACCAACTCTTTGCAAAATACCACAAGATGGAAAAATTAGGAAGATTAGTGACAACAGAAATGCTCACTAAAATTGTGAATAAGCTCAACGCCATCCAATTTCAAACCGCCAAAGAACGCTACGATTATATGTTGGCCGAATTCCCTGATATTGTCCATCAAGTACCGCTTGGCCATATTGCTTCTTATTTGGGCATGACCCAAGAAACCCTCAGCCGCATCCGTAAGTAAAGTATTCACTAATCAACATTTTGAAATCCACTTCAAACCTACAACTTACACCCTCAAACCTTACACCTACCTCCGTTTTTTTGACATAGGTCAAAGGAAATCAAGATATTGATACGTAATTTTGCCTAGTATTTAAAACCATTTACTAATGAATTTAAAAAACAGTGTCTTAAGATTATTTTTGATGGTTGTTGCAATTGCAGTCCCATCGTCACTTTCAGCACAACAATTAGATCCTGTACTTAAAGAATTGATTCAAAAAGGCATCACTAAGAATCATCAGGTCAATTCCAATCAAATTGATGCCGCACAAGCGCAAATAGATCAGCAATTAGCGAAGTCTGTTTTCTTGCCAAAAATCACTCTTAACGGGAGCTACACAAGGCTGAATGACGACATTACCTTTGATGAAAACACTCGGAATTTACTGATTGGGACTCAGAAATTGGTCATTAAGGATGCTATTGGGATTCCATTTAATACACCGTTTCCTGAAAATATTCCTTTAACAGAAGTTCCCAACCTTCAAAATAAAAACATTTTAAAATCGTCGGTGGATTTAGATTGGGTATTGTTTAGCGGATTCGAAGCGACCAACGCCCTAAAGGCAAGTCGACATAAAGAATCGTCCCTAAACTATGTAGGACTAGCCGAAAAAGACAAAGTCGCTTTACAAATTATTGAAGCTTATGACAAATTAGCCTTGGTAAAAGCCTCTAAAAAAGTCCTTTCGGCATCTGAAGACTATTTAAACGAACAGGTGTTTTATGTGAAAAAAGCGATTGAAAATGGCTTGGCGACACCTATCAGCAGGAAAAAAATTGAATTGGCACAACAGCAATTGGCAGGCAAACAATTAGAGTTTGAACACAACAACATCTTACTTATTGAACTTCTACACCAATTGACAGGCGAAACGAAAGAAAATTTAAGATTGTTAGATCCAGAATTGCAATCCTTTGCAGTTTCAGAAGTCGCTAACGTTGAAAAGCGCAACGAAATTAAGGCATTGGAAGAAGCTGAAAAAGCGACCCTATACAAAGCCAAAATGGAGAAAAGCAGTTTTATTCCGAAAATTGCGGTAAAAGGTCATTATGAATTTATTGAAGACGATTTATCGCTCCTAGATCCTAAGTGGTTTATTGGTGCAGGTGTGCGATGGACGATTTTTGATGGCAACCAATCCCGATTGAACAGCAAAAAAACGCTTTTGGAAAGTCAAAGATACCGTGACCAAATAGAAGATGCTGAAGAGATGATTGCTTTGAGTATCACAAAAGCAGAATTAACATATCAGGCGGCACTGCAAAACACCACAATTGTGCAGAAAGAAATTGAATTGGCAAATGACACTTACGAAATGATCAACAAACAGTATAAAAACAATTTAGCGTCCATTAACGATGTGCTTGATGCATTAAATGATGTTGAAAAAGCCAATTTTAAATTACAAGAATCCTATTTTAACGAACGCCGTGCTGTAGCCGATTTGTTACACGCCAAAGGCATCCTCACTTACTAACCCTACAACAACTTAAGACATGAAAACATATACACACATACTTTTAGGCGCTTTTGCCCTACTCTCTTTAAACGCTTGTAAAAACGATAAAATAACTTCCAACCGTGGAAAAGTGAAATTTGAAACCATTGCTGTTAGCAGCAAAATTGGTGGACGAATTGAAAAAATTTACGTTGAAGAAGGTCAAACGGTTAAAAAAGGTGATACACTAGCATTGATGAATACCCCTGAAGTCAATGCAAAACTTGCACAGGCTGAAGGAGCTATAACGGCTGCCAAAGGTCAATTAAATCTGGCTACTAACGGCGCTACAATTGAACAGTTGAACCAAATTGAAGGCCAATTAAACTCTGGTAGAGCGCAATTGGAGTTTGCCCAAGAGTCGTATAACAGATTGCAAAACATGTATCAGGATTCGCTGGTGAGTCAACAGCAATTTGATGAGGTACGTATGAAACTCAATATGGCTAAAGCTCAAGTAAAAGCTTTGGAAGCAAAGCGTGATGAGGTTAGAAAAGGAGCGCGTTCAGAACAAATCGCACAGGCACAAGGCCAATTGGACCGTGCCGTAGGTGCTAAGGAAGAAGTCTTGTCAGCCTCTGATGAACAATATATGATTGCCCCAGCAGATATGACTGTGGAGACCATAAGTTTAGAGGAAGGCGAATTGTTAACGCCGGGCTATACCATGTTTAATGGCTACAAAACCAACAGTCTGTATTTCAGATTTACCATTCCGGAATCTAAAATTTACGACTTCAAATTGGGTCAGGAATTGACGTTAATCAATCCTTATACAAAAGATGAGACAAGCGCTAAAATTGTCGCTATTAAACAAATGGCACAGTATGCTGACATTACCAGTACGGCGCCTTTATACAACTTGTCTGAGTCTATCTATGAATTGAAAGTGGTGCCAACATCAGATGTATCCAAACAACAGTTTTATACTAACGCAACCATTCTTATCAAATAGTAACCCATGAAAGATTTCAAAAGCTTACTTAAGGTAGAATTCAAGCGTATTTTTTCAAATAGCGTATTGATGGCTATCTTTTTCGGAGCCCCAATTGGGTACGGAATTTTGTTCGGCTTTGTATACCAACAGGCCAAGGTTAAAGATTTACCGATTGTTATTGTAGATCAAGACCGCAGTCCGGTAACCGATCAAATTATTGATGCGTTTATAGCAAATGAAGGTTTGTTTGTAAAAGATGTGCGCCCAACTTCTGGGAATATTGTTGCCGAAATGCCTACCGAGCAATATGCGGCAGTGATTACCTTTCCTACCGATTTTGAAAAGAACGTGCTACAAAAGAAGCACCCTGAAATTCGTGTAGATTTGAACATGGCCAATATCGTGAACGCCAACACGGCAAGTAATCACATTAACACGGTGTTGATGACGATGAATGCAGGGATTGAAATTGAAGGGCTTAAAAAACAAGGCATGCATCCAGACCAGGCCAAAGCATCCTTCGAAAGTTTTAAAATCAACTTTAATAAACTCTATAATTCTACCGGAAACTATGTGACGTTTATGTTGCCAGGGATTATGGCTGCTATTATGCAACAAATTATATTTTTAGCAATGGCTTTGGCGTTTTCAAGAGATTTTGAAGATGGGTATTTTGCGAATTTGGTAAAAAATCACAAGTCGTCGTTATACCTTATTTTACTAAAAGCGACACCATTTTTAATCATGTTGCCTTTTATTTGGGGAATTGTTAGCTCATTTTTCCCATTTTTTAAGATTACGGCAGATATTTTCAATTTCCCAATGTTGGTCCTAACCATCTTGTTGACCTTGGCGTCTATGGCTATTGGAATGTTATTTTCTATCGCCATCCCTAGTCAGTTAAAAGCAACCGAATTATTGATGGTCATCTCTACGCCTGCATTTATTTTGAGCGGATTTACCTGGCCGACGGCTGCAATTCCTGAGGTTATTGCAAGTGTGGCGCAGTTTATTCCGGTGACGCAATTTTTGAGTGCATTTCGTAAAATAGCTTTTTATGGTGGCGATTTTGCCTCCGTATCCTCAGAAATCATAATGTTATTGCTCATTTTTGGAGTGGCGTTTATAGCGATGGTGTTTTTATTGCAATTAAAAATTAATAAAACGGCGAAAAAGGAAACTGTGGTTTTGGATGCTTAATCAATAACAATTAAAATGTTCCTGGTTGAAAAGCTAACAACGAAGTGTGCGTTATTAAAGCCTTAAAAAAGGGAATGTGTCACATTTTGGTTATTTTTGACCGCATTAATTTACGTGTTAATATGAAGTTGAAGTACCTGATCATTTCCTTTTTAATCCTGACCCTTACCTATTCCTGTGGACAAAAGCAAGAAAACGTCATCGCTATCGATGTACTTCTCACGCTTCCCCAAGACGTATATAATCAAGCGGTTGCTTTGAACAAATCGGTGTTAGAAAACAATCCAAACAATTTTACTTTAGACGCTCAACATATTCCCCACATCACCCTAATACAGGCCTATGTCAATGAAAGCGATGTGCCTGAAATAGAAAAAGTACTCGAGGGGCTTTATGAAACCATAGAAAATGAGACCCTTTTGGTGGACAAACTCCAATATAATAAGGGCCAAGAAGCAAGTTTCGCTTCAATGGGGATCGAAAAAAGTGAACCGCTCATGCGACTACATGAAAAGGTGATTAAAATTTTAGAACCGTTCAGTTTGAGCAATGGTTCCCAAGCATCGTATGTGCAAAATGAGGATGGAACGCCTATTGACGATTTTACATTTGCCTACGTACCGAAGTTTGTGAGTGATCACAGCTATGAAAACTATAATCCGCACATCAGTTTAGGCGTAGCAGATACGTCCGTTTTAGATAGTTTAGAGACTCATAAATTTCGTCCAACAAAATTTATGGCCCCTACTTTAGCGCTGTATCAATTGGGGAACTATGGAACGGCCAGAAAATTACTTTGGGAATCGAAATAAAAGTCTAGTCCAACATAATAATTTGGCTTTTTAGTGCCCATTTGCCATCTTGCTCCACACTGCGGGTAACCGTAATTTTGTTGACACCTGATTTCTTAAAAACATCAATAAGTTTTAAGCCTTTATGCACTGTGGTGTTAATAAAAATCGGTTGGGTAAGTAAGGCGCCATTGGTGGCATTAAACACGTATAAGGTCTTGGATGTGGGCTTGATATCCCAAAAGCCAATCTCATCAGCACCATCTCTATTCAGGTCCTTGAGGTTTTCTAGCTCCGATTTGTACGCTCCTTTTATGGTGATATTCTCTAAGTCGCTACTACTAAAAACGATAATGCTCTCACACCCACCTTTACATTTTACGCCATCGTTATTTTGACCTTCAGTCGTCTCAGTTGAGATTACTTCTGGGGAAATGACCGTGGCATAATCTGATAATCCATCGCCATTAAAATCGCCAAAAAGCTGCCTTTTATTAGCGATAATGCGATTATTTTCGCGTGCCTTCGGAAAAATAGGAGCATCCAAATTGTTACCTGATTCAGCCACGCCTTCTCGTAGGATTCTAAAATCGCCGTTTTTAATTGTTACTGATAGATAAGAATCGTAATCAGTTTCTATTCCGTTATACCTAACGTGTGTGGTAAAGGTCACCAAATATTTTCCTGCCTCTTCCGTGACTTCAATTTCATCGTTTAAAATACTTTGGGTATAATCAGGAAATTGTTCAAATAGCATCTTTTTGTCCTGCATGACTTGTGCTCTGGTGCGTTGTTTCCCGTAATAGGAGACCACATTCATGTAATTAGGTGCTAAATAAGGCGATTTTAAAAGTGTATGCGCCTCATTCCATTGTTCTACAAATTTTCGTAGTTTATTTTCGTCATTAGAATTCACTTCTTTGCAGCCAAATAATAAGACGACAAACAGTAATGACATCACATACTTCATAAATTCATTGGGATTTTAGCTTTTATAAGAATGCTAAAGATACGTGATTTTTTGATGAGCTGAAGCGCGAATTCATGTTTCTAATACATCTACTTTGAGAAAACACAAGAAATATACAGTTACGAAACTCCAATTGTAAAGCATCTTTAATGAAGTGCGTGTTTTTTTGACACGAATTGCACGAATTTCACGAAGTTTTAAATCTGAACTAAAAACATAAACATTTCCACCAACCAAATCTAGATTCTAAATGCTAACAGTGAAGCGGTCTTAATTCTATAAGACACGAATTGCACGAATTTCACGAATTTTTAAATCTAAAATTAAAACATAAACATTTCCACCAACCAAGTCTTGATTCTTGATTCTAGCAGCGAAGCGGTCTTGATTCTATTGGACACGAATTGCACGAATTTCACGAAATTTTAAATCTGAAATTAAAACATAAACATTTCCACCATCCAAATCTTGATTCTTGATTCTTGCAGCGAAGCGGTCTAAATTCTTAATTCTAATAGCGAAGCGATCTTAATTCTTAATTCTATCAGCGAATCGGTCTAGATTCTTTCTTCATCTGCTCAAACACTTCCTTAAACAAGCCACGCGCAATCAATATTTTCATGATTTCATTGGTTCCAGCGTAAATTCTGGCCACACGGTTATCGGCATACATCCGCGCGATTGGGTAATCCCACATATAGCCATAGCCTCCAAAAAGCTGTAGACATTCGTCCACTACTTTACTGTGCATTTCGGTGGCAGAATATTTCGCCATAGATGCGCTTTCAGCAGTGAGTTGATGTGTCGATAACAATTGGGTACAGCGGTCTAAAAACGCTTGATGTAATTGTAGTTGCGTGGCACATTCGGCCAACTTGAATTGGGTGTTCTGGAAACCGGCAATAGGTTGTTTAAACGCCGTTCTGGTAGAGGTATAAGCAATGGTTTTTTCTATGGCTCCTTCTGCCCCACCAATGGCGTTTAGTGCTACTGTTAAGCGTTCTCTGGCCAATTCAGTCATCATAATTTTAAAGCCTAAACCTTCTTCACCCAATAAATTTTCTTTGGGGACTTTAACATTATCAAAAAACAGCTCGCAGGTATCTTGAGCTTTCATGCCAATTTTCTTAAACGGAATGCCTTTTTCAAATCCATTCCAAGCACTTTCCATAATCAATAAGGACACGCCTTCTTTTTCTGTCCCCGGATGGGTTTTTACAGCAACAATAGACATGTCGCACATATACCCATTGGTGATAAAAGTTTTCTGTCCGTTAACCAAATAATGGTCTCCTTTGTCAACAGCAGTAGTTCTAATCGCTTTTAAGTCGCTTCCACAATTGGGCTCAGTCATCCCGATAGACGTGATCATTTTACCGGAAGCCATTTTTGGGAGGTATGCCTCTTTTTGAGCCTTCGTCCCATATTTTAAAAGGTAAGGTGCTACAATATCTGAATGCAATGAAAACCCTGGGCCGTTAATGCCTTCTTTGCCTAATTCTTCAATAAAGAGCGCACTAAAACTATAATCCAATCCACTGCCACCATACTGCTCGGGCATGTCAATGCACAACAATCCCAATTCGCCCGCACGTTCCCAAATCTCGCGACTGACCATGCCATTGTTTTCCCATTCGTCTATATGATCCATGATCTCATTTTTTATGAAATCTTGAATCATTTGTTGCATCATTTTATGTTCTTCTGAAGCATAAATTTGACGTTCTATTAAAACATTTTGTAACATGGAAAGGTTATTGTTAGTGGATTAATTCAAGTCTTAAACAGATTCTAGTCTCTATTGCGTCTTTTGCTCCTTCTCCATAATATATAAAAGATGATCAATAGAATGGGCAGAATGATATAGACAATGAGATCAAAGGGATTGGAAAAATCCATGGGACTGTTATCATCTGGGTTTCGAGTCCCCGGTGGTAATTGGATGAGTAATGAATATAGTAAGTTACGCATTTTTTATGTATAAATGATTAGCACTCAATTTACGGAATAAATCAGTGAATATGAATTAAATAATAGCCGATTAAGTGCGGCTATAAAATAAAAAACCGTCCCGAAGAATTCGGAACGGTTAAATTTTACTAGTAGTTGTGTTTATGCTTCACGCCGCAATACCTCTAACGGTGAACTTCTCAACACGGTTTGAATGTTACTCAAGCCAATGACCAGTACTAACAAGGTAATACCTGGTAGAAACACTATAAATGGAATTAGTGACGGTATAAAAGGTTCTTTAAATACAAAAAGTGCCAAACACAAACTACTGATGAGGGCAAGGATAATACCTACCAAACTTCCCAACAACCCTAAAAACACATATTCAAAAGCTGAAATTTGTAAAATCTGTGAATTTTTTGCACCCAAGGTTCGTAGCAAGACACTTTCTTTAATCCTTTGGTATTTGCTAGTTCTTACCGAGCCAATTAAGACAATAATTCCCGTAATGATACTGAAAAAGGCCATAAAGTTGATCACCCAAGAAACCTGATCTAAAATATCCTCCACCAGGGTATAGACCTGGCGCAAATCAATGATGGTGACGTTGGGAAAATTGGAGACCAAATTCTGTTGCAGCGCTGCCGAACTGGCATCGTCAGGTACAGATGTGGTCAGCACATTAAATTGTGGTGCCTGTTCCAGTACACCTGCAGGAAAAACAATGGTAAAATTGAGCTGCATTTGTGCCCAATCTACTTTACGGATACTGCCTACGGTGGTTTTCATCAATACACCTTGAACATTAAAGACTACAGGATCGCCTACGCTCAGTTTGGCATCGTCGGCTAAATTATCTGAAATGGAGATGGCTATAGGATCATTGGTATTGATTTGCGAAACCCACTCGCCTTCTACCACTTCCTCGGATGGCGTCAAGGCATCCCGATAGGTCGTTCTAAACTCATGGTTTAAGACCCAACCGCGGATTTGGCGAGTGGTATCTTGACGCAGTTCATTCACCAATCTTCCATTAAGACTGTGCATCCGCATAGTCACCAACGGAATTTTATTAAGAACAGGTAAACTGTTCTCCGTAATAGTTTGAGCTACCGAATCCAATTGCGGCGGTTGCACATCTAATACGATGATGTTGGCATTTTCTGAAGTCTGCCCTACTTCTGTTTTTGACAACAGAATGTCTTTAGTGAAATACAGGGTGCTGATTAAAAATGTCCCCAAGCCAATCGCCACCACTAAAACTACGGTTTGGTTATTAGGGCGAAATAAATTTAGCAGACTTTGACGCGCGGTGAAATTCCAGTGCTTAGGAAAAAAGCGTTTTACGGCTTTGATAAACCCTAAGGCAACCCCGGCCAAAATCATAAAAGTAATCAGGGTACCAGCCACGAATGCCAAAGCATAGAGCGGCTCCTTTATCAACCACAATGAAAATAAATACAAGAACACCAATATGGCTCCAAATACAAGAAGTCGGATTTTAGTAGGTTCTTGAGAGGCTTTTTCATCCACGCGCAGCACATCCAAAGGTGATACATACCAAGTGCGTAATAAGGGCAACAGCGCAAATAATACGGACATGAACAGCCCTAAGAACACCCCAATCAAAATAGGTGCTGGCGTAATACTGATGACCAGTGTGAACGGTAAAAAGTCTTTAAGCAGATATGGAAATAATTGTTGAAGTCCCACCCCAATCAGCGAGCCTACTAAGCCGCCAACAATCCCGATGCCCGCAATTTGAATCAAGAAAATCAGAAAACTTTGAAGTCGGGATGCTCCCATACATTTTAAAACAGCGATGGCCCGTAATTTTTCTTTAATATAAATATGCACCGAGCTGGCTATACCTATACACCCTAATAACAAGGCAATAAAAGCGGCTAAATTCAAAAACTTGCCCACGTTGTCGTAACGCCTTCCCAAGCGGTTGGTAGTACTGGTATGCGTGTCTAAATCGGCATTCTCCAAATCGAGTTGCGGCTCTAATTGATCTTGAAGTTGTTTCAGATTAATAGTATCCGAAACCTTATAATAATATTGATATTCCTTTCGACTTCCAAATTGCAATAATTGAGTGGCTTCTATAAATCGGTACGGAACAACCACTGGCGGCGCTACAGAACTCGAAAACGCAGAACTTCCCGGAATCGATTTTAATGCGCCGGCAATTGGAAGTGTCAATTCTCCAATTTTGATGGAATCTCCAGGGTTAACGTTAAACTGCAACATTAAAGTGGCATCCACTAGCACTCCTCCAGATTCTTGGTAGGTTCCGGAAACAGCAGAAGGCTCTGTATCGAGGCTTCCATAAAATGGAAAACTACCTTCAAGACCACGCACCTGTACCAATTTTGTGCCACCATTTTTAGGGAACGCAATCATGGATACAAATTTGACTTCAGAAGCATCAGGCTGTAAAGAATCGATAATGGCTTGCGCACGCTCAGTTGGTACTTGTCTGGAATCGATGATAAAATCAGCTCCCATCAAGTTTTTTGACTGACGCTGAATATTGTCCTTTAAATTCGTGCTAAATAATTGAATAGACACCACGGCGGCAATACCCAAAATAATGGACGCCATAAATAAAAGTAAGCGTACTATGCTAGCTTTGGCATCACGCCAAGCCATTTTAAAAAGCCAAGGTGTTTGTAAGGAAGTGTTGTTATTGGAATTGTTCACAGTGCTGAAGTCAGTTGATTGGTTACTATTTTTCCGCCTTTAAGTTTTAGGATTTGTTGGGTTCGGTTGGCCAATTCTAAATCGTGCGTAATGATCACCAAGGTGGTGCCATTTTCTTTGTTGAGGTCAAATAATAATTGAATGACCTTCTCTCCTGTTTCTTCATCTAAGTTACCTGTAGGTTCATCAGCAAATAAAATGGATGGTGAATTTGCAAACGCGCGCGCTAGGGCTACACGCTGCTGTTCGCCACCCGAGAGTTGCGACGGATAATGGTGCACTCGATCACCGAGTCCTACTTTTTCCAATAAGATTTTACTCTTCTGGGTAGCATCTTTCGCGCCCTGTAATTCTAAAGGCACACTTACATTTTCGAGGGCGGTAAGGGTTGGTAACAACTGAAAATTCTGAAAAATAAATCCGACATTTTTGTTCCGCAATTGTGCGCGCTGGTCTTCATTTAAGCTATTTAAGCCCTGTCCACATAACTCCACATTGCCGGCATTGGGTTGGTCTAAACCAGCACAAATTCCTAACAAGGTGGTCTTTCCGCTGCCTGAAGGTCCGACAATAGAAAAGGTTTGGCCTTTCTCAACCTCAAAAGAGATGTCGTGTAAGACCGTTAATTGTTTGTTACCACTGGTATATGTTTTTTCCAACCCAGTAATCTTTAATATCTTTGACATTTAATTTTAATTTAAATAGCGATTTATGTTCGAGGCTCAAAATAAACAATTGCAATTACATCTACCAACGTCCAGCAGGCATAAACTCATAAAGTTTTGTTATTTTATCTTACCATTGTTGTTGTTTTCTTGTGGCGATTCTGATACAAAAAAAACTACAAATATCGAACAGACTGACACCCTGGTTGAAGAATCAACAACGCCAACAACTGCCACAAAAACTATTTTATGTTTTGGGGATAGTATCACGGCAGGCTATGGCTTGGAGGATACGACTGAAGCTTATCCGGCTTTGGTGCAACAAAAAATTGATTCTTTAAATTTGAATTATACGGTTATCAATTCAGGCGTCAGCGGTGAAACGACGGCGGGTGGAAAAAGCAGAATTGATTGGGTCATCAAGCAACCTATTGATATCTTTTTGTTAGAATTGGGTGCCAACGACGGTTTACGTGGTGTGGCCTTGTCTGAAACGCGCGCCAATTTACAGGCGATTATTGATGTGGTAAAATCAAAAAGCCCAGAGACGACTATTATTCTTGCAGGGATGGAACTACCTCCAAATATGGGTAAAACGTACACCACCGGATTTAGAGAATTGTATGCTGATCTTGCCGAAAAAAATAACCTAGAATTTATTCCATTTATATTGAAGGATGTTGGTGGCATTGCTGCTTTAAATCAAGGTGATGGTATTCACCCGAATGTAGAGGGGCATAAAATTTTGGCAGAAACGGTTTGGGAGACTTTGGAGCCTTTGTTGAAATAGGTTTGAGGGGTGAGGATTGAGGTTTTAGGTTTGATTCTGCTTCAGAACCACCTCGTCTTCTGCTTCTCTGCGGAATCAGAAGCCACTCCTCCTTAGAAAGGAGGAGAATTTTGGGATTTCAAAACTTATAAAATTTATAGTAAAATATATACTCATTGATAAGATAGAATTATCCTGAGGATATCGGAAAGGTATATTATACTTCTTTAATCAAGAATTCTATTTAATTGCAGCGAACTGTATAACTCAGCTGTAATTAGTTCTTTCAAAAAAAACCACCTCGTCCTCTGCTTCTTTGCTGAAGCTGAATCCACTCCTCCTTAAAAAGGAGGAGAATTTTGCGGTCCTGATGTATTTCATGAATTTCTATTGTATATAGATAGATTCATTTTATTCTTCTTGGTACGGCACTAAAACATAGCCGTCTCTTTCTTGGCCCTTTTCAAATTTGAAGACACTAATTTGTCCGGGTATTTCTAAATAGGCATATTCTACTTCACCCATATTTCGGATTCCTTTTAGTCGTAGCGAACTGTAAATCTCAGCTTTGGTAAGATTCTCTGATGTTAAGCTTTCTTCTATAAATTGGCCATCTTTTATGATCAAAGTCGGTTTTGAATCGACAAATTTGTCAAATCGTGGGAATCTTGTTTTTAGTTTTTCGATGAGGAGCTGCAAAATCAAGATCGTTAACATGACGATAATGGTATAAAGTATTGCCACACTCGGATAAAACATCACATCGCCCACGGCGGAGCCTAAAGCAATCACCAACAACAGCTCTAGGGTGGTAAGTTGTTGACGGGAGCGTTTTCCAGCTATCCGCAATAACAATATAGCCATAATATAAATGACCACTACGCGTAAAAACAGTTCGGCCAAGAAGAACAAGGGCTGTTCCCCTACAAATATTCGTGCCCAATCAAATGAAGTTACCTGATCCATTATGAATAAATTTAGATTCCTACAATTTACGAAAATTGGAAATGCGAAATCAAGTGAGAATCATTTTAAAAACAACCGCGTCTTCTGCATCTCTACCGAATCCACTCCTCCTTAAAAAGGAGGAGAATTTGGGATACGATTAATTTTATAAATTCATTCAATTCAGACTTAAATTGAAATAGTCATTAATTTAGAATCATAAAACACAATACCCCGAAAGCGGAACCGTCGGGGCATTGAACTCAACTATTAAAATTAAATTAGCAGTAGTATTATTGGGCACTCCAGCCGCCATCTAGGGTGAATGAGGTCCCAGTAATTGTTGTTGAAGATTCTTTGGCTAACAAAATTGCCATATCTGCAATGGCTTTTGCTGGGACAAATTGTTTTACGGCTTGCTTTTTAAGCATGACTTTTTCAACCACTTCTTCTTCCGTCATATTATGGACTTTGGCCTGATCTTTTATCTGGCCTTCCACCAAAGGTGTTTTGACGTAGCCAGGACAAATGGCATTACAGGTAATATTAAAAGGTGCACCTTCTAAAGCCAAAACTTTAGTCATCCCAATGACGCCGTGTTTGGCCGCCACGTAAGCCGATTTAAATTCGGATGCTCGTAATCCGTGGACGGAAGAAATATTGATAATCCTACCAAATTTCTGCTGTTTCATCTGACCCCAAGCCGCTTTTGAAGCATAGAATACTGCATTCATATTAATGGCAATAATGTTTTCATACTTGATATTTGGAAAGTCTTCAATTGGCGACACATGTTGAATTCCGGCGTTATTCACCAATACATGCAACGCTCCAAATTTAGAAATGGTCTCCGCAATCAAACCTTCAACAGCTTCAGGTTGTAATAAATTCGCATTAGAAAAGGCCACTTTTACCTTATGCTTCGCGCCTATTTTTTCTGCAATCTCAGCACCGTTTGTTTCTAAACCATGAAACATTACATGATAACCATTCTTTGCGAATTTCTTCGCTATGGTCAATCCTATACCACTAGTGCTTCCTGTAATGAGTACGATTTTATTCATTTTTTAAAAATTTTTCGAGCACTTTATTAAACGCGTCTGGTTGATCTAAAACAACACCGTGTCTTGAATTTTTAATCACAGCTAACTGTGCGTTTTGCATCCTCTCTACATACGCCTGTTTAAAGGCCACAGGTGTATAATCCATATCAGACGCCACCACAAGTGTTCTTGCCTTAATTGTCTCCAATTGTGCTCCCAGTCCCCAGTTCATCAAAGTCACAAAAGCTTGATAATAGGCATTGTGGTTATTATTTTTACATCGCTCTTCAAAGGCATTTCTCAATTTGAACTGGTGTGGTTCAGGAAACATATTAAACGCAATCTCTTTTGCTAGTAGTTTCAAGCCTTTAGTTTTCAAAAATTGAGTTCTACTATTAAGCAATTCTTCGCCAATGGTTCCCATGTTATTGAAATCCGGACTACTATTAACAATCACTATTTTATGAATATAGTTGGGATGGCTTACTGCCATC
Organism: Gelidibacter sediminis; assembly: GCF_004364975.1. Classification (GTDB taxonomy): domain Bacteria; phylum Bacteroidota; class Bacteroidia; order Flavobacteriales; family Flavobacteriaceae; genus Gelidibacter; species Gelidibacter sediminis. Next base: position 833,602 of record NZ_SOBW01000008.1, on the reverse strand, counting down.
TGAAAAGCAATAGCGCCGCCCATTGAAAACCCTACCAGGGTAGCCTTGTCAATTTGCAACAGGTCCATAAAGGTTTTGACATCTTCAGTCATCACCAGTACGCCATAATCATCTGTTGGTATGCTAGAGTTGCCATGGCCTCTTAAGTCTACCGTAATAACGCGATAGTTTTTAGAAAAGAAAGGGACTTGAGCGTCCCAATCTTTTTTTGTTGATCCTAATCCGTGAAGCAATAGAAGCACTTGTCCCTTTCCATGGTCTTCATAATCAAGTTCAATGTTATTCACTTGTATTTTTGACATGCTTAAGAAACTTAGTTGGTTGCTACTGTCTGATTTTTAAAGAAGTTGATTTTGTATTTTAGCTCAAAAGAAATCAACGTATTGATTACTGGTGACGCCACAAATTCTCTTACTTCAGCATTGAATAAATTTGTAATGCTCATCCCTAAAGACAAATTATCTGTAAAGTTATAACCTGCATTAGCATCTACTGTAAAACCTCCCAATTGACCGTAATTCCAAGTTCTACCAACTCTAGCGTTTTCAACAATCTCATTTACACCATCACCATCTAAGTCTTGCGTTTTCGCAGCAATATTAATTCCTGAGAAGAAATCGTATTTTTGAACATAACGTCCAAAAATAGAACCGTAAAATTTCCCTTGATTATAGTGAAACCCTAAGCTAAATTTATGGTTTGGTGTATTGATAGGCAATTCACTCTCAAGAACTTTTCCATCTAAATTACCATCGTTAGCCATATCTGTTAAGTCAAGATCACGATCAAAATAAGAGTAATTAAACGCCGCTCTAAAACTATCAGTAAAATAGTAGTTTAGGCCAACATCAAGTCCGTAAGTATCTACATAGCCAAAGTTTAAATAGGTCAATATAAATGCACCGTTAGACCCTTGTACAACTTCACCAATTGGTTTGTCTCCAACATGCGTCACAAAGTTTCCTGTAGCCGTACCCGCAACATTCACTAATGGACTTATAAAATTATCCGACTGATTATAATAGGCATTCGTATCAATAAACAATTTGTCTGAAATTTTGCCTTTGTAGCCAATTTCATAAGAATTGATGGTTTCTACATCCAATTTGGCAATTTTAGTACCATCTTTTAGTGTGAAACCTTCCCCATTTCCTAAAACTAAGCCACCAAATAAATTTCCTTTTAAGTTTAGAATAGATGGCACGGCAATTCCTTTACCATAAGTTATTCTAAAAGTGCCATTATTTACTTTTTTGGTAATAGCAGCTTTAGGGATAAAATTGGACCCGTATAAATCATGGTTATCCAAACGACCGCCAAGGAGAAATCCCCATCCTGAGTCTTCTAATTTATACTCCAACTGTGTATAGATACCTGTTTGTGCCAAATCTATACCACCATCATCCAATAAATAAGTTCCTTTAGAATCTGCCATGTCAAGTTGATACTGAGCGCCTAGAGTAAGGTAAAAGGCATCCCAATTATTATTGTATTGCGCTTCAGCATTAAAACGTTTTGAAGCATCCTTAAACACCGCACCTCGTGGCAACACAATTCCCGTTCCTTCACCCGTAGGAAACCATTGCTCTGTATAGGAGCGCTCGCGGGCTTCCTGTTCAGAAAATCCGTTATCAATAAATGAAACGTAGTTTTGGGTACGCTGATTCATGGCATAGGTATCATCTGTTTTACTCCAAGTATAGTATGTATTCGCAAAGAAGTTTTTAGACACAAATTTTACTTGTGCCACATCAATACTCCAGTCTTTAATTTGGTTACGCCCCGCATTGGTAGCGCCAATATTGTTCGTGTTACTATGGCCGTAATAACCAATCAATTCAGAACCTTTGGTAGGCTTGTAGTATAAAGATGCACCATATTTTTGGGAATCGAAATCGCGATCCAATTCAAGTTCTTTGTAAGCTTTTGTGCCTACATATACACTGTCAACATAATCATATTCCGTTCCTTGAGATCTCTCAAAATGAAATTTATAGGCAAATTTGTCGTCAATTACTTGTGCGTGTCTCAATCTTGCAGTTAAAACACTTTGGTTACCTGCGCCAATTGCAAAAGTTGTGCCTTCAGAAGTTCTAGGTTTTTTTGTAATGGTACTCACAAGCCCGTTATGCGCATTAGGTCCGTAAAGTGTTCCATTAGGTCCTAAAAGAATTTCAACTCGTTCAATATCATCTTTAGTTACCGTAGAAAATGAGCCTAATGGCAATCCGGTAGCAATCAGAGAAGACAAACGATCATCAGTAACTTGTAAGTTTTTAGAGTTGAAAGCAGAATTAAAACCTCTTATGTTAATTCCAGTTCCTAAAACACCACTTCTTACAAAGTCTACCCCTTTTTGTCTTGCCGCAAGTTCACCTATATTAAAGCTAGGAAATTCTTCAATTTCTCTCGCAGTAATCACATTTACAGTCGCTGGAACATCTGTAATTTTTTGTGGCTTTTTGTTTGCAGTTAAGATAATTTCATCCAACACTGTATCAGAATCTTTTAAAGAGACATCCACTTGGGTTGTTTGACCAGCAGTTACCAAAATATTCTTGGTATTCGTTTCGTAACCAATATAGGAAACAGCCACGTTATACGTGCCAACATTGACATTTTCAATGGTATAACGGCCATCAAAATCAGTCATGGCACCTTTATTCAGAATTTTAATAGACACAGTTGCACCAGATAAAGGCATGCCCTTGGCATCTGTAATTAAGCCGCTTACGGTTCCTGTATCTTGGGCGTTAACCACAAAAGAACCAATTAAGGTTAGTAAAAAGAGTAGTTTTTTCATAATTGTGAATATGGATTGAGTTCGTTTAGGTGGCAATCTATTATGAATTACAAAACAAAACGCGGCAAAACCAAAAGGTTTTAAGTGTGACTTTATACTATAAATAGACTTTAAATCCTATAGACACATTATATATGCTATGAAATTTTATAGAAACTTAGATATGTGACTTTAGTTTTAAAAAGGCTTCAGGTAAATTTTTTGAAAGCCGATCAATCACCTTAATCATCAATTGTTTTTGATTTGTGGTGGGTTTGATATCTATGAGTGGCGCCTTTATTTCGTCCAATAAACGCGTTGAATTGATCTTGCCTTCCATATAGCGCGACAAGGATATACTCCATGAAATATTTGGCACATAATTCTTTTGTTTCTGGCGTTCTTCCTCCTTTTCTATGAGTCCGAATTTTGTGGAAAGTTTTAAAACGTCTTCATATTTCTCCTGCGCGATTAAGGTTCCAATATAGGAGGTGAAAAAATGGTGCCAACGGTGTTTTAAGACTTCGTTTTTATACTTTCTCAAAAAAGTTTTGGCGGTAGCTTCCGCAAGTTCGTTTTTATGAAGTTCAGATAAGACGCGAATTTGGTAGGAACAATACCCTATTTTTTGATGGTAATTATGGGTTTCCTTATAAAGATCTTTATGTTTCTCCAACAACAGATACGCCTTATCAGGTTTGTTATTACGCAACAAAATGGCAACCAGATTATTCAAATACATCAGGGTGTCATTGTTGTTTTGACGGATGGAGAGATAGCCATAATATTCAGCTTCCTTCAATTCATCTTGTTTGGAATGCAGTAGTACACGACTCGCATAATAATTGGATAACAAACGTCTTGAATACATTTTTCCTTGACTGAAGTAAAAGTCAATTTGATCGAATAGCACTTTTAACTTATCATTTTCATTGTAATTGGTATACATGAAGGCGAGTAATACAAAGGCCTGATACCTGTTTTTACCGCTAATGAAATCATCATTAAAAACTTCCAATAACCACGCTTCCAAATGCTTCGTTTCGTTATTATTGAGGGTGTATTGATTGGTGATTTCAGTTGTGGCGGTGTATAATTTTTCCTTTATAGTGATGGCTTTTGAATAGGAAGGATTGAATTCCTTAATAAAATCAGCCACGACTTGATGGTCCTTATACCGCATCCTCACCAATAGAAATGACTTATATTCTTTGGCTAATTCATATAAATTCTGGAAATTAAAATCGACTGCCTTATAACCACTGATATAGTTCAGGAATTGCTTTTCTTCATTTGATGATATGGCATCCGTTAGGATTTTCTGATTCAAGGACATGAGCCAACCAATAGTGGCATCAACGTCTATGCTTAGCAATTTCCGTGCAATCCAATCTTTTATATAAGAATATTTTCGCTTATCTATGGCATCGTCATAATCCTTTCTTGTAGATTGAGACAGTGCATTGGCAATAACCAATTGGATGATTTGAAGCTTTTCTTCATCGACAAATTGATATTGTCCCTGAAGGTATTTAGCTTCGTTTGGCAATATCGTTTTGCTAAATTCAGTGAATTTTTTAAGCTTCGTCTTCATGGTTTCAAATATAGCAGAAACTGTAGGTTATAAGGCATCCTGCTTATGGTTCTAAATAAATAGAATGATGTTAAATTTAAAATTGATTTAGTTTCCAGACACAAATTCTTGGATGAGTGCGTTAACCTCAGATGGCTTTTCAAATTGCACAAAATGACCTGCATTTTCAATACATTCCAAACGAGCATTTGGAATATACTTTAACGCGATTTCACCAACCGCTTTAGTAGTAAGCGTTGGATTAAAATAACGGTTTGGAATCAACATATCCTTATCTCCAAAAATAACCAATGTGGGCTGCGAAATAGATTTCAGGTCGTTGTGAATTGGATCATTCAACATACCAGAAACACTGTTAACAATGGCATTGCAATGGGCATCAAAATCTGAAGCTTCTTTAATTCGGATTCTGTCCGCTATCATTTTTGAAACCTCTTCAGGCTGATCATGAAAATTTAAAGCGTAGTTTTTTACAATTTGTTCATCCGTGGTGTTTTTAACAGATTCCGGTGTTAAAAAGGATTTCATAAGGTTACCGCTAGCTTCAGAAAACTGCTCTAAACCTGCTGGTGCCACAAGAATCAGTTTTTCTATAGTTTCAGGATGATGTACAGCCAATTTAACACTTGCTTGCCCACCCATTGAATGACCTACCAAAATAATGTTTTTCAAGGCTAACTTTTCAATAAATTTGTATAGAATTTCAGCAAAATATGATGCTGTGTAATCTGCCTCAGGTTTAGAAGATTTTCCATAACCAGGTAAATCTAAAGCCACACAGGTATACTCATTTTTAAGAGCATCAATATTTTTAGACCATGCATCAGCATTACTGCTCAACCCATGTACAAAAAGCAATGTTTTTTCTCCGGAACCTTCTTTGATATAACTGATTTCCAAATCGTCCACTGTAACCATTTGGCTTTTAAAATCATAATCAGAAAGTAGCTCTTTCATAGGTTTTTGAGAATATACACAAGCGTTAAAAAGAATAAATGCAAAAAGGAAGCTTAGCTGTTTCATGGTTTGGCTGTGATTGTATTATAGTACGTTAAGAGTTGTTTTCGGGATACTTTCCCTAAACTTGTCTGCGGAATGTCGTTTAATATAAAGATATACTTAGGATGTTTAAATGCGACGAGATTAGGTTTTAAAAATGTCCTTATTTCAGCTACAGAGAGTTGTGCGTCTGATGAGGCTACAAAGGCAATGCCACATTGGCCCCATTTTTCATCTTTTACACTTAACACTACCGCCTTATCAATAGCTTCCATAGCTTCCAATTGGGTTTCTATTTCCTGCGGATAAATATTTTCGCCACCTGAAATATACATGTCATTTTTTCGGCCTTTCATATACAAAAAACCTTCTGCATCACTATAGGCGAAGTCGCCCGTAAAAAGCCATCCTTTTTTTATTTTGTTATTTGTTTTTACCGAATTATTCCAATATCCAGGGGTAACAATATCGCCTTTAATGCACAGTTCCCCTACTTCAGTTGGCGGCACCACATCACCTTTTTTATTGACGATTTTTATACTTAAATAAAAGTTGGGTTTCCCAATGGAATTTGGTTTAAGATGCGCCATTTTATGATGTAACGAGGTAATGCTTGGTCCGGCTTCCGTTAAACCATAGCCTGGCCTGATGTAAATGTTTTTTTCTTCTTTCCAATAGGCAACGAGTTCTGAAGGGACTTTCTCGCCTCCTGAAATGATATAACGTAATTTGCGGAGGTTAACATTTTTAAAAATAGGTGCTTTTTGCATCATCAAGAGCATTGTTGGAAGCGCCATAAACAAGGTGGTCTTGTTAAGTTCTAACAAACACAAGGTTTTTTCAGCATCAAATTTTTCTAACATGCCTATATGAGCACCTTTGTGCAATAAAGGTGTGATAAATACATTCCACCCAGAAGTGTGGTAGGGAGGCAAAATGTTAATGGTAGAATCCCTAAAAGTGATTCCGAGTTGCATAGACGTGTTGAGACTGTTCCAAAATAACATCTTATTGGTGTAAATAACGCCTTTTGGAGTACCCGTGGTGCCGGAAGTGTAAAATATAAATAAAGGATTATCCTCTTTAATCTCGAAGTTTTTTACTGGAGTAGCACTAGGGGATTCATAGTAATCTCTTAAGGTGTCAAACGAAATTGTTTTTAAATTTTGATTGGCGAGTTGTGCTACTTTAGGTTGATGGTTCTGATTATAAATAAGTAAACTTGGCGTACAGTCGGCAATGAGCTTTGAAATCTCACGTTGCGACAGTCGGTAATTTAGAGGCACCATAATCACGCCCATTCTCTGACACGCCACAAACAGTACAATATATTCCAAACCGTGCTCAGATAAAACAGCTATTCTGTCACCTTCTTCTATATGGCGTGCAGCAAATTTTTTAGTTAATTGATTGGCATAGTTGTGCAAGTCGCTATACGTATAACTTTTATTCGAGTCATACGAAGTGATTGCAATTTTTTCAGGCGTATAATCCGCCCATTTAGCTATCCAATCTAATGTGTCCACGTTGTTTCTTTTCGTCTAATTTATAAAATATATACCCTACAATGAGTGATACTACAATTCCAATTGCTGCAGATACTCCAGGATTGTTAACCGGCTCTTGCATATACGGGGTTAATCTGCCATAATAAATTCCAAAATGAACCACAATAGCGGTGATGCTGGCAATAAAGACAGACCTTGTAGAAACGTTTTTCAAGAATGTTCCGAATAACACCGGTACAAAAGCAGCGGCAAAATAGGCATACACACCGTTTTGCGCGAAAATAGCCACACTAATATCCGGATTTTTAATTTGGTTCCAGCTCAACAGGAAACTCACAATTCCTAGTACTACGATTACCGCTTTATTGATAGAAATAGTGTTTTTAGTAAACTTATCCTTAAACAGCGGATTAATAATATCTGACGTAATGGTGATGGATAAGGATTGTATCAAACTCTCCAAGGTAGATAATCCTGCGGAAATTAGCCCCACCACAATTACTAGTCCAACACCTACAGAGAATTTTGTGACCACATAGGTTGGAATGATTTCATCCATTTTTAAGGTTGTGCCGTTGACGGTGAAATCCGGAAAATTGATACGGGCGTAAAGCCCAACAATAACCACCAAAAAGAAGATGACCATAAACGCAATTCCACTAAATAGATACGTGTTTACTTTAGTTGCATCTTTTAATAATAATGATTTGGTGATGATGTGCGGTTGACAAACAATAGCGACACCAATGACAATTTGGGTGACGATAATTTCAAAATAATCACGAAAAAGGAAACTTGACGGATTGGTTGGCTTAGTTAAATTAGGGTCGATAGCATTTAATTTTTGCATAAAACCATCTATCCCGTCCGTAAAATATTCCGCACCAGAACCAATTAAAATGATGGCCACTATACACATGATAATCGCTTGAATAGTATTGGTATAAACCATAGAGTTTGCACCACCAAACATCATATATCCAAATACAAACGTGGTAATCGCCATCAACACGTAAAAAGGTTCTGCATTCAGAGATTTTGAAATGACTTGGGTAAGCCCAACATTAATCAATACGATAAATGTCATTAATAAGAGTGCGACAAACGCGAAGAAAATAGCATAGTTTTTACTTTTATAGCGCTTACCAATCCATTGTGCCATTGTAGTGGCCTTAACGGCTTTCCCTTGTTTGGCAAAACCTTTGGTAAACACAATCAACGAAATAAATGCTGCAAGGGGCAATACCAAGGCAAAAGAAATCACACCTGAAATACCGTATAGCGCTATAAATCCTGGATTGATGATAAAGGTTGCCGCACTGGTCATAGATGCTGCCAAAGATAATCCGACAACCCAAGCAGGGAACCCAATATTTCCAACCGCATAATCCTGAAGATCTTTATTTTTACGTGCACCTCTAATCACAAAAAATAAAATGACCGCTGCGTAAACGGCCAATAAAATCCACATATAAGTCACTAAGGTTTCTGATGCAATCATTACTTTAAAATGTTTGAAAACAAATAACAAACTTTATGTTTTGATTGTTATCTATTTTTACAATTCTTAGGGTGCGACTTTTATGTTATATGGTATAAATTCTCTTGAATTGTAAACATAGCGGATTTTTTTTTAAAGTATGACTTTTAAATAATATAATCTGTCATTGCCGTCTGCTCAGCCATTATAGTAACTTAATTTATTGACATTCAACCCTATAAATTACCATGAAAAATACTCATAATTTTATATAGGATAAAATTGTCCTTTATAGATTTTTGATTTACTTTTGCAGACTAAATCACCACTATGTTTTCTAAGTCTTGTGAGTACAGATTAAGACCCGTCATTTTCAGAGCAAAACCATCGTATTTTGGAGGAAAAGTGAATGTAACAACTATTTTAAAAGCGGAAGACTTCCCTCCTGCTTTTAAAGCTAAAATTTTAGTGCAAATGGCAAAGTGCAATCTCTTTGAATCTGTAAAAAGTTTATATAACCGCTTTTTTATAGTGCGTGAAACTCGGAGGAGTGTTTTTCTAAAGATTAGAAAAGAACTTAAACATAATACACAACATCACACTGAAAGTGTTGGCCACAGCCATAAAATTTCAGTCATTCCACGCAAAAACTTAAATCATTTACATCAATAAAGGACAAAAAGACCTTTTTATACTAATTAACATTTAGATATTTTTTATTTATGAAAACAGCATCACTAACAGATCAATTGGTTTATAAATCAGACAAGCCAGCAGTCACTGTTCTCCTAGAGAGCAACCACTCAAAGGAAATTAGAATTGCCATGCGCAAAGGCCACCAAATGAAAGAACATAAAGCCCCCTCTTCTATTGTTGTAGAGATTTTTGAAGGAGCGATAGATTTTGGTGTCAATGGTCAAACACTACAACTAAAAAAGGGAGATCTCATCACTTTAGATCCAAACGTGCCTCACGATTTACACTGTACCCAAGACGCTATTATACGCCTATCGTTGTCAAAAAATGACAGTGTTGAGCGCGTCAATAATGTTGTTGCCTAACTTAAAACCTACTAGAACACATGAGAAAAATTTGGATCGCATTTATCAGCGTAGTCGTATTATCATTCGTCGTCCTAATCTGGATTGGGACTGAAGTGTATCAAACCCAACCTCCCATTCCTGAACAGGTGATTGTTAAAGAAACCAATTCAGTTGTTTACACCAAGGCCGATATTCAGATTGGTCAAAATGTATGGGAGTCCATTGGCGGTATGGAAGTTGGCTCTATTTGGGGTCACGGAAGTTATGTAGCTCCTGATTGGACGGCAGATTGGATACATAAAGAAGCAGTTTATATGCTGGAGCATTGGGCACAAAAGGATTACAATACTGCTTATGACGACCTTGATGTGGAAAAAAAGGCAGCCATCAAGGCCCGCTTAATTAAGGATGTTAAGACGAACACCTTCAACCCTACTACCAAAACCATCACTATATCTCAGGTGCGCTGGGATGCTATTTCAGAAAACATCAAACATTATAGTTCTATTTTTTCTGAAGGCCATGAGCAATATGCCATTCCGAAAGGTGCTTTAACCGATACTGAAAAATTAGGACAGCTTAATGCCTTTTTGTTTTGGACGTCTTGGGCGGCAAGCACCAATCGGCCAGAAAAAGATTACACCTATACATCCAACTGGCCACATGAGCCTTTAATTGACAATTTAATTACTGATGATTCACTAATTTGGTCAGGATTGTCCATTGTATTGCTGTTATTGTTCATCGGGATCTTAACCTACTATTATTTAAGAAATCACGAAAAAGGTGAAATATTAGAAAAACCAGGTTTAGATCCGTTATCCAAATTACAATTGGTGGGCTCTCAAAAAGCGGTGTTAAAATACTTTATAGTCATTTCATTATTGATTGGCTTGCAAGTTATATTAGGAGCTCTGACCGTGCATTATACAGTTGAGGGACAAGCGTTTTTTGGTTATGATTTGTCACGATTTTTACCTTATTCCATCACCAGAACCTGGCATACACAGTTGGCCATCTTTTGGATTGCTGCCACTTGGTTAGCTACTGGACTCTTCTTGGCACCGATGATTTCTGGTAAAGAAATGAAATATCAAGTTTTTGGAATCAATTTTCTATTCTTTGCCTTACTAATTATAGTGTTAGGCTCTATGCTTGGAGAATGGTTGGGGGTACATCAGTTTCTCGATTTAACCACCAATTTTTTCTTTGGGCATCAAGGCTATGAGTATATGGATTTAGGCCGTTTTTGGCAATATGTCTTAGCCATTGGCCTTGTATTATGGGTGATCATGGTGGGAAGACATTTAATGTACGCCATTAATAAGAAAGATGAATCTAGAGATCTTGTAATCATCTTGCTTGTGTCAGTGGTGGCCATTGGCTTATTCTTTTTCTCTGGATTAATGTATGGAGAAAACAGCAGTCTCCCAGTTATCAATTATTGGAGGTGGTGGTTAGTTCACTTATGGGTGGAAGGCTTCTTTGAAGTGTTTGCAACCGTAGTGATCGCCTTTATATTTTCGAGAATGAAAGTGATTTCCACAAAAACTGCAGGTCGTGTCTCTGTAGCGTCTGCAGCCATCTTTTTAGCTGGTGGTATTATTGGAACATTACACCATTTGTACTACTCCGGAACACCTGTACAGGCCATAGCGCTAGGCGCTACATTCAGTGCGCTAGAAGTAGTGCCTTTAACCTTAATGGGGTTTGAAATTAGAGAGAACTGGAACCTGTTAAAAAGTCAAGATTGGATTCAAAAATACAAATGGCCCATCTTTTTCTTTATTGCTGTTGCCTTTTGGAATTTTATTGGTGCCGGTGTATTCGGGTTCTTGATTAATCCGCCAATTGCACTGTACTATATACAAGGTTTGAATACCACCGCCGTCCATGCACATACCGCTTTATTTGGTGTTTATGGCATGTTAGGTATGGGCTTCATTATTATTTGTCTTCGTTTTTATTCTGATCGTATATGGGAAAACACAAAATTGAAACGCGCTTTCTGGTTGTTAAACATTGGATTGGTAGCTATGGTTGTTTTTAGTTTATTACCTATAGGAATTATTCAAGCGTATACATCCATAACACAAGGCTATTCATTTGCGAGAGATGCAGATTTATTATACTCTCCTGTAGTCCAAACCTTAAAATGGTTACGCATGATTGGCGATGTTATTTTCTCAGTGGGAATTTTTTACTTCTGTTGGTTTACGATAGATGAAACATTATATAACTTTAAAAGAAAAAAAGTAGGACATTAAATATATTAAAACACTTAAAAAAGGTCAGTAGCATATACTGACCTTTTTTATATTTCCATAATGCTAATTCAACTTTATATCTTGGTTCATAACCATTTTGGTGATGAGACATTATTTGCAACATCAGTGCGATCATCTATCATGTTTTAAACCTCTAAGTTTGAAATTGTCAAACCAAGCCAAATCCTTATCTTTGCACCTTCGTAAAACCCTCATAACAGCACCGTGAATCAAATCAGAGCTTATCTTGATCAAATTGCCATTATAGCCGACGAAGATTGGGATTTTTTCACTTCAAAATTGCACCGTCGTGTTATTCCTAAAAAGTCCGTTTTTTTAAAAGTCAATGAGATTGAAAATTATATTTCATTCATTGAATCAGGTGTTGTACGTTTATTTATACCTAAAGACAATCCAGAAAAAGAAATCACTTTTGGTTTTAGTTTTAAAGATCAGTTTGTCAGTGCATATGACTCCTTTCTAACCCAAACACCGTCCGCTTATCAGGTTCAAGCACTCACGGAGACAACACTTTTGAGCATCTCTTATGACGACTTACAAGAAGTTTATAAAACCACACAAATTGGCAACCTCATTGGTCGCTTAACAGCGGAACGACTCTTTTTAATCAAATCTAAACGTGAGCAGAACCTATTAAACCTTAGTGCTGAAGAGCGCTATATGAAGCTCTTTAAGGAACGCCCAGAACTCCTAAAAGTTATTCCGTTAAAATACATCAGCTCATATATTGGCATTACAGCTCAGGCACTTAGCCGAATTAGAAAACGTTTATAATAAGATTACTTGACCTAGGTTCATTGTTTTGCGACTGCTATCAGTTTACCTTTGTAAAAAAAGTTTTTTATGGTAATTGTTATTTTCGTTTTAGTACTTTGGTACGGCGGCCTATTCTTTCAGTCATTCTTTTTACACCGCTACGCTGCACATCAAGTGTTCACGATGTCTAAAACAATGGAACGCATCACTTTTGTACTCACTTGGATTTTTCAAGGTTCCAGTTATTTGAGTGCCTATGGTTACGGCATCATGCACCGTATGCACCATGCTTATACAGATACTGAAAAAGATCCACACTCCCCTTCTTACGACGATAATTTATTCGCGATGATGTGGAAAACGAAAACTATCTATCAAGATATTAACGATCAACGGGTAGAAGTAGATCAGAAATTCACTAAAAATGTACCACAATGGGCTGCCTTTGATAAGTTTGCAGGCTCTCGTTTTTCAAGATTGCTTTGGATAACCTTTTATGTTTTAGTATTTGTATACTTCGCAACGGCATGGTGGCAATGGCTTTTACTTCCTGTTACTTTTTTAATGGCGCCAATCCACGGTGTAATCATCAATTGGTTTGGACATATTTATGGCTATGTCAATTATAAAATGAAAAACACCAGTAAGAATTTATTCCGTTTTGATTTTTTAATGATGGGTGAAGGCTATCACAATAACCACCACAGACACGCCAGTAGAGCAAACTTTGGCGTAAAATGGTATGAAATTGATATGACTTACTTAGTTATTAGAATCTTGGATGCCGTAGGTATAATTCGCTTGAAACCGATCAGAATTAAAGAATAATAAGGGTTCATATCTCTAATTACAATACCCTTATCCTTACTTTTTTCTTCTTCAAGCGCGTATTGTCCAGAAGGCTGACGATGCGTTTAGCTTCATTTAGTGGCACAGCAATAAATGCACAATCTTGTTTGAGCTCAATAGTACCCAATTGCTCCTGCGTAAGTCCTCCTTGTTTCATAAAAAGCCCCACAATATCGCCTTTTGAGATTTTATCTTTTCGGCCACCGGAAATAAATAGGGTTTCCCATTGTGGTGCTGTAACAGGTGCCTTTTTGGAAATCTTTATACCTTGAGCATCGTTGACAAAATCTGGCAAGGTTTCATCACTACCTTTTAAAATATATGCCGTTCCTTTACTATTGACTCTCGCAGTTCTACCATTTCTATGGATGAATTCTTCCTTATGTTTTGGTAATGCGTAATGAATGATGAATTTAAGCTCAGGAATGTCAATCCCCCTCGAGGCCAAATCCGTCGCTAACAATATTTGACTCGTGCCATTTCTAAAAGTGATAAGAGATCGTTCTCTATCCTGCTGCTCCATACCTCCAGAAAAAGCCGAATGACTTATATTGTTGCGCTTTAAAAAGTGACTCAATCGGTCTATATCTTCTCTCAAATTACAAAATATGATGCCTTGCTCATTACCAATATGGTGTAAAAGCTCTAGTAGTATAGGTAGTTTATTTGGCTTTTGAGACACCACGGTTCTAATAGATAGTGTAGATTTACGTTTAACATTTAGATAATTAACAGTTACGGGTTTATCCAAACGCACAAATCCTGGAATTTTTTCAAGTTGAGTGGCACTCGTAAGGATGCGCTTATTAATACTTGGTAACTGACCAATTATATGTTTCATCTCGTCCTCAAATCCATCTTCAAGAGATTTATCGAACTCATCTAAAATAAGTGTTTTTATACTTTTCTTCGAAAAACGATCGGCATCAAAATGATCCAAAATTCGACCAGGCGTACCAATTAAAACCGCTGGTGTATGCTTCAGCTCAATTTTATCTTTAGCCATTGGCCTTCCACCATAAACTGCATTAATCTTAAACCCAGAACCCATATTTCTAGCGACTTGCTCAATTTGAATGGCGAGTTCTCGCGATGGCACAATGATTAATGCCTGAACATCACTTTCTGTTGGATCTAGTGTATCTAATAATGGTAATAAAAACGCCAATGTTTTTCCTGTGCCTGTTGGGGACAATAAAATGGTGTTGACGTTTTCTGAAATTACGGAAATGGCCTCCTCCTGCATTGGGTGCAAGGTTTGGATATTTAATTTATCTAAAATATCCTGTTGGTCTTTGATTGTATTTGCCATTATTTTTTATTCTTTTTAGGTGACTTAGAAACTGCTGGTTTAGGCGTTTCAATATGAGATTGTGCCAAGTAATTCGCCAGGATTTTATCCACCAACTCCTCTTTGGTTAAATGATGAAAAACAGTTTTAATCTTCGATTTTAGATCTTCCGAAACGTCTCGATTAGGCTTGGTCTTGAATATTTTTTTGGCCCATAAAAGGGTGTTATTCTCTTCAATACTTTGGGCGTCTGCTTTTTTAATTGTGCTGAAAACAATGCCTAGTTCATTCTCAAAATCGGCAATATCTTCAACTTCTTCCTGTTGCAGAATGGTTAAGGATAATCCTTTAGCACCTGCTCTTGCCGTACGCCCACTTCTATGCACATAAGCTTCATAAGTGTCCGGCAAATGATAATTGACTACGTAGGAGACTTCTTTAACATCAATACCACGCGCTGCCAGATCTGTAGCTACTAAAATATCAATATACCCTTCCCTAAATTGCCCCATAATCCGATCGCGAATCCCCTGAGTCAAACTCCCGTGAAGCGCTCCGGAAGGAAATTTATTGATAGCTAAATTTTTGGCTAGCTTATTAACAGCTGCTTTCGTTTTACAAAAGATGATACCGCGTTCACCTTCTTTTGAATTTAAAAAATGTAGCAATACCTCCAATTTCTCAATAGGCTCCACCACCACATATTGATGATCTATACCCTGATGTCCAACAGATGCCATATCAGCTTCTATATGTAACACATGTTTTGACATGTAATTTTGAACCAATTGTTTGATGGCTCCAGGCATGGTAGCAGTGAACAATAGGGTACGTCTCGATTTTGGAATGCTTTTAATGATGGCGTCGACCTCATCTTTTAAAGTGCTGACCATTTCATCTGCTTCATCCAAAACTAAATATTGAATATTCTTGAGATCAATGGCACCACGTTTAACCAAGTCAAGTAATCTTCCTGGAGTTGCAATTACGATATGAGTGGTCAATTTTAAACGTTCTATTTGCGATTTGATGGGGATTCCGCCACAAACGGAAGCTATAGAAAGTTGTGAGCTTTCTCCAGCAATGGCAGTAATATTATTAAAAATTTGTTGTCCTAATTCTCTTGTAGGTGCTAAAATTAGGGCTTGTACAGCCGTGTTTTCAGCATCAATTAATTGCAACAAAGGCAAACCAAAAGCTGCAGTTTTCCCGGTTCCAGTTTTTGCCAATACCACAACATCTTCGTTCTGATTTAGAATAACTGGAATGGTTTTTATTTGAATTTCTGTAGGTACAGAAATGTTTAAAATTTTTAAACTTTGTTGTAATTGATTATTGATACCTAAATCAGAAAATGATTGCGACATAAAAATATTTTTGGCAAAGATAACCACACTTTTGCAGAGAATGACATGGTATGGGATATTAATGCCTTGGTAAGGTCTTACACTAATATGAAATGGTCTTAAATGTGGCTCAATTTACTCTTCATTCAACTCCTCCATAATCTCCGCAAACAATTCGTAAGAACGAATCCTGTCTTGAATATCATAAATGTTGGTTACCGCAATAAGCTCATCTACTTTGTGAGTCTCTAAGAAATCCTTCACTTGGGCTTTAACGGTTGCTTTGCTACCTATAAAGGAATATTTCAACATTTGATGCACTTGCGGATGCGCCATAATTTCTCTATACTCCTGAGTCATGGCAGTTGGTGGCTGCATATAATCGCGCTTCCCTGTAAATATGCCTAAAAACATTCGGATTAAAGACGTGGCAAAACTTTCGGCTTCAGCATCGGTTTCTCCAATAATAATATTTACCCCCGCCATAACATACGGCGCAGCTAAGACCTCTGAAGGTTGAAATTCCTTTCTATAAATCGCTATTGCTTCTTCCAAATGGCGCGTTGCAAAATGACTTGCAAAAGAGTAAGGCAATCCTTTTCTGGCGGCCAAATGAGCACTATCAGTACTTGAACCTAAAATATATAGTGGTACATCAACCCCTTCTGCTACAGTAGCTCTAATTTTAGAGTGTGCGTTGTCCGTTGAGAAATATTGTTGAATGGCATCCAAGTCCTCAGGAAAAGAATGTGCAGCTTGCATAAAATCCGATCTGATAGCCTGTGCTGTCTCCCTATCAGTTCCTGGTGCCCTACCTAACCCTAAGTCAATCCGGTTAGGATATAAGGAACCTAAAGTCCCAAACTGCTCGGCCACAATTAACGGCGAATGGTTAGGAAGCATTATCCCGCCAGAGCCTATCCGCAAGGTATTTGTACCTTCCGCAATATATCCTATAAGCACAGAGGTAGCACTACTGCCAATATTGACCGCGTTGTGATGTTCAGCGAGCCAGAAACGAGTATAATCATAACGCTCTGCGTGTTGCGCCAATAAAAGTGAATTATTAAAGGTTTGTTTGAGGCTGTGACCTTCGGAAACGAGAGCCAAATCTAATATGGAATACGCAGTGGTGGTAAATTTCATGTGGCATAGAATATTTAATGACTAGGGCCTAAGATGGTTTGAAATCACTAAATTAAGGCATTTACCGCACTCTTTCTGTTAGTGCTTTGTTAATCCTTGCAAAGCATACAAACTTTGAAGTTAAGACCTAATAAAATTCAATTTCTACATCCAAGTCTTTGTTTAATAGTTGGTCAACTGCCCAAACTTAATGTTTCACTTCTAAATTGAAAAACTTAGCCTAAATTAGCATAATATATCCTAACAAAATATCTAATATAATTGCTATGAGTAAAACAATCCTAAAAGTTAACAACAATGGCTCATTAAGAGTTGAAGGAGATTTCGAAATTGTAGATAAAGATGGTAATGCATATGATTTAGGCGGTAGAGATGTGATCTCTCTATGTAGATGTGGTCTATCTGCCAATAAACCATTTTGTGACGGCTCACATCGCAACCATTTTGAGCATGATGCGGTAGCCTTTGCGCTACCCCCTAAAAAGGTGTGATTTACAGAGTAAAGGGAGTGTTTTACATGGCATATAGTCTTTACCAGACTTAAACTTTATTATGACTCATTAAACACTCCCATTATACTGACAATTGACTATTCTTTTGGCCAATTTTTAACATCATCATTGGCAATAACTAAATCATTGATCAGTGATGTCAAATAAACGGTTGCATTGGTAAGCGCTTGTGCATTTGCCTCTAGTAAGGTATTAACCTCAAAGAGCTGCTCCTCTTTTTCAGCTTCTGTGCGCCCCAATTTAAAACTCTGTATATCCGTTAATTGGGCATTAAGTCGTCGCTTTTCCTTTTTTAATTGATCGAGCTTGATCCGATGATTTCTAATCATGTTTTCAATGGTACATACTTTATGGACTGTTGTTAAACTGTCCAACTGTCGTTTATAATCAATTTGGGCTACTGATCTTATTGAAAACAACATGAGGATCATTATAATATATGGCTTCATTTTTCTGTGTTTTAAGGCGTTGCAAAATTATACAATTTCCATATTTAAAAAATGATTTCATGCTTATTTTAATGAATATTATGAAAGAATTTTTAATAGTATCAAATCATTAGTTTTTATGTTGGAGTTAGCTGACATTAATCATTTTTAATATGTGCGTAAAGGTTTAATTTTGGATGACAACTTAATATAAATACGATGTATCAACCAACATTTTTAGATGCCAATTGGAACAATGGCGTAATAATGATCATAATTTTTGCACTGGTGTGCATTGCCTTAGTAGGCATAATTATAAGCTTTATGATGAGTGGCAAAAAAACTGATGATTCTGAACAGCCGGAATAAAGCATTAGTCTGTCATAGATCTGGCTTGTGTGGGATGAAGATTATTTTAAAAATTGTTATAGCTCAAGGCCCAATTCGGCAGAAATAAAAATTTCATGTTGTAATTGCTGTGTAAAATTCTCCAATTGATATTCTAAACCTATTTGGAATGAGGAACTTGTATTCAACGTCTATTCAACACCCATGCCAACCCGCTGCTCTAATTCTGGCTTTTGAGTTTTAGCTAGTTCTAACAGACTTTCAGTTTCAATTGTCACGTACGTCTCGTAAACTTGCTTTGGCGTCAATGGAATTTTATAGTTTAATTGGTATCTAAATCGGTGTTTTGAAACTGACGTATATAGTCGTTGCTCAATGCGCCACCTATGATGTATTTGTAAATTTTTGGAAGAAGGGCTATAGGCCAACTCTTGTTGCAGCCTGAACTCATTTTTTTTGGTAGTATCAAACGTATGTTCTGAACGGAATTGTAGCCCAAATCCAATAGCATATTGTGCGTTCCATTGGAATTCAGATAAATGGGAGATATCAATTTGCTTCATCTTAAAGACTAATTTATCATTATGATATATACTATTTCTGCTTTCAATTCCAAAATTATGACTGTACTTCGAACTGACTTGATATGATAGCGAAATTGATGGTTCAAAATAACTTGATAAGGTATTCTGCGACCTTGTTTTTAAAGATAAAAAAAGGATAATCAATATTAGTAAAACGCGATACTCTGATATATACATTAAAAATTTATATTATAAAAAAAGGGATAGAAACGCTGTTTCAATCCCTTTAATTAAATCACTACACTATAATAAATTAATCTTCTAAATCGCTGATCACTTTTCCCGTAGCATCTATAATCAGCTTACGTTCTTTTAACCAACCCTTTTCAATTTCAATCTCATATGTTTTTTCTCCATTCATTTCAAGCACATCTATTGAATCGATTTTGTAATCGGTATATGCATCCTTAACAGCTTTTGCAACGGCTGCAGGCAATTCACCTTCTGAAATTTCCATTTCCGACTTTACAACAGCCCCGTTGCTATCATACCATATATCCCGTTCCATGTTATTGACTTCAAACTCTACTTTATAGTGCTCAGCTTTTTTTTCCCATTCCACATCAGTTGCGTTATTATGGGCAGTAGAAAACGCATTTTGTACTACAGCTGGTACTTCATTAGTTTTTAAATCTTGTGCACTAATAGTTGCTGTTGCAAATAATAGTACAGCGGCTATTTTTAAATTTTTCATGATATTATTATTTTAATTTGATACAAAGAAAGGGCCCAAAACTGTAACAAATTAGGAATAACAATTTTTATATGTTAAGCTTTTCTAAAATTCTATTTATCCACCGTTGCACCAAAACCATTTTGATTATTTTAGAAGTATTCCTAAATGATTATAGTTTTCAATAGTAAGATTGCAACAAAAAACGCTCTTTATGAAATTATTGATTATAGAAGACGAACCCGAAATGTTGGAGAATATGAGGCAGACCTTGGAACGTCAACATTATATTGTAGAAACGGCTACTGATTATTCTGCTGCGCTTCATAAAATTGGGGTTTATGATTATGATTGTATTTTGTTGGATATTACATTACCTGATGGCAATGGATTAGAATTATTAAAAACTTTGAAGGCTTCTGGGAAAGATGAAGGTGTAATTATTGTCTCTGCCAAAGACTCATTAGACGATAAATTGGCAGGTCTGAATTTAGGTGCTGATGATTATCTACCAAAACCCTTTCATATGTCTGAACTTCATGCACGGGTAAAAGCGGTGTTAAGACGTCGTCATTTTGATGGCAACCCTCATATTAGTATTGGTAATGTATCCATTTTTCCTGAAACCAGAGAAGTCATGGTTGAGAACCAACCCTTAGTGCTAAACCGAAAAGAGTATGATATCTTGATGTACCTGATTACTAATAAAAAAAGATTGGTAACCAAAACAGCCTTAGCAGAACATGTGTGGGGAGATCATATTGACCAAGCAGACAGTTTTGATTTTATTTATTCACAAATTAAGAATCTCAGAAAAAAACTTGAGCATGCCACCATAACTATTGAAGCAGTGTACGGTGTAGGTTATAAACTTGAGGTCATCTCATGAAATTACTCAATCATACTACAAAATACCTAGCCATCCTATTGGTGCCACTCATCACAATATGGGCATTTATATTTTATTATGCCATGCTTGATGAAATTTATGATAGTCTGGATGATGGGCTGGACAATCAAAAGGTATTGCTTTTGCAGCGGTTACCAGCAAACCCTGAAATATTGGAACATAAGGACCTAGAGCTATGGAACCACAGTATTACCCCTATTTCTAGACAGTATTACGATAAGTTTGAAACGCGGTATTCTGACACTTTAATGTATATGCTCAACGAAAAAGATTTTGAACCTGTACGAGTTTTTGAAACCAAAATGAAATATAATGACGCGTATTATAAGATAAAATTCATAACGTCTATGGTAGAAGAGGATGACTTAATTAGGGACTTAGTAACCTATCTGATTGTGTTATATCTCTCGCTTATGATTACCATTATTGTATTAAACAATTTGATGCTCAAAAAAATTTGGAAACCTTTTCATAGTCTAATGTCACAATTGCCAAATTTTAGAATTGAAAAAAACCACCAGATCAAAACAAAAGACACCACGATAGAAGAGTTTAAGTTACTCAATCAATCCATCACCACTTTAATAGATCAAAGCAGGGCGCGGTATTTAGAGCAACAGCATTTTATTGAAAACGCATCACATGAACTACAAACACCTTTGGCAATTAGCATCAATAAATTGGAGTTATTTTTGGAAAATACCAATTTATCAGAGGCAGAGTTCAAAACCTTAGCTTCTATATTAGACGATTTAGGACGATTAACCCGCCTAAACAAATCCTTACTGTTACTGTCAAAAATAGAAAATAAACAATTCATAGATGAGCAACCCATAGATTTTAATCAACTAATTGCCACTATAACCGAAGATTTTCAAGACTTAGCTTCACACAAACACATCAATTTAAAGATTGATTATCGCGCACGGCTAAAGTTTGAAATGAATAAAGACCTGGCCATTGTATTATTGACCAATTTGATAAAAAATGCCATTGTACATGGTTCACAGAATAATACCGTGACCATTATAGTCCATCAAAATTCAATTGTGATAAGTAATTTTGGTAGTCCTATTGCTTTAGATACTAACCTGATATTTTCACGTTTCAAAAAAATTAGTGTTGATAAAAAATCTACAGGATTAGGACTTGCGATTGCAAAGGCAATTTCAGAAAAATATGCGATCGAACTTTTATACTCGTTCAAAGATCAGCACTATTTCAATTTATATTTTCCAAAGGGTGGTTAATTTTGTATTAAATATGGAGGTTTAGTAAATTATTCCTAATTCTTTTCAGTTTTAAAATAGAACTTTGACACAGAAATTTACATTATGAAAAAATCAACAATTTATATAGGATTTTTTGTGGCTCTTCTAATTGGAATAGCGGTTATTGGATTTGCAAAAGTGAATGATGCAAACGCTGAATTGAAAAAAGGCAGTGCTAATTACACCATAGAAAAAACTTGGGAGCTGCCCTCAGATCTTGATGAAGTTAGTGGCATTGTGTGGTTAGATAATAAAACTATTGCTTGTGTACAGGATGAAGACGGTATTGTATACATATATGATTTAAATACCAAAACAATCACGAGGAAAATTCCATTTGCAGATCATGGCGATTTTGAAGCTATTGCTCGTTATAAAAATGATTTATACGTGATGCAAAGTGATGGTTTGCTCTATGAAATTAAAGATTGGGATAGCGAAAAAAAATCAGTAAGCTCATATCAAACTGATTTCGAATCATCAAACAATATAGAATCTCTTACCTATTCAAATAAGGAAGGTACACTGTTGACCGTACCTAAAGACACGGATTTAAAAGACGATTATAAAGGTATTTACAGTATTTCATTGTCCAGCCAAAATATGGATAGAAATTCGCCCACATATAAAATAGAAATGGCCTCAGATATACTAAAACCTTTCAGACATAAAAAACTTCAGAAAACTTTCTATCCATCTGAAATTGCTGTGCATCCCACTACCAAAGAGATTTATATTTTAGAAGGAAGAAATCCGAAATTACTAATAATGGACCCCCAAGGCACACCAAAGTGGGCTTATAAATTGGACGAACTAAACTTCCCACAACCAGAAGGAATGACATTTAGTGCCACTGGCGATCTCTATATCTCAAACGAATCAGCGGGCGGACCTGCAACCATTCATTTGGTAAAATTAAAATTTAAATAAGTTATTTGCCCAACTAATCCTCTTTTACTTTTATAACTTTTAAGGGCTGAATCGTACTTTTAAGTCGTTTATAAACTCTGTGTTGCGCTTGGGTCAGTATATCGCTCATGGCTAAGGTTTCATTCGCCTGAAGTTCTAATAACGCATCTAACTCCTCACGTCCCTCATTGTTATTTTTGATCTTTTGGGCTAGTTTCAAATAATCGGCAACCTTATTTTTGAACAACGGAAATTGAATTCCCGTAAGGCCTAAATGCTTATCATAGGCATTTGTTATTCTATCGGCTTCATGTTTTATACTCGGGCTATCTACGCCATCAGGAATCTGAGCACATATTGAACTTGAAAATAAGAGTATTAGGACTGTAATTACATTTTTCATATTTTGTTTTTTTCTAAATTAAAACATTACAACCTAATAATCAATTCTATACTCAGTTTTATAAGCAAATTAACTTACTAAGCTAGCTGAATTGGTTAGATTATATTATTATTTTTTATGTTTGGATACCGATGTGTGAAGGCCAATAAATAAGATGTCTATAAACTTCTTAAAACTTTCTTAATAAGCTATTAAAGTTCTCACAATCAATTAAAATATTTATTCTTTAATCTAAAAATAGCTTATCTTTAAAGAACAAAATCAAACTAAAAACTTAAATAATGAAAAGACAGCAAGGAAAAGGGTTATTGGCCTTATTAGGACTTGGAGCAGGTGTTTTTGCCTGGTGGAAATATAAAAACTTATCTCCTGAACAGAAAAATAAACTTCATTCCAAAGTTAACGACGTAGGTCAAAAGGTTAAAGATACATACACTGAAGTTGAATCTTCAGTAAAATCAAACCTAGACAGCTTAAAAAATAGCGCTCAAAACGTTAAATCGGATGTGAAGACTGACGTGAATGAGTTAGCTAATAAAAGCTAATCGAATGCTTGTAAAAGTACTAAAACCCACAAATTGTGGGTTTTTTTTATGACAAAAAATAAATGACGTTCGAAATCAATTTAATTTTGTGCAATCTGCATTACAGACTTGTCAAGAATGATATTCTTCCTGGCCACAGAGATGTTGCCCTTCTTTTCCAATTTAAGTATTGAGTCAAATCCCTTTTTGGCTAGTTTTTTTCTGCAAGATTTTCTTAGTAATGGGTCATTGTCAAAAACAAGATCATTGGCTTGTACCACCATGCCTGTTGGGGTTTTAATTGCCAAATGAATACGTTTTAGAGTATTACTTCTTCGCTCTTTCCCAGGAACAAAAGTATAGAAAGTATAACTTCCATCAGCTTGTGTTTTTACCCACGCTTGATGAAACACATAGCGCTTATCTGCTTTATTTTTCAATTGATATTGTCCATGCTCATCTGACTGCGTAATATATAAAATAACATTCTGGGCTGGTGTCATCCCATCACTCATATATACTGTTCCAGTAATTTTTAAAGGATTGGATTTTGAATTAAAATCCGGTACTGAATCGATACTATTCAAAACTGTTTCTGAATAATCAAAAATGGGATGACGATCTTGATAATTAACTGATTCTTCCGAACCAGGTTCTTGTGCGTTAACTCCAAAACCTGTCGTAAACCCCAATACCATTATGAGAATAAAATTTAGATTTTTCATATGTCAACTACCTATTAATTACTTCAAAATTAAAGGATTGACTAATGTTTAAGTAAAAAAACATATAAACGCTTGATTTAAACGTTAAAAGGTAAGCAAATTACATAAACGTCAATTATTGACGATTAAAAACCAGATGGCTCATGAAAATTTGATAGTTTCTAGATCAACATTACCCCCAGAAAGTATAATAGCAACGTGTTGATCTTTAAAATAGTCTCTATTTTTTAATACCGCTGCAAAAGCCACTGCACTGGATGGTTCGACAACTATTTTTAAGCGCTCCCAAAGTAATTTCATAGCTTGGATAATTTCCTGTTCTTCTACACAAATAATATGATCAACGTATTGCTGTATGATAGGGAAATTAATATCACCTAGTTGTGTTCTCAATCCGTCAGCAATAGTATGACTGACTTCATTTTTTTCAATTTGACCAGTTTGCATTGATCTATAGGCATCATCCACAACTTTGGGTTCTCCCCCAATGGTTTTACAATCCACACCAAAGAAATGTGAAGATAATGCAGTGCCGGCTATCAATCCTCCTCCACCAACAGGCGACACAATCATCTGTAAATTAGGATGAGCTTGTAAGAGCTCCATTCCCACTGTAGCATTTCCTAAAATAACGTTCAAATTGTTGGAAGGATGAATAAATGTTGCGCCTCTTTCAGCAACAATTTTTGCAGCGGCTGCTTCCCTAGCAGCAATGGTTGCAGCGCATAACGTAATATTTCCACCGTAACCCACGACTGCTTCACTTTTAACCTTTGGGGCATTGTCTGGCATTACTATATATGCAGGGACATTTAAAATTTTAGCTGCCAAAGACAAGGCTTGTGCAAAATTACCTGAAGAATGTGTAACAACCCCTCGCTCCTGCTGTTCAGTGGACAATTGTAAAATAGCATTAACAGCACCACGCATTTTAAAGGCTCCCATTTTCTGAAAATTCTCGCATTTAAAATACAATTTTGCACCGGACATATCATCCAATAAATGTGATGTAAATATTGGCGTGTTGTGTACATAGGGTAAAATGCGCGCTCTTGTGTTATGTAAAGTCTGTTTATCCATGACTGCTTAAAACTTAAAGATATTTAAATTCTATTACGGAAACGAGCAAAAAGCACGAGTTTTTTCTTTGTATTGATAAAATAGACCCCTGTCAGTAAAACAATGGCTGCAATTATGGATTGTGTCGTAATTACCTCGTTTAGGAAATACCATCCTAACAATAAAGCTATAATGGGGTTGACGTAGGTGGAAGTGGCTACCTTTTCTGGAGATACCCTTTTGAGCAAAAAATTAAATGAGGTAAAGGCCACAATGCTGCCAAAAACAATTAACAATCCCATGGACATCTGAACTTTTTCACTCCAAATATGTGGTGAACTCCATGTTTCTCCAAATAACAAGCTGAACACTATTAACATTATACCACCTGCAAACATTTGATAACCGGTATTGACGAAATAATTGGAAGGCAAATCAGCCTTACCCACAAACAAACTGCCTGCAGCCCAACTTACCATACAGACAAAAATCATGATCATCCCCAATATAGATCCTTCTTTACTTACCACTTCATTTTGACTGACCAATAAATAAATACCAATAACACCTAAAATGACGCCTAATAGAGACATGGCCTTAATCTTTTTTCCTTGAAATATGCGCATCAAAATCAACACTACCAACGGTTGCGCAGAAATCTCCAAAGCTGCAAACCCAGAATCTACGTATTTAAGTGCCCACACCACAATGCCGTTACCAAAAGTTAAAAACAAAAATCCAGCAATCACTGTATTGAGGAACTGTCTTTTAGTAATAGCTAAAGATTTTCCCATAAGTTTAGCAATTATAAAAATGAGGATGCCGGCTGTTACAAATCGCATAGAAGCCAACATAAATGGTGGTAGCTCTGTTACTGCAATTTTGTTGAGTAAATAAGTAGAACCCCAAATAACATAAATAGAAAAAAAAGCGAGTATTATTAAAAATGTATTTTTTGAACTGCTCATAAGGTATAAAGTGGAAAAGTGACGAAAAGTAATGCGCAAAAATACAAAAAGAGACGTTGCATCGCCTCTTTTAAAATTGTTATTTATCGGATGGATTTAGTAGTGCAATACGACCATTTCAATCATAAATTTGTATAGGCATTGGCTTCATTAACAGAAATAAAAATTTAGATAAATCTATCCAAATACCTTGATGCAATGTTAGATAAATCAGGATGACTTAACTTTCAAAAGAAGTTTTTAACGATATATCAGCATTCAACAATTTAGATACCGGACAATTCTCTTTAGACTTTGTGGCCAATTCATTAAACTTGTCTTTATCCATACCAGGCACTTTACCTTTAAGATCCAATTCAATTTGTGGTATGCTCCCGTCTTCAAAATAGACTCTTGCTTGTGTATCTAAACTTTCTGCTGTAAATCCCTCCTCCACTATAAAAAAGCTCAATTGCATTGTGAAGCAACCTGCGTGGGCCGCTCCGATTAATTCCTCCGGATTGGTACCAACCGCATCTTCAAATCGTGTTTTGAAGGCATAAGGAGCTTCTTTTAGCACGCCACTTTCCGTTGTTAATGTTCCTTTACCATCCTTGCCACCACCTTCCCAGTGGGCCTTGGCTGTTCTATTGAATTTCATAATATTATTTTTTTTTTTTTTTTAAATTTAACTTATAATGCTGAAGCACCAGCTGATGCAACCATATGGTCATTTTCAACTAAACTTTCACTCACTCCTATGACATCAATTATCTGTACTTGAGGATCTTTACTTGGTATACCTCTTGGACACGTAATTAAACCGCCATTGGAATACTCAATAGTGTATAGTGACGTCCTACGTTGGGACAAATTACCACCGTCTCCATTGATCATATCAAAAAATTTTCCAGTTTTAGCTTTTTTTAAGGCGATATCTGCATTCCTTAACTATGCGCCATCCATACGGACAAATGCGACCTGATTTGCACTTACACCTACTATAGAGATATTCATTTTTGTATCAATTTCCTGTGCTTTTTCTTTAGCCTTAACTATGATTGCCTCTGCCTGATGTAATGTTCATAAAATTTTATTTTAAATAATTGATTAATCTTTTCTTGGAATATAAATGGATTTTGCATTTACAAACTCACGAATCCCAAATCCGCCATGTTCTCTGCCAAATCCTGAATTTTTAATACCTCCAAATGGCATATTTGGCCTTGCCAATCCGAATGAGTTGATGTTAACCATTCCTGTGTCAAAATGCTCTCTTGCCAATTGGATGGCCTTATCCTCATTATTGGAAAATATGCCCCCACCCAATCCAAATTGACTATCATTGGCAATTCGCATGGCGTCTTCATTGTCTTTGGCCTTAATTAAGGATGCTACAGGTCCAAATAATTCATCATCATAAGCTGGTTGTCCTGGGGTGACGTTTTCTAAAACTGTTGCTGGATAATAATATCCTTTGCCTTCGGGTATTACTCCACCCAAACTAATTTTGGCACCTTTTTTCACACTTTCTTCTACTTGTTCATGGAGCGTTTTTCGTAAATCTTTTCGAGCTAATGGTCCCATCTTAGAAGATTTTTCAGTAGGATCTCCAGTCACTATCGCTTTCATGCCCTCAATAAAAGCGTCCCGAAATTGATCGTATACTTTTTCAGTCACAATAAAACGTTTTGCTGAAACGCAAGTTTCACCATTGTTATAAATACGACCTTGTACACAGGTTTTTGCAGCCAATGCCACGTCAGCATCATCTAGCACTAAATATGCATCATTACTTCCTAATTCCAGAACCGTTTTCTTTAACACAGCACCTGCTTTTTTTCCGATAATTCGGCCAGCTTCAGAGCTACCGGTTAAGGTTACGCCACGCACCAAATCATGTTCAATTATTTTGTCCGATAGGTCATGGTCTACAATAAGTACCTTAAACAAGTCATTTGGTAGTCCAGCCGTATTATAAATCTCTTGCAATAACAAAGCTGAGCCAGTTACATTTTTAGCATGTTTTAATAAAATACCATTTCCTGCCAATAAATTGGCTATAGAATATCTAATGACCTGATAAGTTGGGAAATTCCAAGGCTGAATACCATATATAACACCTATTGGAGAGTATGTTATGATTCCTTTTCCGCCCTCAGCCAGATCTCTTTCCTCATCTTTAAGGTACTTAATACCTTCAGTACCTGTAAACTCACAAATGCCAGCACAAAGCTCTATCTCTTGATGACCTTGCCTTAAGAGCTTCCCCATCTCTTCAGTCATCAATTTTGCCAATTTATCTTTTTGGTTAATTAATTCCTTTCCAATGGATTTAATAATTTTAGCTCGATCTTCAACCGGCCTTGTCCGCCACTCGAGATAAGCGCTATGGCACTCTTCCACCGCTTTAAACGCAGTCTCGCTGGTCATATATGTATAGGTTGCAATCTCCTCCTCAGTTGCCGGATTGACTGTAGCAAATGTTTTTTTATCTGTACTCATAGTGTCTAATTGTGTGTGTTGTTTAAAAATGATGCTGGCGTTGCCTATTAAATGCTTAAACAGTAAGTTGACTGATCAACTGCATCTCTCTCAATCTTTAGTGATTTACTTCACTTTATAGATGAGTTGTTTGTGTTGCGTTGTGTAAAAAACGCTTACCACGACGTGAGTATACCAACAATTCAAAATTATAACCTTAAAAGCTAATTGATTGATGCAACCCATTTAAAACTGAACTCATCTCAAACTCACCACAGACGTCTGTTGATTCTTATAGCATTAAGATTACTATCGAACCGGTTAAATGTTAAACTAATACCGCTGTATCTTAGAAACAGGAAATTATAAATATGACAACTATGGATAATAAAGAGAAAAAAACATATAATTCAGACGTCACCAAACATGATAAAGAAATTCTTGGCGATAAGAAAAAACATCTTAGAACAGACGGGGGTGATGACGCGTTTTTGGATGATGATAATAGAACTATGCCCGTAGATTTTGAAGGAAAGGATTTGGATATTCCCGGTAGGGAACAACCAAATACTAACTCCAAAAGAAAATTGAAAGATGAAGAAAATCAACTCTACAGTCAAGGTGGTCCAGGAAATGAACATTTGGAGGAAACAGATTCAACAGAGATAGATTGAGCTATAAAAGTAGTGTCACTTATATAAACCTATGCAATACGATACAAAAACGGTAACAGAGTCTTTCATTAACTTTTATAACAACTTTATAGACCAACTTCCAGGTATCGGGGTTGGTGTATTAATTGTAGTGTTAGGTTCCCTTATAGCCGGATGGATTGGTCAGTTTGCAAGACGGCGCATATCTGATAGAACCCACGATCCACTTATGAGTAAATTTTTGGGTCAGGCAATTAAGTATGTGCTCATTATATTCGCCATCATGATTGCGTTAAGATCTGCCGGACTGGGTGGAATTGCAACGGCCATACTGACTGCTGCGGGAGCTAGCGCTTTAGTTTTAGGTTTCGCATTTAAGGATATCGGTGAAAATTTTATTGCAGGGGTGATATTGGCATTCAACAGACCATTTGATGTAAATGATACGGTTGAAATAGGAGATAACTTTGGTAAAGTCAAAAATTTGGAGTTTAGGTATACTAAACTAAAAACTTTTGATGGAAAGGATGTTTATATACCAAATAGTGATGTCTTAACAAAACCCGTAACCAACTATACTGAAGATGGCTTTTATAGATGGAATTTTATAATTGGAATCGCCTATGAAGATAATATAGAAGGGGCAAAACAAACCATTATGAATGCCTTAAAAAAAGAGCCGAATGTGATCGAAGATCCTGAACACGTAAATTTTGTCATAGAAGATGAACTTGCGACAAGCACGGTTAACCTAAAGGTCTATTTTTGGGTTGATACCACCGATTTTAGGAGAATGGCATTGATTACTAAAGGAAACGTGGTTAGGAATATTAAAGAAGCATTAGAGGATAATGGCTATTACCTACCAGCCGATATCCAAGAAATAAAACTTTACGGTGGCGAGAAAGGATTTCCAGTAAGATTGGAAAAAAGCGAAACCTCTGTAACCCAAGGAAGCAAAGATTCAGAGCCCTAAATATGAGAGAGCCTACTCGCAATTCATTACACAGTTTAACTTTATCTAAAAAAAAATAAAATGACAGAAAACACTTAACTAACAGATCCTGTTGCATTAACAATGCAAAATGTTAAAATAATCAAAAATATGAGAAGCCATTACGTCTATAAGGCATAGCTGATCGTACATATACTAAACCAATAAATTTATAATTATGAAAAAAATTTCAATTGCAGTATTCACCGTTATAATGTTTACCTCGTGTGTTTCTAAAAAGAAATATGTTGCTCTTGAGCAAGAAAATGGCCAAATAAAGAGTGAACTAACTAAGACGAGAGTAGAAAAAGAAGATCTTGAAGCTAAGTTTGATGCTATACAAGCTCGTGTTGACAGTTACAATAAAAAAATCAATTCCCTTACAGAGGAGAATGATGCTATGCTTGTAAACGTTGACAATATTGCAGTGATTTCAAATGATACTAAAAAAGCAATGCGTAAAACATTGCAGAATGTAGATCAGGCTAAATTAGCAGAAGCAAAGACTTTAAAAGATTCTATGAATCTTGCGTTGTCTTATAACCTGAATAAATCATTAGACAATAGTGAACTTAATGAAGATGAAGATATTTCAATAGACATTAATGAAACGGTCGTGATGATTTCAATTTCTGATAAAATGTTATTCAACACAGCTAGTTATAAAGTTAGCAACAAAGCAAATGATATTTTACAAAAATTGGCTAATGTCATCAATTCAGAACCAAGTGTAGAGGTTATGGTTGAAGGTCATACAGACTCAAGAAGCATCCGTACAAGTAAAATTGCAGATAACTGGGATTTAAGTGTGTTGCGTGCCACTTCAGTTGTTAGAAAGTTACAAGATGACTATGGTGTTGCACCAGAAAAAATGATTGCAGCAGGTAGAAGTTCTTACAAGCCAATTGCTGAGAATGACACAAATGATAATAGAGCTAAAAATAGAAGAACGCGTATTGTGATTCTTCCTAATTTAGATAAATTCTTTGCCCTAATGGGAACTGAAGAATAGGCATTATTTTTTAATTAATTAATCCTAAAGAGACTGTTATTTCTAACAGTCTCTTTTATTTTTAAATTGGTTGTTAATTTATTTTTCCAATCGAATAATTGAGTAATTTCGTAAGACATAATTCATTATAAAAACACCTTGAAAAAGCACAACAGCTTACCAAAGAACTTCCTGTTCGTTTCTCGTTGGGGCGAGATTCTTGATATTGCATATACCACTAAAAATGAAGGACACGATGTTAAACTATACATTGAGGATAAACCGTCAAAAGAAATTGGTTCTGGCTTTATAAAAAAAGTTAAGGATTGGAAGAAGCACATAGAATGGGCTGATATACTCATTTTTGATTATACGGGTTTTGGAAAAGAATGTTCGGCCCTAAGAACATCTGGGAAGGTTGTATTTGGTGGAAGTGAATATACCGATAGACTTGAGTTGGATCGAAATTTTGGACAACAGGAACTTCAAAAACACAAAATAAAAACCTTGCCGTTTAGGGAGTTTGAAAGTTTTCAGGATGCCATTACCTATGTTGAGAACAATCCTGATGCCTACGTTGTAAAACCCTCTGGTGAAACCCAAGAATTAAAGCAATTGTTATTTGTTGGAAGTGATGACGAAGGTCTTGACGTCATACGTGTTTTAAGAGCCTATGACAAATCTTGGGGAAATGATTTTGGGAATTTCCAACTCCAGAAAAAAGTTAAAGGGGTAGAAATTTCAGTCTCTGCTTTTTTTAATGGCATAGAATTTCTCAAGCCCATCAATATTACCTTTGAACATAAAAAACTATTCCCTAAAGAATTAGGGGTGTCTACTGGCGAAATGGGCTCAAGCATGTTTTGGGTGAATCAATCCCCAATTTTTGACGCCACGCTTAAAAAATTCGAAGCCACTTTAGCTAAACAACATTTTATAGGACATATTGACATTAACTGTATTGTAAATGGTAACGGTATTTATCCTCTTGAATTCACCTCCCGATTTGGATTTCCTCAAATATTTATCCAACGTGCGGGCATTAATGAGCCTATAGGAGAACTGCTCTATAAAGTGGCTACAGGTCAGAATTTTAAAATTTCCACTAAAAAAGGCTTTCAAGTGGGCGCTTTTATAGTAGTACCACCTTTTCCTTATAATGATAAAAAAACTTTCGAATTATTTTCTAAGGATGCTGTAGTGGTTTTTAGAAAAGATTTAAAAGAAGGTGTCCATCCAATGCACCTTAAAAAAGTTAATGATGAATGGTTGATTACGGGAAACACGGGTATTGCCCTTTTAGTAACAGGAACAGGAATTACCATGAAAGATGCGCAAAAGATGATGTATAATAGAATCAGCAATATTATTGTAAATAATGGCTATTACAGGACAGATATAGGCGACCGTTGGTTTGAAGATTCTGATCGATTGTGGTCTTGGGGTCTATTATAGTTTGTATTCATCTTAAAATATTTAACTTTATACCCTTTATATTAATAGCAATAAATTAAAAACATGGATTCCCTAACTTTTAGACAGCTCACTACAGAACCCCAACAATTCTTTGATATGTTACCATCAGAATGGCAAAAAGAAATCGCTCCATATTGGAAGGATTATGAATCTGTTGCCAAAATTTATATTATTGAAGAGAACGATATCATTATAGGAGGTGGCATCATGTTTTCTGCTTGCCCTCCAAACTTTACATATTTTGAGGATGAAGCAAATTATTGGTTTAGCAAGGGCTATCTCTATCTTGGATTTATTTGGATTGCAAAACACAAACGCAGCAATAATTTGGGTTCTTACTGGCTTACCCAACTTAAGAAAGCTGAAGCGCATGAAAAATATTTTCTGCTGACTGAAGAAAATCGATTACATCAATTTTACGTCAAAAACGGTTTTACACGAATAAAATCACTCAAAAATGAAGACCATTTTGAATGGTTATACTTATCAGAATAAAAGCTGAATATCGTTCTTTTTTCGATATAATGGTCAGCTATCTTACCGTATAAATGCCAAATGCAAATACCCTATTTTCTCCTGTTAAAATTAGCTTATACAGGATAACATAGGTATTTTTGCATAAAAATTTTATTGCCATGTTCACACTATTAAAAAGCTTCAAATTTGTTGCCATTTTGGAAGGTATTTCCTATTTAGTCTTATTTGGTAACATGTTATTGGTGAAACCTTTTCAACCAGAAATTTACGAGACCCTACTCTATCCTATCGGTATGACGCACGGTTTATTATTTATTGCCTATGTCATTTTAGCCCTATTGGTAGGATCTAAATTAAAGTGGTCCTTTAAAACACTAGGTATTGTACTATTGGCATCACTTATTCCGTTTGCAACATTTTACATTGAACGTAAATATTTAAACCAAACCGCATAATGTCGGAATACACTCATATTTTTTGTGATTACTTTCTTGGTCTAGGCTTCACTGATCAGTGGGCAACATTTATGAACATGCTTACGTTACTATTAATTTTGTGTGTAATCATTTTTGTTTCAGATTACGTTACACGGAAAATTTTAGTGCAAACGTTCAATAAATTTGCCCAACGTTCAAGTACCCAATTTGATGACTTATTAGTAAGTCATAAAGCGCCACGGAATATTGCGCATTTGGTGCCCCTCTTAATTACAATAAAGTTATTTCCCATAGTGTTTTACGATTATCCGCACTTCGAGTCCTTTATACTTATGGCACTTAAAGTTTACGGAATTTTACTTACCATATGGATTGTTAGAAGCGTTCTCAGAAGTTTAGAATCGTATTTTAAAACCTTACCCCGATTAAGGGACAAACCTATAGACAGTTATATTCAGGTAGTAATGCTATTTGTATGGGTTATAGGTGCAGCTTCAATATTAGCTACGATTATAGATCTATCATTCCTTAAATTTTTTACCACTATAGGTGCTGCATCTGCAATTTTATTATTGATATTTAAGGACACCATCCTAGGATTTGTTGCTAGTATTCAGGTGGCTATAAATGATACCTTAAGAATTGGCGACTGGATTACGATGGAAAAATATGGTGCTGATGGAGATGTTATTGAGATAAATCTCTCCACTGTTCAAGTTCAAAACTTTGACATGACCATTACTAATATTCCAACTTATGCGATTATCTCAGAATCGTTCAAGAATTGGCGAGGTATGCAATCTTCAGGCGGTAGACGTATTAAAAGATCAATACTTATTAAATCAAAAAGTGTTCATTATCTTACTGATGATGAAATTGAAAATCTCAAAAAAATTGAACTCATATCTGCTTATCTTACCACTAAGCAAAATGAGCTATTAGACTACAATACATCTAATAAGGTAGATAAATCAACATTAATTAACGGGCGTAACCTGACCAATTTAGGAGTTTTTAGAAAGTACATTCAAACCTATATTGAACGTCATTCTGGCATTAATAAAGACATGACGATAATGGTGCGGCAATTGGAGCCCACCGCACAAGGTATTCCTCTAGAAATTTATGCTTTTAGTAGTGATAAACGTTGGGTGAACTATGAATATATTATGTCTGATATTTTTGATCATGTTATCGCAGCAATTTCATATTTCGATTTAGAAATGTTTGAGCTGTCACCCATCCTATTTAATACAAACCATAAACCATAAAAAAACAGCCCTTTAAGGGCTGTTTTTGTCTTAAAAGAGATTATAGGTATTAGTTTAATCACCCGCTTTTTCCATTGCTTCTTTCTTCATTTTATCATTGGCAATAATCGCTAATTCTACACGTCTATTTTTTGCCCTACCCTCTGTAGTGGAATTATCATACTTCGGCTGATTAGGACCATACCAATTGGTTGTAAAGCGTCCTGATGAAATACCTTGACTTGATAAGTAGGATGTAACAGCACCTGCGCGTTGTTTAGATAAGGTCATATTAAAATCGTAAGGCCCTGTACTATCGGTATGACCTTCCACTAAAATATTAGTATCTGGATATTCCTTAAAGATCCCAGCTAATTTGTTTAATGTTGCTGAGGAGGCACTATTGATATTATATTTATTAGTATCAAAATACACCCCACTACTTTCATCAAACACGACGTTGATTCCTTCACCTACGCGCTCTACTTGAGCACCCGGAATTTCTTGTTCTATGCGTTCCGCTTGACGATCCATCCGGTCACCTATATAATTTCCTGCTACTCCTCCAACTACCGCACCAATAATGGCACCTAAAGCGGTGTTGTTCTTGTCACCAACATTATTTCCTATAACCCCACCAATTACAGCGCCACTAGACGCCCCAATGACTGTTCCTTTCTGCTTATTATTAGCATTTCTGGTGGCATCGCAGCTTACTAATGCAGTTACCATAAATAGTAATGCAATTGTTTTTATCGTATTTTTCATGTGTTTAAGTTTATAAAGTTGTTCTTGTAAAGTTTAAATTGATCTTAAAGGGCTTTCCTTCAAATTGTACGGTTTGGGTAATTTGCATACTGTTATCATCTAGGTATTTCAAATTCATTCGATAGCCGGTATCTTCCTGTATATCTTTAAATTTAGCATCTGTAAATTTTAAGGTAAAATCAAAGTTACCCGTATCTTTTCCAATCTCATTTGCGGCCCATCTAAAGTTTCTGACTCCAGTTGAGCAATCGGTATTTATAATGTTATAAGTTCCGGTACTATTGTTGGATCTAAAAAACCATTGACTATCTTCAAAGCAAGACGCTGTTGCATCATTCAATAAAACAGTATTGAAAACGCCTGGCGTGTCATAAGTAACGGAGTTGAGTACCCAATTACCATCAACAGTTTTTCGAGCAGATTTCTCTACTTTTGATAAAGAGCATGACATGAAAAGTGATGCTACGAGAATTATAATTCCTATTTTTTTCATTGTGATAAAGTTCTATTGGTTATTATTAAATATACGAATATTACTACATACGGGTTGTTAATGCTTTCCCATAATTTGTTAAGGTATTTTAAAAAATCACTTCATCCGGTTCTTCACAAACTCAATTTCAGTTTTGCCATGTGGCGCTGGTTTTCCATCTTTTCCTAAATTTACCATTATGATATTATCAACGGTAAGTATCGTTTCTCTAGTCATTTTGTTTCGCGCTTCACACTTTAATGTTACTGAAGTTCCACCAAATTTCACCACGTCCATGCCAATTTCAATAATATCTCCTTGTTTGGCAGAACTCATAAAATTGATTTCAGAAATATACTTGGTTACAATTTTAGAGTTTTCTAGCTGAATAACAGTATAGAGTGCTGCCTCTTCATCAATCCAAGCCAACAATTGTCCTCCAAATAAAGTACCGTTAGGATTTAAATCTTCAGGTTTTACCCATTTACGTGTGTGAAATCTCATATAGTGGTTTAATACTTATTTTTATTAATCAACTTATAAAGTGCTTAAATAATTGAGGTGGACACCACTCATCTATATTCAACACTGAACGACTACAAATCTAGCACACTTGCAATGGCATCATTAATCATATTGATATTTTTACTGACTTCAATGCAATACTTACAGAACTATTAAATTTTTAAGATTTTAAAATAAGAGCAAGATGTATGGTTGTTAATAAAGCAGTTAACAATATCTAAGCGCTTTGTTATATGAAGAATGTATTATGCATACATTTAATAAAATCCAATGCTATGACAAACAGAACAAAAGATCTCCTTCAAATAAGACCGATCATTTCTAGAGCTAGAATTTACGATACGATGAGCAGTGAAGAGCGATTTCAAAATGGAATTTTGAGACCCTTATTAAAACTTCAAAATGATCTTATTGTGGCAGTGTTTAAAAATTACATTGTGAAGCACAAAAATGTGTTTTATGATTTATCTTTGCCGAAACAATTGGACTATATTGAGAATGCCATTAACAAGGATATGAAGCTCAGAAATTCAATAAAAGGTATGATCATAGGTCAGTTTACTATTGAAGAATATGCAGATTATATTAAAAATTCATCCGCGTTAAACAAGCGAATGATGAATCTTGTAAAGGAGCGATTGGTTAGTCATATTCAACTATTTAGACCAGAAATGGCAGCAGTTATATGAAAATAAAAAGTGATGTTCTGCAGGCATGTTATGATTATGCCAACAAGCGTATTGCCAATTACAAGAATGAAATCGAAACCATTAAAGATTCTCTTGAAAGCAATGATAAAGGTAGCGGTGACGATGACGATTCAGGAAACGGAAAACTTTTAAATGATCTGGAAAAGAATTCGCTCCATCTTATCGATGCACAAAAAATGTTGGACAGTTTAAGGGCTATTAGTCCCAAAACAGTCAATACTTATGTGTCATTGGGGAGTTTAGTTAAAACCACCACCAATCATTTTTTTATTTCAATTAGTGCCGGAAAAATTGACATTGATAACCTCAGTGTGTTTGCTATTTCACCAAGCTCACCAATTGGATTGCTTTTGAACAATAAAATTAGCGGAGATAAAATTGAATTTAATGGGAACACTTTTACGATAACGGAAGTTATATAAGTAGTTCTCCATTGGTATTGGTATTTAGAACATCAGTCATATAGTCAAAATATGGTCTAATGGCCTTAAACGCGGTATTGACATCCTCTAAAAAATCAGGGGAAAGCACCTGCGCATCAGTATATGTTTTGGTGAAAAGAAATTGCTTTTTCCTGATCAAATCAATGGCCTTGTGTGTTTTATCAAAACCCTTTGGTGCCGTTTTTAATTCATCACCCATCAATTCTCCCCAGATCTCACGTATTTTTTTAGACTCAATTAATGTTCTGATTACATCATCATCCATTTCAAATTCTTTTCGGATTCTCAATAAATCTTCTTTAGAGGGATCCCAAAAACCCACAGCGATAAATGATTTGTCGTAGGGCTGGATATGTAGATAGTACCCACCCCGTAGTTCTGGCTTTCTTCTTTGAAATGACCCACTGAAATGTGTTTTATAGGGTGCTTTATTTTTAGAAAAACGAACATCTCTATAAATCCGAAATATTTTTAAACGTTCTAGGTCGTCATGCATGTTAAGTGCTTCAAAGAGGACATTGAAATTATGCTTTGCGTCTGTTTGCAAAATGGTAAACTCTGCTTTGTGCTC
Source organism: Gelidibacter sediminis (assembly GCF_004364975.1). Taxonomy (GTDB): domain Bacteria; phylum Bacteroidota; class Bacteroidia; order Flavobacteriales; family Flavobacteriaceae; genus Gelidibacter; species Gelidibacter sediminis. The sequence continues at coordinate 794,976 of NZ_SOBW01000008.1, read as the reverse complement.
AGCAAACCAATCTCTATTATTATTGTCTCTTAATTGCTTTAAAAAATCCAATAGTGCTTTAGAGAACACGGGATATCTTATCATATATTCAAATTTAAGGCGAGTACATAAAACTTCTCTTTAATACTAATTTGATGTGTCATCATTGATTTCTGTTACACTCAATTGATTATTAAACTGTAAAGTTCTAATTGGAAACGGAATATTTATTCCTTCCTCGTCAAATGCTTTTTTAATCGCTATTATTGCTTTGTTGGTGGCATTTAGTTTATGGACATTTTTGGTGCCTTCAATCCAGAATCTACATTTAAAGTTTATGGAACTATCACCAAATTCTGTAAAAAAGAATTCTACTGGCTTCATATCATCTATTTTTTCAAAAGTTTGTTCTAGGGTTTTTTTAGTTAACTCCTGAACAAATTCTAAATCTGACTCATAGCCTACACCACACGATACATCAACACGAATATAGGGCGTTAATGAGTAATTTTTCATTGGGGTTTCAAGAATGGTTTTATTGGGAATTAAAACCATGTTATTATCTGATTCTTTTAGGGTGAAATTCTTAAGATTAATATCTATAATTTCGCCAGCAAAATCATTGGTTTCTACCCAATGTCCAATTTGGATTTTATCTCTAAACGAAATAACAATTCCAGAAATTGTATTAGAAAGTGTGCCTTGTAGCGCCAAACCAATTACTAATCCTAAAACTCCCGCACCGGTAATAAGTGATGTTAAAGTTTGCGAGAGGTTTAAAATTCCGAGGGCTAGAAACAGTCCTAAAAACACAACCATGATAGTCGTTAACCTGGCAATAATATTGCTGACTGATTTTTGCTTAACTCGACTCCCAACTAACTTCATCATTAGTTGACTCACATATTTCGCCAAAAAATATGCAATGAGCATCACTAACATTGCCAATATTAAATTTGGAATATTCTCGACAAATGAATTCATCCACCCCAACAACTTAGAAACTAGACTTTGAAATGATTTATTTAATTCTTCTCTCATATGTGAAATTATTACGAATTTTAAAATAATTAATAGTTGATAAAGTTAGGATGATACATCCATTCTAATATTAAAATATGGCAATGGACGTTGTAAACTTTTGTATTGGAACTTTTATTTCTGGTCTACCAATCAACCTGAGATTTTTTGTTTGATGTATACGAACACAACATAATGTTACAGGGCCTTTCTGAAAACAATACTTATCTCTGTGTAGTACTAATCCTGATGTCTCATTGACTAATATGACAGTAGAAACAATACAATTATATTTGTTTTCAATAAATTTAAAGCCATTTCTTTCTTCTAAAATACAATAGCATTAATAAGAATACAAAAATCATGACACCCCACAAAATAAAGTAACTATACTTATAATGCAATTCTGGTATGTTGTCAAAATTCATCCCATAGATGCCTGCAATAAAAGTTAGCGGAATAAAAATAGTAGCAATAATGGTCAATACTTTCATTACTTCGTTCATTTTATTACTGATTATGGTCATGTACATATCCAATAAACTCCACACCATTTCTCTATAAACTTCGATACTTTCATTTACTTGTACAATATGATCATATAAATCTCTAATGAAATTCCTGGTTTTCTCTTCAATAATAGGGTGTTCTATTTTCTCCAACCTGTTTATGGCCTCACGTAACGGAAATACAGAGCGTCTAATTTTAATGACCTCGCGTTTGAGTGCTTGAATGGTATTGGCAGTTTGATGATCTTCTGTGTTTGTTTCAAAAATACGATCTTCAATGTCTTCAATTTTATCTCCAAAAGCTTCTATAACTGTCAAATAATTGTCTACAACAGCATCTACAATGGTATACATCAAGTAGTCTGAACCCATGCCCCGTGCACGCCCTTTTCCTACTTTAATGCGCTCTCTTAAATCATCAAAGACATCGCCGTCGGCTTCTTGAAAAGTTAATACGTAGCCTTCTCCCGCAACAATACTAACTTGCTCATACACCAGTTCTTCATCATTTTTAAAATATAGCATTTTTAAAACAAGGAACAAATACTGATCAAATTCATCCAATTTAGGCCTATGGTTGGTATTTAGAATATCCTCCATGGTTAATGGATGTAGCCCATAATGGACTCCAAGTTTCTCAATTTGAGATGTATTATTGAGACCATTAACATTAATCCATGTAACCGTATCTTTCCCTTTAAAATGAAAAGCCTCTTCTACATTTTGTGTTTCTATAAGCTGATGTGATTGTTTGCTATAATTGATAATCTCAACAGTGGTTACAGTAGATTGTTTTCTACCACGGTAATGTACAGTACCTGGTGAACGATTGACGGTTTTATAAGATTTTTTTTTCGTTTTGGATTTCATTAAGCACTTTTGTAGAAATAATTGATTTAAAAGTAAATATTTTTTTCCGTATAGTATGGCTCAATTAATGAATATAAAATTACTATCAAATAAATGTGCTTTAGATGATAAAGAAAGCTATTTTTGAAAAATTTAAATAACGTTTGCTTTTTGACATTAAAATGTTTAATATGCGTGTTATATACTACAAATAATAATATTCATGGGAAGACCACCTACAAGACCGATCAAATTTAGAGACGGTTTTTATATAGAAATCAGAAATAAAGGAAAAACTACAGGAATTAAAATCCATAGAGATACTAAAGAACATATGCTTCGTACTATTAAAGAGTATGAATTGACTAAAGAAGTTTACATTTTAGGTGAATCTAAAAACGGAAAATGGGTTAATAAAACCCCAGTGCTTCATGTTGTAGAAGAAGATTAAAGTTTCTTTTAGCATCTCAGGAAAATACTTTCTGATTATAATCAAAAAATTCATAAATTGTTGTGTCCTAACCGACTTAAAAACGACAATTTATGAATTTTACTAGTTTAAACAAGCCTCCTGTCTATTTTTGGGTGGTAAGTGTGATAGCGATACTGTGGAATGCCATTGGTGTCTACAACTATCTTTCACACGCCTTAATGACCCAGGAAGAGCTATCTGCACTTTCGAAATCTGACCAAACTTTATACGCTAACTTGCCAGTTTGGTATATCTCAGTGTTTGCCATTGCAGTATTTGCTGGTCTGCTTGGTGCCATTTCGCTACTCTTACGCAAACGTTGGGCATACATTTTTTTTTTTATTTCCTTCCTTGCCGTTGGACTTCAACAATTTTATATTTTGACAGAAGTCAATCCGCGAGACATCTTTTTAAGTTTAACCATTATCGTAATCGCAGTATTTTTAGTTTGGTTTTCTAAACGTGCCGTTTCACGCAAATGGCTAACGTGAGTATCGCAAAACACCTTCTACCTCAATTATAAACCACAGAATTAAGGATTAATCCAGAAGCAGGTGCGACAAAATTCATAGTGATGCCACTTTTTGGCTTTAAACTATTTGAAATGTCCTCTAGGGTTATTTCATACCTTCCCAATTGAACTAGTGCCCCCATCATAATTCTGATTTGGTTATATCCAAAACCTTCGCCTTTCACTCTAAGTATAAAGGTGTCCTCTGGAAAAAAACTGGCTGAAAATTCTGTATTGACAATTAGTTGGCAAGACAGCACTTCTCTCTGATACAAACCTTTTTCGGTAACATCAGAACAATACCCCTTAAAGTTATGCAATCCTTCAAATAGCTTTGCCCCAATTACCATTAGTTCTATATCAAGAACATCTCTAAAAGTGGTCATTATGGGCGCGCAAAAAGGGTGTGCTTTTTGTCCGTGGGCAAACAAATAAAGGTATTCCTTAAGTTTGGCATTTTGTATAACATTAAAATCCTTATCAACTTCTGTTATAGATAAGGCTCTAATATCTTGTGGAAGGTAATAGTTGAACTGGGTCAAAAATTCTGCATAATCTGAAATAGGCTTTTCCAAAAAAAGCTCGAAGGCTGCGTTATTGGCTGACACCATGGCATCTGTTCTTCCAGCCGCTAGAGTTTTATATCGAAAGTCACCTCCAAAAACATAATTCAATGTTTTATCAATCATCAAATGAACCGTTTTGAGCTTTGGCTGTTTTTGCCACCCATGATAACGGAATCCCAAATATTGAATATTGATAAGGTAAAAATGAGTCATGCTCCTATTTCTCTCGATTTTTAAGTACACGCTCAATATCTTCCAACTTAAAACCTTTAGCCTGTAACAGCATCAGATAATGGAAGAGCAAATCAGCACTTTCATTTAAAAATAATGCATGATTATCATCCTTTGCTTCAATAACCACCTCTACAGCTTCTTCACCTACTTTTTGTGCCAATTTATTTATTCCTTTGGCAAATAGCGAGGCCACATAAGAATTGTTTGGATCAGCATTGGTGCGACGCTCATCGATCTTTTGCTCCAATTGTGATAGAAACCCAAAATTAGAGGTGTTGGATTCGTTCCAACAGGTGTCCGAACCAGTGTGACAAGTCGGACCTTCTGGCTTGACTTGAATCAATAAGGTGTCATTATCACAATCGAGTTTGATATCTAAAACATGTAAAAAATTGCCACTCTCTTCTCCTTTAGTCCATAGGCGTTGCTTGCTCCTACTATAAAACGTCACTCTTTTAGAGTCCTGAGTTATTTTAAAGGAGGCTTCATTCATATAGCCTAGCATTAATACATTTTTGGTAATACCATCTTGTATGATTGCAGGAATCAACCCGTCTGAAGTATATTTTAAATTCATAGTAATTATTTATTTGACAAAAGAACCTCCACTGAAAAAAGCACTTATTGAAATATTCAATTTTTTGATTTACAAATTATTATAATATCTATATTAAAGTCTAACATTAATATTATTCTTCCTTAAATTTTCTTTCAATTCATGAATTTTAATTTCGCCAAAATGAAAAACACTGGCCGCAAGTGCAGCGTCAGATTTCCCTATTTGAAATGTATCGACAAAATGTTGAATTGTACCTGCACCACCCGAAGCAATGATTGGAATATGTAATTCAGTGGATAATCGCGACAGCGCTTCATTAGCAAACCCGTCTTTAGTACCATCATGATCCATAGAAGTAAACAAGATTTCTCCCGCACCTCGCATTTCCACCTCCTTGGCCCAATTAAAAAGATTTAATTCAGTGGGAATACTGCCACCAGCCAAGTGCACCATCCACTGTCCGTCAATTTGTTTGGCATCTATAGCCACTACCACGCATTGACTTCCAAATTTTGCAGATAATTCATTAATGAGCTCAGGACGTTTGATGGCTGAGGAATTTATAGAAACTTTATCTGCACCAGATTTTAATAATGAATCAACATCTTTAATTGAGCTAATACCGCCGCCAACGGTGAACGGAATATTAACTTGCTCTGCCACTTTCAAAACCATTTCCAATGTCGTCTTACGTCCTTCTAAAGTTGCAGAAATGTCGAGAAAAACTAATTCGTCAGCACCTTTTTCAGCGTATTCCTTCGCCAAGACCACAGGGTCTCCAGCGTCAATTAAATTGATAAAATTGACACCCTTTACGGTGCGCCCATCTTTAATGTCCAAACAGGGAATAATTCGTTTTGTAAGCATTTATTAAACTATTGGTTTCTAATTTTGGTTGCATTAACAAAATCGTTCTAAATCTTGTAAACTAATCTTGTTTTCATAAATAGCTTTCCCGATGATGACTCCCTCACAGCCCAACGCCTCCAACTTTGGCAGTTCGTCAATATGTGAAATACCTCCAGAGGCAATTAATTTGATAGATTGATCTGTACTGCTATTGGAACATTCTTCAATAATGTCTTTATACAAATCGAAGGAAGGACCTTCTAACATGCCATCTTTAGCGATATCTGTACAGACAACATATTGTACTTTTTTGCGCTGGTAATTTTTTATAAATGGAATCACTTCCAAAGTACTTTCCTCCTGCCAACCGCTAATAGCAATTTTACCATTATTGCAATCAGCACCCAAAATAATTTTAGCCGAACCATATTTTGCCAACCAAGATTCAAATGTATTATGGTCATTTACTGCAATACTGCCACCTGTAACTTGTCTAGCGCCAGAATTAAAGGCAATATGGAGATCTTCATTAGATTTGAGTCCACCGCCAAAATCAATTTTTAGTTTTGTTTTTGAAGCAATTTGCTCCAAGACCTTATAATTCACTATATGTTTAGCCTTGGCGCCATCTAAATCGACTAAATGTAAATATTCAATACCTGAAGCTTCAAACTGTTTGGCAACCTCCAATGGGTTTTCATTATATATTTTTTTAGTCGTATAATCTCCTTTTGTTAGGCGTACACATTTCCCATCTATAATATCTATTGCTGGTATTATTCTCATCTTATAACGTTAAAAAATTATTCAATATTTGAGCACCCTCAGTACTACTCTTTTCAGGATGAAATTGTACACCATAAAAATTGTCACGTTTTAGGGCAGAACTATAGTTTAGGCCGTAATTTGTCTGTGATATGGTGTGCTCACAGATTTCTGCATAATAACTGTGTACAAGATACATATAAGCATCATTTTTTAAGCCTAGAAAAAGATTAGATTCCAAACTGAAAATGGTATTCCAACCCATTTGAGGTACCTTGAGTGTGTTTGAAAACCGCTTCACCGCTACATCAAAAACCCCCAAGCCCTGTGTATGGCCTTCTTCTGTAGTATTACACAATAATTGCATCCCCAAACAGATGCCTAATACTGGTTGAGTAAGTGTAGGTATAACACTATCCAAACCACTTTTCTTTAGCATTTGCATAGCATTACTGGCCTGGCCTACTCCCGGAAAAATGACTTTATCAGCTAAGCGTATAACATCTTTATCATTACTGAGCACGGGACTAAAACCCAACCGATGACAAGCAAATTGTACACTCTTGGTATTACCGGCTCCGTAATCTATTATTACTATATTCATAATGTCTTTTTATTGATCTGAATCCGCTTTAAATGGAAATTTTTTATAGAGTTAAATTTAGCTGATCATTATTTTATAAAACACCTTTTGTGGACGGGAGAATCATTTTGTCCAAATCGCGTTTAATAGCCATCTTAATGGATTTGGCGAAGGCCTTAAAAATAGCTTCAATTTTATGATGTTCATTCACGCCCTCTGCTTTAATATTCAAATTACACTTTGCCCCGTCTGTAAAGGATTTAAAGAAATGAAAGAACATTTCGGTAGGCATTTTCCCTATCATTTCCCGTTTAAATTCGGCATCCCACACCAACCAATTTCGCCCACCAAAATCTATAGCCACTTGAGCGAGACAATCGTCCATAGGCAAACAGAACCCATAACGCTCAACACCTAATTTATTTCCTAAAGCCTTCGAAAAAACTTCTCCTAAGGCAATTCCCGTATCCTCAATTGTATGATGCTCATCCACTTCCAAATCACCATTGACCTTAATGTCTAAATCCAATTGACCATGACGCGCAATTTGATCTAACATATGGTCAAAAAAAGCTATACCTGTACCAATATTGCTTTTTCCAGATCCATCGAGATTTAGATGGATAGCAATTTTCGTTTCATTCGTATTTCTATTTAAACCTGCAGTGCGATCTTCTGTTTTAAGAAAATTATAGATTTCTTCCCAATCTGTAGACTCAAGTGCAATGTACTTACGTAATTTGTCCGTTGAGGGTTCATTTTTATTGGACTTATTTATGAAAATCCCTTTTGCTCCAAGGTTTTTGGCCAATTCGACATCAGTTAAACGGTCTCCAATTACAAATGAGTTTTCCAAATCATAAGTATCAGAAAAATATGGCGTTAACAACCCTGTTCTTGGCTTCCTTGTAGGGGCATTGTCCTCATCAAATGTTCGATCAATGAATTGCTCATTAAAAACAATACCTTCAGATTGGAATGTTTGCACCATAAAATTATGAACCGGCCAGAATGTGTTTTCAGGGAATGAATCTGTACCTAGTCCGTCCTGATTTGTAACCATCACTAGTTCATAATCCAACTCTCGCGCTATCTTCCCTAAATATTGAAATACTTTAGGGTAAAATTGCAACTTGTCAAAACCGTCAATTTGATAATCTTCTGGCTCTATAATTATAGTGCCATCACGATCTATAAATAATACTTTTTTCTTCATTTTATTAACTCTTATAAGGTTTTTAATATTTGCACCAAGCGCCTATTTTCTTCATTAGTGCCTATTGTAAATCGCAAACAATTTTCACATAATGGTTGTGAAGTTCTATTCCGAATTACAACGCCTTTCTCAATTAATTGCTGATAACGCTGGTTGGCATCATCAACTTTAGCCATTATAAAATTGGCGTCAGTAGGAAATATTTTTTCAACATACGGCAGATGGTCCAATGCTTCAGCCAAGGTACTTCTTTCAGTTAAAATAGATGCAATTTGCTCTTTTAGGGCTGAGTGTTTACGGAGCCCTTCAAGTGCCTTTTTTTGCGTGAGTTCATTAATATTATAAGGCGCCTTTATTTTATTTAGAGTAGAAATTATTTCAGTGGAAGCAAAACACATTCCCAACCGTATCCCAGCCATGCCATATGCTTTAGACAGGGTTTGCGTAATGACAAGATTTGGAAAGTTATGCAGCTGAGACAACCAGCTTTCTTTATTTGAAAAGTCAATATAAGCTTCATCGATAACTACGATACCCTTAAATGTTCTTAACAAACTCTCTATTGTTGAAGCTTCAAAACTATTTCCAGTTGGATTATTAGGAGAGCACAAAAACAAAATTTTACTATATTCATTTGCACGCTCTAATATGTCAGATAGTTGCGGTTGAAAAGAGCTGGCTGATAAATTGACTTTAATGGTTTTAACGGCATTAATATCTGCCAAAACCTCATACATTCCATAGGTTGGTGGTAGTATGATAATATTGTCTTGATTGGGCTCACAGAACATTCTTATTAATAAATCCAAAACTTCATCACTGCCATTGCCCAAGAGAATTTGTTCTGGTTGTACATTTTTCATCTCAGACAACAAAAGTTTTAACCTTTGCTGTTGAGGATCTGGATACCGATTGACACCATTTTCAAATGGATTTTCATTGGCATCCAGAAAAATCAAGTTGTCTTTTAGGCCCTTAAATTCATCTCGCGCTGAAGAATAAGGTTTTAAAGCCTTTATGGTGGTGCGTATTAAGTGCTGAATACTCATTAGTTTAGATCTTTTAATCGAATTGATACCGCATTTTTGTGTGCTTCCAACCCCTCTGCTGACGCCATGAGCTCAACGGTCTTTCCTATATTTTGCAAGCCTACTTTAGTGATTTTTTGAAAGGTCATACTTTTTAGAAAACTATCTAAGTTTACACCAGAATAGGCCCTGCTATAGCCGTTTGTAGGTAGTGTATGATTGGTTCCAGAGGCATAATCGCCCGCGCTTTCAGGAGTGTAATTTCCAACAAAGACAGAGCCGGCATTTCTAATACCGTCGAGATATAAGGCCTCGTTTTTTGCGCACACTATAAAATGTTCAGGCCCATACGCATTTATAAAGTCTAAGGCATCAATATGATTATCTAAAAGAATAAATTTTGAATTCTCAATAGCCTTTTCTGCCATATCTTTTCTAGGTAAAATATCCAATTGCACACGCAATTCGACGGCAACAGACTTGATAAATGATTCCGAATTTGACACAAGAATCACTTGACTATCTGCACCATGTTCAGCCTGACTTAATAAATCAGATGCTACAAATCCAGCATTTGCACTATCATCAGCTACAACCAAAAGCTCACTAGGGCCTGCTGGCATATCTATAGACACACCATACTTTGTAGCTAATTGTTTAGCCACTGTAACAAATTGGTTTCCAGGACCGAAAATTTTATAAACCTGTGCTATGCTCTCCGTTCCAAACGTCATAGCTGCAATAGCTTGAATCCCTCCCACTTTATATATTGTAGTAACCCCACATAGCTGTGCGGCATATAAAATTTCATTGGCAATTGCGCCATTTCTATTTGGCGGTGTGCAAAGTACTATGCTTTCACAACCTGCAATATGTGCCGGAATTGCCAACATTAACACAGTTGAAAATAGTGGTGCTGTACCTCCTGGTATATACAAACCCACCTTCTCAATTGGGCGTTTCTCTTGCCAACACATTACCCCTGGCATCGTTTCAACCTTAATTGGTGCTGTTTTTTGAGCCTTGTGAAAGCGTTCAATATTATCTTTTGCCATTTGAATGGCATTTTTTAAATTTTCAGGAACATTTTGGCAAGCTGATTTTATTTCTGATTCAGAAACTTGGGCAATTTTAGATTCAGTTCCATCAAAAAGCGCAGTATACTTCTGGACGGCTATATCCCCATTTCTGCTGACATCATCAAAAATTTGGATGACAGTGGCTTCAATACTATCCACCGATTGGGTTGGTCTCTTAATTAATTCTGACCATGTATTTCTTTTTGGATTTTTTATGATTTCCATAGTGTAGCGTTTATTTGTCCTTATCTCGAAGTTAAGTTTTACAATTAAATGACCATGTTTTCAATAGGACAGACTAAAATTCCTTCAGCTCCATTAGCTTTTAGCTCATCAATAACATCCCAAAATTCATTTTTTGTTATTACAGAATGGATAGAACTCCATCCTTCTTGTGCCAAAGGCAAAACAGTGGGACTACGCATTCCTGGCAGTACATTTATAATTTTATCCAACTTGTCATTTGGTGCATTTAAAAGCACATACTTTGACTGTCTTCCTTTTAATACGGATTGAAACCTAAATTGCAAACGCCTTAAAATAGTTTCATTTGCAGCAGAAATCATCGGTGATGCGGCTAAAACAGCTTCAGAACTTAATAAGATTTCAACTTCCTTTAAATTATTCTTAAACAACGTACTGCCGCTTGAAACAATATCTACAATAGCATCTGCCAGACCAATATTTGGTGCTATTTCTACTGATCCATTAATTATATGCAGTTGAGCAGATACATTGTTGGTCTCTAAAAACTGAGTTACAGTATTTGGATAAGATGTTGCTATTCGTTTGCCTTCCAAATCTTTAATACCTTTATATTTAAATGATTTAGGAACAGCTATAGAAACTTTACATGATGAAAATCCTAATTTTTCTATAATAGAAATATCTTTTCCTTTTTCTACTAAAATATTTTCACCTATGATGGCAGCATCAACAACACCATCTCTTAAATATTGAGGTATGTCTCCATTTCGAAGATAAAACACTTCTAAAGGGAAATTCTTGGCCGACGCCTTAAGCTGATCTTTACCATTGTCTATAGAAACACCAACATCGTTGAGGAGTTTCATGGAATCGTCGTGTAAACGACCTGATTTCTGTACTGCTATTCTTAATTTACTCATTGTTGTGGCCCATACTGTGGGTAGCTTTTAATTTGACTTAGATGATATTTGAGTAAATCTAGCTTAGTAAGGTTTTGAGGTGAATAAAAACAAAAAAAACCGCTTGATTTACTCAAACGGTTTTTAAAATATGTTGACTTTATTCAATACATCTTCAGTTCGCTTGAGTGCAAATATGATGATGGTGATGATGTGATTGAATAAACTTCATGCTCTTATTGTATGTTACAAATGTCGTAAAAATTATTTTATAAATCCCAAGGATGAAATTAAAAAATTTAAAATAATTTTTAATTTATAGCAATACATGGAGTTAAACTATTGATTACCAAGTATAATTGGTAATCCTGAATCTCCTGATCCAATAACAATAACCTTACTATTACTAGACTGAGACAGTTTAACGGTAGCTTCTATTCCTTTATCCTGAAGAATTTTATCTGTTAAAGAGGCACTCAAAATCTTATTCGCATCTGCTTTACCTTGAGCTTCAATAATTACCTTTTCAGCTTCTTTAGCTGCTGTCACCAACCTGAACTCATATTCTAAAGATTCTTGCTCCTGTTTTAATTTACGTTCAATAGCATCTTTAATAGTAGGCGGCAATGTTACATCACGTACTAATATATCTATAAGTTGAATGTACTGATCATCTACGTAATTTTTAGTTTCTTCAAAAATTTCTGATTGAATCGCATCTCTCTTACTAGAGTACAACTGTTCTGGCGTATAACGACCAACAACACTTCTTGCTGCTGATCTTACAGCAGGCAATAGAATGCGTTCTTTATACATCTCACTTTTTTCTTGATGTAATTTTCCTAGATTTTCATATTCAGGTTGAAACCAGATGGATGCATCCAATTTGATATCTAAACCATTTGAAGATAAAGCGCTCATTTTTTCAAATATCTCTTGCTGTCTTACTTCATAAATAAATACTTTATTCCATGGTGCTACAATATGAAACCCTTCACCTAGTGCGGGTTCATCTGTAACAACACCACCCCCAAATGTTTTATATAACACCCCGGCCTGTCCAGAATCGACAGTTATGGCTGATTTAGCAATGATAATAATTAAGATAATTGCACCAATGATAACAGGTAGTGCGATTTTAGGTAATTTTTCCATAAATAATTAAATAGTTTTTTAAATTAATCCGTTGTATTTTCTAATGAACCACTCTAAGGAGAGGCTTAACGCGATTAATGCGAGTAGAAATTTCCAATCAATCAAAGGTACAACATTTTTAGTGCTTTTTTGGATGGTTGCAAACCTTTCGTCCTTTAAAAGTTGTGCCACGATTTCTTCGCTATCCTTAATAAAATGAGCTGTTCCTTGACTCTTCGTTGCTAAGCCCTTAAGTTTAGAAACATTCGCGTTTAAAAACTGCTGTTCAACATTGTAGTCTAAAATTTTAAATTCTCCTGACTTAGAGATATTTTCATTTTTAGATCTGACGGTAAACTGATAATCGGCTGCCGGCAAGCCACTCAAATCTACTTGATAATTGTTTTGTTTCAAGATGAATGGAAGTGTTTGCGATTGTTTATTGTCTTTATTCGTTACAGTTATTTCAAGTGTTTCAGAAGTATCAAATTCATAATTTTTATTAAAGAATTGAGCTGTCATCACTACATTATCGTTGCCGTCATAAAATGAATCATAGGACATGTTCAAACGGCTTTTCCGTTGTTCGGAATCTAGATATTGAATAATTTTACCAATGAAATTGTCAAAACCATTAAATGATTTATCATTTAAATAACTTTGCGCCCTCCAACGCCAAATGCCTTCACCATTCATTACTACTGCCCTCTTCTGGCCAACTTCATATGTTAGTAGTAAAGGTTCTTTTAGTTGTATACCATTAACCTTTTTATATAATATTACATCAATGGGCACAGAAAACTTGAGGGGTCCGAATTCAGTTGACAAAGGCGGAAAATCAGAGAAACCCAGATCTTCAACAATAAATGAATTGTAATTTAAGTTCAATTCAGATTGATAATCCTCAAATTGATTGGTGATCGATTGTTTAAAATCGTTTTGTAAATCATTCAAATCAGACCATTTGGTTTTCGTCCCTAAGATGGTAAATATGTTTATTTGCATGGTTTCTAATGCCTTATAAACAGACTTAAATTTATCATTCGGCTGATACAATATAACCTGCTGAAAATCAACAGTATGATTTAAAAATTCTGATGGACTTAGAATTGTAGCTAACCGTTGTTCATTGCTTTCTATAGCCTTTTTTAAAGCTCCCATATCTGGATGTAAAAGATCTGAAACAATGGCCACACTTGTTTTTCTATCAATTACTTCAACTGCAAAATTCTTGACATTATTGATCGTGTTTTTCTCATTAGAAATTGGCTTTAAAGTAGCTTTATAGCTATGCACACCAGGAGTGTTGGCGGGAAGTGTCAGTGTGATAATCCTACTTGTTGCTTCTTTGGAAAATTTTACAGACTGTGAATACACAGTAGAATTCCCTGAGGTAAGTATTAACTGGGAAGTTACATCCTCATTCCCATTGTAATTTACAATTATTTCAACGGGAAATTTATTTTTGGAGTACGCATATTTATTGACATTAAGTTGTTCTATCTTAAGGTCAATATAGTTAATGGTATCACCCAAAATTATTGGAAAAACGGGTTGTTTAAATTTTTGAAACCCAAACTCATAATCATTACCATAGGTTTGATTGCCATCTGTAACCATTAAAAGCGGTGCAATTGAATTACCATAAACTTGCGAAAAACGATCAAAAAGTACTGTGGGGTTGGTTTGCTTTTCATTAAAGCTCAATTGATCCAAAACGCCTACATCTTTTCCAAACTTATAATATTCAATATCAAATCTATCGTTAAGTGCCTCATTTGATTTAAGCAGTGCTACAAAGTTGTTGGAGTTGTCTGTTTGTTCTAAAAACCCAACAGATTCAGAATTGTCAATGGCTACAATGAGATTTGGTTTTTCGGTATAATAGGATGTCTTATTGAATTTGGGATTGATCAATAATAAAAGTACCGAAAATAAGGTGGTAAAGCGTAAAAACGTTAGACTCCACGATAACTTATCCCGTTTTTTTGACCTATATATATATTGAAAAAGCGCTAATGAAAGCGCTAAAATTCCAGCCAATATAATGTATAGGATTATTTCTGTTTGCATTATAAATTATGAATTACGAATTACAATTTACGAAAATTAAGAGTCGCAAAATCATAATTCGCAATTCAATGAAATAACTATTAGGTGAGCATACCTCCATCAACATTTATTGTCTGACCTGTTACATAAGCACTCATATCACTAGCTAAAAACACGCAAACATTAGCAATATCTTCAGGAGACCCCCCGCGTTTTAACGGAATAGCATCTCTCCACGATTTAACCGTGTTTTCATCTAACTTTGCAGTCATCTCTGTTTCAATAAACCCTGGTGCAATAACGTTGCTTCTAATATTTCGAGACCCCAACTCTAAAGCTACAGATTTAGAAAAACCTATGATTCCGGCCTTTGATGCAGCGTAATTTGCCTGCCCGGCATTTCCTTTAACTCCCACCACAGAACTCATATTAATAATAGAACCTTTGCGTTGTTTAAGCATGGTGCGTTGTACAGCTTTAGTCATATTGAAAACAGATTTAAGGTTGACCTCAATCACTTTATCAAAATCTTCCTCACCCATTCTCATTAAGAGATTATCTTTTGTAATTCCAGCATTATTTACCAGAATATCAATGCTTCCAAATTCAGCTAATACATCTTCTGCTAGTTGTTGTGCCGCATTAAAGTCTGCCGCATTACTTTGGTAGCCTTTAGCCTTAATGCCTAAGGTGTTTAACTCATCTTCAAGCGCTTTAGCGGACTCTGCAGAAGAACTATACGTAAATGCGACATTTGCACCATGTTCGGCAAATGATTGAGCGATGCCTTTACCAATACCTCTACTTGCACCGGTTATAATTGCTGTTTTTCCTTGTAGTAATTTCATAAATATAAATTTAGTAGTGAATGCTAACCTACTTCTGTTTAAACATCCTCACTAGGTTGATAATTCTCAAATCAAATATAAGGATTAGAAGCTGTATCAAATAAAAAAACCCCACAAAATTGTGAGGTTTCTTAAAATTTATAGTCGGTAATTACGCCATAACTTCGGCTACTTTTTTACCAATTTCAGCTGGAGAATTCACAACATGAATTCCACAAGCTCTCATAATTTCCTTTTTGGCCTGAGCAGTGTCATCACTTCCACCAACAATAGCCCCAGCATGACCCATTGTACGACCTGCAGGTGCAGTTTCGCCTGCAATAAAACCAATAATTGGCTTTTTACTACCACTTGCCTTATACCAATTAGCAGCATCTGCTTCCAATTGTCCGCCAATTTCACCAATCATAACTACACATTCAGTTTCTGGATCGTTGATTAACAATTCAACAGCTTCCTTAGTTGTCGTTCCAATAATTGGATCGCCCCCAATACCGATTGCAGTTGTAATACCTAAACCTTGTTTAACTACTTGATCGGCCGCCTCATAAGTTAATGTTCCAGATTTAGAAACAATACCTACAGTACCTTTTTTAAATACGAAACCTGGCATAATACCAACTTTAGCTTCACCTGGAGTAATAACACCCGGGCAGTTAGGACCAATTAATCGGCAATTCTTATTCTTAATATAATTTGAAGCCTTAATCATATCTGCTACAGGAATTCCTTCCGTAATACAGATAATCACTTTAATACCCGCATCAGCAGCTTCCATAATGGCATCTGCAGCAAACGCTGGCGGTACAAAAATAATAGACGTATCTGCCTTGGCTTCTTTAACTGCGTCTTCAACAGTATTGAAAACAGGTCTGTCTAAATGGGTTTGCCCACCTTTACCAGGTGTAACACCTCCAACCACATTTGTTCCGTATTCTATCATTTGTTCAGCGTGAAAAGTGCCTTCACTGCCTGTAAAACCTTGAACAATTATTTTTGAATCTTTATTTACTAAAACGCTCATTTATATTATTTTTTAAATTTTAAGACTTCGCAAAAGTAATCTATTTAAAAGCACTTATGAAGTCTTTGTTAAACTTTTATTTCTGAAAATGATTTGTAACTTTCTAAATTATCGTCGGCCATTTGGCTTATTTCATAGCGCTTGTAAAGTTTATTGTCTTTTAATTCCCAGATACTAATAAAATTAGCCAAAGGCTGCTCATTATCAGGATCCTCAATAGTACTTGCAAACATGGTATACCTGATGGTTACAAAATTTTCATCTTCGAGCAAATGACTTATTTGAGTTCTTAACGAGTGGTAAGATGCCTTAATACCCTTAAAAAACCGAACCAATCCATCATAATCCATCACATTGTAGCCCGAAGAGCTATTCCAATGTAATTGACAATCTGGATGGATATATTCAGGAATAAGGTCTAAGCCATTCGCTAAATTTGAATCATAAAAGGATTTGACAATTTCTTTTGCAGACATTATTTGTGCTTTAATTGTTCTATTATTTCTGGAATTCGCTTAATATAGATCTTGTCTTTCAATTCAGACTTGGCTTCTTGAGCTGGTCTCCCCCAATAGGTTTTGCCCCCTTCTAAAGACTTACTGATACCAGCTTGTGCATGAACAATTGCCTTACTGCCAATTGTAATACCGCTGGTACTGCCCACTTGCCCCCAAATGGTAACTTCATCTTCTATTACCACGCATCCTGCAATTCCCGCTTGAGAGGCAATCAAACATTTTTTACCAATAACAGTGTCATGCCCAATCTGAATCTGATTGTCCAATTTTGAACCTTCACCAATGATTGTATCTCCGGTAACCCCACGATCAATAGTACATAGTGCGCCAATATGCACATTATCCTTAATTACAACTCGACCACCAGAAATTAATTGATCAAATCCTTCAGGTCGTTTTTTATAATAGAATGCACTTGCACCCAACACCGTACCTGCGTGAATTGTGACATTGTCTCCAATAACTGTATCATCATAAATGACCACATTGGAGTGTATCAAACAATTCTCTCCAATCACCACATTGTGACCTATAAAGCAATTTGGTTGAAGTATTGTGTTGTCTCCAATCTGAGCCGAGTCAGAAATACTTTGATTCGCACTTCTAAATGGTTTAAAATGTTGGGTCAATTTATTGAAATCCCTAAACGGATCATTACTGATGAGTAATGCTTTGCCCTCAGGACAATCTACTTCCTTATTAATCAAAACAATTGTGGCAGCTGATTTTAATGCTTTGTCATAATACTTAGGGTGATCTACAAATACAATATCTCCGGGTTCCACTACATGAATCTCATTCATGCCCAAAACCGGGAAATCAGCATTACCAACATAGCTGGTATTGATAATTTCGGAAATTTGTTTTAAAGTATGAGGTTTTGGGAATTTCATTTTATTTACTTGATGTATTGCTAAGTTGATGAGTTGAAGAGTTTATTAGTTTAGGGTTTTAGTGGTTAAATGTGATGGAAGCTTTAAATTTGAAAGGTTTAACATTATAAACATCTAAACTTTATAGACTCCTAAACTTCTCAAACTTATTCCTTAACCCGCTCTTTATAAGTACCTTTTTCTGTTTCAACTTTAATTTTATCACCTTCATTAATAAATAAAGGCACATTGACTTCAGCTCCAGTCTCTACAGTGGCTGGCTTTGTAGCATTTGTAGCCGTATTACCTTTAACTCCTGGTTCAGTAGCAGTAACTTCCAAAGTTACCGTAGCAGGCAACTCTACTGACAGCGGCATATTATCTTCTGTATTGATTTGAATTGTGACCACTTCTCCTTCCTTCATTAATTCAGGTCTATCCAATGCAGCTTCCATCAGCCTAATTTGCGTATAATCTTCCTGGTTCATGAAATGGTAAAATTCACCATCATTATATAAATATTGAAATTTGTGAGTTTCTACTCTAACTTCATCAATTTTATGTCCTGCTGAAAATGTATTGTCCAAAACTTTTCCGTTGGTAACACTTTTCATTTTTGTTCTAACAAACGCTGGACCCTTACCCGGTTTAACATGCAAAAATTCGGTAATCTTATAAATATCATTGTTGTACCTAATGCACATTCCATTTCTTATATCTGATGTAGTTGCCATTCTGTATTTAATTTGTTATTATGGTTTGATTATTTTTGATTGCTTAATTAGACTTGAAATAGCCCTTCATAATGCCGCGATGCGAATTTTTAATAAATTGTAAAATTTCATCACGCTCAGGCGTGGCTTCCATTTCTGCCTCTATAATTTCTGATGCTTGAGTATTGTTATAATTTTTTTGATAAAGAATTCGGTAAATGTCCTGTACCTCTCTGATTTTGTCTGAAGAAAATCCGCGTCTTCTAAGACCTACTGAATTAATTCCTACATAGGATAATGGTTCTCTAGCTGCCTTTACAAAGGGCGGCACATCTTTGCGTACCAAAGAGCCTCCTGTAACGAAGGCATGATTACCGATGGAACAAAATTGATGAACCGCGGTCATCCCTGCCAATACCACATAATCACCCACAGTAATGTGGCCTGCTAATGTACTGTTATTTGAGAATATACAATTGTTTCCCACAATACAGTCGTGTGCAATATGGCAATAAGCCATAATCAGACAGTTGTCACCAATTATGGTTTTCATTCTGTCTGTTGTTCCTCTATTAATAGTTACACATTCTCTGATGGTTACGTTATTACCAATTTCAGTAGTAGTATCTTCGTCTTTAAACTTTAAATCTTGTGGAACGGCTGAAATTACAGCGCCAGGAAAAATATTACAATTTTTACCAATGCGCGCGCCTTCCATAATAGTCACGTTACTCCCTATCCAAGTTCCTTCTCCAATCACCACATTGTTGTGTATGGTTGTAAAAGGATCAATTACAACATTTTTTGCAATTTTTGCTCCAGGGTGCACATATGCGAGTGGCTGGTTCATTTACTTTTCTATTTATTTACTGCTCTTAAAATGGACACAATATAGTCACTTAAAGAACTTAGGTGATTAGTCTTATTTAACTTTTGATATTTGTGCCATCAACTCTGCTTCTGCACAAAGTTTTCCATTGGCATATGCGTAGCCTTGCATATGACAAATACCCCTTCTAATAGGTGTAATTAAGTCACACTTAAAGATTAGTGTATCTCCCGGAACTACTTTTTGTTTGAATTTAACCTTGTCTATCTTCATAAAGAAGGTTAAATAATTTTCTGGATCAGGAACAGTGCTTAACACCAAAATCCCACCAGTTTGTGCCATGGCCTCCACAATCAATACACCTGGCATCACTGGAGCTCCAGGAAAATGTCCAGCGAAAAACGGTTCATTCATGGTAACATTCTTTACCCCGATAACACCAGTATCCGTTAATTCGAAAATTTTGTCTATCAATAAGAACGGTTGCCTGTGTGGCAACATATCCATAATTTGATTAATATCCATTAGAGGCTCCTGGTTCAGATCGATTACAGGCACATTGCTCCTCCTTT
The DNA here is from genome assembly GCF_004364975.1 of Gelidibacter sediminis. Taxonomy (GTDB): domain Bacteria; phylum Bacteroidota; class Bacteroidia; order Flavobacteriales; family Flavobacteriaceae; genus Gelidibacter; species Gelidibacter sediminis. Next base: position 775,089 of record NZ_SOBW01000008.1, on the reverse strand, counting down.
CAATTTTAATCAATTTGGACATTTTTTTTGCAAACTGTGTATTGATAAAATGACCTGGCTTGTTCGCAATGACTTTACCTTTTAATCGGATGCCCACAAGCGCCAAATCGCCAATAACATCAAGCAATTTATGTCGTGCAGCCTCATTGGGATGGTGCAGTGTCAAATTATCTAAAATACCATTAGGTTTCACTGCAATGGTATCTTTTTTAAAGGCAACTTTTAATTTTTCCATTGTTTCAGGCGATAATTCCTTATCTACATAAACAATGGCGTTGTTCAAATCGCCGCCTTTTATAAGTCCATGTTCTAAAAGCATTTCAATTTCGTGCAAGAAACTAAACGTTCTGGAATCCGAAATATCTTCCTTAAAATCGTGAATGGTGTTTAAAGTGGCATTTTGTGTCCCTAAAACTTTGGTTCCAAAATCGACCATTGTCGTTACTTGGTATTCTTTTGCGGGCATGATAATAATTTCACTCCCAGAATTTTCATCCATATAAGAAACGACGTCGGTCACAACATATTCTTCCCTAAAATCCTCCTGTTCCTCAACACCAGCTTTCTCAAGGGCTTCCACAAAAAATTTGGAAGATCCATCCATAATTGGAGGTTCAGAAGCATTCAGTTCAATGGTCACGTTATCAAGATCCATTCCTACTAAAGCCGCCAATACATGTTCTGAAGTTTGAATTAGCACACCATTCTTTTCTAAACATGTGCCACGTTGTGTATTTGTAACATATGTTGCATCGGCCTCAATTATAGGTGTACCTTCAAGATCTAAACGTTTAAATGAAAAGCCTGAATTAACTGGCGCAGGCAAAAACGTCATGGTTACATCTTTACCTGTATGCAACCCCACACCCGTAAGAGATACGCTCTCTCGAATGGTTTTCTGTTTAAAGTTTGTTTTAACTATTCCCATTTACTTTTTTATCAATAACATTAATTTCTTTCATGATCTTAGGTAGATTTTTGAAATACACGTAAGATTTATTAAAATCAGCATAAGAAAATGCAGGCGAACCCTGAATTGCTTCATCATCTTTAACGTTCCTCCCCACTCCAGATTGTGCTTGTATTTTTACATTATTACCAATAGCAATATGGCCGGCAATACCTACCTGTCCTCCAATAATACAATTTTCGCCAATCTTAGTAGATCCAGCAACACCGGTTTGCGCTGCAATAACGGTATTTTTACCTATTTCTACATTATGGGCAATTTGAATCTGATTGTCCAGTTTCACCCCTTTTCTAATAATTGTAGAACCTAAAGTAGCTCTATCAATGGTAGTGGCTGCACCAATATCAACAAAATCTTCTAAGATAACATTTCCAGTTTGTGGCACCTTGGTGTACTCTCCATTTTCATTGGGCGCAAAACCAAACCCGTCCGCTCCAATTATAGCCCCTGAATTGATGACACAGTCCTTTCCTATTATGCAATCAAAATATATTTTAGCCCCAGCATACAATATGGAGTTGTCTCCAATTTTTACATTATCGCCAATGTATGAATTTGGAAAAATCTTTACATTATTTCCAATTTTCACATTTTCTCCAATATAGGTAAATGCACCAATGTACACATCAGTCCCGTAAGTACTGGATTCGGCTATAAATGAAGGTTGCTCAACACCAAATTTATTAAGTTTAGCCTGATTATAGTACTCCAACAATTTCGAAAAGGATTTGTAGGCATCTTCCACTTTAATCAGCGTGGTGCTGATTACGCTTTCGGCTTCAAAAGATTTGCCCACTATAGTTATAGAGGCTTTAGTATTATAGATATAAGGTTTATACTTAGGGTTAGCTAAAAAGGTCAATGAGCCTTCAGTACCCTCTTCTATCTTTGAAAGTTTAGAAACTTCAACATCGGGATTGCCCACGATATCGCCATCTAAAATTTCTGCTATTTGTAATGCTGTAAATTTCATCAAACGCAAAAATAGAAAAAATGTCCCATATATTCTTGTTTGTTGGAGAGTTGTTTATAATGGAGTTATTAACGGTTCAGAAAATGAGAACTCCTTATAAAGTTACTATAAATATTGGTTGTTCAAGAAATGGACTCCGGTTTAGGATAACAAACATAGTATTTGGTAACCGGTTTTGACAATGCTTTTAAATTCAACTGGTCTGACGCTTTTACGATATCTTCAATCTTTCCAGATTTGTGCAATATATTAATATTCTGTGATTTAAGCTGATATGCCTGATTGGAAATTTGCCCAGTAAAGACAAAATAGTCTGCTTCTTGTGCAGAGATATCATAGCGCTGCATCAAATTATTTTTGTATTCCTGAATGTTCTTTAATTGGCTTTTTTTATCTTTCACTTTTACTTTCAGAAGGTCCCGATTGATTATCATATCGCATAAGTTCTTCAATACAAAGTCTTCATGGTATTGCCATTCTTTCATTGCGGAAACAATGTCATAATCGTCTAAATGAGCAAAAACATCTAAGGTTTCATTATTAAAATTAGAAGTGCTTATTTCATTCTTTAAGAAATAAGTCAGCGCCCTGCTAGCGTTCAATTGGACACCTTTAATCGTTAATTCCTTTGCGCGTTTCAAAACCCTCATCAATAATTGTTCAGCAACCACACTTGTCTTGTGTAAATAAACTTGCCAATACATAAGTCTTCTAGCCACTAAAAACTTCTCTACACTATAAATACCCTTCTCTTCCACCACCAATTCGTCATCTACAACATTGAGCATAGTAATCAAGCGTTCAGCATTAATATTACCTTCAGCCACTCCCGTATAAAAACTATCACGCTTCAAATAATCGGCGCGATCCATATCCAATTGTCCAGAAATTAACTGACACATAAAATTTCTGTGATATACACCCTTAAAGATCTCTATAGCTAGCGTTAAACTTCCGTTAAATTCAATGTTCAATTGCTGCATAAAAAGCAAGGAAATAGCTTCATGAGATACACCTGTAACGATGCTGTGCTCCATGGCATGACTAAATGGGCCGTGACCAATATCATGTAACAATATTGCTATCAATAATCCATTTTCCTCCTCCTTAGAAATCTCAACGCCCTTAAAACGAAGCACATTGATTGCTTTTTGCATCAAGTGCATGCTTCCCATGGCGTGATGAAACCTAGTGTGATGCGCTCCCGGATAAACTAGATATGACATTCCCATTTGAGAAATACGACGCAACCTTTGAAAATACTTATGCGCAATCAAATCGAATATTAACGAATTCGGTATCGTAATAAATCCGTAAATTGGGTCGTTAAAAATTTTCAGTTTGTTTACTTTATTCAATCTTGAGAGTTTAATCATTAAATTATAAACAAATATACATGAACCATATAAATATTCTTTGGGTTGACGATGAAATTGATTTGCTAAAGCCCCATATCATTTTTTTAGAAAAAAAGAACTATAAAGTGACCACCTGTAAAAGCGGCACCGAAGCGTTGGAAATTATAGATGATACTAATTTTGACATTGTTTTTTTGGACGAAAACATGCCAGGGTTGACGGGGTTGGAAACCTTAAATGAAATTAAGGAGCGAAGGGCCAATCTTCCTGTGGTGATGATTACCAAAAGCGAAGAAGAATATATTATGGAAGAAGCTATAGGTAATAAAATAGCGGATTACCTTATAAAGCCTGTCAACCCAAATCAAATCTTATTAAGCTTAAAGAAGAATTTAGACCATTCGCGATTGATTTCAGAAAAAACGACTTCCAATTACCAACAGGAATTCAGAAAGATTGCCATGGATATGTCTATGGTGAACAGCTATGAAGAATGGGCAGACTTGTATCAGAAATTAATTTATTGGGAGCTTCAGTTAGAGGATATTGAGGATGTGGGGATGACTGAGATTTTAGAATCCCAAAAAACAGAAGCAAATGCTCAATTTGGAAAATTTATTGAAAAAAATTATTCCAGTTGGTTTGAGAAAAACGCCGACGCACCAATTATGTCTCATAATCTTTTCAAAGACAAAGTGGTTCCGGAACTGTCAGACAAGCAGCCCACATTGCTGATTGTAATTGATAATTTACGGTATGATCAATGGAAAGCATTTGAACCCGTAGTAAGCAACTATTATAAGAAAAACAGCGAGAGTTCATTTTACAGTATTTTACCAACGGCAACACAGTACGCCCGTAATGCCATTTTTTCTGGTTTGATGCCCAGTGAGATGGAGAAACGCCATCCGGAATATTGGAAAAATGATGTGGATGACGGAGGTAAGAACTTGTTTGAAGCGGAATTTATGGAAGCCCAGTTAAAACGGTTGGGTCTACAAAATTTAAAAACTGAATATCATAAAATTACCAATCTACAAACAGGCAAGAAACTGGTTGATAATTTCAAATCTTTAAAAAACAATAACCTATCGGTTGTAGTTTATAATTTTGTAGATATGCTTTCCCACTCTAAGACAGAAATGGAGGTGGTTAAGGAGTTGGCTTCAAATGATAAGGCTTATCGATCACTTACCTTAAGCTGGTTTAAAAACTCCCCACTGTTAGAAATGATACAAAAAGCACAGCATATGGGCTTTAAACTGATTCTGACAACGGATCACGGTACCATCAACGTAAATAATCCAACTAAAGTAATTGGAGATAGAGAGACAAGTTTAAATCTTCGGTACAAAACTGGGAGAAGCCTGACCTACGAAGCTAAAGATGTATTTGTAGTTAAAGATCCAAAAGACATTCATCTACCTACCATAACCATGAGTAGCTCTTTCATTTTTGCTAAAGGGGATATGTTTCTAGCCTACCCAAATAACTACAATCATTATGTCAGTTATTTTAGAAACACCTACCAACATGGTGGCGTTTCATTGGAAGAAATGATCATACCATTTGTCGTATTAAACCCCAAATAACTCCATGTAGTGTATAAAAACTCCGATGAAATACACATATTATTAGTTTTTTACAGTTATAATTCTTAATATTGCCTAATAATAAGTAAACTTTATTACGTATTTGATGGAAATCACTTATGCTTTAAACGACATTGAATCTGTGGCGAAAGCTATTATTCAGCATGCGACCTTTAAGACATTATTGTTTTATGGAGATATGGGTGTTGGCAAAACAACCTTAATTAAAGCGTTGTCCAAGCTATTAGGAAGTACGTCAAATGTAAATAGTCCTACGTTTTCAATTGTTAATGAATACGAAACCAACAGCGGACTAATATATCATTTTGATTTGTATAGAATTAAGAATGCAGAGGAAGCATTAAATTTTGGTATAGAGGACTATTTGTTTTCCAATCATTGGATATTAATTGAATGGCCTGATAAAATTGCAGAACTGTTACCGAAAGATGTACAAAAAATTGACATTACCTTGAATTTAGACGGTACTAGATCATTAAAAATGGTTTAAAATCTTTTTTTTGGACCTCTACGTTGATAAAATGAATAAAAAAATTGAAAATAATTAGCAGGCACACCTCCCGTCAATTTTGAAGAGTACGGGAAAACCGTAACGTTCACAAGGGTTAAGCGATTAGTTTTAACATTTATTTAACACTTTTTCAAATGTGTTAAACTTAAATTTGAATCAATTAATTAATTAAATCCCTTGAATTATGAAAACAAAAAAGTACGTAATTGCATTAGCAATTTTTGGAGGTGCATTGTTCACTGCACAAGCAACAAATCTTATTGACCTAAATGGACAAACAACAACAAACATTGAAAAATCTACGATTAAAATCCCAAGAAACGGGTAATAAGAGTACAAAAAAGAAATTTTTATTAGGGAGCATCCTTGCAACATTAATTGCAGGATCTCCCTTTTTGTTTTATCTGTATAATTATGTACCTCCTACACCTGAATGGGAGACCTTTTTATTTACATATAATAGTGGATTTTATGAAAATGCCCAAACCGCGATGTGGATGCTTACTGGGAAGCTCATAACCCTATTCTTTCTCATTATTTGGTTCTTCACCTGTCGACATTGGTGGTATCATGCCTTACTTGCCCCTATAGCAATGTTCATTTATCAAATTATTGGTGCCGTTCTACAAGACACTGTTACATCAGTTGATGATTTTGATCTTATATATTTATTACCAGTGATGGCCATTATAATACCCTCTATATATCTAATTAGAGCTAAGGTATTTAATAAAATTAACGATGCAGATAAGACGTTACAGGAGCTTGAAGAAGAATTTAAAATTAAACCTAAAGGCGTTATTGAAAAGTTAAGTGATTACTTCTAAGTTTAGATCTTAAAAATTAAAAAAAATATTTGTAATTTGACTGCTTATTTTAAACTTAAATGAGCAAATCAATCTCCCCTTTTACCAGAGCCCAATTACTTCCTCAAGAAGAGATTCTGGAGATTTATAAAAAAAAAGGTAGCCTATTTATTGGCATTCCCAAAGAAACATATTTTCAGGAAAAACGCGTTTGCCTTACTCCTGATGCGGTTTCAGCGATAGTATCCAATGGCCACCGGGTTATGATTGAAGCAGGTGCCGGTGCTGGCGCAAATTTTAAAGATAAAACCTATAGTGAAGCTGGTGCGGAAATCACTAAAGATACTGCAAAAGTATATTCTTGTCCCATAATATTAAAGGTCGAACCGCCATCATTAGATGAAATAAAGATGATTAATCCGCAAACGTTATTAATCTCTGCACTTCAATTAAAAACCCAACATAAAAAATATTTTGAAACTTTAGCTGCTAAACGGATTACTGCTTTGGCCTTCGAATTTATTAAAGATGATGACGGCTCCTACCCTGCGGTCAGATCATTGAGTGAAATTGCTGGAACTGCTTCTATTCTTATTGCCGCAGAATTATTATCTAACATGAACGGCGGCAACGGATTGATGTTTGGAAACATCAGTGGTGTACCGCCAACGGAAGTGGTCATCATTGGTGCCGGCACTGTTGGCGAATTTGCCGCACGTTCAGCAATTGGCTTAGGCGCCAATGTGAAAATTTTCGATAATTCCATAACCAAGTTAAGAACTGTTCAATCAAATTTGGGAAGAACGCTTTACACTTCAACATTACAACCCAAAAATTTATTAAAAGCATTGAAACGTTGTGATGTTGCAATTGGAGCTGTTCGTGGCGCCAATAGAGCGCCCATTGTGGTAACGGAATCGATGGTAGACTGTATGAAATCTGGCGCTGTTATAATTGACGTCAGTATTGATATGGGTGGCTGTTTTGAAACCAGCGAGGTTACCTCTCACGATAAGCCCACTTTTGAGCACAATGGCATAGTTCATTATTGTGTACCAAATATTCCCGCACGCTATTCCCGATCAGCCTCTGTATCAATTAGTAATATGTTTACTCCTTATCTTTTAAAAATTGCTGAAGACGGCGGTATTGAAAATGCACTCCGATTTGATAGAGGTTTAAAAAATGGATTGTACTTTTACCACGGTATTTTAACAAACAAATCGGTGGCCAATTGGTTCGATTTGAAATACAGTGACGTCAATCTCTTAATTTTTTAAAATGAAATTCATACATCGTTTGGGTTATTATTTAGGTGGCTTCTCCATCGGTTTGATAATTCTAGCCTTCTTTTTAAGCGGAAAAAAAACATCATGTGCTTACGGCCCTAATGCTAGAACAATAAAGGTTATATCGCAAAAAAAGAAATCATATTCAGAAGATGCCCTAGCAACCATGCGCACATTTCAAATGGATACCTTAATTGTAGCTGATATGATAAAACATGGATCCGTAAATTTTTCTGAAAGTAACACAAAAACAGAACCTTGCAAAACATACATTATTGAAAACAGTTTTAAAGATCAAGATTTCAGATTCCAGATTAAGAATTGTGATTCCCTAGCTACTATAGAATCTATCCTTTTAAATTAAAATAAATGAGCCACAGTTTTACAACTGTGGCTCCTGTCTGCTTTTATAAATTTCAAGCTTGTTACTTCAAAATTATCTTTTTGGTAACAACCCGATTATCATCAACCAATTGTAATAAATAGATCCCAGACGTGTACTGTGAAAGGTCTAGGGTTTTAGTATAACTTTGAATCTCCCCATCGTTAATCGTTTCATTGTATAATGCTTTACCTGAAAGATCATATAAATGAATACTAGACAGGTTTGTAAGTCCAGAAATTTTGATATTGACATCGCCATATGTAGGGTTTGGATATACTACAAATTCCAATTCTGTCAACCCATCATTAAGTTCTCTAGACGGTTCTAACGTTTGTACAAGTTGTCCAGATTGTCCAGAACCTTGAGGGCTGTTACAGTTTACAACTTTAACCATGACATTATCCGTGTCCGAATCTAATTCATGATAAACCATAACCGAGTATTCTGTATCGCTTTTTGGCTCTACAGTAATACTTTTTGTTGTTTCACCTGTACTCCATAAGTAACTGCTATTTTTAGGACCATCAGCAGTCAGTACAGTTTTTTCGTTTCTACACAGTGTTACATCCGACCCTGCATTAGCAACCACTTTCTCAAATACATTAACAACAACCGATTTTTGAGCCTCACAATTGTTGATAGTCCCTGTCACACTATAAGTTTTGGTAGCTCTCGGGCTCACAGCAATATTGGGTTCAGTTGCGCCATTACTCCATAAGTAAGAATCTGCACCAGTGGCTGAAAGGGTAATAAATTCGCCTTCAAGGATGGCAGCTTCTGCTCCATTCGTTATGGTCACATTGGGTTTCGCATCTACATACACAACAACCTCATCAGTGCTAGAAACATCTCCTTTATAAGCTGTGACAGTGAATTTTGTCGTAGCCGTAGGACTTACATTGATACTTGACGTCGTTTCTCCGGTATTCCATAAATAAGTATCACCCCCAGTAGCCGTAAGTGTAGTACTCGTACCATAACATATAATTTGATCTAAACCAGCATTTGCTTTTACAGCAGTTGTGTCAGTATTTAGCACAGTTACGGTTACAGAATCAGTTGCTTCACAAGTATTAGATGTACCCGTAACGGTATAAGTTTGAGTTGATGTAGGACTAACATTAATTGAAGGCCCTGAAACACCTGTACTCCATTGGTAGTTATTGCTTCCCGTTGCTGATAGCACCACACTTTCGCCTAAATTGATCGTAACGTCCTTACCTGCATCAACAATTGGAATAGGATTAACGGTGACAATCACATCATCGGAATCTGAGGGGTTTCCTTTTGAATCGTACGCTGTAACCGTGTAAGTTGTGGTCTCACTTGGCGATACTTCAATACTTGCTGTGGTGATTCCTGTATTCCAAAGGTATGTTTCTCCTCCGGTGGCCGTTAGAATAACACTTCCACCTTCACAAATTGATTGATCTTTTCCCGCATCCACTACAACCTCATTCGAGCCTTGCACTCTTACGGTTATCGTGTCAGTAGCGTCGCAGCCATTTGTAGAACCAATTACTGTATAGGTCGTTGTTGTAGACGGGCTCACTGTAATACTTGCTTCTGTAGCGCCAGTATTCCATATATAGGATTGTGCCCCTGTTGCAGTTAAAGTGATGCTCTCCCCAATTTTGATGACTTTGTTTTTTCCAGCATCAACTGTTGGTAATGGATTGACAGTAACCACCACATCATCAGTATCAGATGTATTACCTGAGGTATCACTGACTGTTACAGTATAAGTTGTTGTCTGGCTAGGTGACACTTTTATAGTTGGCGTAGTGGCACCTGTGTTCCAAAGAAACGAATCACCTCCAGTGGCCGTTAAAGTTACGCTTGCACCTTCGCAAATGGTTTGATCCATTCCTGCATCAGCAGTAGTTTGTGTAGAGTTTAATACAGTTACAGTAACGGTGTCTGTCACCTCACAACCGTTAGTTGTTCCTGTAACCGTATATGTTTTTGTTGCAGATGGACTGACTGTGATGCTCGCCTCTGTAGCACCTGTATCCCATTTAAACGTTTTAGTACCTATTGCAGTTAGGGTGATATTCTCCCCAGAATTAATGGTGACATCTTTTCCAGCATCAACAGTTGGTAGTGGATTAACAGTAACTAAGACCTCATCAGTATCAGATTTGTCACCTTTAGCATCATACGCTGTAACAGAATATGTAGTGGTCTCAATTGGAGAAACTTCAATGCTTGCTGTGGTGGCACCTGTGTTCCATAGGTAGGAAGTACCTCCGGTGGCGGTTAAGGTGGCACTTGCACCTTCACAAATGGTTTGGTCTTTACCAGCATTTGCTGTAATTTCAGACTTATTCAGAACCGTTACTATGATGGTGTCTGTCACCTCACAACCTTTAGTTGTTCCTGTAACCGTATATGTTTTTGTTGCAGTTGGACTCACCGTTATGCTCGCCTCTGTAGCACCTGTATCCCATTTAAAGGATTCAGTACCTGTAGCTGTTAAAACAACACTCTCCCCTGAGTTGATAGTGACATCCTTGCCTGCATCAACGGTTGGTAGAGGATTGACAGCAACTAAGACCTCATCAGTATCAGATTTGTCACCTGTAGCATCATACGCTGTCACCGTATATGTAGTGGTCTCAATTGGCGACACCTCAATACTTGCTGTGGTGGCACCTGTATTCCATAGGTAGGAAGTACCTCCGGTGGCGGTTAAGGTGGCGGTAGAGCCTTGGCAGATTATGGTGTCTTCGCCAGCGTTGGCGTTAACGCTGGCTTCTACCGAAAAAACGGTGACTGCATCTGAAGCTTCGCAATTATTTGTCGTTCCTGTTACTGTATAAGTGGTAGTGCTATTTGGACTTACTTCAATGCTCGCAGTCGTTGCTCCAGTGCTCCATAAATAGGAATCTGCTCCAGATGCAGTTAAGGTGATAGCCTCTCCTAAGTTGAGATTTACATCAGGACCTGCACTTACAGTTGGCAAGGGATTAACTGTTACCACGACATCATCTGTATCAGAATTATTTCCTGAACTATCGTAAGCAGTAACTGTATATGTAGTAGTAGCTTCTGGTTTAACTGTGATACTAGCTGTGGTTTCTCCAGTACTCCAAAGATAGCTTGATCCTCCAGTGGCCGTAAGTTTAGTGTCATTACCTTCGCAAATAGATACATCGGTTCCTGCGTTGGCTGTAATGCTTGTTTTGGATTGCGTGGCTTCTACAACAAACATAACTGGATAAGTTGAATTTTTTAAACTACTATCGTCCCAATTGCTGGCAAATAACATTTTTGTACCATTCCGATTAGGAACCGCTTGAGCTTGGTGATAATAACTCGAATTTACATTTAAATTAGAATGATGCTTTCCAAATCGTTCAATTGTTTGCGTATCGTCTAATTTAATCGCAAAATTTTCTCGTGTAGCCTCATGTTTATTGACATCAGTGGGATGTCCTTGGTCACTCACATAAGCCCAACCTGGTCGTTCCAAATTTCTTGTACTAATGTGCCCACCCCATAAACCTCGATCACCCTCTGCCCCCGAATAAGGAAAAAGTCCTTGTATAGCACCATTATCGAGTCTCGCGTATGACAGACTATAACCACTAGGTCCTTGATATGCCACGTATACTTCATTCCCTTGAGTATCAAAACCAATATCCCCATGAGGTCGTCCGCTATATAAATGCACCTCATTATTCATAAATTTATCATAAGACTTTATTCCTTGAAATGGTCCGGAACCATCCGAGTAACCACTTATAACTACAAAATTTCCAGATTGAGAAACTGATACCCAATCAATTTCGACGGTTCCCAAGGATTTCTCACTAATTATGACATCATTTAGTATATCATAAACAATTACTGATTTATTAGATCCACTTGTTCCTATCAGTGCTACATATCTATCGTCATTTGAGAGATTGCCTTCATCATTACCGATACTAACAGCTGAATACTTTGAAAATGTATGTAAAACTGTAATAACACCTGTAATGATATTTTTCTTCACAAAAGTGGAATTACTAGAAGTGTCATAGGTATAATGTGGATGGGTATTACTCCATAACGCCTTCGTATGGCTTTCGTACAGCACCTTAAAAGTAGAACCATCTAAAATTTTAGAGGGTGAGCCGGAAGTCATTATTAACGTACCGTCAGAGTTCCATGGTTGATTTTTGGCGTATCGATGTCTCAATTGGGAACAATCACATCCAAAGGTGTTTATATCGCTAATTCTCGTAACCTTATTACCCGTTACAGGATCGTTAAAAGGTATCAAATATCCAGGAAGATTGGATGGTGATTTGTAAATACTCCAATCAACAGAATTTATCGCCTCATCTTTAGGATATTCCTGGCCAAAACCAAGAATGCAATTGAATAAAAAAATAAGAACTAATAAAAAATAATCATAGGACTGACCTATGTAAACACGAAAGCAATTTGGGGATTTCATTTACAATTGAACATTTAGGGCAATAATTTAGACAACTAATCTAAAGAATAGAATGATTAATAACGTTAAAATGCTCCAAAAATCGACGTAATAATAATTATTGAAATAATTATCCTACAATTATTATGAATTAACAACAGTTTTACCTCTTTTCAAGAACACATCTGTATGTACGTACAAAATTTAATTTTAGACGTTTCATCGATTAAATTTATACTTTTATCCGATTAAATCTACATTGGAACTGAATGTTCTCAATACACCTAATCATTTTATCCTGAGAAAATTGACTTCCAACTATTTTTAGTTATTGTACGAATGAAATAAAAAATAATTGAATACTTTTAGTCCGTAATCTTCGCTCACAACTAACTCGTATTAAAAAATCAATTTGGAAAAGAAAAAGATAACATTTATTATTCCCGACCTTCAAAATGGTGGTGCCGAGCGAGTTTTAACAATATTGGCAAATCATTTAGTTAAATATTATGATGTTCAAATAATTGTATTTTTTAAAGGCTCGCCTTTCTATAGAGTTAACTCTAAAGTTAAAATAAATTACTGCACAGAAGATTTTGTTAGAAATAAAACCTTTTTTCATTCAATTTATCATCATCTCATTTTGTTTAAAAATGTTTTTTGCTATTCGAAAAAACATAGATCAGATGTGATTATTGGATTTATGACGACACCGAATTTATTTGCAATTATAATTTCAAAATTATTGAGAATACCAAGTATTATTAGTGAAAGAATACATCCTAAATACAGTGATATTAGTAATTTAATGTTCAAACTAAGAATATTTCTTTATCCTTTTAGCTCCTTACTAATAATTCAAACAAAGGAGATTTTAAATTACTTTTCAAAATTCATGCGAGAGAATTCATTGCTGATCATCAAAAACCCAATTAGTAATGAGTTGAGTGTTTTGAAAAATAAATCCATAAGTAAAGAATTGGTAATTTTAAATATCGGGCGATTAGATAATCAAAAAAATCAAGACTTATTAATTAAGGCGTTTGCATCTATAAATCATGAAGGTTGGAAACTTATTATTATTGGCGAAGGAAAAAATAGAGGAAACTATGAGCGACTTATCAAATCGTTAGGTTTGGAAGACAAAATATTATTGCTTGGAAAGGTTGATAACGTTGCCGATTATTACAATCGTGCCTCGATATTTGCGTTTTCTTCGCGCTACGAAGGATTCCCAAACGCCTTGATGGAGGCGTTATATTTCGAATTACCTTGTATTGCCACAGATTGCCCATCAGGGCCATCAGAACTTATTATAAATAATTTTAATGGGTTTCTAATACCTGTGGGCGATCAGAACCGAATGGAAATATGCTTAGACAAACTTATAAACAGCAAAGTGTTGAGAGATAAATTTTCAATAAATTCTTCATTCCAATGCAATTTGTTGAAAGAGGAAATTATAATAAATCAGTGGAGATCGGCTATAGAATCACTTTTAAATAATCCTAGTAAAAATGATAAAGTCGGTAATTAGATTCCTTATTATTAAAATTAAGGACAGTCCTACATTTCTCAACATGATTACTGTTGGAGCAATAGCTTTAATAATAAAAACTGTTGGGTTTTATAAAGAAATAGTTATAGCTGAAACTTTTGGGCTCTCAGAACTACTCGACACTTTTTTCATTGCAATGCTCATACCCGGATTAGTCAGTGAAGTATTTTTAAATTCATTCAATTCGGTTTTTATTCCTAACTATATCACGGAACAAAAAACAACAAGAAACATTGGATCTTTTCAGACTACCAGTGGTTTAATAACAATCTCAGTAGCCCTTATTTTTATAATTCTTTCATTCTTATTTTTAGATATTTACTTGAAAGCTTTTTTCAGTGGGCATACTCAGGATTATTATGATTTAGTCAAATTGCAATTTTATACATTACTACCTTGTATCTTATTTTGGGGACTATCATCACTTTTAACTGGCTTATTAAATATCTATGACGAATTTTTATATACTTCTTTTTCTTCAGTTGTCATCCCTTTGTCTATAATAACATGTCTGATGTTTTTTCATGTTGAACTAAAAGATGCAGTCCTAGCAACTGGAACGCTAATTGGAAGCGTTTTACAGTTCCTTATATTACTGAGCATTGCTTTAACTAAAAATGTAATTCAAATTGATAAACCTGATTTTTTTAGTCAGAATGCTGTAATTATGTTTAGACAAGTTCCTGCAAAAATTTCTTCTGGACTAATATCAGGCGTAAATCCTATTGTAGATCAGTTTTTTTCGGCACAACTTTTTATTGGTTCCATTACAGCCTTAAATTATGGCAATAAGATTCCCTCTTTTACAATAGGGATAATTGGGATGGGAATTGGAACTGTGATTCTTCCTTACTTTTCAAAACATGCTGTTGATAATAAAAAGGATGCTTTTAATAAGCTGAATGAAATTTTAAAATATATTATATGTGGTAGTATAGTACTATTAATCTTTTCAGTAGTATTATCAAAACCAATTATTGAGCTTCTCTTTGAACGAGGTGCCTTCGAAGCAGCAGACACTTTGGTTGTCTCTAAAATTCAACAAATGTATTTATTACAGATTCCTTCTTATATTTCAGGCTTGGTAATGGTTAAATTCTTGACTTCTATTAACAAAAATAATTTTATGGTTTTTGCATCACTTATAAGTTTAACCTTAAATATTATTCTTAATTATATCTTTATTAAATATATGGAGGTATTTGGGCTAGCATTGGCAACCTCAGTGGTTTCTTTAATTAATAGTATCGTTTTATATATTTATATTAGAAAACTTAATTCTAAAGATTTTTGATATGAAGCTCAAAGAATTGATACCGATTTATAAAACCTCTCATCCATTTAGTCCTACATGTAAGTTTACAGTATTTACACCTTTATACAATAGTGAGAAAACTTTGTATAGAGTATTTAGGTCTCTAAATAAACAAACCTATCGAGATTTCGAATTGATTCTTATTAACGATGGCTCTACTGATAATTCGCACGATGTAGCACTTGCATTAATTAAAACGGCAACATTTCCTGTAAATTACATAAATAATACAGTGAATAAGCATAAAATGTCTTGTCTAATGCAAGCTGTACAAGTCGCTCGAGGTGAATATTTTCTTCCATTCGATGCTGATGATGAATGTATGTATGACGCTCTTGATATTTTTGCCACTGAATATGCCTCAATTGATAGTCAATTTGCAAAAAACTGCATTGCAGTCACAGGACTATGTATTGATCAATATGGACATCAGGTAGGTGACAAATTTCCTTCAACCCCTTTTTATAGCAATACTTTCATTTCTAATAATATTAATAAAATAAATGGTGAAAAATGGGGATTCACAAAAACGAGTATATTAAAAGGTGTTCAATTACATGATGATTTATTTCAAAAAGGATTAATACCAGAAGGGTTAATTTGGAATCTTCTAGCAAAGGAAGGATTTATCACAAAATATATAAATGTGAATCTGAGAAAATATTATTTAAATGTCGAAAATTCCATAACTTCATCAGGAATAAAAAACAATGCCTTAGGTACAGTGATTTACAACATTTGTAATTTAAATTGGTTTTACAAAGATTATAAATTGAAAACGCCCCTCTATTTTTTTAAATGCATTTATTTTATTTTAAAAAGTTCAATATATCTAGATTATAGACTATCAGATTATGTAAAGGTTATCGATTCTAGAACATATCGCGTGCTTATCGTCGCTTTATGGCATTTTAGAAAACAATTATAATTCTATGAAAAAATGTTTAACATAATAACACCCACATATAATAGAGCCCATACTCTAAATAGAGTTTATGATTCACTTATAAATCAGAGAGAAAAACAATTTACGTGGATAATTGTAGATGATTGCAGTAGTGATAGTACTGAAGAAGTTGTAAATAACTGGATAACTGAAAATATAATAAAAATAGAATATCACAAATTATTAAAAAATCAGGGTAAACCATATGCTGTTAATTATGGTCTAAATCGATGTATGGAAGATTATACTATCATTGCAGATAGCGACGACTCCTTTTCGTACAAAACTTTATCAGATTTGAGGCGATTTTGGAATATTATAGACCTTACCAATGGGAATATTGGTGCTATTTGGACATTAGTCAAAGATGAAAATGGCAAAGTTAAGGGAGATCCATTTCCAAAGGATTTCTGGCAGGCAAATTTTAAAGAACGAATATTATCTCTAAAAAAACCTATCGATGGGGACAAGTGGCATTGTTGGAAAACAGAAGTATTAAGGAAACATCCCTTATACACTCAAAATAATTGTCACATTGGAGAAAGTCACACCTGGAATAGAATTAACGAAACTTATGATTTTTTATGTATTAACATTGCCTACCTAAAAGCCTTTGTCACTGAAGGAAGTTTAATAAATTCTTCTAAAACAGCGAAGCAAGTTGCAATCGGATACTATTATAGTTCATATTATGCAATGGAAAATAGAAGTTTGACTGATATAATAAGCTATAAATATTATCGGATTCTTGCATTTGAATATATTAAATCTAAATTTTACTTTAATGACCCAAATTTGAAACTGTCGTTTATTAAAACCTTTACGTGTAGCATTATATTTACAATAGTTTCTCCAATTCGATTAGTCAAAAAATTTTTATGAAGATTTTAAAATATCTTATTTTGATAATGTTGCTCTGGGGGATTCCAAGTTTTTTTTCTTACGATGTTTCCATTGGCAGTAAATTGAGTTTTCTCACCTATGGCTTACTGCTATTATACTATTTCTTAAGTGCGAAAAATAAATTAATACTACCTTTTTTAATATTGGGTCTATTATATTTTGCTATAAGCGCATTGAGTTATGTTGACAACTCGCTCAATTATATTACTGAATTAATAAAATATATTATTTTAATATTGGCTGGGGGCGAGATTGTGAGAAAGACTACAATCAATGAGTTTTTTGTAATGTTAATGTTAGGAGCTTGCAGCATTCTTATTCATGCGATGCTTTTTCAGGATGGTTTTGGACGATATAGTGGATTATATCTAAATCCGAATGGCGCTGGGTTTATATGCATTATAGGATACTGCTTAAGTTTCGACATCACTAAACGAAATTTGCAAATTTTGGGGCAATTTATTTTCACTTTAGCTGGAATCACTACTTTTTCAAGAACATTCATTATATTATGGTTATTGGTAAGTACTATTTCGATTTTAGCTAACAGAAAAAACACTTTAAATTTTGTCTTCGGATTAGGGGCTATTGTAATTGCATATAGTCTCGCAACATTTATGCAATTGAATACTACAAGGTTTAACGCCTTCGAAAATTTACTTAACTCAGATACAAACTCCACAGCACAGGCAATTATACAAGAAGATTCAAGAATGGATACGTGGTCTCAATATTATAGTATGATTTTAGATCGTCCATTACTCGGAAACGGGTATCAAGTAATGAGTGGTTTAGATTCTAGGAAACAAGGTGTACATAATACATTCTTAATGGTGTTGGGAGAATCTGGTATCATCCCATTTTTATTAATTGTTACTATCTATCTATACCTACTATTAAGTAGTATTAAATACTTACACATCGCTAGTCATAAATTAATGTTGTCCATTGTATTAATAGCCATTTTAATGACTATGCATAATTATTTTGATAATTATGTTATCATATTCACTTCCATGTGGCTTTTCGCGAGTATTACTAATAACGTCAATAGTGGCATTCAGCCCCTATCCTCTATATAATATCAATCTTATGTGCGGCATATACGGAACCACACTTCAATATAACGAAGTCCAAATAAAAGAAAAATTACAAAGGACAGCTTTTAGAGGTCCAGATAAAATGGGCTGGAAATATTATTCAGCTAATTACCCTGTAATTTTTGGACATAATAGACTTTCTATTATTGATTTAGACCCACGGTCAGATCAACCTTTCACATATTTTGAACATATTCATATTGTTTTTAATGGTGAAATATATAACTTCAAAACACTAAAGGAATCGTTATCCACCAAAGGTTATCAATTCCGTACTACAAGTGATACTGAGGTTATGTGTGCCGCATATTTAGAATATGGCGAAGAATGTGTAGAACATTTTAATGGCATGTTTTCATTTGTAATATTTGATACAAAGAAGCAATTATTTTTTGGAGCGCGAGATCGATTAGGTAAGAAACCATTTTATTATTATCACAATGGTAAGAATTTTGAATTTGCTAGCCAAATTTCTTCAATTCAATTGCATCATCATGATTTGACCATTTCTTCGGAAGCCATTGCGCACTATCTCGCATGGGGAGCAATTCCTGATCCTAAGACCATATTTAATGAGGTTAAAAAGCTTTTACCTGGCCATTCTTTTACCTTTCAATTAGCCACTGGTGAATTTAAGGACCGCTGCTATTGGGATATTGATTATCAGGGCAAGAGTCAATTTAGTGGCAGTTACGAAGAGGCCAAAACAGAATTGAAAAACATATTAAATGACGCCGTGTCAACACGTTTATTTGCCGATGTTTCTGTAGGTGTGTTTTTGTCTGGTGGCGTGGATTCTTCTCTAATTTCAGCAATCGCAACCCAGAGTACATCCGAGAAGGTAAAGACGTTTTCAGTAAAATTTAATGAAAAGGGGTTTGATGAAAGTAAATACGCACAGCAAGTTGCTGATCATTTAAAAACCGATCATCACGTCATAGAATGTAATTATGATGAGGGCATCGATCTTATTAAAAATTTCAATCATTACTATGATGAACCTTTTGCAGATTCATCCGCAATTCCTTCCATGTTATTGGCCAAACATACCCGTAAGCAAGTTACTGTAGCACTATCCGGTGATGGTGGTGATGAAAGCTTTATTGGATATCATCGCTATAGTTGGATTATGAAAGGGAAAAGAATTCATTATTTACCATTGCCTTTGAGGCAATTAGGTTCTAAAGTTCTTGAATTGTCACCTAATTATAGACACAGAGTCATTGCCAAAGCGCTAAAATTCAAAACTATTGATGACACGTATTTAGCTGCTATGACAGGGGTTGATTTGTCGTATTTAAAAACAGACATAGATTATAAAGATGTAGAAGAGCTTAAATACCTTTTTCACAACAATAAAAACTTATTAGAGCGGGTTTCTGATTTTGATATAAAAACCTACTTAAATTGGGATATCAACACAAAGGTAGATCGCGCTACTATGGCGTATTCACTCGAAGCACGTGCTCCACTTATGGATCATCGTGTAGTTGATTTTGCACGCGCTCTTCCTTCCGAATACAAAATGCATAATGGAAACCAAAAACGAATATTGAAGGACATTCTTTATGAGTCCGTTCCCAAAGAAATATTCGACAGGCCAAAAGCAGGTTTCACTATGCCTTTTTCAAGATGGTTCCGTGAAGACTTGAAAGATTATGTATTATCTGAGTTAGATGACAACAGCCTGAAATCCATACCATGTATAGATATTGAAGAGGTGAAATTTCGTATTAAGCAACATATGGATGGTACATGGGATCGTTATCCATTAATATGGAGCTTATTAGTGCTTAAACAGTGGTTGAATACAAATTGTAAGAACATTCCAATCAAATAAAATGCAACCACAAAAAACTAGTGTAATCTTTATTCTTCCTTCTCTAAATGCTGGCGGAGCTGAAAGAGTATTGTCTTTTGTAGCTGCTAATCTTAACAAAAAAGTCTTTGAGGTTAGCCTAGTTGTTTTTGGCTTTGAAAAAGACAATGCTTATGATACAGAAGGACTCAAGGTGGACTATTTCAATAAATCAAGAGTTCTATCTAGTATCCCTAAACTCGCTACGTATTTATTAGAAAACAAACCGCAAATAGTAGTGAGCTGCATGGATCATGTTACGATACCTGTAGCTTTTATATTATCATTGTTACCCAATACAAAGTTAGTTACCAGACAAGCCAATATAAAAAGTATCAGTGATATAGTTGAAAATCAAACAGACTCGTGGTTTTATAGACAAATGGTGAACAGGGCGCATAAACGCACCACGGTGTTCATTTGTCAATCGGAAGACATGGCTAGTGAAATGGAACAGTATTATCAAATCGATAAAAAGAAATTAGTCGTCATTAATAATCCTATATCAGACGGGTTTACATTAAAAGATGCGACCCAAAAATCTAATATTTTATCCTTTATTACTGTTGGACGTTTACATGCTGAAAAAGGACATGAACGCATCTTAAGGATTTTATCAAAATTAGAATTCCCATTTCATTACACCATAATTGGTACAGGAAATGAATTGGAGACTATTTCAAAATTGATAAAATCATTAAAACTAGAATCGCAAGTCACATACATCCCCTATTCTACTGTAATATCAGAATATTTAAGTACCCACGACGTATTTTTACAAGGCTCCTATGCTGAAGGATTTCCTAACGCTGTTTTGGAAAGCTGTGCGGTAGGGACACCTGTGATAGCATTTCATGCTCCTGGTGGTACTAGCGAAATTATAGAACATGGCATAAATGGGTACCTCGCTTCTGACGAAGAAGAGTTTATCTACTATATTAACTTGTTTTATAAAAAGAATGAATTTTTGCCAAAACAGGTACGAGAGACTGTATTTAAAAAATTTAATAAATGGGATATTATAGAGAAATATGAAAATTTATTTTCACGTTTAGGTCAAGGACAGAGCTAAACAATTCATATAAAATTAACTCAATGTCCATCGTGTGTATAATTAAAAATATACACTGAACGAATGGTGTAAATTAAAATAAAATAAATGCGCATAATCTATATATTCTTAAATTAACCTGTACTAATGAAAACTAAAAAGAATATTAGTATTTTATCCATTGATTACGGTGCAGGTGGTACTGAGCGGGTTATTAGTTTGTTATTACAACACTTAGTTAATGATTATAACGTTACTTTAGTGCTTTTCTATAATTATATAGATTATGAAATTCCTGATGGTGTAGAATTAGAAATTTTGTCATCTTCTATGAGTAGAGAGAATACGCTATTTAGGAAAGCTAAAGATACGCTAGCTGTTACTTTTAAATACCATCGACTAATCAGACGGAAAAAAATAGATGTATCCTTAGCGTTTTTAGCCTTGCCAAATATCATTAATGGTATTATGGCCATGTGGAATAAAGATTTGAGAACAATTATAAGTGAGCGTTGTTATCCTTCTATTATGTACAAAGCAAATATTTCATCTCGTCTTTTAGCTAACTATATGTTTCCATATTTTTATTCAAAGAATGATCATCTATTTTCAAATTCAATTCATATCAACAAGGATTTGAAGGACCATTTTAACGTGAATATGCCAATGTCAGTAATTTACAACCCTATTAGCGTGGATGAAAATTTAAGAAAGCTCCCAGAAGAGATAGTAACCACTAAAATTTTCAGATTTATTAATGTCGGTAGCTTATATCATGCTAAAAATCAAATGATGATTATCAAAACCTTACCTCTATTGGAAAAAAATAATTTTCAATTTGAACATGCAGGTGTTGGTGAAATGGAAAGTGAGATACGCAAATCTTTAAAAGAATTGGAAGTTGAAGAACAAGTTACATTTTTAGGAAAGATAAGCCACGTAAGACAAGCGTTAATCAAGAATGATTGCTTTGTTCTATCGTCTAGAACGGAAGGGTTTCCGAATGTTGTATTAGAAGCCATGTCCGTTGGTTTGCCCGTAATTGCTACAAATTGTATGTCAGGACCTTTAGAATTACTAAATGATAATGAGCCCGTCAATATCAAAGATGGTGAATTTGTACAATGCAAATATGGTATACTTATAAATGTTGATGATACTATTGCTTTAGCGAAAGCATTGACCTATCTCAAAGCCCACCCGGTAGTAAGACAGAAATATAGTCTAGCAGGCTTTGAACGGGCTAAACGAAACGATTTAAAAATTATTTACAATCAAGTAACAGAACTTATAGAAGGCTAGATCAAATGTGTGGAATCAACGGAATAATTAGTACCGTCATTAATGACGAAAGCCATCTACGAAAGAATTTAACTAAGATGAATAAGTTAATATTCCATCGGGGTCCGGATGAGGATGGATTTTATATCTCAACATCTGATTCGGTTTCTGTTGCTATGGCCATGCGTCGACTATCTATTATAGATTTAAGTACCGGCCAACAACCCATGTACACAGAAAACAATCTAATCAGTATTGTTTTTAACGGCGAAATCTATAACTATAAAATATTAAAACAACAGCTAGAGGCCTCTGGCGTAAATTTTAAAACCACCAGCGACACTGAAGTGGTTCTAAAACTTTACGAACAAAAAGGTCCATCTGCATTTAAAGAATTAGATGGCATGTTCGCACTGAGCATACATGATAAGTCTAAGAATAAAGTTTTCATAGCACGCGATTTTTTTGGTGAAAAACCGCTGTATTACACTAAAACAAAAACAGATTTTATTTTTGGTTCTGAACTCAAATCTGTAATTAACTGTTTAGCTTGCAAACCAGACATTAGTCTAGAAGCCTTAAACCTCTATTTCAGACTCACATATATACCTGCGCCCTACTCTATTTATGAGGGTATCCATAAATTATCCTCGAATCACTATATCGACTTTGACTTAAACTTAGACAGCTTTAAGATTCATGAAATTCAAAAACAAGAACCAATTTACAAAAGAGAGATTTCGTTTGATAATGCCAAAAAAGAAGTATATGATGAGGTCATAAAAAGTGTAGAAAGCCGATCAATTGCAGATGTATCCTTAGGTGCTTTTCTATCCGGAGGAGTTGATTCTTCTATTGTTTCACACTGCCTAGCTGAAATTTCGAGTGAAAAAATTGAAACGTTTTCAATTGGTTTTGAAAGACAAGAGTATGATGAAACAGATAAATCAAAAATTGTTGCAAAACTCATCAACAGCAATCATCATGAATTCATTGTTAAAGAGGACGATTTTAAAAATAGACTAGACGAAATTCTATTAAATTTTGACGAACCTTTTGCAGATTCTTCTGCCCTACCTACCTATTTGGTTTCCAAACATGCAAGTGATTATGTAAAAGTAGCATTAACTGGAGATGGTGGGGACGAAATGTTTGGGGGTTACAATAAGTACTATATGGGTAAATTGAACAATAAGTACACCTCAATTATGCCTCAAATGGTACATAAACAAGTTCTAAATTTATCTTCAGGATTATTGCATACTAAAAATGACAATAGAGGAATGCGTTTCCGATTAAATCGGTTATTAAAAGCCTTTAATTATGAAGGAAATCAATATTGGAACATTATCTCCTTGGCTTTTACAGAACAGGAGAAAAACCTTCTATTAAAGGAAAACAATCTAATTGTAGATACTTTTGCTCAATTGAAATCGGAATATAATCAAGAGAATCCTAACACCTTAACAGACTTCAGATTGGTGGACAAAAATATTAGTTTGGAAGGTGATATGTTGGTAAAGGTTGATAGAACCAGCATGCTTAATTCATTAGAATGTCGAGCACCATTTCTAAATAAGGACATATGGAATTTAACTAATTCTTTACCAGAAGAATACTTATTGAAAGGTTGGAATAAAAAATACATATTAAAAGAAGCATTTGCAGATAAGTTTCCACAAAAATTTCTAGAAAAATCAAAACAAGGATTTGGCGTGCCGGTTGGAGATTGGTTAAAAGGTAGTTTAAAACCAGAATTGGAATTCTACATTGATCAGAAATTTTTAGAAACTCAAAGCATTTTTAATAAAGATTATATCAGTGAATTAGTCAAAAATCACATTTCAGGAAAAGAAGATAACAGTTTACGTGTATGGTGCTTTTATGCCTTTCAGAAATGGTATTTAAATACATATTCAGTAATTTAACTGCCAAATGGAAAAGAAAAAGATTATTCGAATAACTACGATTCCTGGTTCCATGTTAACTCTTTTAAAGGGACAACTCAAATATATGAGTGAATTCTATGAAATTATAGGAGTCTCCAGTCAAGACCCATATCTCTCAAAATTGGAAGATCAAGAAAATATTAGGACCCATGCAATTAATATGACGCGCAACATTTCTCCGTTAAAGGATTTAAAGTCAGCATATCAATTGTATAAATATTTAAAAAGAGAAAAACCTTTTTTAGTACATACACACACTCCAAAAGCAGGAACTCTTGGGATGCTTGCAGCGCGATTGGCCGGTGTTCCCAACAGGTTGCATACCGTTGCTGGTTTACCGCTTTTAGAGGCCACTGGCCGGAAACGCAATCTTTTAAATGTGGTAGAAAAAATTACGTATGCCAATGCCACTTTAATTATACCAAATTCTACCGGTTTACAGGAAATTATAAAAAAAAACAAGTTTGCTTCAGATAATAAATTAAAAATTATAGGAAATGGAAGCTCTAATGGCATTGATACCGAATATTTTAATAAGGCCAATATAGACATCAATCAACAAGAAAATCTAAAAACTCAATTAAATATTTCTAATGACGAATTCGTGTTTATTTATGTAGGTCGATTAGTTGCCGATAAAGGAATTAATGAGTTAGTACACGCTTTTAACTCAGTTTCAAATGCCAATAAAAAAACAAAACTATTGTTAGTTGGAATATTTGAATCCAACTTAGATCCTCTTAATACTGAAACGTTAAAAGAAATTGAACAAAATAATAATATTATTTATGTAGAATGGCAATCTGACGTGCGACCCTATTTTGCCATCTCTAATGCCTTAGTATTTCCAAGTTATCGCGAAGGCTTTCCAAATGTTGTCATGCAAGCCGGCGCCATGGAATTGGCATGCATCGTAACTGATATCAATGGATGTAATGAAATTATATCCCATAAAAATAATGGACTTATAATTGCTCCTAAATCAAAGAAAGAATTACAAAATGCGATGCAATATTTAATCGATAATCCAGCAGATTTAGCTGTATTTTCATCAAATGCAAGAGACAATATAATTGCGAAGTATAAGAAGGAAATTATTTGGGACTCGTTATTAAACTTGTACAGATCATTAGAATTCTAATTTATGTATTCCAAAATTCTCAAACCCATATTTGACTATGTTATTGCTGCAATCGGGCTAGTATTAATATCTCCTTTGTTATTGATTTTAATTGTTATACTAAGTATTATAAACCGTGGAAAACCTTTTTTTTATCAATTGAGAACTGGCAAAAATGGCAAACTTTTTCGAATAATCAAATTGAAAACTATGAATGATAACACTGATTCATATGGAAATTTGTTACCAGCACTAGATAGGGTTACTGTAATAGGAAATATTTGTCGGAAGTATTCATTAGATGAAATCCCTCAACTATTAAACATTCTCAAAGGAGACATGAGTTTAATAGGACCACGCCCATTATTGCCCGAATATGTCGAGTATTATAATAAATTTCAAAATAGAAGACATGAAGTTATGCCGGGAATTACCGGATGGGCACAAATAAATGGTCGAAATGCTATTACCTGGGAACAAAAATTTGAATATGATGTCTATTATGTTGATCATCTTTCATTCCTGTTAGACTTAAAAATCTTTTGGCTCACCTTATACAAGGTTGTTAAAAAAAGCAACATCAACAGCTCGGAATCAGTAGATATGGCCTTGTTTAAGGGAACTAATAACACTGAAGAGTAAATAACACTTTATTCAAGTATCTGTTAAAATTCTAATGCATAGATATCATGAAACTCTCAGTTAACTTAAATTAATTTGCAACTAATCACTTATATAATAACATACAATGACTAATGGGAAATTTGTAATATCACTAGATTTTGAGAAACATTGGGGTTTTTTTGACAACAGACACCTTTCAGAATGCAAATCTCAATTATCAAACGTTGATATTGTCATTAATCAATTTTTGGAACAGTCAAGACAACACAATGTGTGTATAACTTTTGCCACAGTAGGGATATTGTTCGCAAAGAGTAAAGCTGAAATCTATAAATTCATTCCTAATCTAAAAC
Source organism: Gelidibacter sediminis (assembly GCF_004364975.1). Lineage (GTDB taxonomy): Bacteria > Bacteroidota > Bacteroidia > Flavobacteriales > Flavobacteriaceae > Gelidibacter > Gelidibacter sediminis. The sequence continues at coordinate 748,700 of NZ_SOBW01000008.1, read as the reverse complement.
CCAACTATTCCAATACAAGTCTTGACGCCTATAAGTTGTTACAAAATATGGCGGTAAATGATGAGAAATTTTATTTCGGTCAGGATTTAGTAAGCCAAATCAAGAATGATACATTGCACGAAATGGCCACACATACGTTCTCACATTATTATTGTCAGGAAAATGGGCAGACCGACGCAGATTTTTATGCAGACCTCACCTCTGCAGTAGCTATTGCATCCCATTTAGATATTTCTCTAAAAAGTATTGTGTTTCCAAGAAACCAAGTAAATAGTAGCTACTTAAAAATTTGCGAAGAATTAGGAATCGAAACGTATAGAGGAAATTGTTGGTTTAATTTTAATAACAATCCACGAAAACTCAAGTTGATTGAATATTTTCTCAAAACTTCGCGGATGATAGACTCTTATTTAAATCTTACAGGATCTAATAGTTTTAAATTAGAAGATTATAATTTAAAAAGATCAAAACTGATTAATATCCCTGCAAGTAGGTTTTTAAGGCCATACACTCCACAATTGGGGTTTTTAGAGCCATTGAAAATAAATAGGATAAAAAACGCAATGACAAAAGCAGCGAAACGAAATGAAGTGTATCACCTCTGGTGGCATCCTCATAATTTTGCTAATAATATTAACGAAAATTTTAAAAATTTTTCAGAAATTCTTGAACATTATTCAACTTTAAGAAAGCAGTATAATTTTGAAAGCATAACGATGCAAAAGTTAGGGGAAGAATATAGAAAACTGAAAAATTAAAAATTCGAGCATGTATATTATGCGATCTTTATATCATTAAAATCAATAATGAAATTGTTAGGCTCAGATTGCTTCTCCATATAGATATGGCTCTCATAATGAATATTCTTCCCATTATCTATTAATGCAATACTTCGCCAACCAAGTGCATGCGGTCCAATAAAATCTTTCTTCAGATTGTCTGCAATATAATAGTATAATGTTGCTGGTAAAAAAGATTCGATAGCCTTAAAATTTGCGATGTTCGGTTTTTCAGACCCAAACTCCTCAGAAATAATAATTTTATCTATATATTCTAACACCCCTAAACTTTCAAGTTTTGCCCGTTGTGTTAGTGTTCTCCCATCGGTAACAATACCAATCCTTCCCTTCTTATTCTTTATCTCTTCAAACAACTTCAAGACACCATCAAATACCTGAATATCTGGTTGATGGTGTTGATACATTTCAATTAAGCTAGACAGGTCAATGTTATACATCTTCGAAAGAAATTCAAAGACATTTAGTTTACACCGATATAATGAAAACATCTTTGAATATAAAGGTTTCCATTGTTTTGGTTCTAAATGCTGCGCAATGGATTTGTACGCTGATTTTAAAAAGTCCAATTCATTATAAAGTGTATCATCTAAATCAAAAACTACTACAGTGTTTCTATCAACCTTTATATCCATGTACTAAAATTTCATCATCATATCGAATCATTAATAAATTATTTTCCCAGACATCAAAATTATCCTGAATGGTTTCTCCCAATACATACTCGTCGATAATCCATTTAGAAAAATTGGCTCCAGCCAAATATGACAATGGATATCCACCACCAAATCGCGGATTAATTTCTATACCGTAGAGTTGTTTATCATCCATATTATTGACAAAAAACTGCGCGGTTAAGCACCCAACAGCACCCTTAATATAATTGAAGTTTTCCTTAACGTAAGAGGCCAAATAGTTATTGACAGTCACTGCTTTATAAACCTCACCATCTCTTACCTCTAATCTTTTTCTTGGCACCACACATTTTAAATTATGGGCTTTGTCATAATATAAATCACAAGTGAACTCATCATACTGATTATGATCTAAATATTCCAAGAACATTAGTTTTGGGTTATTTAAATGATAATCCGTCAACTCTTCCTCAGCACAAATAATATAATTATCAACACTCCTACTCCCATCAACTGGTTTTATATAAAGTGGAAGTTTATAGTTGTCTTTAGCGTATTCCTTTGCTACGTTAACATTTAGAGCCTTAAAGAATTGGTGTATTAATCTTTTGTCTCTACATGTTTCTATGAAATCTACAGACGATATGACAACTTTGATCCCAAGCATCTCCAAATGCGGTTTATACTGTGCCAGGGCTAATAATTCTGTATCAATGGTTGGTATAATCAAACCTATGTCATGGATTTTACAAAGTTTAATCAATTCATCAAAATAGTGTGACTCATTTAATTTAGGGACTTTTAAAAAAGCATCGGCAACATGACATGCTGCTGAAAGATTTGGATTGGAATCAGAAGCAAAAACCCTAGCTTCTATACCCGCATTTTTAAATTCTTTTTGGAAGGATCTTACAAGAGAAACCCTGCGTCCTGCAGAAGTAATTAAAATGTTCATTTAACCAATTTAAGCTTCTAATTTATTAAAAATAATGTTCTATTCGCAATGTGTACGGTAGAATGCTAAAATTAGGGACGTACGATGCCTAGAAACTCAAGGGACCTAAGGCAGAAATTAAACATAAGTAAGATATACTAACATTATGGTGAGTTCTTAAAATAACCAACCGATATATTGATTAGAAGTTGAGGACATTAAAACTTATCATCACAAACAACAACGTAAATATTTGCTTCTCATCGTTTTAATTGGGGTTTTATCTCTTATTACCGCATATTTAACTGTACTTTGGCAAGTATAGTAGACCCCACTATTTACATGGAATATTATAGTATACTAACTTAACTGCAAATTATTGTTACTTATGAAACCGAAAATATGGCTATCATCACCACACATGAGTGGTCATGAACAATCCTACATAAAAGACGCTTTCGACTCAAATTGGGTGGCCCCCTTAGGCCCGAATGTTACTGGATTTGAAGACGATATTCAAGGTTATCTTGGTGTTGATTCCCATGTGGCCGTATTAAGTTCTGGAACTGCTGCTATTCATTTAGCCCTTGTTTTATTAAATGTCAGTCAAGGTGATGAAGTGATTTGCCAAAGTAAAACATTTTCGGCATCCGCAAACCCAATCGTGTATCTTGGGGCTACTCCAGTTTTTGTAGATAGTGAATCAGAAACATGGAATATGTGTCCGATTCAACTAGAAATTGCAATTAAAGATAGAATAACTAAAGGCGTTAAACCTAAGGCTATTATTGCTGTCCATTTATATGGCATGCCTTACAACGTTTCAAGAGTAAAAGAATTAAGTGCAAGATATGGCATCCCCGTTATTGAAGATAGTGCTGAAGCATTAGGAAGTGAATTTGAAGGACAAAAGTGTGGTGCTTTTGGAGACTATTCGATATTATCCTTTAATGGCAACAAAATTATAACAACTTCCGGAGGAGGTGCTTTGGTGTCAAGATCCGAAAAAAACAAGAATAAAGCAGTGTTTTTGGCAACACAAGCCAGAGATGATACACCTTACTATCAGCATTCCAATATTGGATACAACTACCGAATGTCTAATATTCTGGCTGGAATTGGCAGAGGACAAATGACTGTTTTGGATGATCATGTAATCAAACGACGAAAAAATTATAAAATATATGAAACCGCTTTTAATGATATAAATTCTATCAAATTTTTACAAGAGCCAGAGGGATATTTTTCAAACCGATGGTTAACTTGTATCCTGTTGGATTCTATAAAAACTCGGGAGCATTTAAGAACTGCCCTAGAAAAAGAAAATATAGAGTCTCGCCCCTTATGGAAACCGATGCATCAACAACCAATTTTCAAGAGTGCTCCCCGCTATGTCAATGGGATTTCTGATGACTTGTTTGACAGGGGATTATGCCTCCCAAGTGGTTCTAATTTGACGGAAGAGCAAATTAAAAGAGTTATTACAACTGTAAAGCAATTTTTTAATTAATGTATTATAAAATTTTACATAATATATCACAAAAATATGCCTCCAAATGGTTGGTACTGCTGGTTGATTTGATTATTGTTGGATTTACCTTTTTCTTAGCTTATATAATAAGATACAATTTTCAATTTGAATTTGACATTAGCGCCATGTTAATCCAAATTCCTTTTGTAATGGCTGCGGCCATCTTAAGCTTTTTAGCTGTTGGTTCTCATAAAGGTGTGGTTCGTTTTACGGGTTTTAAAGATGTTATTAACATCATCATTGGAGCCAACATTATGGCCACATTATTAATAATATCCACATACTTTAGCAGAAAATACGAGTTTAATGAAGTTTTTGATATTCCCGGCTCTATTATTTACATACACCTTTTACTTAACATATTCTTGCTGATAGGTTTTAAATTATTCATTAAATCAATGTATAATACGCTTACCAACGACTTTGTACCAACTAAAAAAGTGCTAATTTTTGGTGCGGGAAATTACGGTATGATTACCTATGACGCCATTAGTAATGACCCTAAAAACAGCTATATTGTGACTGGGTTTATTGACGACAATGAAGGCAAAGTAGGAAAAAAGATTGACCTTCTGCCAGTTTATAACCTTAAACATATAACTGCAGAACTGATTGAAAAAAATAAGCTTGAAGAGGTTATCGTTTCAATTCAAAATATTGATCCAACACGCTTACTTAATATTACTGGCCACCTCTTTGATTTAGGTCTTCATGTTAAAATTGTTCCTCCAATACAAAACTGGATTGATGGCGATCTAAGTATAGGCCAAATCAAGAATATTAAAATCGAGGATTTACTAGGCAGAGAACCTATTTCCATTATCAACCCGACCCTAGTTAATGAATATGAGAATAAAGTTATTCTAATTACAGGTGCTGCAGGATCTATAGGTAGTGAAATATGTAGAAAAATTGGGATATATAAATACAAAAAATTGGTCCTTTTAGACAACTCAGAATCTGCGTTATATGATATTCAGCAAGAGTTCAAATCTCAGGGCCTTGAAAACATTGAAATTATTGTTGCGGATGTTCGAAATAGGACTAGGATGGACCAAGTTTTCAATTTGCATAAACCAAAAATAGTTTTTCACGCTGCTGCCTATAAGCATGTTCCATTAATGGAAAACAACCCTTATGAAGCCGTTAGTGTAAATGTTGGAGGCACGAAAAACGTCACCGATATTTCTGTAAAACATGGTGTAGAGAAATTTGTCTTTATATCTACAGATAAGGCAGTAAATCCAACAAATGTAATGGGGGCCACGAAACGCGTGGCAGAGCTTTACGTAACTTGCCTTAAAGAAAAAGGTAAAACCAAGTTCATTACCACAAGGTTTGGTAATGTGTTGGGGTCAAATGGGTCCGTAATTCCATTATTTAAAAAACAAATTGAAAAAGGGGGCCCCATTACAGTGACACACAAAGATATTACACGCTATTTCATGACGATTCCAGAAGCTTGCCAGTTGGTTTTAGAGGCAGCAGCAATGGGTAATGGCGGTGAGATATTTGTTTTTGACATGGGTGAGCCAATTAAAATATTTAATCTTGCCACAAACATGATCATGCTATCTGGTTTACGCTACCCTGAAGATATTGATATAAAAATTACTGGATTAAGGCCAGGAGAGAAAATTTATGAAGAACTATTGGCGGATGGTGAAAACACGAAAAAAACGTATCATGAAAAAATCATGATTGCAAAATCACGACATATCGATATGGAACATGTAGAAAATGCTATAAACAATATCACCACGTTAAATTCCAGTACGCAACCTCTTGTAATTGTATCATCCCTCAAATTACTAATTCCAGAATATAAATCGAACAACTCTACATATGAGGTTTTGGATAAAAAAAACTAATTACTCGAAAATTTTAACTTAAAATCAATATAGATGAATATACGTTTTTTAATTATTTTAATAATAGCCTTAACTATGGTGTCGTCCTGTGCTTCTCGAAAAGACTTTATATATTTTCAAGATGAACCACTGAGCGGTGGCTATATTGACTCTTCACCTGAACAATTAACTTACAAACCAAACGATATCTTAACAATTACAGTAACAGCTGCCGACCCCATAGCTGCCCAACCTTTTAATCTCGCAATTGTATCTGATACTGAAGATTTGGTAATGACCAATAATAATAGAAGAATTCAGAGTTATCTTATTGATTATAATGGCAATATAGAATTCCCTGTTTTAGGAACTTTGCACATTGCGGGTATGACAAGAATTCAACTAACGGAAATGTTAAAAGAGAAAATTAGCGCCTATGCAAAAGACCCTATAATAAATATTAGGCTGGTAAATTTTACAGTTACAATTTTGGGCGAGGTGTCAAATCCTGGAACATTTACAATACAAAACGAACGTGTCAGTTTATTGGAGGCTTTAGGTCTTGCAAACGATCTTACCATTTATGGTCATAGAAATAATGTCCTGTTAATACGAGAAGTTGATGGTAAAAAGAGATTTGCTAAGATAGATTTGACTTCAGTTAACTCCATAAGTTCTCCTCTTTATTATTTGCAACAGAATGACGTACTGGTTGTTGAACCGAATAATTCCAGAATTCGCTCATCTAATTACAATGAAAATAACGCTATTCTGATTTCAGCTATTGGTACGCTAACTACAATAGTCGCTGTATTTTTAATTAAATAAGAAGTGTTAATTAAATTTCTTTTAAATCCCATGGATACGACATCAACCAATGAAATTAGAAAGATTTTTGACTTATATCTGTCAAAATGGAAATTGATCGTATTATCTGCTATAGTTGCCTTGATTATCGCCTATGGTTATCTTCGCTATTCAACTTATCAGTATGAAGCCTTTGCAACCATTAAGATTAAAGATGAGAAACAATCGCAAAAATTACCGACCATAGCTGACATGGGTAAAGGTGGGCTTTTTTCAGACGGAGGAAACAAAATAAAGGATGAAATTGCAGTTATGACTTCTCGGACGATAATTTCCAATATTGTTAAAAACTTAAAACTTAATGTAAGTTACTTCGAACAAGGCAAGATTAAGGAACAAGAAATTTATGAAAACCCACCGATTCGAATAAACTTCTTCACTAGAGACTCAATTATATACAATATTGACACAACTCTTTACATCAAAGTCACCTCTCCTTCAAAATTTTTAATGTTTAAAGACGATGGTAAATCCATTATCAATAGAGACGAAAATGAAGGGAAATTACTTTCATTTGGCGATCGAATAAAAACAAGTTTTGGAGATATCATGATAGTTCCTAATGTTGGTGAATATGCACCAATCGTTGGCAGCAATTTAAAAGCTAAAATCAGCCCAGTAACCTCAGTAGTTAATAAATATCAATCGAGCATCCAAACTTATTTAGATGAAGGGTCGAGTGTCGTAAAAATGTCACTTAGAGATAACATTCCCCATAAAGCCATTGATATTTTAAACCAAGTGATTCGGGAATATAATAACGACGTAATCAAAGATAAGGAAGAGGTTGTTAGGGTGACTTCTGATTTTATAAACAACCGTCTTGAACTTGTGTTTAAAGAATTAGAAGAGGTGGACTTTTCCGCCGAACAAATTCAGAAAAAAAATAATTTAACAGCATTAGGTTCTCAAGCCAACATCTATCTAGAAAGTGAAAAACAAAATGAGATTCAGATCAACAATACTGCAAATACAATTCAGTTAATCGATTACTTACAACAAGAAATAAAAGATGAAAGCAAGAGCTCTGACTATTTGCCTTCAAACCTGGGTATTGCAGATCCTAATGTTAATCAGGTTACTAAAAACTATAATGAACTGGTAGCACAACGTGATCGAATCTTAAAAAATTCCACTGAAATCAACCCTGTGGTTATTAGCCTCAATAATGAAATTAATTCCTTAAAAGCCAATTTGGAGAATTCATTGGAGAATATGAAAAAGACAAGTCAGATCACTCTAAACAATCTCACTAGAGAAGATGCAAGAATTAGGGGGCAACTCTATTCGGCACCAACAAAACAAAGGCAATTGCGAGATATTGAGCGACAACAAAGTATTAAGGAGTCTCTTTATTTATATTTATTGGAAAAACGTGAAGAATCTGCTATTAGCCTGGGAATGTTTTCGCCAAATGCTAAGATAATTGACACAGCCTATTCAAATTATTCACCTGTAGCACCTAAAAAATCAATAACATATTTAGCGGCCTTAATATTAGGACTAATGCTACCTATCGGTTTAATTTACGTAACAGATTTGCTCGATACAAAAGTTTATGATAAAAACGACTTAATCAATCTGCTAGAAATACCATATATTGGGGACATTCCTTTAACTAGTAAAAAAACAAAACTAATTAATCGTGTTGATTATTCGCCTAAAGCTGAAGCTTTCAGAATTATTCGTTCCAATATAGATTTTATATTAAAAGATCAAAGATCAACTACTAAAAAAATCTTTATTACTTCAACAAGAGCACAGGAAGGCAAATCACACACTAGTACCAACCTAGCATCCTCTATTTCATTTTCTGAAAAAAAAGTATTGTTAATAGAAATGGATATTCGTGTTCCCACTGTACTTAAATCGTTGAACGAACAACCATCAACTAACGCTGGTTTATCAGATTATTTGGCTGATAAAGAATTGAAACCTGATGACATTTTAACCAAACTGCCATATAATAAATTCCTAGATATTATTCCTTCAGGCACAATACCTCCTAACCCTTCTGAACTATTGATGAGCCCAAAAGTAGAAGAGCTTTTTAAATATTTTGAAGATAAATATGACTACATAATAGTTGACGCCTCAGCAGTAGGGCTGGTAAGTGATACCCTTCTCGTATCAAAATATGCTGATATGTTCATATATGTAGTGAGCGCAAACAATATTGATAAAAGACATTTAGTTGCTATAGCCAAACCATTATTTGAAGACGGTAGACTACCCAAGTTAAATTTGTTGTTAAATGGTACAAACTTCGATAAAAAAGGGTATGGTTACGGGTATGGATATGGTAAAGAACCTTTAAAAAATAAAAAATGGTATAGTTTCCTGAAAATATAACATTTTGCTCTCTAGGGGTAGTGTCGATGCAATTTTGGACAAAAGCTAACTAGGTGTGTTCCATCATCAAATAACTATATTTAAATTAATTTTATTAATGGAACACTGTTTACGTTCAAATACTGAGAATCTAATTGAAATAAAATTTACCGTTTTTATTATAATGTATATTAAAATAAAAAATTGAGATTTAATTCTTTTTCGCTATGGAAATGAAAATTTTTCCAATATCAATTCATGAGGTTTTATATTCTCAATCGGACACATTCCATTTTTTAAGTCTAAACTGCAATTTGGTAACTCGTGAATTTATATTTTGATCTCTTAAAAATTGTTTTAACCTGTAATAATATGCCATAAATATGGCAACTGCAGTAGCTTTTCCAGATTTAGAATCATAAATTATATGATGTTGATAGCGGTATTCGGTATCACACCAACGCTCCTTGTAATCACTTTCGCCTTTAGAAAAATCTAATATGTTTATATTATTTTCGAGACACCATTCAATTAAATAGTATATTTCAATATTCCCTAGTCCAATTCTATTATATTTAATATCAAAAGTTCTTAGAGCTACAACTAAGTTATCACCATATACAAAATTAAATGACATAGCAATAGGCTGCTCAGCATCGTAGATAACAAAAAGAGCCACGTGTTTATCATTAATTAATGGAAAAAGAACTTCCTTGTAAAAGTCCCACATCGGAAGCACCGTATTGTGAGTATTCAGTGCAGTAAATCTCGTTTCAAGAATTCTTTTGAACTCATGGATTAAACCAATATATTCATCTTCTGAAATCTGACCAAAAAACATTTTTTTACTGATATCATGATTTTTATGAAGTTGTTTAAGTGACCTTCTAAAATTATACCTGCTTTTGCCAGAATTATAACAGTTAAAAATTACTTCATCAAGGGATTTGTAATTTTTCAAATTTACGTACAACCCCTTATATTGTTGTATTTTAAGAATTTTGAGATTCGAACAATCTAAATTGAGTTTACTGTGCAAATATTCTGGTACATCAAAGATAACACAAACCTTACCTTCATAATCTGACTTGCTTTGATCTATGCGATAGAATAATCCACTAGTATAATTTTCACCGATGTTCGTATAGTATCTAGGCAACTTTCCCTCAATAAATTTAACACCATTTAGAAAATTAAACTTTGATGCTTTTTGGCCTTTACCATAATGCTTTAACCAAATATTTTCGTAGATCGCACTAGTAAATGGATTAGATTTCATGAATAAGTTGTTTATTTGAATCTACAAATAAATTTATAATTTCCGCCGTTTTCTTTCTGCCTTTATCAGCATAAGTTCCCTGCTCGTTTGCCCAGCAACAGAGGTATTTTCTTCCGCTCGTCTAATTAAATAAGGCATCACATCCTTTACGGGCCCAAATGGCACATATTTAGCTACATTGTAACCGTTGGCAGCTAAATTAAAACTAATATGATCACTCATGCCATATAATTGCCCAAACCAAACACGGTTGTCACTTTTATCTATTTTTAAATCTTTCATCATCTGCATAGCCAAATAACTGCTTCGTTCGTTATGAGTGCCTATAAATAATGAAATGGTGTCTAAATTATTCAGTATATATTCTAAAGTCTCGTCAAAGTTCACATCCGTGGCTTCCTTTGTTGCACAAATTGGAGATTCATAACCTTTTTCTTCAGCTCTTTCGCGTTCTTTTTCCATGTAAGCCCCACGTACAATTTTAACGCCTATGGTAAATCCTTCTTCATTCGCGCGTTGATGTAATTTTTTGAGATAATCTAGTCGATCCCATCTATAAAGCTGTAGCGTATTATACACAACAGGAATACTTGTATTGTATTTTCGCATCATGTCTTCACAGAGTTCGTCAGCAGCATCTTGCATCCAGCTTTCTTCGGCGTCAATTAATATTTCTACATCCTTTTGTTTTGCCAATTTACAGACAGCATCAAAACGTGCCACCACTCTATCCCATTCTTCTTGTTCCTTGTCAGTGAATGGTTTTCCCTCTCCCTTTTTCTGATAAAGATGAAAACGACCAAATCCCGTAGGCTTAAATACAGCTATTGGCATTGACTTTTTTTCATCTGCGAAGTTTATGATTTTAAGTGTTTTTTCCATGGCTGCATCAAAATGCGATTCAGTCTCTTTCCCTTCAACCGAAAAGTCTAATACAGAACTCACATGTTTGTCATACATTCTGTCAATCACAGGTAGGCAATCCTCTTCACTTACCCCTCCACAAAAATGATCAAATACAGTGGATCGTATTAAGCCTTCAACAGGCAAGTGCGCTTTTAAAGCAAAATTGGTAGCTGCAGTACCTATTCTAACCAAAGGTTCATAAGATATCATCTTAAACAAAAAATATGCACGCTCTAACTCTGAATCACTTTTAAGACTAAAAGCAACTTCTGTGTTTTCAAAAATGTTTGATGTAGTCATTGTGGAAAAATAATGGCAAATATATTTATTCATTCGCTATAATTTGATTAAAAACTGCTAATTTTCATCCTTTATTAAAAGCCTTTGTTATAATGACCTCAATTACCAACGATACATACACCGTCCATTTCAATGCTGACGGTTATACAAAACTTAATAACTACCTTAAAACCAATTCTTTTTCAAAATTATTTATTGTTGTAGATACCAATACACACACCTATTGTTTACCCAAATTCATGTCAAAGTTAGAGACTGATTTGGCATACGAAATCATAGAGATAGAAGCTGGGGAAAGCCACAAGAATATTGATACATGTGTAGGTGTATGGAACGCATTATCAGAGTTGGAAGCCGACAGAAAAGGTCTTGTAATCAATCTTGGGGGTGGTGTAGTGACTGATCTTGGGGGATTTGTAGCATGCACCTTCAAGCGGGGGTTGAAATATGTAAATGTACCAACTTCACTCTTGGCTATGGTAGACGCCTCTGTTGGTGGGAAAACCGGTGTTGATTTAGGCGCACTAAAAAACCAAGTTGGTGTGATCTCTTCTGGTGATATGGTTTTAGTGGACACTGACTATTTAGAGACACTTCCTACAAACCAATTGAAAAGTGGATTGGCAGAAATGTTAAAACATGGTCTAATTTATGACCCCTCATATTGGGGAAAATTTTTAAACTTAAACACCTTAACCTTAAATGATTTAGACATTTTGATTCATCAATCAGTTGAAATTAAAAATGCCATTGTTACAGAAGATCCAAATGAAAACGGATTACGTAAAACATTAAATTTTGGACACACCCTGGGGCACGCCATTGAATCCTATTTTCTAAGTCACGCAAATAAGGAAGAATTGTTGCATGGAGAAGCCATTGCTATAGGAATGATTATGGAAACTTATATATCGTCAGAATTATTAGGGTTTCCAAAAGATCAATTAGAAGTGATCAAACAAACCTTCCTCAATATTTTTGACAAGGTATCCATTGACGATTCAGACCACGGCGCCATAATGGAGTTATTAAAATATGACAAAAAGAATGAGCATGGCAATATAAATTTTGTGCTTTTGGAAGACATTGGGAAACCTAAAATTGATTGTTTAGTCGAAAACAACTTGATAATCAAAGCATTCGATTATTATCAATCATAAATAAAGAGATCTGATAAGTTCAACATGGTGCTTTTCATGCCCTGCGATAATAAACGCTAAGGCACGGACCGAAACAGAGGAGCCACTCGCCTTACCCTTGCGCAACCAAGCCTGTTCATTAAAACTTGCATACAGCGCAACCGTAGCTGATCTAACGGCTTTATATTCGTTAAGTAGACTTTTCATGCTTCTCTTCTTAGCGTGACTAGAATCCACATAAGCATCATGATCAAATCCTAACAGTTCTATCTGATCCATTCTTGCAATACATAGCGCCCTATAACACATTACGCGCTCTGTATCAATCATATGAAGCAAAATTTGCTTGATAGTCCATTTGCCTTCAACGTATTGAAAACTAAGCCTATCATCAGGGATAGTCCTCATGAACGCATCAATTGCTTCACAGTTGACCTTAAGAATTTCTAGTACATCCCCAGCGCCAACCCGGTCAATATAGGGCTGATAATAGGGACTGTATTCACTGGCACTTAAATCTGTACTAATCATTCTTGTCATATCAATAAACATCATAAAAATACCCTTTATTGAGCTCTCAACAAAGGGTATTTCCTTATAAAATATATGATTCTACAATTCGTTAAATATAGAATGCATCAATCGTTTTTTATCGTTGATACTTTCTTCCAAAGAAATCATAGTTTCAGTTCTGTAAATACCTTCAATATCGTCTAACATGAAAATAATATCCTTTGCATGAGAAGTGTTTCTAGCTCTTACCTTGCAAAATATATTAAACTTGCCAGTGGTGATATGAGCCACAGTAACAAACGGAATTTCGTTGATGCGCTCTAAAACAAATTTTGTTTGTGAGGTATTATTCAGAAAAACCCCAACATACGCAATAAATGAATAACCAAGCTTTTTATAATCTAAAGTTAATGATGACCCTTGAATAATGCCCGCTTCTTCCATCTTTTTAACCCTTACATGGACTGTTCCAGCAGAAATTACTAATTTTTTAGCAATATCCGTAAATGGAATTCGGGTATTATCTATTAACATGTCTAAAATTTGATGATCTATTTCATCTAATTTGAACTTTCCCATTTTTAGTGTATTATTATATTTTTTACAAAAATAATAGAAATTTATTAAAGATAATACACCAAATTCTACTTTATTTCCACATTTAGTGAGTGTTTTTCGTTATTTAGGATTACGAAATCGATTTCGACACCCTCTTTTATCGCTTTAAATTTACCAATCTCAACGGTCTTTTGTTGTGCATCCAATTCTCTATGTCCATAGAAATTAGACAAGTCGGCAATTTTTATTATTCGAGGCACGAAAACAATCTGATTTTGCTCCAATCGTTCTTCATATTGAATGCCTAAATCTAAAATTTTCTCATTTCCTGCAATTTCTAACTTTACATTTCTGATGATGATATCATAAAACAATTTTTCGTTTTTAGGGATTGCAGAATAGGCACTTTCAAGGTTTCCAGGAATAGCTTCAAAACCAAGCTGAACTATCGACGTCCATAAAGACTGAAACATCAAGCCTCTAACCACTTCCCTATTATAATCATTCTCATAATGGCCAGCCTCAAACAACACTGTAGGCACATTCATCGACTGAAACGTGTCTCCAACACAATTAATATTGAACGCATCATCATAAATCCCCACCTGTCCCGGTATGACCTCCTGAAGCGTACTATTCATCTTGACAATGACATCCATAGCCCTTCTTCGAGTGACAGTTACACTACGCTCTTTATCCTGTGCGGGCGATAAGAAAGACACAGTTGCTGGCTTGTTTCGTATACCAGCACTAAAAATGGTGCGTTGACCGTGAAGATTAAAACAATAATCAGGCTTAAAACTGTTAAAACATGATCTTAACACTCTGCTTTCTGGCTGAGTCAAATCCTGGGCATCTCTATTCAAATCGACGTGATTGGCATTAAGCCGTGTATACGCTCTTGATCCGTCAGGGTTCAACATCGGAATGATTCCAATCGTGATCTTATTTAGTAAATCTTCAACAAACACATCTTGATTATCTGACAAAACGTTTAGCAAATCAAACAAGGCCTTAGTTGTTGTACTTTCATTGCCATGCATTTGCGACCACATTAATATCCTCAATCTACCATTGCCAACTTTTATAAATTGAATGTCTTCACCCAAAACTGATGACCCAATTACAGAGACATCAAAATGGTTACTATGTCTTTTAAGCAGACCTTTAATATGGTCTGAATTTATATATCGGCCATAAATGGAAGACTCATAATAGTGTTGGTAAGAATGAAGTAAGTGCACCATGTTCATATTAAAAAATTGTGATGACAAATGTAAACAATTGATAATTTACATTTGTAAACATTAATTTTCGGTCTATTTGTTTACAGTCTTATACAAATCGATGTTCTCCTTTCACGATTATTACATTTAAAAACCAATTTCTTGATAACTTCAATAAGTTATCATTAAAAATACTGTATTTCAGATAGTTTAACTATTACACTTAAAACATTAGTTTAATAACAATAAACAATATTAGTGACGCTATTCTAAATTTACATTTGTATTTGTTACATTTGTAGCACAATTATACCGTACTAGAAGTTTACAATGATAAACAGTGATGAATTTTCAAAAAGATTGCAAGATGTCATGGATTACTATGCAGAAAGCGCCTCGTCTTTCTCTGAAAAAATAGGAGTTCAACGTTCGAGCATCTCACACATCTTGTCTGGCAGAAATAAGCCAAGTTTAGATTTTGTTTTAAAAGTGTTATCAGCTTTTCCCGAAGTTGAACTTTATTGGCTGTTAAATGGTAAGGGCGATTTTCCTTCTCGAACTACACCTGTTTTACCGCACGGTGATGCAAGCCAAGAAAAGAGGAACGATAGTACAGACATTCCAAAGTTTGACGCACAAGATAAAAGCATTGAAAAAATTGTTATTTTTTATAAAGATGGAACCTTTAAGGATTTTGTGAAGGATTAACTTGAAATTGTACCTTGAGTTTCAAAATAGGGTTACCAAAATAGCTTTCTTTTACCTAATTTTGCGCTTAAATATGTTACTTATGAAATTGATAGTGCCCTTCGCCTTTTTACTTTTATTTTCTAGCTGTTACAACCGAGAGCGTAATTGCAAAGACTTTAGAACAGGAACGTTTGAATTCACCTATGTTACCGACGGAATTGAAAAAACAGGGCGTTTTGTAAGAACAGAAGATCTCAATATTGATTATTACGAAAACAAGATAGATACCGCTTCTATTAGATGGATTAACGATTGTGAGTTTATTATGAAACATATCAATCCGAAAAATATGAGTGAAGAAAAGGCAATCCACATGAAGATTTTGACAACCTCTGAAAACCACTATACTTTTGAATATAGCTTAGCGGTTCAACCTGGCAGCCAAAAAAAGCGAGTAGAACAAGGTACTGCTACTAAGGTAGAAGATTAGTCGCAAGATACTCTGTGGAGAGATTAATAGCGATAAGGTTTAAAACTACCATAGGACAATTGTACATTGCCTGCGTTTCAAACTTTAACAGAGTATAAGTACTCTAAGAAAGCCTGACTATTTTACACAAAATTGACCTTGGAATGATTAAAAAGAATCTAAAACAACTTTCCTTGCCCATTATCTTCATTCGTATCGTCACCTTCAGTAGATTTTGATTTAGCAGTTGTCCTAGCTTCTGACACATCATCTTCATCCACCACTTCTATTTCCTGTGCAGGAACTTCTTTTGGGGCTTCGTATGGTAATGGCTCCAGTAGGTTTATTTGATTAACTTTCTCCTTAGTCAGTTGGTTTCCTAATGCAGTAATACCTTTAACACTGATAAAATCTTCCAGATTAACTTCCCAATTGTCTTTTCTGTCTTTACCACGTTCCTTGGTAAATTCAACTTCAACCATTGGTTTCCAATCTGTAGAAACAATCTCTAAATGCGATTTAGGATGGTCAGAGATAAATAATTCCTCTCGACCTTCGTGTTCAATAAAAAAACGTTTTACATAATAGCGCTCCTTTTCGCCTTCAAAATAGATTGCAGATATTGGCTTTTTAGGAATCCATTTTTCCAGAACAATCATATCATTATCAAATCTTGTGGTCAATTCTGGTAAAATGGTTTTAACAACGCCCGCTTGCGAAATGATCAACAAACGATCTTCTCCTCTAAATTCGCCTATAAGCTCTCCTCTACCGTCAACATTTAATCGTTGTATGGTATCATCAAACCATATTTTACGAGGTTTTAAAGTAGAAACACCTTTTTCTTTGAGCTCAATTTTCTTAATAGCATATTTGGTTACGCGATTCCCTTTAGAATTTCTCCCCTTAATGAGGATGTCGGCAAAATCCAAATCCCATTTTAGTTTTTTAACACTACCTACTTGTCTCAAGTATATCGTAATCACTTCCGCTTCTCCATTAGGGTTTGAAGAAAAATACCATACCGTAGAACCTTTGTTGCCATTGGTTAAATCATATTCTTTATCGCGTGTAACCCCTGTTACAGAAAAACGTTTTACAAAAGACGGCCCCTTAGCACCATCTCTATAAACCATGTTGTAAATGGTACGCTTATCTTTCTTTATAAAGACTTCAACATGAATGATATCCTTACCAATAAATGTTTTGGCATCTACCTTAGTAACTACCATTTTACCATCTTTGGTAAAAACGATGATGTCATCAATATCACTACAATCACAAACATATTCGTCTCTTTTCAATGATGTACCAACAAATCCCTCTTCCCGATTAACATATAGCTTGGTGTTTCTGATAATTACTTTTGTTGCATCTACATCGTCAAACAGACGAATCTCTGTTAAACGTTCCCGACCTTTTCCATAGTCATTCTTCAAACGCGTAAAATAAGCAATAGCATAGTCCACCAAATGTGCCAAGTCATGTTTCACCTGTGCAATTTGATCTTCTAGGGCATCAATTTTTTGTTGCGCTTTATCTATATCAAACTTAGAAATACGCTTTATTCTAATTTCGGTCAACCGTTCAATATCTTCTGTGGTAATGGATCGTTTTAAATGCTTAATATGCGGCTGTAGTCCTTTGTCTATAGCTGTAATAACACCATCCCAGGTCTCTTCTTCCTCTATATCTCGGTAAATTCTGTTCTCAATAAAAATACGCTCCAATGATGCAAAATGCCATTGCTCTTCAAGTTCGTCAAGTTTAAGTTCCAAATTTTGCTTTAGCAGTTGTACAGTGTTATCTGTAGAGCGTCTCAACATTTCAGTAACACCAATAAAAAGTGGCTTATTGTCTTCGATAACACATCCTAACGGCGATATTGACACCTCGCAATTTGTAAAAGCATACAGGGCGTCAATTGTTTTATCCGGTGAAATCCCAGACGGCAGATGCACTAAAATTTCTACTGATGATGAAGTATTATCTTCAATTTTTTTAATTCTGATCTTTCCTTTGTCATTAGCCTTTAAAATTGAATCTATGAGCGAGGAGGTATTTGTACTAAATGGAATTTCTGTTATGACCAAAGTACTTTTGTCCAACTGAGAAATCTTGGCTCTTACACGAACTTTTCCGCCGCGCATGCCATCTTTATAGTCTGTAACATCTATAATTCCAGCCGTTGGGAAATCAGGATAAATGCTAAACTTTTTTCCATTAAGATGTTTGATAGACGCATCTATCAACTCCACAAAATTGTGTGGTAATATTTTTGTTGATAATCCAACAGCAATCCCCTCTCCTCCTTGGGCCAATAGTAATGGAAACATCACCGGAAGGTTTACGGGCTCTTTTCGTCTGCCATCATACGAAGCTTGCCAAGATGTAATTTTTGGATTAAATACTACATCCAGTGCAAATTTTGACAGGCGCGCTTCAATATAACGTGAGGCTGCCGCACTATCACCTGTTAAAACATTCCCCCAGTTACCTTGGGTATCAATTAAAATATCTTTTTGCCCTATTTGCACCATGGCATCGGCAATACTAGCATCGCCATGTGGATGGTACTGCATGGTATGACCCACAATATTTGCTACTTTATTATAACGCCCATCATCAAGGTCCTTCATAGACTGCATAATACGACGCTGAACTGGTTTAAATCCATCTTCAATTGCAGGTACGGCACGTTCTAAGATAACATACGAAGCGTAGTCCAAAAACCAATCCTTAAACATCCCGGTAACCCTTGTAATGGTTTCATTACTTGTATTATCCTGAATATTTTCTTCATTATTATGTAGGTGATCTTCTTCCAATTTAGCAGGTGTTATTGAGTTGGTTTACTATTGTTTTTGACCATTTTACTTAAAGATTGTCTAATATATCGTCTCTTCCTTTTAGTAAGAAGCGTAACGTTAAAACGTTCCTTTTTAACATGGCCTTTGGAATTTTTAATATAGAGTGTCAAACTTTTATAAATGACATAATTTCTGAACTTAAACGCTACCAATTGGTCTTTATGAAATTCTACTTTATATTCTCTGTAATTGAAATGGTCTGATAGCAACAAACCTTTGTTGATGACTACCACTTTAATCCCGTCACTATCATATTCAAAATATTTCGAAATAGCATGCACTGAAAAGAACAAGAGTAAAAACCCGAGTAAGAGAATAATAAATGTTAAGAATGGATTGGTAGTGAGGTGACTGAATGCCCTAAAAACTGTTGCCAACACTATGGCAAGAACGATTAGTACAAAGTAAACCGAAACAATTATATTTTTTACTTTCGCATTATTAGTTCTCATGAACTTCCTCCACTATGTCTAGTTCTACTTTAAGATTGTCGATAATAAATTCCTGTCGGTCTGGTGTGTTTTTGCCCATATAAAACTCCAGTAGTGCTTCAATAGACATGTCTTTATCTAACATAATTGGATCCAAACGGATACTTTCGCCAATGAAATTTACAAATTCATCTGGAGATATTTCACCAAGACCTTTAAATCGGGTAATTTCTGGTTTAGGCTTCAATTTTTCAATGGCATCACGACGCTCCTGTTCTGAATAACAATAAATTGTTTCCTTTTTATTTCTTACTCTAAACAATGGCGTTTGTAAAATATACAAATGGCCTTCCTTAATTAATTCAGGAAAAAACTGTAAAAAGAAAGTAATCAACAATAATCTGATATGCATCCCATCTACATCAGCATCAGTAGCAATTACAATATTATTGTAACGTAAATCTTCAATGGATTCTTCAATATTCAATGCAGCTTGCAGCAAGTTAAACTCTTCATTTTCATACACAATTTTCTTACTCATGCCGTATGAATTCAATGGTTTACCGCGTAAACTAAATACAGCTTGGGTGTTTACATCACGAGATTTTGTAATACTACCCGATGCTGAATCACCCTCAGTAATAAATAAGGTAGACTCTAAATACCTATCGTTTTTAGTATCACCAAAATGTACGCGACAATCACGCAACTTTTTATTATGCAAACTCGCCTTCTTAGCCCTGTCTTTAGCCAGCTTTCTAATGCCAGACAATTCTTTACGCTCACGTTCTGCCTGAAGAATTTTGCGTTGAATCTTCTCAGCAGTTTCAGGATTTTTATGCAGGTAATTGTCTAAATGTGTCTTTACAAAATCGTTTACAAAAGTTCTTACGGTTGGTAAATCGCCTCCCATGTCTGTCGAGCCCAACTTTGTTTTGGTTTGACTCTCAAAAACAGGCTCCATAACCTTAATGGCCACGGCGGTGACTACAGACTTACGCACATCAGATGCATCATAATTTTTACCATAAAACTCGCGTAGCGTTTTCACCAGCGCTTCCCGAAAAGCAGCTAAATGTGTGCCGCCTTGCGTTGTATTTTGACCATTTACAAATGAATGATATTCTTCACTATATTGCGTTTTACTATGCGTTAAAGCTATTTCTATATCTTCGGCCTTCAAGTGGATAATAGGATACACCATGTCAGATTCATTGATGTTCTCTTCCAACAAATCTTTCAATCCGTGCTCACTATAATATTTCTCACCATTAAAAATTATGGTCAATCCTGTGTTGAGATACACATAGTTTTTGAGCATCTTCTCAACATATTCATTACGATACTTATAGTTTTTAAAGATTGTTTCATCTGGAACAAAAGATACTTTGGTTCCTTTCCTCCTAGATGTGTCCTCTAATAATTCTTGATCAATGAGATTCCCTTGTGAAAATTCTGCGGAAGCGGATTTACCATCACGTGTAGACTCTACTCGAAAAAAATGCGACAGGGCATTCACCGCCTTTGTACCAACACCATTCAAACCAACAGATTTCTTAAATGCACGCGAGTCATATTTTCCACCCGTATTCATCTTAGAAACCACATCGACCACTTTACCTAAAGGAATTCCACGGCCGTAATCCCGGACAATTACTTTATTGCCTTGAATGGAAACCTCAATAGTTTTGCCTGACCCCATGACATACTCATCAATGGAATTGTCTAAAACCTCCTTTAAGAGTATATAAATCCCATCGTCTGGTGAAGAGCCATCACCGAGTTTACCAATATACATCCCGGGACGCATACGAATATGCTCTTTCCAATCGAGCGAACGTATATTATCTTCGGTATAGTTGGTTTCTTGAGACATAAAAGCGTGAAAAATTTAGATAGGTTGCTAATATAACATTTCGTAATAAAACTCAAAACCGCAATGGTTTAAAGTAATTAACAAAAGTTAAAAATAGGGTGAATAAATAATTATTAGTGTAGTATTAGCTTTTTCCTTTAAAAGTAAAATACAATATAGGAATGATTAAAATTGCAAGCGCAATAATTAATGAGGTAATAAATACAAATTTAAAAACGTAATAAAGCACCACAAAGAAGATGATTGCTCCAGCCAGCCATAATATAATTTTCATATAAAATCAATTTTTATCCGATTTAAAGATAGGGATAAAATTGTTGGTAAGTTAAAATTAATTACACCGTATGCAAGCGGCGTGCAGACGCCTTCAAAAATGAAAAGTATTATAGGTTTGTTTATACATTAAACAAGAAATGCATCACATCGCCATCTTTGACCACATAATTTTTGCCTTCTACCCGCATCTTCCCTGCTTCCTTCGCTTTTGCTTCACTTCCTAGCTCTGAAAAATCTTCATAGGCAATAACTTCTGCTCTAATAAATCCTTTTTCAAAATCAGTATGAATAACCCCTGCCGCTTGAGGTGCTGTGGCGCCTACATCAATGGTCCACGCTCTAACCTCTTTAACTCCGGCCGTAAAATAGGTTTGCTGTTTTAATAACTTATATGCTGATCTAATTAACTTAGAAGATCCTGGCTCTTCCAATCCAATGTCTTGTAGAAACATTTGACGCTCTTCATAGCTGTCCAATTCATTTATATCAGCTTCCGTCCCGACTGCCAACACTAATATTTCGGCATTTTCATCTTTTACAGCTTCCCTTACTTGTTCTACATAAGCATTGCCTGTTGCGGCAGAACCTTCATCCACATTACACACATACATGACCGGTTTATCAGTTATGAATTGTACAGGATTCACAAACTCCACATAATCTTCTTTGTCAAATTCTAGTGTTCTTACTGAAACCCCTGCTTCTAGTGCTGATTTAATTTTGAGTAGAACCACCTCTTCCTTTTGTGCCTCTTTATTACCAGTTTTTGCTGCACGTTTTACTTTCTCAAGCTTCTTATCAACCGTTTCGAGATCTTTCAACTGAAGTTCCATATCTATAGTCTCCTTGTCTCTAATAGGGTTTACATTTCCGTCAACATGGACAATGTTGTCATTGTCAAAACAACGAAGCACGTGCAAAATAGCATCTGTCTCCCTAATGTTGGCCAAAAATTGATTACCTAACCCTTCACCTTTACTAGCTCCCTTTACCAAGCCTGCAATATCTACAATCTCTACTGTTGCAGGTTGCACACGTACCGGTTTTACCAGTGCCTCCAAACGTTCTAAGCGTAGATCAGGAACATTTACAATACCTATATTGGGCTCAATGGTACAAAATGGAAAGTTTGCACTTTGCGCCTTTGCGTTAGATAAACAGTTAAATAAAGTTGACTTTCCTACGTTTGGTAATCCTACAATTCCGGCTTTCATGTTATGGTGGTATTAGGTATCAAGTATAAAAATTGATCTTGATTTTCAGGCTGCAAATTTAGTGAATTATCTGAATAAAACACAGTAAAAAACAAACAGCTATTCCATTAGCAATCTCACTTAAATTTGATGGTATTTATAAAGAAACTTTAATATTTAATGTAATTCATTAACGATACACAAAGCTTTAACATATTTTCTTATATTTATGTCAATTAACATATAACAAGTCAAATATGAAATACATTTTTACTTTAATACTAACAATGCTTAGTATGTCTTTAAGTTTAGCTCAGAATGTCTCAGGAACCGTAAAGGATTCTGATGGCAACCTAATGGCTGGCGTAAATGTTATCGAGAAAGGAACCACAAATGGTGTACAGACTGATTTTGAAGGTCGCTACAGTATTTCTGTGAGCGGCAAAGCTACGCTGGTCTTTAGCTACGTAGGCTCCAACACACAAGAAATTCCCGTAAATAACCGAACAACCATTGATGTCATCCTGGGAGATGGTGTCAGCTTGGAAGAAGTAGTTTTAGTAGGTTCCAGAAGCCCTAAACGCACCTCCCTTGACACTGCTGTGGCCATAGACGTTATAGACGTTTCTGAAGTAACTTCACAGCTTGGAAAAGTAGAGATTAATGAGTTGCTGCAATATGCTGCACCTTCATTTAACGCGAACAAACAGTCTGGAAGTGATGGTGCTGACCATATTGACCCTGCCTCATTGCGAGGATTAGGCCCTGACCAAACATTGGTTTTAATTAATGGTAAAAGACGTCATCAATCCTCGTTGATCAATTTATTTGGCACACGTGGTCGCGGAAACACAGGAACTGATTTAAATGCCATTCCGGCATCTTCTATAAAACGCATTGAGATTTTAAGAGATGGCGCCTCTGCCCAATATGGATCAGATGCCATTGCAGGGGTTATTAATATTGTCTTAAAGGACGATGTGAATGTTGCAACAGGAAGTGTTAATTACGGCTTTTACAGCACTAATGCTGATGTGGACACCAGTGCTTTTCAAGATGATAATTACGGTCTATGGAACACTGACGGGTTTTTCTTAGATACCGAGCGTGATGGCAACGCCATTGGAAAAGATAAAAATTTCGATGGAGGCTCCCTCAAGATTTCCGCGAATTACGGTGTTAAAGTGGGCAATAAGGGTGGATTTGCAAATTTTACTACGGAATACTTGAGTAAGAATCACACCTTGCGACCTACATTTGATTTTAGAAAAGGATTTGGTGAAGCAGCAATTGATGGCTTTAATTTCTTCGGAAATTTTGCCGTTCCCATATCAGATAACACCGAAATTTATGGCTTTGGCGGACGCAACTATAGAGATACCAATGCCTACGCCTTTACTAGAAATGGAGGAGAACGTGTTGTTGAAAGCATTTATCCCAACGGATTTACGCCTAGGATCACATCTATTATTGTTGACAATTCCGTTGTTGCGGGTATTCGAACAGAAACTGCTAGCGGATGGAAAGTTGATATTAGCAACACCTACGGCATAAACAAATTTCATTACTACATTAAAGGAACACTAAATGCTTCTTTGGTAGATGTTTCTCCTACTGATTTTGACGCGGGTGGACATAGCTTAAGCCAGAACACCATAAATTTTGATATATCTAAATATTATGATAACGTACTTAGTGGCATAAATTTAGCTTTTGGAGCTGAATATAGAACTGAAAACTTTATGATATTTGCTGGCGAAGATGGATCATGGGCGACCTACGACATAAATGGTGTGCCATTTAATGCTAATACCCCTGACGCATTAACTGTTTACTATACAGATGCTAACGGAAATCTTATTTTGGATGATGATGACAATGCCATTCCACGTCCAGGAGGCTCACAAGGATTCCCTGGATATGCACCAGCCAATGAAGTAGACCGAAGTAGAAGCAACATTAGTTTATATGCAGATGGCGAATTTGATATATCCGACAAGTTTTTAGTCAGTTTGGCTGCCCGATTTGAAGATTACAGTGACTTTGGAAGTACCATTAATGGAAAGTTAGCCGCCCGATTAAAAGCTACTGACAACATCAATATTCGAGGTTCTCTTAGTACTGGTTTTAGAGCACCATCATTGGCTCAGATATATTACAATCTCAGATTTACAAATTTTATTGGTGGTGTTGCCAGCGATCAGTTGCTATCACCCAACAACAGTCCCGTAACGGCGTCATTCGGAATAGGTCCTTTGCATGAGGAAAAAGCTTTTAATGCCGCATTAGGATTTACTGCAAATTTTGGTAAATTTTCAGCAACTATTGATGGGTACTATATTAATGTTAAAGACAGAATTGTTTTGACTGGTACTTTTGATGCCCCAGATATTGAGGGTGTAGATACGGCACAGTTTTTTGCTAATGGTGTAGATACTAAAACCAAAGGTTTGGATGTGATTCTGTCCTATAAAACAAACCTTGGCGAAAATAGTTCATTTGGCGCTACTTTTTTAGGCAATTTTAATGAGATGGAAATTGATAAAGTATTGAACGGCGACTTAGATGAACAAACTTTTTTTGGCGAACGTGATAAAGCCTTTTTATTAGCATCAGCTCCTGACAGCAAATTGAGTTTAACCTTAACTTACGATAAAAATTGGTTTGATGCAGGTTTAACTTTTACACGATTTAGCGAAGTACATCTATTAGACTTCCAAACCTTTGAAGACCCAGCTGATTATGGTGGTTTTGCACAACAAATCATTGCTGCCACAGACACTTATGGCGCAAAAATGGTTACAGACCTCAATTTTGGATTTAAACTCTCTGAAAATCTTAAACTAAATATAGGTAGTAATAACCTATTTAATATTTATCCTGATCAACAGGATGATTGGACGGAAGGTGGAGGCTATTGGGACGCTGTACAAATGGGCTTTGGTGGCGCCTATTACTATGCCAAAATGAATTACAGGTTTTAAGAATACGATAGTTCCAATACAAAAAAACCGAGCAAATTGCTCGGTTTTTTTTGTACTGATGTATTTTGTATTTGTTATCCTTCAGGATGCATAAAGCGCTGCTTAGCCAGCAACTGCTCTTCAGTTTCCATATGGTCATCATCAGGAACACAACAATCTACAGGGCACACTGCCGCACATTGTGGTTCTTCGTGAAACCCTTTACATTCTGTGCATTTATCTGGTACTATGTAATAAATTTCATCACTGATAGGTTCTTGAGATTCTTCTGCATCCACCTCTTTTCCATCAGGTAGCACCACAGTTCCAGTTAAACTAGTTCCATCTTTATATCTCCAATCGTCAGCACCTTCATATATAGCGGTGTTTGGGCATTCTGGTTCACAAGCCCCGCAGTTAATACATTCATCTGTTATTATAATTGCCATAGCATCTCTTACATTAAAAGTTTAACAATAGAAATTTGTGAAATGCAGTAGGTTTTTAGATCCTTTAAGAAAAAGTAAGGCTTAAAACAAAACTCGTTCATTTCATTTTTCTAACTTTGCGGAGCAAAAATAACGCCAAAACTCTTCATAACCAAATACAGAATGGATTTACAACAAAGAATTAATGCTTTTGTAAAATTAGGTGAATTTATTGGACAATTCTCAAGGGAAGGCTTTCGAAAAAACGATAACGTTACTACCAACGCATTGTTTTTTGATGGCTTTAAACATCAAATTTCACTGGCCCATGAGCATAACGCGTGGTTCACGAAAGAAAATATTGCATTTGCATTAGAAGGGTGGTCTAACTCACTGACAAACGCCAATCTTAAGAAATGGTTAGAAACTTATAATTTAAAAGATGTTTCCCCAAAAAACGTCGCCATAATAATGGCTGGCAACATTCCTCTAGTAGGTTTTCACGACTTTTTATCTGTTCTTATCTCGGGTCATCAGGTTATTGTCAAGCAATCTTCTAACGACAAGCATCTACTGCCCTATTTGGCTAAATATTTAGAACATGTTGAACCTGAGTTTAAAGGGAAAATTATTTTTATTGAAGATAAACTCAGTCAATTTGATGCCGTAATCGCTACCGGAAGCAATAACACTGCCCGTTACTTTGAACACTATTTTAAAGGAAAACCATCAATCATCAGGAAGAATAGAAATTCCGTGGCAATTTTAACCGGCAAAGAAAGCGAAGTCGACTTAAAAGCACTCTCAGAAGATATCTTTAGATATTATGGATTGGGCTGCAGAAGCGTATCTAAACTTTTTGTCCCTAAAAATTACAACTTTGATGGCTTTTTTAAAGGGCTTTATGAATGGCACCCAATAATAAATCAACATAAATACGCCAATAACTATGATTATAACAAGGCGGTTTATCTGATGAGTGAATATGAGCTTTTAGAAAACGGTTTTTTTATGATTAAGGAAGATAAAAGCTACGGTTCGCCCATTGCAACCATTTTCTATGAATACTATGACAGTTTAGAAACTTTAAAAACACTGTTAGCTGAGAATGAAGAAAACATTCAATGTGTAGTATCTAAGGGTGTCACCACAGATTCAATTGCCTTTGGCCAAACGCAACGTCCGCAGTTATCTGACTACGCTGACAATGTGGACACTATTGCATTTTTGACAAAAATCTAGTTGATAAATTATCAAATTATTAATCGCTTTTCTTCACGAATTTACCACCTTTGTAACATTCCAAAAACCAAAACCAATGAAAATACATAATTTTAGCGCAGGCCCTTCAATTTTACCTCAAGAAGTTCTATTAAAAGCTTCTGAAGCTGTAATGGATTTCAATAATATAGGATTGTCCTTATTAGAAATTTCGCATAGAAGCAAACATTTTGTAGATGTGATGGAAAACGCCAGAGCTTTAGCTTTAGAGCTTTTGGGTCTGGAAGGAAAAGGCTACAAGGCATTGTTTTTACAAGGAGGTGCAAGTATGCAGTTTGTCATGGTTGCCCAAAATTTATTAGAAAAGCGCGCAGGATATCTAAATACTGGTACATGGAGTAACAATGCTATTAAAGAGGCTCGAATTTTTGATGATATTTATGAAGTAGCCTCTTCAAAAGATGCTGGTTACAACTATATCCCTAAAGGCTATTCAATTCCGGAAGACTATGATTATTTTCATTGTACTTCCAACAATACCATATTTGGCACCCAGATTAAACAATTTCCAAACTCCCCTATCCCAATGGTTTGTGATATGAGTAGTGACATATTTTCACGCGAACTTGATTATTCTAAGTTTGACCTCATATATGCTGGAGCTCAGAAGAACATGGGCCCTGCAGGAACCACGCTTGTTGTGGTTAAAGAAGATATTTTAGGGAAAGTATCTCGTAAAATCCCATCCATCTTAGATTATCAAGTCCACATTGCAAAAAGCAGTATGTTCAACACTCCCCCTGTTTTTGCGGTATATACCTCAATGTTAACTTTAGAATGGATTAAAAACTTAGGCGGCATTAAAGCTTTGGAAAAAGCAAACGAAATGAAAGCACGTGTTATTTATTCTGAAATTGACCTCAATCCACTCTTCAAAGGATATGCGGTTAAGGAAGATCGCTCTATGATGAACGCCACATTTAATTTAATTAATGACGATTTGAAAGACACTTTTGAGACGATGTTGAAAGAGGCCGGTATAAGTGGCTTAAATGGTCATAGAAGTGTTGGCGGCTATAGAGCATCAATGTATAATGCCCTATCGTTAGACAGTGTGAAAGCCCTTGTAGAGGTTATGAGCGAGCTGGAAACAAAAGCATAAACAAATATATTACAATATAATAAGTTAAAAATAAATTATGATTTCCATTCGATATAATCAATCATGGGAATAAAAACTAAATAGTCATGAAAGTATTAGCAAACGACGGAGTATCCCAAAGCGGCATTTATGCCTTGCAAAATGCTGGTTTTGAGGTGTTCACAACAACGGTAGCCCAGGAGCAACTTATAAATTATATCAATGAGAAAGCTATTGATGTATTATTGGTAAGAAGTTCAACAACGGTAAGAAAGGATCTCATAGATGGTTGCCCTAACCTTAAAATTATTGGTCGTGGTGGCGTCGGGATGGACAATATTGATGTTGATTACGCCCGTAGTAAAGGCATGCACGTCATAAACACGCCAGCGGCATCATCACAGTCTGTTGCTGAATTAGTATTTGCGCATTTATTTGGAGGTGTTCGGTTTTTACATGATGCCAATAGAAACATGCCTTTAGATGGCGATTCAAGATTTAACAACCTCAAGAAGAACTATGCCAAAGGTTCAGAATTAAGAGGCAAAACATTAGGTATTATTGGATTTGGACGTATTGGCCGTGAAGTAGCTAAAATTGCGCTTGGTGTGGGTATGAAGGTTATTGCCAGTGATAAATTTGTCGGGAAGGCAACCATAAAAGTTGATTTTTATAACGGTCAATTCATCAACGTTGAGATTGAGACAGAACCTATGAAAGAAATTTTGAAACAGTCAGATTTCATCACACTTCATGTTCCAGCACAAGACAGTTATGTTATTGGAGCGAAGCAATTTGACTTAATGAAGGATGGCGTAGGCATTGTCAATGCTGCACGTGGTGGTGTAATTGATGAGGTAGCACTGATTAAGGCTATAGAAAGCGGGAAAGTTGCTTTTGCAGGATTAGATACATTTGAAAGTGAACCAACACCTGCTGTTCAAGTTTTAATGAATGGCAGCATATCATTAACACCACATATTGGTGCTGCCACCAATGAAGCACAAGACAGAATTGGTACTGAACTCGCATCTCAAATCATCAGTCTTCTGCATACAGAAGAAGTTTGAAGTTAAAAATATATTATTAAAATAGTGCTTTAAGCTAATTAGTTGAGAGCACTTTTTGTATTTTTAAGATCGTGTGAATCAAAAATTAAAAAATATGACTGGAATTATAGATCTTTTAAATAGTGAAATGGGCAAATCCATAGTAAATGGAGTAGCCAATCAAACCCATCAACCTCAGCATAAAACTCAAGATGTGCTAATGATGGCCATGCCAGTTTTAATGGCTGCAATGAAACGCAACGCATCATCGCCTGAAGGAGCTCAAGGTTTACTAAGTGCATTAAACAATAAGCATGATGGTAGCATTTTGAATAATTTTGATAGCCTATTTGGTGGGGGTGTTGATGACAATGTCATGAATGATGGAAGCAAAATTTTAGGGCATGTACTTGGCAACAAACAACACAATGTAGAACATGCAATCAGTGCAAAATCTGGAGTAGATGCAGGGTCTGTGGCGCAAATTTTAAAATTGGCTGCTCCTATTTTAATGGGCATGTTAGGCAATCAAGCTAAACAACAAAATGTGAACAGCCCAAGCGGGTTAGAAGGAATGTTAGGAGGTTTATTACAAAGTAATTCCCAACAAGGCCGTGGCGACCAGAGTTTTTTAGAATCAATTCTAGATGCTGACGGTGATGGTAGTATTATGGACGATATTGCAGGAATGGCCATGGGCGGAAATAAGAAGAAAGGTGGGCTAGGCGGATTGCTTGGCGGTTTATTTGGAGGAAAAAGCTAAACTGCCCATAAATATTACTAATTAGCCGCATTGTTCTAATGCGGTTTTTTTTTGTTAAAAATGGCTAACGGACTAACCGTTGCATTTAAATTTCGTAAATTAAATAATAAATTTATGGTTATGAAATCGTTGCTCATCATAGCGCTTCTCAGCCTATTTGCAGTATCCTGCAACAGTACAAAGTCAGTTAGAAAAAGTAAGTCTGGCAATGGTATTGCACAAGATACCGTTAGAATTGCAAATGACTCGTTAGAGTATGAAATCTTAATTATAGAACCAGGATTTAACACTTGGCTTGCTTCAAGAGCAAAACCAGAAGGCTTTTACTCTCAGGAATATCTGGAAAGTAGAAATAGAATATATGTTTCCGAATGGAACAATCGTGTAATGCAGCCTCAACGTTATAATAGTAATCTTTATGAACTTCAAATTGATTATCAACCCACTATCAATTATGGATACGACGTTAATTATAAATTATACAATTACTTTATTTACTTTCAATTAACATATAAACAAAGATTAGGACCTTTTGAGCCTCGAATTTAGTGGAATTACAGTATCTTTGCAGCGCAAAAAGTTGCAATGGAGAATTTTAAAAAAAATTGGCAAATACAACATAACTGGCAATTGCTTTTTCCAGTTTTAGGTCTTTTAATTCTAGGGTATTCCTCATACAGGTTGGCTGATGTCCTTGTGGGTAACACCAACATGTTTTTGGTTGTTATATTCAGTATAGCACTATTCTTTACACTATTAAAATTGACCTTATTTTTATTTAAAAAATTAGAACATAAGTGGCCTGTTGAACATCGCTGGGAGATGATTCGCGTATTTATTGTATTTGCAGTTACCGGCTCTTCATCAATGTTAATAGGAAAGCCAATTATAGCATTAATTGGAATTACAAAAGAAAATCTCAACGATGTCTTATATTGGATACTATATTTTATTGTAGGCATCATTTTTTATCAAATATTATTGGTTACTTTTGGATGGCTCTTTGGACAGTTTAAATTCTTTTGGGAATTTGAAAAGAAAATGCTACGCCGATTTGGATTAGAACGCTTTTTAAATTAATGGATATATTCAGACAACATATATTTTTTAAAATTTTGACGCTGACTTTAATGTTAACGTTCCTGTTGCCTGCTGCTGTTAAAATTTTACATGTTTTTGAACAACACAAACATGAAGTGTGTTTAGGTGAAGCTGACACTCACATCCATACAAAGGATGTTGAATGTGAGTTTTACAAATTTAAATTAAATACACCGTTTACTATTCCTGAGAATCATATTGCAACCTTAGTTTCCCCTCAAATAGAAGGCATAATCCCTACCAATTATGCGTTTTTAAGTGAGTTTCAATATCTCCATTTTTCACTACGAGGACCACCTGCAATTAGTTTAATATAAAATTTTCTGAAATCAATTCAGAATTTCTCTCACATTAAATTAATTAATATACATCTATGAAATACATATTATATGTGTTGCTATTTCTAGCAATACCATCCGTTTATGCGCAAAACACACTACAAGGTAGTGTTGTTGACAAAAACACAAATGAGCCGCTAATTTTTGCAAATATTTATGCGCCACTTTTAGAAAAAGGAGTCACCACTAATGACAAAGGGCATTTCCTATTGTCTAACATTCCAAATGGAACCTATAAAATTATTGTGTCCATAATAGGTTATGAGACGTTCTCCCAGAGTATAACTTTTCCATATTCAGAAAGTCTTATAATACAACTTATGCCTTCTGCAATAGAAATGGAAGAAATAATAATCTCCACACCATTTCACAAATTACAAAGTGAAAATGTCATGAAAGTTGAACGAGAAACTATGGCCACATTAAAAGCAAAAGGTGCTATAACACTCTCCGATGGGATCACAACTATAGCAGGTGTTGAAAGTGTCACTACAGGACTTAGTATTGGAAAACCCGTAATTAGAGGTTTGAGCTCCAATCGAGTACTGGTATACGCCCAAGGTGTCCGATTGGAAAATCAACAATTTGGAGATGAGCACGGGTTGGGTTTAAGCGACTCCGGAATAGAAAGCATTGAAGTTATAAAGGGGCCCGCTTCATTACTTTATGGTAGTGATGCATTAGGTGGTGTATTGTATTTAAATCCTGAAAGATTTGCACAGGCCAACTCTGATCAGGCCGATGCAAGCTATAATTACTTTAGTAACACCAAAGGTTTCAATACAAATGCAGGCTATAAAGCTTCAGGAGATCAATTCAAATTTCTTTTTAGAGGTAGCATTGCTGAACATGCCGATTATAACACCGCAGATTACAGGGCAACCAATACGCGGTTTAGAGAACAGGATCTAAAAGTCGGGTTGGGCTACCAAATAAGTAAATTTAAATCAGAACTACGTTACAATCTTAATAATTCAAAACTTGGAATTCCTGAAGCGATAGGAGAACAAACCACATCAAAAACTCCTTTACTTCCATTTCAAGAGGTAACCAACCATATTTTAAGTTCTAAATCGACCATATTTTTTAATAGCTCAAGTTTAGATATTAATATAGGTTTGCTATATAATGACCGAAAAGAATTTGAGTCACATCATCATGATGAAGAAGAAGATGAAGCGCATGAAGGGCACGATGAACATGAAGATGAACATGAAGAGGAAAACAGTGAGGAGAGTCATGTAGAGCCCGCACTTTATATGAAGCTAAAAACACTCAATTATGATGTGAAATATAATTTACCAACACTTGGTAAGTTTGAGACCATCATAG
This sequence comes from Gelidibacter sediminis, assembly GCF_004364975.1. Classification (GTDB taxonomy): domain Bacteria; phylum Bacteroidota; class Bacteroidia; order Flavobacteriales; family Flavobacteriaceae; genus Gelidibacter; species Gelidibacter sediminis. The sequence continues at coordinate 715,693 of NZ_SOBW01000008.1, read as the reverse complement.
GCATACAAGGCATGAGTCAAAGTAATACCAATTACGGTGAAGAACAATTAATTCCTGATGCCATCACCAACGATTTTGGTGTGTTGGCAACATCACATATCCATTTTGACAAGTCTGATATTCAATTAGGGGCTCGTTATGACCGTCGTCATATCGATGTCATCTCTGGAATCAATAAGAATTATTCAAGCTTTAATGGTGCTATTGGCTTAAAAACCAATTTGGCAAAAAATATTACGACCAGATTAAATTTGGCTTCTGGTTATAGAGCTCCCAATTTAGCGGAACTCACCTCTAACGGCACACACGAAGGCACCAATAGATATGAAATTGGAGATGATAATCTAAAGAATGAACAAAATTATCAAGTAGATTTAGCATTGGAGTATAAGAATCAGCATATTGAGCTATTTGTAAACAGTTTTTTTAATAAAATAAATAACTATATTTTCCTTTCACCAAATGGTGAGTTGATTCAAAATACACCTGTTTACAACTATTTACAGTCGGACGCAAAATTATATGGTGGCGAAGTAGGCCTTCACTTCCACCCTCACCCCCTAGATTGGCTACATTACGAAAGTAGCTTTGAGGTGGTAACAGGAAAACAAAACAATGACAACTATTTACCACTGATACCAGCCAATAGTCTGACTAACACAATAAGGATAGAATTTGACACCAAGGCAATTAAAAAGTTCTATGGATTTGTTAAGCTTAAATCAACTTTTAAACAGAACAAAATTAGCATTTTTGAATCTCCATCGGAAGGCTATAATCTGTTGAGTGCCGGGTTTGGAGGAATTATAAAATTACTCAATAATGATTTGAGCATAAAAATTTCAGGAAGCAATCTTACTAACAAAAGATATGTCAACCATTTATCGCGATTAAAATCTGACGGCATATTTAATATGGGCCGGAATGTTAATCTAGGTCTGACCTACACACTTTAATCAAAAAATCCCTTTCAGCTGTGAAAGGGATTTTTTTTATTTTACCTGTATCGTACTCGGTTTTTTGGCAAACACATAAGTGTAGAACCACATGATCGTAAACGAGGGAATAATGTCAAAGCCTGGTAGAATCTCCTCAATAAACGAAAACATTCCTGCTACCCTACCTTTTCTTCCAGCATACATTTTAGTCATTAGAAATCCTGAAACAGGAGCCCATATAATATCTATAAAAGTGATCATTCCGATAGCATCAAACACGATACCCAAAATAAACTTCTGATTTTTACTTAAATTATCTAAATTCATGGTATAATTTTTAATTCGGTTTAGTATAACAAAAAATATACCAAAAAAAATCCTAAGTAAATTTGGTACTGATCAACTTTAAAAACTCATTACGAGTTTCTATTTTTTCAAATTGCCCTCTAAATCCGGAGGTTGTAGTCATTGAGTTCTGCTTCTGAACGCCTCGCATCATCTTACACATATGAGCTGCTTCAATAACAACGGCAACCCCTTGTGGTTTAAGTGTGTCGTTAATACAGTCCAAGATTTGTTCGGTTAATCGTTCTTGTACTTGTAAACGTCTTGCAAATACATCTACAATACGTGGCAACTTACTTAGTCCCACAATTTGTCCGTTAGGAATGTATGCAATATGCGCTTTTCCAAAAAAGGGCAGCATATGGTGTTCACAAAGCGAATACACTTCAATATCCTTAACAATAACCATTTCATTATAAGATTCATCAAACATGGCACTTTTTAAAATTTTAGCCGCATCCTGATGGTAACCCTGGGTTAAAAACTGTATAGCTTTAGAGGCGCGTTCAGGCGTTTTCAATAATCCATTTCTGGTCACGTCTTCACCTAAATCAGTAATAATTTGCTCATAACGCTCCCTAATATCTTCCGTAATCCTAGGGTCATATTCTTCAAAATGTTTATATGCCATTGCTCAAAAATTTTTGTTTTGATAAAAATACTAGTTTATCCTGAACATTTACACACCATCAGAAATCTTAATTTCTCTATTGTTTGGGTTAATATTAATAACAACTTACGGTAAGAGATTAAAGCAGTTACCTAGGTTTTAATATAGTATGGACATAAAATAAGCAGGTTTCATCATTGTGCAACAGTAAACAATATGTTAACTTGCCTTTCATTTTAAATTCTATGATAAAAGCAACCAATATTCATAAATATTATACAGATTTGCATGTTTTAAATGGTGTAAATCTCAATATACAACAAGGCGAAATCGTATCTATAGTCGGAGCCTCTGGAGCTGGGAAAACCACATTATTACACATTTTAGGTACATTGGATAGAGCGTCCTCGAAAGATCAAAGCGCTTTACTTATCAATGATGTGGACATTATGGCACTATCGGATAAGAATCTGGCTAAATTTAGAAATGAACATATTGGCTTTATTTTTCAATTTCATCAATTGCTACCTGAATTTACGGCATTGGAAAATGTATGTCTGCCTGCATTCATAAAGAAAACACCTAAGGATAAAGCAGAAAAACGCGCCAAAGAGTTATTGGATTTTTTAGGATTAAGTCACCGGCATCATCATAAACCTGGTGAATTATCTGGAGGTGAACAGCAACGTGTGGCTGTTGCAAGGGCACTTATTAATAATCCTGAATTGATATTTGCTGATGAGCCCTCTGGGAATTTGGATAGTGAAAGTGCTGAAAACCTTCACAATTTATTTTTCAAGCTCCGTGACCAATTTGGCCAAACCTTCGTTATAGTTACCCATAATGAAGAATTGGCCGATATGGCCGACAGAAAATTGGTAATGGTGGATGGTAAAATAGTCTAACGTTCTTGATTTATAACTGGAATTGCATCAACAATCCGATCTATCAATTTACTGATTGCTCCACCCACTTCATGCCCACTCTTGTATAGTGGCACGTTACCCAAAACGTTATCAAAATTGGTTATTGAGTTGCTTACAACATTTAACGTTGAGTCTACAATATCATCTGTTTCTTCCATTATCTACATGTTTACGGTTATCTTGAAATTGTTTTAAATCATTTATGGCATCTTTGCCCAATTTGGTGCCAACACCAATTGCAAATAGCGCAACGACTGATTTAAATCCAAATTTTAAAAGTGATCTCATTTCCATTTAATTTGAATATTTATTCTAAATTAATGAATTTAAAGTACTCAAAAAACATAAAAATGTATTGAGTTTAAAATTATACTGATTGCGTTAATCATGGAATTACAATTATAAGGTTAACCTGTACTTAAACGATAGTGGCAAGGAAATTGCACCCCTTCTTTAGCGTATGTTACTCTAATAAAAATAACACTGACCATTGAACACACAAGAACTCAAAGAATTTTTAGACCTGAAAGTCATCACCTATAACCACCCGCGTTTTATTGAGAGTGACCCAATCCAAATTCCACATCAATTTTCAAAAAAGGAAGACATTGAAATTGCTGGTTTTCTCACCGCTACCATCTCTTGGGGCAACCGTAAGAGTATTATTACTAATGCCAATAAAATGATGAACATGTTGGAACATGCACCATATGATTTTGTGATGCATCATAAATCTTCAGATTTAGAAAGATTACGCGGATTTGTTCATAGAACTTTTAATGATGAGGATTTTATACAGTTTATAAAAGGCATGAAGCACATCTATAGCATTCATGGTGGATTGGAAGCTGTATTTTCGAAACATTCTGAGCCTTTTTCAACTCAAATTGCCATTCACCAATTTAAAAAACACTTCTTTGAAATTGCGCATTTGCCACGCTCCCAAAAACATGTGAGTGATCCATTAAAAAATTCTGCAGCCAAACGCATTAATATGTTTTTAAGGTGGATGGTTAGAAATGACAACAGCGGTGTAGATTTTGGGTTATGGAAATCATTGTCACCGGCCCAATTGTCCTGTCCATTAGATGTGCACTCCGGCAATGTTGCACGGGCTTTAGGACTATTACAGAGACCTCAAAATGATGCAAAAGCATTGCATGAGCTTGACATAGCATTAAGGGCACTAGACAAAAAAGATCCGGTTAAGTATGACTTTGCTTTATTTGGTTTAGGTGTTTTTGAAGACTTTTCTAAGGCTTAGAATAAAAAAAGTAGTTCTTTTGTTTAATTGATTCAATATTATAGTATGAATATTCCTAAATTACCGGCTAACGAACAACAACGATTGGAGATCTTAAAGGAATATCACCTTTTAGATACTGATCCAGAAGTTGATTATGATAATATCACAAAACTGATCTCTACCATCTGTGAGGCTCCTATTTCCTTAATTACCATTTTAGATAAAGAACGTAATTTTTTTAAAGCACATTACGGAATTTCATTTCAAGAATCGCCCAGGGATATATCGTTTTGTGGTCACGCCATACTTACTGATGACCCCATTTTTATAATAAAAGATGCTAGAATGGATGAACGGTTTATTGATAATCCACTCGTAAACAGTGGTAGTGCCGTATTTTATGCCGGTGTACCGTTAATTAACCCAGAAGGTTATGCTTTGGGAACCTTATGTATATTTGACCACCAACCAAGAACTTTGAGCGACACCCAAAAAGACGCATTAATAATTTTGGCAAAGCAAGTTGTAAACTCGATGGAGTTGAGGCGTCAGAATCATAAGTTAGAATCGGCTAAAAAACAGCTCATATTACATAATCAAGAACTGAAAAAATTTGCTAGCCATGTTTCCCATGATTTAAAATCGCCCCTTGCCAACATTATAGCCTTAACACAACTGCTTAAAGACGATGTATCTGATAAAGTATCGCCCACATCGTTAGAATATTTAAATTTTATTAATGATTCCGCATTAATTCTTAAAGATTATATTGACGGCATTTTATTGCATTATAAAGCTGACAAATTATTAAAAGCAAAAAAACAAGATGTAGAGCTTTCAGCCCTTTGTGAAGATATCAAACAATTATTACTATCCAAAACGGATGTCATGCATTGCCATGCCTCTGAAACCATTAAAGAGATCAACAAGCCAGCATTGACCCAAATTCTGATTAATTTAGTGGATAATGGATTAAAATACAACGATAAAAAAGAACGGGTTCTACATATCAGTTACAACTCTATAATTGACTATCACGAATTTACTGTAACTGACAACGGGGTTGGCATTGCAAAAGATCAGCAAGAATTAATCTTTCAATTGTTCACCTCCATTCCTTATAAAAATGAAGTAAAGCCAAGTACAGGAATTGGGTTAAGCACCATCAAGAATCTAGTCATCAAATTAGGCGGAGACATCCAAGTAAGCTCAGTGTTGGGAGAAGGAAGCGCATTTACCTTTACAATTGCAAAATAATTGCAATTCTTATGTGCCTACCAATCAACAACAGGTGAGTTATAGAAGTTTCATATTTAGTCTACTAAACTGTATATTTCTGTATTTCAATCGGTTTAATTCGTTGCAGGTATTACCTCTGGTATTTTTTTAATAAATTTTAAAAGGGCTTCCAATAAAACGTTTTATATTTAAAGGTTAAAATCCTAACTATATGAAAAACTTTTGTTTATTTATTGCTACAATTATGACAAGTTTGCTATTCGCGCAGACCAAGAAAATCCCCTTAGATACAATGGTGGTGACTAACCACGCTATCAATATAAACGGCCAAAACTTAGCCTATCAAGCTATAGCGGGAACACAGCCGGTATGGAACGACAAAGGCGAACCAACAGCGACTTTGTTTTATACATATTACAAGAAAAGTAACAGCGAAAAAGAAAAACGACCTATAGTGTTCTCATTTAATGGTGGCCCTGGTTCAGCTTCAGTCTGGATGCATATTGCCTACACAGGTCCTGTAATTCTAAATATGGATGAAGAAGGTTACCCTGTACAACCATATGGCGTAAAGGACAATCCACATTCAATTTTAGATGTAGCAGATATTGTCTTTGTAGACCCGGTAAACACCGGATTCTCAAGAATGGTTGAAGATAAAGATGGCAAATTGCCAGACCGTAAATCGTTCTTCGGAATCAATGCAGATATAAGCTATTTAGCAGAATGGATGAATACATTTGTCACTCGACATAACCGTTGGGAATCGCCAAAATATTTGATTGGCGAGAGCTATGGCGGACCTAGAGTAATGGGTTTGTCGCGCGAATTGCAAAACAACCAATGGATGTATTTAAATGGCGTTATCTTGGTTTCTCCAGCTGATTATAAAATATATTCTACAGACCAACCAATTTACTCAGCTTTAAACTTACCGTATTTTACAGCTGCTGCTTGGTATCAAAATGCTTTATCTCCTGCATTACAACAAAAAGATTTGTTGGAAATCCTACCTGAGGTTGAAGACTACACAATCAACAAAGTGATGCCCGCCATTGCAAAAGGTGGTTTTATTTCTGAATCTGAACGAAATGAGATCGCTGAAAAAATGAGTTTGTACTCAGGGTTGGATAAATCGTCCATTATTGATCATAATTTAAATATACCTACCAGCTTCTTTTGGAAAGAATTGCGCCGTAAAGATGGATATACGATAGGCCGGTTGGACTCACGTTATTTAGGAATTGATAAAATGACGGCTGGAGACAGACCAGATTATAATGCAGAACTCACATCTTGGTTACATTCTTTTACGCCTGCTATCAATTATTATATCAGAGAAAAGTTAAAGTTTAAAACCGATATCAAGTACAACATGTTTGGTGATGTGCACCCTTGGGACAGACAGAATGACCGTACTAGAGATGGCTTACGCCAGGCCATGGCTCAAAACCCTTACTTAAAAGTGTTGGTTCAATCTGGTTATTATGACGGAGCAACGACTTATTTTGCAGCAAAATATACTGTTGGACAGATGGATCCAAGTGGACGCATGAAAGATCGCGTCTCTTTTAAAGGCTATCGCAGCGGACATATGATGTATTTGAGAAAAGAAGACTTAAAATCAGCAACAGATGATATAAGACAGTTTATTAAAGATTCTGATTCTAAAGGAAAACCTGCCAAATACTAAATTCAAATAACAAGTATTTAAGAAGCCTGATGACACCAATCGTTAGGCTTTTTTATATTTTAGCAAGATGCCAAATTCCTTAGTCAGTATTCTTACTCCTTTTAAAAACAGTGCTCTTTTTTTAAAAGATTGCCTCACTTCAATAATCAACCAATCCTACACCAATTGGGAATTAATTATTGTAGATGACCACTCAACTGATGACAGCTATAATATTGTTGCAGCGTATGCCGAAAACGAGCAACGGATAAAACTCTTTAAAAATACTGGCTCTGGAATTATTGATGCCTTAAACTTAGCCTTAAAAGAAAGTTCAGGCCAGTATATTACACGAATGGATAGCGATGATGTGATGGCACCACTAAAATTGGCCACTATGGTTGCTGATTTGGTGGCCCACAAAAAAGGGCATATTGCCTTAGGGTTGGTCCGTTATTTTTCTGATGACACCCTTGGGGAAGGTTATTATAAGTACGAAAAGTGGCTTAATGAGCTAACCTCAATTGGAGCTAACTATACTGAAATTTATAAAGAATGTGTTATTCCGTCACCGTGCTGGATGGTGCATAGAGATGATTTAATGACTAGTGGCGCATTTCAAAACAATATATACCCTGAGGATTACGATTTAGCGTTTCAGTTTTACAAACAAGGTTTAAAGTGTATTCCGAGCAGCACTATTCTTCATTACTGGAGGGATTATAGCACCAGAACTTCCAGAACGGATGATAACTATGCTGACAACCATTTCTTGAATTTAAAGCTGAACTACTTTCTAGAACTCGATAAAAGCCCACACCAAACTTTGGTTCTTTGGGGAGCAGGATTTAAAGGAAAGTTCTGTGCCAAATATTTAAAAAAACGCCACATCCCGTTTATATGGATTTGTAATAATCCTAAGAAAATAGGAAAGCACATCTATAACATGGAGCTGCAGGACCTATCAGTGCTTGATACCTTAATACGACCACAAGTAATTGTTACTGTTGCCAATAAAATCTCCCAAAAAAGAATTACTTCGGTATTGGAAAATTTAACGTTGATTAAAGCCAAAGATTATTTCTTCTTTTGTTAGTAGCCCCAATTTTAAAGCTTAATTTTCTTTACCCCAAAAGCCATTAATACTTACGTATTTTCTATATTTGACAGAGGTCTTCAACAAGTTAAAAAAAAGGACAAGGAATGCAGTTTAAAAATCCAGAAATTCTTTACGCGCTTCTACTGCTACTCATCCCTATCCTTATCCATTTATTTCAACTCCGACGCTTTAAAAAGGTAGCATTTACTAACGTTCAACTATTAAAAAACATTAGCATTCAAACGCGTAAGAGTTCACAACTTAAAAAATGGCTCACTTTACTGACGCGCATGCTGCTTTTGGCGTGTATAATCATAGCCTTTGCCCAGCCATTTCTATCCAATCTAAACTCTTTAAATACAAAAAGCGAAACCGTTATTTATTTGGACAATTCATTTAGCATGCAGGCTAAAGGCGTCAATGGAACGCTTTTAAACACTGCCATCCAAGAGTTATTGGAAAATGTTGGAGAAAACGAAAATATTAGCCTTTTTACTAATAATTCCGATTTTAAGAATACAAGCATTAAAGCAATTAGAAATGACCTGATCGAATTAACTTATTCATCCAATCAATTAGATTATGATGCAGTCATTTTAAAAGGCACAAAGGCATTTTCTCATGAGAAGGGCAGCACTAAAAATTTTTTGATTATCTCCGATTTTCAACAAAATAATTCCGCTCTAAACCTCGTAAATGATAGCCAACTAAACTATCGTTTAGTACAATTGAAACCTGTCAAACCATCAAATACAAGTATTGACTCTTTATATATTTCAAAATCTAATGCAGAGACTCTTGAATTAACCGTGCTTTTGAGCAATCAGGGCCTTCCGATCGAAAACATGCCTGTCGCACTCTTAGATAATGGCCAATTAATAGCCAAAACTGCTATTTCTATTAATAAATCAACGGAAACAATTTTTACAATTCCCAACAATAAAGCATTTAATGGAAAAATTACAATTGATGATCCACATTTAAATTATGACAATAGTTTCTATTTCAGCTTAAACAATTCTGATCGCATTAAGGTTTTGGCCATCAATGAGGCAGATGCGACGTTTTTGGAAAGACTATATAGTCCTGACGAGTTCGACTTAACACTAATAGATTTCGAACAACTGAATTACAGCTCAATTACTGATCAAAATTTAATTATTCTTAACCAATTAAAAAGTGTTCCTAATAGCTTGACAACCTCACTAACTTCATTTAGTGATAATGGCGGCAGCATATTAATTATTCCTTCAGATGATACAAATCTAAACACTTATAATCACCTGTTTAGCAATCTTTCATTGTCAACATTTAACTCTTTAAATTCAGTGGAGAAACGCATTACCAATATCAATTTTTCGCATCCACTCCTTAACAACGTATTTGATAAAAAGGTGGATAATTTTCAATACCCAAAGGTTAATGCCAACTACAAATTTGGAAGTGCTGGAGGCACCGCAATATTGAGTTATGAAGACAATACGCCTTTTTTAATTCAATCTAACGCTAGCTACACGTTTTCAGCAGCTTTGGATGAAACAAATTCAAATTTCAAGAATTCACCTCTCATCGTACCTGTACTATATAATATTGGGAAACAAAGCCTAAAATTACCACGTCTGTATTATACCATTGGAAAAACCAACACAATTGACATTAATACCAGCTTAAATCAGGATGCTATTTTAAAATTGAAACAAGATGAATCTACACTCATTCCACAACAAAAGACATACAATGGTAAGGTACGGATAACCACTGACGAATACCCTAGAAATGCCGGGTTTTATAACGTAACCAACAAAAGGGAGGTCATTAAACGTCTCAGCTTTAATTATAACCGCTCCGAAAGTTTTTTAGATTATATGGACTTATCAACTATTAAAAACAGTGCCAAAAGTTCTTCTGTCGCGTCAGCTATAGCTGATATAAAAAGTATGACAAATGTTGATGCCCTATGGAAATGGTTTGTTATTTTTGCAATAGCTTTTTTAATTATTGAAATGCTCATCTTAAAATCCCTTAAATGAACGTACTCATAAAATCGGCTACGATAGTAGACTCCAAAAGCGATTTTCACAATGATACTTGCGATATACTGATTGAAAACGGCATTATTACCCAAATTAAGGACAACATTGAAACGCCGCAAAAAACTAAAGAAATTTCCCATAACAACCTTCATGTTTCCCAAGGTTGGTTTGACAGCAGTGTAAGTTTTGGTGAGCCAGGCTATGAAGAGCGTGAAACTATAGCCAACGGTCTTAAAACAGCTGCATTATCAGGCTTTACAGATGTTGCAGTAAATTCCAACACAAACCCAGTAATTGATAGTTATGCGGATATAGCATTCCTTAAAGGAAAATCTCAAGGCAATGCTGTTAATTTATTTCCTATAGGTGCGTTAACCAAGAATAGTGAAGGCGAAGATCTTGCAGAACTCTATGATATGAGCAATGCTGGATCAGTTGCATTTTATGACTACCAGAAACCAATCCGGAACCCTAATCTAATGAAGTTGGCCTTGCAGTACGCAAGTAACTTTGATGGTTTAATCTGTTCGTTTCCCCAAGAATCTCAAATATCAGGCTTGGGAGTAATGAATGAGAATGTGATGAGCACCTCCTTAGGATTAAAAGGGAATCCCGCCCTTGCTGAAGAATTGCAAATTGTACGTGATTTGTTTTTGCTCGAGTATACTGGCGGCAAACTCCACATTCCTACCATATCAACAGCAAAATCTGTAGAATTGATTAGAAATGCCAAAAAACGAAAACTTGATGTAAGTTGCAGCGTAGCCATTCATAATTTAGTGCTGACCGATGACGCATTAAAAACCTTTAATACACGCTTTAAGGTGTTACCTCCATTACGCACACAGTCAGATTGTAACGCGCTTATTGAAGGCTTAAAAGATGGGACCATTGACATGGTGACTTCTGACCACAATCCGTTGGATATTGAGCATAAAAAAATAGAATTTGATTATGCTAAGTACGGTACCATTGGATTGGAAACTGCTTTTGGAGCCTTAAATACCATCTTCACATTAAAGAAAACTGTCGATTTACTAACGAAAGGTAAAGAGCGCTATGGCCTTACCTCTATCCCTGTGGCAATAGGCCAGAAAGCAAAACTCACCTTATTTAACCCCTCAGAACCCTATACCCTCACAAAGGACATGCTCTTCTCCACTTCAAAGAACAGCATTTTTGAAGACCATGAGTTCAAGGGTAAGGTGTATGGTATATACAATAATCAACAACTAGTTATAAATTAAGATGCAAAATTCTACTATTAAAGAAGGAAAAACATTGGCTATAGTTAGCTATTTCACTTTTATAGGCCTCATAATTGCCATCATCATGAATTTGGAGAAACGAAATTCATTTACCTCATTTCATATACGCCAAATGCTTGGCCTGATCATTATGCTTATATTTTCTAATCTTGTTGAAGAATATGTCAACAGCTTACTTGGAACGGCATTTTGGATCATTACTTTTGTAGCTTGGCTATTTGGACTTGTTCATGCCATTAAAGAAGAATATAAACCCATTCCTGTTTTAGGCGATAAATTTCAGGAATGGTTTAAAAATATAAATTGATTATGTCTGAATTTTCATTACATCACGTTACACGACCTTCCACTTTAAAAACAAACGCGCCGGTACTTATTATGCTGCACGGTTATGGAAGCGATGAGAACGATCTATTTGGTTTTGCCTCTGAAATGCCTGAAGAACTTTTTATAATTTCTGCCCGAGCACCCTATCCAATTCAACCTTATGGTAACGCTTGGTACGCCATTAATTTTGATGCTGAAATGAACAAATGGAACGATAACGAACAAGCCACACAATCTAGAGATTTAATTTCAAAATTTATAGACGAGGTCAAAGCGGCATATCCAATAAGCAATGATAAGGTATCATTACTTGGATTCAGTCAAGGCACTATCTTAAGCTATGCTGTGGCCCTATCTTACCCTGAAAAAGTTAAAAATGTAATTGCCCTAAGCGGGTATATCAGCGCAGAAATGCTTCCAGATGGCATAGAAACAAACGATTATTCCCATTTAGATTTCTATTGTTCGCACGGTAGTCAAGATCAAGTAATTCCGGTTGAATGGGCAAGAAAGATTCCTCAATTCTTAAATACACTTAATATTAGGCACACTTATAATGAGTTTCCTACGGGCCATGGTGTTGCTCCGCAAAATTTTTATGAGTTCAGAAGCTGGCTAAATCAGAGATTAGAGCACTAACGCAATAATTAAACCTATTGAGATTGCATCCTAAACTTGTCTAGTTGAATGTTTAACTTTTTGATAGAATCTTTAAGAACCCGCTCTTTCTCTATATGCTTGTTCATTTTATCTTGGTAGGATTCAAAGATGTTTTTTGAGTTTACATACTGAAATACCATAAGCAGTAACGCGAAGATAAATGCATACATAAAAAGTTTACCCTTCATAAGTTTTATATCTTAATTTGTAGGTTGTCGTAAGCCAAAAACACATTTTTTGGCAGTTTCTTTTCCACTTCATCATGAAAGCCCAACATGTGACTAATGTGGGTTAGATAGGCGCGTTCTGGTTTCACCTTGTCAATTAATTCTAAAGCTTCTTCTAAATTGAAATGAGAAATATGTTCCGTTTCCCTAAGAGCATTGACTACTAATACTTTGACGCCCTTTAATTTGTCAATCTCCTCCTCTCTTATAGTTTTCATGTCAGTTAAATAGGCAAACTGAAGAAATCTGAACCCGAATACCTGAAGTTTATAATGCATACCGCTGATGGGCACTACTGTTAAATTTCCGACTTCAAATGGCTTATTCTCAATTTTAATAGGCGTCACTCCAGGCGCACCTGCATATTTGTTTTCAGTTTCAAAAATATAATCAAAACGGTCCTTAAGGGCCTTTAAAACCCGACTGTGTGCATATATAGGAATATCACCTTGTTTAAAATAGAAAGGCCGGATGTCGTCCAATCCTGCGGTATGGTCTGCATGCTCGTGGGTAAAAATCACACCGTCCAGACGTGTACATTGGGCATTCAACATTTGCTGTCTAAAATCTGGACCGCAATCTATAACATACGTATAACGGTCCCACTCTATCAATACCGAAACACGCAACCTTTTATCCTTTGGATCAGTACTCAAACACACAGGGTGAGTGCTTCCTATAACTGGAATTCCTTGAGATGTACCTGTTCCTAAAAATGTTACTTTCAAAGGTGTTTAGTTTGGAACAAAAGTAAGTTTATTTTTTCTTTTAAGATAGCAATTCGATACCTTTGTGGCATATAAACTCAAGCTATCACATGGAGATAACCTTAAAGGGCGACAAGGAATTTGAAGATATTCCATCGCTTAAAACTAAAGCACTTCGTATTAATCTCAACGAGAATATTTACGGAACTTTTGCTGAAATTGGCGCAGGACAAGAGACTGTCCGTCAGTTTTTTAGAGCTGGAGGAGGTTCGGGTACCATTGCCAAGGCTATGTCAGCTTATGATAAAGATTTTAGTGACGCAATATATGGTGTAGAGAATGATGGTCGGTACGTAACGGAAGCGCGTTTGCGCAAAATGTTGAATCATGAGATTAAATTAATTGAAGAACGATTATCAAGAGACAAGCACCCAAATAAAATGTTCTTTTCCTACGCCAATACCGTAGCGACAATTGATTTTGCAAAGCAGTATAAAGGACATGGTTGGGTAGGAATTAGATATCAAATTGAACAAGACAAACCCTATAATGAAATCATTCTTCATTTGCGTTTTAAAGAAAATGATGCTAGACTGCAACAAGAAACGCTTGGCATTTTGGGTACCAATCTAATCTATGGGGCATACTATAAATACAACGAACCCAAAAAATTACTGCGCTATTTATATGATCATTTGGATAAAGACCAAATAGAAATTGACACCATTAATTTTTCAGGTCCCGTATTTGAAAATGTAGACAATCGATTGATGAGTTTGCAGTTGGTTAAAAACAACATGACCGACGCCGTGATGTTTGCTCCGGATGGGAACAACGTCCTACCCGCAAAAATTTTATATAAGAAAAACATCTTGGCCTTACGCGGAAGTTTCAGACCTGTAACCAAGGTGAATATTGACATGTTTCAGAAGTCTTATGAAATGTTTGTCAAGGAAAATAAAGTTGATCCAAACAATACTCAAGTGGTCTTTGAAATTACCCTTTCAAATCTTAGAGCTGAAGGTGAAATTGACGAACAGGATTTTATGGACCGTGCAAAATTATTGTGCTCCTTGGGCCATACCGTATTGATTTCCAATTTCCAAGAATATTATAAACTCGTAGAATATTTTTCTCAATATTCTAAAAACAGAATGGGATTGGCCATGGGGGTCAACAATTTGGTAGATATTTTTGATGAAAAATATTACCGTCATTTGAGCGGGGGTATTTTGGAAGCCTTTGGGAAATTATTCTTTAAAGATTTGCGCGTTTATCTCTATCCAATGGTTAATGAGGACGGTACGTTAACAGATAGTGAAAATTTAAAAGTCCACCCACGAATGAAGGAGTTATATAAGTTCTTCAAGTACAATGGAAAAGTGGTGGATATTACAGATTACGATCCTGAAATCCTTACCATCTTCTCTAGATCAGTCCTTAAAGCTATTGCGCAAGGCAATAAAGGTTGGGAATCCATGTTGCCACCAGGGGTTGCGAAAATTATAAAAGAAAAGAGCCTCTTTGGGTTTGAAGCCGAAGAAGTTTTTAGAGATCATTAAATTAAGAGACCTTAGCATTAACACTAAGGTCTTTTTTTTACCTCAAATTATAATAGGATTATTCTAAAATTTGCTCAGTATGGATTTTGGCTTTTACCTTGTCTATAACCTTTTCTATAACACCATTTTCATCAATTACAAACGTAACCCGATGAATGCCGTCAAACGTCCGACCCATAAATTTTTTCTCGCCCCACACGTCAAACGCCTTGATAACTTCTTTATCTTCATCAGCTAATAACGGGTACGGGAAATTATACTTTTCTTTAAAATTAGATTGTTTTTTCTGGCTATCGGCACTTACACCCAATATTTCATAGCCTTGATCTTTTAAATCCTTATAATGATCTCTTAAATTACAGGCCTCTGTTGTACACGTTGGCGTATTGGCTTTAGGATAGAAAAAAACCACCAATTTCTTTCCTTTGTAATCTGATAGCGTTATTGTATTCCCTTGATCATCTTTTGCTGAAAAATTTGGAGCATTGTCTCCTGCTTTTAATTTGGTCATAACTGTTTTAAATTTGATATTTGTAAAAATACGACTAATGACCAAACAAGAAAAGGTAGATTTTGTTATTAATACGTTAAACCAGCTATATCCAACAATTCCACTACCATTAGACCATAAAGACCCATATACCTTATTAATAGCGGTGTTGCTATCTGCTCAAAGCACAGATGTACGGGTCAATCAAATCACCCCTTTACTTTTTGCTAAAGCTGATAATCCATATGATATGATCAAGCTGACTGTTGATGAAATTAGAGAGATTATAAAGCCCGTTGGATTATCACCTATGAAAAGTAAAGGCATTCACGGACTATCGCATATTTTGATTGATAAACATGACGGGCAAGTACCACAAACGTACGAGGCTCTAGAAGAATTACCTGCGGTGGGCCATAAAACGGCTGCTGTAGTATTGTCTCAGGCATTTGGGATTCCAGCGTTTCCGGTAGATACACATATCCATAGATTGATGTACCGATGGAATTTTACCAATGGCAAAAATGTAGTACAAACGGAACGTGATGCGAAACGACTGTTTCCGAAAGAAGTTTGGAATGATTTGCACTTGCAAATAATATGGTACGGCAGACAATATTCGCCCGCACGCGGTTGGGATTTGGAAAAGGATATAATTACCAAAACCATTGGCAGAGCCAGTGTCTTAAAAGACTATTACAAAAAACACCCACCAATTAGCTCATCATAACGCTGTACCCCCATTCAAATGAAACATTTAGGCACAAAAAAGTCCCGGTAAGCTAATTCTCGGGACTTTTTTCAATCTTAGTTTAGAAGTGCTTCAAACTTCCATTTATTACAATGAATAACAGTTAAAGCCTTAGAATAATTCAGAAGAAAATCAATGGTTTCTTCCTTTGGGTTTAGGTTGTTGTTTTTTTGGGGACACTCAGAGTAAAGTTTTGCCATTATGGGAATTATTATTTGATTATATCCCTATTAACGCAATAAAATTAACTTTAGTATGTCTAATTTGTCAATACGATGTTTTTCTGTTCAATTACTTTCCTTAAATTGATTAATGCATAACGCATTCTACCTAAGGCAGTATTAATACTGACACCTGTTTTCTCTGAAATTTCCTTAAAACTCATATCATTATACATACGCATCACCAATACATCCTTTTGATCTTCTGGCAATTCTTGTATTAACCGTCTCAAGTCAGATTCGATCTGTTCTTTAATCATACCTTTTTCCGCATCCAAAGAGGCATCACTCAACACTGAGAAGATACTGAATTCGCCTGTATTATCAAATTTAGGCATACGGTTGCTCTTTCTAAAATGATCAATAACTAGGTTGTGAGCAATACGCATTACCCAAGGTAAAAACTTACCTTCTTCGTTATACTTGCCTAATTTAAGGGTTCTGATCACCTTTATAAAGGTATCTTGAAAGATGTCTTCAGTAATATCTCTATCGTAAACCTTAGAGTAAATAAAACTATAAATTTTTTGCTTGTGTCGTGTGATCAATACAGAGAGTGCATGCTCTTCTCCTTTAATATAATTGCTCACTAAAACAGCGTCTGTGATAAGTTCGTGTTCCATAATAATTACTTTAGGTGCTAGGAAAGAATCCTTGCTTGGGGTTAATCTATTTAAAGTAATTATATGGTATAGGCGACTGTTTTTTTGGATGTTTGGGTCAAATATAACAATAATCGGGTCTAATAAGCAAAAAATCAACTGAAACTTTAACATTTTATTGCACAATAACTTTATTTTGGGACTGCCCTAGATGTAGTATCTTTGCATTCTTATATGCAAAATGACCATGAACGTTAATCTTTCCGAAGTAGATCCCAAGCAAAATATCATTATTAAAGGTGCGAATCTTCATAATCTAAAAAATTTAGATGTGGTGATTCCGCGCAATAAGTTAGTGGTCATTACTGGTCTGTCTGGCTCCGGTAAGTCTAGTTTAGCATTTGACACTTTGTATGCTGAAGGCCAAAGGCGTTATGTGGAAAGCTTGTCTAGTTATGCCCGTCAATTCTTGGGGCGACTTAACAAACCAAAAGTAGAATATATAAAAGGTATCGCGCCAGCCATTGCCATTGAGCAAAAGGTTAATTCTACCAATCCCCGCTCTACCGTAGGTACTACAACTGAAATATATGATTATTTAAAATTGTTGTATGCCAGAATTGGCAAAACATACTCCCCTATTTCCGGAGAATTGGTTAAAAAACACACCACTGCCGACGTTCTGAATTTGGTGAAATCTTTTGATGATGGCGATAAGCTTTTGCTCCTAGCCCCTATAAGCTTAGAAGAAGGAAGAACCATGACTGATAAGTTGAAAGTGCTTCAACAACAGGGATACGCTCGTGTAAAACACAAAAACGAAGTGTTGCGAATTGAAGAAGCTCTTGAAAAAAACCTTAAAAATGAGCTGTCTTTAGTAGTAGATAGAATTGTTGTAAAACATGAGGAAGATTTTTACAACCGTTTAGCGGATGCCATTGAGACGTCCTTTTTTGAAGGTAAAGGCACGACTATTATAGAATCGCTCTCGAGCACTAAACAAATAACCTTCAATAATAAGTTTGAATTGGATAACATGACGTTTTTAGAACCAAACGTGCATTTGTTCAGCTTTAACAACCCTTATGGGGCCTGCCCAAAATGCGAAGGTTATGGTGATGTTATTGGTATTGATGAAGATTTAGTTATTCCTAATACCGCACTATCTGTGTATGAAAATGCGATTTTCCCTTGGCGTGGCGAGAGTATGAGCTACTATAGAGATCAATTGGTCAACAATTCCCATAAGTTTGACTTTCCTATTCATAAACCTTATTATCAATTAACCGAAGCCCAAAAAGAATTAATTTGGGAAGGCAATAGATATTTTGATGGCCTTAATGGTTTTTTTGCCGAATTGGAATCGAAAGCTTATAAAATTCAGAATCGAGTGATGTTGTCGCGCTACAGAGGAAAGACAAAGTGCAGCAAATGTCATGGCAAGCGTTTAAGACCAGAGGCGAATTATGTAAAAGTTGGAGGTGTACCCATCACTGATTTAGTGACAATGCCTCTAAATAAACTTATAGTGTTTTTTAATCAGCTTAAACTGAATGATTATGACGCTACTATCGCAAAACGCTTATTAAAGGAAATTTCAAAGAGACTGGCATTTTTATCCAATGTGGGACTCGATTATTTAACCCTTAATCGAAAATCCAATACCTTATCAGGTGGCGAAAGTCAGCGTATCAATCTCGCAACTTCCTTGGGTAGCAGCTTGGTGGGTTCAATGTATATTCTGGATGAACCCAGTATTGGGCTACACCCAAAAGATACAGAAAAACTCATTGTAGTTTTAAAAGCATTACGCGATTTAGGCAATACAGTGATTGTGGTAGAACATGATGAAGACATCATGCAGGCAGCAGACGAAATCATTGACATTGGCCCTGAAGCTGGCACTATTGGTGGCGAAGTGGTTGCCGCTGGCACTTATGAGGATATCTTGAAATCTGAATCGTTAACTGCACAGTACCTCAATGGCAACTTAAAAATTGAAGTCCCTAAAAAACGACGCACGTCAAAATATCATATTGATATTATTGGTGCCAGAGAACATAATTTACAAAATGTAGATGTGACCCTGCCTTTAGATATGCTAACGGTAATTACAGGGGTTTCTGGAAGCGGAAAGAGTACCTTGGTAAAGAAAATACTATTCCCAGCCATCCAGAAAGAGTTGACAGGTTTTGGGGATAAGCCAGGGCAATTCTCTGAGCTTAAAGGCAATTACAAAAACATCAAACACATTGAGTTTGTGGATCAAAACCCTATTGGTCGTTCTTCGCGTTCAAATCCGGTAACTTATGTGAAGGCCTATGACGATATTAGAGCACTTTATGCGAATCAGAAATTAAGTAAAATTAGAAATTACCAGGCCAAACACTTCAGTTTTAATGTAGATGGTGGCCGTTGTGAAACTTGTAAAGGCGACGGTGAAGTGACTATAGAAATGCAATTTATGGCTGATGTGCATCTGACGTGTGAAACCTGTAATGGAAAGCGGTTTAAAAAAGAAGTTTTAGAAGTTACTTTTGAAGATAAAAATATTGATGACGTTCTAAGTATGACCATTGATGATGCCATAGCCTTTTTTGAAAAGCATCAGCAAACTAAAATACAAAGTAAATTACAGCCTTTGCAAGATGTGGGATTGGGCTATGTGACATTAGGCCAAAGTTCATCAACTCTTTCAGGTGGAGAGGCGCAACGTATTAAACTAGCAACTTTTCTTGGTAAAGGAAGTAAGAGTGATAATGCCTTATTTATTTTTGATGAACCAACCACAGGACTCCATTTTCATGACATCAAAAAGCTATTGAAATCTTTTCAAGCATTGATTGCTCAAGGTCATTCCATTATTGTGATTGAACATAATCTTGAATTAATTAAATGTGCAGATTACATTGTCGATTTAGGACCAGAGGGTGGTGAACGAGGTGGTCACGTTGTAGCAGAAGGTACTCCCGAAGAATTAGTTCAAAATAAACAATCCGTAACTGGTAAATACCTGAAAGATAAAATCTGATCAATAAAATAAAAATGCCATGACACCCATTATAATGATTGCAAATGGCAACACGAACAATAAAAACAAAAAGCTGATGACGTTAGTTTTTATTAAGCTTAAGGCCCAACCTTGTTCGTAAAAACGTTTTAAACCCACATATAAATAAAGAAAAATTGAAAGCACCATTAATGTGACGAGCCATCCAGGAAATTCATTCCATATTAAATTGCCTATCACAATAAGCGTTAACATGGCAAAAATAAAAGCAAAAAAGTAAAAACTAAAGACCAAATGGTGGGCAAACCAGCCTTTTTTATAATAAAAGACTTTTAAGATCAACGCGAAAATTGGCAATAAAATAAACATTGCCAAAGGTATGCTATCAGTAAAGGCATTAAAAATTGAGCCTCCACTTTTACTTCTCATGAATTTGATAGCTTGCTTATAAACGCGTTTTTTGAAAAAACCATCCTCCGACGTCATTCCCATTGCCTTATAAATTTGTTGATCTGAAGCCCCTGCAGCAATCATGGAGTCTATTTCCATTTCAGTGAGATTGAAATCAAGGAACCCGTTATTCTTTTCCTTCGGCTTTAAAATATCATTTTCAGTGTTAGCCACTAATTCTTTAACTTCAATTGAGTCAGGGTTACTTAAAAGCACGTTCGTTTTAGGGTTCATGCTACTTCCAACAGAGTCTTTATAACGTTCACTCCGTTCAATATCCTTTTTAATCTGTGTATCTATAAACTCTGCCTGATCTCGGCTGATAAATGAAAATAAAAAGAAAAATACAATGGAGATAAACAAATACATCTGGGCCGGATGCAAGTACAACAGCCTTCTTCCCTTTACAAATTGTTTCGCTAGATATCCAGGTTTTAGAAGTAAGGGTATAAAACTTTTAAAAAATCGAGCATCTACTGAAAAGTAATTGCTTAGCGTATTATTGAAAAGCACCCCTAAAGTTAACTGATCGTTTGCTTTTTGCCCGCAGTAAGGACAAAACGGATAATGACTTTTAAAACGTTGTAGACAATTATTACAATCCGTCAATGATCTTGACATACACTAGTTGTTGGATTATTGGTACTTTAAATGTAGTAAAAATTATGTATGGTTTAATTACACAAAAATCTAAAAATTACAAATTTAACAAGCCTAATTAATGTTCAATAAATGGCCATAGGATGGATATAGAAACTATTAAGCGCTTGCAGCCATCACTTTAGCAGCATTTTTTTTAGTTTGTTTCTTGTCTTTTTGAGCTTTCTCCAATTGTGCTTTTTCTATCGCCATTTCGTTCCTGATTTGCTTTACAGTTTTAGTGCTTCCATCATGGCTCCAACCGGGAGGTCCAAAAACATACATGAATTTATGCTTAAGATTTTTCGACTTTTTCATATCCTTCCAAATATCAGCATATTCATGTGTTAGTATGACCCATATATTATAAGAATCTGGTGGCTGGGTTACACCGTAGGATATGTCAATACGTTCATCAAGAGGTTTCCAAGTACCAAAAATGCGGTCAAAAACATTTAAAATTCCTCCGTGATTTTTGTCCATATATTCAATATTACACGCATGGTGCACCTGATGCATGGTATGTGTATTTAAAAATCTATCTAAGAAACCTAACTTTGGGATAAATACAGTATGCAATTGAAATTGCCAAAGCGCCTCAATTCCTAAACAGACCACAAGCATTTCAGGCGGAAAGCCTATAGCCACAATCCATACATAAAATAATGGTTTATAGAATATGGTAAACCAACCATTTCGTACTGCCGTACCTAAATTAAAATTATCGGAGGAGTGATGCACAATATGGGCGGCCCAAAAAAACCGAACCATATGGTTTTGCCTGTGGAACCAATAATACGAAAAGTCATCACAAAGCATGCAAAAAACCCATACATACCACGCATATCCAAAAGACTCATAGCCCATAATGTTAGTGCGTACGCCATTTATCAAAGGGTTAAAAAGATCATAAACAAAACTAAACAATAAAATGACCGTAATAGTTTTCACTAATGGCGCTATAATTGCAGAGCCAACGCCCATACCAACGCTAGAAAACAAATCGCGCCAATGATATAAATCTTTGTGATCATGTGTTTTACTGTAAGTAAGTTCTAATAATATCAAACCTAAAAAGAAAGGAACCCCGTATACCAGGGGATTTGTGAAATCCATATAATTGTATAAAATAGAGCTAGAAATTTGCTCAAAATGTTAAGTCGGATAAGATAGGTAATAATTTTTGGCTTTCGTTGAGGGTTTTAGTTTATTTATGAGAATACACACAGTTTTATATCCAATTGCTTCAAACTTGGGAATATAATTTAATTCCTTTATAAATTATATTTCTATAATAGTCACATAATTAAGTGCTTGTTAGGCAACGTTTACTCATAAATCGCAATTATTGTCACGCAATAAAAATACAATTATGTTATGTAATGAGGCAAATATATCATTATCGCATTTTGGAGTTTTAATAGTGTCAATTATGTAGTTTGAATGCTGTCCATCCCCACTATCCTATTTTAAAAGTAAATAACAAGAATAAGCGCGTTACTTACATATTAAAGAAACAATACTAAAAATAAGCAAAAATTTGAATATCAAAACAATAGACTAGTTTTAAATTGGTTCTTAACATAATTTAAGAATCAA
The DNA here is from genome assembly GCF_004364975.1 of Gelidibacter sediminis. GTDB lineage: Bacteria > Bacteroidota > Bacteroidia > Flavobacteriales > Flavobacteriaceae > Gelidibacter > Gelidibacter sediminis. The sequence continues at coordinate 693,072 of NZ_SOBW01000008.1, read as the reverse complement.
TTGTACAATTTTTAACATGGGGTTTCGTGAGCATATGAGGCTACTTTACTTAGATGACACGTACATATAGTAATCAACTTAAGTGAAATCTTATCAAATATTTTAATTATGAATCAATCAGCAAGGGACTATAATAGTCAAACGTTACAGAATACTAGCCCTAAATTAAAACATCTGGCACAGGATATAAATGATCCATTTGTTGTTACAGAATATAAATTACATACAGATTCTCCACGACACACCCGATTCAAATCTCCCCAAAACGGAATCCTATTCATTTACAACCTTAAATCTGATATAAACTGTGTGTCAGCATCGAAAACTGTAGACATTAGTCTTGGCACGTTCCAAAGCATAATGATTACAAAAGATCAAGAAATTGAATTGGCACTTAAAAATGACCAACATTATCATTTTTGTGTTATTAGAGTAGAAGACATAGAAACCCTAGGCGATTTTAATGAGGATTTCTTCAGTATTAATTTTAAAGTTCAGGAGGACAATGCGTATTGGTACACCGGCATACCAAATATTAAGCTATCAAATTATATTACCGATCTTATTAACCTTAAAGCTACATGTAATGGCAACCAACTTATGTTATGTGGATATGCAAATCTTATAATAGGCTTAAAATTGGAGGAGTTTAATCAATTTATTAATGGAGCTCATAGACAAGTAGATTTGAGGACTGATGAAATTGACAGAATTCATGAGTGCATTCAATACGTCAAAGAAAACTATGCTAAACAAATTGATATTGATATGTTGTGTCTTAAATCAGCGTTATCGCCACAAAAGCTGCAAACTGGATTTAGAGAACTCTATGGCAACACCGTCACTTCTTTTATTAAAAACTTCAGACTTGAAAAAGCTGAAGAACTAATGAGGACCACCGAATTAAATGTTTCGCAAATAGTTTATACTATTGGGCTTACCAGCAGAAGTTATTTTTCTAAAATCTTTAGAGAAAAATATGAATTATCGCCAAATGATTATTTAAAAAAGTTTAAATATCAAATAATATAACATGAATAAGCCCCAGGAAATCTTGGGGGTTATTTTTGATAATATTTTTATAATTCTGAGTGTTCTGTTTCTATAATCACATCCATCATAATGGTAATAGTATGCCCTTAACCCTATATAGCACATTGCAATCAATCATCTTAACATTTCATAACTCGCTAAAAATCAAAATCATAATAAATTCTTAAAGTTTTTGGCACATTGTTTGTGTTGCACTAATCGTATAAATCAAAAAAACAAACATTCATGAAAAAGTTAGCTTTACTTTTTACTGTAATGTTCCTCATTGGGATATCAGTAAACGCAACAACCACCAACCTAGCTAAAGATAATTCATACAAGAAAGGTTTTAAAAAAGGTTATGGTAATTCCTTTATTTTTACCGAAGGTGGTATTGAATTTTCTGTGTTCCCTGATGGGCAATTTGACTTCTATGCGCCAAATTATGGCCCTGATGCTCATGTTTCCATCAATACACCTAATGTATCATTCAGTTTTAATACAGGTTATGATTACAGCCCGTATATACAATATGACGATTATGGTGCGATCATTCAAATTGAAAACATTCCAATTTATTATGATTACTACGGACGTATAATCCAGGCCGGAAATGTCAACATCCATTATAACAATTATGGTTATGTGAGTCGGGTTGGCGGATTACATGTATATTATGACCGTCATCACAGATTCACACACTACTCAGGTTATATTAATGTGTATAACAGAGTTTATGTTCACAGACCTTGGCACCGTTATTATTCAGTTCCCGCATATGAATATCGTGTAGTATACGTGAAACCTTACAGACAACATTACAAGCCAATAAGACACCATTATTATAGACCTTATGCAAACAATTATAGAGCACCAGTCAGATACACACCACAACCACGCCATTATTCTAAAAGTTCTGGTAGAAGAAATTCAGTGGCAACCAGCTCTCGCAGTAGTGATAGATACCGTCAGGAAGCTACAGCACGCAGAAGCACATCAAGTTCTACAAGAGGGCGTCAGGTAAATTCTCAAAGACCTATTTCCCGTACACAGCAAGAAACCAGAAGCTATGACAATTCTAGGGCGGAAAAAGGTATATCGAGAACCAATACAAGGGAGGCCACAGGCAGAACCTTAGACAGGCGTTCACCGCAAGCAACAAGAGGTAATAAACGCGATATACAGACTCAAGGAACGAGATCTGTAAATAGAAATACGCAAAGTAGAACAGTATCACGAGGCGCCTCTCAGCAACCGACTAAAAATACCAATGTGGTTAATAGGGATAGAAGAAGCCAGTCTGCAAAACCAACCCAAACTAGAACTGTACAGTCAAGATCGAATCAGAATAAATCAGTGCAGAGAAAACCTAATGCTGCCCCATCCCGTACATATAATAGAACAGAAAGCGCTAGTAGAAATACACGTGCTACGCAAAAATCTAGTAGATCAAATCCTAAAATGGATAGACAAGCATCTAACTCAAGGTCAAGATCTTCTCAAGGTAGAGGTAACTTATAACTCTATAAAATTTTTGGTTGGTTAGTTGGAATGTCCTGCAAGTAGTATGCCTCAAAGCACCTTGCGGGATTTTCCTTTTTACAGTGATGCGATTTTTGCAAAAAAAAAAAAAACCGCCTTAAATCTTAATAAATAAATTTTCTATTTTAAACTAGCTTATCAACTCGCCTAGCTGATTCTCAAATGTTTTTTGATTAAAATATTGATGTCATCTGAAACTTTTAATTTATATATAACTACCCCATAGATTAAAATAATTAAAGCCGATTTTAAGCCAATATTTACAAGAGGGTAAAATTGGAATTCCCAAAAGTAAAACAAGGCAGCCATTACTATGAGCAACAGTAGAACTTTTCCTGTATCTATGGTAAATGGCATCATATTGAATTTAAGTTTCACAAAATATATCTTTATTGTATTATAAACTGTAACCGCTAGGAAAGTGGCAAAAGCGGCTCCATTTATGCCAAATCTTGGAATAAATAACATGTTGAGCAATACCGTAAGAATGGTCAAAATAACGCCAAACAACAATACAACTCTGTAATAATCACTATTAAATAAAATGACATTGTTACACCCCATTAAACAATCATACAATTTAGCCATACTTACTAAAAACACTACCAGTAAGCCACCACTAAATTGTTCCGGAATGGTTTCATAAAGTGAATTAATATTTAAGATGATGAGTAAAAATATGAGTCCTCCTATAATAAATAAGGTCTGAGAACTGCGGACATACAAATCCTCTAGCGCCACTTTATTTTTTTCATTCAAATACTTGGCCGTTAAAGGTTGAAGGATTTGTTGCATAGATCGTGAAGGCACTACAATAACCGTAGCAATATAAATAGCTACACCATAGTAAGCCACTTTTTCTATAGGGATATACATACCTAACATAAAACTGTCAATATCCAAAATCACAGTTGCTATTGAACCAGCAATAATGATTAAAAAAGTATATTTTAAAATTGGATTTAATCTGTCAAGTCTGTTAAATTTAAATACCGGTAATCTTACGCTAAATGCGTAAAACATCATAATAAGCATACGTAAGGTATACACCCCGATTACGCCCGCAATAAATGTATCTACTGATATCCATTTAAAATAGACACAAAACAATAATACCATAATGCCAAGGCGATGAAAAACCTCTTTAAGGAAGTTTCCAAATACTGTTTGCATTTGAGTTTTTGTCCAGGCAAAAAACACCTCAAAATACGCCATTACAATGGCCGCTGCATAGATATACCAGATGTAATTACCTATAATAGGATTTTCTTGTGAAAGAAAATTGGCAATATTATTATAAGCAAAAATACCTATTAAGCCAGTCGGAATAATAAATGCCAAGGGCAAAAATAGCATGAGTGTCAAAAAGCTATTCAGCGAGTTCTTCGTCTTGAACGTCGAGTAGAATTTAACCATGGTATTGTGCACACCAAATGCCATTAATGGCATCATAATGGTCGCGGTAGATAACATAAAGGAAATCAGACCATAGTGCACATCAGAAATAAAGAACGCATATAAGTACAAAGTGTTCAGAGCGCCAATGGCAAACCCTAAATACGTGGTGATGGTATTCTTAAAAGATTGGTTGGTGACTATTCCCATAGAATATTAAAACCCGAAGATAAGAATTTTGAGTTGCAAGACAAGTGTCAGATGAGACCTGCCAATTTTTGGGTCAAAGCTTTTCTACTGTATTGCTGCAACCCTATTGGGTGCGTCGCTAAGGTTGATTTTTTATAAGCTTCGTAACTAGAGAATAGATGGGCTTTTAATTCCGGCTCTGAGTGATAACCAAAATATCGCCCTGTATTTGTAGACTTTATAATACCTTCAACATCAGAATCTGGTGGTCCTACCGCAACTATAGGAGTTTCAGCCACCATATATTCAAATAATTTTCCAGGAATAATGGCTTTAGTGTCTTCGGAATCTATTTCAATCAATAATAACAATTGAGATTGTCTTTGATGCACTAAAGCTTCCTTATGGGTGACATAGCCAACAATATCAATATTGTTTTCCGGTATAAATTGTCGAATTTTATTGAGCACATCGTCACTTACCACACCAATTAATTTTAGAACAAAGACTTCTTTAAAATCGTCGTATTCCTGTATGAGTTCGCCTAAAACTTTCCACAATGCTTTTGGATTGCGTTCAGACAATAAAGAGCCAATGTGCGCTACAGAAAACCTTTGGTCTTTTACTGTCTTAGGAAGTTGTTGATAATCATAACCATTGGTAATTACGGTAACGGGCTGGTTTGATTTTGCGGCAAATTCCGTTTTGGTATTCCCACTAGTAACAATTATATGATCAGCGGTAGTGAGCACCTGCTTTTCCATATGCTCATGCTTTTGAGCGGCACTAGCACTGAGTTTTAATTTTTTATGATAACCAATGGTGGTCCACGGATCTCTAAAATCAGCAATCCATTTTATCCCCAACCGCGCTTTAAGGTGTAAGCCAATTAAATGCAAACTATGCGGCGGACCGGTCGTAATTACTGTTTCAATTTGATGTTCGTTAATGTATTCAGATAAATAGCTCACGGAAGGTTTTACCCATGCTTTTCTGGCATCTGGAATAAAAAAATTACCACGCACATAGAGCATCAATTTCTGAATAGCCGTTTGTTTCTTCACTTTGGGAATGACACCAGAACTAATGGTTTTCGAAGCTTGTTTCGAAAAAATCTCAGCTAATTTATAGGGCTCGGTTATCGGCTGTTTTAGAATAGTGACATCTTCAGGAATGTCATCCAACAATGTTTGATCCAATAGAGGATAACTCGGGTTTTCCGGAATATACACCACAGGATGAATGCCGAAATCAGGAAGATATTTTACGAATTTCAACCAACGCTGCACTCCAGGTCCACCTGCTGGGGGCCAATAATACGTAATGATAAGTGCTTTTTTTGGCATAATCTTCTATTCACAAAAGGCGGGAATCTTTAGATATAATTATCGTTTATAAATTCTAGAGTGCCTATTTATGAGATGGTGTCACCTTTCTCACGAACCTGCTTTCGCATATATACAATCCCAACCAAAATTAACAGTCCAACCAATGCACTACTCGCTAAGGCAATTGTACTTCCAGTTTTAACAACCTGCGGTTCAAATTTAAATTCGATGGTGTGCTGTCCTTTCGGAATTGGCATGCCGCGTAACACGTAGTTGACCCGGTAATGTGGTTGCAATTTTCCATCTACATACGCATTCCAACCATCGCCATAATAGATCTCAGAAAACACTGCAAATCCATCATTATTATTGTTAGAGCTATACTTTAAGTAATTCGGTTTATATTCTGATAATAATAGTGTTGCAATGGAATCTGTCTTGAATTTTACAGCAGCCAAATCTTGCGTAGTTACAGCCTTATTTTTAGTGTCTAAATTTTCTAGAGCAGTCATTTCGGCATTCGCAGAATTCACTTTTTCTATCTCAGAAATAAACCAAGCATTGCCATTGGCGTCCTCATTTTCATAAGGAAAAATTCCGCCTTGCTCGTCATCAGCAATAATGTATTTCGTATTGAGCATGTTCAATACATTGATATTATTTTTAGCGATATAAAAATTAAATAGCTCATTATAGCGCCCTAATTTTGCGGCATGATAACCACTAAGCGAATTGTGGAAATAAGATGCTCGAGCCCCACTTGAAGCCACATCAAATACCCTAAAATGGCCATCATCCTTTAGGATTTCCAAATCTGCAGCATTGGCCTGATAAGGTTTGCTCACCTGAAGTGCCGATACAAAATTCTCATTATTAACATAGCGCCTGTCCACATTGACCAAATCAAAAAGTATGAGTACTGCAAATACAACGACTAATACATTTTGAGATAACTTCTTTTGTAAATACAACCAAATACCACCAGCAGAAAGCAATACCAAAATTAAGGTCCGCAATGTATCTGCAGTATACATTGACTTTCTATCCGCTTTTAAGGCATCAACAAAACTTTGTCCATATTCGCCATAAGCCTGTCTGTAATACCCATCATTAGCACCTACAAAGTCGAAGGAGCCCTTAAACAGCAAGAACAATATAGCAAGTCCTCCAGAAATTCCTGCAGCAATCTTTAACGCCTTCAACTTGTCCTCATTCTTTTCAAAATCATTGAACAGATGCACCAATCCAAATATTGCCAACACAGGAATACAAAGCTCCAAAATGACCTGAATAGAACTAACAGCCCTGAACTTATCGTACATCGGCACATAATCAATAAAGAAGTCTGTTAAAAAGCCCAGGTTCTTCCCATAAGACAATAATAAAGACATAATAGTACCACCAACGAGCCACCATTTTAAGCGCCCTTTAACAACTAAAAGTGCAAATACAAAAAGGAACAATACCACGGCGCCAACATAGGCAGGTGCTTCTACAATTGGTTGGTCTCCCCAATACGTTGGTGTATGTTTCACTTCGCGCATAGCCTCTACCGGACTTGCACCAATTCCCGTATAAAACTTATACATTTCAGAATCCTTGCCAACATCTTCTCCGTTACCACCACCCAAAAGTCTCGGAATAAAAAGATTGAAAGTTTCTAAAAAGCCATAACTATACTCTGTAATGTACTCTTTATCCAACCCAGAGGTCACTTCTTTAGGAGTACCATCCGGGTTAATAGTCAATTCGCTTTTGCCACGGGTGCTTTCTTTCACATACTCCTGAGTTGCCATAATATTTGTGGCATTCATACCTATGGCTAGTACAACCGCTATAAACATAATACCCACCGATTTAAAAAAGTGAGGCAATAAGTTCTTTTTATAAGCATCATAAAGATAAACTGCACCCAAAATCAATACCAATAACAACAAGTAATAGGTCATTTGGTAATGGTTTGCGCTTAACTCCAGCGCCATCGCTACAGTAGTCAATAAAAACCCGAAAATGTATTTCTTTTGAAAGACAAGTAAAATTCCGCTTAAGACTAAAGGCATATAGGCAATAGCATGCGCTTTACTGTTGTGTCCAACGCCTAGAATGATAATAAGATAAGTAGAAAACCCCAAGGCCAGTGCGCCTAGGGCCGCTAATTTATAATTGACCTTTAAAGTCAGCATAAATATGTAAAACCCTATAAAATAAAGAAAAAGATAATCAGCTGGTCTTGGGAGAAATCGCAAAACCGAATCTAATTTTTTAATATAATTGTGAGGGTATTTGGCTCCTAACTGATATGTAGGCATACCTCCAAATGCACTATTGGTCCAATAGGTTTCTTCGCCAGTGGCAGCTCTAAAATCGGTTTGCTGCTTAGACATTCCAATGTACTGCATAATGTCACTCTGAAAAATTTGCTTTCCACTCAAAACCGGACTAAAATAAGCCAATGAAAGCGCAATAAAGCCAAGAATAATTAAAAAATGTGGTAGGAATCTTTTAAGTGAAAAAGTCATGAATCAGTGCAATTGTTTGATTGCGGCAAATTAATCAATTTCTTCGTAATCCACGTACTCCCCTACTTTTTTATCAGAAGTTTGACGCCTCTCTGGTATTTTGTCAATAATAGTTTCTCCCTCTTTAGGTCGATTTTTGGCCTCTTGCTCCTGTTGGAATTGTCCACTAAAACGTTCTTGCATTTTTTTGGACATATAGCGGACAACATAGGGTGCGAAAAACCTCATTAGAATCTTAACGCCGTACCAAACCAACATAATTATTAAAATGGTTCTTAAAAAACCTGTAAAGGACGCCACTTGCATAGTTAAAATATATTTTCACCAAAAGTACGATTCTTAGTCTTTACAAACTGTTTTAAATACTTAAAAAAAATATAAAATCAGGCGTTTTGGCACAGTTTACACACTTTGGACGACACCTTACTATAATACAGAATTCGTTTTTCAATCGATTAAAAGCAATTCAAAATCAAAAAAAATATGTAGTTTTGAGCCTAATCATTTTAGAAAATGAAATCCATCAAAATTTCCTTTGTTTTTTTAATCTTCACCTTTACCCATTTTGCATTTGCCCAATATACTGAAGTCATAAACTCCAACCGTCCGGGGGTTTCTCAGAGTGCTTTTTCTGTAGGCACTAATGTACTTCAATTTGAAGCAGGCCCTTATTTAATAAAAGAAGAGCATACCCCGTTGAAATATGAGGTTTCAGGGTTTGGAGCTGATTTTGCTGCCCGTTTCGGATTGCTTTTTGAAGAGTTGGAATTGAATATTCAGGGCACCTATCAAAATGACACCCAAACTTATAATTCTTCAAGTATTCCTCAAGAGTTTGACCGAGGCAATTTTAAAACATTAGCCATTGGTGCGAAATACATGATTTATGATCCTTATCGTAAGGCCGGTGAGGAAAAACCTAATTTGTACAGCTGGAAAGCCAATAGAAAGTTTAAATGGAAATCCTTAATTCCTGCAGTTGCCATTTATGCAGGTGCTAATTATGACACTAAAGACAATCCATATACTGCTCCAGGGATTGAAGGGTTTAGCCCCAAGGTAGCCATCATATCTCAAAATAATTTCTCTGGTGGTTGGGTTTTTGTGATCAACTTAGTAAAAGATAGGATAGGAACTGATCAATCTGACTTTCAATATATTTTTACCTTAACCCATTCTTTCAATCCGCAATGGGCAATTTTCACTGAAGCACAAGGTATTAAAAGTGATTTTTATGCTGATAATTTATTCCGTTTTGGAGGCGCCTATCTTTGGAATAAAAACTTTCAATTAGATACCGCCCTAACGTTTAACACCAAAGATACGCCATCAGTATTAGGTGTTAATTTTGGAATGTCCTATCGCTTTGATTTCCATAAGGACAAAGAAATAGATAATGGTAATCCTGCAAAAGATGAATTGAGACTTCAGGAGCGAAAAATTCAAAAGAAAAAACAAACGGATTTCAATGATGACGGCAAATAAGACCTTATGATTACAATTAAACAAGTTAGCACCCCAAAAGAATTAAAAGCATTCGTAAAATTTCCTTTTGAGCTTTATAAAGACTCCACAAAGTGGGTGCCACCAATTATTAAACAAGAATTGGAGACTTTTAACAAAAAAAAGAACCCTATTTTTAATGATGCAGAGGCGACTTTCTTTTTAGCCTATAAGAATAATCAAATTGTTGGTAGAGTTGCAGCTATAATAAATTGGTTAGAAGTGAACCACCAAAAGGAGAAAAAAATGCGATTTGGTTGGTTTGATGTTATTGACGACATTGAAGTGACCAAAGCTCTTTTAGAAAAGGTTCATGAAATTGGCAAAGCCAATAGCTTAGATTATGTTGAAGGTCCTGTAGGATTTTCAAATTTGGATAAAGTTGGGGTGATGACTGAAGGGTACGAGCATTTGGGAAATATGATCACCTGGTACAACTATCCGTATTACGTAAACCATTTTCAGGAGTTGGGGTATACAGATGAGAAATTGTATTCTGAAAGTAGATTTCCCTTTTCCAATGTTAAAATTGAGCAGTTTTCCAAAGCACAAGAACTTATTAAGAGACGCTACGAGTTGAGAGCCTTAGGGTTCACCAGGACTGAAGAAGTAATGCCTTATGTAGACAAAATGTTCGATCTCTTCAACAAGTCATACGCATCCTTATCATCCTTTGTCGCGATTACAGACATTCAAAAAGAGTACTTCAAGAAAAAATTTATCAGTTTTGTAAACCCAGAATACATCAAATTTGTAATTGATAAAGATGATGAGTTGGTTGCTTTTGCTATTGTAATGCCCTCCTTTGCAAGAGCATTACAAAAAACAAAGGGTAAATTATTTCCATTTGGATTTACGCATATTTTGCATGCTAAAAAACACAGTAAAGAAGTGGTGTTCTATTTGATAGGTATTCATCCAGAATATCAAAATAAGGGTGTTACGGCTTTAATATTTAATGAATATTATAAAGTTTTTACTGAGAAAGGCATAGAACGCTGTGTAAGAACCCCAGAATTGGAAGATAATATCGCTATCCATCAAATTTGGAAGCACTTTAACCCAGAAGTTTTTAAACGTAGAAAGACCGTACGAAAACAAATTGAATAGGTTGATAGAATTACAATCTTTTCCGTTATAACACCAATTGCCAGTCTACAATTAAATATAATATAAAAAAAATCCCAATGTCGAATTGGGATTTTTTTATGTATTTATTTTGTTGAGACCTATTCTCCCATTGCTGCTGCAACAGAAGCTGACAGCCTTTTATAAGTGCCATTTTCAAGGCGCGTTCTGATTTCCTCAAAAGCTTCTAAAGTTTCATTGATATCATCTAATGTGTGTGTTGCTGTAGGAATCATTCTTAGCAAAATAAGTCCTTTTGGAATAACAGGGTACACCACAATAGAACAAAAAATTCCGTGGTTTTCACGTAAATCTTTCACTAAAGCCATAGCCTCTGGAATACTTCCTTTAAGATACACTGGAGTTACGCAACTTTGGGTAGTTCCTATATCAAATCCACGAGATTTAAGTCCAGATTGTAACGCATTGGTGTTTTCCCAAAGCTTATCTTTCAATTCTGGCATTGTTTTTAACATTTCCAAACGTTTACGAGCCCCAACAACCAATTGCATTTGTAGTGATTTGGCAAACATTTGAGAACGCAAATTGTATTTTAAGTAATCAATGATTTCTTGGTCTGCTGCAATAAATGCACCAGTACTTGCCAATGATTTTGCAAAGGTTGCAAAGTACACGTCAATATCTTTTTGAACCCCTTGTTCCTCACCTGCTCCAGCACCTGTTTTACCAAGTGTACCAAAACCATGAGCATCATCTACTAAAAATCTAAAATTATATTTTTCTTTAAGCGCTACAATTTCTTTTAACCGGCCTTGCTCACCACGCATCCCAAAAACGCCTTCAGAAATCACAAGTATTCCGCCGCCTGTTTGTTCTGCCATTTTGGTAGCACGCTCTAGGTTTTTTTCTAAACTTTCAACGTCGTTATGTTTATAGGTAAATCGTTTCCCCATATGTAATCTAACACCGTCAATGATACAAGCATGAGCATCCACATCATATACAATGATATCGTCCTTAGACACCAAGGCATCAATTGTTGACACCATTCCTTGGTAACCAAAATTTAAGAGATATGCTGCTTCTTTATCTACAAACTCTGCAAGTTCATTCTGTAACACTTCATGAAGATCTGTATGGCCAGACATCATTCGTGCACCCATTGGGTACGCTGAACCATAATCAGTTCCAGCTTGAGCATCCGTTTTTCTAACTTCAGGATGGTTTGCCAAACCTAAATAATCATTGATACTCCATGTAATTACATCTTTACCACGGAATTTCATTCGGTTAGAGATCTGACCTTCTAATTTTGGGAATACAAAATAGCCTTCAGCTTGTGAAGCCCATTTACCAAGAGGTCCTTTGTCTCTGTAAATTTTATCAAATAAGTCTTTCATGTAATATTAGTGTTATTCCGACATAGGCAGTCATTGTATTCAACCATTATTAAGGTTAAATTTTTATGACGTCATCATCTTCAGTTAGTCTAATTAGTTTGGGCAAAATTAACTAAATTACTTTTCTTAGCATAATTTAGTTATAAACTGCTGTTTATAACATTTTGAAGAGTAGAAAATCTGTGTTGACCATCCATTTCACAGTATTATGATTTTGATATACAGCTATTTAACATATTGTATGGTTTCCATACTTGCCACCTTTTTACTGTCAAAAAAGCCCTGTTCTTCCATCCACTTATCACTGTATACCTTGCTCATATAGCGCGACCCATGGTCAGGAAAGATAACAACTACCTTATCGCCTGCCTTAAAAGCGCCTTCATCTTTAAGTTGTTTTACAGCTTGCATTGCAGCGCCGCTCGTATACCCCACAAATAATCCTTCAGTACGAGAAATCTCACGTGCGGTATGGGCACTTTCTTCATCAGTAACTTTTACAAATTCATCAATCATATCAAAATCTGTAGCTGTAGGAATCAAGTTTTTACCTAATCCTTCAATTCTGTAGGGATAAATTTCGTCACGATCAAACTCACGCGTTTCGTGATATTTTTTTAAAACTGAACCATAGGCATCAACCCCAATAACTTTTATATTAGGATTTTGCTCTTTTAAGTATTTTGCTGTACCTGAAATTGTTCCTCCAGTGCCACTACATGCAACTAAATGCGTAATTTGACCTTCAGTCTGTTCCCAAATTTCAGGACCAGTGCTGCTGTAATGGGCGTCGATATTTAGTTGATTGAAATACTGATTGATATAAATAGAGCCTTTAGTTTCTTGGTGCAAGCGTTTTGCGACCTCGTAGTATGACCTCGGATCATCGGCGCTAACATGTGCAGGACACACATACACTTGTGCTCCCATAGACTTTAGCATGTCAATTTTATCTGGTGATGATTTCGAGCTGACCGCAAGAATACAGTTGTACCCCTTAACAATACTGACCATTGCAATACTGAAACCAGTATTACCAGAAGTGGTTTCAATAATCGTATCTCCCGGATTTAAAATTCCTTGTTTTTCGGCTTCTTCAATAATATGTAATGCGATGCGGTCTTTAGAGGAGTGCCCTGGGTTGAATGCTTCTACTTTAGCGTAAAATTCACCATTAAAGTGAGCAGTCATTTTGTTTAATTTGATAAGTGGTGTAGTACCAATGAGTTGTAATACATTATCAAATACCTGAATGTCTTTTTTCATACGTGTTTCTTAATCTTTACAATAGTACGTATAGTATCGCGCATGTTTACCTGTGAATGGATATTTAAAAACTATAAAACATCGCGATTGTATAAATGCTATTCGCAGGTTACAATTTAGAAAAATGTAACCTAAAACGTTGCAAAAGTACGATATTTTTTTCGATTAGACAGTAATGTTCTCTAAGTCTAATAAAAATGCGTACTCTTCTGCATCTTCCCTTAATGCTTCAAAGCGCCCTGAAGCACCCCCGTGACCAGCGTTCATATTCGTTTTGAGAAGCAATACATTATCATCTGTTTTGTTCATTCGCAACTTTGCTGCCCATTTTGCCGGTTCCCAATATTGTACTTGAGAGTCATGTAAACCTGTTGTGATTAAAATGTGGGGGTATGCTTGTTTTTTCACATTATCATAAGGCGAATACGATTTCATATAGGCATAATAAGCAGGGTCATTGGGGTTGCCCCATTCATCATACTCCCCTGTAGTTAAAGGGATGGTATTATCTAACATGGTCGTGACTACATCTACAAAAGGCACAGCAGCAATGACCCCGTTATAAAGTTCAGGTGCTTCATTGATCACAGCACCAATTAGTAGTCCGCCAGCGCTCCCTCCTAAGGCATATAAATGTTTAGAAGAGGTGTACTTCTCAGCGATTAAATACTTAGAACATTCAATAAAATCAGTGAAGGTGTTTTTCTTTTGCAACAATTTTCCGCCTTCGTACCACCTGCGACCTAAATACTCCCCACCTCTGACGTGAGCAATGGCATAAATAAAACCTCTATCTAACAAACTCAAACGAATGCTAGAAAAATAAGGGTCTATAGTATGTCCATAAGAACCATAAGCATATAATAATACAGGATTGGTCCCATCTTTTATCATACCCTTTTTATAAACCATGGAAATTGGCACCTTGACCCCATCTGTAGAGGTCGCCCAGATTCTTTCCGACTCATAATTATCTTTATGGAAATTAGGATCTAAAACTTCCTGTTCCTTTAAAATGGTTTTCTCCTTGGTTACCATATTAAAATCAATACTCGATGAAGGTGTTGTCATAGCGTTGTAACCATACCGCAAAATATTGGTATCAAACTCAACATTTGTCGTAGTAAAAGCAGTATAGGTTTCATTATCAAAAGGTAAATAATAATCGTCAGAGCCATCCCAACGCTTGATCCGAATTTGATTTAATCCATTGGCTCGTTCACTTATCACTAAGAACTCTTTAAAAATATCAATATCTTCAAGCAGAACATCATCTCTATGAGGAAGTACCTCTGTCCAATGATTAAATTGGGTGAGGTTTTCCTGAGTTTTCATCAGTTTAAAATTTACAGCACCATCAGCATTTGTAACGATATAAAAATGGTCGTCATAATGAGAAATGCTGTACTCCAGCCCTCTAATTCGTTCTTGAAATACTGAGAATTCTCCGTCAGGAGTATTGGCATTCAGAATGTGATATTCATTTGTCAACGTACTATAACAGGCTATAATTAAATATTTTTTTGATTTTGATTTGTAGACTGCCACCCCAAAAGTATCATCATCTTCTACAAAAACGAGCAAATCATTAGTTGAGGCACTACCTAATTTATGCTTAAAAACCTTATCTGAACGCAAAGTTTTTTCATCCTTAACTGTGTAAAACAAAGTTTTGTTATCATTGGCCCAAGTTGCAGATCCAGTGGTATTGGGAATGGCGTCCAAATACATTTCATCTGTTAGTAAACTCTTGATTTGTAAAGTGTAATTGCGCCTACCAACAGTATCTATGCCAAATGCAATCATTGTATTGTCTGGACTAACACTTAACCCTACCAATTTAAAATAATCGTGACCCTGGGCCATTACATTACAATCAAAAAGTAATTCCTCTGGATGGTCTAAGGTATCTTTTTTACGTACATAAATTGGGTAATCTTTACCTGTCTCATATTTAACAATGTACCAATAGCCATTGTATTTGTAGGGTACAGACTCATCATCTTCTTTTATTCTTGCCTTCATTTCATTAAAGAGAGAGTGCTCAAAATCTTTATACTTTGAAGTCATTACCTCATAATACTCATTTTCGGCATTTAAGTATTCAATTACCTCCTGATTTTCACGATCATTTAACCAAAAATAGTCATCATGTCTTACATCGTCATGCATGCTTAAGGTTTTAAGCACTTTTTTCGCTTTTGGGGGTTGAACAGTATGTTTCATTAGTTTGTTTTTTTTCAACGGAATGCAAAAGTACTCTTTTAAAAGAAGATAGCTTAAACTGAAAAGATATTCAATTGATGAAATTTAAATATTTTATCAATAATTAAGTTGATTTTAAAAGGTTTTGTGAGAATTCTAACATAAGAGATTTCTTTAGTCTATGAATCTTTTCTTAATTTTGTAAAACTAAATTTTAAAATAGACGAATATGTTTGGAGATATGATGGGCATGATGAATAAACTCAAGGAAACCCAACAAAAAGTAGAAGATACCAAGGCGCGTCTAAACCATGTGTTGGTGGACGAACAGAGTACGGACGGCAAATTAAAAGTATCCTTAACAGCTAATAGAACTATAAAATCAATTGCTATTGATGAGGAGTTATTGCAGGATAAAGAAATGCTTGAAGACTACTTGATTTTAACCTTAAATAAGGCTATTGAAAAAGCCACTCAAGTGAACGAAGCAGAATTGGCCGCTGTGGCCAAAGATGGTATGCCAAACATCCCAGGCTTGGACATGTTTAAATAACGCAAATATTTGCCTGTTTATCAATAGGCGTTTATCATTTCATATGGTAAACGCTATTTCATTTCATACAGGTTTAGATATGCGATATCTAAGCTTATAAATAGGGTTGAGAATTTTAAATATAAAATAAAACCTGCTTCTAGAGTTTAATAGCTTGCTTAAGGTTTGGTAGGGAATGCCATGATAATCTTTCCCGATAAATGATGTTAACGGGTAAGCTTTTATTAGAATCATTTCGTCTATACGCTCCTTAACTTCACTCAAGCTCATGGTAGAACCAATCATCCTTAACATAGAAAAAAACACAAAGGACTGTTGCCTAGCTTTGATACGTATAATCGTATCTTGATGAGCATTATTCTTTTCCAATTTATTTATAATAGGCACGTGTACAATGGCCGCATTATGAAGATCTCTAATAACTTTCAGATAATGCTTGGGTTCTTTACTTGACATTGCAGTACCTGGAGCAAACCGATGTCTGTGAATATCGAATTTTAGATGAGCCATACGGCGAGCTTCTAAAAACAATTGAAGTGTAAAGATGGCATCTTCCATCCACCCGGTTTCTATGAATCTAATTTTTGTACTTAATAAAAACTCTCGGTTGGTAACAAACCACCAAATTTCACCTCTGTAATTGACGTTGGCTAAATACTCTTCGCCTGAAACTATTGGTGAAAGTTCATCATTTCCATAGGCAACTTTAAATTCTCTAGTTTTTATTAAAGCTTCAAACTTTGACATAGAGGTGGAGAAGGAAGAAGATAGGAAAGTTACAATATCCAGAGTATTCTCCTCACACGTATCTATAAGCTTCTTTAAACTATTAGAGACAAGATAATCGTCAGAATCAATAAAATATACGTATTTGCCATGCGCATTGTCCAGTCCACAATTTCGGGCACTACCTACTCCACCATTAGCCTTGTCTATCACAATTATATTTGAATGGTTGGTAGCATAATTATGCGCTATTTCAGCACTTTTATCCGTTGAACCATCATTAACCAATATAATTTCATAATCTTCAGGCACCAAATCTTGGTCAAGAACGCTGTCTATACATTGGGCAATGTATTTTTCAACATTGTATACAGGTATGATGATACTTAATTTCATTACAAAATTTAAGGGCTAATTATAGACTAAGATATTCAAAACTTTATAAACAATAGCAAGCTATTTTAACTCATATCAATTCTTCTAATTAATATGTATGGTACAAACAGCTTTATAAATATTTAACGTCTTGATTCACTAATCTTCTTTGCGAAAATCACATCGATTTTAAGATGGTGAGAAATTTGTCGTGCATGGCATCCGAATAATCCATATGTGTTACAATGCGAAGTTTACCGCTCCCCATACTACTTAAACGAATTCCCTTATCGGCAAGGAGGTTTATAAATTTGCCATCGTTTTTTTTATCTAACAACTCAAAAATAACAATGTTTGTTTCAACAGGTTCAACAGTTTTAACACTGTCTAAACCGGATAACATTTGCTCAATATCTTTTGCTTTTTGATGATCTTCTTTTAGTCGTAATAAATGATGATCTAAGGCATATAAACCGGCAGCTGCAACATAGCCTACTTGACGCATCCCACCACCGAGTATTTTACGAACACGCATCGCATTTTGCATGATGTCCTCATCTCCAATCAATACCGAACCGATCGGACACCCCAAACCTTTACTTAAACAAACCGATACTGTATCAAAAATCTGTCCGTAATCGCGCGCTGTTTCAGGTTTTGCCACCAAAGCATTCCAAATGCGGGCACCATCCAAATGGTAACCCAAACTGTGGTCATTACAAATGGTTCTGATCCGTTTTAATTCTTCAAAATCCCAGCAAGAACCTCCGCCTCTATTGGCAGTGTTTTCAACTTCTACCAATGCAGTAAGAGGACTATGATAAAAGTCTGGCGGATTTATAGCTTCAATAACCTGCTCAGCCGTAAACATCCCACGATGGCCATCTAATAACTTGCAGGAAATACCGCTATTAAACGAAGCACCGCCTCCTTCATAATGATAAATGTGGGCGTTGGAATCACAAATGACCTGATCGCCAGGATTGGTGTGCAGTTTTAGAGCCGTTTGATTAGCCATGGTTCCGGTTGGAAAAAACAAAGCCTTTGGCTTCCCAAACATATTGGCCAATCGTTCTTCTAATGCATTTACCGTAGGATCCTCCTTATAAACATCATCACCCACTTCTGCACTCATCATGGCATCCAACATACCCGGCGTAGGTTTGGTAACGGTATCACTTCTTAAATCTATTATCATTGTTTTTATTTTGTAGCATAATTACACATATCGGTGCCTATTGGAGATCCATCAGGGATTCGCGGAGCAGCTTGCATTTTATATTTATCAGGGTGTTTACGCATCTCAGCTATGAGTCGCCCGTATTGTGCCCCATAAATTTTTGAGTCATAGTTCTTGTCATATATGCGTTTTAATATATTGTCTATGGCATTATTAGCAATAGCCTTAACCTGAAATGAAGACGCATCAGCCACAGCGAGATTCATAATATACTTAAGGATATTCACGTTAATTGAATGTTGCACCTCTGCTAAATAATCATCTTTATGGGATTTGCCTAATGTGCTTTCCACTAGTTGATGAAGCACATCTTGGAGACCCAATTGATTTTTATTCAGACTCTTTTGCTGTACAAGTCGATTTGCACGCTGCGGATTCAATAACAGTTCCAGCACCATATCACTAGCTGTTTCAGGGGCGCTTAAGGCATCAAAAGAAACGCCGGTTTTTCCTGAAAACGATTCGCGCGATTTACCATAACCGAACGCCCTTGGAGGAAACAGGGCTAATTTATCTCTTGGTATTGCTAATGTTTCCGCAGCTATAGATTTTAGTAAAGCGTTTAATGCATCATTTTGAAGTGCTACATCTATAGTTTTTGAAACTAATTGTCCGTCGCCTTTAACGGCATAATTATAGTCCAAACCACCAATTAATTTTGAAGTAGCTTCAGCTTGATATCTGTGGAAAAAATACAAAGGAACAAAAACATCTTCCAAAACTGAGTATGTTTCGTAAGTTCTAATGTTGTCTTTAGAAAAGTTTGAAATGGCTTGAGCGCGAACTTCCAATACACGCTCCAATTCTTCAGAAGCACTGTTACCACTGTCCCATAAATGCGCATAAGCGTGGGCTCCGCCTGAAGCGCGCGCATCGTAATCTGATATAAAACGCAATCCTTTGTCTTGGGCCTGTTTCAAAATATCACGTAAGGCTTCCTGCTCACTAATGTTTTCATCAAACTCAGAATAACTGTAAGCCACCGTGACTTTATCCCACTCCCCAATGCCGTCAGTATAGGCGTTTTCTAAACTAATTTCGCCGTCTTTTAAGGTGATTTTAGGGTGTGGATAATCCATAACGGAAGCATCTGACGTGCTACTTGCCGCGAAATTATGAGCGAATCCAAGCGTATGACCAATTTCATGTGCACTTAGTTGTCGGATTCTGGAGAGCGCCATTTTTAGCATCGGATCATTATTGGTGTCATAGTTTGCAAAAGGCCGGTTTAACAAAGCCTGAGCGATCATAAAATCCTGCCGAATGCGCAAACTCCCCAAACTTACATGACCTTTTATGATTTCGCCTGTACGAGGATCGACAACCGAAGCGCCATAACTCCATCCTCGTGTAGAACGGTGGACCCATTGGATGACATTATACCGACAGTCCATAGGATCAGCATCATCTGGCAGCATTTTTACCTGGAACGCATCCTTGTAACCTATGGTTTCAAAAGCCTCATTCCACCATCGAGCACCATCCAATAGCGCTGAACGCACTGGTTCAGGTGTTCCAGGATCCAAATAGTAAATAATTGGTTCAACAGCCTCACTCATTGCTAATTCTGGGTGTTTTTTTTGTAACCGATGTCTGATGGCAAACCGTTTTACAATTGGCGCTTCAATAGGCGTGGCATAATCCATATAGGATATTGATATGGCCCCACTTCGCGGATCAAAAACACGAGGCTTATAATTATTGTCTGGAAGCTCTACAAACGAATGGTGCTGAATCACACTAATCAATGATGCTGTAGGTGCAACGCTTCTTATGTTTCTACCTTTAGCTTCACCTTCAAAAGTTAATAAGGCTTCAAACTCAACATTTTTTGGAAATGCTTTGGTGCGTTCTAAAGCTAGCGCACTTTTTGAAAGATCTAATTTATAAGTGCCTTCGTTTTGAGATTTTAACCGTACCGCCACACCATGCGTATCCTGAAGTAAAAAAGGCGTGAGGTCTATCACATAGTTTCCTGCAATCGTATCTTCAATTTTAAACCCATATAATACAGAGGTTGCAAATGCCTGCTCAATACTTTTTTTCTCTAAAGAATTATCTGTAATGGCTCTAAAATTCTGATTAGGTTGCACCAATAATATTTTATTCCCGGCCTTAATAAATTTAACAAGTCGATCAGAACCCAACTGACCTCTATCAAGCCCGATATCATTTGAGCCAATGCCGCTGGCCAAACTATTTACGTAAAGAAACTCCTTATCCAACTCAGCTACCTCAAGATAAATTTTATCTTGTTTAACTTCGTAATAGAAATTAAAAAAACCTTTATAATTTTCGAGCTTTTTATTTTTTAATCCTTGTGAGTATGAACTGGTTGCAAATAAAACTAAAATGAGAAGCAGGCTGTAATTTTTCATAATTGTTAATTAGCTTATAAAACTACACAAATAAACTGAAAAATTTATCTGATAAATTCTTTAACTGTCCTCCGTTTTAATGATATATTTGTGAAAAATTCACACTATTATGACTACATCTGATCAAATTAAGGGTCTTGTAGAACGCCTTGGAGCGTTGAGGAGGTATCTTTGACATAGATGCCAAAACTATTGAGATAACAAACGAAGAAGAACAAACTTTTGATCCTAATTTTTGGAACGATTCTAAAGCTGCAGAGTTGGTGATGCGCTCCATTAGAGAGAAAAAAAGTTGGGTTCAAGATTATAATACTGCCAAAACTCTAATTGAGGATTTGGAGGTGTTTTATGAATTCTACAAAGCCGAAGAACTTTCAGCACAAGAATTAGAAGAGCATTACAACAAAACTTTAGCACACGTTGAAAAGTTAGAGTTTAAAAACATGCTTTCTGAAGAAGGTGATAGTTTAAGTGCAGTCCTTCAAATTACTGCCGGCGCTGGTGGTACGGAATCCTGTGATTGGGCAAGTATGCTCATGCGCATGTACCTGATGTATGCTGAAAACAGCGGATTTAAAGTTAAAGAATTGAACTTTCAGGAAGGTGATGTCGCCGGTATCAAAACGGTAACCTTTGAGATTGAAGGCGCTTTTGCCTTTGGTTGGTTAAAGGGAGAAAATGGTGTCCATAGATTGGTCCGAATTTCTCCGTTTGATAGTAATGCCAAACGCCATACCAGTTTCGCTTCTGTGTATGTGTATCCATTGGTAGATGATACCATAGAAATTGACATCAATCCTGCAGACATAGAAATTACCACCGCACGTTCTAGTGGGGCTGGCGGACAGAATGTCAACAAGGTTGAAACTAAGGTGCAGTTGACCCATAAACCGACGGGAATTCAAATTTCATGTTCAGAAACGCGCTCGCAACACGATAACAGATCTAGAGCTATGCAAATGCTAAGATCTCAGTTGTATGAGATTGAACTGCAAAAACAGTTGGCACAGCGCGAAGATATTGAGGCGGGGAAAATGAAAATTGAATGGGGAAGCCAGATTCGAAACTATGTCATGCATCCTTATAAATTAGTGAAGGATGTGAGAACCGGGCATGAAACAGGAAATGTAGATAACGTCATGAATGGCGAGATTGACGAATTCCTGAAAGCTTATTTGATGATGATGGGTCAAAAGGATGACAATCCGAATGAATTATAGCGTATCTTGATTAAAATTTAATCAAGATTATGGTTCTTATTGCTAAATCCATCCTCATTTTATTCGGACTATTTTTGATTGGCGTGGGCATTCTCATGTTATTAAAACCCGAAAAAGCCAGAGGCATATTGAATAAAGCGGCAAGCACTACCATTATCAATTACACAGAAATCGGTTTAAGGATGGTTCCTGCAATAGCGCTCATTATTTATGCAGAATATTCCAAATATCCAATGGTATTATCCATTATAGGATGGTTTATGGCACTAACCTCGGTTGTGTTATTTTTAATACCGAGACAATGGCACTATAAATACTCACAAGCATGGACAAAGCGATTAAAACCCATATATTTTCAAATAATTTCGCCATTTTCAATGCTCTTTGGAGCACTATTAATTTACAGCATTATATAAATGAAAACAATTGACACGATTATTTTTGACCTCGGTGGCGTTCTTATTGACTGGAATCCTGAGTATGTATATACAGACGTTTTTAATGGCGATCGCGAAAAAATGCAATGGTTTTTCGACAATGTGTGTACACACGATTGGAACGAGAATCAAGATGCGGGCTATCCATTAAGAAAAGCAACGGAAGAACGTGTGGCGCTTTTTCCTGAACATGAACAATTGATCAGGATGTTTTACGGGCGTTGGGAAGAGATGTTGGGAGAAGCTATTGAAGGCACTGTGGCCATTTTAAAAAAACTAATAAACCACGAAGACTATAAAGTGGTGGCGCTAACCAATTGGAGCCACGAAACCTTTCCTATTGCACTTGAGCGATTCGATTTTTTACATTGGTTTGAAGGTATTGTAGTATCTGGTGAAGAAAAAACAAGAAAACCATTTAAAGACATCTACGAACTTACATTAAACCGGTTTAATATTGAAGCTAACCGTGCTATTTTTATAGATGACAATCTTCGAAATATTATAGCAGCAAAAGACATGGGTATCAATACCATCCTTTTTAAAACCCCTGAAAAATTGGAGGAAGATTTGAAATCTTTTAACGTCAAACTTTAATCGCTTGGTCCTCTAAGGCTATTGCTTACTGCAATCAAAATTCGTAGCTTTGGCGGAATTCAAACACCAAGACAAATGATTTCAATTTATCACAATCCACGTTGCAGTAAATCTAGAGAAGCGTTACAAATACTTGAAGATAATACGAATGAATTCTCAGTTGTAAGATATTTGGAAGACACACCTGATGAAAAGGCCTTGGAAAATATCATCACCTTACTAAAAATCAAACCTATTGAACTTGTTAGAAAAAATGAATCCATTTGGAAGGATGAGTATAAAGGTTTAAACTTAACCGATAAAGAAATTATTGCCGCTATGGCAAAGCACCCTAAACTCATTGAACGTCCAATTGTCATTAATGGCAATAAAGCTACTATTGGCCGACCTCCACAAAAAATCCTCGACATACTGTAAGGGATACCTTTAACACAACTTTAACCAAAGTCCATTAAACCAAGTTCTATTTTTGCACTCTCAATAATAAATCCACTTTATTATGATTGCAAAATTGATAAAGGTTACTCTTTTTATGCTTGTTTTGGGCGTAATGCCAACGTATGCCCAACGGAAAGAAGCTATGGAAAGAGAACGGGAACAATACATGGAAAAACAGATGGACCAGTACCGCGATCGTGTGGACACATTTGTTACCCTGTTAAAAATAGATGAGTTTAAAGGCGAAATCATTAAACAAAAAATAGATGATTTTTACCAAAAGCGAAATCAAATAGTGTTTTCAGAGCGTCATCAACAATTTGAAAAGGACGCCTTTGTAGAACAACTTAAAACATCACATTTTTTAGATGTAAAAGAGTTATACACCGAAGAAACAATTGCATCAGTCCTAAGATTTATAGAAGATAATAAAGCCGAAATAAAAAAATTGCAAAAATCACAAACCAAAAAAAACAACTAAATTATAATGAAACTACTTTCCTACGCATTCACCCTACTTTTTTTATTGACCACACATGTCATTTCAGCACAGCAAGAAGTAAGTGTTACTGGCGTTGTCATGGACCAAGATGTCAATCAACCACTTGAATACGCTACCATCGCATTTTTTAGCAAGTCAGAAAACCGAATCGTTACTGGTGGTATTACTGACCTTGATGGTAAGTTTGACATTAAAGTCCCTAAAGGCACTTATGATATTTCTGTAGAATATATTTCATACAGCACTAAAACCATTCCTAATAAAACCATTAATCGAGACACTAACTTGGGGGTAATGGGCATTGCTATTGATGCACAGTCGTTGGGAGAAGTTTCCATTATTGCGGAACGAACCACAGTTGAAATCAAATTAGACAAAAAGATTTATAATGTTGGTCAAGACCTCACTGTAAGAGGTGGTACTGTGAGCGACGTTTTGGATAACGTTCCTTCTGTTTCGGTAGATGTAGAAGGTAATGTTTCATTAAGAGGAAATGAGAATGTTACCATTTTAATTAACGGTAAACCTTCTGGTTTGGTCGGTCTTAATTCAACAGATGCCCTACGTCAATTACCGGCGGAATCTATTGAACGTGTTGAAGTCATTACTTCGCCGTCTGCCCGCTACGATGCTGAAGGTACTGCAGGTATCTTAAACATCATCTTAAGAAGAAGTAAGCTTCAAGGTTTAAATGGTGCTATAACAGCAAACGCTGGTCACCCAACTACTGCTGGAATATCTGGAAATATTAATTATAGAACTGGCGATTTCAACTTTTTTAATACTACTGGCTATAGCTATAGAGAGTCTCCAGGCAAATCTTTTACTGAAACTCAATATTTTAATAGACAGTTTGACGAAGATGGCAATCTGATTGCAGATAACCCTGACACTTTCTTAAATGAGGATCGTGAAACGGACAGACAAAATAAGAACTTTACTACAAATATTGGACTAGAATGGTATATTACGGATTCAGCGTCCTTAACCACTTCTGTAGTATACAGAGGTAGCGATGAAGAAAACTCCACTTCAAATTTTATTAAAGAATTTAATGCTGTCGGCGACATATTAAATGAATCTACAAGATTTGATCCCGAATTAGAGGATGACAAGACCATTCAATACTCCGTAAATTATGACAAACAGTTTGGTGGTAACAGCCAACACAAACTTACATTTGATTTTCAATATGAAACGAGCGATGAAAATGAGCGTTCAATCATTTCGCAAGATGGTGATGCCACCGAGCGTGTAGAGACCCTTCAATCTCAAAATGAAATTTTATTACAATCAGATTATGTTTTACCTCTGGGAGAAAACAGCCAATTTGAATTTGGATACCGTGGTAATTTTAATGAATTAGATACAGATTATAGTCTAGAATTTAATGATAACGGAGAGTTTGTTTTAGATACAGATGTAAGCAATAACTTAATTTACAGAGAATATATCAATGCGGTATACTCACAATTTGGTAGTAAAATAAAAAGTAAATTCTCTTACTTATTAGGTCTTAGAATGGAATCTGCAAGATTAACCATTGATCAACTAACAAGTAATGATTTTCAAAAAAAGAATTATACTGACTTATTTCCTACTGTAAATTTAGGATATGAAATTAATGAGAAGCAAAGTTTACAATTAGGATATAACCGAAGAATTCGTCGTCCGAGATCAAGGTTTATCAATCCATTTCCATCAAGAAGTAGTGCTACTAATCTATTTCAAGGGAACCCTGACATTAACCCAAGTTACTCTAATAAAGTGGATTTAGGTTATTTAAACAGATTTGGAAAATTCACTTTAAATAGCTCTATTTATTATGAGCGCGCCACTGATGTTTTCACATTTATATCTGAAGATACTGGAGATGTCGCAATTATCAACGGAACCGAATTCCCGATTATTCGTCGTACGCCAATAAACCTAGCCACAAATGACCGTTACGGCTTTGAGTTTACTGTGTCATACAGACCATCAAAAGTTTGGAACATTAATGGTAACTTTAATTTATTTCAATCGAATACAGAAGGCTTCTATAACGGATTTGATTACGGGGCAGAAAACTTAAGCTGGTTTGCAAGGCTTAATAATAAATATACATTACCTGGAAGTATTGATTGGCAAACACGTGTATTCTATATGGGGCCAAGTGAAGATGCCCAAAACAAAAGAAAAGGCATGTTCTCTACAGACATGGCATTTAGTAAGGATTTATTTGATGACCGCGCTTCACTCGCCTTTAACGTAAGTGATCTGTTCAATACCAGAAAACGTAGTATGGAATCTACAACGCCTACATTCAACAGTAATGCTGAATTTCAATGGAGACAACGTAGCTTTAATGTATCATTTACTTACCGTTTCAATCAACAAAAGAAACAGCAACGTGATATGGAGCGAGGCAATGGTGGCGATGACATGGATTTTGAAGGATAAAAATTTAAAGTCTAGTCACAAAAAAAGCGGTTTCAAATTGAAACCGCTTTTTTTTATATGTAATAAAATAATTATTGATTTAAGGTAGTACCTTCTCTTTTAGCTTTACGCTCGGCTTTAATTTCTTTAAAACGTTCTATTGAAGAACCAAAAATCCAATAAGGGATTACGAAAGTCATCAAAAATATCATTAACCAAAAACCAATGGTTAAAATGGTCAAAAACGCTAAAAATCCTAAATATTGGTCAAATTCAAACATGCTGAGAGTTATTTTTAATAATTAGAGCAAAGATATAAGAAAGCATTGTGTTATACAATACCAAAATTAACTTTTATTAACAAGGTTGTTAAGACTAATTTTTATTGGGCTGAGGTGTCATTCTTAAGTAAGGTCGTACTTCATCAAATCCTTTAGGAAACAACGTTTTGGCATCTTCATTTGTCACTGCAGGTACAATTACACAATCATCGCCATCATTCCAATTGGCTGGAGTTGCAACTTTATGATAGGCAGTCAATTGCAAGGAATCAATGACACGTAATAGCTCATCAAAATTTCTACCTGTAGAGGCTGGGTAGGTAATAATTAATTTAATAGTTTTGTCAGGTGCTATCACAAAAACCGATCTTACAGTATGTTTGCTATCAGCATTGGGATGAATCATATCATATAATTTTGACACTTTATGATCCTCATCGGCAATGATAGGAAAATTGACTGTGGTATTTTGAGTTTCATTAATATCTTTAACCCAATCTTTATGAGATTCGAGTCCATCAACACTTAAAGCAATAACCTTTGTATTGCGTTTTTCAAATTCTTTTTTATATTTCGCTACCGTTCCTAACTCAGTAGTACAAACAGGTGTATAATCGGCGGGATGTGAAAATAAAATTCCCCAACTATCCCCTAACCATTCATGAAAATTAATTTCTCCTTCTGTGGTTTGTGCTTCAAAATTTGGAGCTTCATCTCCCAATCGAATCGTTTTCATAACAAAAATTATTTTGAATTAATTAATCATACTAAGATAATAAAACTATTCTGGATGCATTATACACATCAATCCTTTTTCTATTTATTCATGTTCCAGTATCTCACCTCCCATTGTTAACAATATAAATCTTCAAAACTGTGCTGGTACCTCCAACTTAAACGTTGTCATTTGGAAATTACATATTGAAAGTGAATACTCATATTTAAAAAAAGGCATAGATTTACTACCATTATTTACTGGAAGATTTGTAAGGATTTGTGTTACTATAAAAACTTATGTTATTTCATTGAATGGAGTCCGACCATATTCCCTTCCGTATCGTAAAACAAGGAAATATATCCGTAGTTACCTATAGACATCTTTGGCCTAAATATTTTTCCTTCGGCCTTATCAACACGCGCCTCGTCAATACTACAATCATTGCTTGCAAAATAAACTAATGTCGAATTACCACCTGCATTAACTCCTTCCATTTTCACCAATGCCCCCGACGCTCCAGGACAATTCCTGTCCATAGGAAATGTGATCATCTCAACACCGCCTGTCTCATTTGTCGTTTCAGGAGTGAGAAGCCTTTCTAATTTGGTATGTAACACTAATTCATAAAATTTCTTGGCTCTGTCTAAGTCTTCAATATAGATTTCGAACCACACTATTGGATTTCTAACCTCCATAACGCATTGATTTTTAAATTATTAATTCTATTAAAATTAATCAATAATTTAAAAAGCTCATTACCATAAAGCAATAATTTTTTTCAACTTACTACTAGTGAATTGAATATGCATCAATTAGACCAAATTAAAGAAGTCATTCTTATGAAAAGATGTCGCTTTTTATATTCATTATAAGTTCAGAGAGGAACATAAAAATTAAACCTCAAAAACTATTCTTTAATCTTCCTCAAAATCTTAACTTTGTGTGGTAATTAATCAGCAATAAATTATGGAATACAGAATTGAAAAAGATACAATGGGCGATGTTAAGGTCCCTGCAGATAAACTTTGGGGTGCACAAACTGAACGTTCCCGAAACAATTTCAAAATTGGTGCTCCTGCATCCATGCCTTTAGAAATCATACATGGATTTGCATATCTTAAAAAAGCAGCAGCTTACACAAACTGCGAATTAGGCGTTTTAGCTGAAGAAAAGCGCGATTTGATTGCTCAAGTTTGTGATGAAATTTTAGAAGGTAAACATGATGACCAGTTTCCGTTAGTGATTTGGCAAACAGGTTCTGGTACACAGAGCAACATGAATGTTAACGAAGTAATTGCCAATAGAGCCCAACAACTCGCTGGCAAAATGATTGGTGAAGATGAACCTGTTATAAAAGCCAATGATGATGTTAACAAATCTCAATCTTCAAATGACACCTTCCCAACAGGAATGCACATTGCTATTTACAAGAAGGTTGTTGAAAACACCATTCATGGTGTCATACAGTTAAGAAATACATTACATAATAAAGCTGGTGAATTTAAGGATGTTGTCAAAATAGGACGTACTCATTTAATGGATGCAACCCCTATTACATTGGGTCAAGAAATTTCAGGTTATGTAGCACAGTTGGATTACGGATTAAAAGCACTTCAAAATTCTTTACCACACTTGAGTGAAGTCGCTTTAGGCGGAACGGCAGTGGGTACAGGGTTGAATACTCCAAAAGGTTACAGCAAATTGGTAGCTGACTATATTGCAAAATTTACAGAGTTACCGTTTGTAACGGCTCCAAATAAATTTGAGGCACTAGCTGCTCATGACGCTTTGGTTGAAACACATGGCGCTTTGAAACAATTGGCAGTGAGCTTAAATAAAATAGCAAATGACATTCGGATGATGGCTTCTGGCCCAAGAAGTGGAATTGGCGAAATTATTATTCCTGCCAATGAACCTGGCAGTTCCATTATGCCCGGGAAAGTAAACCCTACTCAATGTGAAGCTTTAACCATGGTTTGTGCACAAGTTATGGGTAATGATGTTGCCGTAACTGTAGGTGGTACACAAGGACATTATGAATTAAATGTTTTTAAACCGATGATGGCTGCTAACGTTTTACAATCTGCTCAACTCTTAGGTGACGCGTGTAGAAGTTTTGACGAGCATTGTGCCCAAGGTATTGAGCCTAACCATGATGTTATCAAACATCTTCTAAATAACTCATTAATGTTAGTGACGGCCTTAAATACCAAAATTGGTTATTATAAAGCTGCAGAAATTGCAAACACTGCACATAAAAATGGTACTACCTTAAAAGAGGAGGCGGTCAATTTAGGATATGTTACTGCAGAAGAATATGATGAATGGGTAAAACCTGAAGCAATGGTTGGTAGCCTCAATTAATTTACACTATACTGAAGATTCAAAAATTATAAAGCCTTAGATATTTACCAAAAAAGCAAGTTAAATTTAATAACTTGCTTTTTTTATTTCATTTTTTTTTAAAATTCAAAATTAGAGTTATACTATGTCTATTCTTATTAAAAATATAAAAGAGCTGCTTCAAGTAAGGGATACTAATATTACGATAGTTAAAGGCGAAGACATGAAAACCTTGCCCATTCTTAAAAACGCCTACCTTATAATTGAAAACGACACCATTGTGGAGTTTGGACCAATGTCTGAGTTTGCAGAATATGAAGCTGACGAAGTAATTGATGCGACTGGTAAAATCGTGTTACCTGCTTGGTGTGATTCGCATACACATATTGTATATGCGGGAGACCGCTCTCAGGAATTTGTAGACCGAATTAATGGTTTAACTTATGAGCAAATTGCGCAACGGGGCGGAGGCATTTTAAATTCTGCCGAAGTATTACAAAACACCTCTGAAGAAGAATTGTATCAACAATCCTTAAAACGATTAAACAGCGTCATGAAATTGGGTACTGGTGCCATTGAAATAAAATCTGGATATGGATTGACGGTTGAAGCCGAGTTAAAAATGCTTCGCGTCATAAAACGATTGAAAAAAGAGTCGTTGGCAGCTGTTAAAACAACCCTACTTGCGGCCCACGCTGTACCTAAAGCGTATAAGGAAAATAAAACCGCCTACGTTGATCTTATTGTTTCTGAAATGATCCCTGAGGTAGGTAAAGCAAAATTGGCAGATTATGTAGATGTGTTTTGTGAAAAAGGATATTTTGACTTAGATGATACTGATCGCATTTTAACAGCCGGAACGGCACATGGTTTGATTCCGAAAATACATGTCAACCAATTTAACGCGTTTGGAGGCGTTGCTCTAGCCGTTAAACACAACGCACGTTCTGTAGATCATCTAGAAGAAATGAGACCGGAAGATATTGATGCATTAAAAGATAGTAGTACAATGCCGGTCTCCCTTCCCTCCTGTTCTTATTTTTTAAGCATTCCCTACACGCCGGCCCGTCAAATAATTGAATCTGGATTACCATTGGCATTAGCAACTGATTATAACCCAGGGTCAACGCCAAGCGGTAATATGAATTTCGTAGTGAGTACAGCGTGTATCAAATTAAAAATGACCCCTGAAGAGGCCATTAATGCGGCTACGATTAATGGAGCCTATGCTATGGGCATATCCAATCAGTACGGTAGCATCTGCAGAGGTAAAAAAGCAAACATCATCATTACCAAAGACATTCCAAGTTATTACAACTTACCTTATAATTTTGGCGATAACCTGATTGACAAAGTAATTATCAGAGGGAAAATTTTAACGGACGTGTAAAAACGGTGACTTCAAAGATCTGGCATAAGTATTTTTAATAAAAAAACCCGAAAATCAAATGACTTTCGGGTTTTATATAATAATAAAATTTTACTATTCTAAAGTGAATTCAGTAGAAGAAACTAATTCTTTTTTGTTATATACATTTACGGTGTATCGTCCTTCAGCAAACTCACCTCTAGGAGACACAAACTCACAAATATTTAAATTTCTGTTTTCATAGTTAAATTTACTTACAATACTGTAATTTAAAACTGTTTCACCAAATTGAATTTGTTCATTGGCACCTAGAACATTGTCCTTAGGATCTAAAACTTGAACATACAATTCTTTATCCCCAGCACCTACCAACGTGTTTTTTGCAACAGTGTAGCAAATTCTGATTTTATCACTACGACGAGCTCTCTCAGTAGGAATTAATTTTCCAGAACTTCTTTCAATTACACCAAAAGCCTTTAAGCCCACAGTTTGTAATACCGCAGCATTTTCAACTACAGTTGCCAATTCAGTGTTTTGAACCAATAATGAATCAGTAAACATATTACGCTCTGCCAACTTTACATTGGTACTGTCTAATGATGAAGCCAATAAAGAGTTTTCTACTTTCAATTTATCGTTTTCAGCTAAAAGCACATTCATCTCTTCCTGTAATGACAAGTACTTCTTTTTATAATTCCATAAACTGTTCACACTATTTTGAGAAATTTTCAATGAATCCATTAAATTTTGAATTCTATTTCTGGCGTCTATCAAATCTTCATTAGCCACTTTATTTTCACTGATTGCAATATCATATTGCTTTGCCATGTTATTGAGATCGGTCATGACCAATTGTTTTTCCTTAGTCAATGTTGCCTCGTTCTCTTTTTTCTCATTATATAGTTTCGAGGTATAAAAACCTGTCCCGATAAACAAAGCTAATAAGATGCCTAAAGCTATTTTTAATCCGGTATTTTTGTTACTATTAGTACTACTTGAACTTTCCATAAGTTTTGTTTTTAGTTATTGATACTTAAATTAACACTGGTTTTACTATGTTTTTAAATATAGAAATAAATATTAATGTATTTTTAATACTTCAAATTTAAAATTAAACTTTACAATGAACAAACTTGTTCTATTTAATATAGATGATTTAAACAGGTTCTTAAAAAAGAGACCGCATGAATCCAAATTTGGAGAACACATTAAATTAATTTCCAATACTACCAATATATACGAATCTTTAACAACTTTAGACGTTAACTACGTGATATTTGGAATTCCAGAGGATATAGGAGTATTTGCCAATTACGGTAATCGTGGCACAGCTAAAGCTTGGGAGGCGACGTTAAAAGTACTGTTGAATATTCAGAGCAATGTGCACACTAAAGCTAACAAGGTACTTGTATTGGGGCACTTAGACTTCTCAAAGGAAATGGATAAAATTAACCATCTTGATAACTCTGATAAAAATATAGCGAAAGCTAGAAAATTGACAGAAAAAATTGATCGACACGTCACTGAATTGGTTCACACTATAGTAAGTGCAGGAAAAAAACCAATTATAATAGGCGGCGGGCATAACAATGCGTACGGTAATATAAAAGGCAGCGCTTTAGCATTTAAAAAACCCATTAACGTGGTCAATTTTGACGCGCATTCTGATTTTAGAAAGGAAGAAGGCCGACACAGTGGTAATGGTTTTAGTTATGCTTACGCTGAAGGTTTCTTAAAAAACTATTTCATCTTCGGACTGCATGAAAACTATACCTCAAATTTGATTTTCAAAACCTTAGATAAATTTAAAGCCTTAAAATATAATACCTTTGAGGCTTTAACCATAAGAAAAGATAAAAAATTTAAAGCGGAATTAACGCGCGCTGAAAAGCACGTTGCCGAGAAACCTTTTGGTGTAGAGGTAGATTGTGATGCCATTAAATACATCCCTAGCAGTGCGATAACACCAAGTGGTTTTAGCGTTAAGAAGGCACGTGCATTTGTAACGTTCTTCGGTAATCAGAAAAATGCTGCCTACTTACACATTTGTGAAGCAGCCCCTACAGCTGATACCGAAGTCATTGTTGGGAAACTGATCACTTATTTGATCACTGATTTTATAAGAGCTAATCAATCCATTTATGAAAACAGATAAACAATATCGTATTGATTTATGGATATTTATAGGGAGTGTCATTGTGCTTCTGTATCTCATTATTATGAATATTATGTTTGATAATGAGTATAACTCTACAGTACTAAGGGCTATAATGGAATTGATAACTATTCCTATTTTTACTATTGGTGCATTTATTCCATTAATTGTTATTTTTAGAGGCATTACAAAAAGAACCGAAAGTAGAAGTTTGGCCATTTTAACCATGCTCTTTTCTTTGTTGACCGGAATTATAATTGGTTATTCCACGCTATTGTAATGGTTGAGATCGTTTCATTCAAAAAAAGATATGCTAAGGATTTCTATGCAATCAATACAGAATGGCTAAAGAAATTTTTTGTTGTTGAGCCTTTTGATGAAGAGGTCTTAAGTAAACCTGAAGTTTATATTGTTAATAAAGGAGGATTTATTTTTTTCGCAAAGCTCAATGGCACAATTGTAGGTACTGTTGCCTTAATGCCGACTTCTGATAATAAGATTTTTGAACTCACAAAAATGGCAGTGTCAGCTGAACATAGAGGCTATAAAATAGGGCAACAATTGATGCAACATTGTATTGATTTCGCAACATCCAACGCTTTGACCTCACTCGTTCTCTATTCTAGCACCAAGCTAGAAAATGCGATTTACATTTATAAAAAATTCGGTTTTCTAGAAGTGCCATTGGAGCCTAATTGCGTTTATAAACGTAGTGATATTAAAATGATACTAAAATTGAATGCGCAATAGGAATTATAAAATTTCAGACTTTTACTTTAATAAAAAAACTCCTGAAGTCATTCAGGAGTTTTTTTGATAGTATATAGTACAAATTAGAGATTAAGCCACAACACCCAAAGGTGGCTCAACAGCAGAAGTTTCCGCAACAGCTTCAAACTGATTTGATGTATTCTTTTCGCCATCTGCTTTTAAAGCTTTTTCACCCGCAAAAAATGTTTTGTGATCATCCCCAAGGTTGGATCCTGCCATACGTTGGTGCTTTACACAAGCAACACCTTTACGGATTTCTTGCCGCTGAACACCTCTTACATAAGCCAACATGCCTTCTTTTCCAAAGTATCCCTCGGTTAAATCATTCATGTGCAATGCCGTTGTATGATAGGTGGGTAACGTAATCAAATGATGGAAGATGCCGGCTTCTTTAGCACTATCCATCTGAAAGGTTTTAATTTTCTGATCTGCACGATAGCACAATTCAGATCCATCATAGGCTACATCCATTAAGTTGTTTCTATCATAACCCGTCATATTTTCGCCTTCGGCAAGCATTTCATCATAAGCTTGGTTACGGAAATTTAAGGTCCAGTTAAATGAAGGCGAATTGTTATATACCAGTTTGGCATTTGGTACCACGGCTTTTATTCTGTTCACCATATGCGCAATTTGTTTTACGTTTGGCGTTGGTGTTTCAATCCATAATAAATCGGCTCCATTTTGAAGACTTGTTACACAGTCTAACACCACACGATCAATATTAGAACCGTCCTTAAATTGGTATAAACCATTTGGCAATCTCACAGGGCGTACCAATTTCCCGTCTCTTTTTAAAAGCACATCGTCTTCTTTCGCATCATTAATATCAATTTCTTCAGCTTCAACAAACGCTAAGTATTGTGACGCCAAATCGCCAGGTTCCGTACTAACCGGTAATTTTTGGGTCAGACTTGCTCCTTCTGAATCTGTACGTGCTACGATAATGCCGTCATCAACACCTAATTCTAAAAAGGCATATCTGATAGCATTTAATTTGGCTATAAAATCTTCATGAGGCACTGTCACTTTCCCATCCTGATGGCCACATTGTTTAGCATCAGACACTTGGTTTTCAATCTGAATGGCACAAGCGCCAGCTTCAATCATTTTCTTGGTCAACAAATAAGTAGCCTCTTCATTACCAAATCCGGCATCAATATCTGCTATGATCGGAACAATATGTGTTTCAAAATTATCGATTTGATCCTGAACATCCTCACCATTTTCAAGTCTACGGAATAAATCATTCAATTCAATGGCATCTGCCTGTCTCAAGAAATCGTAAATCTCAGCAATCAAAGATGGAACAGCAGTTTTTTCATGCATGGATTGATCTGGCAAGGGTCCGAATTCTGACCGAAGCGCGGCCACCATCCAACCTGAAAGATATAAATAGCGTTTATTGGTTGTTTTATGATGCTTCTTAACCGCAATCATATTTTGCTGCGCCACAAACCCATGCCAGCAACCTAAAGACTGGGTATAATTTGAAGCATCTGCATCATAATCAGCCATATCCTGTCTCATAATTGCGGCGGTATATTTAGCGATATCCAAACCGGTTTTAAAACGGTTTTGAGTAACCATTCTCGCAGCGTTTTCAGGGTTTATGGCGTTCCAAGTCGATCCATACTTTGCTTTTAGGTTTCTTACAGTTTCTAAAGCCGAACTATAATTACTTTGTGCTAAATTTTTCATAATTTTGTGTTTGATTATTAAGGTTTTCTTGATTTTGATAATTAGGTCTCGTACACTATTCCCGTAGTTGCGAGACATTTTTTTTAGATGTATTGATATGCTGGCAAGGTTAAAAACTCTTCAAATTCTTCATTGGTCACCAACTTATCAAACAGTTCAATCGCTAAATTGAATTTGGTGTTTTTAATATTCTCCTCTCCATATTCTCTGATGATTTTTTCAACTTCATCATCAAAAATGGAAGTGTAGAGTGCCTTAGTAAAGTTGCGCCCATCTTCCAATACCACTTCATTCTTCAGCCATTGCCAAACTTGTGTTCTAGAAATTTCAGCGGTAGCTGCATCTTCCATTAAATTATAGAGCGCTACGGCACCATGACCTCGCAGCCAAGCCTCTGTATATAAAAGTCCCACATTGATGTTTTTTCTCACCCCTTCTTCGGTAACGGTTCCTTTTGGAAGCTCTACAAGGTCCTCCTTGGCAATAGAAACATCGTCTCTAGTCACGTGATATTGATTTGGCGTTGGCATGTGTTTATCAAATTCTTTCATCGCCACCTCTACCAATGCTGGATGTGCCACCCAAGTGCCATCATGACCGTTTTTCACTTCGCGTTCCTTATCTACTCGCACCTTTTCCAAGGCTGCTTTATTAGCTTCAGGGTTGTTCTTTATCGGGATTTGAGCCGCCATTCCGCCGATGGCATGGATACCACGTTTATGGCAACGCTGAATCACCAATTTTGAATACGCCGCCATAAAAGGCGTTGCCATGGTTACCTGATCGCGATTGGGCACGATGAAATTGTCGTGATTTCTAAATTTCTTGATATAGGAAAAGATATAATCCCAACGACCACAGTTTAGGCCAACAATATGATCCTTTAGTTCGTAGATGATTTCATCCAACTGAAAACTTGCAGTGATAGTTTCGATCAAAACTGTCGCTTTAAAGGTTCCCTTTGGAACTCCCAAATAATCTTGAGCAAATTCAAATACATCGTTCCACCATCTGGCTTCCGTATAATGTTCCAATTTTGGTAGGTAAAAATAGGGCGCTGTATTATTATCCAATAATGTTCTCGTATTATGGAATACATACAATCCAAAATCAACTAAACTTCCCGAAGCTACTTCCTTATTGATTAAAATGTGGCGTTCGTTAAGATGCAAACCTCGAGGGCGTACTATAAGCACCGCCGGGTTGTCATTCAATTGATACGATTTGTTGCGTTTAGCATCGTGAAGCGTGATGGTTCTTTTATTGGCATCAATCAGGTTTTGCTGCCCTTCAATAGCATTTTTCCAAGTTGGTGCATTGCTATCTTCTAAATCGGCCATAAAGGTTTTCGCTCCAGAATTAAGTGCATTGATCACCATTTTTCTGTCTACAGGTCCTGTAATCTCCACCCGTCTATCCAATAAATCTTGCGGAATAGAACCCGCTGTCCAATCGCCTTCTCTGCTAGCTTTAGTTTCTGCAGGGAAATCAGGAAAGGCACCTGTATCAAATACGTGTTGCTGTGCTTCTCTCGATTTTAGTAATTCTAAGCGACGATGATTAAACGCTTCGTGCAAAGCGGACAAAAATTCTAGTGCTTTATCGGTTAAGATCTCAGGATAGTAGTTTTTTACATCCTTTGAATATTGAATTTTCGGTGCGCTTAAAATGTTGTTTTCCATGATGTTGTCGTTTTGATAGTACAATGATAGAAATAACTTTTTTAAAAAACAAGCGAACGTTCGCTAAATTAATATATTCGCTAAAAATAATTATTCGCAAAAAAGATTATATTTGTGACTATGGAAGAGGAATACATCAAACTTATATTCGGGTTGAAACTCAAGCAGATCAGGACAGAAAAGAATTTGTCGCTGTTTGGCTTGTCTAAATTATCGGGCTTATCGAAGTCCTATTTGAACGAAATTGAAAAGGGCAAAAAATATCCGAAACCTGATAAAATTTCGATGCTTTCAGACAAATTGGAAGTGCCATATGACCAAATGGTGTCTTTGAAATTAGACAAGAACTTGGCCCCTATTGGCGACATTTTAAAATCTAAAATTCTGAAAGAAATTCCATTAGACCTTTTTGGAATACAAGAAAGCACCCTCATTGATATCGTTTCCAATGCGCCAGCAAAAGTGAATGCGTTTATAAGTACCATTATTGAAATTGCACAAAATTACAATTTCAGCCGTGAGAGTTTTTATTTAGCTTCTGTACGGTCTTTCCAACAGGCGAACCATAATTACTTTGAAGAAATTGAACAGGCTGTATTAAAATTCGCCAAGGCTTATCAAATTGATTTAACTAAACCGATTGATTCTGATGAATTAAAGGAAATACTAATTGAGGAATACGGTTATGTATTTAACGAAACAGAATTAGACAAACATCAGGCATTAGATTCGTTACGTTCTGTATTTGTACCAAAAACAAAGACGCTTTTGCTCGCTAATCAAATGGATGATGCTCAGCGGACGTTCATTTACGCCAAAGAATTGGCTTATAATTTTCTGCAATATAAAGAACGACTTTACACCTTTTCGTGGATTAAATTTGAAAACTTTGATCAGGTATTGAATAATTTTTATGCCTCGTATTTTGCTGGCGCTTTAATTTTACCTAAAGCCAGCATAACCGAAAAACTCACCACCTTATTTGAAAAAGACACGTTTGATGAGCACTTGTTTTTAGAAATTTTAAATTCGTACAATGCATCACCAGAATCGTTTTACCAACGCTTGACCAATGTGCTTCCTAAAGAATTTAATATTCAAGATTTATTCTTCTTACGCTTTACACACCGTGCAGGAAGTGAACGCTTTCACCTTAAAAAAGAATTGCATTTATCGCACCAACATTCCCCACGCGCCAATGAAACTAATGAACATTATTGTCGCCGTTGGGTATCTTTAAGAGTTTTAAAAACCATAAGCAGTACCAAAGAAGATCATGTTTTTGATCTTCAGATATCGGATTATCCCGATGATGATATGAAATATTTACTGTTATCATCCGCTACAAAAGACCCTTTTAGAGACAACCAGTATAGAAGTATAAGCATCGGATTATTGATTAATAAACAATTACAACGCAAAATAGCCTTTTTAGATGATCCAAAAATCAAGACGACAAAGGTTGGCGTGACATGTGAACGGTGTGCGATTTCTGATTGTGAAGTGAGGCAAGCGCCACCAATTTTACTGGAACGGAAAAACAAAAATGCGCAGATTGAGACAGTCGTTGCGGATTTACAGAAGCGGTTTGGGTAGTGTGTTTTTTGTTTTGTGATGGGTCTGCTTTGTCATGTAATGAGACATCTCATAATCATAATCAACGGTTTCACTGTTATGGGATTTCTCCTATCGTCAGAATGACAAAAGTGAAATTGGAATGACAAAAAGTAAGTCGCAATGACAAAGCTCAACCGGAATGATAAATTCCTTATTAATTCCCAGCCGAATTCAACGAGTCTATTTTACGTTGTAATTTCTCAATTTCTTGGGCATTAGCATTAACCTTTGGAATAGATCGTATTGAATCCATTTCCCGTTGCATCAAGTCCAAATCGGAGGTTCGATTTTCATCTTCATAAAAATACCCTATCCCTTCACTTGCTCTCCAAGCTTCATTGAGCTGATCGTATACGGTTTTATCCCATGTGCTTGGTCGTTTGACATCAATCCAAATCACATCGCGATACTCGCTATCCACCAACGCCAAATCAGGAGTTGCTGATCCGTCAAATTTTGCAGAACCATCTTTTACGGCAGAGACCGTTCCTAAGAAAAACATACGTCTGCGGCCTGCGATATCTTTTATATAAGGTCTGAACTCTACTGGCTTATTAACCGACCAATCATATTCCTTACGAGACTCAATTATTTTTAACGGCATTGCTGAAACTCCCGCATAGCCTTGTTTCTTGGCAGCATGATCATAATAAAACAACTTTTCGGTACCATCTGCAGGCACAAAAACACTATAGGTCAAACTGGTACGTTCTTCTCCAATAGGCTCCAATCCAAACCAATGGTATAACCCATTATAGGCTTTAGCATCAACCGATGAAAAATCAAAATCGGTAACAAAAGGCTGCTGATTTTGGTCTTCTGGTAAATCTGGAATTTTTACAGCAGTTTCCATTTTCCATGGTAACGGATCGGTAAATCCGCCTAAAAATTTTAAAGACTCGGCTTGTAATCGAGATACTTTTTCAGATAACGTGTTCTGTTTGGTTAAAAATGGGTAATTTTTCATATTCTCAGGGCTGACATATGTGCCTTTTCCAATTAAAACCCGCTCTATATAGTCGTTAAAATCGTGTTCGCCGCTATCGATTATCATTACCCCACCAAAGGTTGGATAAGGAAAAAAGAAGCCTTTCCATTTGATTAGGCTCACCACTTCCACCCATTTACCGGAATCATTTTTCATATAAAACGTATCGCCAGGTTCCATGGTAAACAATTGCCAAATATTGAAGCGTTGCACAACGGCGTTATAAGTATTTCTGCTGAATTTAAGTGATTCGCCAATTGAAAAGGTTACTGGAATACGGTTTTCATTAGAAAACCTAGGAAACGGCGATGTACTTGATACAGCAAATACCTCCTCCGTATTTTCACTGATTTGCTGCATGGTGTATTTCTCTGATGGCTGAATGGCCATAGTCCATTTGTTTTCACCATCAACCCTTACCAAGTGTGGTAGAGACACATCTTTGGTCTCCCCAACCGATTCATTCGCCATTGAAAAGATATTACGCAATGGCTGAATGCGTTCATTTTGGGTAAGCGGCAATTCGTTAATTTGAACCTTATTCAAGTTATTGAACACATTGTAGGTTTTCACATAATCGTACATTTTAAAATGTCCGCCAATGACATACAGCAACCCGAAAAAGAGTAATAGCAAGACAAGAATCATGATGCGACGTCCTACGCTTGCCGAGTCTCTAAAGCTTCGCAATCCGAAAAACAACACCAAACCAATCACAAGAATGAGGAAAATATATTTCCTTATCCATAGTAAAAATGGTTGGTAATCATCTCGAAGAAAAAACAATAACAACACCAAAACCAAGGTGACAACGATGGTGATTGTTTTTTGTCTACTGCCTCTATTCCAATAATTTTTTATCATAATTACGCTGTTCTATTATTAAACTTTTTAAAACATCAAACTCAAACCTCAGTCCTCACACCTCAGTCCTCAAACCTCACACCTATCTACATCAGCCCTTTGTCCTTCAATCGCTCTCGGGCACTCTTCTTAGGTTCAATATGATTTTCTTCGATTTCCTTTTTAGCTTCTTCCACTACTTTTGGTTCTCTAGAGGTGATATCCTGAATAAAATCGCGTCCTTGATCTATAGCATTATCAAATTTTTCTTCAATGGAATCACTATGGGCATCGATTATTTTTTCAGATTTCAGCACAAAACCGCCAATGTAAGTTCCGATAAGCGTCCCAACAATACTTGAAGCGAATACTGAAATTGTTGCTATATCTATCGGAATTAAAAATCGAGCGATGAGGATTCCAACCAACAAAATCATCGTGATGAATACCAGACGTAATAGAAATTTTTGTTGGTATACAAAACCAGTTGGATTGTCCGGTGACATTTGGAGCTTTTTGGAATACATTAACTTATTTAGAAAGCGATAGAGTCCGTTGCCGGTTGATTCCC
Source organism: Gelidibacter sediminis (assembly GCF_004364975.1). Lineage (GTDB taxonomy): Bacteria > Bacteroidota > Bacteroidia > Flavobacteriales > Flavobacteriaceae > Gelidibacter > Gelidibacter sediminis. Next base: position 651,678 of record NZ_SOBW01000008.1, on the reverse strand, counting down.
GCCAATACAGCAAGATTCCGAATAAAATGGAGCCGATGAAAACGATAATTTCTAGTGTCATGATGTCGAGTTTTAAATGCTTAAAAGTTTAATAATTCTATAACCCTTCCGTCTTTAGGCTCTTTTTGGAGCCTAAATCCACCTTCCCTTATAAAGGGAAGGAACTTTTGTGATAGTTATTAATTGCGTTTTTTAAAAAGCTTAAACTTCTCCTCCTTTTTAAGGAGGAGTGGATTCAGTTTCAGTAAAGAAACTGAAGACGAGGTGGTTAATTCGGCCTTTCCATAACACAAACATTCCGCCTCCCTTAAAATTAGTCTATAATACTTAAATATTGTTACGTATTGTCATAATTACCCAATCTTTCAAGGAATCATTCCAAGTTTCGTAGTTTTTATAAAACAGCTCTTTATCATACCAATACAGAAATAAAACATCCAAGGGAGCGATATTGACCAACAATTTCCAGATTAAATCCTGATGTTTGACATTCAATGACGAATGTGGTTCATTTAATGCTTCAAACAATTCAACATCCACAATATCCGCCAATTTATGCTGATTGCTGATTTCTATTTTTTCCAGATAAAGCTCAACACTCATTACTTTTTTCCGGTCTTCAATATTTAGTTTGTTCAAATACCCTTTAAATAATACATTGTCGTCCAAAATATCTTGAATAGGATGTGGTGTATCCTTTAAATACTGAGCGAACATAAATTTTTTGATTCGGTTATACCTTGGTGTTTTTATAGCAGCATCTAAATCGTATCCGACGATTAGATGATCGCGCAATTTATCCATCAATTCTGGCTGAGAAATATGATAGATCAACACATCATAAGTGGTATCCTTAATAGCTTCCTTATGCCACTTTTCGTCTTGAAAAACAACGATTGGTGAAATAAAATCGCGCAATACAAACACACCTCCAAAGGCTTTGGTATAAAACGAGTCTGTGGTGTAATACAATTCTGGGAGCTCAAGGTTCCGATGTCTTAAATCGCCATACGTTTGAGCCGATTCCAACAGCTGTTGGTGCAAATCTTCGTCAATAAAATTATGGCCTTGTTTAAACTTATCAATTAATTCAAATTGCTGCTTTTGGACTTTATCCAGATTATTGATCAGCTTAAACGTTATGGAAATATCGCCATATTTCAAGACATCCAAAGGCTCATAAAACGCATCAATATGTTGATCAAAGTGCACGCAAATGGCGCAATCTCTGGTAATATCGTTGATTTTATCGCCATGAGTTCTAAACACATGCTGCATCATTTCCCGATCGAACGTATGGAAAGGCACATAGACTGGTTTTCCTTTTTGCAATGGCGTAATGATGATGGCATTCGGATTGGCCTCACCGTTATTCAGATAATGGATTTTCTGCTTCTCTTCAGCAATTTCAGGGCTCCAACCAATGCCATCAATAGAAAAATTAGTAAGTTTCGTTTCCCTAAATCCTAACATTTTAAGGCACTGATTGTAACGCTCAACCAATTTCCCACTGATGGGAATGAGTTCATTTCTATATAATTGTGCTGCTTTTAATTTTTCCATTAAAAAATATCAATGTTTTTATCCCAATGAATTCTGTCACTTCTCTCTATTCTCTTTTCTATTTTCTATTTTCTATCCCCTCTTCTCTACTCCCAGCAATCCATGTATCTGCGCATACTGCAACAACATAATCGTTTTCGCATCACGAATTTCAGTCGCTGCAATCATTTGTAAAGCTTTTGAGAACGGTAGCTCCATCACTTCAATTTCTTCAAGTTCCCCTGCAACTCCTCCGCCATCATTTACTTTCATAGTGTCAGAATACGGTGCGATGAATAAGTGCATTTTTTCGGTCAAGGCACCTGGTGAAGTATAGGCTTCCATCACTTTTTTAACTTCGGTGATTCTATAGCCGACTTCCTCTTCCACTTCTCTTATAATTGTAGCTTCCGGTGAGTCGTTATCATCAATGGCGCCAGCACAGACTTCAATAGACATGCCTTCGTGCTTATTGGTTTGATAAATTGGCATCCGAAATTGCCGGGTTAAAATAATTGTTCCTTTTTCTACATTGTATAATAAAATTCCGGTGCCATGCCCACGATCATAACTTTCGCGAGAGACGCGCTTCCAAGAGCCATTTTTAAATTGGTAATCATAATTGATTTCTGACAAGGTTGCCCAAGCTTTAGAAAGCGTTTTAATAGTAATATTTTTGATGTTTTCTGACATTCTATAAATTTTGTCTGATTTAGATTTTGTTTTTAACTATCAAATTGACGACGTGCTGCCAATTCGATATTAAGGTCGTTAACCCTAGAATCCACCTGGCGTTTGAAATCGGTATCCGCAATTGTGGCCACGTTATCTAGATATCGCACCACTTCCTGACGCCGTATTTCAGAAAAATCGAGGCCCTTCATATTGGCGCGCATCAATTCTTGAAGCATATTAAACTTGGTGTCATAATCTTGCTTAAAATATACTTCAGGATTATCAAACCACGAACTCTCCAAGTCAAAATCAGTAAGTCGCAATGAAATGGCCGATTGGATATTTCGAACGTCCCTAGACGAAAAGAATGGAAACACGCGCTGCATTTCCTTATACAGATTGGCATAAAATTGATGCTCGTTGGTTTGAAATTGACTTTCTACTTGGTCATAAACCGCATGAACGCGCTCTTCTGAAGGTTTACCGACCGATTTGAGAATCTCTCCCATATTTTTAGCCAAACCTTGATCTTGAAGATATTGGTATTGGTCCGGATTTTTCATATTGATAAAATCTGGCATCGTATGTTGCAACTTACGCCACCATAAATGATCCTGGTCTAAAAAGTCGTGTTCCGTCTGTGCACCATCAATTTTAAATCGGCCCTGCACACGCGAAATTACCGCCTTATCCAACATTTCAGGTAAATTAGTAAACAAACCGATAGCACTATTTCCGTAATTTACCGCATAAGCACCTTCCGTATATCTTAAAAACACACCGATGACTTCCTTTACACCAGCCGACACGCCTTGCGCAGTACGCTCCTGTAAATTGTTTTCAGCGTCATCTATAGGTGCGAAAATAAGTTTTGTAGGATCTTGCATGGGTTTCATCCATTCTACCATCTTTTCTGCAGAACCTCCTTGAAAAGTTGAAATTAAGGTGTCTGGCATAGGATGAAATAAAAACGGTAGTTCCAAATGGTCACAATGTTCTTTTAACCGTGTCGCAATGGCTGCGATGAGCATACTTTTTCCTGTTCCTGGAATTCCATACCCCATAAATACGGGCATAAAGCCTCCCAATTCTTGAAACGGATTTTTCTTTGCCGTAAAATCATAACTCAACATACGCTCGGTCAATCGGCGTGCGAAATGCTTTGCATCTTTATTACCAACAATCTGTTCAAATTGAATTTTATTAAACTCGACACTTTTGGCGGCTCCAGCAAAGACATTATTCCATCCGGAAATTGCGAAATCTGAATGCTCCAATTTATAGGTTCTGTCCAAAATGGTTTCCTGATGTTCCAAAGTTGATTTCCGCATTTGGATTTCGTCAATCAGCGCTTCAAAAAACACGACTGTAAAATCGGCTACATCCTTATCACTTTTAATAATATCAGGATGTCCTAAATACTTGTCGTAATAAAATAAGATGCACGCCACACCTTTTAAGGGCGACAATAAGGAAATCTCAGGAATACCCACAAACTTTTGTTTCATGACGCTTAAATCGTCAGAAGCATACGGTTTTAGATGATGCAGAATATGGTAAGCGGCTGAAAACAACATGAACGCCGTTGCCGTGTGCATTTTGCTTTCGTATTCCCGTTTCCCCATACTATCTAAGGACGCTTTCCGCTCATTTAAGCTGGACAAACCGGAGGCATCATAATAACTATCTTTTATCCACACGCCAAGCGTCAACCCTTCCTGAACCGCATATAAGGTTTGATTGAGCAATACTGGGATTGCAATAGAATCTGGCAACAACCGTTTCTTAAGCTCTAAAATGGTCTTAGAAACAGATGTTGTTTCGGCAACATTAGAGCCGTTGTTAGCACGCGAAAGATACAGGAGAATCGATTCGTCTTTCGCATCCTTATCTTTGTTTTTGGCGCGCTGCCCTTGCTCCCATTGAATGCTTTTTAGATACGATGCTGCTTCATCGCGAAGCATATCGAGTTCGTTTTGTTTTATGGGAAATGTGGAGTTTTGTTGCATAGTTTTTATAAGTCCTCAGTTGGCAGTCTTCAGTCTTCAGTTTTTAGATTGCCGTTATTAATTAGATCGAAACTTTTCTGGATGATTTATCATATAATTCAAGAGTTTTCCAATTTCTTCACTTTTCAATTGTAACGCTGCTCTCTTTTGCGCATCTATATAATGACAAGCAAATGCAAAATCCAACCATAACTGTGTTTCGGAATTCTCACTGTCAGCATCAGTCAATTTGCTTTTGAAATGCTTTTCATATGGTCTCTTCCGGTAGGCTTCAGCAATCGCCGAACATACCGCTCTACTCGATCGCACCATTTGCGATGTCAACATGAACTGCTCTGAATTGGGAAAGCCTTTGGTCAGATGAAAAATTTCCATCGCTAAATCAAATCCTTTTTGATATGCCATTAGCTTTTTAAAACTCATTTTATTTAGTATTTCGGTTCAGTTAGCAGTCTTCAGTCTTCAGTCTTCAGTCTTCAGTTAGCAGTGTTCAGCCCTCAGTCTTCAGTCCGAAGTGTTCAGTCCTCAGTTTTCAATCTACAGTGTTCATCTTAAGTTTAACCTTCTTCCTTTTGCCAACTGCCTACTCCCTACTGTATACTGCATACTGCCTACTGTATACTGCCTACTGCCTACTGCCTACTGCCTACTGAAGACTGCTTGCTGCCTACTCAATTTTTCATATCCGCAATCTGAATAGGCGGTTTTGCCAATCCATTCATAATTTCTGGTCTTTTACTATATAACAATTGAATGATGCGATGCGGGGCCAATACGTAACTTTTATTAACGGGTTGGTTCCATCGTTGTAAGGTTTGCTTTGAAAAATAACCACCTTCTGAGAATTCGCCTCCAGACGACACTTCATCAATTTTTAATGATAAGGCATACGATTCTAAAGGCACATCTTTTGCTGCAATACTTTCTAATATGGTATGAGTAATCAGGTTTTCATCTTTAGCAAACACGTTATGGAAAGGCCCTAAATCGATACGTTTGATGTGTTTAGGTTTAACATCTTTTAATTTTCTATCAATACCATAGGCCATCACATCCAAATGCATTTCTCTATCTGCAGTGGTTTTTAGCACTTCATATACCAGTTCTTTAACGGAATCTATATTACTGCCTTCAAAATCGAAATACATATAGCACACAAAAGGACGGTTGCAACCCACGTCAAAGAAACTCCAACTGGTCATAAATGCGCCTTTTGAACCTTCAGGTGCCTTTATGATCTTACCCTGAACAAACCGATTGAAAATAAATTTTTGTTCTACAGATGTGTAATACACAATTGAAGCCGCTTGGAACAATTTGGTTCTGCTAACGGGTTCCTTTTTCCTCAATAAGGTATCCAAAAACTCTTCCTGAAGTTCACTAACATCTTTGAGTTTATTGACGTAATTCTCCTTTAAAGACAAATCGTTAAAGAGATAACGGAACTCCAAATAATTAGGAAAACCAGACTCCGTTAAATCCACTTTCATATGTTCCTCTTCATCATACATGTACTTGACACGCATGGCTTCAATAGAATACAATAGCAAATCAGCATATTGTTTAAAGAAAATTATCTCTTGTGTGGTACACAACTGGTTGTGTTGCGCCGTTACAATTAATTCCTTTAAAGCAAAATCGACCATTTTATGATAGAATACATACTGCGACTTAGAATCGAGGTAGGCAGAATCTAATGGTGTTATAATGTGATTTATGGACACTTTAGTATTGTTAAAATGAGTATTGGAGGTTTAGTATTGTAAGCCTAAATTGCATTTTCAATCTGGAGTTGCGTTAAGGGTTGCAGCGGCATCCTTTTTTCTATTTCAGAAAAAAGATACAGCGGAAAACCTGACCACGCTTTTTTGCGTGGGAACGCCCAAATTAAACATCCAACCTTTTAAGCTACACTTTTAAGATAACAGCTCGTCGCCTGAATTTTCAGGTTTAGGCGTTGGTTTGCTAGGCTCCGGAGTTCCTGAAGGTTTGGTAGCATCTGCCTTATAGTAATCTTCGAAAATCTCTTTCATGTCAATGCCATAACGCTCCGCAAAATTCTTTTGGATGTCGCTGTCTTTAGCGCGAATTTCCTGTAAAGCCTCAGCATAACTACTGTATACACCTTGCATCACTTTTTCGTGCACCGGAATGTTTTCCATCATTTCCTGACGTGCTTTAGCACTTGCGGTATGCATGGAGGCTAAAGTTTCGCCAATATGCTCATCGGTCTTAACTCCCAAATGTTCTAAAATAGCGGCAAATTCCTGATCGGTACGCGCTTTTAGCGCCACCACATAGCCGTCATAATATTTCAGACGCTCTTCTGTATCACTTTTTAGTTTGGCACGGTGGGTTTGTAAATTGCTGCGTAAAGAAGTCAACACTTTAATGGTCAGATTATGTTTGTGCACAAAACTGTCTTTACTGGCTGCAAGCGTAGTGTAGGCGTTTTTAAGACCTTCCAACTCCTCAATTTTTTGCTCTAGAGTGGTGACTTTACCTACGGCTTGGGCATAATCCGCTGATTGTTTATCTACAATTTCTTCCAATTCCTGACGTGCCTGTCTCAACAACGCATAGTTTTCATCGAGCTTTCCTTCTACTTCCTTTTTCTTTTCTAAAGCTCTGGTATGATTTTTAGTGGCTTCCACAATCGCCTCTTGAAGTTTATCTTCAACCTCTTTAATTTCAACTTCCCTATTTTTTAAGCGAGACACTGCAGCTTGACTCTTAAATGATAATTCGCTTAACAATGTTTGTACATCGGCGCTTTCAATACGCTCCTGAAACATTGCCTTGGCTTTATTATCAGCTCCTGCGCGTACTTTTTCGGCTTCTTTAAATTCTTGCTCCTCTTTTTTAATTCTACTTTTACGTCCCCACAGGTTATTCCACCAAGTATCCGGTTTGTTTCGTGCATCTTCCAATTCAATACGGGCACGTTCTAAAGCTTTCTGAGCTTCGTCAATAACGCGCTGTTCATCGGCATTTAGAGACGAGAATTTTTCGAATATGATACCAACTTCATCCTGATAATCGGTTAAATCTTTGATGGCATCCAATAAGGTTGTTCTATCTTTTTCGGCCATATGCACCACATCATCCAAGGTGGCATTCAGAATTTTTTGACGCGATTGCGGATCTTCTTCTTGAGCCAATTTAGATTTCATGGTATCAATTGCTTTTCCCCAATTGACATCAACTTTTCCTGTTTTTTCGTTGGAATTGGTTTCTAATAAATCAAAATCATCAGACATACGGTAAGTTATTTTAGTGCGTTGGACATATTTTAGTAAGTAGCAATTTCGTTAAAAAATATCGGTTTCAAAATTATTACTCCTTAAATTATTTGTAGTCATTATTACAAAATTGTTACACTCACTATAAATATGTTGGAAAGTCTGTATCTTTAAGCTAACAAAAACTGAACATATGAAACGCGCACTCTCAATTGTAACACTTAGTATCTTACTCTTTTGTAGCTGTAAAAACAGCACTGAAAAAGTTGTAGAAATGGCTGCTGAAACGGCTGATGATCTCCATAAAACAACAACGCCAGACTCTATTAACATCATTCCCATAGAGCACGCAACATTCATCTTAGCTCACAAGGATGTGGTTATTTACATTGATCCTGTTGGAGGAACGGAAGCCTTTGCAGAACAGGAAAAACCAAATTACATCCTGATTACGGATATTCACGGCGATCATTTAGATGTTAAGACCTTGCAAGGCATGACTTTAGATTCGACCGTACTTGTAGTCCCTCAAGCTGTAAAAGACAAACTACCTGAGCTGAAATTGAAAGATTTGGTCGTGATGAATAATGGTGATACGAGGGATTTTCAGAACTATTCAATTGAAGCGATTCCAATGTATAATTTAAGACCCGAAGCTTTAAAATTTCATGAAAAAGGCAGAGGAAATGGTTATGTACTAACTCTAGGCGGACAAAGAATCTACATATCTGGCGATACTGAAGACATTACGGAGATGCGACAACTTAAAAATATAGATATGGCTTTTGTGTGTATGAATCTACCCTACACGATGACTGTTGAGAGTGCAGCGAGTGCCGTACTTGACTTTAAGCCGAAGAAAGTATATCCGTATCATTTTAGAGGAACCGAAGGGATGAGCGATGTCAATCAATTTAAAACCATTATAAATAAGGAAAATTCCGACATTGAAGTTGTGCAACTAGAGTGGTATAAATAGCCGCTTAAACGGAAATACTACCGATTAAAAACATATAATGCTCATAACTTTTTTAGTATGAAAGAGTTATGAAATAAATTAAAAGTGTATATTTGATTACCAAATCATATATAAGACCGAGACCTTTATGCTTGCTAATCTACAACATACTAATTTGTTCTTGCTCGTAAGCACAGAACAACTTACCATAGTTTTACTTATTACGGCAGCTGTTTTTTTAATATTCATTGCTTTGGCTGTCATTAAAATGTATAAACTTAAGGCTGAAAACAAGCGCCTGACGGAGAGTGACGCCTTTAAAGCTGAAGTTGATGAAGGCTACAAAGATTTTACTGAGGGACATTTGTATGACAACAAGTAAATATCAAAAAGCTTCACAACATAAACTAACAACAATTTAAAACATAAAAAATGCCGCTCAATGAGCGGCATTTTTAATTAGCGAACTAATTTTTTATACTTAATACGTTTCGGAGTTAAATCTCCTCCCAATCGTTTTTTCTTATTTTCTTCGTATTCACTGAAACTACCTTCAAAGAAATACACTTGCGAATCGCCTTCAAATGCTAGAATATGCGTACAAATTCTATCTAAAAACCATCTGTCGTGACTAATTACTACCGCACAACCAGCAAAGTTTTCAAGCCCTTCTTCTAACGCTCTTAATGTATTAACATCCAAGTCGTTAGTAGGCTCATCTAGAAGCAATACGTTGCCCTCTTCCCTGAGCGTCATGGCTAAATGTAAACGGTTACGTTCACCACCAGAAAGGAGTTTGACTTTTTTGTTTTGCTCACTTCCCGAGAAATTGAATCGGCTTAAATACGCTCTTGAGTTGACTTGCTTACCTCCCATTAAAATCAATTCTTGCTCGTCACTAAAGTTTTGCCAGATTGATTTTTCAGGATCAATATTAGAGTGTTTTTGATCTACATAAGCCAATTTTGCAGTTTCACCTACAATAAATTCGCCTTTATCTGGAGTTTCCTCACCCATGATCATTTTGAAAATGGTGGTTTTACCTGCACCATTAGGACCAATAACACCAACAATTCCTGCCTGAGGTAAGTTGAAATTCAAATCTTCATAAAGCAATTTATCTTCAAAACCTTTGCTGACACCAACAGCTTCAATAACATTTGTTCCCAAACGTGGTCCATTAGGGATGTAGATCTCTAATTTTTCGTCCAGTTGTTTTTGATCCTGGCTCATTAGTTTGTCATAGTTGTTCAAACGTGCTTTTTGTTTGGTTTGACGCCCTTTAGCACCTTGACGCACCCACTCCAATTCACGCTCAAGTGTTTTTTGACGTTTGGAAGCGGTTTTGCTTTCTTGCGCCATACGGGTAGACTTTTGATCTAACCAAGAAGAATAGTTTCCTTTCCACGGAATTCCTTCACCTCTATCCAATTCTAAAATCCAACCGGCAACGTTATCTAAGAAATACCTATCGTGAGTAACAGCAATTATAGTACCTTTATATTGTGATAAATGTTGCTCTAACCAATGCACAGACTCTGCGTCCAAGTGGTTAGTAGGCTCATCTAAAAGTAGCACATCTGGCTCTTGCAATAGTAATCTACATAAAGCCACACGGCGACGCTCTCCACCGGAAAGCACACCAATTTTCTTATCGCCATCTGGAGTTCTCAAGGCATCCATGGCAATTTCTAATTTAGTATCCAATTCCCACGCATCAGAAGCATCAATTTTATCTTGCAATTCGGCCTGACGGTTCATCAATTTCTCCATCTTGTCCGGGTCAGAATACACTTCTTCCAAACCAAACATATCGTTGATTTTATTGTACTCATCAAGAATAGCAACGGTTTCAGCGGCACCTTCACGCACCACTTCCATTACCGTTTTGTCATCATCCAATTGCGGCTCTTGCTCTAAGAATCCTACCGAATAATCCTGAAGAAACGTGACGTCTCCTTGATAGTTTTTATCCTGACCGGCAATGATTTTTAAAAGTGTGGATTTTCCTGAACCATTAAGTCCTAAAATTCCAATTTTTGCTCCGTAGAAGAAGCTCAAGTGAATATTTTTCAGGACTGGCGTATCAGCGCCTTTAAAGGTCTTGGTAAGACCTCGCATCGAGAAAATTATTTTTTTGTCGTCGCTCATTTCGAAAATAAGTTAGTTGTTATTATACAATTATAATTCAAGCATAACACTAGCTTGAATGCTTGGTATGGACTGCAAATGTTAACTGTAAATTAGTTATACCCTTCCTTTAAGTGCGTTGAAAACCCAGGCAATGGCGAAGAAACCAATACCCACCGATGCAAATCCATACCCAGCTACATCATCATATCTAAATGCACCGAGTGCAATTAATGCAACTCCAACTATAATCATGATTGTTGTGGCCCAAGCCAACACCGTATTTTTATTCATTGACATAAATCTTCATTTTTAAGGGAATTACAAATATCGATTATTTTAACATAAAAACACTCTTAAAGAGGGATTTTACAAGGATTTTTATAAAAATTGGTCTTATGGGATATTTCCTTAATTAATAGTTTTCTGTACCACAAAAATTGAGAATATCTCAAATTATGTCAAGATATATCAGATTATCTATAGTCAGGACACCGAAAATTTATCAACTCTCAATTTAACTTATTATTATAAGGAATTCTGCTCCAAATGGTAAGTTAGACCTTAATTTTGCCGATTATTTTTTAGAGCTTATAATTAAAAACAAATGAACAAAGCCTTATTATCATTGGCCATTGGAGGGTTTGGAATTGGATTGACCGAATTTGTGATCATGGGAATTTTACCAGATGTAGCCAATGCGTTCAACATAAGCATTCCCGAAGCTGGACATTTCATATCAGCCTATGCTTTAGGCGTCGTGGTTGGCGCACCAATACTTACCGGATTTGGGAGCAAATGGCCTGCCAACAACGCTTTATTGGTACTCATGTTGTGGTTTACAGTATTCAATGCGCTTTCTGCTTTTGCTACAGGATATAACTCTTTTATGATATTACGATTTTTATCTGGTCTACCTCATGGTGCGTTTTTTGGAATTGGCGCAGTAGTCGCTGGTAAATTATCTAAAAAAGGTAAAGAAGCACAAGGTATTGCCATTATGTTTAGTGGACTGACCTTTGCGAACCTTCTAGGCGTACCGTTAGGAACCTATTTGGGAAAAAACATGGATTGGAGCATATCATTCCTATTAGTTGGTGCCGTAGGTGTCGCGGCCGTTTTAGGCGTTAAATTTTGGATGCCTTTATTAGAGAAACCGTCAGAAACTAAATTTATAAGCGAATTAAAAATATTTAAACGCTTAGAGCTCTGGCTCATTATTTTGTTAACAACCATTGGAACTGGTGGATTTTTCGCATGGTATAGCTATATCTCACCATTAATTACTGAAGTTGCGGGCCATGCTGAAAACGTGGTGGCTTACGCCATGGTATTAGCTGGACTGGGAATGGTAATTGGTAATTTTTTAGGCGCGAAACTTACTGAAAAGTTTTCACCATTACATACCGTTACACTTGTTCTGGTTTGTATGGCAATTTGCTTATCGTTGAATGCTTATTTGGCATCCGACAAAAGCATGGTATTGGTAATGACCTTTATAATTGGAATTGTCACCTTTTCAATTTCTACACCTATACAGATGCTGATCATAAAAGCATCTAAAGGCTCAGAAACCTTGGGGTCTTCACTCAATCAAAGTGCTTTTAATATTGGAAATGCCTCCGGCGCCTATTTTGCAGGATTGCCTATAGCCATGGGGTACGGTTACACATCTGCAGATTGGGTTGGTGCGGCCATGGCAGGAACTGGTGTTCTAATAGCTATCGGTATTATGGTGCTAAAAAAGAGAACCGTTCAAAGTACCACATATACCATCAATGAAAGCTTATGAGGTGAGTTTATACAAAGAAATGTACTGCGCTTTAAATTGACATACCTCCTGTATTTATAGTATAAACTATCGCATTTTATCGAGTAAATCGCTAATCAGTTGCGCTTCATCATCAGTAATATTTTTAACTAAGTCATCGTTAAAATCTTCAGAGATAGACGCTAACAGTGCTTTTCCTTTTTCAGTAATGTCAATATATACCACACGCCTATCCGTTGGTGACGCGGAGCGTTTAATGAAGTCCTTCTCTGTTAACTTATCCATTAAACGTGTTGCATTAGGAGACCTATCAATCATCCTATCCTTAATAGTTTGCACTTTTAAGGGTTGGCCTGCGCCATTTAAAATTTTAAGAATGTTATACTGTTGCGGAGATATTCCATAAAATCTAAAAAATTCGTTTTGAAAACTTGTAATCCAATTGGCTGTGTACAAAATATTTATTAATGCCTTAATTTTTACATTGGAAAATCGAGACTTAATTTCTTTTGATAAATCGCCCATAATTTAATTGATACTGAAACTTTATGGTTTACCAGCTCTTATTATTGATCTTCAGTAGTTTTCAATTCATTTTTAAGGACTGCCTGTTGGAATGTGCCTACGGCTTCTTCCAATTCGGAATTTAAACTTGCATTGATCACTTTGCCTTCATTAAAATTTTCTTTAAAATTTGGTAAAGAAAACGTTGCCACAATATCTGCATTGTGCCTTGGAAATCGATCCTTTGCAATTGCCAAAACTGACGCTCCGCCTCTACCTCCAGGTGAAGCAGCCATTAACAACATTGGCTTACCCATAAATATTTTTTGTTCTTCCCGAGACATCCAATCAAATATATTTTTGAACACCGTTGCGTATGCCCCGTTATGTTCAGCTAAGGATAAAATAATACCGTCAGAATTATTAATATAGTCTAGAAACTTCTTAGCATTTTCAGGAATTCCGATCTCCTTTTCCAAATCGACACCAAAAATTGGCAATTCAAAATCATTAAGATCAAGAATGGTGATTTTCACATCCTTTACCAAGCTGGCAGCATAGGTTGCCAGTTGTTTATTGATGGATTTTGAACTGTTACTTCCTGCAAATGCTATAATATTATTCATGCTATTGTGTTAATTTTTTGTTGTAAATATAAGAAACAACTAATAAAACTAGTGCAATAAGGGCTGCCATTTGTTCACCATCGCCAATCATGTAATGCGCAAAAAATGCTAATATAAAAGCAAAAAAGTAGCCTGCGTAGGCCCATTCCTTAACTACTTTGAAGTTTAATTTCCAAAGTCCAATTAAACCAATAAGTTTAAGAATAGCGTACGGATAAATAAGGTAGGTAGGGTAACCAAAGCTTGTAAACATTATGGATACTTCTTCATAATTAAAAAAATACATACCCGCAGAAAAAAGGAGTAAGAGTGTCAATAACCCGGTTGCTACATAATAGATAATTTTGTTCATTTTCATAACTGATATCATTTAATTAAAGCGGCAAATGTAGGCTAAAAATATTTAGTTTCCTAGGAATATAATTCCAAGGTGTATTATTATAAAAATAAATCTCTCTAACCCTATCGCCATTCTTTTGTATAACTTTTAAAGTTTGTATTTTAGCGTCAACTAAAACATTCATAATGGACCTTAACTTCAATAAAAACGAAGATCACAATAAACTTTTGCTTTCTGCTTTACGTCAACGCCTAGCCAAAGTAAAATTAGGTGGCGGACAAAAAGGGATTGATAAACATCATGCTAAAGGTAAAATGACAGCTCGCGAGCGTATCAATTATCTTTTAGATCCGAAGGCAAAATCTATTGAAATTGGCGCTTTTGCAGGTGAAGACATGTATAAAGAGCATGGTGGTTGCCCTTCTGGCGGTGTGGTCGTTAAAATGGGTTATGTAAGAGGCGTACAGTGTTTAGTAGTGGCTAATGACGCTACTGTTAAGGCGGGAGCATGGTTTCCAATAACCGCCAAAAAGAATTTACGCGCCCAAGAAATTGCCATAGAGAATAAGCTCCCAATCATTTATTTAGTGGATTCTGCTGGGGTTTATCTACCAATGCAGGATGAAATTTTCCCTGATAAGGAACATTTCGGACGCATTTTTAGAAATAACGCCATTATGAGCAGCATGGGCATTACTCAAATTGCTGCAGTTATGGGCAGTTGCGTTGCCGGTGGTGCGTATTTGCCAATCATGAGCGACGAAGCCCTTATTGTGGACAAAACTGGAAGTATCTTTCTTGCGGGTAGTTATTTAGTGAAGGCGGCGATTGGTGAAACCATAGACAACGAAACGCTAGGTGGTGCAACGACACATTGTGAAATTTCTGGTGTTACTGATTATAAAGCCAAAGATGATAAGGATGCCTTAGACACGATCAAAAATATAATAGATAAGATTGGCGATTATGATAAAGCTGGATTTAACCGCGCAAAAGCAGTAAAACCTAAAGAAAACCCTGAAGATATTTACGGAATTCTTCCTAAAAGCCGCGCTGAACAGTACGATATGTATGAGATTATTAAACGTTTGGTTGATAATTCAGAGTATGATGAATATAAAGCAGGCTACGGACAAACCATCATTACAGCCTATGCAAGAATTGATGGTTGGGCTGTTGGGATTGTTGCTAATCAACGTCAATTAGTAAAAACTGCCAAAGGCGAAATGCAATTTGGCGGTGTCATTTATAACGACTCTGCAGATAAAGCCACGCGTTTTATAGCGAATTGTAACCAGAAAAAAATTCCGTTAGTATTTTTACAAGATGTGACTGGATTTATGGTGGGCAGTAAAAGTGAACACGGTGGTATTATTAAAGATGGCGCCAAAATGGTAAATGCGGTGAGTAACTCGGTAGTTCCTAAATTTACCATTGTAATTGGTAACAGTTACGGTGCCGGAAATTATGCGATGTGTGGAAAAGCTTATGACCCTCGATTGATAGTGGCATGGCCAAGTGCTGAGTTAGCCGTGATGAGCGGTAATAGTGCCGCAAAAGTATTGTTACAAATTGAGACCGCTTCTCTTAAAAAGAAAGGCGAAACCATAACCAAAGAAAAAGAAGACGAACTTTTCAAGAAAATCAAAGACCGTTATGACGATCAGGTTTCGCCTTATTACGCAGCGGCGCGAATTTGGACCGACGGCATTATTGACCCTTTAGATACTCAAACTTGGATCAGTATGGGAATTGAAGCAGCCAACCACGCTCCTATTGAGAAGAAATTCAATATGGGGGTACTACAGGTGTAATGGAGGCTAAGAATCCAAAACAATCACTATTTATTATCCTATTATTAATATTAGCAGGGGAAGCCATATTTGTGCTTCCCTTTGTTTTGGCACGAATATTTAGACCTACATTTCTCGAGGTTTTTAATATTAATAACTTTGAATTGGGCAGTTGCTTTTCAATTTATGGAATCGTAGCGTTACTTTCTTACTTTTTCGGGGGTTCATTAGCCGATAAATATGCGCCAAGAACCTTAATGGCTGTTGCACTATTGATGACTGCACTGGGCGGGTTCTATATGGCGACATTTCCATCTTATACTGCATTAAAAATACTTTTTGGCTATTATGGCTTTACCACCATTTTTTTGTTTTGGGCGCCTATGATTAAAGCCACAAGAGTTTGGGGCGGACAGGACAAGCAAGGGTTGGCCTTCGGGTTTCTAGATGGTGGCAGGGGCCTTGTTGCGGCGAGTTTTGGTTCTCTTGGCGTTTTAGTATTTTCATATATGCTTACAGTAGATGTTTCAGAAGCCTCGCTACCTGAACGGCAAGATGCTTTTAAATATGTGATTTGGATGTCTTCTGGAATAGTTACGCTGATTGGAATTCTTGTTTTTTATTTTCTTAAACCATTATCTGACAATGCCGAAACCAGCATTACAAAACGTAAGGTTTATACGCTTGAAAACTTTAAAGCAGTACTAAAATATCCTACTGTTTGGCTGATGATGCTTATTATTTTATGTGCTTACGTAGGCTATAAAATCACAGATATTTTTAGTTTGTACGCTAAAGATGTGTTAGGGTTTGATGCCATAAAATCAGCTGAGATTGGCACTTATCTACTTTACATACGACCTGTGACTGGTGTTGCCATTGGTTTTCTGGCAGATAGAACACGGGCTTCCTTATGGATTGTTATTGGCTTTGTCATTATGCTGCTCAGCAGTTTACTTTTTGCTTCCGGAATTATTTCAGATCATACTATTGGACTTTTTACCGTTTCCATTATTTTAATGGCGATTGGAGTTTATGCCACCAGAGTTCTTTATTTTGCCATAATGGAAGAAGCCAATTTACCGCTGGTTATTACGGGAACTGCTGTCGGATTTATTTCAGTAGTGGGTTACACTCCAGATATTTTTGCAGGCCCGTTGATTGGCTTGTTGTTAGATAATTCGCCAGGAGAATTAGGGCATCAGCATGTGTTTTTAGGAATGGCCGCCTTTTCAGTTATCGGTTTTGCAGCAGCGCTTGCATTCTCGTTGTTGACCAGAAAAAAAACTAAAAGCGCTAATTCAATTTAGTGAACTAACTAACTAACTAACTAACTAACTAATACCTATTAATGAAACAGTCTATAATCTTAATCACCATATTATTATTTACTTCCGTTGGTCTTGCCCAAACTCCTACTGAGTCTATCGTGAGACGTTACATGCCTATCAAAATGTACAAATCTAAGTTCAATAAGCAACTGACTAAAAAAGATTCATTGAATATCAGAGTTATAGATAATGACACTTTGATATTGTTAGAAGACCAAACACTACCAAAGGGCGTTAAAGTGCCTTATGAACCAAAAGATTCTACATTTTTATCCTATTACAGAAAAGTGGCTTTCCAACATAAAAATGACATTTACAGTAACAAAACCTCAATGAAATATTGGAAAAATGACATCAGTATCTTCTTTTCAAAGAGTATCTCCAAAAAATCGAAAAAGGAGTTTATGTCCTTTTTAAAACAGATTGACAATGCCGTGGATTCCTTACGGATTAATGAAGCAAGAAGATTGGAAGATTCCAATTACGCTATTTATTATGCTGGTGATTATGAATACGAACCGCGACTGTATAATTCTAAGACTTCCAATTATTACATTTCATGGAATCACAATAAGATTTATAGGGGTGCAATCCGATTAGTTAAGAACGAACTTTCAATTGAGGAGATGTTGCAATTTAAAATGCGAGAATTCTTCATAAAATCTCTTGGGTATTTTAAATTTATTGATGACTTTGACTGTGATAGCTATTTTTCAAATTGTTACTCACCAAATAAAAAGTTGACCCTGATGGACCTGGAACTTTTAAAATATCATTATTCTTATGGCATATGTAAAGGGACCGACCTGAAAACTTTTGACGAACAACATGCCAGAGCGCAAGAGGTATTACAGAAAACAGGACAACGTATGTATTTTATTCATCTTACCGAAAATGAAACGAGTGAATAATCAACAGTATCACTTAATTTGACCTAAGATTGTCAATTAATGTGTAAAATAAAGGGAGCGAAAATCTTATTGCCTTCGCTCCTTTTCTATAGTCTATCTCTAGGATTTACGTTTTAGAGCAAATCGTTTCCTAATAATTTAAGAGTGCCTTTACGCTGAATCTTTCCTGTGGCAGTTTCTTTAAATTGAGGTATAACATAAATTTTTTTAGGAACTTCAAACTTATCCAAACCATTAAATATTTTAGTGTCGACTGTATTTTTATCGCTTTCCAAAACAAGAATCAGTTTTTCACCCAAGTCTTGATCTGGTTTAGATGCGATTATAAAACGTTCCTTAATTTTATTGGCGAGCTTGGCCTCTATCTGTTCTGGAAACAATTTTACACCGCCAGAATTGATTATATTATCAACACGCCCTATCAGTTCAAACTCAGTGTCTGAGTGTATCGTCACCACATCATTGGTGATTAATGGTTCTGAAGCCACTTTTGGCGCATCAATGATCAGGCAACCTCGGTCATCTTGGGAAATGGTAACATCAGGGAACACTGTAAAGTAGTTCATCTTGTCTTTACCATTCATTGCTTTTACAGCCACATGACTCACCGTTTCTGTCATGCCGTAAGTGGCATAAATTTTAGTTTCTAACCCTTGAATAGCGTCTTCCAATGGTTTTGAGATGGAAGCACCTCCAATGATCAACGTCTTGATATTGTAGATATAATCGATGGTGTTTTTTAATTGTAGTGGAATCATCGCAGAAAAATCATAAGTCTGGCCATAGTCAAAAATAGGCTGCGACGTAGGATCAACAAAATCGAGTTCCAATCCTAAAATCATTGCTCTTACCAACATCATTTTACCCGCAATATAGTGTGTAGGCAAGCATAGTAAAGCCCGTTGTCCCGGTTCCATATTAAAATAATTACCGGTCGCAATTGCTGAATTAACCATGGCTTGTTTACTCACCATCATCAATTTTGGTTTGCCTGTAGAACCAGACGTTCTTACTTTGATATAATCTTTTGTGTCTAGCCAATCCATCAAAAAATCGCCCATAACCTGTTCATAATAGGCACCTTCCTTAACTAAACTATAGGCTACTTCTTTAAGCTCTTCGGCATCGTATGTATTTCCGTTTAACTTAAATTTGAAATGTATTTTGTCAAATGTTGGCGTCATCTTACATGATTTTATAATGTGATAATCAATCTATTATCTGTATGTAGGCTAAGGTAAATATTTCATATGCATTTAGAGCCGCTATTGCGTAAAATAAGCTCTTATTCCGTACCAATGGTATCAATCTCTTCTAATACTTTGTAATTCTCTTTTGGCAGCTCCACTACTTTACCAAATAACTTACCTTTCCAATCTGTCCAATTGTACATTTTAGAGAGGATAATGAGTATGATAGGAAACATCACAAAAACAGGTACAAGCACATCCGTAAATCCTGCTGTTTCAGGATCTGATAAATCTTTTAAAATGGAGTGGGTTTGAAAAGCAGTCCAATCGGCCGTTACTAGCAAAGCGGTAAATAAATTGTTGGCAGCGTGAAACCCTAAAGCCAACTCTAACCCATCATCCATCAAGGTCATAATACCTAAGAATAATCCTGTGCCTATATAGTACACCATTATTATTGGCCCGAGTTTATCTACTTCAGGATTTGCAATATGCAACAATCCAAAAACTACCGAAGTGAAAATTAACGGGATCACTTTATACTTTGTTATCACGCCAAGCCCTTGCATGATATAGCCTCTAAACAAATACTCTTCAAAACTTGTCTGTAACGGCACCAAAATAATGGCAATCAGACAAAGAATTAAGAATGGCTGTAATTTAAAATTGAATACATAATCTTCAGGAGACATCAGATAATCTACAAGTACTAGTCCAGACGATAAAATTCCCCAAGCAAAAAATATGACCCAAAAACGTTTCCAATCAATTTTTGGCCGTGCCGTTGTTAGCGATGTAAACGATTGTTTATGCAACCATTTAACGGCTCCGAGTAGGAATAACAAGCCTCCTGCAAACGGTAATAATATGAATATCAGATTGAGATTAGGATCAAACAAGCCCATAAGGTAAGCTGTATCGCCCATCTTAGATTGGTCAACAGTTCCACCTTCCATGGTTTTTAAGAGTACTCCTAATGCATGCGGAATTGAAAATAGTGTCAATCCTACGAGTGCAATAATGATTCCCACTATATAACGCCACCAATCATGTAATCCTTTAAACGCCTGAGCTATGTACATATGTAATTATAAATTAAAATTCCAATTAATGTTATGATCGTATTTCAAATGACCCTGTTCAACCACTAGAGGGCTGGTAAAGTTATTGGTAAACAAACTTCCGGTACCAAGACCTTGAGGTCGATTATTTTCTAAAGTATAGGTCCATTGGGCAATCGCATTCAACCCAACATTACTCTCCAACGCGCTGGTTATCCAATGGCCAATAGTGTTTGAATTTGCAGCTTCAATCCACTCGTTACTACCTTTATATCCACCCACTAATGTTGGTTTTAAGATGATATATTGAGGCCTCACGGTTTCTAACAACTGGTGTTTATCTGTAAGGTCAAAAACACCGATTAATTCTTCATCCAAAGCAATATCCAACGGTGTACTTTCGCAAAGTTTAGCCATCTCCTCTACCTGCCCTTGTTTTATAGGTTGTTCAATGGAATGCAATTGATAGTCTGATAAACGTTTTAATTTTTCTAGAGCCTCTTCTGGCTTAAATGCACCATTGGCATCCACTCGCAATTCAATATCAGTCGCCGAAAAATGAGTTCTGATGGATTTGAGGAGCGCTAGTTCAGTTTGGAAATCGATAGCTCCAATCTTAAGTTTAATGCAATCGAATCCAGCGTCAATTTTGGATTTGATCTGCGCTCTCATAAACGTTTCCGTACCCATCCAAATCAAACCATTTATGGGAATAGCAGTTTTTCCTTTGGTAAATTCAGATGGAAATAGTTCAAATGACACTGAAGCGTCAAGATCTAAAAAAGCCATTTCCAAACCAAATTGGATGCTCGGAAACTCTTTCAACTTCGACAAAAGCACTTCTTTTCCTAAAAAAACATTCTTACAGGTCCAACGCAAGACAGATTCAAAATCTGGCCGATCGTCAACAGACAAACCTCTAAACATTCCACATTCCCCAATCCCTTTTTTACCGTCTGACTCAATAATAATGAACCACGTATCCTTGGTTTTCAGAACGCCACGGGAAGTGCCACTAGGTTGTTTAAAGTTGAGGGTGTATTTTTGGTAGGTCGCTATCATAATTCCCGTCAAAAATAGTCAAAAAATGTTGTATTTTTAAGAAATGAAAAGCGGGTATTTCCATGAATTTCATTCTTTAGAAAGAAACACTATAATTTAACGACACCCTATATAATTGCTCACTGTTTAGAACACGTAAGTCATCATGCCTGAATTTCCAAATATCATTCTTTATGCCATCCCATTTTTCGTTATTTCTATCGGGTTGGAAATTTACGGCAGCATCAAAGAAAACAAGAAATCATACAATACTAAAGATGCAGTTACCTCAATTACCATGGGATTGGGAAATGTCATGTTGGGATTTATAAGTAAAGGCTTGGTGTTGTTTGCATTTATGCTGATTTATGAAAACTTCCGAATTTTCTCCATCCCGCTTGCTTGGTGGAGTTTTGTTTTACTATTATTTGCTGATGATTTTGCTTATTATTGGTTCCATCGTATATCTCATGAAAACCGATTATTTTGGGCGTCTCATGTAGTGCACCATTCTTCAGAACATTATAATTTAAGTACCGCCTTGCGTCAAACTTGGTCTGGCGGATTTTATACTTTTATATTTTGGTTATGGCTGCCCTTGATTGGGTTTCATCCCGGAATGATCCTTTTACAGATGTCGGTGAGTTTATTATGTCAATTTTGGATTCATACGGAAGCGATTGACAAAATGCCCAAATGGTTTGAGGCCGTTATGAATACACCATCCCACCACCGCGTGCACCATGGGAGTAATCCGCTGTATTTAGATAGAAATCATGCGGGAATTTTTATAATTTGGGACAAAATGTTTGGGACTTTTCAACCGGAACTTAAAGAAGAGAAAGTATTATACGGGTTAGTTACGAATATTGAAACACACAACCCACTAAAAGTAGCATTCCATGAATGGCTGGCCATGGGAAAGGATGTATTTTATGGTAAAAAATCTATCCAAGATCGCGTAAAATATATTTTTAAACCACCAGGATGGAAACATGATGGCACGGGAAAATTAAGTGACGATTTACGGAAGGAATGGCAGGCTTCAGAGGGCAGTGGGCAGTCAGCAGTAGGCGGTAGTCAGTCTGTAATGAGGAATGAGGTGTGAGGGTATAATTTGGTTCGCCTTATTCAATTTCAACCTCTATTTCAACTTCAATTTCAACTTCATAAATGAATTTCAACACTAAAGTTATTTGGATTACGGGCGCTTCAAGCGGGATTGGCAAAGCTTTGGCTCTAGCTTTATCTCAGCAGGATTGCAATTTGATATTATCTTCGCGACGCAAAGAAGCGCTTGAAGACGTCAGAAATCAATGTCATCATCCAGAAAACGTTGCCATTTTACCATTCGATTTAGCAGACTACGAGCAGATGAGACCTGTAGTTATTGATGCAATCAACTGTTATGGTAAAATTGATATTGTTATCAATAATGGTGGCATAAGTCAACGGTCGTTAGTTATCGATACGGATATTAGTGTGGATGAGAAATTGATGGCAGTAGATTATTTAGGTCCTGTTGCCCTTTCCAAAGCATTATTACCTCATTTTGTAGAGCGAAAAAGTGGCCATTTTGTGACGGTTAGTAGTGTTATGGGGAAATTTAGCAGTCCCTACCGTTCAGGGTATTGTGGTGCCAAACATGCTTTACACGGCTTTTTTGATGCCTTACGCTTAGAGCATGATAAAGACAACATCAAAGTGACCATGATTTGTCCAG
Source organism: Gelidibacter sediminis (assembly GCF_004364975.1). GTDB lineage: Bacteria > Bacteroidota > Bacteroidia > Flavobacteriales > Flavobacteriaceae > Gelidibacter > Gelidibacter sediminis. Next base: position 628,831 of record NZ_SOBW01000008.1, on the reverse strand, counting down.
GATTTGTGAATACAGATGTCGCAAAAAATGCATTGACCGGAGATGGAACACAACAAAGATATCAAGATGAAGCTACTGAGGAAGGTTTGCATGTAGATGATTTTGCAAAGCGCATGATAAGAGCAATTCAACGAGAAAAATTTGAAGCATATATTGGCAGGAAAGAAATATTAGGAGTGTATTTAAAACGATTTTTCCCTAAAGTTTTGCATTGGTATGTGCTAAGGAGTACGGTGAGATAAGTCTTCATACACGGCACATTATCACAAATTCAGTCCCACCAAAACATTATAATTCTATATTCTCCCCGATCTCCAGCAACATCAAATCTTTATTCTTGTCGAAAAATTTACGTTTCGCTTCTTCGTGGTCAATTTCAATATAACCAAAAGTGTCGTAATGGTAGCCCATAATTTTATCGCATTGAATAAAATCGCTGGCAATAATGGCATCATCAATCCCCATGGTAAAATTGTCACCAATAGGTAATATAGCCAAATCAAGCTTTACAAACATAGGAATGAGTTTCATGTCCATTGTCAAGGCAGTATCACCTGCAATATAGATGTTTTTGCGTTCGCCTTCAATTACAAAACCGCCTGGTTGTCCGCCATAGGATCCATCAGGAAAAGAAGACGTGTGGATTGCATTGACATATTTTACATTGCCAAATTCAAAATCCCAAGATCCTCCATGGTTCATCGGATGAACTTCAAAGCCCATCGCTTCAAAATGACTCGCGATTTCAAAATTAGAGACAATCATCGCATTCGTACGCTTGGCTATGGCTTCTACATCCAAAATATGATCTTGATGGGCATGCGTTAGCAATATATAATCGGCCTTTAAGGTGTTAATATCTATTTCAGATGCCTTTTCATTGGCTGAGATAAACGGATCTACTAATATATGCACTTCATTAACCTCAATTCCTAAACTTGCGTGACCGTAATATGTGATTTTCATGTGATTGTAAATTTGATGTCTAATTATTTTTACGACTTAAATATATTCAAAATTTATGGCACCTCCCTATCTGAACCACTCAAAAATGGCAAAGTTTTAAGCAAAAAAATAAAAAAAACTTTGGAGTCTTATACTATATAACCAATCCCTAATAACAAAGAGAAAAGGAAGGTGGATAGCGCCAATATTTTTAATTGAGCATCGAAGTCCGAAGCGAGTTCTGCCTTGATAATTCTATATATATGAATGCTTAAAGGGATATAAGATATTAGAAATATAAAATTCCATAGTGAGGTATAATATAGAATTGAAAAAAGGAGTCCCAACATCATGGCCGCAATTATTAGGAACAAATGGTATGTCTTCGCTTTGGACTTGCCTAGCTTTACTGCCATCGTAATTTTATTAGAAAGGGTATCTGATTCGATATCTCTAATGTTATTAAGGTTAAGCACTCCAACACTCAGTAAACCTACTACTATTGCTGGCAGCATTACAATATGATCCAATTGTTTAGCGAAAAGAAAATAGCTTCCCACCACACTAACCAGTCCGAAAAACACAAAAACAAATAAATCGCCTAAACCGCGGTAGCCATAAGCAGATTCGCCCATTGTATATTTAAGAGCAGCATATACCGAAAATCCACCCAACACAAAAAAGAATAGGGTATATAAAAAATAACCATGTCCAAATGCGAAGTAAATGAGCATTATGGTTAAAAATATAACAATAAGTACATTAATTTTTAAACCTTCCAACATTTGGTCCGGGGTAATTTGACCACTCTGAATAGCCCGCATGGGGCCTAATCTATTTTCATTATCTGTACCCTTAACGCCATCGCCATAATCATTGGCCAAGTTTGAAAGGATTTGTAACGCAACCGTCACCAAAATGGCTAGCGCAAAAACAAGCTGATCAAAAACGCCATTGTAAGCTGCAAAACATCCACCAATGATAATTCCTGAAATAGACAATGGTAACGTTCGCAATCTGAACGCCGATAACCAAGGCTTAATATTGTTCATGCTATAATTCTGAAGGGATTAAGGAATCCATTTTTTCTCGAAGTTTGGTTTCCGTTTTTCTAAAAAGGCGTTTCGACCTTCAGTGGCTTCATCAGTCATATAGGCCAAACGCGTTGCTTCTCCTGCAAACACCTGCTGCCCTACCATACCATCATCAGTCATATTCATGGCAAATTTTAGCATTTTTATTGAGGTTGGCGATTTTGCCAATATTTCTTGCGCCCATTCGTAAGCCGTATCTTCTAAATCAGCGTGCGGAATGACGGCATTGACCATTCCCATTTCAAAAGCTTCTTGTGCAGAATAGTTTCTACCCAAGAAAAAGATCTCCCGAGCTTTCTTTTGCCCTACCATTTTTGCTAAATATGCAGACCCATAGCCGCCGTCAAAACTGGTAACATCAGCATCGGTTTGCTTAAAAATAGCATGCTCCTTGCTCGCCAAAGTTAAATCGCACACCACATGCAAACTGTGTCCGCCACCAACGGCCCATCCCGGTACTACCGCGATAACTGCCTTAGGCATGAATCTGATCAGACGTTGTACTTCCAAAATATTTAAACGGTGATAGCCATCTTCTCCAACATAGCCTTGATGCCCTCTGGCTTTTTGATCGCCACCACTACAAAATGAATACACACCATCTTTAGATGATGGCCCTTCTGCTGATAACAATACCACGCCGATATTTACATCTTCATTGGCGTTATAAAACGCATCATATAATTCGCTGGTCGTTTTTGGCCTGAATGCATTTCTAACGTCAGGTCTGTTAAACGCTATTCGGGCAACCCCGTTAGATTTTTTATAGGTGATATCTTGGTATTCCTTTACAGTTTCCCACTTAATTTGACTCATGTAGTATGTTTTTTTTACGAATTAAATAAGGTAGATACCATCATCCTTAATTTCTATTAATCGTTGTTTATATAAAGTTCCGACGGCTTTTTTAAAGGTTTTCTTACTCATTTGTAACATTGCTTTAATATCTTCTGGATCAGATTTATCTGTTAAATTAAGATAACCTCCATTATCTTCCAACTCATACATAATGGCATCAGCATTGGGTTCAATCTTTCTATAGCCAATTTGCTCTAAGGTAATATCCAATTTATTGTCAGGTCTAATTTTCTTAACGATACCTTTCAATCGGTCACCAATGCTCAATTCTTTATATATATCATCCTGAAAAATTAAGCCCGCATGTCTATTATTGACAATAACATTCATCCCGATTTCAGAAGGATGGGAAATAATTACATCAACCTCTTCAAATTGACTGACCGTCAGTTCTTTATTATCTAAAAAATGATTTGTTTTGCTAGAGGCCGCCAAACGCCCGGTTTTTTCATCTAAATAACAATGCACTAAATACCAACCACCAGCTTTCATTTTGAAGGCCTGCTCCTTAAACGGACAGAACAACTCCTTAACCAAGCCCCAATCTAAAAAGGCACCATGTGGGGTAACTTGATTGCAGCGTAACATGGCAAACTCGCCGCGAGTAATATAAGGTCTATCAGTAACTGCAACAAGACGTTCATCATTGTCTAAATACACAAATACTTCAATCTTTTCCCATATTTGATAGGTTTCAGGAACATATCTATTTGGCAGTAGGACTTCATTGCCTTCGCTGTCGGCAATATATAGGCCTTGCTCGGCTTCGCGTAGTATTTCTAAGGTGTTAAATTCTCCAATATGTATCATGCTGCAAAGGTAAGAATATTAGTGTTTATCCAATAAAAAAAAGCGATACAGTTCTGAGGTTTCAGAGGTATCGCTTTAAATAAAGTAATGTCTTAATATCTTATTTATAAACTGATTCTTTCTTAAAGTGAGTTGTCAATAAATAATAGACTACAGCTCTATATTTGTTTCTGTTCGATTTACCGTAAGTCTCCATAACAGCATCAATACCTTTATCCAACTCAGGTCCATCTTTTAATCCTAATTTTTTGATCAAAAAGTTGTTTTTTACAGTTGCTAATTCAGCAGGATCAGAACCAGAAACAGTTGCAGCATCCGCATTGTAAATAGAAGGACCACAACCAATAACAACTTTAGTCAATAAATCCATATCAGCATTTACACCGCATTTTTCTTTTAAATCTGCCGCGTATTTTGTAATTAATTCATCTCTTTTGCTCATTTTTAAAATTTTATAGTTAATTATTTATCAAGTTTCAATATAGCAAAATTTGGCATACTTGCAATGCAATGTGTAAAATAATTACAACTTAAGATAAGTGTTTAAAATAATTAAGTAGAATCTCATCATTAGGTTGACCAGCCGTATTGATTTCTAGAATTTTTGGCTGATTACTCTCTTTAAAAAACGAATTGAGCGCATTGGTTAAGTCACTCTCAGTTGACACGCGCTTATATTTAAAATTAAACATTTCAGCCAAATGTTGGGCGGTTAATGTGTGTTTGGTTTCAAAGAAAGTATCAAAATTTTCTGTATCCTTATGCCCGGGAAGAATCCTAAAAATACCCCCACCACCATTGTTTATAATAATAATTCTGAAAGATGCAGGAATATAATTGTTCCAAAGTGCATTGCTATCATAGAAAAAACTTAAATCGCCAGTGATAAAATTTGTCTGTCGTTTATGGGCAACGGCACAACCTATTGCGGTAGATGTGCTTCCGTCAATACCACTTGTTCCTCTATTGCAAAAGACCTCTATAGATTTATGGATGTCAAATAATTGTGCATATCTAATGGCTGAACTGTTACCAACCTGTAATATAGTATCATTTGGTAAATTCTTAAAAAGAATATCAAAGGCTTTGAAATCAGAAAACGGAAGGTTTTCCACATAGCTCAGATGCTTTTTACCCCGGTCTAATTTAATCCCTGTCCAATAGTTTTTATAAGAGGTCTTGACTTCCTTTATTTTGGGCAAAAACTCACTTAAAAAATAATTTGGAGTTTCTTTTATATGTTGTGTCAAACAGAAGAAGGTATCGTAGGCTCTGGTTTCGCTGATATGCCAATGTTCTTTAGGCTGATATTCCCTTAAAAAGGCTTTTATTTTCTTAGAAACTATCATCCCACCAAAAGTGATGAGAATTTCGGGTTGTAATTTTTTGAAATCGTCTTTCTTTAGTGGCGCTATCAACTTATCGATATTTGTGATAAACGTTCCATGATCGAGATTGGAGGTGGTTTCCGTAAGGACAATCACACTCTCATCCTTGGCTAATAAATTCAGCCATTTTTGCTCTATTAGATTGGGCTCAAACTCACCTACCAACACCATTTTACGCTTTGCTTTCCGCCAATCATTTAAACATTGATCCAAAATATAGGTATCCATCTTAGGCTCCTCTTTCTCGATGGGAATGTTTTTTGGCGCTACTTTTAAAGCATCAACCATCTCGTATAATGGCTCATCAAAAGGCACATTTATATGTACTGGACCTTTTTTAAATACAGCCTTATTTAGTGCGTCATTTAACTCTTGCTCATTATGCTTTTGAATATCTTTTTGCAGTCCCAACAAACGTTCTAGCTTGTCTTCAATATTCTTAAAAATTGGAATGTCTTCAGTAACAGGAATATTGAGTTCATCCTTTAAATCCAACTTTAAATTTGCAGAATGAAGAATGTGATTTTCAAAAACGTTTTTTTGGTTGATGGTTTGTCCGTCGCCTATGTTTTGAAGGTGTTTAGGCCGATCTGCGGATAGGACCACTAATGGTATTTCACTATAAAACGCTTCAGATACCGCCGGATAATAATTGAGCACAGCACTACCTGATGTACAAACCACCGCTACCGGTAATTTAATTTGTTGCGCAATTCCCAAAGCAAAAAAAGCAGCGCAACGCTCATCTACAATACTGTAGCATTTAAAAAAAGGATCATTTGAAAAACCAATAGTCAGCGGTGCGTTTCTACTTCCTGGAGAAATTACAATATGTTTGATGTTTTTTGCTTTACAAAGCTGGATTACAGTTTGTGCAAGGGGTATTTTAGGATATTTCATTCATAGCTAATCTTATCACAAAAATACAAAAATAGGTCCGCTATATACGCCTATTTGAGTTGAAAAAATTAAGCATTAAATTTAATAAAAGTCTGAAGAACTCTTTTTTAGGGTATAATATTGGTCCGTACTAAAAGAACCTGGTTTATTTTAAATACTGCATCAAATTACAATAGAACCCGCTTAATTATTTGAGATTTTTGCACGGTCTCTTCCCATTCAGATACAGCGTCGGAATCTTTAGTGATACCGCCACCAACATACATATATACCTTATTATTCTTGAATTGCATACACCTCAAATTCACATATAAATCAGAAGTGGTTTTTGACACGCGGTAGGCGTTATTTTCAACATTGCGTCTATTTGTGTTTCTGGATTTGGTTTCTTTTAGATTTAATTCGCCTAAAAATCCAGCATAAAATTCTCGCGAATAACCTTCATGTGCAATAATAAATGTTTTGGCCTTTTCCTTGGGGAGTCCGCAAACCGCGGGTGTTGGGTGTAATGCAGTTATAATAGGCTTTAGGCCAGTTCCGGCTTGTGCCAATTGCAGCATAATGTCAGTTTTTAAATGTAACAAATTACCAGCTTTAATAGTATGTTGTGCTGACACTTCCATCTGTAAATGAGAACTACCATTTCCTACTGCCTCCTGCAATTGATCTACGATAAAATCAGTAACAATTTGCTGTTCTTCACGCTCTTTATCTTTCCAAAATACATCCGTTGATCCTTTATAAGCTTGTGTCCCGGCAAGCGCCATAGTTTTCAGCCGATTGCCACGGATGTTCAAAAAAGTTTCTGGGGTAGCGCCCAACCACAGTCCCACCTCAGGATGATACCAACAATACACGAAAGCCGTCGCATAGGTGTTGAGCAATTTTTCAAAAATAGAAATTGGATCTTGTTCATTAGTTTCTACAACCTCACACCGCGACAGTACAACTTTTTTAAAGGCGTTTTGCTGTATGGCATCAATTCCTTTTTTTACAAGATTAATATGAAAATCTTTCTGACTACTATCTGAATTACTAATGTAGTCGGAAAGTTTCATATTGTCTAACTTAACAAAACTGTGCGTTATATGTGTAGCATTACCAAAAGGTATCAAAAAGCTGCTGTGGTTTGAATCAAAAGGGGCAAATACAAAACCACTTTCAGTAAAATCAGTACAGTAATGTATAGCATCATCTTTTTGAAGCCACCCTTTAATGATGGAAGTCTCAGGTTTTTTATAAGCCACAAACGGCAGTTTTTGATGGAATTGTGTCTTTAGTTGCTCAAAAAAATGATTCAAAATCATGCTATTTTTTTTTAGGCAAACTAATGGTAGACAACCTACAGATAGATACTAAATTATCATGGTCGTCCGTAATTCTGATATCTAAAAGCTGGGTGGTCCGTCCTTTATGGATAAAAGTAGCTTTAGCCCAAACATAACCGTCTTTAACAGACTTTAGATGGTTTGCGGTAATTTCAAGTCCGCGGACAAATAAATGTTCCGTATCCAAAAAAATATGGGAAGCGAAACTTCCAACGCTTTCGGCCAACGCTGCAGTGGCACCGCCATGAAGCACACCATCTGGCTGATAGACCCGCGAATTGACTGGCATTTTAGCGACTAAAAAATCAGGGCCATAGTCAACCATTTCAATTTGAAGCGTTTCCATTAGGGTGTTTTTACTGGCCGCATTTGCTTTAGCCAATACATCTTCTTTAGTTATTTGCATAGGTCAATTAAGATTTTTTATAACAAAACGTAAAGGTACAAAACAATATGTGATGAAGATATTATTTCAAGATCTCTAAAACTTTTAGGAAGTTAGAATCGTACTAATATCTTGTAGATCTTCTTACCTTTACCATATAGATCCTTAAGTCCTATGAATTCCAACGAAAAAGACATCACCTACCACACCACTAATACTTATTCTACCTTAAATAACCTTTCAGAAAAAACCCAGAATGTTTGGTTTGTTTGCCATGGAATGGGTTATTTGAGTCGGTATTTTTTAAAATATTTTACAGATTTAGATGCTGAGAAAAACTTCTTTATTGCCCCACAAGCACAAAGTAAATATTATATGCCACCGAAATTTAAACATGTTGGAGCGAGTTGGCTAACTAAGGAAAATACCGTTAAAGAAACAGCAAATGTTCTTCGTTATTTTGATGCGATATTTGCCGCAGAAACGATTCCCAAGGAGACAAATTTAATTGTTTTAGGCTACTCTCAAGGCGTATCAGTAGCCTTACGCTACATAGCAAAAAGACACTTAAATTGTGCTCAAATTGTGATGATGTCAGGGGGAATTCCTAAAGAAGTTGTTGCAAAAGATTTTCAATTTTTAAAAACGGACACCAAAGTCTCTTTAATCTATGGAACTTCTGATGAGTATTTAGATGAAGATCGTTTAGTTTCTGAAAAAAATAGAGCTTTTGAATTGTTTGGACATTGTAATTTACAGATTGTTCCGTTTGAAGGTGGCCATATGGTCAACAAAACACTCTTAAATACATTGGTATAAATAAAAAAGCGACCATTTTTAGATGGTCGCTTTTATTTTTAAAGATTAAACTTATTATCGTTTGGCATCAGATGAAATTACTTTCTTGATCTCAACGCCTCTATTTGTAGTGAATTTTACAAATAACATATGTTTAATGGCATTTGATAAATCGAAGTCGATTTTCATTTTCTCGCCTGTTACATAAGATTTGTTTTCGTACGAATCAATCAATCTACCTCTAATGTCTCTTATTTCAATTGAAACATCTGTATCATAATCGTATCGATATGAAATGCCCACTTTATCAACAAATGGATTTGGCGCTACGACAATGTCTCCCGATTTTTCCAAACTCTCAGGTTTTGTAAATGCCGCACTAGGCGTTGCACATCTAACGGAAACCTCATTATCAAATGCAATTCCATTATTATTACCATCCAAAACTCCTGAGGTACAAGCAACTCCATGAACAATAATATAGAAAGAACCTCCAGAAACATTTACAGGTCCTACTTGATAGTTTTGAACACCACCACCTAAGTCAGGATTGAAGTTGTATTGTCCTGGTGCTACAGTAGCCTCGGTTTTCTTACCTTTCGTAACCATTGGTACAGGTGTACATCCAATATACACATGAGCTTCATTTAACACGCTGCCTCCAGTCATTTCATAATAAACTGTTACATCGCCGTTGTCAGCATAAACCACTCTTGCATTACCATACTCATAACCGTTTTCGGTATTGCAGTGTGCTGCACCACCATATAAGGTGAAATTATAAGTGCCGGGTGCGGTAATCTCATTTGTCCAGCCCCAACGATTGTTGTTTTTAAGTTCTGAAACTTCAGAGAAACAAGTGGAGGTTTCACTATTATAGGCAAACACAGTGTCGCATTCAGGTTCAGCCTGACAAGTAATTACTGATAATTCAATTGTTGCCTTTCCTTCACAGCCATTTAAACCAATATAAGTATAAGTAACTGTATGTAAACCGTTACCAGCAATCATCGGATCAAATAAACCTGTGTCAGCGTTAATTGCAGCAGAGCCACTAAATGTTCCGCCTGATGGACTTGCCATAATTTGAACTGGTCCATTCTCTATACATACTGGTTCCAATGGGGTCATAGTTACAGTAGGAGGCGTAACATCTTCAGTTACTTCTACGCTATCTTCATCATAACAACCATTTTGACTATCTGTCACTCTTAGTTTATACAAACCAATCTTAGATACCATGATCTCTGCCATGTCTGCAGTAAATCCATCCGGACCAGTCCATGAGTAAACTAATATAGCGCCAGGTTTAATGGATGAGCCATTACCTGTTAAGGTAACAGTTGTTGTTGCACATGTCAACTCCATATCTGCCCCAGCATCTGCTGTAGGCACCGTTTTATCCTCTCCAACCGTGACGGTATCCTCCATATAGCAACCATTGTCGTTATCGGTTACACGCAAGGTATAATCACCGGCAACAGAGACCGTGATCTGGGCCGTACTCGCACTGTAGCCGCTAGGACCACTCCATGAATATACCAGGTCGGCATCAGGATTGGTGGAATCCCCAACGCCCGTAAGCATGACACTCGTTGTGGTACAGGTGAGCTCCACATCCGCCCCAGCGTCTGCTGTAGGCTTATCTGAATTCTGACCCACTGTAACGGTGTCCTCCATATAACAACCGTTGTCGTTATCGGTCACACGCAGGGT
>NZ_SOBW01000008.1:0-618224 GCF_004364975.1 Gelidibacter sediminis | reverse complement strand
CAGGTCAATTCCGTATCTGCCCCAGCATCTGCTGTAGGCACCGTTTTATCCTCTCCAACCGTGACGGTATCCTCCATATAGCAACCGTTGTCGTTATCGGTTACACGCAAGGTATAATCACCGGCAACAGAGACCGTGATCTGGGCCGTACTCGCACTGTAGCCGCTAGGACCACTCCATGCATATACCAGGTCGGCATCAGGATTCGTGGAATCCCCAACGCCCGTAAGCATGACACTCGTTGTGGTACAGGTGAGCTCCACATCTGCCCCAGCGTCTGCTGTAGGCTTATCTGAATTCTGACCCACTGTAACGGTGTCCTCCATATAACAACCGTTGTCGTTATCGGTCACACGCAGGGTATAATCACCGGCAACAGAGACCGTGATCTGGGCCGTACTCGCACTGTAGCCGCTAGGACCACTCCATGCATATACCAGGTCGGCATCAGGATTTGTGGAATCCCCAATGCCAGTAAGCATCATACTGGTAACAGTACAGGTCAACTCGACATCTGCTCCAGCGTTAGCTGTTGGTGTGATATCATCAATAGTAATATAAGCAAGGTCAGTAGCTGTACAACCTTCGGCACTTGTTACAGTTAGAGTATATGTGCCTGGCATATCAACAAGAGGTGTTGCTGAATCAGCACCACTCACAATATGGCCACCGTCACTGGCAATCCAAGCATAAGAAACATTCGCGGTTGTACTTGAGCCACTTAAATTTATCGAAGTAGTCGTACATGTTAACTCTTTATTTGGCCCAGCCTCAACATTAGGGGTATTATAGTAGGTCAATCCTGTGGTGGAAGCATCTTCGCAACCCAAACTCGTTAAAACCAATACGCCTACAACATCATCTGCAGTCAATGTTAGACCAACATCACTATAAACATTACTCGCACCATTTTGAAGTACAGTCTCTCCCGTATCAAATTTACCATTCTCATTCGCATCAATAAAAAACTTATAATTGGTTGCTGGCAAACTAGAACTGGCTGTTAACGTAATTGGTTGTCCAACACATACAGATGTTGCGACAATGTCTGAAATTGGTGTTAAATCTTCAATTAATTGAATAGGTCCTTCTGTAGGAAAATCTTTTAACTGTGCCGAACCTGAACTTCCAGAAGTTCTTGTTCTTATAAATAATGTACTGATATTAAAACATGGATCAGCTACGGAGAATAACGCCGTTAAGTTAACAGCCCCCTCAGCATATTGATTAACCAAATATTGATATTGTCCCGGTGCTATTTCTGGTTGATCGTATATAGGATATGGAACTATGGTTTGGAGATTGTTGTTAGAAGCTAAAATACTACCCGCTGGAAAACCAGTGAACGGCTTGTACTCAAAGCCACCCCCACTTTTCGGCTCCCATCTTAAAACTACTACATTTGCTGCCACACCTCCTTTGGTAAACTCAACAGTTACCAAAATGTCATTTATAGTACGCCCACCGTCAGTACCCTCAGAAATGAAACCTCCTGAAGTGTTCGTTGGAGTGATTGCTCCCGTAAGTGTTAACGGCTTCTGTAAAAACTCAAAATCTATATAACTACTCCCATCAGTATCTTCTCGGTCAGCCGCAAATATTACCCATAAATCATCAGCATTTCCTCCAATGGCCGGGTCTCCGTTAGTAAAATGCACAATGGTTGTCTGTAATTCATTCTTAGTTGGTGATGAGCCCTTTTTCCATTTATAGGTGTTTGGGTTATCATCAATTTTTGATGCCGTATCAAAAACCGAAGGATCTTCAGTGGTTATATCATCCCTAAAAAAGAAGGTATTGGGGTAGGTTGCTCTATAGCCAAATGGTGCAGTGGGGTCTTTATAAAAAAGACCACCTGGCGAGGTGGCTGTATCAGCAAAATTAGGTTCTGCTCCTCTTTTGTAGAAGAAGTCGCCTATTGTAGAAAAAGATGCAGGTTCACCTGCATAGGCACCACCGTCTACAGCAAACCCTCCCTTAGGAGAAACCGTAGGCGTTACCCCTTGAATGTTCTGTGAAAACAAAATAGAACTAGACATAAAAAAAAGCATAATGAACACAAGGTGTTTTAGCTTTCTAAATGGAGTTTTGAATAATTTGAGCCGGTAATAAAAGCTTTGGGCAAATCTGCATTGCCCCAATGCGATTTCGCTTTTTGTAAAACTTTCCATGTTGATATAGTTTAAATTAATAACCTTAAATCATAACCAATATGTCGAGTTCTCATAGATTTGGAGGCAAATCATACGATTCATCTAATGACACCCTAATATCTAGGGCTTCATTTACTTGAATACAAAATTAAAAAGGCTATTAATCTACTATCTGAATAATGCAAGATTATTCAATGGAGACTTCAAATATATAAATAATTAACATTATTCTAACATATTTTATACTAAATATTTGAAATTTAACAAATTACATACTTCAGATATGTTAAATTATTGGTAATATGAAATGTGGTTTTTACTGTTGATCGATGATGAAACCTATATAATTCAGAAATTTTTATATTGAATTTTATGGAAATAAAAGCCACCCTTTTGACGTGAAAAATTTGAAAACAAATCACAAATAATTGTTTAACTATAATCCCGAGCTAGAACTTTAGAATTCTTTATGAGTTTAAGAGGGTGATACAAGATCTAAACATCAACTCGGATTTTGCTTTTATAGAACATTTAGTACTCTATACATTAAAAACTATCGGCCAAATTTAAAATAGTGTGCAAGTTGATGCCTTTTACCTTTAAGCATAGCAGACACCATTGCCATACCAATGGTAGAAAATGTAATACCATTACCGCCAAATCCTAAGACAAAATATGCATTTTTGAAATTTGGATGTCTACCTATATAAGGTAAACCATCTTTTGTTTCGCCAAAAGTTCCTGCCCATCCAAAGTCGACCCTAAAATGATGTTTAGGCAAAATTTTATGGACAAGCTTTTCTAATTTAGATGACTTAATTTTTAGTAACGCATCTCTTTTTTCAGCATTCACAAAATCTTCATCTTCACCCCCAATCAGTAATCGATGATCATCAGTGGTGCGCAAATAATTATACGGATCAGAAGTATTCCAAAAAAGAGTATTTGCTATAAGCGATTGGTCTTCTCTATTTTGCTCGCCTACAATGGCATAAGTGGATAACAAATTGACAATTTTTTCAGGAATGATATCTGTGCTTTCAAAACCGTTGCAGAAGATTACTTTTTTAGCGGTTATGGTATTATCATATTCTGTTTGAATGATAACACCGTTGGAGCGATAAACAATCCTTTCTACATCTGTCTTATCATAAATTTGAAGTCCCTTTTTCTGATTATAGTGGAGTAAATCATGAGCCATTTGAAAGGCATCAATACTCCCACCTTGATCTGAAAGTATGCCACCATAGGAGTTTTCAAGATGATAAGTAGTTTTAATTGTTGCCGCATCTAGCCACTCAACAGGAAAACCATGTGTTTTTCTTGCTTCAAACTCTTTTTTTAGCCAAGCCACATCTTTTTTCCTGGAGGCAAAATACAGCGATTGCTTTTTTGTGAAACCACAGGATGATTTTATAGCTTTTGAAAGGGAGTGCAACTGATCTATAGAATCAAAGCAGGCTTTATAGCTGAGCACAGCACCTTTCTCACCAATCATCTTAATAAGCTTATACAACGGTTTATCAATTTCATATTGAAGCATAGACGTTGTAGCAGATGTACTGCCATGACACACTTCACGTTTGTCAATAATGACCGTTTGATATCCATCGGCAATGCATTGGTGCGCTATTAAACTGCCCGTAATTCCGGCACCTATAATTACAATATCGGTGTTTAGATCTTGATCTAACGACGGGTAGGAATTGATAATTCCATTTTTTACCAACCAAAAAGGTTCAGAAGATGTTAAGCGCATATTGAACTATTTACAATGTTAAAGTTAGTGTGTTTAACTCCACCATATGCGCCAATCATTGACTCAAACACTATTTTAAACAGTTAAATTTTGAATGATGGTTTTTACTGGGAGGATTTCTGTAGTGTATTCAATACTAGGTCCGGCTACCCATACGGTTTTATAAGTGGCCTCTTTAGCAGCCTTTTCCGTGGCCTTCATTCCAATTGAGAATCGGATCATTTTAACCCATTTTTTCAATTTTTTGTTCTTGTTCAATACGGATTCCAACCACGATTCTTTAGTGCCAATTTTTTGGACATAAGGCGTATTAATCACTGTACAGGGTGTACCAGAGATACGCTGTGTCATGACAATATCATCGGCTCCATAATCAACACAAGCTTGTTTATACTCTTCCGTGACCCCTGCTTCTACAGATGCAATAAACGGACTGCCAATAGACACCCCATCTGCACCATACGCAAGCATCTGATCTAAATCAGCTTTTGTTCCTACCCCACCAGCAGAAATGATGGGGATATTGCAGTTTTGTTTTAAAAGTTCAATAAATTCTCTGGGCGAAATTTCACCACGATGTCCACCAGCTTCATTGTTAACGGCTATAATGGCATCAGCGCCCAAAGCTTCTACCTTCTTAGCGAACTTTAAATCAGTAACATCACAAAATACTTTAATACCAGCCTTATGCGCTTGATTAATGGTCTCTTCCGGACTGCCTAAAGAGGTAATTATAAAATCACAGCCTTCTTGGCACAACACCCGCAACTGATCTTTATATTTTATATTCGATTTATTGACAATTAAATTAAAACCAAAAGAGCCTCCAATTACTTTGGCCTCCTGAAGTTCTTTAATTGCGGTTTTCAGTTCTGGCAAGGTCCTATAATTTAATGCTGGAATGCACCCAGCTATACCACTTTTCATGGCTTCAATAACCATTGCAGTGTTAGAAACCAAAAACATTGGGGCCTGTATTATAGGATATTTAATATTGAGAAGTTGGTTGAGTTTTGACATATAGCGATTTAATTTTTACAAATATAACAATTATTATGCATGCATAGTACTTTAAAATACAATTGACATAATCTACTCACTTCAAATTATTTACGTAATTTTAACCATTATTTCACCCTCTGACGCTATGGGCTGCTTACATAACACTTTAAAATGGACGCAGACCAAAATAATTGCAATTACTTAGTTGACCTGTTAAGACACAATTCAATTTTTAAAACTACTACCACACAAGCTCTAGAAAAATTGGTATCCAGTTGCACATTGAAAGATCTTATAAAGGGTGAACATACTATTGCCAAAGAAACCAATCTTTACAAGTTTCACTTTATTGTTAAGGGCAAGATTAAAGTCTACAATTTAAATCAATCCGATAAGTATTTAACATTATTTATCCTTTCCAATCATGACGTGTTTGATGTGTTTACGCTTATCAACACCGTGCAGCATGATGTGTGTTATGAAATACTTGAAGATTTACAATTGTTGGTCATTCCGATAGATATTATGAGAGATTGGTTAAAAGACAATCCAAAAACTTTAAATGCCTTTTTTCAATATACCATACAACAGTTTAAATTGCTTGAAACCCAAATACTGGATATTGGCACAAATACAATTACGGCGCGCGTAGCCAATTTATTGTTGCAACATTACAACAAGGAAACCCGGAGGATTGAACATATTGATAATTTACCTCACGACGAATTGGCACAAATGATAGGTACCTCCAGAGCGGTGATAAATAGACATATACAACGTTTAAAAAAAGAAGGCATAATTGATGTGGGCCGTAAACATATTGAAATTTTAGACGTTGAAATGTTGCGTGCACAAACACAACACAGAGATTCACCTACTTAATTATTAAAAACAAAAAATTGTGTTAAAATTAACCTTGTGCTATTTTAGTAGCAAAAACCTCCGCAACAATCATTTACCTTTACATTAACAAACTTCCCCCACACTTTTACAAGTACGCAAAATTCCCTAGTAAGAATCAATTATTAAATTTTTAATATCACTTAGCGATATCACCTATGCGGTGAACTTGCTACTAGACAATAATGCCCATATTTCTGCATTGGACTGTTAAATAATGAAAGTTAATCTTCAAGTAGCTTAAAGATTAGCTCCCGTTAGCTGGCCACCTGCTTCTAAATAAATATATTATGAAAACTTTAATGATTGGTCTATTCTTAGGTCTGACCACCCTAACGTACGCACAAAACCTGCCTGACCAGGCGGAGCAAGTAGCTTTAAATGAGATCATTGTCTCATCACTGAAAAACGCAACCTATTTTAATTTAGTAAACGACCCCAATGCGCCCATTCAGGCCAAAACCCTAGAATATGAAGTTGGCAAATATGATATTAAAAGTGCCAAGGTGTATTCTAAAAACCACAATGAATATGAAGTGTTATTTGAAGGTAACTACGGTAGCATTTTAGCCCACTTTAATGCGGATGGGGAGTTGTTAAAATCTAATGAGAAATTTGAAGGAATTCGATTACCTGAAAATGTTAGAATTGCTTTAAGAGACACATATCCTGATTGGAAGCTTAATACTACGGAATACCGTGTAAATTATACCTTAAATAAAGATATCAAACGTGTGTACGAAGTTCAATTGACAAATGACAAGAAAAAAATGAACTTGAAGATTGATTGTAAAGGGGTTATTTTAAATCCTAAAAACATTTAAAAAATAGCGCTATAATGTATCCTCCAAACTAAACGCAACCTTCAGTAAAGGTTGCGTTTTCTATATCGACTCCAAGCTTTAAGAAAACACTAATTACAACACTATACTTTTCGACTCTGAGTAGGATAAAGTATTAGCGTGTTTTAATCCTGGAGGTAACTTACTTAATCTGTTGAGAACTTTGAAGGTATCATATGGCCAGAACCTTTGATAAACCACACTCAGAAGTAGCCACCCTGAATGGACATAAAATAAAACTTAAATATCGGGCTCACGATTGGTTGAACCGGAATATCCATTGTATATAAGATGTACAATAGATAATGACAATAAAAAATGAATTTAAAGATTGATAGTAAGTGAAATTTAAAAATCAAATTAAATGTTACTATTCAATTTATAACTTAAACTGCTAGAAATCATGAAAACAACACAAAAAATCAAATCCATGTTATTAAGTCTTGTATTACTAGGCTTTTGCAACATCGTAAATGCTCAGCGACCTGAAACCTCAATTTCTTATGTTAATTTAGATGAAATTATTCTATCACCAATAAAAAATGTTACGTACTACAATGCTGTACATGACCCGTATGCGGCTAAAGGAGTCATCAATTTGGAAACTGCCGCTGCTAGTTATGATATCTCATCATCCGATTTATACGGCAAATATGAATCCTATCTATTCATATTTAAAAATCATTTAGGTAAAATCATGGCCATTTATGATAATGAAGGCGAACTTGTAAAGTCGGTTGAGAAGTTTGAAAACATTCAATTATCTGAAAAAGTGCGATTATCACTCTTAAGTGAATATCCAGGATGGCGACTAAACTCAACTGTGTTTAAAGTAAAATATGCCAATAATAAAGACGTTGAAAGAGTCTACCATCTTCAAATTGTAAAAGATGATAAAAAATTAAATTTAAAAGTGAATTGTGATGGAGATGTTTTAAGCTCAAGAAATTGAGTCTACGCACAATCTGAAACATATAAAAAAACGCAATCTGATTAGGATTGCGTTTTTTTATTATAATAAGTTTAGTAATCCCAAAAAAATGGGCTAAGACTTACTAAAATTTTGTTTCCAAAATCTAAGTTTATCTTACTTCACTTCTTCAAAGTCTACGTCCTCAACATCACTGCCTTCGTCAGACTGACCTCCTTCAGCTCCTGCGTCAGGTCCTGGTTGTGCACCACCCTGAGCATCGGCCTGAGCTTTGTACATTTCTTCACTAGCTACTTTCCAAGCCTCATTGATTTTCTCAAGGGCTGGATCAATAACTGCGATATCTTTAGATTCAAAAGCTGTTTTTAATTCTTCAAGCGCTTCTTCGATTGGTTTTTTCTTATCCTCAGATAATTTATCTCCAAACTCTTTCAACTGACTTTCTGTTTGGAAAATCATTGCATCAGCAGCATTTAATTTGTCTGCTTTTTCTTTCGCTTTTTTATCGGCTTCAGCATTTGCTTCGGCATCAGCTCTCATGCGTTTGATTTCTTCTTCAGTTAATCCAGAAGACGCCTCAATACGGATATCTTGTGATTTCCCTGTAGCTTTATCTCCCGCAGTAACGTGAATAATACCATTGGCATCAATATCAAATGTTACTTCAATTTGTGGCGTTCCGCGTTTTGCAGGTGGAATACCATCTAAATGGAAACGTCCAATTGTTTTATTATCGGCTGCCATAGCACGTTCTCCTTGTAATACGTGGATTTCCACTGAAGGCTGATTGTCTGCGGCTGTCGAGAATATTTGCGATTTCTTAGTTGGAATTGTCGTGTTAGCTTCAATCAACTTCGTCATCACGTTACCCATAGTTTCAATACCTAAAGACAACGGTGTTACATCAAGAAGCAATACATCTTTAACATCACCAGTCAATACACCACCTTGAATAGCAGCACCTACGGCAACAACTTCATCAGGATTTACACCTTTACTTGGTTTTTTACCAAAGAAATTCTCAACGGCTTCTTGTACAGCTGGGATACGAGTAGAACCACCAACCAAAATAACCTCGTCAATATCATCTTTAGAAAGACCGGCAGCTTTCATTGCATTCTTACAAGGCTCGATGGTACGCTTTACTAAATCATCAATTAACTGCTCAAACTTCGCTTTAGTCAACGTTCTTACCAAGTGTTTTGGGCCGCTTGCTGTAGCTGTAACGTATGGCAAGTTGATTTCAGTTTGTCCTGAAGATGACAATTCAATTTTTGCTTTCTCTGATGCTTCTTTTAAACGTTGAAGCGCCATAGGGTCTTTACGCAAGTCAATATCTTCTTCTTTTTTAAATTCGTCAGCTAACCAATCGATGATTTTCTCATCAACATCATCACCACCTAAGTGCGTATCGCCTTCTGTAGATAGTACTTCAAAAACACCATCTCCTAACTCAAGGATAGAAACATCATGCGTTCCACCCCCAAAGTCAAAAACAACAATTTTTTGATCTTTTCCTTTTTTATCCAACCCATAAGCTAAAGCTGCTGCAGTAGGTTCGTTAATGATACGACGAACTTTTAAACCTGCAATTTCACCAGCCTCTTTAGTCGCTTGACGTTGTGAATCATTAAAATAAGCTGGTACGGTAATAACCGCCTCAGTTACATTTTGACCCAAATAATCTTCAGCAGTTTTCTTCATTTTTTGAAGGATCATTGCTGATAATTCTTGTGGTGTATATAAACGGCCATCAATATCCACTCTAGGAGTATCATTGTCGCCTTTAACTACTTTATATGGTACACGTTCTGCTTCCTTTTTAGATTCAGAATATTTATTACCCATAAAACGCTTAATGGAAGATACAGTTTTTGTTGGGTTTGTAACTGCCTGACGCTTTGCTGGGTCACCAACTTTAATTTCACCGCCTTCTACGAAAGCAATGACAGATGGTGTGGTTCTTTTACCTTCTGCATTAGGAATTACAACTGGCTCGTTACCTTCCATTACCGAAACGCAAGAGTTGGTTGTACCTAAATCGATTCCAATTATTTTACTCATAATATATGTTTTGTGTTGAATTATTAATTTTTTAATTTCTCTTTCTATATGTCAATCATTGTGCCATGACAGAAAATATGACAAGGTGTCATTTATATATTAGTTTTGACAGAGTTATACCATATATAAATAAGGATTCGTAAATTTACAGATCACCTAAAACGAAATCACATGAAAAAGATCGCATCCTTATTATTTGTATTGGCCATTTCCTTAACTGCATGTACAGGCGACCAAGGCCCTCCAGGCCCTCCAGGTCCTCCAGGGTTTGATGGCGCTGATGGTGGTATTGTTACCGCTTCAGCATTTGAAATAGACGTTAACTTTAATGCTGCCAATAATTATTCCTTTACAGAAAACTATGGTTTTGAAGTCTTAGTTTCTGACGTTACACTTGTATATATCCTATGGGAAACGAGTAACGGTGTCGACATTTGGCGTATGCTGCCTCAAACGGTACGGTTTGATGATGGTGACTTAGTTTACAACTTTGATTTTACCCAAACTGACGTCCGTTTCTTTTTAGATGGCACAACTGATTTTTCTAAATTATCATCAGATTGGACGCAAAATCAAGTTTTCAGAGTAGTGGTCGTTCCGGCTGACAATATTGACGGTGTTGATGTGTCTGACATCAACTTGGTAATGCAAGCTGCTCAAATTGAACATGTTGATGTAAAATAATATCAGTATATATAGCTTCTTGAAAGGGATGTCCTATCTCATCATCTATCAAATTAATCTTGCCGATTAGTCTTGGCAGATTAAAATGATAGTGATATCTGGTAGCACATCCTTTTATATTGTATATCAATCCTTGTTTTCACATTTTAAAATGTTTGGAATAACATCCCTAGTCCAACGATTGCCAAATAATATAACCTCAGGGCATCTCTAATATTCTAATATTCTTGAGAATATTATAACGCGACCCATACTCAAAATATCTTACCGCTCATATTGCAAATCACTGGATTCTTGAGAATACTTTCGTCTATATTTTTTCATATGGATTAGCATTCTATTTTGAAATAAAAGAGGCTATATTTGTAGCTCTAAATCGATATCGTTAATGGAGTGTATTTCAGTATTTGATATGTTAAAGATTGGCGTTGGCCCATCAAGTTCGCATACGTTAGGTCCATGGCGTGCGGCTGAACGCTGGATTAAAGAACTAAAGGACAGCAATAAATTTAATAAGGTTGAGCATATAACTGTAGACCTTTTTGGCTCCCTATCATTAACAGGCAAAGGTCATGCTACAGACTATGCAGTTATTTTAGGACTTTATGGTGCAGATCCTGAACGTATCCCTATTGATACTTTAGAATCTATCATTGCAACTGTAAAATCTACTAACACTTTGTTGTTCAATAACGAAGTTGCAATTTCCTTTGACCCTAAAAAAGACATCGTTTTCAATCGTAAATTTTTACCCTTTCACGCTAATGGTATGAAATTTACTGCAATGATTGACGGCCGAAGATCGAGTTCTACTTTTTATTCAATTGGTGGCGGATTTGTAGTTAAGGAAGAACGTAAAGTTTCAAAAAAGAATTGTAAAATCTTTGAAAACACTTTTCCTTACCCTATCCGATTAGGCACTGAGCTCCTGGCCTTTTGTAAAGATTTAAATTTGCCCGTTTCAAGTGTAGTCTTAGAAAATGAGAAATCCATTAGAGATATGGAAACCATTGATTTTGAATTGAAACGTATTTGGAATACTATGTTAGAATGTATGTATACAGGCTGTCATACTGAGGGTAATTTACCGGGTGGATTAAATGTCAGACGTCGTGCTTATGACATGTATGAAAACTTAAAAGGTGACATTCCTTATAACAATCCGCATGAATGGTTAGAAACCATACGTCAAACAGAAGTCAAGTTTCGACAAATTTTAAAATGGGTTAGTTGTTTTGCTCTAAGTGTGAATGAAGTTAATGCTGCGTTAGGACGTGTTGTTACCGCACCAACAAATGGTAGTGCTGGTGTAATTCCTTCGGTTTTGATGTATTATATGGTGATTGAAAACCACGAGGCAGATTTTGAACATGTTAAAAAATTCCTTTTAGTGGCAGGCGAAATTGGGAGTATCTTCAAAAAAAATGCAACCATTTCGGCTGCTATGGGTGGATGTCAAGCAGAAATAGGCGTGTCTTCAGCCATGGCAGCAGCAGCTTTATGCGAATTATTGGGCGGTACCCCAGAACAAGTTTTAATTGCTGCTGAAATAGCTATGGAACACCACCTTGGCTTAACTTGTGATCCTATTGGCGGACTGGTTCAAATCCCGTGTATAGAACGGAATGCTATGGGTGCCCTAAAGGCCATTAATGCTGCAGAACTGGCATTAAATACAGATCCTAAAAATGTTAAGGTACCATTGGATAAAGTTGTTCAAACCATGTGGGAAACCGCAAAAGACATGAATACCAAATATAAAGAAACCTCGGAAGGCGGCTTAGCTGTTGGTGTACACCTGTCAGACTGTTAATACGTCAATAACCAGTTTCTATTAGAAACCGTGGAATAAAAAGCTAAACATTTATGGGTGCTGCCCGCAATTAGAGCTTAAAACGAACATTTATTTAAAATCACTTATTTTTACACTTCTAAATTTTTATCGATGTCTATAGCAAAAAGAGATTATAAAAGAATTACCGTAAAAACACTAGTGGATATGAAAGCCAATGGCGACAAAATATCCATGCTAACTGCCTATGATTATACCATGGCAAAAATTGTTGATGGTGCTGGTGTTGATGTGATTTTGGTTGGTGATTCTGCAAGTAATGTTATGGCAGGTCATGAGACTACGTTACCAATTACTTTAGACCAGATGATTTATCATGCTGCTGGTGTGGTTAGGGCCATTGAGCGCTCTTTGGTTGTGGTTGATTTACCTTTTGGAAGTTAC
Organism: Gelidibacter sediminis; assembly: GCF_004364975.1. GTDB lineage: Bacteria > Bacteroidota > Bacteroidia > Flavobacteriales > Flavobacteriaceae > Gelidibacter > Gelidibacter sediminis. Next base: position 605,653 of record NZ_SOBW01000008.1, on the reverse strand, counting down.
CAAAGCGATCCTAAGGAAGCCTTGCGGTCTGCCATCAGAATAATGAAAGAAAGTGGCGGACACGCCGTTAAATTAGAGGGTGGCAAAGAAGTTAAGGAGTCTATAAAACGTATATTGAATGCCGGGATTCCAGTTATGGGCCATCTCGGACTCACACCGCAATCCATTTATAAATTTGGAACCTATACCGTTAGAGCCAAAGAAGAGGAAGAAGCTCACAAACTCAAAGAAGATGCGCTCATGCTAGAACGCATAGGGTGTTTTGCTATTGTATTAGAAAAGATTCCCGCAAAATTAGCACAAGAAGTTGCTGAAAGTATCTCCATTCCTGTAATAGGAATTGGTGCTGGTAACGGTGTAGACGGTCAAGTGCTAGTACTGCACGATATGCTAGGGATGACTCATGAATTTCATCCGCGATTCTTACGTCGCTATATGAATTTATATGAAGATATGACCAATTCCATTTCACAATATGTAAAGGATGTAAAAGCTGTAGATTTCCCTAATGATGAGGAACAATATTAATTTTCAATGGGCAGTTTTCAGCTGGTAGTTGTTTATTTTGAAGTGAAAATTATGCCATTTGTTTTTAATAGATAATCCGTAAACATATATAGTGTCTAAAATGCTTTCAAATAAAGACAATCTCCAAGTTCTGTATGAAGACAATCATATTATCATCGTCAACAAACGAGCAGGTGATATTGTGCAGGGTGATAAAACAGGCGATAAACCTTTAAGCGAGGTTGTCAAATCCTATATAAAAGAAAAATATAACAAGCCGGGAAATGTCTATTTAGGTTTAGCACATCGGTTAGACCGGCCAACCACAGGAGTCATTGTTTTTTCAAAAACGAGTAAAGCATTACCGCGCCTCAATAAACTATTCGCTGAAAAAGATGCTCAAAAAACCTATTGGGCACTCGTCAAGCAAATGCCTCCGAAAACCGAAGACACGCTGATTCATTGGCTTAAAAAGAACCCGAAGAACAACAAATCTTCTGCATATATAAAAGAAATTGCTAACGGCAAGAAAGCTATTCTGCATTACAAAGTCCTTAAAAATTTAGACAATTATTACCTTGTTGAAGTCGCTTTAGAAACGGGAAGACACCATCAAATCCGTTCGCAGTTAGCTAGTATTGGCTGCCCCATTAAAGGCGACTTAAAATATGGCTTTGCTAGAAGCAATCCTGATGCCAGCATTAGTTTACATGCTCGTACCTTATCTTTTGTACACCCTGTTTCCAATGAACATATTCATGTTGAAGCTCCTTTGCCTAGTGACCCAATTTGGGAAGCATGTTTGTAGGGAGTGTTGAACGTTGGTAGAAGATTTAAAAAGAAAAGAGAGAAAAGAATAGAGCGTAGAAACTTTTTTTGAGGTTTAATGAATCAACATATAGAATGAATCATAATTCATACAATTGGTCGTAATTAAGTCAAGGCTTATAACAAATCTAAGGTGCTTAACGTCCGTTTAACGATTGGATACCTTAACACGAGTTTTGTGCCCTGATCTGGTTGTGAAGTAATATGAAACGTTGACTCTACTAGCTCTGCCCTATTTTTCATATTTAATAAGCCTGAACTATCCTCAACTTCATCCATAATAAAGCCTATGCCATTATCTGTAGCAGTAATATGCAATTCATCTGGTGTGTATTCCAATGAAATTTGAAGCGTTGTTGCATCAGCATGTTTTACCGTGTTGGAAATAAATTCCTGTAAAATACGAAATAGGATAGTACTATCCTTGGGGTTTTCAAAAGGGATGACAACACCTTTAATTACAAATTCGGCCGTCATCAATTTCAACTTATTCAGTCGTGAGATTTCAAATTTAATGGACTCAACAAATCCTCTATTTTGAATGACTTCGGTATTTAAGGATTTTGAAAGTGCTCTAACTTCACCTAAACTTTCTTTAATTATTTTTTGTGTTTCAACGTAAGGTTCCTTAATATCCGCTGTAATTTTAACGCCTAACATACCCATTTGCATACTGGCCAAAGAGAGTAACTGACCAATATTATCATGAAGTTCCTGTCCGATGTACATTAGGGTTTGTTCCTGAATTTCTTCTTTAGTTTTAGAAACCGTTTCTTCGAATTTCTTTTGTTGTTTAATTTTATCCAACAAAAGCTTGTTTTTCCGCTTTTGGAAAACGATAAAAAACACGACAATAAGCACCGTAACAATTACTAGTACAGCAATCATATAAATTAACAAATACCTTTGGGCATCTGTACTAATTAGGCGTTCTGAGGTTTGCACCATAATAAAGCAAAAGTAAATGATAAATACATAAAGCTGTTGGCAAATAAGAAAATTTGCCATTTTAAAAAAATAAAATTCCAATCTGCACTAGAGAAATAAATCTCATAAAACTGTAAAGGTGTTGTTATTAGAAACCAGATCAATATAACGCAACTGATCCAGAAATAAATGGATTTATAAAATGTTAAAACTTTATCACTCTCTAATATCTCTATAAAATATAAACCCACACATAATAAAATAAGAAGTGAGCCTCCCACATAAATGTTATGGGTAGATTCAAGGTTATCGATATTTAAAACCAAATCGAGTATAGCTAAAAATAAAAAAACAAGTACTGTATATCCTAAAAATTGTTTCCTACGCTTATTCCTCAATATCTTCCTATAAAAGAACACATAGAACACAGCCGTCCCAATACCCCAAAAAACAGCAAAATATAAATAGTTTTTTTCAAACAGCGTGCCTTGAATGATATGGTAAACACTAAAATGCGCAAAAAACATTGGATAGCTGCCCATAACATCTACCAATACAGCATATATAACAAATGGAATAAAATATTTTATAGCTGTTTTTTTGTACTTATTAAAACAAATTAATCCTGTGATTGCGGCTAATGCTTCAACCGAATAAGTAATATTGAAGTAATTAAGCCTTAAAAATTCATCCATTATTTTTAGCTATTGCGGATAATTAGCGCTTGGAGGATAACCTTGACTTCCCATATCCAGTCCGTCAGCATCAGGAATGTCGCCACCTTCCTCTTGCATATTTAAACTAAACATGGACGCCGCCGCTTTAGGAATATTTCCTGTTGGAATTAAAAACATGGTTGTATAGCCCGCTTGTCCATTTTGGTTGGGATGGGCACCCAAATAAATGCGGACACCATCCATGGTGTACCCTAGGTCTTTAGCTTGGTTTTCAGCATAATTTAAATAATTGCGCATTTGTTCCAGTCCGTACCAGGATGACCGGTTATCACCGCCTTTTCGTGTCACAATAGAGTCGCTTATCAATTTATACCTTGGGTTGTATGCCTTATCCAAAGTCATGGCCTGTTCAGGCGTAATAAGACCTTTTGGAGTGGTAATTGTAACATCTGTATCAGATTTACTAAAATAAAAATAGCTAATAAATGCGCCAATTAGAATTCCTAAAATGAGAAGTAATAAATTTTTCATATCTGGTTGGTAAAAGTTGATTATATGATATAGATAATAGAATTTATAATATTACCTCTAAACTATCAAGATTTATGCTTTTATCCTATTTATGCTATCTTAAATGTAAATTTTTCTCCTGGAGCTCTCTGCGATAACTGATTAATAGCCATCTCCGTAAGCTGTAATATCCTCGGATAACCACCAGTAGTTTGGCAGTCACGCATCAAAACAATCATTTGGCCTGATGGTGTTAGTTGTACCGTACCTGGCAAAACAGGGCCTGTGATGATGGATTCCAAATTATTTTCCAAACAACCTTCTAGCGGATAGGCCATTCTATTACAATCTTTAGATACCATAAATTCCTTTTTAAACAAAAGGTCCTGCTGGACACGAGATAGCCTGTTGAATTCCATACCTTTAAAAACCTCGAGTTGAGCACTATTAAAATGCGAAACTGGTGTATTAACATGGGCATTTGGCTGCCTATTTATTAATGTAAGTTGCAGTATAGAGAGTTGATCATTTTTTAGAATCCGTGGTTTCTGTGTGATGTTTTGGTACATGCTCCTACTTCCCATGACATTTTCAGATTGAAACCCTCCCAAAACGGCAACATAGCCTTTGCTTCCTAAAATTCGTTGCCCAAATGAAAGACGATCTTGTTGATTAATGTTGATGACTGTATTATTACTCACCGAGCGACCATTTATTTTGGCGTCACTCTGCATTCCGGTAATGCAAATGGCAGTTGAGATGTGAAATCTTAAGCTTGGCCCTAATAGTGTGAATTCTAAAACCGCGTCTTCAGGCTGATTGCCTAAGATTGAATTTGCCAATGAAGCGGCATACTGATCCATGGCACCAGAAGTTGGCACTCCCAAATGTTGATATCCAAGACGTCCTAAATCTTGAATACTATCATATAAACCCGTTCTTAGTACTTCAACCATTACCAACTTCGCTTTCTAATTTGTAATTTCCATGATCAATTTGATCTCTAATTTCAGCATGCCTATTTATATCTATAGCTACAAATTGTATATTATCTCCAGCATTTGCAAAACATGGCTGTTTAGCCTTAGCATCGAAAAATGTTATAGGCGAATTTCCTATAATGTTCCAACCTCCCGGACTTGCATTTGGGTATACACCCGTCTGATTGCCACCAATCCCAACTGCACCTTTCATAATCTGAGGCCTCGGACGCTGTCGTCGTGGCATGATAAGTCGGTTATCGAGACCTCCTAGGTATAGAAATCCAGGTAAAAAACCTATAAAATAAACTTTGTATACAGCTTCAGTATGCCATTGAACGAGTTGAGCAATTGAGCTGTTTTTAGCTGCTGCTAATTCTTCTAGATCAAGCCCATATTTGACATCATAACATACAGGGATTTTCCAAAGTTTAGTTTGAAGTGGCTCTATTGCTAGCGTCTTAGTCCTCAAAAGTTTTAATCGTTCAATCTCATTCTTATAATCAACTTCGATTGTAGTGTAAGCAAGGAGTAAAGCGTTATAGGTATTAATGACTTGAATAATATCTTTAGAATATTTCAGAATATTTTCTTTATACCGCAGTAAATCTTTATGAATTTTAGGATCAATTTCTTCCGGCCATTGAATTAAAATGGACCTTTCTGAAAAACGCGTATATGTCAGTTTATAAGAGCTCAAAATCTATATTATAGCAACATGGTTTTGTAATAGACATTCGGTCAACTTTTTTAAATGGGCCTCAGCATTAGGATGATCGCCATGAATGCATACGGTCTCCGCTTTTAAGGAAACCGTTTTACCCGTAATCGTTTTGACCTCTTTACGCAACACCATATCAAGCACCTGTTGGCAAACCTGATTTGAATCAGTAAGCAAAGCTCTAGTGTCAGATCGTGATACTAAAGTTAAATCTTCATTATAAGCCCTATCTGCAAAGGCCTCAAAAACCATGGGAATACTTTCTTGAATGGCTAATTCGGCAACGTGCGACTGGTAAGGCGCATAAAGTTTGACCGTATTATCAAATTGTTTCATTAAGTCTACTACAACTTTTGCATAGCGCGCATCGGTATTGGCTAAATTATAAAGCGCTCCATGAGGCTTAATATGGTTTAAACTTTCATTTTGAGCCTCTAGATGTTTTATAAGCTCTTGCACTTGATTTATTAAGGATTTTAATAAGGTAGCGTCGTCCAAATCCATTGATATGCGTCCAAAATTTTCTTTGTCAGGGAATGATGGATGTGCTCCAATTTTTACCTTATTTTCTTTTGCCAGAGCAATTACAGATTGCATTGTTTGTGCATCTCCGGCATGACCGCCACAGGCAATATTACACGAAGAGAGAAATGGCATCAATTGCCCTTCATTATTTAGGCCTTCGCCTACATCAGCATTGATATCTATTGTTTTTCTCTTCATTATATCTAACAGGAAATTCACTAACTAAAGTTTTTAATCTTTGGGTTTTAATCTGTTGACTTATTATTTTTTCAAAACGTTGCCCAACAAATTGTTTATCTGCTTTCCCATACTACAAAAAAATCCCCGGATATCTCCGTAATCAGCGGGAACCAATAATAAGCGTATAAAAAATTATCCCGGAGATCCTCGCAAATTTACGCTGAACAAAAATACCTATTTGTTCTTTTTTTGACGAGAACCCTTAATCATACAACTTTGGACAGTCCATCAATCCTAAAAATTGCGACCTTGAAAATTCTTCTAAATAATTTCAAAAACTTTTAAAATACTCTTTGCTCCTAAAAAAATCGCCAATCCTAAAATGATATAGCCGATAACATTTTGGATAATAGTATTTTTATAAACTCCTAAAATACTGGATTTGTTCATCACCCATAACAAAAACGCCGCAATAATTGGCAACAATAATCCATTGGTAATTTGGGCAAATTTGATAATTTCAATCGATTTGAAACCGATAGACGAAAACAAAACACCCATACCTAAAATACTAATCCAAACGGTTTTAAATTGTTTTGATTTCATATTAGAGGACCATCCCAAGCAACCAGTTGTGACATAAGCTGCTGCTAAAGGCGCCGTAATGGCACTGGTTATGCCAGCAGCAAATAATCCGATGCCCAAGAAATATTTGGCAAACTGCCCAAATAAAGGCTCAAGACCTTTTGCTAAATCGGCCGCACTTGCAATATTTTGGGCATCAATGGCAGCCGCTGAAATGATGATGCACATAGAGACGATTCCACCCAATACTACGGCTACAATAGTATCTTTCCGTGCATATTTTAAATCCGTTTCATGATGCCATTTTTCCTTGACCAATGAGGCATGCAAAAAAAGATTGTAAGGGACAACAGTTGTACCGATTAAGCCAATAATTGTTAACAAGTTAGCTTCTGTTACTTTCGGAACAAACAATCCTTTAAATATATCAGACAAATCCGGTTTTGTTATAATTTCAGTGAGCAAAAATGCTATACTCATCAATATCACTAAAGTCACCAATACCCGCTCTAGGACTTTGTAATTTCCTATATAAAGTATTATAAAAGCAATAGCGCCAATAATCAGACTTAATATATTTATATCAAAATTCCCGATAGCTACTGAAGGATTGCCTAGAATGGTTTCCAATCCTAACACACCTCCACTAATATTTCCAGCCTCGTATGCGGCATTACCAATAACAATGGCAGATAAGATTAAGAGTATGGTGAGACCTCTCAAAATAGGGTTATCAATTTCAGTTCTAATAACCTCAGCCAGACCTTTTTGAGTAATAATACCTAAACGCACTGACATTTCCTGAAGCACTATCGTAGCTAAAATTGATAAGCCCATGGCCCAAAGCAATGCGTAGCCAAAATTTACACCTGCCAAAGTACACACCGTCACTGTTCCCGGACCTATAAAAGCAGCAGCAACTAGAGGACCCGGACCAATGTTTTTAAACCAATTTTTAATCACGTGTTATGGTATTTAAGGCATAAATTGCAAAACTGCCTAACCAATGCCCGCCTTCATAACTGTCGCCTACAATACTTGGCAAGGAATAGTTGATGTGTGCATTTGCTGTATTTTTTAGATGTGCATATTCTGGTAAATCTTTGGCAATTTCATATAAACTCCATGCTCTTGAAAAATTAACGCCATCCAAATGCACCAATTTGCCATCAGTTCTGTCGCTCACGATGCCGGGTTCCAACTTAAAGTTCTTATCTTTTAATTGTGGTAAAAATTCAGCCAACCAACTTTCAAATTCTTGTTTAGGCAACACCCTTTTCATTAATGCCGCTTCTTCAAAACATGGCGATAAAAAATCAAATCCACTTGGTTCCTACGATAATGGACAATTAACATCTTGTAAATAAAAATCTTTCGCGCGTTGCACAATAAGCGCTTTTAAAGTATCATCTCCTACCGTTACAGCATAATCGTAGGCAAAGGACAGTCCGAAAGCGGTATTAGGATGCTCACCAACACGAATAGGATAATTAAGCTTTGGTAAAAATTCGATGTATTTTTCTACAATAAGATCTGTTAGGGGTTGCAAATTGGATTCCAATTCTCTTGCTAGAGGGGCATCCCAGGTATGCAATTCTTCAGCAAGTTTCAATAACCACGCCCAACCATAAGTGCGCTCATAACTTGTATTGTGCTTCCCAAAAAAATATTGGACTTCATTTTGTATGTTTTCTTTAGAGATATTTTGTTGCAACATTTTTTTGATCTCTTCTGCATTCTCGAGTTCTGGAAATTGCTTTAGCAAACTGACCAGACTCCAATGACCATGTACTGCGGAATGCCAATCAAAACATCCATAAAATGCCGGGTGGAGTGTTTTCGGCTCTTGCAAATCTTCCTTACCACCAATGGTTTGACCTAGTTTATTAGGATATTCTGTCTGAATGCAATGAATGGGTAATTGTGCCAACCGATTGGCTTCTTCTAAATGAAGTGTAGGTGCAGTTACCTGTTCAATTTCAACAGTAGTTATAGGTACATTTTTCTTTTTTTCTTCGGATTGTTTGCAGTTTAAGACTAATAAAAAAGGAATAGTGAGTAGTAATGATTTCATGAAGAGTGTATAATTTTTAGTACTGTGATTATAATTTATGCTTAATAAAATATTTCAATCTAAAAGAGGTTAACCTAACCAGCCATCTCTATCCAAACTTCTGTATTGAATGGCTTCACTAATATGAGAACCGTTGACCTCAGCCACACCTTCTAAATCGGCAATAGTTCTTGAAACTTTTAAAATACGATCATAAGCTCGCGCCGATAAATTTAAGCGTTCCATTGCTGTTTTTAAGAGATTTTTGGAAGCATCATCCAAAATGCAATATTGGCGGATTTGCTTGGTATTCATTTGAGCGTTGTAATGTACGTTCTGATTGTCTTGAAAACGTTCGGTTTGTCGCTCTCTAGCAGCTGTAACTCGTTTTCTGATGTCAATAGATGCTTCGCCCTTACGTTCGTCAGATAATTTTTCGAATGGGACAGGTGTCACTTCAATATGAATATCAATCCGATCTAAAAGCGGTCCTGAGATTTTACTCAAGTAGCGCTGCATCTCTGCAGGAGACGAGGTTACTGGCGCATTAGGATCGTTAAAATAACCGCCCGGACTCGGATTCATACTGGCTACCAACATAAATGAGGATGGATAAGTTACTGTAAACTTCGCTCTTGAAATTGTGACTTCTCGATCTTCTAAAGGCTGCCGCATCACCTCCAATACATCACGTTTAAATTCTGGCAATTCGTCCAAAAACAACACGCCATTGTGAGATAATGAAATTTCTCCGGGTTGGGGATAACTGCCCCCACCAACTAAAGCAACGTTCGAAATGGTATGGTGCGGACTTCTAAACGGACGTTGCGACATTAGGCCTGTATTGTCCTTAACACGACCAGCCACCGAATGGATTTTGGTGGTTTCTAAGGCTTCCCGCATGGTCATGGGTGGCAAAATACTTGGTAATCGTTTTGCCAACATTGTTTTTCCAGCACCTGGAGGTCCAATCAAGATGATATTATGTCCACCTGCCGCTGCAATTTCCATACAGCGTTTTATGGATTCTTGACCTTTAACATCTGAAAAATCAAATTCCGGGAAGTCTAAATTTTTATAGAACTCTTCCTGAACATTAATTACGGTTCGTTCAATCGGTTCGTTTTTATCAAAAAAATCGATGACTTGCTTTATATTTTCCACACCATAAACTTCCAAATCAGAAACAATGGCGGCCTCTTTTGCATTTTGCATCGGTAAAATAAATCCTTTATAGCCTTCTTCCTGTGCTTTAATAGCGATAGGCAATGCACCTTTTATGGGTTGCAAATTGCCATCCAAAGCCAATTCGCCCATTATTAAATAGTCGTCTAAATGGTCTGCTTGAATTTGTCCCGTGGCCGCTAAAATACCAATGGCTAAAGTCAAATCATAACTAGAGCCTTCTTTGCGTAAATCGGCGGGCGACATGTTAATGATGATTTTTTTTCCCGGAATTTTATAGCCGTTGTTTTGCAATGCAGCGGCAATACGATAGTTACTTTCCTTAATTGCATTATCTGGAAGACCTACCAAATGATAGCCTACACCATTGTCAACGTTCACCTCAACAGTAATGGTTGTGGCCTCCACGCCAAAAACGGCACTACCAAAAACTTTTTTTAGCATAAGGTTTTGATTTGGTTAAATGTAGGAAGAATGCTATTAACTACAAAGTAGAAAACAACTGTCGATAACAAATTGGTTTAAAGAGGCTGATATTTTAGTGCTAAAGCGATACACATTTTATTTTTAATCAAAGTACTAAATAACATATCTTAGTTGCACCAATCAAAAATTATGAGCACTATTAAACGCATCGGGTTTTTCTTAGGTCCATTAGCTTTTATTCTGATTCTACTCTTTTTTAAACCTGAGGGTCTTTCTACGGAAGCTAGAGCCATACTGGCCTCCACGGCTTGGGTAGCCATTTGGTGGATTACCGAAGCCATTCCTATTGCAGTGACGGCCCTATTGCCAATAGTTTTATTTCCGTTATCAGGTGGATTGGACCTTGGCACCACTACAGCGTCATTCGGACACAAGTATATTTTTCTATATATAGGCGGCTTCATCATTGCCATTGCCATTGAAAAATGGAACCTTCATAAACGCATTGCCCTCAACATCATCAATTTTATTGGTTCTGACATTAAGAAAATCATCCTCGGTTTCATGCTCGCTACCGCTTTTTTGAGCATGTGGATTTCTAATACCGCAACGGCAGTCATGATGCTACCTATTGGCATTGCCATCATCACCCAATTAAAAGACAATCCCCATACGGTAGCAAATGAGACGGATGTATTTGGAAAAGCATTGATGCTGGCCATAGCCTATAGTGCTTCCATTGGTGGCATTGCAACCTTAATTGGTACGCCGCCAAACTTGATTTTAGTGGGTGTTGTTTCGAATATATATGATTACGAAATTACCTTCTTACAATGGTTTATGTTCGGTTTGCCAATTTCACTTGTACTCCTTTTTATTTGTTGGAAATATTTAACCTCCTACGCATTTAATTTTACTCAAAAAGAATTTCCTGGAGGAAAGACCGAAATCAATCGATTATTGAAATTGCTCGGCAACATAAGTTATGAAGAAAAAATGGTAGCGATTGTTTTTGGAACAACAGCTTTCTTTTGGATTACCCGGTCCATCCTATTTGACAAACTCATTCCTAAATTAGATGACACCATTATTGCCATCATTTTTGCAATAGTCCTATTCCTGATCCCTTCAAAAAATAAAAAAGAAAAATTAATGACTTGGGAAGATGCCGTTAAACTGCCTTGGGGTGTAATCCTATTATTTGGTGGTGGATTAGCAATTGCAAGCGGATTTGAATCGAGCGGATTGGCAGCGTTTATCGGCAATCAAATGACCACGTTTGCTGGTTTATCGACCATTATTTTAATTCTTCTACTAATTGCATCCATCAACTTTTTAACGGAAATCACTTCCAATACCGCAACTACGGCCATGTTGTTACCTGTATTGGCTCCCATGGCGGTTATTGTAGACATTCATCCATTTATCCTAATGGTGGGCGCCGCGGTGGCTGCGTCCTGTGCGTTTATGTTGCCTGTAGCTACGCCTCCAAATGCCGTGGTTTTCGGCTCTGGGTATTTGCGCATTCCTGATATGGTAAGCAAGGGGGTTGTGATGAATGTTATATCTATCGTCATTTTGACTTTGTTTGTCTATTTTATGTTGCCAATGCTATGGGATTTGACGGTGGAAGGCTTTCCTGAGGCTTTGAAACGATGAGATTTTAGAGACACGAATTGACACGAAACTGTCATGGTTCTTACGAGTGCTAATTCGAGTGCTCTTTTACGAATTCCAAGGCACGTTTCTCTGTATAATAAAATCCGCCGCGTTGCACAAAACCTACGTGACCACCATGTTTTGGCATTTCTAAATAGAGGTTAGGATTATTTTTGGCTGCTTTTACTGGGAAACATTCTGGGGTTAAAAATGAGTCGTTGAGCGCATTGATGATTATACTCGGGACTTTAACAGAAGGTAAAAATTGCAGACAGCTGCTTTTTTCATAATAATCTTGAGCGTTTTCAAATCCGTGCGCTTTTGCAGTGTATACCTCATCAAATTCAGTTAAGGTTTTTATGGAATTCACCTCTTCCAATGATAAATGCTCAGGGAATAACGCCTGCTTAAGCTTTAAACTGTCCACCAATTTGGTTTTAAATCGGTCGTGAAATAATTTATTCTCCAAACTGTGCAAACGTTTGGCGGAATGCTGTAAACTACATGGCACGGAGATTCCAATACCCGCTTTCACTTGTGACGGAACATCGCGTTCCCCTAAATATTTTAATGCTAAATTCCCACCTAAGCTGATCCCATAAATAAAAACCTCAGCATAGTTTTTATCCATAATGGCGTGCATTACAATGTCGTGCAAATCGTCCGTTGCACCAGAATGATAGGCATAATATTTTCGGTTAGGTTCGCCGCTACAGCCTCTAAAATTTACGCTGATGGCATCAATACCATTCTGATTGAACAATTTTGCCGTTCCCGTTAAATACGGACGTTGGCCATTGCCTTCCAATCCATGAAGTAAAATGATCACTTTATCAGATTTTTGCTCGGCATAACTCCAATCCAAGTCAATAAAATCGCCATCTGCCAATTCTAAACGTTCACGTTTTTGCTCTAATTTGACTGTTCTGAACAAGCCAGAATAAACGGTAGCAACAAATCCTTTTCTGAATAAAAATGGTGCTTTAAATGAAGATTCTAAAATGGGCATTTTTGATTGTAAATTAACTGGTTATTAAAATTTTAATCTACGGCAACAGTGGTAAACTTAAATTCTTTCCCATTAAAAAGGCCTTTATCACTCAACTTTAATGCAGGAATAACTAAAAGCGCCATAAATGATAGCGTCATGTATGGTGCATTTAAAGTGCTCCCCAATTGTTTCGCCATATTATCTAATTGAGCATACACTTTGCCTACAGTTTCACCATCCTTATCGCTCATAATTCCGGCAACTGGCAAAGGTAAGATGTGTTCATCTGCATTTGAAACTGCGCAAATTCCGCCCTTATGTTCTATCACCAAATTGACCGCTTTACAAATCATTTCATCAGAAACACCAACGGCAATAATATTATGTGAATCATGACCCACGCTACTTGCAATAGCACCTTCTTTTAAACCAAAATTTTTGATAAATGCGATAGCTGGCGGTAGGTTTTTATATCGATTTACCACCGTCATTTTAAGAACATCTGTTTTTATATTTGAAACGACATTCCCATTTTCAACCAAACTTTCTTCGACAACTTCATTGGTGACCAATTGACCTTCCAGAGCTTCAATGACACGAATGTGTTTGGAATTGGATGGGAATCTAAATTTGCTGATTTCCTTTTTTGAGGTATTGAAATTATTTAGATTTTGGAATGTTATTTCTTTAACTAGTGATTTTCCTTGATCAAAAACCAACTCACCATCAATATATGTTTGCAGGGTTTTAAATGTTTTCAAATCTTCAACTACAATTAGATCGGCAGCATCGCCACTATTTAATGTACCAACATCCAAACTATAATGTTTTACAGGATTAAGACATGCCACTTGTAAGACTTTAAAAACATCCATGCCTTTTGCGACTGCCCTTGCACAAAGATCATTGATATGGTGCAACAGCAAATCGTCAGGGTGTTTATCATCACTACAAAACATCATGTTTTCAAAATGCTCCGGTAAAAGATCGATAAGGGCTTCAAAGTTTTTGGCGGCACTTCCTTCACGTATCAAGATTTTCATCCCTTTTTGAAGTTTTTCGAGTGCTTCATCGTAGGTAAAACATTCGTGATCTGTAGTAATACCTGCCTTGATGTACTTCGTGATATCGTCTCCTACAACGCCTGGCGCATGGCCGTCTACAGGTTTATTATAATGTTTTGCCCACTCGATTTTTTTCATCACTTCAAGATCATCAAACAACACGCCGGGATAATTCATCATCTCCGCCAAATATTTAATGTCGGGATTCTCAAGCAGTTTTTTGATGCCGTCAGCATCTATAATAGCACCCGCCGATTCAAAATCGGTAGCTGGCACACATGAAGGCGCTCCAAAATTAAATTTAAAAGGCACTTTCTTTCCGTTCTCAATCATAAATTCAACGCCATCTACACCTAGCACATTGGCAATTTCATGCGGATCAGAAACGGTCGCAACGGTACCATGCGCGACCGCCAAACGGGCAAACTCACTCGGCACCAACATTGAACTTTCTATATGGATATGCGCATCTACAAAACCAGGAAGAATATAATGTTCAACGTTGTGGTCCTTCTTGGTAATATTGGTGATTTTCCCATGTGCAATGGTGACCTCTCCTTTATAAATACGGCTATTTTGAATGTCGACAATCTGTCCTTGTAACTTCATTTACTGTACTTCAATTTTTAAAATATTAGTGGTGTTCTCAGTGACTTTAAATCGGTCATCTGCACGTTTCCCCACAACCCAAACCACATCGCCAGCAGATTCTAAAATCCACACTTGCTCTTTTTCAATCAAGGAGAATTTCTCATCCTTAAAATATTTACTCAGCTTCTTCTTCCCTGTCATTCCTAAAGGATAAAACACATCGCCTTCCTCCCATTTTCTTAAGGTTAATGGAAATATCAGTTTTTCAGTATCAACATAACTAATGTTTGGAGCTGTTTCAGAAATGGCATCAACCTTGTCAAAAGTCAATGTTCCAAAAGGCACTGCAATTTCTTTCTCGTTTTCTTCAATAGATATAGGCTGTGCTTCAGTTTCCCAATCAATTTCACTCAACAACAAAAAATCGCGATCCTTCAGCAGTCTGTGGGTGGATGAAAACACATGTTTTCCTGATTGTGCATCCAATAGATTCACCACATCAGTCCACGCCGTAAAATTAAAATCCTTTAAAAGTTGGTAGAGATATGCTTTAGGATTAGAGAGTTTTTTAAGTTTATGAACATCCAATTTAATCTGATCGTCTTCAACTTTAGTGAATTTCTTCTGAATGCGTACAACACTGTCGTCAATTAGATCTTGACTATCCTGCAGATTTGAAATAGTGGTTTGAAAATTCTGAAGCAATTGCGGATTCATTTGTTTCAATACCGGAATGATATCGTGTCGCAATTTATTTCTCAAATATTTGGTGGAGGCATTACTACTATCTTCACGCCATGACATTCCCTGTCCAATAGCATACACCTCTAACGTTTCTCTAGAAAATGGCAATAAAGGTCTGACAATGTTACCCGCCATTTCTGGAATTCCAGTCAAGCCTTCCAAGCCCGTTCCACGAGTTAAGTTGATTAAAAAGGTTTCGAGATTATCATCCGCATGGTGTGCAGTGAGGATATAATCAAAATTTAGTTGTTCAGCCAGTTCATGAAACCATGTGTAACGCAATTCGCGAGCAGCCATTTGGATGGAAAGCCCTTCTTCTTTAGCGTAGGTTTCGGTATCGAAACTTTCAATAAATACTTCCATATCCAAATCTTCCGCCAACTGCAATACAAAATTCTCATCAGCATCACTTTCATCACCTCTCAAATTAAAATTACAATGTGCCAAGGACACTTTTAGGTTTAAGTGATGGCATAAATGTGCTAAAACCACACTGTCAAGACCTCCAGAAATTGCCAGCAACAATCGGCTGTCATGCAACATATTTAAATTGGTCCCAAGATGTTTTTGAAAAGTATCTAGCATAAGTTTAGTATTAGGTGTTTAAAGAATGGAATGGCGGAACTCAGCATTTTCTCTTCGCCACGGTTGTCTTTAAATATAATTAATTTTCCAGCACTTCCTTCATGGCTTTCGCCTTAATCAAGCACTCCTCATATTCTTTAAGAGGATCACTTTTTGAAGTAATGGCGCTGCCTACAGAATAGGAAACATAGTTGTTATCGGCATTATAAAGGATACTTCTGATAACCACATTAAAATCGAAATCGCCCGAAGGTGTAAAATAACCGATGCTCCCAGAATATAATCCGCGTTTGGTTTCTTCCAGGTCCTCAATAATTTGCATGGCAGAAATTTTTGGTGCTCCCGTCATACTTCCCATAGGAAACGTGGTTTTTAAAATATGAACCGGCGGAATTGTGGCTTCTACTTCAGACGTTATTGTCGATATCATTTGGTGTACTTGTTCAAAGGTATAGATGGCACACAATTCTTCAACGGTAACACTGCCTTTTTTTGCGGTGTGTGACAAATCATTACGTACCAAATCAACAATCATGATGTTCTCACTTCGCTCTTTTGGATTGTTTTCAAGTTCGTTTTTTAAATTTTCATCTGCCAATTGATCTTTTGATCGCGAGGCCGTCCCTTTAATAGGTTGGGAAATTACCTTGTTCCCAATTTTCTTTAAATATCTTTCTGGAGAGGCAGACAATAGATAGTGATCATGATTCCTGAAATACGCCGCAAAGGGCGCTTTAGAAATGGCATTCAGTTTTCTATAGGTAGCTAAAGCATCAATATGTGTCTTTTCAGCATAAAATTCGTGACAAAAATTGGCCTCATAAATATCGCCTCTATGAATATGGTCCAACATGGTATTGACTTTAGCAACATACTGCTCTTTGGTCAATCGCATTTGAATGTTTAAAAGCTTTGACGGTTTTGTTGGTTCATCGAAGTCAATTGCGGCAATTTCTTTTAGATCAGATTCAAATTCGTCATCCACCATTCTTAGATAGTCCATTTCGACAATATCACCTTTAATTAAGAAAATCTTTTTAGGTTGAAAAAAGAAAAGATCTGGAAACTCTAATCCGTCAAAATGCTCCGATTTTAGGTTTTCAAGATCATTTTTTAAATCGTAGGTTAAGTAGCCAAAAATCCAATCTTTAGTGATGGCTTGATATTCTTGTAATTGATCGAACCCCTGATGACTATCCGTAGAAATACATGTAAAAGCATCTACCGCCAAAACGGCATCATAGGTGCTGTAGTTTTGCTGATATCTATTGGAATCTAACCAAACTACTTCCTCAAATTGTTGGCTCCACTGTAAAAGTTGCGCTTTAAAATCTGGGTTCGCTATCGTAAAAGTATGTCGTGTTCTCAAAGCTCAATTTTCCGAAGTAAAGTTAATCACATTCTGCTAACTTATTAAGAACTTTGTACTTTAGTTGAAAATATATTGCTCATGTTTAGCTTAAAAAATGCACTTTTAGAACTCGCCATTCATCCAACTGGCGCGGAATTACAAAAAATATCCGCCGTAAAAAATAATATGGAATTTATGTGGGATGGCAATCCTGAGTTTTGGACAGGACATGCACCCAATTTATTTCCTATTGTAGGTGCTTTAAAAGAAAATACATTTTTTTACGACAACAAATCATACACTTTACCAAAACATGGATTTGTAAGACACAACACTTCCTTTTTGGTTGAAGAAAAAAGTGACCAGCAGCTGACTTTAAAATTAGTATCATCAGAAGAAACACTTAAAAACTATCCATTCCAATTTGAATATTTGGTCAGTTATGAGTTGCTGGACAATCGCATTAAAATTACCTATACCGTAAAAAACAAGGACGAAAAAATCATGTATTTCTCGGTTGGTGGACATCCTGCATTTAAATGTCCACTAAACTCTGATGAGGTATATTCTGATTATACTCTAGAGTTTAATCAACCGGAAAACAGCGTGACACATCTCATTAATATGGAGAATGGTCTCTTAAACTTAGACTCCAAACCTATTTTTTCGACGCCACAAACCCTCAATTTACATGAACATTTATTTGATAAGGATGCGCTTGTATTTAAAGATCTTAAATCAGATAAAATCACCTTAACCAGCAAAAAATATGGCGAAATTTTAAACGTAAGCTTCCCTGATTTTCCATTTATGGGAATTTGGGCCAAACCAAAGGCTAATTTTGTCTGTATAGAACCTTGGCAAGGTGTTGCAGATTCAGAAAACAGTACACAACTTTTAAAAGACAAGGAAGGTATTATTGCATTAGACAAGAGCAAGATATACAGCGCTTCCTACACCATTGAAATACATAAAACGCATTTAGCATAAGTTATTAATTAGCTTTAACTTTGCCAATTGTGCAAAAAAGCCATGTAGTTCCTTAAAACTTAAGCTTCAACACAACATATTAAACATCATTTAAAAATAAATACCTTGAGCTTTAAAAACCTGAACTTAAATACCCCATTATATAACGCCCTAGACGATTTAGGGTTTACCACGCCTACCCCTATTCAGGAACAAGCCTTTAATGTGGTGGCTTCAGGAAAAGACATGGTGGGAATTGCACAAACGGGTACTGGTAAGACATATGCCTATATGTTGCCAATTTTAAAGAATCTGCCGTATTCAACACAAGACAATCCCCGAGTGCTGATTATGGTACCAACGCGAGAGTTGGTTGTTCAAGTGGTAGATGAAATTGAAAAATTGACAAAATATATTAACGTGCGCGTTTTAGGAGTATATGGCGGTGTAAACATCAATACACAAAAACATGCCGTAGCGCAAGGTTTGGACATTGTGGTGGCTACTCCAGGTCGATTGTTCGATTTGGCTGTAAGTCATGTGTTGCAATTAAAATCCATTCAGAAAATGGTAATTGATGAAGTAGATGTGATGCTCGATTTAGGTTTTAGACATCAACTGCTTAATATATTTGATATTCTTCCCGAACGCAGACAGAATATTATGTTTTCTGCCACCATGACGGATGATGTGGATGAATTGATTACCAATTTCTTTGTGAAACCCGAGAAAGTAACCATTGCTGTATCAGGAACGCCATTAGAAAATATCAGTCAAGTACGCTATAATGTACCTAATTTTCATTCAAAGGTAAATGTCTTGAAACATTTATTGGCTGATAAAGAAACCTTTAACAAAGTGTTGATTTTTGTGGCCTATAAAAAAATGGCAGATTTATTATTTGACAAAATAGAAGAACATTTTCACGATGAAAGTTGCGTCATCCATTCCAATAAAACCCAAAATTACCGACTCAGGAGTATTGAACAATTTAGAGAAGGCAGCAATCGTATCTTAATTGCAACAGATGTTATGGCACGCGGACTGGACATCGATCATATTAGTCACGTTATTAATTTTGATACGCCTAATTACCCTGAAAATTACATGCACCGTATTGGACGTACCGGTCGTGCAGAACGTGAAGGTCAGTCATTATTGTTCTCGACAGAAGCCGAACAGGAATTGGTATCTGGTATTGAAGCATTGATGCAAATGGAGATTCCATTAAAGGAACTTCCTGAAGGTGTAGAAATGTCCACTGAACTTTTGGAAGAAGAACGTCCACAGTTTAAGGAGCGCAACAACCCTTTAAAACGACGCGACGAAGATGCTCCAGGGCCTGCTTATCACGAAAAAAAGGAAAAAAATAAGAAAGAAAACTTAGGAGGATCGTACAGACGGGAGATCGTTAAAAAGTATAAAAAGCCGAAAACTAGAGGCGACAAAAATTATAACAGACGCAATAAGAAATAATACGACTTTAAATTTTATGAGACCAATTCCAGTACTTCTATTACTCCTGGCGTTACTTGTTAATACACAGAGTTTCGCGACTAAAAAATGGGGCGCCACAGGACATCGTGTGGTGGGTGCTATTGCTGATCAACATACAACCAACAAAACCAAACGTAAGCTCAAAAAGCTATTAAACCACCAATCTTTAGCGTTGGTATCTACGTTTAGCGATGAAATAAAATCCGATCCACGCTATAGGGAATTTGGCGTTTGGCATTACGTTAATATGTCTTTTGAGGACACCTATGAAACGTCTACAAAAAATCCTGAAGGCGATATAGTGACAGGAATAGCAAAATGCAAAAGCATCATTACAGATGACAATGCGTCCGATGAGGATAAGGTATTTTATTTAAAAATGCTTATTCATTTAATTGGCGACTTACACCAACCGATGCATGTAGGCCGTGCAGAAGATAAAGGAGGAAATGATATTAAAGTTAAATGGTTTTACAAAGAGACTAATTTACACAGAGTGTGGGACAGTCAGATGATTGAATCTTACGGAATGAGTTATAGTGAGCTATCCGAAAATGCTGATCGTTTATCAAAAGCGCAAGTGAAATTTTTACAAAAAGGTACGGTCGTAGATTGGGTTAATGAAACCCAAGTTCTCACTAAAGATATTTACAATTCCATTGAAGAAGGCGAAAACCTGCGATATGAATATTCATATAAATATTTAAATACGGCGCGAACGCAAATGCAAATTGCGGGTATCCGATTGGCTAAAGTGTTGAATGATTTGTTCTAATTACATCTTAGTCATGTCCATATAAAATGAGACATCATCACATCATTTTTGCCTCATAGACTACTTATAATATGGGACTTCTCCTAACGTCAGAATGACAAATTGCAATGGAATGGCAGGGTAAATAAATTCCATAACTTTTGAACTTGACACGCCTATTCGCCCAATAAGCTATTTATTCAACATTGGGTACAAAAGAAGCCCTCAAATTGCTTTGAAGGCTTATATTTTGGGTGGAAGACCGGGCTCGAACCGGCGACCCTCGGTACCACAAACCGATGCTCTAACCAACTGAGCTACAACCACCATGTAGCCACATCTTGCGATGCGATCCAACCTCTATTGGTTGGGAGGTGCAAATGTAAATTATTTACTAATGTTTACAAAGACTTTTTATAAAAAAATTACACTAAATCGAATAAACTTTTAACTGCTGCGTAACGTTCTACCGTAAAGCCCTCGGCGTATTCAGTTCCTATCAATCTTCCCAAATCACGGGCCCTATAATTAATACTATCTGTAAAGTTTTTACTACTAATTGGGGTTTGCGGCGCTTCACTCTCAGGGTCAAAGAATTGCGTTTTATATGCAAGTACCGCTTCAATTTTTTTATCTATAAACCCAGTGACATCAACCACCACATCTGGCTCGATATTTTTCCATTGTATGTAATGGTATACAAATTTTGGTCGCCACTGCTCTTGAGGTTGCCCATCCAACTCCGTTTCAATTTTCATCAGGCCGCTCAAAAAACAAGCATCACTCACCAACTGACTACCTTTACCATGATCTATATGACGATCATTAATCGCATTGCATAATACCATTTCAGGTTTGTACTTTCTAATCATCTTAATCAACTGCAATTGATGTTCTTTATCATTACTGAAAAATCCGTCAGCAAAGCCCATATTTTCTCTTACCGCCACCCCTAAAATTTTGGCCCCTGCTTCCGCTTCTGATTTCCTCGTTTCTGCAGTACCGCGAGTCCCTAATTCGCCACGCGTCAAATCAATAATACCTACTTTTTTGCCGTTATGTACTTCTTTCGCAATAGTTGCCCCACAACCTAATTCTATATCATCTGGGTGTGCACCAATAGCTAATATATCTAATTTCATCTGTTTATTTTTTATTCCAATCGTTTTGCTCATCTTCTGTTAAAAAACTCCAGGCGACTATTCTGCTCACTTTGTTACCTTGAATCATATCTAACACCTCAAATTGGGTAGCACCCAATTTTTTTAAAGAGGCTCTCATCGATTCTACATGGTTAACGTTAGACACCAAACTCGTAAACCAGAAACATTGCTGTTTATACTGCGAACTTTCGTATAAATAATTATGTAAAAATGCTTTTTCGCCACCTGCATAACACAACTCTGTTGGCGTCCCACTAAAGTTTCTCACCACTTTGTCTCCACCCTTTCCCAATCCTTTCAATTTGGTTTTGGTAGCTTCTAAAGCGTCGGCTTGACTTTTGTAAAATGGCGGATTACATACAGATGCCGTAAATCTATCGGTAGATTTTATAACTCCCTTTAAGATATGTTGATAGTCTGGTTGTAATCGCAGCTCGATAGCAGCAGTTATATTGTTTTTTTCAATAATGTTTTGAGCAATCTGTAGTGAATTTTTATCGACATCAGTACCTACAAAATGCCATTTGTAAATACTATGGCCCAATAATGGATAGACAGCAGTGGCACCTGTCCCGATATCTAAAATGTGTACTGTTGATTGAAGCTTATTTCTTCTCAAAAGATCAGCTAAATGGTGCATATAATCGGCACGACTCGGAATGGGTGGACACAAATTCTGGTCAGGAAACTCCCAGAATTTGATATCATAATGCGTGGCTAACAATGCCGTATTTAAAGCTTTAACCGCCAAAGGATTAGAAAAATCTATGGTTTGGGTTTGATAGTCATTTATAAAAACATGCTCCTTCAAAGCATCATAATTTTTTACAAGTTCATCAAAATTGTATTTCGTATTGTGATAAGAGTTTTTATGCAAATTGGTAAAGTTTCTAGGGTTTGTAAAGTTAGGTTTTATGCTATGCCATCTGCGTGTTTTGCTTTACCTTAAGGATGGCTTGTTCAATGTCTGCTATCAAATCCTTTTTTGATTCGATACCTACTGAGAACCGGATTAAATTATCGCTCACACCAATGGCATCTCGTTCCTCTTGACTTAATAAAGAATGTGAGGTTTTGTGCGGTGATAAGACCGTACTTTCCACACCTGCCAAACTCATTGACGATTTGATCAATTTTAGCTCCTTTTGAAATGCCATGGCATCCAGACCGTCTGCCAATTCGAAGGACAACATGCCTCCAAAGCCTTTCATTTGAGATTTTGCCAAATCGTATTGCGGATGGGATTTCAATCCAGGATAATACACCTGTTTCACATTGTCATGTTGAGATAAAAATTTGGCCAACTTTTTAGCATTTCGGTTTTGCGCCTTTACCCGTAAAGCTAAGGTTTTCATGCTGCGTTCTAACATCCAAACCGTCATATCACTTAAACTGCCACCTAAATTTTTAGCAACATTCCAAATAATTTTCATATGAGCCTCATTACACACAACAGCTCCTGCTAAAATATCAGAATGGCCACCCAAATATTTGGTAGCGGAATGCATGACGATATCAATTCCAAAATCGATTGGATTTTGATTTACAGGACTGGCAAAGGTATTGTCAATAGTCGTCATCAGATTTTTGGATTTTGCCAAATCTGCAACGCCTTTAATATCAGTAATTGTCAAGAGTGGATTGGACGGTGTTTCAATATGAATGAGTTTAGTATTTGGACGGATAGCAGCTTCAAAATCAGAAACTTCATAGCCATCCGTAAACGTAAAGTCGATTCCATATTTAGGAAATTCTTCTCTAATAAAATTACTGGTGCCACCATATAAAGTGTTTTGTACCACAATATGATCGCCGTGTTTCAAAAACGCCAGAAATACAGTGCTAATAGCCGCCATGCCGCTACCAAACAGCATTCCAGCTTCGGCATGCTCTAATGCAGCAATTTTCTTTGAAGTAAATTCTTGATTTGGTGTATTAAAGTATCGCGGATAACGCTTTATTTGAACATCTTCAAATTCATAAGAAGTAGACATATATATAGGTGACACAGCGCCTTTAAACTGTTCGTCCTTAATTTCGCCAATGTGAGTGCAAATAGTATTTAATCCGTATTTTAATTGAGACATGTGAGCTGCTATTAGTAAGGTTTAAAATTACAAATAATTAGGAACACATTTACATAATACAACCTTGCTTTTATATAAAAACAATTTGTTCTTCTCGCTGACGCAGCTACATCCATGCCTTAAAACGTTAATTATTTACTGATTATCCAAAACTTCACACCTATTATTGGGATTGAAGTCCAATTCTCTTATATTCGTAGTGCTATTAATTAATTACCATCCAAATGCTTAAAGCCGTATTGTTTGATATGGACGGGGTCATCGTAAATACTGAACCCCTCCATCGCAAAGCCTATCACTTGATGTTTAAAGATGTCAACATAAGTGTGCCAGAACCTCTATATGCCTCCTTTACAGGCCAATCTACAAAAGCTATCTGCGAAACCCTGGTTGAACATTTTAATTTGCCTCTAAGTCCGCAGACTCTAATTGGATTAAAGCGCGATCACTTTAAACATCTATTTGAGAATGATGATGCTTTGACCCTCTTACCAGGTGTCCTAGAGTTAATAGAAGAATACTATAACAACGGTTTAACTTTAGTGTTGGCTTCTTCTGCTTCTATGGAAAACATCAACAACATCTTTGAGCGTTTTAATTTAAACCAATATTTTGTTGCAAAATTGAGTGGTGCTGATTTAAAAGCATCCAAACCACATCCTGAAATATTTGAAAAAGCTGCGTACGTTTCTGGACATAAACTTCACGAATGTATAGTGATTGAAGATTCCACCAATGGGGTTAAAGCCGCAAAAGATGCTGGAATATTTTGTGTAGGCTATGATAGTCTCCATTCTCATGATCAGGATTATAGCTTGGCAGATATTGTAGTGAATGATTTTAAATCGATCTCTTACCCAAAAATCCTTCAGCATTTTACTGCATTGATTACTTAAAAATAATATTATTAACCGTTTTTACCCACTTACTACAGCGTTTTCTGATTGTCTTTAGTGACCATAGTGGTATTTACTTATTATCCTGACCGTTTTTGGTTTTTAACAGTTGATTTTGTTCTTGAAGCAATTCTGTCAATTGGGATAGCAACTCAATATCCTTTGGTGTTTTTACGGTTTTATCTTTAGGATCTTGTGCTTTATTTTTAAGACTGTTTAAGAATCTGACCAAAATAAAAACGGTAAATCCTATTATGATAAAATCTAAAAACGTTTCAAATAACTCGCCATACCCTATGGCCACTTCATCTGCAATTAATTGCCCTGCTGCATCAGTCTCCTTTTCTCTTAAAACAAAACGTCTATCCTGAAATTTTAATCCATCGGTCATTAAAGACAATGGTGGCATTAGCACCTTTTTAACCAGTACATCTATGACTTTGTTAAAAGAAGCACCTATTATAATTCCGATGGCCATATCCATCATATTCCCTTTAACGGCAAATTCTTTAAATTCTTTAAAAATTTTCATGAGTTCTTAAAATTAAGATTTTAAAAGCAACTATTAATTGATGCTCTAAATTGCAAAAGCCATAAACAAAATTGTTTATGGCTGCTTTATTTAAATTGCTATGTAATTTTTACTTTTTATAATAAACAACGTATTTTCTGTAAGCTAAAACAGCTATCACGGCTACAACACCTACTGTAATGGCTATAAATTTTAAACTCACAATTTGGTCTCCACTTGCATAAGCATGCAAACCTGACAAATAGAAATTTACCCCAAAATAAGTCATCATAATACTTGCAAAAGCGATGATAGACGCAAGGTTAAATCCAAAACGCCCGCGCAGTCCAGGAACCAATCTCATATGGATTACAAAAGCATAGACCATAATGCTGATCAACGCCCATGTTTCTTTAGGGTCCCATCCCCAATAACGTCCCCAACTCTCATTGGCCCACATACCTCCTAAGAAGTTTCCAATAGTTAATAATACCAACCCTGTAGTTAAAGCCATTTCATTAATTATGGTCAACTCTTTGATACTTAGCAACATCTTGTCTTTATTCTTTTTATTGGTCACAATCATAAGCATTAAACTCACCGTACCCAAAATCATTCCGAGGGCAAATGGCCCATAACTCATTACAATTACAGCTACGTGAATCATTAACCAATAACTATCCAAAACTGGTTCTAGAGTTGAAATTGCAGGGTCCATCCAATTCCAATGGGCCACCATTAGGATGATTGAAGTTACAAAGGCTGTAGAGGCAAGGGTAAGATTACTTTTTCTGCCAAAAGCCAATCCAAAAAACATTGTCGCCCAGGCCACATAAATCATAGATTCATAAGCATCACTCCACGGCGCGTGCCCTGACAAATACCAACGTACCCCAAGACCGGCAGTATGCACTAAAAATAACATTAAAATAATAACAGAAAATATCTTTACGCCCAAATTTATTAGTTTACTGTTGCCTTTGAATATTTGAATAATCAATAAAATAAACATTAAAGAACCTGCGTACATGTACCAGCTGAAAAGGTTTTTAAAAATGTCATATTTATTATAAGCAATCTCAGTTTTAACCTTCTCGTCAGAAAGCATCACTTCACTTCCGTATTTTTCTTGCGTTTTTTTAATGCCCATAAGGACATCTTCAGCTTTAGAAAAATCGCCGTCCTGTTTTGCTCTATTCAGAGTCAGCAAATAGGCGCTGAACCCATTATTCATAAAATTTCCTAAGAGTGAATCCTCGATTTTTTCTCTGTAATTTCCATCTCTAAACTCATTGGATGAAATCCATTTATTATTGTCATCATTAGGTACAGGGAAAATTTTCATAGCCCTACCTTCTAAGGCGTTGTGCAATAAATTAACCCGCTGGTCTGCCTCTTTAAGTTCTTTTTGCGATCCATTTGGAACCTGAGCTCTATAAGCATCATTTAAATACGGTTCTAATTTATAAGTGCCATCTGCGGTAAAAAAATCGATGAAAGCAACGTGCTTTTTATCCATGGGCACTCCAATTAACTTTCTAATAGTATCGGCTTTTTTAGGCGCTAAATAGATGATTGGAACGTTATACCATAACAACGGACTTTCCTGAATGGAAAGCATAATTTGGTTAGCATCAAATTCTTCGTAAGTATCATGTTTACTCAGTTTTCTCAATATTTCTGAGGCGTAAGTATCCATTGGCATCATACGTCCACTGTAATCCTGTACAACAAGGTGTGCAAACTTATCAGCATGCGCTTTTGGCGTGATATTGGCCCGGAGTACCGAATCTATCTGTGCCTTAGTAGGCCTGCCATGATCATGACCATCATCAGGAGAATGCGTTTGTGAAAACCCTAAAGTGGTACATCCTATAACAAGGATAGTGATGACTTTGCGCTTTTGTTTTTTAACTTTTTCGAGCATTTTGTTAAGATCTGCAAAACGGGTATTCTTGTCAAACCAAATAGCCATCAAACCAATATAAAGGAGAAAATACCCAATGTAGGTTACCCAGGTACCCCAAAAGTCATGGTTAACAGAGAGAATTGTACCCTTTTCATCGGGATCAAAACTAGCTTGGAAAAAACGATAGCCCCTATGGTCTAAAATATTATTCATATAAATATGGTAGTCAAAATCTCCTTGCTCCTTATCCAAAACCGTAACTTTACTCTCATAAGAAGAGTAACTTTTTTCTGTTCCTGGAAATTTTTGTGCGATGAAATCATTCAATTTAACTTCAAAAGGGAGTTCTATTAATTTAGAACCGTATTTTAAAGCCACCGTAATATTACCAAAATCAACCTGTTCAAAAGGATTGTTTTTATAGGGTCCACCTAATACATTAACGCGTTTGGTTTCTCCGTTAACAGTTACTTTCATTACCACCCCATCTTCATCACCTTTAAGTATTTCTGATTTTTTAACCACATCAAAAACACCTTTCACAATTGGCTTTGGAAAAACCATAGACATATTACCAATTTGATAACGTGATCTTAATATTAAAGGTTGAACGCTATCTTTTACTACAGTTCCTGTGGCTCTTGTGGCCATTGTCATGTAGTTTCCTTCATAAGGCGATTCTATGGTGAGGCCACCATCAGGAGTACTGGCAATGTTAATGGCACCTGGTGTTGGTTTATCTAAAGCAATCAAAACGTTATGTAAGTTTTGAACTTCTCCAGATTTTAAAAAGTGATTGTGAGGCTGACCTTCTCCAGCTTCCACCAATTTTAAATACGATTCTCCAGATTCATCTGGGATTACATCAGTTTCGGCACCCTTAATGTATTTTTCAAGTTCTATCGTAACAGGAATGTTATTATAATCAGTCTCAGCCTTGAAAGTATTATTCAGACGATAGGAAAAATCAACCTCACGTTCAATAATTTTGCGTTGGGCCATTCCGTCTACCATATAATCGCCATCAATATATGCAGTAACATATGTTTTTTGAGATAGAAATTGCTTTTCGGTTTCACCTTCTCTAATGGCAATCATACCCTCATAACCAATATATCTTGTGATGAATGCTCCAAAAATGATGAGCACAAAGGATAAATGCAATGTTAATGTTGCCCATTTTTTCCAGCGCAGCAAGCGGTACCGAAACATATTGCCAATAAAATTGATCATGAAAATCCCCATAATGGCCTCAAACCACCAGGCATTGTAAATCAAATGTCGGGTATAAGGCGTTGGAGATGTATCTTGATTGGCGTCTAAAAATGTACCGATGGCCATGGCTAAGGCAAAAACAACAAATAAAATAGCTGTTAATCGGGTGGAGAAAAGAATGTTGGCTAGTCTTTTTTGCATAGTAGAAGGACGGTTTTTTGGGCTTTCCTTTAAGTTGTGCAAATTTAGCCAATTTTGTTGATTGGAAAGAAATTAAAAGATGTTAAAGTTGATATAATTTGGAGAAACACGAATTGCCCAGAATGAGGCATGTCAATACCACAACATTACCAACATTACACATCGCGATGCTGCCTTGCTTGGAAGATATTCATAAACATAAAGGTGCCCATTTTACGGGCACGATTTTTGGCATTTTGAGCGTATTCCCCTTCAAAATTTTGATCTAATGTTTCAAACCAAAGGTTAAGCCATAAACCAAAATGTTCAGATGTGATCATATTATCGTTTTCTTCATCAACTTTAATATGCACTTCTAGAGGATTGCCATGGTAGCGCTGTTCCAATTTTCGGGACATGAATAAGCTCGATTCCCAAAATGTGGTCAATCGTTCAATATGTGCTTCCCAATCATTAATAACACGGTTAAAAAAAGGTCCTAAAACCGTATCTTTTCTTACTTTTTTATAAAATTCTGAAACTAGTAAATATACATCGTCTCTATTTTGAATATCTTTTTTTTTCATGTGATGCTATGCCATTCGCAACAAATTTATAACAATAAACGTAATGTGCACCAAAACTGTAGCGATGAATAAATTGAAGACGATTTTCGGCTTCATTTGGGCGTACAATGATCCGTTATAAGCCATAGCAAAAACGACAACCATTGTTAAATCTAAAAAATGAAATGTGCTACTGCTGTTCATCAAAATGAGCATTGCGGCAATAGAACCTATACAGCTTTGAAAAATTATGCTCAAAGGGACGTATAGTGTAAGATGCTCTTTAAAATCTTCTAATCCTTTAGTGTATAATGTCATGAGAATAGTATTTATTGTTTATACAAAGTTCCTAAACCATTATTCGTATTTTTATGATTCAAATCATATACCCATGATTCCGGAAAACATCATTCTTAATTTTGGTGCTACTCTAAAGCAGTATTCCAAAGAGCGTCCCATCTTTAATGAAGGCGAACAAGCTGATTTTTATTATCAGCTCAAAACAGGACATGTTAAAATGTTCAATTTGACAGAAGAGGGAAAGGAATTTGTACAAGGTTTTTTTGAAAGCGGCAATTCATTTGGAGAGCCTCCTCTATTTGGCGATTTTAAATATCCCGCAACCGCGTTGACCTTAGTAGATTCTGACATTTATCTTTTACCTAAAGCTGCATTTTTTGATCTGTTGAAATTGCATCCAGACATCCATTTGAATTTTACAAAAATGATTTGTAAACGTATGATTTACAAAGCAAAAATAGCACGAGAAGTATCTATCTACCCCCCAGAACATCGCATATTAACTCTATTACACCACTTAAAATCCAATGCTAAAGTAACGCACCACTTTGAAGTGCCTTTAACGCGTCAACAAATATCTGAATTGACCGGATTACGTGTAGAAACAGTCATCAGGGCCATAAAAAAGCTTGAAAAGACTAATGCATTGGCCATAATTGACCGCAAAGTAGTTCTCTAAATAAAAATTTTATACAATTATGCGAAATTTTGAAACGTTTTATCATCTTCACTAGATATGAAAAATGCAAATTCTTAATTCGTATGTCTTATTTCTTCATTAATTTAGCGGCATGATCTCAGTAGTTATTCTTGGCGCGGGTAATGTCGCCACCCATCTCTATAAGGCATTTGCAAAATCAGAGCAAGTAAAGGTGACACAATGGTATAATAGGTCTATAAAAAACTTACAGTCCTACAAAACCGAAGTAAGCATCACAGATGATCTCTCAAAATTAGAGGAGGCCGATGTCTATATTCTTGCTGTTAGCGATGATGTTAGTGCCCATCTATCAACAAAATTACCTTTTGAAAACAGGTTAGTGGTTCATACATCAGGTTCAGTTAATGTTCATGATTTGGACAAGAAAAACCGACGTGGTGTCTTTTATCCCTTACAAACATTTAGTAAAACAGCTTTTGTAAATTTTGCCCATGTGCCAATTTGTTTAGAAGTATTGGATAAAGCAGATTTAAAAATTTTAAAGGTTTTGGCTAAAGCTATTGGCAGTAAAGCTCATAAGGTTAATACAGACCAACGGAAAGCACTCCATTTAGCAGCTGTATATGTTAATAATTTTACCAATCAATTGTACCGCGTGGCACATGAAATTACCGAAGCCAAGGGTGTCGAATTTGATATTTTAAAACCCCTCATTTTAGAAACTGCTAAAAAAGTTCAAGACCACTCGCCCTACACGGCACAAACTGGACCAGCTAAACGCAACGATAAAAAGACAATAAAGAAACATTTAAAATTGTTGGAAAATGATCATCATAAAGACATTTATGAACTTTTAACAACAAGCATTCAACTTACACATGGAAGAAAAAAGTTATAAAGAATACCTAACACATATTACCACCTTTATTTTTGATGTTGATGGCGTCCTTACAGACGGCACGATCTCTTTAACTACGAGTGGTGAAATGTTACGTACCATGCACACCAAAGATGGCTTTGCCATGAAAACCGCGTTATTGGAAGGCTTTAACATTTGTATAATTTCGGGGGGCAGCAATGAAGGTGTCCGCCAGCGTTTACAGGGATTAGGTGTTACCGATATTTATTTGGGAGCGCACAACAAAATTGAACAAATGGAAGCGTATATGACGTTACATGATATCAAAGCCGATAACGTGCTCTATATGGGAGATGATATCCCAGATTATCCGGTAATGACTCGTGTGGGCTTACCTACTTGCCCCCAAGATGCAGTACCGGAAATTAAGGCAATTTCTAAATACATCTCTCATAAAAACGGTGGTCAAGGCTGCGTCAGAGATGTTATTGAACAAGTTTTAAAGGTACAGGAGAAATGGAATGGAAATTTTGGAGCTAAATATGACTAGAGGAATTGATGATTGATGATTGGTGATTGGTTATTGATGAAGTAAGAATCAAGATTAAAGAATCAAGACTGAAGACTGAAGACTGAAGACTGAAAACTAAAAACTTAACGAATGGTATTTGATGATTGATGATTGATGATTGCTGATGAAAGAGTCAAGAATCAAGACTGAATACTGAAGATTGAAGACTAAAAGATGACTAATGAATACTGAATTCTCATAACCTAATACTCGTTACTCAATACTTAATACTTAATAATCAATACTGAACACAACCAACACCATACACCTTGCACATACTCAACTTAATCCGCTGGAAAAACTTATTAATGATTGCCATTGTGCAACTACTGATAAAATACGCTCTTTTTCAACCTTTCTTAGAAACTACAAATCTTACAATTACCTTAAATGGTTTTGGGTTTGGACTATTAGTGTTGTCAACCCTATGCATTGCTGCGGCAGGCAACATCATTAATGATATTTATGATGTAGATACGGACATCATCAACAGACCAAAAAAAATTATTGTAGGTTCTAAAATTTCTGAAAAGACCGCCTATATCTTATTCGTCATCTTTAATGTGATTGGTGTTTTAATTGGTTTTTACCTATCAAACCTCGTAGGACGCAGTGGCTTCTTTGCCATTTTTGTGATAATCTCTGCCTTACTTTACGTCTATGCTACTTATTTAAAGCCTACATTGTTACTGGGCAATCTTGTCATTTCAATCTTAGTGGCGTTGAGTATTCTAATCGTTGGCCTTTTTGAGTTGATCCCAGTTATTACTACACAAAATCAAGCTACACAACTCACTTTCTTCAAAATTTTACTGGATTATGCGCTCTTTGCATTTTTAATTAATTTGGTCCGAGAAATTGTCAAGGACCTCATAGATGTTGATGGCGATTATAAGGCGGGCATGAACACCTTACCCATTGCTATAGGACGCTCAAGGGCCTCTAAAGTTGCTTTCGCAATTCTTCTTCTCCCTCTCTTTGGCTCTATATATTATGTGGCCACCTATCTCTATAAATATGAACTATTTATTGGCTATTTCATAATTTTCATTATCGCACCCCTCATTTATAGTGGGGTAAGAACATTTAACGCGAAATCCAAGAAAGACTATGTTCATATTAGTAATATGCTTAAATTAGTGATGCTTTTCGGGATGTTGTCTTTAGTATTGTACCCTATTGTATTGAAATAAGAAGCGATTGAAGATTTTTGATTGTCGATTGTCGATTGTCGATTTTTGATTCACAATTCACACATACCAGGACTAGAAATTAAAAACCAATACCCATGCTCAACGAAACCCTTAAAG
This sequence comes from Gelidibacter sediminis, assembly GCF_004364975.1. GTDB lineage: Bacteria > Bacteroidota > Bacteroidia > Flavobacteriales > Flavobacteriaceae > Gelidibacter > Gelidibacter sediminis. The sequence continues at coordinate 573,116 of NZ_SOBW01000008.1, read as the reverse complement.
AACACCACATCATATTGGCATCCAAATCGCCCAGGAGACAACAGTTTTTTAAAGATTTGGGATTAGACATTGAAATTCGGCTAAAACCGGTAATAGAGGAATATCCAGAACGGTTGCGTCATTTTGAAATCAGCGATTATTTGGCCCAATTAAAGGCGCTCCCCTATAAAACTGAATTGGGGCCTAAAGACATTCTAATTACGAGCGATACTATAGTATGGCACCAAAAAAAGGCCTTGGGTAAACCGAAAAATGCCGCTGAAGCCTTTGAACTCATTAAATCCTTGAGCCATACAACCCATGAAGTGATTACTTCAGTTTGTTTTACTTCAACCAATACTGAAATTACCGTAAACTCTGTCACTAAAGTCACTTTTAAGCACTTAACTGATGAAGAGATCAACTATTATATTAACACCTACAAACCTTTTGACAAGGCAGGCGCCTACGGTATACAGGAATGGATTGGCCAAATAGGTGTTACAAAAATTGAAGGCTCCTATTTTAACGTTATGGGCCTCCCTACACATTTGGTATATCAAACGTTAAATGATATGGCAAAAAGCATTTAACTTTGTAATTTCATATAAACTATTTTTTATGAAGTTAACCTCATCTTTATTTTATATTTTCATCCTTTTTTTAGGCTCCTGCGATGATCATAAATCTATGCAAAAGGCTGACCATGCAACAGCAGAACCACAAGTGGAACAACTACCAAAACCTGAGCCATTATCTGAAGCATTTAAAGCTTATTGGTATCAAGGTGAAGCTGAAATTACGAGCTACAAGTTAGAGCAAGCTCGGTATGGCGAAATCCGTAAAGGCAATGCAGTTCTTGTGTTTGTAACTGAACCATTTTTAAAATCAGAACAGGTCAAAGCGGACCAAGCGTCATCCAAAAACATGTCAGTTTTAAAACTAAATGCGACCAAAAATTTTAACACCGGCATTTACCCCTATAGTATTATGCAGAGTGTGTTCTATCCAGTTGCCAACAATCAACATGCCCTGAAAATTGCTTGTTCAGTGCAGGAATGGTGTGGCCAGGTCTATACCCAACTCAATAACAGAACAGATTTTGAAGTACGCTCGCACTCTTATTTTGAAGGCGAAGCTGACGAAGAGTTTAGTTTAAATAAAGGCATACTCGAAAACCAACTGTGGACTCAGTTACGAATCAATCCTAAAAGCTTGCCTACGGGCAATGTCGATATTATTCCGGCTTTCGAATTTTTACGCCTCCGTCACATTCCGTTTAAGGCATATAGCGCTTCCGCAGAATTGACTCAGAATCAATACAAACTTACATATCCAGAATTAAATAGAACATTGCAAATTACATTTAATCCGCAATTTCCATTTGATATTGTTTCATGGGAAGAAACCTTCATTAGTGGACAAGGAGAAAAGGCTAAAGAACTGACCACAAAAGCAACGCGAATTGAAACCATCAAATCCGACTATTGGAACAAAAACACCAATGCCGATTCCGGCCTAAGAGAAAGCCTCAGATTACCATAAACACAGTCTTATTCTATGTATCTTTACCATTAATCAATTTTATACGAATCTATGTTTTTTCAAAGCTATCAACTAGAAAGCTATCAACAAGGGTTGATCTATACAGGTTTTCTTCTTATATTTTTACTGATCATACGGTTTTTTATCAATAAGGTTATCGGTAAGGTTTCCAGAAAACAGGGCATTAACATTGCACGAGTCCATTTGATGCAGCGTTATATTAGTGTTGCCCTATTTATTATTGCCTTGTTGATCATTCCTTTTATTTTTGGTACGGAAGCCAAAGATTTAATGTTTTTATTCTCTTCTATATTTGCGGTCATCGGGATTGGTTTATTCGCCATTTGGTCCATACTTAGCAATATCACCTCGGGTATTATTATGTTTTTCTCTTTCCCTTACAAGGTTGGTGATAAAATACAAATTCACGATAAAGATTTTCCGCTGGAAGGCATTATCGAAGACATCAGGGCCTTCCAGTTACATTTGCGTATTGAAAATGGCGATTTGGTAACCTACCCCAATAACTTAATGTTACAAAAGGCAGTCACATTAATTAAAAAGGATGCAATTGATGAATTATTTGAAGATAACACAGACATGGTTTAGGCCTTGAGGATTATTCCATTTTATCTTATGTCCTTTAACCATAGCTTTTTCTTCACTTCAATTCTTATTCAAGCCTCTCAGCACAATTTCTAGTTAAAAAAAATCTAAACATTAAATATGCGGTGCTTCTTTTTTATATTTGAAGTTCATGCAAATGCACAACAAATGTTCAGACCTTTATTATTGTCATTAATCACCTTCTTGTACTGTTTTACAGTGCAAGCCCAACAGCCAAAAAAACCAACAAGTTCAGAATTATATGAAGCCATAGAAAAACTTAATTTTCTTGGCTCTGTCTTGTATATAGCGGCACATCCTGATGATGAAAATACGCGACTCATCTCGCACATGTCTAATGCTGTTAAGGCACGAACAGCTTATTTATCATTAACCCGAGGTGATGGTGGACAAAATCTGATTGGTCCAGAACTTAGAGAATTGTTGGGCGTTATCAGAACCCAAGAGTTGGTTGCTGCGCGTAAAATTGATGGTGGAGAGCAGTTTTTTACTAGAGCTAATGATTTTGGATATTCTAAACATCCCGATGAAACCTTGGCTATTTGGAACAAGGACGAGGTGTTGAGTGATGTGGTTTGGGCAATTCGTAAATTTCAACCAGATGTCATCATTAACCGTTTTGATCATCGCAGTCCAGGCTCTACCCACGGTCATCATACCAGTTCTGCAATGCTTAGTTTTGAAGCTTTTGATGCAGCTGCAGATCCTACAAAATATCCTGAACAACTTAAACATGTAAAGGTCTGGCAAACAAAACGCGAGTTTTTCAATCCGTCGTGGTGGTTTTATGGCAGCCAAGAAAAATTTGATGCTGCCGATAAAACAAATTTTTATGAATTGGAAGTGGGTAACTTCTACCCTGCACTTGGTTTATCCAATTCTGAAATTGCAGCATTGAGCAGAAGTGCCCACCAATCTCAAGGTTTTGGAAATACAGGTACTCGCGGCAGTGAGACTGAATATTTAGAATTGATAAAAGGCGACAGTACTACAGACCATACCAACATATTTGAGGGTATAGACACCAGTTGGAATCGTGTAAAGGGCGGTAAAGCTGTGGGCCAAATCCTAAAAAGTGTACAGGAACAATATGATTTTAATAACCCATCAGCGTCCATTCCAAAATTGGTTGAAGCCTACAAGTTAATTCAAACTTTGGAAGACCAGCATTGGAAAATTGTGAAATCTGAAGCCATTAAAGAAGTTATCGCCGGTTGTGCGGGCTTATATCTTGAAGCCGCCGCCGCCTCCAATACTGCAACACCCAATAGTGTTGTAGATCTAAGTTTGGAAGCCATTAATCGAAGCCCACAACACATAACACTCAAGTCGGTTGATTTGACAAATGGAACCACCATTCAAAAACTGACAGAGTTAAAAAACAACGCGTCACTTCGTTTTACAACTGAGATGTCCATTCCTGCTAAAACCTCCTATTCAACCCCATATTGGCTAGACACCAAAGGCAGTTTGGGCATGTATAATGTTAAAGATCAACAACGCATCGGTTTACCTGAAACGCCTCGAAATATCATAGCCACATTTAATGTGACAATTAATGGCCAGATTATTCCCTTTGCCAGGCCTGTCATTTATAAAACTAACGACCCCGTAAAAGGTGAGGTTTACAAACCATTTGAAATCGTCCCCAAAGTTTCTGCATCTATTACTGAACCTGTCATCATTTTCGCGGATGATCAACAAAAGGACATTCAAGTAATCGTTAAGGCCCATCGTGACCATTTGGAAGGCTTTGTGCAATTGGCACATCCAAAAGGTTGGAATGTGTATCCAGAAAAACAAAAGATTACTCTTTCACGTAAAGGAGAAGAAAGTACCTTAGTCTTTAGCGTTATTCCGCCTAAAAATCAAAGTGAAGGTTTACTAAGTCCGATGGTACATATTGGCAATGAGGTATTTACAAAACACCTGACTGCTATAGATTATGACCATATTCCATATCAACTGGTTTTAGAACCAAGCGAAAGTAAGGTTGTGCGCTTGGACATTGTAAAGAAGGGCGAAAACATAGGCTATATAGAAGGTGCCGGAGATGTCGTACCTGAGAGTTTAAGACAAATTGGGTATAATGTTGTCCTTATCAAACCAGAAGATATTACTGTAGATAAGCTAAAAAGGTTTGATGCCATAGTGGTGGGTATCAGGGCTTACAATACTCTAGACATACTAAAATTTAAGCAAGATCAATTGTTTGAATTTGTAAAACAAGGTGGCAATCTAATTGTGCAATATAATACGAGTCGCGGTTTGGTGACAGAAGACTTGGCACCTTATCCATTAACTTTGTCTAGAGACCGTGTAACGGATGAGAATTCAGACGTTAAATTTTTAAATCCAGAGCATGAATTGCTCAATTCACCTAACAAAATTACCCAAAAGGATTTTGAAGGTTGGACCCAAGAACGTGGACTTTATTTTCCGGATCAATGGTCTAAAGAGTTTACGCCACTATTGTCCATGCATGATAAAGGAGAAACCCCCAAAGAAGGTAGTTTGTTAGTGGCAAGATATGGAAAAGGACATTATATTTATACGGGATTGAGCTTTTTTAGGGAATTCCCAGAGGGTGTTGCAGGTTCTTTTAGACTATTTGCAAATATGCTTTCCATAGGAAAAGAAAAAATAATTGCCAACCAACCATTAAAACAATAAACAACTTATGAGGCCACAACCACCAAAAGAACGCTGGAAAAAATCGTACACCTTAGTCTTAGTGGCTAATGCCATTTATATTGTCCTGTTTTATTTTATCATGAAATCCTTCTAACATGCAGCTATTAGATTGGATTGTCCTTATTGGAACATTGTTAGCTATTGTTATTTATGGCACTTGGAAAACACGCGGCAGCAAAAATGTACAAGATTATTTAAAAGGTGGGAATGAGGCCAAATGGTGGACTATAGGGCTGAGTGTTATGGCAACCCAGGCCAGTGCCATAACATTTTTATCAACACCAGGGCAAGCATTTCATGACGGGATGGGCTTTGTGCAATTTTATTTCGGTTTGCCCATAGCCATGATCATCATCTGTTTGGTGTTTATTCCATTGTACTACCGACTCAAAGTGTACACCGCTTATGAATTTCTTGAAAATCGATTTGATTTAAAAACCAGAAGTCTTACCGCCATTTTATTTTTAATCCAACGTGGCTTGGCAGCGGGTATTACCATATATGCACCAGCCATTATTCTTTCGGCGGTATTGGGATGGAACCTCAATTTACTGATCATTTTTATAGGAGTTTTGGTCATAATTTATACAGTCTCTGGCGGTACTAAAGCGGTAAGTATCACACAAAAACAACAAATGGCAGTTATTTTCACCGGTATGTTTATTGCGTTTTTTCTGATTGTAAGCTACCTGCCAAACAATATTACCTTTACAAAAGCCTTAGAGATTGCTGGTGCGAGCGGGAAAATGGACATTCTTGATTTTTCATTTGATTTCAATAACCGTTACACGTTTTGGAGTGGTATTATTGGGGGTACCTTTTTAGCGCTCTCCTATTTTGGGACAGATCAAAGTCAGGTACAACGTTATCTTTCTGGTAAATCGGTCAAGGAAATGCAAATGGGATTAATATTCAACGGTCTACTTAAAGTACCCATGCAGTTTTTTATTCTCTTAGTTGGGGTGATGGTTTTTGTGTTTTACCAATTTAACACCTCGCCCATCAATTTTAATCCAGCTGCCACAGAAACGGTGATGAATTCATCATATGCCGATGCATACAGCGAATTGCAAAGTGAGCAGCATGCGATTTTTGAAAATAAAAAAGAGGTAATGCTTCAATATGCTGAGACCAAGAATGAAACTCTTGCCACTAAAATAGCAGGTTTTAATGATGAAGATAGAGCCAATAGAAATGCAGCAAAAGAATTGATCAAGAAAGCCAATACAGAACGTGTACTCTCTGTAGAATCTAATGACAAAGATTATGTATTTATTCATTTTATCTTAAACAATCTCCCGCGCGGACTTATAGGTTTGTTGTTGGCAGTCATTTTAAGCGCGGCCATGTCTAGCACCGCAAGTGAGCTTAATGCCTTGTCTTCAACCACAACTATGGATCTATACAAACGTAGCTTTGCACAAGATGAAAGTCCACAGCATTACCTAAAGGCGTCCAAGTGGTTTACCCTCGCATGGGGTATTTTAGCTATTATTATCGCTTCCGTTGCCTATTTGGCGGATAATTTAATTCAGTTGGTCAATATTATCGGGTCCATTTTTTATGGCAATGTGCTTGGCATTTTCTTATTAGCATTCTTTTTTAAATACGTTAAAGGCAATGCGGTATTTATAGCCGCCCTTTTAACCCAAACTATTGTAATCATGGGCTGGTGGTATGACTGGATGCCGTATTTATGGCTTAATTTATTCGGATGCGCTTTAGTTATTGGGATTGCCTTTATAATTCAAACTTTCAATACATTAAGACATGAACGCGCCTAAAAATATACGTTGGGGAATTATTGGTCTTGGTAAGATTGCCAATAAATTTGCAAAAGATATTCAGACAATCAACAATTGTCAACTGTATGCTGTGGCCTCCAGACATCAGGAAAAAGCAACATCTTTTGCGAAGCAATACAACGCTACAAAAGCCTACGATTCTTACGAGACGTTGGCGGCTGACCCTAATGTTGACGCCATTTACATTGCCACGCCGCACAGTTATCATAAGGCACATGCCATTATGTGTATGACCCATAATAAAGCGGTGTTGTGTGAGAAACCGTTAGCCTTGAATCTCCCAGATGTGGAAGCTATGATTGCCGCTGCCAAAGCAAATAACGTGCTCTTCATGGAGGCGCTATGGACGTATTTCTTGCCGCACTACCAGTTTGTTTTAAATGAATTAAAATCAGATAAATATGGTGCGATCCACAAATTAGAAGCTGATTTTGGTTTTCAACCTACTATAGATATGGAATCACGGGTGTTTAAAAAATCACTCGGTGGCGGCAGCCTTTTAGATATTGGCATCTACCCTATTTTCGCTGCTTTATCTACCCTAGGACAACCTGTGGATATTGAAGCCAAGGCCACATTTTTTGACAATGGTGCAGATGCTACATGTGATGTTATTTTCAACTATAATAATGGCGTAAAGGCTTTTTTAAAAAGTACACTTTTAGAAGAAACGCCAACCGAAGCAATTTTCTATTGTGAACACGGCATCATTAAAATCAATACCAGATTTCATCAGCCATCTACCGTCACCATCATCCATAATGGGAAGTCCACGACACACGATTTTGATTATAAAACGATTGGTTACAATTATGAAATTGAACATTTTAATGAATTGTTGCGCAACAACCAACTTGAAAGTCCGTTAATGACCCACAATTTCAGTAAAACCTTAATGTTTCTTTTAGATGATGTTAGGCATCTACTCAACTTACGATACGACTAGCGCTCATAAACCAACAGATCAAGTTTATAAAATAGATAAGCCTCACAAAAGTCTGTGAGGCTCATTTATTAATGATTAATTAGAATAGTTGTGCGTTTACATGGCCCCCCATTCTTTCAAGGAATCCTTGTTCATTTTAACATAGTCAGCATTACCCGCAGCTTCTGATGCCGCCAATGATTTCTTAGCAATTTCAATAGCCCCTTTTTTGTCGCCTGCCTTAGCATAAATTAAGGATTGTTGTCTCAATTGGTAAAACATTGGTTTTGGACTCAAAGCCATCGCTTTATCAATCCATTCCTTAGCTTTTTTGATATCCTTGCCTTCCTGTAAATAATAAACCGCGGCAGCATAATAATCATTTGCATTAGGACCGTTCATTACCCTTTCTATTGAGGCAGAAACTATCTTATCTGTAGGCACTTCAAATTTGACACCCACATAAACATTAGCCCACATCATACCAAGAGTAGCACCACTGCTAGACAAATCGTCAAACGACATGGTAAAGGTCTCAATGTCCATTGGTAACGAATAAGCTTCTGCCGTCACTTTAGCAGCAACTTTAGAATCGTCCCATTTTGCAGGGTTTCCCCAATTGTTGGCATCTGTGTAAAACATTACATCCCAAGATTTCTCATTAGGCGTTGCGTATAATGCATAAGATCCTGCCTTTAGGGTTTTACCAGCTACTGTTACATCTGTACTAAAGGTAATCTTCGTATTCTGATTAGCCCCCAAACGCCATACTTGACCATAAGGTATAAGATCTCCAAATATGGTACGGCCTCGCATATTAGGACGCGAATATTCTAAAGTTACATCAGTCAAACCCACCTTTTGTTCTATGGTAGAAAAGGCACTAGGTTGTGGTGTATCAATTTGAGCATGAACTGAAAAAGTCAGTCCAATAACAGCAAGACAAAGCATAATTTTTTTCATAATAATCTATTTTTTAGATGGTTATTTTAACTATTACGTAAAATTACAGCTTTTTAACCCCTCAATTGTTAATGAAATCTTAAATAAAATAAGCATTAAGAGTTACATGCCTACAAGTCATCACATTAGATAACCCTTGGCAAATCACAAATAGCTGTTAAACTTTGTTTAACTTAAACAATAAAAAGTTAAACATTCTGTATCTTTACATATAATTTATAATCATGGCAAAAAAGAACAAAATTTCCGAACAAAAGATTATCTCCTATTATATGGATTATGTTTTAGAACACGGCACACAACCTAATTCTGTTTATGCATTTACAAAAAAGAACAACTTTGAAGAATCGAAATTTTACGAACATTTTGGTTCCTTTGAGGCGATTGAAAAACAGGTTTTCAAAGCTTTTTTTGACAACACTGTAATGGTATTGGATCAAAGTGAGGAGTATCAATTATTTGACGCCCGCAATAAACTGTTAAGTTTCTACTTTACCTTTTTTGAAAATTTGACTGCCAATAGAAGCTATGTGCTCTTTGTGCTAAATCAACACAAAAACAAATTAAAAGGACTCGCCTTACTTTCTGAACTTAAACAGAGTTTTGCACACTATATCAATGAGTTGGAGATAGAAACTTTAGATATTAAAGAAGAACGCATTAATAAATTACAGCGTCGGGCACTACAGGAGTCCGCATGGGTTCAATTGTTGGTGACCCTTAAATTTTGGATGGACGATAGTTCGCCTTCTTTTGAAAAAACGGACATTTTCATCGAGAAATCAGTCAACACCAGTTTTGATGTTCTTAATATAACGCCCTTAAAAAGCGTAATTGACCTTGGAAAGTTTCTCTTCAAGGAAAAAATACCTATGCCTAAATGAAAACCATAAATAAGATTCCAGTATCGAAAATTCAGCGTGCGTCTAAATTAGTTTCTACAGGTGCTAAGGTAGGTGTCAATTATCTTAAATATTACGGTGATAAACTGACAAAGACCGAACGTGAAGCGCGCTCCAAACTTAATGAAACCAACGCAGAAGATATTTATGACAGCTTAAAACAACTTAAAGGGAGCGCCTTAAAAGTTGCGCAAATGTTGAGTATGGAGAAAAGCATCATGCCACAAGCTTATGTAGAAAAATTTTCTTTGGCCCAATTTTCAGTGCCGCCATTATCGCCAGCCTTGGTTTTAAAAACGTTTAAAACCTACTTTGGCAAATTACCTAATGAGCTTTTTGACTCCTTCAACACAACTTCTGTAAACGCTGCAAGTATTGGTCAGGTACATAGTGCAGAAAAAAATGGGAAGAAACTTGCTGTGAAAATCCAATATCCCGGAGTTGCACAAAGTATTTCGTCAGATCTGGCCCTTGTAAAACCTATTGCCATGAAAATGTTTAATATTAAAGGGAAAGATTCTGACAAATATTTTAAGGAAGTTGAAGGAAAGCTCATTGAGGAAACCAATTACATTTTGGAACTGCAACAGAGCAAAGAAATTGCTGAAGCCTGTGCGCACATTCCAAATTTACAATTCCCTGAATATTACGAGGAATTGTCGTCAGAACGCATCCTCACCATGGATTATATGAAAGGTGAGCATCTTTCTGAATTTACCTCACACAATCACAATCAGGAAATTGCCAATACATTAGGTCAGGCACTATGGGACTTTTATATGTACCAAATTCATGTACTCAAAAAAGTTCATGCAGATCCTCATCCAGGCAATTTTTTGGTGTCTGACGATAAGCAATTGGTGGCTCTAGATTTTGGATGCATGAAAACGATTCCGGACGATTTTTACACGCCGTACTTTGAATTGGCAAAACCAGAACTGATATCCAACAAAGCATTTTTTGTGGAGAAACTCTATCAGTTGGAGATTCTGAGAGACGATGATTCTGAAGAAGAGGTAGCATTTTTTACTGAAATGTTCCACCAACTAATGAGTTTATTCACCCAACCGTTTCATGCCGAGACCTTCGACTTTTCAGATGGCGAGTTCTTTGGTAAGATAACAGAACTTGGCCAACGCTATTCTAAAAATACTGAGCTCAGAAAAATGAACGGCAATAGAGGTTCAAAACATTTTATTTATATGAACCGAACTTTTTTTGGACTTTATAATTTAATGTTCGATTTAAAAGCAAAAAACATTGTTATTAATAATTTTACTACCTTTAAATAGCACGTTTCGGGCTTACTAGCATCCCAAGGTCTTAACCAACATCATAAAAATTTTATATGAAAATACTCGTTACTGGGTCTACAGGCTATATTGGCAAGCGCATCATTCCTATATTAATTAATGAAGGCCATGAAGTGGTGTGTGCAGTCCGTGATAAAATGCGCGTGGATAAAACTTATCGGGAAGATGCCAACATCACCATTGTTGAAGCCGATTTTTTAAAACCAGCAACGCTTCAAAACATCCCAAAAGACATCGATGTGGCGTATTACCTCATTCATTCCATGTCCAATACGTCAAAGGATTTTGAAAAATTGGAAGCCACCTGTGCTGAAAACTTTGAAGCCTATTTTTCTACCACACAAGTAAAACAAGTCATTTATTTGAGTGGCATTACCAATGATAAAAATCTATCAAAACATTTACAGTCACGTAAAAATGTTGAAGATTTATTGTCTTCTCAACATTATGCACTGACCATTTTTAAGGCAGGCATTATTGTAGGGTCTGGCAGCTCGTCATTTGAAATTATAAGGGATCTGGTCGAAAAATTACCGGTGATGATTGCGCCAAAGTGGCTGAATACCAAAACGCAGCCTTTAGCGGTTAGAGATGTATTGGCTTTTTTGTCAAAAGCAAAAGGACGGGAAGAATTGTACAATAAATCCTTCGATATTTTTGGTCCTGAAGTGATGACCTATAAGGAGATGTTATTAAAATTTGCTGAGATTAGAAAACTCAAACGACACATCCTCACAGTGCCTCTAATGACTCCAAAACTGTCCTCTTATTGGCTCTATTTTGTCACATCAACCTCCTATAAACTCGCCACATCATTGGTGGATAGTATGGGGATTGAAATAATTGGCAAAAAAAGTGATATCAACCACATTCTAGATGTACAGCCCATAACTTATCGCGAAGCAGTTGAATTGGCTTTTGAAAAGATTGAGCAAAACAGCATTGTGTCCAGTTGGAAAGATTCTATGGTAAGCAGTGGTCGCCTTCAAAACAGTCTCCATAAATACATCAACGTTCCAACCTACGGCTGCTTTACAGATTATAAGGAACGTAAAATTGTGGATATGGAGCGCACGGTAAATCGAATTTGGTCTATTGGTGGCTCAACAGGTTGGTACTATGGCACCTATTTATGGAAAATTAGGGGCCATTTAGACAAATTATTTGGCGGCATTGGATTGCGCCGAGGCAGAACCCATTTGTCCAAATTAGATGCTGGAGATGCCTTAGACTTTTGGCGCGTTATTTTTAGTGATCGAGAGGAACGTAAACTCCTATTATATGCTGAAATGAAACTTCCGGGCGAAGCTTGGCTAGAATTCAAAATTGAAGACGGATTACTTAAACAAACCGCAACATTTAGACCACGAGGATTGGCTGGACGCTTGTATTGGTATAGTGTATTGCCATTTCACGGCTTTATTTTTAGAGGCATGATCAATAAATTGGTAGAAGTAGATAACACCCATGTAATCAACACCTAATGCTCCTTTTTTTTAAATTGATTCACATACAGCGTATCGCATTGCATTACTTGGCGAATATCATCTCAAATTTTCTTAAAAATAGGTCGCTATAATTCGTATTGCTAAATGTAAGTAATGAGGTCAATTGCCTACTAAGATCCAGCACCAGAACCAATATCATTTTAAATGTTAAAAATTGTTTAATGTTTTACATCTAAACTTAAACAATGATTTAAATCTACTATATTAGTCAAATGATTTTGGATACGACGCACACCAATAAAGACCACAACAAACTCATTGATGATTTAGTTGGTAAATCTTTTGGATTGGTAAACGCTATAAAAATGGGCGGTGTCGGATCTAAACGAATGATTGTTGAGGCTGTAAGCCCAAACATGCAGCAGTATTTAAATAAGGTTGATGATGTAAATTACGCTAATTTGGAATTGCGTCCCAATGGCGTATTAATTCGGATAAATAAAGGCTTAAAAAACTTTACTTGGGTCATCCCCTATTACCAATTGGTCATTTACAAAACCAATGGCAGTAGCATACATGCACAAGGTAAATTTATTCATTTTAAACAAAATACAACCTTTAAAGAAAATAAAGCTTTTTTTGACAAGCTATTGGACGCAAAAGTGAAGTATCACTCGCAATACGACGTACTTCCATAAAGTTATACTATTAATAAAGTGGATAAGGAGGGTTAATAATTATGGTTCCATCTAGCATCCCAATGTTGCTTTGCCTTGCCAAAAATATTAAAGGACAGCACTAAAAAAAGACAATACATGAGTATCAAAGAAGAATTAACAGTTTCCCCGATCAATCCTTTAAATGGATTTAGCCTAGAAACCATTGGTGATGACCATCTCTATACAGGATTGGAAACCCCATTAAAACCTGATGCTTTTAAACATTCTGATGAAGTAAAGAAGCAACGCATTGCGTTACTTTTTGAGGAAATTATGGATGTGATGGGATTGGATTTAAGTGATGACTCGTTAAAAGGCACGCCACAGCGCGTTGCCAAAATGTATATAGATGAAATCTTTTCAGGTTTAAATCCAGCCAACAAACCAAAAATTACTTTGTTTGAGAATTCATATCAATACAATCAGATGTTGGTTGAAAAAAATATTACACTTTATTCCAATTGTGAACATCATTTTGTACCCATTTTTGGAAAAGCACACGTGGCTTACATTTCTTCGGGAAAAGTGATTGGGCTCTCAAAATTGAATCGTATTGTGCAGTATTACGCACAACGTCCGCAAGTACAGGAACGTTTGACCAATCAGATTGCAGAAGAACTAAAGCATATTTTAGGTACTGAAGATGTTGCTGTTATTATTGATGCAAAACACTTATGTGTCTCCTCAAGAGGCATTAAAGATGAAGCGTCTGCAACAGTAACGTCACATTACGGTGGAAAATTTGGCACACCGCAAAAAATTGCCGAATTGCAAAATTATTTAAAAGATTAAGATTATGGACATTATTAATGAAGCACTTGAATTTGAACAACGAAAATTGAAGTCACTATCCACTAGTGATCGTATCGAAATTTCTAGACAAGCTAAAACATTAATTTTAGGCTTAAATGAAATTTATAAACGCAAGAAGGATGAACAGATCATGGACATCATGAAGCGTTTGACCGCTATAAAACGCAAAGTTGAAAAACGCTTAAACGGAAAACCTTTAGTAGCATAGACCTGTTAGATTGACAGTTTTTCTATGGAGATTTTCGTGACATATCCTGCGCCTTAGCGTCAACAAAACATCTATTGGACGCAATAAATTATCAAGGTGGTGAGGAGGCAGCTGCTATAAGTAGTCAGGCAAACTCACCACTTTTTAGTTATTGTACTGAGGTTGCAACGATAACAGCTTCCGATCATTGCCATTATAGCTTATGTCGTATTATATTAATTTCTTAAAACCTAACTCACTTTGACCTCATTTTACGATATTCAAATTAATAGTTTGCAGGGCTTGCCCATTAATTTAGGTGCTTATAAAGGCAAGTATATACTTATTGTAAACTTGGCTTCCAAATGTGGCTTTACACCGCAATACAAAGATTTGCAAGCTTTATATGAGCAATTTAAGGATCAATTGGTAATTATTGGCGTGCCTTGCAATCAGTTTGGTGGTCAAGAACCGGGTGATGCAAAAGACATCAACGCCTTTTGTGATCTGAATTATGGGGTCTCATTTTTGATGACTGAAAAAGTTGACGTGAAAGGCAAACAGCAGCATCCACTATACCAATATCTGACTAGCAAAGAAAAAAATGGCGTCAAAAACGCCTCAGTGAAATGGAATTTCCAGAAGTATTTGATTGATCAGGAAGGGCGGTTGATTGATTACTTTTACTCCTTGACGAAGCCCTCCAGCACCAAAATCACGAAGCATTTAAAGTAAGGCCTACTGATGAAATCATTAAAGTTCTTTCTTCTTTTTCTTGTCATCAATTTCAGTGCGTTAGGCCTAGGCGTTTTCTTGATGGGAGACGGTGCCACCAGCCAATGGTACACTTCACTAAATCAAGCCCCGTGGACACCACCCAATTGGATGTTTGGTGCCGCCTGGACGCTTATTATGTTGTGTTTTTCCTTATATATGGCACTCCTCTACTTAAAGCAGCCCACTAAAAAAGTCATCACCTTATTTGCACTGCAAGTGGTATTAAATGTGGCTTGGAATTTTGTTTTTTTCAATCAATATCAGCTCTTTATAGGTTTTATCATCATAACCGCACTGACGTTTATCATTACCGTTTTTTTAGTCACCTATTTTAAGGTGATGAAAATTAAAAACATCCTTATCCTCCCCTACGTCATTTGGATTTTTGTAGCCACCTCACTCAACCTATACATCCTTATCAATAATTAAAGGACATCAACATTGCTATGAAAATATACACTCTTCATAAAACTCAAAAACTTCCTATAAGTATTGAAACAGCATGGGAATTTTTATCAAATCCGAAGAATCTAAAAACCATTACTCCAGATTATATGGGCTTTGATATTCTTTCTGGTGCTGACCGACCTATGTTTGCAGGCCAAATTATTCAGTATATTGTAACACCCATATTAGGTATCAAAACCAAATGGGTAACGGAAATTACCCATAGTGTTACCAATCAATATTTTGTAGATGAACAACGTTTTGGACCTTATGACCTGTGGCACCACAAACACTTTATTAAAGCTATAGATGGAGGCGTAGAAATGGAAGATATAATCGACTATAAGCTTCCTTTCGGTAGTTTAGGACAGTTGGTGCATCCTCTACTGGTGAAACCAAAATTGGAAGAGATTTTTAATTATCGGACACAAAAATTAGAGGAATTGTTTGGAGTCTATAACATGAGAAAACACCATTAATATGCAAACTCCCTTGACCATTTTCTGGTTCCGTCGTGATTTACGATTGGATGATAATGTCGGATTCTATGAAGCCTTAAGATCGGAACAACCTGTTTTGCCTATTTTTATTTTTGATACTGATATTTTGGATGAACTTCCTGAAGATGATGCACGGGTTACGTTTATTTACGATACTGTACAACGTATGCGCGATACGCTTCAAAATGACCACGGGAGTTGTTTGGCCATGTTTCACGGGAAGCCTCTAGAGGTTTATAAACAGCTCCTTGAAGACTATGAAATTTCTGCCGTGTTTACCAATCACGATTATGAGCCTTACGCCACCAAACGGGATGCCGAACTAGCGGAATTGTTCAACACGCATTCCATTGTATTTAAAACCTTTAAAGATCAGGTCATTTTTGAAAAAAATGAGGTTGTAAAGAAAGATGGTGATCCGTATGTGGTGTATACGCCTTATATGAAAGTATGGAAGGAAAAGTTCAAAACCATTGATTTGGAGATTTTTTATACCAATTCCTATCTTGACAATTTAGTTAAAAACACACGTCTACCTAATTTGACTTTATCTGATATGAGTTTTAAAAAATCTTCTCAAGAGATCAAACCCTACGATGTGACACCCACACTTATTCAAACGTACGAAAAAACAAGGAATTTTCCCGCTAAAGATGGCACCTCCCGTTTAGGACCACACTTACGCTTTGGGACGGTGAGCGTGCGTAAGATGATGAAAAAAGCCATTGCAGAACACAATGAAATCTTTTGGCAAGAACTGATTTGGCGTGAATTTTTTATGCAAATAATATGGCATTTCCCTCATACCGTTGAGGAAAGTTTTAAACCCAAATATGACCGGATTGAATGGCGCAATAATGAAGCTGAATTTAAAAAATGGTGCAATGGCACTACGGGCTATCCGTTAGTAGATGCTGGGATGCGGCAATTAAATGCCACAGGTTTTATGCACAACCGTGTGCGTATGCTAGTGGGCAGCTTTTTGTGCAAGCACTTACTCATTGATTGGCGTTGGGGTGAAGCCTATTTTGCAGAAAAACTGCACGATTATGAACTATCGAGCAATGTTGGCAATTGGCAATGGGTTGCGGGTAGCGGTGTGGATGCCGCACCTTATTTCAGAATTTTTAATCCGACAACACAAATTGAAAAGTTTGACAAAGATTTAAAATACATTAGTAAATGGGTCCCAGAATTTCAGGAATTGACGTATCCTGATAAAATGGTAGACCATAAAGAAGCGCGCGAACGCTGTTTAGCAACTTATAAGCGTGCTTTAAATTAAGACAATTACGGTGCGTAATCGAATTAACTTTACACCCACCGTACCTAAGAAAACGAAAAACACCCCAATACTTTGAGGTGTTTTTTTTATAGTATGATTATGGTTTGATCAATTAACTCACCCTAGTAATCTTTGCACCGATGGCTCTTAAGCGCTCATCAATACGCTCATAGCCACGATCAATTTGTTCAATATTATGAATGGTAGATGTTCCTTTTGCAGACAAAGCGGCAATTAACAAGGAAACCCCAGCTCTAATATCTGGCGAGGTCATGGTAGTGGCTTTTAAACTCGATTTAAAATCATGTCCAATCACGGTGGCACGATGCGGATCGCAAAGTATAATTTTTGCCCCCATATCAATTAACTTATCCACGAAGAACAATCGGCTCTCAAACATTTTTTGGTGCACTAACACAGAACCTCTAGCCTGTGTAGCAATAACCAATACAATACTTAACAAGTCTGGCGTAAACCCAGGCCAAGGCGCATCAGCAACCGTTAATATTGAGCCGTCAATATAACTCTGTATTTCATAACCATCTTTATGCGCAGGGATGTAAATATCTTCCCCTTTACGTTCAACGGTAATTCCTAATTTTCTGAACACATCCGGAATTTGTCCCAAATCATCCCAACTCACGTTTTTAATGGTCAGTTCACTTTTGGTCATGGCAGCCAATCCTATCCAACTTCCAATTTCAATCATGTCTGGAAGCATTTTATGATCAGTACCTTTTAAGTTATCCACACCTTCAATAATAAGCATGTTTGAGCCTACACCACTGATCTTAGCGCCCATCCTGTTGAGCATTTTACATAATTGCTGCAAATAAGGCTCACAGGCGGCATTATAAATAGTAGTTGTGCCTTCTGCCAAAACGGCAGCCATTACAATATTGGCCGTCCCTGTTACTGATGCTTCATCCAACAGCATATATGCGCCTTTCAATCGGTCAGCTTCTACGCCATAAAAATGCTCTTCACGGTTGTAACGGAATTTTGCTCCTAAATTGATAAAGCCTTCAAAGTGGGTGTCCAATCTTCGTCGCCCAATCTTATCACCTCCAGGCTTTGGGATATACCCTTTTCCAAAACGCGCTAAAAGCGGACCAACAATCATGATGGAACCTCGCAATCCTTTACCGTCTTCCTTAAATTCGGCCGATTCGAGATATTTCATATTGACTTCATCAGCCTTAAACGTATAAGAGCCAGAACCAATCTTCTCGATTTTGACACCTAATTTTTCTAACAGCGAAATGAGTTTATTGACATCTATGATGTCTGGAATATTATGTATAGTGACAGTTTCTGGTGTTAATAAAACAGCACATAAGATTTGTAATGCTTCATTTTTTGCACCTTGAGGTTGGATACTTCCTTTTAATTGATGACCTCCTTCAATTATAAATGTTGCCATGTATGGTTAGTAGCGTTTTCTGTTGCGGTTGGTATTGCTTTTTTTACTGTGTGTTTTTTTGTTACTGGTATTGGTGTACTTCTTCTTGTTTCGCATTAATGTAGAAGCATCAGATAAATCTTCATTTTCTACCTTTAAATTGATTTTACCCCCAGACAATTCGTACAAATGATTAAATATCACATCATCTTCCACAGTGTCTTTGTTCCAGTTTAGGAAACATTTTTTCATGTGGTTGGCAATGGTATAAATCAGAGCTTCCTTTAAATCACCTTCTTCCCAGGTATTCGCAACGTCAATCATAGTTTTGATGTTGTTTCCATAGAATCGGTATTTTGGGAAATTCTGCGGATATTCTAAAGGGTCTGGATGAGCTTGCAATTCCTCTTTTGAAGGTTGGGGATAGGGTGAATTAACATCCAAATCAAAATCGGCCATAATAAACAGCTGATCCCATAATTTGTGTTGAAAATCGGGCACGTCTCTTAAATGAGGTTGTAAATTGCCCATTACAGAAATGATGGCTTTGGCCACCTCATTACGTTCTTCAATGGTAGGACGTTCTTTGGCGTAATTGATCATTTTTTGTAGATGTCTTCCGTATTCAGGAATGATCAAATGCTCACGCTCAGTATTGTATTCTAAATTGTCTATCAAAATATAAATGGTGTAGTGTTAATTGCTTTGCAGCGGAGTACGTTGTGCAAGTCTGCAAAATACGAAAAAAAATAAAGAAATATTAATTGTGGTTTAAAAGTTTCTTGAATAGGTAAATTAACTTGCCCTGATCCTGACCTGATATTTATGTAAAGAGCTGTATACTGACCCCATGGCGCGTAGCTTTAAAGCACAAACGAGCCAAGATTTTGTGCTTAGTCCAATTAGGTTGGTTTACAATTTTATAACGTTTTGTATGATTTACAAAGTAATAACGCCTTCCACCTTATCTGTCACTTCCTTGTACTTCTCAATGACCACTTCAGGAGTTGGTAGCTGTACATTAATGGAAACACTGGTATAATTTCCATTTTTTGAAGGGATGGTTTTAATAACGGCACCCATATTGTTAAATATAGATTCTATTTTTTCTATTTTTTGGGCATCCGTTTTGACTATAAATTTATAAAGATATTCTGAGGGCCAACTTGAAGTTTCATAAAGTTGCGTCCTTAATTTACTATAAAATTCTTCTTGTGATTTATCTGTGCTCATATTGATTCTGATTCAGCTGCAAAGATACATTTTACTTTACATTTTTTAATTCCTATTAAAATTACGATTTTTGTTGCCAAAACCTTGCCAAATTGAACACTAAAAAGATTGTTATTACGGGTGGCCCAGGAACTGGAAAGTCTTCAATTATAGACGAATTAAAGAAAAGGGGACACATTTGTTTTGATGAAATATCGAGACAAGTAACCCTTGAGGCTAGAAAAAGCGGGGTAGATCAGCTCTTTTTGACCCAACCCTTACTCTTCAGTCAAATGCTGTTAGAAGGCAGAGCCAAACAATTTGTTGAAGCAAATAACTATAAAAATAGTACCGTTTTTTTAGATAGAGGCCTTCCTGATGTGTTGGCCTATATGGACTATTTTGGCAGTGCGTACCCCGAAGATTTTATACAGATCTCACAAAACAACACTTATGATGCTGTATTTATTTTGGCACCATGGAAAGAAATTTTTAAAAGTGACAGTGTGCGCTATGAAACTTTTGAGCAGTCAGAGCTTATCCATCAACACCTTTTAAAAACCTATAACCGCTTTAATTACACTTTAATTGACATTCCTTTTGATACTGTTGCAAAACGTGCAGATTTCATTATAGATTCCTTAAATTTATAGTGATGGCACATCCAATCACTATTCTAGAACGCTATTGGAATCATACATCCTTCAGGCCATTGCAAGAGGAGATTATCAATGCTGTTTTAAATAATGAAGACACCTTTGTATTACTACCAACTGGTGGCGGAAAATCTATTTGTTTTCAGGTTCCCGCTTTAATTAAAGATGGGATATGTATTGTAGTATCGCCATTAATTGCCTTAATGAAAGATCAGGTGGACCAATTGAAAGCCAAAGGCATTAAAGCGATGGCAATTACAAGCGGTATCCCCTATAAAACATTGGACACCCTATTGGATAATTGTATTTACGGCAATTATAAATTTTTATACCTCTCTCCAGAAAGACTACAACAGACTTTGGTTCAAGATCGAATTCAGCAAATGCCTGTCAATTTGATTGCAGTAGATGAAGCACACTGTATCAGCCAATGGGGCAATGATTTTCGCCCAGCTTATAAAAATATAGCGGTGCTGCGCCAATTGCATCCCTCCGTAAACGTGATTGCACTGACAGCTACTGCAAAACCTAATGTGGTACAGGAAATTATGACTGAATTGGATTATATGGCGCCAAAAGTTTTTCAAGCCTCATTTAAAAGACCCAATATTGCCTATATGGTTTTGGATACACAGGACAAACATTATAAAATTGGACAAATTTTAAGCAAATATCCTGGACCATCCATTATCTACGCCAGAACCCGACGTGCCACATTGGAGTTGCATACATATTTGGAATCGAAAGGCATGTCGGCTACCTATTATCACGGTGGCATCAGCGCCAAAGAAAAGAATGAGCATTTAGAGCAGTGGAGCAATAATCAAAAAACGGTTATGGTAGCCACCACGGCATTTGGCATGGGCATTGATAAACCTGATGTCCAAACCGTCATTCATGTTAATTTACCAGAAAGTTTGGAAAGTTATTATCAAGAGGCAGGCCGAGCAGGACGAAATAATGAGAAAGCCTTCGCAGTAATTTTAAAAAATTCAACTGATGAGCAACAGTTAAAACATCAGTACTTAAGCGCGCTGCCTTCAGTAGACTTTATTAAAACAGTATACCGTAAACTCTGTAATTACTTTCAAATTTCTTACGGTGAAGGTTTTTTGACCCAACATCAGTTTAACTTTAATGTCTTTTGCAAAACCTATGGTTTTCCAACAAGTACGGCTTATAATGCCGTTCAAATTCTAGACAGAAACAGTATTATCAGTTTGGCCCAACAGTTTAACTATCAAACTAAGCTGCAATTTTTAATTAGCAGTCAAGCGTTATTCGGTTATTTAAATACACATAAAGTATTTGAGCCCATCATAAAAGCTATTTTGAGAACCTATGGTGGGATTTTTGATCAGAACATGAAAATCAATCTTGCGTTAATATCTGAAAAATCTCAAGTACAAGAAGATAAAATCATCCATGTGCTTCAGCAATTGGAGAAAGATGGGGTGGTCGATTTTCACCATACCAATACAGACTCTGAATTGACCTTTTTACAACCACGAGAGGATGATAAAACAATAAATAGAATTGCTAATATTATAGAGCAACAACAAGACCTTAAAGAAAGTCAGATAGATGCTGTAATAAACTATATTACGGATGATGAGATCTGTAAGAGCATGCAGCTTTTAGATTATTTTGGGGAGCTAAAAAGTACGCCGTGTGGCATTTGTACCGTATGCCTGGGCAAAGCAAAGCAAGCCAAACCTGAAAAGCCTAAGAACATTTCCTATGCCATTATTTTGCTTTTAGAAACACAACCACTCACCTCAAGGGCATTGGTTGAGCAATTGGACTATTCTGAAAAGGACATATTAAACACTTTAAAATTAATGCTCTCCAATAACATCCTTGAAATTACTACAAACAATTCGTATAAAATTAAACACTCATGACAAAGAACCCCCTAAGAATTGTATTTATGGGCACCCCAGAATTTGCTGTGGGTACCTTAAAATTATTGGTAGCACACAATTACACGATAGTTGGTGTTATAACCGCCCCTGACAAACCTGCGGGACGCGGACAAAAGTTGCACCAGTCGGATGTTAAAAAATATGCCTTATCACAAGATCTCAAAGTATTACAACCTACCAATTTAAAAGATGAACAGTTTTTGGCAGAACTGAAGTCCTTAAATGCCAATGTACACATTGTCGTTGCTTTTAGAATGCTCCCTGAGGTGGTATGGCGAATGCCGGAATACGGCACTTTTAATTTACATGCCTCCCTACTTCCTGATTATCGAGGTGCTGCCCCTATACATTGGGCCATTATCAATGGTGAATCAAAAACTGGTGTTACCACCTTCTTTATTGACGAAAAGATTGATACCGGAGCCATTATTCTGCAAAAGGATGTGGCTATTAAAGACGATGAGACCGTTGGTACACTTCATGATAGGCTAAAGGATATTGGCAGCCAATTGGTGATAGACACCTTAACACATATTGAAAACGGAACCATAACCACCACAATACAACCCAAGATAGAGCAGCCTAAAACGGCTTACAAGCTGAATAAGGACAATTGTAAAATTGATTGGACTAACAGTTTAGATGCTATTTACAATAAGATAAGAGGCTTAAACCCATTTCCTGCAGCCTGGAGTGAGCTTAAAACAGATGCTGGCATTGTGAGTGTAAAATTATTTGGTGTTGAAAAAGAACACGCTGCACCATCAGAGGCTATTGGAACGCTCATAGCAACCAAAACTGAGTTAAAAGTTTCAGTCAAAGACGGTTATCTCAAGATTATGGAAATGCAGTTACCTGGGAAGAAAAAAATGGACATAAAGTCGCTTTTGAACGGTTATCGTTTTTCTGAAGGAGACAAAATGCTCTAAACCCTTGTGAACACTGATATTACGAAAAAAACCTTAATGCCCGTCCACTTTATTAACAAATGGTCGAAGTTATTAACATTATTTTGGATTTCCCTTGCTATTACTTGCGTGAATGAATAATCCGTATAAATTTGTAGAAGGATTTAACAAAATGTTTAACCCAACTATTAATTAATAATTAAAATTTAATTTTATGAACAAAACAGATTTAATCAATGGAATGGCTGAAAACGCTGGAATTACCAAAGCAGCAGCAAAAAAAGCATTGGATTCTTTATTAACTGATATCGAAGGTTCCTTAAAGAAAGGTGATAGAGTATCTTTAGTAGGATTTGGATCTTGGTCAGTTTCTAAAAGATCTGCAAGAGAAGGAAGAAATCCACAAACTGGAAAAACTATAAACATCAAAGCTAAAAACGTTGTGAAGTTTAAAGCTGGTTCTGATTTAAGTGGTGCTGTAAACTAATAAGTTACCGTATATATTGAAAAGTCTGCTCTTTTGGGGCAGACTTTTTTTTTAGTATTTTTTAACAAATCTGTTGTTTTTTTAACAAATATGTTTTAGATTTATTTCCAAATCATGATTTATGATTACAATCAAGCCAAAGAAAGGACATCTATTAATAGCCGAACCTTCAATAATCGGCGACAATTCCTTTAATCGTTCCGTTGTATTATTAGCAGACCATACCAATGAAGGGTCTATTGGATTTATTTTAAATAAACCCTTGGAATACACGTTGCGCGATTTGGTTCCTGATACTTTGGTTGCGTTTAAGGTATATAACGGCGGGCCAGTAGAACAGGACAATCTCTATTTTATACATAAAGTACCAGAACTTATTCCAGAAAGTATTGAAATATCATTAGGTATTTATTGGGGAGGAGATTTTGACACCGTGCTTAGCCTAATCAACCAAGGAAAAATCAAACCTTCAGATATCCGGTTCTTTTTAGGGTACTCGGGCTGGGAACCTTTTCAATTAGAAGAAGAACTAGAGACAAATTCCTGGATTGTATCAGAAAACGTCTACGAAAAATCTATAATTGAGAAAAAGGACAGCAGTTTCTGGAAAGAAAAAATGCTCGAACTTGGTGGCGATTACAGTATTTGGTCTAATGCACCTGAAAACCCCAGTTACAATTAAGAGAGTCTTATCTTCGTATTCAGTCTTTCCAATAACAACTGCGACACCTCAGTTGTAAAATCTTTTTTTCTATACCTAGTAATGGGTTGAATGCCGGTAATCACATTTGTGATAAACAGTTCGTCTGCTTTTTGCAATTCAAATGGCGAAATTGGCGCTTCTTCCAAAGTGTAGCCTTCCAACTTTTCTATAAGCTCCATAAGTTGTTTACGCATAATTCCTTTAAGACATCCTTCAGTTAAAGGCGGCGTTTTGATTGCACGATTCTTTACTAAAAACAAATTCCCGTTAAGCGCTTCTACAACAGTTTTATTGGTGTTTAAAAGCAAGCAGTTATCGAACTTATTTTCTTTGGCGAAAATACTCCCAAGCACATTAATACTTTTATTGTTGTGTTTTAAAGTTGACAATAAGCCTGGAGCGACATAAAAATCCTTGTAGAGTTCAACCGTATAGGGCGCCTCATTCAATGTGTAAAAATCGGCTTCAATGCGCTCCGCAACCATATTGTAGTTAATATCATTGGAGATTGGACCGTATTTTCCACCTTCAATGCGGTGTACATTGACGCGGACTCTGACGGTCGCTTTGGAGAGGTGATTGGCTTCAATGGTTTTTAAAATTTCACTTTCAAGAAATTCCATCGTAAAATTCATCGGAATTTCCATGCGCATAATGCGCATAGACGCCATAAGTCGGAAATAATGATCTTCCCAAAACAACACTTTACCGTGCACCACTTTTAAGGTTTCAAAAAGTGCATCGCCGTAAGCGTAGCCCCTATTTTCAATTGATAATAAATGAGATGAAGAATCGTGAAGTGTACCGTTAAAATTAACCATAAAAAAAGTCTCGAAGTTTTAAAAAAATCGAGACAAATATACCATTTAAAAAAGAGTCTTCCTAGGCAGATCCTAAAACCTGTTTCAAATCTGAAATTTGATTTTCCCAAAGCATTTTAGCTTCATCCACTTCATCCTCATCAATAAAATCAGTCACAATAATTGAGACGTCCTTAGTGATCTCATCTACCTGTATTCTAATTTCAAAATAATACGATTGACCATCTTCATCATCATTGAGCCATCTGAACTTTACACGTTCGCCACTTTTTTTACTTAGTAACTTTGCCTTTTCCTCACTGTCATTCCAAATAAAGGTAAACAGTTCTCCTCGTGAGTTGACATTGTCAGCAAACCATTCTGATAGGCCTGACGGTGTCGATATATATTGATATAAAAGCTGGGGAGATGAATGGATAGGAAATTCCAATTCAAATTTTATTTTTTCTTCCATAGATGTTTTTTGTTAGCCCGCTCAATATATAATTAATTGTTTAGTTTAAAAACAAATTGATAGAAAATAATTTAATGTGGTTTTTAATGGCTTTAATGTTTGTGAACATTAATTTTGTTTTTATATTTGCAGCCTTAAATTATGGCGAGGTAGCTCAGTTGGTTAGAGCGTCGGATTCATAACCCGGAGGTCGCGGGATCGTGCCCCGCTCTCGCTACTTGATTATCAGGCAGTTACATTAATTTGTAGCTGCTTTTTTTTGTCTAGGTACAACATAGGTAAAACATTAACATTTTTTAACATTCGAGAAAGTCAAAATCCACCAAAAGCATACAAGTTCAATTGATCAGGTTATGAGTCTGAATTTTTGGGAATTAGAGTGGTTCATCATAATTTTTGTTTCTACCAGACTTTAAATTATCCAGAAAGCCAGAAATTGGATTGGTTCGTTCCTGTATCGGCACAAAACCTTCTTCTACATAGCGCCGCGCGGCAGTTTTCCAGTTTTGCATTTTTTGTCCTCTACCCAGCTCCAAATTTCTAGATCGATAATGGGCATAGAATTTTTTTCCTTCATCAGCATTCCATTTGTTTTCTTTAAAAAAAAGTAAAACTTCAAATTCATTAAAAGGCGTGGCCTGTTTATTTAAGTTTTCTTTTGTTTTATGTTTATAAAAAGATACCATATTTTGGCCTGGTTCTGGGACGCTGTTGGCCAATTTTTGGACCGTACCTGTCCCATCAGTTGTCCCGAATATGGGCATCTTCACTATGGAACCTCTTGCAGGGTGATAAGAAGGAAAATAGTGCAAATACCCCCAATCATTTAAATCTTTAAGATAGTTATGATAGGTTGTTTTAGACTTGATCTTAGCACTCTCCATAATAAGTGCGCTATTTATCGTCAGCGTATCTTTAAAAAATTCTCGATTCCATTTCTGAAAGAATGCAAGATAAAGCGTAATATGACCCTGTTTAATTCGAGCATCATTGTCGAAACGTTCGAATGCTGCATTCATATGGATGATGTAATTTACTTTTCCCATTGGTTATGTATTTGTGCTATCGCTGTTCTTTTCACGAAAACGAACCTGCTTGGTCTCCTTTACGAATTTTTTTTCTAGTATTAATTTCTTTTGGGGCTGTTCTGCTTGTTCAAAAAGAGCGTATAGCATGGCTGCTGCAGGTTTGGTTTGCGTTTTTTCTATGTCTTTTAGTATGGCAATCATGCCATTCATTCGCTTTTTAATAAGCATTGCAAGCTTAGCTTCTAAGGTTACCATTTGCGGTCCAATTGCTTCTGATGGTGAGATGCCATTCACTTCAAAAAAATCGAGCATTAAAAGCAAGGTCATCGATTGTGATTTTGACATTCGTTTAGAAAACTGTTTAAATTTTCGTGCTACCGAGGATTTGATTTTTATGGTCACAAATCGTTCTTTTTCGTATCCTCTATCCATTTTTTAGTAAATTAAATGTTGCTTCCATTGGGTTAAATTCGTTTTTTAGTAAAAAAGTCGAAGGCTGATGAAAATAAAAAATAGTGAATCCTAGCAATAGCAAGGGATTCCATAAAAATTAGGAGTAGAAACATCGCGTAGCGTGTTACCCTCTTGCTACTCCATCCCTTCATTACATTTTCGGGATGTTCCTACTTTTCATTCAAAGCTAGAACGGTATTTTAAGCACATTTAACCCTAAACTTTTTTAGTAATAAATTGAACTTACATAATTTCAATGACTTGACAATCAATTAATTAAACCATTTTAATATTTCATAAAAGATGGTTTATTTTGATATAATTTGACATCTATTTTCTTTTAAAATCACATACTTATTATATCTTGAGCGTTTTCCTTTTCAATTGGGGTGGAATAGTATGTTCTCTAGTTATCTCCAAGTTTTATTTATATCAAAATGATACAGATTAGGGCTCATTTCAATTTTATTCACTTACTTCCTATAGCGCCTTCACTGTTACCTTTTCCAATGCCGTCTACTTAAAATTTATACGTATTAAGGATGTATAAAAAGAGTGAAGCATGAACCTGATTATGCCATCCGTTAGGTATCAATTTTATAATTTTATGGGAAAGGTAATTGTGTCCGTATTTAAATTAATAGGCTCTTTTCAAATGTTTCATGAAATCGCTATTTGCGCGTAGGCAAAAAATACTGGTTGTGGCCATGTAGCGTCTGTCCGATAGACAGGTGCGCAATGGCTACAACGAGTAATGTGTGATCCTGAAAGCTCTTACAAGAGATGGAGTGTAGCCTGCGGAACGAAGGAAGGAGTATGTGCTGGAAGTGTGGACTATCCTCCAAAGTATAAGTCTTTTCACATTTTGAAAAAATAATCTTTTTTTTTCGATAAGGGGGACTATTCTAATCTACTTAATATTTTTGTATTTGTAAATCAGTATTTGAACATTTGTTTAAAACTTTAATATTGTACTCTACTTCCTCTCTTATTTTTCAGGGTAAATAATAAGAGTTAACATTTGATAGTGAATTGACTGAAATTTAGTGTAGTCAATGGAAGATTGATGCTGTTGTTTTAAAAATAAGTGAGGATAATAAATAGTGTATTCTTTTAAGACTTCAAAATCTTCAACAGATATTCTATTTGATAATTCACCTTTTACCAACCATCTAATGTATTCTGGGTCTGGTAATTTTTTAGTTATTTTTTTACTTCCTTCAGATAATAAATCAAATTCATATTTCTCTCTAAATTCAGGATGACAAAGACAATTAAAATGTGGCTGACTGAAATGAGAATAACTTAAAATTGCTACTAAAAATTTTGCTAATTGAGAATTTAATTGAAGATCAGAGAGCTTTAAAGTAATCATGTGTTCATCAATAATTACATATTTTCTCAATTCCCCCTTTTGTCTTAAAAATTTGACAAGTTCTATATCTTCATTATGAATAAGTGAATAATTGGTATTTAAAATTAATGTATCCTTGTCGGTTAATCCAAATATATAATCTAATAGTTCGATTAGATATTCTTGAATTATTGTGCTACTAATTGGCTGGGCTTTAAGTTTCTCAATATCTAAAGCATAAGAATTGATGGTGTCTCTTAGTTTTAGCTCTATTCAAACAGATTTATTTTTCTTCCATAGTGAGCCCTATTTTTAGAGACTCCAAAAATTTAATTGTATAACCGCCTCTACCAAATGGGTAATGATTGCGTTCTGCCCACTTCTCTCCTATCGCAATAGTGTATATAGTTCTAATAGCAATCATATAATTCACCGTAGTTCTATGTGCTCGTCCCCTTTCATTTTTTAAATAGGCTTCAAAACGTACTAGCAGATCGAGGGTTATTTCATTAATATGTAATTTCTCTGCTTTTGCAAAAGCTTTAAACTTTGCCATTCCTTGTTTCACAACATCTCGTTGATGAAACTACCCGCGTTCTTCTAGGCGTCGCATTCGCCTTTCTACCATGACAACAGCTTAGGTTCCTATATTATCTGCCGCTTGTTGCTCTAATTTTTTGTTACTTTTATATGGTCCAATTTAATTACTGAAAACTCGAAAAAGTTAAATCGATAAAACTTAAGGAGTAGGATTTCAATTTATACTTAAATAAACGCAACCTCCATATACCCTAGTATAGACTTAACCATTTCGAGGATTATTATTACGGATATAATACCACTATATGATTACTCTTCAACCACATGTTTTGCATAGTTTAATCCCATCGCATCAAGTCGATTTAAAAAGACTTTGAGCCTAATTCTAAAATCACTCCAATCCTTAACTTCTAGATCAGACCAAACAACCTCAGACAACGCAGTCATTCGTGGTAGAATCATATATTCTACATAATCAGTTGTTTTCATATACTCAGTCCAAACATTACCTTGTGCTCCAAGAATATATTTTTGTTCATCTTGGTTTAATTCTTTTGGAGTTGGATTATATGCATAAACATCGGCCACAGTTGTTTTTCCACCAATAGCTAAAGGCTCATTTTCATTATCTTCAGCTTGATAATGATCAAAATAGCAGGAGTGTCCAGGGGTCATAATCACATCGTGGTGCTGCTTAGCGGCTTCAATTCCTCCTTCTTCGCCTCTCCAGGACATTACCGTAGCATTGGGTGCCAATCCGCCCTCAAGAATTTCATCCCAACCTATAATTTTTTTTCCTTTGGAATTCAGATATTTTTCAATACGTTGAATAAAATAACTCTGCAATTCGTGTTCATCTTTTAAACCTTCTTCCTTAATTCTTTTTTGACAATTCGGACATCTTTCCCAATTCTTTTTTGGACATTCATCGCCACCAATATGAATATAATTGGATGGAAATAACGGCAACACCTCATCCAACACGTCTTGTAAAAATTCAAAAGTTTCATCCTTACCGGCACAGTAAACATCATCCATCACTCCCCATGTTTCCTGAACAACTTTAGGAGTCCCATTGGCCTGGAATTGCTTACTTTTTTTTGACCCCATATCTCCATATATTTTTGTTGGCTCTTCTGGAAAACAACTTAAAAAAGGGTATGCAGCGATGGCTGCACTACTATGACCTGGAAGCTCAATTTCTGGAATCACGGTTACATGCCTTTCTGAAGCGTACTTAACAATGTCTTTTACCTCCTCTTGAGTGTAAAACCCGCCGTACTCCGTTTCGTCGTTACCTGTACCTGGGTGATGGCCAATAATTGTTCCATGGCGTTTGGAGCCTATTTCTGTAAGCTTTGGATATTTTTTTATTTCAATGCGCCATCCCTGATCTTCCGTAAGGTGCCAATGGAAGGTATTCATTTTGTGCATCGCGATTAAATCTATAAACTTCTTAATGAAATCCACGGGGTAATAATGTCTAGCTACATCTAAATGCATGCCTCTATATACATATCTTGGAGCATCTTTTACAATTACAGCTGGTATCGTTAACTCTTTCAAACTACCATTACCTAACTCAATTGCCGCCGGCATTAATTGACGTAAGGTCTGAATACCATAAAAAACACCCTTAGCATTTTTACCTGCTATTATAATTTTATTGTAGGTTACTTCTAAGTGATATCCTTCGGAATTATCAATTGAAGAATCTAACTTAAGCTGAATATTTCCCTTTTTACCTTCAGTAAATAAAATTTCTTGTCCAGTAGCCGCTTCTAATAAAGCAGCTAAAAATTGTCCTTCTTTTGCTAAAGATGCCTCTCCGTAAATTTTGGTATTTTTATCTACTAAAAACTTTCCTTTAGCTGTTTCCATAGCTAAGGGTTTTGGAATTATTGCATAATCTTTATCTGAATTAACTGCCTCCTTATACTTATTGGAACAGGATATGCTTAAAACATATAAGCATAGAATAACTAATAGTCTCATTGTAATTTATTTATTTGTTAATTTATTATCTTATAATCAATAACTACATCAGTTTCTGCTGTAGTTATTAAAATCAATTTAATTTCTAATGTATTATTTGTGAACAGAGTATTCTTACTTAAATTTATTTTACTACTAGCTAAGCTATTAGATTTTAATATTCAAACACAATACCAGTATGGCATCTAAATTCAGGAACAACAACTTCTAATTTATTTCCTACTTTTTTTATTTTTAATTTATTCATATCAGGAATGGTATACGCTTTTTTGATTTTTTTTTCAAAATCCACACGTACAGGCACGTTGTATAAAGGCACCAAATCTTCAATTACTTGGGCTCGACCGCGTTGATGCGGCGTAGCATATGTTAAATGCACTACATAACGATTTTCTTGCGATTGATGTAATAAATTTACACGACCACTACTTGGCAAATCGACTTCTACAAAAGGTTCTTCAAGCAACTGTTTCAAGGTGTTAAAAAATAATTGCTTATGCACTCTTGATCCTTCTTTTCCATAATTTTCTTCCAATCTATGGGCACTCCATACAATATTTCCTTTTCTAATAATTGCAGGATGAGCAGCTGCTTTTGTATTATATGGTGTATTATCATGAGATGTCCAATGCTCAACGGTTCGATTAAAATATGGTTCGTGAATTTTTGCCAGTATTTCTGTTGTTACTTCAGGTTGAACGCGAACTGCAGGAAAACGATTTAAAAATGGTGATTGTACTAAATCTTCTGTCAATTTATCTGAGACTAATGTATAATCAACATCGGTTATAGCATCTCCTAAATATGTTGCTCCAATATCAAATTTCCACTTCCCGTTTTCAAAAGCTCCTTTTTCAAGAATAAACAGTTTCCCTCCCTTATCAATAAATGCTTGAACCTTTATTGTTTCTTCCTCATTTAACTTAACACCACTGTGTAAGATTATTAATTTTAAATCACTCCAATCATTTAAATTATTTGCCACCACAAAATTCACTTGTTTTTCCAGCAACATTTTGGTCAAGTCATTATCTCTTCCTGTAAAACTTAACCATATGGCTGTTTTAGCCAACTGTTTTGAGTTTAAACAATAATCTTCAATTTTTTCAATATACTTATAAGCGTGACCAATATTATTATAAGTTGCTTTTTCTAATTTCCCTGTAGGATGTAATTGATCTCCAAAATTAGCCATGGCGCCATAAGAAAGCATACTCGCTGCTTCATACCAGATAGCATCTTTATGTTTAAAGCCTCCAAACTCGCCCCAGGCCGAATGGAATTTACCGCTCATCGCCACAATAGGCTTACCTGTATTTGCATAATATTTTGCTCTTACTGGAAACACATCATAACCTGCCCAAGTGGTTGGTAAATCTTCTAAATCTTGTTTCGTATTGTATTGATCATAATGTTCATCCAAAATGCGCTTATTGCTAATTGGAGTCGTCCAGTTATAATAAATTGTAGCGTTAGGTTTATATTTTTTTATAAGTGCATTTGTCTTCCGAAAATACCTATGCATTTTTTTGCAATGATATGCCCATGCTTCTTCTTCATTATTCCAATCTATACCATTGGCTTCCATATCTTTTTTACTGTACGCATTGTAATTGATATTTCCAACAGGTACAATATCAAACCAAAAACCATCAACATCATAATTCTTTACAATTTCTTCAGTATGCTTCAACAAATGTTCCATATAAGGACCTTCTGGATACATTGTTGGCCATCCCCAAGAAAAATGTTCTCCTGGTTTTGAATTTGCCTCCATTTCAGCAAAAGTATTTTTACCATCTTTACCTGTCGATACCCATTCTGGATGTTCTCTTGCATCCAGTACGTTCCAACCAACAGTTACATAGGCCTGAGATGAAACTCCAATTTCTTTGTTTGCTTCAATTTGAGCTTTAAGCAAATCAAATTTTAAATTGGGGTGTCGTTTACCAACTTCTGTATTATAATATGCCCAACCATGATGCCCTTTGGCAAAAATATTTATGGAATTTACATGCCCTTCTTTTAATGCTTGTTGCCATTCTTCTTTCTTCCAGCTACTTCCTATATTCTCCAGTTTTTCAGTAGTATGAAAATCAAGATGTACTTGTCTGGATCCTTCTCCCTTGTAAAAACCTTTTTTTGATTGAGAATATGCTTGATTCGATATTAGCATCAAAATGAAACTAAGAATGATATATTTTTCTATTGCTTTCTTCACATCTATTATTTTCCTTTATTAATATTTTAATTCTGTTAATCTCTGAATCTTAGTAAACACTCAAATACAGAACCCTACCAAAAATTTTATCCTCTTTATTTTACTACTTTGCTAATTTTAAAGGTATAAGCATACTTTGATGGTAATTCATCAGGTGTGAGATTTGGAACTTTCAGAATTAAATTCTTTCCTTTTTGAACAAATTCAACTTTTAAATCAGTTCCTACTAAAATAATTTCGGTAGTTGAACTTGCCTTAATATCTCTAATAACCAATGTTTCTTTAGGCCATTTTGGTACAATTGCAAATACATCTTTTCCTTTTTTAGTAAAGAAAATCTCACGAACCCCATATCCAGGCTCTGGATCAATGGTTTGTTTTAAAATGAAATCCGCAGGAAGGTAATGAGCGCCTTCTGGTTTCCAATCCTTTTTCCCATTTTTAGACCATTGGCAAGCACGTTCCCATTTCCTTGTACCATAAATAGCTTCTCCATTCACCTTTAACCAATCACCAATTGCTAATAATCTATCCTGCATAATTGGTGGAATGTTACCGTTTGCATCTGGACCAATATCAAGCAATAAATTCCCCCCATTACTTACTACATTTAATAGCAAATAAATTAGCGTTCTGTCTGAAGCATAATCCCAAGAATCTTCATTGGCATTGTATCCAAAAGAAAAGCCAATTCCTCTACATTCTTCCCATGGTTTACTTCCATCCAATTCTGAACCATATTCAGTTGTATAATAACCTCCATGATTAAAACGTATTCCATCTCCCCAACGATCATTCACCACAACAGATTCTGCCACTGCTGACTCATTGAACAACCATTTTAGCAACTCAGGCGAATGCCAAGTTTCGGGTTTAGCATCCCAGTCTCCGTCTGACCAAATTAGGTCTGGTTTGTAATTTTCAACTAAATCTTTGAATTGAGGATGCGTATGTTCCAAGGCAAATTTTTCTTTATCTTTTTTCCACAATGGATTGAACCATTCATATAAAGAATAGTAGGTTCCGAATTTTACATCAGTCTTTTTAACTGCTACTTCTAATTCTTTTAATAAATCCCTTTTTGCTCCAACATCTTTTGCATTCCAAGGGAAACCCCAAGTTTTATTAGCTTCCTGACTAGGCCATAGTGTAAAACCATCATGGTGTTTAGACGTAATCATCATATATTTGGCTCCAGCATCTACAAATAACCTAGCCCATTTATCTGCATCAAAACTTCGAGCAGTAAACATTTCTCCAAAATTATAATAGCTGAAATGAGGTCCATAGGTTTTAACATGATGATCGTATACCTCAGTTCCTGTAAACTTACCATTACCAAAAAGGGATTTACTTTGTAACCAATGCTGATACCATTCTGAATACGTTCCTTTAGGACTCCATGCCGGAACCGAATATGGTCCCCAGTGAATGAATATCCCAAATTTAGCATCCTCAAACCATGGCGCTATCGGACGGCTATCTATGGACTCCCAAGTTGCCTCATACTTTTTCTGGGCAAAATTAGTTTGGATTCCTACCAAACATATAACTAAAGCTTTAAAAACTATTTTTCTCATCATTTATTTATTATTCTGTGATTATTTCCAGTTCAGCATATCCTGCTTTGTTATTATTATCTGTATTGTTAATGGCCCGTAACTTTATATATTGGGCATTGGTTATATCAAACAATTTAGTTTGCCAAATAGGACTATTCTTTATATTAGAAAATTCCCCCTTGCTTTGTAAACTCCAATCCTTACCATTATTTGACGTATAGAATTCATAATTAAATATAATACCGGATGACCACCTATTTTGATCGGGCAAATATTTGAACCCTTTTATTCTATGACTTTCACCTAAATCTACAATAAGGTCTAATGGCATGTTCTCTCCAGTAAGCACCCAAGATGTGGACGTTTCCCCATCCAATACCCTTAAAACATTTTCATCTTTTATGTTTAAAATATTCCACAGCTTCTTTGACACATCAAAGCTTTCTGAAGCGATTGGACTCGACTTTCCAGATTGCTTGTCTACTACTATTGATCTAATTACCGATTTCTTATCAAACTCGAATGGTTCATCGTATGTACTGGATTTTTCGGTAGGTTCTGAACCGTCTGTTGTATAATACACTTCTAATTCTTTATCTGGAGAGGAAATGGTGACAACACCTTCTTTATCCCTCTTAATTATAGGCGCTACAACAACCTTAGGCGCTTTATACACTTCAATATTAGAAATTACAGGACAAGCCTTTGATTTTTTAATAATTAAACGAAGTTTTGAAACAGTAACTGTTGGTAGCCTCAAAATTCTTTTGTAACCAATTGTTGACTGAGAAGCCAACTCACTCCACTTTCCATTAATAAAGCCTTCAACAGTAAACGCTTCCACACGTTGGCCAAGTTGAATATACTCCTGAATTAAAAATCGATTGATCGCCATGGGTTCTTCTAGATCAATGGTCAATGAAGCTGTAGTAATGCTATCATCGGTCGTCCAATAGGTTTCCAAGTTGCCATCATTTACATTAGAAGCGGCATATATAGAGGAATTACCTCTAGTACTACTTGCTTCAACATTTTTATTTTTA
This sequence comes from Gelidibacter sediminis, assembly GCF_004364975.1. Taxonomy (GTDB): domain Bacteria; phylum Bacteroidota; class Bacteroidia; order Flavobacteriales; family Flavobacteriaceae; genus Gelidibacter; species Gelidibacter sediminis. The sequence continues at coordinate 537,423 of NZ_SOBW01000008.1, read as the reverse complement.
ACCAATTCTACTTTAAAATCTTCGCTCAATACCGAAGCTAAACCTCGAACTTGCTTTTCGTCGATTTCATGTATCAACCCTCTTTGATCTACCGGAAAGTTTAACAATAGGCTTCCTCCTCTACCTACGGAATTATAGTAAATATCCAATAAATGTGGCACTGTTTTTACTTTATGGTCTTCGGATTTATGATAAAACCAACCTGGGCGAATAGATACATCCACTTCGGCTGGTACCCAATGGGTCCCATCTTTATGACCATACCTCAATTCTTTATAATGAGGGTACCCAGGCCATACTTCATCCCTTCTTAATAGGTTCCAGTTGGTTTCACCAACCCACCCTTCTTCATTACCACACCAGCGTGTGTCTGGTCCAGCATCACTAAACAACATGGCATCAGGCTGTAGTTCTCGTACAATTTTATAAGTATTCTCCCAATCGTAATAGATTTTCCTATCGACATTTCTGTTTTCATTGGCTCCTCCATAATATCCAGAACCTCCATTTGCTCCATCGAACCAAACTTCAAAAATATCGCCATAATTCGTTAATAACTCTTTTAACTGATTTCGGAAATAAGTAATATATTCTGGTTTGCCATAATCGGGATGATTGCGATCCCAAGGCGATAAATACACCCCAAATTTCAATCCGGCTTCTTTACAAGCTTCAGATAATTCTTTTAACAAATCTCCCTTACCATCTTTCCAAGGCGAGTTTTTAACGGAATATTCGGTATATTTTGATGGCCACAAACAAAATCCATCATGGTGTTTTGCTGTGATGATAACCCCTTTCATACCTGCTTCTTTAAAAATTTTAACCCACTGCCGTGTATCAAGGTTGGTTGGGTTGAACAAAGCAGGATCTTTATCACCATAGCCCCACTCAATATCGGTAAAGGTATTCATGCTAAAATGTACAAAGGCATAATACTCCATTTCATGCCACTTCATTTGACGCTCAGAAGGTGCTGGCCCAAAAACTTTAGGCGGAGGCACTTGTTTACAAGAATTAAAACATAAAACAGCTATTAGTAGCGATAAATAATTAATTTTTATCATCATTTTAAACTTATATATATCCCAATTTCTTTAATTTTTAACTTATATAAACGTCGTAGGATTCAAATGTAATAAAAATAATTTATTTGCTGAATCGATTTAGCAAATAATTTATTGACAACTCTTATTTATCTCTTATTCCTAATAAACTCGATCACATTATTAATTATTTACCTATAATCATTTTTGTCTTATCAAATAATTATATTACCCTTAACTTTAATTTTTTATTTCATGAATAAGTTATTATCCAATAATTTTTACTATTTAACAGGGTGTATTTTTTCAAAATCCAATAACACTTCTTCTTTAGCACCTTTATAATCGGACTTTATATTAGATTCTCCACCAGGCATCATATAATAAAAAGTTGTTGGAGCATAATTGAGTGTGGCCTTATTCCAGTGCCACAACTCCATATCAAACTTCAAACTTGTATTAAAAGGCAACACATCAAGGGCTCTAACTCTTGTGTTTACGGTGTAACCTGGCGTCATATTCCCTTCACCTGAAGGCTGGGCAATAAACGGGTGTGAAAACTTTTCCCCCTTGCACCAAGCATAATTATAGTAATCCTCTGTTCCTGTTCCAAAATGTGATGGAAATTGCTCACCATCAATGTATATTTTTTCATCTCCTTCTCCCCACCAGCAATAATTAAAAGTTCCCTCTTCTTTGGTCCAACTTGTTTTTCCTATAGGCAAATTATCATTAAACAATGTTAATACATCACCCACATATACTCCTTTACCTTTTAGAGTTACAAAATTTACGTCTCTAACACCTTCACCTCCTAACATATTTTTAGGAACTCCAGTATTTACTTTTGTATATTGGTGCCATGATGTATAAAAATGCATAGCGTTTTTATTCCATTTATATGAAGAATACTGTAACGATCCATTAACTCCTATGGTTGTTTCTCCAATATTTTCTAAAGTAATTTTACAAGAATTTTTAAAAGGCATAAGCCATTTGGAGGTCAAATTACCGTCTACAGATACTTTGTTATACCTTGTTTCAAAAGCATCTATTCGATAACCTGCTCCAAAAAAATCACCTAAAGGAGCCCATACTGTTTGTTGATCGTCAAAAGTACATTTGATGATGACAGACCTTAACGATTGTGTTGGGTTATCTTCCTGAATACGCATATTCAATTGTTCAATAGCGGCTCCAGCATCTTTTTTAGAAACAACCAATTCTTCACCAGGAGTTAATTTTATTTGAAAATTATCAAGCTCCTTTAACTTCCTTTCTTGACTAAACCTTCCATCTAACAACATTTGATTGGCTGCCTGAATAATTGACTTATTTTGACTTATGGAATTTTTAGTGAAACTTTCAATTTTTGCTCCTGCAGCATATTCTCTATAATCAATATTATAATATAAAATTTCACTTTTTGTTTCCCAAGGGTTTCCTTCCTTGATCAAATCAGACTGATAGGTTATTTTGCAAGATTTTGCATAAGGTATTGGCAAATATAAATTATGGCCTCGTTCATCGGCTATAGTCTCCGGAGACACAGAACAACTCATTGGATAGCCTACTTCGTTGTTTTCCCCAATAAAACTTCGTATGGTCTGACTTATTACTGGTTCTTCTTTACCATCAATATAAATTCGTAAAATACCTTGTCCTCTATTTTCTCCAGCCCCAGTCATCCAAAAATGGGTAATGGCTCCTGGTGATTTTACATCCATTAGAACATATTCTTTTCCATTTTTAGTTTTCTCAATGCCTTCCCATTGATTCATATCCCAATTATGAAACCAGTTTCCCTCTTTAGGAGAGGTACTTGAACGGTCATAACTACTTACGTGTTTAGTAATGAAAGATGGATCTGGGAAGCGGGTTAACTGTTCCCTAGAGGTCATTTCCTTGAGAAGTGTTTCCATGTTAACTTTTGATTTCTTTTGCGCCCATACTCCACTAAAAAGAGCAAATGAAATCAGGAAAAAAACCGCTTTAATTTTTAATTTTTTTTTCATTAATCTGATTTTAATATTTAAACTATTTAATTAATTGAATTTCTGCCCATAACAAGTTTAACAGGCTGAGGAATAATCTTATAAGTATTTATTTCATGTATCTTTTTTAATGTACAGCCAACATTAGAGAAAACAACAATCACTAATGATAATGATATGAGTTTGTACATAATATGATGGAATTAAAAATTTATAATAGTACCGATTATATAATTTTTTTTACATGTTGTTTAGAAAAAATTGCACTATTGTGGTCCAAATTTACGGCCTCCATAAACAGGCTCTTGGTCTACCACTTTAAATCGTAATACACCTAACTGATGATCTCCTGAACTATGAACTTTCAGTTTCACATATCTAGCTTCAACGGGCTTTTGATCTTCACCATATTGTTGATTTATAGCAAGTGTTGACACTTTTTTCCCTTCACCATAAGAAGTCCATTTTATACCATCCATAGAAGTAAAATACTCGAATTCGTAACCGTTTTTGAAATACACTTCCTTTTTTGTTCCTTGCTCAATGTAGCCAAAAGCCGAATTCACATAGTATATATCAGATACTTTACCTAAATCTAAAACCAACTCTCCTTCTTTTCCTTTGCCTCTCCAGTAAGTTTCTGTTTTGCCATCTGTAGCAAACGATGCTTTACTGTTTATAGCACTACCCACAGCTATTATATTTCTACCTACAGCTACACCTTTTGTTTCTATATAGAATTTATTATTGACAGGTAAGGCCTCAGGAAATAATTTTTCAATTTCCTCTCTATGCCTTAATTCTGAAATTTCAGGTTTTACACCTGATTTTTCTTTTATCCACGCCGGGTATTCTCCAGCATCATCTTTATAATAGTAGGCTTCACCACGTATGTTATAATCATGAGATCCGTTTGCTAAATAAGGTTCATGAGAACTACCTATTACTATATTATCTTTAATTTCTATTCCTCTAGATCCATTGTCAATATAGATTCCATGACTATAGGCACTACAAAATCGAGCTTCTGGATGCGCCACATTTTCAATATAATTGGCATACCATTTTGTGTCTGGAGAAGCTCCTAAATTATATATAGCAGCAGTATCACCCAGTTTTGTAGTTACATTGGTAATTTTATTATGTGCTACCAAAACACCGCCGGCAACTGTAGGATGGTTGTATGCTTTATCAGAACCATCTTTCCAGAAATCGAAGTTATCAACGTCATAACGCCCCCAACCCCATCCAAGGGTAATTCCACCTGCTGAAGATCCATTGATTGAATTGTTAACAATCGCTGCATCCTTCACAAACGAACATTTAATAGCACAAACATCCCAGTACTCAACACCTACATTTTTAATACTATTATTGTCGATAATAATTTCACGGCTTATTTTTTCATTTACAATATGATGATCTTGTAAATTCCCAATCGTAATGGCCGAACCTGAAATATCGTTGAAGGTATTACCGAAAATATTAACATATTGGTTATTCGTATCAAAATTCAAAGCCGTTCCTCCCAGATGCTGAAAGGTGTTTCCTTTCATCACTACATTTCTTGAATTTTTAAAATGAACATTCCCTGGAATATCAACCAAACCTTCAAAAGCATCTTCGATAGACTGGTAATCTGGATCTGCGAGAACAGCACCAGATTGGATACTCACATAACCAAGAGATGTAGAAGGTTGATTCCAATTTGCATAAGCAAACGTTATTCCTTCAAAAGATACATTTTCTACTCCGTCAGCATTAACAAGTTTTTCAACATTCGAGATGACCACATCAGACTCATTTAATTGCTCTCCTTGTCTAGGTTTATAGTAAAGAGTACCATTCTTTTTATCTAAATACCACTCTCCATCTTCATCCAAAAATTCAATGGCATTTTCCAACCAGTTAACTGCTTCTGTGGCCTTATTGTTCAAAAGTCCAAAAGGTCCAATTTTGGCAAGATCCCAATATTTCTGATCGACATAAGCGATATTATCTTCTATTTTATGAAGTTTACCTCTATACATTTTCCAACGCATAATGTTCACCATTTCAACATCTGCTACATTTGACAGCTTAGGAAAATCTTTTGGCACCTTAAATCCATTTGGTGTATTTTCATCATCTCTACATGATACAGATCCACATTGTTTAGGTGTGTGTGCTATTCTTTCCCATCCATCGGCATTAACGGTTCGTGCCCTTATAGCTCTTTTACCATTAATATATAGGTGCCTTCCTTCTAAACCTGAAGACACTTTTGCTGTCCATATCCCATCTTTATTGGTGTCCTTCCATCTAGTAATCTTTACCCCACCACTAATTATTGGTTTTGAACCATCAACAGCTTTAAACGAAATATTAGAATCTTCACTACTTAGTGTTAATGATTTATTTAATGTATAAATGCCATCAAAAAGGTTTATTACAACATAGTCTTCTACTTTTCTTGCCTGATCTTTTGCGTATTCTAAAGTTTTCCATGGTTTTTCTTTAGAACCAACATTGAAATTACTACCCAAAGGAGATACATAAAACTGTGTATATTGTGCAAACGCATTATTTATACCTGCTAATAACAAGACTAATAAAAAGCTTATTTTTCTTTGTTTTTTTACATTCATTATTGATATATTTTTTATTTAATTATTCATTTTATTTAATTCTTAACTCTTGAAGTTTTAAAGCATTTAGAGCTATTGTTTTGCTATTTAATTTAAATAAACTCACCACCAACGCAGTTAATACAAATACAATTGCTGGGACAATTGCGAAGACAAATAGAATACCATTCGTAGCTTTAAGGGTTTGTTCAACTCCTCCACTTACATATCCATAATAGCCCATAATCGTCATGGCTAATGCACCTCCTATCGAAAGTCCTAATTTTAAAGAAAACAAGGTAAATGAAAGTGTTAATCCGTCCATTCGTTTGTAAAATTTCAACTCACCATAATCAACAGCATCTGCTGTAAATGTGAACCATATAGGAGCAATCATTTGGTTAAAGAATCCTACAAAAAACTGTATTACCATAATTAAAATGATATTTGTGTTTCCAACGAAATAGGAAATTGCAGACATAATAGCACATATATACAATAACATAATATATGCCTTTCTTTTATCCATTATATCCAGCACTTTTGTTGCTAGCTGTGCTCCTATCATTCCTCCAACCATCCAAATGGATAAAAATAAAGCTGAATAGGCCACTGCGTCTTCAACATAAATGGTTATGTAGAATAATTGTGTTGTATTTTTAATTGTTTGTGCACTCACCATTAATAGTGTTGCCAGAGCTACCAAACGATATTGATCATTTTTAAAAACAAATTTGATATCCTTAATAAAATTCCCCTTTCCTTTTTCTGAAGCCAGCCCTTTAACACGTTCTTTGGTTGTAGCAAAACAGATTACAAACAGTATAACAGATAAAATAGCCATTAAAATCATGGCATTTCTATATCCTATTGCCGGATCGCTCCAATAGTTCGTTAAAGGAAGCACTAAGGATGTTACAATAAGCCCACCTCCTGTAGCAAACATAAATCTAGTTGCATTTATTGATGCTCTCTCTTTAGGATCACTTGTCATGACACCGGTTAAGGCTCCATAAGGTATATTAGTAGCCGTAAATAATAACATTAAGGTGGTATATGTGGCGTAAGCATAAATAACTTTTCCTTCAGGACCCAAATCCGGAACTGTAAAAACCAGCACACTGGCTATGGCATAAGGAACCGCTAATATGATTAAATATGGACGGTATTTCCCCCATTTTGTATTAGTTCTATCAACGATAGCCCCCATTATGGGATCTGTAACGGCATCTACAATTCTTACCACTAAAAAAATGGTGGCTACTGTAGTTGTACTCAGTCCATAAATTTCTGTATAGAAAAAACCAAGTAATAATAATACTGATTGATACACAAAGTTACCTGCAGTATCGCCCAATCCATATCCTATTTTTTCAAGCAATCCTACCTGATCTTTATTTTTGTTCAAATTCATTATTTATTATAAATGTTTATTGAATAGACAGTCCTTCTTTATTTGGTAATGCTTTCAATTGAATACTTGGTAATGTCTGGTACCAAAAGGCAACTGTAGCTATATCATCTTGACGCATTAAATACTTTCGTTCTTCAACGTTGTCAAACTGTTTTGTATTGAAATTCTTCCAGCCAAGGTCCTGTACAGTAACTTTTAATTTTCCTTTAAACCGAATAGGATCTTGTATATGCCAACGGTACAATGAAAATCGTGGTTGAATTTTATATAAACCATCTGGAGCTTCATACTTATGGAAGCCTCCATAAGGTGAATTATACATTGTGTATCCTTTATTTGTTTCCCAATTAAAGGCTCCTAAAAAATAATCTTCCAAGCCAGTACCACAAATTGTAGGGAATTCATCATCCTTATCGATAAAAAACTTTACTTCACCTTCTCCCCACCATCCACCGGCACCGTTTAAACCAACACTCATGGCTGTACCGACATAATGACCTTCTCCTTCTATATTGTCTATAATAGTATGAACCTCATTTTTTTTAACAGGGTTTGATCTTCTAAATGAAGCATGAAAGTAGGCACATTTTTCAGGTATTCGTGTTAATTGGTAATTGATCTGATAATATAAAACCCTATCAATATCACTTCTGTTTTCTATGGTGAAGTAACACCGTTCCTTAAACGGCATAGACCAAAAACAGTTAAATGCATTTGAAGGATTTACTGCTACTGGAATTGAAACCAAAGGGTCGAATTCACCACCCAACAACATATCAGTATTATCAATATAACCACTCGCAAAAAAATCTGGAAATGGCACTTCTACAGATGGATGTTCTTGATTATCCCAATAGATTCTAATAATCAGATCTCTGGATATAAGACCAGTCATCCAAATACTTTGAATATTACCCATCTCTTGAATATCTGCTATCACAACAGTTTCCTTCGGAGCAATTGTGATTGCAGGGTTTACTTTCCAGCCTTGTCCTAACTCACTGGCCTGTTTTTCAGCAAAACCTTTTTTTGCTCTTCCACCTGCTCCAATTCCTCCTGTAGGGTTTTCTGCGGTAATACAGCGTGATTGCGCATTTGAAAGCAGACTTAAATTCCCTAATGACATATTTAATCCATCAAAACCCATAACTACCTCTTTTTAGTATTCCTATATATATTTTTTAAACTATTCTACAATTAAATAATCGACTCCCAATTTATCTGCCTTAGGGTTAGCTTTATTAGCTCCTTTAACTATTAGTTTTAGTGTATTATTTCCTTTCTTTATTTTTCCATTCCTTAAAGGGTGTTTTTTAATACTCAGCTTTTCATTATATAAATCCAAGTTTTCAAAAATTAATTCATCGTTCAACATTACGTCAACTATTACGTAATCGGCTGCATGGGTAAATACCATGGTCAATTCACCCAAACGTTCATTTTCAGAGTAAAAACCAGTCTTTAATACGTCATTCTTTTTAATACCCTTCCATAACAAATGATTACGAGCACTCCAATCAAACAAAAGAAAAGCTTGAATGATCGCTTCTCCTCCCCTTACCTCATTAATAGCAAAACCTTCGGCTTCGAATTTATCAGCAAATCTTACCGGGATTTGAACATTTTTTACGCTTTCTGAAAATTCTGCTTTAGCATCTTTAGTTCCATACCAAAATGTAGTAGGCGCATAGTCCATGTGGGTGGATGCCCAATGCCAAATTTCCATATCAAACTTTAACGATTTCTCAAAGGGAATTACATCCAACGATCTCCAACGACTATTGACCGTTAACCCTGGGCTTCTATTGCCATCTCCAATAGGTTGGGCAATAAATGGTGCTTCAAAATCAGCAACACTACACCAAGCATAGCCATAATAGTCTTCTGTACCTGTTCCGAAATTAGAAGGGAACTTTTCTCCATCCACAAAAATCTTTTCATCACCTTCTCCCCACCAATGATAACTATTGTTAAAAAGTGTCAATACATCTCCAACATATTTGCCTTTTCCTGAAATAGTAATAAAATTGACATCCTTTTTTTCTGAAGTTTCAATATTTGGATAATTACGCCAGTTAGCATGAAAATAAAGGCTTCTTTCATCCCATTCCCAAGAAGCATGGTGCACATCCATTTTCACCAATTCAATAGCCTCTTTTCCATAATTATGAATCGTAATTTTTGCTGATTCCTGAAAAGGCATCGGAAAATACAATGTCATTCCCCCCTCTTCATTTACTTCACTCAGCAAACCTTTATATGGTGAAATCTTGTAACCAGTTCCAAATAAATCTCCTACGGGTACCCAAACAGTGTTTTTTCCATCAAACTCCATAGCTATTACTGTAGCACGTAAGGCTTGTTCCATATGTACTGCATTTAACTTTACAGCTAACTTCCTTATTGCCCTACCTCCATTGACCCTAGTTGATATGGATTCACCTGCCTTTAAAACACCGCTAAATGAAGATTTCTTTCCGTTGCTGATAGTCGATTCGTGAAGTCCGAATTTTTGAGATGTAATACTTATGTTCTTCTGAAATTTTCCATTTTCCCAATCTCCTTTTATATAAGACTTCATCAATACTTCAGAGGTATACTACCGATAATTAATTTGATAATAAAGCACATCGTCTACACTTTCATCTTCCTTCTGGTACGTTACTTTACAATGTTTGGCATAGGGCAATGGAAAATATAGGTTATGCCCTTCAAACCAACCCCCGTTCTCCTGAAACGAGGCTACTCGTTGCGACAGAGGGGCACCTACATATTTATTTGAAGAGATAATTTCATCTATCCTACCTTCTATCTGTGGACTTGACGCATTATCAAAATAAATCCTAAGGGTACCCATAGAAAATTTTTGTGCATGCCAAGTGCTCCAAAACCTTACAATGGCTCCTGGACCTTCCGCATCCATAAGAACATGTTCTTTACGACCTTCATTAACTTCAGCACGTACAAACTGACTAGCATCTGCATTATCAAACCAACCCTCCTTGTTTTTTGCAATCGACTGACGCGAGTAACTACTGGCTTGTAAGGTTTTAAAGGAATACATGGGAAGCGTTGCCAATTCATCCTTATTAACCATTTCATCTAAAAGAGTAGCTATGGTTATATCCGGATTGGCAACAATTTCTTGTCCTGCAACGGAACCTATTAACAATAAAAACGGAACAGCTATATGTATCTTCATTCTAAAATAGTTTATGGATGAAAAGAATGACAAATGCCAAAATGACTTATCCGTTAACTGCACTCTATAGTCATTATATTCATAGCTTGACCCAATAACATTCAATTTGCTAAATAGATTTAGCAATATAGTTCTAGTATTTAAATTTTTATATTATATGTAAATATTTAACACTTATGTATATCCAGTTGGTTTTCACAACTATTCTATGACATAAATGGTATACATCAGTTATAAAAATAGGGAGCCTTTCGGCTCCCTAATATTCACGCTAACTAAACGTAAAACTAAACTCAACTCAATTAAAAAAACTAAAACAACTTTTACTATTATTTAAAATTTTTACCAACCTGGGTTTTGCTCTAGATTGTCATTTAGCTGTATTTCATCCGTAGGAATTGAAAATAGGTAATTCTTAGGATCTACAAATGATCTAGTAGCCGCCGGATCTACAACAATAAATCCATCGCCATCCGTATTAACAACAACATCTGGATATTCTGTCTCAAATTCGGTTCCATCAAACTGCACGCCTCTTAAAGCCATTGGCAGTACATCCTGAGCCGTTTTCCAACGTCTAAGGTCATCGTATCTAAATCCTTCGTAAGCTAATTCAACATTTCTTTCTCTTCTAATCTCTTCTAACATATCGAGACTATTAATAGTTACAAAAGCATTTGTTAAATCGGCAACACCTGCTCTGGCTCTTAAATGGTTAATAGATCTGTTAAGATCTGCATCAGAAATACTGCCGTCCTTTTCGTATAATGCTTCAGCTAGGTTAAGCAGTACCTCAGCATAACGAATAGCCATCCAATCATAAGTTTGTTGGCCAGAAGTCGCATTGGCACCATTAGCAAGAAACTTTCTGGACTGGTATCCTGTTGGTGTTAACCCATTACCTGTTCCAATTACCGGACGCTGCTCAACATCATTCCCGTCAACATTTCTAATAGTACCTGGTTTCATGATAGTTCCTAACATTCTTAAATCCCTATTTTCAAATTCAGAACTCAAAGTAGCTTTGCCTTGAAATAAAGGAGAATCCTCTATTGGTAATCCATCTGTACACACATATAAATCAGCTAAATTTTTAGTTGGTGCAGCATGTTGTGTATCTACCCAACGCGATGTATTATGTGTTTGGTTTAAACCAGCATCATATCTACGTGCTAAAATAGTTTCTGAACTACCTTGTCCTTCATCTAAAAACAAGAAATAGTAACTGTCTGCTCCCATATCATCATAGATACCAAAGTTACCACCATTAATAACAGCATTAGCTCCATTTATAGCTGCATCTAAAAAGCGACCACTATCACCACCGCCATGGTATTTTTGCCATGTTCCTTCAAAAAGCCCTACTCTAGATTTAAAGGCTTGTGCAGCATCAGCAGAAATACGACCTAATTCGCTATCACCTATTTCATTATGACCAGGCAATCTTGATATGGCCCAATCCAAATCAGCTATTATAAAATCTGCCACCTCACCTCTAGTTGATCTTGGAGCAAATAATTCTTCTGAATCGATATCTAAAGGTTTATCTACTAAAGGAACACCTCCAAAACGCTTTAGAAGTCCAAAATAGGTCCAAGCACGGAAAAAGCGTATCTCTGCCACATATCTTTCTGCTTCATCTTGAATTTCTGGTGAAACCAGATCATATTGCGCTATGGCAATATTCATAGAACGAATAGCCTCGTATGAACCATTCCAAGCACCATCTGATTGAGATAAAAGAATATTACCTGAACTTACACCATTAGAACCCTGTCCCATGCTAAAATCTGAATTAAGATCTAAGGTTCCGCTAGCATGACTTCCTAAGTTCCCATAGTAATTGTTAGCCCAAGATCTCCAATCATCACCACTTTTCCAAAATGTAGCGGGAGACAATTGATCTAAAGGAGCCAAGTCTAAGTCTTTGTCACATGAATTTAAGACTATAGCTAAAACTATTACCGCTATTGTTTTAATTTTATTTATCATCTTTTTCATAATTTTAAAGTGTTATGTTTATTCCAAAAGCGTATCGCTTCGTAAATGGATAAATATTAGAAGCTCCATTATTCTCCGGATCATAACCTCCATCTAAATGATCTATTGTGAATAAATCTTCTCCACTAAAGTAAATTCTCATTTTTTCAATTCCAACTTTATTCATAACATCACTAGGTAATGTATAGCCTATAGTTACGTTTTTTAATCGCGCATAAGCACCATTTACCTTGAACAACGTAGAATGTCTCCAGTTATGCCATCTTACATCGTTTTGTATTAATCTTGGGAATGGGGCACCAGTGTTTTCTGGTGTCCAAGTATTACCATAGAACCTTTTAAGTGGTGGTCTCCAAGGTTGTGACCATGGTATGGCAAAATCACCTTGATAGAAATGTGTTCGCTTGCCAACCCCTTGTATAAAGGCACTAAAATCCCAGCCTTTGTAAGCAGCTGTTAAATTTACACCAAAGGTATATCTTGGTTGTATGGTTCCTAAAGGCACGATATCAGCGTCATTACCATCGTCATCTACAGCAGACAGTTTTCCATCACCATTTATATCTTCAAACATTGAATCTCCCAGACCTAACTGACTTGACGGCACGTTTTCAAGGCTTGAAAAAGCATCTAATTCCTGCTGATTTTGTATTAGACCGGTAAAATTATATCCAAAATAGGTATTAATCGGAAAACCTTCCCTAACACCATTTAAACCTGAACGAGCTAAATCAGCACCATTTAAATCTATTAGCTTATTTGTGTTATCAGCCAAATTAAACTTAACACCATAAGAAAAACCAGAGCTTGTTTGGTCGTTCCAACCTAAGTTTAATTCCCAACCTTTAGTCTCTAACTCACCTATGTTTTGAGCTGGTGGTGTACCTCCTAAAACAGCTGGTAAATTAACCCCTACCAACATATTATCGTTATTCTTAATAAAGTAATCGAAACCTACATTTAATCTTGAATTTAAGAAAGAAGCATCGATACCAAGATTGGTTGTTTCAAGGTTTTCCCATGTTCTTATAGTTGAAACCAATCCAGCTTCGCCAGCACCTAATGTGGCTGATGGAGAAGCCCCAAATGGGTAATTATTAATTCCTAAATTAATATTTGGCAAGTAATCGTATAGTCCACCAGCACTTTGATTACCTGTTTGCCCCCATGAAGCCCTTAACTTTAAGTTATCAAAAACATTTTGATTTGCCATAAAGCTTTCTTCCGAAAGTACCCAGGCTCCAAATACTCCATAAAAATTACCCCATCTTTGATCTGGCGAAAAACGAGACGTTCCATCTCTTCTAAAGTTTCCTTCAAGAATATACTTGGAATCAAACACATACCTAGCTCTACCAAAAAAAGATTTAATTGCCCAGTGGTTACCACCACCAGCAGCTTGTTGATTTTCTGACCCTCCTAAACTTAAAGCAAATAGCTCCTCTTGAGAAAAATCTTGTCTTTGCGCAAAAAACCACTGAAATTCTTGCTCTTCGTGACTTGCTCCTGCTGTTACACTAATCTCATGCTTATCATCAAACGTAGTTTCGTAATCAAAAAAACCAGTATAGTTTCTGTACGTAGTTTTTTCATTTTGTTTATACGCAAAAGGAATATTAGTACCCCATTCAAAATAAGCAAATTCATCTCTTCCATTATATAATGGCACTTGCTTAGTTCTATTACTGGTATTTCTGTTTGTACTTGTAATGCCTGCCTGTCCAGTTACAGTAAGTCCTTTAATGGGTTTCCACTTAACAGAGGCATTGGTTCTAATAACATTGGTATTTTGTTGTTTAAGACCATTATCAAACTGTCCAATCGGGCTACCCCAACCCCATTGACCAAACGGTCTTCCTTCTGGAGTTAAAGCAGGAAACCAAACATAATTTGAGACAACCGATTCTAAAGCTCTATCTATAGAACTTGTTCGTGCTCCTGTATGTACATCGGCAGACTCTCTTCTTTTGTTATCTTCTATAGATATACGGGTATCTATTCTTAATTTATTTGAAATATCAAACCCATAATTCATTCTTAAGTTTAATCTTTCATTATCGTCTGATGCTGGTGCAATAATACCATCTGTAAACACATACCCCGCCGAAAATAAATAATCTGAATGTTCTCCACCTCCGCTTATGCTAGCGTTATACTGTTGTTGGTGTCCATTTTCAAACACAATATCATTTAAGTTAGTAGTTTGGAAGAAGATAGCATTACCAGCCGCATCTAAGTATAACGGTGGTGTATCTGGACCAATATCATCAATCCAATCTTCCCAATCAGACCTTCCTCCAGCATTTGCTATGGCATCAATCTCCATTTCTGCCCACTGCCTAACATCTACCAATTCAAATAGGTTTGCTGGCGAGCTAATAGCGTAAGTAGAATTGAGCTCAATTTTTGGTTTACCTCCTTTTTTCCCTTTTTTAGTTGTAATTAAAAGGACACCACCAGCAGCACGAGCTCCATAAATAGAGGCTGCTGCATCTTTTAATACCGTAACATTCGCTATATCATTAGGATTTAACAAACTTAAATCTCCAGGAATCCCATCAATAATAACCAATGGATTATTACCTCCATTAATAGATGAAAAACCACGAATGTTAATATTAAAGTTCTCTCTACCAGGTTGTCCACTGCTCTTAGTGATTGTTAGTCCCGGTATAGCCCCCTGCAATGCGGTAGTTATGTTATTTACTGGTCTATCTTCAATAATTTGAGAACCAATTTGGTCCACAGCACCAGCTAAAGTCTTTCTGTTTTGTGTCCCATACCCAACCACAATCACCTCTTCCAAGGCGTTGGCATCTTCTTCTAGAACAACATTAATAGTATTAGTGTCTCCTACAGTAATAGATTTTTTATGCATTCCTAAATATGAAAACTCCAGAACATCACCTCTTTTCGCCTTAATAGAGTAGTTACCATCAAAATCTGCTACTGCACCTATATTACTACTTATAACAACAACATTTGCACCAGGTAATGGCATTCCACTTCCATCGGTAATAGAACCTTTAACGATACCGTCTTGAACATTGTCAGAAAGGCTAAATGCGTCTGTTAAAATGGAATTACTGACCAATAAATTTTGTCGTAATACCGGAATATTCACATTGCTTTCTGCATGTGCATTGAAACTTGTCAACGAAGCGATAGATAAAAAGAGAATACCCTTTCTTATTACTTGGTTTAGCAAGAATTGTAATTTTTTATCAAAACAAGAGTTTTTCATCATATTTTAGTTTTGGTAGTTGGTTGATAATTTTCAAATTTTTCATGCCACATTATTCTTTTGAATCGGCCTTTGTTTTTACATTTTATGTCATATATAATTATTCATAGGTTAATATTTAATTTTATCTGGCGCGCAGATATTTTAATAAACCGCTATTTTAGTTTAACCGTTTCAGCGAATAGTTTAAAAAAAAACACCCTAATAATAAATAGCCTTTAATTATAAAGCTAATTCGATTTAGCAAAATAATTAAAAAAATATCTATGTAGTTAGATCCGGTTAAATACTCTTATCTTACGCTAATTCGATTTAGCTAATGTATAAAAAATAAATTAAAACAATAATATTTTACTAAAAATATATTAAAATTTAACCTTTGGGTTTTTTCATTAGGTACCCTATTGTTCTTAAAAATATCTCACCTCTATAATTTTTAGCCTTAGAAAGAATGAGGATAATACTTATTTTCGATGAGACCATCATGGTATAGATTGACAATTGCATACCCTGGGGGCGTTTCTTTATACCAATATTTTCCTTTGGATTGCTCATTGCCTTCCTCCCACCAAAATCCGCTAAGAGCTCCATTGCAGAAATAATTTACTCCATTATACTGAGCAGTATCCAACAAATGTACATGTCCACTTAGACAATTTATCTTCTTGTCCCGATGCTCATAAAACAAGGAAGCAATTTCAGCACTGTCCGTATGATTTCCACCATCTAATATTGTACAAACCCCCAAAATCGGATAATGTGACATTATTAAAACATTGCTTCCTTGATCAAGCGACTTTAAGTCCTCCTGTAACCAAACGCGCTGCTCTTCATCCAATGAGCCAGCCTTGCCATTATTACTATCCAAAATAATGAAATGCCATCCTTCTTTGTCAAAACTATAATACCTGTTGGGTATTCCCAATTGACTCACAACATAATCCTTTCCATACATTCTATCCATATTATCCGGAGCGGCCCACCACATATCATGATTCCCTAGACAACTATAAATTTCGTATTCAGATAATTCACTTCTTAATTCTTGCCATAGGTTCCATTGTTCCTCTACCCGTTCTCGTCTAATATCAACATAATCCGCAGCATAAATTGTATCACCCCCATTGAGAAAGAAGTCAATTTTATGTGATTTAATATTGGCCATACATTGCCTAAATCGCATTGGAGCATTCAATTCTGGTCGCATATGAATATCGGTAATATGTGCAATTGTCAACACTTTTTTACCATTGCCTTCCTCATCAAATTTTTGTGAATTCCCGAGTTGCGGCATCAACATTGCACCTGCTCCGATTCCTAATTTTTTAATAACACTTCTTCTATCTATATTATCCTTCATACTAAAATTATTTCCATTCCAATTTAGCTATGGATAATCCTTTTTTATCCCAACCAGTATTGGAGATATACCATTCATCTTCACTAACCTTAATTACCTCAGGGGCATGCAAAGGCAGGGAGGTCACTAAATTTTCTATGGGAAAATTTGTAGGGTCTTTTGACCAATATACATGGGTTTCATTATAATCGGTGAGTGCAAGACACACAAATAGGTAGTATAAACCATCTCTTTTTACTATAAAGGGACTCTCGGAATCACCTCCCCAATCCGCTTCATAGGGTTGGGTGTGAACAATTTTTGGTCCACTCCAATGTTTCAGATCCGGACTGGTTCTAACTGCTACACAAGATCGAATATCCACTTCATTGAAGGTTCGGGTATAATAAAAGTAGTACATACCATTGTCTTTAAAAATATACGAGTCTCGGGCATGCCCAGGGTCGCTAAACAAAGGGTTTAATTCATGCCGTTTCCAATTAAACATATCATCGGATTCTGCCATACACAACTGTCCCCAACTGGCATAATTTGGTGCATTTTCCTGTAAATTGCCTATATTATAGAACATGTAATTTTTACCGTTTTCCTGAAAGACATGGGGTGCCCATAGCACCCGTTCAACTCCAGGCTTTACCTTAAGAGCATAATCGTGGTCTTCCCACTTTAATTGGGAAATGCTATCAGCAGAAATATGGAAAAGTTTATTTTCTCCGGTCCAGGGGTTAATGGGTTTATGACCAATAATACCATAGGCATGCCATTTGCCGTCTGGCCCCTTGGCAAAACAATGGTCGTTGGTGTACCAAGTCGTATCGATTTCAGAACGGGTATCATTTGGATTAAATATATGTTCCCATTCACCAGAAATTATGGGAGTTTCTACCTTAAAGGTAGCTTCTTTCGGTTTCTCTGTTTTTATGGATTTCTGTTTGCATCCCATAGGAATCATCGTTATTCCTGCCAACATTAGGGAAAAGGGTAATTTTAAAAATTTATTTTTCATATATATCCTATTTATTGATTTTTTATCGTCCTGTGCAACTAACATATCTTAACTCCTAAATTAAATTAGTTTCCGACATACTTATTTTATAATACTATTTTTTGATATAATATCTAGGGGGTAAAAATTTCGGTTACCGGTTTTCCACGCCATGATTCTGGAACTTTTAACCCTAATAGATATGCAATGGTAGCTGCCGTATCATAGGTAACAATAGTGTTTTTAAGTTCGCCTTTCCCCAATATTCCTTTTCCATAGGCGATCCAAGGAATCTGAGTTTCTAATAAAGTTTTTCCTCCATGGCCAGTAATTATTCCACCATGGTCTGCGGTAAAAATAATGATAGTCTCTTGCATTAAATTTTCCTTTTCCAAGGCTTCTAAAAGGTTTCCTACCAGCTTATCTATACGAGATACAGCGCTGTAATATTCAGGAGTATCGTGGCCAATAGCATGACCTGTATGATCTGGCTCATCTAGATGTATAAAAGTAAAGGCGGGCTTTTCATGGATAATAAAATCAATGCCATTCTGCATCGTTTCTTCTTCTGTTTCACCTTTTCTGTCCAGATCGACCAACTCTTTTTCAAAAAGATAGCCTATTCCTGACCAACTATAGGACACCCCCATTTTAGCCTTTGGCAATTGCTGATCTATAACACTAAAAATGGTAGGATAAAGTCCGCTTTTTCCCAGAACAACAGAAGGTAACTCTGGTTTTTTGCTTCCCCATTCCGTAAAGCCATGAAGCTCTGGTCCCGATCCCATTATCATGGAAGCCCAATTTACAGCACTTGAAGAAGGTAGTACTGCTCTAGCACTTAAAGAATATGCTCCTCCCTCCATCATTTTTCTTATATTAGGCATCTCTGCTTTATCAAAGGCATAAGCTCCTAACCCATCGGCCCCTACCAAAATAATATGTTTGGCCAAGGGCTGTCTTTTACTGCCAAGAACTTTTTCTGTTGAGGAGCAAGACATATTCAAAAAGATAGAAATCAGGGTAAATATGGTTATAACAAAATTGGATCTTATTTTCATTGTATATTATTTCAGGACTAACACTGCTTTTATAACATCTCCTTTCTCTAAGGAAATGGGAGCTGTTCTTATATTTAATGCTCCTTCTATAGATTTAGAGTCAAGGGTCGTCACAGCTTCTCCATTTAAGGTAATCTGCCACTTGGAAGCTTTTTTCCCCTTAGGAAGTTCGAGTTGGATTTGATTCAGGTTTAATTTGCCATAATTCATACTCAACTGTACTTCTTGGGAAGAATCCGTTACCTGTTGACTAAAACTTCCCCAGCCTTCTGCTGTTATAAAGGCTGATTTAAAGTTTTCCGGATTCATCTTCGGTGCAAAACCAATAATTCCCTTTGGGCCATAATATTTAAAGCCAGAAGCCGCAATAAAAGGAGCATAACCACTCATTGCTCTGGTATAATGATTCCCATACTCAATCTCGTTATATGGGTTTCTTTTTGAAGGAGCATAGCGATCATGTACCGCTTTTTCAATTTTCATAGCCTCTTCTACAAGTCCCTCAGAGATAAGAGTTGCCGCCAATTGATGTTCCTGTCCGGTCCATATTTCACTAAAATAACCTATAACCAGATTTTCCCATTCATTTTTAATAATTCCAGGAGCCTCATCTGTACCGCCTTTTGGAAAGGTGCACATAATAATTCCTTGTTCATCTTTATCAGCATAGAAACGTTTTACAGGAATATCTGCATGCTTCAAATAGTCTCCATAGTTATCGGTAAAATTGTATTTCATAATAGATTGAAGTGCTTTTTTTACCTGATCGCTTGGTAAAATATCTCCCAACCCTGTTTGAGTCGTCCAATATTGCCCCAATAATTGATCGGTATGACAGCCTATATTGGTATTTGGAGAATCAGGATGTTCCATATCTGTTTTTTGAATAAAATATTCTCCATTAAATAATTCCTTAGAAATATTTTTGAATGATTTATTTGCTATTTTTTCACATTCCCTAGAAAATTTAGAGTCACCCATTTCCTTTGCCATTTCAACCCCTGCTCTTAAAGAAGCTGCATACAAACCACTTATCCAAGTAATTTTTCCATACCAAGTTCTATCTAAGGTATTGTATTGTTTACCTTCCAAAATCCCATCAGCACGTCCTGTTTTTTCCTTATCCTGATCTATCATAACCTGGATAGATTTCTTAATTCTCTTCCAGTTATTTTTTAGAAATGTTTTGTCTGAAGACATTAAATGTTCACGGTAAATGCGCATTATCGTACCTGCGTGCCCATCAATAGCAAATCCTCGTCCATCATGACGTCCTGTATTACTAAATTCACCCCGATAACCAATAATACCATTTTCTTCATATGACAAGCCTAAATCTATCTGTTCTCTAAGTTGTCGTGCCAAGTTTGGGAAAACTCTACCCATAGCTTGCTCATAATGAAAAACATGGGTGCAAGTTCCTTCACCTAGATAAACTCCTTCAAAAGTATAAAAGCGTCCTTCACTTTCTGGAGAATCGGTTAGATCGTTAAACCTTACCGAGGCTGTGGTAGCCAAAGTACTAACATTGACAAATGTTCTGTCTAAAAACCATTTTGGCAAGGAAGAATCATACCAAGTTTTATTCCATGTTTTGGTGGTTTCCAAAAGATTATTATTATTTAGTAAATAATCAGACACCTCTTTAGAACTATTAAAATATGTCGTATAATAATGTCTTAGGTTTTCTTTATTTTTCCAATGATGCCCTCCATCCCACAAATGAATATTTGGAAAGTACCAACTTAAATGAAACGTAAAAGTCTTGCTTTCTCCTGGTTTTAAAACTGTAGATCCAGATACGCTACCGACTAGCTTATTTCCAAGACTTGTCGAGGCTTCCTTCTTGTCACCATTCGCGTTAAAAATTGGCAATCCTTTTGAATCAATAGATTCTGCAGTAGCCTTTCCTTTACCAACTAAAGTCAAACTCATTGAGCCCCAATCGGGTAATTTATCTTTAAATTTATCATCGCTCTCACATACCAAACGAGTATATTCTTCTGTTGAAATCACTTTATTAGTATGCTTTCCTTCATTGCCTTCTGCACTTAAGAAACTTGACATATTTTGTAACCATCCTGATAATTCTATAGCTACATCTTCATCATCATTATTGCTTACTGTATATTCTAATATTGTAACTGGTAATCCAGAATTCTTAGCATCTGTTGGGATAAAAGGAGAATAAGCTACTAAGTTTGCACTTACTGGTAACCTATCATCATTATAAGAAACTTTACCAACAGGATATTCTCCTTCAAATAGCACATCCGAAAAACCTGTACTGTTTAAAGCTCTCACAAGAACACGATCTCCTTGGCGAATGGTCAATCCAAAACCGTTTTCAAACTTTTTATCTTGGGTTAGTGGGTTTTCATAATATCGATGTCCTCCTTCATTACCTGGGTTTAACATTGCTACGTTGAAAATATCCCAATACCAAAGTTGGCCATCACCTCCAAGGTATACTTGTCCTGCACAGATTCCTCCCACGGGCATTCCAATATACTTTAATTCATTTGTTGAACTGCCTTCTAATTTACTTTTCTTATCTGTTTGAGCTGTTACATTCAATACGAACAGTCCCATTAAAATAATGGCATATAATCTATTCACGACTTTATATTTTTTATTTCAATTATTTATTATTGTTTTAACCACCCCAATTCAGTCATAGTCACACCATGACCATTCAAATAATGTGCATCTTCAGGACCACAAGAAGTGATATATTCTTTTCCTTTATAATTGACTATTTCTGCCGCATGACCAAATAAGGTTGTTACCACATTTTTTTCGTAATCAAAATGATCTGGATCATCTGAGACAACTACTAATGTCTCTGCATAACGTCTGTGGGCATAGGTAAAAAACAAATACCAAAGTCCGTTGTGTTCTTTTAAATAAGGAGATTCTATTAAAGTTGCCCATTCTATGTCATTAATCCCTAAGATGGTTTCAGGGTCTTCAAAAGTGATGAAATCTTTAGTTCTAATTCTAAGTACCTGTGATTGCTTTACACCTTTATTTCCAGTTGCCACCACGTGAATCCAATATTTTCCATCAGAGCCTTTCATGATATGAGGATCTCTTGTTCCTATCCTTAATTTATTTGGTAAAATGGCGGTTTTAGTTTCTTCCCAGTTCATTAAATCTGTAGACCAATAAACCTCTAATTGCCTTTTCTCTCTCCATTGTTCTACAACCATTACCCAACGATTAGATTCATCATGCCATACAACAAATGGAGCTCCAACGTATTCAGTTCCTTCAATTTCATTAATAGCAAAAGGTTGACGTTTCCAGTTTTCGGTTGCACTATTTGAAGTTAAATGACCTAAATAGGGATGGTATCTATATAGTTCTTTCCCTTCTGGAGGAAAAGGATTATTGATTCCAAACCAATGAAGTTCTCCTTTTTTATCGGTTACAAAACAATGATCATTAGTGAACCATTTGTTTTCATCAAAATCCTTAGCTGGTTTTGGATCAAATATTTGTCGACTTTCTCCTTTTAAATAGGGTATATCAGCAAGTTCCAACAGCGACAACCCTTGCTCATTGGGTTTATTGATTTGCGCTTTACTGATGTTACATGAAGATATGGTTAGAGTGACCACTATTGCTACAACTATGTTTATTGATTTCATTTTTCTGTATTTTGGTAATAAAAGTTTCTATTGGCTAATTTTAAATCTAAAAAAAACATTCTTTTTTTGATATATTTCCCTCCTCATTTTAAAAGGTATAATGCATCATTTATTCTAATATATCAATTTCTGCAATGGTTGCTGAAGTGCTTCCTCCCGCACCTATTATTGCTTCTATTCGAATATATTGTCCTTTTACTTTTTTGGTAAATTGTATTGTCCGTGCCGTTGGGTCATTGATAAGGTTTCCTAAATCAAAAGTTTGTACTGTTTTCCATGATTCCCCGTTTTTACTTACTTTTATAATTCCTTTCTCAATAAGTCCTTCTTTAAAGTTTAATGGTGGCGTATAAATAAACCCTCGAATCGATTTAGTTTCTTTTAAATCGATTGTTAATTCTGGTACTCCATTTCCGGAATTCCAATACGTTTTCTCGTCGGCATCAATTGCATTTTCTGGCTTGTTCTTATTATCAGTTGTACCTTTGACAGTCCAGTTCTTTTTAACCAACCCAAATTCTCTTTCTGACAAACTTCCTGTTTGTTCCTTTTCGAATGCAATAGCTTTGACTCCACCTGATTTCAAGAAAAAACTATTTGTAAAAATTTTAGAGTTTTTATTAGGAACGGTACCATCTGTAGTGTATCTAATTTCCAAGTCATTTGATAAATCCTTTTGAAAACCTTCTCCATGTAATTTCCATCCGAAATCACTTTTTTTAGGTGCAATAGTTACTTGGCCGTTAAGGTTACGGTTAATTGACAATTGCGGTGGACGCGGTGTATAATAATGTGCAGATACTTTAGATAAGGAAAATTTTGAACGTGATTTTAATATTCTTACTCTCAGTTTGTTGGCGGTCACATCAGCAAATCTTAATATTTTTTTATATCCTATTGTAGTACCTTCCGCTACATGTTCCCATTTATCATTTACCCATGCATCTAATGCATGTTTTTCTATGCGTTGTCCATGAGTTTGAATGGCTTCTTGTAATACAAAACGATTCAATGTTATCGTCTTTGGTAAAGTAATGATAAAAGTATCTTTACCATTTTCTCCCAAAACATAAGAATCTTCATTTGCATCAAGTATAGCACTTTCTCCTTTGGCATTTTTCAAGAGATCATTACCATAAGTTTCTCTTATTCTTTTCCCTACTTCTTTAAGTACGCTTACATCTTCATCAGAAAACTTTCCTTCTCTATTGGGCGGTATATTTAACAAAAATGTAGCATTCCCTCCAACCGATCGTTCGTAGATATCGAACACATCATCTGCACTACGCACCTTTTGATCTGTCTCATCTCTATAAAACCAACCTTCTCTAATAGACGTATCTGTCTCTGCCGGTAAATAATGCAAATATTTTGCATCAAATAATTTTTCTCGACTCCCTAAATCTCCATGCATATCTGGAAAAAGATTCATTTGATGAGGGTCTTCATCAAAGGTAACCACATCCCATTCAGATTCACGCGTAGCACCCGATTCATTACCGCACCAGCGAACGTCTTCTTTTCCAAAAATAACAGCCTCTGGAGCCAAAGTTTGTATCAATTTTTTCCACGCCAAATAATTGTATTGTTGATCTCCCTTACGCTTTGGATGTGCTCCATCAAACCATACTTCATGGATTGGCCCATATTCTGTTAACAATTCAAAAAGCTGGTTCAAAACATACTCATTATAATCGTCTACCTTAAATTTAAAAGATGTTTTGTTAGCAAAAGGCCTTCCCTCTATAGGTCGAGGAATTACACGTTCGGTATATTCACTTAAGTTTCCATAAAGTCCTTCTTTATTTTCTATCTGATATAAGTCTGCCGGAGAAAGGTACACACCTAGCTTCAATCCATATTTTTGGCAAGATGCCGCTAGTTCCTTAAGCACATCCCCTTTACCATCTTTAAATGGTGAAGACATTACACCATGCTTGGTGTATCGTGATTGCCAAAGAACAAATCCATCGTGATGTTTCGCGGTAAACATAACCAATTTCATCCCTGCTTCTTTCGCCGTTCTACACCATTGGTCGGTATCTAAATTTTGGAGATTAAAAATTTTTGGGTCTTCAAACCCATCTCCCCATTCTTTTCTAGTAAACGTATTCACTCCAAAATGAACAAAACATGTGAACTCTAGTTTTTTATAAGCATATTGGTTGGCAGTTGGAACCACCAAAGCTGCTTTTTCGATAATATCGTCGTGTGAATCTTCTGAATTTATTTTTATTGTTCGCTGACCTTGTGCATTAGCTGCTGTGAATATTAGTACACAAAATGCGCAGGTTAAAATTTTATTAATCATAATTATTTTTTTAAAAGACTGCTTCAATCTCTTCAATTGAAACTTTTAATAATTGTTTTGCTATTTTATTCAATACTACTTTTGAACCTTTAAAATGATAGATACGCTGTGTATGGATATAACTCTGATTAGGTTTTAGAGCCAAGGCAGGAGAAGAACTCTCTAATTCATAAAAAGGCCCCATTTGAGAACCATCTTCTAAAGGACCATCATTATAAGAGTTTAATACGTCTCCAGAATAGGGGTCTTTTTGCAATTCCCATGCTGAGTTTACATATTTATCTGTAGGTTTTGGTTCTGGAATCTGCAAAATAGTTAGCACTTTATTTTGAGCGTCATAGCTTCCTATAAATTCAGTTGACCTTTGCGGAGAAAATCCAATTTTTCCGCGACTTTTTCCATCAGCTTTAAAAAACACATTGCGTTGAGTACTTTTTAATCTATCATCAGCTACTTTCCCAAAATAATTATCGTTCACTTTTATTCCTTTTTCACTTTCTAAACCTTCTTTTATAGGGACAACTACGGTTACTTCAGGAGAAGGAGTCATCATACTCAGTAACCATATTGACAACAATCCTGAATCTTTGCTCCATGGCTCCTTACCTATGTTCTTGACCTTGTTTTGAGTTTCATAGGCTACCATGTTGAACTTGTCATTTGATAGCTCCAATGTTTCTAGAACCTGCTGTTTCGTTAGAAGGCTAACTTTCCTATTTACATCAATATTGAATTTTGTGCCTGAATAATTTACCAAATTCATTTCTTTTTTAAACAATACGCTATGGTCATTTTGTTCAATTACTGTAAATGCCTCTGTATCTATTGATGCCGGAACATACCAGTTTTCAAATTCAAAACTTTTATCTTTTGCAAAATAAATTGAAAATTGACCGCCTTCTGGCCCTAACCAAAAGCGTTCTTCACCACCGGTAGGATTGAAATGATTTTTGGTTTCTTTTGAGCTGATCAAGTCATAATTCAACCAACCAAAACTCATTCCTTCTTCTCCATTTAAAGTACTTGTCATAACACGTCCTTGCAATTCTGGAGAAAGTACCATACCTGATTTACCGTCATTGCTTTCTAAAACGATGGTGTTTTTGTAATGCTTTAGAAGAAAGGCTTTATCGTAACCGAAAGTTCCTTTTTCCTCTATTGTTTTTTCTTCAGTTGTTTTTTCCACTTTTTTATTTTTTTTAGTATGGCACGAAACTGTAATTATCAAAACAATTACTGTTATAATTACATTATTAAATGTATTTTTCATGATTTATAGTGTTTTTAATTACAGTCCATTGACTTGTTTCTAATTATACCTAATTGCTCGGTAACCGTATAACGCAACTACCACATAGCACGTTAATGGTAGAAAAAATGAAAAATTCACTTCAGGCACACCTAATATTGAAACATCTTTATATCCTGGACCTCCAATATCTAAAATTAAACCTTGCAATGATGGCATAATTGCACCACCAACAATGGCCATTACTAAGAATGCTGAAGCATATTTGGCATCGTCGCCTAAACCTTTTAAAGCAATTCCGTAAATTGTTGGAAACATTAAAGACATACAGAAAGAAATAGCCACCAAACTATACAAACCTCCCATTCCATGAATAAATATGGCTCCGAGAGTACAACCAATTGCTCCTAAGGAAAGAATTAATAATAGCTTTCCTGAGTTTATATATTTCAAAAGAAAAGTACAAATCCAACGTCCAGCTAAAAATACTCCTAAAGCAGACATGGCGTAATAAACAGTCGTTTGGTTGTCAATCCCCAATATTTCGGCATATTGATAAATATAGGTCCAACACATAATTTGTGCACCAACATAAAATGTTTGTGCAATTACCCCACCTACAAAACGCTCTTTTTTAAACAATCTTTTTATAGACTCCCAAACACTTGATTGATTGCTTTCCATATTTTCTGGCATTTTCACAAAGGCAATAACAGCTAACATCAACAATACAAAAGCTCCTAAAGCCACATATGGGTCTCTTATCACCAATAAATCAGATGTTTTAATTACTGATTTGGCGTCTTCAGTTAATGCTGAAAAGTTTACATCGTCAGATTGTAAAGCTCCTAACACAAAAGTTTGAGCAACAAATAACCCTGACAATGCCCCTATAGGATTAAAAGCCTGCGCCAAGTTTAAACGTTGGGTTGCTGTTCTTTCATCTCCCATTGCCAATATATAAGGGTTGGCTGTGGTTTCTAAAAATGCTAGTCCGAAAGTTAAAATATACAAGGCTGCCAAAAAGTAATAATACTGTTCGTAAACTGCTGCAGGATAAAACAATAATGCTCCAACAGCATAGAGCGTTAACCCCATCAATATTCCCTTTTTATAAGAGTATCTCTTTATAAAAATTGCAGCAGGCAATGCCATGGTTCCATATCCTCCATAAAAAGCCAATTGCACTAATGAGGCTTGAAAATTGTCTAGTTCCATGATTTTTTTAAATGCAGAAACCATTGGATTGGTAATATCATTTGCAAAACCCCATAAAGCAAATAAGGACGTTATTAAAATAAATGGGATCAGCACTTGCTTTGAAACAATTGGGATCTGACCATTAGAAAAATCTACCATAGATTTATTCTTATCAACTTTTTTAATTTCTTTATTCATAATTTTCCAATCAAATCTCACATACGGAATTCTCTAAAGGCCATTCTTTTTAGTTTCTAAAATAATATTCTCAGTTTCGTATTTTACTTTAAATAAAGTATGTCAATATAAAAGGAAAAACGTTAGTTTCTCAAAACCAATATTTTCATATTGCTGAATCGATTTAGCTAAAGTACCATATTTTTAATAGTTATCCAAAAAAGACACTATCCTAAAACAAATATGTGATAACGGGAAAAATCCATTAATTTATTAAGGAAAGATCCATTGGAAGCATAGCATGTTTCGAAGATTCTTCTTTATTATTTATTTGTTTCATAATAGAATCTACCGCTGATATCCCCAACTGCTCTATAGGCTGGATTCCATAACTGATATGCATTTGCATCAAAGGCATAAAATCGAAACCATCAAATGATGATAACTGTAGTTTTTTAAGGTCGTTAATATTGTTTTCAATGAGATATTTTATACCTAGGAAAGCCAATCGATTATTAGCAAAATATATAGAATCAATCTTTGGGTTAACATTCAATAACTCTTCCATTGCTTCATAAGTTTCCTTTTCAATATCTTTAAAACTTACATTCTTAACTAATGTGTTGTCTAATTCATATCCATTCACTTTTAAAGCTTCTAGATACCCATGGAAACGATCCATCATGTTAATTAACTCTACATTAAAATTAATAAAAGCAATTTTTTTTCTTCCTGATTTAATTTGATTATCAACGATTTCAAAAGAACCTCCATAGTTATCCACCATTACATTATTTGATGGTATTTCTTTAAAATACCTATCAACCAAAACATATGGATATTTTTCTTTATTTAATTTCTTGATGTGATTTTTATCTCCTACGGTAGGGCAAATAATAAGTCCATCTACCTTTTTATCTTTAAATACTTCAATTAATTTACCTGATTTAATATGATCCTCATCAGAACTACCAAAAATTACATTATAACCAAATTTCGCTATTTCATTTTCAATACTTCTTGCTAATTTTGAAAAAAATGGATTCGAAATATCTGCCATAACTAATCCTATTGTTTGAGATTTCCCTGTTCTCATAGCTCTAGCAAGGTAATCAGCTTTATACCCTAATTCTTTTGCTTTAGCGAGTACTTTCTTTGCTACTTCATCATTAATCCTCTTCTCCTTGGCTCTACCATTCATAACGAAAGACACTAATGTTTTAGAAACTCCTAATTCTTTAGAAATATCACTCAAACTTACCTTCTTCATATAACCTTTAGATTTACTTATTATTTCCTTTCGTTTTGATATTTTCTTCCTAATAAAACTTATTAAATTATAAATAAAGTGATATCCCTTCAAATCAATTTATTTGTCTAAATTAATTACTTTAACTTAACATTTACCTAATTTTGTATATTTATTGTAATTAGATTCATAAACTTTAGCTTTTGAAGCATTTGGGAAATATTCTTTCTCCATACCATATCCCATAGCTTTTTGTGCCTCTTGTAACGTATTATACACGCCTCCAACAACTGCAGCATACATAGCTGCTCCCAGAGCACAAGTTTCATTTGATTTTGCTACTTTAATCTTCAAGTTCAAAACATTGGAAAGTGTTTGCATAACAAATTCTGACTTTTTAGCGACTCCACCTAACGCAATTATTTCTTTAATCTCTATACTATTTTCAACAAGCCTATTTACAATAGCTTTTGATCCAAAAGCTGAGGCTTCCACTAAAGACTTAAAAATCATTGGAGCTGTAGTCCCCAACGTTAGTCCTGTAATAGTCGCTTTTAAGGTTTGATCTGCATCTGGAGTGCGTCTTCCATTTAACCAATCTGTTGCAATAATATCACATTCTGTAACTGGTAATTTTGACGCTTCAAAAGATAATTGTTCAATTATTTCTGCTTCTACTCTTGCAACTAACTTTTGATCTTTTATCAATGTAAGTGGCCAAGATAGAATTTCCTTAAACCAAGCATAAATATCACCAAAAGCACTTTGTCCAGCTTCTAATCCAATTAATCCAGGCACTACAGAACCATCAACTTGCCCACAAATACCTTGTATTAGTCTGTCATTAATTTGTTCATAAGGAACTACCATTATGTCACAGGTTGATGTACCTATAATCCTCAATAATGCTCCGGGTTTTATCTCACCGCCAACTGCTCCTGAATGTGCATCAAAAATACCTACCCCTACTTTTACATTAGTCGTTAATCCCAACCTTACTGCCCACTCATCAGATAAGTTTCCAACACTAACTCCGCTCGTAAAAGTTTCGTTATATAATCTTTCTCTAAATCCTAATAATAACGGATCTAAAGTTGATAAAAACGCTTCAGAAGGTAAACCTTCCCAATCAGTATGCCACATTGCTTTATGTCCTGCCGCGCATCTACTTCTCTTGATTTCTTTAGGTAGTGTATTTCCTGTTACTAAAGCCGGCATCCAATCGCAATGTTCTACCCAAGAAAAAGCCTCTTTTCTGATAGATTCGTCTTCTCTTAAAACATGTAGCATTTTAGCCCAAACCCATTCTGAAGAATAAATACCTCCTTCATATTTTGTATAATCTTCTCTCCATTGCTTAGCCAATTTATTTATTTCTTCCGCTTCTTTAATTGCCGTATGATCTTTCCATAATACAAACATTGCATTTGGATTTTCAAAAAATTCAGGTTTTAAAGCTAACGGCATTCCTTTTTGATCCACCAAGACAGGTGTGCTACCAGTTGTATCAAAACTCAATGCAACTATATTATTTGTTACTACAGAATCACATGTGGATAAAACATCCTTAACTACTTCTTCAAGAGCTTCGATATAATCTAAGGGGTGTTGTCTATATTGATTCTTTAAAGGGTCACAATACAAACCTTGACTCCATCGATTATAATCCTTTGTTGCCGTAGATATTTCATCTCCATTTAAAGCACTGATAACTACAGCCCTAACACAATCACTTCCGTAATCTATACCAATAACATAAGTGTCATTTCTCATAATTAAAACAATTTCAAGGATTAGTATAATGAACCATATGTTGAACAGGCTCTATAATCCGCTCCTTCTTTATCCATTCCAAAAGAAGCCCAAGCACTTGGTCTAAATAACTTTTCCTCAACAACATTATGCATATTCACTGGTATTCTAAGCATTGATGCTAATGTTATTAAATCTGCTCCTATATGTCCATAAGTAAAAGCTCCATGATTAGCCCCCCAATTAGCCATTACACTATATACATCTTTAAAAGCGCCTTCCCCAGTTAAGTTAGGAACAAACCAAGTGGTAGGCCAAGTTGGATTTGTTCTCTCAACCAGAGTATCATGCACATTTTTAGGTAAATCAATTGTTTTACCTTCTGCAATTTGTAACACAGGACCTATTCCTTTAACAATATTAATTCTACACATCGTTATTGGCATTCCTCCTTTTGTATTAAAAGTTGATGAAAAGCCACCTCCCCTAAAGTATTCCAACATTCCAGGTCCCCAAGTTGTTTTGTCTAAACATTTTTGAACCTCATCTTCTTGAATATCCCACCATGATTTCATTGCAGGTTTTCCATTAATGCTTTGCTCTCCCGATCCATCTAAGGCTGATGCTCCAGAATTTATTAAATGAATGAATCCATTTTCAGCATCACCAGTTAATTCATATCCTGTTACGCGTTTAACAGATTCTGGACTCCAATAGGTTCGAACGTCGCTAAAGACCTGAGCTGCTCCATTAATAAGGTGTCCAAATAACATAGAGACTCCATTTAAGCTATCATTTTCAGTAGCTACCATAAATGGTTGCCTAACGCCATTCCAATCAAAAGAAGAAGTTAAAATTGCTTCCATAAAATCTCCGTTTGGAAAATGGTCTGTCCATTGTCTTTGACCTTGGAAACCACTAACCAGGGCATTTCTACCTAAGGCCTCCTCGCCATACCCCATTGCTTTCAATTTAGGATTACCAATCATTAGATCACGACCAATTAGCGCCATTTTAACAACAAACTCCCAGTCTTTATCCAAATCTTCTCTCGATTTTTTTCTGTCTTTTGGATTGTAATCTTTTCCTTCTTTGCAATTTTTTTTAGTCCAAGCTAAGGCTTTCTCATATTCATCTTTGTCATATATTCCTTCTTCAATTCTTCTAATGAACTCAGACATATCAATGCTTTCACAACGCATTCCTAAAAAACTCTCAAAGAAATCAGCATCAATAATTGAACCTGCAATTCCCATAGATACCGCACCCATTGAAAGATATGATTTACCTTTCATAGTAGCCACTGCAAGACCAGCACGTGCAAAACGCAATAATTTTTCCTGAACATCATCAGGTATGGTTGTAACACCACTATCCTGTACATCCCTTCCATAAATACTAAATGCAGGAATTCCTTTTTGATTGTGGCCTGCCAAAGCAGCTGCTAAATAAACAGCTCCTGGTCGTTCTGTACCATTAAATCCCCAAATTGCTTTTGGAATTGTAGAATCCATATCAATGGTCTCAGTTCCATAGCACCAGCAGGGTGTAACAGTTAAAGATAAACCAACTCCTTCTCTACTAAATTTATCTGCAGAAGCTGCAGCCTCAACTACTCCACCAATACATGTATCAGAAATTACACATTCTACTTTACTGCCATCAGCATGTCTTAAATTGCTTTCCAGAAATAAGGCTGCGTTTTTGGCCATTTGCATTGTTGATTCCTCTAAAGATTCCCTTACTCCATCCAATCTACCGTCGATGGTTGGTCTAATTCCTATTTTTGGCAATCGCCCTACTAAATTTTTATAATTCATACTATCTGTAGTTAAATTTAAAAGTTAAATGGATTTTTTAGTTTAATTTGAATACTAAATGTTTAAATGATTAAATTAATTAGCTAATTTGCTAAATTGATTTAGCAAATATATCAAAAAAATATCTATATGAAACCCTTGTGCATATCAATCAATGCTAATTATTGGTATTTCTTTCAAAGACGAACTACTAGTAACCTTTTAGAGCATTTTTTTAAGACACTAACTACAACAATTGGACTTGATCCCTATTGAGCAGGATAAAAACAGTACTATGATGTAGATATGCTGTACTCCTTAGAACAAAAAAGGCCTCAGATTTCTGTAAAGCCTTGGTTTTAGTAATAGCGGGAAATAGATTCGAACCAATGGCCTTCTGCTTATGCAGTCTAACAAAAAATAAAAAAATTATTGAAAATTCACAACTCTATCCAAGGCATCATCCACATCATCTTGCATAAAATTAGATTGATACATAATCGTGGTGGTAACCGAAGAATGACGGTATAACTTTTGAAGCATTTGTATAGGAATTTTACTTCCTGATATATTACCAAAACTATGACGAGCAATATGCATACTCAAATTTTTGTTAATCCTTAGATCGTCAGCAATATTCTTCAAATGCCTATTACACGTTCGGGTAACGGTCTTTATTCTTGTACGTAGTGTTTTTGCATCTTTAGGGTCAACCATTCTCAATTCTTCGAAAACAAAGTCATCCACAGCAATGTCCTTGTAATGTGCGAGTATTGGCTTTACTTTCTCAGGAATTTTTAGCGAAACCAATTTTTGATTTTTCCCCATCCGATAACGTAATCTATTATCAATAAAATCTGACCACTTAAGCTGCATGACATCACCAATTCTTATGCCTGCAAAATAGAAGCTTATCAACCAAATATTTAAAGCATGCTGCTGAGCGGGGGTTACAATTTCTGTCTTTTCAAGTAACTTCACTTCTTCTACAGTGAGCCCAATTTTTTGAGACTCCAAAAATTTAATCGTATAGCCGCCTCTACCAAACGGATAATGATTGCGTTCTGCCCACTTCTCACCTATCGCAATATTGTATATAGTTCTAATAGCAATCATATAATTCACGGTCGTTCTATATGCTAACCCTCTATCATTCTTTAAATAAGCTTCGAAACGTTTGAGAAGATCTAGAGTTATTTCATTAAAATGGAGCTTGTCTGCTTTTGCAAAAGCTTTAAACTTTGCCATTCTTTGTTTTACAACATCTCGTTGATGAAACTGACCGCGTTCTTCTAAACGTCTCAATTGAATTTTCACTGCACTAAAAAAATCGAAACGCTCTTTTTTAACGATACTGGTTTTTATTGTAGCAACGGATTGATATTCTCGATCAGATTCCGCATTTAAAAGTCGCTTATTGGCTTGGCTAAGTTTGGAAAAAATTAATTGATTTATAGACAGGGCATTTGGATGAGATTTTTTAACCAGCCCCTTCTGCTCATTCCATTCCATCTTATCTATATATTGACCCGTAAAAATGTAGGATGTTTTTCGATCTTTTGTGATCCGTATCGCAATTGGATACAAACTCCGTGCATTTGGTTTATTTCTAAGGACTGTTTGAATAGATGCCATAACTTGAAAATTAGACTCTTAAGTTACTAATTTTTAGGTACAACATAGGTACAACAAATGGTCATTTTCCTTGATATCAATTGATATTATGTAAAATAGAATTTTATGTAACTAATTGATTTTGAATTATTTTGATGTATTTTAGTGGACGATTTTGAATTTTCATAACCCGGAGGTCAGAACAACGTCATCTTCATCTCCCTATGTTACGCAATGCTTTAACAATCAGCGTATTAATGACTAACATCCGTTTTTTAAATGATATCTTCAACACCCAAATAGTCATACTCGTGTAGGTCCAAAAAATTGCAAGTATCACAGGTATACAAAAACACTCAAACACTCTCAAACTTCGTTTCCGTAATAGTACCTGCGCTTGTCTTTAATGCGCTAATTTCTCACAATTAATTGATGCACAACTATGAATTCGTTTAAATTTGTGTGACTAGATGAATTCAAAATAGAGTAATATCTATGTGCAACTTTAAGGTCTGTGTTAAAGCTTAAATAATAGGCACACATGAGTTTACAAATGAGGTAGTACGATTTAAAAAAACTCCAACCACTTATGAAAAATTTACTGCTCTTCGTTTTGATTTTGACAGTATCAGCCTGTCAATTGGAGTCTAATACGAAGCTAAAAACGGAAATCCCATCAGAAAACGCATCTACAGAGAAAATACCTGTTCTGAATTTTGCGTCAGTGCATCTGAGTGGAAGCACAGACGCCTATTCTTCTGTTACCAATGTTAATAGTGCCAAGGCTAAAGCTGAGATAGCCCAAATAGTAAAACAATTGGTTCAATTTAAACCCACAATTATTTGTGTGGAAATTCCGCCTGAAAGCACCCAATTCATCAATAAAACATTTGAAAAGTATAAGACGGACCAAAGCAACCGCATTAATTATTCAGAGGAGGTAAACGTTATTGGACTTGAGGTGGCGCGATTGAGTGGCGCAAAAAAAATTTATGGGATTGATAACCCCATCGGGTTTAATTATCCAAAACTCATTGCATTGGCCAATAGCAACCCATCTGATAGCTTGTATGTTAAATCCATTATGGATGGTTATGAAACTTTAAACAACAAGCCACTCCTCCAACAATATACTGAAATCAACACTACGGAATATAAAATGGAAACATTTGACCTCTATAATTTTCTGGCCACTATGCATACACCAAATAATTTTGAGGGCTCTGATATTATAGCCGATTTTTATAAACGAAATTTAAGAATGTACTCCAATTTTTCAGATATTCCCTTAACAAAAAACGACAGGGTGTTAATCATTATGGGGGCAACACACACAGCTTACTTTGATATTTTCTTAGGAAACAGTCCAAAATACCTATTGGAAAATGCCGCAGATTATACAAACTATACCCCAAAAGACTGATCGCTTATAGGGTATCAATAAGAGCATGCCCTCGCCTATTTTAAAAACTTATGACTATAATATTTAGCTTTAGCCATGTGTCATGCCAAATGGGCAACCTGATTAGTAACCATATAGAGGTGCCTTGAGCTGCATAAATCACATTTTTTTTAAAAAATAGTCAGTGCTATTAATGAAAATTTTTAGATAACGCTTAATATTTTAGTCTTTGCGTTAATATTTTCTTTTTGATATACACCATCAATTTATATATTTTTTAAATTTGTTTTAGAAAACCGATTGTTGTTATCAATATTAGAGTTAAATGAAGCTAAAAGATAAACTTATTCTACTGGTGGATGATGACGAAGATGATCGCATTTTTTTTCAAGAGGCACTAGAGGCGCTTGGAAATCCAGTACAGTTTAAGATGGCAGAACACGGCATGGAAGCCATCCAGTTGCTTGAACAATACCCTGACCTCAGGCCAGACGCTATTTTTTTAGATTTAAATATGCCTGTCATGGATGGGCACGAATGCCTCAAAATTTTACGTTCCAATCCAAAATATGATGATTTAAAAATCATCATCTTTTCTACCTCTTATAATCCAGAGGTAGCGACAATTTTACAGGAGGATGGTGCCAACCATTACCTTCGTAAACCAAGTAATTATTTATCACTAATCGATGCTATTAAGACTGCACTTTCTACCATCAATGATGGTGTTAACCATAAGAATTTTTTAATTGCCATTACATGAAAGAAAGTACATTTAACGAAGCGCTGCAATTTTTAAAAAGTGAGGGAGAAATGGGAACCCTTATCAAAAGTAAAGATTGGAGTGATACTTCTATGGGACCTGCCCAGAACTGGTCCGTAAGTTTAAAAACCTGCCTCAATATTATACTCAACAGCAAATCTCCCATGATTCTTACTTGGGGAGAAGATTTGATATGCTTTTACAATGACGTTTTTAGGCAAAGTTTAGGTACCACCGGTAAACATCCTTCTAATTTAGGCATGCCAGCGGCTGAGTTTTGGTCTGAAATCTGGGATGATTTTGGCCCTGAATTACTGAACTTAAAACAC
The DNA here is from genome assembly GCF_004364975.1 of Gelidibacter sediminis. Lineage (GTDB taxonomy): Bacteria > Bacteroidota > Bacteroidia > Flavobacteriales > Flavobacteriaceae > Gelidibacter > Gelidibacter sediminis. The sequence goes on along the minus strand of NZ_SOBW01000008.1, from coordinate 501,012 downwards.
GGCGGTGAGGCCACCTGGAAAAGCAATCAATTAATGCCCATAGAACGTAATGGCACTCTTGAAGATGCCTATTGGTCTTATGGATTTAGTCCTGTTAGGGATGTAGATAATGACATAGCGGGAATTCTCATTATTATGAATGAAACAACTACGTCAGTGTTGGCCAATAGGGCATTGGTGGCTAGCGAAGAACGTTTTAGAAAAATTGCAGAAGGAAATTCGATGATGATTGCTATGGCCGATAAGACAAAAAATGCGGTTTATTTCAATCAGGCGTGGTCAAATTTCTCAGGGAAATCTACGCGCGAATTGCAAAATTTGGGCTGGATAGAATTGGTGCACCCTTCACAAAAAGAACAGGCCCTAAAAGATTACCTAAGACATATGGAACTTAATGACCATTGGGAATCTGAATTAAAGATGCTGGATAAAAATGGTCAATACAGATGGATCGCCACCTATTTTATGCCAAAACTTTCAGATGATAAAACTTTTGAAAGTGCGGTCAGTTCTTCCTTAGACATTCATGATAAAAAATTATTTTCTGATGAATTGGAAAAGAAAGTTGAACTGAGAACCCAAGAATTAAAAGAGACCAATCTGAAACTTGAAAAATCTAATGAAGAATTACAGTCGTTTGCCTATATCTCAAGTCATGACCTTCAGGAACCCTTACGGAAAATAAGAACGTTTACATCACAAATTGTCCTAGAAGATTTTGACAATCTCTCCGAAAAAAGTAAAACGAGAATCAACAGATTAGAAGCGTCTGCGCAGCGCATGCAAACCTTAATCAATGATTTGCTTGCCTATTCGCGCACTAATGACAGCGACAGAACCTTAGAAAATTTCGATTTCAAATTAATTTTCAATGAAATCAATAATGACCTTAAGGAAGAGTTGAATATGGTAGACGGACAACTCGTTCTTAATGCCTCTACAGAAGTATCGGTAATTCCATTTCAGTTTAAGCAGGTATTGTATAATTTAATTTCCAACGCGATTAAATTTAGAGACCACTCACGAAAATTAATCGTTGCATTTTCTGCTTCTAAAGTTCCTGGAGCTTCTATCGAGAATAATAAAATTGACCCTAATAAATCCTACACTGTAATACGTATAAAAGATAATGGCATCGGTTTTAACCAGAGTTCAGGTGAGAAAATTTTTGATGTTTTTAAGCGCCTGCATACACGTAAAGAATTTGAAGGCACTGGAATAGGATTATCAATTGTCAAAAAAATTATAGAAAACCACAATGGCTTTATTGAAGCTAAGAGCGAAAGCAATGAAGGTGCAGAGTTTATTATTTACCTGCCTTATGCCTCTTAAATTGTTTTCCTTAAAAAATGCTTTGCAACGGGTTTTAAATGGCAGTCCTGCTGCTTCTTGCAAATGAGCAGCAAAAGGTGAAAGTTACGCGAGTTGCGAGACAGGTCCAACAGAACAGGTGTTGCCAATGATATGGATAGCGTTAACAAACCACTACTTATAATTGCACAATGAGATATCGACAAAATAGGTGGTATTCCAATTTTAACCTATGAATCACAGACTCTGAAATTTATTTATTAAATTGGATGTCTTACTTCATAATTTGCCATTATTTAATATGTTAACTACTAGCAACATCGCAAAATCATTACTAAAATTCACTATTATAGTAATGTGCATTCAAATGTCTTATGGTCAGGAGTCAAAGACAATACTTACAAAAGATGGCAAAATTCACTATAAAACGATTGGTGTTGGCCAACCAATATTAATCATTAATGGAGGACCTGGGTTCAGTAGTGAAGGCTTTGCAGATATAGCCAAAGAACTCTCCTCATTTGGATATACAGCTATACTATATGATCAAAGAGGCACTGGAAATTCCACTCTCAGTACAGTTGACAGTTCTACTATAACCCTAAATTTAATGATTCAAGACATTGAATTCATACGAAGGGATTTTGGTGTTGCCCATTGGATCGTATTTGGTCATTCATTTGGAGGCATGCTTGCCAATTATTATGCTGCTCATTATCCTGATAAAGTAAAGGCCATGATCCATTCATCATCCGGCGGCCTAGACTTACATTTGATTGAAAATGCGCAAGCCAATTTACATGCTAGATTATCACCGCAAGAAGTTGATTCCTTGAGCTTTTGGAGAACTAAAAACAGAGCAAATGGCACGGCATACAATCGAAGAAAGTTCAGTGAGTATCTAGCGTCCGCCTATGTGTATGATAAAAAACACATCCCCGTTGTAAGTCAAAGATTAATGCAGGGTGATATGAGATTGAATCGATTGGTTTGGAACGCTATGTTTAACATCAATTTTGATTGTAAAGAAAACCTAAAATCCTTCAATAAACCTGTGCTAATTTTACAGGGCAAACAAGATGTTATCCCGGAATCTCTAGCGTTGACTGCACAAAAAGTTTTCTCTAATTCAAGTGTATTCTTTTTGGAAGAGTGTGGGCATTATGGTTGGTTAGATCAAAAAGAAGAATATTTGTCCCACATCAAAAGTTTTCTTTTACAAATCTCATAATAACTAATTAGCGGGATATCCATATCTGAGGACTCGCACCACAATATGCATAGAAAATGTATTGAAGATTAATCGGATGTAAACTAAAATTTTCATTAGGTTAGAAATATAATTTTTAAAAAAAACAATGATTAAAACGCATTGGCAATCTGTTTACAAGCCTAATAAAAAGATGTAGAAAGACATCACCATGTATCAAATTCCAATAGCTTATAGGGTGTAACAATTAATCAGTTTGATTTATTATATTAGTTATTTATAATACCCACAACCTTTATGTAGGGTTATTCTGGGTTTCAATTCAAAATGAATCACATGAAAACAAAACTTACACTGCACGAGATAAAAGTATGGACAGTAGTTGTTGCAAGTATCATCATAACCTCATGTAAAGGACAAGTGAGTAAAATTGATTTACAAGACGCCACTGATAGCACCACTACAAAGACTAGTGATACAACTCTGGAAAAACCTCAAATTCCACAATTGAATGGTGAGCGTATGTTTCAACTTGAAAATTTTGACAAGCAGATAAGTGATGTTGTAAGAACGGTTTTCCAAGACAGCAAAGGACACCTATGGTTTGGTACCCAAAACGGCGCATTTAAATATGATGGACAGGTGTTAACGCACATTGATGACATTAAAGGGGACTCAGGAAAAGGGGTCACCATTAAAGACATTACTGAAGACAAAGAGGGTAAAATATGGCTTGGACATACCGATGGTATCAGTAGCATAGACGGCACCATAGTGACAAACTACTATGAAACTGATGGTTTATTGAACAATGACGTATGGTGTATAACGGCAGACAGAACTGGTACTATTTGGATTGGTACCATAGACGGGGTTTGTACTTTTAATGGACTCGAATTCTCGAATTTTAAATTGCCTGAAGGTAAAGCAGATGCCACTCGTGGCGTTTCTAGCGCCAAAATGGTTCATCATATTATGGAAGATCGTAAAGGCACCATGTGGTTCAGTACCAATGCCGGATTGTTTTCATACGCAAATAATCAACTCATTAACGTGTCTGATAATATTGACATCAAAACCAATTTTGTAAATGAGGTGTTTGAAGATGAAAAAGGAACCTTGTGGATTTCTACAAAACAGGATTTGTTCCGTCTCAGCGCAAAGGGATTCACCAATATCACAAAAGATAAAATTGAAGTTGGTAAGGGCATCGGCAGTATTGCTGAGGATAAAAATGGAACGTTGTGGTTTACCTCCAATCAGCATTATTTATATAGATATGATGGTAATACCATTTCAGAATATCAAAAATCAGATGACCATAAAGGACCCGTAATTTTCCAAATCTACAAAGATCAGAAAGACAGGCTTTGGTTTGTTGGGTTTGGAGGGGCATTCCGATTGGAGAATGGCAAATTTGTTAATATAACCCAGAATGGTCCTTGGTAACATACGGCGATGCACACCTCCTAATCTGTGTCTACATCATACGCGGTTCTTATAGTTTTGACAATGCAATTTGCCAAACTAACGTGCTCTACAGCACTTGGTGCGTTATTCATTACCTAAATATGTGATGCTAAAGCGACCGCGCAATTAACCCTTTGGCCTATCCGCTCAAGTTTTATATTACAGATAAAATGGGATAATGTTAAATTATTAGAGATTTTATCGGAAATTCAGGGCGAGTATTGTATTTTTAATTCTGCATAAAGGGTTGTCTATTTGGTAACAAATAACTGTTTGCGCATTAAACTATTTTATATAATCGTTAATTAATGGAAAATTCACATGAAGTTGCTAGAATCGAGAATTTGTATCAGTATGAAATTCTCGACACGCCTCCTGACGGCTGTTATGATGATATGACGTCTTTAGCTTCCAAAATTTTTGACGTGCCAATTGCTATTATATCACTTGTGGATACTGATCGTATTTGGTTTAAATCTTCTTTTGGCATTGACGCTGAAGAAATACCGCGTAACCCCGGTCTATGTAGTTCTGCAATTATATCTGATGATGTTTATATTGTTGAAAACGCGAGAATTGACCCAAGAACTTTAGCCAACCCTTTAGTTGTTGGGGTCTTGGTGCTACAATTTTATGCCGCAGCACCATTAAGGTCCTCTTGTGGCTTTAATCTCGGTACTTTTTGTATCATCGATCAAAAACCTCGAGTAATGAGTGCCAAGGAATCTTTAATGTTAAGACAACTTTCAAAAATTACTATGGACCACTTTGAGGTAAAATTGAAAGCCAGGTTGATGATTAGAGACCTACAAAAAAAATCTTCATAATGGATAGCGCAAAAAGAAGGCTTACCATTCTTTAGGCAGCCTAACTTATGGCCCGCACAACCATTTTATGAGTTTCATAATCGCCCTTTTAATTCTCAATTGAGTTTTAAGTTAACATACAGAACCTCCTATAAAGCCATACATTATAACCCGCTAAGTACTTATAAATTAGTGGATATCTTTTATTAAGAATTATGAATATAGAGTAGCGCTTATGCCCAACCCATTTAAAGAACTGATATTAAAATTTGGTGTTCCAAGCCTTGCTGTCATAATCATCGCCATTCATTTTTTTATGGCACATACCCAAAATCTCAGTAAATGGAAGGGTGGCGGCTATGGTATGTATACAGAACTACATTACGTCTATAATCATATCCATATAACAGGCATGTCAGTTGATTCATTAAAAAAGAGCAGCCCAAGTATTAAAAAAGCCTTGAGCAAAGTCTTGCTTATGCCTAACCGTAGAAATCTTCAGAAGGCAGGCGAACACATTTTAAAAATCACAAAAAAAGACAGCATCCACATCCAACTATGGAAACCATCCGTCTCTTCCAAGCAGCAAAGTTATACGAGAGTATTGGCGGACGAACTTTATCTTAAAAATACTGACTTTTGAACTATTTCATCTTTATAAAGGATAAATTGGCAAACCCTATTGCTATCAGCAGCTTATTACTGCTTACAATGGTTATAAGTTATTGTGTAATAATGGCTGAGGCCCATTGGCAATGGAAATTACCCGTTATTTGTATTGGTATTTTTAGTTGGTTTGTTTTTAGAAATAGCATAAAGCATCCCATCATTTGGCTTACGCTATTGACACTTCTTATTATTGATCTCTATTACAATTATTTCAGGGTTGCCAATCATCATTTTATGTTAGTGCTAGTGGTCATTGCTGTAATTAGTTACAACTATCACCAACGCAGTGCTATCCTCATTAAAAACATCCAATTGCTTTTAGTTGTGGTTATTGTCACATCAGTTGTGCAAAAACTCATATCGCCGCAGTTTATTTCTGGCGATTTTTATTACTACATGATGAATAGGGGGTTTTTATTTAAATATTTTATGGATATTCTTCCTCAAAGCACAGAAATCAGCAACGCTAATGCGGAAATGCTCTCCTCATTAAAAACCTCCGATCCTAACCTAGGGCAAACTGTTATATTCAAAGATATTATTCCCAATCTTGGGCTAGTGAGTCATGTATTTGCCTGGACTACAATTGCTATGGAATTATTAGTGGCCACTGCCCTACTCTTAAAACCAAAAAGCAACTGGACACATCTGATGTTAGGACTGATGATATTTGGGATTCTTTGCACCAGAATTGAGACCGGATTCATGGGCTTGTTGGCCATATGCGGACTGATGTTAAGCAAGAACCGCTATTTAAAATGGATATATGTGACAATTATTTCAGCATGTATCCTACTTGTGGCGACGCGAATTGGACTACATTAGGTGTTGTGGATTGTAGATGACCAATTGAATTGATTGTAACTAAGGAACAATGCCATACCATCATTAGATTTTAAATTATACCTTAGACTTCCCGTATGTGATATAATATGTGGAATTTTGATTCCATAAAATTGTCTTCAATACAGCTTTGTATACACAATAACACTTAACCTGATTATACGCTTAAATTGAACCACATTATTAAAATGCTAATTATAAGCCTTGCAGTGGTGTCCTGTAAGAAAAAAACAGCACGCCATACGGCAATTCTAAGATCTGATTTCGATTTACATTCAGATCTCGGTGAATTTAAAAATAAGATGACTGATGTGGATACGATTAAGTTGTTTTTTGACCACTCCGTTTGTACCTACGAAGGATTAGAGCGCATTGAAATTACTAAAAAATCAGACTCCCTAAAAGTACGGTCTCTGTTTAAAGAATTAACTTTTAAGGATCATAATGATCCGGAATGGCAAATAATGTACGAGAAATCAATCTCGGAAAATGACACGGTATGGCCTTTACATATGTTTATTGCGCGAAACAATCACCGTCAGAACTCGACATCTCAACATCGAAGAATTTTGTCCATTACCCACCACAGCGATACACTTAATTTTTATACTGATGGCCTTGCGGACTTAAACCGTTTTCTGCAAGATTACTATCTCACCATGAAAAGACTTCATCCTGAAAACAAGAATGGGATTTATGGCTATGATATTTTGGAAGAATAAATCCGAGGAGCGTCAATTATTGATAAATATGATGCTATTATGATATAACCATTGATAATCCTGAAAATTTTCATTCCGTAAGTTGACATGTTTCTCGTGTTTGTTTTAAATTAGAGTCATAAACGATACGTGCAATACTTTACAAGCAATGAACCAAGACGTCAGCAGATTCCTAAACACTCTCAAAACTTGGAAAGACGAATTACATACACTCCACGAGATAATTTTGGAATGCGGACTGGAAGCGGAGTTTAAATGGATGCATCCTTGCTATACAAACCATGGTAAAAACATCGTTTTAATCCACGGTTTTAAAGCCTATTGCGCTCTCCTGTTTCCTAAAGGTGCTTTATTAAAAGATACTGAACAGCTGCTAGTACAACAAACAAAAAATGTCCAATCTGGCCGACAGATACGGTTTACTCACCTATCAGAAATCAAGGACCTTAAGCCCATCCTAAAGCAGTATATCAATGAAGCCATAAGCATAGAAAAATCTGGCCTGCGCGTCACTAAAATAAAAATTTCTGATCATGACTTGCCCTTAGAATTACAACAGGAATTTGAAAGCGACGCGAACTTTAAAAATGCATTTTATGCTTTAACTCCGGGCAGACAACGCGGCTACCTATTGCATTTTAACGCCCCGAAACAATCAAAAACCAAACAGTCCAGAATTAAAAAAAACAAAATGCGCATTATGGATGGTTATGGTTTTAATGATTGTACTTGCGGCCTATCCCAACGACCACCCAATTGCGATGGTTCCCATAAACAGTTGGAACTCACATAAAAATATTGGACGCCACACTTGGTAAAATTGGTTAATAACAGAGCGTCCAAATAGTGGTTGATCAATATCAAAGCCTTCAAAAAACTGTTTGAACACCTTAAATATATGGCTGAATTTTACTAACTTAACGAAATATTATCACATCAACCACCCCACCCTCTCGTCTATTACAAAGTTTAACCTCTACAAAATAATATCACCATTAATACGCCTAAACATGATAAAAAAAGCATTACTCAGCGAATTTCAACACGAAGCCGAAGGCACCCGAAAATTATTAGCCATGGTACCTGACAGTGCCTTAGACTACCGGCCACAACCTCACCTTTGGTCAGTTGCTGAACTGGCATCGCATATTGCAGAAGTATACAGTTGGTACGATGTGACGTTTAATAAAGACAATTTTGAAATGAATTCTTATACCTATGACAAAGGCGATATCAGCAAAGCATCAAACATCTTGGAAAAACTGGAAAATAACCTGAAAACAGCGCAAAAAGCCATTGAAGATTCTGACGAATCGGGATACATGAACGTGTGGTCCATGACCATGAACGGTCAACCCGCCTTTCCTCCCATGCCTAAGATACAGGTTATCAGAAGTTTTTTATTTAACCATTTATATCATCATCGGGGCGAGCTGATCTCGCATTTAAGAGCCACAGGAAATAAAATCCCGTCGTTATACGGCCCTACATACGAAGAATCGCAACAGATGGAACAATAAAGCCCCCCTTATTAATAAATGGGTGTGTTAGTACACCTTCTGTGTGGTAAACCCTAGATGATGACTAAAATGCAAAATACTTTTAAATCTATTACAGAACGTGAATTTTTGAGCTTAAACAAGGATGGTTAAAAAAATTCTGTTTCCATTAATTGCTATCTTCCTTGCCTATAGGTCTTATGAACTCCTGAAAACCTTATGGTTTTTAGAACCTGATGCGCTGCATTGGTCGGTCAAAATTATATCAGCCATCCTCATAAATCTTTTTATTACAGGGGTTTTCGCGTTTGTGGGCTTTGCCTATAAAACCAATCGGCTCTTAACCAAGCGTTACTACCACATTAAGAACCCTAAATTTCTCAATAAATTTGCACAGCTATTAAACATAGAACTCTTCAGAAAATTTCTATTGGTACTGATTTGGGGGAAAGATAAATACAGAAAACGCTATTTTGACGGTACACAACAGGGCTTAGAAAATCTCGATTTTCAAACGCGACAGTCGGAATTTGGCCATCTTGGTGCATTTATATGTATTCTTGTGGCCATAATCCCGCTGATACTCCAAAAACATTTCCTTATTACCATAGTAACGGTATTGTTGAATGTTATTGTTAATCTCTACCCTGTAATCTTGCAGCGCGTTCATAGAATAAAAATTGAGAGAATCAGAAGCATTCAATTTAAAATTGAATCGTCGCCTATATAAATTGTAGATCATCTATAATTGGAGAACGGCCCCTACAACCATTAAACTTACAATCCTTACTTATGGTGGTTTAACCGAATACAACCAACAGCCATATGAGTTTGTGAATAAACAGTAATTTAAATTCTCTCAGCATGTATTGAAAGTTTATTATATTTAACACACACTAAATCAACAAACTACACGTGATACCAGTAATTAATGACAGCTGACGCTTTAGACATAACGCAAATTATAAAAAAAACAACGGTAAAAAATTATAGCGATTATTATGCCGTATGTTGGATTAAAAATGAGATAAAGGGTATTGAAATAGATCAAGTTTTATACAGCAATGTCTCCAACTCCATTGTTTTTCTTGAGCCTAAATACGATTGGAAAATTCATAAAAATGATGGTTTCACCTATTCAGGGTATATTTTGTATCTGTCTAGAGACATTTTAAACCATCCAGTGTTAAGTCAGCTGCACATTAATAAAGTTGTGTTGTTTAATTCTGGTGAAATTCCACTATTTAAACTGAGTCCAGGAATAGAAAAAAGAACACAAGCCATACTTGAAATGATTGATGAATTATTAGGATCTCATTTAAATCATAAAGATGACGCCATACTTTCGCTCTTGAATACATTTTTTATCTATTGTGATGGACAGTGTAATATCAAATCCGTTGTATCCAATAACAATACTAAAAACCATATTGTATTTTCTTTTAAAGGATTGGTTGATCAACATATACTCAACCATCATGATGTTGTTTTCTATGCCGAGCAACTTCATATATCTCCTAAGTATTTAAATGAATGTGTGCAGGAGGTGTTAGGAACAAGCAGCAAAAGCATCATCATTGAACAATTACTTATGCGGTCCAGACATGCTTTAAAATTTTCGAACAAAACAATTAAAGAAATTAGTTTTGAGCTCGGCTTTTCATCTCCTGATTATTTCAGTTATTTCTTTAAAAATCATGCCGGAATAGTGCCTTCCAAGCTTAGAATGTATTAAGCGCTCCCAAAATCTAAGGATTAACTGTGATTTTCACATTGCATCGCCTTAGTCAGGCATGTAACTTGCTAAAAAACTTTAATCATGGACAGAAAAAAATTCTTACAGACCACAGGACTTGGATTAGGTTTAACGTTTATTCCGGAAATTTTTCAGGCACAAACGAGCAGCTCAAAATCCTTATCTTTAACTAAGTTTAAAGCTAAAATTGTTAAGGACGCTGAAGGCGATGTCTTGAACGTTTTAGGAGATATTCAAACTCATAAGCTGGTAGGTAGTGATACCAATAATCAAATTGTCGAATGGGTGGACAACGTGGCGCCAGGGGTTGAAATTCCACCGCATATCCACACTAAAGAAGATGAAATATTTAGGGTTGTCAAAGGTCAAATTGACATCACCATTGATGGCAAAACGCAAACATTAAATGAAGGAGACATGGCGTTTGCACCTAAAGACATCCCTCATTCATGGAAAGTGGTGGGTACCAAAAAAGCTAAAATGATGACTTCTGCGTTTCCTGCCGGCATTGAACACATGTTTACAAAACTAGCTCAATTACCTGCCGGTCCACCCGATTTTGAAAAGGTGACTGCTATTTGTGCTGAACACGGCATTCGTTTTATTTAGGTAAAAATTTCATACTAAAGTATTGAAGTAGTGTATTACACAACATTCTTTGGTTGTGTAAATTATCATGTTGTGGTGCATTAAACTCACTCTACTGCAAAACCCATATCTCCCCACTGTTTTGGAACAAGCCAACAATGCTGATGTGATAAATGCAAGCGGACACATCGCAAAGGCAATAGGAATGCCAAAAATTGCGGACGAAACTGGAATGAGCAGACCAAGTTTATACAAAGCAATATCGGATGGGATTAACCCTCAATTTGAGACAATAATGAAAGTATTGAAAGTAATTGGATGACAAATTCAAGTTCATCCAACTTCCGTCTGAAAAAATAACGTATTAAAGCAGTGTGTATAAGCAACCATCCCGAAAGAAATGTTCTGGCGTGGCTTGTTCTCGCCTACCTATAAAATCCTGCGAATTTTATAATGACAAGTTCCTGTTTGCAGTTGTCTGTAACAGCCCTCGCCACCGCTAATACATAAAACGTATTATGTGCTAAGGTATATGATGCCCGCGTATTTTTTTTAAATTTGTCTGGCTAAGTAAACAAGCCCCAAACTAAAATGAAAATAGTAAAACTACTTGATGCACACTATGAATCTTTTGTCATAAACCTTTCCACGGCTCATATAAAGACGGAACTGAACCAAAATGTTAAACATTTCCATTGCAATTGAGTATCAGAACACGAATTTGTACTAAGCTTAAATTTTTCTTTCGGTTCCAATCTCTTGTTCGACACAAATTATCATAATACCAAAAGCGACATTATAGTTTTAGGGCGATTACATGCGTTGACAGATTCAAAAACAAAAATTATATTAGAAACCAAAAGCAAATATTGGTTGATGTTGATGCTCATTCCATCATTAGTGATGACCGTTCTAAAATTAACAATACTGACAGGAATTCCTTTTCCGTTTATTCTCATTTTCCCAATTGCTTTTGGTTTAGTGGCATATTATATAAGAAAGGAAGATCAGCGTTTAATCAAATTGTTTAAAACGCTTCTAGATCAATAATTTAACAACAAATAAACCAATTATTTACCTTGAAAAATATTGGAATACTTCCATATAAAATTATAAGCAAAGGTGAGCGCTCCCTAAATAAGTCCTCGTATTCTGAATAAAAATAACTAACTTTCCACCACCAACCAGACCTCAAATAGCAAGTCCGCATGGGTATAAATACCAACTTGTACTATCAAAATTGGTGGTATATGTTATGAAAAAAACAATAATTTATTCGGCTTTACTGATCACTCTAGCTACAAATGCGCAAGACTTAACCTGCGCCGATTTTAAGGAAGGACATTTTTATGTGCCTGCAGATAAAGAAACACTCTTGTCCTACAAAATTCACAGAAATGGCACACAACAAATTGAAACGGTAGAGGATCCTGATCAACTATTAGGTGCCGACTTTAACAAAACCGCATACCAAATTATAGAGTGGATTGATGATTGCAGCTACCGCCTTACCTCTGACGCCTCAAAAATGGAACTGAGCGATTATCAAAAGTATATAAATGACGCTAACGGCCTACTTGTAGAACTCATAAAAATTGAAGGTAATTGTTTCTATTTTAAGTCCACACTTAATGATCAAGACATCAAACAGGTGATAAATGGGAAACTGTGTAAAGAATAAATTTAAAAATTAAAATAGTCTGTGTTGCCCAAAATTTATCAATAAGCAACACTGAAACATGGCCACGACACCATGTGGTAAAATAAATGATTATTATGAAAAGAACTTTATGTTTATTTCTACTGGTTGCGATGTCCTTGTACAGTTATGCGCAACATACCGATATCGCGTCCGTACTCTCTCAACTCCCAGATGTATCGTTTGAAAAATTAGAGGCCGCCAATGGCTCTAGCAACTATACCCTGCACATAAAACAACCCATAGACCATGAAGATGCCAGCAAAGGCTTTTTTCATCAAAAGGTCTATCTCTCGCACAAGGGTTTTGATCAGCCAACGGTGATGGTGACGGAAGGCTATAGCGCGAATCAACTCAGAACTTACGAGTTGACCACCTTATTGGATGCCAACCAACTACAGGTGGAGCACCGCTATTTTGGAGAAAGCATGCCCGACTCATTAAACTACCGCTATTTAAATTTAAAACAAGCAACGGCAGACCTTCACCATATCAAACAGCTGTTTGCTAAGGTGTACCCAAAAAAGTGGTTGAGCACAGGAATTAGCAAGGGCGGTGCCACAACCATTTATTATCGCTATTTTTATCCCAATGATATAGATGTTAGCGTGCCGTACGTTGCACCCATCAACACCGCTTACGAAGAACAACGGATCTACAGCTTTCTAGAGACTGTAGGCACTAAAGACTGTAGGACCAACATCGAAAACTTTCAGCTCCAGATATTAAAAAACAGAGCGCAGATCATTCCTTTATTAAAGTTTTATAGCCTAGGGGCACAAGCAAACTATTCGTACCTGTCTTTGGACGAAGCATTTGAATATGCCGTTATGGAATTCCCGTTTTCGTTTTGGCAATACGGTTATGATTGTGAAACCATTCCTTCTAAATCTGCCAGCATAGAAGACCTTACCGAATATTTCTTAACGGTGTCTAACTTGACCTTTTTTAGTGATGCTACCATTGAAACCTACAGTTCACATTACTACCAATCGGCAACTGAAATGGGGTATTATGGATACGACACCAAAAAGTTTAAAAATTATCTCAAGGAACTGCCCACTGATACCAACCCAATGGCACTATTTTTCCCTTTTGAAATGACAGACACTTTTGATGGACAACTGTTAACTGATGTGAATAAATGGTTGCAGACTGACGCCCATAAGATGCTCTATATTTATGGTGAAATTGATACCTGGTCAGCTAGTGCAGTCCCACCAAATCCTGATGTTGATTCGGAATGGTTTATACTCCCAGGAAAGCATCACGGAAACGCAAGGATCAAATTTATGACTCCAGCAGAAAAACAGCGATTGATTCAGATTTTGGAAACTTGGCTTCAAATAGACCTAGCACCGCAATTAGATTAATAGGTGCATAGTAGGTTTTGTTTATAACGACAGGCCATAATGCGTAAAACCCCCTTAACAAACACATTATCAACCCTAAAAACTTACCACACATGGAACCAGAAAAAAAACAATCAAAAGGCAAAACGGTAGGCATCGTTGTTGGTGTAATTGCGGCAGTCTCCTCTTATTTTATCGTGCAACAATTTTTTAAGCAGGATATTGAATCCGAACTAAAAAAAGCCGTAGTCGAAATTAACAAGCAGACGCCAATGAGCATTGATGCCTACACCAGATTAGATAGTGTGGCGAGTAAAGGAAAAACCAACTTTATATATTATTATACGCTTATCGATTTGGAGAAATCGGAGGTAAATTTAGACACGGTCAACAAATATATCAGGCCCAGTATCATTGAAAACATCAAATCCAGCCCTGATTTAAAGGTGTACAGAGACAACAACATTACCATGGATTACAAGTATTATGATAAAAATGGTACGTTCGCCTTAGATATTGCTGTCACTCCTGATTTGTATAAATCTGAATGACACTATCTCCGACAGGCTTCGGAATACAATCCTATTTGAAAATGAAATCAGATCTAACAATCTACTTTTTCCTAATCATAACATTAATGTTTTCCTGCAAGGATGAGCATAGTAATATAGAACCCAAAGTAGAAAAATCAAATACAATTGTTTTGATTTCAATAAATGCACCAAAAAAATATTCTCATTTAATAAAACAAGACAGTATAGGAAAAACACTAAAGGATAGTTTAGGTCCAAAAGCTTTTTACGCTAAAAATGGTTTTACCTATTTAGATTATATGAATAACGAACAAACTTGGCTGCCCAAACCAAATGTTCGTGACACTATTGTTATTGAGTGCTATTCTGAATATCTTGAATTCACTACAAACAACTTTTTTACTTCCATGCCCGATACCTTTTTAGTGAAAAATGGAGATACAGTTGTTTTTAATTATACTGACAACATCCCTAAAGCGAAGATAACCAATAGAAATGTAAATGATGATGAACTAAATTATAACAGTTACAGACTTAAAAAATTATTTAATAATAAATACACAAGCCATCACCTGATTTTTACAAGTGTTTTTATAGATAACAATCTTAAAAACCATGAACAAAATTCCATTGATTACTACAACAAGGCGCAAATTGATTATAACAGAGAAGTTATACTATTAGATTCCTTATTCAATTCTAATACAATTACGGAGACCAACTACAACTATCGAAAAGATGCTTTAAATATGTTAATGGAAAAACATAAGAAGCTCAAAACGATTACAAAATGGTTGAAACAAAATAACACCCTAAGGGGTAAAGAAATTATTGAGCAAAAGTTCGGTTTCGATTTGGCAAAAACAGACTCTTTAATGACATTCTCATTTTTCCGTGACTATTTAAAGAATATCTCTCAATATAATTTGGAATTTATAAAAGAAAACAATGTGAATTCTGGTGGGTTCTATATCGATTCAAGAATTCGTTTTGACTCTATTTTAAATGATCAGCGATTTAATCAATCTGCTAAAAATTATTTACTGTTCGATGCTTATAATGGAATTGGTCAAAATTTTAGAATGAAAGACAAAGAAAAATACTTCAAAAAACTACAGCTAAACACTACTAAGGGAAATGGCTCTATATTGATTTTTGGGCAAGTTGGTGTCAGCCTTGTCGAGAAACAATGCCTGAATCCAAAAAGCTTATAAAAGAATTTAAAGAAGATAACATTGAGTTTATTTATATCAGTTTAAATGACCAAAAAGAAAATTGGAAAAAAGCGATAGAATCTGAAGGTATTTGGAATAGCCAAAATTATTTTGCTGAAAATGGAAATGTCTCTATGGTTATGGAGCATTTAGGAATTAAAACGATTCCTCATCATTTAATTTATAATCCAAATGGAGAATTAGTAAATGGCTTTGCAGACCGACCAGGAAAAGGGGCAAAAGAACAGTTAAGAAAATTAATAGTCAGGAAATAAAGTCAGCTGCTTCAAGTAAGCTATCAATTGGTCCATCTACAGTAGGAAATTTTGATCCCGAAATTTTTTCATCACCACCATAGGCATGAATACATACACGATCAAAATAAGGCCATCTTTTTCATAAGTCGGCCAAAAGTGTTAAATTGGTAATGATTATTCGCAACATCCCGCACTAAACCACTTTTAACACCGCATGTCGCCGATCAAATTCATCATAGCAATTGGTTTAAGTATCTGCTATCAAGGCGCTGCTTACGGGCAACCCAAACCACAACAGCAGTATTTACAACAGGTGGGCACTTTGGACAGCCTCTATTCGGAAACTTTACAAGAGTACCGGAAAATATACGTGGAACTCCCCGAGAATTACAACCCTGCCCAAAACGAAAAGTACCCCGTAGTTTTTATTTTGGATGGCGAAGTGTTTTTGCCTACGCTCACCAATATCCACAGGTTTTACAGTGGTGGCTTTTTCCCTGAAATGATTCTGGTTGGTATTGCCAACGAGAGCCACAGAATGCGAGACTTCACCACCTCAAAAGTAACCCAAATGTACGGACGTCCATTTGAACAGGACAACGGCGAGGCAGTCAATTTTCATAAATTTATAGCTTCGGAACTCATTCCCTACATTGAAGACACTTACCCTGTTACCAATTTCAGGACCTTAATAGGGCATTCATACGGTGGATTGTTTACTATGTACAGCCTGCTTTACCATCCTGCAGTATTTTCAAACTATATCGCCATAGATCCTAGTTTAGATTGGGATGATCAACACTTGTTAAAAGCCGCCCAAGCCCTAATACCCTCACAAACCTTTAAAAATAAGTCCGTGTTTATGTCTTTAAGCGGCCAATTGCACATGCAGGACGCCACGATAACCTTAGAGAATGTGATGCAAGACACTACCGACTTTACCCTTTTTTCGCGCTCTAATATGGCCTTTGCGAATTTGATGACCACTAACGCGCAAAATGGCTTGGATTTTAATTGGAAGTTTTACCCAAAGGATTTGCATGGTACGGTGGCCTTGCCATCCATTAGGGATGGATTAATTTCTGTTTTTGAATGGTTTCAAATGGAACATACGGATGAAATCAACAATTTTGACACCCCAAAAGAACGGCTGATGGAAATTGTAAAATACAGACAGCAAAAACTTAAGGCCCATTTTGGTTACGCGCAACCTCCATATCCTGAAGAACTTTTGACCATGTCCGGCTATATGAACATGGATATAGGTCAGCCCGAAAAAGCAAAAATGTATTTGGAGTTCGCGCTAAAATATTATCCACAGAGTGCCAATGCCCATGCAGCGATGGCAGATTATTATGAAAACACCAACAATACCAACAAGGCGCTACTGATGTTGACCAAGGCTTTTGACCTTAGCGGTGACTCTGCTTATAAAGAGCGCCTAGACGCCCTAAAGAAAAAAAAATAACCGCAAGAGACATCTCTTAAACTTAGCAACCCACTTTGGTTAACCAGCTTAAACAGCCCAATGGACTCAATACCTCAAGCCTTCAAACAAAAAAGAGTCACAATGTGCATGCCTGATTATTTGTAATAGTTTATTAAGACAATCTGTAGCTACCTATACCGAAATTTTATAAATTAGCCTCCTTAACACTCGGATGGCAGCTATGCGAGAGTTAAAATTTACAATCTCAAATCGAAACATCAGATGATCAGAATTATATTCGTTCTAGTGCTAAGTATGGCATGTGTTCAAATCAATTTTGGGCAAGAATTACAAGAGGGACAACTTAGGTGGAGTGAAGATCATAAACTCAATTTGGACGATTTTAAGATTAAGATTAGTACTGATCAGAATGAAGCCGTATTTAGTCAATTTATGATTAGCCATGCCCTTTCTGGGTTCGATTTCATGAAACGAAATCTGAATCAGAAAATCGACAATATCTTTTTAGGAAAAGCCTCTTGGATAGACACAACTAAAGTGGCGCACCTGCAACAGCAATTGGAATTTCAGCAGTTGCAATTTGACCTTGCCGAAATCCAATCCCGAAAATTCAGAAAACAAATCCTCAAAGACAAAGGCAAGATTGCTAAAGGTTTTGACATTGTCAACCAAATTAATAATGAGATCATGGCCCAATTTTCGGAGTTGCGGTTGGAACTGATACAAGCCACTGATAGCGGTCGCGATAAAGAGCAGCTTAACATATGGAAAATTAAAATAGCTAATGAACTGGCCAACTTAGATGAATATCGGTTTGAGAATAAAAAACCCATTAAATTGAACGAGTAGCATTTGGCGCACCACATCTCTTCCTTTAAAAAACCACCTACACCCATGAAGCATTTAAAAGTTTTATTTATCGGCATCGCCTTAATTGGTGCAGTACACGCAAGTGCCCAAACCAATTACAAAATAGGCGTCAATGTAGGTTTAAATTATCCTGATCTTAGAGGTCATGAGTATGCCAAATACCAAAATTATAAAGTCGGCCAACTTTTTGGCGTGACCTTAGATTACATTTTACAAGAGCAGTTGTCCGTAAAAGCCTCTGTAAATTACGAACAAAAGCTAAAAAAGTTTCGTATCATTTATTTCGATTACGATGCCGAAGAATCTGGAAAGGAAGATTTCAAAAAAATCTACAGTTATATAAACGTGCCCATTTTATTAAAATATAAATTTGGTAGCTCTCCATTTTTCGCCAATGCCGGTCCATTCCTCAATTATCTATTAAGCAGCAAAACCAAACCAGAATACCACCAAGATACAAATGGTACCATTACAGCGCAGAAGGACCTCGATTTTGGGTTCTCTATAGGCTTTGGCGCCTCTATAGCGCTCAATGACAAACATGACCTCACCTTAGAAATACGTGATGATTTTGGGGTCATCGATACAGGCGACGTTCCAAAACATGTGGGCGGGAGCGCCAAAACTAACACCCTAAAATTAATTTTAGGATATAATTTGGGACTCTAATCTGTATACCATTTGATCAGGCTATACACACGTGAGATAAGAATAGCTAGTATTTGATAGTGTCTCTAACTTTTAGTAGATTTGATATCGCCTTAGGTCCTAAATCTTCACGTTTTTTTTTAGTGTACGAAGGCTTTGAAATTGTATTTTTTAATCATAAAAACCATATTTATCATGAAAAAAATCTACTTATTATTAAGCTTTGCCCTTTTTGGACTAGCAACTTCATTGACAGCTCAAAATGTCGATTTTGGAGTAAAGACAGGACTTAATATCACGACACTCTCAGGAGGCGATGCCGACCGAAACAATTTGTTCAGTTATCATATTGGTGGTCTTGCGGAAATAGGATTTAGTGATACTTTTTCTTTGCAACCAGAAGTGCTGTATTCACGACAAGGCGCAGAAGCTCAGGATATCGTTAAAGTGAAGATCGATTACCTTGCGATTCCTTTAATGGCAAAATACTATGTATCAGATCATTTCAGCATAGAAGCAGGTCCGCAATTCTCTTTTTTACTGAATGATAAAGCCGAGTTTGAAGACAGTGCCATCCCTGATGCTGAAACTGATGCCGAAGGCTTTGATTTCGGACTGAATATTGGTTTCGGCTACTCCATTAATGACAATTTATTTGCACAAGCGCGCTATAGCTATGGCGTAACCACCGTTGTTGAAAACCCGGATATTAAAAATAGTGTGGTGCAATTTTCTCTAGGCTACATGTTTTAAGAACACGCCATTAAAATAAAAAAAAGACATCTTAATTACAAGATGTCTTTTTTTATATAGTGTCTGTTGTTGCCCCGCTATGACGTTCCCAATACCATTTCATTCAGCTCTACCGCATTAAAACTACTCTGATTGCCCGTTTTATCTACGGCGGTAACACCAATGGCCGTTAGAGATTCCCTATCCTCCAAACCACCCGAAAAAAGTGCCAACGTGATGCTGTCTTTTGTTTTATCCAAAATTATATAGTCCCAAGTCTCGCCATATTTATAGAAGACCACCCAATTGGAAATACCTTCTGTTGCAGTATGGTTCCAAGAAATTGTTAAGGTATGCCCATCCATCTTAGTGTCCACTTGCGGAGTTGCAGGCGGTGTGGCATTTAACCACGGACTCGCGGGTACCAAGGCCTGCTTTTTATACGGTCCGTCCAACAAGGCTTTGGCTAATTTGCGGTCATTTAATAAGGAACTGATACTCCAGTGCGCCGTACCCACACTTTCAGCTGTCAGGCTGCGCGTCAACTTAATTTGGTTGATGGTCTCATCCACATTGGCGGCATCTCTACCGTAATCAATACGAATGCCCGGCCATAAATGGCGTTTCTGGGTATTTTCTTGTTCCCACCATTCCAATAACAATGGAAAGCTTTGCCCAGATTTATCAATCTTCCAATACAATTGTGGGGTAAAGTAATCAATCCACCCTTC
This sequence comes from Gelidibacter sediminis, assembly GCF_004364975.1. Classification (GTDB taxonomy): domain Bacteria; phylum Bacteroidota; class Bacteroidia; order Flavobacteriales; family Flavobacteriaceae; genus Gelidibacter; species Gelidibacter sediminis. Next base: position 480,652 of record NZ_SOBW01000008.1, on the reverse strand, counting down.
ATTTAACCATAACTTAGCATCGGCATACAATTCGTTATACTGATCCAAACCTCTGATTGATTTCGGAAAACCAGGTCTCCAAATTCCGAACGGACTAATACCAAATTTCACTTCAGGTTTTTCTGCCTTAATTTCCTGATAGATGCGTTTCACAAAAGTGTTGACAGCTGCACGACGCCAGTCGGCTTTGCTAAGCTTCCCACCAGACTTTATATAGGCCTGATAACTTACGGCGTCAGGAAAGTCCTGTCCACCATTATAAGAAGCATATGGATAAAAATAATCATCAAAATGAATTCCGTCAATATTATAGCGTCTTACGATGTCCATTACCACGGCAGACGAATGGTCTTGTGTGGCCTGCTTGGAAGGATCCATCCACCACATGCCATTGCGCAAAGGCACCATGATATCAGGGTTGGTTTTAACTAAGGATTTTGGTACTACAGCCCCACCGGTACCATGATGTGCGCGATACGGATTTAACCACACATGCAATTCCATTCCCCTTTCGTGGGCGGCGTCAATCCAAAATTGCAACGGATCATACCACGGCGAGGGCTCTTTCCCAACTTCACCCGACAAAAAGAACGACCAAGGCTCTAAATAACTGTGGTATAAGGCGTCTGCCTGCGGACGTGCCTGAAAAATAACTGCATTGTAATGGTGTGCTTTTAAAAAATCCAATAATTGGATAGCCTCCTCCTGCTGTTGTCTTGTAGACAGACCGTTCCTACTCGGCCAATTAATATTGGCTACGGTAGCCACCCAGGCTGCTCTAAATTCGCGCATCACATAAGGGCTCTGCTTAAATACGGGTGCCTCATCTAGGGCTGCTGCATCTTTTACTTTGGCAGCATTGGCTGCACGGTCTTCTCCATAACCAACTCTAACCTCCGTCTCACTGTGAGGAGCTGTAGGCTCTTTTTTTATAAAGCTCTCTAGCAATTCGGCATCATTAGGTGTCGGTTTGGAGTCGATTTGCGCATGTATAGTAAACGTGGTAACGAGATAGAGTACGATAAGTAGTACAAACTTAAGTTTAAGCGGCATAAGTTTAGCAGATAAGATTTGGCAAAAGTTAAAATTTAAATTGAATGGAAAAAATGATTTAACATTTGTTCGCTGTGGTGACAAAATTAGTGGATTATAAGTCCACATCAATCTATTTTGTGAAAATCATTTTGATAACAATTCCAACTCATATTGCTAATTTAAAAGTATCAATTCTGTAGGTAAAATCGTATATTATTTAATAAAAATAGTATATTTAAACCCTTCGAGAGTTAACAAAGTGACTCCCGCAAGAATTGTAACGACTATGCAATCTAATTTACATTCAAAAACTTTTTATAGTGTAATTTTAATCTTTAAATTACCTAGTTGTTTTAAATTATTGCAATCAAAATAATTTAACAATGGGCAATGACAGCAATGTCATAAGTTTTATATATCATTAAAAGATTGTCTAAAGGATGAAATTTACTAAGCAACAAGCACAACAAGAACATATAAAAGCATCAAAAAAATTCTCAAAAGAAGATTTGAATACCATTTTGAAGAAAGATGATGAGCTGAATAAAAAATTTAAAAACAACAATAACCTTCTAGAATATTGGGAAGATTTTAAGCTCTTATTTTCCTTGATTAAAGATTACTCCAGGGGTGTATATACGCAAATTCCGTGGCTTAGCATTGTCTCCATAGGTGCCGCTTTGGCTTATGTACTATCACCAATAGACGCTATCCCAGATTTTTTACCTGTAGTAGGACTTATAGATGATGCCGCGGTGTTCGCATTTTGCATCCGCTTGCTGTCTAAGGATATTGAAGATTATAAAAATTGGAAGGAAAGTCAGTTATAATATTTCAGCTCTACTTTATAGCACTTAAATAATTTACACTGGTTTTGCCTCTATGATTTTATCTCATAGGAAATATAATAAGGCTCAAAATCCGTAGATAAAGCGCAATAATTTAAGAGAACGGAGAAGTACCGTCTCAATTCACCACTTTAAAGACTTTTCGCTATTTTTAAATACATCAATACCTAAGATTATGAAACAGATGCTTCTCCTAATTGTTTGTAGTATATTAAGTGTTCCGTTGTCAGCACAATCTATTAATGGTGCTTGGGAAAGCACATCCGTATCTGATACTGGCGAAACCCTTAAGCAGGTGCTCATTTTTGCTGACGGTTATTATGCCGCAACGACTTACACTCCAGAGACGGGTGCATTTCTGATGACCAGTGGCGGCTCCTACACTTTAGATGGCCACAATCTTACCCAAACCTTGGAGTTTGACACTCAAAATCCGGAGCATGTGGGAACAACGATGCGTCAGGAAGTGAAGCTCAGCGACACAAAACTCAGCATGTCCGATGGCCTCCAGCTAACAAGAATAGATGATGGCGCCCCAGGTGCTTTGCAGGGCGCTTGGCTCATGTCTGGTCGGGTTAGGGACGGCAACATGCAAGAGCGCGACACCAGCGGTCCACGGAAAACCATGAAAATTCTATCGGGCACCCGCTTTCAGTGGATTGCCTATAACACCGACACCAAACAGTTTATGGGTACCGGTGGTGGCACCTATACCACTGTAGACGGTAAGTACACCGAGAGGATCCAATTCTTTTCTCGAGACAACTCCCGCGTTGGCAACAGTCTGCAATTTGATTATGAACTCAAAGACGGCCATTGGCATCATCAAGGTTTATCGAGCAAAGGCGATCCACTACACGAAATTTGGAGTTTGAGAAACTAATACCTTGCTTGCGCATTGAATAGTAAACCTCACCGCTAATACTACCATAAGATACTCACAAATTAAAAATGAATGAAAGCAAGTCAATACAAAAATCTCAAGACCTTTTGTCAAAAACCATGAAGCTCGCTGAAGATTATTGCTAAGAGCAGATCTGACGAAGAAAATTGAACATCTGCAAACTAGAATCAGACCGGTTTTAATTGTTTCGGATGATAGACTCCCACAAGAAGACCCTATCAAACTCTTGACACAGTTACGGCACACCATTGCATTTGGAAGTTTTGGTCACGCATCCATAAAACCAACAATCCAACCGCTGTAGAAGCTGAAGACACACTCATGAAAACACTTGCGAAGCATGAGTATAGAGGGGGAATGGTTGGGGCAAGTTCCATCCTCTTTTTTTGGTGTGGGTTTTAGGGGCTAAAATGAAAACTTTACCATACAAAGTTGACTGGGTTGCGGCAATATTGTCATGGTTAAGACCCATTACTGCTTACTATGTACAGACGTTTTTATAAACTTTACTACCGGGTACTGACCGATCAATTTTTTTAATATAATATCGCTTTATATCAAAATATTTCACTGTAGCGAAATCTAAATTTTAAGTATTAATACTAGCTCTTTAGCGGTAATTTAATTGGTTACAACTGAGGTGTACAACATATTAGTCGTAAAAAACTTCATAATTACTGGAGCTTACATAACTGCAAAAAATTGTTTATAATTACTAGGTTGTCCCTTAATTATTCCGGGAAAGGGTAATAGGCAATATTTAGAGCCTCTAACCGCGACTCGTGGGCTTTTAAACGGCTGATAAAATCATTAAAATCGTTATGTGTCGCAGACCATCCAATTTCTGCCACCGCCATTAAGCGTGGCCAAAGTCTGTTATCCATCATCGTATCAGTTACCACCAATTCAGTCCATACTGGTGCTTCCACCCCTATGATTTCGTCGTATTGATCATTAAAGTGATACACATCCTCTAAAGACACGCCTGATTTTTGGCACCAATTATTGGTTTGCTCCTGTCCCGCCACGTTGGCATGATCAAAATAAAAACTTGTACAAATAGACTCGATGACTTTTGAAGGGTACTTTGGAGCGGTTTTACCATTCCAGCGTTGACTGATAAACTCCTTGCTCACATCAGCTTTAGACATCTCCTCCCAACCAATAGGGATTTTTCCATAACTTCGCACCATGGCATCTGCTTTAACCACAAAAGTTTCATAAAGCTCATCATCAATCTCATCGCCTCCAATATGCACCCATGGGCCTTCAGTCATTTCTGAAACCTCTTTCAACACCTCAGCAACAAAATCATAAATTTCAGGATTCGTTAAGCACAACTTGCTCCATCCCACTTCATAACCATCATAATGTGCTGGTGGTGTGGCCATTTTAGGAGTGAGATTGGTAAGTCCATCACAATTTAGCTCAGGATAAGCCACCAAAGCGGCATAAATATGGCCTGGCAAATCGATTTCAGGTATGATGATGATATGTCGCTCTTTGGCATAGGCCTGTAACTCTATATAGTCTTCTGTAGTTAAAAATCCTGCTCTGCCATTTTTAACGGCACCCTGACCCCCAATTTGGGAGAGTAAAGGCTTGCTTTTCAATTCCAAGCGCCAGCCTTGATCATCAGTTAAATGTAGATGAAGCCTGTTTAGTTTATAAAGGGCCATTCGGTCCATATGCCGCTTTAAATAGTCCACGCCAAAAAAACTGCGGGCTAAATCAATCATATTCCCACGCCAACTGTATTTTGGCACATCCTTGACATGAAGTTGTGGCAACAGAATGTTTTCAGGTGCTGGAATGCCATTCGCTAAACTGACTGGCAACAATTGACTCAAACTTTGGATGCCGTAAAATAAACCGGCCTCTCCCGCCGCTTGAATGCTCACCCCATCAGATGTAATATCCAGCAGATAACCTTCATCACCAAGTTGTGTCAATAAACCTTGGTTATGAATAAGTTTAAAATTCGCTCGTGCTGATCCCTCAATCATCTCACTATTCAATCGCGCGGATTGCAATATGTTGTTGAGTAAGGTGGCGGCAGCCTGAGAAGCGGCCTCATAGGAAATAGTAATCTTTTTAGGCACTTGATATACGCCCTGTTGCAGGGTCAATACTTGAGGTTGCGGAATAATGGCCACAGGTGCTGGCACAGCTTGCTGTTGCACGACACTTTTTGAAGTTGAACAACCAACCGCAAGAATGACTGCGATACCATAAGCTAAAATTTGAGAATACTTTTTTAAGGTGCGCATAACTAATAAAATTTGAATGTTATAATCAATGAATCGTATTGTAATTTGAACTAATACCTATGTGTCAAAACTGATACATTAGAGCGAATCCTAATTAGCATTGTTAAATCTATCAAAATAAATGGAGGTACGATTTGTTTTTTATGAACGCAGATGTATTTTCCGTTTACAATTATATGCATCAATCGACTATATGCATCAATCGACGTGTAACGGTGTATTTAAAGTGGTGAGCGTGCTTGTAACATAATCGCCCTTAACAATGCTGAGATGCAACTTATAATAGGTGTAGTTTTTAGGTATTTTTAAGCTGAGTTTCGCTTTCGTTCCCACCGCTTTTAGAGCGAGGTAATTACCGTAGGCATCACATTTAATCAAGGACCATTCAATTTTTAAATCTTTTTGTTTAGAAGCCACTTGCCAACCGTCTTGGGGGTGATAGACCATAGCATGAAATGTGTAAGAGCTCTCATCATAGATTAACCTTGCCGGTCTAAGAATTTTAATTTTTGGAAGGACTACGGTTTCCTGATGCTCCTGTAATAATGAAGCAAGTGTGACATAGTCAGGCTTATACCTCCCCTTTCTATCCACAATGCCATTAAAATCTAGCGCATTGCTTTCATGTTTATCTTGCCAAGAATTTATAAAAAAAGTGTTTTCAGTAGCGACAATAGGATGCGCTGCAAAATCGTCTGTCTTAATATCACTAATGATATAGTGTTTATTAATATCCTTAAGATACGCGGTCACTACATTTAAATAATCGGTCTCTTTAACCACCAACCCAATAGCATCTATATCCATACTGTTAGCCAGCAATCGATTGATATGGAAAATGGCTAGCGGATTTACTTCAACATCTACTATCAACGGCCGAGTGGCATCAATATTTTTAATTTCTTCAGCCAAGGCTTTTAACCACAACACATACGCTCTATTTTGGTACAGTAGCGATGGCTTATGATAAAAATTGTTCTGCCTATACTGCACATCATTTTCAATGTGCCACGACACAATATGCGCGGTATATTTCTGATGACGCACCCGTTCCAAGATCTCTGCTTTTAATTCAGTCAGTTGCATTGTATCCTTCATAAAATCAAGATGCTCAGGAATCCAAAATGTATACGCCAAGTTGAGGCCTGTCTTTTTGCTGATGTTTAACACATTGTAATCATAGATGGAGTTGCCTTGATATTTCAGGGTATTGATACCTATAGTCTTCAAATCCTTAAAATTGGATATTAATTTTTTCCGATTCAACACGTGATAGTCATTCTCCCAACTTTGCCCTTGTTTTAAATTGATTCCTTTTATATGTGTCAAGGGATGGACACTTTCATCCACTTCTATCATCTCAGTACTGATTGCCGGCAAAGGTCCAGGGATGTAGTTGGGCACTACCTTGTTGGCAAAGATGTGAATTTTGGTTTGTGACGATGGTAGGGACCAATCCAAATACGCATCCACACGTTCCCCTGATGGCCAGTTGTTATCTACTTTACTATTGAAATAGATAATGGATTTAATTTCTTTAAAATTGTTCTCTATAGCGGTAACCGCATTATTGATCCAATCTGAGGAATTTTCCTGAGGATTGTTTTTTAAGGATCCAAATTCAGAAATGACCACAGGAGTTGGTGGTAGTTTTTTGAAGGCATCGTGATAAGGTTCATAAAGTTCTTCAAACTCATGCCATTGGCCATCACCATTTAAATTGCCATAATTAAGAGCATTAACCCCCATCCAATCCACATAGGCTTTCCCCGGATAGTAATCGGCAATATGTTCTGATTTCCACGGATTCCATATCCAAATGACATTCTCAGCCCCTTCATTTTTGAAAATTTCGTAAACATGCACCCACGCCATTTTAAATTTGGCTGGCGCCTGATTACCTTCATAATACCAAGGATAAAACGGGTTATCAAATTCATGCGCAAATCTTAAAAATACAGGTCTGTTCAAATCTTTAAGTTTATAGGCAAATTGCTTCAGATAATCGTCAAAATACCCTAAAGAAATCAAATCAAAAACGTGCTGTTCTTGAATATTTTCATCAAATGTATTGATCCATGGTTCCCAAGTGATAATAGGAATGGAATTTTGTTTATACATAGCGTCAATCAATTGTGAAGAAAAACTATTTGCAATGTCCTTATTCCATGCCAAATAAAGAGAGATTAAATTAAACTCGTTTTCCACCATATTTGAAATTCTCTTAGCCTCCACCAGATTGGTTAGTCCATTGTCCTCTTTTGGTGCAAAAATCCCGATATAATTAATTGTATGTTGTTCTATTTTTGCCGGCGTCACGCCTTCCCACTTTACATAATCGCCATAGTATTGAAGTCCTGCACTACCAATAACGGTCAACACAACTAAAAACAAAGCTGACGAACTAAAAAATTTGAATACCTTATTTCTAGTAGTCTTTTTATAAATAATGGAGTTCTCATGACTGGGAAAACAAATAGGGTTCATTTTTTGGTACGCAAACACCAAGGTATAAAACATAATCAAGGCGTTAAGTAAAGCAAATCCAGACATGACTATTGAAAACGGCGTAAAATCTATAGACAAACCATAGATAATGGCGGCAATAGAAAGCATTCCCACCACAATATTGGGAACTACAATCTTAAAATTGGTCACCTCTTTATCATCCTTAGGTGTTGGTAAGTAAGGCACATTTTTTCTAATAACCGTATAAAACGCCCCCAATGTAAACACCCACCAGGTACACATGAGCAGCAGTCCGCCTTGCACATGAATACCGCGCTCACTTTTGTGCATGACTCACTTTTGTACATAAATGCGTATACAGATAATGGACATGACCACAGGAAGGTATATGAGACCAAACCGGATGACATTTCCGCGCCAAGGTAATGAGGCGTTAAATAGTGAGATAATGGGGATTAAAAATCCTATAAAAAAGATGATTCCAGACAGATAGTGCAAAGGCAACATCCCATAATGCAGTTTTTGTCGCCAATTGAATGATTTGAAAAGTTTTGGATATACTGATACTAACAATTCGAGAGTACCTCTAGACCACTTTAACTGTTGCTTATAATACGCTGTTAATGATGCCGGCACCAACCCTTTAGTAAACACCTTGGGCACGTATATAGAGCGCCAACCTTTAGCATGTAGTTGCATGGCCGTATGCATATCTTCAGATAAGCCTGGAGCGTGCCCACCAATACTGAGCAACGCTTTTCGTCTAAACAGACAATTAGCTCCAATGGCATTTACTGTACCATAGGCATTCATAGACATCATCATTGGACCATAAAAATGGAAGGTTTGCTGTGCTGCGCCTTCAGCCACATAAGATTCATCAATATTGTAATAGGCCTGGACCGTTTGCACATAACCTATAGCATCATCTTCAAAATAAGGTACAATGTCTTCTAAGAAGTTAGGTTTAGGGATATGATCGGGATCTAAAATGAGGCACAAATCCCCAGTAGCTTGCTGCAATGCGTTATTGATGTTTCCTGCTTTGGCATTGATCCTATTTGATCGGGTTACATGAACAATATTATGAGTTTGACAAAAAGATTTTAAAAAAGCATCATCAGCTTCATCGCACAAATAAGTGGTGTGAGGATACCCCATTTGTTTTATCGCCAAAAGCGTTTGGGTAGTCATTTCATAAGGTTCACCAGGAAAATATGTTGTAAACACATCTACAGTAAAAGGTGTGTTAGAAACAGGGGGCGCAGGGACACTGATTGTCCAATAGTGATACCAAATATACACGACCCGTAAAGTGTCAAATACCATTACTAAGGTTAACAATATAAATAACACCGGTGTCTCAATAAGCTCAGGTTGCAGAAACCAATAAAAAAAATTACCAACACATAGCAGCGCTATTACAATAAGCGTACGAAGAACGAGCAGTTCCTGTCGTTTGGGTTGGGTTATAATGTTTTGATCAGTCATTAGTTCAGCACATAGAAGGGGACATTAGTGGTTGCAAAATTGCCTTTCTGATCATATACATAAACAAACATTCGATAGGGCCCCTCTTTTTCAGGCACTTTAAACGTTAGGGAATTTGCATTTTTTGCGATGGTAGTAAACGGGATGTTTTCCGGGCGCGCTTCTTTTTTAGTCTGCTGGTAATTCCAGCCTTCCTTATAGATTTCCCATTCGTATTGGTAGTCTTCTATTGGTTCTTTTACCATTAAAATCTCCGCTGTTTTGATTGTCTTAGCATTATAAATTAGGGTGTCTTTTGAACCCTGATTATCAATGCGCATATAGTTAATCTGTGGCGGCCATTCCGCTTTATTTTCAGGCTGCCCCCATTGTGTTTTTAATGTATAGAATACCTCCGATTTCCTACCCTGATCATCAAATATACTGAACCAAGTGTGCGTATGTTCTTGTTTATGACCCCAATAAAACACCAAATCTCCCATAGATGCTGTGTTTGGTTGAATATAGGACTTATAATAATTACTGTATTGTTCCGCTTTTTTAGTACTAGTCTGTTCAATAGGCACTGACCATAGAGTGCCTTCCTCCTCCCATGGTCCATTATTGCCGTACTCGCTAATATAATAGGGCATGGCGTTAGTGAGCAAATTAATTTTACGCATTAGGGGTTTGATCATCTGCAGATTTCCAAAGGCATTAAACCCGATAAAATCCAATTGTGGCGAATGTAAGTGAATGCTCAGTGTCTGCGGTCTTGAGGGCACAATGCTCGTCCCTACAGGATGGTCAGGGTCTTCTGTTTGAATCAGATCTATAAGCTCATTATAGGTATTGATAAAATCATTTTTTCGTAAAACTAAAGGATAGTCGAGTTCATTACCCAAACTCCAGAATAACAGGGCCGGATGATGTTTATAAGAGTTTACTAAATTTTTGATGGTATCCTTAAACTGACGGATTTGATTAAGATCAGAATAAAATTCGTCGCCGTCAGTATATTTAGATAATGGGATATCTACAATAACGGCTAGGTTCAGCCGATGGGCTTCGTCCAACAGGGTACCTATATTCTTAAAATCATATACCCTTACGGTATTGGCCCCAATGTCTGCTAAATCCTTTAAATAGCTATGGCCCGTAGCTCCTCTAATTTTAAACGGAACGCCGTTTCTGTAGAGTTGAAATTTACCCTTGTCTTTTATGATAAAAACCTTCCGTGTTTTGTCTACAATTTTAGTGGTGGCATAAGTAGTTCTGAACACTACAAAAAGCAACATCACGAGACTCAAACCCACTAATAATGATCCTGTTACGCTTCGCTTCAACACCCTATTAAATTTGAACTAAATCTAATGAAATTAATAATATCTTTAAAGAACTATAGATTAATTCTTAAAAAAATACGGGATACACCTTACTCTTGTAAAATCTATTGAGAAAAAGCAAACCGTATAAATTTTCAGATCCTATTTGAACTTTTGAAGAAGATAAAACACTACGCCTCCTAAACTGTAGGCTACCACATCCAGAATATCAGCAGTATAACGGTGTGACTGTTGCGGTAAATAATATTCGAAGACTATAGAAAAAAGTAGGACTAAACTTAAGATTGTTACAATAGAGAGACGGATGGTGGTATCTCTTTTAAGAAACCAAACGGCGTGTAATCCTAAAGTAGCCACCAAGGGCAATACTATAAAATCATTAAGATGGCTAAAAACCCATTTAGGAGATGCAACTCCAAAGTGTTTGAGAGTCTGCACCGCAATAAAGACCACAATTGAACAGCCCACATACCCACGCAATAGTCTTAATGGTAATTGTGAAATCATATAAATAGCATGGCAATAATCCAGGCTATAATGCCACCAATAGCCATAACAATAGCCCAAACTGAAAATAGCACATGATATGAAACACGCACTAACCAAAACCGGTGTGTTTTCCAACGCTCGCCAAATGAACGGTCTTTCGCTATAGGCTCCGGGGTTGCATCCTGAGTAGGAATTATAGCATCAGAGTCTGACGGCAAATCTGTAGTTTTTAGATTTAATGAACTCTTTTTAGGCGCTGTGGATTGTGTGTTTTTAGGTGGTATCATAGTCAAAGACATTCAACTTGCAAGAATACAAATTTTATACGATGGCACCTTGTAAACTAGAGGCTTTTAGACTTTTTTAACCAATTTCGAGCCCGTATAATTTCAACATATCATTTTTAAACAATTTGAATGGTACTATAGCCTGAACCTGTTTTTTCCAATCGGATTTGTGTGGTAATACGTTCTTTTAACGCTTCTACATGGGAAATAACCCCTATAGACTTGTCGCCTTCATTCTGCATTTTCTCCAAGATGGTTATGGCCTGATTTAAAGTGTCCGGATCTAACGTTCCAAAACCTTCATCAATAAAAATGGATTCAATCTTTACATTTTTAGCCGCCAGATCAGACAATGCAAAAGCCATAGCCAAACTCACCATAAACGTTTCGCCTCCAGATAAGGTGTTTATTGAACGTCTTGCATCACCCTGATGACTATCGAAAACTTTTAACGAATCGTTTTTATCGGCCTCATCCGCTGTTGGGATATCTACTCGGTAACGATCACTTAAATCTTTTAAGCGTAGATTGGTATAGCCTATCAACTGCTCCAAGGTAAGGTCTTGCACAAAATTTGAAAAGCGTTTTCCATTGGCGTCCCCTATCAAACTGTTCATCGTTTTCCACAAGACCTCTTCCTTTTTAAGGTCCTTTAATTGTGCCAACAAGATTGCTTGTTTTTCTTTCGCCTTTTTATCTGCTTCCAATGTCGTTTTAAGCGCACCTATATGCTCATTTAAACGACTAAAATCCTCTTCCAACTTCAGGTAGTTGGATTGTAGATCGGCAATTGGCAACGTAGACGTAACATTAATTTTGAAGGCTTCAATTTCCTTTAATGCATTTTGTTTTTCAGTTTTTAAACGCTCTTGCTGCAATTGAAAACTTTGTTTCTTCTTTCGGATGTCTTCAGCCTTTGACTCAGAGAGGATGTACTGTTTTAGTTGCGCAATGCTTTCAATCCCTTCAGTCTTTAAAATACGTTGGAGCTGTTGCTCAAGATCCAGTTTTTCTTCTGAAACGGACTTCAGCTTACGGTTACTCTCTGAAATCTGCTTGCTGGTATGATTTATTTTTTCCAATGTTTGTGTCCATTTGCTCAATAGCACCTGCACTTTAGTATCAATATCATCAGCAGCATAAAGTTTCTTCCGCTCCGTCTCTTTAATAGTTTTCTGTTCAGAACTTTCAATCCACTGTGCCGTGGTATGTGTTAAATTATGGAATGCTTTTTGTAAACCAAAGGCCCTTTTTACCCGCTCTACAAGTTTTAGATCGGTCGTAACTGTCAATTCCAGATCTTTTAGCGCAGCCATGCTTTCGACACATGCTACTCCAAATGCATTACTCAACTTTTCAATCGTCTGTCTCCTTGGTTTAAGAGCTTGTGTCAGTTCTTGAATGTTGCTCTGTATGGTGTGGCTCTTTTCCAACTCATTTTTTATATGGGCTTGTGTTGCAATTTTCAACTCACGTTTGGTTGTCAATAATTCCTGTTTCGATTTAAGGACATCTGCCTGCACATCAAAACGAGGTTGTTGCTGTGCAAACGGATGCTCTAAAGCGCCACATAACGGACAGGGCTCACCTTTTACCAAACTAGAGCGGTGGGTCTCCAAGCTTTGATGCTGTTTTCGCATCTCTTCTGCCCTGGTTAAGGTATCGACTTCCTGTTCTAAAGGTTTTAACGTTTTCTCCAAATTTTTGAGCTGCACCTGATAGCTCTCTGCCAATTTAGTGCTCCCCTTCAATTCTGCATCTTTCGATTCCAAATTTTTTACCTCGGAAGCATACTGCGTCACCGCCAATTTTAAGTCATTGAGCAAAACAGATTTTTCCTTAGCCCGAGATTCCCTAGCAACCAAATCTTCTTCTCTATCAATTTGAACCGATTTCAAAAACTGTTGTACCTTTTCCTTTACAGGGAGAATGGACGTTTTAAATTTAACAGGATGAGTGTTGAACGGCACCCTTAAACTATCAGCATTAATATCTTCAAGAATCTTTTTAATCTGTGCCTCATGTATCTGAGCCTGTGAACTGGCAATATTTTCTTGTACTTTTAAAGCGTTTACCGTATTACGGAGTTGGGTTAAGGACTCCACAAAGTGTTCCTCCTCAATTTTTTTGCCCACAAGCACAGTTGCGGTGTCCAATAATGCCTCTTTCTCTTTTACAACGGCATTATAAGATGTAGTTTGAAGTTTTAATGTCTCTGTTAGCTCCTGTAAACTATTCACTTTTTGCTCAAAATTTGCAATAAGCACATTATGTCCCACGTACTTGGCATGCTGCTCCAACAAACGCTCCTCATGTTTAAACGTTTCTAAAGCAAGCGCCAGCTCCTGTTGCTGTTTTTCATTAATAGTTAGTATGGACTCTTGCTTCAGCATTCCTTTTCGGTGTTCAATTTCAATCTTTAAAGCCTCTAGATTTTTGCGTTGACCTTCCTTGCCTTTAATCAGATCCGATGCTTGTTTCTCTAAAGATTGACGTTCTTTTTCTGGGAGCAATTCTATTTCGCCAAGCTTGATGTCCTGCGCTTTACATGCAGCAACTGCTACTTTATACTTATTAAAGACCGCGGCCCCGATGGCTCTATAATCTTTTGCACCTGTAATGTCTTCCAACAACTTGTTGCGCTCATCTCTTCTGGCCTGTAACAACTTACTAAACTGTCCTTGAGACAGCACCATAGCCTTTACAAATTGGTCATAACTAAGCCCAATTAATTCTTCATTTTTAAGTGGTACCGAGGCTTTGCCACTTTCAATAATCATACCTGTTAAAACATCAATTATTTCCTGCTTGCGGTCGTTGAGATTGTCATTCCTATTTCGTTCTATAGACCAGTGGGAACGGAAAATTTTGCCATTTACAATATACTCTACTTCGGCATAACAGTCTTGGGTGTTTCGGGTCATGATTCCTCCTTCTCCATCAATAACAGATTTGCTGATGGCCCCAATCCGGGGCACTCTATTGTACAAGGCCAAAGTAATGACGTCTAACAACGTCGATTTTCCTGAGCCCGTAGCTCCGGTTATAGCAAACAGCCCGCTTTCAGCGAGTGGCCCCGAAAGGAAATCGATATGGTGTTCGCCGCGCAATGAATGTATATTCTTAAAACTAATTTTACTGATCTTCATAACTTACAGGTTAAGTTCCTCTAAAATTTGACGAAATGCATGTTTCAACTCCTCCACATCCTCATGGTGTCCGTCCAGTTCCAATCGTTTTTCAAACATTTCCATAGGGCTGACATCAGCAACGCTAACACCTGGAATAAACGCTTCAGAGGCACCTCTAATTTTATGGGTAAAATTTAATTTTGATTTGACAATCATCAAGTGTGGATTGTTATAAGTTTCTAGGAGCGTATCCAAATCGCGCCTGATTTGTACATTTTCATTGGGTTCATTTATAACAATTTCCGCCAAAGACACCAATGGTGTGTCCAGCTTATAATCGTCCAACTGTTTTTTAACTGTCTCCAAAGACCCATTAAAAGCTACCAAATTTCTGAACCTTGGTATGGGTACAATTTCAACGGACACATTTTTATCCTGAACTGTAACAATATTGACTTGCTTAATTTCATCCTTTTCGCTAAAACTTAAACATATTGGCGATCCTGAATAATGCACGTTTTTAGTAACGGAGACAGCATAAGGTTTATGAATATGGCCCAATGCAACATAATCTGGGGCCTCTCCAAACACGGTGCCAAGAACGCCCGCTTGATTCCCAATTTGGATATCCCTCATACTTTCCGAAACTTGAGCGCCCTGCACATATAAATGTCCCATAACTATAAAACAACAGCCCGCATAGTGCTGGCTATAATGCGCATTTATAGTTGAAAAATACGTTTGAATTCCTGCTTTAATTTGGACAATTTTGTCACTGTAGGACTCTCCTGCTACCGATTTACGAATGTCCTTATCCCGTAAAAACGGAACCCCTGCAATTACCACCTGCTCGTCGCCTTTATCGAACCGAAAGAAAAGCTCCTCAACTGTCTCCGGTGCGCCACCTATCACATCAATATTCAAAAATCCGAGAATTTCTTTGGGGGCGTTCAACACCGATGCCGAATCGTGATTGCCGCCCGTGATGATAATTCTACAGTTGGTACCAATCATCCGTTTTAAAAAACCGTAATACTGCTTTAATGAAGCTTGAGAAGGGTTTGCCTGATCAAATACATCACCAGAAACCAACAAGACATCTATATGCTCTGTAACAATTGTGTCTAACAACCAATCAAAAAACAGGTTTAAATCTGGCGCCAAATCAATTTTATGCAATTGTTTTCCAATGTGCCAGTCTGATGTATGGAGAATTTTCATAGGTGATCTGGATTTAAAATAGTGTTAAGCTTTGTATGTGCTGAATCTAATTAGGAATTTCCTACTGAGATGCATTAGTTCAATTGCGTTCTAGGAGTGGTTAAAAATAGAAACTTCAGCTGAATTACCCGCATCTGAATTAAATCTTTTTAGAGGTAGCTTTTAATATGAGATAGAAGCCATGCCATCAATTACGTTTTAGTTTACACACCTAATATATGTGCTATAATACGAGAAGGTACAGTACTGATACAACACAATTTAGGCAATTAACACGCCTTATAAAATTTGAAATAGTAGACTTTTAAAATACTATTTACTATTTTGGAGCGAAAATTTTGACAAATGTACGTCCATGATCCAAATTAAATTCATCTAAGTCGGCACTCTTAAAGGATTTTTTTGGTATTTTTATCAGATTATTACAATCCAAATAACTAACCCTCGATAGTCTGTGATTAAAATGAAGCGACTTTTTGTGTTTTTTACGCTCTTATGTTTGAGCCTTACCAATGTCATAGCACAAGAGAATCTTAAAAAACACACCATAAGCAGTGGTGAAACCTTGAGTTCCATTGCCAAAAAGTACAACGTGACGCCATATGAGTTGCAAATTGCAAACCCAGGTGTCATCGCGAATCTTAACGAAGGCGACACACTTACCATTCCAGCCAGTAAAATTAAAGCCCCAGTCATCAAAAGTATTTCAGATTCCATAAGGGCCACTGTTAAGCAAACTTCTGTGAGTTATACGGTTAAAAAGGGGGACACTAAATATGGCTTATCAAAACGATTTGGCCTCACCATCCCTGAACTCGAATCCCAAAATCCGCAAATTGTCTCTGGGTTACAGACTGAACAAGTTCTTGAAATTTACGCCAACTCAAATCCTAATGTACCAGCACCGAGCACCAGCAATTCAAACCTTCCAACATCGGCTACACCAACCCGCACGTCATCTTCTACAGAACAGTTTTACATTGTAAAAAAAGGAGAAACGCTATGGGGCCTTTCCCAAGCCAATGGTTTAACAGTAAATGAGTTGACCAATGCTAATACGGATTTACTCTCTGGTGTATTAAAAGAAGGACAACGTTTACGAATTCCGTCAAGTGGACAATCTGCATCAAATACCAATTTCAGCACCTATTTGGTTCAAAAAGGCGATTCTAAATATGGACTCTCTAAAAAATACGGCGTAACAATTGCTGAATTGGAACGTGAAAATCCTCACATCAGAACCATGTTGATGGCAGGACATACTATAAAAATTCCAAAGCCTGAAGCTGCGACTGCAGATGACACTTCTGACCTAATTACTACAGTACCAGAAAATGCCCCAGCATCTAAACCACTAGCTGAAGAAGAAATTGCTGAAACAGAAGTTGAGAGAGACCTTGACGAACCAGTGAATGAAAAAGAAACACCAACCATTGATAACGTAGCGGAGACACCTCAACGGCCTCAAACAGATGAACAAACTAATGCTCCAACAATTACCAATAGCGATTCTGTTTCTGATAAGCAGTACATCAACTATGAGGTAAAACCTAAAGAAACCTTATTTGGTTTGGCAAAACGGGCAGGGATGACCATGCCAGAATTTTTGGAGTTAAATCCGCAATTAAAGGAATCTGTACAAATAGGAACTATTATTAAAATGCCTGTCAATGGTGCTGTAACCTTATCAGATGAAACAACACCTAGTACTGCCCTAAGGTCCACTTCCCGCTATAAAGATTTAAGAAGTACAGCCAAGTCAAGCGAGCTTAAAAATATTATATTCTTTCTACCTTTTTCTCAAACTGAATTTCAAAATTATGCCGTTAATGGGTATAATTTTGATATTGTTTCTGAAGACTTTAAAAAACGTCACCTCGAATTTTATAAAGGAGCAACCATAGCAATAGACTCACTTAGAGCCCTAAAGCTGAGGCTGAACGTTGAAATAGTTGAAACACTAACAAATCAACGGAATTCCAAGATAATGGATTTAGCCGAAGCACATAATATCAATAAATATGATGCCATTGTTGTGCCTTTTTATGATTCTGTAGAAGAAGACATTGCGGACTACACAGTAGAACGGAACATCCCGGTTATTACAGCCTCGACTATTGCACATCAGAGCAATACTAATAACTTATATAGTGCACTGCCATCCATCAATCAACAGCGTTTAAAAGTGTTGAATTATATAAAGCAGAACCAAGCCCACATTATCGTTCTTAGTGATGTTAACCGTTCAGAAAGTAAAGCGTTTATTGAAAATCATGTTCCAGCCACTGATTTTGTAAACATTCGGAAGAATGGGACTTTTAATGAAGAAGAATTAATTTCGAAATTTAGAAAGAATCAACTCAACGTTGTGGTAATAGACAGCGAAAGAAACAGTGTATTTTTAAGTGCTACCACTACTATGTTAACCGAATTATCAAATTACAAACTTCAATTGGCAGTTTTGGAAAGCGGATTAATACCAGATGGTGATGATGTATCTACACTGAGATTCCGAATTCTAAAAATGATATATCCATCCTTAACACCTGCAGCGCCTACAGAAAATTCAAAACAATTTATTAAAACCTATCAAAAAAATTATAACTTGCTTCCTACATCAAATGTGATGTTAGGATTTGATATTACATTTGACAGTTTGCTCAGAATGCTCCAACAGGAAAGTTTTCAACACTCTGCTGAGAATGACACCACGGAATATACGCAGTTGAAATTTGATTATGAGAAAAACACTTTAGGTGGATTTAGCAATGAAGGGATTTATATATTGCAGTATGATTCTGAAGCGAACCTAAAGGAAGCTAACTAACCAGAATACCTTTGAATGGCTGCATACAATGTGCCGTCTTAATTATTTATGAGAAAAAAGATACCCAACCAGCTCTATTATCAACTTTTTGTTGTGACGTTATTCCTATTGGGCAGTGTCACCTCTGGGTATTCTCAATGTCCCACCGTGACCAACCAATTTCAAAGCTTTTGCGACCTCGAGGCCCCCATGATTAGCGACTTGGACGCCACCAACAATGGCGGTGGTGTGTTTTGGTATGCTACAGCAACTTCTACCACAAGGCTTTCCAACTCTACAGGACTTATTAATGGAGAAGATTATTTTGCTGACAATGCTACTGGTTCCTGTGGTACGAGACAACGCGTAGAGGTTAAGATATACGGACCGCCATCTGGACTGAGTTTTCAAGGGGTTTGTGTAGACTCTGCCAATGAAGCGACTATTGCAAATTTATTTGCTGGAGGCAATGACATACAATGGTACGATAGGGCTAATGGTGGTACACCACTTGCATCAACTACTGTTTTAAATGACGATACAATATATTATGTAGATCAAGGCAATCCGGATACAGGCTGCAGATCTTCAAGACGTTCTGTTTATGTTAATGTAGGTGTAACACCAGTACCTACTGGCGATGCCCTTCAAGAATTTTGTTCAGGCACCCAACCTACAATTGCCAACTTAGTAGCTAGTGGTACCAACCATTGGTACAGCACCATCTCTTCAGGTTCTCCACTCCCAGATGACACCTTATTGGTTGATGGGCAAACTTACTATGCAACTACGTATGACGACATTTGTGAAAGTGAGGAACGCCTTGAAGTTACTGTTCAATTTGTGGCTCCAAATGATTCGGGAACTAACGGCAGTATTGACATATGCTCTACTGACGTTTCAAGTACAGGGCCTATTAATTTATTTGATGCATTGGGAGGAAGTCCAGCTACGAACGGCACCTGGAGAGGGCCGTACGCTACAACTAATGGCAGTCAAGGTACAGTGGTTGTTTCAGATATGACGGCAGAGGGAAGTCCTTATGTTTTTTCTTATGATGTCACTTCAGATTCTTGTCCTACAAGCACCTCTACCGTTACCATAACCATTATTGCGCCTCCAAATCCTGGAACAAATGGCAATTTGGTGTTATGTAGCAATGATGCACCAGTTGATTTGTTTGACAGTTTAGAAGGGACACCTGAGCCAGGGGGCACTTGGTCGCCAGCATTGGCCAGCGGTTCCGGAATGTTCGATCCATCGCAAGATGCACCCGGCAACTATACCTATACCGTAACCGGTGATGCCCCGTGCGGACCGGCATCCGCCTCGGTAAACGTGACCGTCAATCCTGAGGCCCAACCGGGCACCAATGGTGCGTTGGTTGTATGCATAGACAGCAGTCCTGTAGACCTATTTAACAGTCTGGGTGGCACACCACAGCCCGGGGGCACTTGGTCGCCGGCATTGGCCAGTGGCACTGGCGTTTTCGATCCTTCAAAAGATGCTGCCGGCACCTATACCTATAATGTCTCCGGGATCACCCCTTGTGGTGATGCAACAGCCTCTGTTACAGTTACCGTCAATCCGCTCCCTAACCCTGGTGAAAATGGCAGTCTGGTCATCTGTAGCAATGATGCTCCAGTTGATTTGTTTGACAGTTTAGAAGGATCACCTGAGCCAGGGGGCATTTGGTCGCCAGCATTGGCCAGCGGTTCCGGAATGTTCGATCCATCGCAAGATGCGCCCGGCAACTATACCTATACCGTAACCGGTGATGCCCCGTGCGGACCGGCATCCGCCTCAGTAAACGTGACCGTCAATCCTGAGGCCCAACCGGGCACCAATGGTGCGTTGGTTGTATGCATAGATAGCAGTCCTGAAGATCTATTTAACAGTCTGGGTGGCACACCACAGCCCGGGGGCACTTGGTCGCCGGCATTGACCAGCGGCACTGGCGTTTTTGATCCTTCAAAAGATGCTGCCGGCACCTATATCTATAATGTCTCCGGGATCACTCCTTGTGGTGATGCAACAGCATTTGTTACAGTTACCGTAAATCCGCTCCCTAACGCTGGTGAAAATGGCAGTCTGGTCATCTGTAGTAATGATGCACCAGTTGATTTGTTTGACAGTTTAGAAGGAACACCTGAGCCAGGGGGCACTTGGTCGCCAGCATTGGCCAGCGGTTCCGGAATGTTCGATCCATCGCAAGATGCGCCCGGCAACTATACCTATACCGTAACCGGTGATGCCCCGTGCGGACCGGTATCTGCAAGTGTATCAGTATCTATTACTCCAGCACCACAACCCGGTACCTATGGCAATCTTATTATTTGTATGGAGAGCGCCCCTGAAGATCTATTCAATAGTTTGGGCGGCTCGCCACAATCAGGAGGAATTTGGTCTCCTGCGTTATCTAGTGGCACTGGTATTTTTGATCCTACTAAAGATGCTGAAGGTGTTTACACATATACTGTTAGTGGAAACGGTTCCTGTGAACCTTCGAGCGCTACTGTTTCAGTAAGCATAGATAAAGTTCCAAGTGCAGGAACCAACGGCGCTCTAGACATTTGCACTAATGACCTACCAGTTGATTTGTTTGAATCGCTTAGTGGTACTCCAGACATTGGAGGCACTTGGTCGCCAGCATTATCTAGTGGTACGGGTATTTTTGATCCAACAAAAGATAGTGATGGCATTTACACATATACCGTTGAAACATCTTGTGGCATTGATACTGCAACGGTAACCGTAAAAATTGTCACACCTCCAAACAGTATAGGACTTGTACTCACATCTGACATAATTTGTCTTAATGATGCGGCAACCATCAATCTTTCTGGAGCCACCCAACTTCTAGATGGCATATACCAAATTGAATATAGTATTACAGGTTCCAATTTATTTAATGGCTCTATAGAGGTTACCGTTACCAATGGCTCTGCAACATTTACACTTCCCGCATCACAACTGGCTAATGCAGGCATTACCACATTAACTATTACCAATCTTATTAATTCTACAACTAATTGTGGTACGAGTTCTGAAACTAATCCTAACGTTCAATTTACTATAGAAAAATCTCAAACACCACAATTAGTAAGTGATGGTAATGCTTTCTGTCTTGAAGATGAACCAACTATTGCTGATTTAAGCAATAACATAATTGGTACAAATACAGTCATATGGTATGATGCCTCAGAAAACGGCAATGCTTACGACTTAAATAATGCACTTATAGATGGAACAACTTATTATGCTGAGGGCCGCACTGCTAGTGGCTGCAGTTCCGATACCCGATTGGAAGTAACGGTTAGTATTGAGCGCTGTGAACCTTTAGTTCTTATTATTCCTGATGGATTCAGCCCTAATGGAGACAATATCAACGATGAGTTTGTAATTAAAAATCTTACGGAACTCTATCCTAATTTCAGATTACAAATTTATAACAGGTATGGTAATATTCTTTATAAGGGTGATAGTAGCACTCCAAATTGGGATGGTAGATCAAATCAAGGTCGCGAGGTTGGAAACGGAGCACTACCTGTAGGTGTATATTTTTATATATTAGAATTTAACGACCAAACCACAAAATCGATACAAGGTAGAGTCTACCTTAGCAGGTAAAGTGAAAAGATGTATCATGAACATTAAAACTTTAAAATATACGCTTAGTTCATTCCTGTTTTGTATAGGGGTGATCAGTGTGGCGCAACAAGATCCACAATACACCCAATACATGTACAATATGAGTGTCATTAACCCTGCTTATGCTACAGAAGGTGAAGACATCAATGTGGGCGTGTTATACCGATCTCAATGGATTGGTATGGAAGGCGCCCCAACAACGGGCTCTTTATTTGTTCATGTCCCTTTGAAAGAAAAAATTCAAGTTGGCGTTTCAATCATTAACGATCAAATTGGCAATGTGGTCAATGAAACCAATGTATATGCTGATTTTGCTTATATACTAAATCTTGGAGAACGTACTAAATTGTCGTTAGGCCTGAAGGCGGGCGCCACTTTCTATAGTACTAATTTTGATGGATTTGTCTATTCTGATGAATTACCAGATCCAGCTTTCGCTAATAATTTAAGTAGAACTTTTCCAAACATTGGAACTGGCGCTTATGTGTATGGTGATAATTACTATGTTGGTTTCTCAGTACCCAACTTATTACATTCAAAGCATCTTGAAAACGATAGTGGTATAGTAACAAATGGCGCTGAAGAATTGCATTTCTTTTTGACGGGAGGCTATGTTTTTGATCTTAACGACAATTTAAAATTAAAGCCCGCATTTATGACCAAAGCGGTGTCAGGAGCTCCTTTATCTATTGACGTTACAGCAAATATGCTTATAAATAATAAAATTGAAATTGGGGCAGGATATCGTTTGGAGGATGCACTTTCAGGACTTGTTAACTTCAATATTAGCCCGTCTATGCGCATTGGGTATGCCTACGATCATACGCTATCCAATCTTGGAAAGTTCAACTCAGGATCTCATGAAATCATGATTTTATTTGATATTGATAAATTAGGAAAACAAAAAGGATATGATAAATCGCCAAGATTTTTCTAAAATAAGACTCATGAAACACGTTTGCATACTCTTCTGTCTACTCGCATCGCAATGGACAGTCCATGCGCAAAGGCCGAGCTTAAAAAGGGCAAATGCCTTATTTGAGCAAAAAGCGTATGCTGAGGCGGCACAAATGTATCAAGGTCTTGACCCAAGTCAGGAAGTACTGCAGAAATTAGGTGACTCCTATTATTTTAATGGAGAAATGAAATTGGCAAGAACGCCTTATACTGGGTTGTTTACCAAATATAAAGATAGTTTACAGCCAGAACTGTATTTTAGATATGCCCAAGCTTTAAAGGGTGTCAAAGATTATGAAAATGCCGATAAAATTATGGGCGAATATCTGGGTTATGCGGTAAACTCCAGAAAGTTTATAGAGAATCTCAAAAAATTAGTCCCATATACCTACGAAATTAAAGTGATGAGCCAAAGCGCGAGAACTGGCGACTTCGGTATATCCTATTTTGGTGATAAAGTGGTGTTTGCATCCTTAAGAAATAGCAAAAATCCCATATATTCATGGAATAACAAGCCCTATTTAGACCTTTATAAGGCTGAAGTTTCAAAAGACAGTAGACTGATAAACATTAAACCTTTCTCAGAGGAGATCAACACCAATACACATGAGAGTAATGCCACCTTTACCTCTGATGGTAAAACCATGTACTTTTCACGAACCAATGATGAGCGTGTACTTGTAGGTGCAGAATTGGTAGCCACGGTAAAATTGTATAAAGCTGAACTTATAGATACCCTATGGACTAATGTTGAAGTACTACCCTTTAGTAGTGACCTCTACTCTACGCAACATCCTGTGCTTAATAAAGACAATACAAGATTATACTTTTCTAGTGATATGCCAGGAAGTTTAGGCTCTTTTGACATTTTTTATGTTGATATTACAAAACACCCTGAAGGATATATTAAAACTGAATACGGTAATCCAGTGCATATGGGCAATACTATTAATACAATCCATAGAGAACAATTTCCATTTATCGATTCTGAAAATACGCTCTATTTTGCTTCAGACGGCCATCAGGGCATGGGCGGATTGGATATTTTTATGAGCAAAGTGTTTGATGACGTCTATGCTAAACCTTTAAATTTGGGCGAGACAATCAATTCAGAATTAGATGACTTTGGCTATATTGTTAATGAAGATGATGATACAGGATACTTTGCCTCTAACCGCATAGGATCTGATAATTTATATGCGTTTACCCGTAAAGAAAACGAGCGTCAATTTACGGTCGTGGGAGATGTAAGAGATAAGAATTCTAAAAATCTACTCCCGGGCACCACTGTAACTTTATTTGATGAAGATGGCACAATATTGGGACAAATGGTAGTAGGTGATGATGCCCAATATGTATTTAATACAGAGCCAAATAAAACCTATACCATTGAAGGCCATCAGGCATTTTACATTCCTACTACAGAAACATTTACCACCAATGATGATGGCAATATTACTTTTAATATTGAGCTTACCATTGAATCTTATGATGATGCTGAAGAAATTGTGGTGACCAAAGATGACGGGTATATCTATATTGAATTAGAAAATATCTATTTTGATTTTAATAAATGGGACATCAAACCACAAGCTGCAAAAACATTGGACGTTTTGGTAGGATTGCTGAATAAATACCCACGAATGGAAATTGAATTAGGCGCCCATACAGATAATAGAGCATCTGACCTTTACAATTTGCACCTATCGCACCAAAGAGCAGCGGCAACGCTTGAATATTTAGTAGAAAATGGCATAGATCGTAAACGATTAAAATCTAAAGGCTATGGTGAACGTGTGCCGTTGGTAGATTGTGGTGATAAGTGTAGTGATGAAGAACATTCCATCAACAGACGTTGCGAATTTATAATTCTGAAATAATTCTTATATTACATACCAATAGCAACAACAAGAAAAGTGATTCTTAAATTCTAAATTTAACCAACCAATCACTGTAATCGTCTATTCTTTAATTAGAGTAGGCGATTTTTTTATTTTATTAAGGACAATAGATGTTTGGTATAGCTAATTTAATAACCCTTCCGTCATAAAGCGCTTTACTGCGCTTTAATCCACCTTCCCTTGAAATAAGGGAAGGATTTATTCAACGCGATGAATGGGGACTCACGCTTTAATTTATTGGAAGTTCGGCTAGGTTGTAGAAAAAACAAAAAACTCACAAGGCTTAAAAACCTGAGAAATTTGGTTTACAAAATAAGTTGACCCTTCCGTCTTAGAGCGCTTTACTACGCACGAAGCCACTTTGAATGTTTTGTTTTGGCAATTTTAAATAAAAAAGAAATTAGACTAAAACCTTATTTTCACGATTTCAAACCCCTCTGTGAATCCCTGTGACACTCTGAGCAGCCCTACCTCATAACATGAGACATTACTAAGCGTCTCCCAACAAACGCACCAAGGTTTGTAAATTAACAGACTGCTGTTCTCCCGAAGCCATATTTTTAAGTGTAAAGGTTTGTGATTGCAATTCAGATTCACCCACCAATACAACATTTGGAATGTTGCGCTTGTTGGCATAATTAAACTGTTTAATAGTCTTTTTATGGTCCGGAAACAATTCAGCATTGATACCGTTTGATCGCAATTCTTTCACAGCTTTCATACTGGCCATAGCTTCCGCTTCACCAAAATTGATAAACAAGGCTTTAACGGTATTGGTAATTGTTTCTGGGAATAAATTCAAGGCTTCCAGCACTAAATAAATACGGTCCAATCCAAAACTAATACCCACACCACTCACATCCTTCAACCCAAAAATTCCGGTAAGATCATCGTAACGCCCGCCGCCGCCAATAGAACCCATCTCCACACCCTTTGGTGCAGAAACTTCAAAAATTGCACCAGTATAATAGTTGAGGCCGCGAGCTAAAGTCACATCCAATTGTAAATTTGCTGTTTGTAACTGTAATTCAGAAATGGCTTTATCAATGAATTCCAACTCTTCGATCCCCATTTTACCTTCTTCCGAAGTGGATAAAATGGATTTTAGTTGTTCAATTTGCGATTCAAATGATCCTGACAAACTAAACAAAGGCTGCAATTTATCAATGCCAGATTGCGGAATGCCTTTACCTAGCATTTCTTCCTTAACCTTCTCCTCACCTATCTTATCTAATTTATCTAAAGCAACCGTAAAATCTATCAATTTATCTTGTGCTCCAATAACTTCAGCTATTCCAGATAAAATTTTACGATTGTTAATTTTTATGGTGACCCCTTCCAACTTAAGGGCTGTAAAAACGGCATCGTACAACTGTACGAATTCCACTTCCTGCCATAAGGATTGTGAACCCACCACATCGGCATCACATTGAAAAAACTCTCTAAAACGGCCTTTTTGAGGTCTATCTGCTCTCCATACCGGCTGAATTTGGTAACGTTTAAATGGAAATTCAATCTCGTTTTGGTGTTGCACTACGTATCTTGCAAATGGTACCGTCAAATCATATCGCAGCGCCTTTTCTGAGATGGAACTTGTTATTTTTGTGAAATCTTTCGCATTTAAAGCCTGTTGGTCTGCTTTACTTAAAAAGTCGCCAGAATTCAATATCTTAAAAATCAATCGATCACCTTCCTCACCATATTTCCCCATCAACGTCTCTGAATTTTCAAAACTCGGGGTTTCAATAGGTTGAAATCCGAAACGTTCAAAGTTTTGACGTATCGTATTAAAAATATAATTGCGTTTTGCAACTTCTTCCGGATTAAAATCTCTCGTGCCTTTTGGGATGCTTGGTTTTTTTGCCATGTTTA
This sequence comes from Gelidibacter sediminis, assembly GCF_004364975.1. Lineage (GTDB taxonomy): Bacteria > Bacteroidota > Bacteroidia > Flavobacteriales > Flavobacteriaceae > Gelidibacter > Gelidibacter sediminis. The sequence goes on along the minus strand of NZ_SOBW01000008.1, from coordinate 453,995 downwards.
TTTCCCGCAAAAACGGGAATTTCTTTTATCTTCCTGCACGGGCAGGAATCTCAGTTAATAAATTACTGCTGCAAAAATATTACAATTTGGAGAATATAGAACCAAAACAATGAGCAAATACTATTCTGGATGGATTCTATTGAAAATTATTAACACCTTTACTTCGCCAGTACAAAATCATTGATATTTTTTGCCGGAATCATAAATAATAAAGCGGTTATTTCAAATTTATAGTAACTTTATTGACCGTTTGTAGTCTTATAGCTATCAACCGTCAAAAGAACACTATACATTTATGTTTTCATTATTCAGAGAGAATATTAGAATTGCCTTAAACTCCATCCGCACCCAATTGCTACGCACCATTCTGACCGTTTTGATTATTGCCATTGGCATAACAGCTTTGGTGGGTATTTTGAGTGCAGTGTCGGCGTTAGAGAACACTATTTCTAGCGACTTTTCCTCCATGGGCGCCAACACTTTTAATATTCAACGCTACGAATTTACAACGCAACGTCAAAGTGGCAAGGAAGTCCAAAAAATAAATCCGATTATCAGTTATCGCGATGTTAAAGCCTTTGAAGAAAAATACCAGTTTCCTTTTACCAAAGTGTCTGTCTCTTTTATAGGCACACAGACTGCCGAAGTAAAATTTGAAAATAGAAAAACCGATCCAGAAGTTACGGTATTGGGTATCAATGAAAATTTTATTCAAAATTCCGGACTGGAAGTGGCTGAGGGTCGTGAGTTTAATGTGTTCGATATTGACAATAGTTCCAACTTATGTGTCATAGGAAGTGATTTGGTGAAAGCCATTTTAGATGATGTTAACCCTATTGGACAAACAATTAGCGTAAGAGGTGCCAAGTTTAAAGTGATTGGTGTATTAAAAACAAAGGGGTCTACGTTTGGCAATAATCAAGATTTACGGGTCATGATACCCATACAAAAAGCGAGAACATTGTTTACAAGTCCGAATATCAATTACAGCTTAAGTGTTAAGACTGATAATAAAGATATGTTGGAGGGCGCTCAGGATGATGCCATTTTAACATTTAGAAATATCAGGGCACTCAACCCTATAGAGGAAAATAATTTTGGCTTGGAACGCAGTGATGATTTGATTAACCGAATTGGTTCAATTACAGACTATCTTTATATTGCTGCCTGGGTAATAAGCATGGTGACTATTTTAGGGTCGTCCATTGCGCTCATGAATATCCTGTTTGTATCAGTAACCGAGCGTACGCGTGAAATTGGCGTTCGAAAAGCATTAGGTGCAAAAAAGAAAACCATAGCCACCCAATTCTTTATGGAAGCCATTATTATTGGCCAATTGGGCGGCATTATTGGAATTATATTGGGCGTGCTAATTGGTTATGCAGTGTCAGCTGCGGCCGACTTCGAGTTCTCTACACCGTGGTTAGCTATGTTTAGCGCCTTTTCCATCGCTTTTATTGTAGCTGTGGTTGCTGGGCTGCTTCCAGCGGTCAAAGCGGCCAAATTGGACCCTGTAGAGTCTTTGCGTTATGAATAGTTTTTTTTGGTAAAGAAAGCTGAGATTAGAGAGAAGAGAACATAGAAGTTTGGACTGCTACTTCACCACTAACTTTTCAAAATACCTGTATAAATCACCTTTTGTTATCACTCCACCTTGCTGGATGAGCTTAAATTTATCTAAGGCTTTGTCTTCAGAATAGGCTTTATTGGCCGTTAAAAATTCTACATCATCAGATAATAAGTTGTTTCTAAACCACTCAAATCCTTCAGTAGTTGTCAAATCTACCGTGTCAGAATTTATTTTAATTGCAATTAATTGCATGTCTGTTTCCTTTAAATGAAACAGGTGCATTTGCTGAGGCGAAATATGCTCTAAATACGCTACTTTAGACAAAACGCCTTCCCAGACCAAATCACTAAAAATATCCAATTCTTCTTCAGCAACTTCAGGTTTATTGGCCTTAATATCGGCCCATTCGTCAGCTGTGATGGATTGTGTAGCTAAAAAGTTGATAAACTCTTGGTGTAATTCTTCAAATTGTTCTTTAGTGAGTCTTGTATATTTCATTGCAATTAAGTTTTAATTATGAAAAAAGCCTCATTCCAGTAAAGGATTGAGGCTTCTTAAAAATGAGCTTTAAAAATTATGCTTCTGCAATAACTTCAAAAGTCATATCTACCGTTACATCTCTATGAAGTCTGATAACAGCATCATACTGACCTAAACGTTTGATGTTACCACCTGTAATAGCGATATACTTTTTATCAATTGAAATGCCTTCGTTGTTCAATGCATTTGCCAAATCGATATTGGTTATAGAACCAAAAATCTTGTCTCCAGCAGTTGCTCCAGCAGCTGCTTTAGAAGTTAGTTTGATATCTAATGCTTTAATCGCGTCAGCTTCTTTTTGAGCTTCTGCAATAATTTGTTTGTCTTTGAACGCGCGTTGCTTTAAGTTTTCAGCCAATACTTTTTTAGCTGAAACAGTTGCCATAATAGCTTGTCCTTGAGGAATTAAAAAATTTCTACCATAACCGTTCTTAACCGTTACAATATCGTCTTTAAATCCTAAATTTTCAACGTCTTGTTTTAATATAAGTTCCATAGTTATGTTTTAATTATTTTAATAAATCTGCTACATAAGGCATCAACGCTAAGTGACGCGCTCTCTTTACTGCAACAGAAACTTTTCTTTGGTATTTTAAAGATGTACCTGTTAAACGTCTTGGTAACAATTTACCTTGCTCGTTTACAAAACCTAATAACCAATCTGCATCTTTATAATCAACATATTTAATGCCTGACTTCTTAAAACGACAGTATTTCTTAGTTTTGCTTGTGTCAATATTCAATGGTGTCAAATATCTGATCTCACCATCTTTTTTTCCTTTAGCTTGTTGTTCTATTGATGACATAATTATGCTTTTTGTTTAAGTTTAGTTCTTCTTCTTTCTGCCCAAGAAATAGCATGTTTGTCTAACTTTACAGTTAAATAACGCATAAAACGCTCATCACGTCTAAACTCTACTTCTAACGGATTGATAACTTCACCATCTACAGTGTACTCAAATAAGTGGTAGAATCCACTTTTTTTGTTCTGGATTGGATAAGCTAATTTTTTTAAGCCCCAATCTTCTTTGGCTACCATCTTCGCTCCTCTAGAAACAAGAAAATCTTCGTATTTCTCTACTGTTTCCTTTATCTGGGTCTCAGATAAAACGGGATTTAAGATGAAAACAGTTTCATAATGATTCATATAATTCTATTTATTAATTAAAAATGAGTGCAAAAATAATCAATATTTCTTGTATTGACAACTAAATTTAAAGTAATTTTACTTCAGATTTCCACCAGAAAGAAAATGTTAAACTTAACGCTTTACCGATGTTTTTTGGTTTTTATCCGAATTTTTTGTACTATTGTCGATATCTTAACCTAAACAAATGAAATGTTATGACTTTAAACTGTGTAGTAGTTGATGACTCTGCGATACAACGGTTATCGATTGTAAAGTTAATTGAAAATCATTCATCGCTTAACCTTATTGCAGAATATAGCAGCGCATTAGAAACCAAAAACGGCTTAAATACCCATAAAGTCGACCTTATATTTTTGGACATTGAAATGCCTGTTCTCAACGGCTTTGAGCTGCTTGATGTTCTCAACAACAAACCCCAAATCATATTTGTCACTGGCAAAACGGAATACGCGTTTAAAGCGTTTAACTATGATGCCACCGATTATTTACAAAAGCCAATCACCAGAGAGCGTTTTAATACTGCTGTAGAAAAAGCCGTAGAACAACACAAATTGAAACTCGATTTCAATGAAACTGATGGAGAGCATATTTTTGTAAAAAGTAATCTTAAAAAACGTAAAGTATACATTAAGGACATCAAATGGATTGAAGCTCTTGGTGATTACGTGAAATTAGTGACTGAAGAGAACAGCTTAGTGGTGCTTTCTACCATGAAAGCTTTTGAACAAGAACTTCCAGAAGGAAAATTTTTAAGAATTCACAAGTCGTACATTGTCAATCTTGATAAAGTTGACCGTTTTAACAGTAAAAATGTTGAAGTGGGTGCTTATGAAATCCCGTTAAGTAGAAATAAAAAATCAGAACTTGTAGACGCGTTGAATAACATTTAATGTATTGGCAATAGCAGTTGTTAAGGTTCTATAAATTTAATTATTACAACTTATAGATTAGAGTTTTAACTTTTAAATTCTGTAATACAAAACTATCAGCGCTTGACGCTTGGGTTATTGCGATTGTGAAAATTTGCCCTAGTTTTCTATATCCAAACCCTGACGAGTAAACTCTTAATCCCGCAATACAGCGGGATTTTTTATTTTAGAAATGTTTTCAAAATTCTAAACTAAAAGCACGTAGCAGATGAAATTCCGTTAAAATCTAAGATAAGTTCGATTACGAAATTTGTACCAAATTTCTATCTCACTAATAATTATCAATATTTAGAATTACCCTAACGGATCTAAAATCCTTAATACTCAAAAAACTATTGTTAACTTTTGCAATGGCCTTTTTCGTTTTCCCTAATGACTGTTGTGGCGGAATCTTAATAAGGATATTTTTATGGAACTGATTTCTGATTCTAGAAACTGGCGGAAATTCCGGTCCTAAGATATAATTTTTAAATACCTGACGTAATGCCGTAGCATACCACTCCGCACCAATATTGACTTTATTAAAATCTCTATGTTTTAGGGTGATTTTAATCAACCTGTAGATGGGTGGATAATTAAAATTGTGGCGCTCATCAATTTGCTCAACATACATTTCAGCGTAATTATTTGTTGACACTTGTTGCAAAATGCGATGGTGTGGATTGTAGGTTTGAATGAGTACCTTCCCGCGTTCATCCGTACGCCCTGCCCTACCAGATACCTGCAGCATTAACTGGAAGCTACGCTCATGCGCCCTAAAATCTGGAAAATTGAGCATATTATCAGCATTCATGATGCCCACTAACTTCACATTTCTAAAATCGAGACCCTTGGTCAGCATCTGGGTGCCCACTAAAATATCAATCTCCTTCTCCTCAAACGCCCGAATAATCTTTTCATAACCAAATTTACCCCGGGTGGTATCCAAATCCATCCGAGCCACTTTATGTTCTGGAAAAATAACCTGGGCTTCTTCCTGTACTTGTTCTGTTCCGAAGCCTTTATTATCTAGTTCTACGCTGCCACAAGCCATACAGGTCTTTTGCATGGCGGTATAATATCCGCAGTAATGGCATCGCAATTCATTTTTATATTGATGGTAGGTTAAGCTCACATCACAATTGGAACATTGTGGTGCATGTCCGCAAGTAGTACATTCTACTATAGGCGAAAAACCACGCCGATTTTGAAATAGGATAATTTGATGACCTTCCTTTAACGCCTCGGTCATTTCTTCAATCAACCGATCGCTAAAATGGCCATTCATCCGCTTGCGCTTGTGCTTGTCTTGAATATCAACCAATTCGATATCCGGCATCAACACATCATTAAAACGCTGTGTAATTTCAACCAACCCATATTTGCCTTGTTGCACATTATAGTAACTTTCCAAGCTCGGGGTTGCTGACCCCAGCAAGGTTTTACTATCAAATAGCGACGCTAAAACAATAGCTGCATCACGCGCATGATACCTTGGTGCAGGATCAAACTGCTTAAAAGAGGTTTCATGTTCTTCATCAACAATTACCAGCCCCAAATCGTGATAAGGCAGAAAAATAGATGAGCGTGCGCCTAAGATGATCTGTGCTTTGGGTTGATTTTCTAAGACATTATGCCACAATTCAAAACGCTCGTGTGCCGAATATTTAGAATGGTATACAGAAACTTTCCCTCCAAAATAATTCTCAAGACGTGTAACCAACTGTGTGGTCAGTGCAATTTCCGGAAGTAAGTATAACACTTGTTTACCAGTTGCTATCACGTCTTCTATAAGTTTGACATATACTTCAGTTTTCCCTGAAGAAGTCACGCCGTGAAGCAAAGTAATATTATGCTGTTCAAAGGTGTGTTTTATTTCTGTCAGTGCTTTCTCCTGATGGTTATTGAGTGTTTTGGAATCTTCATTGGCATCTCCTGAATACCCTACTCGGTCCTCTTGTATATAATATTCCTCAAAAACCTCCTTGTCGATGAGCGTTTTTATGATGGTTGAAGACGCCTCACTGGCTTCTGACAAGTCTGACACCTTTACAGGCTTTTTTGTTTGGGCAGAGATTGAAAACAAGGTCATGATTACGTCCCGTTGTTTTGGCGCTCGACTTAATTCCTCCAACAAACTTTGCAATTTAGCCGGATCTGAATAGCGCGGATTCAGCTTTACATACCGTACTAATTTTGGTTTGTATTTCTCATAAACTTCCTCCTGCAGCACTATGGCATCTTTATCTAACAACGCATTGATGACAGGGAACACATTTTTCTTATCCAAGATACTGATCAAATCCTGAATTTTTAATGACGACTGATGGTGCAAAGCCTCATAAACCAAAAACTCCTCATCTTTTAGGTCTTCATCATTAATCGTTTTATCTAAATTTTTTGTGATAATGGTCTCACTCTCAAGCAAAAAAGAATTAGGCAATGCAGCTCTAAGCACATCCCCAAGTGTACACATATAATACTGGGCAATCCATTGCCAATGCTTTAATTGATTGGCCGTTGTAATTGGTGCCTCATCTAGTATTTGATGAATTTCCTTCGCATCATAAGCCACTGGTTTTTGTTGATGTATATTAAATACTAGGCCTGTATAAATCTTGCTTTTACCAAATGGCACCGCCACACGCATGCCCGGTTTCAAAAACTCAGATTCCGCAGTAGTAATGCTGTAGGTAAACAGCTTTTCCAAAGGAATGGGAAGAATAACATCAATATAGTGTAACATGTTATAATTAAGATAGAATTTGATCCTGTTTTTTAGAATCGTTGTACTTCTTTAAACGTCTGATAGTAGCATTAAGCTCAAAGCCCAACAACAGAATATTGGAATTAAGCCATAAATAAAACAATAGAATTAACAAGGCACCAATGGAGCCATACAGTTCATTATAGGTGGAAAAATAAGTTACATAAATTCCAAACAAATATGAAAAGACAATGATTAATATAGTGGTCAGCAAGGCCCCTGCTGAAAAGAACTTAGAATGCTTACCTTCCTTGGTTCCGAAATAATATATTGTAGCTGTGGCAACATAGACCATAAAAACAAAAAATATATATTTTGCAATGGCCGCCATAAACAAGCCTTCCTCATAGGTCTCATAGCCTTGTTTATCCATATAATACAACAATCTCTGAATAACATAAATCTGGAAGTATCCAATTACCGCGATAGTAATAATCAGTAGAAAAACTAAAATCAGTGCCACAAACAATGAGTACAAATATTGTTTCACAACGCTACGGGTCAGTTGTTGGTGGTAGGAACTTTCAAATCCAGAAAACAGCGCACTAATACCGTTGGCCATTAAAAAAATGGACAATAAAAACACAGTAGACATTAATCCGCCATTTTCTCCCTTGTAAATATTTTGAAAGATATTTTCAAAAAAGAAATCGGAAGTTTGAGGTGGCAACACAGAGTTGAGGAATCCTTTAAATTCATATTCAAACCCCGCTACTGGAATATATGGGATAAGGATTATAATAAACAATAAAAACGGAAATATAGCTGTAAAGAAACTGAATGCAATAGCACTGGCCCTACTTGTTACAGCACCTTTTATAATGCCTTTACCATACAGTCTTAAAAAATAATAGAGTGTCAGCCCTTCTAAAGCAGGCAGCTCAATTTTCTTAAGAAGTCTAATGAGTTGTTTTAAAACGGGAATCCGCTCGAGTTTATCCTCGATTTCGTCCTCAATATTTGCATCTGGTGTATCAGACATTTAAACAGCCTTTAAGCTTAAGTCCATATTATAAACTGAATGGGTAAGCGCTCCAGAAGAAATAAAATCCACACCACACAAGGCATATTCCCTTGCAGTGTCCTCATTGATGCCGCCTGAAGATTCCGTCAAACACTGGTCGCCTATTAATGCGACTGCGGTTTTGGTATCAGCATAGTTAAAATTATCAATTAAAATTCTATAAACTCCATCCGTTTTAAGAATTTCTTTTATTTCATCCAGATTTCTAGCCTCTACAATGATTTTAAGATCTAAGTTGTTTTCCTTTAAATAGGCTTTCGTTTTGGTAATTGCCTTTGTAATTCCGCCAGCAAAATCGATATGATTATCCTTCAGCATCACCATGTCATATAAAGCAAATCTATGGTTCTCACCCCCACCTATTTTGACCGCCCATTTTTCAAGTGCACGAATCCCCGGGGTGGTTTTTCTAGTATCTAATATTTTAGTTCCTGTACCCTCCAATAAGTCCACAAAAGTCTTCGTTTTGGTAGCAATGGCACTCATACGCTGCATTGCATTGAGCACTAAACGTTCTGCCTTTAAAATAGATTGAGATGCGCCTTCAACATAAAATGCAATATCCCCATAGGTCACTTTTGCACCATCCTCTAGCAGTGTTTCCACCTTCAAATCTTTATCTACATATTGTAACACCTGTTTCGCAAACGCAATTCCTGCAATAACACCTTCATCTTTCACCAATAGTTTTGCCTTGCCTTGAGCTGATGCAGGGATGCATGCTAAAGAACTATGGTCGCCATCACCTACATCTTCTCTGATGGCATTGGCAATGATTATGTCTATTTCTGAATTGAATTGCTCTTGTGATATCATTCTTAAGGTAATTTTTACGTAAAAATACTAATTGAAAATTGAAATACTCAAATTCCAAATCCCAAATTCCATATCCCAACAAATTTGTAATTTTACCCCATGCATATAAAACTTCTCGCCATTGGCAAAACAGACGACAAACAACTGCAATCGCTTATTACCGACTATCAAAAGCGATTGGGGTTTTACATTAAATTCGAGTTTGAGATCATTCCTGACCTAAAAAAAGTCAAAAATCTAAGCGAAGAGCAGCAAAAGCAAAGAGAGGGCGAATTAATTTTAGCAAAACTCAACCCTACCGATATTCTCATTTTGTTAGATGAAAATGGCAAACAACATGATTCCGTAGGGTTTTCAGAGTACCTCCAAAAACACATGAATTCCGGGGTGAAACAAGTAGTTTTCGTAATTGGCGGCCCTTACGGATTTTCGCAAGACGTTTATAATAAAGCAAATGGGAAAATATCATTATCAAAAATGACATTTTCCCATCAGATGATTCGATTGTTCATTATAGAACAATTGTATCGAGCATTTACTATATTAAGGAATGAGCCTTACCATCATAGATAGTTGAGTAAAAGGTTTAAAATTCCCGATACACCTCACACTTCATACCTAATACGTTTTATAGGTTTGTTTTCTTTTTTTAAGTTGAATTTCCAAGTCGCTAATAGTTTCTTTTACTGCCATTTCATAGTTTTTCTCGTCAGAGGTTGCAAAAATTTGTGGCCCTGGCGCACTTAATTTGATATTACATATTTTACCTTTTTCAGGTTCATTGCCTTCTTCCTTAAAAAACACATCAGCACTGATCAGCCAATCGTATTTCTCTGCCATTTTCTTTAATCGTTCAGTGGTATGTGCTGCCAATGAATCGCTATAATCTAGATTGACGAATTGAATGTTTATTGTCATAATTAGTATTGTTTTGGTTATGTGACTAAATTACGAGTTTAAAAACGATTGCCCGATGACAAAAATCATAAATTAAGCTTAAAGTTGGGTGATCAAGGAGACTGATTAAAACACACTACACATTTGCGTACATACAAATTTAACCTGATTTAGATTCGAAATCTACACCATATCATATTTTAAGGTGCAGTTATTTCATTTCCATTTTATAGCTTAGGAACATAAAATAAAACAATCCCCTGAAACTATAATATTATTTTAATTGGACTACCACTTCCTTATGTAAATTGAGCGTAAGAGGAATTTCTACCACTGTTTCCACACCATTGCCATCCTGCTTATTTCTAACCTCAAAAAAGTAATCTTCCCCGTACAAGTTATTCAAGCGGTCATTAATATTTGATAAGCCCATACCTTGCTTCAATAAAGATTGATGACTCACTTGTAATAGGGCCCCATTATTTTCTACCACAATGACCAGTCTATTATCCTTTTGATAAATTCTGATCAGCACCTCTAAATTTGTATGATCATAAGAATAGCCATGTTTTATGGAGTTTTCAATAATAGGTTGAAGCAATAATGCGGGAACTTTGGAAGACAGTAAGCCATCATCAACCTCTTTGGTAACCCGTAAATGATCTGAAAACCGCACATAGAGAATGTTGAGATAATACTCTAATACTCGGAGTTCCTTTTCAAGACTAATAGTATTTCTATCGTTATCATAAAGTATTTCTCTTAAAAAGCTACTCAAATCGGCAATAGTGTCCTTTGCTTTTTCGGCATCAATATCTGTTAATACTGCAATGGAGTTTAAGGTATTAAATAAGAAGTGGGGATGCAACTGTGACGACAACATTTTTAATCTGGTATTCACCAATTGCAATTCCAATTCACGATGTTTATTCTCCGCCTCTTTCACTTGCTTTAGATAATAATAAGTGTAAATAATTGACACCATAGCGAAGTAAATCAGAAAGTTTAAATCGATAACATACATAAACCGATAGATACTTTTTTGGATGTCATATTTTTCAAAAGTTACAAGCCCGGTCAATAAGGCATGAAAATCAATAATCATCCGAATTACCAATCCTATCAACAACGAATAGACAATGTGCGTGGAAATGATTCTAGTCCAAGAGTATTTTTTATTAAGAAATCGTTTGGTACTTATGGCAATTAAAATCATAAAACTCACCACAATAATGTAATCAATAAGCAAGTTATAAATCAGAAACTCCCTCCATGAGAATAATGTTTTCTCAGTGCCAAAATACTGCATATATAGTACCTTGGCTATGAGCACCACATCAAACAGTGCATAAAAGCCAGCCAAAACCAAAACTAATTTAAGGTCTATATATTTGCGTTTGTTTTTGAAGAAACTCATTGTATACCTATTTTTTGTAGAAAATCAGTTTTATGCGATTTGCTGATATGTAAAAGTCTGTTATCTGACATTCTCGCATCGATTTCAGAAAAATCAGAATGTACAATCTCCTTCACATGATTTAAATTTATAACACTCGACCTATGGATTCTTAAGAAGCTATTATGATCTAATTTTTTACAAAGCTTTTTTAATGTTTCTCGCAGGACAAACTTTTTACCTTCGCTATAAATTTCAACATAATATCCTGAGGCAATAATGTACATGATATCTGACGGATCAATTAATACTGTTTTGTTACCCTGTTTTATCAAGATTTTAGTAGACATTTCATTAGAACCCTGTTTTGAACTGTATAAGTTGAACAATTCCTTAAACCTGGCTTCAAAGTTCAAATTTGCCTCCGTTTTTGAAATTCGTAACACCTTGTCTATTGTCCTAAAAAAACGCTGATCCTTGAAAGGTTTAAGAAGAAAATCAAAGGCATCTACATCAAACGCCTTTAAAGCGTAATTATCATACGCCGTCACGAAGATTACAATGGGTTTAGGAGAAATAGTTATTTTTTGAAGCACTTCAAAACCGTTCATGTCTTTCATATTTATATCTAAAAATATGAGGTCAGGTCTCAGTTCATTAATATTTTTTATGGCAATTTTACCATTGGTACATTCGCCCCGCAACTCAATTTCAGGTACGGCTTCCAACAATTTAACCACCCGTTTTCTGGCCAACTCTTCATCATCTATTACAAGTGCTTTCATATGTTAAATATCCAATTCTTATTGATAGTACCGACTTGTTGTTAAAGTTATTGAAATAAAATGTGTTTTTTAAGACTATTCTGATTAATAAAAATCACATTGTCCATCCAAAAAGAGGCCATCAAAACAATTTGGTATTGTTTGACGGCCTTGCTTTCCAACTAAATATTTAGGCTAATTACTGGCTACGACAGCTCCTGCCGCATTACCATTTATTTTTACAGTTTGCTTACGGTTCCCGTTTTGCATGGTAATACGGTACTGCTCTTTGGTAAGCATCTCACCTTTTGTGATGGCTTTATAATTGTTTTTTGTCATGGTCCAGCCTTTATGGGAATTATAGATTTCCCGTCTTATATTAAGAGGCAACAGCATATCTTTAAAGTTTTGATAGGTTTTCAATAAGTTTCCTTTCTTATCAAAATTGGCAATCATAAATCCTTTTTGACTACTTAGTGTAACCTCATATTCGTTAATTCTCGAGTTTCCGAAGGTTGCTATCAATCTCTGAATGTCAAAATGATCATTCATAAACCCTATTGGGTTTTTAGTGAATTCAAGTACATGCGCCCTATCAACTTTAAACACAACACGATCATTGATTTTTACATATTTCCGTTTTGCCGGGGCTTTTTCCACTTTCACTTCTTCCAAATGTGTCAGCTCTTGTGCTTGACCTACTGTTGTAGCTACTACAAACAGCAATAAAACTATTAGAGTTTTCATAATATTATCTATTTTATGATTAATGATTAATTTTAATTACTAAACCACTGGTTATTATTATTGTACACCACTAAATTAAGAGAAGTTCTCCCTTAAATTTAAAGAATGAAGTGAATGGCTATTTTTTGATAATGAATCTATCTGAATTTGCAGTAAAGTAAAAAGTTGCACATTGAAAAAGACCCTTTTAAAGCATAATTTGCAGATCGCATTCCCGTAAATTGAGCTATTTTCTCTTTATCACCAATGATTCCCAAATGGCTTACGCATTGGTTATATGAGCATTGATTTTATAATTATAATAATTTCTATTACTTTTGATGCTTCTCGGACGCATCCATTTTTTAGTCCATTAATTTTACTATGCAACTCGTATTCGCCACCAATAACATCAACAAATTAAAGGAAGTCCAGCGTATGGTTCCGGATAACATCGAACTATTAAGTTTAGTAGATATCGGCTGTTTTGAAGATGTTCCTGAAACACAGTCCACCATACATGGTAATGCCATCCAAAAAGCGGAATACATTAAGACAACGTACGGTTATGATTGTTTTGCAGACGATACCGGCTTAGAAGTAGACGCCTTAAATGGTGAACCTGGAGTGCTTTCAGCGCGTTATGCTGGTATACAGCGAAATTCAGAAGACAACATTCAAAAACTTCTCAACAAACTAAAAGATCGTAACAATAGACACGCACAATTTAAAACAGTCATTGCATTAGTATTGAACGGAGAGCAGCATACCTTTACAGGTATTTGTAAGGGAGAAATTACGAAAAGAAAAAGGGGTAACGATGGTTTTGGCTATGATCCGGTTTTTAAAGCGGAAGGTTATGACAAAACATTTGCAGAGATTTCTTTGGAAGAAAAAAACGAGATTGGTCATCGTGGAAGAGCGGTGAAACAGCTAATACATTTTTTAAACACCCAAACCTAATTGACATTAAAAGCATCCGTATTAACTATAACTTCCTGACATCCAATCACCATCTTCAATAAACCATGCCCAGAGCACTTCTAAATAAATTGTAAATTTATAACTTTAAATAAAAAATAAAACCCTACATTTGCACCTTGTAAAAATTTCCTCAAGGTGAGGATGTGTTACTAGAGGTTTAGGTTAAGTATGTCGATTCGCTTCTGTTGTAACACCAAAGAACATAATCGAATACTTATTAAATCGAATGAACACATTCCAAGATTTAGGTCTTAATGATGACCTATTACGCGCTATTACTGACATGGGTTTTGAAACCCCTAGTGACGTCCAAGCCAAAGCAATTCCAATTTTATTAGACCAAGACACTGATTTAGTGGCTTTAGCACAAACAGGAACAGGTAAGACTGCTGCTTTCGGATTTCCGATGTTACAGAAAATTAACTTTGATAGCAGAACAACACAAGGTTTAATCCTTTCTCCTACTCGCGAACTATGTTTGCAAATTACCAACGAGTTAAAAAATTACGGAAAATATTGTAAAGGTTTTAATGTAGCTGCCATTTATGGTGGAGCGAGCATAAGCGACCAAGCACGAGAAGTAAAAAGAGGGGCACAAATTATTGTCGCTACACCTGGTCGTATGAAAGATATGATTAACCGTAACATGGTTGACATTTCTAAAATTGAATATGCGGTACTAGATGAAGCCGATGAAATGCTTAACATGGGATTTTATGAAGATATCACTGATATTCTCTCCCACTCTCCAAAAGACAAAAATACCTGGTTGTTTTCTGCAACCATGCCAAAAGAAGTTTCGACCATTGCGAAAAAATTCATGAATTCGCCAGTTGAAATCACTGTTGGAAATAAAAATGAAAGCACGAATCAAGTTACGCACGAATATTATTTGGTCAATGCTCGAGATCGTTACCAAGCTTTAAAACGTTTGGCCGACGCAAACCCTGATATTTTTTCAGTAATATTTTGTCGTACCAAACGTGATACCCAAAAAGTAGCGGAACAGTTAATTGAAGATGGTTATAGCGCTGGTGCCTTACATGGCGACTTAAGCCAGAACCAACGTGATATGGTCATGAATTCTTTCCGTAAAAATCAAATCCAAATGTTGGTGGCTACTGATGTTGCTGCCCGAGGTATTGATGTTGATAACATTACACACGTTATCAATTACCAATTGCCTGATGAAATTGAAACCTATACACACCGTTCGGGTAGAACAGGCCGCGCCGGTAAAACTGGTGTCTCAATGGTGATTGTTTCTAAGAGTGAGTTGCGTAAAATAAAAAGTATTGAGCGTATCATTAATAAGAATTTTGACAAGAAAGAAATTCCTGACGGAATGGAAATTTGTGAAGTGCAGTTAATGTCTTTGGCAAATAAAATCCATACTACTGAAATCAATCCTGAAATTGAAAAATATTTGACTAGTATTAATGAGTTATTTGAAGATACTTCTAAAGATGAACTCATCAAGAAATTCTTTTCTGTAGAATTTACACGTTTCTTTAATTATTATAACAAATCTAAAAACCTTTCAGTACCTGACGCTCGAAGCAGTGATAGAGATGGCGATTTTGGAAAGAGTTATGGGGGTAATAATGATTCTACACGTTATTTTATCAACGTGGGTAAGAAAGACGGATTTGATTGGATGAGCTTAAAAGACTTCTTGAAGGAAATCTTAGATCTTGGAAGGGATGATGTTTTTAAAGTGGATGTTAAAGAAAGTTTCTCATTTTTTAATACTGACAAAGGCTTACAAGAAAAAATACTGGCATTCTTCAATGATTATAAGCATAATGGACGTTTTGTAAACGTTGAAGTTAGTGAAGATAAAGGCAGAGGTACAAGCAGAAACAAAAGACGCTCTAGTAGCGGTGATGGCGGTGGCAGACGTTCTGGTGGCGATTTTAAGTCACGCAGCGATAGACGTTCTGGTGGCGACTTCAAGTCTTCAGGAAGTAGAGGCGGCAGGTCTTCTGATGCCTCAAGACCAAGACGTTCTGGAGATAGCGCTGGGCCAAACCGAAGAGATAGACGTTCTGGTGCTAGCGAAAGAACAACTTCAGACGTTGGCTTTTCTAGACCAACACGCTCAAGACGTAAGGATTAGTTAATTTAAACCTTATAGCATAATTGTAAGACGAAGTGGAGGGTTTAACTTTTCTCTTCGTTTTTTTTATTCTAATAAGTCCGCTAAATATTAAACTATTTACACAATCCTCTGAACTGAATAAAGTTAATATTATATCAAATTTACAAGGTTTCAATATGTTTTTAAGTTTTGTTTCTTACTTTTATCGCTTAAATTCACCAATGAAGCACCTACTAGTACTTACTGCTTTTCTATTCATTTCAGCATTTAGTGTGGCACAAGAGGCTACCACCGTAAAAGGCGTGGTTTATAGCACGAGTACCAACGAGGCTATGGAAAGCGTCAATATTGTCAACTTAAATAAAGTTGTAGGTACAACTACCAATAGCGATGGCACCTTTGAAATTAGAGCCAGCGCCAATGATACCCTTCACTTTTCGTTCTTAGGATATAAATCCATTAAAGTCAGGGTTACGAATGACTGGTTAAAGTTTGGAGAGACGAAAATTGAACTGACCGAGTTGGCTCTTGCTTTAGAAGAAGTCGTGGTTAACCAACTGAGACTTACTGGTTTTTTGGAGGTAGACATGAACCAAGTCCCTGTTAGAACAAATTATCGCTACAGTATTTCTGGCTTATCCACCGCAGGTTATGAAGCAGGTGATGCAGGTGCCGTAAATAAGGTTTTAGGAGCCATATTTAATCCTGCCGATTTTTTATACAATATGTTCGGTAAAAAACCTAATGAACTTAGTAAGCTAAAGCAAATGAAGAAAGATGATGAAATTCGGAATTTGCTTGCCTCTCGTTTTGATCGAGAAATGTTGATGGTCCTACTGGATTTAGACCGCGTGGACTTAGATGAAATTGTGAGCCAGTGTAATTATTCTAGAGATTTTATTCAAACTGCAAATGACCTCCAAATTCTAGATGCCATTAGTGAGTGTTACGAAGAATACAAAATTTTAAGCCGAAGTAAAAAAAGGTACTAACGTCTAGCAGCTTCATAATACCGTTCCACAATTTTATCATAACTTTTTAAAGTCTTGGAAATCCAATCCAGTCGCTTCTCCAATTGATCATGTTCTGACAATTGCCAGTTTATATCTGATTGTCTGAGTTTATTGGTTACGTCTTGCAAAATAATGGCCGCAGAAACCGAAATATTTAAACTTTCTGTAAACCCAACCATAGGAATTTTCAAAAAGCTATCGGCCGCCTCTAAGACTTCTGAAGATAATCCTTCCGTTTCCCTTCCAAAAAAGAAACACGATTTTTTCGCAATGTCAAAGTCGGATAAAACATGGTCATTTTCATGTGGTGTGGTAGCCACAATCTGATAGCCGTTTTGCTTTAAACTTTGAATGCAATCCGACACTGAATGATAGCGCTGCAAATCAACCCATTTTTGAGATCCCATAGCAATTTCCCTATCAATGCGTTTAGAATTACGTTCTTCCACAATATGCACTTCCTGAATTCCAAAAACATCGCAACTACGTATTACCGCGCTCGTATTATGCAATTGGTAAACATCTTCAGTAGCCACCGTAAAATGCTTGGTTCTATTTGGAAGTACGGTATCAAATCGCAATTTTCTTTCTGGGGTTAAGTAGGTTTCTAAATGTTGGAGAAGCTGAAGGTCAATCATTGAAAAAGTTTATATTTAGAGAATTTTCAACTACAAAGATAAGGCCTCAACTTAAATTTTAGGTTCATTTTCTTTAACTTGAATGCCAACAAGCTGTAGAATGGCATATAAATTTGGCAAATCACACTTAAATTGCGTATATATGAAACATATAGTTATACTTACAGGAGCAGGAATAAGCGCTGAAAGTGGCTTAAAAACGTTTAGAGATGCTGACGGCTTATGGGAAGGCCATAATGTTATGGACGTGGCAACACCCGAAGGATTTAAAAACAACCCTGAACTGGTTTTGGAGTTTTACAATCAACGAAGACGCCAATTATTGGAGGTGCAACCCAATAGCGCTCATTATAATTTAGCACAATTGGAAGCAACCCACCAAGTGTCAATTATCACCCAAAATGTAGACGATTTGCATGAACGTGCCGGGAGTTCAAACGTTATTCATTTACACGGTGAATTGTTGAAGTCTCGTAATATTGTCAATGACAAAAATTACTTTCCGCATACCGGTGATATTAAATTAGGAGACACATGCCCAAAGGGGCACCAATTGCGTCCACATATTGTATGGTTTGGAGAGGCGGTACCAATGATTGATAAGGCTATCGAGGTTTGCGCTACTGCTGATGTTTTAGTAATTATCGGAACTTCAATGCAGGTCTATCCTGCAGCAAGTTTAATGCATTATGTACCTCACGGCACACCCACATTTTTTATCGATCCAAGACCAGCTATGAAAAGCCGTGGTCATTTAACCGTGATCGCAGAAACCGCAACACAGGGTGTTAAAACCCTATTGGATAAATTGAATACCTTAGAGTAATTATACAACAGTTTCTGAAAATACCAGAAGCAATTTAAACAGCAGGTGTTCGTGGATCTCTCCTAAACACTTCTATCACATCAAAAATAAGGACACAAAATACCACCCAGATAAAACCTGCAATAAACCCTCCTGCAATATCAGATGGAAAGTGTACGCCAAGATAAATACGGCTCAGACCGATACTTAAAATTAACGCGCCCAAAAGAAGGATAATACCAATTTTAAGATACTTATTGATGTTAAACCTATAAACGAGATACATTAAGAATCCATAGAAGGCCATGGCACTCATGGCATGTCCGCTTGGATAACTCAAGGTTTCAACAGATACCATATGCTCTATTCCCGGTCTGGCACGATCCACAAATCGCTTTAAAATTAAATTGGATATTGCTGATAATGCCAATACAAAAAACACTTGCAGCATTAACTTCCACTGTTTAAAGACAAAGTAAGATAATACGGCAAATACTACCAAAACAATAGCATAACCATAGACGTCACCAACATGAGTGACAAATACAAAATATTTAGTAAGTGCGGGTGATCGATGTGAAATAACATATTCAGTAATGTTATGGTCATAATCTGCCAATATATCAGATTTTAAAGTCTCCGTAAGCTCAATAAACACGTTGATACCAACAACAACAACTATTAGCGCAACTACAACAGTAATAATATATGGCAGCGTGACATCATATTGATGAAATTTCTCTCTTAAAAATGCCCTTAAATTATCTATTAATAGTTTTACGGTTTTTCTCATAATTACTGATGTTCAAAAAAGAAATGTTTCTAATAAAAATTTCAAACCTTAAGTTTAACGAAAAAATCTTAAAAATGTGAGCCCAATTAAAAGATTATGCACGCATATGCCATCAATAGCCTATTTCTTTAGATCTATTTCCTTTAAATTTTCAATTCGGTTTCTCACCAGGAAATCATCAATGGTTTCAAAATGTTCAATGACACGATGATCTTTAAATTCGAACACTTTTTGAGAAAGTCCTTTTAGAAAATCACGATCATGGGACACTAAAATTAAGGTGCCGTCAAAATTAAGAAGCGCTTCTTTCAACACATCTTTTGACTTCAAATCCAAATGGTTGGTGGGCTCATCCAAAATCAATAAATTAACGGGTTCCAACAATAATTTGACCATTGCTAGTCGGGTTTTTTCTCCGCCAGATAGTACACTCACCTTCTTGTCAATATCATCACCCTTAAACATAAACTGACCCAATATGTTCTTAATTTGAGTTCTGATATCTCCAAATGCTACTTCATCTACAGTTTGAAAAATAGTCAAATTTTCATCCAATAAGGAGGCTTGATTTTGGGCAAAATACCCCACTTTTACATTATGACCTAAGTTACAAGTCCCTTCTACATCTATTTCGCCCATTATGGCTTTAATCATAGTAGACTTCCCTTCGCCGTTTCGACCTACAAAAGACACTTTTTCGCCTCTAGAAATAGACATATTTGCATCTTTAAAGACCACATGTTCTCCATAAGATTTAGATAAATCTTTTACCGTTACCGGATAATCACCTGAGCGTTGTGCTGGTGGAAACCTTAATTTTAAGGCAGAGGTATCAATATCATCAACCTCAATAATTTCTAATTTCTCCAACATTTTTTCACGAGAATTCACTTGATTGGTTTTAGAATATGTGCCTTTAAAGCGTTCAATAAACGCCATATTATCGGCAATAAACTTCTGTTGTTCTTGATACGCTTTAATTTGATGGGCACGCCTATCTTCACGCAATTGCAAATAATGTGAATAATTTGCCTTATAATCATAAATGCGCCCCATGGTGACTTCAATAGTTCTATTGGTAATGTTATCAATAAAAGCTTTATCGTGAGAAATAACCATTACAGCATTAGCTTTATTTAACAGGAAATCTTCCAGCCAGATAACTGATTCTATATCAATATGATTGGTAGGCTCATCCAACAAAATTAAATCTGGTTTTTGCAATAATATTTTCGCCAACTCAATCCGCATTCGATATCCACCACTAAATTCGCTAGTCATTCTCCTAAAATCTTCACGCTTAAATCCTAATCCGCCCAAAGCCTTTTCTACTTCAGCATCATAGTTGACATCCTCTAATGCGTAATACTTTTCACCCAAATCAGACACCTTTTGAATGATTTGCATATACTCATCAGAATCATAATCTGTTCGGGTTTCCAGGGCTTTATTCAGTGCCTCCATCTCATCCCGCATTTCATAAACATGGGCAAAGGCTTTAGAAGCCTCCTCAAAAACGGTACACTTGTCTTCAGTCAACAAATGTTGTGGCAGATAAGCAATAATGGCATCTTTTGGGAAACGCACATGGCCTCTTGTTGCACGTTGTTCTCCAGCAATAATTTTCATCATAGTAGATTTTCCGGCGCCATTTTTTCCCATAAGGGCAATTTTGTCATTTTCATTTATGGTAAAGGAAACCTCACTAAACAAAGCAGTTCCACCAAACTCTACAGCTAAATTATCGACTGATATCATAAGTTTATTTTTGAGCTGCAAAACTATAATTTATTTTGATAATTGTAGACTATAAAATTTCTGAAAACGAGATCTTATTCAAATCGTTTCCACCAAATAGCATCTCGCGTAAAAACATTGTAAATGCGGTTTGCAAGACCTCATTTGAGAGAATTTATGCTCCTTTAGGATTTTTCATCCCATAAAAGCAAAATCCTTAGTATATTTATAACAGACATGAAAACACTTACCCAAAAATATATTGAAGTTAGAGAGCGCACTGGACTGATTTGTCAGAATTTACAAATTGAAGATTACACGCCACAATCGGCTGTTTTTGCCAGTCCACCAAAATGGCATATTGCTCATGTAACGTGGTTTTTTGAAGAAATGATCTTAAAAAAGCACAAATCTGACCATAAACTCTTTGACCCCAACTTTGGCTTTCTTTTTAACAGCTATTACAACAGTATTGGCGAACGGATTGAAAGACACCACAGAGGTCTCCTTACCCGACCTAAAATTGAAGAGGTGTATAAATTTAGAACCTATGTTGATCAAGCAATGGTTACTTTATTAGAATCAAATTGTACAGAAGAAATTGAAGCCTTGACCATTTTAGGGATCAATCATGAGCAACAACATCAAGAATTACTATTGACTGACATTAAATACACGCTGTCTAAAAACCCGCTCTATCCAAAACTATTTCAAAAGAATTTAGTGAGTCATCATAACACACAGAAAGGATGGCTTACAGTGGATGAGGGTATCTATCAAATTGGCCATCAAGAAAACAGCTTTTGTTTTGACAACGAGTTAGGAGTTCATCGGGTATTTTTGGAACCTTTTCAAATTTCAAAAAGCTTAGTTACTTGTGGCGAATATTTAGAATTTATAGCTGCTGAAGGCTACACTAAACCGGAATATTGGCTAGATGAAGCTTGGTTTTGGATAAATGACAATCAGATAAAGCAGCCCTTGTATTGGAAGCAAGTAGATGATACATGGTATCACTATACACTCTCAGGATTACAACCCATTGATAAAAACGCCATTTTAACCCATATTTCATTTTATGAAGCCTCGGCTTATGCCCAATGGAAAGCTGTCAGACTTCCTACCGAATTTGAATGGGAAGTTGCCTCTAAAGACCTAGAATGGGGAACACATTGGGAATGGACCAATAGCGCCTATTTGCCCTACCCTAATTTTAAAACTGCTGAAGGCGCTGTAGGCGAATATAATGGTAAATTTATGATCAATCAAATGGTGCTGAGAGGGGCTTCTTATGCCACGGCACCCGGACATAGTCGCCATACCTACCGTAATTTTTTTCACCCCCAATACCAATGGCAATATACAGGAATTAGACTCGCTAAATAATTTATGAACACAAACTTTAAAAAAGACATTGATCTAGGCCTAAGTGCTCCACATAAAACATTACCATCAAAATATTTTTATGATAAAATTGGGGACGCACTATTTGTTGAAATCATGAACATGCCGGAGTATTACCTGACAGAAGCAGAATTCGATATATTTAAAAACCAAAATCAAGAACTCATTAAAGCTTTACAATTAGAGCCTTCAACATTTTTTGAATTGGTTGAATTAGGTGCTGGTGATGGTACTAAAACCAAGCAATTATTAAAGGCCTTAGATGATCAAAATTACAATTTTGAATACGTTCCTATCGACATCTCAGAGCACGCCCTTCTTAATTTGAAGTCTTCAGTAGCGTCTGAATTGCCAAATGTCAAAATTAGACCTAAACAAGGTGATTATTTTAATGTGTTGGCCGATTTAAAAAAAACTGAACACCCCATTATCGTGCTCTTTTTAGGATCCAATATTGGAAATCTGCCGGATTCTAGGGCTAAAGAATTTATTCACAAGCTAAATGATAACTTAAAAATTGGTGATCGTGTTTTACTTGGCGTCGATTTAATTAAGTCTAAGGACATCGTACTTCCGGCATATAATGATGCACAGGGGATTACCAAACGTTTTAACCTCAATTTATTGACACGTATCAATACTGAACTGGGGGCCGATTTTGATCTCAACTCCTTTGAGCACAAGCCTGAATACACTGAAGAAGAAGGTATTGCCAGAAGCTTTTTAGTAAGCACAAAAAATCAAACAGTGACGGTCAGGAGCTTAAATAAATCGTTTCACTTTACAGAAGGTGAAAAAATCCACACTGAAACGAGTAGAAAATATAACGACCGAATATTGGAAGACATTTTAGGTCAATCCTCCTTAAAAATTTGTGATCGTTTAACAGATTCGAAGCAGCTTTTTGCCGATTATGTATTAGAAAAAAAGAACCGTTAACACACTCCATTATGGCAACAACAGACTTTTCCAACCTGAAAGCGATTTATGTCAATTGCACCTTAAAAAAATCGCCTCAGAAAAGCCATACCGCTGGACTTATAGAAGTTTCCAAACGGATTATGGAAAAAGAAGGTGTTACTGTAGAGCAAATAAGGTTTGTAGACCATGACGTAGCTTTTGGAGTGCATCCTGACATGACCAAGCACGGTGATGAAGTAGATGAATGGCCAATTGTGTTTAAACAGATATTTGATGCCGATATCCTAATAATTGGTACACCAATATGGTTGGGAGAAAAATCTTCAGTTGCACAGAAGTTAATCGAAAGACTTTATGCCATGAGTGGAAAGACCAATGCTAAGGGGCAGTATTTGTATTATGGCAAAGTTGGCGGTTGTATCATTACTGGCAATGAAGATGGTGTGAAACATTGTGCAATGGGTATCCTGTATGCGCTACAACACATTGGTTATTCAATTCCGCCGCAAGCCGATTGTGGTTGGATTGGCGAAGTTGGACCTGGACCCAGCTATTTAGACCAGGAAAGTAATGCTAAAAATAACGAGTTCACCAATAGAAACACCACCTTTATGACCTACAACATGCTGCATTTGGCCAAA
Source organism: Gelidibacter sediminis (assembly GCF_004364975.1). GTDB lineage: Bacteria > Bacteroidota > Bacteroidia > Flavobacteriales > Flavobacteriaceae > Gelidibacter > Gelidibacter sediminis. The sequence goes on along the minus strand of NZ_SOBW01000008.1, from coordinate 430,400 downwards.
CTTTTAAAAGAAAACAATGGATATTCAAATTATGGTAATTCTAAAAAAGATTGGGATAATGGCAATCGATGGAATTTTGAAAATCCTGAATATAGATAAGCATGCATCATTTGTTTTTAGCCTCAATCCATTTACTCATATATTTAGTGGATTGTAGTGTATGATGCTGCAACATTTGTCCTGTAAAATTTTGGTGCCGATGTTTTTCTAATTGAATGATGGTATCATTTATTTTAATAAAGAAGTCTTTGTGAAATTTATGAGTATTAAAGCGTTCTGTTAACGCTTTAAAACCATATTGCTGTTTTTCCTTCCACAATACTTCATCTCCGTATAATTGCACCGCCTTGTCTGCAAAGTGTTGTGGACAATCTTCCACGTAACCATTGGGCCCTACATGTCCAAACATACCTTCTGCAGCTATGGAAGTCATGATGCAAGGTGTACCATTTATCATGGCATCTATTAGTTTGCCTTTTAATCCTGCACCGAATCTTAGAGGAGCTAAACATATTTTGGCATGTGCCATCACTTCATTTACATTCTCTGCAAAACCTTTTATCAGAAACCCGCTAGCTTCATGATGCAGTTGGTTGATTTTTGGTGAGGCATAGGCGCCATAAATATGCAATTTGGTCTCAGGGAGTTGTTGATTGATCAACGGCCATATGGTCTCTTTTAAATACAAAATTCCATTATAATTTGGCTCATGAAGAAAATTACCAATGGTTATGAAATTTTGTCGCTGATTAAATAATGGTAAATTTTTAACAGTCGTATTGGAGTTGACATCCAATTGAAATGGTAAATAAAATAATAGATTTTCGGGAACCCCAAAATCATGCATCAATAGTTTCATTTCAAACTCTGAGATAATTAATGAAAGATCGCAACGGTAAATACTGGCAATTTCACGTTTTGCATGGGTATTAAATAAATAGGATTGATCAAAATCAGTCTTGTCTTTAAGGGCTTGCTGCCTACCTTTTCTCAAGGCATGCAAATCTTCAGTATCCAATACTTTAAGGGCATTTGGGCATTGTTCAGAAACACGCCAACCGTACTGCTCCTCGGTCATAAATCGATCAAAAAGTACAACATCAGGTTTCAAACTTTTTACAAAAGAATCAAAACTGGACTCGTTCATAGCTATTGTTGCTTGAACAATTCCAATTTCAGAAAGATCAAAGGCCCTGTCACTTTTAGAAGAGGCACTCGCAAAAACAATGTCGTATCCTTCCTTTTGAAAGCTTTCAATAAGTTGCATCATCCTGCTACCGGCCGCGGAACTTTTAGGTTCTGGCCAAACGTGACCAATGATTAGTAATTTTGAAGCCATTATATAGTCTAAATTTAAAATATGTTAAACATAAAAATTCCAAATTCTAATTATGTATCTCATATTATTTTAGAATTTGGAATTCAGCAGATTGAACCTTAAAATCATTGCGGTTGTGGGGCCAAACTGTATTTAAGTCGCACTTTTTTACCCCATTCTACAACAGCCGCTATTTGCGCATCGGTTAATTTTGCTTCAGCGTGGGTATAAGTATAAGATTCCAATGGCATCTCTTTGCTTTCAACCATTTCTATCAGTTCTTCAAATTTATGGTCTTTCTTTTTAACAGAATAACCATCCCATGCCGAAATATTAAAATGTTTTTTACCATCTTCAATATGTTCCGCCAACCAGAAATTTAGTGGCGTAATATTGTTGTACCAAGGATAGTTTGTCACATCACTATGGCAGTCAAAACACGATGTTTTTAAAATTGCGGTCACTTCTTCATTCGGATTGGTATCCTTTAAAAACGTTTCGAATGAGGTGATACTACCTGAATTTTCTTCCGGATCAATATATTGTGCCAAGACAAAAACAATAAGGAGTCCAACCAAAATAATTTTCAAAATTTTCATCTCTGCTTATTTAAGGTTAAAAGTATGAAAAAGTGGCGAATGATTAATGTAAAAGTGGAAGGTGAACAACAAACTGAGCTGATTATTGGCAACACCATGAGCTTTCAATTTTAAAGAGACCTACAAATTGTCAATTAAAACATTCATTAAAAAAAATCAGTTGGGTTGGTCCTTATTTTAATCATTCTTCATACTTCCTGCTTCTAACTTTCTTTCTTATCTTTGCAGCTTCTTTAAACACAACAATTAACAACGCAATCAATGTCATTAACAACTTTAAATGCCATCTCACCAATTGATGGAAGGTACAGAAACAAAGTATCTAGTTTAGCTGAATATTTTTCTGAAGAAGCCCTTATTAAGTATCGTGTTCAGGTAGAAATTGATTATTTTATCGCTTTGTGCGAACTGCCATTACCACAACTTAAGGCTTTTGATGCTTCAAAATTTGATGATTTAAAGGCTATCTACAAAAACTTTTCTACGGGAGATGCCTTGGCAATTAAAGAAATAGAAAAAGTTACCAATCACGACGTTAAAGCGGTTGAGTATTTTATTAAAGAAAAATTTGATGCCCTTAATTTAAATCAATACAAAGAGTTTATCCATTTTGGCTTGACTTCTCAAGACATCAACAACACTGCAATTCCTTTGAGTATTAAGGAAGCTATGAATGATGTTTATGTTCCTGAATTCCGTAACGTGGTTAAAAAATTAAAAGAACTTTCAGATGCATGGGCAGATATCCCAATGTTGGCACGTACGCACGGACAGCCGGCCTCTCCTACGCGTTTAGGAAAAGAGATTTCAGTATTTGCAGTGCGTTTGGAAGAACAGTTTAACTTATTAAATGACATCCCAAGTGCCGCTAAATTTGGTGGTGCTACAGGAAATTTTAATGCCCACAAAGTTGCCTATCCTTCTATTGATTGGAAAACGTTCGGTAAAGATTTTGTGCAAGGCAAATTAGGCTTGCAACATTCTTTCCCAACCACGCAAATTGAGCATTATGACCATATGGCCGCCTTGTTTGATACGCTTAAACGCATCAATACGATCCTTATAGATTTAGATAGAGATTTCTGGACCTATGTGTCTATGGATTATTTTAAACAAAAAATAAAAGCAGGAGAAGTTGGCAGTAGTGCCATGCCGCATAAAGTAAACCCTATCGATTTTGAAAATAGTGAAGGTAACTTAGGCATTGCCAATGCTATTTTTGAGCATTTATCTGCAAAACTTCCAATTTCAAGATTACAACGAGATTTAACAGACAGTACCGTTTTAAGAAACGTGGGCGTACCATTTGGACACACACTTATCGGTTTTACAAGCACGCTGAAAGGATTGGGCAAATTAGTATTGAATGAGCCTAAATTTAAAGAGGATCTCGAAAACAATTGGGCCGTTGTAGCAGAAGCTATTCAAACTATCTTGAGACGTGAGGCTTATCCAAATCCTTACGAAGCTTTAAAAGGATTGACCCGAACCAACACAAAAATCGATCAAAAGTCGATTTCAGATTTTATTAATACCTTAGAGGTATCTAAAGATATTAAAAACGAGCTTAAGCAGATAACGCCAAGCAATTACACCGGAATATAACATATGACTCAAATTGACTTCATTGCCCGCACACTAACTGGTATACTAGCGTTTGGATTTTTAATTGCGGCTATTTTTGATGTCCTAGACTATGCTATTGTGAAGCTCTTACTATTTATCATCTTTGGAGGTCTTACAATGGCCATGTTGATATGTTTATTCAAAAACGAAAATCACCCAAAAACCTAATGGCTTTGGGTGATTTTTTAGTTTGTCACGTTATGAGATTTCAATTAATTGAAAAACGCCTTAAATTGATTGAGTTGCGAATCGTCAATTGAAGCTTTATCCAGTGTCGACACCAAAGACATAATTTTGTTGGGGTTCATTTCTTTACCTAAAATTCTTACCACTATAAATCCTTTGTCATCACTATTACCAAATACAATAAACTCATCAACGTCATCTTCTTCTCCTAAAAATTTGACAATAAACTTGCCATCTTCAGGGTTTCCACCACGCATTAATTCCTGATACTTAGGATCAGCTAAAATAGTGCTGATTTCTGTCAATTTGGCTTCGTAATCGTCCATGTTATCTGCCTTTATCTTATAGGCCAACATGTTCAGCTTCTTAATAGATTCGTAAGCGTTCTTTTGATCTTCACTCAATTGCATTTTATCAATATTTAACATGCTCAACGGCACATCAATTGATAAAAAATTAGGCTGCTCTTGGTTATCTACGTAATAGGTTTGTAATGATGGTCCTTGGTTACAACTAAAAAGCGTTGCAACCAATAGCACCATTCCTGTTATTTTTTTGATTGATGATTTCATGATTATTGTTTTTTACCTTTACTTGCTTTTTCAAGGTGTTGCCCACCAGGTACATTCATTTTGCTGGTGATTTTAGAAATCTCTCTCAAATCGATATCGCCAATAATAGATACCACAATGGTTTCAATATCTCTTTTTTCGCCATTAATTTCAATCTTGGCATCTTGCGTCAGTTCTTTCAAACCGTTAATGTACATAAATAGTTCTTTTACATGGTTTTCATCACGGCCTTCCTTAACATAAAACTTTACCGTTTGGTTTCCATCCTTAAAACGCATCAGCTCATCTAATTTTGCAGAGCCAATGTATTTTTCAGCATCAGCAGCAAGGTTTGAAGAAATCGTTTTATCTCCTGTGCTCAAAACTTTGATACTCTCCACTTTTTTGACCATATCTAAAAATCCTTGTGCTTCCGGATCGTCGAGATCAACATCAATAGTTGCAATCATTTTAAACATTTTCTGACTGATAACTCCTGAGGTTACCCCTTTCATCGATTCATATTTACTAAAAAAGCTTTGTCCGAAGGATAGCATTGGCAAAATCATAATAGCCAATGCAATGATTGCGGTTTTACTTAAATTGCTACCCATTTGCAGATATGTGCGAAGTTGTTTTACATTTTTCATAATTGTTTGTTTTAATCGTGTTAGTTGTTTTTAATTATTCTTTTTGCTGTATTTTGAAAATCCTTAAGATAATTAAGGTTTCCTGCGCCTTCATTCAGCTTTGAAGACACCAATTTAAAAGCTTCTAAATTTCCCGATCCTTTGTTTAATTTTGATGAGACGAGATTAAACACCTCTATGGTTTGATTGTAGGCCAATAATTCTTCGTGACTTAAATCATCAAAACTCGTTTTTTGATTCATTTGATTTACTTGATAATAAGCACCAGCCATTAATGTGACCACCGCTGCAACTGAAACCCATTGATAGATTGTTTTACGTTTTGCTGGTAATGTAACCGCTTTGGTAAACTTTTCCTGTCTGGAATGAGATACATATTGAAACAAGAGTTTATAAGATTCCAAATGCGGCGGAATGTCATTCTGTGCAAAATAGGCTCTAATTTGAGCTTCTTCAGCCAAGGTTGTCTCAGCATTATCATACTTTTCTAAAAGTTGTTCTATATTATCTAATGCCATAGTGATGTTTATTTGTCAATTGTTCCCGTATTGTTTTTCTGGCTCTTGAAAGCGCAACTCTCACTGCAGTTTCATTCATGTCTAACATTTTGGCAATCTCTTCAAAATCATATTCTTCAATATCTCTGAGCTGCACTATTATTTTTTGTTGTTCTGGCAACCCCTCCATAATTTTCGACACCCAACGTATACTATCATTATTTTCAATCTGTTTGTGCAATGACACATTATGATCTTGATAATTGCTGTGCACAATCTTCAAATTCTGTGCCTGTTTGGATTTTAACCGGTCTAGACACAAATTTTTTGTCATGGTCATTGAAAAGGCTTCAACATTATTATATTTTTCAATAGAAGTGTTGTTCTTCCATAATTTCAAAAGGACCTCTTGCGTGGCATCTTCTGCCTCTTCATTGGAAACCAATAGACGCTTGGAGAGTCTATAAATCTTATCCTTAAAAGGCATTACCAATTTTAAAAAATTAGTTTGTGTCATTATGGTTAGTTTATAACAAGGGAGTTAAGCCTGTTTCTATCATTACGACGAAACAGGACCAGTTTTGTTACAATTTATTTTTATTTTACAATAATGGTGGTAAATTTAGACCAAAATAACGCTTCAAGTTATTGATTAGAAAAAGAAAACTTATGAAAATTTTAAAGATTGCCCTGTTTGCCCTTGTGGTTTTTAGCATCAACACCAGTTGCTATGAAGATAAAGATGACAACATTGATAATATCATTGACGAGACAGAAATTAATGAGATTAATGATTTTGTATATAAAGCCATGAACATTTTTTATCTCTATAAAGATGAAATTCCAAATTTGGCTGATAATCGTTTTGAATCTGAAAAAGCGTATAAGGATTATATTAACGGTTTTGAGAAACCTGAAGATCTTTTTGAAAGTCTACTGTATCAACCAGAACTCGTTGATCGTTTCAGTTTTATTACTCCAGATTACATTGAGTTAGAACAACGGTTTGCCGGTGTTTTTAAAAGTAATGGTCTAGAATATAATTTCTATAGACAACCGCAAGACCCAAATGCTGTTTTTGGTCTTGTACGTATGGCTTTAAATGATAGTCCAGGAAGTATTGCCGGAGTAAAACGTGGTCAGATTTTTAATGCTATTAATGGTGTACCTATGACTGTTGAAAACTTTGGAACATTATTGGCACCTGATACCTATACTTTAAATTTCGCCAATTATAATACCAATGGCACTTCTACTGTTGAGGATGACCGTATAGAATCTAACAATACCGAAGTCACATTAACTAAAGTAGAGTATAATGAAAACCCAATCCATGTCTCGAAAGTTTTAACAGTAGATGGAGCGAAAATAGGTTACCTAATGTACAATGGGTTTACTAGAAATTATGACGAACAATTAAATAACGCTTTTGGCGAATTTAAAACTGCAGGTGTCCAACATTTAGTTTTGGATTTAAGATATAATGGAGGCGGATCAGTAAATACAGCAGCGCTTTTGGGGAGTATGATAACAGGTCAATTTACTGGTCAGGTTTTTTCTAAACTTGTGTATAACAAAAATTTGCAGTCAGAAAACACATCGTTTAATTTTAGAGATTCTGCTAGTGAGGCAGGCGGCACTATTAACTCTCTTAAATTAAATAAAATTTATGTGCTGACCACAAGTAGAACGGCGTCGGCGAGTGAGTTGATCATTAACAGTCTTTCGCCTTACATTGAGGTGGTTCAAATTGGAGACAAAACCACAGGAAAATCGCAAGCGTCCATTACTTTATATGACTCTTCTAATTTTTCTCGTGCCAATGCCAACCCAAATCACACTTATGCTATTCAACCTTTGGTGGCTATGTCTATAAACAAAAATGATCAGCCCGTAGCACCTTCCGGATTAGAGAGCTCAGTAGCTGCATTTAGAATGAGAGAGAGCGTTAATAACCTTGGAATTTTAGGAGATGAAAACGAGCCGTTTTTAGCTAAAGCAATTGCTGATATTACTGGTAACAATCGTCCAGCACCATTTAGTATCGATAGAAATCTAACGCCATTAAATGATCAAGTAGACGCGAATGTGTTGGATAATGAAATGTATATTGATGTTGATGATACCAATTTAATCTTTAACAAAGTACAGTAAATTATACACATTATTTAACAAAAAAAAACCGCTATAAAGCGGTTTTTTTAATTAATGTAAAAGGATTTGAGACAAAAAAGGAATTAATTGTTGAAGTAGATACCGCCTGGTATAATACCAACCTCCTTAGAGTTTTTAGCAGTATATGTGGCTAAATCATAACTTTTAAAAATGCCATTGTTTGTGTAGTCTCCTGCATCTACACCATATAACACACCATTATTTACAGTCATATAATTAAAATTAACACCTTCAATGACCGCTGTAGACGGCAGATTGGTACTATCTACATCATACTTATAAACTTTACCACTCATATAGTAATACAAAGATTCCCCATACGTTAAATTAGTTGGATGTTGGTCTATAGCAAAATCAAGACTGCTAATAACCGTATTATTTGTGGGATCAATCACACTCAATTTACCGGCAGTTTCATCTTGAGTCCAAGAAGGTTTGCCTTCAGCTAATACATACAATTGGCCAAGATTATCGAATGCCATAGAATTTGGAACATCGCCCACAGTTATAGTTTTTAAAACTGTAGCATTTGCATCTATTACAGATACAATATTGTTTTGTCCATATCCGCCTTTGTGCGCTACATAAGCCGTAGTCGCATTAGAGACAATACGCTCAGGGCCTTCTTCCACCGAAATGGTAGTAGTTATTGCAAAAGTATTTAAATCAATAACTGCAACATAGTCATCGGACGGATCAGAACCATCGCCCCAATTGGTTACATAGCCCTTGCCTAATAAGACCGTCATGTAACGCGGATTGTTTAGACCAGAATCAATTGTCGCAACAGACTTGAATGTATAACGGTTGACCACTTCAATTTTTTGTGAATTATTTACAATGATAAAGGCCAAATCTTCATAAAACTCGATACTTTGCACCGTATCTCCTAACAATTTACCATTCACATTTGAAAAAATTGTATTCTCGGCATACGAAAAATCGGTTGATACAAATGACACTGAACCATTGCCTTGGCTATAATTACCTTCGTTTGTTATCAGAATACCATCTTCATAAGCACCACTGGCTTCTGTCTGGATATTATCGTTGTCATTACTGCAAGAGAATGCTAACATTACTAGTGATAATCCTAAGATTAAATGTTTTTTAATTTTCATAGTTTAAAATTTGAGAGTTAATTGTAATTGATAATTTCGGTTGGGCATGGGACGCAATGCCACATTTTCATAGGTTGTATTATAAAGATTATTGATATTAAACTGTAAAATGGAATGAACGTTTTTGGCGATTTTATAATTATAGGAAAGTCCTAATTTGCCCACATCATACTTCTCTAACTGTCCTCCAATTATGTTGACTTCTCCATTAAATTGATGCTGATAGAATAATTCTACAACTTTAAAACTATAACTGAGGTTTACATTGAACTTGTGTAACGGAACATAGATGAGTTGCTTTGCACTGGCATCATTTTTAGAAACCGTATAAGAATACCCTGAGTTCATATTTAAATGATGGCTTCCGATAGTATACTTAAGGAAAAGTTCCACTTCGCTACCATAAGTTTTAACCTTATTAATATTTTGCGGACGAAATAATCCAGTTTTATCTGGTACCCACTGAATCATATCTTTGGTGTTGATATAATAGGCATTAAATTTTAGATCGATGAATTTAGATGAGAATTCTTGACCCAAATCCACCTGATAAGAGGACTCAGGAAGCAAATCCAAATTACCACCAGGACTCCAATACAAATCATTAAACGTGGGTACCCTAAAATTTTTGGAACCATTTATCTTTACGGCATAACTTTCATTAAAACGATATTCGCCATCCACAGAAAATACGAACGGACTTTGAAAATCTGATGTAAAATCTTTTCTGATGTTCAATCCATAAATCAGACGTTCAGAAAGCTCATGTCGCCACAATGCGGTGGCGGAAAATTCATCCCTGTTTGGGCTTGCAAAATTATCTCCGTTGCCCGTGTACTTGGCAAACTCTATAATAGTCCGCAAATCAATAGCCTCGGTAAGTTTGATATTGAGATTGTGATTTCCTATAAAACTTTGGACGCGACCAAAGGAAAAGTGTTCTGCATCTTTATTCTCAAAATATTTAAATTCTTCAAGAAGATGCGCCACTTTCACCTTTGAGGTGTACTGTCTTTGAAAATAATCCCATTCCAGCATGGACCTGTAATTGGTGTCTTCGTATTTACTTTTTGAAGGTGCCACAAGCGTTCCTGAGAAATTCCGATCCCCTGCAAAACTTTGATGATACAATTTGAGCACATGATGGTCATTAAGCAGATAGCCCGCATTGAGATTAATACTTAAATTATCGTATTGCCCATTATTATTAATTTTATCGGTGCCCAGATATTTATAGTCATTTTCTGAATTGACATAGGCAATTCCAAAATTAACCGACCAATGTTCTGAACCCGTAGAAAGTCCGTAATTTGCCAGCTTGGTATCAAAACTGCCATAACGCATTCTAACCGTATGATTGGTGTGTTTTGTAAACGACAAGTCATTACTCAAATGCACACTCCCTCCTATGGCACCACTGCCGTACTGCACACTACCGCCACCGCTCCGGATCTCAACAGCATCATAATTGGAGGTATTAATTGTGTTAAAATCAACTTGCCCGTTAAGCTGTGAATTGATATTAATACCATTCCAAATTACAGCAGTCTGTGAGGCATTTGTGCCTCTAAAAGAAGGTGAGGACACCATGCCATAGCCATTTTCCTTAAAATAGATATTTGAATTATAGCGCAGCAAATCGGTCAAAGACAAGGAATTTTTCTCTAAGATAGAATCGCCTAAAGTCCTTATTTTATAACCCGACGCATAGCGTTTCAATTTGACATCGCTCAAGATGACTTCGTCCAATTTTTGGATAGAATCCAATTGTGATTGAGCAATTGTAGAATTACCAATACTAAAAAGTAAAAATATATAAACTAGTCTTTTCATAATCTTAAGGCTCTTTACCCGAAAGCCGCTCGTGATGGATGAAATTGGCAGGTCTCCTGACTTGTTTTATGTTACAATACCTTCCCAGTGTTAACCAGTGGCAATTGAAGTGTGTAACATCTCAATTTGAGTCGCCCAAAATTTGGACAAAAACTTACAGTTGCGGGAACAGTCCTGGATTTTAACCAGATTCCCTTTTAATCGACATAGATGAATATGTCAAACCAAAATTCTGTGCAAAACTAATCATTTAAAATGGATTCCGAATGATGAAATGAAAGGTTTTAAAAATGGTCCTGCCATAAATTCAATTAATTAATCTTAAATTTGACATTTAAAACCAAAACCGCTTTGAAGACTTTTTCCTTAGTATTTCTATTCCTATTCCTTGTAAATTGTAAAGACACAGCGCCTTCCAAGACATTAAATGAAGCTCCGACAACGCAACAAGATACGTTGTTATATGCCCAAGGTTTTTCAATTGAAGACTTTCAAGATTTTAAGGTTTTAACGATTAAGAATCCGTGGCCAAAATCAGAACATATTTTTCGATATGCTTTGATAAGCAAAGACATGGCGCCCAAAATCACTTTGAATAAAGATGACTATGATGGTATTTTGATAACCCCAATTGAAAAAATTGTCGTCACTTCTACCACACATATTCCTGGTTTGGAATTGTTAAATGTTGAACACACATTGGTTGGTTTTCCAGGAACAGATTATGTGTCTTCCGAAAAAACACGTGCGTTGATTGATCAGGGCTCCATTAGAGAATTGGGTAAAAATGAAAGCATTAATACAGAAGTCTTATTGGAGCTGAGACCAGAAGTGGTCATCGGTTTTGGGATTGATGGTAATAATAAAACTTTTGATAATATTCAAAAAGCGGGCATTCCTGTGATTTTTAATGGAGAATGGATAGAAGCTTCACCGTTGGCAAAAGCCGAATGGATTAAGCTTTTTGGAGTTTTATATCAGAAAGAAAAGAAAGCAGATGCTATCTTTAAATCTATTGCATCTGATTATTTGGAAGCTAAATCAATTGCTAAACAAGCCACTAATCAACCCACCGTTTTAAGCGGTGCCATGCATAAGGATGTCTGGTATTTACCAAGCGGTACGAGCTCAGAAGCGATTTTATTAAAAGATGCCAATGCCAATTATCTGTATAGTGAAACCACTGAAAAAGGTAGTTTATCACTTAGTTTTGAGACTGTTTTTGAGAACGCAAACGACGCAGATATTTGGATCAGCCCCTCCTACTACCCAAGTTTGGAAGCTATTAAAAAGGCAAATTCGCACTATACCAAGTTTAAAGCCTTTAAAACAGGAGAAATATATTCATTTGTAGGCACCACAGGGGCAACAGGTGGCGTTTCCTATTTTGAAATGGGCATGGCGCGTCCGGATTTAGTTTTGAAAGATTTGATAAAAATCTGCCATCCAGAACTCATGGAAGATTACGAGCCTTACTTTTTTAAACAATTGAATTAAAGCTTTTAACCAACGGCAAATATCCAACTACTTGTACATTAAATACACATACCCTTTCTTAAGTTTGATAGCCTTGCTCATCATCTTTTTTTTCGTAAACATTAGTTTGGGTTCTGTGTCAATTCCTACGCTAGAAATTTTTAAAAGTCTAGTGGGCAACATTGAAAATGAATCATGGCAATACATCATTCAAAATTACCGTTTACCTAAAGCGTTTACTGCCATTTTAGTAGGATCGGGCCTCGGCATCTCAGGATTATTGATGCAGACCCTTTTCAGGAACCCGCTCGCAGGACCGTTTGTTTTAGGCATCAGTTCGGGGGCGAGTTTAGGCGTGGCATTGGTAATTTTGGGATCTGGACTCTTTGGTGGTGTTTTTGCAAGTGTATTAACTTCAAAATGGAGCATTGTTGTAGCGGCCAGTTTAGGTAGTTTTTTAGTATTACTCGCGGTTATGATCGTTTCATCACGGGTAAGGGATACCATGGCCATACTTATTATTGGGTTGATGTTTGGAAGCATCACATCAGCGGTGGTGAGCGTGCTCTCTTACTTTAGTTCTGCAGAGGAGTTGCAACAGTATGTTTTCTGGGGATTTGGAAGTTTGGGCAACCTCTCTTGGAATGAATTGTTGATCTTTTTCTTAATCTATACAGCCGGAATAGTAATGACCATTAGTTCGATAAAAGGATTGAACACCTTATTATTAGGCGAAAACTATGCAAAGAGTCTGGGTTTAAATTTGAAACAAAGCCGACTGATCATCATTATAGCCACAAGTTTATTAGCAGGAACAATAACTGCCTTTGCGGGTCCTATAGCTTTTATAGGGTTAGCTATTCCGCATATGACGCGTCAGGTGTTTCACACCTCAAATCATAAAATCCTGTTACCAGCAGTCTTTTTATTTGGCGGTATCGTGATGCTCATTTGCGATAGCATTGCACAATTACCAACCAGCGATTATACGCTTCCAATAAACGCCATTACCTCGCTAATTGGGGCGCCAGTAGTCATTTGGCTGTTAACCCGAAAACGTAAAATGTTTTTTTAAAGTGACAGAAGCACAGCAACATATCGTCCTTGAAACTAAAAATTTGTCCGTTGGCTACACTTCTAAAAAAGGTGCCAATGTTATTGCGAATTCAATAAACATTTCATTACATAAAGGTCAATTGGTCGGGTTAGTGGGTGCAAATGGGATTGGAAAATCGACGTTATTAAGAACTTTAACCACGGTTCAAAAACCCTTGCAAGGCGATATTTATATCAACTCAAAATCGATTATGGAGTACACCACTGTAGAATTGGCAAAACAGTTGAGTTTGGTGCTGACAGAACAAATCGCTTCAAAGAATTTATCTGTTTTTGAATTGGTGGCTTTAGGACGGCAGCCGTATACAAATTGGGTGGGCAATCTTTCTGACACAGACCTCGAGATTATTGAACAAGCATTCCAATACACAAACATAAGCGCCCTTAGAGATAAAAAGTGTTATGCATTGAGCGACGGCCAATTACAAAAAGTTATGATTGCAAGGGCTCTGGCCCAAGACACAGATTTAATCATCTTGGATGAACCTACCACACATTTAGACATGTACCACAAGGCATATATTTTAAAATTACTTCAAAAATTAGCCAAAGAAACCGGAAAGACCATTTTATTTTCTTCGCATGAAATAGATTTGGCCATTCAATTGTGTGATGCGATGATTGTGATGAGCAGCACTGAAGTGATTTCAGGTACGCCCTGCCAACTGATCTCAAATGGAACTTTTAATACTTTATTTCCAGAAGATTTAATTGCGTTTGATCAGACTACGGGACGCTTTACAGTCAACAAATAATCTCGAATTGGCGAAATGATGCAAGCGCTGCACCAAATGTCTCACTTTTTACTGCGCCTAAATCTTCTTTTCCCAGCAATCGGTCATCACCCAAAAAAATCTATCTTTGATAAATTTGAAATTTTAAATGGACGATACTATCCTTATCATAACAGTTATTCTTATTGCCGGTGGCATTGGTGCTTATATGGGCTTGACCTTAGCCAAACTGAAAAGCAAAGCCGAACAAGGCGCGCTAGAAGAGCGTATTCTCAATCTACAACAGCAGCATCAAGATATAAAACTTCAGCATGCTTCAGAAGTTCAAAAAACGGAACATCATTATGAAACACAGCTCACTTCAATAAAAGATTCGCTAAACAAACTAGAACAGGAGCGCGAACACATCCGCAGGGAGAAAGAGCTTCTAAATACAGAATTGATACGCAAAAATTCAGATTTTGAAAATCTCGCCCTAAAAAATCAGGAACAGAAAGCTGAAGTTGAGAAATTACAGGAGAAATTCACCAAAGAATTTGAAAATTTGGCCAACAGAATTCTCGATGAGAAATCAAGTAAATTCACCCTGCAGAACAAAGAAAATATTGATGCCATTTTAAAGCCATTGCAAGACAAAATTCAGCATTTTGAAAAGCGTGTGGAAGAAACCAACAAGGAAGATATTACTAGAAGTGCTGATTTACGACGTCAAATTATCGGACTGACGGAGCTTAATGAGCAAATGAGCAAGGAAACGACAAATTTAACCAAAGCTTTAAAAGGCGATACTAAAATGCAAGGGAATTGGGGCGAATTGGTGCTGGAACGTGTTATGGAGCGTAGCGGACTTCAAAAAGATAGCGAATATTTTGTACAACAAAATTTTACCACGGAAGATGGTAAACGGGTAATGCCTGATGTGGTCATCTCATTACCGGGCGATAAGAAAATGATTGTAGATTCCAAAGTGTCCTTAGTGGCCTACGAGCGCTATATTAATGAAGTTGACGAGACTGAACGGGCTAAACATCTAAAAAATCATTTGCTATCCGTTAGAAAACGGGTGAGCGAATTGGGCGAAAAGAATTACCACCAACTCTATGACATGGAAAGTCCTGATTTTGTATTGCTATTCATTCCAATCGAATCCGCTTTCGCCATTGCCTCTATGGAATACCCGGCACTGTATAGTGATGCCTTTGAAAAAAACATTATTATTGTGACGCCTACAACCCTACTTGCCGTTTTAAAAACTATAGACAGCATGTGGCAAAACGAGAAACAAAAGGCAAACGCCATAGAAATTGCCACACAGGCAGGCCGACTGTACGATTCTTTCGTTAATTTAACTGACGAATTGATTAAAGTGGGCAATCAGCTTGGCACAGTTCAAAAATCGTATGATAGTGCCATGGTAAAATTAACCGGGAAAGGCAACTTGGTGAAACGGGTAGAAACACTTAAAACCCTTGGTGCCAAAGCTAGTAAACAACAAAACGAAAAATTATTGAAACGCGCTACTGATGATGACTAATACACAAGATGATAAGATCTATAAAAAGGTAGATGACTCCCGAATCTTAATTTCAGAATTGATGCAACCCTCCTACTCCAATTTTAACGGTAAAATTCATGGTGGGTACATTTTGAATTTAATGGACCAAATTGCCTTTGCATGTGCTTCAAAACATTCCAAAACCTACTGTGTTACCGCATCTGTAGATACTGTAGATTTTTTAAATCCTATTGAAATTGGCGAGTTGGTTTCGATGAAAGCCTCCGTAAATTATGTCGGAAATACATCGATGGTGGTAGGCATTCGGGTTGAGGCCGAAAATATTAGAACTGGTGTTGTAAAACACTGTAACTCATCCTACTTTACAATGGTTGCCAAAGATGACGATGGAAATTCAGTTGAAGTTCCAGGCTTGATTTTAAATGATAAGCAAGAAATTAGACGCTTTTTAAAGTGCCTGAAGCGTCTAGAAATGAAACAGTTAAGACAGAAAGAATTTGAAGAAAAAGATTTCTCTCCAAATGATTATTTACACATTTTGGATGCTTACAAAGTGAAAGTTATGCTTTCATAATTTTTACATCTCGTAAATATGTGATATATTTGAATATCACTTAATAAATTGATATTTTACTTTATCACTTAGATAGAAGATAAAATGAGTAATGAAGCTTATTGGTGCTATTAATGTAAAGTATGTATGACTGTAATAACGAGTATTTTAACTGGAGATATTATTAAGTCCCGCTCTATCAAAGATTCAGGAAGATGGTTGACAGTATTAAAAGAAGCCTTAATAAAGTCTTCCCAAAATAGTAGTGACTGGGACATTTATAGAGGAGACAGTTTTCAATTGGAAACTCCAATCATTGCCGACAGTCTTAGAGCGGCCATATATATAAAGGCCTGCATTAAAACCATTAAGGGTCTAGATGTACGTATTGCCATAGGCATTGGTGAAAAGACATTTACAGGTCAAAGCGTGGTGGAATCTAATGGTCCAGCTTTCCAATACTCTGGTGAAACTTTAGAGCAATTAAAAAAAGAAAAGGTTAATCTCAAAATAAAAACAAACGATTCACAATTAGATGAAGCGCTTAATTTGTATTTTAAATTAGCTCTGACCATTATGGACCATTGGACTGCCAATTCTGCGGAAATTGTCAAGTTATACCTCGAACAACCTCAAGCCCTCCAAGAGGACTTAGGTCAACAATTAGGAATTAATCAAAATGCCGTAAGTAGCAGACAGAAGCGCGCACAATTGGATGTTATTATGCAGCTGGAAGCGCTCTATCGCAAAAAGGTAACACACTTACAAATATGATCTTGATAAAACTCATACTTGCCCATCTAATTGGAGATTTTTTTCTGCAACCAACATCTTGGGTAAAAGAAAAAGAGAATCGAAAGTTAAAATCGCCAAAACTTTATCTTCACGTCCTCATCCATATTGCATTGCTATTTCTAATCCTTTGGGATTTTACGCTATGGCCAATTATTCTGACCGTCGGAGTTTCCCATTTTGTCATTGATGCCCTCAAACTTATACTTCAAACAAAAAAAACTAAACGCTTACTATTCTTCATTGACCAATTTCTACACCTCTCAGTCCTCCTAGCAATTTACTGGGAGCAATTATCCAAAAAAGGATTTATAACCGAGCTCTTTACAGACCATACACTTATTCTTTTAACCTGCATTGTCTTCTTAACCCTTCCCGTCTCCATTATCATGAAAACCATTTTTATGAAATGGGATATTTCAAAACTGACCGAGGGTAATGAATCGCTTAAGGATGCCGGAATGTATATTGGCATTTTAGAACGTATTTTGGTATTTGTATTCGTGATTTTAAATCATTGGGAAGCCGTTGGTTTCTTGATTACGGCAAAATCAGTGTTCAGATTTGGCGATCTAAAGGAATCCAAAGAACGAAAATTGACAGAATACATCTTAATAGGCACCCTTATTAGTTTTGGAATTGCTATATTGATAGGCCTAATGTACTTGATGATTATTTGATTATATTACAAAAAAACCACCTTAGCGGTGGTTTAATGTAATACTGATTATGTGATTACAATTTATTTATTGCTTTACAAATCTCTTAATATGATTGCCATTATCAGACGAAATTTTTACGAGATACACCCCGTCATTCCATTTGGATATGTCAATTGTACTTGAGAGTTTAGATAGCGGTTTAGATATAATTTTATTTCCCAACACATCAAAAATCTCCAGTTTAACATTCGTAATACCCTTAGGTAAAATCAATTGAAATTTGGAACTGGCAGGATTCGGCGTCATTTTAAAATCAGTCAACACCTCTCCATCCTGATCTAGAATATAAGTGTTAAGCGGCCATACATGATCTTCATTTAACATCTTAGAGTCATAATTATAAACCTCCATAGCTTCAACAGCGCTGGTGCGAGCGTAGCTAAAAGAAATTAATAATAAACCCAAAAGGGATAAAGTAATTTTTCTCATATAAGCTTCATGTTTAAAACAATATTATACACTCTATTTATGCGTTCTAATTTATAAATTTAAACCAGAATTATCAAACGGCATCTTGTTAATAATCACTAAATTACAAATTATTAACAAGATTTACCGCGTGACTATACTTTTTTTATTATTTACTTAGATACATTTTCCGTCTTGAGTACAGGTTATAGAACTCATCATCCTTCAAACTATCAATAAATAAGATGCTTTCTCCTGTACTCTTCATTTCAGGTCCTAATTGCTTATTCACATTAGGGAACTTATTAAAAGAGAATACCGGCTGTTTGATGGCAAAACCTTCCAATTGCGGATTGAAATTAAAGTCCGTGACCTTTTTATCGCCCAACATAACTTTTGTAGCATAATTTACATAAGGCTCCTTATAGGCTTTAGCAATAAACGGTACCGTTCTTGAGGCTCTAGGGTTGGCTTCAATGATATACACCACATCATCTTTTATGGCAAACTGAACGTTTATTAATCCGACAGTGTTCAATGCCAAAGCAATTTTTTTGGTATGATCTTTAATTTGTTGCAGCACAAACTCTCCTAAATTAAAAGGTGGCAATGTCGCGTTACTATCGCCTGAATGGACACCACATGGCTCTATATGCTCCATAATGCCTATAATGTAGACATTTTCTCCATCACAAATAGCATCTGCTTCAGCCTCAATGGCTCCATCCAAATAATGATCTAACAACAATTTATTATTGGGCATGCTTCGAAGCAAATTCACCACATGTTCTTCCAACTCATTTCTATTGATGACAATCTTCATTCCTTGGCCTCCAAGTACGTAAGATGGTCTTACGAGTATCGGAAACCCAAGTTTATTTGAAATTTCTAAGGCCTCATCTGCCGTAGTGGCTACATCAAATTCTGGATAAGGAATATTATTTTCCTTTAATAATTTTGAGAAACTTCCTCTGTCCTCAGCTAAATCTAATGCCTCATAAGTTGTACCAATTATTTTGATACCATATCGGTCTAATTTTTCGGCTAATTTTAAAGCTGTTTGGCCACCTAACTGCACAATTACACCTTCTGGTTTTTCATGACGAATGATGTCGTAGATATGCTCCCAAAATACAGGTTCAAAATATAATTTATCAGAAATATCAAAATCTGTAGATACAGTTTCCGGGTTACAGTTGATCATGATGGTCTCGTATCCACATTCTGAAGCTGCCATTACCCCATGCACACAACAATAATCAAACTCGATTCCTTGCCCAATTCGGTTTGGTCCTGATCCTAAAACAATGATTTTCTTTTTGTCAGTAACCACACTTTCATTCGCTGAAATCCGTGTGCCGTCTGGCGTTTCCATTTCATTTTCAAAAGTAGAGTAGTAATATGGGGTTTGTGCTTTAAACTCAGCAGCACAAGTATCAACCAATTTATATACACGTTTAATTTTAAGCGCCTCACGTTTATTGTACACTTGGCTCTCCAAACAATCCAACATATGCGCTATCTGTCTGTCTCCATAACCTTTTTGTTTTGCTTCCAATAACAAATCGCGGTCAATTGTGTCAATCGTAAACGTTGAAATCTCTTTTTCTAAATGATATAATTCTTCATATTGTTTTAAAAACCACATGTCAATTTTGGTGATTTCATGAATGCGACTCAACGGAATTCCCATTTGAATGGCATCGTAAATCACAAACACACGATCCCAACTGGCATGGGTCAATTTATCTATGATCTGATCATAATCCTTATATCCTTTACCATCCGCGCCTAGTCCGTTACGCTTAATTTCCAAAGATTGTGTGGCTTTATGAAGTGCTTCTTGAAATGAACGGCCAATGGCCATAACCTCTCCTACTGATTTCATTTGAAGCCCTAATGTTCTATCAGAACCTTCAAACTTGTCAAAATTCCAACGTGGAATTTTTACAACAACGTAATCTAAGGTCGGTTCAAACAAAGCGGATGTCGATTTGGTAATTTGATTACTCAACTCATCTAAATTATATCCGATGGCCAATTTTGCAGCAATTTTTGCAATTGGATACCCTGTTGCCTTACTTGCCAATGCAGAAGAACGCGATACACGTGGATTAATTTCAATTGCAATGATATCCTCATTTTCATCAGGACTCACGGCGAACTGCACGTTACAACCTCCTGCAAAATCTCCAATACTACGCATCATATGGATAGCCATATCACGCATACGCTGATAAGTAGTATCTGATAAGGTCATTGCAGGCGCTACTGTTATGGAATCTCCAGTATGAATCCCCATAGGATCCATATTCTCGATGGTACAGATGATGACAACATTATCATTTTTATCTCTTAACAACTCCAACTCATACTCTTTCCATCCAATTAGAGCTTTATCAATCATGACTTCATGGATTGGAGAGACTTCCAATCCGCGAGTCAGCAATTCATCAAACTGATCTTCAGTATGTACAAAAGAGGCTCCTTCACCACCCAATGTAAAAGAGGCTCTAATAACCAATGGAAATCCGAATTCCTGTGCTATTTCTTTACCTTCCAAATATGATGTTGCCGTGGCCTGGGGCGCCATGGGCACGCCAATTTTAAGCATTAACTCTCTAAATTCTTCTCGATCTTCAGTAATGTTGATTGCATTTATGTCTACTCCAATTAGCTTCACTCCGAAGTCATTCCAAATACCTTTTTCATCCGCCTGGATACACAAATTTAATGCGGTCTGACCACCCATTGTTGGTAAAACAGCGTCTATTTGGGGATGTTCTTTTAAGATTTGGATAATGGACTTAGTTGTTAGCGGCAATAAATAGACATGATCAGCCATCGTAGGGTCTGTCATAATAGTTGCCGGATTGGAATTGATGAGGATAGTTTCTATACCGTCTTCACGAAGTGAACGTAGAGCTTGGGTACCAGCATAATCGAACTCACAAGCTTGTCCGATAACGATTGGACCTGATCCAATAATAAGTACAGATTTGATGTTTTTATTTCTAGGCATTTTGATGGATTTTGTATTGCAAAAATAAATATGATTTGGGTACAAAAAAAGGCGTTACACCTAAGTAACACCTTAATATATTAACAATTGTTAATCATTATCTTTTATGTCTTGCTTCTGAAGATACAGATAGTTTTTTTCTTCCTTTAGCTCTTCTACGTGCAAGAACCTTTCTACCATTAGCAGAAGCCATTCTTTCTCTAAAACCGTGTTTGTTTTTTCTCTTTCTTTTCGATGGTTGAAACGTTCTTTTGCTCATTGTCTTATATCTTTAAAATAATCTTGTATAGTCTAAAATATCAATTGGATGCTCTCTCCAAAACTGCGGGCAAATATACAAAGACTTTTTACTCTGACAAATCTAATATTAAATTATTTTGCATATTTTTTATCAGGTAAATTTATGCTCAAAGATAGCATAAATATTACGCAGACAAAGCGACTTATAAGTTGAATTATGAATGTCAACTTAAAAAAAATTAGTTTCTTTGTATTTTTATTACAATAGCCACAATATCCGCTTATGAAAGTGTACAAATTTCTACTTATTTTTCTACTCACTTTAGGCGTTAATGCCCAAAAAACATTGCATTACAACCTTAAAGTAGATGATACATTTCAGGTTGAGCAAGAAGCCAAACAACATATTATACAAGACATACAAGGTGTGGATCAGATTATTGATAACCACTTAAGGAGCACCATGAATTTTAAAGTGGTTAATGTAACGCCCCAACTTATAACCTTAGAAATGGTATTTACCCATATGAAAATGACTATGAGTTCTCCTAGTTTGGGAGAATTGTTGAATGCAGATACTGACATTGAAGATGAAAATGATCTCACATCAAAAATGTTCAGAGGCACATTAAACATTCCTGTTACCATGGTTATGGAAAACACTGGTAAAATTCAATCTATTACAGGTGGCGACAAATTGATTGCTTCCATGTTTAAGGCTGCCAATATAACAGATAAAGCTGCAATTGAAGCAAATAAGGCCCAATTTGAGAAGCAATTTGGAAGTGAAGCACTCTCCAATAGTTTTGAACAAATGACCTATTTTTTACCTAGCAAGCCAGTTAAAGTTAAAGATTCTTGGCAAAATACTTATAAAGGCGATTTAAAGGCTGAGAATAATTGGACCTTAAAAACGTATAATGAAAGTGTTTATGAGGTTTACGGCACTGCTAATACAACAATGTCCAATATTGACGACAATATTATGATGGTCCTCACGGGCACTCAAGAAACGCTTATAAAGGCGACTTCAAAAACTGGGCTTTTCACTAACATTACTGTTACCGGCAACTATATTGGAGATACCCAAATTCATGCTTCCAACATGACCATTCCAACAGAAATAACCTCTACAATTACTTATAAATTATTAAATTAAATCATGTACAATAAAAATTTTAAACTTGTTATTACAGCGTTAATCCTTGCTTTTGCCGTCTATCAATTTACTGAAGGCTACATTGGCAACGGCATCATGCTTATTTTACTTTCTTTAATTTTTGTATTTCTATATTTTAAAAATGAATTTATCTTATTAGCATTTTTAAGGTTGCGTAAGCAAGATTTTGTAGGTGCCAAAAAATGGTTGGATAAAATTAAAAACCCATCCAGCGCATTGGTCAAGAAGCAAGAAGGTTATTACAATTATCTGCATGGGATTATGGTTTCTCAGACCAACATGAATGAAGCAGAAAAATATTTCAAAAAAGCCTTAAGCTTTGGGCTTGCCATGGATCATGATATGGCTATGGCAAAATTAAATTTGGCTAGCATTGCCTTTAGCAAAAGACGTCCTCAAGAAGCAAAGTTGCTACTAAACGAGGCACAAAAACTAGATAAGCGCAACATGTTGGCTGATCAGATTAAAATGATGAAAGACAGCATGAAAAAAGCGCAGATGCCCAATCAGCATTACGGCGGAAACAGGCAAGGCCGAAGACGTTAATCCTATAAATATTGACACTATATAGCCACAAAATCTTGTAGTTATTTAAACATTAAAAAAACGCTTCTATAAGAAGTGTTTTTTTTATTTAAAGTTCTGCAGTCTTTTTACGCTACTTATCGAGAAGTTTTGTAGGTGTAACAAACTAGCAGTATCTTTGTAATAGCCAATAGAAAGCGTTATAAATGGCCGTAAGACAACTACTTGCACTTTTACTAATTGCCTATGCGCCACTTCTCTTCGCTCAAGAAGAAAAAGTTTACTTTGACGACGCTTTATCCGAACATTTAAAGCGATTTAATAATCAATCTGATATAGCATTAAAGCAAGGGCTACCAGAAAAAGTTGATATTCTATTCGATTCTTTGGTAAAAAAGCATTTAAAAAACACTTATATTTTTGATCTAAAATTTAAAAAAGCTTCAGGAGGCAAACTCTATACAGAAACTATTAACCAGCCGTTTTTGCTCATCACTAAAAACTCAGCCATTATTCAAACTAAAGCTGAAATTCGCAAAATTAACAGTCTAGCCAGCGAGTACAAGAATCGTGTAACAATAATTGTTGTGTATTGGGATAAGCGGCGTATCGCTAAAAAAAAGGCTCGAAGCTACAATAACCATGTTACCGTTGTATATGCTGATGAACGCAACAACAACATGAACAATGCCTTATCAATTTACAAACACTCGTTTGGAGTACCTGCATGTTTCTACATTAACAAAAACAAACAGATTGTTGATATAGATAGGAAATTTTTTCTAAAGAATTTGAATGCCACGACTAAGAACCTATTTGTTGAAAAAACACAAAAAAGCATTTCTGATTTACTGGAGTCTGAAAACAAAACCAATACATCTCTTATCATCGATGACTTTTCTATAATAGATTAACCCTGAATTAAAGCAGAGGAGCCCATAAGCGGCAGTAAGATTCCTTAAGCTTTTCGCTTTTTGGTCTATTAAACCATCGCTCTTTATCAATCATCTCACTATCTTCAAGATCTTCAAAAAAATGCGCCTTTAACTCCAAACTTTTCGCTTTATTATAGATGATGGCATTGATCTCAAAATTGATATTAAAACTTCTGTAATCCATATTAGTAGTGCCAACCGTAGAGAAAACATCATCTACCACCATTGTTTTGGCATGAATAAAACCTTTACAATACCTATAAATTTTAACATCCGCCTCTAACAAACATTCTATATAAGAATTGGTTGCGTGCTTTGCCGTCCATGAATCAGAATCTTTTGGAATGAGCAACCGCACGTCTACCCCACTTTTTGAGGCCACTTGTAATGCTGTGATAATTTGTTCGTTAGGGATAAAATATGGCGTTGTTAGATACACATATTTATCAGCAGTTACAATGGCTGTAAAAATTACCTCCATAATGTTGGCCCAATCCGTGTCTGGGCCACTTGCTGCAATTTGCATGGCAACAAACTCTTTGCAGTTTTCCTTAGGAAAAAAGCTTTCTTCCATTTCAATCCTTCGTCTTGAAACAAATTCCCAATTCATTAAAAAATGAATTTGTAAAGATTTTACAGACTCACCAATGATGCGCAAATGTGTATCTCTCCAATACTCTGGTGAATTGTCATAATTAACATACGTATCGGAGACATTAATGCCGCCTATATATCCAATTTCGCCATCAATAATTACGATTTTTCGATGGTTTCGATAATTCATCTTCCCTGTAAACCCTGGAAACAATACGGGCATGAATGAAAACCATTCTACACCACTCTGCTCCATCTTTTTCTTATTCTTTCTAGAAACACTACTCCCAACATCATCAATACTCAATCTTACCTTAACTCCCTCCTTTGCCTTCTCACATAAGAGATCAATAATTTCTAATCCAATTTTATCATCACGTAGAATATAATATTCCATATGGATATGCTGTTTAGCCTCTTTAATATCCTTTATAAGAAATTTAAACTTATTTTCACCATTTTTAATGATATCCACTTCATTATAAGTAGTAAGTGGGGCGTTTTCACTGCTATGTAATAATTTAACCAGTTTTATTTTATCATCTAGAAGATCCTCTTTTAAATCTGAAATCTCCTCCTTATCCGGTTTCAATCGCTTACTGACATCAGTAATTAACTTTTGGTTTAAAATGTTTTTTCTGTTGAAGATTTTATTTTTTCGGTACTCTTGTCCAAATAAGTAATATACAATAAGTCCGAAAAATGGAAAAAAAACCAAAACGATGATATAGGATATCGTTTTGGTTGGATTGATGTTTTTTGTCAGCACGGTAAATGCCGCCAAAATAACCAGTAGATAATTAAAACTTATAAGAATTATCCATATATTATTTGAGATGAAGCTCGTCATTAAGATTTATTGTAATAGCCTTTTTCAGGAATCTCAATAATGTATTTTTTACCTGATTTATTATTTAAGTGAGGTTCTCTTAACCACGGGTTATGAATTTTAAGAATTTTATAATTAATACCATATTCTTTAGAAAACGCAGCAAAGTCTTTGACTTCTGTATCTACCGTAACTGAAAATGTTGGAATGTTGGAATAAAGGTCTGAATCTTCAAAATTAAACCCATAAGTCTTTGGATTTTTTAAAATTTCCTTTAACGCTACAATTCTGAACATATAGCGTCCGGTCTCCTCTCCTAATAATAAATCATAATAATCATCAACACCCTGCTCTCTTAAACGTCTTGAAATTCCTGCGTTTCCAGCATTATAAGCCGCAGCGGCTAAAGTCCATGACCCTAGATTTTTTTTGGATTGCAATAGATATTTACAAGCCACTTCCGTAGCCTTCTCTAAGTGGTAGCGTTCATCCACATTATCATTTACCTCTAAGCCATTCTCTCTACCAGTGGCCGGCATTATTTGCCAAACTCCTCTTGCGCCCGCAGGAGAGACAGCATTTGTCAACCCACTTTCTATGACCGCCAAGTACTTAAAGTCATCTGGGACACCATGCTTTTTAAGAATTGGTTCAATAATTGGAAAGTATTTTTTGGCACGCTTAAACATTAATAAACCATTAGATTGCCAATACGTATTGACAAGAAGTTCTCTATCCATACGCTCATAAACATCAGGGTCAGAAATAGGAAGTTTTTCTCCCGCAAAATTGAGATCATTTGGTAATTTAATAGCATAGACATTATAACTGTTACTGGTGGTCGGTTCTGGCTCAACAGTAGTTTCTATAGGCTTTTGCACTGCAAATATGAACAGTCCTGAAATGCAAACAAGTCCGACGATGGCTAACAAATTCTTAATAATCTTCATGTTGTAATTTTTTATAAATGTATTAAATATATCAATAACTTTTAATTTGAACTTTCTATTATAGCGGGCAGATTTTTATTGAACCATTTGTATTTTGTTACGACCATAATATGGGTACCGCCCTCTACTACAATACAATTTCCGCCACACGAATGCGTAAAGATGGCATCTTTATTACCATGTATGTAAATAGCGTCCTCTAAAGGCTTATCCTGATTCCATAGCAACATTTCTTTTAACGCCCAGTCCAGATACTTTTTATCATTAAATGCAAGATAGGTTTTATACAAATCTATGCGCTTGCTAATGGTATTATTGAATGCATATTTTTGGAGAACGTCTAAATTAGACAACAATTGTGTAGGGGCAAATTTATAAGCTTTTATGAACTTTGCAATTTTCATGCGCTTAGGAAGCTCATGTTTAGATTTGACGCTACTGATGACAATAAGCTTACGCACTTTCATATACTTGCTCATTTCCTGCACCAACACACCACCAAAAGACACTCCCAATAAGACAGGGTTCTCATGATTGATATGTTTAATCATGCGTTTTGAATAGTGCTCCAAACTTTCATTGTCCTCAGGAATCAACCATTCCAGCCAATATACTTTATAACGCGTTTCAGGAAGTTTTATCCGATCAAAAATAGTTGGTTTGGCTGCCATACCTGGCATCATATATACCGGAATAATGTTGTTCTCCATCTGCTATATTCACATTTTGACTCTCATAATGTCCTATATTGGCAATTTAAAAAAAACTTTAAAGTAAAACATCCATAAGCCATTATTTCATAAGCATTTAACAATTAATGAAGGCATTGCTATGCTTATTTTTCGTAAATTTGTAGGACAAAGCTATATAAAAATGTAGTGACTACACCCTTCCTAGAGTTGAAATAAATTAAATATAGAATTATGATTGACGCAACAGAATTAGTTGACAATGATTTCTTACGTCAATTTGAGCTTAAAGTTGATGACGATATAGCTAAAATTGAATATTCTCTCCAAGACCGTAAGATTTTTTTGACTAAAATGGTAATTCCTGAAAGCATTGCCGCCGAAGAATTTGAGAATGAATTTTTAACCCTGGTTTTTGAAAACATTTTAGAACGCAATATTAGCGTTGTGCCCACAAGCCCAGAGATCGCAAAATTTTTAAGGCGAAACAGAAAATATAAAAAGATGTTACCTGTAGGCATTAGAATTTAAGTTGCAATACTGAAAAAAAATATCCAAAATTAACTTTGGATATTTTTTTTTACTTGATGCTAAAGATTATGAACCAGACTTATCATAAATCAAAATAAGATCTTTTTTATCAACTATTTCAGTGTAGTTTTCATTGTAAACAGGTATTGCACCATTATATACAAATGTCAGCTTGCCTTGATGTACAACTCCAACCTTTCCATTTAAACTGATACTCTCTGCACCAATTTGAATGTACTCTGTAGCAAATCCAATACTACCTTCAGAACACATTTCTTCTACCTTATAGATATCTGTGGTATCATCTATTAGACTAACTTTTAATTCAGGATTATAGGTGTCTTTAGAAGTGACCACCCCATGTTTATCAAATATGAGCTTTTCATTGACTTCACACTCTGTCTCCATGAGCAAATTGGTATTGGCTATGCCATCTAAATTCATGTCTAAAGGAATTGTGATAGACCAGGACGTTAGTTTCCAATTGCCAAGAACAGGATTATTGGCATCGTCTTCAGTGCAGCCTGAGCTTAGAATGAAGCAACTTAATGCGCAGAATAAAAACGATGATTTAGCCATAATATGATATAGACATGGGAAACGGAATCGAAATTATGGATAAGGACCTGTGAATTGAAAAAAACAGGGCAAACGGTATAAAAGTCAGATGAAACAACAATTTAGCGCGCCAATATCTTTAAAAATTCAAAGCGTACAATGCCGTCTTCGTCAATTTTAGTCAGCTCAATATCGTGCAGAGTGTTGACTAAAGCAGGATTCCATGGTGTTTTTACTTTAATATAGTTCTCTGTAAACCCGTGAATATAGCCTTCTTTATTCTCACTTTCAAACAACACCGTTCTGGTACTCCCCAATTGGCTTTCATAAAATGCACGACGTTTTTTAGCTGATAATCCACGTAACATTTTACTGCGCTTTGCTCGCACCTTTTTAGGAACGACACCATCCATAACTGATGCCTCAGTATTGTCTCGTTCAGAATATGTAAACACATGTAAATAAGAGATATCCAATGTGTTCAAAAAATTATAAGTATCTAAAAAATGGTCATCAGACTCTCCTGGAAAACCTACAATAACATCAACACCAATACAAGCGTGCGGCATGACCTCCTTTATTTTTGAAACACGATCTACATAAAGTTCTCTCATATACCGACGTTTCATTTTTTTAAGAATATCATTGTTGCCACTTTGTAGAGGAATATGAAAATGAGGAACAAATGCTCTTGATTTAGACACGAGATCTATTGTTTCATTTTTTAGAAGATTCGGTTCAATAGAAGAAATTCGCAAACGCTCTATCCCCGCTACCTGGTCTAATTGTGTAACTAAATCCAAGAAGGTATGTTCATGCTTTTTATTGCCGAACTCCCCTTTGCCATAATCGCCGATATTAACTCCCGTTAAAACAATTTCCTTAATATTTTGTGCCGCAATTTCTCTAGCGTTTTTAATGACACTTTCCATGGTATCACTACGCGAAATGCCGCGTGCTAGAGGAATTGTACAATAGGTACACTTATAATCGCAACCATCCTGAACTTTAAGGAAAGCACGAGTTCTATCGCCTATAGAATAACTACCAACATAAAAATCGGCATTTTCAATTTCACAAGAGTGGACTTCTCCAGCGCCCTTATTGCGTTCCGGATTATTGATCAACTCATTGATATAGCTGGTCAGATTGAATTTTTCAGTAGCACCAAGCACCAAATCCACACCATTAACATCAGCCAACTCTTGGGGCTTCAATTGCGCGTAACAACCTACGGCTGCAACAAAAGCATCAGGATTGACCTTTTGAGCCTGCTTCACGATAGATTTAAAGCGTTTATCGGCATTTTCAGTAACGGAACATGTATTAATCACATAAATGTCTGCAACCTCATTAAACTCCACCCGATCAAAACCTTCATTGATAAAACTTCTGGCTATGGTAGAGGTCTCAGAAAAATTGAGTTTACAACCTAAAGTATAAAATGCTACTTTCTTTTTCATAGTATCGTCTTCAGTTCAAAAAATCAGTAGCTGAATCTAAACCGATGCCGCCTGATTTTAAAAGTAAAAAATGCCTTTAACGTAGTTTTTATTCGAAGATGCAAAGTTACGCAATTGTTTGAAAGTAATACCCATATCAACTCTAAGAGTGCAGATTTATAAATTAAATACCAAAAGAGTATTTTAAGAGCATTTAGAGCAGATAAATGGGCACTGTACACTTTCTTAATCGCGCCTGAACTTTTTACTGAGTTCAAAAACATGACTCAAGATGGCTTTATCCATGTCAGTAAATTCCAACTGACGTCTAGTCATCACAACTTCTGTCACTTCAAAAGCTTTTTTAGTCAAATAAGTTGTAAACCCTGAAGCGCCACCCCAACTAAAACTTGGTATAAAGTTACGTGGATAACCACTTCCAAAAATGTTGGCACTCACCCCCACAACCGTACCTGTATTAAACATGGTATTGATGCCACATTTACTATGATCGCCCATCATCAGGCCACAAAATTGCAATCCTGTCCGGGCAAAACTTTCACTCTCATAATTCCAAATTCTCACTTCAGCATAATTGTTTTTCAGATTAGAGGTGTTGGTATCTGCACCTAAGTTGCACCACTCTCCAAGAACAGAATTTCCAAGAAATCCTTCATGCCCCTTATTACTGTAACCAAATAGCACGGAACTATGCACCTCTCCTCCTAGCTTACAATATGGCCCAACGGTTGTTGGTCCATAAATCTTACTTCCCATTTTAACAATAGAGTGCTCACACATTGCCAGAGGACCTCTAATAAGGGCACCTTCCATGATTTCCGAATCCTTACCTATATAAATAGGTCCTTTGCTCGCATTTAGCGTTGCAAACTCTACAACAGCACCTTCTTCTAAAAACACATTATGGGCTCCTAAAACATTATTGGTAGCAGATAAAGGCTGTGAGGTCCTTCCGTTTGTAATTAAATCGAAATCTTGTTGAATAGCTTCTGCATTTTTACTGAAGATATCCCAAGTATGTTCAATTTTAATAGCATCGCCATCGTATTCAATAGCTTCAAATAAATCAAATTCAATATCTTCTTGTGCATCTTTAGTATAAAAAGCTATGACATCTTCATCCTTGAAAATGGCCTGATTTTCCCCAAGATTTTTAACCATATCTACCAGTTCGTCTGTAGGAAGAAAGGAGGCATTGATCAACACATTATCCTCTAGCTCCACCATGGGATACTTTTCAGATAAATAGTCTTCCGTAATCGTTGTAGTTGTGGTGCCCAAAAACATGTCCCATTTTTCTCTTATGGTCAATATTCCAATTCTAATTTCTGCTACTGGTCGCGTGTAGGTAAAAGGCAAAAGACTATTTCTAGATGGCCCGTCGAAAAGGATATAGTTCATGGATTATATTAGAAGTTAAT
Organism: Gelidibacter sediminis; assembly: GCF_004364975.1. Classification (GTDB taxonomy): domain Bacteria; phylum Bacteroidota; class Bacteroidia; order Flavobacteriales; family Flavobacteriaceae; genus Gelidibacter; species Gelidibacter sediminis. The sequence goes on along the minus strand of NZ_SOBW01000008.1, from coordinate 399,590 downwards.
TGAATACAAAAATAAATTCTCAATAAATTTGATAACAAAAAAAAAGGGATTACTTCCGACCCTAGTGATCTAAGTTTCACTATTGCAGATTATGTAATTGTAATCTTTTTAGGGCGCAAAAATAAGTTATTTATAGAAAACAAAAAAAGCCTTCAGTTAATATCTGAAGGCTTTTAATATCTTGGACACTAAATTACTTTTTGAATTTAGCGTATTTATTTTTGAATTTATCAATACGTCCAGCCGTATCTACTAACTTAGATTTACCAGTGTAGAACGGGTGAGATGATCTTGAAATCTCCATCTTTACAAGTGGATACTCCACACCGTCCACATCAATAGTTTCATTTGTATCTGCTGTAGATTTTGTCAAAAATACGTCTTCATTAGACATATCTTTAAATGCTACTAGTCTATAATTTTCTGGATGTATACCTTTTTTCATCTCTAAATACTTTAAATCGTTCAATTTTTGGAAGTGCAAATTTAAGTATTTTTTCCTTATGTGCAATACATTTACTTTTATTTTTTGCCAATTTGATCTGCGATAAAAAAATTGAGGGTTGAGACGTCTTTAAAATAGGTTCATGCAACTTAAAATTTTCACTATTATAATAATGGGTTGCACACTTTCTATGTTTAAATTGTAACGTTTATATATATTTGCTTACTAACAAACAAACCAACCCTTCAAACCACTCACTATGGAAACACAAAAACCATCCATCAAACCAATAGCGTATACCTATGGTCTCTACTTAGCACTCGTAAGCATAATCATTCTAGTCATTATGTATGTGGCAAATTTACAACAAAGCTGGATACTCTCAGCGGTGAGTTCTCTAGCATCCATAGTTGTTTTGGTTTATGGCATAAAAACATACAAACACCAAAACGCGGGTTTTCTAACCGTAGGTGAGGCTATAAAAGTAGGCTTGGCCATTGCTGTAATTGGTGGCATCCTTGCCGCTATTTATGCCTATCTACATTATGCTTATATTTATCCAGAATTTATTGATATGGCAAGAGACAAAGCCTATCTCGACATCTCGGAGCAAAACCCAAACATGAGCGAAGAGCAGATCTCTAAAACAATGGAAATCAGCAATATATTTATGACACCTATGTTTTTCAGTCTCACTACCGTTATAGGGTCATTACTTTTTGGGCTTGTAGTTTCAGTGATTGCTGGTTTAGTTATGAAAAAAGATTAAGTAACTTTCTAACTAATTTAGTTACTTTTGAAACATCACTATTTTGAAACCTCATAAATGAACATATCAGTAGTTATACCACTACTCAACGAGCAGGAATCGTTAACTGAATTACATGAATGGATTGCAAAAGTGATGCTGTCCAATCAATTTTCCTATGAAATCATCTTTATTGATGACGGAAGTACTGACGATTCATGGAAGGTAATTCAGCAATTATCACAGATAGACCACAATGTTAAAGGTATCCGTTTTTTAAGAAATTTCGGAAAATCCCAAGCGCTTCATGCTGGTTTTGAAAAAGCACAAGGCGATGTAGTGATTACAATGGATGCGGATTTACAGGACAATCCTGAAGAGATCCCTGAACTTTACAGAATGATTACCAACCAGCATTATGACTTGGTCTCGGGTTGGAAAAAGAAACGTTACGATTCCGTGATTTCAAAAAACCTCCCGTCTAAGCTTTTTAATTGGGCCGCACGTCAAACCTCAGGGGTAAAATTGAACGATTTCAATTGCGGACTCAAAGCCTACAACCTTGACGTGGTAAAAAATATTGACGTTAACGGTGAAATGCATCGCTACATCCCTGTTCTGGCAAAAAATGCCGGATTTTCCAATATTGGCGAAAAGGTTGTACTGCATCAAGCTAGAAAATATGGGACTACAAAATTCGGCATGAACCGCTTTATTCACGGTTTTCTCGATTTACTTACTATTTGGTTCCTTTCCCGATTTGCCAGGCGCCCAATGCATCTCTTTGGTGCACTTGGAGTGATCATGTTGATTATTGGTCTTGGGTTTACACTCTATTTGGGCATCGACAAAGTTTTCTTAAACCCTGGTGGACGATTAATCACCGACAGACCACAATTTTATATTGCCTTATCCACCATGGTAATTGGAACCCAGTTTTTTATTGCCGGCTTTTTAGGAGAAATTATTTTACGTACTAAAGAGGACAAAAAACGCTATCTTATTAACGACGAATTGAATTTCTAAGGTTTAACTCGGGTTAACATTTTTTGAATTCCTTATTTTTGCAACATAAATCTTAATCATATCACCATGATCCACATTGAGCCAAAAATTCTAGATCGCATCAATACCTGGTTAACACCAACTTTTGATCAAGACACCCGAGATAAAATTAAAGATAGCATTGCTTTTCAACCTGAAGAGATTCAAGATGCATTTTATAAAGATCTCGAGTTTGGTACTGGTGGTATGCGTGGCATCATGGGTGTAGGCACCAATCGTATCAATAAATATACGCTAGGGAGAAACACACAAGGTTTAAGCAATTATTTGCATGAACAATTCCCTAACGAACAGGTTAAAGTGGTAATTGCTTATGATTGCAGACATAACAGTAAATCTTTGGCTAAGATTGTAGCTGATGTATTTTCTGCGAATGATATTAAAGTGTATTTATTTGAAGATTTACGTACCACCCCTGAATTATCATTTTCAGTCAGGCATTTGGAATGTCATTGTGGTATTGTACTAACTGCTTCCCATAATCCGCCAGAATATAATGGATATAAGGTATATTGGCAAGATGGCGGACAGTTGGTACCACCTCAAGATGCAGAAATTGTTAGCAAAATTAATGGATTGGACTATTCTGAAATTAAATTTGAAGCCAATGATAATCTGATACAATACATAGGAAAAGAGGTAGATAACGCTTTTATTAATGCATCAGTCAAAAACGGTAACTTTACCAGTCAGCAAACTAAAGATAATTTAACGGTTGTATTTACGTCCCTTCATGGCACTTCAATTACGACAGTACCTATAACCTTAAAACGAGCAGGATATACTAACGTGCATTTAGTTAAAGAGCAAGAAACTCCTAATGGTGATTTCCCTACGGTTAAGTCGCCCAATCCTGAAGAACCAGAAGCATTGCAAATGGCCATGGAACTTGCAGAACAAGTGAACGCCGATATTGTTATTGGCACTGATCCTGACTGCGACCGATTAGGTGTTGCTGTAAGAGATTTGGATAATAATCTTGTGCTTTTAAACGGTAATCAGACCATGTTGGTGATGACCGATTTTCTATTACAACAATGGAAGAAAAAAGGTAAGTTAGACGGAAATGAGTTTATTGGCTCAACCATCGTATCGACTCCTATGGTAGAAGTATTGTCGAAATCATACGGTGTAGACTACAAAGAAGGTTTAACCGGATTTAAATGGATTGCCAAAATGATCAAAGATTTTCCGGAACTCGACTTTGTTGGTGGCGGCGAAGAGAGCTTTGGCTATATGGTGGGCGATTTTGTACGCGATAAGGATGCTGTCACCTCTACCCTCTTGGCTTGTGAAATTGCAGCCCAAGCCAAAGCAGATAGCAGTTCATTTTATGAAGCCCTATTACAGTTGTATGTATCTCATGGACTCTATAAGGAATTTTTAGTTTCCATCACGAAAAAAGGAATGGAAGGCGCTCAGGAAATCAAGCAAATGATGATTGACGCTAGAGAAAATCCATTGAAAGAAATAAATGGTTCTCCAGTAACGCGAATTGAAGATTACCAACTGTCAAAAACGAAAAATTTCCTTACTGGTCAGGAAGAAGAAATTACGATTCCGAAATCAAACGTCATTATCTATTACACTGAAGATGGAAGCAAGATTGCTCTGAGGCCAAGTGGAACTGAACCTAAAATAAAATTTTATCTGAGTGTAAATTCCCCGCTGAAATCTATTGAAGAGTTTGCAGAAGCAAATACCCAGTTACAGCGTAAAATTGACGCCATATTAAAAGATATGCACCTTAATTAAATGGAATATTTAAAGAAGTTTTATCGGTTTATTGTTCCTTATAAAAAGTTTGCCTACCTCAATATTTTTTTCAATATCCTATATGCGTTATTTAGCACCTTATCATTTGTCGCATTAATACCGGTATTCAAGGTTATTTTTAATGATCAACGCGAAGTTATTGCCAAACCTACCTTCAAAGGATTGGGCAATGTTAAAGGCTATGTCGAAGACTATCTCAATTATTTTATAGGAGATAAAATTGACACTTATGGCGATTTTAAAGTGCTAATGTTAATGGTTGGCCTCATCATAAGCATATTCCTGTTAAAAAACCTCTTTAACTATCTAGCCATGTATTACATCACATTTTTAAGAAATGGCGTGTTGAAGGACATCAGAAACGTGCTGTTTGATAAAATTGTTTCCCTTCCATTGGCTTTTTATTCTGAGAAATCTAAAGGCGATACAATTTCGCGAGTGAGTAGTGATGTTGATGAAGTAAAAAATTCTTTTTTAGCGATCTTAGAAATGATCGTAAGAGAGCCCCTAACCATCCTTTTTTCGCTGGTAGCAATGTTGATTTTAAGTGCAAAATTAACTTTATTCGTTTTTATTTTTATTCCAATATCAGGATTTATCATCTCTAAAGTTGGTAAATCTCTCAAAAAAGGCTCCTTAAAAGTACAGCAGGAACAAGGTGTTTTTCTATCTATCCTTGAAGAAACCATGACGGGCCTACGCATTATTAAAGCTTTTGACGTTGAACATGTTTTTGCCAAAAAATTTGAAGATTCCAACCAACGTTATTACACATATTCCAATGCGCTTCTAAATAGACAGAATTTAGCATCGCCAATTAGTGAATTTCTAGGTATTATTGTGATTGGAATTTTATTGGTTTATGGCGGTTATTTAGTTTTTGTTGATAATTCTATGGATGCGAGTTTCTTTATAGGATACATCAGTTTAGCCTATAATATTTTAACTCCAGCCAAGGCCATTGCCAAAGCTAGTTATGGCGTAAAAAAAGGAAATGGCGCGGCTAATCGGATTTTAGAGTTTTTAGAGTCTGAAAATACTATAGAGGAAATTGACACGCCTGTGGTTAAAGAAACCTTTGAATCTGATATTGCGGTAAACAACATTTCATTTAAATATCAGGACGATTTAGTGCTTAAAAACTTCAATCTTAATGTTCCTAAAGGTAAAACCGTAGCACTTGTTGGGCAATCTGGAAGTGGTAAAAGTACGATCGCAAATTTACTGACGAGATTTTATGATGTAAATGAGGGTAGTATTTGCATAGATGGCGTCAACATCAAGGAGCTGTCATTATCTTCTTTAAGAGGTATGTTGGGTGTGGTCTCTCAAGATTCCATACTTTTTAATGACACCATTAAAAACAACCTCAAAATTGGAAAGCAAGATGCCACAAATGAAGAAGTTATAGATGCCTTAAAAATAGCGAACGCTTGGGAATTTGTAAAAGAGCTTCCTAAAGGTATAGAATCAAATATTGGCGATTCTGGGAATAAATTATCTGGAGGACAAAAGCAACGATTAAGTATTGCAAGAGCTGTATTAAAAAACCCACCTATCATGATTCTAGATGAAGCCACGTCTGCTTTAGATACTGAAAGTGAACGATTGGTACAGTCTGCCTTAGAAAATATGATGCGCAACAGAACATCTATCGTTATTGCACATCGCTTATCTACTATACAAAATGCGGATGAGATTGTGGTGATGCAAAAAGGTGAAATTGTAGAACAAGGCAAACACACTGATCTAATTGAAAAAAATGGTGTTTATAAAATGCTAGTAGACATGCAAAGCTTTGAATAACGCTTACTACACATAAATGAAGAAAAGGATGCCTCATACGCGTGGCATCCTTTTCTTTTAGTATCAATGCTTGGGGAATCACTGATAACTTAGCAGGTTAGTTAGGCTAATATATACCATTTTATAATTATAATCAATAAAAAATTGCATTTTGTCGATTATTATATACGTTTTAGCGATAATAAAATTATATATAACTGATTTTCAATTCATTATATAATTTTGATTATTACTTTAAACTTTTTACTCCCATTATAGTCTTATTAAAAAACGTTTCTGTGCAAAACGATGCTGCTCTTATTTCAAAATTAACCTCTAAAGACACCAAAGAGTCGGCGTTTAAGGAATTGTTAGCCTTATATAAAGAACGTTTATATTGGCACATAAGAAAGATTGTTATTTCTCATGATGATGCTGATGATGTGCTGCAAAACACCTTTATTAAAGTCTATAAAAATATTCATAACTTTAAAGGTGAAAGCAAACTGTTTTCTTGGATGTATCGTATTGCCACCAATGAAGCCATTACGCACTTAAAGCATAATGCCAAATTAAAAAACATTACCAATGAAGAATTGCAAGATCAAACTTTAGACAATCTTCAAGCTGACGTTTATTTTGAAGGTAATGAGATCCAATTGAAATTACAGCAAGCTATGGCAACCTTACCTCAAAAACAGCAATTGGTGTTTAATATGCGGTATTTTGATGATTTAAAGTATTCCGAAATGTCAGATATTTTAGAGACCAGCGAAGGTGCATTAAAGGCCTCATACCATATTGCAGTAAAGAAAATTGAAGCATACTTGACCAACGATTAAACCTTTCGACAAATAATCTGTCCTACTAATAGCATGAAAAAAAGTGAGTTACATAATATTAAGGAACCAGGGTACAACACCCCTAGTTCGTATTTTGACAACTTTGATGATCGGCTATTTAAAAGATTAGCGGTTCAGAAAGATCTGTCGGAAATAGATGTGCCTGGATTTAAAATTCCTAATGATTATTTTGAGAATTTTGAGACTCAATTGACTGAGCGACTCAACGCTATAAAGGAACCAAAAATAAGGCCTTTAATGTCTTGGAGACATGTCGCCTTTATGTCAGGTGCTGCAGCGGTACTTTTATTGATGTTTACTGTGTTTTTAAAAACTGAAGTTCCATTATCCATTACTCAGGTTGAGACGGCTTCTATTGAAATCTATCTTAACAATGAAAATCTAAATACTTATGATATTGCCTCCTATTTAAATGCTGAGGATATTATAGCAGATGACTTTGTGGCCAATACCTTTACAGATGAATCTTTAGAAAATTACCTACTTAACAATACTTCTATTGAAGACTTAATTAATGAAAAATGAAAAAAATAATCCTCATGTTATGCGTAGTCCTAACCTCATGGACTACATTTTCTCAACATTCAGAAAAAAGAGAAAAGATAAAATCGTTAAAAGTAGCGTTCATTACTGAGCGTTTAGAATTGACAACTACAGAAGCCCAAAAATTTTGGCCCATCTATAACACTTATGAAAGCAAAAAAGACGAGCAAAGACGAATGGGCTATGAAAAACGAAAACAAATTTCAGAAGAAATGACTGAGGCCCAAGCTAGGGCTATGTTGAAAGACTTTGTGGCTTTTGAAAAAGAACGTGAAAATTTACGCTCCAACTTTGTAGAAAACTTACTGAAGGTCATGCCTGCTAAAAAAATTATTCAATTAAAACTTGCGGAAGAAGAATTCAATAGGAAAATGCTGCACGAATATAAGAAGCGACATGACCGGAACAATAAAAATTAGAAAACCTAAAAATCGTCTAGTAAAACAAAAAATCCCAAATTCCGACTTTTCGAAATTTGGGATTTTATATGCATATTAGTGACGGCTATTTAAAATCTAGTCGCGAGATTCTCCCTTTTCCTGCAGCATAAGCCACGCTATCATTTAAAAAGCGAAGCGTATAAAAGCCTTCATCACTTAAATGTTTCCACGTATTGCCACCATCGTATGAATAATCAATCCCGTTAAATCCAACAGCAACCAGCGCCTTCCCTCCTTTATTGGGAACATACTGCACACAACTCCTATAACCTGGTTCTTTACCATCGCCTACTATATTCCAAGTTCTACCTCCATCTGTCGTTTTCATTTTATTAGCTGTAGTTAGCCCTGGTTTTGTATAATCGCCACCAATAGCAAATCCATTGTTGGCATCATAAAAATCAATGGAATAAATTCCAGTTGTCGCTTCTCCATTAACCATTGGGGTTTCAAAAACCTCCCAAGATTTCCCTTTATTTGGAGAAAATAAAATACGGCTGGTTTTTCCCCCAGTCGCTACCCATGTATTGTCCCCTACAATAGCAATATTACTATTACTGGCTGCAAATGCTGCCTCCCCTTCTTTTACTTTTGGTAGTTGATCGCATGCAATTTTACTCCAAGTATCACCACCGTCACGCGTAATAATGATACTCATACAATCCTCCGTTGGATCACCAATAGCAACCCCTTCTTGAGCATTCCAAAACGCCAAAGCATCATAAAACACCTTTTCATGTTCTTCTTTATAAACAACTTCCATTGCTCCTGTTTCACCAGTTTTATATAGCAATGCCGGATTTCCAACACTTAACATAAAAAAATCATTTACGGTTCTAGCCACAGCCCTAAACTGTAAATCTAACGTATCGTAACTCTGTTTTGCCGTTCCCCATTGATTGGTAAGCGGATTATACAGCCCAAATACCCCATTATTGGCTGCAAAGGCAATGCTCTTATCTGAAGCTACATCTATCGCCCTAATGCTAAGCAGTGAGTCTGCGTAAATGGTTTCTATCTCAACAGTATCAACAGTTTTCTTAACTTTTTCCTCATCATTTTTGCAAGAAAAAATTGTTGTCAACACTAAAATAAAGAGTACTATTCTCATCGATATAATTTTTCTGGAAAGGTAATTGTTTTCGCATTAAAAATATTAAATTAAGGCTACATTCGCAGCATTTTAGCGTAACTTTGCAATCGCAAATTTTTATATTAAACTACAGTCGTTTGATAAAACGACTCACAATAAACAACATCACAAAATGAGGTTACACAGAAATCTAAGTTTTGCAGTTATTGATGGATTGATGCTCATTTTTAATGAAGGTCAATACGCTGACAAAGTCATACAACAACTATTAAAACGCGACAAACGCTGGGGAGCCCGCGATCGCGCTTTTGTAGCAGAAACTACTTACGATATTGTAAGATGGAAACGACTATATGCAGAAATTGCCGAAGTTAAGGAACCATTTGATAGAGATAATATTTGGAGAATGTTTGCCGTTTGGGCCACTTTGAAGGGCATTAAACTGCCAGACTGGTCTTATTTTGAAAATACACCTACCCGAAAAATCAAAGGGAAATTTGATGAACTTTCAAAAATTAGAAAATACAGAGAGTCTATTCCAGATTGGATGGATGAATTGGGCGAGAAAGAATTGGGCGCAGAACTTTGGACCAAAGAAATCAGTGCTTTAAATCAACAAGCTGACGTCATTTTAAGGGTTAACACCTTACAAACAACCAAAGAGAAGCTTCAAGCCGAATTATTTGATTTGGATATTGAAACAGAATTCCTAGCAAATCATCCTGACGCTTTAAAATTAAAAGAACGGGCTAATGTATTTCAAACCGAAGCCTTTAAAAATGGCCATTTTGAAGTACAGGATGCGTCCTCACAATTAGTGGCTGAATTTTTAAATGTAGAACCTGGCATGCGCGTTGTAGATACGTGTGCAGGTGCAGGCGGCAAAACATTACATATTGCAACATTAATGCAAAATAAAGGCCAGGTAATTGCACTTGATATTTATGGCAATAAGCTTAACGAGCTTAAACGTAGAGCGAAACGCAACGGCGTTTTTAATGTTGAAACACGTGCGATTGAAAGCACCAAAGTCATCAAAAAGCTATATGACAAAGCTGATCGTGTATTGATTGATGCACCATGTTCAGGTTTAGGCGTACTGAGAAGAAATCCGGATGCCAAATGGAAATTGCAACCAGAGTTTATTGAGAACATCAAAAAAACCCAACAAGAAATTTTGCAACAGTACGCAAGAATCGTGAAATCTGGAGGTCAATTGGTATACGCAACATGCTCGATTTTACCATCAGAAAACCAAGACCAGGTGAGTGAATTTTTAAAATCTGAGATAGGTAAAGATTTCACGTTTATGAAAGACGAAAAAGTCTTGTCTCATAAATCAGGTTTTGACGGATTCTATATGGCTCTAATCCAAAAAAAATAATATATACAATTATATTAAGATACTAGAAAAAGCATTTTTTACTGGAGAAGAATAGCTTATCAATTATCACAAAAAGCGATCTCTAATAGGTCGCTTTTTTTTATGCGACAATTTAAAATAATATGCCTAAAAAAGATTAATTTTGCACTTTCAAAACACAACTTGTCTGCTTAAACGGCAGCCACAAACTAAGACATAATGATTCATTTCTTTGGAAACACAAGCAGCAAGCTATTCGCTGTTCAAACAACAAAAGAATTAGGCCCAAAAACCATCGCTAAATTAGTGTGGTTATTTGGCAATCAACCGAAAATAGAACAAGCATCTCTCGATGCTTTTTTTGTTGGTCCTCGCGCTGCAATGATTACCCCTTGGAGTACCAATGCTGTTGAAATTACTCAAAACATGGGGATTTCTGACATCATTCGTATTGAAGAATTTCAAGCTGTAGCTGAAGATTTCAAAGATTATGACCCTATGATTTCTGAAAAGTACCAAGGACTCAACCAAGATTCCTTCACCATTCATATTCAACCAGAAGCAATTTTAGAAATTGAAGATATTGCTGCCTATAACCAAAAAGAAGGCTTAGCACTGAACGATGAAGAGATTGAGTATTTAGAAGGTGTTTCTAAAAAAATTGGAAGAAAATTAACGGACTCTGAAGTCTTCGGATTCTCACAGGTTAACAGTGAGCATTGCCGTCATAAAATATTCAATGGTACATTTGTCATTGATGGTGAAGAAAAAGAAACATCGTTATTTAAGATGATTCGTGAGACTTCAAACAGAAACCCGAACTCCATTGTCTCGGCATATAAAGACAATGTCGCGTTTATAAAAGGGCCAACTGTAGAGCAATTTGCACCAAAAACAGCTGACAAGCCCGATTATTATCAAACAGAACCATTCGAATCAGTTATTTCATTAAAAGCTGAAACCCATAACTTCCCAACTACTGTAGAGCCTTTCAATGGTGCTGCAACTGGTTCGGGCGGAGAGATTAGAGACAGACTCGCAGGAGGAAAAGGTTCTTTGCCATTGGCAGGAACTGCTGTGTATATGACCTCTTATTCAAGATTGGAAGAAAACCGTCCTTGGGAACAAAAAATGGATGCGCGTCCTTGGTTGTACCAAACGCCTATGGATATCTTAATAAAAGCAAGTAATGGTGCTTCCGATTTTGGAAACAAATTTGGTCAACCGTTAATTTGCGGTTCAATTTTGACGTTTGAGCATGACGAAAACTTGGATAGCACGCTAAGCGAAGCCGAAGGGTCCGCACGTAAGTTAGGCTATGATAAAGTCATCATGCAAGCAGGAGGAATAGGGTATGGAAAAGCGGATCAAGCTTTAAAAGACAGCCCTAAAACTGGTGATAAAGTTGTTATTTTAGGTGGTGAAAACTACCGTATTGGTATGGGTGGTGCTGCGGTATCTTCTGCTGATACTGGAGAGTTTTCTACAGGAATCACTTTAAATGCCGTTCAACGTTCCAATCCTGAGATGCAAAAACGTGCTGCAAACGCGGTTCGTGGAATGGTTGAAAGTAACGAAAACTTTATCGTCTCCATACATGATCATGGTGCTGGCGGACATTTAAACTGTTTGAGCGAATTGGTTGAAGAAACTGGCGGACTTATCGATTTAGATAAATTACCTGTGGGCGACCCTACCCTTTCGGCAAAAGAAATCATCGGTAATGAATCGCAAGAACGAATGGGCTTGGTCATTGCTGAAAAACACGTAGAAACTTTACAAAAAATAGCTGATCGTGAGCGTTCCCCAATGTATACTGTTGGAGATGTGACCGGAGATAACCGATTTACGTTTGAGTCTAAAACCACAGGAGCAAAACCAATGGATTTAGATTTGGCAGACATGTTTGGAAGTTCTCCAAAAACAATAATGACAGATACAACGGTTACCCGTAATTACGAAGCGGTTACCTATGCTAAAGATAAATTTAACGATTACTTAGACCAATTATTACAGTTGGAAGCTGTAGCAAGTAAAGATTGGCTTACCAATAAAGTTGACCGTTGTGTTGGCGGTAAAGTTGCAAAACAGCAATGTGCCGGTCCATTGCAACTACCCCTGAACAACGTGGCGGTAATGGCTTTAGATTATAAAGGAAAAGAAGGTGTGGCAACATCCATTGGACACTCGCCAATTTCAGGTTTAATTGATCCTGTAGCGGGAAGTAGAAATGGAATTACTGAAGCGCTTACTAACATTATTTGGGCGCCATTAAAAGACGGCTTGCAAAGTGTGTCACTTTCAGCTAACTGGATGTGGCCTTGTAAAAATGAAGGTGAAGATGCACGTCTTTACGAAGCTGTGAAAGCAGTTTCTGAGTTTTCAATCGACTTAGGAATCAATGTTCCGACAGGAAAAGATTCGCTTTCTATGAAGCAGAAATACCCTAATGAAGAGGTTATTTCTCCAGGAACGGTAATCATTTCTGCAGCAGCAAACTGTAACGACATCACTAAAGTTGTAGAGCCTGTTTTCAAAAAGGATGCGGGACCTGTTTACTATATTAATCTATCACAAGACGATTTTAAATTAGGTGGTAGTTCCTTTGCGCAAATTGTGAATAAAATTGGTGATGAAACGCCAAAAGTTCAACAAGCTGCGTATGTAAAAACGGTTTTCAACACAATTCAAAATTTAATTAAGGACAATCAAATTGTTGCCGGCCATGATGTGGCTTCAGGCGGACTGATTACCACCTTATTGGAACTTTGTTTTGCTGATAACAATTTGGGTGCGAAATTGGATCTGACGACTATCGGTGAAGAAGATTCCTTTAAACTGTTATTTTCTGAAAATGCAGGTCTAGTTTTTCAGACGATTGACGCTTCCGCAGAAGACCTCCTGACTAACGCAAATATTGAGTTTTTCAAAATAGGAACTGTTGTTGAAGGCGACAACTTGAACATATTAAACGGTACAGATGTTTATAATCTAACTGTTTCAAAATTGAGAGATACGTGGTTCAAAACCTCTTTCCTACTCGATCAGAAGCAAACAGCCAACGGATTAGCGCAAGATCGTTTTGATAATTATAAAAATCAACCCCTACAATTTAAATTCCCTGAGCATTTTACGGGAGCATTAGAGAACGCCAGAGGTTCAGAAAACCGTCCAAAAGCGGCTATTTTACGTGAGAAAGGTTCAAATTCAGAAAGAGAGATGGCAAACGCCATGTACCTTGCGGGATTTGATGTAAAAGATGTCCACATGACCGATTTAATTTCAGGGCGTGAAACCTTAGAAGACATTCAATTTTTAGGTGCTGTTGGTGGCTTCTCAAATTCTGATGTATTAGGTTCTGCTAAAGGATGGGCAGGTGCTATTAAATACAACGAGAAAGCCAATAAAGTCATCAAGGATTTCTTTAAAAGAGAAGACACACTTTCAGTAGGTATTTGTAATGGTGCACAACTTTGGATGGAATTAGAATTGGTAAATCCGGAGCATGAAATTCATGGAAAATTGACCTATAACGATTCTAAAAAACACGAAAGCGGATTTACATCTGTAGAAATTCAGAAAAACAACTCGGTGATGCTTTCAACTTTGGAAGGCAGCAAACTGGGGGTTTGGATTTCTCATGGTGAAGGAAAATTTAAATTACCACTATCAGAAGGCAACTATCAGATTGTAGCAAAATATGGCTATGAAGGGTATCCTGCAAATCCAAATGGATCTGACTTCAACACGGCCATGATGTGCGATACAACAGGACGTCATTTGGTAACCATGCCACATATTGAACGTTCTATTTTTCAGTGGAACTGGGCACATTACCCAGACGCTAGAAAAGATGACGTTTCACCTTGGCTAGAGGCCTTTGTAAATGCTCGCAAATGGATTGAAAACAGATAATATTCAGTTATCATATTAAGATTACCAAGGGGTTTTTGTTAACAAAAATCCCTTTTTTTTGGTCTACATTTGAAAATCCTATTTAATTTCATACTTTGCAGAGACTAAACTTCACAAAACCAATGACAGGTATTACAAGAATTTTTGATATTCCTAAATATCAATTAGAAAATTATAATCTTGATAAAGCGCTAATTACTAAATATAATGGCGAATGGAAATCAATTTCATCAAAGGAATATGTAGAGAATGCCAATGCTATAAGTAGAGGTTTACTACGCTTAGGAATCCAACCCAATGATAAAATTGCCGTCATTTCTACAAATAACAGAACAGAATGGCATGTTTTGGATATTGGAATCCTACAAATTGGCGCGCAAAACACACCAATCTACCCTACAATTTCAGAACAAGATTATGAGTATATCCTTAACCACTCTGAATCTGTGATCTGTTTTGTTTCTGATGCTGAGGTGATGGCTAAAGTGAATGCCATTAAAGACAACACAAAACTAAGAGCAGTTTACACGTTTGATGATGTAAAAGGAGAAAAAAGTTGGAATGAAATTTTAGAATTAGGCAAGGACGAAAGCAATCAACAGGAGGTTGAGGCCCGGATGGCTGCCGTAAAACCAGATGATTTGGCAACGCTGATTTACACCTCAGGAACCACAGGAAAACCAAAAGGAGTTATGTTATCTCATAACAATTTAGTATCTAATGTTTTGGCCAGCCAAAAGCGTGTTCCGTTTGAAAATGGGAAGTCTAAATCCCTTAGTTTCTTACCAGTGTGTCACGTTTTTGAGCGCATGGTAATATATCTTTATCAAGTATGTGGTGTAGAAATCTATTTTGCAGAATCCATTGATAAAATGAGTGAGAATCTACAGGAAGTGAAGCCAAATGTGATGACTGCAGTCCCTAGACTTTATGAAAAAGTCTATGATAAAATTGTAGCCAAAGGTAGTGATTTAACAGGAATTAAGAAAAAATTATTCTTTTGGGCTATAGAACTAGGCCTGAAGTATGAACCTTACGGCGCCAACGGTTGGTGGTATGAAACACAACTTAAATTAGCCCGTAAACTCATTTTTAGCAAATGGAAAGAAGGACTTGGAGGCGAGTTGGATTTAATGGTATCGGGTAGTGCTGCATTACAAACCCGATTGACACGAACTTTTGCTGCAGCAGGAATGCCCATTATGGAAGGCTACGGGTTAACTGAAACATCTCCAGTAATAGCTGTAAACGACATGCGCAACGGCGGCTTTAGAGTAGGCACCGTTGGAAAAATAATAGAAAAAGTAGAAGTTCAAATTGCAGCTGATGGCGAAATTTTAGTTAAAGGCCCAAATGTGATGTTGGGGTATTTTAAAGATCCTGAAAAAACTAAAGAGGTCATGACAGGCGATTTCTTTCATACCGGCGACATTGGTGAAATTGATGCGGATGGTTTTTTGAAGATTACGGACCGCAAAAAGGAAATGTTCAAAACTTCTGGCGGAAAATATGTGGCACCTGCCCTTATTGAAAATCAGTTAAAACAATCGCGTTTTATTGAGCAGATCATGGTCATTGGTGAAGGTGAGAAAATGCCTGCTGCCTTAATTCAGCCAAACTTTGATTTTATTAAAGAGTGGATTAAAAAGAAAGATAAAGATATTAAGTTAGACAATGCCTCTATTATAAAATCAGACGTGGTTATTGCGCGTATTCAGAGAGAAATTGATGAAGCTAATGAACATTTTGGAAAGTGGGAACAAGTGAAACGTTTTGAAATTACGCCTGACATATGGTCTATTGAAGGTGGACAGTTGACCCCAACCTTAAAAATGAAACGAAAAATCATCAAAGAAATGTACAAAGATCTTATTGAAAAGATTTACAGACCTTAACAAAAAAGAGCTTCAATAATTGAAGCTCTTTTTGTTAGTTTAATTTTTTATCTACAATACGTTCAAAATAATCTTTCAAAAATGCTTTACAAGCTAATTCGGTAGCATCCATATCTGGTGTTCTGCTCGCAATCAAATTATGCTCAAGGCTTTTATCATTAATATCATAAAACCCTGTGGCGCGCTTTCCATCAAAAGTACATATATAATTGCCACGTTGTAAATGATATTGAGAGGCGTTATGATTAATTACAAAAGGTTCAACACCATCATCTGAAATTAGGCTCCTACCCCAACTTCTAAATGGTTTGTTGTAACCAATCATATCTAATAGGGTTGGATAAATATCAATTTGCTGAGCCAATTCGTCAATAGTACCAACTAAACTTCCATCCGATTTATAAAATAAAATTGGCACTGCACGTCTATTAATTACTTTATTATACTCATCATAATACACTTGGTTACAATGGTCTGCCGTAATCACAAATATGGTATTGTCAAACCAAGGTTCCTTTTTCGCAGTCTCAAAAAATTGTTTAAATGCATAATCCGTATAACCAACAGGTTCATGCATATCAATATGGCCCTTCGGGAATTTACCATCGTATTTTTCGGGAATATTAAAAGGCTCATGGGAAGACACTGTAAATACAGTACTAAAAAACGGCTCTGTTTTTTTGTCTAAAGTCGTTTTCATAAATTGCATAAAGGGTTCATCCCAAATCCCCCAACTGCCATCATAATCATCATCATGACCATAGTCTTCCATACCATAATAATGATCAAATCCCAGAATATTGCTAAATCCTAAGAAGCCCATAGAACCATTGGGAGCGCCGTGAAAAAATGAGGTGTCATAATCCAAATCATTCATTACTGAAACCAAACTCTGAATCTCTTGATTAGAATAACTTGACGATGTAAAAGCATCGGAAAATGAAGGAATCCCAGACAACACAGAGGACATTCCATGAATAGACTTGGCGCCATTTGCAAATGCATTTGGGAAGATGAGACTGTGCTGTGCCAAAGAATCTAAAAATGGTGTATAACTTTCGTAATTGGGAATCCCAGAATTCTTATTAAACGCTCCAATATATTCCCTTCCCATACTTTCGGTAATGATGACAATTATATTAGGCTTTGTTGATACATTAGTAGCGTACTGCTTAATCGGCTTGATGTAGAATTTCACTTCCTCATCACTAATTTCGTAATCCACTTTCTTAAAGCTACTATTTCCAAAGGTTCTTATAAATGCAAAGGTCGTATTGAGTACCAAATCAGCCTGTTCCATTTTTTTGACGTGCTTACTCGCATCAACCAAATTGATTGGACGTGTGCTTTTTTTGAAATCACCACCTCTAATTCCACCTACAATTAAAGTTCCGATAATCACAAACGCAATTGCCGATGATATATAATAAGATTTATTGGAAAGATGCTGTTGGTTTTGAGGGAGTTTTACACGTTTATACAAGTAGATCCAGAGCAGACTAACCACGATAAATAATAGATACACATGCCAATAACTGACCATAAACCTGAAAAACATCGCCGTTTTATTGCCTTCATTTTTTACGACATCTAGAACTGATAGTGTTGTCCTCGCAAAATTAAATTTGTAATATATAAAATCAACAAAGTTAAGCGCGTAGGCCACCAAATTGGTGACAAAATACACTACCATTAAAAATTTACCATACCAAGGTGCGGTCGTGACACGCAATGGCACTATAGACAATAAAATAAAAAGTAAATTGACATATAATATGGCCGCTGTATCAAATGCCAAGCCGTAATACGACAGTTTGAAGAATGCTCCGGCAGAATGCACCTCTAAAACGTCATAATTATAGACGAAAAATAAAAACCGCGCTACAAAATAAAATATATAAACCAAAAACAGGCGGTATAGCAACACCTTATATTCCTGTTTTCGAAAAAATAACCTCATACCAATAGTTCTGATTATGGATAGTGCTGGCAAAAGTACAAATAAGACGCACACCAATAAATAATTGCAAGTATTTATACTATTGCTTTTATGGTAAAAATCTCATTAAATTTTTTGTAATTTATTATGCATGCATAGTATATTTTTGTATATTTGGATTCCTTATGATTTAAAATGAAAGATAAGACCATTGATTATGTACTAAAAACCACTTGGTTAGCAGTTACAAAAATGTATAATGAAGAAGCCGCCAAGTTTGACAGCACCATGGCCACAGGTTTCGCACTTTTGAGTATTGACCCTGAAAAAGGAACACCTTCTACCGCTATGGGACCGAAAATGGGCATGGAAACTACAAGTTTGTCTAGAACACTAAAATCTATGGAAGCTCGTGGATTGATTGAGCGCAAGCCAAACCCCGAAGATGGACGCGGCGTTTTGATCTTCCTAACCGATTTTGGAAAACAAAAGCGTGCCTACTCTAGAGAGAAAGTACTGATCTTTAATGATACGATTCGCAAGAATGTAACGGATGAACAACTGAAACATTTTTACGAAGTGGCTGAAGTCATCAATAATATGATTAGTAACAAAAATATATACAATCAAAAAGAAAATAGTTTATAATAATATGAGCAAACGTAGAATAAAAAAAGTAGCCATTGTTGGCTCCGGAATTATGGGAAGCGGTATTGCATGTCATTTTGCCAATATTGGTGTGGATGTGTTGCTTCTTGACATTGTTCCAAGAGAATTGACCGATGCTGAAAAAGCTAAAGGATTAACTTTAGAGGACAAAGCCGTTAGAAACAGAATTGTAAATGATTCTCTGACCGCCTCACTAAAATCGAAACCCTCTCCTATTTACCACCAATCTTTTGCAAGTAGAATTACTACAGGTAATCTTGAAGATGACATTGCCAAAGTAAAGGATGTGGATTGGATTATGGAAGTTGTTGTGGAACGCTTAGATATTAAGCAGCAAGTTTTTGAAAAACTTGAAAAACACAGAACCCCTGGTACGTTGATTACGTCTAACACCTCTGGTATTCCTATTCACTTTATGAGTGAAGGCCGAAGTGAAGATTTCCAAAAGCATTTCTGTGGAACTCACTTTTTTAACCCTGCGCGTTACTTAAAATTATTTGAAATCATTCCTGGACCAAAAACGTCTCAAGAGGTGTTGGATTTCTTAAATGGTTATGGAGAAAAATTCTTAGGGAAAACATCAGTAATAGCTAAGGACACGCCGGCATTTATCGGAAACCGTATTGGAATTTTTGGAATCCAAAGTTTATTCCATCAAGTTAAGGAAATGGACTTAACGGTGGAAGAAGTCGATAAATTAACCGGCCCGGTTATTGGCCGCCCAAAATCGGCGACCTTCAGAACAGTTGATGTTGTTGGATTAGACACATTAGTTCACGTGGCTAATGGCATCTATGACAACTGTCCAGATGATGAAGCTCACGAACTTTTCAAATTACCAGATTTCATCAACACCATGATGGAAAATAAATGGTTGGGAAGTAAAACTGGTCAAGGTTTCTACAAAAAAGAAGGCAAGGATATTAGAACATTGGATCTAAACACCTTAGAATATAGAGATAAAAAATCTGCAAGATTTGCAACCTTAGAACTTACAAAAACTGTCGATAAGGTGGTTGACCGCTTCCCGATTTTAATCTCCGGAAAAGATAAAGCAGGCGAATTTTATAGAAAGAACTTTGCAGCAATGTTTGCTTATGTTTCTAATAGAATTCCAGAAATCGCCGATGAGCTTTACAAAATAGACGACGCTATGAAAGCTGGATTTGGATGGGAACACGGACCTTTCCAAATTTGGGATGCTGTTGGTGTAGAAAAAGGAATCGAATTGATGAAAGCGGAAGGTTTAGAGCCTGCAGCTTGGGTTACAGAGATGATTGCATCGGGCAACACATCATTCTACACTGTTAAGGAAGGTAACACGTTTTTCTATGATATTCCATCAAAACAACAAGAGAAAGTTCCAGGACAAGATGCCTTTATCATATTAGATAACATCCGTAAGTCGAAAGAAGTCTTTAAAAACTCTGGCGTAGTGGTTGAAGATTTAGGAGACGGCATTTTAAATGTTGAATTCCAATCTAAAATGAACACTATTGGAGGTGATGTACTTTCTGGCTTAAATAAAGCGATAGACATTGCCGAAAAAGATTTCGCAGGATTGGTGGTTGGTAACCAAGCCGCAAACTTCTCTGTTGGAGCAAACATCGGAATGATCTTTATGATGGCTGCTGAACAGGAATATGATGAGTTGAACGCGGCGATTAAATATTTCCAAGATACCATGATGCGCATGCGCTATTCTGCTATCCCAACAATTGCTGCACCACATGGTATGGCACTTGGTGGCGGTTGCGAAATTTCATTACATGCTGATAAGGTAGTTGCTGCAGCTGAAACTTACATGGGACTTGTAGAGTTTGGTGTAGGTGTTATTCCTGGCGGCGGTGGTTCTAAAGAAATGGCCTTACGTGCTCAGGATACCTTTAAAAAAGGTGATGTGGAATTGAATACACTTCAAGAATACTTTTTAACTATTGGGATGGCAAAAGTTTCTACTTCTGCATACGAAGCTTTTGATTTAGGCCTCTTACAAAAAGGAAAAGACCTTGTGGTGGTCAATAAAGATAGACAGTTAGCAACGGCTAAAGCACATGCTAAATTGATGGCAGATGCGGGTTACACCCAACCTGTAAAACGTACAGATATTAAAGTACTCGGAAAACAGGCCTTAGGAATGTTCTTAGTAGGAACAGACTCAATGGAAGACAGTAAATACATTAGTGAACATGATCAGAAAATTGCCAACAAACTAGCTTATGTAATGGCAGGCGGCGATTTATCTGAACCAACCTTAGTATCTGAACAATATTTATTGGATTTGGAGCGTGAAGCCTTCTTATCATTGTGTACCGAAAGAAAAACTTTGGAAAGAATTCAGCACATGTTGAAAACAGGGAAACCCTTACGTAATTAGAAAATAGAATAAAGAATTTAGAGAAGAGAAGCCATATAAGAATATTTTGAAATAGATAAAAAAGTCTTACTTCTCTTTTCTCTATTCTCTTTTCTCACTAAAAACATAAAATAGAACTATGAAGACCGCATATATAGTAAAAGCATACAGAACTGCTGTTGGTAAAGCGCCCAAAGGTATTTTCCGATTTAAAAGAACGGACGAGCTCGCCGCTGAGACCATTCAGTACATGATGAAAGAATTGCCTAACCTCGACAAGAAACGTATTGACGATGTTATCGTAGGTAATGCCATGCCAGAAGGCGCACAAGGCCTTAACATGGCACGATTTATTTCATTGATCGGATTGGACACTGTGGATGTTCCAGGTGTAACTATCAACCGTTTTTGTGCATCGGGTATTGAAACCATTGGAATTGCCACAGCAAAAATTCAAGCAGGAATGGCTGACTGCATCATTGCAGGTGGTGCTGAAAGCATGAGTGCCGTCCCGATGACCGGATTTAAACCAGAATTAAATTACGATACCGTAAAAGCGGGTCACCCCGAATATTATTGGGGCATGGGAAATACTGCAGAAGCAGTTGCCAACCAATTTAATGTGTCTCGTGAAGATCAGGATGAGTTTGCCTATCATTCGCATATGAAAGCTTTAAAAGCGCAAGCAGAAGATCGTTTTCAAAAACAAATTGTACCAATTACTGTTGATCAAACTTATATCGATGCCAACGGTAAAAAAGCGACAAAATCGTACACAGTTACTAAAGATGAAGGTCCAAGAGCCGGAACAAGTTTAGAAGCTCTTGCAAAATTGCGTCCAGTTTTTGCGGCTAACGGAAGTGTAACCGCAGGAAACTCATCGCAAATGAGTGATGGTGCTGCGTTTGTAATGATTATGAGTGAGGAAATGGTTAAAGAATTAAATCTTGAACCTATTGCGCGTTTAGTCAATTATGCAGCTGCAGGTGTTGAACCGCGTATTATGGGTATTGGTCCTGTAAAAGCGATTCCAAAAGCATTAAAACAGGCAGGTTTACAGCAAAAAGACTTAGAATTAATTGAGTTAAATGAAGCGTTTGCTTCACAATCTATTGCCGTTATTAGAGAATTGGATTTAAATCCAGACATCATTAACGTTAATGGAGGTGCCATTGCCTTAGGTCATCCACTTGGCTGTACAGGTTCAAAATTATCAGTTCAGTTATTTGATGAAATGCGTCAGCGTAACATGCAAGGTAAATACGGAGCCGTTACGATGTGCGTAGGTACAGGTCAAGGCGCTTGTGGGATATTTGAGTTCCTCAACTAGAATCAGGACTACTAGAATCAAGAACCATGACTAATGCATAATTTTAAAAAATTAAAAATTTGGGAAGAGTCAATCAGTCTAGTTCAACATAACTATAGGCTGACTCGAACTTTTCCAGATTTTGAAAAATTTGCTTTAGTAACACAAATGAACCGATGTGCAGTATCTATTCCTTCTAATATCGCAGAAGGATCGAGCAAAAGCACAAATAGACATTTCAATAAATATCTTGAAGACAGTTTAGGTTCAGCATTCGAATGGGAAACACAATTGATAGTGGCATTTAACGAAAACTACTTGTCTGAAGAAAAATTTAAAGAACTCGAACAAAAAATAATACAAATTCAAAAAATGATATCAAGATTTCAATCTGGATTAAATCTTTAGTCTTGGCTCTTGGCTCTTGATTCTTTTAAAATAAAATAACAAAGACATTAGTATTAAGTATTAAGATGAATAAAAATTCAACTTTTCAATCTTAATACTTAATACCAAATACTTAATACTACTAACAACATGGAAGCACAACAAG
Source organism: Gelidibacter sediminis (assembly GCF_004364975.1). Classification (GTDB taxonomy): domain Bacteria; phylum Bacteroidota; class Bacteroidia; order Flavobacteriales; family Flavobacteriaceae; genus Gelidibacter; species Gelidibacter sediminis. Next base: position 376,833 of record NZ_SOBW01000008.1, on the reverse strand, counting down.
AAAAAGAAATACTACGAGGTGGACAGTTCCTCGTGAAGGAAACAAAATGCGAAGACGTATTTACCCCTGAAGATTTTAACGAAGAGCAAAAAATGATGCGCGATTCGGTTATTGAGTTTAATGATCGTGAAATCATTCCGCACAGAGATCGTTTTGAGGCTAAAGACTATGCACTTACGGAAGAAGTCATGCGCAAGGCTGGAGAAATGGGATTCTTAGGGGTATCTGTTCCTGAAGCTTATGGCGGATTGGGAATGGGGTTCGTGTCTACCATGATTGTATGCGAGTACATATCTAGTGGAACGGGATCTTTCAGTACGGCCTTTGGAGCACATACAGGAATTGGCACAATGCCAATTACCCTTTATGGAACTGAAGAGCAGAAACAAAAATATGTTCCAAAATTAGCTACAGGCGAATGGTTTGGTGCATATGCATTAACGGAACCAGGAGCTGGATCTGACGCCAATTCTGGTAAAACAACAGCAACCTTATCTGAAGATGGCAAATCATACAAAATTAACGGCCAAAAAATGTGGATCTCCAATGCGGGATTCTGCGATTTGTTTATTGTATTTGCCCGAATTGAAGATGACAAAAACATCACCGGATTTATCGTTGAGAAAGATCTTAACAACGGCATCTCTTTAGGTGAAGAAGAGCATAAATTAGGAATTCACGCATCCTCAACACGTCAAGTATTCTTTAGTGATACCGTAGTTCCGGTTGAAAACATGTTGGCTGGTCGAGGTGAAGGATTTAAAATCGCTATGAACGCCTTAAACATTGGTCGTATTAAATTAGCAGCAGCATGTTTAGATTCTCAAAGAAGAATCACTTCCCATGCCGTGCAATATGCTAATGAGCGTAAACAATTTAACACGCCTATTTCCGACTTCGGAGCTATTAAGTTGAAATTGGCTGAAATGGCAACCAACTGTTATGCTGGTGAATCTGCATCATACAGAGCTGCCAAAAATATTGAAGATCGTATTGCGCTTCGTGAGGCTGCGGGTAATTCGCATCAAGAAGCCGAATTAAAAGGTGTTGAAGAATACGCTATTGAATGTTCAATCTTAAAAGTTGCGGTTTCTGAAGATGTACAACATTGTGCTGATGAAGGGATCCAAATTTTTGGTGGGATGGGCTTTTCTAAAGACACGCCAATGGAAGCTGCTTGGAGAGATGCACGTATTGCAAGAATTTATGAAGGTACTAACGAAATCAACCGAATGTTATCGGTAGGAATGTTGGTTAAGAAAGCAATGAAAGGTCATGTAGATTTATTGGGTCCTGCACAAGCGGTGGCTGATGAATTGATGGGCATTCCATCTTTTGACACCCCTGATTACTCTGAATTATTTGCAGAAGAAAAGGAAATGATTGCTAAACTGAAGAAAGTATTCTTAATGGTAGCCGGTGCTGCAGCTCAAAAATATGGCGAAAAGTTAGACAACCAACAACAATTATTATTGGCTGCATCTGATATTTTGATCGAGATTTATATGGCAGAATCCACGATCTTGAGAACTGAGAAAAACGCTAAACGTTTTGGTGAAGCATCTCAAGAAATTCAGATTGCAATGTCTAAATTATACTTATACAATGCCGTTTCTATTGTAGAAAAGAATGGTAAGGAAAGTATTATTTCATTCGCTGAAGGAGATGAACAACGTATGATGTTGATGGGTCTGAAGCGTTATGTAAAATATGCAAACTATCCAGACATTGTTGATTTACGTAAAGCAATTGCTGAAAAAGTTAAAGCTGATAATAAATATAGTTTCTAAAATTCTGACTAACATAAATTTTATTAACTGAGAAAAGCCAATTCATGAATTTGAATTGGCTTTTTGCTTTTTTTAGATAAGCACTACTCACCTTCTCTCATTTGATGAATCAGGCACCTCGTATTTCATATTTTTCTGACAGATTAGATTCAAAAATTATATCTTTATAAAAATTAATGTCCATGCGAGTCTGTTTATTATTCCTTTTTACGCTGAGCTTATTATGGAGTTTTGCACAAACCAATACTGAAGTTTTTCTATTTGATTTGAATATGGATAAAGGTGTTTTTAACATCTCAAATTTCCAGAACATTTCAAACAACGATGGTTACGATAATCAGCCCTCGTTTATGGATAATGAAACGATCTTATTTTCGAGCACCCGTAATGGACAAACCGATATCGTCAAATACAACCTTAATTATGGTTTAAAAACATGGATTTGCTTTACCGAAGGTAGCGAATATTCACCCTTAAAAATTCCTAAGCAACATGCCGTGTCAGCAATTAGATTAGATCCTGATGGCACACAACGGCTCTATCGTTATGATTTAGATAACAGTTCCAGTACGGTAATACTAGATACTTTGATTGTAGGTTATCACGTGTGGTCAAACAAAAATGAAATTGTTTCTGCTGTTTTAGAAAATAATGGCCTTTCTTTATTTACCTCAAATTTAAATACTAAAAAAAACAAAAGATTAGCAACAACTATAGGACGCGCTTTGCATAACATACCAAATTCAAATTTGATCAGCTTTCTTTCAAAGACTACCACTGGACCGTCGGAGATCAAGTCATTCAACCCATCAAACGGAATGATCAAAACAATTGCGAAAGCACTCCCAGATAGTGAAGACTTATTCTGGCTCACAGAAAACAGCATCCTCATGACAAATGGTGATGTAGTTTATAAACTGGATATTCACACTAACTTAGGATGGATTGAAGTGGCCTCGTTAAAAGCGTTTGGAGTTACCAATCTCTCCCGTTTAGCGGTCAGCCCTGACGGTAAAAGATTAGCGATTGTTGGCGAATTGATTGACCAGGCAGGTACAAATACAAGCTTTTCAGACCAACCTTTAGCTCCAACCCTGGACAATATCAAGTGGCTTTCTGGCAACTGGAAAGGCGAGGCATTTGGCGGCCAAATTGAAGAAAATTGGAGCGAACCGTCCGGCGGATCAATGATGGCGACGTTTAAATTAATTGATAAGGGCACGGTAGTATTTTACGAGATTGAAATTATTCGTGAAATTGAAAACACCCTGATTTTACAGCTAAAACATTTTGGCAACGACCTTAAAGGATGGGAAGAAAAAGATGAAACTATCGATTTCCCGTTAAAGGAAATTACACACAATAAAGTTGTTTTTGAAGGCATGACCTTTGAGAAAATAAGTGATCATGAAATGAATGTTTATGTTGATATGAAGCAAGATGATGGTCGTATAGAAAACGTAAAATTCAATTATAAAAAATAGAATCGAAATCCAATTTTTCAAAATAATTAATATGAAATATATTTTAAAATTCAGCTTAGTCGCGTGTTTCAGCTTGAGCCTTAATGCCCAAACGGATCAAAAGATGTACGATATTATTGATGCTGTTTCAGCTGAGCGTATCGAAAAAGATGTGCAAACACTCGTCAATTTTGGCACCCGAAACACCTTTAGTGACACAACTTCAGATACTCGAGGAATTGGCGCCGCAAGACGTTGGATTAAAAAAGAATTTGAAACCATCTCCAAAGAATGCAACAACTGTTTAAAGGTGTCATACCAAAAGGATTTTGTGACAAAAGAAGGTAACAACCGTGTTCCTCACGATGCTTGGGTGGTTAATGTACTTGCTATTCAAAAAGGAAGTACATATCCCAACCGCTATATTATCATGAGTGGTGATATTGATTCGCGTGGCAGCGACACGATGGATTTTACTAGTGACGCTCCTGGCGCTAATGATAATGCTTCCGGAATGGCAGGCACTATTGAAGCTGCCCGGGTATTATCAAAATATAAATTTGAAAACAGTATTATTTACGTCGGGCTTTCTGGAGAAGAACAAGGTCTCTTTGGCGGCGCTGGTTTGGCTGCTCATGCTAAAGAACAAGGCTGGGATATTATTGGTATTCTAAATAATGACATGATCGGTAATATTGAAGGTGTTGATGGGGTCATTGACAACCGCACCTTTAGAATTTTTTCTGAACCCGTCCCTCCTACTGAAACTGAAAAGGAACGTCAAATGCGCCGATTTTATGGTGGTGAAGTCGATGGGATTTCACGTCAATTGGCACGCTATGTCCACAAAACTACGCAAACTTACATGCCAGAAATGAATCCGATGCTGGTGTACAGATTAGATCGATTTGGCCGTGGCGGACACCACCGTCCATTTAATGATTTAGGGTTTCCCGGCATTAGAATTATGGAAGCCCACGAAAATTACACCCAACAACATCAAGATATCCGTACTGAAAACGGCATTGCCTATGGCGATACCTTTGAACATGTCAATTTTCCTTACGCCGCCAAACTAACCGCCGTCAACGCGATTAGTTTGGCGAGTTTAGCCTCTGCTCCTCCTCCACCTAAAACTGTTGCTATTGGTGGCATTGTGGAGCCATCCGCTAAATTGAAATGGGATAGAGTTGAAGGCGCTAAAGGCTATAAAATTTATTGGAGAGACACAACGTCTCCCACTTGGGACCATTCTCGATATGTAAGCAATACTGAAGAATTTACACTCAACGGCATTGTCATTGATAATTATTATTTTGGCGTTGCTTCTGTAGGACCCGACGGTCATGAAAGCGTAGTAGTGTTCCCAAATTCTATCTTAAGAAACTAAACAATGAACAAATATATTGTAATGGCTCTTGCCTTAATAACATTTCAAACGGCAACAGCCCAAGAGAAATCGTTTACAAGACAGGATACTTTGAGAGGTTCTATAACGCCCGAACGCGCTTGGTGGGATTTGACCTATTACCATCTGGATGTTGAAGTGAATCCTTCCTCAAAATCCATCAAAGGGAAAAACACCGTTCAGTATAAGGTTTTGGAGCCACATAACTTACTTCAAATTGATTTGCAATCCCCTTTAACCATCACCAAAGTCACTCAAGACGATATTCCTTTAGAGATTTCACATGAAGGCAATGCGCATTTCATCACCTTAAAAAATGCTCAGGAAGTTGGAAGCATTCAAAGTTTAGAGGTGTATTATGAAGGTCAGCCTAAAGAAGCCATAAGAGCGCCTTGGGATGGTGGCTTTTCTTGGAAAAAAGATGATAACGGCAATGACTTTGTAGCAACCTCCTGCCAAGGGCTTGGTGCAAGTGTGTGGTGGCCCAATAAAGATCACATGTACGACGAAGTAGATAGCATGCTCATTAGCGTGACCGTCCCTAAAGATTTAATGAATGTTTCTAACGGGCAATTACGCAGTATAGACACTTTGGAAAACGGTAGAAAAACCTATAATTGGTTTGTCTATAATCCTATCAACAATTATGGCGTGAACGTCAATATTGGCGATTATGTCCATTTTTCCGAAACCTACAATGGCGAAAAAGGGCCGTTAAAAATGGATTATTACGTGTTGCGCAATAATCTTGAAAAGGCAAAAACACATTTTAAAGATGCCCCACGAATGATGGAAGCATTTGAACATTGGTTTGGGCCTTATCCATTTTATGATGACGGTTTCAAATTGGTAGAAGTGCCTTATTTGGGAATGGAACACCAAAGTTCTGTAACCTATGGCAATCAGTATAAAAAAGGGTATTTAGGGAATGATGTTTCAGGGACGGGATGGGGCTTAAAATTTGATTTTATCATCATACACGAATCCGGACACGAGTGGTTTGCCAACAATATCACTTACAAAGATATGGCTGACATGTGGATTCACGAGAGTTTCACCGCCTATTCTGAAAGTCTGTTTTTGGATTATTTCTATGGTAAAAACGCTGCCTCTGAATATGTAATTGGGACGCGTCGAGCCATTCAAAATGACAAACCCATTATTGGGCCTTATCATGTGAATCAGTCTGGTTCTGGTGATATGTATTTTAAAGGCTCCAATATGTTACACACGTTAAGGCAATGGATTAATAATGATGAAAAATGGCGTGAGATTCTAAGAGGTTTAAATAAAACTTTTTATCATCAAACCGTTACAACAGACCAAATTGAAACTTATATTTCTGAACAATCCGGAATCGAATTAACCGCTTTTTTTAATCAATATTTAAGAGATTTCAGAATCCCAATTTTAGAATATGAATTTATAGAAGGTGACTTAAAATACCGATGGATAAACACTATTTCAGATTTCGACATGCCAATTGAAGTGTCTATTAATGAAGAAAGAGTACAGCTCTACCCTAAAGCGAATTGGACCAGTATCAAAACACAAGGAAACGCATTGACTGTTAATCCTAATTATTATGTAGCTAAAAAGAAGTTATAAGTGTCTAGCGCACTTATAAGCCACAACATTAGTAATAGATACAAAGAAAAACCCAGTAGTGACCTACTGGGTTTTTAATGGATATTAAAGACTATTTACTTTTTAAAGTATGTAGTGATAATTTATTTGACCTATTGGTTTTTTAAAATTTAGCCTTAAGTCTTTTAAGTTGAGCTTTTTTGTCCTTTTGATATTTATAAATTAAATAGGCCAATTGAACTCCAATGAGGACCATACTCGCTTTTTTTCCTTTTACAAGAAAATTTGCCATTCCTAATAAATTTGTTGCCATCATAATTGAATGTCTATTTTTGCCTTAGTTAAGCGTTATCACGAGGTTGATGTTTTTCCTGTTTTTGCTCGACTTGCGGATTAATTTTTTTGCCATCTGAGGCTTTCTCTTTTATATTGATGGCTTGATCTTTTAAGCTTTGTTTATCTTGAGACCTTGTGTCTTTGTTCGTTTTCATAATAGTTTAATTTAAGTTACTATGTAAAATGATCACAGGATAAAATTACTTCAAATCTCAAAAGGAACTTGATTCATTTAAAGGAATGATGGCCTTAAATAAAATTATATACCGCTTATAAAACTGCCATAAGGGTCCTGAAATTGAGTGCCTTCAGAAAAACGATATTTATTCAACTGTTTAAATTCCACTAAGGCCCAAAGCACAAATTCTTTAACAAAGTAACTTTCTTTTATATCCAAATTAGGCTGGTGTTCTTTTAACAAGTCTTCTAAAGGTGAAATAGCATCCAACACTTTTTTGTACTCTTTTTCGTTTAAATCATCTAACAACTCAAAACCATCCTTCTGATTAAAAAACCATGAGATGACCTCATCATAAGCTGTTTCAGTATCTTCCTTTTTCAATTTTTCAATCTTAGGAAAGAACTCTTCAAATAGGTTTTTAACCGCTTCGCCAATTAAGTTATAAGCCACAACGGCAGCACCTTCCTGCTCTCCTTCATAAACCAATTCCACTTTACCCGTAATGGACGGAATGATGCCCACAAAATCGCTTAAGCGTACCATTGTTTTAGGATCTCCAGCTTTTAAGGCACGACGTTCTGCGGTACTCAACAAGTTCTCAAGAGCGGTAATACTCAAACGTGCACTTACACCACTTTTAGCATCTATAAAATCGCTTTCACGGGCTTCAAAGACAATCTGCTCCAATAAATCCCGTGCCAAATCAGGTACCTCAACCATGTCTTTCTGACCTTCCACTAAGCGTGCTTCTTGTTCTGTGATCAAGCGTGCTGTTTCAATATCTGACGGATAATGAGTTAGAATTTGAGACCCAATTCTATCTTTCAATGGGGTTACGATACTACCTCTATTGGTATAATCTTCAGGATTCGCCGTAAACAAAAATTGAATGTCCAAAGGCAATCTCAATTTGAAACCTCTAATTTGAATATCGCCTTCCTGTAAAATATTAAATAAGGCCACCTGAATCCGTGCTTGCAAATCTGGCAGCTCATTTATAACAAAGATGCAACGGTTGGCACGTGGAATCATCCCGTAATGAATCACACGATCATCCGCATAACTCAATTTTAAGTTCGCTGCTTTAATCGGGTCTACATCACCAATCAAATCGGCCACGGTCACATCTGGGGTGGCCAATTTTTCAGCAAAACGTTCGCTTCGGTGCAACCAAAATATCGGCGTATCATCGCCTTTCTCTTTAATCAATTCTTTAGCAAATCTTGAAATGGGATGTAACGGATCATCATTAATTTCAGAACCCTCCACTACGGGAATGTATTCATCCAATAGATTCAGCATCAAACGTGCTAGTCTCGTTTTTGCTTGACCACGCAAACCTAATAAATTGATATTATGACGGGATAAAATGGCGCGCTCCAATTCTGGAACTACGGTATTCTCGTAGCCATGAACGCCTTCAAAAGTGGTTTCTTTATTCTTAATTTTCTGAATCAGATTATCTCGTAATTCATCCTTAATAGACTTGCTTTGGTACCCGGCCTTTTTAAGTTCGCCTAAGGTGGTTATTTTTTCTATGTTCATATTCTGTTTCTATGTTTTGTGTACTGAGAACGCCAACAGATAATTCTTGGTGTAAGCATCATGTCCTATCAGCAATCTCTTCTCGCTATTCTCTTTTCTATTTTCAATTTTCTCAAAAAAATCTACCCCCGAATTCGTTTCTTCCGATTCGTTTCATAATCTTCAAAAATCATTTCTCCCAAACCTTTAATTCCGGTATAAAATGCCTTTCCTTGATTGGCGTGTGTAAATTCCTGCACAAACTGCATTAAATACGGGTCTTGCGCAATCATAAACGTAGTGATCGGGATGTGCAGTTTTCTGGCCTGTTGGGCCATATCATAACACTTATTGGTAATGTAGGGATTTAAACCTGCACTGTCTTTATAATACTGGCCGTCCGGAAGTCGCAAACAACTTGGCTTCCCATCCGTAATCATAAAAATCTGTTTATTGGTATTTCGCTTTCTTCGGAGTAAATCCATCGCCAATTGTAAACCGGCAACGGTATTGGTGTGGTATGGACCGACCTTTAAATACGGTAAATCTTTGATTTCAATCTGCCAAGCGTCATTTCCGAACACAATAATATCCAAAGTATCTTTTGGATAGCGTGTGGTAATCAATTCTGCCAAGGCCATCGCCACTTTCTTAGCTGGAGTGATGCGGTCTTCTCCGTATAAAATCATACTGTGACTGATGTCAATCATCAAAACCGTACTCATTTGCGATTTATGCAGCGTTTCTTCAACCACCAAATCGTCTTCAGACAACCTGAAATCGCCAATACCATGGTTGATTTGAGCGTTCTTCAAACTCTCGGTCATGGAAACTTTATCTAAAGCATCGCCAAACTGATAATTTCTGAAATCGCCTGTATGCTCATCACCAATTCCAGGACTTTTACTTTTGTGATTGCCCTGGCCACTGCGCTTGATATTTCCAAAAATATGGTCTAAGGCTTGTTGCCTAATAGCGCGTTCTGTTTTCGCGGTAATGGCCATCCCACCATTGCCATCCGGATCAATTTCTTTTTTTATATAGCCTTTCTTCTTAAGGTCTTCAATAAAATCATCCACTGTATATTCTGCGGTGGTCAATTTGTACTCCTTGTCCAGCTCGCGCAACCAATCAATGGCTTCATCAAAATCGCCAGAAGTATGCGTTATCAATTCCTTGAAAATTTCAAATAATTTATCAAAAGGCGATTGAAACGGGGCTTCGTAGGTTTTAAAAACAAACCCTTTGCGTGTATTCGTATTATTTATCATAGCCTCATAAAAATACAACATTTTGAATGCCCCCAATTGCTATTAACATCGATTTTGCAAATCAAGTAATGCGTTTTTATTATCTTTAAGGCAAGGGTCTGATTTATAGAACCTCACTCATCTGTGTTTTCAGAGCTTTATACTAACAAAACTGTAACCAATCAACACTAAAACCAATCCATATGAAACACTTTCTATTTATTTTCCTAATTCTTTTATGCTCGAGTTGTAAAGACAACAAAGACGCACAAAAAGAAGATACTGCAATGACCGTACAGCAGTATACCATCGAGCAATTTATGGACAATGAAGCCGTAGGTGGCGGTAGTTTTTCCTATGACAATTCTAAACTTTTAATCTCCAGTAATCGGTCAGGAATTTATAACGTGTACACCGTACCTACAACTGGAGGTAACTACACGCCTGTAACAGCATCTGACAGCACGTCTTATTTTGCGGAATCGTTTTTTCCTCATGATGACCGTATGTTATTGTCTGCAGATGGTAATGGCGACGAAATTGATCATATTTTTTTACGGGATAGTACAGGAACCATCAAAGATTTAACGCCAGAAAAGGAAGCGAAAGCACAATTTTACGGTTGGGCTAAGGATGGGAAATCGTTTTACTTTGGATCAAATAAAATGAATCCGAAATTCTTTGATGTTTATGAAATGGATGTCAGCAATTTTAATTCTAAAATGATTTATCAAAATAATGACGGCCTTAATTTCAGCGCTATTTCTAAGGACAAAAATCATATTGCTTTGGTACAGTCCTTAAACACCAATGACAGCGATTTGTATGTTTATAATGTCAAAACAAGGCAGAAAACAAAAATTAATACCAACCAAAGTAGCAATTCAGCGCAAGACTTCTCAAATGACAATAGCGCGCTGTATTATACAACTGATGATGGTGCAGAATTTTCCTATTTGATGAAATACGATTTGAATACCAAAGAAACCACAACGGTGTTACAAAAGCCGTGGGACATTATGGGTGCAGGGTTTACAGAACAAGGCAGTTATATGGTGGTTTACGTGAATGAGGATGGGAAAAATGCCATTGAAGTGATTGACACCAAAACTAACAAGCCTATCGCTTTACCCGATTTTGGAGATCAAAGTATTACAAGTGTCGGCTTTAGTAATGACGAAAAATGGATGAGGTTATATGTTGGAGGTTCTAATACGCCTTCCAATTTATTCACCTATAATTTTGAAACAAAGCAAAAATATCAAATAACGAATGTGTTAAACGATGAGATTCACCCAGAAGATTTAGTTACGGCAAAGGTAGTGCGTTACAAATCTTTTGATGGCGTAGAAATTCCTGCCATTTATTACCTGCCACATCAAGCTTCTGAAAACAACAAGGTTCCTGCCATGGTTTGGGTACACGGTGGTCCGGGAGGACAGACCCGCCAGAATTTCAGTTCGATGATCCAATATATGGTCAATCAAGGTTATGCTGTCTTAGCGGTAAATAACCGTGGCAGCAGCGGATATGGAAAAACGTTTTATCAAATGGACGATTTAAATCACGGTGAAAAAGATTTACAAGACTGTGTTGAAGGCAAAAACTGGCTAGCAACCCAACCTGAGATTGACGGTAGCAAAATAGTAATCATAGGCGGATCTTATGGCGGCTATATGACCATGGCAGCGCTTACCTATGCCCCTGAAGAATTTGATGTTGGCGTGAATTTATTTGGTGTGACCAACTGGATCAGGACTCTCAAAAGCATTCCTCCGTATTGGGAATCGATGCGGAAATCGTTGTATTTAGAATTAGGAGATCCATATACGGCTGATTCTGTCCGATTGAAACGCATTTCACCATTATTCCATACTGATAAAGTTACTAAGCCACTCATCGTTTTACAAGGCTCTAAAGACCCTAGAGTGCTTCAGGTAGAGTCTGATGAAATTGTTGCCGGTGTTAGGAAAAATGGAGTGCCTGTAGAATATGTGCTTTTTGAAGATGAAGGCCACGGATTTATCAAAAAAGAAAATCAAATTGAAGCGTATAGCAGAGTAGTCCAATTTCTGGACACCTATTTAAAAGCTGACAAACAACCTGTTGATGGCGAATTGAAATCAACGGAAATTAAAGCGGAAGACTGATATCTCTTCACAATTGAATTTAAAACAAAATTGGTAATTTATAACCCCAAGGTGTCATAGCTTTGGGGTTTATCATTGTTCATGCCGCCCTATTTAAAACCATGTCGGGATATACCTCCTCAGCTATTATGTTCGCGATGGAATTATTTGAAGAATATATCCGCACCGCAATATTCCAATTTTGCCATAAACTATGACATATATCATTTTTTATAAAGAATATAATTAAAACATTTGCGGCAGGTATAAATGAGCATAATTATGGAACATACGAGTTGTTTCCACTGTGGCGATCTTTGTGACACGTCCACAGTTCTTCATGATGAAAAATCTTTTTGTTGTCAGGGCTGTAAGACCGTGTATGAGATTTTCTCAGATAATGATCTTACCTGCTATTATGACTTACAATCCAACCCGGGAACCACACCTCAAGATATTCAGGGTAAATATGATTTTCTTAGCCAACAAAACATTATAGATAAATTAGTAGAGTTTGATGACGGTAAATCTCAAATCGTCACACTCTACATTCCGCAAATTCATTGCAGCTCCTGTATTTGGATCCTCGAAAACCTCAATAAGCTTAACCCAAATATATCGTCTCCACAAGTCGACTTCGGTAAAAAAACAGTTCGGCTTCAGTACAATTCCGAACACTACAGCTTAAAGGAAGTCGTCATTTTATTGAGTTCAATTGGTTATGAGCCCTACATTAGTTTAGAAGATTTCTCTACAGGAAAGAGCCACGTAAATCGCTCCCTAATTTACAAACTTGGTATTGCCGGTTTTGCTTTCGGAAATGTGATGTTTTTATCGTTTCCGGAATATTTTGAAGTCAATGAATTTTGGTTGGAACAGTATAAACCATTCTTTAGATGGTTAATGTTTGCCTTTTCTTTACCGGTAGTATTTTATGCATCGTCAGATTATTTCGTATCCGCCTACAAAGGGTTGCGGGCAAAAGTCTTAAATATTGATGTCCCTATTGCGCTAGGAATTATTGTGCTCTTTTTAAGAAGTACAATAGACATCATGTTCGATTTCGGTTCTGGTTTCTTTGATAGTTTAACCGGATTATTATTCTTTCTATTATTAGGGAAATTCTTCCAGCAAAAGACCTATTCCTTTTTATCCTTTGAACGCGATTATAAATCCTATTTCCCTATTGCTATCACCAAAATAACCAAGGATGGAAAAGAACAACCCGTTCAAGTCTATGATATTAAAGAAAGCGACCGACTGCTGATTAGAAATGAGGAGCTTATTCCTGTAGATGGAGTTCTGATTAAAGGAAATGCCAAAATTGATTACAGTTTTGTAACGGGCGAATCTGAAGCGGTACGGAAAGTGTCAGGCGATAAACTTTTTGCAGGTGGTAAACAAACTTCAGGAAGCATTGAAATGGAAGCTTTAAAAAGTGTGGAACAAAGTTATTTAACCCAATTGTGGGGGAATGATGTGTTTAACAAATCTAAAGAAGATGGCTTTACTACCTTAACCAACATGATCAGTAAGCGCTTTACCATAGTCGTATTGAGTATTGCGTTTATCTCTACAACGTTTTGGTTGTTTTACGATTCTAGCAAGGCACTGAATGTTTTTACATCGGTATTAATCATTGCCTGCCCATGTGCCATTGCTTTAGCTGCGCCGTTCACCCTTGGAAATATGCTACGAATTTTTGGAAAACATAAATTTTATCTCAAAAATGCTACGGTTATTGAGCAAATGGCGGCCATTGACACCATCATATTCGATAAAACAGGAACAATAACTTCCAATAAACAGAGCACTGCAAAGTATGAAGGGGCTACTTTATCGTCTTCAGAAGAGAAGTTGCTAAAAAATACTTTGAGAGGCTCTAACCACCCACTTAGCAGAACGCTCTATGCGCTTTTAGAAGAACATGACATCATTACCCTCGATCAGTTTGAAGAACATCTAGGCCAAGGCCTTGAAGGCGTACACCTTAAAGATCGGATCAAAATAGGATCGGCTAATTTTGTTGGTAAAAATACCGAAACCGCCTTGTTGAATACTGCCGTTCATATTAGCAGCAACAACACCTACAAAGGCAAGTACACATTTTACAACAGCTACCGAAAAGGATTGTCACAATTGTTCAACACCCTCAAAAAACAGTATGATTTGGCCATTCTATCGGGCGATAACGAAGGCGAATTGGAGAATCTGAAAAAATTATTGCCGGTTAGAACCAAGATGCTCTTCAATCAAAAACCAGATGATAAATTAGAATATATTAAATACCATCAAAGTGAAGGCGCTAAAGTGATGATGCTTGGCGACGGATTGAATGATGCTGGTGCTTTAGCACAAAGTAATGTTGGGATTGCACTATCTGAAAATGTCAATGTGTTTTCACCTGCCTGTGACGCCATTCTGGACGCGGAAAAATTTAACCGTTTGGGAGATTTCCTAGGCTTATCAAAATCGGCCATAAAAATTGTGAATTGGAGCTTTATGTTATCCCTATTCTACAATGTAATTGGTGTGTATTTTGCTGTCACCGGGCAATTAGCTCCTGTTATTGCGGCCATCCTGATGCCTTTAAGTTCTATAAGTGTTGTGGTATTTACCACCATAGCCACCAATTGGGTATCTCGAAATTTAAAGTGATGTATGAAATTACCATTGTAATAAAAAATGTATATGTTTGAAATAAATAAGACATTTTAAGTTTAAATAATCGCGATTTTATAAATGTAAAAATCGCAAAACATGATTTATATCATAAAATAACTATTGCATCAACTGTAATTTTGATGCATAACTTCTAATTAGGTATGAGTGTTATCTATATTTTATTGACTATCAGCATCATTGTTGCTGTCATCTTTTTTATTGCCTTTATCGTGGCAGTTAAAAGTGGACAGTATGATGACAGTTACACCCCTTCCGTTCGTATGCTTTTTGAAGACGAGCTTATAAAAGAAAAACCAAAAACATCAAAACTAACTAATCAAGACTAATTATTTTACTATGGAGATGCAACAATTTTATTACGATAATAAAATCGTCAAAAAGTTCCTATATGCTACCATGTTTTGGGGCGTAATAGGGATGTTGGTGGGGCTATTACTGGCTTTCTTATTTCTATTCCCAAATTTAACTGATGGCGTTTCATGGTTGAGCTTTGGTAGATTAAGACCTTTGCACACCAATGCGGTAATCTTTGCTTTTGTTGGGAATGCCATTTTTGCCGGAATTTATTATTCGTCACAGCGTTTACTTAAAGCCCGGATGTTTAGCGATGCTTTAAGTAATTTCAACTTTTGGGGCTGGCAATTAATTATCGTTGGTGCTGCCATTACCCTTCCTTTAGGGTTTTCGTCATCTAAAGAATACGCCGAATTAGAATGGCCTTTTGATATTGCTATTGCGGTGGTTTGGGTGGCATTCGGTTGGAACCTTATCGGAACCATTTTACGAAGACGGCAACGCCATTTGTATGTGGCCATTTGGTTTTATATTGCAACCTTCGTAACCGTTGCGGTACTCCATATATTTAATAGTTTGGCAATACCTGTAAGTGCTTTTAAAAGTTATTCGGTGTATGCAGGAGTTCAGGATGCTCTTGTACAATGGTGGTACGGACATAATGCGGTGGCGTTCTTCTTAACCACACCATTCTTAGGATTGATGTACTATTTTGTACCAAAAGCGGCTAACAGACCGGTGTATTCTTACCGACTCTCCATTATTCACTTCTGGTCCTTGATTTTTATTTATATCTGGGCAGGACCACATCACTTATTATATACCGCATTACCAGAATGGGCACAGAATTTAGGTGTGGCATTCTCTGTTATGTTATTAATGCCTTCTTGGGGTGGAATGATCAACGGACTTCTGACACTTCGTGGTGCTTGGGACAAAGTAAGAACTGATCCTGTTTTAAAATTTATGGTTGTGGCCCTGACCGGTTACGGGATGGCAACATTTGAAGGCCCAATGTTATCTTTGAAAAACGTGAATGCCATAGCGCATTATACAGACTGGATTATTGCCCACGTACATGTTGGCGCATTGGCTTGGAACGGATTCTTAACCTTTGGTATGATCTATTGGTTAATTCCGCGAATGACCAAAAGTAAATTGTATTCTATTGGCTTAGCCAACGTCCATTTCTGGATTGGAACCTTAGGAATCATCATGTATGCGCTCCCATTATATGTGGCCGGATTTACACAGGCCAGTATGTGGAAACAATTTAATCCTGACGGGACTCTAGTATATGGTAACTTTTTAGAAACTGTTACTGAAATTATGCCAATGTACTGGATGCGCGCCATAGGTGGTACTTTATTTATAGCTGGTATGTTGATCATGTGTTATAACGTGATCCAAACCATCAGAAAAGGTAGTGAAGTAACTGATGAGCTTGCTGAAGCTACAGCTTTGCAACGTGTTTCTAAAAGCCGTGTGGCTGGAGAGCACTGGCACAGCTGGTTGGAGCGTAGACCAATCCAATTGACTATTGGCGCTACAATTGCTATCCTTATTGGTGGTATAATCCAAATTGTGCCCACCATTATGGTAAAATCAAACATTCCAACCATTACCAGTGTCAAACCATACACACCTTTAGAACTTGAAGGCAGAGACCTCTATATTCGTGAAGGCTGTGTAGGATGCCACTCTCAAATGATTAGACCATTTAGGGATGAAGTAGAACGCTACGGCGAATTCTCGAAAGCAGGGGAGTATGTTTATGATCATCCATTCTTATGGGGCAGTAAACGTACTGGACCAGATTTACATAGAATTGGAGGTAAATATTCTGACAATTGGCATTTCAACCATATGTATGATCCACAAAGCACCTCATCAGGCTCCATTATGCCAGCCTATAAATGGATGATTACTACTGAATTGGATAAATCCAATACAGAAAATAAGATGAAGGCCATGGTCAATTTAGGCGTGCCTTACACGGATGAAGACATTGCAAATGCACAGCAGCACATGGCTGAGCAAGGTGAGCAGATTGAAAATAATCTATATGCCGACCCAGATTTTGTAGCTTCTTATGAAGCAGATAAAAAAAGCAGTGGTGACGACTTTGTAGAAATGCGAAATCGTGAAATAGTAGCTATCATTGCCTATTTACAGCGTTTAGGAACAGATATTAAAATACAAGATTTAGAAACGACACAAAACTAACAACCATGCTAAAATTTGTAAAAAACCATATGGATAGCATTGCAGGTATAGAAATATACCCAGTGATTTCCTTACTTATTTTCTTTACTTTTTTTGTAGCACTTTTCTGGTGGGTCTTTACCGCCAAAAAAGACTACATTCAAAGAATGAGTGATATTCCATTAGACAACGAAAACGACACAACACTATGAGACATTTAATTCCATCTTACGTTAGGGTGCCTTTGATATTTTTTATCATTTGGGGTCTAATTGAATTTTTTGTGGACTCGGGAGATCAACCTGCGTTCATTGCCAATCCAATGATTATTTTGTTCCTTTTGTTGGTATTGTTACTGCTTTTGGCCATTGAAGCCATTATAGCTGCTTTAGAGAACGTCATGTATCAAAGTTTAGATGACGTTGCAAAAGCCCGATTTATGGCAACAAAAACTTCTCCATCACAACTTAAACAATGGATTAGCACCACGTATAAAAAGATGTTGGGTTCAAAACCAATTGAAAAAGAAGGCGAAATTGTGCTTGACCATGATTATGATGGCATTAAAGAATTGGATAACGACCTTCCACCATGGTGGCTTTATGGGTTTTATGCATCGATAGTTTTTGCAGCTGTATATTTAATTCGCTACCATGTTTTTGATGGAGAGAATCAATATGAAGAACTGCAAACCACCTTAGAAATAGCTAAAGCCGAGCTGGAAGAATACAAAAAGACAGCAAAAGATTTGGTAGATATCAATACCGTAACAGTACTGACAGATCCGGCTGATTTGGCTAACGGCAAGATTATCTATGAAGCTAATTGTGTGGCCTGTCATATGTCAGATGGGGGTGGCGGTATTGGACCTAACCTTGCGGATGAACACTGGATTTTAGGTGGCGGCATTAAGAATATTTTTAATACTATTAGTGAAGGTGGCCGTAGTGGAAAAGGTATGATTGCATGGAAATCTACCTTAAAACCTAATGAGATGGCACAAGTTGCAAGCTATATTATGACATTTGAAGGCACAACCCCTGCAAAACCTAAAGAACCAGAAGGCGAGATTTGGGTAGATGACAATGCCGAACAATAAAACACAGAAGAATAACCTATTTGCGTGGCTATGCCAGTTAAATGGGTAATGTAATAACAGTGTATAAATCTATAAAAATAGAAAGTGGAAACTCCCCAAAACGAAAGCTTTAGAGATACGATTGGCACCCTTACGGAAGAAGGGAAGCGCAAATGGGTGTTCCCTAAAAAGCCAAGTGGCCGCTTTTATGACTACCGTAAATGGGTCAGCTATATTCTACTTGCGTTCTTTTTGCTAGCCCCGTTCATTAAAATAAATGGCAATCAATTTTTGATGTTCAATATTTTAGAGCGGAGGTTTAATATTTTTGGCTTTCCTTTTTGGCCGCAAGATTTTCATCTATTTGTGATCTCTATGCTGATTGGTGTGATTTTTATTGCCCTGTTTACGGTAGCTTTTGGTCGAATTTTTTGCGGATGGATTTGTCCACAAACCATATTCATGGAAATGGTTTTTAGACGCATTGAATATTGGATTGAAGGTGATAGAGGCGCCCAAATGCGTTTGGATCGACAAGAATGGAACGCCGAAAAAATTAGAAAGCGTGGCATAAAATGGTCCCTATTTTTAGTCATTTCCTTCGTTATTGCTAATGTGTTTTTAGCGTATTTAATAGGTAGTGACAAATTGATCAATTATATAACTGATGGTCCATTGGCACATGCCAGTACGTTTATATCATTGGTAATATTTACAGCTGTATTTTACTTTGTATTTGCTTGGTTTAGAGAGCAAGTGTGCATCATAGCATGTCCTTATGGAAGGCTTCAAGGCGTACTGTTGGACAACAAATCTATTGTAGTGGCCTACGATCATAAGCGTGGTGAAGGTGAAAATGGACGTAAAAAATTCCGTAAAAACGAAGACAGGGAAGCATTGGGCCATGGTGATTGTATTGATTGTTTCCAATGTGTAAATGTTTGTCCTACCGGTATCGATATTAGAAACGGGACCCAGTTGGAGTGTGTTAACTGTACCGCCTGCATTGATGAGTGTGACCATATTATGGAAAGCATCAACCTGCCTAAGGGTCTTATAAGATATGCTAGTGAAGAAAATATTGAAAAGAAAAAGAAATTTGAGTTTACACCACGACTTAAAGGGTATTCTGCTGTATTGGTAATTCTAACAGGGTTGCTAATAGGCATGTTGATGTTGCGAAATGATGTTGAAGCACGTGTATTACGCCTTCCTGGTCAGTTATTTGAACATAAGGACAATAACATTATCAGTAACGTATTCACTTATAAACTCATCAATAAAACAACAAGGGATATTCCTGAGATCCACTTTAAATTGCGAAGCTATAATGGGACTATTAAAGTAGTGTCGGCAGAAGATCGATTTACCGTTCCGATGCAAGGCTTAGCAGAAGGCACCATGTTTATCGAAATTCCGCAGAGTGAATTGGAATCTGATAAAACTAAATTGATGATTGAGGTGTACAGTGATGACGATTTGATTGAAACAACCACCGTTAACTTTTTGGGACCAAGAAGTTACAAGTAGAGAAATGTTATGGTCAGTTGAATAAAATACAAGTTATTGAAGCTCCTGTAGCTTATATGTAAATTAAGAAAGTATACTATTAACTAAAAAAAAATCCTGTCTGCACAGGAATATAGCGATTATGAAATTCAATTGGGGTACAGGTATTGTTTTGGCATTTATAGGCTTTATTAGCTTCATATTATATTTTGTTATATCTATGACGGTTAACAAAAAATATGAACACGATTTGGTAACAGAAAACTATTACGGCCAAGAACTGGAATTTGAAAATGAACTTCATAAGCAACGCAATGCGCAAACACTAAAAACAGATCTTTTCTGGTCCCATACTGAAGACGGATTAGTCATCACATTTCCTGAGAGCATGACGCCATCAGATATTACGGGTAAAGTGTTCCTTTATAGACCATCTAATAAACAATTAGACTTTGAAAGTGCAATTTCATTGTCTGACCATAATTTGCTCATACCTGACAAACGTTTGTTAGGTGGTCGTTGGAACATTAAAGTGGATTGGAAGTATCAAGGCAATGCGTACATTTTTAAAAAGGATATTACGTATTAAATGTTATGGTCTGCACTCATATTTGGCCTGTTGGGAAGCTTTCATTGCATAGGCATGTGTGGCCCCATAGCCTTTATGTTGCCTGTAGACCGCACCAATTCCACCAAAAAAGTAGTTCAAATTTTCACCTATCATTTTGGCAGAATTCTCGCTTATAGTCTTATCGGACTAATCTTCGGATTGGTTGGCAAAAGCTTATATATCTTTGGACTGCAACAACAACTATCCATCCTTATAGGAGTTCTAATGATAGTGGTTGTTGTAATTCCTACAAAAACCTTTAACAAATACAATTTTTCCAAACCGCTTTACAAACTCATTTCTAAAGTCAAGACAGCTTTAGGTCAGGCTTTAAAGAAAAAAACGGCTGACACGTTTCTTACCATCGGATTTCTAAACGGATTCTTACCCTGTGGATTGGTTTATATGGCGGTCTTTGCGTCTCTAGCTATGAGCAGCGCTCTTCAAGGAAGTTTGTATATGGCGTTGTTCGGATTAGGTACTATCCCGCTAATGACCTCCGCAATTTACTTAGGTAAATTTTTAAATACCAATGTCAAACGTCACATCCAAAAAGCTATTCCAGTAGTTGTAATAGCCATCGGTTTGTTATTTATTATACGCGGCATGGGCCTTGACATTCCTTACCTATCTCCCGCCCCGGTAACTGAAATGGCTCAAGGTGAAATTGAATGCCACTAACAACAATTGTAATTACCATTAAATTTTAATAAGGATAGTTTGGTCCTATTTAAAATATTACGTATCTTTGTATGACAAAATTATAGCAATATGTTTTCTAAAGCCTGCGAATACGGATTAAAAGCGTCTATTTATATAGCGACTAGCTCTTATGATGACCACCGCGTGAGTTTAAAAGAAATTGCTAAAGAAATTGATTCTCCTGAAGCGTTTACAGCAAAAATACTTCAAGATTTGGTCAGGCATAAAATAATTAAATCAGTGAAGGGTGCTTATGGCGGATTTGAAATTCCTAAAAAAGATATTGCCGCTACAAAACTCTCTCAAATTGTAAAAGCCATTGACGGCGATAGTATTTATAAAGGTTGCGGACTGGGTTTGCATGTGTGTGATGAACACCTCCCCTGCCCTGTTCACGACCAATTTAAAAGCATAAGAACACAGTTGAAAGACATGTTAGAAAGTACAAATTTAGAGCAATTGGCCTTGGATGTAAAGTCTGGAGCAAGCTTTCTAAAATTATAAAAAAATTTAACTATAAATAGGATGATTTTATCCGAATTAACTTTTGTCTAATTTAAAACGCCCAGAAAAACGCCTTAAATATTTAGGTATGGGACAATTTTATGGAAACATTACATAAAGATTCACAAAAACAGATCGGTCAATTTGTGGCTGAGGATTTCAGAACTGCTGCTGTCTTTTCGACTTACGGGATAGACTTTTGCTGTAAAGGTGAAAGAACCATTGAAGAGGTTTGCAACAAAAATCAAATAGACATTGATGAACTATTGACCAAATTAGAAGCTATTCAATCTTCCAACAGTCAACAATCCATCGATTATAAATCATGGCCATTAGATTTATTGGCAGAATACATAGAAAAAAAACACCATCGCTATGTGGAGGAAAAGTCGCCTATATTACGTCAGTTTTTAGATAAATTATGCAAAGTACACGGATTAAGACATCCGGAGTTGTTAGAAATTACAGCATTATTTATTGGCTGTTCCAAAGAATTGGCAGCGCATATGAAAAAAGAAGAATTAATAATCTTCCCATTTATCAAACGCATGTTAAAAGCTCAAATAGAAGGTACTAAAATTGAGTCTCCTCAGTTTAATACTGTAGAAAACCCTATCGCGATGATGAAACACGAACATGAAGCTGAAGGTGAACGATTTAGAAAAATTGCCGAGTTGACCAATAATTATACACCTCCTGCAGATGCTTGTAACACTTATAAGGTAACTTTTGCAATGCTAGAGGAGTTTGAAAAAGATTTGCATTTACATATCCATTTGGAAAATAACATTTTGTTTCCGCAAGCTATAAAATTGGAAACATCATTAAAATAATATTTATTTAGTTTTTTTGTTAAGGTAACACTTCCTTTCTTAATTTTTATCTGTTGCGACCTACGTTTCTTTGAGGGGAAATGAGCATCAGTTAAATGAAATGAGTTAGGAAGTGTTTTTATCTGACATTATGTGTAACTTTATAAAACCAAATCATTTCTTAATGCAAAAAAAGCTTATTGCTGTATGCCTCATCAACTTCCTGGTAGCCGCTTTAATGGGTTTAACATTACGCTATATATTTGTACAACCCCTCCACATTAATTTTAGATACCTCACCCATGCGCATTCGCATGTTGCCATGTTAGGCTGGGTGTATTTAATGTTATACCTCTTTATAGTCTATTATTTTATACCAGATAAAAAACCTGTGTATCAGCGCTTATTTTGGTTAACTCAAATTTCAGTTGTAGGCATGATGGTCAGCTTCCCGGTTACCGGATACGCGGCAATCTCCATAACCTTCTCTAGTTTGCATATTTTCTGCAGCTACTATTTTGCAATCTTGGTCTGGAAGAACCATAAGGTCAGCTCACCTCTTGTTCGTAGGTTGTTAAAATGGTCATTGCTGTTTATGATAGTATCAACAGTTGGTGTTTGGTGCTTGGGACCAGCAGTGGCTACCTTAGGTCAGATGTCAGCATTTTATCAAATTGCCATTCAGTTCTTTTTACATTTTCAGTTTAATGGATGGTTTATGCTGGCCGTTTTGGCAGTGTTTCTAAATCAATTCAATTTAAGCCATTCAAGGCTATTTAAACGATTTTTCAATACACTTATAGCCGCAACCATCTTAACCTTCGCCTTACCTGTAAGTTGGTTTGTACACCACCCATTATGGTTGATCATAAACGGATTAGGCGTCTTGCTACAGCTACTTTCAGGTTATTATTTTATCCTATTGTTAAAACCACATTGGACCCCATTTTGGGCGGGAATTTCTAAACCCATCAAAGCACTCTATGGCTTGGCGTTACTCTCTTTTATGTTAAAAATTGTATTGCAATCCGCATCCATTTTCCCACAAGTTGCTGAGATGGCCTACCAATACCGTAACTTTGTAATTGGTTTTATTCATTTAATGATGTTGGGCGTTATTAGCGGGTTTTTATTTGCTTTTTTAGCACAGAAATTTCCAAAAAATATTAGTGGCAAGAGTTTAAGTATTGGAATTTATGCTTTTATATTTGGTTTTATTACTACAGAAGCATTACTCATTCTTCAAGGAATTTTCTATTTTTTAGGCTTAGGAATGTTACCTCATTATTATCTCATGTTGCTATTATGCAGCATCTTTTTACCTGTGGGCATCTTATTGTTCATTTTAAATCTCAAAAATTATGACACCAAAACCATTAAAACGACATAAAGCATTGCAACCTTTAAGCAGAGAGCATCACCACGGTTTGTTGCTATCTTGGAAAATCAGAAGTGGATTTAGTAAAAACATTGAAATTGAACGTATTAAACAATATGCCGATTGGTTTTTTGAAAACCATTTGATACCACACTTTGCATTAGAAGAAACGCATATTTTTACCATTTTACCTTCAGATAATGAACTTGTTAAACGTGCCCTAGCGGAGCATAGACGTTTAAAACGCTTATTTACCAATGACGAAGATGCCGCTAAAAATCTTCATAAAATTGAGGAAGAATTAGAGCAGCATATCCGTTTTGAAGAACGCACTTTGTTCCCTGAAATTCAGAAAGCAGCAACCGAAGAACAATTGGCGCTCATTGCCGAAATTCATCATGAAGAAGGCTTTGTAGATAATGTGAAAGACGAGTTTTGGCGTTAACTTAACGGATCACAAAAGACAAGTTCATATAAAAATTACGGCCTTGTCTGGGAATGTTTTTCCAATCAGCATAAGTTGAATAGCTCGCATCCAAAATATTTTCGACTCCATATTTGAGGACAACTTTATTGTTCTGAATAATCAATTTATTTCCTAAATTCAGATTTAAAATTGCATATCCAGGTGTCTCATCTTCACCATAAAAACTGCCATAGTTACTTTGGTTGCCATTCCCTTCCAACTGAAGCGCTGCATTAAATTTTGATGTAGAATAGTTTACTTCAGCGATATAGGTAAATGGTTTGATCAAGGGCAGGTTCTCATCATTACTGCCGGTTCCATAATTATAGCCTATGGTTCCATTGACAGAAAATGAACGTGATAATTTGTAACTTGAATTTATATACACGTCAAATATGCGGGCATTGGATAACGCGCTATACATCCTGACACCGTTGGCACCAATGGTCATGGAACTCAAACTTTCGTCAATGGTTCCTATGATATAGTCCATGATATAGAAATATGAGGTCTCTACACCTATATGAAAATTACGCTTGTGGTAATTGGCCTTAACATTAGCTTCCAAAGCTTTTTCGTTCTTTAAGGTTGGGTTTCCAATATAATCATAATTATCAAAACTATTGAAGAGGAAAAAACCATACCCTTCACTTACTGAAGGCGCTCTTTCACCATAGCCTACACCAAATGATACATCATAGTGCTGCTTTTTAAACGTATAATCTGTAGTAAAACTCGACAATACTCGGTGTTTTGTATCCTCAATGCTTGGATAGAAGATCTGAAGACTTTGCAAACCTGTTTTTTTAGCAATTTCATTCCGGTGAAATCCAACTCTCACCGCTGCAGACAGAGACGCATGCTCATTAAAGGCGTACACATCTTTAGCATAGATTCCAGAATATAAAGTTCTGATATCAGGCCAAGTGTACATAAACATTGCGGATTGATTAGGATCATTTGGGTACATGGTCATTTCAGCCAAAGAACGGTTGTAAAACCCGTTAAGATTTACTAAAAGTGTGTGTTTGCTGATACTCATAGCCGCTTTACTGTAAAATCCGTAGGTGTCGCTCCACCCGGGCATATCCATACGGATAGGTACAATAGGACGCTTGGAATCGTCCATAACGTGCGTAATGGTATTGAAATACAATTTCGACTCCAACGATTCGATAAACGTAGAGTCATTCGCATAATTATGGGTCACCGAAGTGATCAGCGCTTCTGCAAGCGACACATCCATCGTCAGTGCTGGATAGCCCACATCTGTAGCTTTATCATAAATAATAGCGGCATCCAACGTATGTTTATCATTGAGCTTATACCCGGTTTGTAATGAAATATTATACTTCTGGAATTGCGAGTATAATACTTCATGACGATCTCCGGCATCATAATTATCTGATTTTCGAAAAATCCCGTCCGTATTGAAATAAAAACGATCTCCGGAATATTCAAGGTCCAGTCCGCCGGTTTTATAATTGCCGTTGGTTTCGTAACCCAAATCGACGCTCGTTTTTAATCCAGATTGGTAGAATTTAGCAGTTGGTAATTGCAAATCGATACCGCCCCCAATGGTATGACCGTTCTCTGAACCCGATTGTCCTGAACCTACGCTTACTTTTTGTAAGTTGGACACATCTACATAAGAGGTGATGGGATCCATTTTATCTGTACATGCTCCAAATATTTGCATGCCATCAATAGTAACGTTTAAACGTTCGCTATTCATGTTGTTCATGGCCGGTTCCCAAGCGTAATTACCACGTTTGATCATGGTAATTTTATTCGATTTTTCTAAATAATCGTCTATACTTGATAAGGTTTTCTCTTGACGGTAATTGCTTAATTGACGTCGGCCAACCAAAGTAATCTCTTCTAATTTGGTGGTATCTTTTTTAGTGTCATTTGATTCTTGAGCGACTATAAATCCGTAACAAAACACCAAAATGACAGCTGTTATGAGCTTTTTCATTGTAGTAGTGGTTAAAAAACTATACCGCCTGTCAGACTGAAAGTGCTCTCCATATTAAATAGGTTTTGACTGCGCTCAACCTGACAGAACGATGTGTTTAGATAGCTTTGTAAAATAGAATGGATTAAAATTCAAGTTCTAAATAAAGTGAACTTTTTGGATGATCCTCAGTGATTGGTTCTCCTTTAAGAAGTTCTCCAGCAGCATTCAACAATTGTAGGTTGAGCACCCAATAGCCCGTCATTGTTAAGGATAAATTACCCTCATACAATTGTTTTGCACTATTGTAGGTCAAATCCGTATTGTTTGGAGAACTGTGGTTTCCCATCCCAGGCATACGTGGATCCAAGGTCATTCTAAAAGCTTCAACTACCGGAAATGACATCATTGTTTCCATGGTAAACAAGCCAACTTTCAACCTGTTAATCGCTATTTTAGGCTCTTCTGGCGCCCTCAGGACCAGCACATAACGCTTTTCATCAGCACCAGTAAAACTGGTTACATTTTGAAATTCGCTTTGCATCACCACAATATCTGAACTGGCATTATAGGTATTGCCATCAATTGTATAATCTATAGATAACGACCATCCTGAACCATCAAGATTTGCCATTTGATAGACAATAAACCCTTCATAAACAGTCTTCATTCCTATGGTTTTTGAAATCTCAGATTTTGGTGAAGAATGCGCTGTAGTTGGCATTTGCATGACCGGTATCCAATTTAGTGAGGCATTCTCCACATAAGTATCAGTGGTGTTATCTTTGATGCGCAAACTAATCGCGTTGTACCCTGTTTCAAATTTGCCAGTTTTATTAAAGAATTCAATGGTGTGTGTGTTATTATTAATATCTTGAATTTTGATAAGATCTTCCACTTCATTAAGTATTGAGTTGGTATCGTCATCTGTAGAACAGGAGAGCGTAAATAGGACGACACATAGGATTGAGATGATATATTTTAATTTCATTTTTTTTGAGTATCTGGTTATAATAAATTGTAAAACCTCCTGCTAGCTCGTATTTACAAGCCAGAAAAGTAAAAAACCATTGGTTTTTTTATACCGAAAAAAATTAACTAAAATTTGGTGGTGGGGTCTCGATATCTTGATATCTAAGAATTAGATGATTTTCGAAATAAAAATGCGCATTTTGGAGTTTTGTGGGAGCTTCGTTTTCAATCGTTGAACGCGCTATTTGAAATAAGCAAAACACATCTAAAGACAGGCGTCTAGTTTCTTGAGCAGGCAAGTCAGTATTAGATTCTGGTGTGCTTTGTTTGAGTTCTTTGGTCAACTGACACTTTCCGTTACAACCTTGCTGGTTGTCTTTTTGGATACAGAAATTTTTTGCTATAACGGCTTGGTTCGCTAAGAAATCGCCAATAATCACGAGGGTGTTGATATTATGTGCGAATAATATAAACACCAATAAAAAGGCTGTGATTTTATGTGCAATGCCTGCAATCATATTACAAATTTACGAACAATGATTTCAACTTTAAGTCGCACTAGTCACAATTTAAAAGCCATCTGAAATGCATTAAAAATCCTTTTTCTTCGATTTATAGACAATGCGCAGTACAGGTACTATTACCCATAAACTTAAGGCAATAAAAGAAACTATCAATCCAAAACTAGTTCCAAAAAACTGTTTAAAAATGGCGCCAGTGTAGCCTAATAATGCAGAAATATCCAATTTTAATAGAATCAAGGTTCGGGATAAATCTATAGGATTCAGCATGGTGCCAATTAATGATACCTTATCTAATGGATATTCTTCAAAACCTATCAATATCATTAAAAATATGCCATCATAAATAACCGCTAAAAAGAGCCATAGCAAGATGGCATAACCAAAGCCTTTGATTTTATTTTCATTGGAAAGCGCTATGTTAAAAGCAAGCGCAGTAAAAATTAAGGTCAAAAATGTTCCAGTTATCAGCAGCAATGAAAAGTCCCAGATGGCACTACTCTCAAACAATCCGTAGAATACAAATGGCAATCCTAATCCTAAAATTAAACTCATGGATAGCGATATTGCGACGCCTAAATACTGTCCCAAAAAAATAGAAGAGCGTTTTAAAGGTTGTGCCAACAGCAGTTCTGTAAATTCTTTAGAATTGTAATAATACATGACTCCAAAAATGGTTCCTATTAACGGCACCAGAATAATGATGACATTCATTAGGGTGATGACCGCTTTTGATAAATCGTTATTTAAGAATAATAAGACGATGCCAAGCAGGAGATAGAATGCAAAATAGACATAACTCCAACGGCTGCGCATCAGGTCATAAAAACTATATTTTAATATTTTAAGCATGATTGTCAGTTAAGATGGACGCAATAGCATGTTCAAAATCTGGCTGATTGGTCTTGGTTTTTAATTCTGATATGGTTCCTTTAAAGTAAATTTTGCCTTCCAAAATGAAGACGATTTCATCTGAGATTTCTTCAACAAAACTCATAATATGAGAAGTGATTAGAATGGTTTTTCCTTTTTCTTTTTCCGTTTGAATTAAATCCTTTAAGCGAAGCATTGAAATGGGATCCAAACCTGAAGTAGGCTCATCTAAAATAATGATGGGGCTGTCAAACATAAAGGTCAATACCAGGTTTACTTTCTGTTTTGTACCTCCAGAAAGTTGGCCTAATTTCTTATCTAAAAACGGCGTTAGTTTGAACAATTCTATCAGGCGCTCATCTTCTTTGGTAGATTTACGTAAATCCTTGATCATCTTTATAAGTTCCCTAACCTTTAAGTTACTTGGGAAATTTGCGATTTGCGGCAAATAATCAATCTGATGGCGGTAATCTGAATTCTGGGTAATATTTTTACCCAATACCGTAATGTCACCTTTATCAGGAATGACCATTCCTAATACCGACTTAATTAATGTTGTTTTTCCAGAACCATTCGGGCCTAGAATGGCAAATATGCCACCTGCGCTGATGCTCAGGTCCAGTCCGCTCAAGACGAGATTTTTTCCGAATTTTTTATGTAAACCTTGTATTGTTACCATGTGGCTTTTTTCATTAGAGGGTTATTATCCATCAAATCATCTGGGGTGAAAACAGGGGACACTTTTTCAGAGAAATCAATAATATCAATAAACATGCTCCGCAATAATATGATGGTCTCTGGGGTGCGATTGACGATGTATGAAAATAATTTTACCGGTCTATAAGGAATATCACCAATCCCATTTTTATTTAAATCATAACCGGTATAACTGCTCCAAAAATTACGATCGAATGTATTATCATTAACATTGCTGTTGTAGGCAATGTCAAAAGAGTTGTATAAAAAATTATTTTCAGTAAACGTATTGGTGTAGCAGGCTCCGCGGACTTTAATGGCCCAACCATTATTTCTGAAATTATTGTGTTTGTAAATAATGCGGTTAGAGCCTTCTATATTAATCCCAATGGTGTTGTCATGAAAGGTATTGCCAATAATCTCAGCATCATTAATTTCTTTTAGCAACATGCCATAGGACGCAGTTCCCCAATTGTCCTTGAACAAATTATTATACATTTTTATGCGCTTGGAAAACATGACCGCCACACCAGCGCCATTATTAGAGAATTCATTATTCTCATAGACATCGTCATTGGAGAACATAAAGTGCAGGCCATATCTCACATTTAAGGAGCTCAGGTTGTTTTTGATGGTGCAAAAATCAGAGAATTCGAGATAAATACCATCCCGCACATGTTGCACAACATTATGTTCAATTTGAATATTTTTACTGTACCATAACTGAATTCCATTTCCGGAGTTGTATTCTTCAACCGCATCTCCGATGATCTTATTATTAAGAATCTTTCCATCATTAGAGCGTTCAATATATATTCCGAAAAAAAGTTTTTCCAGAACAACATTTTGAATGGTGAAATTTTTACTCCGCTTTACACGAATTGCTGCATAATCTGATGTATAACTCGTACCGACATTTTTAATGATAAGACCGTCAATGGCGACATTGTCTGAGGTTATGGTTATAATTTCACCCTTTAATTCACCATCAATTACAGGTTGGTTTTTCCCGATGATTGTCAGCGGTTTATCTACATTGAGATCAAACTCTTTATAAATGCCTTTCCTAATAATGATGGTATCAAATGGCTTGGCCTGGGTTATAGCCGCTTGCACTGTAGTAATTGCACAGGTTTTGCATACTTCTAATTTTTGTGCAACAGATGTAACCGTCATTAACATGACGCTCATAAAAACGACTAACTTTTTCATGTGGCTAGCCTTTAAGATGCATTAATAATTCCTCCCACGAGTATAAATCGCCTCCTTCTTCAGCCTGCTTATTTTGGGCATCCGCTTTATTTTTAAAAGCTGAAAGATAGGCACCCATAGGGCTTGGAATATTTTTACTGATTAAGAATGTTGCTTTCTTTGCATCAATCAAGGTCCCTGGCTCAGAAAAATCATTAGAGAGAAAAAGTTCAATTTCTGAAGACTTAAAATCATCCATAAAATTGACCATACATTCTGTTGCGTCAAATTTATAGGCTTTATTTTTTTTAGTTACAATTTCCGCAGCATGTGTCTTGTCTACAATGGTCATTTTACAAAAGCTGCAGCCATCATTGCCATAATCTATGGCTTTGGGAGATACAGTACAATTGAACATGACTAGCAGTAATGCCAAAATTGAATAGTGTTTTAGTGTTTTCATGGGTTTCGTGTTTTATACACAATGAATGTTTACGCCGTAGATGTTTTTAAACTTGCCTTTCTTCCTAACCATGATGCTATTAAGGTTAAGAGCATCCCGACAAACATAAGGTAACCTCCTATATGGGGTAATGATGTTACATCAAAGTTAAGTAGCTTTTGAAAGCCAAATAATGGTGGTTTATAGGACATTGGTGAACCGTCCGGATTGGTCACTTTAATAATTGCATTAGGATCCAGATCGCTGCCGTAAGAAATCAGCCAATTATTAAAATCATACATCCCAAGAAGGCCTAAAACGGCCATTAAAACAAACCAACCTAAAAAGAATTTATAGCTTACTTTTCCAAAAAAACCCAACAAGCCAATTATGACACCCAATACTGACATGCCCAAAATAACTTTGGGAAACACGGAAAACTCCCACATTTCTTCGGGTTTCGGGATGGTCTTCATGCCAATGTAGTGGTTAATACCATCAATATTTTGCAAATCAAATTCTTCAACACCCTTAATACCATCAATATATATATTCATACCTAAGGGGTCTGGATATTGTGGTGCGCCAAGCATGATGTTCCAGAGGGGGAATTTAAAGAGTCCCAATAATAGCAAGGAACCGAGTATCATTATAATGCTAGCCGTTTTCATTTAGAATAATTTAGTATTATTTAGTTATGCGGAAACTTTTTACATACTGTTTTTAGTGATTTAATAAAGAAAGGCGAGAGCGAAACCACAACTCTCGCCTTTCATAGGAAAATAAACACTAAAACAAAATTTCCCTATCTGCTATTAATCAAAACTAGTCACCTAATGACCAAGATAATTGGATGTTGGAATCTGCAGGAGATACTCGCACATAACCTTGCATTTCTTGATGAAGTGCAGAGCAGAAGTCTGTACAATAGAATGGCCATACCCCTACTTGTTTTGGTTCCCAGGTTAAGGTTCTTGTCTGACCTGGAGCAACTAATAATTCTGCATTATTAGCACCAATCATCGCAAAACCGTGTGGCACATCAAAATCCTGCTCAAGGTTTGTCAAGTGAAAGAAAACTTTGTCTCCTACTTTGATACCCTCAATATTATCTGGTGAGAAATGGCTGCGAATCATGGCCATATACACGTGTACATTTTTACCATCGCGTACAACTTTTGTCTCAGCATCCGTTGTTGTCTTTCTAGGATGTTTATTTTCAGCCAGTCGGTAGATTTTCTTAGAATTATTTTTAATGATTTCCGCAGGAATGGCAGCAGCATAATGGGGCTCACCATGTGTTGGGAAATCTATTAATAACTCCATTTTATCTCCAGAAATGTCATACAACTGTGCTGAGTGCTCCATTTCTGGACCAGTAGGCAAGTAACGATCTTTGGTAATTTTATTCATGGCAAACATATATTTACCAAATGGCTCTCTTGAGTTGCCTCCAGGAATTGTTAAGTGACCAACCGAATAGTAGGTAGGTTTTCTATCCAGAACTTCCCAAGTACCTAATTTCCATTTAACAACTTCAGAAGAAATAAAGAACGTTGTATATGCATTCCCTTTGCCATCAAACTCTGTATGTAATGGGCCTAATCCTGGTTGTTCAACAGAACCTGCCAATACGTCTTCAAATTTTAAGATCGGAATACCGTACGCATCACCGTCAAATTTTTTCTTCTCGATGGCATCAAGCATTTTTGTAAAAGAATGCACCGTTAAATTAGCCGATAATTTTCCATTACCTACAATATATTCACCAGATGGATCTACGTCACACCCGTGTGGCGATTTTGGTGTAGGCAATAAATAAATTGCACCAGGAATGTCAGCTGGATCCACAACACGTACTTCTTTCTTCATTGTAGAGGTTGCAGTGTGCGTTGCCTCATCATGAACATTGTGTGCATAATTAGTTGGCATCATTCTACCACCACCATTATTGACGTATTCTTCAATTTTCTTCCAATTGATTGCGGCAATAAAATCTTTATCATTTTGAGAGGCATTGACCTCTAATAATGAGCTTGCTTCTTCCGTATTATACGTTGTAAAGAAGAACCAACCGTGTGACTTTCCACGTCCAGGATGTGATAAATCATAATTAAAACCTGGCATAAGAATTTGGAATTTGATATCCATATGTCCATGTTCAGGATCTACAGAAATAAAAGTTAAAGCGCCTTTAAAGTTGCCCTTATAATCTTTAATTGGCATATCCCGTTGAGGTACTGGCACAGAAAAACGTGTCCCTGCAACTACATACTCTGTGTTTTCTGTTATAAAAGAAGAACTATGGTTTCCTGCACTGTTTGGAACTTCAATGATTTCTTCCGTTTCAAATGTGGTCAAACTGATTCGAGCAATACGCGGGGTGTTGTTTCCATTGATAAAAACCCAACGTCCATCCAGTTTTCCATTGGTTTGAGAAATGTCTGGGTGATGCGAATCATCCCAAGGAATAAATCCGTATGAGGTCTCTAATAAGGGTTTTGTTTCCTCAGAATATCCATAGCCATTGGTTGGGAATTGTGAGAAGACTGGAATTTCTTTAAACATCCTTCCAGAAGGCAAACCGTAAACCGTTAAGTTTCCACTGTATCCTCCTGAAATAAATGCATAATGCGAATCATGCTCACCTGGTGCAACATATACTTTTTCAGCAACATTACTTGCCAAGGCACCAGATTTGCCCTTCGAATTTTCTGAGTTGTTGCAACTTGTAAACCCTATTAGGATTACAACAAGAGCAATTGTGGTTTGTAATATATTCTTCATTAGTTCTAAATTTTAATTCGTGTTAGTTCTTGTCAGTTGGTGGCAGTAATACTTTATCTACTACATGTACAATACCATTACCAGCCGGTATACTTGCAATAATTTTGGCGCCTCCAATTATGGGTTCACCATCAATCATCTCTATCTGTACATATTGATTGTTAGCTTGTCCTAGTTTCTTAAATTTGGTTAAGAATTCTTTTGAATAATTGCCAGGCGTTACATGATATTTAAGAATATCAGACAAAGCTTCCTTATTCTCTGGTTTTAATAAGCCTTCAACAGTGCCAGCCGGCAAGGCATCAAAAGCTTCATTAGTTGGTGCAAATACCATCAACGGACCGGCATTAACCAGAACATTCTCCAATTGTGCTGCTTGAACAGCTGCTACCAGTGTGGTATGATCTTCTGAGCCTACAGCTATCTGTAAAACATTAGGTGTAGCCAGGTCATCTTTTATAAACGCTTGACCTTTATTTTTATCATCAGTTGTTTCTACTGTAGTTATCGGTGTTTCTGCTTGTTGGTCAGTACTTTCTTTACATGATACAGACACTACGATTAGCAGTAAAAAACTAAAAAGTTTAAGTGTAGTTTTCATATGTTAACTATTATAGGGTTCTAAAATATTCAAGAACAGCCCTTGCGTCTTCTTCAGAAAGATGTTGATTTGCCATTGGGGCACCATTAAACTCCATCAATAAGTCTTTAGCAAGAGGATCTTGTTGAACCATTTCTTCAGGGTTTAAGATCATGTTCATAATCCATTCCGGTGTTCTGCGTTCCAACAATCCTACTGGTGGTGGTCCTATGAATTTTTTATCAACCTTATGGCATGCCGTACACATTTTTTCATATACGTCCTTCCCGTGCGCCACCATTGTTTGGTCTATTTCCGAAGGAAGGGTAATCGAACTAATAGGGCCCACACCTTTACTTGTTAAATCGATACGTTCTGAAGCTGGCACTTTAGATTTTGCTGGTGTTGTTTGTTCTACAGAAGTAGATTTTTCATAAGGAGAATCTTTCTTCTTCTCGCCATCTCCACATCCTAGGAATAGCATGAAGCAAAATCCTGTAATAATCAATAATGATTTTTTCATTGTTTTATAATTTTAGGTTCTAATTTATGGTTCTGAAACTCCATTTGATACATTAAGACAACAGCCTTAATTTTGGTTTTCTTTAACAAATTTATAACCTTAGGTTTTTAAAAAACATGATAAAAATCATATATAGGATAAAATTATCCTATATAAATAAAGATTGTATTTCAGCAAAGGATTTCATGAATCCTAGTAGGGCAAATCATGAATCAAAAATTAGATAAGACTGAAAAAAATCCCTCAAAATTCATATGAAAATTCTGAAGGATGTTTTGATCCTTTTTGGAAGGTTTCTAAAACGTGTTATTTAGTATGCGTAAATAGTTTAGGTTTGAACACAAACATGGCCCAAGCCCAATTATTCGTGTTGTCGTTATTACCGCCTTTAAGCAATTGCATCGTGTCGGAAGCGAACATATGTGAATATCCTAATTGAAAATCGATGTCATTAGCGATTTTATAGCCCAATGAAAAATCAATTTCGGTGCCTAAATAAGCATCCTGTTCATTGCCCATAAGATTTACTACCGTCGCCGCAGATGAAAAAAGGTGTGGAATCAATTGAAGTGTCCATTTATCCTGTTGATATTTTATGGGTAGATTGATATCCACCAAACCCACAGAATTGATATGGTTGCCCACAAAAAAATAATCCATCCAACCGTTAAATTTATGATTGGTTCCAAATAACGGGTTAAAAGAATTGATCTCAGAATCCGTACTGTTCATATCCGTTCCCGATACATATTCAGCACCAATACCAAGATTAAGACTTGAAGTTACTTGATAATGCAAATTTCCAGACACATTAAAAGCATTCAAGTCGCGATCCGCGATTTTCCCCGTTTGATAATAGGCTGAAGCATCTGCTTTGAACACGTTTTTTCCGAAAGTGACATACGCACCAAAAGTTTGGTTGTAATCTACTTCCTGGTTACCATCGGTATTAACTGTAAACCCTGTATTCAGTGCTAACAGACTTAAATTTAAATTATCAAATTTTGTATGATACCATACATATTGAAAAGCCTTGTAATTATTGACATTATAATCCGTTTTAAAAAGGGTTTCATCTTCTTCATTTAGGGCGATACCAAGATCTACACGATTATTTACATTAGGCTGGTAAGTAGCAATAAAAGCGTCGTGGCTTCTCCCCGTCTGTGCCCAATCAACGTTACCGAAAATTCTAGAATCGTCATAAATTATTTCTTGACGCCCCATTTTAAAGCTCAATACCGAATCTAATTTAAATGATGCCCATGCTTCATGAATGGCTGTACCGTTAGCATCTGTCGCAGATAAAGTGCTTACATCACCCCAAACTCTTACATTTTGCAAGGATATAAAGGCATTGAGTGTTGTTCTGCCATACTTCAGATTAAGCCGAGATCGTTGTGACACAAAAGTCGCAGCATCAATAGCATCAGGAATCAAGGTTTTGTAGCCATGCCGATACTCAACACGAGGCCTTAACTGTAAATCGATCCCAAATTCTTGGGCATAGGTAGTGAGGCTCAACATGCCGAGGCATGCTAAAATGACTAGTTTTTTCATGATTCTGGAATTAGATTACCAAAGTTGAGCAAACGTATTAGATTGCCATAGCGTCTTTAATATGCTGTACGGTAGCATCAGAGTTGACACCGAGTCCCTCTTGTTGGTATACGAGCTCGCCTTGTTTATTGAATACACTTATGATATTAGAGTGGGAAAAATCTAGAGGCGAAATTTTCATATAATTTACAGCCAATACAGCCGCAAACTCTCGTGTATTATCTACTGATGACCTTAAGAATAACCACGGTTCTTTATCCATTACATTTTCTTCTGCAAACGCCTTTAAGCGTTCTGGAGTATCAGTATTTGGATCAATACTCACAAAAACCATTTTTAAATTGTTTTTGGCATCTTTAGGTAATCGCTCTTCAATGTTACGCATATCCGCAACCAATCTTGGGCAGGCTGCCTTACATGAGGTATACACCATAACCATTACCAAAACATCACCTTTTAAATCTTCCAATTGAAGGTCTTCGCCATTTTGGTTGGTCCATGTGGAGGTGAGATTAAAAATTGAAGTTTCTGAAATTTCATCGGATGCCATATCTACATTGGTATCAACAAGCACTAAATCCATATTACAAACTGGGCAACTGCCAGGTTCATCATAGGTTTTATCTCCTTCACATTCCATCGGGCAGTAATAAGCGATAACATCTGAAGTTTTAGCCGATTCGTTTTTACAAGAGGTCAATCCGATAAAAAGAATGCTACATAATATTAGTAACGTATTTTTCATGTTTATTTTATGTTTTCAACGTCTTTTGCACATCTGAATCCCAGATTTTTAATAGCATAATTAGCCTTAACGCTTCCTCTAAACGCATAGCGCATAAAAGCCGCATAATTCATCAAATCTGTCGCACCCAATGCGGCGCTTCCGCAAAATAAATTGTTGTCTTTTTCATTATCCTTCCGCGATTCTCCAGATAGTAAAACGGAGTTGAAATCTGACGTCCATTCCCAAACCAGACCGTGTAAATCATGAACTCCCCAATAATTTTTTGGATGTTGACCAATGACATTTTCATTAGAACGCGGGGCTTCGTACCACGATAAGATTTGTTCATTGTAGGATTTTTTGATTCGGGCGTCCTTGAGCTTTTCATCAGCCATTGCGGCGTATTCCCATTCATCCATTGTTGGCAAACGTTTGCCTTGACTGGCACAATATGATTTTGCCGCAAACCAACTGACGTATGTCACAGGACTGTTAGGCAAAGCGTCGTCATTTAGCTCTAAATCATTTTTCCAATTTCTGAGATAGGAGCCATCTGCAAATATCTTTTTGGCTTTAGATTTCTGCCAATTTGGAAAATTCTTTACAAAATCTAGATATTCCTTATTGGTTACAGGGTACACGTCCAAATCGAAATCTTTAACAGCAACTACCGTTGAATCCCTTCCATATAAAGGGATATAACGTGCACCTTCAATACGCGCCATACCTTCAGATTGTCCATAACTAAACAGTTGCACAAACATTAGAACAAAAGACAATCTGAAGATTTTGGTACGCATAATTATTAGTTTAAAATTTATTTAAAGGTGGTAAATCAATTACTTTTTTTCACTTACTTTTTTAACCATTGCTGGTGTAACAACTGTTTTATTATTACCCCAACTGTTATACACATAGGTCATCACATTAGCAACTTCTTCTTGGGAAATCATTTGCTTGGTCATGATACTGTTGTATTTTTCGCCATTTACGGTGATTTCGCCACTTAATCCATGAAGTACGGCACTAATTGCGCGGTCTACGTCTGCATTTAGGTAGTCTGATTTTGCCAATGGAGGAAACGCACCAGGAATACCTTGTCCTTCTGACTGGTGACAAGCAATACATGTTTGTCCGTAAATTTGTTTTCCAAACTCCATTTGCTCAGCAAATGATTTTGCAGGTATTGCAGATTCTTTAATTTCATCTGTAGTCGGCATAGTTTGGATTCCAGGACCCTCAGGAATATAAATATTTTCCATCAACTCTCCTGAAAATATTTTCTTATCCTCTTCTCCATCCACTTTCAACATCCCTAGGGCACCTTTATTAAATGCTCTAAAAATGGAGTGATCTACCAAAATAAACGTTCCCGGCACCTCAACTTTAAACTCCACTATGGCAGCACCACCTGCAGGAATTAAGGTTGTTTGAACATTGGTGTTAACCAAATCTCCACCTTCTACGTACACTTTATCAAAAATTTCACCGATGACATGGAAAGATGATACCAATCCAGGCCCACCATTTCCAACAAACAATCTAACAGTTTCTCCAACTTTTGCTGTTAAGGCACCATCACCAGTTAGGGACCCTACTTTACCGTTAAACACAACATAATCTGCTTTTTCATCAACCGCTTTTTGCATGTCAAAAGGTTGCAATCCACGTTCTCCATTGGCACCTTTCGTGTAGAAATCGCCTTGCATTACGTAGTATTCCTTATCTACCGGAGGCAAACCGCCTTCTGGTTCTACTAAAATAAGCCCATACATTCCATTGGCAATATGCATCCCTACCGGTGCTGTTGCGCAATGATAGACATATAAGCCTGGATTTAACACCTTAAATGAAAACACCTTTTCGTGGCCTGGCGCTACAAAAGAAGATTCAGCACCTCCACCAGGTCCGTTTACTGCGTGTAAATCGATGTTGTGTGGTAATTTATTGTCTGGGTGGTTTTGTAAATGGAATTCAATTTCATCTCCCACACGAGTTCTGATAAAACTACCAGGCACTGAACCTCCAAAAGTCCAATAAACATAACGTACGCCATCAGTAATTTCTCCTTCTTCTTCAAGGATTTCCATTTTTACAATAAGTTTTTTGGCTTTGCGCTTACCAATTGGCGTTGGCACGTGTGGTGGAGCAGTCAATTCTGCAATCATTTCACGACTTACAGGAATATCTTCAGCAGAAGCATATTCGGTTTTTTTGTCTTTAAAGCAACTGAACACTAATAATAATGACAGCAGCGACACTGTTTTAAGGATTGTTTGTGGTTTCATATACATATTGGTTTATGGTTCAAAATTAAATTAATCAATCTCATAAAAATATGACGATGGTCATATTAGGACAATTTTATCCACATTAGATAAAGATAAAAGAAAAGCTGAACTTCCGTCCAGCTAAGGTAATTTATAAAATTTATGGTGTGGTTATATTTTAAAAGTCATGACCGGCAAATTGGCATGATTGACCAAATCTTCAGAAATACTTCCTTCAAAAAAATGTGCCAGGCCCTTTTTACCACGAGTTGGTAGCATGATCAGGTCAGCCCCCACAAGATTCGAGAAATTTAGGATACCTTTTTCTACTGAGTAATCTGACACATAATTAACGGTGTTGAGTCGGTCTAAGTTGCCTTCAGCTTTTGTCAGGAAATTTGCAGCTTGTTGTTCCATTTCTGAAGTGCTTTTAAAATCTTCTCCAGGAACGTTAACATACAGCAATTCTATCTTGGCCGTTTTTGGTAACATTTTTAAAGCTTTTAAATATGCTCCAACCGCTTCTTCTGAGAAATTGGAAGCAAAAATTGTAGTATCAAAGCTAAGTGTATTCGGTTTTCGCTTAATAACTAAGACTGGAATTTCTGAATAACGCACTACTTTTTCAGTGTTAGAACCTACAAATACCTCGGTAAAACCACTAACACCGTGCGATCCCATTACAATAAGGTCAGCATGATGTTGAGCGCCTACCTCACTTACTTCACTAAACACTTTAGATTGTTTTACTATGGGCGTTACGTTGATGCCTTCTAAAAACGGCTTATTCAAAAATTCATCAAATTTTTGCTCCGCTAGTTTTAAAAAATATAACATTTTAGGTTTTTGTCCAGCATCAGACGCAGTAAATAAGCCATCAGCCATTTCTAACATGTGCAATGCCAAAATTTCTGAATTGTTCTTCTTCGCCAATATCGCGGCGGC
Organism: Gelidibacter sediminis; assembly: GCF_004364975.1. Taxonomy (GTDB): domain Bacteria; phylum Bacteroidota; class Bacteroidia; order Flavobacteriales; family Flavobacteriaceae; genus Gelidibacter; species Gelidibacter sediminis. The sequence goes on along the minus strand of NZ_SOBW01000008.1, from coordinate 336,878 downwards.
TTCTAAAGCATATTCAGAATATTTTGAAAAGTCTATTGGTACAATTATTTTTTTCATAATAGGTTGTATTTTATCCCATAATTAGGAAAATATATTAATTAAGGCGTTAGTTCTGTATGTCAATAACATATTGACACACTTTAAACAGTCATTGAAAAAATGCGCGTTTGTGGTTGTTTACGTCTTAAAAGCAAATCAAATGACATACATATATTTCGTACAAACGGTTTGCCTTTTTCGGTTACTGTTAATGTTGAATTATTTATAGTCAGCAGTCCATCATGTTCCATTTCTTCTAAATTGCTCAGCACTTCTGGCAACTCTTCAAATTTGAGTGCATCCAAACTCCAAGACGTCTCAAATTGGCACATCAAATTTAAAATATGTCTTCTAATAATTAAATCTTCAGTATTTAAGATATGTCCTTTAACAACAGGAATAATGCCTTCATTAAGTAAACTATAATATGCTTCAATACCTTTAACATTTTGTGCAAAACCATACCAACTATCGCTAATTGAAGATACCCCCAAACCAATCATTGCTTTTGTTTTTGAAGCTGTATACCCCATAAAATTCCGATGTAAGGTTTTGTTGGTCATGGATTGGTACAAAGAATCTGATGGCAATGCAAAGTGATCCATGCCAATTTCGTGATAGCCAGCTTCTGCGAGTAAGGTTTTACCCAATTCATATTGCTGACGTTTGGCTGTTCCAGATGGCAAATTGCTTTCATCAAAACCACGTTGGCCATTACCTTTAATCCAAGGCACATGGGCATAGCTGTAAAAGGCAATTCTATCAGGCTTCAAAGATTTAGTTTTAGCTATGGTTTCTGTCACATGCGCCTCGGTTTGAAACGGCAATCCAAATATAATATCATGACTAACGGAAGTGTATCCGATAGCTCTAGCTTGCTCTGTAACGCGCTTTACATTTTCAAAAGGTTGTATTCTGTGGATGGCTTTTTGGACGGTTTCATTATAATCCTGAACACCATAACTAACGCGTCTAAATCCTAAGTCATAAAACGTTTGTAGATGTTCTTCAGTAGTATTGTTTGGATGTCCCTCAAAGCTAAACTCATAACCATCAGCCAATGTGGCGCGATTTAACAAACTCTTAATGAGTAAGTTCAAATTTTCAGGCGAAAAGAATGTCGGGGTGCCACCGCCCAAATGCAACTCTTTAATTTTGGGTTTTGTAGGTAAAATATCACAATATAAATCCCACTCTTTTATTAACGCATTAATATACGGCGTTTCCACACTATGTTGCTTTGTAATGCGTTTATGGCATCCGCAAAAAGTGCATAAACTTTCGCAAAACGGTAAATGCAGATATAAGCTGATACCTTCGGCTTCATTACTTTCATTAAAGGCCTCAATTAATGCGTTTTTCCATTTTTGCATGGTAAATGTGTCAGTGTCCCAATATGGAACTGTTGGATAGCTTGTATATCGAGGACCTGCAACATTATATTTATCAATTAAAGACCGCATCATGTTTATCATACTTATGTTTGAGGCAAAATTATTCTAAATCGGCTATAAAAAATATGATATAAGTCATACACGCAATTCCCTTTCCTGTAATTTTATGAATTGAAGATCAAATGACAATAAAGCAGGAGTTACTGAAATTAACATAGATGGTTGTTTAAGCCCTAAATAAATAGTAACTTTAATCATTAAACACTAAATAACTTAAACATATGAAACGATTATCATTCATTTTCATTGCAGTATTTGCACTGACCATGACTACATCTTGTAAAAAAGACAAGAAAGAAACTAAGACAGAAGTAATAGAAGAAATAGAGGAAACTAAGACTGTTGACATTAAGAAAATGCAGGTAGCCTTAGAGCCTAAAAGCGGAAGTACTGTAAAAGGAAACGCTGTGTTTACTGAAGAAGATGGCACCGTTACCATGGTTGCAGTTGTTGGTGGACTTAAAGAAGGTGAACACGCTATTCATCTTCATGAAAAAGCTGACTGTTCAGCAGATGATGGGACATCATCCGGTGGACATTGGAACCCAACAAATCAACCACACGGTAAATGGGGAAGCCCAGATGGTTACCATAAAGGTGATATCGGAAACTTTAAAGCTGATGCCAATGGAAACGGAACTATAACTGTTACTACAGATGAATGGTGTATTGGATGTGGAGATGCCAACAAAGATATTGTTGGTAAAGCTATCATAATTCACGAAGGTGTTGACGACTTTAAAACGCAACCAACAGGTAATGCAGGTGGACGCGTTAGTTGTGGAGGTATTATTAAATAATATTTATACGTTATATCTAAATAACATTAAAAGCCACTATAAAAGGTGGCTTTTCTTAATTTTCAGCAATATTTCCTAAAAACAAAACTTTATGCAGCAATTAGAACTATTGATCACAAAATTCCAACAGAAGGACGTCAAAGCATTTGAGGAGCTTTATAACATGTATAGTAAGAGTATGCATGGCGTTATCTACAACATTGTGAGAGATCATGATATTGCTGAAGAATTGATGCAGGATGTGTTTATCAAAGCTTGGAACAATGCTGCCAGCTATTCGGCAGAAAAGGGACGATTCTTTACTTGGATCCTGAACATTGCCAGAAATGCGGCCATTGACAAAACCCGTTCAAAAGCCTTTAAGAATTCTAAAAAAAACCTAGGTGCCGAATATTTCGTAGATATTCTGGCCCACGGTGATAGTTTGGATGATCAGACTGACGCCATTGGAATTAAAAAATTTGTGAGTCAACTTGCTAAAAAATGCATTGAAGTTATTGAACTGCTTTACTTTAAGGGCTATACCCAAAAGGAGGCTTCAGAAACACTTGACATGCCTATTGGCACAATTAAAACACGGAACAGAAATTGCATTAACGAATTAAGAACTATTGTACTTCAATAATATGGATATAACCGCTTACATAGCATCTGGAATTTTAGAATTGTACGTCGCTGGCGCCCTTTCTGATCAAGAAAATAGAGAGGTGTACCGTTTGATGCAACAACATCCGGAAATACAGAAGGAAGTAGAACAGATTGAGGCTGCCATCAAAAAATTAACTGCTGCTGCAGCTCCGAATACTACTGCTGATTTATTTGAACCTATTAAAACAAGGGTTCAAAATCAATCTGCAAATAGAGAGTCGATCCCTAAAGTGATTTCTATTGTAAAACCTAAATACAACTGGATTACTTATACAGGCTGGGCTGCTGCCTTTATTATTGGCGCTGGATTGCTTTGGACATTAAATCAAACTAACAATCTAAAATCCAACTTAACGACTGCCGAAATAGAGAATGCGTATTTAGAAGAGCAAATTGCAAACGCAAAAACAGACCTTGCCGCATCCAAAAACCTATTGAACATTTTACGTGACAAAGATATCATTTCAGTACCGCTGGGGGGACAGGGTGAATTTGCAAACACCTACGCTAAGGTGTATTGGAACAAGAAAGACAACAGCATTTATCTAGATGCCCAAGGTCTGCCTGAAGCACCTGCTGGTAAAGTGTACCAAGTATGGTCTTTAAAATTGAATCCGTTAACACCTACGAGTTTAGGTACTATTGACAATTTTAATTCAGATGACAACAAAATATTTGCCATTGCCAACGCTAACGAGAGTGAAGCTTTTGGAATCACTTTAGAGCCTGAAGGTGGTAGTGAAACACCTACCATGGACCAATTGTATACCTTAGGAGTTGTGGTAGCTGCGGCACCTTAAATAGACTTTCAACATATATCTTAAAGCACCAACGTTTGTTGGTGCTTTTTTTATTGCGGAATATTTTAATTTCATAACGACTATTCCTTTAAACACTCTCAAAATTTTGAAAAGAAAAAAAAGTATCTTCGCTTGAATCCATAAAAAAAAGAAAAACGCATGCAATTAACCATTGAAAACATTTTATTAGTTGGTTCGTTATTACTTTTTATCAGCGTTATTGTCGGAAAAACATCCTATAAATTTGGCGTACCAACATTAATTTTGTTTTTGGCTATCGGCATGCTGGCTGGCTCAGATGGTATTGGTGATATTCGTTTTAATAATCCAAGTTACGCGCAGCTTATCGGTATCATCTCACTGAATTTCATCTTATTTTCTGGTGGATTGGACACCAACTGGAGTTCTATAAAACCCGTTCTTAAAGAAGGAATTATGCTATCCACCCTAGGGGTTTTGTTAACCGCAGTATCACTAGGCACTTTTGTGTATTATGTTACTGATTTCACCATATATGAAAGTTTGCTATTAGGATCTATTGTGTCTTCCACTGATGCTGCGGCCGTATTCTCCATTTTACGCTCTAAAAATCTCGCCCTAAAAACAAACCTCAGACCAACATTAGAGTTGGAAAGTGGTAGCAATGACCCGATGGCGTATGTGCTGACCATTGCTTTCTTGACCCTAGTAATCAATCAAGATCAAGGTTTGGCGTCCATAATCCCTATGTTTCTTCAGCAGATGGTAGTAGGGGCTACTGCAGGGTTTGGATTTGGATATGCAAGCAAATATATTATCAATAGAATTAAACTTGATTTTGAAGGTCTTTATCCAGTATTGGTCATAGCGCTTATGTTCATCACATTTTCTGCGACAGATTTTGTGGGTGGAAACGGATTCCTTGCCATATATATTTGTGCAGTGTATTTGGGCAATCAGGATATTATTCATAAAGCTACTATATTAAAAATGTTTGATGGATTGGCTTGGTTGATGCAAATAGTACTCTTCCTTACCTTAGGATTGTTAGTCTTTCCTTCTCAAATAGTGCCTTATATTGGCATTGGAATGCTCATTTCATTATTTCTTATTTTCATTGCTCGCCCTGTTGGTGTCTTTATCAGTTTAGTGTTTTTCAAAATGAAATTAAGACGCCGTTTCTATATTTCTTGGGTAGGATTGCGAGGCGCCGTACCGATTGTATTTGCAACGTATCCACTCTTAGCAGGAATTGAAAAAGCGAATATGATTTTCAGTATCGTCTTTTTCATCTCTGTTACGTCAATTTTGATTCAAGGCACCACTTTGTCCGTTTTAGCAAAATGGCTCAATGTAGGATTGCCTGAAAAATCGAAGATCATTAACGAGGTAGACCAATTGCTTTTAGAACTACCAAAATCGTCATTGCAGGAATTCTCGATTTCGCCTGATTTTTTCGCAGTTAATAAGCGTATTGTAGATCTGAATTTCCCAAGATCAGCGTTTATCATCATGATTAAACGCGACAATCAGTTTATCCGCCCTGGCGGCTCCACTGAGATAAAAGCAGGCGACACTTTAATGGTGCTTGCTGATGATCAGCAAGAGTACATCAAAGTTCATGAATCTTTGAAATATAAATAGCTGCATAGTTCCTAAACTATAGATTTCAATATCGAATCGTACTATTAAAACCGTTCTAACTGCCAAAAAAAGAACTTTTGAATCCTCTTGACTAAATCAAAACAACCTCAAGACTATAATTAGGAAAGCACCTAACCCTATCTCTATGGCCAAGTGCTTTCCACTAACAAAAAACTCTAAAAAACTACCACAACTCACGTGGTCTCTTTACAAAATGAACTCTATTCATTTGTGCAAGTCTTATTGTCTTAACAATATCAGACTTAAAATCGTATTATTTAAAAAGTATAGGCAATAGTGCCTTTAATAAAAAATGGTGTTCCAGGTGTAAAATGAATTTCTTCTACCGCTTGCGCTTCATTTTGAAGTCTTGATTCCGTGGCAAACTGGGTTTCATTCCAGGCCACATCAAATAGATTTTCAATAGCAAATCCTATAGTGATACTATCAAACTTGTAATTGGCATTCATATCCGTAATAAAATAACCTTTCGCCACTATAGAATTATCTTCATTTGCAGGTCGGTCATCTATAAATCTGTAACGTAAGCCTCCAGAAAAACCGTTCCATTCGTTAAGGGATAAGCCTCCTGCCATGGTAAAGCTTGGCGCCAGCGGAATGTAATTTTGGCCTTTAGGATCTTCTGTACTTCTAGCGTGAGTCAGTGTCATATCAGTATCTAAAAACAGATAATCATTAAATTGGTAACGAAATCCAAAATCCAAGCCGTAACGTTCTGTTTTGCCACTAGGCTCTACAATTCCCGCATCGCCCACATAGACAAATTCTTGTTCTAAAAACAAATACCATAGCGTAGTGTTTACAACTAAGTTTGGAAATGGTTTCCAAATATCGCCTAAGTCCACACCATAAGCTCGTGGCAAGATTTCTTTACCTTGATTGGCCACAACAACCCGAGTGTCATTGCTATGAAACCCAATACCTGACTTTAAAAAGACTTGATAGTTATCTTTTACATCCCAGTAAAAATTAAACTTCGGACTCACTATAGCCTTAGTTTCTGCAAGATTCTGGTATTCTGATTGCAATTGATCTTGGTATAAAAATTTAAAATAATCCAAACGCAAGGCTGGGGCAATCCTGAATTTCCCTAATTCAAACTCGGCATTTATAAAGGCATTAACGTTCGTTTCATTTAAATCGCCCAATTGCAGGTGTTCTAAAATCGTGCTTCTGTTTAAAGTGTGCGATAATTCAATACCATCTACCCTATCTTTTCTAAATCCTAAACCGGAGGTTAACGTCAATGGCGTATTTCCTATATTGGTATCATGAACAAGCGACGTATTCAGGCCGAATATGTTTCGGTTTTCCTTTTGTTTAATTTGATCACCGTTGATAGGATCTTCTAAAAAGAAGGTGAAATTAGAATACAGTTCAAATGTGTAATGCGAATAATAGGCATTGGTTTTAAACGTCGTTTTATTGGATAAGCGCTTGCTGAGTTGCACATTTAAATTGGTGCGTTCCGTTTCGCCACCTTCAGTATCGTCAATGGCTCCAAATCTTGAAATCATTCCACTATCAACTGCACGCTGCGGAATTTGTCCTGAAGCATCCCACCCACTTGTAAAATGCGACGCTGTTAAGGATATCTTATCATTATTGGGAGAAAAGGCCACATATTTGCCAAAAATATTGATCCGATCAAAGTTTTGAGGGGATTCATAAGGTCCATCATTCGCTAAATATTCGGCTGCGATATAGGCATTTTGATTTGTCGTAGTTTCCAATAGATTGAATAAACCTAAGGTCCGCAAACTATTAAACTGTCCTGCAGTAACGGATATTGAACTTTCTTTCAAGACATCTCGGGTAGAAAAATCGACATAACCTGCAGTGGCAAAATCGCCATGCTTAGCCGAATAAGGTCCTTTTCCAAAATCAATCTTATTAACCGTTTCTGGGATAAGGAAATGCAAATCGCTATAGCCTTGTCCGTGGGCATGAGAAACCATATTTACTGGCATTCCGTCTACTGAAATGGAAATATCCGTACCATGATCAATATCAAAACCTCTTAAGAATATTTGTTCTGCCTTACCACCACCGGCATGCTGACCTATAATCAAACCTGGAATTTTCCGCAAGGCTTCCTGTGAGGAGTTCAGCGGGTTGGTATTTAAATCCAAACGACTGATTGTACTTACCGGATTCAGCTCTTCTGTAAGCACCATCTCATCCAATTGAAATGTCTTTTCTTGAAGAATCGTGGTAATCATCTGTGAAAAGTTGGAAGCGTTCAAGGTAACAATTCTAGTTTCGTAGCCTAACAGTCCTATTTTTAGACTGTCACCTACCCTATTGTTTTCGATAATAAACACACCGTTTTCCGACGTGTGGGCATGACTTTTACTATTAATATTATATACGTAGGCAGCTTCTAAAGGTTGGTTTTGTTGATCCGTAATCTTACCTTTTATTTGTTGGGAATGCGCCAGAGCGATACCACCCAACACCGCAAACAATGTTGTTAAATTTACAAGTTTCATAGGTGTCCACTTTTATAGTTTGCTTACTTTTTCTGCCATTATCGGTCCCAATTCATATGAACTTGCCATGAGATCTGGTTTGAGTTCCTTTACCTTTTCTAAATTACCGGAAGCCTTTAATATTTCAGCACTATGGTATAACGCCTTAGGTTCCGAAGTATGTCCTAATACATGGTTTTTAGTCAATTGTAATGCTTCCTGCAATTGTCCGTTTTTAAAATAAGACCAAGCCAATAAATCATAAGAATGTGGTGTTGGACGGTTTTCTACTTCTATTTTTGCAATGGCAATGGCCTCCAGTAAATTATGATTCTCCTGGGTGTATAATTGCACGTTATATTGATTGTACATAACACCGTAAGCTTCATTTTTAACCGCATCATGGTAGAGCGCCAATTGTTCATTCTTAGATGTTAAATCTCCTTTAAACTCAAAAATTTCTGATTTTAATAGGTAATAGTCTGGAGCATGGTAATCTTTCATTACCGTATTTAAAATGCGTAAGGCCTCATCCGGGTTTTTCTCATGAGAATAAACGATCCAGGCGATACCTTTTTTAGCATAGGCATCATTTGGATCCAATTCCAGTGCTTTTAAGAAATGGGTATACGAATCCTCAATTCTACCGGCATGTCCATAAAAATCGGCCAAGTTAGTATAAGACCATTGTTTAATGCCATCCAAATTAGATGCTTCTGCGATTACTTTAGCTTTTTCCATGTATTGGATAGCAGCATCTAAATTGCCTTGATGGTCACTCCATTTGGAGAGTCGGATCAAATAATCAAAATCTGACATGTTCGCGAAGCCTTCTAAATAGGTTTTGGCCAGTTTGTAATTTCCCAATTCCAAATGCACATCAAATAGCATTTTTTTGGTACCGTCCAGATTATCGCCATTCATTTCAGCTTTATTCAATAATTGCAAAGCTTCCTTAAATTTATGTTGTGATATGTAATTGGCCGCTAAGCTTCTCATCGGACCAGAAACACTGTAGTTGTTAGATTGATTCAGTTGAACTAAATGTGTTTCGGCTGATTTTAAGTAATCAATATTTCCAGTTGTAGCAAATAAAGCCGACTGTGAATTTGCAATCTGACTTGCATAAGAATATGGATTATGAGCCTCAGCAGATTTTGCAGTCCAAAAATCGTAGTCTTTTTGTGCATCCATCATCGTTTTGTTTTCTGCAACATTCAGATAATCATTATAATCTGAAACATCACTAACTTTATTCGGAGATGTGCTACAACTACTTAGGATCACCAAAGTAAAAAGTGATAAGATATAGTGTGAATTCATGAGTTTGATTTTTTGAGTTTTTGAGTTTTTGAGTTTTTGAGTTTTTGAGTTTTTGTTATGAGTATTGTAAAATAACCCTGAACTAACGTGAGTGCGAGTTCAGGGATTATATAATTACATATGTGGCGCTGCCAAGTATGGGAATGAATTAGAGAATGGTTTATCATTCGCACTTACATTATCACTCGTTACAGCACCATTATCGCCACCTGTTGGCCCTCCAAAAATTAAGAGTAGTTCTGTGTCAATTACATCATCAGCTAATGCACGACCTGTTAAGACATTCGTACCGTCAAAAAATGTAGTTTTTCCATCTAAGGAAACCGTCAAGACATCAGTAGCCAACGCACCGGTAAAAGTTGCAGCATCCATGCCTAAAGCATTTGTTGTATATCCAGAATTTAAAGCAAGTAATCTACTTTGAAATGCAGCTTGAAAAGCAGCATTCTGTTTAGAAGGTACCGTTGTATTAAAAGCATCTTTGTTTCCAGTTGTTACAAATACCGTGTTAATCGCTGGCCTTGCCATTTGATCTTCTTGGACGTAGTTGCCTGAAAAGTCAGGTCCTGAATTATCCATCGCGTCGTCGTCATTACTACAGTTATATGCAGTTAATGATACCAATACTGCTAGTGCAGCAATTTTTATATTATTGAATTTCATAATAAAAGTTTTTTAGAGTTTATTGTTTTCTTTTTGATTCTATCCATGTGTTGATGTTTCCACTACCACCAATCATTGATTTTGGCACTTCTACCACAATTGATAACACATTTGTGCCTTTAAATTTGTCTGTTCCTGGGTTATTAAAACCACTAGCATTACCAGCTAAAATAGCAGTATATTGATCAAAGTCAAAAAAGAAAGGATCATCACGTGGGCCAGCAAAAAAGCTCATGCCTGCATTGGTAGAAACCATAGCGTTTGAACCTGCTGGTGTAATATCTACACTAGCCATTGTACCCATTGTGCGTACTGTACTACTCAATCCTGTTTGCCCTGGAGCCACCGGTCCAAAGAAATACATTTTACCATTTTTAGGAATGGCTTGGATAACCAGATCTTCAACAGCATCACCATTGGTGTCAATATTTATTTCCAACATGGTGTTTTCATCAAATTTTGCATTTTGAGTTGCCGTTGGAGATAAAAGTCCTTGAAGGTTTGCTACAAAAACAATGTTGTTCGTGTTCTGCCCCTGAAAGGCATAGAAGTCGGTGATGTCATTTGTACCACCAGTAACCGCAGGCGCATCAATATGATCTGCCGCAATTGCGAAGAAGCCCGTTACCGCGATAACTGCCGCTCCTAATAAAAGTTTTGATTTTTTCATAATAATGAGATTTTTGTTAATTATTAATGTCTCTGTGCATACCTACGGAAAATTAAGAATGTCGGTTTTGTTAAAGTTTTGTTAACGTAAAAAAATGAGGAATTTTATTTTTAAAAGTATCTTTGCAGTCTAATTGAATAGCGACTATGAATCCTTCTGCTTCGGGCTGGATCAAAAAATTACTAAAAGAAGTTTCGCTGGATGAAACTTTTTTCAACATCACTCTTGAAAGTTTTTATCAAGAACTCAAGCAGTGCGGATTTATCTATGGTAGTAATGTGGGGGTTGTTAGCAATGCGGTTCCTAAAAAAGACTTGACCGACGAAGAATTGTGTAAAGTCAATTTAATTTTAGCGTTTTTCTATTTCTATAAGCAAAACCCATCCGAAGAAAAATTTATAGACACGGTCATTAATTTCTATAGTGCCATAACGGTCAGTAAAACCTCCATTTTTCAATCGCTATTAATCAAAAAGAAATCTGGGGCGTTATTGGAAGACTTGATTGAAAAACGCGTACATATTGATGACAACGTGTTTACCAAGAATTTTAATTATTTCATCACTAACGCCCTATTGTTTGTAGATGTCTTAGCGTATCAGAAATATTTGGACACCAACACCGTTTCAGACAAATATCTACAAGACATTGAAACGACTATTGAGACTATAGTGGTTGAAGTTTTTGAATCTAAACTTCAAAAGACCAAGTATGACGACAGTTTAACCAAGCTCTTTAAATTATCCAGACGTTACCATTCCAATGGCCCTTTAGATTATGGTGAAGCCATCGCTACGCTCAAGACTTCTTTAGAAAAACGGTATATTATTGATATTGCCTGCATGGCATCCTGGACAGATAATGTGATTGATAAGAGTGAGAACCTGTTTTTAGCTCAATTCTGTGAACATCTAGATCTCGAAATCGTAGTGTTAAGACAGTCTATTGTTGATATTGACCTTTTCTATAGTTCGAATAAAAGCAAAATTGCTGCCTTAGGCTCCAAAAATTTTGTGAAGAGTTTTTATGACAATTCGAGCAAGATGGTGATGAAGCTAATCAGTAGAAACAGCAAACGCTTACTACAAGAACTCAAGGAGAGTAAAGAATTGATGGTGCTTTTAACCAAGTCCACCACACGAGAACTCACAGCGGCCGAACATAAAAAAGTTCAAGAACAATTGATGGACATCTTTAAATCGATACCAAGTTTAGCCATCTTTATGTTGCCAGGAGGTGCACTCTTACTGCCTTTATTTATCAAGTTTATCCCGAAATTACTCCCTTCGGCATTTGATGAGAATAGGATTGATGAATAACTATTCCAACCATTCCTTAAATTCTTTTTCGCGCTCTCTGGCCACGATAACCTCTTGCTCATTATAGGTATTTAATTTTATTTGAAGGCGCGAGTTGACACTACAAAAACAACCTAGCACCTTATTGTAGTGCTAAAAATATCTTAAGCTTTATCATTAAAACATAAGATAAACACAACTACAATATCAACTTTAATCCATATTCTATAAAATTTTAAGAATCTCACTGTATTTCATCGCAATTTATAATTAAAAAAAGTATATTGTTGTATCTGTATCAAGTTAAAACAGAACACGCTTAACCTATGACTGACCATTGCGTCCACACATAGTTTTACGAGGACACCTTACACACTAAAGCACTCAACTATTGAAAGAACAACATCACAAATGGTACTCCCCAACCCTTAGCAAGGATATAGAAATGCTCGTTTTTGGACATGCCGGGTATCCCGTCATATTATTCCCAACGACCATGGGAAAACACAACGAATGTAAAGACATGAAACTTATAGAATCTGTCCGATGGTTTGTGGAGCAAGGTAAAGTCCAAATCTATTGTCCTGATGGTATTAACGAACTGAGTTGGTACAATAAAGAAATCCATCCATCACAACGTGCAAGAAACCACGAATGGTACGATCAGTTTATTATGAATGAAATAGTCAACCCTATTTGTGAGGACAAAGGATTGCCTAAGGTTGCGGTAGCAGGACCGAGTTTTGGAGGCTATCAAGCCTCAAATTTCGCGTTTAAGCATCCAGAAAAGGTAAGCCATATGTTTAGTATGAGCGGCGCTTTTGATATCAAATCGTTTGTAGACGGTTATTATGATAACACTGTATTTTTCAATAACCCCATAGATTTTTTACCCGGAAATAACCATCCCGATTTATGGAAAATGAAGATTATCCTTGGCGTTGGCGAATGGGATATTTGTTTGGAAGCGAACGAAAAAATGGCCCAAATACTCCGCGATAAAAATATTCCCTTTTGGTATGATGTCCGAAAATGGGCAAAACACGATTGGCCATTATGGCGCGATATATTTCCAGAATACCTTTCAAAACTTTAAACTAATTAAGATACACCACCAAAAATTTATACATATGAAAAAAATTGGCATCCTATTCGGAAAAGAAAACACGTTTCCACAGGCATTTATAGATCGTGTTAATGAGAAGAAAGTAAAAAATATTATGGCGGAAGCCGTTTCTATCGATATGGTAGAACAGGCAAAACCTACGGATTATGCGGTAATAATTGACAGAATATCTCAGGACGTCCCGTTTTATCGCGCCTATTTAAAAAACGCGGCAATTTCTGGGACTGCGGTCATCAACAATCCGTTTTGGTGGAGTGCCGACGAAAAATTCTTCAATAATGCCTTGGCAGAAAAAGTGGGTGTGCCGGTACCAAAAACATTTATTTTACCGTCTTCACACCGTCCGCCTGATACAGATGAAAATTCATTTAGAAACATGAAATTCCCTTTTGCTTGGGAACATATGTTCGATACCATTGGTTTTCCTGCCTATATGAAACCTCATGATGGTGGCGGCTGGAAAAGTGTGTATCGTGTTGAAAATTCGCAAGATTTGTGGAAAAAACACGGCGAAACTGAAAACTTGGTAATGATGTTGCAAGAAGAAATCAATTTTACCGAGTATTTCAGATGTTATGTGTTAGATACGGACAACGTGCATATTATGCAGTATGAACCGCGAAATCCGCATCATTTACGCTATGTCATTGACGGGCCTCCTGTTAAACAAGAGCTGTTAGACTTAATCAAAAAATACTGTATCCGACTCAATAAAGCTTTAGGCTACGATTTTAACACTGTGGAATTTGCCGTAAGAGACGGTATCCCTTATGCCATCGATTTCTGTAATCCAGCGCCTGATGCTGATATCAATTCGGTAGGTCAGGACAATTTTGAATGGATTGTTGAAAACGCGGCCAACATGGCCATTGCGAAGGCTAAGAAATATAAAAATGACAAGATGAACCTCACTTGGGGAACTTTTGTTAAAGACCAAATTACCGGTAAAAAAACCACTTATAAATAATTATACGGTGCTCTTTTAAAGTATTTGAAAGACATCATTTATGCCGCAATAGTAATTAAAACCAATTGTATTTTATGAAGTTCACATTAGGCATTGAAGAAGAATATCAAGTCATCTGTCCGAAAACCCGAGAATTAATTTCCCATGATCAGCAAATTGTATCAGAAGCGGCCAAACTCTTAAATGAGCAAGTAAAGGCTGAAATGCATCAGGCTGTTGTGGAGGTGGGCACCAATATTTGTAAGGACATCAGTGAAGCACGCACGGAGCTGACGCATTTGCGAAAGTCCATTTCAGAAATTGCAGGTACATTAGGATTTAAAATTGCCGCAGCCGGCACTCATCCGTTTACCAAATGGGAAACTCAATTGATGACCCCTAATCCGCGATATGACGAGATTGTTAATGAACTTCAAGATACTGCCCGCTCAAATTTAATTTTCGGACTGCATGTGCATATAGGTATTGAAGACAAACAATTGGCCTTGCATTTAACCAATGCCATGCGTTATTTTTTACCGCATTTATACGCGCTGTCTACCAATTCGCCATTTTGGGAAGGCCGTAATACAGGGTTCAAATCATTTCGTTCAAAAATATTTGACAAATTCCCTAGAACAGGAATCCCTGGCGTTTTTCAAACCGTTGCAGAATATGAGCATTATATTGACATCCTGATTAAAACAAAGTGTATTGACAATCCGAAGAAAATTTGGTGGGACATCCGGATCCATCCCGTTTTTCCAACGGTGGAAGTGCGGATTTGTGACGTGCCGATGACTATTGAGGAAACCTTGAGCATTGCCGCCTTAATTCAAGCTCTAGTTGCTAAACTTTATAAATTAAGAACTCAAAATCTTAATTTTATGCTCTACCACCGCGCCTTAATCAATGAGAATAAATGGCGTGCCAGTAGATACGGAATCGATGGGAAGATGATTGATTTTGGCAAAGAATGTGAAGTGCCCACCAGAGAATTAATGCTAGAATTACTCGAATTTGTTGATGATGTTGTGGATGAGCTCGGATCGCGTAAGGAAATAGAGCATATTAAGACTATGTTAGTTAACGGAACGGGAGCTGATCGGCAAATTGCTGTTTATGAAGACACCAAGGATTTGACCAAGGTGGTCGATTATATTATTGCACAGACCGTTTTAGGAACTTAGAACACTATACATGCCCAAAGAAAAGATAAAAGTAGCCATACTGGATATGAACAACAACCAACCCAATCAGGGCTTGCGTTGTATTGCTGATATTGTGAGAGGCTTTGAAGATGAAGTTGATTATGCCATATTTAATGTGAGAGGTGCTGATGAATTACCAGACAGCTCTTACGATATTTATATTTCGAGCGGCGGACCGGACAGTCCGCTTGAGGATGGACCTTGGCGCATTCCCTATCTGAATTTGGTTCAAGACTTGTGGGATTTCAATAAGAGTTCTTTAGATCAAAAGAAATATATGTTCTTTATTTGCTACTCCTTTCAAGTGGTATGCGATTATTTTAAATTAGGCGAAATGCGACCAAGACGTAGCACTTCTTTTGGGGTTTTGCCCATCCACAAAACTAAAGCAGGGCTAAAAGACCCGCTTTTAGAAGGTTTGGACGATCCGTTTTATGCTGTAGATTCTCGTGATTGGCAATTGGTACAACCCCGACTGAAAGTCTTTAAGGAACACGGCGCTTCTATTTTAAGTTTAGAAAAAATCCGCAGCCATGTAAGTTATGAGCGCGCCATTATGGCGGTACGTTTTTCTAAGGAATTTGTAGGTACACAATTCCACCCCGAAGCCGATCCTATTGGGATGCGTGCCCACTTTCTCGCCGATGCCAATAAACATAAGGTCATTGCCAATTTTGGTGAAGAAAAATATGATGATATGATGGATAAAATGGACGACCCGGATAAAATCATTAAAACCCACAAAATCATTCTACCCAACTATATTGCAAGCGCTATTAAACAATTGTCACCAGAACTAATCTCATAACACTATGATTGCCTCCTTACGCCAAGCATTCAACGCGCAATTTACGGATGATAAATACGCTGGCATGCTGGCTGATATTAACACGCAATTCAATTATACACCTCAATTTAAAATTGCCGAAACGCCTGTTTTTATTCCAAAAGCATTAAAAAAACAATTAATGGAAGCTTGTGATGACATTATGAAAGTTATCAATCAGCCTAATTTTAAAGACCTCACTGACGGTGCGTTCTTTAACGAGGCAATGAGAGTGCCTAATGAAGATGCGCACGCAAAATTTTTACAATTGGATTTTGGAGTGTGTTTAGATGACAACGGAGAACTCACCCCTAAACTTATCGAACTGCAAGGGTTTCCGTCCCTCTACTTTTTTCAGGAACTTTTAGGCAGGATGTATCGTAAACATTACGAGGCAATTCCACATGATTTTTCGCAACACCTTAACGAGCTGACTTCTCAAGAATATGTGGAGTTATTACGCGCAGAAATTGTAGGAGCTACCGATCCCAAACAAGTGATTCTTTTAGAAATTGAGCCTGAAAAACAGGCTACAGCCATCGACTTTTATGCCACGGAAGCGTTGTTAGGAATTAAAGTGTTGTGCATTTCCGAATTGATTAAAAGAGGAAGGCAATTATTTTATGTGGATGCTAATGGCGAAGAAATTCGAGTCTTAAAGATTTATAACCGCATCATTTTTGATGAATTGGACCAACGGCCAGATTTAGACCGGGAATTTGATTTTAAAGAAGACGTAGATATTGAATGGATTGGACACCCCAATTGGTTTTTCAGAATTAGCAAATACACGATGCCATTGCTAAAAGGTGACTATGTTCCAAAATCCTATTACTTGGACCAACTTGAAAACATCCCGACAGATTTAGAAAATTATGTTTTAAAACCGCTCTACTCTTTTGCGGGAGCTGGCGTTGAAATACATGTCGATCAGGCGAAGATAGACGCTGTTAAAGATAAATCGAATTACCTGTTACAAGAAAAAGTAGCCTATGCGCCTATCATCCAAACCATGGATGAACCGGCAAAGTGTGAGATTCGGATGATGTTACTCCATAATAGCAAAACCAATCAAACTCAAATTGTCAGTAATTTGATGCGACTCAGTAAAGGCGAAATGGTGGGTGTAAAGTACAACAAGGATAAAACTTGGGTTGGTGGCAGCACTGGTTTTTTTGAACCGTGAGATTGTTGGAACACTGACCTGCCCGACCGTTCTGGCGGGCGACGCAGAGTTAACTGATTATCACAGATATCTATTTATAAATCATAAACAATCATCCTCATCCGAGTTCCATCGGATTAGCAAGTTAATTCCCTTTTTAAGTAGACCAAATCAATAATTTTGTATATTAGATTTCAATCTTGTGTGATGATTACAAAGACTAAATTAAAAGAACAAATCGAAAGTATACCTGACGAATTTACTATTGATGAACTCATTGAGTGATTAATTTTAATTGAAAAAATAGAGAACGGGTACCAACAGTCTGAAAGTGGGAATTATGTTTCTGAATCTGACTTAACCACTGAACTAGAAAAATGGTTCAAATAAATTGGACCCATCAATCTGTTGCAGATTTAAGAGCTATTTTTGATTACATTTCAAAAGATTCTAAAAACTGCAACTAGAAAAATGGTTCAAATAAATTGGACCCATCAATCTGTTGCAGATTTAAGAGCTATTTTTGATTACATTTCAAAAGATTCTAAAAACTACGCTAAACTTCAAGTTATAAGAATCAAGTAACGCACGAAGATTCTACATTCTCAGATTTATTCTGGGCAAACCGTTCCTGAAATAAATAAACAACATACAAGACAATTAATTGAAGGCCACTATAGAATTATCTATAAAGTTGTCAGTCCATCACGAATAGACATTTTGACCGTTCATCATTCTTCACGAAATCTTAAAAATAGAATTTTTTAATCTTAAGTTTCTTTAAGTGGAACGCTGACCTGCCGGTCCGTTCAGACGGTGAAGTAGATTTTAGGTAATTCCTTTTAAAAATCAGTGAAAATCATAAACACTCAGCGTTCTATCTTAAATCACAAACTCTTATCCGGTGCCGGAATACTCGCATGGAAATCAGTCGCAATACGCTTGGTATAATCATCTAACAACTCCATCACCCGTTCTGCATTTTCAGAAACTACAATCATCCCGATATGCCATTTCTTATCCATTCGCCATACAATTTCAGGATCGTTAAAACTTGACGTATCCGGATTCTCAAATTTACTTAAGGACACCACAATTCCCGCATACTGATTTTTGACTTCAGGCAAGGTATACTTTTCATTCCTTAGGGTGGCACTCTCAATACGCGCCCATTCTCCCCAGAGATTAATACCCGATGCCAACTCTACCATTTCCGCTAAATTAGCCCCGCCTACACGTGAAGATGTTTCCAGAAAAAACAATTCGCCTGTGTCTTTAGACTCAATAAACTCAGTGTGAGATGCACCAAACTGCATCCCGAAAGCGGTCATGACCTCAGCGTTCATTTTGGTTAATGCCTTTTCTATTTTTGTGCCAATTTTGCAAGTGGCAGATCTGAAGACACCTCCACCATGGGCCACTTCGAACGGCGTATCCAAATATTTGCTCACTCTGGAAAATATGACTTTTCCGTCAAGCGTCAAGCTGTCTACATGGTAAACATCACCTGGGGCAAACTTTTCAATTAAATAATTATCACGTTCGTCTTGAAGTGCATTGACTATTTGCCAAAGTTCTTCGCGATTGTTGATCTTCTTAATACCGGTTGCAGAAGCTTCCAAACGCGGTTTTAGGAACCATGGTGGACTCACATTATCCGCAAAGGCATTGATATCAACATCATGAAAAAGAGCTGTAAACCTGGGTACATTGACGCCTTCCTCCTGCGCTTTCATACGCATGGCCAATTTATCCCTAAAATAATGTGAGGTCGTTCTGCCCATGCCGGGCATTCTGAAATGTTCGCGCAAAAGCGCTACTTTTTCGACATCGAAATCATCCAAGGCCACAAAACGATCGAACTTTATAGTTCTGAATTTATAAGCGATGCCCTTGGTGACATCACTTTGATTCCAATTTTCCACGTAAAACACATCATCAATGGCTTCCCACGGCCACACCTCGTGTTCCAATTTCTTTTTGGTCAATAAATAGACATTATTGCCTTCAGCTTTACAGCTTTTTATAAAATCGGCACCTTTATGATACGTAGTAACACATAGAAAATTGAGTGGTCGTTTGGCAGACATATTACTGTGGAGTTTTTATTGATGAAAGCTTTTAGATAAGATACCTTAAATAAAAACTCTTCCTGAAGCAACGGTTACTTCAGTACTATTCTCACACAAAATACAAAATAAACTTTTAGTTCTCTGAAATAGATTTGATATAATTTACCATTAATTGGACGCCATAGCCACTTGCACTTTTCATTTTGGCATATTTAGAGTCGCCAAATGATACGCCGGCAATATCCAAATGCATCCATGCCTGATGCTCCTCCGTAAAAGCTTCTAAAAACTTTGCTGCGGTAGTTGCACCTGCAATAGGTTTCCCACTAAAGTTTCTGAGGTCCGCAATATCACTATGCAAATCACTATCAAAGTCTGAGAATAGGGGTAACGGCCACACCCGTTCATTGATTTCAAACCCTATTGTTGAGAGTTTTTGTGCCATCTCGGTATTGTTGGTAAACATGCCTGCAGCGGAATATCCTAAGGTTTGAACGACACTCCCCGTTAAAGTAGCCAAATCTATAACTTGCTTGGGCTTAAATTCCTTAATAATATAATTTAAGCCATCTGCTAAGACCAGACGACCTTCAGCGTCAGTATCAATAATTTCTATAGTTTTTCCTGAGTAACTGTTTATAACATCTCCAGGACGGTAACTATTGCTATCTACCGCGTTTTCTGCAGAAGCTACTACACCAACAACATTAACGTTGAGTTTCAATTTTGCCACCAATTCTACAACGCCAAGTACAATAGCGGCGCCTCCCATGTCACTCTTCATATAATGCAAATTAGTTGAAGGCTTAATTGACAAACCGCCGGTATCAAAAGTGATGCCTTTACCTACCAAACCGATATCCACCGCAGCATCTTTATTCGGCATATATTCAGTTACAATAACCACTGGCGGATTTGCACTACCTTGCCCTACCGCCATAACGGCTTGGAATCCTTGGGCTTCAAGTTCCTTTTTGTGTAATACTGTGCATGTGTAGTTAGCATCATGCGCAGAAGCTTGCGCCCATTGCCCTAAAAACTCAGGTGTTTTTTGATTGGCCGGTGCATCTACTAATGTTTTAATTCTATTAATGGTGGCGCCAATTTCTTGAGATTCTTCAAGAAGGGCGGTCACGTTTTGAGAATTTACAATTTCAAATGTAATTGGCCCATCCTGCTCCTTTTTAGATTTAAAAGCGCCAATATTGTAAGCCGACATTTCTAAACCAATCACCACTTTACGAAGTTCAGCATCAGAAAAACCTTCTGTTATAATTTGAACAGGTTCTTTCCAATATTTTTTATAATCAAAACTGAGCTTTCTGAAGGCGTCATCAATTTTTACGGCATCCTTCTCCTCTCCTAACCCTAACAAATAAACTCTATTGCCTTCTGCTCCGTAAAGCATTTGAACGGTTGAAAACTCACCATTAAAATCTGGGTCGTTTACCGTGGTATATTGACTAAGATGGTCCAATTGCCCTTTACGACATGGTACAATGACATCTTGATGAATGTTAAGTTGGGTAATGTGTTTATAAATCATAATTTCAAATTAAAAATAAAGCCATTTCACAGCTTTTGGAAACTCATGTTTCCAATAAATTTCCGCATGTTTTCCTATTTCGTTGATTGAAAAATGGAAATCTATCGAATGATTTTCAACCATCTTTTCTCTAAAAATGGCTTCCAGTTTTTGAGCATTTGGCAAATGTTCGGCACTTTCATTACCTCCTGAATACAAATAAATTTTTGACTCCTGTAAAGGCTGAAATGATTCCGTTTGATTGAAAATTGTTTTCGCAATCCACAGACTTGGTGAAAATATCATCATTTTACCAAAAACACCCGGATTTGACAATCCTGCGTGTAGGCTAATCAGACCTCCCAAAGAACTCCCACCAATGCCCGTATTCTGAAAATCAGGCAGTGTCCTATAATTACTGTTAATGTAAGGAATTAATTTTTCAATGATAAACTGAATGTAGAAATTGCCTTTCCCTTCACCATATCTCGGATGGTAATACGGCAGATACTCAGTGATACGCTCGTCTTCTCCATGATCTATAGCAATGACAATAATATCACTCATGCCCTGCTCGGCCAGTTTTGCCAACGACTGATCTATAGCCCAATCGCCAAAAGGAGACATGGGGTTAAACAAATTTTGCCCATCCTGTAAATAAAGCACAGGGAAATGTTTATCCGTTTCATAGTAATTGTAAGGCAACAACGCAGATATTTTTCTGGTAGCCTGCAAATGTGGGATTTCATAAGCCTCTTCAAGAACCTTTATAATAGGTTTAAAATCCGTCATTGAATGTCATAATTATTTACGCGCGAAATTACAGTTTTATGGTTTTAAAAACTTATAATTTATGATTTAATATTGAACATCTAACTTACAATCCATAGCATTTCTCTGTGGTTTTAACAGCCTTTTGCAAGAGACCTCTGTAATCAAATTCATTTAGTTCACCTGTCAAATTTTTCAAAAGGGGGGGGGGATAAAAATCTGCGCTATCAGAGTTGAATTAAATATAGTACTGAGCGGCTAGGCCTCGAGTCTAGAAGTATCAAATAAATAGAATGTAGTATTATGGATTGTGAGCAACCAACTACAAATCTGAGGAATATCAGCGCTACAATGAAAGTTTATGCTATGTATTACGATTAAGATTTTAACAAACTATAAAACAATGAAAGAGAAATTAAAAATAGATATTGTTTCTGATGTGGTATGTCCTTGGTGTACCATAGGTTATAAACGGTTAGAAAAAGCCATTACGGAATTGGGCATTCAAGATCAGGTAGAAATTGAATGGCAGCCATTTGAATTAAATCCAAACATGCCCATGGAAGGACAAAATTTGAAAGAACATCTCGCCGAAAAATATGGTTCTACTTCTGAACAACAAGAAGCATCACACCAACACTTGGTTGCTGCGGGGGAAGAGGTCGATTTTAAGTTCGATTATTTTGATGAGATGCGAATTGTCAACACCTTTGATGCGCATATTTTGTTGGACTATGCCAAACAATTTGGTAAACAAACAGAATTACAGATGCGATTGACGAAGGCTTTTTTTAGTAATCGAAAAGATGTGTCGGACAGAACGGTATTAAACCAAATATTATCTGATGTTGGGTTAAATGTGGAAGAAGCATTAACACGCCTAGAGGATAATAAGGTACGTAGCGATGTAAAGAATGCGGAAGAATTTTGGCGCCAATTAGGAGTAACATCGGTCCCAACAATTGTCTTTAATCGAAAAAGTGCCGTAACGGGCGCACAACCAGTAGACGTGTTTAAGCAGGTGTTGACTGAACTTACAACGACAACTTCCTAGCACTATTTACAGAAAAGCGCGTTGAACTGTGTTTAATGACTTTAGACTTGGTATTGCGTTCATAAAATAACTCATACGGACAACCATTACCCCGTATTCTATTTATTTTTAAATGTTAGTTAAAGCTATAGTTTGTTAACCTTAGCAAGCAACCTGACAAAAAACGTTTATTATGAGCAGAGGATTTGTAAAAGAAGAGGATCAAGAAGAAGTGCCAATGGTACCCCCGAGAGCAGATTTGCCAGAAGGCGCTATTAATTATGTGACTCAGGTAGGTATGGACGAATTATTAGGTGAAAGAGAACGACTAATTACAGAACGTGACGGGTTAGACAATACCAATGAAAAGGAAAAACGAATTACCACAAATTATATCAATGCCAAATTACAGTTACTCAATAATAGGATTCTAACCGCCAAGATAGTGGATTTATCAACTCAACCGCAAAATGAAGTGCGTTTTGGAGCCATTGTTACCTTAAAAATAGGTTCCGATAAAAACTTACAACACTATCAAATTGTTGGGGTAGACGAAGCGGATATCTCAAAAAGAAAAATTTCATTTTTATCACCCATCGCCAAATTATTAACAGACAAACAAGTAGGAGATATTGCTGTTCTTAAATTGGCCAAGGAAGATCGTAGCTTTAAAATCATGAATATTGAGTACCCACAGGTACATCAATAGAAGTCCCATACAAAATACACTAAAAATTTATAATAACCATAAAAAAACACGACCTATCAAGGTCGTGTTTTATATCGAATTACTTAAGTAATTTATCTTGAGTAATTAGGAGATTCTTCAGTAATGGTCACATCATGAGGGTGACTTTCATTAATTCCGGAAGATGTTATTTTTACGAAACGACCATTTTCTTTAAGTGTTTCAATGTCTTTAGCGCCGCAATAGCCCATACCGGCACGCAAACCTCCAATAAATTGGTGGATACTCTCAAAAAGATCGCCTTTGTATGGTACGCGTCCTACGATGCCCTCTGGAACCAATTTTTTAATGTCATCTTCAACATCTTGAAAATAACGGTCTTTACTACCCTGTTTCATGGCATCCACAGATCCCATACCTCTATAGGATTTAAATTTACGACCTTCATAGATGATAGTTTCTCCTGGAGATTCTTTTGTACCAGCCAATAAGGAACCTAACATCACCGTATCTGCGCCGGCCGCAATGGCTTTAGGAATATCTCCTGTATAGCGGATGCCGCCATCTGCAATTACAGGAACACCAGAACCTTTAATGGCTGCAGCCACTTCTAATACTGCTGAGAATTGTGGAAAACCAACACCTGCAACAACCCTTGTGGTGCAAATAGATCCTGGTCCGATACCAACTTTAATGGCATCTGCACCGGCCTCAACCAAATATTCAGCAGCTTCTGCCGTAGCTATATTACCAACCACCACTTCAAGCTCAGGGAATAGTTTTTTAATTTCTTTTAAAATTGTCACCACACCTTTGGTATGTCCGTGAGCAGTATCAATGATAACAGCATCTACGCCAGATTTCACTAAAGCTTCTGCCCTTTCAACAGCATCACCCGTTACACCGATTGCCGCTGCAACACGCAAACGCCCGTAAGTATCTTTATTTGAGATAGGTTTTGTAGTTAATTTGGTAATGTCTCTAAATGTAATTAAACCCGCTAAATTGTAATTCTCATCAACAATCAGTAATTTCTCAATCTTGTTCTTTTGAAGAATTCCTTCGGCATCCTGCAATGATGTTCCGACGGGTGCAGTTACGAGATTATCCTTAGTCATGACTTCTAAAATGGCACGAGAGCCATCTTTTTCAAAACGTAAATCACGATTGGTAACAATACCTTTTAAGACCCCCTTCCCATCAGTAATTGGAATACCACCAATACTATGTTCTGCCATTAGTTGCTTCGCATCTAAAACTGTTGCCGTTAACGGCATCGTTACAGGGTCAGTTATCATACCACTCTCAGCACGCTTCACTTTTCGCACTTCATTAGCTTGTTGCGCAATACTCATATTTTTATGCAAGACACCAATTCCACCTTCTCGAGCAATGGCAATAGCCATAGCACTCTCAGTTACCGTATCCATAGCGGCAGATACAATAGGAACATTAATCTTAATATTACGTGTAAATTGGGTTTGAATGTTGACCTCTCGAGGAAGGACTTCAGAATATGCAGGAATTAGGAGTACGTCATCATAAGTTAATCCCTCACTTACTATTTTGCTTTCGTGTGCTGTCATTGCAATTACGGTTTAATTGCGTGCAAATGTACAATATTTATACCGAAAACAGATTTAAGATTATCTTAAAATAATTATTTATGCTTTAATAAACAATAACCTAAAATTATTGGGTTATAAATTATTGTAGATACAACTGTAGATTATGAGTAGAGAACCTTGCTAATAACTTTAAAATCTATGTACAATTTGGCACTAGTAACGAGCACCTTGAAGTTATACACCTAATAAAAATAAAACTAAAGTTTAGAAGAGGCCTCAATTTATTATAAAGGATGATATCTGATGATATATTTACAAAACCTTTTTTGATTGGAATACTTGAACTAGAATAACGACTATAGAGCATGTATAGGTTATAGCCATAAGCATACCAGAAAACATGACAATATACTTCATCCATAAATGACCGGACCAAAGAAAATATAAGCCACCAAAGGTCAATATCACAGATAAGAAAGGTTCTACAATTAAGAATAGCTTGAGTTTTTTGTTGAGTTGCGTGGTACTTAATAGAATTCCCACTAAAAAGAAAATAATGGACATAGACAAAATGTGGTTATGAACCAAGGTCAGCATTTCTTGCTCACTTTTTTTAAATTTCATCACACTAGCATCCTCATCAAGTTCATTTCCCAAATACTGTTCTTCAATCCCTTTCGGCTCTGCTCCTGATGTATTGCCTACAAAAAGCAAACCTGTATAAAACCCAACACTTAATACGATTATAAACGCAGCAATTAAGAATTTTATTTCTTTAGGGAATGTATATATCAAGCCATTTAGATGCATACTAAATGATATTTTTAGAGTGAAGTATTTTTAATGACTTTAAAAGATCGTTCATTGCTGATGTCATAGATCTAACTGAGATAGTAGCTCCTGAAATAGCCATAATATTGTCGCCATAACGCAGCTCGTCCTTTAGGGATTTTCCAATAAATTGACGCAACCAGCGCTTACTTCCAATTTCTCCTCCATAATCTTCACGATAGACCAATACTTTTGTAGACAACACCACAAGATCAGGGTTTAATAGTACCAAATAATCAAATTCATCCGTTTTACTTGGAGCTTTAGCAATATAAGCATACCCTAACAATTTGTTGTTATGGCGAATTTTAAAAAAATTGTCAGACCCAAAGGTTGAGGGCAAACCTTTCGCAACATCCTGCGGAATTTTAAACGTTTCAAATTGAGTTGCGGTTGATTGAAATGTTTCACTTATTTCTTTATCAACTTTCTTCTGTATATGCTTAGGCAATTCTACATTTTGAAATGCAGTAAGAATAAAAATGATAATGGTAAATTTCAAATTCATGTTGCAAAGATATTTAATTGTTTCTCTTGTCCAATTAACATGCCAAAAGCTAGAGATATAATTCTCTAGCTATTGACACGTTTATAGTAAATCAAATTTAATTAGAACCACACGCCAATACCAAGGTTTAATTGGTTGGCCAAATTAGCAGACGTAGCATCATCCCTAAATTGATAATCTGCTTTTAGGACCGCACCTGGAGCTAATTTGTAAGATAGACCAACAGTCCAATCGCTTCTATTAAAGGCATCATTGACTAACAAATCTCCACTTACAGACGCATTTGTGTCATAAGCTTCATAACGTGCGAAGGCATACAATTGCTGTTGCTTTGTAAGCGGTAATAAATTGTACGCTGCCTCTAAATACCATCCTTGCATAGCACTACCTAAGCCTTGGGTTGGATTGGCATCTAAATCATAATGCAATTCATTATAAGCCTCAGTATCGGTTAAAGAGGAGTATACAAATTGTCCGCGGGCAGCAAATCGTTTAAAGTTGTAACGTGCATCCAATCCTACCATAGAAATACCTACACTAGAACCATCCAATTCCTCTACATTATCTTCAGCTTGAGAGCGTCCTACATAGCCAGACAATCCTAAACGCAATCCTGGCAATCCGTAATAATCCAATTTTGCAGAAAGGTTAGGTGAATCGATGTTCGATTTAATTCCCTTTTGACGGCCATTTCTCAAGCCATCTTTACCGCCTAAGAATTTAGAACCATTAACAGAAGCAAATCCGTTAAAAATATATGCCTGATAACGTAATGATGCATCATCCACAGTTCCAGCCACACCAACACCAATTTCTCTCCAAGTTGTTGGGACAATGCTTTTGTCCATACTTGGGCGCTCTACACCGTTAAATGTGGTAGGCTCATGGTATTCATTAATAATACCCATAGGCACAAGCATTAATCCACCACGAAGATTCAAATTGTCATTTAAACTGTACTGTAAAAAAGCTTGCTCTACATACACTTCACTAACATGTTCAAATTCAACTTCAGTTACAAATTGCACTTTGTCATTAAATTTGTAGCCAAACATTAACACCAAACGTTGAACGTCCAGCTCGCCATTGCCTCCTTCCGGCTGATTATAAGTAATTTCACCGTAGCCACCTACTGTAACACCAGAACTGATATTACCCGAGAGTATACGTTCAGCAGAATTTTGGTCTTTATTGACCGGTAAAGAATCTTGAGATGTTTGTGAAAATGTAATAGCTGAAATTAACAGCGCTACTACCAATAAATTATTTTTCATTGTAAGAGTTTGAAATTGTTTTTATTTAGAATGATTATTTATAATTAATTATTCGGCAAAAATAAAACACGATTTCAATTTGACAAAGCTTATTTAGATTAATTTAAAATAATATTTTTAACACAACGTTAAATAACTGTGATTGTGAATCTTACTAAAAGTTAAATTTAATCAATGGTAGGACGAAAAAATTTTCGTGGCCTCATTATAGGCGCTTTCAAAACTTAGGGCATTAAGATCGCACCGTTGTTTTGCTGTAAAATAAGATAACAATTTTTCAGTAGGCATGTTACCCGTCAACTCATCTTTAGCCATCGGACACCCACCAAAGCCTTGAATAGCGCCATCAAAACGATTACAGCCAGCTTTAAAGGCAGCGTCCACCTTTTCGTGCCACGAGGTTGGAGTAGTATGAAGATGTGCTCCAAACTCGATATGTGGATATTTTGGGATTAAGTTTGAAAACAGATAATTAATGTTCTCCGGATTTGAGGTTCCTACAGTATCACTCAACGACAATATTTTGACACCCATAGTAGCTAAACGCTCCGTCCAATCGCCAACAATATCCACATTCCACGGATCTCCATAAGGATTGCCAAAGCCCATAGAAATATACACCACCACTTCCTTATTGCTTTGATCAGCAATTTCTAGAATCTCATTTAAGGTTACTACTGACTCAGCTATGGTTTTATGAGTATTTCTCATTTGAAAGTTCTCTGAAATAGAAAATGGATATCCCAAGTATTGTATTTCAGGATGCACAGATGCATCTTCCGCACCTCTAGTATTAGCTATTATGGAGAGTAATTTACTCTTCGTTTTAGAAAGGTCTAATTTTGAAAGCACTTCTGCAGTATCGACCATTTGCGGAATAGCTTTAGGCGACACAAAACTGCCAAAATCTATAGTATCAAAACCAACGCGCAACAGCGACTGGATGTACTGTACTTTTTTATCGGTTGGAATAAAATCCTTAATGCCTTGCATGGCATCGCGCGGACATTCTATGATTTTTACGTGTTGCATGGGTTCAAAGATAGGAATTCATTTGTAGAAGAAATCCTTCCCTATAAAAAAACATTACAGAAATAAGTGATGTGTGTCTATTGGTATATTTTTTTTAATACCTCATTTACCCACCCTAACAATTTTTAGCATCTCCAATCAACAACAACATATAAATTAATCAACAATAATGTAGAGTGCAATACCAACAAACACAACAATTTGGAGCCATTTCAGAACAATACCAACTCCTTTTTGTTCTGTAATAAAATCTGAAATCCGACCTGCCAAAAGCGCTATTCCACTGAAAACAACGAATGACACGGCCATAAATACAGCGCCCAAGATATAAAATTGAACAACAGTATTTCCATCCTTTTCCCATAAGAACCCAGGGAAAAATGCTAAAAAGAAAATCATGACTTTGGGGTTCACCAAGTTCATGATCACCCCTGTTTTAAAAAGCATCCAATAGGATCTTTTTGGGGCGTCATCAGACAATAAAATAGAGTGATCGCTCTTAAAAACCATGTAAGCTAAATAGAGTAAATAACACGCGCCAAGCACTTTTATACCATAAAAGAGAGATTCTGAAGCCGTAATGATGGCAGAAATTCCGAAGGCCAATAAGGTGGTATGCACAATACAGCCGCTGATTAATCCGGCAGTTGTAGCAACGCCACTTTTAGTACCATTAATCAATGATTGGGTCAGGACATATATATTATCGGGGCCTGGAGAAATGGCCAACGCAAGGGTGGCTATTGAAAATGAGATGAGCGTTTCTATCATGGCCAGCTGGCAAGGTTTATCTATTAATTCACTGTAGTCTATATCGTCAAAAACCTTACGTTCGTTTTATAATTGCCTTGTTAATATCTTTAATCAGTTGGGGTCCTTCATATATAAAACCAGTATACAACTGCACCAAATCAGCGCCTGCGGCTAGCTTTTCTAATGCATCTTCAGGCGTATGAATTCCTCCTACCCCAATAATTGGGAATGCTTTATGGCTTTTTTCTGCTAAAAACCGAATGACTTCTGTAGCTCTTTTTGCTAAAGGTCGTCCACTTAAACCGCCTAATTCGTCTTTGTTTGCACTTTGTAAACCCTCTCTTAAAATAGTGGTATTGGTAGCAATAACACCGTCAATATTGGTTATTGAAACAATATCAATAATATCTAAAAGTTGTTCATCGGTTAAGTCGGGCGCAATTTTTAAAAGAATAGGTTTCCGTTTCTCCTTCAAATTGTTTTTGTCTTGAAGCGTTCGTAACAAATCCGTAAGCGGTTTCTTTTCCTGTAAAGCACGAAGATTTGGGGTATTTGGAGAGCTCACATTGACCACGAAATAATCGACATAGTCAAACATGGCATCAAAGCAGATGATGTAATCTTTAACAGCATCTTCATTAGGTGTTACTTTATTTTTACCAATATTACCACCAATTAAAACCCGATGTTTATTTCCAACTGGAGCATTGGTCTTTAAGCGTTCTACAGCATCTTCTACACCACCGTTGTTAAAACCCATTCTATTGATTATTGCTGCATCTTCTTTCAGCCTAAACAAACGAGGCTTTTCATTACCGGACTGTGGTTTTGGTGTCACAGTTCCAATTTCTACGAAACCGAATCCCAAATTTGAAAGTTCTTTAAACAGCTTCGCATCTTTGTCAAACCCAGCGGCCAAACCTACAGGGTTTGGAAATTGTAAACCAAAAAGCTCTCGTTTTAGAGCAGGATGATCTACTTTATATAATGACCTGAAAATTGTTCCTAATCCAATAGCATTAGCTAACCTCACTACCTTAAAGGTAAAGTGATGGATAGCTTCAGGATCAAATGAAAATAATAGTGGACGAAGTAATGTTCTATACATAAGTGCAAAAATAAAAATTACCCAAATATAGGGCAGTTTTTAAAGGGATTCATTTTATATAAAATAATTTAAGATTAAAACTGACTCTTGCAAATAAAAAACGTTCATCATATGCTTTGCTAATAACTCAATACTTAGATACAGTTTAGGCAGTGTTGTTTTTTAGTGCTGCTCATCATTTGTTTGATTGCGTTAATTTATTTAATTAAGTAGTTAACATCATCCTATTATAATGGGAATATTTACTGAAAATTTAACCAACCTCGTAAATGTTCATTTGAATATGCTTTATTTTGCATCATTAAAGAAAAATTATATGATTGATAAGAAACACATAATTGACAGGTTTATAAGTTACGTTACTATTGATACAGAATCTGATCCTAATTCTGACACGACCCCAAGTACTGAAAAACAGTGGAATTTGGCCCATGCGTTGGTTAAAGAACTTACTGCCATAGGCATGACAGATGTATCCATAGACCAGAATGCTTATATCATGGCAACTTTACCCAGTAATGTTGATCATGATGTTCCCGTTATCGGATTTATTTCTCATTTTGATACCTCTCCAGATTTTACCGGTGCAAACATAAAACCTCAAATTATTGAAAAATACGATGGTAAAGACATTGTTTTAAATGCTGAAAAGGACATTGTCTTATCTCCTGACCTGTTTGATGATTTATTACAGTACACTGGTCAAACGCTCATAACTACTGACGGCAACACGCTTTTAGGTGCTGATGACAAAGCAGGGATTACAGAGATTGTTTCTGCTATGGAATACCTGATTCAGCATCCTGAAATTAAACATGGAGAAATAAGAATTGGGTTTACCCCTGATGAAGAAATTGGTCGAGGGGCCCATAAATTTGATGTAGAGAAATTTGGTGCGGAATGGGCCTATACAATGGATGGCAGCCAGATAGGCGAATTAGAATATGAAAATTTCAACGCTGCTGCCGCTACCGTAAAAATAAAAGGCACCATTGTGCATCCTGGTTATGCTAAAGGGAAGATGGTCAACTCCATGTATATAGCTACTGAATTCATTAACTCACTTCCATTATTGGAAACCCCTGAACATACTGAAAATTATCAAGGCTTTTTTCACCTTGCCAGCATAGATGGTAGTGTAGAGGAAACAGTATTGAAGTACATTGTGCGAGATCATGACAAAGATCATTTTAACGCCAGAAAAGAAGCAATGCACCAATTGACTTTTGACATCAACACACAATACGAAAGAGAGGTTGTGACTATAGATATCGAAGATCAATACTTCAATATGAAAGAAAAGATTGAGCCGGTTATGCACATTGTAGATATTGCTGCGGAGGCAATGTTAGCGGTTAACATTAAACCACTTATAAAACCTATTAGAGGGGGCACTGATGGTTCGCAATTAAGCTATATGGGTTTACCCTGCCCCAATATATTTGCTGGTGGCCATAATTTTCACGGACGTTATGAGTATGTTCCTGTAGAGAGCATGATTAAAGCTACTGAAGTTATTTGTAAAATTGCAGAATTGACAGCGTTAAGAAAGTAATAGGATTATCAAATATTTGATGTATAAGGATTTTTATTAATTTTAATACACAAAATCAATCCCTAAAAATTTATTGCCCTATGGCAAAAGCAACTACTGTAGATGAATATATTGAACTTTATTCCCATTATGGCGAAGCACTTAAAACTTTAAGACAACTCATCACTTCTACAGAATTAGAAGAAACCCTAAAATGGAGCGCACCTGTATACACTTTAAATGGTAAAAATGTATTGGGAATTGGCGCTTTTAAGAATCACTTCTGTATATGGTTTTTTAATGGTGTGTTTTTAAAAGACGACAATCAACTGTTGATGAATGCCCAAGAAAAAACGAAGGGCTTGCGGCAAATGCGCTTTGTATCAATAGTAGACATTAATAAACCAGTGGTTTTGGCTTATGTCAAGGAGGCCATTGAAAACCAAAAATTGGGTAAAGAATTGCTGCCAGAACGCAAAAGTAAAAATGTTGACCTTCCATCTCTTTTAAAAGAAGCATTCCAACAAGATAAAATCTTTAAGCAAAGTTTTGACAGCCTCACTCCCGGAAAACAGAGGGAGTATGCAGAACATATTGCATCAGCAAAAAGAGATAATACCAAACATTCCCGATTGAATAAAATTAAACCAATGATTTTAAAAGGTATGGGACTTCACGATAAATACAAAAACTGTTAACAAAAAAAAAGCCACTTTTAAGTGGCTTTTTTAGACTTTAAACAAAGTTTACTTTGATGTTGTTGTTGCAGGATCAATGTTAAGCTTACTGCTCATCTCCATGGAAATTGCAGAGCGATCAAATTTTATTTTTCCCGCTAAGGTTTCAATAACACAACTGTTATCTTTATCATTTAGGTCAACAATCTTACCGTGCATTCCGCTTTTGGTAATTACTTTGTCACCTCTTTTCAATTCACTTGCAAACTTTTTCTCCTTTTTGGCACGTTTCATTTGCGGTGCAATCATAAAAAAATAAACTACAGCAAACATTGCTATAAAAGGCAAAAATGAACTTATTCCTTCTCCCATTGATTCTTAAGTATTATTAGTCGTGGTTATGGCCTTCATGACCAGGTTGTGTACTGTATTTACGAGCTGGTTGCTGCATGATAGATTGCGTTCCTGTTTGGGCCGCAGGTTGTGCTGTTCCAGCGCCACCTTCTACCATAGCTTTAATTCTAACCGTTTCTGCTCCTTTTTCAGTGTTTGTGGTCATAGTAATTGATTTTGTAACTACACCATTACCTTTTCCGTCAAACTTAACTTTAAATTCACCAGTTTCACCAGGTGCCACTTGTCGTGTCCAATCTGATGGCACTGTACATCCGCAAGTACTTTTAATATCACTCACCACTAAAGGAGATGTTCCCGTATTTTTATATTTAAATACTGTTTCTACTGGTGTTCCGTTTTGTATTGTTCCAAAATCGTGTTCAACTTCTTCAAATTCAATTACTGCAAAGCTCCCTGAATTAGCATCTCTCTCTGCCGCTTCGGCTACATTTTCAGATTTGATTTTTGCTGTAGCATCTTCTTTACAAGACATAAATGCTACCAAACATAGTGCGCTAACACCTAACATTACTTTTTTCATTGTATTCTTTTTTATATGTTCTGTTTAAAACAACTTTAAGAAGGTAAAAATAAGAATAATTTCTTACTACATCAACCCTCGTCCTATTTTATTTAATTCGCCTTTCTCAGTATATTCCTTAACAATTTTATCTAAAATACCGTTTATAAAGAAGCTACTCTTAGGTGTTGAGTATTCTTTAGCAATATCTATATATTCATTAATTGTTACTTTAACAGGAATGGAAGGGAATTTTTGAAATTCACAAATAGCCATTTGAAGTAAAATGGCATCCAAACTTGCAATCCGGTCTGCATCCCAATTTTTGGTTTTTGCGGCCACCTCTTCATTGAACTTAGACTTATTAAGAATAGACTTTTTAAACAGTGTTGTTGCAAACTCTCTATCCTCTGTGTCTTTAAACAATTTTGGAGTAAAGTAATTGTGGCTGTTTTCCTTTTTAACTTTTCTAAGCAATTTCAATATTCCCGTATTGACTACTGGCAAATCGTCTAACCAGGTCAGTCGTTTATCTTCAATATAATCATAAAGCTTATCATTTGGAGCTACAATATCACTAAACACGTCCATAATAAAATTTCGGTCCTCTTTAAAGTCAGATACAGACGTTTTCATGTAGTCCTTATAGAGCTCACTTTCCAAAATGCTTTTAAAAATGATATCAACATACTCAAAATCTAGATACCAATAATCAATCTTGCGCTTTTCAATCTCTATTTGAAGTGACCGGTCTTCTCTTAAGAGTTGCAATACTTGGTTATTAATAAATTTTGAATTCGGATGTTTTTCTTCTTTGGTTGCTAAAATTTTGCGCTGGGATTTATCCTGATAATCTTCAGCCCGCTTTTGAACCTCTATTAAGAGGGATAACATTAAGAGGTGTAAATCATACATGTGATCGAGACTTTGAAGTAAGAATCGCTCGTCTTTTTTGAAATCGTCACTTTCTCCACCTTTAAACGCATAAAGGGTTTGCATCACTTTTATACGAATATGTCTTCTATTTAGCATTTGTAAGAACTTATTAAATTAAAAGGGCGAAAAGTATGGTTGACTTTTCGCCCTGCAAAAATAGTATTAATTTATAACTTCAAAACAAAAACAGCAGATATATTCGCCTTATTTTGAATCTTCGGCTTTTCGTTTTGCAATTCGTTCTTGTGCAGTATTTAACGCTGCAACATTGGGTGTAACCCCATTAGTTGCGGCCCGCTCTAGTATTTCTAAAGTAGTATTGTAAATGTTTTCTGTTCTCCGAATAATTTCCTCACGCCCATAATTTTCTAGCTCAGCATAGACGTTAATAATTCCGCCAGCGTTGATCAAGAAGTCAGGTGCATACACAATACCTCGTTCTTGCAACATTACACCGTGTCTATCTTCGGCCAATTGGTTATTTGCCGCTCCAGCAATTACCTTAGCTTTAATCTTATTTATGGTTTCATCATTAATTGTAGCCCCCAATGCGCAAGGCGCGTAGATGTCCATAGCCTCACTATAAATGTCTTTACCTTTATAGATAGCTACACCATATTTATTGCTAACGCTTTCCAAGCGTTCTTCACTAAGATCTGCAATAGTTACCTTGGCTCCTTCATTAACTAAATGTTCTACTAGAGCCTCTCCTACATTCCCTATACCTTGAACAAATACAGACTTATCTTCTAAAACATTAGATCCAAATTGATATTTTGCTGCAGCCTTCATGCCCATAAAAACGCCAAAAGCAGTAATTGGAGAAGGGTTACCCGCCCCTCCTTTACTTTCAGAAATCCCCGTAACATAAGGTGTAACTTCTCTTACAGTATCCATATCTTCAGTAGTCATCCCCACATCTTCTGCAGTAATATACTTACCGCTCAGGGAATGTACAAACTCACCAAATTTACGCATTAATTCAGGCGTTTTTTGGGTTTTGGCATCGCCGATGATTACTGCTTTACCACCTCCTAAATTTAAACCCGTGATTGCCGATTTAAAGGTCATACCTCGAGAGAGTCTTAAAACATCATTTAATGCTTCCCATTCATTAGCGTAATTCCACATCCTCGTTCCGCCTAATGCTGGGCCTAAAACCGTATTATGGATACCAATTATTGCTTTTAAACCAGTATCTTTGTCATTGCAAAACACAATTTGTTCGTGATCATCAAAAGAAAGTTGTCCAAAGACAGGGTCTGCCTTTGCAAGTTCCTTAGCACTTATAACTTTTGAATTCATATACTTATAATTAATTCAGCCTTTTTTAGATTATCTAAATATTAGGCCCAAAAATAAATGAATATTGGAGTTCTAGCAAAATTATAGCTGCTAAATTATCAAATCATCAATTTCAAACGGTTTAGATTTATCAATGAGAGAATTACAACACGTCAATAAATACTTTTACAAATACAGATATAAATTACTTGCAGGTATTTTAATCACAATTATTGCAAGAATTTTTTTACTTTTCACCCCAGAATTGGTAGGAAATTCTGTAGACGTCATTGATAATTATAGAAAGGGAATCACCACTGATGTTGCGACCGTAAAAACCGAATTACTCATCAATATTCTTTATATCGTTGGCGCTGCAATTATCGGCGGTATATTCACATTTTTGATGCGGCAAACTATAATATATGTATCTCGGAAGATTGAGTACGACCTAAAAAACGAAGTCTATCAACAATACCAACGCCTGTCTCTTGATTTTTACAAATCTAACCGCACCGGAGATTTAATGAACAGAATTAGTGAAGACGTGGGTAAAGTAAGGGAATACGCAGGCCCTGCCCTTATGTATAGTATTAACACGGTAACATTATTTGTTATTGCCCTTATATTAATGTTCAATTCAGCGCCCACCTTAACTTTATACACTGTTATTCCGCTACCTATACTGTCTTACTTTATTTATATTTTAAGTAAATCCATTCATAAACGAAGTACAATTGTACAGCAATGGTTATCGAAACTCTCAACTTTTTCTCAAGAAACCTTTAGTGGTGTCAGTGTTATAAAGTCTTATGGTTTGGAAGCCAGCACTAATGCTGAATTTTACAAACTCTCTGCAGAAAGCAGAGAAAAAAATATTGACCTCGCCAGGATTCAAGCATTATTCTTTCCGCTAATGATTTTCTTAATCGGTCTCAGTAATATTATTGTAATCTATATTGGCGGAAAACAATATATAGATGGAGAAATTGAAAGTTTAGGGGTTATAGCCAAGTTTATCATTTATGTCAACTTACTCACATGGCCCGTAGCAACCGTTGGCTGGGTGACATCTGTAGTACAACAAGCTGAAGCATCCCAAAAGCGCATCAATGAATTTTTAAAACAGGAACCTACTATTAAAAATACCAATCCGGAGCCTTCCCATATAGAAGGAGCTATCGAATTTGACAACGTCTCATTTACCTATCCAGACACCAACATCCAAGCTTTAAACAAAGTGAGTTTCAAGCTTAAAAAAGGCGACACCATGGCCATTATTGGCAAAACAGGTTCAGGAAAATCAACGGTGTTAGATCTTATTGGTCGGTTGTATGATGTTAGCTCGGGCGAGATTAAAATAGATGGTACCCCTATTCAAAACCTGAACTTAAATAGTTTGAGAAACAATCTTGGATACGTACCACAAGAAGCCTTTTTGTTTTCGGATAGTATTAGAAATAACATCATGTTTGGCAAGGAAGATGCAACCGAAGAAGAAGTTATCAATGCGGCAAAAAATGCAGACGTACACAAAAACATTAAAGGATTTTCTAAAGGTTATGACACTGTTTTGGGTGAACGTGGCATAACCCTGTCTGGTGGACAGAAACAAAGGGTTTCCATTGCCCGAGCCATCATTAAGGCACCTCAAATTTTATTATTTGATGATTGTTTGTCGGCCGTAGATACCGAAACTGAAGAGAAAATCCTGAATAACCTGAGGGCCATTACAAGAGATAAGACTACTATTATTGTAAGCCATAGAGTCTCTTCAGCTAAGAGTGCAGATAACATCATTGTGTTAGAAGATGGTAAGATGATTCAATCAGGCTCTCATGATACACTTATAGATGTGGATGGCTATTATAGAGAATTATATCTTAAACAATTGACAGAAAACAACTAAAAGTTTCAGCGCAACGCCCAAACGCACGTAAGGAAGATCTACATATTAAATTTTAAGAACCAATAAGGTTTCCAGGCTCAATAAAAAGGAATAATTCCATTATAACCACCGCTAATGGTGGAGAAATACATTCTTAAAATTTCCTTAAAAGAAATATCAGAAATTGTTGGTTACTATAGTTTTTTTTTAGATTTTTGGTACGTAAACTGTTACTAATTAAAATAAAAATCTATGAGTGATCACGGAATGATGGAGAAAGAGGAAATATTCTCTAAAGTATTGCGCGCAGGAAGAAGAACCTATTTTTTTGACGTTAGGGCCACAAAAGCTGGAGATTATTACCTCACTATTACTGAGAGTAAAAAATTCACAAATGACGATGGATCTTTTCACTACAAAAAACATAAAATATATCTTTACAAGGAGGATTTTAGTGAATTTAATGAGATTTTAAGAGAAATGACAGACTATGTCATTAATGAGAAAGGTGATGAAGTCATTAGTGAGCGTCACCAAAAAGATTTCAAGAAAGATGAATTTGACACTGAAGTAAGCTCTTCTAACGCAGAGATTATCAAATCTACAGAAAGCTTTACTGATATTAAATTTGAAGATATTTAATCGCCAAACAACGTACTCAGCATTACAAAAAACCGCTATATGACATGGCGGTTTTTTTATAGCCAGCTTCCCTATCCGTTCAAAAACACCATATTAACGCTTCTTTATATTTATTTTAATCATGAAATTTTTTTACACTCTATTTCTCTTATCGTCGTGGGTCATTTTCGGGCAAAAACAGACAGATCTATCCTATTATTTACCGCAAAACACAACATATAACCAAGCTATTCCCACACCCCAATCTGTTATAGGGCATGAGGTAGGGGAATGGCACGTTACCCATGACAAATTGGTGGAATATTTGAAAGCCTTGGCAAAAAGTTCTGATAGAA
Organism: Gelidibacter sediminis; assembly: GCF_004364975.1. GTDB lineage: Bacteria > Bacteroidota > Bacteroidia > Flavobacteriales > Flavobacteriaceae > Gelidibacter > Gelidibacter sediminis. The sequence goes on along the minus strand of NZ_SOBW01000008.1, from coordinate 298,419 downwards.
TCACTTTAGATACTAGAGGCACAACTTTTGAGGGTCGACCTTTAATTCTTCTTACCATTACATCTCCTCAAAACCATCAAAATATTGACGTCATTCGGTCACAACATATTGCAGCCACTGAAGACCATACCGCGGTCAATATAAGCACAATGCCTATTGTGGTAAACCAAGGATTTTCAATTCATGGCAATGAACCTAGCGGGTCTAATGCGGCATTATTGGTAGCCTACTACCTTGCAGCGGCAGAAAGCAACGAAGTTAAAGAGATGTTAAAAAACATGGTGGTGCTATTTGATCCTTCGTTTAACCCAGATGGGTTACAGCGCTTTGCTTATTGGGCAAATTCTAACAGAAGCAAAAATTTAATTTCGGATCCTAACGATCGTGAATTTTCAGAAGTTTGGCCTGGAGGCAGAACCAACCACTATTGGTTTGATATGAATAGAGACTGGTTACCTGTGCAGTTGCCAGAATCAAAGGTAAGATTGGAAACTTTCCATAAGTGGTTGCCAAACATTCTTACTGATCATCATGAAATGAGCACCAATTCTTCCTTCTTCTTTCAGCCAGGAATACCAAGCAGAACCCATCCACTAACCCCAAGATTAAATCAGGAATTGACCAGCAAAATTGGAGACTTTCATGCCCGAGCTTTAGATAAAATTGGCTCTTTCTACTATACAGAAGAAAGTTTTGACGATTTTTACTATGGTAAAGGTTCTACATTTCCTGATATCAATGGTGGTATTGGTATTCTTTTTGAGCAAGCCAGCTCCCGAGGTCATGTTCAGGAAAGCGACAACGGACTCCTAACCTTTCCCTTCACAATAAGAAATCAGTTTACAGCGGCACTTTCTACCTTGGAAGCAGCAGTGCATATGCGCGAAGACATTTTAAAGTACCAACATGATTTTTTCAAAAATGCCCGTTCAGAAGCCAAAAAATTAAAGGGTAAAAATATTGTCTTTGGTGATGAAAAAGATGCTGCTAAAGCATTTGAATTAGCAGAAATACTAAGAAGACATCAAATCAGCATTTATGAACTGAAAGAAGATGCCATTATTGACGGCAAAGCATTTAAACGAGGATATAGCTACGTTATTCCTACTGATCAAAAGAATACACGACTCATTACTGCAATGTTTGAAAAACGAACAACCTTTGAAGATAGTTTGTTTTATGACGTTTCCGCGTGGACATTACCCTTGGCATTCAATTTAGATTATGCTGAAGGAGTGTCATCTTCAAATTTAGGTGAAAAAATAACCAATCTAAAGCGGAAACCAGGGCGTGTTTCCGGAAAAAGCAATTATGCCTATGTCATGGAATGGCATGAGTATTACACCCCTAAGGTATTAAATCAGATCTTAAAAAGTGACCTTCGTGTTAAGGTTGGCATGAAACAATTTAGCACAAATGGCAAGACATATGACTATGGCACTATTATGATACCTGTTCAAAATCAAACAAAAAACCCTGAAGAACTCTATGCGTTTTTAAATGGTTTGGCTCAAGATGCACATGTAGAAATAGATGCTGTAGCAACTGGCTTAACTCAAGGAATTGATTTGGGTAGCAATCATTTTAAATCGCTAACACCTCCTAAAGTTGCCATGATTGTTGGCTCGGGTGTGTCGCCTTACGATGCTGGCGAAATCTGGCATTTATTGGACCAACGCTATGACATGAGCTTAACAAGGCTAGATACTGACCAATTAGACCGAGCAGATCTAAGTCGCTATAATACCATCATTCTACCTAGTGCCAACCTCAGCAAGAGTGCGGCTGAAAAATTGACGTTATGGGTTGAAAATGGAGGTACACTTATCGGGTTTGAAAACGCTGTACGTTGGCTAGATACGAACAAACTCATCAAATTAGACTTCAAAAAAATGGAGCGCGTTGCTAAAAATGTAACTTTTGAAGACCGAAGTGATTATAACGGCGCCCAAGTAATTGGAGGGGCAATATTTGAAGCGAAACTAGACCGCTCACACCCTATTAATTTTGGATTTAAAAATAATAAATTACCACTATTCAGAGGTTCTACAATATTCGTAAATCCTGATAAACAGAGCTATAATAACCCTATCCAATATACAAAAAACCCACTATTGAGTGGCTACGTATCCAAACCAAATTTAGACAGCTTGGCGCTGAGTGTACCTTATCAGATGCAGCGTTTAAAACGTGGAAAAGTAGTGGCATTTACAGATAATACTAATTTTAGAGCATTTTGGTTTGGAACTAATAAATTGATGATGAACGCTATCTTTTTTAGAGAAGAACTTTGATGTTTAATAATTGAAGTAGTATTCAAACCATAAATTACGCGGTTAACACAAATACATATAAACCGCGTAATTTTTATATTGTTCATACATATGTGTATATCAACAAATGACTTTAGCTAACCGCCGACCCATTGTTGACCCGTTTTTCTGGATGTAACAAAAACACATCCTTCTTATTAATAGCCCCAACCACTAAACATTCACTCATAAAGTTGGCAATTTGTTTTTTCGGAAAATTAACTACCGCAACTATCTGTTTATTAAGGAGATCATCCTTAGAATAAATGGTGGTGATTTGAGCTGAAGACTTTTTAATTCCGAGGTCTCCAAAATCAATAAGCAGTTGATATGCAGGTTGACGTGCTTCCGGAAATTCATGTACCTCAATAATAGTTCCAATGCGCAAATCAACTTTGGTGAACTCCTCAAAAGTTATTATCTTTTCCATTCTAAAAAAATTCTAATAAATTACAAGATAATAAAATAAATCTATGGCCCGAACGCCCTCAAATATGCTGTCATTAGGTACCTCAGCTCCTGCATTCAATTTATTGGACACTGTAAGTGGCAATCACGTTTCCTTAGAATCTTGTAAAGGGTTGAAAGGAACAGTTATAATGTTTATTTGCAATCATTGTCCTTTTGTAAAGCATGTAAACCCTCAACTTGCAAAACTTGCCAAGGAATACAAGTCTAAAGGCATAGAATTTATAGCTATCTCTAGTAATGATGTTGTTAATTACCTTGAGGATAGTCCGGAATTAATGAAGGAAAATGCCATTAATGAAGGATTTATTTTTCCTTATTTATATGATCAGACCCAAAGCGTTGCCAAAGCCTATAAAGCAGCTTGTACGCCAGATTTTTATCTATTTAACGCGGATTTAGAGTTGTTTTATAGAGGACAATTAGACAATTCTCGACCTGGCAATGGCATCCCAGTTTCTGGAGAAGATATGATTAATGCAATTGAGGCACTTTTGGCAGATCAAAAATCGCCAAAACATCAAAAACCTAGTTTAGGCTGCAATATTAAGTGGCGCAAAGACAATGAACCAGTTTTTCAGTAAGGTCTAAAAGGATGCTTTAGATTACACCTTATCAAAATTAACAAACAAAATTTTTATGAAAAAAGTAATATTAATAATAGGCGCCGTCCTTATTCTTTTTATCATTTTACTATATATATCCCTAAATAGCACGCCAGACGAATATAAAACTTCGGCCATTGTTGGTCCTGATAATATTGAGGAAATCAATTTTAAAGATTATGATTCGCTCACCATAGCGGCCAGCACATTATACCAAGCCAATGATCTCAAAAAAATGATGCAAGGCGAACACTATCGCAAAGCATGGTCCACACCAATACAAGTGAAAATTGCATTTTTAGACACTCTTCTAGGCGGACTTACTGTAGTAAAGGAAGGTGGGGGCAACCAAACCAAATCCTTAAAACTTGAAGATAGCATAGGCAATAAATACACGCTGAGAAGCATCAATAAAAATCCGGATCCATTAGTTCCAGAATTTGCAAAAACATTGGGGCTTGAAAATATTATTGTAGATGGTATTTCAGCACAACATCCTTATGCGGCTACAGTTGTTGCTGTTTTGGCCGATGCTGTGCATATACACCACACACAGCCAAAAATCTATTTCATACCAAAGCAGGATGCGCTACAAGAATTTAACGAAAATTATGGAAATAAACTTTTTCTATTTGAACATGAGACAGAAAGTGATGCTAACTGGACATCAGAGGATAACGTCAGTAAAATCATAGAAACTGACGATTTGCAGGAATTAAAATTAGAGCTTGGGGAGTCCCTTAAAATAGATGAGCGTGCACTGGTAAGAGCACGACTATTTGATTTGGTTATTGGCGATTGGGATAGACATGCCAAACAATGGGGCTGGATCATTAAGGAGCAAGATGGTAGGCAAATTGCCATTCCGTTACCGGCAGATAGAGATAATGCTTTTTTTAGCATCAGCGGACTTATTCCTAATATTATTGCAAGTAAAAATGTGACACCAGAAATGCGACCTTTTCAAGCCGATATTGACTACATGCCAGGATTAATTCATGACTTTGATATATACTTTCTGAAGAGCACTCCAAAACATGTTTTTATGGAAGAGGCCAAAGCTTTACAACAACTATTGACTGACAAAGTGATTAAAAAAGCGATGCGCCAATGGCCCTCACAAATATATGAGTTGGATGGTAAAGACATTGAAAAAAAGTTAAAAAGCAGGAGAGATCAACTCCTAAAATATGCAGAAGAATTTAAGCGGGTTTTGAATGATAAAGAATACCCAACAAAAATTCTAAAAGGCTCAGAAAATGTTGAATTTAATGGGCATTATTTAAAATGTTTCGAATGCTATTAAATAGCCTTAAAAATAAAATAATAAAAAAAAAAAAAACGGTATATAACCGTTTTTTTTAATGTAGGGGGCAAAAAAAGATAATCAGTGGGGACTGAGAGTCATTTTTTTGATGTTCAAAAGTATCATAATTATTAACACTTGTTTGTCTCTAAAGACACATACTTTAACGGAATTCCTATTTCGTTAAATAAATTTAAAACCTGCCCCTCATTCTTTAAAATAGATGTATTTTGAAGATGCTACACTATGAAATACCTAATCTATTTATTTATAAGTCTAAACACGGCAATGAACGCACAGCATATTATCCCCAATTCCATCGCTAAAGAAATTAATAAAGCTCTTGAATTTTATCCGGAGCTCAAAGAGACTCCCATTGAATTTCGATTTAAGCCCCACATCAAAAAATCGACTATGCAAGCTAGACCTACGTTTGGTAGTTTTTTTAGAAGTAGGCAGCATAGAAGCTACGTTATCCTGATTAGTGAGTCATTTAAAATTGCGGATAAACAATTTTTAACAACTCACATCCCGTCCGATATATTGATTGGTTGGATAGGTCATGAGTTAGGACATATCATGGATTACACAAATAGAAGTAAGTTAAACTTAATATGGTTTGGCATTAAATACCTCTTATCTGACACTCATATTGTAGAAGCTGAACGTGCCGCTGACACCTATGCGGTTCAACATAATATGGAAGATTATATTCTTAAGACTAAAGATTTTATACTCAATAATGCCGAGATTCATGACGCTTACAAATTGAGAATCAAAAAATATTATTTATCTCCCGAAGAAATCATGGATCTTATTGAAAGGCGAAATTCCAAAGCAAAGATTAGTGAGTCTATTGTTGATTAACAAATTCTTCCCACTCTTTAAACTTGTCCTCTTTCATAACCCTTTCCATTTTTACCTGACCGCCTTTTTTCTTATTGGCACCACTCCATTCATGAAATACTGAAGGCTGAATTGCCGTAACTTTCACGCCTTTCAAAGCCTTACTTCGCGCAACCTTATAATTTTTGTTGGCTTCTTTTAAAAATATATCTAAGCTATTGGCAATCTCTTCGTTATTGAGATCATCTTCTGTACCTATATACCAACAATGATAAAATTCGCCATCTTCGCATCGTTTTGCACAAATGGTGTACTCTGGAATTTTGGTAGAAAATTGATCTTCAAGATGCTTCATAGCATCATCCATTTTGTTTACTGAGAGCTGAGAGCCTACAGTGTTCAAGAAAAATTTGGTACGACCTGTAATGATAATTTCGGCACGTTCAACATCAGTAAAAGCTATGGTGTCTCCAATTTCATAACGCCAAGCACCACTAACCGTACTCATAATTAACACATAATCCTGATTTGTAGTAACATTCCCCAGGGTTACAGACGGCGCATTCTCAATTAGAGAACCATCTTCATTGATGTACTCAGGTTTGAACGGCACAAATTCAAAATAGATGCCTTCATCAGTTACGAGTTTCATGGCATCAGTGTCTGGTCGCGATTGAAACGCAACGAACCCTTCTGATGCTAAATAAGTATCAATTACCGTAATAGGTCGTGCCAATAAGGCATTAAAACTTTTTTCGTAAGGCCCAAAGGCGACCCCACCAGATGTATACACTTGAAGATTTGGCCATATTTCGTGGATATTGTTAAGATTATGATGGCTGATAACTTTTTGTAACATCAGCTCAATCCATGAAGGAATCCCACTTAACGCTCCAATATCCCATTTTTCAGCATTTTCCGCAATTTTTTGTACACGTGCATCCCAATCGTCTATCTTAGCAATTTCTTCACCTGGTTTATAGTATGATTTAAACCAGAAAGGTATATTACTGGCACTAATACCGCTAATCTCACCTTCTAAATGATCGTTGTGCGCTTTAAGCTCGGTAGAACTACCCAACATCATAATTTCTTTCTCGAAAAAATCTGCAGGAAAATCAAAATTACTCAAGGCAAAAACTTGTTGAATTCCTGTTTGTTTAATAGCGTCTATCATCGCGTCTGTTACAGGAATCCTTTTACTCGACTTTCCGGTGGTTCCTGAACTCAATGCAAAATAATTGGGGTGACCAGGCCAAGTAATGTTCTCTTCTCCCTCTTGTAATCGATACCACCACTCATTATGAATCTTATTATAGTCAAAGTAAGGCACAGTATTAGCAAAGACTTCGGAAGGATTTTCTGAATTCAATATGGATTGAAAATCATAGTGATTTCCAAATGCCGTATCCTTTGCAGTTGACAAAAGCTTTTTTAAGACTTCCTGCTGTTCTTTTATTGGATTTGTTTCTGATGAAAAGGATTCTTTTACATCTATGAAACCTTTGATTATATTACCGAGTATTGCCATAGTTTATTTATAAGACAGAAATTAAGCAGCCATTTTTCTACATTCTTCAGCGCACTTTCTGCAAGATTCTGCGCAAATTTGACAATGTTCATGATCGTGTTGGCTACATTGCTCAGCACACCATTCACATATTTCTGCACAGAGTTTACAATAATTAGCAGCATGTTTGCTGTTGGCTGACATCATTTTAATGGCCACCAAGCAGGCATCAATACATTCTACACAACATTTTGGACAATCATTCATACTTTCCTTACCAGTCATTTCGATAAGACAGTTCTGGCAATCTACCAAGCATTTTTGGCAGGCTTCAATACAATTTTGATATGCTGTTTTCATAATTAAATGTTTATTGCAATTTCTTTATTTTAAAAGAATTATAATGTTTCTATTACCAAAAGCATTAACGCTAATCCATTATTTTATAAATAACAATTAATTTGTTAAAATTTTAACTATTTTCAGGTCAAAATTAACGTATGTCTCTAAAAAAGTTTTTAACCGGATTTGGAATTATTGCTATTGCACTCACGCTCTTACCACTAATTCCAGCAGACTACTGGTGGATTAGGATGTTTGACTTCCCACATATACAGTTAACATCTCTCACATTACTAGCCATTTTGGTGTATTATATAAAATTTGATTTTAAAGATTTGAAAGATTATGCCTTCGTAACTATACTTATAACATGTTTTATATTTCAATTTTCAAAAATTGCGCCCTACACTCCATTTTATAAAAAACAGGTCTTAGATGCCACAACTAACAACTCAACCTCCGCCATAAAGGTTCTTACTGCTAATGTGTTGCAGAAAAATGAAAATGACAATAAATTAAAGGCTATTATAAATGAGATGGATGCTGATGTAATAGTATTTACTGAAGCCAACACCCGCTGGCGCAATGCTATTGTACAATCAATATCATCAGAGTATATGTATAAGGTAGAGTTACCATTAGAAAACACTTATGGCATTCTCATGTATTCAAAACTAGAGCTCGTAAATCCGGAAGTTAAATTTTTGGTGACGGATTCCATTCCGTCCATCCATAGTAAAGTGCGATTACCTTCTGGAGATTTGGCACAGATTTACGCCATTCACCCCACCCCGCCTATGCCCCAAGAAAACCCTTTATCCACTGATCGGGATGCAGAGCTCATGATGACTTCTGAATTGGCGCGCAACTCCAGAATTCCAGTCATTGTTATTGGCGATTTTAATGATGTTGCATGGTCTCCAACAACACTTTTGTTTCAAGCTACCAGCGAGTTGCTTGATGTAAGGGTTGGTCGCGGATTTTACAATACGTTTGACGCCACAAAATTTTTACTCAGATGGCCATTAGATCATGTATTTGTCTCACCAGAATTCAGAGTAGCCGAATTAAGAGTTGGCAACTCAATAGAATCTGATCATTACCCATATTACGTTGCGCTAACTTATGAGCCAGAGGACGCCAAACATCAAATGCCAACACCGGCTACCAAAGAGCAACTAAAGAAGGCGCAGGAACAATTGGATAAACTTAGAACAAAAGAAGCTTCAGGTGCAGAATAAATAATTTTGAGATGTATAGGATGTTTTGATCTTCCATTTAACCTCACGAGAATTCCATTCATACTCTAAGAACTATAACACATGTTTTCGCAAATCAATTACTAGCTCATGCTCTCAAAACCCGATACTCAATTTGCCTTTGTATTTGCAGTTCTTCTAATGGCGGAGCTTATTTGCGGCACCATAGAGACATTGGCGTTTTGGCACCATATTACCAAACCGTTGTTACTTATAAGTCTCTTATTCTATTTTTTAAGTCAGAGCAAGCATCTAGGCACCAAAACACAATCATTGACCGTACTGGCTCTCATGTTCTCATTGGCAGGAGATATCTTATTACTATTTGACACCCAATCTGACCTCTATTTCATATTAGGGTTGATATCCTTTTTAATGGCGCATCTAATGTATAGTGTTGTATTTTACAAAAGAAGAAACCCAAAAATAAATCCAATTGTCCTTATTGGCATATTAGCATTATATACATTTGGTTTTCTTTCTATATTGAAAAAAGGTTTGAATGATTTATTGATTCCCGTCATAATTTACATGGTCGTCATTTTAATCATGGTAATTACATCCTATTTACGTCGGTATAATGTACCCAAGTATAGTTTTATATTGGTGTTTAATGGAGCACTTTTGTTTGTCATTTCAGATAGTATATTAGCACTTCATAAATTTTATATGGCCATCCCGTTTGCATCCATTTTCGTCATGTTGACGTATGGGTTGGCGCAATATTTTATCGTTTTAGGCCTATTAAAACAACGATAGATTTTACCTATAGTTTATAATCAAATCATTATTAATCAGATATTTTAACCATATCCATTAAAGCTTTAGTCTAAATTAATGTGCAGGCATTTATTTTAAAAAAATAAATACTATTTAATGTAACAAAACCCCTCATCTTCCTACTAACCTTGTAACTAACTACCCGATTTGAACAACGAATTAGAACATAATTTTGTCGCGTTACTAGAGGAGCATCAGAACATTGTGCATAAAGTTTGTAGGCTATATACAAACCATAGAGAGGCGCATAATGATTTGTTTCAGGAGATCACCATTCAATTATGGAAAGCTTATCCTAAGTTCCGAGGTGACGCAAAGTTTAGCACTTGGATGTACCGTGTGGGTTTAAATACCGCCATCACCTTATACAGAAAATCAAAGCGCACTATCAACACTTATGAATTAGAGACCTATCAATTTAAGCTCAGTGCTGAAGAGTATGACGACACTGAAGAACAGCAGTTAAAATTATTGTATGACGCCGTCCACCAATTGAATGATATTGAAAAAGCTCTTGTGTTTCTATATTTAGAAGATAAAGACTATAGAGAAATTAGTGTAACCTTGGGGATCAGCGAGGTAAATGCTAGAGTGAAGATGAACAGGATCAAGAACAAATTAAGAACAATACTAAATCCGTAACCCTTATGGATGAATTAGAACTATTAAAAAAACACTGGAAGAAAGAGGACACTCAGTACCCTCACGTTTCTGCCAACGCCATTTATAAAATGATTCTCAAAAAATCATCATCAATTGTTAAATGGGTACTTATCATAAGTTTGCTGGAGTTTGGGCTATGGACGAGCTTAGCGCTTTTCTTTAAAGGTTCCAAAAGCACACAGAATTTTGACAAATTGGATTCTGACTACCTTTTGATACCCTTAAGCGTCTTAGGGTATATCATTTTAGCCTATTTTTTCTATTTGTTTTACCGCAATTACAGACGTATCTCAGCCACAGATAGCGCCAAAGTATTAATGGAAAATATTTTAAGAACTCGAAAAACCGTAAAAAATTATGTGCTTTTCAACCTGCTTTTTATGGTAGCATCTTTCGCTGCCGTATTATATATTGAATTTGACCAAGATCAAGCGTTAATAAATAAGGCACACAGAGCCGCGGCAAACGGCGAAGCCTTTATGTTTTATGCGAAGATTATCTTGCTTGTTGCAGGTATAATTGCCATATTTGCAGGGGTACTACTACTCTTCTATTGGTTAATTTATGGCTTGCTACTGAGAAAGTTAAACAAAAACTATAAAGAGCTAAAAAAACTAGAGCTATTAGAATAGCTTTTAGTCTTCTTCTACTTTCCATTTACGCAGTTTGTTCAATTCCTGTTGTGCCATAATTTCTTCTTGCGGAATCACCTTTAAAAAAGAAGGATGTTGCTCAATGGCATATTCAATTTTCTCAACAATCTGCTCTATGGTTTCGTTTTCATAATCTATGTCCAATGGTGCCTTAATTTCCATAGACTGAAGAATGTTTTTTTTCTTGATCCGAATTCCTTTTTTATCAAAAGAACGTCTAAAACCATCAATAACAATAGGGACCACAATGGGCTTATAGCGCTTTATAATATGAGCAGTGCCCTTTCTAATAGGTTTAAACGGTGTTGTAGTGCCTTGCGGAAAGGTAATGACCCAACCATCATCTAGAGCTTTAGAAATAGCCGTAATATCACTCATCTTAACCTGTCTATTTACCTCTTTGCCTTCAGCTCTCCAAGTACGTTCAATACTGATAGAGCCCACGTAGGCCAATATTTTAGGCAACAATCCAGATTTCATGGTTTCCTTAGCGGCCACGTAATAAATGTTCAATTTAGGATTCCACAAATAGCCAATATTCTTGATATTGTCATCACGATTGCTCAAACTTGCGTTGAACACATGAAACATTGCCACAACATCAGCAAAATAGGTTTGGTGATTGGATATAAAGAGCACATTGGTGTCCGGCAAGTTTTTAATCACTTCAGAGCCGTCAATTTGAAGTTCGTTAAAACCTCTAAATCGCCTATGTGTCATGGCTCCCAATATGCGTATAAGCCATTTTTTAACGATAAGTATATGACCAAAAGGGTTTTTCTTAAATAATCCCATTATTTTTTATTACAAATTATAATATACTAACCTATTTTAAGGCTTTCACAGCATATTCCAAAAAACAAATTTAATAAAAACCACCACTTAGATCGTTGTTTTTAACAAGTCTTTTATTTCACTCAACATCATGGCCGTAGCACCCCATACCGTATGCCCATTCAATTTAAAAACCGGCACCTCAACTTCCCGCTGTAATGAAGTCATAATTTTTTGTGAGGACACAATATTATCATCAACAAAGTCGTTGAAATTCACCTCAATTAAGTCTTCTACTTCATCATCTTGTTTAAGGAATTTTGGGGTGTTTTTTGTGATTCCTATGAAAGGATATACCGTAAAATTACTTGGGGGAATATACAGTTCAGTCATTTGTTTTATAACTGTTATATTCCCCAATGGTACACCTACTTCTTCAAAAGTTTCCCTCAGCGCGGCATATTCCAATGACGGATCTTCAGCTTCTAACTTCCCGCCAGGAAACCCAACTTGTGCGGAATGGACGCCTTTGTAAGTTTTTCTCAAAATTAATATCAACTTGGTGTTTTTTTCAACATCTGGATAAAACAAGGCCATAACCCCAGCTTTTTTTGAGTTTTTCATAGCTTCCCGCTGCTGCAAGATCAATTCATTACGATATGGGGGCGACATTTTAAATTGCGAATCTTGCCCCGGTAGGGGAATATGTTCTATTTTTGAGATAGATTTTAAAAATATTTCAAAATTCATTTAGTCATGAGAATTTTAGTGTTCATTGGCGTGTTTTTCGTTTTTCTTAATTGTGAAGATAAACAATCTCGCCAAAAAGAAAACAATTCATCAGCAGATTCATTAACCACTTCAACCCTTGTGGAGCGGAAAAAGGAACCCAAAAAAAACCAGCGTGAATATCCAAAACTCAATGATAAAAATGCGATGGAATTTTTTCTGCAATACGATAAAAAACACAAAGAAAACAAAGTACGTATAACCACCGATTTCGGCACTATCGATATTTTATTATACGACGAAACCAAGTTTCATCGTGCTAATTTTATTTTTTTGACCAAACAAGGTTATTTTGACAACACACAATTCTACCGTATTGTAAACAATTTCATCATCCAAGGAGGCAGTAGCGACGATATTGCAATAGCAGAAAAACGACGAAAGATAGGACAGTATTTACTGCCAACAGATACCAATCGTGGTTTTGTACATAATAGAGGCGCCATTAGCATGCCTAGTAGCGCCATTGAGAACCCATACAAGTTAGCGTCACCATATCAGTTTTTCATTGTGCAACAACAAGGTGGTGCCCACCATTTGGATGGTGACTATACCGTGTTTGGAAGAGTAACTGATGGAATGGACGTCGTCGATAAAATTGCCTCACAAGAGACCGATGGTTCGGAATGGCCTTTAAAAAACATTTACATTCGTAAAGTGGAAATTATAAATTAATTAAGAAAATTGAGGCTTTAAATCAATATCTTGGAATCTTTAAAAAATCAACACTATAACAAATGACAAAACACAATCTCAGACACATTAAAACCTTGAGTTTATGTGCACTCATTGCCTTTACCACCAGTTGTAAAGACGACGACAAAAAAGAAGACACCACCATGACTAAAAATGAAAACATTCTCTTACAGGAATGGACAGGGCCATTTGACGGTGTACCTGCGTTTGACAAAATGAATGTTGAAGACGTTAAGGATGCTGTAGAAAAAGGCATGGAACTTGGTTTAAAGGACATTGAAAAAATTGCCAACAACCCAGAACCTCCAACTTTTGAAAACACTATTGCTGCCATGGAACGCTCTGGAAAAGAGTTGGACCGCGTGTTTACCTACTACGGTATTTTAAGCAGCAATATGTCATCTCCTGAATTTAGGGATATTCAAACAGAATTGGCCCCTAAATTATCTGAATATAACTCTAAGATTTCTCAAAACGAGAAACTATTTAATAGGATTAAAACTGTTTATGAGGCATCCCAAACCACGCCTTTAGAAGACGACCAACAACGTGTAGTGGAATTAACCTACAAAAGCTTCGAAATGAACGGCGCCAACTTGGATGCTGAGAAAAAAAAGCGCTATGCTGAAATCAACAAGGAATTATCTTCGCTATACACTAAGTTTTCAAATAACGTATTGCACGACGAAGAGAACTATGTAACATATCTGACTAAAGAACAATTAGGAGGCTTATCTGAATCTTTTACGAGATCTGCCGCTAAGATAGCGTCAGATAAAGGTCAAGATGGAAAATACGCAATTACTAACACGCGTTCTTCAATGGATCCATTTTTAACCTACTCAACAGAACGTGAGTTACGTAAACAAGTATGGAACAACTACTACTCTCGTGGTGATAATGGTGACGAATATGACAACAAAGAGCTAATCGCGCAAATCCTAAAACTCCGCAAAGAACGTGTGGGCTTAATGGGCTATGATAATTATGCAGAGTGGCGCTTACAGGACAGAATGGCTAAAACTCCAGAAAATGCAATGGATTTAATGATGGCTGTTTGGCCAGCGGCCATTGCAAGAGTCAAGGAAGAGGTAGCTGACATGCAAGCTGTGGCTAATGCCAATGGCGACAACATTACTATTGAACCTTGGGATTACCGCTACTACGCTGAAAAAGTGCGTCAGAAAAAATATGATTTAGATAGTGAAGAAGTAAAGCAATACCTTCAACTTGATAAATTAACCCAAGCGTTATTTTATACAGCCGGACGCTTGTTCAACTATGAGTTTACGCCAGTTGCTGAAGGATCAGTTCCTGTATTTCATGACGATGTGAAAGTTTGGGAAGTAACTGATAAGGATTCAGGAAAACATATCGGATTATGGTATTTAGACCCGTTTGCACGTGAAGGAAAACGTTCTGGAGCTTGGGCAACTACGTACAGAAGCCACACAACTTTTGATGGAGATGAAACCGTTTTAGCCTCTAACAATTCCAACTTCGTAAAACCAGCTCCGGGCGAGCCTGTTTTAGTGTCATGGGATGATGCTACTACATTTTTCCATGAATTTGGACATGCACTCCACTTCTTCTCTTCTAACGTGAAATACCCAACCTTAAACGGTGGCGTAAGAGATTACACAGAATTCCAATCGCAATTATTAGAGCGTTGGTTATCTACGGATGAAGTGATCAATCAATTCTTGGTACACCACAAAACTGGCGAGCCTATCCCAGCATCATTGGTTGAAAAAATCAAGAAGGCATCCACGTTTAACCAAGGCTTTGGCACTACAGAATACTTAGCTTCAGCATTGATAGACATGAAATTGCATTTAGCTGATCCTGAGAATATTGATATAGAAAAATTTGAGCGTGAAACCTTAAAAGAACTTAATATGCCAAAAGAATTGGTAATGCGTCACAGAACACCACACTTTGGACACGTCTTTTCTGGCGAAGGTTATGCCACTGCATACTATGGCTATATGTGGGCTGATGTATTAACTAGTGATGCTTCGGAAGCTTTTAAGGAAGCTCCGGGAGGCTTCTACGATGCTGAAGTAGCCAAGAAATTGGTAGACTATCTATTTGCACCAAGAAATTCTATGGATCCAGCAGAAGCATATCGTTTGTTTAGAGGACGTGATGCTAAGATTGAAGCCTTAATGAGAGACAGAGGTTTCCCTGTTCCTAAAAAATAATGAACATCTCATTTTTAATAAAAATGCCACGATTTAAAGCGTGGCATTTTTTTATGCTTAATATAAGCTTGGTAAACTAATTTTGAACTTTACAGCTATCAGTCGCACGGTCATAACAACTGAGCCGGCCACCAAAAAGATTACATTCTCTTCAATAGGAAATTGACTTAATACAAAATAAGTTATACCTCCTAAAATACATGCGGTTGCATAAATTTCCTTTCTAAATATGATAGGAATTTCATTACACAACATATCTCTTAGTACACCTCCAAAACATGCGGTCATGGTCCCTAAGGAAATGCAAATTATGGGGTGTAGACCAATGGCCAACCCTTTTTGTATGCCTACCACAGTGTAGAGCGCTATCCCGATAGTATCAAATAAGAATAAAGATGTACGTAAATAATTGATTTTTTGACGAAAGAGGACTGTAAATATAGTCGCACCAAAAATCACATAAACATAGGTCATGTTCGTCATCCACGTTACTGGCGTGATACCAATTAAGACATCTCGCATAGTACCCCCTCCTACCGAGGTTACAAAAGCAATAATCAAAACACCAAAGGCGTCCATTCTTTTATCCATCGCTATAGATACGCCAGAAATTGCGAAAGCAATGGTTCCAAGAACATCAATGGTAAGTAGAAACATAGATTTATTGTAAAAAGTTCAGCGTCCAAAGATAGGAAGGCTTAGAGTGAATTTAAACTTTAATGAGAGAAATGTGTTTTTGTTGCCAATTGAGGGTGAATTAGATTGATTTGAAATGACAGAATTTATATTGATAATTGTCCTAAAATCCCCGCTTGGTCCTTCGACTGCACTCAGGACAAACTGGATTAATGGGTTTGGTGAATTGCGCTTGATACAATATTTGTTTTTTTTAAGATGCTGATTGTTGGAGGATAAGCTGTTGGCTCAATTACGACTTTCTAATGAAATTACGATTGTATTGTTTAGATTCCGCAAAAGGGCGGGGTAAGCGATTCGCACAAGTTAGACCTTCTTAACAAAATATAGGTTACATTCTTGAGATCCCGCGAAAAGGCGGGATAAGCGATTCGCACAAGTTTTTGTGACCATCTAATAAAATAATTCAGATTATAATCTTAAGATCCCGCAAAAAAGGCAGGATAAGCGATTCGCACAAGTTTTGTAAAAACAAAACTTGGCTCTCTGCTTACATCCCTTGAGTGTAATAATTATAATCCTTTAAAATGGTGTCGATAAACTGAATGTCGTTGCCATTAATAGCCTTTACCCCTATCACTTCCGTAATCTTATTTCGCAACTTAATTAAGGTTTGGTAATCGTTGGTAGATTTTGCCATGGTAAATGTTTCCTTTATAATCCGCGCGTCATTATCTGAAAGTTTGATGACCGTTGGATAGGTCGGTTTGTAATTGTCGTGCAATTCTTCTAAAATGGTATGGTTGATATTAACTTTGTCTTTTAGTAAAATCACCGAAGTACCTGCGGCCATATCGCCCAATCGCTGTGATCTTTTACTGAATATGATCACAAAAAAACCTAAACCCAGAATGTATATATCGACAATCCTAAAAAACCATCGCACCACATAATCTGCTAGGGAAGCTTGATAGCCATCTATTTTTACCACTTTTATATTCATGATTCGCTTCCCAATGGTTTGTCCTTCCATTAAAGATTCCAATGCCAGCGTATAAAACACCACAGGAAGCCCTAACACCGTATTTATTCCAATTTGAGACCATTGATCCATATCCTGAAACGCACCAACAGTCATGTTTAAAATGGTCAGATAGCCGATTTTAATAATGCTGTCAATAATGAATGCTAACAAACGCTCACCAGCTCCGGCTGCCGTAAAATTTATTTTTACATTTTGAGTGGTGTTAATTTGTAACTCTGTCATTTTATATTTTAATTTAACAACTGTATGAGAGAAGTAGCGTTTATCAAGCAAAATAAGGAAAAATGGCTAAGCTTTGAAACCGCTATTTTCAATAATGATTTTAAAAATCCTGACGAACTCGCCTCTCAATACATTCAATTGATCAACGATTTATCTTACGCGCAAACCTACTACCCCAAAAGTAAAATAATTACCTACTTAAATCAATTAGCCGCCAAGGCTTTTCAAAAAATTTATAAAACCAAACGCGAGGACAGCAACAGAATTGTCACTTTCTGGAAAACCGAAGTGCCTTTAATCATGTTCCAATATCGGAAATTTGTGTATATCGCCTTTACCATCTTTACCGTATTTACCGCAATTGGCGTTATTTCTGCTGCTAATGATGGGGAGTTTGTAAGGTCTATTTTAGGCGATGAATACGTCAATATGACTTTAGAGAACATCGAAGCGGGAAATCCTGTAGCGGTCTATAAAAGCGGAAGTAACTGGGGAAGTTTTATTGGCATTACGGTAAATAATTTGCGTGTAGGCATTATTGCCTTTGTTATGGGTGTTTTTGGCGGACTCGGCACCGTGTATATCCTGTTCAAAAACTGCATCATGCTGGGTTCTTTTCAATATTTTTTTTATGAAAAGAATGTGTTTTGGGAAAGCGTTAGAGGCATTTGGATACACGGATCAATGGAAATATTCGCCATTGTAATTGAAGCGGCAGCAGGACTGATTCTGGGCGCAAGCATTCTATTTCCGGGAACCTATTCTAGATTCACATCATTTAAAGAAGGTGCCAAAACAGGGATAAAGATCGTCATCAGCACCTTCCCATTTACTTTTTTCGCAGGATTTTTAGAAGGATTTATCACCAGATATTCACAAGAGATGCCCAAAATGATATCCGTGGGGATTATCTTAGTCACTTTAGGAATTATTAGCTATTATTATCTTGTTTACCCTTTTAGGGTACAGAAGAGATTGAAAGCTGAACTCACGCCCTTCAATTAAATGAAACTCAACCTGACGCTTATTTTTCTGGTCTGCACCTTTTTGCACAATGCGAACACATCGTTATGGGCAGAAACCACTTTGCAACAACCACCAACTGAACGTCAGTTTAACGATGGCTTTAAAGAGTCGTATTCCGGTAGGAAATACAATTATAAAGGCGCTCCAAAAGCGCGTTCAACTTCTGCTCACCAACAACATAACGCCGAATATTCTGAGGACCAGCCTTACATTCCAGAAGAAAGCGCTGACGGATTTTCATTCAACTTGAATGGTTTAAATTGGGTGTTTGTAGTCATTCTGTTTCTTGCTGTCGGCTATTTAGCCTACACACTTTTAAATGATGGGAGTAGCAAGCTGTTTTCATCACGAAAAAACACGCAGATCAACTCATTCACGGACATTTCTGCTGAAAACATAGCGCATGTCGACATTAAAACACTCATCAAGAATGCTGAAAACACAAATGATTACCGTTTAGCCATCAGATATTATTATCTATTAGTGCTGAAACATTTGACACTAAAAAACTTCATTACCTTCGAGGAAGACAAAACCAATGCAGATTATATGCAGGCCATTGCTTCCCAAAAATTCAGCAAAGATTTTGCCTACACCTCCTATATTTATAATTACACCTGGTACGGTGAGTTTGCGCTAAATGCTGAGCAATACCAATTGGCAAAAGAGAGTTTTGTTCAACTTATAAAAAAGGTGAACTCGTGAATAAAAATGTCATCACCATAGTAGTTATCGTCATTGCAATCATCAGCATTGCCATCACTATTGATTATAATAGCAACCGTACCGTAGATTGGACAGAGAGCTTTAATGAAAAAAGCAACAAACCTTATGGTGTCAGTGTGCTTTACAAGGAATTGCCCAAACTCTTTAAGGAGCAAAAAGTAAAAACCATTTATTATACGCCCTATAATTATTTTTATGCGAATTCAGAGGATGGTTATGGCGATCATATTGCTGAAGGTAATTATCTATTGATTGGCAACTCAGATTATCTAGACGACGCTGACATTGAGGAACTACTGATATTTGCAGGTCAGGGCAACACCTTATTCATGTCTGATTACACCTTTCCTAAAAAGCTTTTGGACACGTTACAGCTGATGGTAGATGTTATTAAAAATAAGGACAGTATCAGTAAATTAAGCTTTACAGATGCCACTTTAAAAGCTAAAAATTCCAACATTGACAAAAGTGATAGCACTGCTTATTTTTCTAAAATAGATATTGAAAACTTCACGGTTTTAGGATACACTAATGACGATCCTAACTCCATCAATTTTTTAAATGTTCCATTTGAAGAGGGCAACATCTATTTACATTTAGAGCCAAAAATTTTCACAAATTATAATATTTTAAAAGATAACCGGTACCGTTACACAGAGGGCGCCCTCTCTTATCTACCAAATGCTACCATTTATTTCGATTCGTATACCAAATACCTTAATTCTCAATATGGCGATGCAGAGAAAAAATCGCAATTGAGTTGGTTTTTAGAACAGCCATCGTTTAAATGGGCATGGTATTTAACGATTATCTTGACGTTGCTTTTTATGGTTTTTAATGCGAAAAGGCGACAACGCATCATCCCTATTGTGAAACCGTTAGAGAATACTACCGTTGGCTTTGTAAAGACAATTTCCAATTTGTATTATGAAACTGAAGATCATAAGAATCTAATTGAAAAGAAAATCACCTATTTTTTAGAGAAAATACGATCGGATTATAATTTGGACACCACCACATTAAATGATGAGTTTATTACGAAACTCTCTCAAAAATCAGGAAAGAAAAAAGAATCCGTTCAAAAAACCATTACTTTCATCAACTGGTTACGGACTAAAAATGAGTTTTTTGAGGAAAACCTCTTAAAGCTCAATAAACATATTGAAGAATTTTATTCATAATTATATGGAAGCACACGAACAAAATTTAGAAGGACAAACGCCACATACGTCAAGTTCAAATATAACTCAAGAAGAAAACACCCAAGATTTAACCTTTACCAACCGTTTGGATCTTTCGGAATTGCAACAGAACGTTCAAAACATTAAGCAGGAAATAGGCAAAGTGATTGTTGGGCAAACGGACATGGTTGACATGCTTTTAGCATCCTTACTCGCCAAAGGCCATTCCTTAATTGAAGGCGTTCCGGGTGTTGCTAAAACCATTACCGCAAAATTAATGGCCAAATCTTTAAGTGTCGGGTTTAGCAGAATTCAATTTACGCCAGATTTAATGCCGAGCGATATTTTAGGAACCTCGGTGTTCAACCTAAAAACAACCGAATTTGAATTCAAAAAAGGACCTATTTTCAGTCAAATGATTTTGATTGACGAAATAAACCGAGCTCCTGCAAAAACACAAGCTGCACTCTTTGAGGTGATGGAAGAACAGCAAATCACCATTGATGGGCACTTTTATAAATTAGAGTCGCCTTTTATGGTATTGGCCACCCAAAATCCTATTGAGCAAGAAGGTACATACCGATTGCCTGAAGCGCAATTGGATCGTTTTCTATTTAAAATCGTGGTGGATTACCCTAATCATGAAGACGAAGTAGAGATTTTAGTGCGTGAGCAACAACTCCAAAACCGCATTAAAACAGATGCTATTACACCGTTTTTGACAACTGCGCAAATCGTGTCTTATCAATCCCTGGTGACCGAAGTGTTGGTAGAAAAACATCTATTAAAATATATAGCCGATTTGATTGTCGCTACCCGGAACAACCCATTTTTATATTTAGGCGCTTCACCAAGAGCATCGATTGCTATTTTAAAAGCCAGTAAAGCCTTTGCAGCGATGGAAGGTCGTGATTTTGTAACACCTGAAGACATTAAACGGGCGGCGATTCCGGTGTTACACCATCGTGTTATCGTGACGCCTGAGCGCGAAATGGAAGGCATTACCAGTACCGACGTTATTAAACAGATT
This sequence comes from Gelidibacter sediminis, assembly GCF_004364975.1. Classification (GTDB taxonomy): domain Bacteria; phylum Bacteroidota; class Bacteroidia; order Flavobacteriales; family Flavobacteriaceae; genus Gelidibacter; species Gelidibacter sediminis. The sequence continues at coordinate 277,346 of NZ_SOBW01000008.1, read as the reverse complement.
ATTGAAAACGTCGAAATTCCTAGATAATCACCTCCTTAGTTTCTGAATTTATAGCCAATAACCATCATCACCTTGAACGTCTTTAAATCCTTCTACATACAGCCTAGGTTTTTTTATAGTGGATTGTGCATTATAGCACTATTCATATTCAGCTATTTTGTGCCTGTACTGTTTGGAGTGGCGCAACTTTTAATTTTAGTGATGTTGATTTTATTTATAGTAGATGTGGTAATGGTATTCTCAGGAAAAAGCAAGATTAGCGGGAAACGCGTGTTACCAGATAAGTTCTCAAACGGCGATGCCAACCAAGTGGACATGACAATAAACAACCATTACCCATTTGCAATTGACGCAACCGTTATTGATGAAGTACCTGTACAATTCCAGATGCGTGACTTTAACATAAAACTGAGCATTCCACCAAAAAAGGAAAAGTCGTTAACTTATCAACTAAAGCCTACGCAACGCGGCGAATACCATTTTGGTCACCTGAATATTTACGCGTCGTCAAAAATCGGGCTGGTAGCAAAACGTTTTCAATTTGATGGGGAAGCCATGGTGCCCACCTACCCTAGTTTTAAGCAGTTGCGAAAATTTGAATTGCTAAACATCAATCATAATTTACAGGATTATGGCGTCAAGAAAATCCGTAGAATTGGCCATACCATGGAGTTCGAGCAAATTAAGGACTATGTATTGGGTGATGATTTACGCACCATTAATTGGAAGGCGACGGCTAAGAAGAATAGTTTAATGGTGAATCAATTTCAGGACGAAAAGTCGCAACCCATTTATTCCATTATTGATAAAGGGCGAATGATGAAAATGCCTTTTGAAGGCTTGAGTCTGTTGGATTATGCCATCAATGCGACTTTGGTAATCAGTAATGTGGCTTTGAAAAAACACGACAAGGCGGGCATGCTTTCGTTTTCCAAAACTGTAGAAAACATAGTCGTGGCCCAACGCCGTAGTTCGCAAATGCGATTGATTTTAGAATCACTTTATAATGTCAAAACAGATTATTTTGAAAGTGATTTCAGCCGATTGTACGCCAACATGAAGCGGCACATCACTCAACGCAGCCTCATCCTACTCTACACCAATTTTGAAACCTTAGATGGTCTTAATCGTCAGTTGCCCTATTTAAAAGCAATTGCCAAGAATCATCTGATGGTAGTTATCTTTTTTAAAAACACAGAACTGACTGCGATTGTTGACCATAAGGCCACTACCATTCAACAGGTTTATGATAAAGTGATTGCTGAAAAATTCGCTTTTGAAAAGCGGCTCATCGTGCAAGAATTAAAAAAGTATGGCATTTATTCGATACTGACTACGCCAGAAAACTTAACTATCGATACTATTAATAAATATCTAGAAATTAAATCGAGAGGTTTGCTTTAGCTGAAATTTAGGAAAATGTCATCAAAAATAGGGATAAGGCAATCTGTGATTAAGTGCAAATAAAAAGAGGACAACTAGTCCTCTTTTTCTATTTTTTAATGTGAAATTCTATTTAAACCGTTTCTCCCAACCAAGCTTTCATCATCCAAACTGTTTTCTCTTGTTCCGTAATAAAATCGCTCATCATAGAATTTGTTCCTTCATCTCCTGTTTCGGCTGCTTTATCCAAAATCATACGTTCAATTTTAAGCAATTCAGATAAGGAATCCACAATTAATTCCACAGCTTTCTCATCTTGAGAAACGTTCTTACCAACCTTAACCTTTGCTACTTTATTATAATCTTCAAACGTATGTAACGGTGTTTCACCTAGAGTTAAGATGCGCTCCGCTATTTCATCCACCTTTATGTTGGCATCGGTATAAAGCTCTTCAAATTTAATGTGCAAATCAAAAAAACGCTTTCCTTTAATATTCCAATGAATTCCTCTGAGATTTTGGTAATACACCTGAAAATCAGCCAGTAATTCGTTTAAGTCATTTGCTAAATCTTTGGCTTTTTTGGCATCCAAACCAATTGTATTTAATGTCATCTGTTTATATTTTAAGGGTTAATTCAAATTTAAGCTTTAATTAACTGACTTCACTATAGTTTTTATAGATAGTTTTTATATTTTTATAGTTTAAATGAATATCCATGACAATAACGCAATTAACTTATGTTTTAGCGATTGCTGAACATAAGAATTTCACCAAAGCGGCAGAAAAGTGTTTTGTGACACAACCTACATTAAGTACGCAAATACAAAAGCTGGAAGAAGAACTGAGTGTACTCATTTTTGACCGAAGCAAAAAACCTATTGAATTAACAGAAGTTGGTCGTAAAATAGTTCACCAAGCCCGAAATATCGTCAATGAATCTGAGCGCATTCAAGATATCGTCGATCAGCAAAAAGGATTTATTGGGGGCGAATTTAGAATCGGTATTATTCCTACCGTCATGCCTACTTTATTGCCTATGTTTTTAAAAGCTTTTATTAAGAAATATCCTAAAGTGAAGCTTAAAATAGAAGAGTTGACCACTGAAGATATCATTGAACGTATAAAAGACGGTCACTTAGATGCTGCCATTGCCGCCACACCTTTAGAAAGTGAAAACATTAAGGAACGAGTTCTATATTACGAGCCATTTGTAGGTTACATTCCTGAACACCATCGGTTATATAAAAAGAAAACCATAGATGTTTCTGACCTCGAGATAGATGACATGCTTTTGTTAGAGGACGGCCACTGTTTTAGGGATGGTGTCATCAATTTATGCAAAGCATTTAAAGATCAAACGAATGAGAGTTTTCAATTGGAAAGTGGCAGTATAGAAACACTAATCAAACTTAGTAATGAAGGTTTAGGCATGACCTTACTCCCATACCTACACACTCTGGAATTAAGTGATAAACTAGTGGGCAATTTGCATCACTTTAATGCACCATCTCCAGCCCGAGAGGTGAGTATTATTTACCATAAAAGTGAATTAAAAATGCAAATTATTGATGCGCTACATACCGTGATATCTGGTATTATTAGAGGTGCGATAGCCTTTCAAAATGTAAAAATAATCAGTCCATTAGCAAAATAAAAAAGCGACCTATTGGTCGCTTTTTTATTATTCTTTTTTTAGATAAATTAAACATTGGTTTAAATCTGGGTTCTGTAGTATTAAAGATTTAATAAAAACCTTTAGCTCTTCAAGTTCATAGGGTAATAAACGATGAATTGCTTTTTGCACTTCTCTACAGAACAACGCAGCGTCAAAACTGACTTTGCTTAGTACAGTTTTAGTGTACTCAAACATTGCTCTTGCCATTATTATTTAGTTTAGGTTATAATTTATAAGTAGATTTGAATAATAGGCACACTTATTTTATGTTGCCTAAATTTAATAAAAATAATTGACATTTGCGAACGCGTCTTCTGACTTTAACAAATTATATACTTTTTTTGTTAAAAACGATTATCGCCATCCAATAAATTTCCTAAGCCACCAAGCACACTCCCTTCGCCTCTATCTTTCCCGCCAGCCTGTGGTGCACTGGCCCAAACACGTGCTGCCAATCGACTAAATGGTAATGACTGAATAAAAACGGTACCAGGGCCTTGAAGCTTTGCATAAAATAAGCCTTCTCCGCCAAATAGTTTATTTTTGATGCCTCCAATAAATTCCACGTCATAGTCTACATCTTGAGTAAAGCCTACCAAACACCCGGTATCCACACGTAAAGTTTCCCCTGCACCTAACACTTTTTTAGCCATTGTACCACCAGCATGCACAAACGCCATTCCGTCTCCTTCCAACTTTTGCATTATAAAACCCTCTCCTCCAAAGAAACCACGACCAATTTTTTTTGAAAATTCAATACCAACACTCACCCCTTTGGCTGCACATAGAAATGCATCCTTCTGACAGATAAATTTACCTCTAAATTCTGTGAGATCAATTGGGATAATTTTTCCAGGGTATGGAGAAGCAAAAGATACATTACGTTTACCAGACAACACGTTATAGAAAGCTGTCATAAACAGACTTTCACCCGTAAGTATTCGTTTTCCTGCACCTAAAATAGAACCTAAAAATCCTTTGTTTTGTTCAGATCCATCGCCAAAAATAGTTTCCATTTTAATGCCATCATCCATCATCATAAAACTTCCCGCTTCAGCAATGACACCTTCCTGCGGATCTAGTTCAATTTCTACATACTGCATTTCTTCGCCATAAATTCTGTAATCAATTTCGTGTGCTTTCATGAGGTTATTATTTAAATATTAGAAATTTTATATAGCATATAGGTAGAAAATTCATCAGAATTGTTACATATGAAGAACTCCATGAACACCTAATGCATCAGACTTTTTTACTTTTCAACTTTAATGTCCATTCAAAATTAAAGTTAGAGACTTCAGCGCCAGCTTCATTAGTTCCAACTGAATTCATCCATATGGTCTGACCTTCTCCTGTTGTGATGGCTGCCGCAATGGCATCATCAATTTTGGCGCCATCTGTACATATAAAACGAATGCGTCCGGTTGCTTTCTTCGTAAATGAACAATTATTTTGGGCTACCAACATAGAAATTGGTTGGCCACTGGCTTTAATTTTAGACATTACTAAGGCTCCTGTTGTTAATTCCGCCGCCATACCTTGTACAGCCCAAAACATGGAATTAAATGGGTTTTGATTAATCCATCTATGCTTTACACTTACCTCACATTTTACATCATCAATGTAGGTGGTTCTCACGCCACACAAATAGGCAGAGGGGAGTTTAAAGCTTAAAACGGCATTCAGTTTTCTTGGAGATATAGTCATTATCAGGTTTTTATTATGGCTAAATTATCATTTTTATCCCAAATACCAATTTGTTAAATTAATGTTAAATTATACTACTATGCTTTGCACAATACCTTTCTTTAGACATATATTTGCATAAGACACTATTATATACTTTTAAAAATGATTAGCAACCACCAAAAGAACATCGCCACTTTTATCCACTTATCTACCTTTACGGGGTTCATTATTCCGTTTGGAAATTTTATTGGTCCTATCGTCTTATGGATGACCAATAAGGAAAAATCGGAATTTGTAGATGCACATGGCAAGCAGGCCATTAATTTTCAAATTAGCATTTTACTTTATGCCGTAACGCTAACAGCAATCGCGATTCCCATTTTTTTATTTAGTGTTTTGGGATCTGTCAATATTTTAGACTTTTACGCGTATGATTCTGTACCTCTAGATATCATAAATCTTAGTCCTTTGCTCATCACCGCAATTAGCCTTGGTCTATTGGCTATAATTGTTTTCATCCTGGAGTTGGTATTTATAGTTGTAGCGAGTTTAAAAGCTAGAGATGGCGAGTTTTATAAATATCCATTAACCATAAATTTTTTAAAATAAAATATCATCACCCACGACACACGTGGTCATCAATCAAATCATCAATTGCCTTATTAGGGCACAATCAAAAAACGAACAGTTTAATCTTAAATCAACAATGAACATGACACAAACTTTGTCAACCCTCATTAATCAATCACATCTTGTTGCGCAGCCATGGATTATGGAGCATCAGAATAAAAAAACAGAAGAGACCTATGAAAATTGAAAATACAAAAGCACAAATGCGTAAAGGTGTCTTAGAATACTGCATACTCTCCGTTTTAAAGGACGAAGACGCCTATGTGGCTGAAATTCTGGAAACACTTAAAGATGCAAAAATGCTTGTAGTGGAAGGCACCATCTATCCGCTCCTGACTAGGCTAAAGAATGCTGGGCTTCTAAATTATAGATGGGAAGAATCAACCTCTGGACCACCTCGTAAATATTACGGTTTAACAGAGACCGGAAAATTATTTTTAAACGAATTGAATACGACTTGGAGTGAATTACAAAACGCCGTTAACCTAGTAACCAATACAAAAAAATCAAAAGATGAATAAGACAGTCAACATAAATTTAGCGGGTATATTTTTTCATATTGATGAAGATGCCTATTTAAAACTGCAACGCTATTTGGAGGCCATCAAACGTTCATTTACGGACTCACAAGGTCGCTCAGAAATTGTTGCCGACATTGAAGCGCGTATCGCCGAACTTTTTAATGAACGCGTCAAAAATGACAAACAGGTCATCAGGATTCAGGAGGTTGACGAAGTGATTTCCATCATGGGGCAACCAGAAGATTATCTTGTTGATGATGAAATCTTTGAGGATGAACCACAAAAAGCCTATCAATCCCATCGTCAAAGTACCACTTCAAAAAAACTTTTTAGAGATACTGACAATTCCTATATAGGTGGCGTTTCTTCAGGTTTGGGGCATTATTTAGGGGTAGATGCTATTTGGATGCGTCTGCTATGGATTTTGCTAGCCTTAGGCACAGGAGGCACTTTTATTTTTATTTATATATTGTTTTGGATTCTAGTACCTGAGGCGCGCACCACCGCCGAGAAACTGACTATGACAGGAGAGCCGGTAAACATCAGTAACATCGAAAAAAAAATTAAAGACGGTTTTGACAATGTCTCTGAGGCGGTAAAAAGTATTGATTTGCCCAAACACAGCAGTAAGATAAAATCGAGTTCAAAAACTTTTTTTGACACCCTCGGTGATCTCATCATGTTTATATTTAAAATATTTGCAAAATTTATTGGGATCATGCTTATTTTAATTGGCGCGAGCACATTAATTGGCTTGATCATAGCCTTCTTCTCTGTAGGTGTTGCAGATGTTATTGAAATACCTGGAATTGATTTTTTGGAAGCTACAAATGCCGCTAATGTGCCTATATGGCTTATGTCGCTGATGCTGTTGTTTGCTATTGGCATTCCATTTTTTTTCCTGTTCTATCTTGGTTTAAAAATTTTGGTCAACAACTTAAAATCTATAGGGTCCATCGCAAAATTCTCATTATTCGGATTATGGCTAATGGCGCTCATCGGATTGATTGTGATTGGCGTTAAACAAGCAAGTGAGTATGCTGAAGATGCCATAGTGCAACGTACTGAAACCATGAACATCACAGCAAAAGACACGCTTTACGTAAGTATGGTGCATAATAATACATTTAGTAAGCAATTTGGCCGAAACAGTAGTCAATGGCGTCCAATATATGATGAGAATGATAGAAAGCTGTTGTATCTGACCGATGTTGAGCTCATTTTGAAACCAACTAAAGATACAGTGGCCTCCATCCGAATTGATAAAAACTCTAGAGGAAACACTTATCAAAATGCCAAAATTAGAGCGGAGAAAATAAATTATAACTACAAAATCGTTGGCAATAGACTTGAACTTGACGGCTATTTGACTACTGCATTCAAGAACAAATTTAGAGATCAAGAAGTTGAAATCACTTTGTATCTACCAGAAGGCACCGTTCTATTTGCCGATCAAAATACGCATTCATTCCATAGAAATCGCTATTCCCATTCAACATCTTCTGACAGTAAATTGAAGGGACATTACCTACAAATGGTTAACGAGGAGATGAAATGTTTAGATTGTCCGGAAGAATTTGATTTAAATATTGACAATGACACTCCCGGCATACGAATTAACGAAAATGGCATTAGTATTAAAAATGATACGGACACCTTAGAAATTAATCAGGACGGCATAAAATCTTCGAGTAATCGCGTAAAAGTCAATATTGACAGTAACGGTATTAATATTACTACAGATAACGAATAACAGATTACAATTTTCATCAATCATCAATCAAAAGCCAACCATCATGAGTACATTAATCAAAATAATTATAACGTCAATCTTAAGTGTCAGTTTATTTTCCTGCAACATTAATACAGGTGTTAAGGGTAATGGTAACATTACGACCACAACACGCGCTCTTGAACAAAGTTTTAATCAGATAGAAGTTAGTAGTGGCCTAGAAATTTACCTCACACAATCTAGCATTGAAAGTATTTTGGTTGAGGCCGATGAAAATTTGCATGATGTAATTATTACTGAGGTAACAAATAACATTTTAAAGATTTATCCTAGCAAAAACATTAGTAGCAGCGCGGTTAAGAAAATTTTTATCAACTTTAAAAATTTGGAAAAAATAAAATCTGCAAGTGGTAGCGATGTGTTCAGCACCAATAAAATAAGACAAAACGCATTAATACTTCAAGCAGCCAGTGGGAGCTCCATGCATTTAGATTTGGAGCTTATGGAACTTGATTGTTCGACATCAAGCGGAAGCGACCTGCAACTTCAGGGTACAACCACAAAATTTATCGCAAAGGCTGCAAGTGGAAGCTCTATAGATGCCAAAAATCTCCATTGCTCTAATGCTAACGCACAAGCAGCGTCTGGTGCTAATATACGGGTTGAAGCGTCAGACAAGTTAGTTGCCAAAACCTCTAGTGGCGGCCATATTTCCTACTTTGGCACTCCAAATAAAATTAATAAAACCAAAGGTGTTTCCGCTCAAACAAAGTAGAACAAACAGGTCATATAAGCCTTGCCAAATACCAAATTTTAAAACCATTTCAAAGCTTGATAAAAGTTTGGGATGGTTTTTGTTTATATTTGTTTACATAACCTTTTAAATAGTTAGAATGAATAAATTCATTTTTACACTTATAATGGTACTAAGTTTTACTGCCTTTAGCGCTGCTCAAGAAGACGAGAAAATTAAGGGTGATAGAAATGTAACCATTAAACAAACCTATATCGACCCGTTCAAAAAAATCATTGTGGGCGAAGATTTTTCTGTAGAAATTATTTATAACAGCAGACCTTCCGTTGAAATTGAAGCAGATAGCAATCTGCATGAATACATTTTGTTTGAAGTCATAAACGGTACTCTAACTTTCAAAACCACTAAACGGATTACCTCTAGCCGACGTATGAATATTAAAGTCAATTACGCTGAAGGCCTGGAATCTATTGAAGTAAAGGAAGATGGGGAAATTAGGTCTTTAACATCCTTAGAACTAAAAAATACGACGTTGGTAACATCCGGATCTTCACGAGCATATTTAAACATCAAAACCAATGATTTTAACTATACCGCTTTAGATAAGGCAAAGGTAAAGTTGAATGTGAATGCCAATAATGCTGTGATTACATTAAATGATAATGTTAAGATGGAGGCATTATTAAACGCCAAAACAGCAAAATTTGATCTATACCAGCGTGCTACAGCAAATGTTGAAGGCACGCTCACAACTACAGAACTTCATCTGGATAATTCGTCTACATTTAATGGAAAAGAGTTTTTAACAACTACTTGTACTATTATTGCAGACATGAATAGCGCTGCCACAATACGTGTTAACGATACTGTTACTATTGAAGCTACGGGAAACAGTGAGGTTTATTTATACAATGCTCCTAAAATTACACTTCCTAAATTTGTTGGGACTGTTAAACTACAAATGAAAGAATAGGTCTATCTTAATTTTATTTTAGAGAGCAATAGTTTTAAACATTGGCAAACATCGTAGTGCCTTACTGATTCATACTTTCACTTCGACACCGATCAAGTGCTCTATTCAAACTACCAACAAGACCTGTAATCCTTTAATTCACAAATAATTAACGCTCATTTAACAAAAAACAATTCTCGCACTAGTATCTTTAAAAGAAAATAAAGATATGGCCAAAACTATTGCAGACTTACTAGTAGAGAATTTAGTGAATGCGGGTGTTAAACGTTTATATGCCGTTACAGGCGACAGTTTGAACCCTATAAATGATGCCGTAAGACTAGACGGAAGGTTGGAATGGATACACGTGCGGCATGAGGAGGCTGGCGCGTATGCTGCTTCGATGGATGCTGAACTTGACGGCATTGGTTGTTGTATGGGCAGTAGTGGCCCTGGCCATGTACACTTAATCAATGGATTGTATGACGCCAATAAATCAGGAAACCCTGTAATTGCAATTGCCACCACAATAAATACCGACAAAATGGGCTTGGATAATTTCCAAGAAACCAATGTCGTGAAATTATTTGATGACTGTAGTAAATACTGCGTTATGGCAAGCACTCCCCAACAAGCTGCACAAGCATTTCAAACCGCAATACAACATGCTATAGAGAAAAAAGGTGTTGCCGTTGTAGGTTTGCCAGGTGATGTTTCAGAGGCAAATGCAGAGGAGATTACCACATCGCATATTAATTATTTTACAAAATCTAAGCTCATTCCTAGAAATGAAGATTTGAATACTTTAGCGCAGGTGATTAATTCCCACGATAAAGTTATGTTATTTTGTGGTTATGGCTGTAAGGATGCTCAAGAAGAAGCGATGCAGCTTTCCAAAAAACTTAATGCGCCTATGGGTTATAGTTTTAGAGGAAAAATATTTTTCGATAAAATTAGTAATCCTTACGCCATTGGCCTTAACGGCTTATTAGGTAGCAAATCAGGATTTAAGGCCATGCACGAAGCTGATTTAGTAATTTTATTGGGTACTGACTTTCCATATACTGCATTTCTTCCAGAAAAAAATACAATTATTCAAATAGATCGTAAACCAGAGCGTATAGGGCGTCGGGCCAAAGTAGATTATGGATATGCAGGAAGCATAAAAGACACTATAGAAGTTTTAATGCCTTTATTAGAACCAAAATCTGATGATGCATTTTTAAAGACTATGCGAAAATTGCACGATGAGCAGGAAGATACATATGCATCTTATGTGGAAGAAAAATCTAAGGATAAGTTTATACACCCTGAATTTGTAGCTTCAGTTATTGATGACATTGCTTCTGAAGACGCAATTTTTACTGTAGATACTGGGATGTCGGCAGTATGGGCTGCCCGCTATATCAAAGGCAAACACAACCGATACCTTACCGGGTCGTTTAACCATGGGTCAATGGCAAATGCCATGCCAATGGCAATCGGTGCAGGGCTTTCCAAACCTGACCGTCAAATAATTGCTTTGTGTGGGGACGGTGGCATAAGTATGCTCTTAGGCGATTTGATGACTATAAGTCAATATAATATTCCCGTAAAAATCATTATTTTCAACAACCGTTCATTAGGAATGGTCAAATTGGAAATGCAAGTTGCTGGATATCCAGAATGGCAAACTGAAATGAAAAATCCAGATTTTGCCAAGGTAGCAGAAGCAATGGACATTAAAGCCTGGAACGTGGATGCTTGCGAAAATGTAAGGACCACTATACAACAAGCTTTAGCGCACGATGGTCCTGCATTGGTAAATATATTTACAGATCCGGATGCTTTGGCAATGCCACCTAAAGTAGAATTCGATCAGGTAAAAGGGTTTGCCACAACGATGGGTAAATTAATGCTAAACGGTCAAACTGCTGATGTTATAGATACGGCAAAATCCAATATGAAATATTTAAAAGAATTATTTTAATTAGCTTATCGTTTATTGGGGATGTTGCCCTAATTTTGTTAGAATTTACTGAGCTACATTAAAATTAAACGACACGTTTATTTTTAACTGGATTTAAAAAAATAAAAAAGCCTATCCATTAGTCTACTACTAAAGTCTAGGCTTTTTTTTATTATAGAACTTGCTCCCAGAACTAATAATTAGTTGCTGTGTTCACCTCAAAATTAGAATCTATTGCTGCTAAATAACGTTCCGCATCTAACGCCGCCATACATCCGGTACCAGCAGCTGTAATAGCCTGTCTATAAACATGATCAGCAGCATCTCCTGAAACGAATACACCGTCTACATTTGTTTTTGCAGTACCAGGAACATTAATTATGTATCCCGTCTCGTCCAATTCTAAAAAGTCTTTAAAGATATCTGTATTTGGTTTATGACCAATGGCCACAAAAAAGCCTGTAGCTGGAATTTCACTCACCTCACCACTTACATTGTTTCGCACTCTAACCCCAGTAACTACTTGGCCGTCTCCAAGCACTTCTTCAGTGTCAGTATTATAGCGTATTTCAATGTTCTTTGTGTTTTTAACTCTGGCTTGCATAATTTGTGATGCTCTAAATTCATCACGTCTTACCAACATGGTAACTTTTTTACAAAGTTTAGACAAATAATGTGCCTCTTCACAAGCTGAATCGCCTGCACCTACAATTACAACCTCTTGATTTCTATAAAAGAACCCATCACATACAGCACATGCCGAAACTCCGCCTCCAAGCTGGAGGTATTTTTGTTCTGAAGGCAATCCTAAATATTTAGCTGAAGCTCCTGTAGAAATGATTACAGTTTCACAATGAATTTCTTGTGTGTCTTGTACCCAAACTTTGTGTACATCACCAGAAAAATCGACTTTGGTAATCCAGCCGTCTCTGACATCGGTTCCAAAACGTTCAGCTTGTTTTTGGAGCTCTATCATCATTTCCGGTCCGGTTATTCCATCTGGATATCCAGGGAAATTTTCAACATCATTAGTTGTTGTTAATTGTCCTCCTGGCTGTGCTCCCTGATATAGCACAGGAAACATGTTTGCTCTAGCGGCATAAATTGCAGCTGTATACCCTGCTGGTCCCGAACCTATGATAAGGCATTTTACTTTTTCGATTTGATCTGACATAATTAAAATTAAAATATTGAACTTGACAAAAATAGATATTTTGAAGCAAAAGACGGTCTAATATGATCAAAACTTATTATTTAACAATTGGCTCAGGCAATGGCTTTTCTCGGCTTTTTTTTATATATTTAATTCTTCTCAAATCCTGTCAGACATAACTGAGAATACCATATTTTAAGTTTGCTAAAAAGATAACTAACTACGAATTATTAATTATAATTATAAAATTAAATGGGCGTGATTTCAACAGATAACAATGAAATTAAATTATTCTTTCATTCCGAAAACTCAATTGGGAAGCAAATTCAAGCATACGTTTCAGCTTCAGAGAAAAAATTGCTGGCAATAGACATTTCTAAAACTAATGTAACCGGCACACAATGGACGGAGTTGGCAGCAGGCTTAGGCATTCCTATTTCCGATCTCATCAATAAGGAACATCCTAATTTCATAAAAAATTATGGCGATTTGGTCGATCTAGAACCAGAAGATTGGTTGAAAATTTTGGACAAGCAACCAGAAGTTCTCACAACACCTGTTGCGATTATTGGCAAAAAGTTTGTGCAACTGACCTCTCCTTCCGACTTCGTGAAATACATTGAGCCAGACAGTAAGGATATACACTAAAAAAAAAGGCTATCATAAAATGATAGCCTTTTTTTTTTTAGAAATGTTAATGTATAAATTTACATATGTTAATCAATAGCATCTCCAACATCGTCAACAGCATCTTCTACCGCATCTCCAACGTCATCCGCTGCTCTTTCAACATCCGTTTTATTTGTTTCTCTACAGCTTGTAAAGGTTGTCATTGCAGTTCCTAAAGAAAACAGAACTGCGAAAGTCATCATTAGTTTTTTCATAATTTAAATTTTGGTTTTAGTTATTAAAGATACTTTATTTTTTTAATCCACCTCTTAATAGAGATAAAATGAACAGGACTATAAAAATAAAAAAGATTATTTTAGCTATACCAGCTGATGCTCCTGCAATGCCTCCAAATCCTAAAATTGCGGCGATTATAGCAATTACAATAAAAATAATAGTCCAACGTAACATAGTTTTTTTGTTTTAAAAGTTAATTTAAAATAAAGGTACAACTAATTAGGACTTAGGGCTTAACCGTATCAAAAGAGACTTTAACTCATAACATTTAACATGTTTATAGGCCCTAGGGCACTATTTAACTTGTTAAACGACACTATGCTCCAATTCAAATACAAAATCTAAAGAACTGTGGTTTTCACACATTTCAATAATTTGATCTATTGATGTGTCACTGTCCAACCAATATTTTAATTCATCATCATTTAAAACAAAGGGTTTAAGTTCAGAAATATTTGGAATATTTTTAAAGGATGTATTGGCTTTGATCAGTATCAAAGAACATGTTAAAAAACCATCACTAAGTTCATTATAAATAGCAGCAATGGGGAAAGGTTGGTAATTTGGCAAATGTACCAAACAACGTTCTACAGAACCTTGAGACAAATAAGTGGTATAAAAACCGGTACATATGACCACACATCTTCTGCATTTCAGTGTATTATTATAAAGTTCATTTTTACTTTGCAGGGTTTCCATGCGCACATTCAATGTATTGAACACATCTTGAAAAACACTCCAGTTATCTTCAAAAGTTTCAGGAAGCAGTCCCCATATAGCGTATGAAATTTTATCAGGTTGAGCATTGGTAATTACGGCAACAGTAGATTCCTTTAAACCTTCAATGAGTTTTTGAGGTTCGTAAAGATTAGGAAATTGAAATGTTACCTGAAATTTCCGTTCAATAACATCCTTCTGGGCGATGTTGGAGATTTTGTAAAACATTATAACAAATATGTGGTTAAGTAACTTAAAAATGTTTAAAAGTTTTGACTTGTATGATGCAATTCCTAACGCAATAACATTGACTAAATAATCCGAAAAGAGGCATACAAGTTTTTAAAAAAAAAGGACACCTCTTTCTGGTGTCCTTTTCAATATAACCCTGTGCTATTATCTCAGATCTTCTAATCTTTTGATATTATTCAATCCTTGCTCAATAGTTGTTTTTTGAGATTCTAACAATTGTTTGGTAGATCCCGGGATTGTGGTTTCTGCAAGAACTTCACGATATTCATCAACAGAAGCTTTTTCTCCTCTGATAGCTTCTTCTAGCATTGATTCGTCGTCATCAGCTGAGAACCAAGATTTGACCTCCATCCAAGTACGGTGGGCAGCACCAGCGACACTTCCACCTTTTTCTGGCTCTTGTCCAAAATTGCGCAATTCTGATTTAATTTGATGACCAAAATTGTAGCGTTCCTGTGCTTTATTTGAGAAATAAGATTTTAAACCTGCATGCTTGGCGTTTTCTGCAGCTTTTTTAAAACCTTTTTCAGCATCATAATTTTTTTCTAATAAATCATTTAGCCGGTTTCCTAATTTATCTGTGTATTCACTCATAATATATGTTTTTTTTGTTTTTATAAATCTACAGATCATTTATACGCTCAATTGTTCCAATTCCTATGAAAATTGACCCAATCACTTTGCTAACAATAAATTAACATTTTTTAAATAAATTATAAGACTACATTGGTAGATTTGCATCTAAAAACTCCACTATGGACAGGTAAACTTTGAGAGATTCTATGGGTACAATGAATTAGAAAACCTTGGCAATATGACAAAAGAAAACCTCAGCTGTTTGTAGTAATGCTGAGGTCATTCTTCCTAACTAACCAACCAGTGTAAAGAGCACGAAACTCTTTTTGTATACAGCTAAATTAATATTGTTTTATCTTATTGAGGTTCTCATATAGAGCTATCATTAACTGTATTAAAATTAGTGTATTTAAATGTTTTAAAACTATTTTGTCATCACATCACAATAAACACTGTGCAATCGGTCAAAGAATGATTATATTTGGTAGGAATATATGCCATTTTACAAATAAATTTCTGCTTTTAGTTTGTTATATTCATGATACAATTATTATCGGTTTTTAAACTCTGAAACCATGATACAAATTACCACAAATGCTGAGTGTATTGCAGCTGTCTTAACTCAGATAAAAGATTATTTGGGTGGGGAGATATCAGAACGATGGGGAGAATACACCTTAAATTTTGACAATAAAATTGCAAAAGGTTCCATAAGATGTATCAGTTTTGATTGGGGCGTTAGCTTATTTGAATTTGACGCCATATGTTTTGAGGATGTTCTGTTTATAGATTCACACACAAAGATCAATCCACTTCATTTCACATTTTGTTCGCATGGTTATTTTAAACACCGTTTTGAGCATCAAAAAGATTATCGTACCATCAACCAATATCACGCCTCTATTCTTGTAGCTAAGGAAAATGTTAAGCATTACACGCTATTAGAAAAAGATACCCATGTAACATTTAACAATATACAGATTATAAGGAAAAAATACATAAAAAAACGCAACAACCAACTTTCAGCATTAAATGGAACGCTTTATCGGGTATTTGTGGATAAAAAAGGTACAGCAACATATGCTTACTACAGTCCTCTCCATATTAGAATGGAAGAACAGGTTAAATCTTTGCGCACAGTAAATTCTAAAGGCATCATCAGAATTTTGCAAATAGAAGGTGAAGTATATCAATTGTTGGCTATGCATATTGCACGTCATGATTGGTATGAAAAAGGTCAACCCTCTCCAATTACATTACTACAGAAAGAATTGCAAATGGTCAAGACTATTGCCGAGAAAATATTGAAGGAACCCTCAATAAATTATAGTTTGGAGTATATTTCAAAAGATTCTGGACTATCCCAGGCCAAACTACAAGAAGGGTTTAAATATTTATACGCTAGAACAGTTACAGAATACATAAGACATGTCCGACTGGAAGCAGCAAGAGATTTGATGAACACGACAGATTTGAATATTTCTCAAATTGTCTATACCATTGGTTTTACAAGTAGAAGTTATTTTTCTAAAATATTTAAAGAAAAATATAACATAACGCCCAATGAATTTAAAAAACAAATATGGGTTATGGATGACGACCCAACAAAATGGAACTAGAAATCTTACTTTCTAAAGAGCTTTTTCAATATGACAAAAATGCCATATTTACCGGCAAACTTTAGTCCGCTACTCACCCAGTTAAGGGGCTGAATATCTTCTTGAAATTGATGCTTTACACCTTTCAATTCTTCCCACGCAATTTGGCGTTCCAATTTAAGTTTGTTCAAGTCGTACTCAATTTCGTCAAAAGATTGGTAAGTTTTCATAGACTATTTAAAAATTTTGGATTGAAACTTTTTAATCACGGCGCTGTCTATCAAATGTCGGACTTTGTAAATAATAAATGCAGAGATAATAAAAACAGCCCCCACAATAAGATACCCATAGGCCACATGTCCTAACAAATCACCAATAGCAATAGCCGAAGCGAATGCAATGAAAATTAAACCTATAAATAATACACCACCAATAGCTAACGCCTTCCCTAGCATAGTTATAGTATAGGAAACTTGTTGGAAAATTTTTAATTTATAATATTCTTGCGTTTTATCAAGAAATTGTTCTCCAATATCAGACGCTCTATTGGATGTATTATTTATAGATTCAAAAACATTCATAAGATCGATTTAGAATTTTTGTAATTTCTTATTTTTATCTTTTAACGCTGCCAATTTTTTTTCCAAGGTTGTAATGACATCTTCAGTTTTGTGGCTTGCATCAGATACAATAGATTCTACCTGTTCATCTAAAGTCAATTTCTTTGTACTAACGGTGTCAACAATATTATCTCTTAGGTGTGATGCTCTTGTGGCAAGATTGTCTTTTGCAGCCAAGGCACTTTCTGCTAATCTATCCTTTGCAGAAATCGCTTCATCTGAAATTTTCTGCCTAATATTTACACCTTTATCTGGTGCGAATAAGATTCCTAATGTTGCTCCAATTGCTGTACCAGCTAAAATACCGATAAGCGTATTATTACTACTGTTATTTCCCATAATATTATATTATTTTAAATTGTTAATAATGATTCATGTAACTTTAACAAAAGTAGATAGTCAAACAAGGTTATGTTATCTCAAAAAGATAAAATTTTAACTATTACACTATGGTTTTTGCTAGCCTTGATAAATTACTATAACTTCGGTAAAGTCTCAAATTATAGTATAGTAAAATTACCTATGATAACCTAATTACTACGCGCTTTTACGATGAATTTAACATTAAAAAACGAATTATGAAAAATTCAATTAAAACTGTAAATCCCTATACCAATCACGCTATAAAAACATATCAATTGTATGATGCCAACACAATTGATTCCATTCTAAATTCGGCCCATGCACAGTTTCGGGAATGGCGCCACACAAGCATTAAGGAGCGCTGTAGGTTATTGTCCCATCTGGCACAAATAATGGAAGACGACAAGCAGGAGTTGGCAGAACTTATTTCGCAGGAAATGGGAAAACCAATCCTTCAGAGTATTTCCGAAATTGAAAAATGTCAGAGCTTGTGCGATTTTTATGCTGTAAATGCTGATGACTTTTTAGCAGATGAACTTATTGAAACTGAAGCTTCAGAAAGTTTTATAAGTTATGACCCCTTAGGCGTTATTTTGGCCATTATGCCGTGGAACTACCCTTTCTGGCAAGTCATGAGGTTTGCATTGCCAACAATAACAGCGGGCAATACAGCCATACTAAAGCATGCCGCAAATGTAACAGGATGTGCTATAGCCATTGAAAAGCTTTTTGAAAAGGCGGGCTATCCTAAAGGATGTTTTACAGCCATTTTAGCTGATCATGATGCTATAGAAAAACTGATAGGTAATGAACTTATTAAAGCAGTCACTTTAACAGGAAGCGAGAATGCAGGAAAGAGTATTGCTGCCACTGCAGGCAAACATCTGAAAAAAACTGTTTTGGAATTGGGCGGGAATAATGCCTGTATTATTCTTGATGATGCTGATTTGGACACGTACATGGATACGATAGTTAATGCCAGAATGCAAAATGCAGGTCAAAGCTGTATTGCCGCTAAACGTTTTATTGTAACCGAGGCTATTTATGACGAATTTCTTGACCGATTTAAAGAAAAAGTTGCACAATTAAACTATGGAGATCCAACTCATGCAGAAACCACGCTTGGACCTTTGGCACAGAAGAAGTTTGCCGATACTATTAAAAAACAAGTTGACGAATCTGTTGCACTTGGAGCAAAAATTGTGGTTGGCAACACTCAGCAAAATGCATATTTTGAACCTACAATACTTACAGAGATTACCGAAGCTATGCCCGTTTTTAAGGAAGAAGTATTTGGTCCTGTGGCCCCTATTATGAAGGCAAAAAACGCCGATAATGCTTTTGAAATAGCTTCAAATAGCAGATTCGGATTGGGGACTATGGTGTTTACTCAATCTATAGAATTAGCACAACGGCATATTGCCACTATAGATGACGGCGCGTATTTTATTAATGAGCTGGTCAAATCTGACCCACGTTTACCTTTTGGTGGCACTAAGGCATCTGGCTACGGGAGAGAACTTTCCAAAGAAGGCATTCAAGAATTTGTAAATAAAAAAACAGTATATATTAATCATTAAATAGATACCTATGAGTTTTATAAAAGAAGAAGACGAAAAAACCGAAGATTATATCTTACAAAAGGATACCACAACCAAATCCACTACATTATTTATAGTTATAATATTACTTGTATTGATTGTAGGTGTGATATTATCAGGTTTATATTTTAAATGGTTTTAACACATATTTTGTATAAACCAAAAACACAATGTTGCTGAATTTCCAAAGTTTGTCGTAGTTTCCAAAAAACCTTTTAAATATTATGGCACATAGGACATAGAAAGCGTATGTTAAAATTTCATTTCTGAGTTAAGAAAAAAAATTGAGAATAAGTGCTTCTTTTTTTGTAAATTAGGATAACTTTTCCTTAATAATCAAAAACTTAGCGTTATGAAAATTCTATATTTTATTCTATTACTTGTCACTTTCACTGCATGCAATGACCATGAAAAATCCGTTACCAATGCTGAGCCAACTATGGAAGAAAAAGCCATGACACTTAATGGCACTTGGGAGATGGTTGGCTACTATAATTATGTTGACAACAAAATTGCAGATTCATTTAGAACCAATAACGGGATTAGACAAGTTAAAATGTACACCGACAATAAGGTGATGTGGAGCAAAAATATGCCAGCAGATTCAAATGAATGGTTTGGTTATGGTAATTATAACCATAGTGATAATGAGCTTAAAGAAACATTGGAATACGGCTCAGAAATGATGCGTAAAATAATTGAAGAGAAAAAAGAATTTAAGTATGAGCTTCAGTTAGAAAAAGACAGGTTTAGTCAAATTGAAGTGGATGATCAAGGCAATCGTATTTATTCCGAAAATTATCAACGGATAGAATAAGAGCTTGTTAATTACTTATTCTCATTCCACCACACTAAAACTCTTCATTGGTTCAGTAGTAGAGTCGCCGCCTATCCAAACATTAAAGGTTCCTGGCTCTACTTCCCATTTATTATTTGCCGTATAAAATTGAAGGAGATCAGCACTAATGATGAAATTAACGGTAGTTGAAGCGCCTGCCTTGAGATGGATTTTTTCGAAACCTTTCAATTCTTTAACTGGACGCACTAAGCTACCTACCATATCCCTGACATATAACTGCACAACTTCTTCGCCTGCTACATCACCTGTATTTTTAACCTCTACGGATGCTATTATTTCACCATTCAATGTCATTACATTTTTATTTAACGTGATTTCGCCATACTCAAAAGTCGTATAACTTAAACCGAATCCGAAAGGATATAATGCACTTTTTGGAGCATCTCTATATCCCGAAAATGTAACATGATTGAGACTATTAGGCCTACCAGTGTTTTTTTGATTGTAATACAACGGCTCTTGCCCTACGTGATGCGGAAAGGACACCGGCAATTTACCTGAAGGATTATAATCTCCAAACACTACATCGGCAATAGCATTTCCAGACTCTGAACCCAAATGCCAACATTCTAAGATGGAAGGTGCAATTTGAGAAACACGACTGAGATCCATTGGCCTGCCATTCATTAACACAATCACTATATTTTTATTGACCTTGTAGACAGCTTCCAAAAGCTCGTTCTGCAACCCAGCAAAACCTATATCTACTTGACTTCTGCCCTCTCCAGTTTGATAGGCGTTCTCGCCTATGGCCAACACTACCACCTCTGCTTTTTTTGCGGCGGCAACAGCAGCCGGAATACCAGAAGCATCGGTAGTATTAAATTTTAAGGGATGTAAAAACTGATTGGTTCCTAGTTCTACAGATGGTACAGTTAAAGCTACGCCTTTTTCATAATAGATTTTGGTGTTTTTACCAACCATACCTTTTATACCCTCTAATAGAGACACTGCGGAGTTATACGTTCCTTTACCTCTCCAATTGCCTAATGGTGAATCCTTGTCATTTGCCAATGGACCTATGACTGCTAAACTTTTGAGATCTTTGGAAAGCGGCAGCATCTTTTTGTCATTTTTAAGAAGTACAATAGATTTTTTTGCAACTTCTC
Organism: Gelidibacter sediminis; assembly: GCF_004364975.1. Classification (GTDB taxonomy): domain Bacteria; phylum Bacteroidota; class Bacteroidia; order Flavobacteriales; family Flavobacteriaceae; genus Gelidibacter; species Gelidibacter sediminis. Next base: position 256,306 of record NZ_SOBW01000008.1, on the reverse strand, counting down.
TAGCGAAGGCTAAATTTATAGGCGTATACACTTCATTCTTTTCTCGCTCTTCATCGCAGTATTTATACGGATCATCAAACAAACCCAACTCAAATTTTAATCTGAGTACGCGCCTAACGGCATCATCAAGTTGGTTCATGGTAATCTTTTGCTCCTCTAGCAATGCCCCCAAATGTGCTTCATAGGCATAAGACTCCATGTCCATATCGCTACCAGCATTTAAGGCAATTTCTGCAGCGTGTCTTTTATCTTTTGCATAACCATGCGCAATCATTTCTCCAATAGACCCCCAATCTGACACCATTAGTCCTTCCCACTGCCATTCGCCCTTTAATAGGTCGCGTTGTAAAGCTTTGTGCCCAGTAGCAGGAATACCATCAATGTCATTAAAGGCATTCATAAATGTAGCCACACCTGCCTCTGCAGCGGCTTTAAATGGAGGTAGAATTGTATTGTGCAATTCATGAATTCCTATATTTACCGTGTTGTAGTCGCGTCCTGCTTCACCAAATCCGTAACCAGCAAAATGTTTTGCACAGGCTGCTATGGTAAATTTAGAGGAGAGATCATCGCCTTGAAAACCCTTAATCCGTGCCACACCTATTTTCGAATTTAAAAAAGGATCTTCACCTGCACCTTCCATAACACGTCCCCAACGCGCATCTCTAGACACATCAATCATTGGTGCAAAAGTCCATTGCAGGCCAGATGCAGCAGATTCCCGAGCGGCTATTTCTGCCGATTTCTGCATCAGGTCTAAATCCCAACTGGCACTTTCTCCTAAGGGGATTGGAAAAATTGTTTTGTAGCCATGAATGACATCGTAGGCAAAAATCAATGGAATCTTTAAACGACTATGCTCCATAATGATTTTTTGTGTTTCCCTAATACTTGCTACCGATGTTACATTTAACATAGACCCCACTTCTCCTCGCTTAAGTTTTTCCAGTTTATGTTGATCGCCTTGTGATGATGTTGGGCCTGTTGCATCCCAACTGCCACTATATTGCACCAATTGGCCAATCTTTTCATTGAGGCGCATTAGTGATAATACCGAATCTACTTTTTGCTCTATAGGCGCAATTTTTGGTGAAGGTTTTAAATTTTGAACACTTGTAGATGAGGATAACAATAATGCTATAAATGAAAGCTTTAGAGTTACTACGGTTGTATAGAAAATTGAAGTGGTAAATTTCATGTGTTTATAGTTTATTTGAGCATAATTTGAACAAAAACCGGGAAATGATCTGATGGAAACCGGAAATCGATAGCACTTGATAAGGTGCCGTATTTTTGAACACTAATATCATTTGACACCAAAATATAATCTATTCTTCTGGTTACTGGCTCATGGTATTTAAAGGCATTAAATGTCCCTTCAGGTCCGAAAACCACGGCGGCTTCAAGCCTGGAATCCTTATAATACGGCTTTAATCTTGAAAAAATCTCAGAATCAGGCTCTATATTAAAATCGCCCATCAAGATTACAGGATAATTGTTTCGATTGACATTTTTAATCTTTTCTAAAATGAGTAACAAGCCCTCTTTTTGAGCAACCTGCCCATCATGATCTAAGTGTGTATTAAAAACCCAAAATTTTTGCTTGCTCTGCTTTAATCTGAACAACCCAAATGTACACACCCGTGGGTAGGCCGCATCCCAACCTTTAGAAACGGTGTCTGGAGTTGTAGATAGCCAAAAGGTTTGATCCTGCTCCACTGAAACTTTTTTACTGTTATAATATATGCCCGCGTGCTCACCTTCCTGTCCGCCATCACGACCTTGCCCTATAAACATATAATCTGTTAAGGCTTCTTTTAGATCAGTTACTTGATTAGGCCGAGCTTCCTGCACTCCAAGAATATCTGGTTCTAAAAACATAATTTGAGAACTCACGAATGCCTTTCTATTGGACCACGCATTTTCGTTATCTGATGCAGTGTCCAAACGTAAATTATAGGTCATCACTCTAAGACCATTTTCTTGTAATTGACCATGATCAAAACTTTTACAACCTGTCAGTATCAACGTTACTGCCAGTATTACTCCAATCCGCTTTTTCATTTATATATCCTTTGGGTTCTTCTGAAAGACTCTGACATAATCTACAGTCATCCGTTGAGGAAAAATAGAATCATCAATGCCTTTCAAACCACCCCACATACCTCCCACGGCGACATTTAGAATCAGATGGTATTTTTTATCAAAAGGCCATTCGGCCGTAGATTTATGTTCATTAATAATCTGGTTATACACCTGGCCATCCAATAAAAATTCCATTTTCTCTGGAGTCCATTCCAATGCAAAAACATGAAAGCTTTCATTGGGGTCATCAATAAATATTGTTTTGCCCTTTTGGGTTCCCTTTAAATGATTATATGCTTTGGTATGAATAGTGCCATGAATGGTATCATTGACATAACCCACATGTTCCATGATATCAATTTCACCACTTTCAGGCCAACCGATAGCCTGTCGATCTTCACTTAACATCCATATTGCGGGCCACATACCACGGCCTTTGGGCAGTTTTGCGCGCACTTCAATACGTCCATACTTCCACGCCGCTAAGCCTTCAGTAGAAATTCTGGCAGAAGAATATTGCGCGGAATCAATGTCTTTCTTATAATTGGCCCATTCTTTAAGGTTAGGGTTGTTAAAATCTTTATTGGCCAGCTTCTCCTTATGTGCCTCAAGAATCAAATGCCCATTTTCAACACGCGCATTCTTCAAACTGTCAGTATAATATTGCTTTTCCTGATTGGCAATAAACCCATAGCTATAGGTCCATTTTGAGCTATCTGGTGGTCCTTTGTAATTAAACTCATCATTCCACACCAATTTATAGTCTGTGTTATAAGTGGCACTCTGCTGAATGCGTTCAAATACTAATTCAGGCTCATCAGTTGTGATATAATTAAAATCATGAGACAAAAATAGATCAATATCTTCTGCATCATTAACAGTCCAAGCATTCAAGACCAAGTTGTGTTTTTTAGCTGATGTAATCCATTCAGGCTTTCTTTTGTAAATATAGGCAGCATAGTCCAGCCCTGTAATATCAGCCTCCTTTAAGCTTTCTGGTGATTTTGAGCCATCCAGGTATAATGTTCTGGCATTTGGATTGAGCTCTATAATCTTTTTTAAAAGTTCATAACTAAAACTAATGTAATAAGAAATATGATTTTCAGCATTCAACTGGTCAACCAATTCCACAACTTTTTCTGCCATGAGCACATTACGCCCCCTAGTTTTAGAAGGTTTTATTTCACATACCAATCCGGTACCAGGGTTATTGCGCATGCCTGCAAGCAGATAATCTTTTAAAGTGGGCAGTTTTTCGCCATTCGACAATTTGTGCTGTGATAATTCAGCATAAGTGTGGTTTTCTATAAACAGACCGTTGTAATGCGGATCATGTGTCACAATTAACACGTTATCAGAAGTCATTCTGACATCAAACTCAGAACCGGTGCACCCTAACTCTATTGCTTTTTTCAGGGACGCAATAGAGTTTTGGGGGAGGTTTTGAGCCTTCCAAGCACCTCTGTGGGCAACCACTGGATTCTTAATAAATGCAAATGTTCGCTCAGCCTTAGAGGGTTTACAAGCATTAAATGCTATAAAAGCTAAAGCAATAAATATGAATCGCATAATGTAATCTTTATAGGCTTTGCAGAACATGACACTTAAAGAAGAATCCCTGCTATTAATTCTGGGTTGTTGCCTGAGTTTTAATTAAAATTAATATCCGTCATTTTGTGGATATGATGAACCTAATAAATCGAGATCAATTTGAGCAATCGGGAAATTAATGTAATGCGGTTGCCAATTTTCTCTTGGATCCTTATCACCTAAATTTACAGGAAAGTATTCACCATCTCCGGCATATTTTGTTATTTGGGAATTGATGACCTCTTGCCCCATGCGTTTTAAAGTAAACCAACGGTGTCCTTCAAAAGCCAATTCTCTGGCACGCTCATCTAGAATAGCCTGTTGATCTACACTTTCTAATGGCGCAGCTCCAGCTCTGGTTCTCACAGCATTGATATAAGGCAACGGGTCTCCGGATGATCTCATTATAGCTTCAGCAGCTATTAAGTAGGTTTCTGCCAACCTGTACACCATTATATTACTTCTATTTAAATAGGAATTCGGATTGTCATCTTCCTGAGCAAATTTGATACACGATGGATGTAGTCTTTGATAATAACTTTGGTAAGTAGGACTTGGATTATCTAAGTCAGTTATTGGTTTGTAAATGGTAATTTCCTGACCCACCTTATCTCCTGACGTATAATAATATTTTAATCTAAAATAGGTGTTGTCATCTCTAGTATCGTTTGGGTCTTCAGCCAATAAATTCAATAAGTATAAATTTGGTAGCACTCGAGAAAATCCTCTTCCTCCTTGTTCTACATTGGATTCAATACCAGGAATTTGAAAATATTGGGTAACATAATTGGCATTCATCATGGTGTTGCCACCGCCTCCAAGTAAATCGTCCTTTGATTGGATCACAAATAGGGCCTCAGAGTTATTTCTATCGCCAGCAAAGACATCAGCGGTTGTAGGCACTAAACTATGAGGACCTTCTTCTATTAACGAAATAGCTTGATTTTTAGCCTCTTCCCAATCACCCTGCCACATGGCCACTTTTGCTTTTACATGCTTAGCGGTGCCTTTGGTGACACGACCAAATGTATCGTTCCATTTTAAATGCTCTACTGCAAAACTCAAATCGCTATTTAACAACGCGAAGATCTCTTCTTTTGATGATTTGTCATTAATCACATTGAAGGCATTGTCTACGGTAATTGTTTCAGTAGTGATATAAATGTTGTTAAACATTCTGTAAAGATAAAAGTAAGCTTCGGCTCTAAAAAACTTGGCCTCTGCTAATATTTGATTTTTAGTGGCGGCATCAACGCCTTGAACTACTTCTGCGGCATTTATTATAGCGGTTGCTTTATTGGCCAGGTTATAATAATGTTTCCAAAACAGTGAAGACACAAAGTTAGCGCCCTGATCTACTGGAGAAACGCCTCTTTGGTACCTTCCCATCAAACCGGTATAACCTGTCCTACTGAATGCCAAGTCGCTTCTTGAAGACATTAGCACAGCACCCATAAAATCTTCTGTACCATTGTCATATCTATCTCTATTAAATTTATATAAGCTCACCACACCTGATTTCAATCCATCTTCAGTGGTGAAAATGTAATCTGAATCAATAAGTGTGCTTGGTTGTTCTTCTAGATAATCCTGGCATGAGGTTAAGAAAAAGAATAGCGACATGGAGAGTAATGCAATACTCTTGAGTTCCAAATTAAAAAACTTCATTTTCATAATATTATTTTTTATAATTAAAATTTAACTCTTACGCCAAAGGTGAAACTTCTCGCGTCTGGATAGCCGGTATCTGCATTAGAAAACGTACTTCTAATATTAACCTCTGGACTGTATCCTATATAGTCTGTATTTGTAAATAAGTTAGTACCCGTTACATAGAATCGGATTTGATCTAATCCTAATTGCGAATTGACCGCATCAGATAAACTATACCCTAAACTCAATGTTCTAAGTCTCACGTAGGAAGCGTCTCTTACTGCTAAAGCATTTAAATATAACGGCGTTGAATCAAAATTTGGTCTTGGGAAGCTAGTTGAAGGATTTTCTGGAGTGTAATAATCAACTTTTACACCATTCAACTTACCTGATATGGTTCCTCCATTATTAAAATCTGATAAAAATGGATTCACTTTGGTAGCGCCTTCAACAAAGTAGAAATCTACAAATAAATCAAAACCTCTATAAGCCAAGGTAGATGACACAGAACCAAACCAATCTGGACTCGGATCTGTAAAAACTCTATCTTCTGGAGTAATCTTTCCATCTGGTACACCTGTCAAATTCCCAGCTGCATCTACACCATTGGTATCAGCAATTCTGATATCTCCAGGTCTTAAATTGTTTTGGGTTAATGATGACTCAGGATTTGCCTGAGGTGCATTGGCAAAATCATCACCTTCTTGCCATATCCCATCAAATTGATATTGGTAAATAACACCCACTGGTTGTCCTACAAAATAGTTGTAAGTATCATCTACCGTAATAGGATTACCATCACCATCATCATATAATTTTTTCAATTTATTTTTATTGTTGGACCAATTGGTAGACACTGACCATTTAAGGTCGTCAGTATTGACAATATTAGCAGTTAAACTAAGTTCTATACCAGTGTTTTGTAATTCGCCAGCATTGAAAAAAGTATACTGATAGCCTGTAATGGAAGGGACGCCTCGTTTTAATAATAAATCGGTAGTTCTAGCATCATACCAGTTGAAATTACCTACCAACACACGGTTAAAAACAGAGAAGTCCAACCCTAAATTAGCCGTGGTAATCCGTTCGAATTTTAAGTTTGTATTGGGTAAAATTACAGAAGGGGAATAGCCTGAAGCAGATTGCTCATCAAAAATATAATTTTGCCCTTCAGCAGTAAATAAAGACGTGTAGGCATGACCCAAATCATTTACTAATGATCCGTAACTGGCTCTAAACTTAAGTTCCTGAATGGAATTGACATCCTTAAAAAAGTCCTCTTTATGAAGCTGCCATGCAAATGAAGCTGCGGGATTAAAACTCCACTTATTATCTTCAGAATTAACAGAAGCACCATCTGCCCTACCTGTAACCTCAAATAAGTATCTATTCATTAAACTGTAGCGCGCTCTGGCCATAAAAGAAGCTAACCTTTGCTGATTTTTATCACGTTCAACGCTTACATTTCCTATAGCGTTTGTTATGCCATCATAACCTAAACTTTCATTAGTAAATCCCTGACCTTCAGTAAATGTTCTACTAAATTTATTTTCTTGAGCAGACTGTACTAAAGTTACATTTAATTGATTGTTATCATTTATTGCCTTGTCGTAAGTTAATATGTTCTCTATTAAATAAGACTCCCTTAGGCGATTGTCAATTCTGGCAATACCATTTACATCATCTCCTGCCGAACTCAATGAAGATTGATACTGACCTCTCTCAGACGTTCTTCTAGTCATATTAGTTTTTAATTGGTATTGTAAGTCCTCAGTAATTTGCCAAATAGGTGTAATATTGATTACGAAGTCATTTCCTCTTTCTTCATTTTTCTGTTCACGTAAATTAAAAATTGGATTGACCGGAGAGGATTCTTCACCACTTGGATAGCGGGTAAGATTTCCATTATCATCATAAGCCCTACCAAGTGGAGAAAAAGTGATTACATTTACGTTTGCAGGCCTCTTTACATCATCATTCAGTAAGTTTACATCAAAGTTCACAGAGATTTTTTTACTCAATTTCTGATCAACATTTAATCGGAAAGTTTTTCTTGTATAACTAGAAGTAGGGATGAGTCCATCTTCCTTAAAATAGTTGATGCTTCCAAAAACCTTAGTCATATCCGTACCACCGCTAATGCTGATGGCTTGACTATTGACAAACCCGTTTTTAACCAGTTCGTCCTCCCAATTCACAAACTCATTATTTGCAATGGATTGTAATTCTATATCTGAAAAAATATCGGCGTCATCAGAGTATACATCGCCATCATTATTAGCCCGTACAGCTTCTCTTCTCAACTGAGCAAATTCTTGACCACTGTAGACATCAAAATTTCTTTCAATCGTTTTAGCGGTTACAAAACCATGGTAACTTACACTTAGTTTATTTGCATTACCACGTTTGGTAGTAATTAAAACAACACCATTGGCACCTCTTGAACCATAGATGGCTTGGGCAGATGCATCCTTTAAAAATTCGATGGATTGAATATCGTCAGAATCGATATCTTCAATTCCGCCATCTCTAATAATTCCATCTACAACATAAATTGCACTCACGTTTCCTTCAATAGAACCTTGTCCTCTAAAAATAATATCAGACGTTCCACCTGGCCTCAAGGTACCACTACCAACATTAACTTGTAATCCGGCTATTCTACCCCTTAACATCTCATTGACGTCTGACGTTGGAGTTAAGGTAGCGTCCTCCAAATCTACAGTCGCAACAGAATTGACGATATCACTTTTTTTCTGGGTACCATACCCAACTACAACTACCTCATCTAAAGCACTGGCGTCAGGCACCAATGAAATAGTCATACTTGTTGATGCCTTAACTTCCTGCGATTTAAAACCAACGTATGAAATAACTAAAATTGAATTGGCACTGGCCACATCTAACATGAATTTTCCGTCAAAATCAGTGGATGTACCATTATTAGTTCCTTTTTCTATTACTGAAGCACCCGGTAATGACATGTTATCTTCTGAAGATATCACAGTACCGTTTACTTGAGTAACTGTTTGCGCATTTACTAATGTCATACCCGACATAAAAACTAGCGCGACAAACAGCTTTAATTTTTGATTAAATAATTTTAATTTCATAAAAATTGGTTTTTGTTAAAATTACAGTTGGCTTTTGGCATTTTTTAATTGACTCACAAAAAAGTGAATTTTAGATGCGTGACCTATGTAAAGTTAAGCCCAAAAAAACTTAAGCTGGTAAATAGCACCTCGATAAAAAACGAACATGGTATTTTATTTAAGAAAACATTAACAAGAGAGGCGTGGAAGTTCGCATAAACATTAAGGGGTCTATTGTTTTTCTAAATGTAAACTTTTTTAACACAAAGCACTGATTTAGAGGTGATGTAGTGGTTTTGTCGTGGTAAATATATCACCTGTAGTGGTGTCAAAAATTTAAGATGTACTCAACGAGACCTTCGTCATGCTCTAATTGCAATCGTTTTCGGAGACGATAGCGTTTGGTTTCGACACTTTTGGTAGAGATGTTTAGTAAAGGTGCAATTTCTTTGGAAGATAAGTTTAATCTGAGGTAAGCACAAAAGCGTAAATCGTTAGGCGTTAGGTTGGGATGCGCCTGTTTTAATTTATCTAAAAAGTCTTTATCAGCATTATTAAAAGCCTGCTCAAAAAACTGCCAATCCTTCGTAGTATTTAAGTTTTTATCAATCAGTTCTACAGCTGAACTAATTTCTGAAGTGGCTCTACTCTTCTTTAGTTCTTTTTTAATACTATTCAACACTTCATTTTTCTTTATAATACTCATTGTTGAAATGGCCAACTCTCTATTTTTACTTTCAATATCCTGATTTAATTTTTCATTCTTAATTTTCATTATCGTTTGTTCATTCTCCAGCTGCTCATGTTTCATTTTTTTGTGATAATAACGCTTATAGGTTTTGTGTGTGATAACCCCAAGAAACACGAGAATTAAAACATAAAAAACTACGGCCATATTACTGAGATACCAAGGTCTATTTATAGTAAAGCTATAAGATTCTAAATTTTGAGAGGGCTCATTACCAATCAGGGCGCGCACTTCAAATGTATAATTTCCATAAGAAAGATTTTCAAAGCTAGCTCGGTGCTCATTGGACCATTTACTCCATTTTTCGGTAAGTCCAATTAAGCGATATTGATATTTAACTTCAAGAAATTTATCGAATTCAGGAACTGAATATTCAAAATTGATGATTCCTTTTTTATAAGCTAGTTCCACTTCAGCATTAACATCTAACAATTGATTCTGTTCATCTTGTCCTAAAAGGGTTATAGAATTTAAATAAATTTGATAGAGCTCTGTGGATGCTATTTGTGAAAGATCAATGGTGATATATCCATTAGCTGTACCTAAGAGGTATCTGTCCTCTTTGATTAAAGAGATGTTTTCATATCCAAGTGGACCTTTTCTTAAGTATGATGGAATAGAAATGGTATTTACTTTAGGTTTATTTGACACATCATCGGTAGTTATATAGATGATATTAGCTTTTGTAAATGCCCATAATTTATTCGTTTCATCTACTATAAGCTTGCCTGAAATATAATTATCTCCTGTAAATAATGTGCTCAGAATACTATCTCTTTCAAAACTGGCACTTTTGTCATCAGATTTAAAAACGCCATCTTCAGAAGCAAAAACAATTTTATTGTTATAGGCAACTAAACTAGAATTTTTACCAACAGGGAGTGCCTTCTCCATATTTAGTTCTGTGACTTCAGTAAATTGTTGATTAAGTTTTAATCGAAACACACCCTTATATTCATGGTTTACCCATGCTTGATTGGCTGTATCAATTGTAAAATAGCGTGATGAATTTTTAAATCCCTCAATTTTGTTCCTCAACTGCCACTTTCCATCTATATTTTGTAGAATGTTCAATCCACTATAGTTGCCCTGAAGTATTAATCGAGGGTCATTAGGTATGGTCTTAAAATCCCAAGTTCCTAAAACGGTACTTATTTGTTGTGCTTTTGCACCCTCAATTACAAATGTCCCTAAATGATGGCCGCAAAATAAGGTGCTATCATTGTATTTATAGAGACTCCATACTTGACCTTCTGTACCTTCTATCGGCTTAAAATCGGCATTACGATCTTCAAGTTTCCTATAAAATAGACCTTGATTAGTTCCAATATAAAGCACATCTTTAAATACCTGCGAAGCATAGACGGTTCCCATCACCCCTTCATAATCGTACAAGGTTTTGATAGCTGATTTTGCATTGACGCAATCGATTCCATTATCAAGTCCAGCCCAGACATTTTGAGCATTGTCTTCAAAAAGTGACAACACGGTGTTGTTGCTCAACCCTCTTTTTTGAGTAATTTGATAATCAAGTGCACCTTCTTTTGTAACATGTAACAAACCATTAGAAATAGTACCTACCATATAGGACCCATCCTTCAGTTTTATTCCGGTAAAGACACTGGTACCATTCAATATTTGATCAGCTTCAATATTCCATTTTTTTAGTTTTCCATTATTAATAGAAAAAAAACCTTGATTTCTGGTAATAATTGATAATTGATTATCCTCTTCAAATACATTTACAATTCTGCCCTTCTCAACGATATCTCCAGCAGCTATTAGTTTGGGTTGGCCAGCATCAATACGATACAAACCTTCATTGGCCACATGAAAATATATGCGATTGTTAACCTTAAATAATTTATAAATAATGTTTTGAACCTCTATAGTTTTGAACTTCTCAGTCTCAGTATTGTAAAAGTAAATATGATCGTTGGTCTGAAAAAGAACCCATACATCATAATTAATAATATTCCATACCTGTTCATCCTCTACTTTCCTAGATTTAAGTTGTGGCAGGAGAGAAGTATATTCCAAGACTCCAAATTGGTTGGTCATCCAATAGCCAAATTCTGCATAACACCCCGTGTAAATCCTGTCTTCAACCACGTGAACCGCACGCATAATGGTATTATTAGGAGAATCATACAATGTCCAACTTGCACCATTAAACTCTAAAAGACCACGATTGTTAGCCACATATATAAAATTATTTGGAGCCTGCGAAAGCATCCAATTCTGGTTGTCGCCTCCATAATCTTCAGAGGAAAACTGTGCTATTGGTGGCATTTCTTGACCATAGACCGTCAAGTTTACAATAAGAAAAAAAAGAAGTAGAAAGATTTTCATGAAATACTATGGTCAGCAAAAAGACTTACTCATGGGCATTTATAAAGATAGTTGTTGAAATTGATAATACAAAATGGAAGGTTGTCATAAAACAAGACATTACATTCTATATCCTAAGATAATGCCAACATCAAAACCGCGGCTAAACAAGCCCCAACAATAGGTCCTATTACGGGAATCCAAGCGTAACTCCAATCATTGGAGGCTTTATTTTTTATTGGTAATAATGCATGCATAATTCTCGGCCCTAAGTCACGGGCAGGATTAATGGCATATCCGGTAGTTCCACCTAAAGACAATCCAATAGACCACACCACCAACGCTACTGGCAATGCACCTAAAGACCCCAAACCTATGACCGTTTCAGGTTCCGCTAGAGTTGCATCCGTAAAATACAGCACTGAAAAAATGAGCACGAAGGTGCCCACAACTTCACTCATAAAATTGCTGAAAAAATTCCGAATAGCCGGAGCAGTACAGAATACTGCTTTTTTTGCGTTGGCATCTTCAGTGGCTTTAAAGTGATTTTTATATACTAACCAGACGGTTCCTGCGCCCATCATGGCACCTAACATTTGCGCCAAAACATAGATCATAACATCCTGCCATGGGAATTTACCGGCAACAGCCAAGCCAATACTAACGGCCGGATTTAAATGCGCACCGCTATGAGGAGATGCCACAACCACCGCCACATAAACAGCCAGTGCCCAACCAGTAGTTATGACAATCCAACCACTGTTATTACCAATAGTTTTGCTCAATACAACATTTGCCACAACACCGCCCCCTAACAGGATTAACAATGCTGTTCCTATAATTTCTGAAATAAATGGTGTCATCTCTTGTTACCTATATTATGTTTATTAATCGTCTTTAGTCCAGTATTCTAAAGCATCAATGGCTCTATACCAACCTTTGATATCCTCTTCTATGGCCGTCCTATCCTGTTTAGGGGAAAAACGTTTGTCTGTTTGCCAAATTTGTTGAATTTCTTCCGGATTTTCCCAATATCCAACAGCTAAACCAGCTAAAAATGCGGCACCCATTGCCGTTGTTTCTACTATCTTAGGTCGTACAGTCTCGGTATTTAATACGTCTGCCTGAAACTGCATCAACATACTATTGATGGTGGCACCTCCATCTACACGCAGTTCTTTAATTGAAATGCCAGCATCAGCTTCCATGGCTTTAAGAATATCCATAGTTTGGTAGGCAATCGACTCCACAGCGGCACGTGCAATATGAGCATCTGTACTCCCTCTAGTGAGTCCGAAAATAACCCCTTGGGCATGCTGATTCCAATAAGGCGCACCAAGTCCTGCGAAAGCAGGCACAAAATAAACCCCTTCAGAACTTTCTACTGAACCTGCTAAAGACTCCACCTGTGTGGACGTTCTAATAATTTTTAAACTATCCCTTAACCACTGTACCACTGCACCTGCAATAAACACACTACCTTCAAAAGCATAGGTCGTTTTACCATTGATCTTCCAAGCCACGGTAGTTAACAAATTATGCTTAGACACAACGGGCTTGTCCCCTATGTTCATCAACATAAAACACCCTGTCCCATAGGTATTCTTCACCATTCCTGGCTTAGTACACATTTGGCCAAATAGAGCAGCTTGTTGATCTCCAGCTATTCCTGCAATTGGAATTTTAGAATCATAAAATGTAGATTTGGTATGCCCATAAATTTCACTTGAGGCTTTCACTTGCGGCAACATACTTTTAGGGATGGTCAATAAATCCAATAATTCATCATCCCAATCCATGGTGTTAATGTTAAAAAGCATCGTTCTGGAGGCATTTGTCACATCGGTAATGTGCTGCTCGCCTTTGGTAAAATTCCATACCAACCAGGTGTCGATGGTCCCTAAAATAAGGTCTCCAGCTTCAGCTCTTGCTCTGGCGCCTTCCACATTATCAAGAATCCATTTCACTTTGGTTCCTGAAAAATAAGAATCGATAACAAGCCCCGTCTTCTTTTTAATAACATCGTTTTTTCCTTGCTTTTTCAACGCATCGCAAAAGTCAGATGTTCTTTTGTCCTGCCAAACAATGGCATTATACACTGGTTGTCCTGTTTTTTTATCCCAAACTACGACGGTTTCTCGCTGATTTGTAATCCCTATAGCCGCAATATTCCCTACATCCAAACCTTTTTTAGCAATAGCTTCAGCGGCAACACCAGTTTGGGTGGACCATATTTCTAAAGGATCGTGCTCAACCCAACCTGGCTTTGGAAAATGTTGGGCAAATTCCTTTTGAGCAATAGAAATAATATTGCCTTGCTTATCAAAAACGATAGCTCTAGAACTCGTTGTACCCTGATCTAATGCGAGAATATATTTTGCCATAGTATAATTTTTTACATTTAAAAATAAAACAAAAACAGCTCTTAAAATCTTGAGCACGCTAGTATTTATAAGATATATTGATTTGCTAAGTGCGTAAATTCTTTGATTTGTGATTGTTTCCAATCCTCATTCTTGCCTAAATATGCTGCTAATATGTCAGCAACTATAGGTGCACATTCTTTTGCTGCCCTAGCATCCAAAAACAAGATACGGACACGCCTTGCCAAAACGTCTTCTACTGTAAGTGCCATTTCATTCTTCACAGCCCAAAACACCTCAGCTTTTAAAAACTCCAATCTTGGATGCAATTTAGCTCCGAGTTCTGGAGACTCCTGGATTAACTGTTCAATAGCTTTTTGATCTGTTCCATAAATATACAGGTGATCAGTGTCATCAGCCGACCCATCAGCACCATGAATGGCTAAATGTTTTGTTTGACATTCCCGATGCGGTAATTTGCCTAAAAAGATGATCTTGTTTATGGTGTCTTGAGCCATCTTTCTATAAGTGGTCCATTTTCCGCCTGTAATAGTGATCAAACCAGATGCCGACACGATAATTTTATGACTTCTTGAAATTTCCTTCGTTTTCTCTGAAGCATCCTTAGGGGCCGCCAGCGGACGCAGGCCAGCAAAAATACTCAACACATCAGCCCTGGTTACCTGCTTATTTAAATAGGCATTAGCAGTTTCCAAAATAAAATCGACTTCTTTATCAAGTGGTTTGGGCTCCAAACTGTGACTATCCAATAAGGTGTCTGTAGTGCCAACAACCACCCTGTGATGCCATGGCACCAAAAAAAGCACTCTTCCATCAGCCGTTTTAGGAATCATGACAGCATCATCACCGGGCAAAAAAGAACGGTCTAACACCAAATGAATGCCCTGACTTGGCCTCACCGTATTTTTAGCTCCCGCAGTGTCCATCTGCAGAATTTCGTCAGTAAATACGCCCGTAGCATTAATGACTACTTTGGCATTAAAAGTATGCGTTTTATGAGTCTCGTTATCTACGGCTGTAACACCGTTAACTTTTCCGTTCGCATCCTTTTGTAAACAGCTCACTTTAAAATGATTTAAAAGCGTTGCCCCCTGTTCAATAGCAGTTTGTGCAATATTAACCGCCAATCGCGCATCATCAAATTGCCCGTCATGGTAAACCACCCCACCTTTAAGATGTTCTGTTTTAATGGTTGAAAGTCGTAAAGAAGTGTTCTTTTTAGATATTCTGGTCGATTTACCAAAACTTAATTTGCCAGCCAGAATATCGTAGACTTTTAACCCTACGGTATATACCAACGAATCCCACCATTTATAATTGGGAATGATGAACGATTGATTTCTAACCAAATGGGATGCATTTTTAAGCATCAAGCCTCTTTCATAAAGCGCTTCCTGAACCAAATCAATATTCCCTTGAGCAAGATAGCGTACACCACCATGCACCAGTTTAGTGCTCCTACTAGAAGTGCCTTTGGCAAAATCAGATTGTTCTAACAACAAGGTTTTATAACCTCTTGTAACGCTATCTAAAGCCATGCCCAGTCCGGTAGCCCCTCCCCCAACAATAATAACATCCCAGTCAGGATTGTTTTCTAAGGGTTTCATTAATGTTTTTCTATCGAACAAAGTCTGTAAATATTAGTACTATTTGTTTTATATGGTTTCAAATATAAATATTATTTTTTCTAAATGAAACAAAACGAAACTTTTTTATGTTAAACGAAACCTTAAAACATAATTTATAGGTCGATAGCTTTCATTTGCTTATATTTGTGAAGCACACTTATGAGAAGACATCAAATTATATTAGAAAAACTAGCGAAGGAGGAACATCTTGAAGTTTCGGATTTATGTGAACTACTAGATGTTTCTGCAGTTACTATTCGAAAAGATTTAAGATTGCTGGAGGAAAAGGGGCTCCTTTATCGCACCCATGGAGGTGCCTCATTGGACAATCCCTATATCAATGAAAAGGCAATTGGCGAAAAGGAAAAAATTTCTGTAGAAGAAAAAAATGGGATTGCAGAGTGCGCTGCCCGATTGATAGATGAAAATGATTCCATCCTTATTGCTTCAGGTACTACGGTACAAGCCTTGTCAAAATTTATCAAACCCAAAAACAAATTAACGGTAATCACCTCCTCATTGCATGTTGTCCTGCATTTGATTCATGATAAAAGCATTGAAATTCTCCAACTTGGAGGCTATATTCGCCACTCATCAGGCTCCGTTATTGGGTCCTATGCAGAGCACATTTTAGCCAATGTTTCATGTAGCAAGCTTTTTTTGGGTGTAGACGGACTTGATTTAGATTATGGACTTTCCACCACTAATTTAGAAGAGGCACAACTCAATAGACAAATGTTAGCAGCTGCACAAAAAATTATTGTTTTAGCGGATTCTTCCAAATTTGGCAAAAAGAGTTTTGCCAGAATTTGCGATATAGATCAGATTCACGAACTGATTACCGATAAAGGTATTTCAACTGGGTTAATAAGAAAATTTGAAGAAAAAGGCATTAAAGTCACCATTGCATAACACTTAAATAACAACACTACTATTCAGTTACTTATGACATTTGCCTCCATCCACGCCTTATAAGCAGCCTCTAATTCTTTTACCTTCTCAGGATGCATGATTGCTAAATCTTTACGTTCTCCTGGGTCATTAGAAAGATCGAATAATTTAAGTGTAAAATCATCCCGGATTGGCTTGATATATTGTGCGGAAGGTTCACTTTTCCAGTGATTTTCATTAGTATTGGTCAATTTCCAATCGCCTTTTCTTACCGCCCAAGTTTTTTGCCATTTCCATACCAATAAACGGTTAGGGTCTGGATTGAATAGACTGATTCCATCCACCTTAGAATCGGTTATCTTTATGCCAGCAATTTCCACCAATGTTGGCAGAATATCAAGTGCAGACACATTTTCATTTCGAATGGCTCCTGCTTCTACTTTACCCGGCCAACTCATAGCCATAGGCACACGGATACCACCTTCCCATAACGAATATTTACCTCCCGTTAATGGGCTATTATTGGCACCTGTAAGTGGTGAGCCTCCATTGTCAGAAACAAATACAATTAAGGTTTCTTTTTCTAATCCCTGTTGTTTTATAGCATCCAAGACGCGACCAATATTATCATCCAAACAGTTCAAATTCGCTAAGTAATAATTTCTTAGGTCCTTATGCTGAATGGCGCCAACACGAGAATACTTGTCGTAATACGCAGCGTAGGACCCTGGCTTGTGTTTTCCAAAAGCTTCCATAGCATCAGGATCATAATTAGGAATTTCCTTCACATTATATTTGTCTAAATACTTCTTTGGCACTTCATGTATCAGATGGTGTACGGCGCTATAGGATAAGGTGAGAAAAAATGGCTGGTCCCTTTTCTGTTTGATATAGTCAATAGATTCATCCGTCAAAATATCGGTTAAATAACCCTCCTTATAACTTTTTTCACCCATATTATGCATCAACGGCCCCAATAGCGCACTCGTTCCATACGGATCTGGTGTTCTGTCCTTTATTTCCTGTGAATTTAGCCAATAATCATGTGCATGTGCGCTAAACCCTAGAAATTCGTCGTAGCCATGTTGTAAAGGATATTCGCGTACATCATTTTTATGAAAATTTCTCCCTAAATCATTTTTGCCTATGCGGGCTGTGGCATAACCTGCTTCTTTCAGATATTCAGCAATGGTTTTGACATTGTCCGGAAGTCGTGGGCCCCAACTTGCGGGTTTATCCCATCTAAATTGATTCTGTCCGGTAAGGATTCCCGCCCGAGACGGACTGCAAACTGGTGCGGTTACATAAGCCTGAGTGTAAACGGTTCCCGATTTTCCTAATCGGGTAATATTTGGCGTTGAAATTTGCTGATCATGATTCCTAAATGACGAAAAGTCAGCATAACCCAAATCATCAATCACAATCAATAAAATATTTGGCTTGGTTTCTTTTTGTTGCATCCCTGTTTTACAAGAGAACAAAATGCTAAGCAGTAACATTGCGAATAGATTTTTCATGATTTTGATGAGTTTATTTTAAAAAATAGTACACCGGCAAAATGAGGATTATGTGTAACACTGATCGCTTTATGTTTCAGTGCTGTAATTAGCAGCACATCAGAAAAAACTAGTGGAGTGTAAACTTGCATTACTTCCTCTTAAGTCTTTGCTTCGATGGTACACTCCAAAAATATCGATTTCATAATTGAAAGAAACAACTACAAATAAAGCCATCATTTAGTTCATTACGTTATACTTATTTATAGTACTGAGTTTAGCATTCCCTTAGGATAATCAATCGATTAAAATTTCCAAGATCTGGATCGCGGCATCGCTAATGCGTGTTCCTGGACCGAAAACAGCTATCGCTCCTGCATCAAATAAATATTGATAATCTTGTTTCGGTATGACGCCACCAACGATGACCATAATATCCTCCCGACCATAATTTTTGAGTTCCTCAATAACTCGCGGCACCAGAGTTTTATGACCTGCTGCCAAAGATGACACGCCTAAAATATGCACATCATTTTCTACAGCCTGTTTTGCGGCTTCTTTAGGTGTTTGGAATAAGGGACCGATATCCACATCAAATCCAACATCAGCATAGCCTGTAGCGACAACCTTAGCGCCTCTATCGTGACCATCCTGCCCCATTTTTGCGATCATAATTCGGGGTCTACGCCCGTCTTGTTCCGCAAATTTATCGGCCAGTTCCCGTGCTCTTTTAAAGGAGCTGTCGTCTTTTATTTCTTTGCTATACACGCCTGAAAATGATTTTATCTGAGCTTTATATCTCCCGAAAACGTCCTCTAACGCATCGCTAATTTCACCTAAAGTAGCGCGTTCTCGAGCAGCTTCTACAGCTAAAGCTAATAAATTACCCTTACCCGTGCGTGCATTTACAGTTAATTTTGACAATGCTGCGGTCACTTTGGCAGCGTTGCGTTCCGATTTAATACGGTTCAAACGTTCTATTTGTGAAAGTCTTACGGTTTGATTATCGACTTCTAAGGTTGAGATTGGATCTTCTTTATCCAAGCGGTATTTGTTCACGCCAACAATGATGTCTTGTGAGGAATCAATACGTGCTTGTTTGCGCGCTGCCGCTTCCTCAATACGCAATTTAGGAATCCCTGCTTCAATCGCTTTGGTCATTCCTCCAAGCTCCTCAACCTCTTCAATCAATTCCCAGGCTTTTTGGGCGATGTCGTGGGTTAATTTTTCCACATAATAACTTCCTGCCCACGGATCGACGGTTTTGGTGATGTGGGTTTCCTGTTGTAGGAACAGTTGTGTATTTCTCGCTATTCTTGCTGAAAAATCGGTTGGTAAGGCAATCGCCTCATCCAAAGCATTGGTGTGTAAACTCTGAGTCCCGCCAAAGGCTGCTGCAGCGGCTTCAATAGTGGTTCTGGCAACGTTATTAAACGGATCTTGTTCCGTCAAACTCCATCCGGAGGTTTGACAATGGGTACGTAATGACAGTGATTTATCGTTTTTCGGGTTGAATTGCTTCACTAATTTTGCCCATAACATACGAGCGGCACGCATTTTAGCAATTTCCATAAAGTGATTCATGCCTATCGCCCAGAAAAAAGATAAACGCGGCGCAAATGTGTCAATATCCATCCCTGCATCGAGTCCTTTTCTAATGTATTCAAGACCGTCAGCAAGGGTATATGCCAATTCAATATCAGCTGTAGCACCAGCTTCTTGCATATGATACCCAGAAATGCTAATACTGTTGAATTTAGGCATGTTTTTACTCGAATATTCAAAAATATCTGAGATGATTTTCATGGACGGTGTTGGCGGATAGATATAGGTATTCCGCACCATAAACTCCTTTAAAATATCATTCTGAATGGTACCTGCCAATTGCTCAGGCTGCACGCCTTGTTCTTCAGCGGCTACAATATAAAATGCCATAATGGGCAATACCGCACCATTCATGGTCATGGAAACGGACATTTTATCTAGTGGAATTTGATCAAAAAGCAACTTCATATCCTCTACAGAATCGATGGCTACTCCTGCCTTACCAACATCGCCCACCACACGCGGGTGATCAGAATCATAACCGCGATGGGTTGCCAAATCAAAAGCTACAGACAGTCCTTTTTGGCCTGCCGCCAAATTTCGCCTGTAAAAGGCGTTACTTTCTTCAGCTGTAGAAAATCCAGCATATTGCCTGATCGTCCATGGTCTACGCACATACATGGTAGAATAAGGCCCGCGAAGGTTTGGTGCCAAACCGGCAATAAAATTAAGATGTTCTAATTGGTCTAAATCCGCTTTCGAATAGGTAGACTGAATATCAATATCTTCGGCCGTTCTAAAAGGTTCTGCATCTTGATGTTTAACGATTTGATCTTTATGCTTTAAAACGATATGTTGCACATTCTTTCTACTCATCATCCAATCGTTTTTGTTCAACAGCTTCTGCCAAACGTTTTTCAATAATAGGCTCTATTAAGGTTTTTACAGGATTTTTCTTTACAAAAGGATACAGTTCCAATTCATGCGCCATTTTATCACTGACATTAGGATGCTTGTTGGTACCCAATAAAATCAATTCACCTTTATCAAATTGTTCCTGTTCTTTTACGGCACTTTCCTTAATTTTATTTTGAATAATGCCTTCCTTTAACTGATGAAGAAATCCACCATTAGCTTCAATATCTTTAAACAAGGCTAAAGATTTCTCTGCCAATTGATCGGTCAGACTTTCTATATAATAAGCCCCATCTGCAGGATTATTAACTTTATCAAGGTAGCTTTCGTGCTTTAGCACTAACAATTGGTTTCTTGCGATGCGCTCAGAGAATTCGTTATCCTTATGATAAATAGCATCGTAAGGGGCATTACATATGGTATTTGCACCACCAAAGATGGCGCTCATACATTCCGTAGTGGTACGCAACATATTGGTGTTATAATCGTACAAAGTTTTATTGCGCCTTGTAGGCTTAACAAAAATCAGACATTCAGTATTCCATCCGTAAGTCTCAGCTAAAAAACTCCAGAGTTTCCTTAGGGCACGGAGTTTTGCAATCTCAAAGAAATAATTCGTGCCTACGGACACATTAAAAATCACTTTAAAAGATTCTTTTGCCTCAGGAGTGAGAACGGCATCCAAATGATTCAAATACTCGTTAGCATGGGCTAAGGCATAAGCCAACTGCTGCACCATATTAGCACCAGCATTTTGATATAAATTGAGGTTGATTGAAAACGAGTTTGTATATTTTACGATATCTATAAACTGAGATTGGTCTGAACTTAGATTATTAAACCAATTTCCAGTTTTGGCCAGATTGCCAATAATATCAGTGTGGATATGGATATTTTCCTTACTTGGAATATAATCGAACTGCTTAACAAAATCTTCAGACAAGAACTGACACTCAAAAAATACGGTGACTTTTGTCAGATTGATGTTAACTAAAAGATCTTTAATGACAATCGCTTCTGATGGTAAAATAAATGTAATACTTTCCGCCCCTCGCGCAATGGCATTGACAGCCTTAAAATTGGATTTTTCAACATTAGCCACATAGATGGCTTGACATATCTGCCATTCCGTGGCCTTGGTATTAGATACTTCTGGACGCTTTTCAAACTCATCGGCGTGGTAAAAAGGTTTCACATGAATCCCTTCATCCGTTTTCCAGATTAAGGTTTCATTATAATCAGCCCCTTTTAAGTCATATTGAATTAGCTGTTTCCACTGCTTGGAAGTAGCCTCAGAAAATTCATCAAATAGCGTCTTACTCATAGTCTTCTTGGCTTTTTATACTATCTTCATATTCAATAATATAAATTTCTTCATTCTCTCTTTTCATGTAGTATTTTTCGCGCGCTAAACGTTCCAGCCCCTCCTCTGTACTTAAGGCTTTGATGGCTTTTTTATCTTTTAAAATCTCTTTTTTATAATAATCACGCTCATCTTCCAAATCGTTCATTTCTGAATTCAACTCATGATGAATCAGATACGAGTTGGCATCAAAAAACAGCATCCACACACCGAACACGATAAATATGAGCACGTACATGTTCTTAAAGAACTTTAGATATTTGTTTTTAGTTTTCAACTTATATTAAGCGTTGGTTAATGATGGTCTTTACAATATCAACTGCTACGGTGTTGTACTTATTGTTGGGGATGATAATGTCTGCATACTCTTTCATCGGCTCAATAAACTGTTGATGCATTGGTTTGAGCGTGTTTTGATAACGTGCCAACACTTCATCTAAGTCGCGTCCACGCTCAGAAATATCACGTTTTAGGCGTCTGATTAAGCGCTCATCACTATCAGCATGAACAAAGATTTTAATGTCCATCATATCGCGTAATTCAGGATTGGTCAATATCAAAATACCTTCAACAATCATCACTTTTCTTGGATGCGTCAGGATGGTATCTCCTGTTCTATTATGTTTGATAAAGGAGTATACGGGTTGGTGAATATCCTTGCCTTCTTTCAAATCTTTCAGATGACGTTCCAACAATTCAAAATCGATAGAACGTGGATGGTCAAAATTGATCTTTACACGCTCATCAAAACTTAAATGCGTCGTGTCTTTATAATAAGAATCTTGAGAAATCACCCCCACTTCACCTTCTGGCAATTCTTTTAAAATTTGATTAACAACGGTCGTTTTTCCACATCCTGTTCCCCCAGCTATTCCTATAATCAGCATCCTTTATTTTTTAGATTTCCGGGCAAATTTAACCATTTATTGAGAACTACTAGGGCTCAATTTTAGAAACTTCGGCAGGTGTTACAATTTTCCCATCGTCATTTCCCCACGAATTTAATACATAATTCATAACGTCAGCAACTTCATGATCAGAAAGCCCTAAAGCCGCCATACTGCTGTTATAAGTAACCCCATTAACGGTGATTTCTCCAGACAATCCATATTTTACTGCTTTAATACTTTCACGACGCTTGTTCATTAAATAATCAGCTTTTGCTAAGGGCGGAAAGGCATTGGTGATGCCCTCACCATTTGGCATATGGCAATTCATGCAAAAATTTTCATAAACTCCGGCACCTCTAGCGATGCTTTCTTTTAATTCGAGTGTTTGTTGTGGTGTCGTCTTACAGGACAACAACAGACTTAAAAACGCAACTACTGCAATCATTTTTTTCCTTTGTTTTTAGGAAGTATTTTAACAATGCCTTTGTTTTCAATACCAACGTAGATGAAGCCATCAGGCCCTTGGTTTATAGATCTGACACGACCCAAGCCATCTAAAAGACGTTCTTCTTTAACCACTTTACCCTCTTTTAACACCACCTTATCTACATATAGAAATTTTAACGAACCTACCAATAAATCGCCTTTCCACCCCGGATAATTATCGCTGGTGATAAAAGCCATACCACTAGGCGCTATGGATGGGTCCCAATAATGAAGAGGCTGTTCCATTCCTTCCTTTTCAGTAATATCAGTGAATTTGGTACCCACATAATTGATGCCATAACTAATTACTGGCCACCCATAATTGGCTGCTTTTTTAATGATATTGATTTCATCACCCCCTCTTGGCCCATGCTCATGCGTCCACACTTCTCCAGTAATTGGATGCAGTACCATGCCTTGTGGATTCCGATGTCCATAAGAATAGATTGCCTTTTTCGCTTTGGGATCATTTATAAAAGGGTTGTCCTCAGGAATGGAGCCATCATCATGTAATCGATATACCTTACCGCCGTCTCGGGTAATGTCTTGCGGATTGATATCACGATCACCCCTATCTCCAATTGTAAAATAAAGATACCCATTGTTGTCAAAAACAATTCGAGAACCAAAGTGCTGCCCTTTAGTCGTATTAGGAGTGGCTTTATAAAGGACTTCCTTATTTACGAGTACATTATTTTCTAATTTAGCCCGCATCAAGGCCGTATTTCCACCTTCATCCTCACCATCTGATGAGGCGTAGGTTAGATATATCCATCCGTTCTCTTTGTAATTGGGGTGAAGGACTATATCAAGTAAACCGCCTTGCCCTCTATTGTAAACTTCAGGGACACCTTCAACACCTGTTTTTTTACCCTCTTTAAAATGAATGATTTTACCTTCTTTTTCATTAATCAACATTGAATTATCAGGTAAAAATACAAACCCCCAAGGATTGGTTAACTCGGGCACCACCATTTCAAAGTCGTGATTGGTATTGACAGGGTTTTTATCTTGAGCACATGAACTGATGCCCACAAATGCCATTAATACTAGAACGTAATTTTTG
Organism: Gelidibacter sediminis; assembly: GCF_004364975.1. Classification (GTDB taxonomy): domain Bacteria; phylum Bacteroidota; class Bacteroidia; order Flavobacteriales; family Flavobacteriaceae; genus Gelidibacter; species Gelidibacter sediminis. The sequence continues at coordinate 232,143 of NZ_SOBW01000008.1, read as the reverse complement.
ATTTTCATACTGTTAGAGATTAATCTATAAATTTAGAAATAAAATTTGTTACAATTTAAAGAAAAGCCATATATTTGCACCTCGATTTCCAGGAGTCGAGACAAAGATAACCACTCGGGGTGTAGCGTAGCCCGGTTATCGCGCCGCGTTTGGGACGCGGAGGTCGCAGGTTCGAATCCTGCCACCCCGACCACTAAAAGCCTAATAAATCATTTGATATGTTAGGCTTTTTTTTATGTTCCACGCATTCATCAAATTTTAAAGTCCGACAATAATATATCAAATATCTTTTTGTTAACACTGCATAAATCTTTTTATATTTGTTAGAGAACGGTATGCTACTGCCAAGAAACCTCTATTCCATGAAATACACTCTAATTTTTATGACACTCTTATTAAGCGTCATAGCGAGTTGTGACACCAAGAAACCTTACGAAAAAAGCGAATCCATTTCTACAGAACATCATCTCAACAGCACACAGGTTCACGACATTGGCACCAAAACCAAAAAGGTCTATGTGCCTGTCTATTCTGACATTTACCAACGCACCCGCAATGAAAGAACTTTACTGACCTCCACTTTGAGCATTCACAATACCAGTGAAACGGACACCCTATATATCAGTCGGCTGGATTATTACAACACTGAAGGAAAGTTGGTGAGGGGCTATATCGATTCGCCTATTTTTTTAAACACCTTTGAAACCATAGAATATGTAGTTGATCAAGATGACGAAACTGGTGGTTCTGGAGCCAATTTTATTATTGAATGGTATGGCAGCGAAAAACTTAATCCAATATTTCAGGCCGTCATGGTTGGTGGATTAGGAAATAAATCCTTTTCATTTACAACTGATGGTGTTGAAATTGAATAACGCCTTCAACACTCTTATTCAAGATAATTTACGATCATAATGTTGTGAATCTCCCAATTGCACACTGTTATGCTCTCAAAAGGCATTTGTCAGAGTAATAAACATCGGTTCACTCCCCCATCTCAAAGGAATTTTATAAATTTAGCATCTTTATGATACGCTCATTATTTCAAACAGAAAATAATGAATTTATTCAGACATACATTCCAATTATAAACAAATCAATTATGAAAAAGGTACTCCTAATTATGAGCTTAATAGTAAGTGGTAGCGCAGTGCATGCGCAACAAACAATGACCCCTGAATTATTGTGGAAGGTAGAACGTCTCAGCGTTAAGGGCCTCGACAAAGCAGGTTCGACCATCTATCTAGAGGTAAAAACGCCAAACATTCAGGAAAACAACTTCGATTCTAAATTTTATAAACTACCCGTCCTTGGCGGCGACTTAGTGGAAATACATAAAGATGAACTTAAAGCAAAGGATAAAAACGTATCTCCTGATGGCAACTACGTTTTATTCCATGAAGAGGTGGCCATTGAGAACATTAAAGGCAGCGACGTTTATAAGGAATTAGAAAAATCTGATGTTTATATTTATTCAGATCTCGATATTCGTCATTGGGACACTTGGCAAGATGGCAAGTATAACCACGTGTTCTACAAAAAAGTAGGCGCAGAAAATTTGGAGGGTACTGATCTTATGCCAAATGAACCACACCACACGCCACAGCGTCCATTTGGTGGCGATGAAGACTATATTTGGTCTCCAGATAGCAAGGACATCTATTATGTCAGTAAGAAATTAAAAGGCAAAGCCTACGCTACCAGTACCAATACGGATATCTACAAATACAATCTTGAGTCTAAGTCGACTACAAATATTACTAAAGACAACAAAGGCTATGATACCCATCCTACATTTTCTGGGAATGGCGCATTGGCTTGGTTACAAATGAAAACTGATGGTTACGAAGCAGACAAAAACGATATTGTAGTACTGCATAATGGCGTTAAACAAAATTTAACCGAACGATGGGATGGTACCGTGAACAGTTTTTTATGGAGTAAGGATGGAAACGACATCTATTTCACGGCGCCGGTTGACGGCACTGTTCAACTTTTTAAAGTGAATTATCCGGGCAAAAAACGTATCGCTCCTGTGGTAGAACAACTTTCAGAAGGTCAATTTGATGTGACGAGTATTATTGCCCAAAAAGATGATATGTTGCTAGTGACACGAACCGATATGAATCATGCCGCTGAAATTTTCAGCTTTAACTTAAAGAGCAAAAACTTTAAAGCCTTAACCAACATTAATCAAGATTTATACAACGGTATTGATTTGCCTAAAGTTGAAAAGCGCTATGTAACGACTACCGATGGAAAGCAAATGTTAGTTTGGGTGATTTTACCTCCAAACTTTGATGCTTCCAAGAAATATCCAACCTTGTTATATGCGCAAGGCGGACCGCAATCAGCCCTGTCACAGTTTTATTCTTACCGTTGGAATTTCCAATTGATGGCTTCTCAAGGCTATATCATCGTGGCGCCTAACCGTCGCGGGATGCCTGGTCATGGTGTGGAATGGAATGAGGCGATTAGTAAAGATTGGGGCGGCCAAGTGATGGACGATTACCTTTCCGCAATTGATGATGTTGCCAAAGAGCCGTATGTGGATAAAGATCGACTGGGTGCTGTTGGTGCAAGCTATGGCGGTTACTCTGTATTTTATTTAGCGGGTATTCACAACAAACGTTTTAAAACGTTCATTTCACATGATGGTGTTTTTGATACCAGAACCATGTATGGCACCACAGAAGAGCTGTTTTTTGTGAACCACGATTTTGGTGGCCCGTATTGGGATAAAGATAATATGACCGCACAAAAGGTGTACAACGAATTTAATCCGATTACTAATGTTTCTAAATGGGACACGCCTATGTTGATTATTCAAGGTGGAAAAGATTACCGCGTGCCTATTGAGCAAAGTTTAAGCGCTTACCAAGCCGCACAATTATTAGGCATCAAGAGCAAACTGTTGTATTTCCCTGAGGAAAACCATTGGGTGCTAAAACCACAAAATGCGTTGGTATGGCAAAATGAATTCTTCAAATGGTTGAAGGAAACATTATAAGAGACAAACAACACATTTTGACTCTTGGCTCTTTGTTCATTCCAAATGCGCTAGGGTCTTAATTCATTTAAACTTTTAAAATAAAATACATGAAATTTAATCTATTTAAAACATGCATTCCTTTGTGCATACTGACATTATCAGCAATGGTGTCGGTCAATACAGGTTACGCCCAAGGGAAAATAAAGAACATGCCAGGATACGATCAGTATCAAAAAATGGCGCCACAATTATACAGTTCAGTTCCAAGAATCTCGTCGAATGTGGTGTGGAGTGACGATGGAAAACGTTTCTCATATCAGGAGGGCGATATCGTTCATACTTTTGATGTCAAAAAAAATAAAGTCATCAAATCAGAAGCGTATAAACCTTCACCAAGAACATCAAATAGAAGACAACAACGACCAGATAGAGGAAGGCAATATGCGTCAGCAATCTCGCCAGATTCTACCTTAAAAGCGTTTACAAAGGATAGAAACATGTACCTCAGCAATCCTGATGGTTCCAATGTTATCGCCATTACCGAAGATGGTACTCCTGAAAACCTGATAAAATACGGAATAGCGACATGGGTGTATGGTGAAGAGCTTGGTCAAAACACAGCCATGTGGTGGTCTCCAGACAGTAAAAAAGTGGCCTTTTACAAATTTGATGAAAAGGATGCGCAGATGTATTATGTGCTGTACCATCAAACTAAAATCCAAGATTCATTGGAAGTGGAAGCCTATCCAAAAGTAGGCGCTAAAAACCTCCCGGTCGACTTAATGGTGTATGATTTAGAAACCAAAAAAACCATCACGCTCGATACGCGTAACGGCAAGCCGTTTAACGATGGCGAACTTGGTACTTATTTATATGACATCGGATGGTCTCCAGATGGGAAGGAACTGCTTTTTCACAGTACCAATAGAAAGCAAGACATCATGGAGTTTAAAGCCGCCAACCCTGAAACTGGCAAAACTCGAGTGATTGTTAGAGAAGAATGGCTTCCAAGTTTTACAGAAAATTCGCCTGAAATTTATGAGCTAAAAGACAAGAAACAATTTATTTGGGCATCGGAAAGAAGCGGATTTAAAAACTATTATCTCTATAATTTCGATGGCACTTTGGTCAACCAACTGACCAATCACAATTATGAAGTTCAGCGTATTGTTGAGGTTGACGAAGCTAAAAAGCTAGTGTACTACATGGCTGCAAGTGGCGATAATCACATGAAATCACAGTTGCACCGTGTTAATTTTGACGGGACAAACGATGTGCGCTTAACAGATCCGGCTTACAATCATAACGTTATACTATCTCCAACCGGGAAACATTTTATTGATATTGCCCAAACCCATAACATCCCTCCGGTGATGCGTCTTGTGGACGACAAGGGAACTATTAAGAAAGAACTCTTAAAAACCGACTTGACCAAATTTAAGGAATTAGGGTTCAAAACGGTTGAAGTGTTCGAATTCACATCTGCAGATGGCGAAACTCAATTGCATGGAATGATCCATTTTCCATCAAACTTTGACCCTTCAAAAAAATATCCGCTAATATTAAGCAACTATGGAGGACCTGGAGTAAACGCTTTTAGAGAAACCTTTCAGTTTCCAAACGCTATCACCGAATTTGGCTTCTTAGTAGTGAATATTGATGGTAGAAATGTTGGAGGACGAGGCAAAAAAATGCTCGACAAATTATACGGCAATTTGGGCATTGTTGAAATGGACGATTTTGCAGCTGGCGTCAAATCTTTATACAATCGCCCGTATTTTGACACCACTAGAGTTGGCGTATACGGCACGTCTTACGGTGGCACTGTTGCAGCGATGAGTTTGTTAAGATTCCCTGATGTCTATCATGCAGCGGTTGCAAATTCCGCAGTAACCGACTGGAGAAACTACGACAACATCTATACAGAGCGCTACATGAACCTTATTGAGAATAATCCAAAAGGCTACGAAGCTTCTAATTTGATGAATTACGCAAACAATCTTAAAGGAGAATTAATGATTTTTTACGGTACTAACGATAATAACGTGCATCCGTCAAATTCTTTGCAACTGATACAAGCGTTACAAAAGGCTGAAAAGAGTTTTGAAGTGCAAGTAGGTCCTGACAAGGGGCATACTGCCGTAAATTTCCACAGAATGATGGAGTTTTTTATTCAACATTTAATTTTGAAATAGAATTTGCTAAATTATAACAAAAAGCTTAACGCTACTCTCCACTTAGAGGTTGACGTTAAGCTTTTCTATTTCTCTTATTTCTCACAAGCTATGCACTGTATAGTATCTATGTGTTACCATTAGAGTTCAATTAAAAACTTTATTAATTCTTTAAAGGAGTACAATAATCCATCACTGCTCTAAACACCTGCGCTCTAATCTTATTGAGGTTTATATACTTTTGGCTTGGTAATAATCCCATATTCTGACGGTTTATCAATAATACAATTGAGATATCACATTGTGGAACTACAGCAATGCTTGTTCCTGTAAAACCGGTATGTCCAAAACTACCGTTTGGGGCGTTCTTCATGAACGCATTGGAAGTGTCCATCACCCATCCTAATCCATTCATAAATTTATCTTGAGTTAGAAATAAACGAACGGTTTGTTTAGAAACAAATTGCTGATTTCCTACCTTACCATCATACCTTAACATGTCAACTACTTTCTGTAAGTCAGAAACTGTAGAAAAAAGACCAGCGTGTCCTGAAAAACCATTATTGGCATACCAAGCATTACCATCATTAACCTCACCCTTTAAAGTATATTTACGCCATCCATCCCACTGGTTAGGATTGATACTGTCAATGCTGAACCCTAGAACAGCATCAGAAATCATTCTTCTTTCATAAGGGTTCCCGTGGGAAGTTGCAGCCATTTTTAGCTCAGTGTCATGATGTAGTGGATTAAACATTGTATGGTTCATGCCGAGTGGTTTAAAAATACGTTGTTTCATAAATTGATCTAAGGGGAGTTTGGAAACTCTTTCTATAATTTCACCTAACAATATAAATCCTAAATCACTATAATGTCTATCAGAACCTACAGGATACTTTAAGGGTAAATTGTCTATGAGATTGTAAACCTCTTTCTTAGTATTGGCAAAATAGTATAAGGGATACCACTCATAGAGTCCAGCGGTATGCGTTAACAAGTGCCTAATTGTTATTTTACTCTTTTCAGGAGTGTCAAATGCTTTTATATATAATGATACTGGATCGTCAATTTTTATAAGGCCATCATCAATCAACAACATAATGGCCGTAGTGGTACCAACTACCTTTGTAAGAGACGCAATGTCATAAAGATGATCAATGCTTGTTCTTTCAGGATGAGCGAGAACATGGTGGTTATAATTTTTTAGGGAGGCGTAACCATAGGCTGCTTTATGTATTTCCTGATCGCCCTGCTTTATTAAGACTACTGCACCCGGAATTTCGGAAACATCAACAGAAGCCTGCAAAATGCTATCGATTTTTGCAGAAAGTAAGTCTTGCTTGCCTCTATTTTGCCCAAGCGACATTTGAGAACTTAAGACAACAGATATCAGATATATAAAAAATTGTTTAGCCATATTACATGTACTTAAATAAGCAAGTATTAAACATTCAATTGCACTTATCAAAAATAATACATTATCACATTCATACCTGTATACTTCTTAAAATATGCATTTTGTTGCACATTTCATTCCGCAAATCAAAATAAATTAACATAATAACGCATTAAAAAAGCATAAATACTTGTATAGTTTTTATATTTTTATGCTAACTAACAAATACTCTATTCCAATGAAAATAACTAATGAAACACTCTTACAAGTTAAGAGATTTCGATTTTTGAGCAGCTTTTTGATGTTGTTCATGTTCGGCTTTACATCAATAAGCCAAACAACGTACACCTTACGAGGTAATGTACAAGATAATTTAGGGGGTCCGGCAATGGGTGTAACGGTGCAAGTTAAGGGCACAAACTTTGGCGCCATTACAGACTTTTCTGGGAATTATGAACTAAAAGCAACAGTAGACGCAGGAAACTACACCCTAGTTTTCAGATCTTTAGGACTAGCCACTAAAGAAGTTAAAATTACTTTAGGACAACAACAAGAAATAGTTAATGATGTTGTTATGGCTGATGACATTTTGGGCCTAGATCAAGTGGTCATCACGGGTGCAGGAGCGTTAACGGCAAAAAAACAACTTGGTAATACCATTTCAAGCATTAAAGGTTCAGAAATATCAGAATCTGGCGCTACAGATATTACAGGTGGACTTTCAGGAAAGCTTGCTGGAATTCAGGTAACCCAAAATTCAGGTGATCCTGCTGCCGGCATCAGTGTTCGATTAAGAAGTGCCAGTACTGTTAATGGTAGTTCAGATCCTTTATATATTATTGATGGAGTTATTGTCAATAACAATTCCACAGATGTTTTGGGCACAACAAGTGTGGTTCAAAATAGGCTTTCTGATATTAGTCCACAGGATATTGACAGGATTGAGGTTATAAAAGGAGCAGCAGCAGCCGCAATTTATGGTTCACGAGCTAGTAATGGGGTAGTACAAATTTTTACCAAAAAAGGGAAATCTGGAAAACCGGTGATTACTTTTTCTACAAGTATGAATTTCAACTCGCTCAGAAAGAAACGCGATTTTAATGAGGTACCGCTGGATTGGGCGTCTAGTGACATTACCAACCTATCTACAGTTCCTGCAACCAGATATGACTATCAAGACATGGTATTTCAAAGTTCAATTGGTACTGATAACTATGTTTCTTTATCAGGAGGAGGTGATAATACGAATTATTTCGCCTCATTTTCATATTTAAACAACGATGGTATTCTTAAAAGCACCAATTACGAAAGACAAGGAGGGCGTATTCGGGTAAATCAGGTACTTAATGATTGGATATCGGCCTCATTTGGAACGTATTTCTCTACAAGCAATAGCCAAGACCAACCTAATGGCGGGTATGTTGCTGGGATATTACCAACAATTTTGTTTACAAATAACACTATAGATCCTCAGCCTGATGCAGACGGGAATTATCCAACGATGACGTTCTATCCAAATATTCTCGAATACATCAACACTTTCGATTTCAATCAGAAAAATAATAGAACTATTAGTGATTTACAGCTTAACTTAAAACCTGTAGACGGGCTAAAACTAACTTATATTTTAGGTTATGACAATTCAGAATCCATAGGTAATTCTTATGTTCCAATTGGCACTACTACAATGACTATTGGAAATGCAAGAACCACAACCGTGAGTACCAAACAATTTAACAGTGATTTAAATGGATCATTTGACAAGGATATTAGTGATGTCATTAATTCTACCACTACCGCAGGATTTTCATGGCAATCTGATCAATCTATTTATCGCTCTATTTCAGGAAGCGGCTTGGCATTAGGAGTTAAAACCACTAATGGTGCGGCATCAATTTCCACTAATGAAAGTAGAAGCGAGCGCTCTTTTTGGGGAGGTTTTTTACAGCAAACTTTCGGAATAAGCGACAAACTGTTTCTTACGGGCGCCATTAGATTAGATGGTTCTTCTGTATTTGGTAAAGATGAAAGAAATCAATTTTATCCAAAAGCAAGTATGTCTTACTTAGTTTCTGAAGAGAATTTTTGGAAGGACAATTTAGGGCCTTCCATTAATAGTTTTAAAATCAGGGCTGCGTGGGGTCAAGCAGGAAACCTTACAGCCATTGGTCCATTTGATAGGCTATCCAATTATGCCGCCATTAGTATTGATGGTAACTCTGGGTTAATTGCGCCTACACAATTGGGGAATGCCAATCTTAAACCGGAACGACAAACTGAGTTGGAATTTGGGATAGACATGGGATTGTTTGACAATAGAGTTGGGTTGGAATTGACTTACTACAAACAAGATATTGAAGATCTATTGTTGGCCAGAACCTTGTCTCCATCTACAGGTTTTGGATCACGAGTAGAAAATATTGGGATTATGACAAATAGAGGTTTTGAAGCCTTAATTACTGCTACACCAGTTCAGACCACTGACTTCAGTTGGACAGTTACTGGTACATACTCTACCAATAAGAATGTTGTCAATAATATTGAGGGTGAACAATTTGGTATAGGCAATTTCGGTTTTTCAGTAGCTAAAAACGGACAGCCCCTTGGGGTCTTTTATCAAGGGTTTTATGCTAGAAACCCTGATGGTTCCCTACTTTTAACTCCAGGAGGCTTACCTCAAAGAGAAAAAGGATCAGTGGATGCAAATGGCAACCCTGTGCCAGAACGAAATGCAGCAGGTCAGCCAACTGGCGCTAATTTAAGCAAGGTAATTGGAGATCCAAACCCTGATTATACTGCAACCTTGACAAATGAATTGAAATACAAAAACTTTTCTTTTAGAATGCAGTTTGATGCAGTGCAGGGTGGAGACGTTTTAAGTTGGGATACACGTATGTTCTATCGCTTTGGAGGAGGTCCTGAAACAGCAAAGGAATTAAGAGGTGAGAGCGTAAGAGGAACAGGCGCTGCCAAATTTGGAATTGCAGAGTCCTACATTGAAGATGGATCACATATTAAACTCAGAGAATTATCTACATCCTATCTCTTAAAGAAACCTTTAAAAGGTGTAAGCAGTATTAAGTTTACCTTATCAGGGCGTAACTTATTCTCCATTGACGATTTTTCAGGATATGATCCAGAAGTTAATATGGATGGTCAAAGCAATGGTTCTAGAGGAGGTGTAATGGGATTAGTACCTATACCTAGAGTAATTAAGCTTGGCGTTGTAGCTACGTTTTAACTATCATAAAAAAATATTATAAAAATGAAACATATAAAATTTTATACAATTATAGGTGCTTTGCTTATTGGTAGTAGTTTATTTACTGCTTGCGACACCGAGTTTGAGAACCCAAATAATCCAACTGAGGATGTTGTTCTAGGTACTAAGGGAGGTCTTTTTGCCCTTGCCACTGGCGTTAGACAATACTATTCAGTTTTCGCATTGCGACAGATTATTGAAGCCCCAGGCATTACAACTAGAGAGTTGGGCGTAACCAATACCTTTTTAAATATTAATGAATTGGCAAGAGGCGGCGCTGAACTACCAAGTGAAAGTGGCGGAATCACAAATCCGTGGATAGTATTGTTACGTGCCAAAGGAATGGCTGAATCTCTGATTGAAGGTGCAAATACTGTAGAACTTTCAGCTGGAACCAAAAGCGGACTTTTAGCATATGGCAATTTATTTAAGGCAATGACTCTTGGTTCTTTAATTGAAATGTTTGAACAAGTGCCAATCAACAACTCTCCTGACGGTGCAGCTCCATTTAGTGACAGGTCAACTGTCTTGGCCACATCTATTTCCTTATTAAAGGAAGCAAGGGATATGTTGGCTACAACGCCAATGTCTGACGAATTTAAATCGAGAGTGCTTTGGTCAGAATTTAACATGGAAAAAACGATTAATGCCTATCTTGCAAGATATGAATTGATGGCAGGAAATTATGATGGCGCCATCACAGCGGCTAATGCAGTGATAAACCATACTGATGCTACCAATTCAATGTGGATTTATGATGCCAACAACCAAAATCCTATATGGAATAGAACCGTAAACTCAACCGATTTAAAACCACAAACAAATTTTGGATTGCTCGGAAGTTATCAACCGGAAGCAGGAGACGGTCGTGTGGACTTTTATTTAGGAGCTGATCTTGGTTTTGCCAATGCTGATGCTGGTGGTCAGGCAATAAGTGAAATGCTTGGGTTTTTCGCAACCAATACTTCATCCATCCCTATATATCTCCCAGGTGAAATGCTACTGATAAAAGCAGAAGCGTATGCTCGAAAAAATGAATTGGATAAAGCGGTTATCCAATTAAATTTGGTTAGACAAAAAGATAATGATCCATTAGGTGTTAATGCGAACTTACCTGCTTGGTCAGGAGATGCATCCAACCAAAATGCAATTTTAGAAGAAATATATAAAAACAGAAGTATTGAATTGTTTCTGACAGGATTAAGATTTGAAGACAGTAAACGATTTCATCCTGATTTTATAGTACCTAGGGAATCTAACACCACCAATGAAAGAAATAGAAATTATTATCCATACCCATCGATCGAAAGGGAAAATAATCCTAATACTCCTGCAGATCCATCTATTTAAATCAATCGATTTAATTGATTAAGAGAAATTAAACCATAGAGGGTGTGCTAAAGCGCACCCTCTCCCATTTTGGTTCGTATAGTCCAGTATTAGAGTCCACTACGTTAAGCTTTTCTTAATTAAATCGGATTAAGACGATATTATCTTGGCTATCGGCTTATAAATCATAATTTTGCAGAACATATTAATATTAAAAAGGATTTATGAGTCAAGTAAAGAAGAATGATACGGTAAAAGTACATTACACAGGAAAATTAACCAACGGACAAGTTTTTGACACGTCTTTGGAGCGTGAGCCATTGGAAGTTACTATTGGTGAAGGCAAATTGATTCCTGGTTTTGAAAATGCCATTCTTGATATGAAGGTAAACGAAAAGAAAACTGTGGAAATTGCTAAAGAAGAAGCTTACGGCGATGTTCAACAAGAATTATTTCATCAAGTACAAAAGGAACAATTACCTCAAGATATTCAACCAGAAGTTGGAATGGGATTAGCATCTAAAGGCCCTGACGGAACAGAGCACCAATTTAGAGTAGTAGATGTAAAAGATGATCATATTGTGGTTGATGGAAATCATCCATTAGCTGGTCAAGATTTAGTTTTCGAACTAGAATTAGTTGAGATTAAATAAGATAGTTGAGATTAAATAAGATTAAACGATATTTAATTAAAAAGCCATTTACACTTGTAAATGGCTTTTTTTATGTTTAAAATTTATAGGTACGCAATTGAAATGGACTTAAACCATCATCTTTTTAACGTCATCAAAATTTAATCCACCATACGTCCCTGAACTCATCAACAACAACACTTTGTTATCAAAATTCTGCGAAAACAAGAAGTTTTTAAAATCGTCCGGATTGGTATAAATTATTAAATCATCACGTTCAAAAGCTGTAGCAATTTGCTCATGTGTGACCGCTTTCAGCTTTTTAATTTCTACTGCGTGCGGCGAATAGAACACGACGGCAACATCGGCAGCATCTAGCGTGCCTTTATATTCCTTCAAAAATTCCGCATTCAAACTGCTATAGGTGTGCAATTCCAAACACGCCACCACTGTTCGGTCAGGAAATTGCTCCTTTACTGCATTTGTGGTCGCCTGTACTTTACTGGGCGAATGTGCGAAATCTTTAAAGGCGATACTATTACCGCCCTCTCCTATTTTTTCCAAACGTTTGCTCGCCCCTTTAAAACTGGCAATAGCTTCATAGAAATCATCCTCATCTACGCCCATATGCTGACAAATCCATTTGGCGCCAGCAAGATTATTTAAATTATGCTTTCCAAAAACCTCTATTGGCAATGGTCCTTCAGGGGTTTCCAAAAGCGTTTCGCCGTTTCCAACTGTATATTCCGGAGTGTGATATGGCAGTTTTCTAATAGTGTTTTCTGAGGCCTCCACCACGCGTTTCACCTCTGCATCCTCTTCATTGTAAGTGATACTGCCACCATTGACAATGCTGTCTACAAATATTTTAAATTGCTCCACATAATTTTCATACGTTGGAAACACGTTAATATGATCCCAAGCAATGCCGCTCAATAAGGCAATATTTGGCTGATACAAATGAAATTTAGGTCGTCTATCGATTGGGGAACTTAAATATTCATCGCCTTCTAATACGATAAAATCATTATCATTTGTCAATTTTACCATCACATCAAATCCTTCCAACTGCGCTCCCACCATATAATCCACATCTCTGTCATGGTAATGCATCACATGCAAAATCATGGATGTAATAGTGGTTTTTCCATGGCTTCCACCAATGACCACTCGAGTTTTATGTTTTGATTGCTCGTATAAAAACTCAGGATAACTGTAGATTTTCAAACCTAATTCCTGCGCTTTCAAAAGTTCTGGATTGTCTGCTTTTGCATGCATCCCTAAAACTATAGCATCCAAAGATGTAGTGATTTTTTCTGGAAACCAACCAAAATACTCTGGCAATAAACCCTTGGCTTTTAATCTCGATTTTGAAGGTTCATAAATCTCATCATCACTTCCAGTAACCTGCTCCCCTTTATTGTGTAATGCAATGGCAAGGTTGTGCATGGCACTGCCACCAATAGCTATAAAATGTACGTTCATAGTTTAATTTTGAAAGGTTCAAAGATAGTTTTTTTGAGACGAAAAGCCGCATGATTTTGTAGGGGATATGCAGCATTATCGGCTAGAAATTTACAGCGGAGCCCTCCGCACATAAACCGATTTATAATTTTAAAATCGCGGCCTTTTCCTTCTTAAACGCCTCAATAGTTGGCGATTCCGATAGAGATAATTCAATAGATGTTAAGGCTTCGGTTATATGGTTTTGATGTTTGTAAATTTGTGCTAAACGGTAATGTGCCCAAGCTTTTGAAACACTATCAACCGATTGATAGTTTTTGATATACAATTGAAGATGTTTCTCACCTTTGTCAAAATCAACTTGATAATCTGCTGAAACTTTCCCTATGTCATAATTGAGCACATTCGATTTGTGTTTGTCGTAAGCCGCTTCCATAGTGGCTATCATGTTTTCCGGTTGATTTTTAGCCTTATATATACTGGTCAATTTATCATAACAATGCAACGAGCCGCCTTCTGTAACCGCAAGTTTATAATACTTTTCAGCAGCGTCATAGTCCTTATCGTATTCATAAATATAGCCTTTTGCTAAAAACCCATCTACTTTAGAAATTTTATGTAGCTCCTCTGCATATTTCATCGATTTGCTTTTGCTTCCTCCGATAATTGTGGGTAGTTGCATATATAATTCCACCAATGCCCATCGTGTTTCAATATGTTTTGGATCTAAATTAGCAGCCGTGGTAAAAGCCTTCTTAACATCACCAATAATTCCTAGAGCTTGTAATTTACTTACAGACAAGGCTTTCATACCCAGAGCTCCTCCATACTTGTAATGATAATTAGCGGCTGTTGGACGCAACTGTACCAATTTTTTATAACAATCAATGGCTTGATCCCACTTCTTTTGATGCCCGTATGCATCACCTAATAATTCAATGCCTTTTTCATCCTTTGGATGCGCTTTCACATAAGAAACCATCAAAGTTTCGGCCTGACTAAATTGTTTAGATGCGAAAAATTGATCCGCTTTTTTAAAGTCGTTTTGCCCAACAACCGCGAAAGATAAAAAGAAGATATAGAACGTTATTTTCATAGGGAAGTAGATGAATTCAAAAATACGCATACTTGTGGTATTGTTTTTGCAAATTATAAAAAAGTAAGAAAAGTTAACTTCAAAATATGTTAACTTCACTCAAATTAAGCTCATTTATCAGTTTTTAACTGTGATTAAGTGAAAAGCTAATCCTCATTACAAGAATTAATTTTAATACTATGATGAAACATCTTATAACAATCTTCATAATCCTTGTTTTTTCTAATGCTACGCAAGCGCAATCCAATTCTTACGAAAACTTATGGAAAAAAGTTGAGAAATTTGAGAACGACGGATTGCCAAAATCAGCCTTGGAAGTTGTGGATCAAATTTCCAAATTAGCGTTAGCGGAGAAAAACCCAACACAAAACATCAAGAGTTTGCTTTATAAAAGTAAGTATGCGCTTGTTTTAGAAGAAGACGCACAACTTAAAGTGGTTAACGATTTTAAATCACAAATTGCAAAAAGTGAAGCCCCAACTAAGAATATTTTAGAAAATATGCTCGCCAATCTTTACTGGCAGTATTTTCAAAATAATCGCTACCGATTCTATAATCGGACCCAAACAGAAGAGAAGGTCAATGCAGACGATTTCAGAACTTGGGATTTAAAAACCCTTTTTGAAGAAATTGATTGTCATTATGGAAATTCACTTCAAAATGAGCCACAGCTTCAAAAAACTCCGTTATCAAATTTTGACGACTTGTTACAATTAGAGAACGAATCAAAAGTTTTCCGACCTACACTTTTTGATTTTTTAAGTCATAATGCTTTGGAATTTTACCAAACCGATGAAAATAGCATCACCCAACCCGCCTATAAATTCACCATTGATGCCCCTGAATTTTTAGCGGATGCCAAAACCTTTTCTGAATTAAAAATCACACATCAAGATTCTACTTCTTTACAATTAAAAGCGCTCCACATCTATCAAGATTTGATTAGTTTCCATCTGAAAGATAAAGATCCACAAGCCTTAGCTGATGTAGACATCAAGCGTCTGCAGTTCGTGAAAACCAACAGTACTTTAACTGATAAGGATGCTATTTACTTAAACACACTCAAAAAAGCTGCTGAAACCTATAAAACCCATGAGGTGTCAGCACTTTATAATTTTGAAATTGCATCACTGGGGTATTATAACAATACAATTGCATCACATCAGGACGATCGTTCTCAAACCGAAATAGATAAAAATCGATGGAAACTTAAGGAAGCATTGGCTTTATGTGATGCGGTACTGAAACAATTCCCTAAAAGTAAAGGGGCTGAAAAATGTGAAGTTTTAAAACAACGCATTCTTAAGCCTACACTCCAACTAACCGTTGAAAAGAATATTCCTGTCCAAACCCACAGTTTGATGTTGGTGCGTTATTCTAATTTGAAAAGATTAGCATTCAAAGCCATTAAACTCACAAAAACTGAATTAGAGCGCTTTAACAAAACCTACAGAAAAGAAGAGCGTCTTGCCTTTATTAATTCGCTAAAAAGCACGGAAGAATGGCAAAGTCAACTAAAAAACGAGCAGGATTATCAACAGCACAGCACAGAAGTCGTCATTCCAAAATTACCAAATGGCCACTATTTAATTGTAGCATCCCCTGAAAAATCTGATGAGTCATTTTACGGGTTTGACGTCATACAAGTCACCAATAGTGCCTTTGTAACCAGATCGGATGCGGAGAAAGAATTATTTCAAATCATAAATAGAACCAACGGCAGCCCTTTGGTTGGCGCAAAAGTATCAATTAAGTATCAGGAAAATTATAATAACAGCTTTAAAACGGCGGACTTTGTAACGAATTCAAATGGTGAATTCACCTTGAAGACTGCCAATAATCGTTATTATAATATGGATATCACCGTCAATTATAATGGAGACGTTGCATATTTTAAGGATCATTACACTAACGGGTATTATAACGAAAATGACGACGAGGCAAAGATAACATTCAAGCCTTTTGTATTCACAGATAGGAGCATTTATAGACCAGGGCAAACCGTCTATTTTAAAGGGATTGCAACGAAAAGTGAAAATGGAAAAACGGTGGTTTATGCCAATCAAGAGGGGAAACTTAGTTTAAAGAATGTAAATGGCGAATTGGTGAAGGAAATGAACCTCAAAACCAATGATTTTGGATCTGTTTCTGGCGAATTTATCTTGCCAAACGACGGCCTAAACGGTAATTATTCAATAATTATGTTGGCTGGCAGTACGAGCGCTACCAATTTTTTGGTTGAAGAGTACAAGCGTCCAAAATTTGAAACGACGTTTAATCCAATCACAGAAACCTTTAAAGTCAATGATTCTATTTCAATAAAGGGCAAAGCGTTGGCTTATGCCGGAAGCTCCATCACAGATGCTAAAGTGGTGTATCGCGTGCATAGAAAAGTGCAATATCCGCGTTGGTATTATTGGTCCAGACCTTATTTTAACAGTCAACCACAAGAAGTTGCCCACGGTGAAGCCAGCACTGATAAAGATGGGAATTTTAAGATCAACTTTAAAGCCATTCCTGATGAAAGCGTAGATAAAGCCAATCTGCCGGTCTTCAATTATGAAATCACCGCTGACGTTACAGATCTCAATGGCGAAACACGAAGCGCTACCACCATCGTAAACGTCGGTTATCATTCGCTTTTGGCTACTGTCACCATTGATGATCAATTGGATAAAACCAAAAAAAATCATCAATTGACCTTAACCTCAAAAAATTTAAATGGTGAATTTGTGCCCGCTACAGGGACTGTCAAAATTTACAAACTCAAGGCCCCAAATGAAGTTTTAAGACCTCGTCCATGGGCAGCACCAGATTATCCAGCATTAACTCGTGAAGAATTTAAAAAACTATTTCCGCATGAAGCGTATCAAGACGAACATAACCCGAATACTTGGGAGAAAGGCGCCCTTGTTTTTGAAGCTCATTTTGATACGTCCAAGTCGAAAATCATCGACTTAGGCACTATAAAAAAATGGGATTCTGGAAATTATGTGGTTGTTTTAGAAAGCAAAGATAGATTTGGCCAGTTGGTTAAAGATGAAGCGCAGACGTTTGTATTCAGTCCAAATGACAAAACACTGCCTGATCATCAATTATTTAGTGTATCCACTGACCAATCATCCTACAAAAAAGGTCAAAATGTGATTATGACGTTTGGTAGCGCGGCTGACGACGTGATGGTTACGGTTGATGTTGAAAAAAATCAGAACATCATCAAAACCTATTTGATTCCGTTAAGCAATAACAAAAAAACGATTGCTATTCCGGTAACTGAAGCAGATTTGGGCGGATTCGCGATTCATTACAGTTTTGCTGCTTTTAATAGTTTTGAATCGGGCACAAAAACCATTACTGTGCCGTATCCAAAATCAGAATTGACCATTGAAACCAAGACCTTTAGAGACAAATTGAAACCAGGAACTGATGAAACGTGGAGTTTTAACATCAAAGGTCCTCAAGGTGATAAAGTAAGTGCTGAATTGTTGGCGAGCATGTATGACATGTCTTTAGACCAATTTACGCCGCACCAATGGCAATTTAGTCCGCTGCACCAACCTATTTATTATAGCAACTCTAAAAGACAAGCCCTGAAAAGTTTTGGGAACACTAATTTTTACGTGTATCTACCAAACAGCAATTTCAATTTCCCTCATCAAAATTATGACCAATGGAATTGGTTTGGATTCAATTTTGGGAATGACAGGAATATGTCAATAATGATAAGAGGAAAAGTTAGTGGTGTTCAAATGCTTGAATCTAATATAGTCAATGAACAAGCCGATGCAGAATTAGAAGAAGTGGTTGTTGGATTTGGCAAGCAACCTAAAAGCAATACCGTTGGTTCTGCAACCTCTAAAAATGAGGAATCAGCCTCACCACATAAAGAGAATCTAGAAACCGTTGCCATCCGTAGAAATCTGCAAGAAACCGTGTTTTTCTATCCACAATTACAAACGGATGCTGAAGGCCATGTGACGTTTAGCTTTACAACTCCTGAGGCATTGACCAAATGGAAATTGCAGTTGTTGGCGCATACCAAAGGTTTAGAGAGTGCAACCACCACTTTAGAAACAGTTACCCAAAAAGAATTGATGGTCATTCCTAATGCCCCGCGTTTTTTACGTCATGGGGACGACATTTCAATCAGCACTAAAATTGCGAATCTGACGGAACAACAGTTATCTGGCGAAGCGGTTTTACAGCTATTTGATGCCATTACTGGACAAGCAATTGATGCAAAACTCAATAATGCCGATAATCGCAAATCCTTTTCTGTGGATGCAAAAGGCAATACCGATTTAACTTGGAGTTTGACCATTCCTGACGATGTAGATGCGGTGCAATATAAAATCATTGCTAAGTCTGGTAATTTTAATGATGGCGAGCAAAATGTACTTCCTGTCCTATCGAACAGAATGTTAGTGACTGAAACTTTACCAATGTGGATTCGCTCCAATGAAACGCGAACCTTCACTTTAGATAAGTTAAAGTCCAACACCTCTTCTACACTTAAAAACCATAAACTGACTTTGGAGATGACTTCCAATCCGGCGTGGTATGCCGTTCAGGCATTACCTTATTTGATGGAATATCCATATGATAATAATGAGCAAACGTTCAGCAGATATTACGCCAATGCCTTAGCGAGCCATATTGCCAACAGCAATCCGAGAATCAAGGAAGTGTTTGATCAGTGGGCTTCAACGGATGCCTTGCTAAGCAATTTGGAAAAGAATGCCGATCTGAAAAGTATCTTGATTTCGGAAACACCTTGGCTTCGAGATGCACAATCGGAAACCGAACAAAAAAAGCGTATTGCGCTATTGTTCGATATGAATAAAATGAGTAATGAATTGCAAGCTGCGCAACGCAAACTTCAAAACAGTCAAATGAATAATGGGGCTTGGGCTTGGTTTGAAGGCGGACGCCCGAATCGATTTATTACCCAGCAGATTATTACTGGATTTGGACATTTAAAACAGTTGGATGTTTCCCTGAGCGCAGCCGAAGGGTCTAATGATGCCATGATTAAAAAAGCAATCGCCTATTTAGATGCTGAATTTGTTCAGGAATATAAAGACCTTCGTAAATACGATAAAAAGGTTGACTTAACGAAAGATCATTTGAGCTACACCCAATTGCATTATTTATATATGCGCAGCTTTTTTACGGACATTCCAAAATCTAAAGAAGTAGAAACCATTACAAAATATTACCAGACTCAAATTCAGAAGTATTGGTTGAAACAATCCTTATACGCCAAAGGGTTGATGGCGTTGGTGTCGCACCGCTCCAAAGATTCTAAAACTGCTGAAAGCATTTTAAAGTCGTTAAGAGAAAACAGTATTACTTCGGACGAATTAGGAATGTATTGGAAAGAAAATCAACCGTCTTGGTTCTGGTACCAAGCGCCCGTGGAGACCCAAGCGCTTATGATTGAAGCGTTTTCAGAGATTCGAAAGGACATTAAAACAGTCGATAATTTAAAAATTTGGTTACTTAAAAACAAACAGACCAATAGTTGGAACACCACCAAAGCAACTAATGAAGCCGTGTATGCTTTACTATTACAAGGTAGCGATTGGTTAAGCGTCACAGAACAAGTAGATGTGACATTAGGTGGTAAAACGATTGCGCCATCAAAATTGGAGAATGTAAAAGTTGAAGCTGGAACGGGATATTACAAAACTTTTTGGAGCGGATCTGAAATTCAACCAGAAATGGCAGACGTTACGCTGACCAAAAAAGGTGACGGCATTGCTTGGGGCGGATTGTACTGGCAGTATTTTGAGAATTTGGACAAGATTACCTTTGCTGAAACGCCTTTGCAATTACAAAAGAAATTATTCTTAAAAACCAACACCGATACAGGCGAACAGATTTCTGAAATCACCTCTGAAACAGTATTAAAAGTTGGCGATTTGGTGTGCGTACGCATCGAATTAAGAAGCGATAGAGATATGGAATTTATTCATATGAAAGATATGCGAGCAGCAGGATTTGAACCAATCAATGTGATGTCAACTTATAAATATCAAGACGGATTAGGTTATTATGAAAGCACTAAAGACGCCGCAACAAATTTCTTCTTCGATTATTTACCAAAAGGCATCTATGTTTTTGAATATGACTTACGTGTGAATAACAAAGGAAATATGAGCAATGGGATTACCACCATCCAAAGTATGTATGCTCCTGAATTCACCAGTCATAGCGAAGGTGTTCGAGTACATGTGAAATAATCACACATTAAACTTTATAAAAAAAGCGTCATGAAATTAATTTTCATGACGCTTTTTAAATTTATTAAATATTTCTACTTGCTCTAAACATCGAAAACAATGTCTCTATTCTCGATTCTAACAGCGAAGCGGTCTATTATTATTTCCCAATTATAGTGTAAAACTAATTACACCTAATCGATATACCCCATCTTCTTCATCCACTCATTGTTGAACATCTTTCCTACATACCGACTGCCGTGATCATGGAATAACACCACCACAACATCGTCTTTTGTGAAATGATCTTTCAATTGCAACAACCCTTTAATTGCAGCTCCAGCAGAATTCCCTAAAAACATGCCTTCCTCCTTTGCCAATAATTGCGTGTAAACGGCGGCATCTTTATCCGTTACTTTCTCAAATCCGTCGATAATATCAAAATTGACATTTTTAGGAAGAATATCCTCGCCAATACCTTCGGTTACATAAGGATAGATTTCATTCTCGTCAAAAATTCCCGTTTCGTGGTATTTTTTGAACACGCTACCATACGTGTCAATTCCCCATATCTTAATGTCGGGATTTTGTTCCTTCAAATATTTTCCAACACCAGAAATGGTGCCTCCAGTTCCAACACCAACCACAAAATTCGTAATCTTTCCACCAGTTTGTTTCCAGATTTCAGGACCTGTACTTTCGTAATGTGCCTTGGTATTGCTTAAATTATCGTACTGATTAACGTACCATGAATTTGGAGTTTCCTCTCCCAAACGCTTAGAAACCGAATAATAACTTCTCGGATCTGTTGGCTCTACATCTGTCGGACAAACGATAACCTCAGCACCGACAGCACGAAGGATATCCATTTTTTCTTTAGATTGTTTGTCAGAAAGCACAAAAATACATTTGTAGCCTTTTACGATGGCGGCTAAAGCCAAGCCCATTCCCGTGTTTCCTGAAGTCCCTTCAATGATGGTTCCTCCTGGTTTTAAGAGACCTTGTGCTTCGGCATCTTCAATCATTTTTACGGCCATTCTGTCTTTTACAGAATTCCCCGGATTGAAGGTTTCGTATTTAGCCAACACCAAACACGGTAAGTCCTTGGTCAATTTATTCAGTTTTACCAGTGGGGTGTTCCCAATGGTTTCAAGTATATTTTCTGCGTATTGCATCTGTTTCAATTTAAGACTGCAAAGGTAAGGGGATTTTTTGATTTATTGAATTGGGAATTGCACAGAGATCCACAGAGAAGTCACAGAGTTACACGGAAAAAATTTGAATTTTGAAACATGCCGTATGATTATAATCAGATCTAAAAACCTATTGCACAAAGTTTCACGAAGGCGCACAAAGTTTCACAAAGTTGTTCTGACAGCGGGAGAAATAATTATCCACTTAATAAGCTACTGCCAACTGAAGACTGATTACTGAAAACTGCCTACTGAAGACTAATCAAACCGCATCGCCTTAACCGGAGATATTTTGGTAATAATCACTGAAGGAATTAAGAGCATCAACAAACACACGATAAAAGTTCCTAAATTGAGCAATAGTATGTAATCAAGGCTAAGATACACCGGAGCTTCTGATACATAATACACTTCAGGATTTAGCGGAACCAATCCAAAATATTTTTGAGCGAACAACAGTCCTAACCCGATTAAATTCCCCCAAAACAATCCCAATCCAATTAAATAGGTGGCGTTGTAGAGGAATACTTTTCTGATGCTCCAATTATTACTTCCTAAGGCTTTGAGAATCCCAATCATTTGGGTACGCTCCAAAATTAATACCAATAAGGCCGTAATCATATTAATTCCCGCTACCAGAATCATAATCCCAATAATTCCATAAGTATTGTTATCAAAAATGCTGATCCATTCAAAAATAGACACATATTTTTGTTGTACGGTAACGGCATCAAGATCTGAGGGAATCGTATCGTAGATTTCCATGCCTTTTAATTCGATTTGATTGAAATCGTCAATAAACACTTCAAAATTCCCTACTAGGTTTTCATCCCATTTATTGAGTCGCTGTACGTGACGAATATCGCCCATCACAAATTTTTCGTCCAATTCTTTAAAACCCGAATTGTAAATCCCTACAATTTCAAAAGCTCTTAAAAACGGCATCTGATCAATGCGCTCTTTTTTAAATACCGTCTGAAAACTATCGCCCAACTTGAATTGCAAACGGTTGGCCAAGTATTGCGAAATAAGCACCTCATTGCTCATTTCACCTGAATAATCCGGCAATCGGCCTTCGGTCAAAAACTCTTGAAAATAGCGCCAATCATAATCAGAACCTACACCTTTAAGCACGACGCCTTCAAAATCCGTTTCTGTACGAACCACCCCAAATTTTGTTGCTGTAGCTTGCACATGGCTGATGCCTTTAACATCTTTAAACTCCGGATAGAATTCTTGATTTTTACTGATTGGAATTTCAGATTCGTCTGATGCGTTACTATCAAAATTTGTAATGGTTACATGGCCATTAAAAGCCACCACCTTATCCCGTATCTTTTGCTGAAGTCCGATACCTGTTGCAATCGCAATCAACATCACCACAATACCGATAGCAATGGCAGTAATACCAATTTTTATTATCGGGGCTGATACACTACTTTTATACGCTTTACTGCCTATAATACGTTTAGCTATAAAAAACTCGTAATTCAAAATTTAAAATGCGATTAAAGATGTTCAAAAATACGTTTTTCCCGATAATAATGGGACTTGTTTTGATATTGATTTCCTGTGGGAATGGGGTGCGTGGTACTAAGTCTCAAGAACGAAGTATTAAGACTGCTGACCACGGAGCGAGGATTGCAAAAAACGAATCGCCAACCGCAGACTTGAGCCAGCAGCCCATAAAAGTTGGCGCCAACCGAACAGAGAATTATTTGAAAGTGTTAAAAGGCAAACGTGTGGGCTTTGTGGGCAATCAATCGAGCGTTATTTTTAAAGATGGCAAGCGTAAGAACGATAAAGGCGCTGCTTATACGCACCTTGTAGATTCATTGTTAAGCTTAAAAATCAATGTGAAAAAAGTTTTTTCTCCAGAGCATGGGTTTAGAGGCACGGCAGATGCAGGCGAAGAAATCAAGGACGGCTTAGATCCAAAAACGAGGTTGCCAATCATCTCTTTATATGGCGATAATAAAAAACCGAAGCCAGCACAACTTGAAGGTTTAGATATTATGGTTTTTGATATTCAAGATGTCGGCGTGCGCTTCTACACGTATATTTCCACCCTGCATTATGTGATGGAAGCCTGTGCCGAAGCCAACATTCCATTACTAATTTTAGACAGACCAAACCCCAACGGCCATTATATTGACGGCCCAATTTTAGAAAAAGCACATACCAGTTTTGTGGGCATGCATCCTATCCCGATTGCGCACGGAATGACTATTGCGGAATACGCTCAAATGATCAACGGCGAAAAATGGTTGAAAAACGGCATTCAGTGTGACTTGACAATTATCTCAATGGAAAACTACACGTATGACCTGCCTTATAGTTTACCTATAAAACCTTCGCCAAACTTACCAAATGACCAGTCCATTGCTTTGTACCCAAGCTTGTGTTTTTTTGAAGGCACCAATGTGAGCGTTGGTCGTGGCACCGATACCCAATTTCAAGTATTTGGAAGTCCAGAATTGGATAAAAATCATTTTGATTATCGCTTCACACCACAGTCTAAACCTGGGGCAACAGCACCGCCACAGTTAGGAAAATTGTGTTATGGGAGAAATTTGGCCCAATCTGAAGTCGCGCCAGGAATTAATTTAGAATATGTAATTGAAACTTATAGACATACTTCAAACAAGAAGACGTTTTTCAATTCGTTTTTTGTGAAATTAGCGGGCACATCACAACTTCAAAAACAAATTGAACAGGGACTTTCTGAAAAGGAAATAAAAGCGACTTGGGCCAACGGGCTTGAAAAGTTTAAGGAAATTAGAAAACGTTATACATTATACCCGTAAGAGGTAGAAGGAAGAGTTATTCCACCGTTTACATATTACTAGTGGTAGGCTTTCTATACTTATGGAACGGCTGTTTTAAGAGTTCGCCGATGTTTCCATTGGCAACTTCATCAGGAAAGGTGTCTACCCCGTAGACAATTTTTTCTCTGTCTAGCACCATGAATGTACCAAACATACGGTCCCATATTGAAAAGATATTTCCGTAGTTGCTATCAGTGTACGGTAGAACATAGTGATGGTGCACCTTATGCATGTCTGGCGACACTAACACATAGCTTATCAGCTTATCTAGTGTTCGTGGCAATTTAATATTGGCATGGGTGAATTGTGTGGCGATTAAAGACATGGATTGGTATAAAAAAACCAAAGCGATTGGGGTACCAATGATAAATACGCCAAAAAGTGTAAACGCAAAACGGATCACACTCTCTAACGGATGATGTCTATTAGCAGTTGTGGTATCCACATTATGATCTGTATGATGCACCAAATGCACCATCCATAAGACCTTAACTCTATGCTCTACATAATGCGGCAAATACGCGCCTACAAAATCGAGTAGCAAAACACCCAACAAAGCATATAACCATAAGGGCATGTCAGGCAACCAATTGATAATTCCAAAATCATTCACTTTGACCCAATCGGAGGTTTGCAACAATAAAAACGCCAATCCGAAATTGACCGCCACCGTGGTCAAGGTGAAAAATATATTTGGCACTGCATGGTTCCATTTCTTATAGGTAAACTTGAATAGTGGCAAAACACCTTCCAAAAGCCAAAACAAGGTAATGCCCCCAACAAGAATCAGACTTCTGTGGAGCGTTGGAATGGTTTCGAAATAATTGATGATACTTTCCATAATCTTATAGGTGGCTATTGATGATTAATTGCGCTCTTTTCAAATTTACTGAAGAAACTTGGCTTTCCCACTCTTCAGCATCTTTTTTGTCGTTATTCAATACATAAGCTGTGTAATATAGAAACGCCAGTAAATCCTTGTTCGATGTATCAACATCAGAGAGACCCATTTTTTTTAAGGCACGAAGCACCTTTCTCGGCCGATCTTCAATGAGATGTTCTGACAATCGCAACAATTCTATTTTCCGGGCTAAATGGTCTTTATCTTCTTGACTATGTTCTGACAAGTACCTATCAGCATCATCCAAGTACAATGTAGCCACCTGAATAATGTCTGCCCTAGCGTGCTTATTGACCAAAATAGCGTAATCCAAATATTTTGAAGCTAATCTAAAGGCCGTATTAAAATCTTGATGCTGGGAATAGTTGTCTAATTCGGCTTTTAAATAGGCTGTGTTTATGGCATAGTGGGTAATAAATTCTGTTAAATTAAAATAAGCTTCTGGAGAATGGGACGTATTCACAATCATACCATTACTATCTATTACCTTTATATTGTCATCCTCAAATTGCTTTATATAACTTGCGCTTCTAATGTCTTTAATGTCATCATACAACTTTGGATAAAGATCTTCACTTACTTTAACGGGCACAAAATATTCCCAAATCACCCTGTTGATTTCGGGATGTTCAAATAAGTTATCAAATACAACTTCACGTCCTTTGTCATCAAGAATAATAACCGGATATGGAATTTCTGCAGCATCTTCCCAAACCATAAACAACATCTTATCCTGAACTAGAGCAATACGCTTAGCCGCATCCAACGATGTCAACCACTCTTGGGCAACGCAAAAACTTAACGGCACTATACTTAAAACAAAAAACAGTATGTACTTTTTCATGGACTAATTTTAAAGTTTGATACGGCGTTTCATATCCTCCACAATATTAAATGCGGCGGGACAAATAGCGACATTTTTAAGGGTAAGATATGAAATTTGCTGAAACTTTTTTCGATCCGTATGTGGAAACTCACGGCATGCTTTTGGTCTCACATCGTAGATTGAACAATAATTATCAGCACCGAGAAATGTACAAGGGACACTTTGTAATACATAATCATTCTCCTCGTCAACTCTGAGATACTGCTCAATAAACTGAGAAGGTTTTAACCTAAAGTGCTTGGCAATTCTATCCACATCTTTATCTGTAAATAATGGTCCTGTGGTTTTACAACAGTTGGCGCAAGTTAGACAATCAGTGCGTTTAAATTCTTCCTCATGCAGGTCTTGCATAATATAATCGAGCTGCTTAGGTGGTTTCTTTTTAAGCTTGGTAAAGAAGGTTTTATTTTCCTTATGCTTATCTTTGGCGAGCTTTGGAAGATTATTAATAAGGTCTTGCATGGTGTAAAAATAATACTTTTAAATCTTAAGATTTCCGTGAGTGCGGAAATGTAACCACTTTATCGATGAAAGACCTTTTCGGAACCGCATTATTAGATTATTTCAATGGAAATTTTTCAGAGGACATTGTTACTTCTACAAATATCTCTGAAGACGATGAGTTGCCGCTTTCCTACTTGTTTAGGGATTATCAAGACATGTCCAAATTGGAACAACAAGCGTTGCAACTTGCCAAAGGACGAGTACTGGATGTTGGCTGTGGTGCAGGAAGCCATAGTTTATATCTTCAGAACAAAGGTCTTGAAATAAAAGCGATTGATGTTTCTAAAGGCGCTATTGAAGTGACACAAAAGCGCGGTGTGAAAAATGCGGAACTAATCTCCATTTTAGACGAAACCGAAAAGTTTGACACTATTTTATTGATGATGAATGGCACCGGTATTTTTCAGGAAGTCGCTAAGGTTTCAATTTATTTGACGCATCTTAAAACGCTTTTAAACCCAGGAGGGCAAATTTTAATTGATTCTACAGATATTAAATATATGTATGAAGATGACGATGGCGGCTATTGGCAAGACCTACATGCCAACTATTATGGTGAACTTGATTATTTGTTGAGCTATAAAGGTGAATCTGAACCCTTAATCACTTGGTTGTATTTAGATTTTGAAACTCTAGCAACAGCCTGTGAATCTGTAGGGCTAACC
This sequence comes from Gelidibacter sediminis, assembly GCF_004364975.1. GTDB lineage: Bacteria > Bacteroidota > Bacteroidia > Flavobacteriales > Flavobacteriaceae > Gelidibacter > Gelidibacter sediminis. The sequence continues at coordinate 204,597 of NZ_SOBW01000008.1, read as the reverse complement.
TGTGAGTTGGTGATGGAGGGTGACTATTATGATTATTTAGCTCGAATATTTTAATGAATACTTTGGTGAGATTGCTGTACCACAAAAAACACTAAGTAGTCACAACAACCACAAAAAATTCTTTATATGTAATCTTTGTGAAATTTTGTGACTTCTTTGAGTAACTTAGTGTTACAAATGGTCAATACTAAAAATCGTGATTATAGAAAATGAACTGTCTAATAAAATAATCGGTTGTGCAATTGAAGTTCATAAACAACTTGGCCCAGGTTTATTAGAATCAGCCTATAAAGAATGTTTACTGCACGAGCTTTTACTACACGGGCTTAACATTCAAAAAGAAAAACCGATGCCAATTATTTACAAGGATGTAAAACTAGACCACGGCTATAGGGTTGATTTATTAGTTGAGAATAAAGTCGTCATAGAAATTAAAACCGTTGAAGGTTTTACAGATGTCCATCTCGCTCAAGTTATAACTTACTTAAAACATGGAAATTACAAGTTAGGGCTATTTCTATATTTTCACGTGACGACGTTACCAAATGGTATCAAACGCGTTGTACTTTAATAATTTATTGCTTCACTCCGCCTACAAAAGTCTTCTGCACTTTAATATTTGGAATATCGTGTACTTCAACCGTCATGATATCTTTATCTAAAATGATAAAATCTGCAAATTTTCCTTTTTCGATACTGCCTTTTTCTTTTTCTTCGAAATTAGAGTAAGCCGCCCAAATGGTCATCCCTCTTAACGTTTCTTCTCTTGTTAACGCGTTCTCCATTTGATAGCCATCCTTTGGATACTTGTCCAAATCCTGACGCGCAACGGCGGCATAAAAGGTTAAAAACGGACTCACTTGCTCCACAGGGAAATCAGTTCCTAACGCCACTTTACCATAAGCATCCAACAATTGTTTAAAGGCATAGGCACCTTTTACACGTTCTGCCCCTAATCTGTCTTCTGCCCAATACATATCAGATGTAGCGTGGGTGGGCTGTACTGATGGCATAATGTTTTTATACAAATCAAAATCTTTAGGAGAGATTATTTGTGCGTGTTCCACACGCCAGCGTCTATCTGCTTTGTCTTTCAAAACTTTGGTATAGGTATTTAATACGGCATGATTGGCAGAATCTCCAATGGCATGTGTGTTCATTTGGAAATCAGAATTGGCAATGCGTTGTGCTGCCTTATTAAACGTTTCCAAATCAGTCACCATCAATCCATAATGGTTAGGCTTGTCAGTATAAGGCTTTCTTAACATGGCTCCTCGCGATCCTAAAGCCCCATCAGCATAGAATTTAAAACTACTAACATTAAGCTTATCTGTTTTACGCGTTCCTTTTTTTAAGTAATAATCCACGTTTTCTTTTGATCCTGAGACCATGGCATACACGCGAATGTTCAAATCTCCTGTCTGTTGCAAACTGTCAATAAGCTCAATAGCTTGTCGCGACAAACCGGCATCATCCACAGTAGTCAATCCATAATCAAAACATATTTTTTGTGCGTCTAAAAGTGCATTGACCAGTTCCTGCTTGGAGGACTGTGGCCAATAATCCATCACCAAGTTTTCAGCGTTATCAACCAAAATACCTGTAAGTTGCCCGTTTTCTACCACTACTTCGCCACCTTCAACTTTACTATTAACGGTAACCTTACCTAAATCTAAAGCCGCTTGATTGGCTAAAATAGCGTGCCCGTCGATACGCGTTAGCGCAATTGGTGTATTAGGATATAATTCGTCTAATAAGGCTTTATTTGGAAATTCCTTTGTTTCCCAATCATTTTGATCCCAACCACGACCTATTATAAAATCAAGATTTTTCTCATTTTGAAAATCGCTGATACGTTGAATGATTTCCTCGAAACTTTTAGTCCCAACCAAATTCACCGATTGCTGATTTAAACCCAGGCCCAAGAAGTGGCAGTGGGCATCAATTAAACCAGGCACTATGGTTTGCCCCTTGGCATCGACAACATTAGTTGAAGCATAGGTCTCTTGTATCGAGTTAGTACTTCCTATTTCCAAGAATTTTCCGTCCTTGATTGCAAAAGCTTCGGCTTTTCCAAAACCCTCATCCACTGTATATACATTGCCGTTAATAACAATAGTGTCGACTTCAATTTTGTCTTTTTCACAGGACAATACGGTGACTATAAGTAGAAAGGTGATTAGTTTTTTCATTTGACAGGATGGTTTCAGTTAGCAAAATTTGTAAAGTAAAAATAAGAAAAGCATCCAAGATGTTGGATGCTTTTTTGCTATAATGTCTGTCTGATATTGAATTATTCTAATCAGATGGGATCCCCGCTTTCGCGGGGATGTATTAAAAATCAAATTGGTAGGTTGCGCCTGCTAAGGCTTGAATGCCTTGTACTGGCGTGTGTAGCCAACGTTTATATTCTTGATTGGCAATATTATTGGCCTTTATGTAAAACGAAAGTTGATCATTAAGTCTGTAGCCCACATGTGCATTGGCATCAAAATAACTATCTAACGACATTGTTTGCAGCATTGGTGCTGTCAAATCGGCCACATAGAATTGGTCTTTTCGTTCTCCAACATAGAATAAGCCCGCACCTGCAAACCAATTCTCGTCAATTTGGTAATCTAAAAATAAGGACCCTTTAAGGTCTGGCATGTTCCACGCTTCTGATTGTGTATCTGTAGTATATGAAAAATATTCAGCCTTAATTCCTAATTTAAAATTTCTATTAACGTCTACGTTTACCTCACCCGCAAAGGATACTGTTTTAACATCATCATAAACCATCTCAAAGGAGTTGCCATATTGATAATCTTTAGTTGCATTAGGTAAAACAGGATTTGCCTTGTACAACGCTTTGTTGGCTTCATTCATATAATGCCCACTCACGCTGTACCCAATACTGTTAGATAATTTACCTTTTAAACCCACATGCCCTTTATACTTTTGATCTGTTGGAGTGATGGTAAGTGTCGGCGACAAATACGGATTGGCCTGCGCAAAATCATAATATGAATTTTGATTCAGGTCCCCTTCCAACCCTGCAAAGGCAATCATTAATTCGTCAACCAATCTGTAGGTGGCTGTAATATTTGGATAGATAAAAAACCCACCGTCACTCAATTCTGTATCTCTCATATAGACCAAATTAACTCCTAAATTAAGTGTCAAATCGTCTTGCGTCAATTGATAACTAGGTGCGAAGCCGAATGCTACATTGCCATATCGCAACTCTGTATCGTTATAATAATTCCTCTCAAAGGCTCCACCAACATAATCCACCTTAACTTCAGTAGAAATCAATTCATCCTGAATAGGCAAATCGGCAGAAGCTTTTAACACAAATCGGTTTTCTCCAGAGCCTTGGTTATCTCCGAACCTTCTGTAACGGGCACTCGCATCCTTAAACAAATAATCATATAATTTTACCTTTGCCCCTACATTGCCTCCATAAAAAGAGTGACTGCCGTCAAGTTCATCCGCAGTAGTTGCATTAAAATAGGGCTGTGGAAGTCCGTACCAATTAAATTTTTGATAGAGTCCACCGGCATCTACTGTCCACGATAAATCGCGGAGTTTTTGGCTGTAATTGACGTTCAGTTTGGTGTCAATAAAATCATCATCCATCAAGGCTTCTTCAATGCCGCCACTGGAGGAATGGTGTGTTAAATACCCTCCAAGATGTTCGCCTCTACCCAACTCATGATTTAAATAAACTTCACCTAAAATAGTGGTATAAGTCCCTAAGCCCAACGAGGTATAGTTATCATACAATTTAATCGCTTTAGGCTTATTGACAGTTGCGGCCTTGCCTTTAGCTGGGGTAAAGGTTGACGCCACCGGAATGGAAAATATATTATACTTAATCTCCTTTTTGGTCGTGTTGGTATCATCATCCAGAACTGGTGTTTCCTTTATTTTAAAAGCGTCTGCAACCGTTGGCGTATACGCCTTTACCACAGTAACTACTTCAGGATCCAAAGTATCTTTAGTACGCTCTTGCGCAAAAGTTGCAGCACTTGTAACAACTGCGATGGTAAAAATATATGTGATGTTTTTTAGCATTTTTATAAGTATTAAATTCCTAATTTAATGTTCCTAAATCCAACACTATAAGGTGTTGGGTTACCAAAACGTGTTTGGTCAATTTTAAATTTTCTTAGAAATTAATTATCAGTATTGATTGATGAGTTTGTTTTAGCTTCTTCTGATTTTATGATGCTTAATTGTGTTTTGGCTTCCTGTACTACATCTTTAAACTCGGGGAAGTTTGAAATAACACTTTCCAAAATATAGGTAGCCTGGAATGCATCTTTTAACGCATAGAAATTTTTAGCCATAAGCACTAGACCTTTAGCACTATAATATCTATAGCTGCTAAAATCCTTTGCCAAACGTTGTGCCGTGGTATTAGACGCCTCATAACTACCTTCCTTGTTCTTAAAGTAAGCGTTATAATACAGTGCCTCCGCTGCTAAAGCACCTGAAGCTATTTTTTCTACAGTGGCGTATGCAGCTTTAGCTTTAGACTGATTGCCAGTTTTAATTGCTGAACGGGCAATAATGATCTGTGCATCACTCTTCACTTTAATATCCAACTTGGAATTTGACAATACTTTTTCAGCATAATTTTCAGCATCGCTATATTTTTCCAATTGGTAATACGCATTCATCAAATTGGATTGTGCGTAGATGATATTTTGAGGATAATCTGCTTCAATTTCTAACTGTTTTAAAAGCGGAATCGCCTTGTTCCATTGTGAACTGTTCAAATAGGTTTCTGAAAGCTTTACGATTGCTTGCTCTGTAAATTCGCTTTTTGGCTTATTAACAACAAACTCATAATGAGGACGTGCATTCTCAGGTAAAGATTTTTTAGAATACAATTCCCCCAAATAGAAATGCGATTTCAAAGCATGGATGCCATTTGGAAACTGATTCAGATACCCATTAAACTGTTTAATAGCGTTGTCTGTTTTGTTTTCTAAATATTGTTTTTCTGCAGCCAAGTAGGTGGTATTATCCAAATCTGAATCGGATACCTCCATATAATCTAAGGTTTTTACCCATGCCGCGTATTCATCAACCCTACCCAAATCAATATAAATTAACCGTGCTGTAGATACAGCTTGAATAGCTTCTTCAGTGCTTGGGTAATTTCTTGCGACACTTTTAAATTTCGCTAGAGCTTGCTCATTCTGACTTGCGTTGTAGTAAATAAGACCTTGCCTCAACACTGATTTAGAATTGAACACTGAGTTTTTATACTCTGAATTCAATCGGTCATACATGGCTATGGCTCTCTCATTCTGATTTGCTTTAACATAAGAATTAGCCAACTCATACATGGCATCATCTCTTAAAGACGAACGGCTGTATTTATTAATGAAATTATTTAACTCCTGAATTTTTGTACTTCCCTGGCCAATGTACCCATAGCTCATTGCCTTTTGAAAATCGGCATAATCAGGTTCAATTTGTTTTAGAGCAATGGCCTTATCATACGCTGAAATAGCAGATTGATAGTCTGACGACACAAAGTAACCGTCTCCCAATCTTAAATAGGCATCATTCAATCGTAATTTATCTTCCTGACGGTTAGTTACAAAACTTTTGAAATGCTCAGTAGATTTTGAATAGTTTTTCTGCTTAAAATAGGTATACCCTAAATTATAGTCAATATTGGTCATTTCAGGTGTTCCTGAGGCCTCATTTTGCTGTCTAAACTGTCTGAAACCAATCAAGGCTTCGTCATAATTTCCAATATTATAATCGGTTTCTGCTTTCCAAAAGGTAGCCCTTGCCGTAAACTTTGCATCGCGCGCCTCTCTAATTGCTTTTTCAAAAAGGGCTTTAGCTTCTTTATAATTGCCTTCATTGTAGATCTCAATCCCTCTGTAAAACGCTACTTTTTGATAAGCAACCTTATTTTCGAAGCTTGTTTTACCTTCTAATAATCTTAAGGCTTCCTCATAATTTTTTGAGGTAATATAAGAGTCGATCAAAAGTGTTTCAATTTCTGTTTTTCTAGCGGTTTGAGGATATTTCTGTAAATAGCTGGTCAATACTTGAGGTACAGATTGGTACGGATTACCAATTTCATAACTCAATTTTGCATAATTCAACCAGGCATCTTCCTGAATTTTAAGATCAAAATCCATTTGTGAAGCATTTCGAAACGCGTTTAATGCTTCTTGTTTCTTATCTAAATTAACATAGCTTTCACCCAAATGGTAATAGGCATTTTGTGCCACACTGTTGTTGCCACCAATAATCTTATTAAATTCAGAAATGGCTTTATCAAAATCGTTTTGTTTATAATACGCATAGCCCAATTGGTAATAATCCGTATTGTTCCATTTTCCTTTTTTACCCTTGTAGGCGGTTAAGTACGGAATGGCCTCCTTGTATTTTTGCATATTAAAATAGCTCTCTCCTATAATCTTAGACAGTTCTGATTTTTCAGCTGGATTGCTTTTTTTCATTTGAGCCTCAGCAAGTTCTATGGCCTTTTCAAATTTACCTAGCTTAAAATTTAAATCTGCCTGATAATAAGACAACTTCTCTTGGTACTTTTCATTGTCACTTACTTGTTCAAAGTATTCATTAGCTCTGTCATAATCATCACCTTCATAAGCCATAAATCCAATATAATATTTAGCCTGAGAGCCATACTCTTTTGAATTTACGACACGACTTAAGTATTTTTGGGCGTTTACCTCATCTTTTGTTGTGTATAAACTATAACCATAATTAAAAGAAAAACGATCGCGTTCTGCCCTACTCATACTGCCTTCATCAACTTTTTCATACCATTTTCTGGCATAGGCATATTTTCCATTATCAAAATAATAATCTGCAACGTCTAGAAAGGCGCTATTACGTTTGATACTTGTAGGATATTTTTCAACAAATTCCTCAATTAGCGCGTCAGCATTAAGTTGATTCAGTCGCACTGCACAATTTGCATAGTAATAGGTACAATCTGCTTCCAATTGCTCGCTGTCAGTCTCATCTCTCACCTTATCAAACATGCTTTGGGCTGCTTGATATTGCTTGTTATTATAAAGTGTTAGTGCTTTTTGATAATCGACCAGATCATTGGTATATGTTGCCGACTGTTGTGCGTAAGACGATCCTATTAGCAATAGGAAACTTACTAAAAATGTTATTGTTCTGTTAACCATTAAATGCGTTTTTATTAAGACGATCAAAGATACTTGAATCTTAAATCTATAACGAAGGAAAATTCGTTTAATTATAAACGGACTTATTAAAAAGCCAAGGAACGACCTAAAGTGAAATTTTTAAATAATTGCAAGAGTAAATGATAGATTTTAACGCTAACGCTAAAGCGATTATTGAAGACGACAAGTTCGCATTTGCATAGAACTAAAGCGCTCTAGAACAGATTATTGCACACTGCCTTGCGAATTGGAACTACGAAGACAATCTAAAGTTTAAGTTTTTATGGAGGGTTTGTCTACAGGCAAGGTGATTATATAACAAACGCCTTCTTCTTTTGTGGCATCTGCACTAATAACGCCAAAATGTTTTTCCACAATTTGTTTACTATAAGCTAGCCCGATATTGCTAGAATTAAACTGTACGGATTTATGAATAATCTCAGAAAATTTGTTTCGCACACCTACCCCATTGTCTGAATAGGTAATTTTTATGAATTTATCATAAAGGTATTGATCTGAAAGTTCTAAAAATGTATTCTTCGTAATTTCAATTGCAGAGATTTCAACAGTTAATTTTTGATTTACAGTGTTTCTATCACTCCAAGAATTTTTCAGCAATTCTTCAAAAAGCCGTGTCATTAAACGTTTATCCCCTTTAAATTGTAGATTATTATTAGGATATATAATCTCCAATTGCGCATTATTTTGCAAAGGAGATGTACGTAATGCGTCCTTAATGACCTCAGTCAAATTTAATGTAGTGTAATTGAGTTTAAATTGGTCCAGCTCCTTAAAGTGAAGCAAAGTGAGCAACATGTCGCTCATTTTACTATTGAAGCTGATTATTTTATGCAACTGCTCCACAACAGCTTTCGTGAGCCCTTTTCCTTTTGTCAATATATAATTGCTAGAAAAAATTGATTTACGCAAGGGTTCTTGCAGATCGTGCGCAATAAGCTTAAACACCTCTTGTTGCTGTTCTTTTAACAGTTTTACTTTTCTGTATTGCGATTCTAATTTTTTTTGATGTGCTACCAAAGCGTTCTTTGCTTTAGTGAGTTCTGCATTTTCGTTTAAGGTATTTTCAGCAACTTTCTTTGCTTCCAACAATTCTTTTTCATAGCGGTTACGATTGGATATCTCCATCCCACCACACACTATTTCTGTAGCATTTGCAGTCTTTTTTACTTCTACATTTAGCAATACAGGAACTGAAGCACCGGTAACACCTTTAAACACAAGATAAATTTCGCGAACGGAATTTTGCATTTTTATCAGCGGATAGAAATGTGTCTGATAGAAGATCTTACTTCCTATGGTCAACAATTCCTCTAACTGACGCCCATGTACTTCATCATGCTGTAATCCTAATTTTTGGCGCATTTCCGCATTCATCTTCGTTATCTTGCCACTTTCAGAAAGGGAAAACAAAATGCACGGAATATGGTCATATATGACCTCCCAAGGATTTAGGTTGGTGTTGTCGGGTTTAATAAGGTTGTCGCTTTAAGAATTTTTGAATTAGTTGTATGGTTTCATCTGGGTGACTCATATGTGGGCAATGCCCTGTAGCCTCCATTTTTATAAAGGTACTCCCTTTAATTTGTTGGTGTACGTAAAGTCCAACTTCGTCGGGCGCAATGGCATCTTCTGAACATTGTAAAACCAGGCAAGGTAAAGTTAAATTGGCAAGGTCTTCACGGTTGTCTGAAAAGAAGGTTACTTCAGCAAATTTACGAGTGATAACAGGATCTGTAGAACAAAAACTTTCTTCAAGCTCTTCCGTTAGCTCTGGTCTATCGCCATTTTTCATCACTACAGGTGCCAAAAAATTAGCCCATCCTATATAGTTACTATCCATAACATCCAACAGCCCTTCCAAATCTTCTTGTGAGAATCCGCCTAAATACTTCTCATCATTTACATACTTGGCTGAAGGCCCTATCAAAATCATACTCGAAAACATACGTGGTTGTTCTATTGCTGCCAAAACGCCTATCATAGAACTAACGCTATGCCCCACAAAAATAACATCTTCCAAATTCAGGGCTTGGCAAACCTCTAATACATCTTGAGCATAGCCCTCCAATTTCGAATATCGTTCTACATTGTATGCAGAGAGATCTGATTTTCCACACCCCACATAATCAAACAACACAACCCTGTAATCATTCAAAAATGCAGGAGTTACATAACGCCACATATTTTGATCACATCCAAATCCGTGAGCAAACATTATAGTTTGACTACCTTTTCCAATTATTGTAACGTTATTACGTGAAACAATATCTTGTGTCATTACTTTTTTTTTCAAAGTTAATTAAAGTATTTAAATATGTCTTATAACGATATAATATATAGCATTTGGATCAAGATTTTAAATTAAGTTATCTTAAGTGATGTTTATTTGAAGCTTTTGGCGTCTTTTAATGCGTGAGTTAAGCAGTTTGTAAAAATTTGATATTTGATTATTTTAATAATACATTTACAACTCTTAAAAATCCAAGGTAAAAAAATGTCTCAAACAGTTTTAGAATTAAAGGATGTCTCCATATATCAAGGAGACAGCATGGTGTTGTCTGAAGTAAACGTGGAAATGCAAAAGGGTGATTTTGTATACCTTATTGGAAAAACAGGAAGCGGAAAAAGTAGTTTTATGAAAACGCTTTATGGCGATTTACAATTAACAGAAGGCGAAGGCCATATTGTAGATTTCGATTTGAGAACCTTAAAAGAGAAAGACATTCCATTTTTACGACGCAAATTGGGCGTTGTTTTCCAAGATTTTAAATTGTTACCAGACAGAACGGTGAATGGTAATTTGGAATTTGTTTTAAAAGCTACGGGCTGGAAGGACAAAAACGAAATTAAAGAGCGGATTGAAAAAGTATTAGATAAGGTGGCAATGAAAACCAAAGGCTTTAAATACCCTCACGAATTATCTGGTGGTGAGCAGCAACGTATTGCAATTGCAAGAGCACTTTTAAACGATCCTGAACTTATTTTGGCCGATGAGCCAACGGGTAATTTAGATCCGCAGACGAGTATTGAAGTTATGGAAGTGTTACGTGAAATCAACAAAAACGGCAATTCAATTTTGATGGCTACGCATGATTATGCCCTTCTTTTACGTTACCCAAGCAAGACCTTAAAATGTGACGAAAACAAGGTGTTTGAAGTGGTACAGCGTAAAGGTTAAATCCCTATCCAATCTAATAAGCGCTCCAATAATGGTTTTGTCGCTTCATTAGATTCTTCATTTTGAAATTCGACAATAAATACACCAAAATTCGCTGATGTTTTTTGTGCCGTGGCATTCAATGGACTTTCGTATGCCGTTAAATCCATTGGGAATTCTATAATCTGATTCGGATTTATAGTTCCTGATGCGATAATTTTCGATCTATTTTCCGCATCATATATTTTATAAGCTTTCTTCTTATCTACATTATACTTTGAAAAATCGACGGCGACATTCTTTGCTTGTTTGTCAAAAAGCACTACCGTAAAGCGATTCTTCCGATCAGCACTTGGCGTAACAGCCAACACAGGCTCTAAATCAAATTTACTGTTGTGCTCCCATTGGCTATTTTTATCCAGTTTCTGACCAGCTTGCCACTCTTGAAGTGTATACAATGTGTTATTATCTATACGGAATGCCTTTGATTTTTTGGTGTAAAAACGGTTGTTATCAAAATTCCAATTTGAAGTGTATGCCATTTCCTCTTTATTTAAAGCGACATATCCGGAATACACAATGTTATTTTTAAAGGTTAAAGATTTTACGTGAAGCAATCTTAAGGCATTATTCCTACCGATAATTACATTGTTCTGAACTAAAACATCTTCTATTGGAGCGCTACTTCTAAAGCCTAAAGTTAAAGAAGCCGCATCGCCATTGATTTCATTATTTACAAAATCAGTGTTATGGTAAAATACATTATCAAGTACTTTTATGTTTTTAGCGATGTTAATCCCATTCCGATCATCAGTGGCGATTATTAGATTATCTCGAGAGTTTCCAGAAATGGCACCACTATTAAAAATGATATTATTTATTAAGGTGATATTTTTAACAAACTCAAAATCCTTCCGTTTCCCAGCGGACCATACTTCGATGCCTTTGTAGTAATTATTATAGATGATATTGTTGCGAATTATCCTAGTCTGATCACTCTGATTCTGAACATACATGCCTTCTCCTGCGCCTTTACCCGTTTTGGCGACATAGCCGTTAAAATAAATAAAACAATCCTCTATAATTGTTCCGGCCGTATGTTTCCATGAGCCAAAACCTAATCCCGGATTATTATAAATTTTTAAATTAATGAATTTACAGTTTTCACCCGTAGTATGCGAAATGCCTTCACAAGCCTGAAAATCAGCGTCCCGTTCATCTCTTGAAAACTCTCCCAACCATGTAATTTCAAAATCCCTAAAAACCACCTGTCCTCCTTTTACTTGAAGCACGCCGTTACTTGTGGATTCTACATTCCCGTTCAGAACTACTCTTTCACCATTATATGGCATGACCGTAATATATTGGTTCGGTTTAGTGCTTTTGATGGTGCTCACAAATCGACCCGTATAAATACCTTCATGCAACCAAATAGTGTCCCCGCCATTAACAACTTCCGATTTTTGACTCAAGGCAGTTTGTAAATCCCATGGCATTGAAAGACTACCATCTCCTGAAGATTTCCCATCAGGAAACACATGGAATTCTTGTTGTGCCGTGGCACAAAAACTAAATAAAAGTCCGAAAAGTAATACGTAAAGTGTTCTCATAATTTTAAAAATACAATTACTGTACCGTTTTGATTTAACCAATTACAGGATACGTAATCACATGAGCACATTCAATCAGCGCTCCTTCTTAAATATTCATTTTTTAAAAGAAGTTTCACGAAAGCATTCTCTATAAAAAATGTATTTTTAAATTTAATTTAAAGGAATGATTTCGGTTTTAATCCCAGTATACAACTGCACTATTGTATCGCTTGTGAATACACTTCACCAGCAATTGAGTGCTGCAAAGTTGCCGTTTGAGATTATTGCCTGGGACGATTGCTCTAAAAGTCAATTTACTGCAGAAAATTCACAAATTGCGACCTTAGCCTTTACATCTTTTAAAAAGTCGACTGTCAATCGCGGCAGAATTCAAACCCGACAACTTTTAAGCGAAAAGGCCAATTATGATTGGTTATTGTTTTTAGATGCTGACGTCATCCCTAAAAATTCTGATTTCATAGAAAGCTACATAGAGTTCATCAACGGAAATCAGGATGCAATTTACGGTGGATTTGCCTATGAAGAGAAAACACCACCACGCGATTATATTTTAAGATGGACTTACGGAACAGCGAAAGAACAGGTTGATGCCACCATAAGAAAACAGAAACCGTATAAAATTGTCATCTCAGGAAATTTCCTGATAAAAAAAGAAGTGTTCGTAGCCTTAAATTCTCAAATAAAAGGCCAAAATTATGGGTATGATAATTATTTTGGAGCCTTGCTGAAAGAACAGAGTTATATAGTCAAACACATTAACAATGAAGTCTATCATTTAGGACTTGATACCAATGCAGACTATTTGAAAAAGACGGAACACGCAGTTGACACATTATTAACACTATTTAAAAACAAACAAATCACAAAAAGCGAGAATGACCTTCTGAAAACCTTTAAATTACTGAAAAGCTTCAAATTGAATTATACAATAGCCATTCTCTTCAAACGACTAAAGCCGCAATTAACCACTAATCTCCTAAGTTCAAGCCCATCCGTTACGCGTTTGCAATTTTACAAATTGGGGTATATGTGCTCTAAAGACCTTCAAAAATGACGCCCTATTTTTCCATCATCATTCCGCTATACAATAAAGAAACACACATTAAATCCACCATACAAAGTGTTTTGGATCAAACGTTTCAGGATTTTGAAGTGATTGTTGTCAATGACGGTTCAAGAGATGGCAGCAAAAGCGTTTTAGCTTCATTTTCTGACGATAAAATCTACTATTATGAGCAAGAAAACCAAGGAGTTTCTGCCTCTAGAAATCTGGCTATTTCTAAGGCAAAGTCAAACTATATTGCACTGTTGGATGCTGATGATCTGTGGGAACCTACGTATTTGGAAACCATTTATCAACTCATCCAATCATTTCCTGAATACTATGTTTTTGCCACGTCTGTGCTGATAGAAACGCCAAACGATGTGATTCCGTCAATATATTCCATTGATAATTTAAAGGATAATGACGTTTGTGTGCTGGACTATTTTGAATCGAGCACTATCAATTCGCTGCTGACAAGTTCCAGTGTGGTTTTGCATAAAAGTGTATTTGAAAAGATCGGCATTTATAATACGTCTATAAAAAATGGAGAGGATACCGATTTATGGATTAGGATAGGTATTCACTATCAAATTGTGTTCAAAAACCAAGCATTGGTAACTTACCGCTTTCAGGAACAAAGTCTTTCAAACAACGCAACGCGATTAATAGACAAACCTGCACTTGACAACTATGCACAGTTGGAAACCACCAATCGGGGTTTAAAAAAATTCTTGGATCTAAATCGGTTTTCAATGGCCATGCTGGCAAAGCTTGAAAACGACTCTTTGAGTTTTGAGTACTTTGAAAAAGCTATTGATTACGCAAACTTGAATAAGAAACAGCAATTTCTGTTAAAGCAGCCTGCATTCAGCATAAAACTATTCCATAAATTTAAAGGGCTTTTGCAATACTTAGGCATTCACTTAAGTGCTTTTAAATGATTTAAACTGATCGTAATCTCTGATATAATCAGCTTCCTCAAACGCCCCCGAAGCCAAAACCAAACACACGGCACCGGAAGAGAAATTTTCGAGTTCACGCCAAATTTTCGTCGGAATTAACAGTCCTTTATTAGGCTTATTCAACATGACTGTATGTTTTTCAACACCATCATCCAAAATCACATCAAAACTACCACTCAAGGCCACTAAAAACTCTGATTGCTCTTTATGCGCATGTCCACCGCGATACGAATCGCTGGGCACATCATATAAATAATAAACGCGCTTAATATCAAAAGGGATACAATCGTGCTCGATGACCGATAAGTTGCCACGCCTGTCTTCTATTTTGGGTATATCTATAAGTTTAAACATCTTGTATGTGATCTATTTCACCGGTTTGCTTCAATCTTTTATATGCTTGAATGCCTTTTAGTCCGATTTGGAATTTATTGAAAACCTCATTGGTAACAATGTAATTATGTCGCCAAATAAAAAAAATATATTTTGGCAACCAAAAATAACTCAAATTCCCATGAAACCGTTGTTGTAAGGCGGCTTTCGAAAATACGGCATCATCACTTCCCATTAATCGCCCAGAACTTTCATTAGGATGCTGTACAATGCTTTGAGACACGTGCACCATAGGGAGACCTTTATCAAAAGCATTACGAAGAAACACATATTCTTCACCTCCTTTAAATGTTGCGCCAAATCCGAAATGCGTATTATAATACATGTGATGGTGATGATAAACCTCTCTTTTAAATGAAATAACCCAGGTATAGATTTTCTGGAGCGTTGTTTTTGAATGTCGTCCTTCCGGACCATAATCGGTATAAGGTTTTCTGTGCTCATCTACAGCTTCAAAAGACACCATTGCAGCATCCGGATGTTTTAAATGTGCATCCAACACTGTGGTTTTTAAATTTGGCTGATACACAATATCATCATCAGCCATCACACAAATATCTGCAGAAGCATTTTTAATGGCGAGATTTCTACTTTTTGGAACACCAAACTCAAAGCAATTAATCACATTTATATGCTCAAAATCGGAAACCAATTGTTTGTCAGGTGTTGTTTGGTTGATAATTAAAATCCTAAAGTCTGTATGGTTATTGTGTTTGAACATGTCCCATAAAAAATCTAAGGACTCCCGATTCATGGTGGACACAAGGATTTCTATTCTTTGCAACTTAATGTTCATTATTAACCTTAAAACAGTTAGTATTAATTATTTTTGAAACAAATGTAATTGTTTTATGCGGATTCTATTGGTGGGCGAATACAGCCGACTTCATAACTCCTTAAAGGAAGGTTTGACGGCCTTAGGTCATGAGGTCGTGTTGATGGGCAATAAAGACGGTTTTAAAGATTATCCGGTCGATATTTACATCAACCAGTCGTTTCAAAACAAGTTCTTACATAAATTTAAAGTTGGTATTTATAAACTTTTTGGTATCGATTTAGGCAGCCTCGAAATCGCCTACAAGGTAAAAAAGAAACTAACATCCTTACCACGGTTTGATGTGGTGCAACTTATCAATGAATCATCATTTAGCATTCAACCTAAAGCAGAACTAAAGCTATTGCAGTTTTTAAAAACGAATACTAACAAACTGTTTGTTCTTTCGTGTAGTTATGATCATTCGAGTGTAAAACACATGCTCAACAATGGCTTTACTTACAGCGCCATGACGCCTTATTTAAATGATAGGTCTTTAAAGGACCATTATAAATTCAAGCTTCAATATTTAAATAAAGACTTTACAACCTTACACCATTACATTTTAGATCATACCAATGGTATCATTGCCACAGACATGGATTACCATTTGCCTTTGGTGGGAAATTCTAAGTACCGCGGACTCATTCCAAACCCTATCAATACCGATAAAATCGACTATTTACCGATGGACCTGGATGGTAAAATAAAAATCTTTCACGGGATTAATTCGCACGCAGCACTTACAAAAGGGAATGCTTATTTTACTGAAGCTTTAAAAATTATCGAGGAGCGCTATGCCGACAAAATAGCCATAATAGCCACCACCAATGTTCCATATAAGGACTATATCCAACGTTATAACAACTGCCATATTCTGTTGGATATGGTCTATGCGTATGACCAAGGATATAATGCCTTAGAGGCTATGGCGAAAGGCAAAGTGGTATTTACAGGAGCCGAACAGGAATGGTTAAACCATTATAATTTAGAGGAAGATTCTGTGGCCATAAATGCATTACCTGACGTTGCCTATTTAGTTGAAAAACTGAGTTGGCTAATTGAACATCCCGAAAAAATAAGCGCAATTTCTTTGCAAGCGAGAGCTTTTATTGAAAAAGAGCATCATTACAAAACCATTGCACAACACTATCTGAAAACCTGGACAAAATTCTAAGCTAATGTCCTAAGAAGTTTTGCCGGATTTCCACCAATAACCACATTGGCAGGAAAACTTTCCGTCACAATCGATCCTGCTGCCACTATACTATTTTCTCCAATAGAAACGCCTTTTAAAATGGTGACATTATTCCCAATGAACACATTGTTTGCGATGTTTACGCTTCTTGGAGTTGGATCAGGTTGATTGCGATTTGCGATGCCCAAATCATGGAAATTACTGTCATAAATGGTACAGTTCAATCCGATAAGCACATCGTCACCAATAGTTATCGCATCTTCTGAAACCACCGTAAATTGATTATTGATGCTCACGTTGTTACCAAAAGTTATAGCCGACTGTTCCGTACGCGCTTCAATATAGGCGTAGGTATTGTAAAACATAGGCGAATTGGCCACTCCAAATTTTACATTAGTCCCAAACCTGATGCTGCCATTACCTTTGCAAATGACTGGCTGAATATCCCTAAACGTTCCGCTGATACGTTCATTTGTAGACGCCCATCTGTAGAACAGTTTTCTGAAATAGTGCACAGCCGCCACAAGTTTTAATTTAAATGCCTTCATCATATGTCATAATTTTGACGACCAAATAACAGTTTTTTAAAGACGATTGCAATCACAATCGTATGAAGGGCGAAGTTAACAAAATGAGCTATAACCGCACCTTCAACACCATATAGATCAATAAAGTAAATACTGGCGAGATACAGCGTGACAATAGAAAACAGTTCGATGCCTAAATAATAAAGCACCATCTTTTTTGCAATCAATTGAAAGGCTATTACGGAAGAGATGACTTTCAGGAAATCGCCCAAAAGTTGCCATTTAAAGAGATGTGCTACAGGTTGGAACTCCTCCGTAAATAGCACCTGAATAATAAATGATCGAAAGAAATAAATAACAATCAAGGCCACTGCAAAAATTGGAATCACCGTTTTATAAAAGTGAACGACTTCCTTCCTAAACGCCACTGAAGTTTTAATTTCTGAAAAGCGTGGCAATATATACAGCGCGAGCAAAGAACTCACAAACATTAAATAATAATTTGAAATTCGCCTAATGGCTTCCCAGAATCCAGCATCCTTTAGACCGACATGATCTATTAAATAATTCCTGATAAGCACAAAAACAAGCGGCATAACCGTGGCGGTAAATAAAGCCATTACAGAATACGAACTCAAATTCTTAAGAATCTTCAGATTTACACTAGAGAGTCTGACGGTTTTAAAAAAATCAATGCTGTCAAAAAAACTGAATAAGGTCACAAAAAATAAGAGTCCAGGAATTACAACTGATGCTACCAAAGCCCCATCCAGCTGAGATTTCCAGATTAATAATAAAGTAATGGCAAGCCCAAATAGTTGACTGTAAATATTAATTTTAACCACAGTATTATATTTTGACAATCCGTTGATGATTGCAATCAGCACCAAATTTAGAGCCGTAAAAGGTAGTGCCAAAGCGAGAAATTTTATAACATACACATAGGACTGCGCACTGTTAAAAATCCATAGACTAATTGGTTCTGCAAACAAGTAAAACAGCAAAGACCCTAGTATTGACTTCATGAATACCGTTATTAAAACAGTACCAATAGCTTGCTTGAGTTTGGCATCATCTTTTTTGAATTCGGCAACATATTTTACAACCCCATTGGAAAAGCCTAGAGTGGCAAAAGACTCCGTAGTAGCCGCAAAATTTCTTAAATTCCCAATTAGTGCCAACCCTTCCGCCCCAATAAAGACAGCTATGGCTTTAGAAGTCATAAAACCTGCTAGCACTCTTATTAAAACAGCTACAGAATTAAATGAGGCTATTTTGAGAAGCAAGTTACTATTGAGATGATGTAAAATTCTTTTCAAAAGCCTTTGCTTTTTTGGTTGAGACTATTCATCTTGAGTACTAGGTAATACCCCAAAAAGTGAACTACTAAAAATTAACAATATAATTCCATAATGCATCACATAGCTTACAAAATGACCGATAACTGCCCCTTCAACACCAAAAATATCAATCAAATAGATGCTAGAGAGATACATCACAACTACTAGAAAAATTTCAATGATGATAAAATGTGTAAACATCTTTTTAGCAATAAATTGGTAGGCAATTACAATGGAAAGCACTTTCACAAAATCACCTAAAAGTTGCCATAAAAACAAATCTACTGTAGGTTGAAAAGCCTCAGAAAAGATTAAAGATACCAACACCGATCGCAAAACATAAATCACAACCAAGCCTACGGCGAAAATAGGAATTGTAGATTTATAAAAGCTGAACACTTCTTTTCTAAACTCTTGTTTACTGTCAATTTCACTAAATCTGGGCAAGAAATACAAAGTCATTAAAGAATTGATAAACATTAAATAATAATCTGAAATACGTTGCATGGCCTCCCAATGTCCTGCTTGTTTAATCCCGACCTGATCAATAATATAGTTCCTGATGAGAATTGAAACCAATGGAATGGCAATGGCGGTAATAAGACCCATTATGGCAAAAGGTCCCAATTTTTTTAAAATGCCTATGTTGACATTAGTCAGCTTAATGGACGGCGCCAAACTGCGCTGATTGACAAAACCTACAAAAGTGATTAGCAATATAAGTGATGGTGCTATTACTGCAGCAAGCAAGGCCCCATCTATATTATTCTGATAGATTAACAGCAAGGTCACCAATAGCCCTAAAACCTGACCAATAATATTAATAATGAGTAAAATTTTATATTTGGAAAAGCCATTCATTATGGCAAAGCTGAACATATTCAACGCATAAAAAGGCAGTGCGACTGCCATAATTTTAATTACATAAGCGTAATTGTAATGCGCAGAAAACAGGAAATCATTAATAGATTCAGCATTATAATATGTCAAAAAAGATATAAATATTGTAGCACTAAATCCTAAATAATACGCTGTAGACAAGGTTTGACTTAATTTTAATGCGTCGTTTTTATACTCTGCTATAGCCTTTACAAAGCCATTATAAAATCCAAGAATTGAAAATGTATGGATAGCGCTTAAAAAATTACGCATGTTTCCTATAAGTGCCATACCTTCCACCCCAATAAAAACAGCAATCGCTTTAGAAGTTAAAATTCCAGCAACTATTTTAGTTAAGATAGTTATCGAATTAAGATTGGCCACCTTAAATAACACTTGATCATTAATATAACGGTTAATTTTACTCATTGGTAGGTATTTATTATTTCAACAACTTTAGAAACCTCTTTATCTGTCATTACCGGGCTGATAGGAATACTAATTATAGTGTTATGAATAAGTTCTGTTATGGGCAAATGCTGACCTCTAAAATCTTTTAAGGCCTGTTGATGATGCGGCGCAATTGGATAGTGCATTACAAATTCTACATTATTTGCTCTGAGATACGCCATGAAGTTGGCACGATCAGTAATTCGAATCACAAACACATGAAACACATGATCTTTAGACCCATTATAGAACGGCAGTGTTATTTTTTTATTCTTAATCTCACTAAGATAGCGTTTCGCAATGTTCTGACGTCTGGTATTGTCAGCATCGAGAAATTTTAACTTAATATTTAAAAAAGCTGCTTGTAATTCATCTAGCCTGCTATTGACACCCACAATTTCATTACAGTATTTCTTTGAACTCCCATAATTGCGCATAAGTTTGAGCGTTTCAGCCAATTGTATATCGTTGGTTGTGACGGCACCACCATCTCCCAAGGCCCCCAAATTTTTGCTGGGATAAAAACTAAAGGCTGCTGCATGGGATAAATTGCCGGCTTTCCTAGAATTTATTGCGTCCACCGCACCATGTGCTTGTGCCGCATCTTCTACCACAAGTAAACCTCTAGACTCAGCAAGTGTGTTTATAAGAGTCATCGCATTTAATTGACCATACAAATGCACTACCAAAATGGCTTTTGTTTTGGATGTGATATGTTTTTCAATGTGTTGAGAAGAAAGATTATAGGTTTGAAGATCAGGTTCTACTAAAACTGGCTTTAAACCCGCATTGATAATAGCCAGAATGGAGGCTATATACGTGTTGGCAGGCACTATCACTTCATCATTAGGCCTTAGCTTACCTAGGTGCAAGTAGGACTTAAAGATTAATGTGAGTGCATCCAGACCGTTTGCGGTACCCACACAATGATCAGTCCCACAATAAGTGGCAAAATCTGATTCAAAACGCGCCACTTCCGACCCCAAAATATACTGCCCAGAATCTAAAAAACGCTTAAAACCTTTTTGAAATTCAGATTCAAAACGGGTATTTATTTTATGTAAATCTAGAAATTTAATCATACCAATACAGCATCCAGTTTTTTATAATTTCGTGTTTCAATAGTATAAAAATCTTGTGTTATGGTACGGGCGCCAAATCCTTCCTTCCAAAATTGGAGTCCGTAATTAATCTGTTGCCCATTGTTAAGGTTAGAAGTGCCAAAATCAAAATAAGGCTTGTCAACATACACTTCATTAATTAAAACGTTATGCAGCGCATCAAGGCTTCCCAATGTGTTTTTATCAGCATTTCCTGAAATGTATTGACAATGGGCCACATGCACCGTTTCAAAAATGGTTGCGCCTGCAACAATCTTACCATCATCATACACATTGAATTGCTTGATACTGTCAGGGAATTTCGATTTCAAAAATAATATGTCTTCGAGCGAATGTACCGGATGGGTGTTATGTTTTAGATTCAAATTAGGTTGTAAAATTAGGTTCCAGAAGGTCTCAAAATCATCGTCATTAACAATTTGTAAGTCATTTAACTTACCGCGTTTAATGCCTTCCCGTCTACTTTTGGAAAAGCGCAACCTATTTGTGTTTTCCACAACTGACAGCACGTCTCTCCGTTCTAGTTGTGCCTGTAATATAGCGCTCAAATAACGAATTTCGTCAGACGGGCCTTGATGATAAATTGTTGGAACTTCCTTTATATATAAATATCTAATCTTCTGGTCTGACAGAAACTTCAATAGTGTCCTAAAACTATTCAAAACCGATTTAAATGGAACATCAGCCGATAAAATTAAACCGCCGTAAGTTAAGCCTTGATGCGAATACAGTGTGTCTTCTACCCGGTGTGCTGGTACTACCCCAATCAATATATGGCCTTTAAAAAGAAGTAATGAAAAATCATCAAACCGATTGTTATGGTACTCCATAAAATCACGTTGAAATAAAAAGGTACCGTTTTTACTATTAATTATAAAGGTATCCCAATCTGATTTAAATTCAGGCTGGTATAAAGTAACAGTAAACTCTTTCAGGGCTGACACGAAATATTAATTAAGATATTTAAATGCGCATCCAAATTACAATATTTTTAGTGAGGGTCTTAAATTTGATTACATTTATTGACAATACAGGATAAGTTTTTGAGAGCCATACCAACACGTTTCATAAAAAAAAAGGAACTCCAAATGGAATTCCTTTTATATAATGTACCCAAAAACAATATTTTAGATATTCTTATTTCTCTTACGTTCAACTTCAGTCAAATATATTTTACGCAAACGAATATGATTAGGAGTTACCTCAACGTACTCATCTTTTTGGATATATTCCAACGCTTCTTCCAATGAGAATTTAATAGCTGGAATAATACGCGCTTTATCATCAGCACCTGAAGAACGGACGTTACTCAATTTTTTAGTTTTAGTTACGTTAACAGCCATATCATCACCGCGTGAATTTTCACCAATAACCTGACCTTCGTAAATATCTTCACCAGGATCAACGAAAAATTTACCTCTATCTTGTAATTTGTCAATAGAATAAGGAATTGCTTGACCTTTTTCCATAGACACTAAAGATCCATTTTGACGTTCTGGAATACCCCCTTTTAGTGGTTGATATTCTGTAAAACGGTGAGACATGATTGCTTCACCAGCTGTTGCTGTTAGTAATTGATTACGCAAACCAATAATTCCTCGAGAAGGAATAATGAATTTACACACCATACGTTCACCTTTAGCTTCCATACTGATCATTTCACCTTTACGTATAGTTACCATCTCTATCGCTTTTCCAGAAACAGCTTCTGGCAAATCAATAGTCATTTCCTCTACAGGCTCACATTTAACGCCATCAATTTCTTTAATGATAACTTGTGGTTGACCAATTTGCAACTCATACCCTTCACGACGCATGGTTTCAATCAATACAGATAAATGCAATACCCCACGACCAAACACCATAAACTTATCAGCACTGTCCGTTTCTTGAACACGTAATGCCAAGTTTTTCTCAAGCTCTTTAGTCAAACGATCCTTAATATGACGTGACGTTACAAACTTTCCATCTTTACCAAAAAACGGTGAATCGTTAATGGTAAATAACATACTCATTGTGGGCTCATCTATAGCGATTGTTTTCAATCCTTCAGGGTTTTCAAAATCAGCAACAGTATCGCCAATTTCGAAACCTTCCAATCCAACGATGGCACAAATATCGCCAGTTTGAACTTCTTCAACTTTTCTACGGCCAACGCCTTCAAAAACGTGAAGCTCTTTAATTTTAGATTTCACGACTTTTCCGTCGCGCTTTACCAAAGAGATGTTCATTCCTGTTCTTAATTCACCACGAGTTAATCTACCAATAGCAATTCTACCTGTAAAAGAAGAAAAATCTAAGGAAGTAATTAACATTTGTGTAGTCCCCTCTTCAATTTTTGGAGAAGGAATATGTTCAATCACCATATCTAATAATGGTTCAAGAGAATCGGTTGGATTTTTCCAATCCGTACTCATCCAATTGTTCTTTGCAGAACCGTATACCGTAGGGAAATCTAACTGCCATTCTTCTGCACCCAATTCGAACATTAAATCAAAAACGGATTCATGAACTTCTTCTGGGGTACAGTTCTCTTTATCTACCTTATTAACAACAACACAAGGTTTCAATCCTAAATCAAGAGCTTTTTGAAGTACAAATCGCGTTTGTGGCATGGGGCCTTCAAATGCATCAACCAATAACAACACGCCATCAGCCATGTTCAATACACGTTCAACTTCACCGCCAAAATCGGCGTGACCAGGGGTATCAATAACATTAATTTTTGTATCCTTATAAATAACGGAGATGTTTTTAGATGTAATGGTAATACCTCTTTCACGCTCCAAGTCGTTATTATCAAGAATTAAATCACCTGTATTTTCGTTTTCACGAAACGTTTTACAGTGGTACATAATTTTGTCAACCAACGTAGTCTTACCGTGGTCAACGTGTGCAATAATTGCAATATTTTTTATCTTTGCCATATATATGGTGCCATTTTTCAGCGTGCAAATGTACGCTAATTTTTTTTTACTAGTTGTTACCAAGAGAGGTGATTTTAATTTTTTTTTAGAGAAAATAAATTTTTGAACCTCTAAAATTGCCGTCCTAATTTATTGATGTACATAATTTTAACTTTTATCCGCTTTATATTTATTACGTACCACTTAAGGCTGCTGGACTTTAGAAGCTTCACGACTGAGCGTTTTAGCGTTTATTGCCAAAGCGCGATAACACCTAATATAATTCAATTTTAAGCCTTTTTGACAATATGCTTTTAAGCGATGTATAGCGTTTTTCTTGTCACATTTGGTCATCTAAGCTCATAACTCCATTATAAAAACCCTATAGCATTGCAATGGCTTCACACATTATTTTCCGTAACTTTGCATTTTTATAATATATAGCAGATGACTCTTAACGACGTTCCTAAATTAAAACATATAACTTCTGATAATTTCTTTTTACTCTGTGGCCCGTGTGCTATTGAAGGTGAAGAAATGGCGCTACGTATTGCAGAAAAAGTAGTGCGTATTACCAATGACCTAGAAATACCATATATTTTTAAAGGGAGTTTTAAAAAAGCAAATCGTAGCCGAATTGATAGTTTTACAGGAATTGGTGACGACAAGGCGCTTAGAATATTACGCAAAGTTTCTGAAACTTTTGATGTACCTACGGTTACGGATATCCATGAAATATCTGACGCAGCAATGGCAGCTGAATATGTTGATGTATTGCAAATTCCTGCGTTTTTAGTAAGACAGACAGATTTGGTGGTTGCTGCAGCAGAAACCGGAAAAGTAGTCAACCTTAAAAAAGGACAATTTATGAGTCCAGAAGCTATGAAGCATGCCGTACAGAAAGTGAAGGATGCTGGGAATGATAAGGCTTGGATTACAGATAGAGGTACCATGTTTGGTTACCAAGATATGATTGTCGATTTTAGAGGCATCCCTACTATGCGTCAATATGCACCAACAGTTTTAGACGTTACACATTCTTTGCAACAGCCTAATCAATCTATTGGTGTAACGGGTGGCCGACCTGATATGATTGAAACCATTGCAAGAGCTGGTATTGTCAATAATGTAGATGGGCTTTTTATAGAAACCCATTTTGATCCGGCAAATGCCAAAAGTGATGGCGCCAATATGCTTCATCTCGATAATCTAGAAAAACTACTGACTAATTTAGTTGCCATTCGAAAAGTAGTTAATAGCCTTTAAAATCCCCAAACTTAATGTTTGATCATATGAAGACACCACTAGTTGGTGCAATCTTTTTTTTGCTTATATTGAACTGTTATTCACAAGACAATTTGGCAACAAAAAAATATACAAAATCTCATAAACGAAAATTTTTAGTAAGTTGGGGTGGCAATAGAGCCGTTTATTCAAAATCTAATATTACTTTTAAAGGTCGCGGTTATAAGTTTACCATTCAAAATGCTACCGCGGGCGACAAACCTAAAGGATGGCATATTGATTATGTAAATCCATCGCGAATGACTATTCCACAAACCAATCTTAAATTGGGCTATTTTATTTCAGACCATTATGCCGTCTCAATTGGTGTGGATCATATGAAATATGTGATGACTAATAATAAAAGCCGAGTAATTGATGGTTTTATTAAATTGCCTTCTGAAGATGCTGGTGCCGTTTTTAATGGTGCTTATAATCATGAAGAGCTTATTGTTTCCAAACCATTTTTACGATTTGAACATACTGACGGACTTAATTTTATCTTTTCAGAAATTGCTAGATATGATGACATCTCTTCACTATTTCACATCCAAAATACTGATAAGTTTCAATTGAATATAATAGAAGCATTTGGCGCCGGCATATTATATCCAAAAACAAATAGCACACTCTTTAATCGCGAACGCCATGATGCTTTTCATTTATCCGGCTTTGGGATTTCGGCGAGTGCAGGTTTAAACCTAACGTTTTTTAAACACTTTTATATTCAATGTGATATTAAAGGCGGATATATAAATATGGGTGATATCAGAACAACACCCAACACTGGCGAAAGCGCATCACAACAATTTTTCTTTGCTGAAAGCATTTTTAGCATCGGCGGACTTTTTAGAGTATAATTATGATACAAATAAGACAAGCAACCCTGGACGATTTACCTGAAATTACCACAATTTTCAGAGATACCATACGCCACATCAACAGCAAACATTATTCTGACAAACACATTCAAGTTTGGTCTTCAGGGGCTGATGATATTGATGTGTGGAAGGAGCGCATTGAAAACCTTTATTTTATTGTGGCCGAAGTCAAAAATGAAATTGTAGGCTTTTCATATTTGAAAAACGGCTATTATTTGGATGGTCTTTATGTAAGTAAAAATTATCTACGACGCACCGTTGGGTCCAAATTATTACGCATAATGGAATCTAGGGTATCCATTAATGGATTTGAGGTTATAAAAGCGGATATTAGTACCAATGCCTTAGACTTTTTTGACAGTCATTATTATGAAGTTGATAAAAAACAGAAAAAAAATATTAAAGGTTTGGCGTTCCAAGTCTATTCTGTTTCTCGAGAACTATAAGTCAATGTTTAGGGTAATGAGTGTTTCTATACCCTCATTGCTGTTATAGTTCTATCCTTAAAAAGTAACTCCATACCAACGCTATGATCAGAAAATTAACTAGAGCGCTACTCTTTTGTATTTCACTATTAATTATTGGGGTTATGGCCATTAATTATTGGATAACCTATAAGACGCAAGATCAGCTTTATGACAAAAGTTCCCAAATCCCCAAAAATAAGGTAGGCCTGCTTTTAGGCACTAGCAAATATTTAAGTTCCGGATCTGTCAATCTGTATTATGCATACCGTATAAATGCAGCTGTAGCACTTTTTGAAGCTGAAAAGATAGATTACATTCTGGTAAGTGGCGATAATGGGAGCATTAATTATGACGAACCTACAACCTTTAAAGACGATCTTGTGGCGAGAGGCATACCAGAAGAGCGAATTTTCTTAGATTTTGCCGGCTTCAGAACATTAGATTCTGTGGTCAGGGCTAATGAAGTTTTCGGACTCTCTACATTTACGATCATTTCGCAGCAGTTCCATAATGAACGTGCCATCTTCTTGGCTAAACATTTCAACATTGACGCCATTGCCTATAATGCCAAAGATGTAAGTAATAGTTACGGTTTTAAAACAAAAATCAGGGAATATTTAGCCCGGACCAAAGCTGCTGCCGATGCCATATTTAATGTACAACCTAAATATTTAGGTGAAAAAATAAACATTGAATAAGGCAGCAATATCTAACCAACTCCACCTTAGTCAGTAAGATAACCGAAGGCTATTGATACACTTGACAATATAGGAGATTGATAAATTTTAAACCACTTAAATTAATCTCCCAGAGGTTATATTACTGTTTAAATAGCTGGTAATAACCGGAGAATACATCATTGGTTGATGCTATTAAAGTCTTGATTGACATTTTAAAATCTTAATTCAGTGTCCATCCAGATAACTTTGTAAATAACTAAACCGCTCTGTTAAACGCCTATTTGAAGTCACCTTAGCTCGTTTCAGTATACCGCGTTCATCCCCGTTGAAAAATGCCGGAATGACATTGTCCAAAAACATATCTCCGAAACCTTCGCTTGCATCTTTTGGCAACTCGCATGGTAAATTATCAACAGCCATTACACTTATAGCACCTGTTGCATCAAATGCAACCTCGTTCTCATTTTTTGCATCATAGCCGTAAAATGGATTGGCAATTGTAGAGGGTCTTATGGTTGAAGCTATAGGTCCATCAATATCGCAACTGATATCAGCAACAAAATTAATCCTGAACTCAGGTGATTTTGCGTCTTCTCGTGTATATAAGTAAGGTGCATTATTGCCATAAAAGTGCCCCGCAATAAACAGGTCCGTGGCTTTAGCATAGGCCATAAAGTTACTTTCGTAACCTGTAGGGTCTTTATAAAACTGCTGCTTGTTGCCCACCTTGCCGTCTTTTCGCTTGTTATACTCCATAACATCTACCATACAGTACACCGGTTCTGTAAATTCTGAAGTGAGATACAGGGCATCACTGACTTCCTTAATTTGAAGGTGATCTAGTATTTCTTTTGCGCCATAAGCTACTTTTCCAGTTCCTGAAAGTAAAATTTTAATGTTTGGCACCTTTATTTTATCAAGCTCAGCCTTAACAGCATTTAAATCAGAGAGCGCTTCTACTTTAGGTAGTTTATATAGATGATCTCGAAGGCCTAACCCTCTAAATCCGTTGTATGCACCAACTAGCCCTGCATAACGTCCAAAACCTATCAGTCGTGCCCCACTCTTTTTTACAATGGTTTCATGATCAAAAAGCTCAATATTATTTTCGATAATGGCCTGAAGGAGCCCCCTATTATAAGGTTGTTTTTTTATGGTGTGTGAAAAGAAAAAGTATTTTTTATTTGGGATTAATGCCTCGATTGGGACCTCCTTAACTCCAAGCATCACATCAGCACTAGACACATCATCAGTCACTTCAAAACCCAGCGCTCTATAAGCAGCATCCGGAAAAATCCGGACCTCACTCGCCTCTACTATAAACTCTGCATCGGGAAATTGCATCCTGGCTTCCGCTAATTTTTCAGGTGAAAATACAACACGTCTGTCTGGTGGGTTTTTACGTTCTTTGATGATGGCAAATTTCATTGACAATGATGATTATGAATGTGTTTTAAACAGAAACTCCAGTAGTTATAGATTAAAAATTATGAGTCAATTTAAAATCTACAAACCATTTGCCACGAAAATAAGTGGATTTGAAACATTTAACAAAAAAATACCTACTAAACTAACCTTAGCTCTCAAGACACGAGGTAATTTAGCAAAATGAGAGGCAATTTTTACTTCTTTTTTAAGAGAGGTTTTTCATAAAATGTAAGTCGGATACCGAGAAGTAATACTATTCCGCCAATGACCATTTGCAATGAAATTTGTTCATCTAACAACCACCACGCCAAAATGGACGCCAATACCGCCTGCCCCAACAAACTTACAGACACTCTTGTAGCTCGCATGTGTTTTGTGGCAAAACTAATTAGTAACCACGCCAGAAGCTGACATACAATCCCCTGAATAGCCAACACCAACCAACCGTTATAAGAAAATCCGCTGAAGGGCTCATCCAAGACATAACTTAAAATCCCAAGTGCAACCACTGAAGAAACGAGGCTGACGGTCATAAATGTCATGACCTCCAATTCTCCCAAAATGCGCTTACTGGTTAACATATAGACTGCATAGAGCATTCCTGAAAGGATACCAAACATAAAGGCCAGATTAAAATCGAGGTTCAGAAACAAATCAAAGCCCACCAACAGCACCATGCCTGCAATTGCGACAACGGTACCAATCCAAAAATTCTGCTTTGGCTTATCCTTTAAAAACAAAAATGCACCAATGCCTACCCATACCGGTGACAAATTGGTTAACAGCGTTGCCTGTGTAGCAGTAGACTCTTGAATAGCTATATTCCACACCCCCACATCCAAACCAAAAACGACACCACAAATAACCGCTAACCAGAATGCTTTACGTGAGGTAACTTTAAATTGTTTTGTGATGAAAACATAAGGCACCAAGATTGCAGACGCAATGGCCATTCTATAAAAAGCAGATACCAATCCAGGTGTTAAATTCAACTTCACCAAAATTGGAAAAATTGAAATACATATGATTCCAACAGCGAGGGCAATTCTTGGTTTTGTCATAGGAGAACTACTTAAATTTTTAAGACCGCAAAAGTATGATTTATGTCTTATATCCTATTATATTAAATAGTCTATTATTGATACTATATTATCCCAATTTTTACAAATATGCATTGTCATAGGAAAAAATGATATTACAATAATTTATTCTAAAACTTTTCCTGGGTATGGCAGTCAGTTTGACATCTATTGAAAATTCTTTTGACATGGCATACTTTTTGAAATAAAGAAGATGGTTGCAAGATTAGAAGAAGTTTTTTGATAACTTTGCAACTGCGTTAGATTATAAGCTCCGAGTTATCGGAACTTATACCTTGACAAAAATAAAAAATTACTATTACAATATTTGGGGTCGACTGGTTTTGACAGCGAGATTTATTGAACGGTAAGCACGTCGTGTAATGAAATTGAAACACGTAAAAGACTATTTCACACTTTTAAACGGCGAGAATAACTACGCTTTAGCTGCATAATCTGAATCACAGTAAGATTTGCTAATCTCTACTAGGTAGGGAAGCTAAATGTCTCTTGAAAGCCCTGGTCAGCGGCGGTCAGCTCAGAGACATCGTAAATGTTGACATAGAGAGTGAAGCGCTTCGATTTGCTCTTGAAACTAAGAAGATAAGTTGTAAGTGGGTTGTCTTTAACCAGCTTGCAATCGAAAACCCAAGAAAAGAATAAGCGTGTAGAAGGCCCTTTAGTAACTTGTTTGGACGAGAGTTCGATTCTCTCCGACTCCACAATCAATCACAACTGGAACGTGATTTGAAACATAAGAAATCCGCCAAGCTTGCTTGAGCGGATTTTGTTGTTTTAAAGTACCTGGACTGAAAGGACAGCCAGTTGTAATTGCAGAATTGGAGTGATTGAGAACAACGTAGTTAATCTCTCCGACTCCAGTTTTGGGGTGCCAAAACTCACTAAAAACCCTGTAAAACTATGCCTTACAGGGTTTTAAATTTTTTTTTCATGTAAATGCAACTCATTTCATCTTAAGACCAATTTGCATAGCTATATGACGTTTCAAAATAACTCTCGTTAAACCTATCATTCCAATACTTATCAACGCTTTACAAAATTTAAAATCTTATACTTATAGATACTATATTCATGTTTTTAAGTCATTACAATTGGCCTGAAACTATAAGAACCTTTGCTTTGGTCGTGAAAAAGCTAATTTTTATTTATGGTCTTTTTAAACGTTCGAAAATAAAAATATTTAAATCCAGTTACAAATAAAAGCGCTGGAACAAATCCTGAAATAAAAACCAATATTCTCCCCAGCAATCCAGCGATTTCTCCAATATGAACAGGATACATTTGTGCTGCTATTTGTTCGCTAACCGGATCACTGTCAAATGAGGCAACATTAATGACTTTACCATTTTGATCTACTTTTAATTCCTTGGTTCTTCTAAGTCCGGGAACAATAAAACGATCCTTGATATACCTAAATTGATATGTTCCATTTGCATCGTGTGGAACGTAGATGGCACGGAGTGCATAATTTTTATCCGGATTCTCCAATAAATCTTGCAAGTCTAAGACATTGTCGGTTTTCATATCTTTTTCAGGTTTGGTGTTTTCCATAAAGCCATCTGTCAGTTTAAAACCCTCTTTATAATAAGTGTTATAGGTAAAATAACCACCAGAAAAAGCCATGAGCATCAAAGGCATAAAAAAGAAAAACCCGAAGGTTTTATGTAGGTCATAATTAACCCGCTTCTTATTTCGTTTCCATTTAATCTTAATCCCTTTTTTTATATTTTCTTTATATTTTTTCCACCATATAAACATTCCAGAGGTGAGAAGGAAAACGAAAAACAAAAGAGCACTTCCACCCACAATATATTTACCTATTTCAGGAATGCCTAGGGTTCGATGGATATGTATCAAATCTTCGAAAAATGATATAGAAACAGACTTTTGACCTAAAACTATTCCATTTTCAGGATGATAATACAGGGTTTCTCCAGTGGTATAGACAATGGAAATTGTTTGCTGTTCCCGATAAGGAAGAAATATTTTAGCTACAGAGTCCTTTTGGTTTTCATAAAGTGCCAGTGAAGTTTTTAAGATTGATGCTTCCGAAATAGTATCAAAAGCATCTACCTGGAGTAATTTTGGATTTAAAGCGGCCGTTATCTCTGGCTGCCATACGTATAAAGCACCGGTGAGTCCTGATATAGATGCTATAAGACCACATGACAACCCTAGATAAAGATGTATTTTCTTGGCTATTTTAGGGAAAAGCTTCACGAGTTAAGTTTAGTTGTATTAGGGAGTTGTTGCTTATACAATGAGATATAGTAATTGCCTGCCTTATTTAAAAATTATATGTGATTCCTATTTTGGCATTCGCGCCTTCCCCTACTGCTGTAAAAGATCTTAATGGTGCAGCCCATTGCGATCTCGCTGGTAAATAATACTCATTAAACAGATTGTTTACACCTAACGAAATATCTAAATTATCCATTATTTCGTAACGCGCAGAGAGATTGACCAAGGTGTAGCCATTTACAGGAAATTCAGTATGTCTAAAAGCATAATTCCCGGCTGCATCCTGAAATGGATCAAATCTTTTTCGATCACTTAAGTTGATCACATTCAAAGTAGCACTTAACTTGCTGATTGGCTTCCATGTAGCATAGGCGGTTAACTTAGGCGCAGAAATAACATCTCCACCAACATAGCTCAAGTTGTTTTCATCTCCTTTAGAATTCTTTAGTCCTTCCACATAGGAATAGGATGTCCCTATGATCAATTTATTATTTGGAAACTTATAATCGAGTGACAATTCCCCTCCGAATATCTTTTGAGGCTGCTCCGAAGGTATAAAAGAATTTAACTCATCACTGAATGAAACACCGGTACCCAAATTTGAAGTGCTATAGTACCCCACCGCTTCTAGGCGGAAATTATTGAATTTAGAAATAAACCCGAATTCATAATTATTGGTAACAGCTGGTTCCAATTGAATATCGTTAATGTTTTCAGCTACCGCAGATCTTAAAATAGATCCCAAATCGGCAATGGAGAAGCCTTGGGAATAACTGATGTATGGAATAAACTCCTGGTGTTCTATAAACCGGACCCCCAAATTAAAAGCTATATTATTAAACGCCAGCTCGCCACCTTGAACGGCTATGGAAGGATTAAAGTTTCCGTCGCCTTTTGGAGAATAGGGTAACGTGCTGTAATCTACAATATCCATTTTTAAATCGTCATACCGTACTCCTGCCTTAAATACCCATTTTTGATCCATCTTGAAGGTGGTTTGTAAATAAGGAGCCACGCCCGTAAGTTCTATATTTGGTACCCACAGCCTGCCATCTAATAGTCCTTGATTAGTTTTATCCCTTAATAAATCAAGACCATAGATAAATGATAGATCCATAACATTGTTAAAATTGAATCTGGTATTAAAATTTGGCCTCAGTCCATATTTTTCTGAATTGATTACAGATTGACCTCCATTCTCAAATTTATCAGAATAAAAGAAAATACTTTTGGCTTTTGAATAATAGAGATCGGTCTCAAAATCTGTAGTACCAGAAAATATAGAATTTAAATTATATTTTAACCTTCCGTTTATCAATTGTGAACCTGTAGGTTCTTCTCCAGGAATGGATCCTTCCACACCATATCCGGGAGTTAATTGGAAGTCTCCATCCTTATTTAATACCGAAACTTCTGCAAATACTGGGATAAAAGGTGAATCTTGAAGCGATTTATAAAAGTTGCCATTGAGAGTCAATTTTTGATTTTCAGCAAGTACATATTCTAGTTTGCCATAAACACTATAAATATCTGTATTGTCAAAACCGTAAGTTGGAAGAAGTGGAACTCCTTTTGCATTATATTTGTTTCCGGTTTGTTCTATACTTCCACTAACGTAGTAATTAAATTTATCTATTTGACCCGTAAGGGATTGATATACTCCATAACCCAGTGCGTTATCTGATTTAGAAAGTTGAGAGGTGCCCCAAATATTGGTAATTCCGCTTATTTTTTCAGCAGTATTGGGGTTTTTGGTAATATAGTTGATAAAGCCACCATTTCCGCCGTTACCGAATATTGAAGTTGCACCTTTTATTACTTCAACCCGACTTATATCATTGGGGTTAATACTCTTAATTCCCAATTGTCCATTTCTCAGAGGAGTAGATTGAGGAATTCCATCTACCATTACCAATAAAGATCGACCTCTTAAGGTTTGTCCCCAATTGGAAAAAGTGCCTGTACTCACGGCCAATCCAGGAACGGTAAATGCGAGGATGTCATTGATATTAGATGTAAGCTGCGTGAATTCTTGGAGTTTGACCGAATTTACAACGGTGACAGATGCTGGAATTTCCGAGAGATATTCTGTTTGCCTACTGGCTGAAACGATAACTTCGTCCAGACTACCAAAATCCTCTTTTAAGATAGAGTTGAAGGTTACCGAACCATTGGAGGAGAAATTTAATTTTTCCTTTTTTGTTTTGTAACCCATCATTCTTATCGTTACTGTCCAGGTTCCTTCTGGAATGTCCGATAAGGTGTAGAATCCATCAAAATCTGATGTAGTCCATTTTTGTAATTCTTCAACATATATCGTTGCACCAGGTACTGGTTCCGTTGCTTCGCTTGTAATTTGTCCATTTAGGGTAGACTGGCAAAATGTTTTTAAAGAAATTAAGAGAAGGGCAGTCAATAAATAGTATTTCATTATTCTTATTTAGATTAGTTAAAAATAGTGAGCAAATATAAATACTGAAAATTACCTTGACAAGAAAAAATTTGGCTTTTTTAATATCTCTAATTTGAGTCATTGGAAATCATCAAATAGGTCGGGCTAAAAGAAGGTGAACCCTTATATTTTTAACGTCATGTGTCACCACATTCAATTTAAATGGTTTGTGTAAAATAGACCTAATGCTTTAATAGAAAAAGATTAAATTCGTTAAGACACAAATAAGTTGTAAACAATTTAAGTATGTTTAGATATTTTTAACCTCAATTATAACGAACCAATAACCTATAAGAAAAATATATTTTAATATTATCAATGTGTTTTTTATCGTGTTCAAATAATAATGAGAAAATTGCAAGTATCACTCCAGAATTAATAGGAACGTGGGAACTCATTTAAATCTTAGAAAACCTTGGTAACGGAAGTGGAGTTTAGAAAAGTATTGAAGTGAAAAAACCATGGAGTTTTTTAACAATCGATCTTTCATAATGAATGGACTTTTATCAAGAAAACAAGCAAATGATGCAGCTCATTTATAGTTTATGATTAACGAAGACTCACTACAATTGAATTGTCTAAGACATTCAAATTGATCGCATATATAAGCTCAATATATTAAAGTGCTAGACACATCACGCCTTTTTACCACCTAAAAAGCTAGCCACTAGTGCGACAATCCCTAATCCTATAGTGATATAAGAATTGGTATTATCTTGTGCTTCAACATTTAGCGGCCCAACACTTATTGAGGCTTCTGGAGCAATCAATGTGTAAATACCATAAATTAATAGCACAATTCCGGCGACCATTAAAATTGTTTTGACGGTGTTATTCATTATAATCAAGTTTAGTTAGTGGTAAAAGATAATGAATATAAGGAAAAGAGAACAGTAATTGACAAATCAAAATTCAAACTGTTATATAAATAATTATTGTTAACTCTATTTATAATCTTCCTACTGTCTCAAATGATTCTAGTAAAATATTATATGCATCATTCATTTGAGATAAGATAACATCGCAAGAAGACAACCTGCTTTCAAAATTTATCTTAATTTTCTACTTCTCAATGTTATTGCTATGAATACCAATCCAACCCCGTCAGATCAGGATATTTCATTAACCTTGCCCGTTCAAATGGGTTTTAAAGTCTTGGATGCCTTCCTGAAGAAAAAATTTAAGGATACCAACATCAGTCATAAAGATGATAAAGGCAACACTTCCAACTACTTTAAAATCCTCGATTTGAAGCTGGAAGAAAGTGATCATCCAGAATATAATCTCAGTCTAAAGCTACACCTACAACCGCTCACGCTGTTATTTAACAATAATACGGTTGATGTATCGGTCCTGGCCGATTTAAAATTGGATGTGGCCACCCAAAAATTATACGTGGAAGCCTACGATATGGACAGTAGCGGAAAGAACTGGGTGACCAACACACTGCTGAAAACTGTTTTGAACACCTTTATCTATAAAAAAGTCATCAACACGTTGAGCATTGATCTAATGCCCATCGTCAACGAAAAAATCGCTCTCATCAATGCGCAATTGGCGTCGAAATTAAAAACGACAAAAGGGATTTCCATTATGGGGAATGTCGCTAGTTTCACTATTAGTCATTTTGAAATCAAAAAAGATGTGATCTGGGTACTCATCCATACCCAAGGCTGGGGCGTGATCAGCATCGACGATTTGGAACTCTAGGGATAGCAAAAAATTAGAACTTCATCTTTAGTGGAGCGCTATTATACCTGATAATTTTTATAAGTTTGTTAAAAAACGCATATTATTGATAGGCTGCTTTTATGTCTTGAATATAGGTGGCGTATAAGGCTTTAGCAATGGCCACGCCATCACCTTGTTCTGTGGTGGGAAACAGCTTGTGCTCATTATTCCAACCCTCTTCAAAAGCATAATAATCGATATCTTTAGAGTGTTCGCCGTTCAATTCAGCCTTAAGTTTGGCAATGAACAATTCCCATCGTGGCAGATAGAAATCAGACAGCATCCCGCCCCATTCTCTATGGGCATAATCGTGTAAATTGGAATCTTGAAAACTCCAGGTGGTAATTTGAGTCCGCGCATTGTATTCAAATAAGTCTTTTTCGGCAGGATTAGTCGCTCTAGATTTTGCAGCTTCTAACCAAAGCCCTAACATGAACTCTTTTCTGGAATTTAATAAGCGGTCTTGATCTTTTAATAAGGTGGTGAATTTTTCGCTGGCCCTATTAAAACCGCTTAAGTCGCCATTTTTATAGTGGCGCACCATATCAGCATAGATCACCTGTGCGTAGTTGGCCAATACTTGTCGGGTTAGGTCTACCAAATCATATTGAAAATTGGTACGGTCCGCTAAACCATCAGATTCTTGA
This sequence comes from Gelidibacter sediminis, assembly GCF_004364975.1. Classification (GTDB taxonomy): domain Bacteria; phylum Bacteroidota; class Bacteroidia; order Flavobacteriales; family Flavobacteriaceae; genus Gelidibacter; species Gelidibacter sediminis. Next base: position 168,079 of record NZ_SOBW01000008.1, on the reverse strand, counting down.
ATGAACAATTGCCAAGCTTCCAACAACTCTACAGGATTATAGTGTAACTCGGTGGTTGCCCAACTGGAAACACTTGTGATATTTAGCGACGGACGGGCACAAAAAATGGATTCGTTGGTGCCTTGTTGGTATGGCGGACCAATTTTCTTGCCATACACTGTGTTATTTAGGACCTGCCAAGCCTTGTTTAAGTTAGGGTTAGCAATACCATACCGTCTGTGGGCATAATCTGCTAACCAGGTATCCATATCTACAGCCCCATCTCTCCATCTAAACTCGTACAACAGCTCATAAACCACAGGATTATTTTCAATCCCTTCGGGCATCACGCCAATGCCTTTTAAACTCTGCGGATGCTTTTCCTCGGCTTTAAAAATTTCACGATTAATGACATCAAGCCTCCCAAACATCCCAACATTTCCGCCGTAATTAGTAATGGTGGACCAGATCCAGTTTTTATCTCCCCATGCGTTCTTCTGTGACCACTGTGGGTTGTTATCGGCATCCAAATCCAGAATTAAGATATCTTCCGCTTTAATTCGGGATAACAGTTCCAACCTCGGATTGGCATGCCAAGCTTGAAACACCCACTTCGCATTAGGATACACCTGTTTGACGCTACCGATTAAATTCTCTCCCGCGGCAGACAAGTCAATGCCATCGGTACTCCCACCTTCGTGAAAAGGATCTCCGGAGAAATACTCCGTTTCGCCAAACAGCTTTTTTTGTTCTTCATAAAAAATTTTAGCGATTTCCAAGAACAGCGGATCGGTAGGCAACAAAAATGCCGGTCTTTTAAATCCGCCAGCCCAAAGCCCTTGATCGCGAATATCGGCATCAGGATATTTTTCTTTGAGATTATTCGGTACCATACCGTAAAACCCGGGGAGCACAGGCTTCATCCCATACTCGCGCATGCGTTTGAGAATCTTTTTTTGCAAGGCTACTTGCTGGTCGATATACTCTTTTGAAACAGGACCGCCCCACCCTTCCAAATTGGTCATCAGCCATCAACTGGTAAATGCAGGACCAGGAATAAATTCCAGAATTTCCGTTTCTGAATAATTCAATCTTTTAAGTACGTTGTACCAAACCGCTTCAGTACCGGTAATAGCGAGCGGTAGATTGATGCCATTTAAAGCCATCCAGTCAATTTCCTGCTCCCAGCGGTCCCAATCCCAAAAAGACATGGTATAATTAAACGTGCAATAGTTGAGATAGTAGGCGTGCTCAAATGCCGATTCTTTAATTATTGACCCCTCAATTTGGGGTAACGACTTAGGAAGGTCAATTTGATTTCCACTCCACGACACACTGCTATTCGTATGATATTTGAGATACCAATTCAGCCCTGAAGCCATGGCTACGGGCGTGTTTCCTTTAACCAATACTTTGCCGTTTTTAGTACGTAACTCAAATTTATCAAGTCCACCATTGTCTAGTTTTTCAAAAGCAAATTGTTTTGAAGTTGTTACAGGCAGTATTCGCTCCGCTAAATTTTCGACGACGGCGTGGGAATGGCGTTGGCCAGCGCAACTCAACAGCATTGTGCTGGAGAGTGCACCAACTAAGATTGTTCGTACCGTTATTGTGAATTGGAGCTTTTTAATCACGTAAACACGCTGTTTTAGAGATGGAACTATTGCACTTTATAAGTATAAATACCGTCAGCATTTAAGCTGAATGTTAACACCTCATCATATACTTTAACTTCGCCTGATTGGTTAGGTGCTCCTACAATCTTGGCTTCTTTGACACGTCCATTTTCCCAACGCATATCTATTTCAAATCCGCCACGAGCCTTTAGTCCCGTCACTTCTCCTGAGCTCCAGGCGTCCGGTAAGGCTGGCAACAATTCGATGATTCCGGAGTGCGATTGTAACAGCATTTCTACCATTCCGGAAGCGCCTCCCATATTTCCATCGAGTTGAAATGGTGGATGTGCACACAATAAATTGGAATAAGTACCTCCAGCCGTGGATGTCCCGGTATTGTTATCGGCTACAGGTTTTAGTAAGCTTTTCAACATTTTATGGGTCCGGTTTCCGTCATTTAGACGTGCCCAAAAGTTCATTTTCCATCCACGAGACCAACCTGTTCCACTATCACCACGAGCGTTTAGTGTAACACGTGATGCTTCCGCCAATTCTGGAGTTTTCGCGGTGGAAATTTGATTTCCTGGATGTAAAGCGAATAAATGAGAAACGTGACGGTGGTCGCTTTTTGGATCATCAACATCTTCGGTCCACTCTTGTAATTGTCCCCAAGAGCCAATTTTTGGAAGTAAAATAGCATCTCTAGTCAATTTTGCGGTATTGGTAAAGTCATCATTGATTCCTAACACCTCAGCCGCTTTGAGTGAATTGTTTAAAATATCCCAGGCAATTTGATGGTCCATAGAAGCACCTTGCGAAATCCCACCGTGTTCTGGCGAATACGAAGGCGTAGAGACTAACTTGCCATTTTCATCTTTAGTCAAATAATCGATCCAAAAAAGCGCCGATTCCTTCATGATAGGATAGGCCTTTTCTTTCAAATAGGTTTTGTCTTGGGTAAAATCATAATGGTCCCATAAATGTTGCGAAAACCACGCTGCGCCGGTTGGAAAGAATCCCCAGTCCACACCCCATCCTGGTGAGGTATACCCAAAAGCATTAATCATGGTATTGGCCATCCAACCACGGATATTAAAAAATTCTTTGGCGGCCAATTTCCCTGGCTCCACCAAACTCTCAATCAAGTCTAAAAACGGTTCATGACATTCAGAAAGATTGGTCATTTCAGCAGGCCAATAAATCATTTCCAAGTTAATATTACTGTGGTAGTCAGCAGCCCACGGCGGGTTGGTGGAATTGTTCCACTTGCCCTGTAAGTGCATGGACATGGTGTTTGGACGGCTTCCTGCGATCATTAAATAACGGGCATATTGAAAGTACAGACTTTCTAAAGCATTATCATTGGCGCCTTCAGCATAGGCCTGTAAACGTTTATTGGTAGGCATATTTAGCGCATTGCGCTCGCCCAGATTCAAACTGACACGATCAAATAAATGAGTGTAATCTGCACTATGTTCTTTCTTTAGTTTTTCAAATGTGGTGTTGTGCCATTTCTGAACTACTGCGTTATTTGCTGCCTTATAATCATTGCCCTTATATGTAGGAAACTCTAAAGTATATCCTGTTGCCGACGTGTTTAAAATAACGACATCTTTGGCCTTTTTGATATAAATGACACCATCCTTGAAACTTATTTTACCATCGGACATTTTCACGGATAATTTCGTTTCAAACGGCATATTGTTATCGGCAACCTTGCCTTCAAACGTATAGACGCCGTCCTTAAAATTTTGGGACACGAGGACATGCGGGGTTTCAAATCGGATTTCATAATCCGTCTTTTTGGAGCTTTCAAAACGGTACACCATTGTATTGCTTGGGTAATTTCCAAAATAGGTACGGTTATAGGTCGTTTTACCAATAGTGTATTCCACTTTCCCTAAGGCGTTGCTAATATCCAAACTGCGCTTGTAGTTAGTAACGTCTCCAGAATGCCTCACTTTTACAAAAATATCGCCCATGGTTTGTTGGGCTCCATAATCGCCAAATTCAGCATTATACTGTTTACCGGTATCAATGATTCCTGTAAATTTTGACTGTGCTAATTTATGAGCCTCAGCTTTTTTGCCTTCTTCTAATAATGCTCTAACCTCTGGTAAATGTTTATGGGCACCATCGCGGATCCCGAAGTTGTACTCCGGATTTGACTCAGGCCCCCCAGACCAAAGTGTACCTTCTGAAAATTGAATCTGTTCTTCCTGAACGCCTCCAAAAAACATCGCACCAACATAACCGTTCCCAATCGGCAAGGCTTGGGTCATCCACACTGTCGCGGGCTCCTCATACCACAATTCTAAAGGATTACTTTTTTGGGCAACCGTTGTTAGTGTCAACAAAACGAAGCAGGCACTAAAGGCTAATTTTAAATTTTTCAAGTTGTTTTTAATTTTATATTTATCTAATCTGAGTCCCATTAAACACGTAAAATATGAACAATCATAATTCAGATTCACGAAAGATTATGAGTTAGTTCAAAACAAGTCTTGATTCTTGATTCTTTGTTCTTGATTCTTTGTTCCTTATTCAGTATTCGATATTCTCTTTTCTCTTTTCTTTATTCAATCTTCAATTCTAATCATCACCATCCAAAAAACCACCTCGTCTTCTGTTTCTCTCCGGAAGCAGAATCCACTCCTCCTTTAAAAGGAGGAGAATTAAAGTGTGAGCTTTAATTTGAAAATCGCGAATTGTAAATCGACAATTTTCTCTTCTCTCTTCTCTCTTCTCTCTATTCTTTGTTCTATTTCTCTTTTCTCTTTTCTATGTTCTCTTCTCTATAATCTGCATCACTTCACCAAAAACCTAGGTAAATCCTCAACCTTTTCACAACACACCTGCTCCATCACTTGCTGAAATTCGCGCTTCATCAACGAAATGGTATGATTGCCACCTTCTTTTCCTAAAGCGCCAACGCCATACATAAAACTACGGCCCATAAAGGTAAATTCGGCACCGCTTGCCATGGCTCTAGCGATATCCGGGCCACCACGTAATCCTGAGTCGACCATAATTTTGATTTGGCCCTTAAATTTTTCTGCAAGATGTGTCATTGGCACAATGGTAGATTGCCCGGCATCCAATTGGCGTCCGCCGTGATTGGACACAATTAATCCATCCACACCTAAATTGATCGCTTTCTGCGCATCTTCTTCACTCACCACGCCTTTAATCACCAGTTTTCCTTTCCACTGATCTCTGATTGAAGCGATTCTGTCTTCATTTAAACGACCAGAAAATGTCGCATCCATAAATTCACCCAAGCCTTTCAAATTTAGGCCTTTGGGCATATAGGCTTCCATGGTTTTGAATGATGGTTGCCCGTGAATTAAGGTTTGAAGCGCCCAATCAGGCTTTGTAAATACTTCAAGAATATTTTTAAGGTTCATGGTTGGCGGCATGGCCAAGCCATTTCTAATATCTCGCGGTCGGTATCCAAAGGTTGGTACATCGGCTAAAATTACAAGCACATCAGTGCCGGCGTTTGCTGCTCTATCCAATAAGTCGCGTTTCACTTTTTCATCCGCAGGATGGTAGAGTTGAAACCAAGAAGTCCCTTCCGTCAGTTCCGCAATGCGCTCAATGCTGGAGGTCGTCACGGTACTCAGAATAAACGGAATATTATGCGCAAAGGCGGCTTTGGCCAGAATTTCTGGCGCGTTAGGCCACATCAGACCTTGAAGTCCTACAGGCGCAATTCCGAAAGGAGAATCGTAAGTATGCCCAAACAATTCCGTTCGGGTATCTGACTTATCAAACTTGGACAAATACTGTGGCATTAATTCCACTTTTTGCAAGTCGGTGCGATTTTTATCTAAGTTGATATCTTCATTACAGCCACCATCAAGATATTCAAAAGCGAACTTTGGCATTTTCACCATCGCTCGGTTTCGTAAATCGGTGACGGAAGGATATTTCGGATTTATTGTCAATTCCATGATCCGCTACGCTTTTAAATGATAAATCTTTTCCATCAACAACCACTTTTCGTCTTCTTTGGCAGTAGGAAGTGCTTGTTGATACTTCCACATCAGGCTTTCCCATTCTTGAACTGTCGGATTATTGGCATCATTTTTAGTCTTTTCATCAAACGAAAACGACTCATTCACATCCATAATCATAAACAAACGATTCTCGACCGAATAAATCTCTAGATTGAGAATGCCACTATCGGTAATGCTTTCAACAATTTCGGGCCACACTTTTTGATGATGTTTTTTGTAGGCTGAAATCAATTCGTCATCATTGATCAAGTCGAGTGCAAAACAGTGTCTATACGTTTTCATGCTTCATAGTTTTATATCCAAATAATGCCACCACGGCCAAACAGATTAGAGGTAGGATGAACGAAAAATTAACCTCAGGAATGTAACCCAAGATTTTTGCATCGCTAAAGCCAGGGCCTCCAATATCTAATATACTTCCTTGTAACACTGGCAACAAGGCGCCGCCTACAATGGCCATCACCAAACCGGCGGAACCAATTTTAGCCTCATCGCCCATATTGTTGAGCGAAATTCCGTAAATAGTTGGGAACATGATACTCATAAAAAGGGATGTTGCCACTAGGCTGTATAAGCCCAAATGTCCGCCAACAAAAACTGTAATCGTCGTCGTGATAACGCCACCAATTCCAAAAATGAACAATAATTTGGCAGGACTAATTTTCTTCATAGATAGGGTTCCGAGCCATCTTCCTGCTAGAAATAATAGCATGGCCCCGACGTTATACCAAGTGGCCGTAAGTTGTTCATCTGCAGGTAATGTTGCATTCAGATTGTCCACATATTGAAAAATGAAGGTCCAGCACATAATTTGCGCACCCACATAAAACATTTGTGCGATGACACCGGTAATAAAAGTTTTGTTTTTAGCTAAGATTTTAAATGTTTTGGAAAGAGCGATTTTAGAATGCGCTTCCACCTTAGGGAATTTTACTGCCATAATTGCGGCCATGATGATCAAGACCAAAACACCTAAAGCAATGTAGGGCACACTGATGACGCTTAAATCATTTTCTCTGATGGCTGCCATTTCGGAACTGGACAACGCTTGATAGGCGTCTTCCGTAAAATCTACGGATCGAAGGGCATCAATGATAAACACTTGGGCGATAATCATTCCCGTTAAGGAACCTATCGGATTAAAAGCCTGGGCTAAATTGAGGCGCTGTGTGGCGGTTTCTTTTGGTCCTAAAGCTAAAATCAACGGATTAGAAGTGGTTTCTAAAAATGCCAATCCGCAGGTCATGACCCAGAGTGAAATTAGAAAGTAATTAAAAGTTTCGAATTTGGCCGCTGGAAAAAACAAGAAGGCACCAATGGCATACAAGGTCAACCCAACAAGGATTCCAGACTTATAACTGTATTTTCTGATGAACAAGGCTGCGGGCAAGGCCATAAAGAAGTAGCCAAAATAAAACGCGAACTGCACCAAAGACGCTTGTGTATTGGAGAGTTCAGGCATTACTTTTTTAAATGCCGACACCATTGGATTGGTTAAATCATTAGCGATTCCCCACAATGCAAACAAGGAGGTAATCAATATGAATGGCAGGAGAATATTTCGGGATACGATTGGTTGTTTAGTTAGGTTTTTCATCATTATAAAGCGCGGTCTAAATGGGTGTAGCCACCATCAACAAACACCAATTGTCCGGTAGTATGGCTTGATACTTCTGACACTAAAAATGCGACCGTATTGGCAATTTCAGCAGTGGTGGTCATTCGGTTTTCTAAAGGAATATTTTTGGTGATTTCAGCCAGTCGTTCTTCAGGATTTGGAAAGGTTTTTAACCAACTGGCATATTGTGGCGTATCACATTCCGCAACAATAACGGCGTTGACTCGGATTCTATACGGTAATAATTCTAAGGCCCATTCTCTGGTCAATGCATTTCGGGCACCATTGGCAGCAGCGTAACCTGAGGTGCCACCTTGGCCTGTAACAGATGTTTTGGAACCAATATTGATAATCGCGCCTTTAGATTTTTTAAGCTCAGGCAACGCGTATTGCGCCATCGCATAATAATGCGCCACATTGCGCTGGATGGACCTCATAAAGTCATCGTAATTCCCAAATTCGAGTCCGACGCCATCATTAACCCCAGCGTTATTCACCAAGCCGTCAATACGCCCGAATTCTTTAATCACCTTTTCAACTGCTTGTTTGCATTCTTCCTTATTGGTCAGTTCCGCAATGGCGTGAAATACTCGCCCTCCATTATCTTTTATGGTCTTTACAGCTTCTAAAACATCCGATTCCGTGCGTCCTACAATCACAGGAATTGCGCCTTCTTGGGCCAATAAATTACAAATACCGTTGCCGATACCTTTTGATCCTCCCGTGACAATGATCACTTTATCCTTTAGTTTTAAATCCATAGTTTCAATCTTTTAAATGGTACCACGTTTTTGCGTTGAGGCCCATAATCTGTTGTTGTTCGGTTTCTGTGAAATGGGCAATATATTGTTCTATAAGGCCAACCGTTTCGGCATAAGTTCCTGCCAATACACTTACTGGCCAATCGCTTCCAAAAAGTGTTCTCTTGGTTCCAAAGGCATTAAAAACAACATCCAAATACGGTTGTATAGTCGTGTTGTCCCAATGCTTCCAATCGGCTTCGGTTGTTAATCCGGACACTTTACAGGCGACGTTTTCAAAACCTGAAAGAGTTTCGATATGACGTTTCCAGGTCTTTATTTTCCCGTCTTTGATATAGGGTTTTGCACAATGATCGAGTATAAATTTCTGGTTAGGAAAAGTGTTGACTAGTGCGATGGCTTCTTCCAATTGATGTGGAAAAATCAAAATGTCATAGGTGAGATTGTACTTTTCCAACTTAGAAATCCCGCGTTGAAAATCCTTCCGCAGCATATATCCATTTGGTTCTGCTTGTACAATATGCCGCAACCCTTTTAGGTTTTTATAGGTTGAAAAATGCGCTAAGCGCTCATCGATGGCATCACTACACAAATCCAACCAGCCCACAACACCTTTTATAAATGGGTGTTGTTCCGCTAAATTCAATAAAAATTCGGTTTCCTTTTCTGAAGTATCCGCTTGTACGGCAACGCATCCATCAAACTGATGCTGCTTCAATAAGGGCTGTAAATCTTCAGGTAAAAAGTCACGTTTAAGCACACGCATGTCGTCAGTAATCCACGCATCTCTTTGCGGATTAAAGTACCAAAAATGTTGATGTGCGTCTATTTTCATGAGTTTTTATCTATGGTTTTTTGGACACCTGCTGTTGGAAATTAGCCATTTCTGTTGCGCTATTAAATTTTGAATAGGCGCGTTAAATTTATTTGTAAGCTACTGCAGTTTGTTCTTGAACCCCTAAACCATCAATCCCTAAACGCATCACGTCTCCTGGTTTTAAATAACGTTGCGGATTGAATCCTAATCCAACACCAAATGGCGTTCCTGTTGAAATCACATCGCCAGGCAATAAGGTCATAAACTGACTGATGTAGGACACTACATGCTGAACATTAAAAATAAAATCGGAAGTTGAAGAATCTTGCAAACGCTCGCCGTTTACCTCTAACCACAAATTCAAATTATTTGGATCTTTAACTTCATCTTTAGTAGCCATAAACGGTCCTAACGGTGCGAAAGTGTCACAACCTTTCCCCTTACACCATTGGCCTTCTTTTTCAATTTGAAAAGCACGTTCAGATACATCGTTATGCAACACATATCCCGCGATATAATCGTCGGCATCTTCTAACTCAACATATGATGCTTTTTTACCAATCACGATGGCCAATTCCACTTCCCAATCTGTTTTTTCACTGTTTTTTGGAATGATAACATTATCATTTGGGCCGACAATTGCCGTGGTCGATTTGAAAAACAACACTGGCTCTGAAGGCACTTTCATACCCGCTTCAGCAGCGTGCTGTGCGTAATTTAATCCGACACAAACCAATTTGGAAGGTCTGCCAATTGGCGATCCTAAACGTACAGCGTCATCCACTGTTGGGCAATTTTCGGCATTGGTTTTCAACCAGTCCTTTAAACGCTCCAATCCGTTGGTTTCGAAGAATTTTTCGTTAAAATCTTCACCAAAAGCGCTGACATCTATACGTTTATCTTCTAATTGCAATCCTGGTTTTTCTTGACCTTCTGATCCGAATCTTATGAGTTTCATTTTTGAGGTGTTATTATACTATTATTTATTTTTTATTGATATCATCTATTGGGATGGGCAGTTATTTATATCGGTCTTTCGATTTAATTGAGTCTAACTGAAACAACCCCTCCGCCTATCGGCACCTCCCCTTGAAATAAGGGGAGGAAACCATTTCACATTACCTTTTAATATTCGTTTTTATTTAAATATTCATAAACGATATTTCATTTTAACTTCCGTCTGAGTTCCTTCCCTTCGGAAAGGGCAGGATGGGAATTACCCATTCAATTTAATAAATCCGCCATCAATAGGAAAATCAGTTCCTGTGATAAACGATGCTTCATCACTACATAAATACAATGCCAAATGGGCTATTTCTTCAGGTTTCCCCATGCGTCCGATAGGTTGGGTCTTTGAAAGTTTCTCAAACATTTCAGCCTGATTATCTGGGTAATTTTTTTCTATAAATCCATCTACAAACGGCGTATGCACACGTGCTGGAGAAATACAGTTACATCTGATGCCGTCAGCCACATAATCTTTTGCTACGGAATAGGTCATGGTCAACACCGCGCCTTTAGTCATAGAATAGGCAAAACGGTCAGAAATCCCAACCGAAGAGGCGATGGACGCCATATTGACAATCACCCCTTTGTTCTGTTTTTTGAAATATGGGATGGCCGCTTTCATTCCATTATAAACGCCTTTGATATTCACATTATACAAACGGTCCAAATCATCGGGATTGGTATTTTCAATATTTCCAACATGCGCTATTCCGGCATTGTTTATTAAAATATCGATGGCATTAGTCTGCGCTATTTCCTTAAAAATGCCCTCGACTTGCTCTTGATTAGAAACATCACATTGATAAAAATTGGCTGACCCCTTCTCCTTTTCAATTTCTGAAACGGTAGCATTGCCATTATCTGTATTAAAATCTAAAATACAAACATGTGCGCCTTGTTTTGCGAATGTGGTCGCAATGGCTTTCCCAATTCCACTTCCACCACCGGTGATGATGGCTGTTTTTCCTTTTAAAATAAATACCATAATTATGCGTTTTGTAATTTTTTAGCCCAAACGTCTCCGTTAGGAAAACTATAGGTTTCTAATGATTCTGGTTTCATGGTGATACTGTACCCTGGTTGTTGCGGTGGCATATAAGCGCCATTTTTAATGACCACAGGATCGAAGAAATGTTCGTGTAAATGGTCTACATATTCAATAATTCGGTCTTCCATAGTGCCACTCACACAAATATAATCGATCATGGATAAGTGCTGCACATACTCGCACAACCCGACACCGCCTGCATGAGGACACACAGGGACTTTATATTTTGCCGCCATTAATAAAATGGCTAGAATTTCATTGACGCCACCAACACGACAGCTATCAATTTGACAGATTTGCAAAGCATCGGCCATAATCAATTGTTTAAACATGACGCGGTTTTGGCAATGTTCTCCCGTCGCCACTTTTATTGGTGCTACAGCTCTGGCAATTTTGGCGTGACCTAAAATATCGTCCGGACTTGTAGGCTCCTCAATCCAATACGGATTAAATTTTTTGAGCGATGCCATATTTTCTATCGCCTCATCTACATCCCATTTTTGGTTGGCATCCATCATCAATTGCAAATCGTCTCCAATTTCCTCACGAATAATCTGTGCACGGCGCATATCATCCTGCAAATCAGAACCGACTTTAATTTTCATGTGTTTAAAACCCTCCGCTTTGGCTTCTTGGCATAATCTGCGCATTTTATCATCGCTATAGCCCAACCAACCTGCAGACGTTGTATAGGCAGGGTAGCCGTTTTTAATTAATATATCAATGCGTTCTTGCTTGGTAGCCGCATTGTTTTTAAGCAATTCCAAAGCTTCCTCAGGGGTGATCGCATCAGTGATATATGTAAAGTCCACACATTTGACGAACTCCTCCGGTGACATGTCGGCAATCAATTTCCAAAGGGGCTTCCCTTCAACTTTAGCGTATAAATCCCACACCGCATTAACCACGGCACCTGTCGCCAAATGGATGACGCCTTTTTCTGGACCCAACCAACGCAATTGACTGTCGCCCGTAATCATCTTCCAGAAATCGCCCATATTTTGAGTGAACGACTCCAAGGTTTTACCAATAATTAAATGTGAAAGCGACTCAATTGCGGCCACACATAATTCGTTGCCACGACCAATGGTAAAGGTCAGTCCGTGACCTTCAAATTCAGGATGGTCCGTTTTTAAAATGACATAGGCCGCGGAATAATCCGGATCCGTGTTCATAGCATCTGAACCGTCCAGTTCATCACTTGTTGGGAAACGCACATCTTTTGTTAAGACTTCGGTAATGGTTATTGTTTGCTTCATCTTTTAATAAATAATGTTTAAGAGGGGAATGAATATGGCGCATCGATAACGACCACTCATTTCATAACCTTACAAATCTATAGTATGAATTGCATCAATTCAACTCATTATTCAACCCTAACTAATACTTTTTTTGCACTTAGTATATTTAAATAGTATTAGCAGTGAAATTACTATGCTTTTTTAAATATGCGGAGGGCGACATATTTTTTATGATTTTAAATTGGCGATTGAAATTCGACAGATTATTAAACCCTGACTCGTAAGCGATAGCAGCCACATTGAGCTCGTTCTCCATCAGAAGTTTACACGCGTATCCAATCCTGATTTCATTCACATATTTTGAAAATGTTTTACGATGAACGCGTTTAAAGGATCGACTGAACGCTGAAGGATTCATGTTGACGAGTTCCGCCACAGTCGCCAGATCCATATCGGTATTAAAATTCTTAAAGATATAAGCGATGACTTTGTTGGACAGTTTTGGTTCTTCAAGTTTTAATGAGGCCACATAGCCAGCACTTGCCAAGAGTTTCATATCCTCATGCAATGCCAACTGATGTAGAGTGCCAATAAATTGATGGGTTTTATTAAAATCAGTTTCATCATTTAAGTTGATGATGGCTTGCCGCAGGGCTTTGGGAAGATTTTTAAATAGAATGCCCTGCTCGGCTTTTTTAAATAACTCCACAATCGGTTTCATTTCTGTTAATTGCAGAAACCTTTCCCCTAAAAAATCCTCCTTAAAATGAATAGAAATAGCTTCGGCAATTAACGATTTGTCGTCTTGAAAATATTTGGGATCATTCAACCACATGTGCGGTAGATTCTTCCCAATCAGCACCACATCTTTAGGTTGAAATTTCTTAATGCTATCGCCGATAAATCGGGTGCCTTTACTTTTAAGAACGGTGACCAATTCGAGTTCAGGATGGTAATGCCAAATTTTTAAAAAATTAGCATAACTATTCTTCCGTACGGAAATGGTAGCCGTAGTAGTACTTCGATCAATTAAATGTAATTTCATCGCAATGAAAATAACACATTTACCTCAAATTGGATGTTAAAGTGCAAAAAAAGTATTGATTGAAAGTTTTATAGCACAATTCATATTATTTATCAACGATGAAGGCTCTCAAATTTCAATAGAAGAAGTAAAAAAATTAATATCTTTCAAGTTCCATTTTAAAACACTTTTCATGACCTCAACAACTTTAAAATCGCTTCTTTTTGGAGCACTATTCGTTTCAATAAATGTATCTATAAATGCCCAAGCATTAAGCGGGACACAAATTGACAGTGTAGTTCAAAAAACAATGCAAACGTTTGACGTTCCCGGAATAGCTGTCGCAGTCTTAAAAGATGGTAAAATTTATCATAAAAACACCTATGGCGTACGTTCGGTAAAAACAAAGGCCCCAGTAAATGAACACACGCTTTTTGGAGTGGCATCCAATACCAAAGCGTTTACAACCTCAGCCTTGGCACAACTCATTGATCGTGGAGAACTCACTTGGGATACCAAAGTAATAGACGTTATTCCTGAGTTTCAACTTTATGATGCCTACGTAACTCGCGAATTCACAGTGCGCGATCTTGTAACCCACCGTAGCGGCTTAGGTCTTGGTGCGGGCGATTTGATGGTGTTTCCGGCTTCAAATACGACTACTAAAGACGAGATGATTCACAATCTTCGCTATTTAAAGCCGGTATCCTCCTTCCGCAGTCAGTTTGATTATGACAACTTATTATATATAGTAGCTGGTGAAATTGTTTCAAGAATTTCAGGACAATCCTTTGATGATTATATCTCCGATCACTTCTTCAAACCGTTAAAAATGGAACGTTCCTTATTGTCGATTCCTGAAATAAAAGCGGATCCTAATAGAATTGACGGTCATGCGCCCGTTAATGGCACTTTAGAATTGACAACTGATACGTTTACGCAAATCTCTACGCCTGCAGCCGGTATTTATGCCTCCATCAACGACATGAGCACGTGGGTACAAGCACAATTGAATGATGGGAAATATGGCGAAAAATTGACTGACAGTCTTTTTAGCACCAAAGCTCATAGAGAAATGTGGACGCCACAAACCTTGATTAGAAGTGGCAAAGGTCCTTATAACACTCATTTTTCGGCCTATGGTTTAGGATGGTTTTTGAGCGATGTGAATGGCTATTTTCAAGTGACCCACACGGGAGGACTGTTAGGAATCGTAAGCCAAGTCACCATTATTCCTGAATTGGATTTAGGAATAATCGTTCTGACCAACCAACAAAGCGGTGCGGCATTTAACGCGATCACCAATTCTATTAAGGATGGTTATTTCGGTATCAAAAACCAAGACCGCATCAAACAATACAATGAACGTCGATTGGCGGGCGAAAAAGATGAGGAACGCATTGTTTCTGAATTAGAAAAAGACATTGCCGCACAACTTAAAAGTAAAGCTCCAAAACCGAATCTTTCAGATTATGTTGGGACGTATAAGGATAATTGGTTTGGCAATGTTGCCATAACGAACCAAAACGGCAAACTTCATTTTAAATCTGAAAAATCGTCAGATTTAACTGGAACGATGACCTTTTACAAAGGAACAACTTATGTAGTGCGTTGGAATGACGCTGCATTAAAAGCGGATGCTTTTGTGAATTTTAATTTAGACACTCAAGGGAAAGCGGTTGGTTTTATGATGAGTCCGATTTCGCCACTGACGGATTTCAGTTATGATTTCCAGGATTTGGAATTTCATAGAGCGGAATAATCCTAATTAGTTAAAACTATTGAATTTGGAATTCATGCGGCAAAAATCAATCTTAAGTATGCTCATCGGAGGATAAAAATGCCATATAAAAAGTATAATAATTTAAATAATTGATCCCATGTATTCCAAAAAAGAAATAGCTGCTTTTATTAAAAGAGCTCCCATCCTTCAGGTTATTATAGATGCACAGGTTGTGACTTGGTTAAATCCCGAGTTACAACCTTTTATAAGCGCCCCTAAATTCTCCCTAAGTCTTAAAGACATGGAAGAAGCGGAACGGTTATGGGTTCGTTTTGCACCGTTTTTTGTAAAAGCCTTTCCAGAGACTATTGAAAGCCACGGCATTTTAGAATCGCCTCTCAAAGAAATTCCGAATATGAAATCTGTTTTGGAAAGCAGTCATGGAAACTTTGAAGGGCGATTGTTCTTAAAATGTGATAACGAACTCCCAATTGCAGGCTCAATTAAAGCCCGTGGTGGTTTTTTTGAAATCATCAAATATGCAGAAAAATTAGCGGTCGACGCTGGACTTTTGAAAAAGGACGATGATTACAGTAAGTTGCTATCTCCTGAGTTCCGCATGTTTTTTAGTAGGCATAACATTGGAGTGGCTTCCACTGGCAACCTCGGACTCGGAATTGGCATCATGAGTGCAACCCTAGGTTTTAAAATTACTGTTTACGTTTCAGCCGATGCCAAACAATGGAAAAAAGAGTTGTTGCGCGAAAAAGGTGTTATTGTTGTTGAATTTGAAGGCGATTTTAGTGAAGCCATTTTAGCTGGACGCCAACAAACATTGACGGACCCGAACGCCCATTTTGTTGATGATGAAGATTCAGAAGATTTATTTATTGGCTACACGAGTGGTGCCCTTAGGATGGCCCAGCAATTAAAAGCCCAAAATATTACCGTGGATGCGGATCATCCGTTGTTTGTCTACTCCCCTTGCGGCGTAGGTGGCTCTCCAGGTGGCATCGCTTTTGGATTAAAACAACTCTATGGAGATGATGTGCATTGTTTCTTTATAGAACCCACCCATAGCCCTGGTGTTTTAACCGGCTTGGTTACTGGTGAAATGAGCAACATAAGCGTACAAGATATTGGCTTGGACAATCATACAGAAGCAGATGGATTAGCGGTGGGACGACCGTCTAATTTCGCTACAAAAATCAGCAAGCATTTGATAAGTGGTATTTTGACCGTTGAAGATGATGAGCTATTTAAACTATTAGTACAATTAAAAGATGCCGAGAATATCTTTTTAGAACCTTCGGCCACTGCAGGATTCATCGGACCACAACGGATTCAAGCTTCAGAATACGCAAAAACATATCACCTCAATATGAAAAATGCCACTCATATTGTTTGGGCCACAGGAGGTTTATTGGTGCCAGAATATCAACGGGAGGCTTTTTATGAAAAAGGGAGCCGACTATTGAAATCAGTATAATTTAAAGATATCCTCTATAATTACAACCTATTTGAAGTGCTAAATGCCAAAAAAACAAAAACCCCATAAACAAGATGTTTACAAGGTTTTCCACTTTGCGGATTAACAAAATGCACTCTAAATTTGGCTGAGCTTATGATATCTCTCAATATGATTCAAAAATGCTGAGAGTTTTTTTTCAATCTTTGATCCGAAAATTTTACACTTGCTTTCAATAGTTAATTTCGAAAGTAGCGTACTGTCGTTTTCAACTACCCGCTTTTCCCATAATTTTCCATTTGGAAAGTATATTGTCAATGCAGGATCATGGTCTTGCTGAAAGAAATAAAATTCGTCGCACAGCCAGTTAACAAATTGATCGTAGGTTTTTGAACACGAAAACGTCATTTGAAAAACCACATGGTGACTGAGTTGGTCACATAAATTTTGATCGTGCTTCATCTTAATTCCCTCTTTCATTAGCGCAGTGTCATTTTATACAACCTAAACACTACTTCTCAATTCAACTTATACCATGTGTAATTTAATTCCGGCGCTATACGAGTCAATTTTAGACAATAACGATTGAATGTTTTTCTTTCCAAAATATTTATAATCGTCTGTATGTAATCCAGTATCTTCAATTTTATTCACCACTGTTGGCAAAAAATGATCTGCAGCGTCTTTTTTAATGGCATCCAATTCATTAGAAGTCCCAATAAGGATGATGCCATCAATACCACCATTTCTTAAGCTTTTCAGACTTTCAAATGCACCATTTTCACCATTACAATACTGTTGCACCACCACGCGATAGCCTCGTTCAAAAGCAATATGCTGTATGCTATTTAACATACTTCCATAAATTTTAGAATCAATCTGCGGTACAATTACTGCAATGGTATTGCTTTTTTGAGACCTGAGTGCGATAGCCGAATTGTTTGGAACAAAATCACAACTCTCTGCCAATTCTTTAATAATCCTTCTGGTTTTTGGACTAATGTCCTTTTTGTCGCGTAACGCCTTGGATACCGTAGAAACAGAATATCCACTCATTTTCGACAAGGTTTTCATTGTTACTTCCATCATAATTCAATTTCATTTAAGGTTAAAAATGCCATCTTACAAAGGCCTCCATAGCTGCATAATGTGATAAGCCTAAGCGATCATATGTGTCAGCAGTTTCTTTATTTCTATCTTCCGCACGTTGCCAAAACTCTCTTGAATCAGAGCCTTGGAACACTACACCATCTTTTTGCGATTGGTGCTTAAATATGCCATGGCGTTTTTCCAGTACCTGCTCAGGGCTCATTGGTACTGCCATTTCAATTTCATCAACACCCCACTCTTGCCATGCTCCTCTATAGAGCCACACACGACAATCTTTCATAAACGGTTTATCCTTTAATCTTCTCACCGCCTCAAATACTGCATCTAAACACACTTTGTGAGTACCGTGTGGATCAGCTAAATCTCCAGCCGCATAAATTTGATGGGGTTTAATACTTTCAATTAAATCTACTGTGAGTTGAATATCTTCTTCTCCTAAAGGCTTTTTATCAATAGTCCCAGTTTCATAAAAAGGCATTTCCATAAAATGTATTTGTTTATCAGATAAGCCTACAAAATGACTTGTCGCTCTTGCTTCTCCTTTTCTGATTAAGCCTTTGATGTATCGCGTTTCTGGGATATCAATTTCACTTGGCTTTTTCTCTTTAAGTGCCTTCACCATTTTAGTGTAGATTTTCTGGGTTGCATCACTGTTGATTCCAAATTTCTCATTGTAATCAATAACAAAATTTGCAAAGCGCAACGCTTCTTCATCAGCTACAGCTATATTACCTGAGGTCTGATATGCCACATGTACGTCATGCCCTTGTTCGTGAAGTCTTTTAAAAGTCCCACCCATACTAATGATATCATCATCTGGATGCGGACTGAATATAATAACACGTTTTTTAGCAGGTTCGGCACGTTCAGGACGTTTAGTATCGTCGGCATTAGGTTTTCCACCAGGCCAGCCTGTAATGGTATGTTGGAGATCATTAAATATTTTGATATTAATGTCATAGCCATTTCCGTAATCGGCCAACAAATCGCTCATCCCATTTTCAATATAGTCTGCTTCCGTGAGCATAAGGATGGGTTTGTTTAGATGCAGAGCTAATCCGGTTACCGCTTTTCTTATAAGTTTATCAGTCCAAACAACTTTTTCAACTAACCATGGCGTATTGATTCGAGTTAACTTTGAAGCCGCACCCTTGTCCAATACAAAGGTTGCATTATTGTGCTCTTGCAAGAACGATGCTGGCACTTGATTAGTGATCTGACCTTCAACAGAAGCTCTAATGATAGCAGATTTAGCTTCACCCCAAGCCATAAGGATAACGCGTTTAGCTTCCATAATTTTCTTTACACCTAATGTAATAGCCGTTTTTGGTGTATTGACTAAGCCTGCAAAATCTTTACTTGCCGCTACTCGCGTAATATGATCTAAAGCTACCAATCGTGTTTTAGAGTTTTGTAAAGACCCCGATTCATTAAATCCAATATGACCATTTCCACCAATACCTAAAATCTGCAAATCAATACCACCCAAAGCTTCTATCTTCGCTTCATAACGGCTACAATAGTCCGCAATATCTGCCTTAGATAATGTACCATCAGGAATATGACAATTTTCCTTTAGGATGTCTACTTGATCAAACAGCAAGGTTTTCATAAAACGCACATAGCTATTTACGGAGTCTGGTTCCATTGGATAATATTCATCCAAATTAAACGTGACCACATTTTTAAAGCTCAAGCCTTCTTCCTTATGAAGCCTTACCAGTTCCGCATACAAACCTTTTGGAGATGAGCCTGTTGCCAAGCCCAATACACATGGTTGTTTTTGTGATTGTTTTACTTTTATAAGTTTTGCAATTTCCTTAGCGATGGCTTTAGATGCTGTTTGAGAGTCTTCAAAAACTTTGGTATTAATATTTTCAAATCGTTTCTCGAAACCAGTTGCTTTATCGATGGTACTTTTTAACATGGCTATATAATTAATTATTTATGACTTCAATTTTGTTTTTTAGAATAGATTCCATAACCCAATTGGTATGGGCTGCGGTCTCTCCAGTTGAGGGGTGTAATGCGCCTTCTCTTAAATGCGATTTTATATTCTCAACATGATGTGTTTGGATATGTTCTGGATTTGGAATAGACAATTGCGTGGTTTCATCATCGCATTCTAAAACGATAGGACTTTCACCAAACACTGAAAAGGTAATATTTCCCTTATTTCCATAAAGTTTCACAATATCCTCACGTGACTCCGCTCCAAAATTCCAACTACCAAATCCCGTAACTCCGGAATCATGCTGCCACTTGCCTTTGATGGTATCTTTTGCAGAATACAGACCCAACTTATTTTCAGCTAAACCTTCCGCACTGTTTATAGACCCTAATAGATACACGAACAAATCCAGTCCGTGGGAGGCTAAATCATCAAAATACCCACCAGGAGCAATATTGATATCTGTACGCCAATTGTAGGTTCTGGACATATCGAGTTCATTGGCGGGTTTGCAAAATTGCCAATGAATGTGACGGATACTACCTATTTTGCCTTCATCAATCCATTGCTTTATTTGAAGAAATCTTGGCAAAGACCGTCTATAGTAGGATACAAATAATGGTAAGCCAGCATTTTTAAATGCAGCATTAATTCTTTTACAGGCCTCATAACTAGTTGCCATAGGTTTTTCAATACAGCAAACCTTGCCAGCTGCAGCAACTTTCAACGCATAGAATTCATGAGAATCTGGAGGCGTGGCAATATAAACGGCATCAATTTCTGGATGATTTATGAGGGTATCCGCATCATCATAAAAATTAGGAACTTGATGCCTGTGAGCATAATCTTTGGCTTTAGAAAGGTCACGACCCATCACTGCAAAAAGCTCGAAGCCTTCAGTGTGTTGGTATGCAGGCGCACTTTTAACCTCCGTCACACTGCCACATCCAATCATGCCCCATTTATATGTTCTATTCTCCTTCATCGCTATCATTCAACCTTACAAATTATTTACTCCAGCTTTTAATTTTATGACCCCACAGTGCAAAAAACAGAATGATGATGTAACACGGTATCAAAATCCAATAGCTACTAGTTGAAGCGGTTGACAAGGCATCAGCTTCCTGAAGTCCACTAGCAATCAAATCGTGTTTATTGGCATCAACCATACGTCCGTATAATGGTGGAATAATTGCCCCACCCGATATGGCCATAATCAATAAGGCCGATGCTGTTTTAGTATGCTTGCCCAATCCATCTAAGGTTAATGGCCAAATTGCTGGCCAAACCAAAGCGTTTGAGATTCCTAAGGCTGCCACAAAAAGTACAGAGGTAAATCCTGAAGTAGACAGAATCAAGAAACTGAATATAATTCCTAAAACGGCACTTCCGATAAGCGCTGTTTTTTGAGAGAGGTATTTTGGGATTAAGAACACTCCTAACGCGTAGGTTGCTACCATGGCCATTAGCGTATAGGTTGTAAAAAATTTAGCTTCGGCAGCTTTGATTCCTAGGGATATTCCGTAGGCAATAATGGTATCTCCTGCTATAACTTCCGCTCCAACATATACAAATAAGGCAATCACCCCCAACCACAATTGTGGGTATTGAAATATACTTTTTGAAGTAGCACCTCCAGTGGTCACCTCGTCTTCTACCGTGGCTTCCACATTTGGCAAGTTGGCTTTTCTTATTAAGAAGGCAAAAATGAATAGCACAACGGCCATTACAATATATGGTGTGTGTACACTATCCGCCATCGCGTCTAACAACACCGATTTTTCATCAGCTGAGACACTGCCCAGTTTTTTATTTACCTCATCAATTCCTGATAACAATAGTGCTCCAAAAATAACCGAACCTAAAGCGCCTGCCACTTTATTGGCGATGCCCATCATTGCCATACGTTTAGCACCACTTTCAATGGGTCCCAAAATGGTGATGTACGGATTTGCTGCAGTTTGACAGATGGTCATCCCGATACCTTGAATAAAAATCGCTACTAAAAACAACCAATAGGTGCGGGCATCAGCAGCTGGTATAAAGACCAGAGCGCCTACAGCCATGACGGCCAATCCTAAAGAAATACCGTTTTTATAACCTACTTTATTGATGATGTAAGACGCAGGCAAGGCCATGACCACGAAAGAAATATAAGATGCTGTGGCTACCAAGTATGACTGTGCTTCAGTAAGCTCATTAATGGTCTTCATAAAAGGAATTAAAGCACCATTAATCCATGTTACAAAACCGAAAATTGCGAAGAGTCCTCCAATGATAAGAATAGGGACAAGATTGTTTTTAGTTGTAGTACTCATATTTACAGGGTTTTGGTTAGTTGCATAGTTAATCTCGGTTTTTATAATGCTCAAAGTGTTTACGTTGCTTTAAACACCTAATTTTTCACTCAAACTTTGTAATAATTTAAATTGATTCTTTGCACGATCAAGATTATGCTCAGGGTATTTTGTTTTAAAATAAATATCGTTATTGAGATAATCAGTTAAAAACCGTAACCCTATAATGAATATCATGGTCTTCGCGCCCAAGGGTAAGTATTTCAGTTCTGTAGGCGATAATGCCGACTTCATTTTCTTGAGAAACCCCTTAGTAAAGGCATTGTAATATTCCATATTAAACTCCACCAAATCCAAATTCCTTTCATCCTCCGCGGCTGTATTACAAATGGTACGGATGGCATCTCCAAAATCGTAATGTACAATTCCTGGCATCACGGTATCGGTATCAATCAAACACAATCCTTTATCATGCTTATTAAATAAAACGTTAGAGATTTTGGTGTCATTATGGGTAACGCGCACTTTAATATCTCCAGATTCCTTTAAATTTTGAAGAATATGCATTTCCTCTTTAGCATTTTCTACTAGCGTTATATAAGATTTGGCCGTTTCCAAACGTTCCTTTGTAGCCAATCGTTTGGCCTCTTCAAACTCCCAATATCTAAAAGACATATCGTGGAATTTTGGTATCACCTCAGTTAATTTAGACGCTTCAAAATCACTTGTCAAAGTCAAAAATTGCCCTAATAATCGGCCGCCTTCGTAAGCAATGTCAGTATTGGATACAGACTCATGAGTCACACTTTTATCAATAAAATGCATGAGGTTCCAATAATTTCCTTCATCGCCCCTATAATAGGAGTCACCCGTTTTGGTGGTATAAAATCTCAGAATGCGTCGATTTTGTTTTTTTGGCGACAAATGACTAAGCTTTTCTTTAATGTGATTACTGATCATCATTTTATTTTCAATAAGCCCCGGCACATCTTTAAACACCCCATGATTGATGCGTTGCAACACATAATAGGGTTTATGCTTAGTCTTTATCAAATAGGTATCATTGATATGGCCTGATGCCAATTCTTTGTAGGAATCAAATTCAGCCTCATGCTCAAATTGTGCAAAAACAAATTTTAATCTTTCTGTCATCATCCTACCATAATTTTTTTGGATACACCCCTTTTGCCTTCAGCTTCCCTATAGCAGCCTCCACTATTTCCTTATCTTCTTTATAAGTCACCCCAAACCATTGTGCATCAGATTTAAGAACTTCTACACTGGCCTTGTCTGATCTTAATATTTCATTGACGACGTAAGGAATAAAAAACTCAGCTTTCGGATTGTTTTTATTAACTTTCAAAAACGCGTCAAACAGCTGTCCTCCAAATTCAAAACATTTTGGGGTAAACCCCCAAAAATTCATTGATACAATGGTATCTCCATCAATTGGAAGCCACTTACCATTGGCATCCTTTCGCATCAACTTACCATCTATTTTTTCTATATGGGTACGTTCAGTCACATCTTTTAAATAGCCATTGGCATCAACATCACATTCGCCACGAGCTACATGTCCATGATCTGATACTGTGTTTTTAAGGAGGTATGCCATCATGTTAAAATCATACGATTCCTCACTTTTCTCAGATAGGGACTTAGCCATGACCTCAAAGGCTTCACGGCCATAAAAATCATCAGCATTGATAATTGCAAAATTTTCATGCACCACATCTTTTGCCATTAACAAGGCATGACCTGTACCCCATGGTTTGGTCCTATTGGGATCAATATATTTTTTAGGAACGCTGTCAAACTCTTGATAGACATAAGCCACCTCTGCTTTTCCTTTTAATTTATGATCGATGAGACTTCTAAATTCGTTTTCAAAACTCTTTCTTATGATAAAAACAAACTTGCCAAACCCGGCCTGTAGGGCATCATATATTGAAAAATCAATGATCGTATCACCCTCGGGTGTAAACGAATCTATCTGTTTTAAACCGCCATACCTACTCCCCATTCCAGCAGCCAAAATGACCAATGTAGGTTTGTTTGTTCTTACCATGTTTTTATTTTTTTTAGTTTTGGAATTAATCAATTGAGCATCAACCCTAAAACACTGACTTTCTTACAAATAAAATGTTGTATTGAACACAAACCTAAGATATGAATTTGAAATAACCAAGGAATTTTCATAAATTGTGCTCGAACACAGTAATGCGAATATAAACATCTATTGAATGCAAAACAAATGTCAATCATGAAAAAATACACCATTAAAGATATTGCACAGTTGGCAGGGGTTTCTAAAGGAACTGTGGACAGGGTCATCCACAATAGAGGCAATGTGGCGAAAGACGTAGAAGACAAGGTAAGAGCGTTACTGACGGAAATTAATTACCAACCTAATCTGATTGCGCGCAATTTAAAGAACAACAAAATATTTAATATTGGCATTTTAATACCTGATCCTGAGATTGATGCCTATTGGGCCGTATGTACGGATGGTATCAATAGTGCCTTAGCTGAGTTTAGCGCCTTTGATGTGCGTATTAATACCTTTTTATACGACCCCACAAGTACCGCTGATTTTTTAACACGCAATGAACAACTGTTAAAGTCCGAGCCTGACGTTATTCTTATGGTACCATTGTTTTATAAAGAAGCTACTCGTGTTTTAAAACATTATCAGTCTCTAAATATACCAGTAGGCACATTTAACAACCAGATTACCTCCTCTTCAGCAAGTTTTATTGGTCAAGATCTATATCAAAGTGGAAGAATAGCCGCTAAGTTGTTGCATAGTATAAGCGATAAAGGCGATATGGCAATTGTGCATATTGACGAAAAATATAAAAATGCGGTGCATATGCAAGAGAAGGAAAAGGGCTTTAGAAATTATTTTGAGAATCTAGATAACTTTGAAAATACCATATTAACCTGTAAGGTAAAATACATTGAAACTGAAGATAAACTTCGCGACTTTATCAATGATCATCCTAATTTAGAGGGAATGTTTGTAACAAACTCCAAAGCGTTTCACGTGGCTCGGCTTTTAGAGTCTGAACATAAAACGCATATTAAGTTGGTGGGTTATGATTTATTATGTGATAATGTAAACTATCTCAACACGGGCACCATCGATTTTCTGATCCATCAAAATCCGCGGCAACAAGCTTACCTAGGGTTAAAATACCTTATAGAATATTTGGTGTTTGATAAACCTATACCTGAAAAATTTCTATTGCCTATAGATATTATCAACTCAGAAAATGTAACACCCTTTTTACGACCTTAAAAATCTTCTAAGAGAAATGTACCAAAGGAAGAAGCGGTATGAAATTCTGGAGTATCAGTTTGTGGATCTACCCAGGTAATCCACGTGGGTTCAAACTGACCATTTTGCTGTTGATTGTACTTTGCGCGATATATTCCAGCTTGGATGCTACCATCACTCTGAATTAGTTCTAATTGCTTTAAAGAATTCATGCTAAGGGCTACTTCCACACAAAAATAGGTTTCGGTAATAAAAGATTTTATAGCGATATCGTCCTTTGGCCAATTCCATGAAAAATCAAATTGCCGTTGTGGTCTTGCCATAAAATCCTGAACTCTTGCCAATGGGTCAATTTCCAAACAATAATAAGGGTTTAGATGCTCATCAGATCTTAAAAACAGTTCTACCCTATCTGAATTGTCGACGCTTTTCTTGGAATTATCAGTGCTGTCAATATGCAATTGACTATCGTGTACTTTATAGAATAAAAACAAGGTCTCCCCATCATGAATCGCTCGAAATTCGATATCCCCTACAGATTCAAAATGCCATGGCGAAGAAAAGTCATTTATCATATGTGCTCGATTCCATAATGGATGATCCCCTCTACCATTTATGCTCATGGTGTTGACATTTACTTTATGGACCTTATATGTTTTCATACTTAATTTTTGAAAAATCTCAATGATGCCGTCAATACTATGACTTCAATTTGGAAGGAAAATTAAACTTTTCTATTCATTCTGCAAAACAAATACAAACATCATATGTCCCAGGGTGACGCCTATTTATATCGTTTGCTAAAAACAAAGGACCTAGACAATAATTTTATAATTAAGCATGAGGCTATTTTGAAGGTTTATGGGCATTCTTAAAATCTTCAATATTAAACTTAGAAAGCGCTTCTATCGCGGCCTTATAGCCAATGTTAAAGATAGCATCGCAATTTTTCTTATCAAAAGTGCCATATTTATCCAATGTTTTAGGGGCAACCATAATATCACAACTATCAAATTTAGGTTGATTTTCTATGGCCGCTTTAATTTTAAACACCCGCTCTACCACATTATGGGAGTGTTTTAAATCTTTGATGGACACCACATCAAATCCATCAACATAAACCCCAATTATAATATCGCATCGGTCTTGTAATGGTTCTATGGGAAAATTGTTAAGCGCTCCACCATCAGTATAATACGCATTTTTAATTTTGACTGGTGCATAGAGCCCAGGAAAAGATGCCGATGCCAAAACGGGTAGAATCAACTCTCCCTTCTCAAAAATTTTTAATTTCCCATTTAGAATATTGGTTCCGGTAATAAACAATTTTTTCTTCAAATACGAAAAATCATCATCTTTAATATACAGTTTGATATCATCATAAAATTTTTCTGAATCCATCAATCCAGGCTTTTTAATTGCATATTTTCTAAAACCCCATAACGAAACGTCTTTAAAAAATGCTAACATCTCTTCCCATGTATAACCATATGCATACAAAGACCCTACAATAGCTCCCGCACTAGAGGCAGCAATGTGGGTTGGAACTATGTGATGTTCTTCTAGCGCTTTAATGACGCCAATATGGGCAACTCCTCTCATGCCACCACCAGACAAAACCAATCCAATTTTAAGATCTTTTGTTAACATAATTTCAAAAATTTAAAGCTTAGCCTTGAGTTTACCTCTAAGTATTTTACGGCCATGTCTACACCCCTATTTGCCACCTTTGGCGTTGAGATTTAATGGTACAGCATTGGATTTTTTCAATACTGGCAACAACTCTTCAAGGGGTAACGCGATAGAATAAGAGCCCGTATAGGATGGACACATCACACAATCATCAAAATAAAACTCGACCACATCATCATTGACCACAAAATTATTTTTACTCGCAAAAAAGTCAGATGAAGAAACCTCCCAACAGTCGTAATATAAGTTCGCATTTTGAATATTACTGATTATTTTTTGATTTAAGATGTGTAAAACCTCTTCCTCAGAACCTTGATTGAAAAAATCTTCAAAGCTCATAAAAAGACCTTTATTCAAATCAAAGTTAAAACAATCAAAGGAATAGCTCGGATGCATTGCGCCTGATTGAAAATTTTCTTTATAAAAAAGGACACTGACCAGCTGGTCATTAACAATATAGATTTTATAATCTATAAACCGGTCTTCTCTAAATTTCAAGGATGCAATACTATCACACAGTAGTTTACTCGCGTCAATATCGGCTATAGCTTTATTGATGTTTACGTAATGATTGGTAATAAATTGATTAAAATTAGCATGGGTAGGTTTGAGCGATTCGTTCAATAGCGGGTATTTAAAATTGATGGTATAATCTTTACGTACTTCAATATATGTTTTTTCAATTAACAATGGCTCATAAGCTAATCTTTGGTCTTTCTTTTGAATAAGATCTTTTTGCTTCATCTCGATAGAGACAGACTTTTCATTCAATTCCATCGCCCCCTTGGGCATTGGCACACTATCAATTGATAATTGAATTTCTTCTTGATCCTTAATCTGATTAAAACCGCGCTCAGGATTATCATTTTTACAATTTAATAATAAAAATATTAGAAGCACTATATAGCTATATCTCATAATGTGGACTAAAAAATGTTGTTCATAAAAATAATTACAATAATGACATTTTACCATGACATCTATCAGGGTAGCACTAAAAACACAATTATATCATTTATATACACGCATCATACCATTAAATGTAAGTTATTCCCAACTAAAAATTTTCTTTTTATAAAAATAGTCTTTTACATAATTAACCATCTTTACTTATGTTGATTGTGGCACATTTACTACTATTTATATTCGTCTTATATTATGGATTATCCTTTTTATAATCCCTAATTTTTGTATTTTTATCAATTGTATTTTTTGGCTCCCATTTATGTTTGAACAAGATCAGAGAAAAGTATTTAAAACCCTATTAGGAGCGGTATCCGAAGGCGTCATCATAGTAGATGAAAACCAAACCATTGTAGAGATCAATACTTCCGCTGAAACTATTTTTGGCTATACAAGAGATGAACTTGTAGGCCAGCCTCTCAATACCTTAATTCCGCAAAGGTACCATGCCAGCCATGGTGGCCATTTTAATGAGTTCATGGAAAAACAGGAACGCAGACAAATGGGTAAAGGCCGTGATATATATGGCAGAAGGAAGGATGGCTCTATTTTTCCTGTCGAAGCTGGATTAAACCCTTTTGAAATTTATGACAAAACTTATGTGATGTCGCTTATTATCGATATAAGCGATCGAAAAAAGCAAGAGCAGGAAGTTTTAGAGCTTAACAATAGACTTGAGAAAAAAGTTGAGGAACGAACTAAAACCTTGCACCAAATTGTAGAGGAGCTTAAAGTTGTAAATTCTGAACTGGACACTGAAAATAAACGACGGATTAAGGCGGAGACCGAGACCCAAATTGCCCTTCAAAAGGAAATAGAACTCAATGAACTGAAAACCAAGTTTTTATCATTGGTGTCTCACGAATTTAAAACTCCATTAAGCGGCATTTTGACATCCACAGTTTTATTAGGCAAGTACAAATTGGCAGAGCAACAAGAAAAACGCGACAAGCACCTCAACACAATTATCAATAAGGTACATTATCTCAACAATATTCTTAACGATTTCCTTTCAGTAGAACGACTGGAGACCGGAAAGGTGAATTATACTTTTAAAACCTTTAAATTGAGTAAGGTTTTAAATGAGGTTATTTACAATGCCAACATGCTTCTAAAAGATGGACAAAAGATCAATTATCCAGAAAATATAGACGACATGTCATTACATCAGGATGAAAAAATCTTAGAACTCTCTTTATCCAATGTGGTTCATAATGCAATAAAATATTCGCCAGAACACACAAATATTGACATCAAAATTTTACAAGATGACATGCAAACTGTATTCACTATCAAAGACCAAGGTATAGGCATCCCTGAGATTGAGCAAAAAAATATTTTCAATCGTTACTTTAGAGCTGAAAACGTGTTAAACATTCAGGGTACAGGCATTGGACTTAACATTGTAAAAAGCCATTTAGAACATTTAGGAGGCACCATAGAGTTTTCAAGTAGAGAAAAAGAAGGGAGTACTTTTACAATTACATTACCAAATAAAGCACACTAATGAAAAGATTACTTTTAATAGAAGATGATACCGTTTTAAGAGAAAACACTGCTGAGTTGTTAGAACTCTCAGATTTTGAAGTGATAACCGCTCCTAATGGAAAAATTGGGATGCAATTTGCCAAAGAGCATCTCCCTGACCTTATTGTTTGTGATATTATGATGCCAGAAATGGATGGTTATGAGGTTTTAGAAGCACTGGCCAAAGAGAATAGTACAAAACACATTCCATTCATTTATTTATCAGCAAAAACAGAACGCAATGATGTTAGAAAAGGAATGAACCTGGGTGCTGATGATTATATTACCAAACCTTTTAGCGAAGAAGAACTCATTAGCGCCATAGAAAGTAGGTTGGCCAAAGTGTCAATTTTAAAGGAAATTCATGAAAAAGGTGAAACAGTTCCTGAAAATAGGTCAGAATTACGCACCTTAAACGATCTGAAAAACTTTTTTGATGACAATGGAGACACCATACATGTAGCAGAAGGTGATCATATTTATGAAGAGGGCCAGCATGCCAACACTATTTATTTAATTATAAAAGGGTTGGTTAAATGTCATATTTTAGATGAGCAAGGCAAAGAATTGACTACCGCACTGCACAAAGAGGATGATTTGTTTGGCTACACCTCATTTTCTGAAAACACCTCTTACCAAGAAACAGCAACTGCCATACAGAAAACGGAATTGGTTGGGGTTTCCAAAAACACACTTAAAGGCATCCTCAACACCAACCATCAGGTAACCATGGAATTGATTGATTTGCTCACTGAAGATATTAAAGGTACCAAAGATCAACTCTTACAAATGGCATACAGTTCTGTCCATAAAAAAACAGCCACCACCATATTAAAGTTTGCAGAGAAATTGAACAAAAAGTCCGATGAGGCCATCCGAATTTCTAGAAATGACCTCGCAAGTGTAGCTGGTATTGCCACAGAAACCCTAATAAGAACTATGTCTAGCTTTAAAAAGGAAGGCATTTTAGAGATAGAAGGCAGAAATATCAAGATTATTGATATTGAAAAATTAAAAAGCATAAGCTAGGAATACATCAGAATCAAACATGACTTTTATCATTTTTTAAGGTGATAAGGCCCTTTACATTTGTTGACGAAGAATTAACAAATGAAAAATATATTATTGCCAACAGATTTTTCAGAGAACGCATTGAATGCGATTAACTACGCATTGCATATGTTTGAAGAATCGGCATGTAATTTTTATTTACTGCATGTTGTCAAATCAAGTGGCTTCGGTATTAGCGATTCCCCATATATGATTTCAGCAACGCAGGTTAGTGATGTCTATACCCAAACTGCAAAAGCTAGATTAAAGGACTTATCAAATCATATTTCAACAACGCTCTCTACAAATAAAAAGCATAAGTTTTACACCATAATAGATCACAATTTCCTAGTCGATTCCATGAGGCAACAAGTGGCTGAGAAAAACATACACATGATTGTTATGGGAACCAAAGGTGCCACTGGGCTTAAAAAATTGATTGTAGGCAGCAATACTGGTGATGTGATTACCAAAGTGCATTGTAATGCTTTGGTAGTACCTGAAAACGCCACCTATACAACCCTTAAAGAAGTAGCCTTCCCTACTGATTTCTCAATGCTTTACAATATTGACATTCTTCAACCCGTAGTGAATGTTGTTGAAAAGCACGCTGCCGCTATCAGAATATTAAATATTAGTAAAAAAGACACGGTTCTGAATACTGATCAAATAAAAAATAAGGAACTCCTAGAAGATTACTTTAGCCATATTGACCATAGTTTTCACTTCTTAACAAACAATAAAGTTGAAAATGCGGTACAATGCTTTGTTGAAAGCCGTAATATTGATATGATTACCATGGTGGCAAAAAACCTTAATTATTTTCAACATATCCTATTTCATTCTAAGATTGAAAAAATAAGCTACCATACTGATGTACCGTTTTTAGTTCTTCATTAAGATCGCGTTTCTACTCTCTACCATAGCGCCCTAAGGATCTGA
The DNA here is from genome assembly GCF_004364975.1 of Gelidibacter sediminis. Taxonomy (GTDB): domain Bacteria; phylum Bacteroidota; class Bacteroidia; order Flavobacteriales; family Flavobacteriaceae; genus Gelidibacter; species Gelidibacter sediminis. The sequence goes on along the minus strand of NZ_SOBW01000008.1, from coordinate 136,942 downwards.
TATTTATCATAGTTTTTATCCTCTATGAACGTTATCTTTAGTTGATAAACGTAGAGAATCATGAGAAGTATTTTAATCCCAACAGATTTTTCAGACAATGCCATGAACGCGGTGCGATATGCGCTCGAGCTTTTTAAATACGAAAGGTATGACTTCTACATCATGCATGCTTACGAAGATACCATTTATAAAGAAACCACAAATCTTACTCGAGAAAACATAGGTAAAGTTACCAAGGAGGTCGCTGATAGATCGGCCGCTGAATTGGACCGAATCCTAAAAGAAATCAACACATTTTCCCCAAACCCACGACACAAGTATCATACTATTTCATCCCATAATATTCTCATCGATGAAGCGGATAAAATTGTTGACGAAAAGAATATAGATCTTATAGTGATGGGTACACGAGGAAAGAGCAATGACAGAAAGATAACATTTGGGAGCCAGACCTTGCAAGTGTTAAAATACGTGCAATGCCCTGTGTTGGCAATTCCTGAAAAACAGCGCTACACACAACCTAAACATATTTTATTCCCTACTAATTATCTTATTCCATATAAAAGAAGAGAACTCAAATTATTGTGCGATATGGTAGCACCGTACCGCTCAATTATAGACGTGGTTTATATTTCAAAAATAAAAAAGTTGTCACTAAGACAAGAAGACAATCAATTATTCATGAAAGAAGCACTGTGTAAAAATGAAATCAATTTTAAGACTATAGACAGCAAAGATGTGGTGGCTTCTATAGAACAGTATGTTAATGAACACCCTATAGACATGTTGGTGATGGTAAATACTAGAGAATCATTTTTAGAATCTTTTCTCTATCCATCAAGAGTTGACCAACTCAGTTTAAAACTTAATGTGCCATTTTTGGCTATGCAAAATATTAAAAGAGACGGGTAAGACATAAAATCAGCACTTATGAAAAATATACTTTTGCCAACGGATTTTTCTGAAAACTCATGGAACGCCATCCGCTATGCAATGCATTTGTTTACAGATGAAGTGTGTACTTTTTATCTACTGAACACCTATACTCCTGTAATTTATCACGTAGAATATGTGCTAGGTCATCCTGCGCAATTTGGTTTGCAAGATTCTATTAGAAACACGGCACAGCAACAACTTAATACCCTCAGCAACCGTATCATTGAGGACTTTGGCAACAATCCTAAGCACGATATTCAGCAGATGGCCAGATTTGACGGTTTGGTATCCGGCATTAAAGAGTTTTTGAATTTACATGCCATACACCTAATTGTGATGGGCACTAAAGGAGCTACTGGCGCAAAGGAAGTCCTTTTTGGCTCCAACACTGTCCAAGTTTTTAAAAACGTAAAATGTCCTGTGTTGGCCATACCAGAAGGTTTTATTTATAAGAAACCTAATATAATTTTGTTTCCTTCAGATTATGGCATAACCTATCACAAAAAGCAACTCGAAATTCTATTTGACATCATCAATTCACAAGCTTCAAAAATCCATATTTTACATGTATTGACGTCTGTATTATCTGATTTTCAATTACGTAATAAAGCCAAGCTGCAACACCTATTATCTAATATAAACTATGCAATGCACGAAACTCAAGATGAAAATGTGATGCAAGGCATTACCAATTTGCAAAATGAGATTGCTGCAAACATGTTGGTCATGATAAATAACAAGAAATCATTTTTTGAAAATATATTGTTCAACTCGACAGTTAACCAAATTGGATTCCATTTAACAACTCCCTTTTTAGTCATCCCTTCACAGATCAATTCTAAAAATATATCATCATGAAAAAGTCTATTTTAATACCTACTGATTTTTCAGAAAATGCATGGAGCGCTTTAAACTATGCCTTAAAATTTTATGCTGGTGAAGAATGTACCTTCTACCTGCTCAACTCATATTATTTTTCAAATGCTCACTCCCGAACCTTTATCACTAGCCACTTTATTGCCACATTAAAAGAAGCCTCGCAACGCGACTTGGTTGCGTTGAAAAACAAAATTGAAAAACAAAACACCAACACAGCACATTCTTTTGAGATCATAATGAGCAGTGATGAATTGTCATATGCCATTAAACATAGTATCGAAAAATATAGCATTGATACTGTGGTTATGGGCACAAAAGGTGCTTCTGGTATAGACAAATTCTTTTTTGGGAGCAATACGGTTAAGACTATCCAAAATATTAAAAGCTGCCCTGTACTTGCTGTGCCTGACAACATGGCTTTTGTGGCGCCTAGACAAATTGCATTTGCGACAGATTTTAACCGTCCTTATGTTAAAGCCGTGCTAGATAAGTTACTCGCACTCATCAATCTACATGATGCCCATCTCAATGTAGTGCATATTAATGTTGAAAAAACGCTGAGCGATGTCCAACAAAAAAACGTAAATGAATTGAAGGAATTTTTGAAGGATAACAAACATAGCTTCCATTGGATGCCAGCCTACTCAACAAAATCTGAAATCATTAATGATTTTATTAAAGAAATGAATATAGACATGTTAGCCATGTTTAACTATAGACACAGTATTATCGAAAACATGACCAAAGAACCTATCATTAAAAAAATAGGTTATCACCCCATCATTCCATTTCTAATCATTCCAGCCAATAATTGATAATGTGATGAACTACCACCTCCTTTAATTTTATTTTATAAAACAAGAGCACTCATGAAACGACGATTATTAATTCCGACAGACTTTTCAGTTAATGCCACACGAGCCCTTAACTACGCCATAGAGCTATATAAAGATGAGCCTTGTATTTTTTATCTTTTAAATGTGTTTTTTATTGATTCCAATAATATTGAAGACCTCATGAACATGGAGCCCGGCAATGGTTTCTATGAAGCTTCAAAAGCTGAATCGATAAGCGGTTTGGAAAACGTAATGAATGAATTGGTTTTTGGCTCTAAAGGCAATCCCAAACACAGTTTTCAAACCATTTCAATTTGCAACCATCCTCTGGATGCTATTAAGTCTGTCGTGGAAGAAAAGGATATAGATCTTATTATTATGGGAACGCGAGGCCAATCCAACTCCGGAAGTAAAATTTATGGCAGTACAGCCTTAAGTGTAATGGAGAAGGTTAGAAACTGTCCAGTGATAGTGGTCCCTAAGTTGGCAAAATCAAACCTACCAAAAGAAATTGTCTTCCCTACTAATTACAAAACACAGTTTAAAGGTTGCAATCTAAAATACCTAACTGACATTGCCAAACGGTGTAATGCTTCAATTAAAATTTTGCACATCATGGAAGGTGCTGAGTTGACCGAAAAACAACTGATAAAACAAAATCAATTGGAAGACTATTTTGATGGCGTTCAATACTCATTCCATTTTTTAAGAAACATTTCCATTCCAGCTGCCATAAATTGTTTTGTGGAAAGTAGGGAAAGTGATATGGTTGCCTTCATTAATAGAAAACATTCCTTCTTTGCAAGTATCATCAATCAGCCTCTGGTCAAAGGGATTGCAAATGATTCTAGAGTACCAATATTGGTTATGCATGATTTGAGAAACTAGAGATGATCATACTCTAAATGCAAAACCCGCATGTAGTATACACCTGACAACATGCGTTTTAAACCCATTCATAATGAAAATTGCTATGGAACCTAATTTTGACATTATTAAAACTTCCGGTGAAAAAGTCAAATTTTCATTGCGCAACTTGCGTTCATCCCTTGCAAAATCAGGTGCCGATGACCAAACCATACAAGAAATTATTACTAAAGTAAAATATGAGTTATATGATGGTATTTCCACAAAAGAACTATATAACAGAGCTTTTGCCTTACTTAAAAAAAAAGGCAGTCATTTGGCCTCCAAATACAAATTAAAAAAAGCAATATATGAACTGGGGCCAACAGGATATCCATTTGAACGGTTTGTAGCGGCTATTTTAAAGTACTCAGGATATGACACCCATGTCAGTCAAATATTTAAAGGCCATTGTGTGCGTCATGAAATAGATGTTGTAGCCATTAAAAATGATACGACAACATTTATAGAATGCAAATTTCATAGTGAAGAAGGCAGGAATTGCAACGTAAAGGTGCCTTTATACATTGCTTCACGTTATCATGATCTTAAAACGCATTGGAGCGCCACGCCTCAAAATTCCACATTGGATATAGGCTGGGTAGTAACCAATACGAGGTTTACCGAAGATGCTTTGCAGTATGGAAAATGTATCGGTCTATATCTCCTAAGTTGGGATTATCCAAACAATGATGGTTTAAAAGACCGGATTGATAGATTAGGGCTTTATCCTATAACAGTGTCTACACAATTAACCAATCGGGAAAAGCAATTTTTATTAAGTCGAGATCTCGTACTTTATCGCGATTTGTTAGATGACGTTTTCTTCTTGGATCATTTAGGGATATCTGAAGTACGAAAGACTAAAATTAATAAAGAGATTAAACTTCTCTGTAAACTTTGAAGACATATGGTTTCTAATGTAAAAGTCACTTTTCTAGGCGCCTCTAATGTTGTTACAGGTTCGAAGTTTTTTATTGAAACCCCAGAATTAAATATTCTTATTGATTGTGGGGTGTTTCAGGGTTTGAAAGAACTCCGCCAACTCAATTGGGTAGACCTTCCAATATCTGTAGCCAATATAGATTTAGTATTGCTTACGCACGGCCATTTAGATCATGTGGGATACCTGCCAAGACTTGTTAAACAAGGCTTTAGTGGTAAAATTATTGGGACGGGACCAACCTTGGCTATTGCGGAAATAATTTTAAGGGATAGTGCAAAGATCCATGAAGAAGATGCCGGAAAAGCTAATGAAAAAAATTATACTAAACACAACCCTGCCCTACCATTTTATAGCGTTGAAGATGTTGAGCAAACTCTACTTATGTTTCATGCCAAAGAAGAAGCGCACTGGATAGAATTGTCTGAACATATAGCTTATAGGTTTCAATATAATGGACATATTCTTGGGGCAACCTTTATAGAATTGGATATCAATACCAAGCGATTTGTGTTTTCTGGTGACATTGGGAGGCCCCATGATTTTTTGCTAGAGCAACCTAAACGACCTTCAAGCGCAGATTATCTTTTTATAGAAAGCACTTATGGCAATAAAAACCATCCTAATGAAGATGTAGAACAATTGCTTACCAATATCATCTTAGAAACAATTGAGAAAAAAGGCAATCTGATTATTCCCAGTTTCGCGGTAGAGCGGCTTCAGGTATTGATGTTTATACTTTATAACCTTAATCAGAAAAACAAAATTCCCAACATCCCAATTTTTGTAGATAGTCCAATGGGTAATAATGTATTGGACGTGTTTAAACGCTTTCCTAAATGGCATAAACTTTCTGACGCTGAATTTAATCATATGTACAACCATACCAACATTATAGAATCTTATAAAGAGACCTGGGAAACAATTGACGATAAGCGCTCTAAAATTATTATCGCCGGCAGCGGGATGGTCACGGGTGGAAGGGTCCTTACCTATTTGCAGCAACTTATTGACGACACGTCTACCACCGTTTTATTGGTTGGATACCAAGCGGAAGGCACTCGCGGCCGACAGTTATATGACGGTGCTCATGAAATTAAATTTGGAGGAAAATATTATTCTGTTAAGGCGACCATAAAACATCTTGAAAGTTTATCAGCCCATGCTGATCAAAAAGAATTGTTGAATTGGATGGGCGCTATTGTAAATGTTCCTGAAAAAGTATATCTTATCCATGGAGAGCCGTCTGCAACAAATGCTTTACGAGTAAAGATAACAGACACCTTTAATTGGAATGTAAGCATACCAAAGCTCTTTGACGTTGTAAATTTAACTGTTTAAAAAAATACAATCATGAACACCTATGAAATCCATAAATATGCCTACTCCGATAAAAACACTGAGGAACTCCAATTTAATCTGGCATTTTACAAGTCGCGTTTGGAACTTTTAATGCAGGATTTAGAGTTTTTTAAACACCTCCTAAGTTCTCATATATTCGATTCAAAAACACCTAATTTATTCGAAACGATTGAAAAGTTTAAAACTCAAATTGATCAACATACAAAGGTTATGTTAACTTTAACAACGGAGGTGGAAAAACAATTTAAGGAAGTTCAACTTAAAGTAGAATGCGACGAGTTGTCATGCGACAATTATTTTCTTAAACAATACCATGATACAGAATTAGAAGTTGTTAAGTTTTTAAGCCAAGCGGGCCAATTAAAATCTGAAATGATGGAATACACTAAAGGATTAATTCTATAATTGACCTCCAATTTATTGCCAACACCATTGCGAGCACCTTAAAAATTGGAAATATTAAGGGTGGAAGACCAATATTGGAAATTGAGCATGCTTAGTAATTTCAGTGGTTGCTGAACCTACAAATAGGCGCTCTAAAAAGGATTCCTGTTGTGCAACAAGACCTACAATATCTATTGAATTTGTTTGCAAATAAGTGCTTACAGCATATACCATCGGGACATGTTCAATCAGGTAATAGTGGTAATTAGTGTCTTTCACAAGTAAATCGAGCTCCTGAATGTCCGCCACCTTAAGGTCTTTATGACCCATTTCAGAATCTAATCTGATCACATGTAATGCAAGTTGGTGAGCAACGATGAATTTTTTTAAAGTTTTAATGTAGGTGCCCTTTAATTGATCTGAACGGTCTAACGCCAAGAGCATTGCTTTTGGAGGTTGTTGGTAGACATATTTTTGAGGTATAACCAAGGTGGTACACATCACCTTCCTGATTACATTTATGGTATTGCTACCAAAAACAACTTCATTTGCTCCAGTAGCGCCGTTTGTGCCCATAACTATGAGTGTTATGTTTTTCGTTTTAACAAGCTGCTTTACCGCTGTTATTAAGAAATCATAGTCCACGGACACCTTAAAACTAAAATTATCACTTTGAAATTCTGATTCTAAATTAGCTACATAATCAATTAGCTTTAATCGATTTTTGTTGACAAGCGATTCATACAAACTCGACGATGCCTGAACTATTACATCATCAGTAATGTAAGATTTGGAATCTTGAACATAGAGCAGATGAAAGGTACACTTTTCTTTTTCAAAGAGTTTTAGCGCATAAGAAATGGCGTTTTTAGATGGATCGGAAAAATCAGTTAATAGCAGAATATTTTTCATGATTCATATATTATACCCTAAATTACTTAAATCATTACGGGCAGCATATGATATTGGTCATTCGTACGAGTAATCTAAATTGAGACCTTGCCTGACCTAATAAAAATACAAGAGCAATTGCATTAAATAAAAAAAACCTTGTAAATTAATAACTTACAAGGTTTTAAATAGGATTATAATTACTCTTTAATTAGGCATCTCAATATAATAATCTTTAAAACGCCATTGGGTAATGCCTCCTTTAAGATCATAAATTTTTATAAATCCAGCATTTTTCAGTTTTTCAGCACATTTTTTACTCCTACCACCAGAATGGCAATACAAAATAACTGGTTTGGTTTTATCCAGCTTTTCAATATCTTCGTCAAAAGTTGGGGAATTGAAGTCAATATTTTGCGAGTTTTTGATAAATCCGTTTAGGCGTTCCTGAGCTGTTCTTACATCTACCAGCTGCACATCCTCCAATTCCATTAGCGCCTGCATTTCTTCAGGAGTCACCAATTGTATCTCACCGTCAATATCATCCTTACAACTTGTCAAAAAAGCAGCTGTAACAACGGTAAAAATTAGCAAAAGGCGTTTCATAAGTAATAATTTAGTAGTCTTGTGAAATAATGAAATAATCTTTATTTTGTTGAAGCCCCGTCCCAATTACTGAAACCGCCCATAAGGTTATAAGTGTTTGCAATGCCCAGTTGATTCATTATGGAACAGGCCTGACCACTTCTTCCACCTGAACGGCAATATACGTAATAGTGTTTTTCTGAATCCAATTCCTTAAGGGCATCAATAAAATCCTGACCTTGATGAATATCCAAATTAATGGCTCCAGGAATATACCCTTCATTAACCTCCTCTTCTGTTCTTACATCTAAAATTACTGCATTCTCATCCTTATCTAATTGAGAAGCCCATTCTTGTTGAGTTAAATCTGCCATTGTAGTTGTTTTTAAGGCAACAAATTTAACAATTCTATAAGATAAAGACAAAAAAATCCAAGGTGTTACACTTCAGATTCAATTTTTAACATTTCGATCTATTAACATAAATCTTAGTCTCAGTAAAATTTATGTTGAATACTAATGAGAATCTGAACTCCATTAATATTTAATTGAACATCCAATTGCTCTCGTTTCTGTTTGTTCAATTGATTTTCCTGAGAGTAATGCTTCAACAGCATTTTCAACATACTTAGTCTTAACCGCAGTCTCATCCTGATAATTGTCGTCAATTGCGCCAATGTACTTTACTTGATTACCTGCAATTGTTTTCTGCAATACAAATACATGTGGCGTTTTTGTAGCACCATACTGTGGATAAATTTTTTGGCCTTGATCAATTAAATATGGAAACGTATACGCTTTTTTCTTCGCTTTTAATTGCATGGCCTCCATACTATCTCCCGGTTGTAGCGCAGTATTATTAGGCATAATTGCTATGATCGGATAGCCTTGTGGGGCGTATTTTCTATTGAGTGCAAGTATTCGATCTTCGTAAGATATCGCATAAGGACAAACATTTGAAGTAAAAATGACGATAAAGCCCTTAGCACTTGTATAATCAGACAAAGACACCATAGTGCCATCTACATTTTCCAAACTAAAGTCTGTTGCCATATCGCCCACTTTATAACCATTGCTAACTGAAGTAAATGCAGAGAGCACAACTACTGCAACAATTGTGAGACTTCCTTTTAATATGTTCATAATACGAATTTAAATTCTAATGCGATTCCTCTCGAGAAGCGTTATAATGGTCTCTATATCTAATTGATGAATTTTAGAAGTTCCGCTTCCAGTTCTTCAAAAGTAAAGGGTTGTTCATAAAACGCCCGATTGTCTTTACTAAAAATAAGCGTGGCAGGAATGGCTCCAGACCAATCTGGGTTGATTTCCGGAATCCAAGAATTAGAGTCGGGATCATTTAAAACTACAACTTCAGATGTTAGTTTATTCTTTTTGATAAATGGTTTTAAATGCGATTCATACTTTCTCGGAAAATCTAAACTGACCAAGGTAACCTTGACGCCTTTATTTTTATATTTTTTATTGATGGCTTCAAAATATGGCATTTCCTTAATACAAGGGGCACACCATGTAGCCCAAAAATTAACCACGTATACACTATCAGTCATAGTTTTTAAATATGGTTTTAACCCTTCAAAATCATAGACGGTTAAGTCTAGCTCTATATTGGATTCTTTTTGAAGATCAGCCGCAACAGTGCTATTTTCATTTGCATCATTTTTGCAAGACAGAAGTATAACCAATAGTATTAAAGACAGTATTCTCATACTATAAATGTAGACAACCATTTCATGTCTATTGAAATTTTAACAAAAAATTATTTAAAAAAAATATTGCGGTATTTCTAAAATTACATACCTTTGTATATACAATTGTTGTACATGAAAGAGTTAGAAGACATTTTAAAAACTACATCTGAGATTTCATTAGCTAAGAAAACTGTGATCAACATTTCTCTAACTAGTGTAGATTTTAGAGACAGCATATCTAATGTTCTGAAACCGTTTGATATTTCAATTGAACAGTTTAATGTGCTTCGAATTTTAAGAGGACAAAACGGGAACCCTACCAACCTTCAAGACATTCAGGATAGGATGGTCAGTAAAATGAGTAATACGACCCGATTGGTAGATAAACTTATTTTAAAAGGTTTTGTAGAACGCTTTGTCTGTGAACACAATCGTAGAAAAGTAGAAATTTTTATCACAAAAAAGGGTCTAAAAGCGTTAGAAACTATTGATCCGTTAGTGCTTTCAGCTGAGACAAAGCTCACAGAAGCATTGAGCAAGGATGAATTAATTACCCTGAACATATTATTATCAAAACTTAGAGATTAAACATAAGAAAACGATTATGACAAATTATATTAAAAATTTAAATTGGAGATATGCGACTAAAAAATTTGACAGCACCAAAAAAATTGCTGCAGAAGATTTAGATCAATTAAAGGATGCCATTCAACTTTCTGCATCTTCTTACGGTCTCCAGCCTTATAAAGTTTTAATTATTGAAGATCAAAAAATAAAGGAACAATTGAAAGCTGCATCATGGGGACAATCTCAAATTACAGATGCGTCTCACGTCATTGTTTTTGCTAATATGACCGACTTTGACGAGTCTTTAATCAATGATTATATTGAGAATATAGGCATCACCAGAAGTATTGAGCCTGTTAATCTTAAAGGGTATGCAGATTTTATGATCAACACCTTAAATCCGTTACCAAAAGACGCTAAAGCATCTTGGACGGCAAAACAAACGTATATAGCCTTGGGTAATCTTTTATCTGCAGCAGCGGAGTTTAAAATTGATGCCTGCCCAATGGAAGGTTTTGATGCTGATCAGTATAATGAGATCTTGGGACTAAACGAGCAAAATCTAAATGCAGCGGTTGTTGCAGCCATAGGATACAGATCAGAAGAAGACGAAACTCAACATAATAAAAAAGTAAGAAAACCAAAAAAAGAATTATTCACAACTATTTAATATTTAAACTTTAAAAACAAAAATCAAACATTATGAAAAGTACAATAATTTTAGCAATGGCAATCGCAGCATTTTCAGTAGCAACAGAGAAAAAAGTAGATGTTGTTAATAGTGAGATCACATGGGTGGGCCATAAAGTAACTGGTCAACACGATGGTACTATTACACTTAAAGAAGGTGCCTTAAAATTTAATGACAAAAATGAACTTACTGGCGGCACTTTTGTTATGGACATGACAACTCTAACAGTTAAGGATCTTGAAGGTGAATCTAAAGGAAAACTTGAAGGTCACTTAAAATCTGACGATTTCTTCGGAGTTGACAATCATAAAACTTCAAAATTTGTAATCACTAAAGTTGAAGGTAAAGCGGGCAAGTATAAAGTTACTGGAGATTTAACAATCAAAGGCATAACTTTCCCTAACACATTCAACATGACTGTTAAAGATAATAATACTGCTACTGCCAAATTGAAAGTAGACAGAACTAAATATGACATCAAATACAGATCAACTAGTTTCTTTGATGGATTAGCTGACAAAGCTATCTATGATGAATTTGATCTAAATGTAAATCTTAAGTTCTAACTAAGAATTGATTAATAGCAACATTTAGTGATTGGATCCCGATTTTTCGGGATCCTTTTTTTTATTTTATTGCCAAATTATTTGAAAACTAAATTTTTCATTTCTATATTTGGCAAAACAATAATTATGTACAAAATTTTAAATCATACTTGGTGGTGGAACTTTTCGAAACAACATTCGTGAGGTAACGCTATTGTATATTTAAATTTAATATAAAAAAGGCTTGTCATTCACGACAAGCCTTTTTCTTTTTTAACAACTTTTGAAACCTATGAAGACCTTTAGTCTATACACACATCACAAAAAAATCCTTGCAGATACCATTACCCCTGTAAGCATCTATCTAAAAATAAGGGATAAATTTCCGAATAGTATTTTGTTGGAAAGTAGTGATTACCACGCCAACGATAACAGTTTTTCATACATCTGCTGCAATCCTATTGCGTCCATTAAAGTTCAAGATGAAGTGATTACGGAAATCTTTCCAGACAAGAGTCAATTGACCCAATCCATTACTGCAGAGACTGATGTGGCTAACGTCATCCATAAGTTTACCAAACGATTTAAAACCCATACTGAAGACCAATTTAAATTCATCAACAATGGTGTGTTTGGCTATATTGCTTATGATGCGGTTCGTTATTTTGAAGATGTAGAAATCACAAAAAAAGAAGGCCATCAAAATATTCCTGATATTTATTATGCCGTGTATCAAAATATTATCGCCATCAATCATTTCAAAAATGAGGCGTATGTATTTGCCCATTGCTATGACACTGATAATAATATTGATGAAATCTTGCAGCTGATCAAATCGAAGAACTTTGCAGCTTTTAATTTTACTACTGATGGCGCCACGACTTCTAATCTGACAGATGATGAATATAAAGACAATGTGGTGCTTGCCAAAAAACATTGTGCTAGAGGCGATGTTTTTCAATTGGTGCTCTCCAAAAACTTCTCGCAACAATTTAAAGGTGACGAATTTAATGTATACCGCGCCTTAAGAAGTATCAACCCATCCCCTTACCTCTTCTATTTCGATTATGGCGATTTTAAGATTTTTGGAAGTTCGCCAGAAGCGCAGTTGGTCATCAATAAAGACAAAGCAGAAATCCATCCCATTGCTGGCACCTTTAAACGTACAGGAAATGATGAAAAAGATGCAGAGCTCGCCAAAAAATTAGCTCTTGATGACAAAGAAAATGCAGAACACGTGATGTTGGTCGATTTAGCACGAAATGATTTGAGTCGCCATGGCAGCCAAGTCACCGTCGAAAAATACAGAGAAGTCCAATTCTTTTCACATGTCATCCATTTGGTGAGTAAAGTGACAGGGCAAAAACATAAAGACACGACAACGATGCAAATGGTAGCAGATACCTTTCCGGCCGGAACTTTAAGTGGCGCACCAAAACATAAAGCCATGCAGCTCATTGAAAAGTACGAGAAAACAAGTCGCGATTTTTACGGTGGTGCTATCGGATTTATGGATTTTGATGGGAATTTTAACCATGCGATAATGATCCGAACGTTTTTGAGCAAAAATCACCAACTGCATTGGCAAGCTGGTGCTGGGATTGTTTCCAAATCGAATCCTGAAGACGAATTACAGGAAGTATACAACAAATTAGGAGCCTTAACAAAAGCCATTGATATGGCCAAAGAGATATAATTATGAAAAAAGTATTAGTTATAGATAATTACGACAGCTTTACCTACAATTTGGTGCACTATCTAGAAGACTTAGGCTGTGAAGTTACTGTAAAACGAAATGACCAACTGAGCTTGGATGATGTAGAGGCCTTTGAAAAAATCGTACTCTCTCCAGGCCCAGGAATTCCTGATGAAGCCGGATTATTAAAAGACATTATAAAAACCTATGCCCCAACTAAAAGTATTTTGGGAGTTTGTTTAGGGCAGCAAGCTATTGGTGAAGTTTATGGTGGCTCCCTAATCAACTTAGATACGGTTTATCATGGCGTATCGACCAATGTAACACAATCGGTTACTGACGAATCGTTATTTAATGGATTGGAAAACACATTTGAAGTTGGACGTTACCATTCGTGGGTGGTCGATCCTAATTTACCTGAGGTTTTAGAAGCCACCTCTTTAGATGAAAACGGTCAAGTAATGTCCATACGTCATAAAGAATATGACTTGAAAGGCGTACAATTTCATCCTGAATCGGTGTTGACACCACATGGTAAAAAGATTTTGGAAAATTGGGTTAATCAGTAAATAGTAGGCAGTAAGCAGTAAGCAGTTGGCAGAAAGTCTGCAGATTATTGAGAACTGAGGACTGAAGACTGAAGACTGAGTACTAAAGACTAAATAGTCAGAAAAATTTTCTTAAATCAAAGTTTAATAAATAAAACCTCCACTCTTGTGGGGAATAAATATGAAACATATACTCAACAGACTCATCAATCAAGAAAGCATCTCAAGCGATGAAGCCAAACACGTGTTGGTCAACATCTCTAAAGGCGCATATAATCAAAGTCAAATAGCATCATTCTTGACAGTTTATATGATGCGAAGCGTAACTATTGAAGAACTGCAAGGGTTTAGAGACGCACTTTTAGAATTATGTTTACACGTTGATCTGGCCGATTACAATGGCATCGATTTATGCGGCACCGGCGGCGATGGTAAGGACACGTTTAATATTTCAACACTAGCTTCTTTTGTGACTGCGGGTGCAGGTGTTAATGTCACCAAACATGGCAATTACGGCGTATCATCTGCTTGCGGATCCTCTAACGTCATGGAATTTTTAGGGATTAAGTTCACCAAGGACATCGATTTCCTAAAGCGGTCTTTAGATGAAATTGGCATATGCATATTGCACGCACCACTCTTTCATCCTGCCATGAAAAATGTAGCGCCCATTCGTAAGGATTTGGGGGTTAAAACCTTTTTCAATATGTTAGGCCCAATGGTGAATCCATCGTTTCCTAAACATCAACTTGTTGGCGTTTTTAATTTGGAATTACTGCGCATGTACGGCTATCTTTATCAAAATACAGATATCAATTACACCATTCTACATGCTTTAGATGGTTATGATGAAATCTCATTAACTGGACCGGCAAAAGTGATCCGAAATGCTTCAGAAACGATTATTAATCCTCAGTTTTTCGGTGTTGACACCTTAAACCAAACTGAAATATATGGAGGCGATTCGGTAGCATCTGCAGCTAAAATTTTTGTAGACATCCTAGACGGTCAAGGTACCGAGGCTCAAAATAACGTGGTGTGTGCCAATGCCGCAATGGCCATTGCTACTGTGACAAAAAAATCGTTAGAAGACAGTTTCGGTTTAGCCAAAGAATCGTTGTTGGGAGGTAAAACAAAGGAGAAATTTGAACGATTAGTGAGCATAAGCAAGGATTAGTTGGCAGGGATCAGTGGGCAGTAGTCAGTCTGCAGTTGGCAGTGGGAAGATTGCAGTCCAAACTCTGAAGACTGAGGACTGAGGACTGAATACTGAAAACTGAGGACTGAGGACTGAAGACTGAAGACTAAAAAAAGAGAATACTGAATAAATGAACATATTAGACCATATCATCGCTGACAAACGCAAGGAAGTTGATTTAAAAAAATCAATTATCCCTGTGTCTCAATTAGAGCACTCGGTTTTCTTTGAGAAATCGACCATATCACTTACGGAACGATTGAAAGCGAGTACTTCTGGAATTATTGCCGAGCACAAGCGGCGCTCACCTTCCAAATCTGTCATCAATCAAAATCTGAATGTTTTTGACGTCGCCAAAGGTTATGAAGCTGCTGACGTTTGTGGGATGTCTGTTTTAACCGATGGCAAATATTTTGGAGGCTCATTGGACGATTTACTCTTAGCTAGAGCAAGTTGTCAGTTGCCATTACTCCGCAAGGAATTTGTTATTGATCCGTATCAAATTATTGAAGCCAAAGCTTATGGTGCTGATGTTATTTTACTTATTGCCGCGGTATTATCTCGTCAAGAGATTAAGCAATTGTCCGAACTTTCAAAAAGCTTAAATTTAGAAGTGCTTTTAGAAATTCATAATGAGGAAGAATTACATAAATCGGTCATGCCTAGTCTAGACATGATGGGTGTCAACAATCGCAACTTAAAAACATTTGAGGTCAGCTTAGAAACGAGTAAACAGTTGAGCACGCTAATCCCTGATGATTTTGTAAAAATATCTGAAAGTGGCATTAGCAGCGTTGAGGCGATCAAAGCCTTGCAACCTTACGGTTACAAAGGGTTTTTAATTGGTGAAAATTTTATGAAAACAGATAATGCGGGCGACAGTGCCTCACAATTTATCAAAGATTTAAACAGATAAGATGAAACTAAAAATCTGCGGCATGAAATATCAAGAGAATATCGCTGAAGTTGCCACACTTCAACCGGATTATCTTGGCTTTATATTTTATAAAAAATCAAGCCGCTATTTTAATGGAACTATCCCAGAACTCCCAGAAAACATCAAAAAAGTAGGCGTTTTTGTTAATGCTTCGGAGAAAGATATTTTAGAAAAGGTAGCACAACACGATTTGGATCTTATTCAATTGCACGGTGAAGAATTGCCGGAATATTGTACTAAACTAAGATCAAATCTGGGTGATCGCAGTCGAGAGAAAAAGCACATCAAAATCATCAAAGTGTTTTCCATCAAAGACCAATTTAATTTTGATGAATTAACACCTTTTGAACCCGTTTGTGATTACTTCCTGTTTGACACCAAAGGTCAACTTCCAGGAGGAAATGGCTATACTTTTAATTGGGATGTTTTACAAGCCTATCCATCTACTAAACCATATTTTTTAAGTGGTGGAATCGGCTTGGAAGAAATTGAAAACATCAATAAATTTATGCAAGGTGAGGCTTCACAATTCTGCCATGCGCTTGATGTCAATAGTAAATTTGAAAGTGAGCCAGGATTGAAAGACTATCAAAAATTAAAAGAATTTAAAAACCAAATCACTTCGGGTGATTTGACAGCGCAATAGTGCTATAAATTACTATCGACAAGCGACTGTGGTCTTGCTCGAAAAAAAAAATTAATCGGTTCGATATACTTATTGAACACTAAATCATGAGGTTCCTACCTGCGTGGGAATATAAATTATGACATACAACATTAACAACAAAGGGTATTACGGAGAATTTGGAGGCGCTTACATTCCTGAGATGCTCTATCCAAATGTGGAAGAATTACGTCAAAACTATCTTAAGGTCATGGCTGAACCAGAATTTCAAGAAGAATTCCATGCCTTGCTCAAAGATTATGTGGGCCGTCCTTCCCCACTCTATTTCGCCAAGCGATTGAGTGCGAAGTACAACACCAAAATTTACTTAAAACGCGAAGATCTTAATCACACAGGTGCGCATAAAATTAACAATACAATTGGTCAGATTTTGATGGCAAAACGCCTCGGTAAAAACCGGATTATTGCAGAAACAGGCGCTGGACAACACGGCGTAGCCACGGCGACTGTCTGCGCGCTGATGGGCTTGGAATGTATCGTATATATGGGAGAAATTGACATCGCGCGTCAGGCTCCCAATGTTGCCCGCATGAAAATGTTGGGTGCTACAGTAGTTCCAGCGCTTTCTGGAAGTCGCACGTTAAAAGACGCTACCAATGAGGCCATTCGCGATTGGATTAACAATCCTGTAGATACCCATTACATCATCGGGAGTGTGGTCGGCCCGCACCCATATCCAGATATGGTGGCACGCTTTCAAGCGATTGTTTCTCAAGAAATACAGTGGCAACTGCAAGAAAAAGAAGGCACTTCCAAACCTGATTATGTGGTGGCCTGTGTGGGTGGTGGCAGTAATGCAGCCGGTGCATTTTATCACTTTTTAGAGGATACTGAGGTTAAACTTGTTGCTGTAGAAGCCGCAGGTAAAGGCGTGCACTCCGGAGAAAGTGCTGCAACTTCAATCCTAGGGAAAGAAGGCATTATCCACGGCAGTAAAACGCTTTTGATGCAAACCCCAGATGGGCAAATCACAGAACCCTACAGCATTTCAGCAGGGTTGGATTATCCTGGCGTAGGACCAATGCATGCGCATTTGTATAAAAGTGGTCGCGCTGAGTTCGTTGCCATTACTGATGATGATGCCATGACTGCTGGTTTAGAATTGTGCAAAATGGAAGGGATCATCCCTGCTATTGAAAGTTCGCACGCGCTAGCAATTTTTGAGCATAAAAAATTTAAACCTGACGATATTGTGGTGGTGAGTTTATCGGGACGTGGGGATAAGGATTTGGAGACTTATATTGATCATTTTGGATTATAGCCACAATAATTAATTCCTTCCCTTTTTTCAAGGGAAGGGAAATTCATCCCGAGGAAAACGGGATGAAGTCGGAAGGGTTAGATTATAAAATGATACGCAAGCATAACGTTTAATTTAAAAAGATTCCCACTTTCGTGGGAAGTAAGCATGAACAGAATCAACAAAAAATTACAAGAAGACAAAAAGTTACTTTCCATATACTTTACAGCAGGCTACCCAGATTTGAGTGATACTGTTGGTATTATTGAAAGTTTAGAAAAAAACGGTGTGGACATGATTGAAATTGGCTTGCCTTTTAGCGATCCTTTGGCCGACGGCCCTACAATTCAAGCCAGCTCCACGCAAGCTTTAAAAAACGGCATGACTACCGAGGTTTTATTTGATCAACTTAAGGACATTAGAAAAACCGTGAGCATCCCGTTAATCATCATGGGTTATTTCAACCCCATGCTGCAATATGGCGTAGAAGCATTCTGTAAAAAATGTGCAGAAGTTGGTATCGACGGACTCATCATTCCAGATCTTCCGGTTGATGTGTACAATGATCATTACAAATCCATTTTTGAAACGCACGGCATCATCAACGTGTTTTTAATTACCCCTCAAACCTCTGAGGAACGCATACGTTTTATCGATTCCATATCCAAAGGGTTCATTTATATGGTGAGTAGCGCCAGTGTTACCGGTAGCAGTTCAGGTTTTGGGGATGTCCAAACTAATTATTTTAAACGCATACACCAAATGGAGCTCAACAATCCGCAAATAATTGGCTTTGGAATTTCAGACCATAAAACATTTTCCCAAGCAACACAATATGCTAAAGGTGCCATCATTGGGAGCGCATTTGTCAAACATTTAAAATTAGAAGGGAAAACTAAAATAGAATATTTTGTCAACTCATTATTGCAGCCTTAAGACCAGCAGAACCCTTATGAAATATAAAATTTAAGACAATCTTAATATATTTTCATCGATAGTTTCTTAACTTATCAAAGAATTTAAAACTAAATAGTCATGGGAATTATAAAAGATAATAAAAAATTTAAACAGACAAAAGAGCAAACAAATCCTACGAATCCGACAGGTATAAAAAATAATAATGTCAACAAATATGACATTAATGATAAGACGATAAAAGATCAACAATCAAAAAAATAATTGTCTTACTAAAATAAACCAAAGAAACCTATTCCAATTATTATGGAATAGGTTTCTTTTTAGTTCCTGAATTCGCGAAAAACACTAGAAATAAGATGAAAATAAATTTGAGAGTAATCGCCCTAATGTTAGTTTTAATGAATCTCTCTTGCAATGACAATTCTAAAAAACACACCACTTCAAAGGATTCAGAAACTAAAACTGAATTTAAAAATACCCATGTTAATGAGCACTGTTTTTTATACGCCAAAAATAATGATACTATCCAATTAGTTCTGAAAGAATATAAAACAACTGCCACAGGGTACCTGCTCTTTAATTTTTATCAAAAGGACGGTAGTCATGGCTCCTTTGAGGGTGTTATGAAAGGTGACACGTTGTTTGCCGATTATAATTTTGAGGCCGAAGGCACGAAGTCTAAAAGAGAAATAATTTTTCTTAAAAAAGGACAAACACTTCTTCAAGGTTATGGCGAATTAGAAGTAGACGCTCACAACAGAACGGTATTTAAAAAAGATGCCACAATTACTTTTGACGATAAATTCCCATTAACCGCAGTAGCCTGCGACACATTAGATTTATAATATGCCTCTAAACATTGTTTTAATTGAACCTGAAATTCCTAACAACACAGGTAATATTGGCCGACTTGCACTCGCTTCTGGGGCGCACTTACATTTGGTAAAGCCTTTCGGATTCGAAATAACCGATGCTCGCCTCAAACGCGCCGGACTGGACTATTGGCCCCACGTCAATATTACCAATTATGAGAATGTTGCTGACTTTTTTAAACAACATCAAGATAAGAAAATGGTATTTTTATCCAGTCACGGCAAAAAAGACTATTGGAACATTCCGTTTGAAGATAATTTATTCTTAATTTTTGGGAAAGAATCAGTAGGTCTCTCCAAAGATATTCTAGCAAATTATCCTGAACATTTGTATAAAATTCCATTATTCAGTGATCATATCAGAAGCTTAAATTTAGCGAATGCCGTGGCCATAGTCACCTATGAGGGCATAAAGGCCCTGAAATAATAGTTTACAAACTAGTTGTTTTGAGAACTATCTTTGTACATAAAAAAACAACCCTCATTACAGTACCTTATGAATGACATTGAAAACATCGAATTAAAATATTTAAATCTTGATGATTACCAAGAATTAAAACGAGCCATGATAGCATCTTATACCACTATGCCGGATGCATTTTGGAAGGAAAGTCAGATTAAAAAATTAATTGACAAATTCCCCGAGGGTCAGGTTGTAATAAAAATTAATAATCAGATTGCAGGATGTGCCTTAAGTATTATAGTTGATTATGATCAATTTGAAGACAATCATACGTATAAAGACATTACAGGTAATTATACATTCAGCACGCATACTGATGAAGGTGATGTTATTTATGGTATTGATGTTTTTATCAAACCGGAATTTAGAGGGTTAAGATTAGGGCGTCGACTTTATGATTACCGTAAAGAATTGTGTGAACGTTTAAATTTGAGAGGTCTAGCCTTTGGCGGCCGCATTCCTAATTACCATAAATATTCTGACAGCTTAACTCCAAAAGAATATATTGACAAGGTGCGACGTAAGGAAATCCATGATCCGGTATTAAATTTTCAAATTTCTAACGATTTTCATCCTACCCGAATCTTAAAGAATTATCTTGAGGGCGATTCGTCGTCTCAAGATTATGCAGTCTTATTGGAATGGGATAATATCTATTACGAGAAAAAATCTAAGAAAGCCACGACTATTAAAAAAGTGGTGCGTTTAGGTCTTGTACAATGGCAAATGCGCTTGTATAAAGACATGGATGAAATGATGCAACAAGCAGAATTTTTCATTGATTCCGTTTCTGGTTACCGGAGTGACTTTGCTTTGTTTCCAGAGTTTTTCAATGCGCCATTAATGGCTGAAAACAACCATTTATCTACACCCGAAGCAATTAGAGAACTGGCAAAACACACTCCAGAAATGGTACAGCGTTTTTCAAAACTTGCAATTTCTTACAACATTAATATTATAACCGGTAGTATGCCAGAAGTGGTGAATGGCCAGCTTTTTAATGTGGGTTATCTATGTAGGCGTGACGGTAGTACTGAACGTTTTGAAAAGTTACATGTTACTCCTGATGAAGCGAAAGTTTGGGGCATGGTTGGTGGCAATCAATTAAAAGCATTTGACACCGACTGTGGCAAAATTGGAATCCTCATTTGTTATGATGTTGAGTTTCCAGAGTTGAGCAGAATTTTAGCTGATGAAGGTATGGACATTCTATTTGTACCGTTCCTAACCGATACTCAAAATGGATTTTCTCGTGTGCGCCATTGTGCTCAAGCCCGTGCCATTGAAAATGAATGTTATGTTGCTATTGCTGGAAGTGTAGGTAATTTACCTAATGTTCAGAATATGGACATTCAATATGCACAATCCATGGTCTTTACACCTTGCGATTTTGCATTCCCAACCAACGGGGTTAAAGCCGAAGCCACTCAAAACGCAGAAATGATTCTCATTGCTGATGTGGATATTGACCTTTTAAGGGAACTCAACCAATTTGGAAGTGTTAGAAACTTAAAAGATAGAAGAACCGATTTATTTGAACTTAATAAGAAATAAGTATGACCTATCATATGATTATCAATAGTGTTAAAACTGTTGAAGAATTTGAAGACGCATGGACCAATGCCGATTACATAAAATTATTGGAATTGTTTGGATTTCCCGATGCAAAAGACTCTAAACCGGAAGAACTGAAAGACCTACTATTCATGGCCATTTCAGATTTTGAAGGACCTGAAGCCGCTGCTATCTTACTAGATTACAAGCTTTCTGAATACCTTAACGAAGGCCAAATTGGACAAATGTCGCACGACATGCTTTTGGATAAAATTTCGGAAGAATATAGTGACATCAGCTTACACCATGAGCTTTTCAACATTAACCAATTGCTATTCAAAGCTTATAACGGAACCTTCCCTAACGCCAAAGCAACCATCATCGAGTTTGAAATTACGCCTAATAAGGACGTGACGAAAGAAGTCGTATTAAAAGTCTTAGACCATACTTTGGCCAATAACAGTGTGATTAAACGGTTGTATTCAGACCAATTAGCAGGCAAAGAAGCATTTGATGAAGCTGAATCCATTGTGTGGGATTTAAAATCTACCGGCGACAATTCTTACACCATGACAACTTCCGAATATTGGATCAGTCGCGACGAATTTAAGGATGCAGAATTTGATGCTAAGATTGAGATGTTTGTTGAGGAGGAAGATTAATTTTTTTATAGAATCAAGACCGCTGCGCTGTTGAAAATAGAACATAGACCGCTGCGCTGCTAGAACCAAGAATCAAGACTTGTTTCGCGAAGTATTCATGTCTTGGCTTGGATTAAAAATTTGTGAAATTCATGTCAAAAGTGAATTAAGACCGCTGCGCTGTTGAAAATAGAAAATAGACCGCTGCGCCGCTAGAATCAAGAATCAAAACTTGTTGCGTGAAGTATTCATGTCTTGGCTTGGATTAAAAATTTGTGTATTTCGTGCATCGCGTCAAAAAAAAATCATCTAGTGAAACCTAATCAATAAAAATAGACCTGTTCAATGAAATATCTTTACTATAGCATACTCATAATTATTTTCTGCATCTCAGCTGTAAAAGCTCAAACCTCTGTAAATCAAAGTTCGAAATCAGAATTAACTATTGGTGAAATCGTGACAATCGATTCTAAAATTTTATCGGAATCTAGAATGCTAAACATTTATCTTCCCGAAGGTTATAAGGTTTCAGACACTCTAAAATATCCGGTGATCTATGTCTTGGATGGTTCTTTAGATGAAGATTTTATTCATATTGTAGGTTTAGTTCAGTTTTTCAATTTGCAGATGAACATGCCAAAAACAATTGTGGTTGGCATTGCCAATATCGATAGAAAGCGAGATTTCACTTTTCCTACAACGGACAGGAAATTAAAAAAAGATTTTCCAACCACAGGGGGTTCTAGAAAATTTATCGACTTTTTAGAACACGAAGTACAACCTTTCATCAATGCGAATTACGCCACCAATGCCAAAAAAATGCTTATCGGACAATCGCTTGGCGGATTATTAGCAACGGAAATCCTATTCAAAATTCCGACGCTTTTCACGGATTATATTATTGTGAGTCCGAGTCTGTGGTGGGATAATGAATCTTTACTGAAAGATGCAAAAATGTTTTTAGGAGCGCATAAGAAAATGCTTGTAAATGTCTATGTCTCGGTTGGCACTGAAGGTGATGTAATGGAACGTGAGGCTAAATCCTTAGCTGAGTTATTAAAAAATTCAGGCCAACAAAATATGAAGGTCGAGTTTCAGTTCTTACCTAAAGAAAACCATGCCACTATCTTGCATCAAAGTATAAACGACACGTTTAAATTGATGTTTCCGTATATCGAAAAATAACCGTTTACCGAATAGGTGATATTTTAGAGCGGATAATTTAATAATGTTTCTATTTTAGCCTTTAACGCAAGACACTTTTAGTTATGAATTGGTTTTTAGACGCATTTAAATACAAATATTTAGATTTTACAGGGCGCGCAAGACGCACTGAATATTGGATGTTCATGCTGTTTCACTTTTTGATCATATTTGTGTTAGCATTTCTTTATGCTATTTTGGAAGATGTTGGTATGTCTCAGATAGGCATGTTTTTGCTGGTGGTTTATGTCTTAATGTCCTTGCTTCCGGCATTGGCCTTAACAATAAGAAGACTACACGATACAGGCAGAAGTGGCTGGTACTACCTGCTGTCCTTTATCCCTTATATTGGAGGCATTATCATTTTTATCTTTACCGTTATGGACAGTGAAATGGGGCAAAACAAATGGGGACCAAATCCGAAATCTGCTCATACTGATGAAATAAATGAGATAGGAAAACCGCTAGATTTTTAGCGTTTATTCTTTAACATTTTCATATACATATTCTCCACCTTAGTGCGTGCCCATGGGGTACGTCTTAGAAACTTAAGACTGGATTTTACAGAAGGATTGTCATTAAAGCACTTAATATTAATGATTGTGCCCATATATTCCCAGCCATAATGCGCCTCAAGATCTGTAATGATTTGTTCTAGTGTTATACCATGTAAGGGATTGTTGGGTTGTTCCATCTCTATGAGTATTTATGTTTCAGATCTAAATGCAGTAGACTGATGGTTCTACAAATCAAGTATAGTTAATATTTAGAACTAGTTCAATTTCAACTTCAATTTTAACATCATTTCTCACACTGGTCGCAGTCGAAGTGTTTTCCTCCATAAACAGGAACACTGATGCCGCTGCGCTGAGCAAGCTGATAGCACGGATTTGATTGTTATAAAAAAATATTACTCCGTAATCAAAAAAACCACGAGATTTAAATTTTCAATAATGCACCATCTATTTCAACCTCAATTACACCTTCTAATTCCGTTTCCTATTTCTATTCCTATTTCTATTGGAGCTACTACCTGAAGATGGCGTGTTACCTCCAGATGACTTTCTGGATTGTGGTCTATTGTTTCTCCCTTTGCCTTGACCTTGTTTTATAGGTTCTGTAGACGCATTTGGATCAGATTCAAAACCTTCCACAATTTCCATAGGAATTCGTTCGCCAATCAATTTTTCAATATCTCTAAGAAACGAAGTTTCATCAGCACTTACTAATGAAATCGCCAATCCGCTAGCCCCTGCTCTTCCTGTTCTCCCAATTCTATGCACATAGTCTTCCGCAATATTTGGAAGTTCAAAATTGATCACGTGTGGCAATAACGGGATGTCCAATCCGCGGGCAGCAATATCAGTGGCTACCAAAACCCGAACCGTTCCTTTTTTGAAACCGTCCAACGCTTTTGTCCTAGCCCCTTGACTCTTATTACCGTGAATGGCCATAGCCGTAATATGACTACTGATCAATTTCTTGGTCAATTTATTAGCGCCATGTTTGGTCCGTGTAAACACCAGAACCTGTTCCCAATTGCCATCAGTAATTAATTTCACCAATAAATCAGGTTTCAACCCTTTAGCAACACGATACACTTGTTGATCAATCGCATCCACAGTTGTGTTTTCCGGTGTTGCCTCTACCAAAACAGGATGGTTTAAGATCTCATTTGCTAAAGCCTTGATGTCCTTAGAAAATGTAGCCGAAAACAATAAGTTTTGACGTTTCGCTGGCATGACCGCCATAATTTTTTTGATGTCGCGCAAAAAGCCCATATCCAACATACGATCTGCTTCATCCAAGACGAGAATTTCGACATTGGCTAGCGATACTAATCGTTGATTATGCAAATCTAAGAGTCGACCTGGTGTTGCAACAAGCACATCTACTCCGTTGCGAAGTGTTGCGACTTGCGGATTTTGATTCACCCCGCCAAAAATCACGGTGCTTCTTATATCTAAATATGTACTGTATTGTTTCACATTTTGGTACACCTGAGCTGCCAATTCGCGCGTTGGCGTTAAGACCAATGCTCTAACAGGGCGCTGACGCAATGGTTGCCCTTGAGATAGTAATTGTAGTAAGGGTAATGTAAAACCTGCCGTCTTTCCGGTACCGGTTTGTGCCGATGCCAAAACATCTTTACCTTCTAGTACTAATGGAATTGCTTTTTGTTGAATTGGTGATGGCGTTGTATAGCCTTGTTTGCTGACTGCTTTAAGTAAAGCATCAGATAATCCTAATGAGTTAAATGACATAAAATGTGTTTACGAAGCAAACACTATTAATTTAGGTCACTCCTCTAATTTTTGGCAAAGGTACGGCTAATTTGCTAAGCATCGGTTTTCGTAACGTAAGTTTCTCTTAAAGCTCTTGCTAATTGATATATACATACGATTAATTATGTGCTATTTATATGTAAAAGCATACGATAACGGATTAAGTTGATTGGTGTTTACGTAAAAATTAGATGAGTGGCAGAGCATGATATCCTAAAAATCTTCAAAAATTGCAATCAAAAATAATAACCCACATTTTTTGACTAAATTTAGATCATCATCACATTTAAACTGGTGAAATCATTAACAAATATCCCCATCATTTTTGCAATCAAAACACCTTAAAATAGCGCAAAATTAGAGTCTGATTCAAATTATAGCATTACCTAATATAATTACTATGAAAACACACAAAATTTTTATTGCACTTACATTCTTTGTAACGCTCTCCTTCCCACTATCCAGTATTGCGCAGACCTATGCCCAAAATGGCATGGTCGTTTCTGACAATACCGTTGCTTCTCAAGTAGGCACAGATATCCTGAGAAAAGGAGGAAACGCAATTGACGCCTCTATTGCCACGGCTTTTGCTCTGGCGGTTACCCATCCGCAAGCTGGAAATATTGGTGGCGGTGGTTTTTTAGTTTATATGGACGCCAATGGAAAATCCACTACTATCGATTTTAGAGAAAAAGCACCCTTAAAGGCAACTCCAGACATGTTTTTGGATACAGATGGCAACCTCATTAAAGGCAGTAACCACGAAGGATTGAAATCCGTGGGTGTTCCCGGAACTGTCGCAGGTTTATATATGGCTCATCAAAAGTATGGAACATTGCCATGGAAAGATTTAGTTCAACCTTCTGTTGAGTTAGCAGCAAATGGGGTTGCATTATCATATACATTAGCAGAACATGCAAAAAATTTTGATGAAGGTTCGTATCCTCAATTTTTGAAGGATTATTATAAAAATTCCAAAGGAGAACTTATAAAGCATGGCGAAATATGGGTTCAGAAAAATTTAGCCGAAACCCTAAAACTAATTAGAGATAAAGGTAAAGACGGATTTTACAAAGGTGCTGTTGCCCAAGAAATCGCTTCGTTTATGAAAGCAAATGGCGGTATTATAACTCTTAAAGATCTTGAAAAATATGAGGCAGTAGAACGCGAACCCGTAATGGGAACCTATAAAGACTATGGTATTGTTTCAATGCCGCCACCAAGCTCAGGTGGTGTGGCGATTATTGAAATGTTGAATATTATGGAACAGGCAAATTTAGATTCTATAGCATTCAATTCCACCGCCTATGTCCATTTGGTAGCAGAAGCAATGCGCAGAGCGTTTGCTGATAGAGCGGAACATTTGGGCGATCCTGATTTTAATTTGGAAATGCCATTAGACCGTTTGACGTCCAAAGAATTTGCCAAAATGCGATTCGATAATATAGACATGCATAGAGCCTCTGTGAGCGACACTTTAAAATTTGGACAACTCTATGACGGGAAAAACACCACACACTTATCGGTGATTGACAAAGTTGGAAATGCAGTATCTCTAACCTATACTTTAGAACAATCTTACGGTTCTGGATTAGGGTCTCCAAAACTCGGTTTTATATTAAATAATGAAATGGGCGATTTCAATCCGCAACCTGGCTATACTGACAGTGGGTGGCTAATTGGTACCGATCCTAATATCATTCAACCAGAAAAACGAATGTTAAGCAGTATGAGTCCAACCATCGTTACCAAAGACGGAAAACCATATTTAATTATCGGAAGCCCGGGCGGGCGGACTATTATTAACACTGTTTTTCAAACCATATTGAACGTTATTGCATATGATATGCCAATCAAAAAAGCCATTGAAACTTTGAAGATTCATCATCAGTGGTTTCCTGATGAATTGATTTTTGAAACCGATTTAATGTCGCCAGATACTAAAAAAGCATTGGAGGGCATGGGACACATTGTTAAGGGTAGAGAAAATTTAGGCCGTTTAATGGGTATTTTAATCCCTTCTGACGGCAAGGTTTATATTGGTGCTTCTGATTCTTCAAGCCCAGATGGCGGTGCCGTCGGGTATTAAATAACTATAATACAATTTAGTGGGTGCTGACAATTTGTTGGCACCCATTTTTTTGAAATAGATATGAGTATATAAAAATAAAACTAAAGTAACTACGTGGTACCTAAAACACTAGGAAAAACTAAATAAAAAATAAATGTATAATGATGTTTTCTCCCATTTTAATATGAAGAAAAAATCTATTTAAAATACTGTTTCATTTTTTCTATAGGACTGCTTTCTCTATTTTGATACGCGTGTACCGAGCTACTTATTAGTAAGATCAAGGCTGCTACACTAGCAACATAAGTAATTGTTACAGCTTCATCATAATTGGCATATGCTATGGCTGCAAGTGCCCACACGCCTACCATTGCAAACTCGCGCATATTGCGGATCCATGTTACAATAAGATTGATTATTAATGCTATAATAATCATAAAAATGGTCCATGCTACAGCCGACATGCCAAAGCCGCCCCATCCTGTTTTAACGAGATATGCCGCTACATTAACAATACTCGCTACGGCTACCCATCCGCTATAAATCACAAATGGCCACCATAAAAAGGCAATGACAGGTATTGGTGCATCCCAAAGTTCCATCGCATTATTGATCACAATTTTAAGCAGTGAAAATAATAGTAGAAATATAAAAACACAAGACAACCCGGTGTATCCATAAATCCACAAGAACACCCACGCTGAGTTTGCAATGCAGGACACTACAAACCACCAACCAACTTTCAATACAAAATCATCATTTTTAACCTTAACAAACAGACTTCTGCCTTGGTACACCACAAATGCAATTAATAGTAAATAGATAAACCCCCATATAGCAAATGCATAACCCGCCGGCGTAAAGAGTGTATTTAGATTCTTAGAGACCTCACCAATAGTCGTATTGTTTAATAAACCTGTATTGGAAAGGTAATTTATAACAATGGTGCAGATCAGGGCAATGCCATTACTTATTTGAAGAAGTTTTTTCATAAGAATTGTTCCCCGTTATAGGAAAAGGTATAATTGCGTTAGAAGTCTGAGCTAAAATTACAAAATGCTCTTTAATAGCTTAGCACTTTTGATGGCGCTATTGACTCAAATAAATTCACGATATTGGAGCACCCTAAAATCGAAGGTGTTGAAATTGGGGTTCTTAGCCTTGAGATGCTGATATAACGGCATCCTACTAATGGAGATATTGGCAGCTCCTGAACCCGATGTGAGAGAGACGGTTTTAATGGTTCTATACTCAGAACTATTTTTAACTGTTGTTTTGGATTGAACTGGCAGTCGAAATTCATGTATCCGCGGTACTTCATTAGAAACCACTTGAAGTTTTAAACCGTAGGATTTAAGATGCTTTCTAAAAAAATATTCTGGACCGTTTTTGCTATTCCCACCAGTAAAAAGTAATGTGTCAATATTAGGAAAGTCTTTCAAATAACCAATAATATCTCGCAATTCAATATTGGACATCCCCAAATCAGATGCATCAATTTTTTCGCGCTCCGCGCTAGCAACAATATCACATATGCCAATTTTATGAGCAATTAAAAATGCTTTTCGTTGATCTACAGCTTCTTCTGAATTATCAAATCTCAAATTCAGATGATGTATTTTATCAATAAATAACCAAAGCGAATTATAATAACTTCCATAACAAAAATCGACATCCTTTTCTAACAGCTCCCCTACTGAAAACCGTGGTGGTGGCAATGTCCCTACAATAAGTTTTGTAGTATCATCATTTATAAATGGTGGATATGGATGTTGGTGTAAAAACATTTACAGTTGGGCTCTCATTTTCTCAACTTCAAGACTGGTCGATTTGTAAATCCGTTGGTTCATTTTGGTCATGTTTTGCATTTCCTCATGCAACTCATCCAAAACTACCTTCCCGTCGTTAATTTTGTCAATACTCAATAAAAATTTGGCAAACGCCAAACGTTCATTATAGTTGGAATAAGGCTTGTCAATATTTCTTAATTGCAATTCGGCTTCCACGGTTCTGCCCTCTTCGGCCAATGCCATACCATAGAAAAAAGGAATCTCTGACTTGTTAAATTCTTTGTGGTTTTCTAAAGCTTCGCCTAAAGCGATCACTTCATCAAAATTTTTGTTATAATAATAGGCCTTAACCATTTGGGTCTTTACATAAAATCCATTTTGAGTCTTATCTTCCAAAGCTTTGGCATAATGCTCAATAGCCTTGGTATAATTATGGGATGTCAAATAGGCATCAGCAAGATTTACTCTATTTTCATAGGTATCTGTGAATTCCAATTTTTTTTCTAACGCTCTGAGCTTTTTAGAAGGATCTATAATAGTTGTTAAGTTCTCTTGAATTTTTTCAGTATCACGTTTGGTAAATACTTGGGTGAGTAAATACACAATACACCCAATTAGAGGTAAAAATATAATTGCAAAAATCCAATAAAATGAATTTTTATGTTTGAATAGATGATAAATACAAAACCCTTGAAAGGCTATAATAAAATAATAGTACATCTGTTAAATTAAGATTAAAGTTCAAATATATCAGTTTGAAGTTGTAAAAAGTGAGTATCTTATCTTTTAATATTTTAACGCAATTAAATTATAAAAAATGGGAAAAGGAGACAAAAAATCGAGACGAGGAAAGATACAACGTGGCAGTTACGGTGTAAGACGTCCTCGCATTAAAAAAAGACCCACAACGCTTGAAAAAATAAGCATTGATAAGAAGTCTAAGCCTTAAAAAAGAACCATGGCTCAGGTAGTATGAGATGTCATTGCACTTTCAATACTAACAGGATACCATATGGCAATCCTAAACCATTATTCGTGACTATCTTGTGAAAACTAATTTATGTTCCGTTGAAAGCTTTTCGTGGAATCTATAATTCTCAAAGTCGAAGCCTTTTAAATCCTCAATATGCTCTGCATTAGTGTCAATGATATAACGCGTCATGAGTCCACGTGCCACCTTAGCAAAAATGCCAATGGTCTTATAATCGCCATTCTTTAATTCCTTAAAGTCGACATCAATTACAGGAACTTTTAGGGCTTTCTTATCTATAGCCTTAAAATATTCAACACTAGCTAAATTAATAAATACTTCGTTGTCGTCCAATTCATTATTAAGGGCATTCGTAATATCTTTTTTCCAATACTCGTAAAGATTTTTGTCCTTCCCGACACCAATTTTGGTACCCATTTCCAAACGGTAAGGCTGTATTAAATCTAAGGGTTTTAAAACACCGTACAAACCAGAAAGAATTCTCACTGTATCTTGAACCTTATCTATTTTAGATTTAGGTATGGTATATGCATCCAAGCCTCTATACACATCACCACTGAAAGCATATAAAGCCGGTCTGGCATTGTCTTTTGTGAAAGGCAATTGCCACTGCTGATTGCGTTCATAGTTGAGCTGACTCAAATCCTTAGAAATACTCATTAGTTCTGATAATGCTTTAACAGATTTTTTCTTGAGCAGCTTATTTAAGCGTTCGGATTGCTTTAAAAATTCAGGTTGGGTATGTTTTTCAGTGGGTAATTTGGTGTCAAAATCTAATGATTTTGCTGGAGATAATACAAGTTTCATAGTAATGCCAGCTATAGCAGGTTTTTTTATTAAAAGGTTATAACTTTTTTGATATTCAAAGTTACGACTACTTAATAGTAAACTCAAAGAAGAAAACTTAATAATACGCTAAAATTCTTCTTCAATATGACACCAAATTTTAAAGCAATTACTGACAATTACTCCAGCTCCATATCCTTATGTTTTGCGTAATGTTGCCATTTTGCAATACAGTCTTGAATATCTTGTGGCACTTCAGAATCAAAACTCATAAATTTACCTGTGGTAGGGTGTTCAAAACCAAGTGTTTTAGCGTGCAGGGCTTGGCGTGGCAGAATTTTAAAACAATTATCTACAAATTGTTTATACTTAGTAAAGGTGGTTCCTTTTAAAATTTTATCGCCTCCATAACGCGCATCGTTAAATAGCGTATGCCCAATATGTTTCATGTGCACTCGTATTTGGTGTGTACGTCCTGTTTCCAATTTGCAAGACACTAAGGTTACATAGCCTAACCGTTCCAAAACTTTGTAATGTGTCACGGCCGGTTTGCCTTTATCAGCTTCATCATCCAAATATACCGTATTTTGAAGTCTGTTTTTAGGATGTCGACCAATATTGCCTTCTATTGTACCTTCATCAGCATCAACGTTGCCCCAAACAATCGCAATATATTCTCGCTCACTAGTTTTATTGAAAAACTGCTTGCTAAGGTGGGCCATCGCTTCTTCAGTTTTAGCAATAACCAACAGTCCGCTGGTATCTTTATCAATACGATGAACTAAACCAGGCCTGTTGCTTGAATTGTTTGGTAAATTCTCAAAATGATAGGTTAAGGCATTAATTAAAGTGCCCGAATAGTTTCCGTGACCAGGGTGCACCACCATGCCCGCCTCTTTGTTAACAACTAACAAATCATCATCTTCATACACAATATCGAGCGGAAGATTTTCAGGCATCAAGAGGTATTCGTAAGGCGGATGTTCAAAAAGAACACGAATCTTATCAAAAGGTTTCACCTTGTAATTCGATTTTACCGGAAGGTCATTCACGTAAATACTACCATTTTTAGCGGCAGCTTGAATCTTATTACGCGTAGCGTTTTCTATAAAATTCATTAAATATTTATCAATACGCAGTGGCGTTTGACCTTTAACGACCGTAAAAGCGTAATGCTCATACAAATCGTCATCATACTGATCTTCTAAATCTGAGTTGGTATCTTCTATCATTAGTCGTTTATGCCTCTATTACCATTACCCAAAACCACATCAATTTTAGAGGTCATTGGGAGTAAATCGCCCGCGCTGACCGATTTACCTTCAAATGAAATGGATTGCACCTCATCTTTACCTATATCGTCAATATAAGATATTTTTCCAACTTCAAACCCGATAGCTTCTAGCGTAGGTTTTGCTTGGCGAAACGTACGTCCAACAACTTTAGGCACCTCAACTTTGCGGTATCCTGACGGATTTAAAATTAAATATATTTTTCGATCTTCCTTAACTTGAGTACCTGCAGTAGGATATTGCTCAATGACGGAGAATTTTGGGTAATTCGGGTTAAAGTTAGCGGAATCTTGAATTTCCATGGTCAAATCATGGTCCTTGATTTCCATTTTAGCAGTTTCAATAGTTTTTCCTGCTAGGTCTGGTACCGTAACAAAGCTTCCGTGGTTGGTCCTATAGTCCAGCCATTTTAACATTAAAAAACTAAACACTACAATTGCCACAACAGCAAGTAGAATTTGCATTAAAAAAACTTTACTCGTTAAAAATTTTATGAAACTCATGAACCTTAGTTATAAGTGGCAAATATATAAAAACACAACCGTTTTTTCTTTTGCTTTTATTGTGATATTTTTGTTTGTGAAGATACGGCTTCAATTCATGACTATCAAACGGTGGAGTTTGACAATTATTTCATGATGAATAACCTACCGCCGTCCTCATTAAACGGAACATAACCATTAATTAATACCATTCCTAAATTTACAGGAATAAGAGATGAAAAAAAACATTGCCATCATCATGGGAGGCTATTCGAGCGAGTTCGAAATCTCCCTTAAAAGCGGACAAGTAGTCTACGAAACGCTTGATCCTTCAAAATATAATGCGCACCGCATTCACATTTTTAAAGACAAATGGGTATATGTAGATGCGAACGATGAAGAGCATCCTGTTGATAAAAATGATTTTTCCGTGACCACTGCAAGCCAAAAAATCAATTTCGACTGTGTTTTCAATGCAATTCATGGTACGCCTGGAGAAGATGGTTTCATACAAGCGTACTTAGAGCTTGTCAACATTCCGCAAACCAGTTGTAATATGTACCAAGCGGCCCTTACGTTTAACAAACGCGATTGCTTGAGCACTCTGAAACCTTACGGCATTAAAACGGCAGAATCTTTTTATGTGAATCAAGGTGATATTATCGATGAAGAAGCCATCATTGCAAAAGTAGGTTTGCCCTGTTTTGTAAAAGCTAATAAAGCAGGAAGCAGTTTTGGCATCAGCAAAGTATATCAAAAAGAAGATTTTAAAAAGGCTTTTGAAGTCGCTTTTAAAGAGGATGATGAAATTATTATAGAGTCGTTTTTAGACGGCGTTGAAGTCTCAGTAGGCGTCATTACCTATAAAGGTGAAGTTATTGTTCTTCCTATTACAGAAATTGTGAGCAATAACGACTTTTTTGATTATCAGGCAAAATATTTAGGCCAATCGCAAGAAATCACACCGGCAAGATTAACCGCTGAGCAAGAAGAACAAGTGCGAAGTATTGCCAAACGCGTATACGAAGTACTAAAGATGAAAGGTTTTAGTAGAAGTGAATATATATTTAAAGATGGTGAACCTCATTTGTTGGAAGTCAATACTGTACCCGGGATGACCAAGGCCAGTATTTTACCGCAACAAGCTGCCGTTGCGGGAATCAGTTTGTCAGATTTATTTGGCAACGCCATTGAAGAGTGCTTAAAAGTTCGCACGTAGAGCTTGTTCCAGAAGAATTCTGAAAAGAATTGTATATTTGATTTACAAACCAAACTAAGATGCCCTCTTGTGAGGGACTGACAAAAGCTTGCCAATGAAACGCGCACTCTTTCCAGGGTCCTTTGATCCACTTACATTAGGACATTACGATATTATTAAACGTGGACTAAAATTATTTGATGAAGTGGTGGTTGCTATTGGCATCAATGCCGATAAGAATTATATGTTCTCATTAGAAGAGCGTCAAAAATTTATTAAGGAAGCGTTTAAAGATGAGCCAAAAGTAAAAGTAATGACCTATCAAGGCCTAACGATCGATTTTTGTAAAGAAATTGATGCGCAATTTATCTTAAGAGGCTTGCGTAATCCTGCCGATTTTGAATTTGAAAAGGCTATTGCCCACACCAACAGAAAACTATCCCGAATTGAAACCGTCTTTTTATTGACCGCGGCGAGTACATCTTACATCTCGTCCTCTATTGTAAGAGATGTGATCAGGAATAATGGCGATTATACGGTATTAGTACCAGATAGCGTTAGGGTGATAAAAAAATAACATTAGTGCTTTCCAGCTAAAATTGCAACAAAAAAGCATCGGAAATCAACAAAATATTTAAATTCTGAACATCACTGATGCTTTTCTTAAGTTGATTAATAGCACACATAATTTAACCATAAACTTATAATAATCAACATTTTATCGTTAAAAAACCAAAATAAAAGGACTAAAGGTGTTGATATATTATGACTATTAATTTTAAAAGTTGATATGTTCAAATTTCGCTTTTAAAATTTTCATTCGGCGGTGAAGGTCTTGAAGAAAACTACGGTGGGCTTCAGAATGTATATTGAAAGGACGATGTAAAAGTCCTTTTTGAATACTGTCAATTTCTTGCATGATCTCCGAAGCTTGATCAGAAATCCACACCATCCGAAACTTTTCCCATATATAAGTAATGGCTGTAGTGTTTGGATGTAGCATATCTTCAGCATAAAATCGGTAATCGCGGAGTTCGTCCATCATAATTTCATATGACGGAAAATACCATGTGTTAGGTGCTGCTGCAATAGTGTAATGAACTGCCGCAATTAAATGCGCTTTACTGCGTGTATTTTCGATATACCCATCTTTGATGTGACGTATGGGAGAGATTGTAAAGATTATGGTAACTGTAGGGTTTACAGACATGATGGCTTTACATATAGCCTGAAGACTTACAGTAATTTCCTCCACAGACAATAATGATTTTTGAAAGTTGGCCTGTGGTACTTTATGACAATTAGCTACCGGCAAATTAGTTGCTTTTTGGGTATAAGCCCAAGCAGTCCCCAAAGTAATTACCACATGACTTACGGCAGTTAGTTGTTGCTTTGTGACTTTTAGTTGTGTATTTAATTGCTGTAGTATTTCAGATTTTGAACTGTTACTCATATGAGAATGGGCATCGTAACAATGCCATTGCTCATTATAAAAAAAAAAGTCGTCGTCTATATACTTTTTATTTTGAAGAGCACTCACTACAAGCTTTTCTATTGCCTTTGGATGAAACAATACGCCAAATGGATTTTGCGTACTTTGAAATTTATAGTAGGCTAATTTATCCCCTATATTTTCCACAAAGCAAGAACCAAGCAACAGCACTTTAGACTGATAATCAATCTGATGATCTGTCCTTTTCTGGAGCGGGATTTGGGTTTGTAGTTTCATTTTTTTCTGGTAAAGCGTTACATGGTGTGTTTTACTGCTTTTTTTTGCGAGATACAAGCATTATGGGATTCCAGTGTTTTTTGATGAATACAGTGTTATGTGATTCTTCGTACCTCGGAATGACAAAAAGATCTCTTGCTTCAGAATGCCAATTGAAAACCGCAAACTGAAAACTACCAACTGTAGACTGCCAACTGAAGACTGCCAACTGAGGACTGCCAAACAATAATGTTGTCTATTAATAATTGCTTCCAATTTTTATGACACCGTATCTTCTTTTAATGAATACGGTGTTATGTGATACCTCGTACCTCGGAATGACAATTATAAATATTATCATTCCGCAATACCTAAATCAATTATTTCAAATATGCCTTGGCAGCTTCTAAAGCTTCATCAATACCTCCAGGATTCTTACCCCCAGCAGTAGCAAAGAAAGGTTGGCCACCACCGCCACCTTGGATATATTTACCCAATTCGCGCACAATAGTACCAGCATTCAAACCTTTACTCGCGACCAATTCTTTTGAGATATAACAAGACAAGAGTGCTTTACCATCATTCTCAGCCGCAAACAACAAAAATAAATTCTCGTACTGTTGTCCTAATTCGAACGCTAAGTCCTTGATTCCAGATGCATCCAAGTCGATTTTTTTTGCTAGAAATTGAATACCGTTCACGTCTGTCAATTCAGTTTTAAGATCGCCCTTTAAATTTTTGGTCTTATCTTTTAACAAGACTTCTATCTGTTTCTTTAAATCTGCATTCTCAGATTGTAAATTTTGAATGGCTTTTAAAGGCTCTTGGGCGTTGTTCAACAGGCCTTTAATTTCAAAATAAGCCCGATTATGATCTTGGTAGTAATCCTTAACCGCATCATTGGTGATGGCTTCAATCCTACGAATTCCTGAAGCTACCGCGCCTTCTGAAAGAATTTTAAAATACCAAATATCGGCTGTATTCTTGACGTGTGTGCCACCACACAACTCGAACGATTTTCCATAACGCACTGTTCTGACCGTATCACCGTATTTTTCTCCAAAGAGCGCTATTGCCCCTTCATCAATTGCCTTTTGCATTGGGATGTTGCGCTGCTCTTGCAGTTGCAGTTTGCCCTCAATTCGTGCGTTGACAAAATCTTCAACATCACTCAACTCTTCTGCAGTCATTTTTGAAAAATGTGAGAAGTCAAAACGTAAATATTTTGAATGTACTGCACTTCCTTTTTGTTCTACATGTTCTCCTAAAACTTCACGCAAAGCTTGATGCAATAAGTGTGTGGCCGTATGATTTGCTTCAGTCCGTCTGCGTTGTTTTTCATCAACAGACGCTTTAAAAGTAGCATTGAGATCTTTTGGTAATGTCTTTGTCACATGAATGCTGACGTTATTTTCTTTTTTGGTATCCAAAATATACACCACGTCACCATGACTGTCTTCCAAGTAGCCCTTATCGCCTACCTGTCCGCCTCCTTCCGCATAAAACGGCGTTAAGTTGAAGACCAATTGGTACAATTCGCCGTCTTTTTTAGAAATGACTTTTCTGTATTTAGTGATTTTTACAGTCGCTTCAAGGACGTCATAACCAATAAATTCCTGGTCATTATCTTCCAACAAAATAATCCAGTCTTCCGTAGACATTTCGCCAGCAGCACGAGAACGGTCTTTCTGTTTTTTCATTTCGGCTTTAAAACCAGTTTCATCCAATTCCAAGCCCTTTTCGCGCAAAATCAAGGCTGTCAAATCGATTGGAAAACCGAAGGTATCATAAAGTTCGAAAGCTTTTTCACCTGAAATAGTTTTGGAAGTCGATTCTTCAACTATTCTATTTAACAAGACCAATCCTTGATCTAATGTTCTTAAAAACGATTGCTCTTCTTCCTTGATCACATTTTCAATCAACTGTTTTTGTGATTTCAATTCTGGGAAAGCATCGCCCATTTTTTTGCTCAACACATCTACCAATCTGTAGATAAATGGTTCCTTCTGATCTAAAAAGGTAAAACTATAACGAATAGCTCGCCTTAAAATTCGGCGAATAACGTAACCGGCGCCTGTATTGCTTGGTAATTGCCCATCGGCAATAGAGAAGGCAACGGCACGCACGTGATCTGAAATTACACGAATGGCAACATCTACCTCTACATCTTTTCCGTAGGTTTTATTTGCAATAGTCTCTATCTCGCGAATGATTGGGGTGAATACGTCGGTATCATAATTTGACTGTACGCCCTGCAACACCATACACAAACGTTCAAAGCCCATCCCTGTATCAATATGATTTTGTGGCAAATTTTCTAAAGAACCATTCGCCTTTCTATTGTATTGCATAAATACGAGATTCCATATCTCCACCACTTGGGGATGGTCCATATTCACCAAGATTTTACCATCTACTTTCGCCTTTTCCTCAGCCGATCGGATATCGACGTGAATTTCGCTACATGGACCGCACGGACCTTGATCGCCCATTTCCCAAAAGTTATCCTTTTTATTGCCCATCAAAATACGATCTTCAGAAATAAACGATTTCCACAGATCATAGGCTTCCTGATCCATTGGCAGATTATCTTCTTCACTACCTTCAAAGACAGTGACATAAAGAATATCTTTATCAATACCATATTCTTCAGTCAATAATTCCCAAGCCCAAGCAATTGCTTCTTTCTTAAAATAATCGCCAAAACTCCAATTGCCCAACATTTCAAATAAAGTATGGTGGTAAGTATCATAACCTACTTCTTCCAAATCATTATGCTTCCCTGAAACCCGTAGGCATTTTTGACTGTCCGCAATTCTTGTGTTTTTGGGTTGTGCATTTCCCAAGAAATACTCTTTAAACGGTGCCATTCCTGAATTGACAAACATCAAAGTTGGATCGTCCTTTAGCACCATAGGCGCAGAAGGGACAATATCATGTTGTTTATTCTTAAAAAAGGTCAAATATTTGGAACGTATGTCTTGAGATTTCATGCTAATATTGGTGTCTTGATAATCTTCAAAATGGTTAGAGCCTGCAATTAATCACAAATTTGTTTTAAAGTTTGTAGATCACGCGACCACATTCGTCAATTATCGTTTTAGTTTTACTAAATTTACAATTAAAATATTTTGTAGTTTTGTTCGTTTGGTTAATGTTTAAAGACTTTTTAGTGTCAATTAACTGTGCAAAAATAGTATAAATTAGGTAATGAGTAAGGTAAAATATTATTACGATTCCGAAACCCTCTCTTATAAGAAAATTGAGCGTAAAAAGAGAAATACGCTCAAGTACGCGTCTGTCTTTATTTTGGCTTCAGCACTCTTTGCTTTTCTTTTTGTTTCAATTGCAAGTCAGTTTGTAAAATCGCCCAAAGAACGTGCTTTGGTTAGAGAACTACAGCATATGGAACTCCAATATCGATTGTTGAATAGAAAAATGGATGAAGCCCAGGCTGTACTTGCGAATGTAGAAGAAAGGGACAATGCTATTTATCGCTTATATTTTGAAGCGAATCCAATCCCAGAAGAACAACGAAAAGCTGGTTTTGGAGGAATCAATCGCTATAAAAGTTTGGAAGGCTTTGACAATTCAAAAATCATTATTGAAACCAACAAACGTATGGACATTTTGCAAAAGCAGATTGTTGTACAATCCAAATCTTTAGATGAAATTGCAGTATTGGCTGCAGATAAAGAAAAATTCTTATCCTCCATTCCTGCCATCCAACCGGTGAGTAATGAAGATCTCACTAGAATGGCTTCAGGTTATGGCTATAGAACGGACCCCTTTACGAAAGTTAGAAAATTCCACTATGGTATGGATTTTACCGCGCCGCGGGGCAGCCCTATTTATGCCGCTGGAGATGGAGTGGTGACAAGAGCAGATAATACTGCAACAGGTTATGGCAACCACATTAGAATTGACCATGGTTATGGATATGAGTCATTATATGCACATCTTTACAAATACAATGTACGCGCCAATCAAAAAGTAAAGCGTGGCGATTTAATTGGATTTGTAGGTAGTACTGGTCGTTCAGAAGCCCCGCATTTGCATTATGAAGTGTGGAAAGACAATGAGCGCATCAATCCTATCAATTTCTATTATGGCAATTTATCTGCGGAAGAATACAGCAATTTATTAGAACGCGCTTCTTTGGAAAATCAATCTTTAGACTAATATGCACATTGACCTACCCGAAAAAAGATATTATGGCATAGGTGAGGTGGCGAAGGCCTTTAAGGTCAACACGTCATTAATCCGTTTTTGGGAGAAGGAATTTGACATTCTAAAGCCTAAAAAAAACGCTAAAGGTAATCGGAAATTTACTCCAGAAGATATTCAAAATCTTAAATTTATTTACCATTTGGTAAAAGAGCGTGGCTTTACATTAGAAGGTGCCAAAACCCATTTAAAGGAAGATAAAAAACAGGCACTCAATACTTTCGAAATTATCAGTAAATTAGAAGGTATAAAATCTCAACTTTTAAAAATTAAATCTCAACTTTAAAAACCAACTTATTATGAAAAAATGGCTTATTCCTGTAATAATCATCGGCTTAATTATAGTAGCACTATACTCTTGGGGTAAAAACTTCAACAACACTGCCGTTGAACTGAGAGAAACTGCTACGAGAAGCTGGGGTGATGTAGAAAGCAGCTACCAACGCCGTAATGACCTTATTGGCAATCTGGTTAAGACAGTACAAGGGGCGGCAGATTTTGAACGTGGCACTTTAACTGACGTTATTGAAGCGAGAGCTAAAGCAACGTCTACAACTATTGACGCCAGCAACTTAAATGAAGCAAACATGGCACAATTTCAAGAAGCTCAAAACGGATTGAGTGGTGCCTTATCTCGATTATTAGTCTCTGTAGAACGTTATCCTGAGTTAAAAGCCAATCAGAATTTCTTAGAATTGCAATCGCAACTAGAAGGCACTGAAAATAGAATCAACGTCGCTAGAGATCGTTTTAACGAAGCTGTAGAACCTTACAACAAGCATATCAAAACGTTCCCAAATAGTATTTTGGCAGGACTCTTCGATTTTGACGATATGAGCTATTATAAAGCTGATGCTGGCGCAGAAAAAGCACCAGATGTAGATTTCGATTTCAAATAAAAATAACACCTCCTCTCTCATTGCTTTACTGGAGAGGGGTTACAATAAATAAAATGCATGTCTAAAATAGAAGATTTTCTAACAGCCGAAGAAGAACGCCAAGTAGTTGACGCTATCCGAACGGCTGAGAAAAACACCTCAGGAGAAATTCGTGTACACCTTGAAAAAACCTCTAAAATTGACGTCTACGAGCGTGCTTTAGAAGTGTTCCATATGCTAAAAATGGACACTACTAAACTTCAAAATGGCGTTTTAATCTATGTTGCTGTAGAAGACAAGACCTTTGTTATATTTGGTGACGAAGGTATTAACAATGTGGTTGAAGATGATTTTTGGGAAAGCACCAAAAACATCATGCAAGGGCACTTTAAAAGAGGCCATTTTAAACAAGGCTTAGTAGATGGCATATTAAAAGCCGGAAAACAATTGGAAACTCATTTCCCTTGGGAAATGGACGATCAGAATGAAATTTCTGATGATATTTCCATTGGTTAACAGCTATTTAATGCCACTCAGCTAATCTGAAAACTTCTCTGTGAGCTCAGAAATTTAAGAACTTGCAATTAAAAAGACATAAACAAGTATGCAATCAGCACTCAAAAGTCAAGAACTATTATACATTAAGAATAGCGTTATTAAACGCTTTCTTTTTAGTGTATTGATGACGATGTGTGGCATACAGACTGGTTTTACTCAATTTACCATTCCTGAGAAACCCTCTAAAATAACAGAGCAAACCAGTGTTTATCAATATACACCGCTCTTGTCTGAGAGTGAAAAGAACAGCCTAGAGCAAAAATTAATTAGATATTCAGACACTACATCCACTCAAATCGTAGTGGCAATAATTAGTTCTACCAATGGTGAAAACATCAACTATCTCGGTGCACAATGGGGGCATGAATGGGGTATTGGACAAGCCAAAGAAGACAATGGTATTTTAATATTATTGGCTAAGGACGACCGTAAAATTGCTATCAACACTGGTTATGGTCTGGAGCATCTCCTTACAGACGCCATGTCTAAACGCATTATTGAACAGGACATCATTCCATATTTTAAACGGAATGATTACAACGGTGGACTCCATCGTGGTGCCGATGCAATTTTTGAAGTGATGACCGGCGAATATCAAGGCACACGTCAAGTTAACACTACTTCTGAAGGGATTCCTGTCGGGTTTATGTTTATGCTTTTTGTGGTGTTTATGATTATCATGATATCCATTTCGAAAAACAAGAGAGGCGGTGGCGGTAATGGCCCAGGAAATAACCGAGGAAACGATTTCAGCATATGGGACGCCATTATCTTAAGTAGTCTTGGTCGGGGTGGCCTCGGCGGCGGTTCTTCTGGCGGTGGATTTGGTGGTGGTGGCAGCTTTGGCGGCGGCGGATTCGGTGGCGGCTTTGGCGGCGGTGGATTTGGCGGTGGCGGTGCTTCTGGAGGATGGTAGGTTTCAGTACTCAGTTTGCAGTCTGCAGTAAGCAGTAAGCAGTTCTCAGTAAGCCACCTAAAATCTTCTTGTTGACCTATCTAGTTTAAAATTTTTCTATACAAAATAATAAATTTAACTTTTAGTCGTCTCTCTGTGTAACTTTGTGCTCCTCTGTGAAGCTCTGTTTAATAACTTGTTCAGTTGGCAGTCTTCAGTTGGCAGCCTTCAGTCTACAGCAAAGATTCGCATGCAATACTCAGCTTATTACAAAGTAATATCAGCTTTAGTAATTTACATCATAAAATGCATATCCCCACCTCTACTTTCACCTTTAGGGCCTAAACTGTTGAATTTCCAACTAAAACTCAGCATAAAATACTGCTCTAAAACGGTGCTCTCAGAATCCTGAATAAAATTTTCGGTAGTGGTACGTTGCGCATTGGTATTCTGATTTAACAAGTCGTACACTTTTAATGTAATGGTGCCATTGTCTTTAAGCACAGAATATGCTAAGGTTGCATTCCAAAACCATGCACTATTTTGAAATCCTCTGGCCACATTGGGATTATACATATAATTGATGTCATTTCGCCATTCTAATTTATCAGGAAAAAATGTAGCTGTTTGAATTCCTAAATTATGGCTTACAAAATTCCGATCGTCCAAATCGTCTAGTTCATAACGCGTTTTAGTAAAGGATAAGCGGTAATTTGGTCTGATTTCGAAGAGTTTCTTCCAAGCATATGTAATGTCTAAATTAGGATATACTCTCGTGCTTTTGGTAGCATATTCAATGCCATTATTAAAATTAACTTGCTCACCCATATTACCAGAAAGCCCAAAGCGCACTTTCACGGTTTGCAATGAATCAATTTTAAAATCCTTGCTCATGCTAGACCCTAGAGACATATAATAATTTCCATCAACATTTGTATACGTGGTATTTCTGACAAAATTTTCATCTACGGTAGTTTTTGACACTACCTTATCATTCACGAAGTTAATATTGCCATACATATAAAAACCAGTACGTTTTTGAAAATCAAAATTATTATATCCAAAATTGAGTCTGTGTTCTTTGGATGGTCTCAAATCTGGATTTCCCGTCACCGTGTTCAATGGATCAGAAACATCTTGAAACGGCTGTAATTGAGAGATGGACGGAGCGTCATTATCAAAATCGTAATTAAACCTCACAGATGATTTAGGATTGAAACGGTAGTTCATATTCGCATCCAAGTCTAAAAAATCAAATGATTGTTTCAAACTCAATTCTGGTCTCAATCTATCTGAATTCTCAATGGACCTGTTGGTATAGCCAGAACCTATTCTAAAGGACATTTTATCATCGTTGTAAACAAGTCGGATATTTGGACTATGGCTTTGATTTTTATTCGTAAAATCTGTACTTAACTCCGTATTGAAATCTTCATATGCCTGTGTGTCCGTATCAAAATTGAATGTACTTCTAACATTCTTGCGGTTGTTAGAACCAAATCGATATCTAAAATCAAGGAACCATTTTTTGGCTTCTAAAGGCAAACGATAGGTCACTCCAGTATTAAGATTATTTGATTTGGTATCACCATCCGTAAATTGTTTTCTTATAATATCTTCGGGATTATCGCCATAGATATTAGTCTCAGAATTTAAAAAATCCTCAGAAGTTGCATCGTTCACATCTACGTTAGCATACATTCTTACAAATGCACCTTTACTTCCAAAACGTTTGGTAAGACTTAAATTATTGCTAAAATTTTTCCCCACATTTTCAACAAAAGATGCGGTTTCAGACTGATTGGTAAGTACATCGTTTTCATCTCTAGACGACTCTTGCCTTTCATAAGTGGTATTTGAATTTGA
Organism: Gelidibacter sediminis; assembly: GCF_004364975.1. Taxonomy (GTDB): domain Bacteria; phylum Bacteroidota; class Bacteroidia; order Flavobacteriales; family Flavobacteriaceae; genus Gelidibacter; species Gelidibacter sediminis. Next base: position 92,724 of record NZ_SOBW01000008.1, on the reverse strand, counting down.
CAATCGGAAGGAAGGCCTAACATTAACCATAAAAGTGGAATCAACTTTAATATCAAATGACATGTTAGCACTATGGCTATCTGTAGAATTATCTGAATTAGAAGCCGAATTTGTAAAGTATCTAGAGGTAGGTAAAATATTCTCTCGTTGTGATTTTGTAGCGTTTGAGGATTGACTTCCGGAATAAAAATAATCGCCTGAAAAATCGTTGTCTTTACCCAATTCATCGGCATAATTGGCACCAGCAGTTTTTGAAGTCGTAATGCCTTGTCCGCCACCAAATGAACGGCCGTCAATAACAAAAGAATTATTTCCACTCATAGACATGCTTCTGACACCACCAAACATTTTACGAATTTCGCCAAAACTAAAACCCGAAGAATTGATATTGTTACCGCCAGCCAACACACTAAAGCGTTTTTCGTTATCAAAAATATTAACCAATCCGGCATATTCATAACGCTTACCTGTACCGCTCCCTGCCGAAACACGACCAAAAACACCTTTGTTATTTTCTTCCTTAATGGTGAGGTTTATCGTTTTAGTATCTCCATCTCCTTTCTCGCCACTAAAAGCTTCTGCCTTAGATTTTGTGTCCGTAATTTGAACTTTCTCTATTAATTCTTTGGTGAGGTTCCGAGTAGTAATGGTAGGATCGTTACCAAAAAAAGGTTTGCTGTTTACATAGATCTGACTAACAGACTTGCCATTAACTTTAATACTCCCATCCTCATCTACTTCTACTCCTGGTAGTTCCTTTAGCAAATCCTCCACATTGGCATCCTTTTTCGTTTTAAAGGAGGCCACATTAAATTCTAGAGTATCCTTTTTAATGGTAATGGGAGCGCGTGACCTAATGACCACTTCTTCTAAAAGATTGGCTGTTTTAAGTTGAATGGTATTTAGTGTAATTGGATCTTTGGAGATGTTTACAACCCGCGAATAAGATTCGAATCCTACATAAGAAATAGTGAGGTTCAGTGAATCTTCATAGGTTGAATTATCTAAAACAAATTCGCCGTTTTTATCAGAAATTGTATAGGTAATTAGTGTAGAATCTTTAAGTGTCTCCAAATAAATGGTTGCCGATTCTAATGGTGTTTGATCGTCTTCAATAATTATTTTTCCAGAAATTTTGAAGGTAGTGCCTTGAGAAAATGAGATGCACGCGCATAAGCACGCTAGAATGCAAAGATATTTATTCATGATTTTGATTGACGCTTAAATGACCGCCAAAGAAACACAAAATCTGAAGAAAACCCTCACATTTTTAGCACAAATGCACTCGTTTAGATCAATACTCTATTTTTTTCGCATGTAAATGCTAATAGGAACCCCATGAAAATCAAATTCTTCACGTAGTTTATTCTCTAAGAAACGTTTGTAAGGCTCCTTAACATACTGTGGTAAATTACAGAAAAACGCAAACTGGGGCTGCGGTGTTGGTAATTGCATGATATATTTTATCTTAACAAACTTACCCTTTAGAGCTGGTGGAGGGTAGTTTTCTATAATAGGCAACATAATCTCATTAAGCTTGCTTGTTTTAATTTTCTTGGTACGATTGTTATATACCTCAACGGCAGTTTCAATAGCCTTAAAAATACGTTGTTTGTTAAGCACAGAAATAAAGACAATTGGAACATCAGTAAAAGGTTCCATTTCCTTACGGATTTGTTTTTCATAGTCTCTCGCTGAATTGGTCTCTTTATCAACTAAATCCCACTTGTTAACCAACACAACAATTCCTTTCCTATTGCGCTCTGCCAACCAAAAAATGTTTTGTACTTGCCCGTCAAATCCACGAGTGGCATCATGTATTAAGATACACACATCACAATGTTCTATGGCTCTCACACTACGCATTACTGAGTAGAACTCAAGATCTTCCTTTACTTTAGATTTACGGCGGATTCCCGCAGTATCAACTAAGTTAAATTCAAATCCGAATTGATTATATTTTGTATCGATAGCGTCTCTTGTGGTGCCTGCAATATCAGTAACTATATAACGGTCCTTACCAATAAGCGCATTTATAAATGACGATTTTCCGGCATTTGGTCTCCCAACAACAGCAAACCTTGGCAAATCACTTTCTTCAACTTCAACATGTTCTGGCAAAGCCTTAACAACAGCATCCAACAAATCTCCTGTTCCGCTACCATTAATACTAGCAATTGTAAAATATTCGCCCAAACCTAATGCATAAAATTCTACGGCATCTTCAGCACGCTTGTTATTATCCACTTTGTTTACAGCCAAAAACACAGGTTTGTCTACCTTTCTCAATAATGCAGCTACATCCTCATCCATACCCGTAACACCGGTTTCTACATCAACCAAAAAGACAATTACATCGGCCTCCTCAATAGCAAGCTCCACTTGTTTATCAATTTCTGCTTCAAATACATCATCACTGCCCACAACATAGCCCCCTGTATCAATTACAGAAAATTCACGTCCGTTCCATTCTGATTTTCCGTAGTGTCTATCTCTTGTCACACCGCTTACGGCGTCAACAATGGCTTCCCTGCGCTGAATTAAACGATTAAATAAAGTTGACTTCCCTACGTTAGGACGCCCTACTATGGCTACTATATTACTCATGTCTATTAAATTGTTTGCAAAGGTAGTGTTTCCTTATTAAAAAAAAAGGGTATTTTTCAGCGCATTAAATTAAAACTATGCCTATTACAAATGAGATTGTGTTAAGTCCACGCTTTAAAAAGTCTTTAAGTTGTAATCATGAGATAGCCCTCAAAGCTTTTGAGAATCTGAAGATTACAAATTCCACCTATAAAATTGTTCGGGTAGATGATCATGTATTTATACGGTTACCCAACCATGAGCAGCAATTCTGGTCGCCGCAATTGCATTTAGAAATTAATGAAGTAGATGAGCACACGGCTATGCTTCATGGTTTATTTGGGCCGAACCCAACAGTTTGGACCATGTTTATGTTTCTTCATTTTATTGTTGCGGGACTTTTTATCGTTTTTGGTATATGGACCTACAGCAATTGGGCGTTAAACACCCCATATGGCATTCAACTTGGGGTAACATTACTGATGATAATTGCTTGGTTTGTGCTCTATTTTGCAGGACGCCATGGAAGATCAAAAGGTAAAGATGAAATGCATAAACTGTATAATTTCATGAATGCAACACTCACTGACAATGGTTTGATTTAATGTGATGGAGGTTTAAGGTTGGGCTTGAGGTATGAGGTTTCAGGTTATGACACAGCGTCTCGAAGTGATGCCAAAATTCCACAGTGTGCTGTATGTATATCTTGTCCATAAATAAACTGGGCATATAGCACTATTGCATATAGGAAACTACTTCCAGAATACGGAATGCTGAATGCTGAATATTGGATGCTGAATGCTGGATGCTGAATGCTGGAGTCTGTCAACAGAAGACTGCCTACTGAGAACTGCTTAATGAGAACTGCCTACTGAAAACTGCTTACTGAAGATTGCCTACTAAGCCCTGACCTGCTCTACTTTTGGTTATATCCAAAACGCTTCAACTGTTTCTGGTCGCTTCGCCAGTTTTTGTTGACTTTTACATAGAGCTCTAAATGGACTTGTTTACCAAAAAACAGCTCTAAATCCTTACGAGCCTCTACACCTACACGTTTTAAAGCAGCGCCTTTATGTCCAATAATAATCCCTTTTTGGGTTTCACGTTCTACCATAATAACCGCACGCATTCTGATAATATGTTCTTCTTCAAAAAATTCTTCCGTATCAATCTCAACAGCATAAGGTATTTCCTTCTTATAGTGCATCAAGATTTTCTCGCGAATGGTTTCGTTTACAAAAAAGCGTTCAGGTTTGTCAGTTAATTGATCTTTTGGATAAAAAGCGGGCGATTCTGGTAATAATTCTATAATCCGGTTGAATATTTCCCTAACATTAAAACCTTCTAAAGCAGATACCGGATAGATTTCAGCGTTTGGCACTTTTTCTGTCCATAATTGCACTTGCGCTTCCAATTGCTGCTGATCAGATTTATCAATCTTATTCAACAACAACAAAACTGGTATTTTTGAATTGGTGATTTTCCTAAAGAAGGCCTCATCTTTTAGCTCTTGCTCTCCAATTTCAACCATATAAAGAAGTACATCAGCATCATCAAAAGCAGATTTTACGAAATCCATCATGGATTCCTGAAGTTCATAAGCGGGCTTGATAATTCCTGGAGTGTCCGATAAAATCATTTGAAAATCTTCACCATTAACAATCCCCAAAATTCGATGTCTAGTAGTCTGTGCTTTTGAGGTAATAATTGATAATTTTTCGCCCACAAAAGCATTCATCAATGTCGATTTACCAACATTAGGATTTCCTATGATATTTACAAAACCAGCTTTATGCATATTCTAATAATTTCTACAAAGATAAGTTTTAAAATTTTAAACTTATTGATTATTCGGAAGCCCTTTTTCATTATGGATGTCTGTCAGTACTTCAGATAAGGTATGCGAATCATGACCATAACGCAAGGAAAACGCGCGGGTAAAAGCTGCCCCATAAAAAAATATAAGACACGAATAGGACACCCATAGTAAAATTAGCACTATTGTCCCAGCTGCACCATACGTGGATCCAGGATTGGCAGTTCCAAAATATAAGCTCAACAAATATTTACCAAGCGTAAAAAGAACGGCGGTTACAAGCGCGCCTATCCATACGGTTTTCCATCTGATTTTAGTATCAGGCATGTATTTAAACATCAATGCAAATAACGTCGTTACCACGCTAAGAGAAACTACTAAGTCCAATATATAGGCTACATACAATACAATATCAGGAAACATTTGTTTAATATAATCATTTAAGGCACCAAGTACTGCGGTGACAATAAAACTGATCAGCAGCAAAAACCCGATGACTAAGATGAATGCAAAACTTCGTGCGCGATCCGTCAATAATCTCTTAAAACTAAATTTACCTGAATCTTCAATCTTCCAAATTTTATTAAGGGATATTTGAAGTTGATAAAACACACCTGTCGCCCCAAAAATAATGCTGGCAATACCAATCAGGGTAGAAATTACATTTTTCTCCGTATTTAGCGTTTCGCTAATCATAACTTTTATCGTCTCGGCAGCATCTTGGCCCAAGACTACAGTAATTTCATTGGTGAGATGCCCTTGAACAATCTCTGTTCCCCATATACTCCCCACCACATTTATTAAAATTACGATAAGTCCTGGTAACGATAGAACAGCATAATAGGCCACTACGGCACTTAATCGCCATGGATCATCATCATTCCACGCTTTAAACGCCTTTATAAATAAAGACGGCAAATGTTGGAGCTCGAATTTTTTTTCAATATGCGTTTCAGCCATGAGGATAGCAATTTAATTTAAAATTAAAAAATTACTTTGGATACCTCAATTTTATGTTCCTGATTAATTCCTCTAAACCATTTAATTTTAACTCATAAACGGTTTCTAACATTAAACCTAATTGGCCTCTAGGGAATCCTTTATTATGATACCATACCACATAGTACTCCGGCAGATCAATGAGAAACTTCCCTTCATATTTGCCAAACGGCATTTTAGTATGGGCCAATTTGATGAGAAAGTTTTTATCGGGTTGAAGCACAGTAGAGGTGTAGATTTGATGTTATCAAACAACGCATGGCGCTGTCAATGAAAATAAATGTTGTTCTAAGATGTGCTTTGTAATTGGTGACTTTAAAATTATCGAAAATGCCAATTGCGCTATATGCATTAACCCCAATTAAATGTTATGACTTTATCAATATCAGGATGAAGGCTGTTCAGTACAGGACAGGTATTGGCAGTATGCTCTAAAATTGTTTTCGTCTTTTTATCGGCCTCAAAAGGCAAGCGCATTACCACTTCAATTTTTGAAATTCTACGCGGATTACTAGCCATCGTTTTGATGACATCGGCTGTAGTACCAGTCATATCAACATCCATATCTCGCGCCTTAATACCCATGACTGTTATCATACAACTTGCCAATCCGGTAGCAACGGTATCGGTTGGAGAAAAGGCCAGCCCTTTGCCATTATTATCCAATGGCGCATCCGTAATAAAAGCATTTCCAGATTGCTCATGGGTGCATTCAGTTCTTAAATCGCCAAGGTATACTACTTTTGAGGTCATAATTTTGCTTCTTGTATAGAAAGGTCACTAGTATATTTCACAACATATACCGCTTCATTGTAGTAACCGCCTGAAATCTTTTTAGAATATCTGAACTTATTTTCAGTGTACTGTGTTTCAACACCATTGGAGGAAGCTTTGTACAAATTATCATCAGAAGCCAAACGCAATAATACATCTAAGGTCAAATCAAAACCTCTGACGGCAAATTTATTAGGTTCAATCCCATACTTTTGTTTGTAAGCTCTTACAAAACTGTCGGGTTGGTCTGGATGTATACTTCTGTTAATAGATGGGTAGTGAAATTTCAGGTTCGCCAAATGAAAATTAGAAACATTTGGCCCTTCAAAAGCATCATTAATTTTGGTTGTCACAATAATAATTTCCTGATTTCTATTACTCATTCCGTTAAGCATGCTGGTTACAGTAGACACTAAGGCTTCATTAGCCGTCTCTAAAAACACATAATTTTTTCCAGAAGTAAAAGCACCACTTAAATCAGATGCCATAATATAGTAGGCGTCGTTTCCGTTTTTATTTTTTCTTGAGAATACTTGTCTGGCGTTTCGAAATTCAGATTTTAACCGGTTGCTTACCGCTGTATTAGCATTGTCAGCAATTATAATCACATTTTGATTTAATGAATCTGATTTTATAAAATTGATGATCGCCCGTTCTAAAACATCAGTATCAGCCACAGTTTGAAACACATTTTCAAACAGCTGATCTGGCTTGGTAATAGGTGATATTACTGGCACTCCATCCTTTTGTACAGCTCTTGCCACACGATCTAAATTATTAGGCATTAATGGCCCAATAATAGCATCGTAACTCGACAAATCATTGCTATTTAATATTTTTGACACCTCAGATAACTGATCTTGAGTATCAAACACTTTCAATTTTGTTGATATTCCCAATTGTTTTGCTGAATCTACAGCCATTAAAACCCCAGAATGAAAATCTAAAGACACAGACAAACGACGATCATTTCTCATTAATGCCTTGGCCTCCTGTACAGAATCAGTATCAACTCTATTTAAACGGAAAGGCAACATCACGGCAATCTTTTTTGTTTTTAAATTCTTTAAACTTCTGCTAAGATTGGTTTTTTCCACGCTTCCAACCACTTCTCCAACGCTTGTCGATTGCGGCACCTTTAATACCATCCCTTCCTTTAAACCATCAATTTTCAATTCAGGATTAAGTTTTTCCAATTGTTCTTGGGTGAGACCCAATTTCACCTTTAATCGGTAATACCCTTCACTCTTCTGAACGGTATAATAGTTGTAGTTATCATCAATAACCTTTTCATCAGAACTACCTGGAACATTTATAATATCTCCAGGTTGCAAAACAGCATTCATCCCTGGGTTTAAAGTTTCCAATTCATCTACGGTAATGCCGAATTTATAAGCCACACGCCATTTTCCTTCCTTAGGTTGCACTGTGTATTTTTTAAGTGAAGCCCCAGGGGTCACTTTAGAAACTATCGTTTTATATCGTGGGATGCGAATATCATCTCCTTTTCTTAAATTTTCAGAATAAAGGCTTTTGTTGTGTTTTTTTATATCCTCAATCTCTACATTATACTCCTTAGAGATGCTATATAGTGTTTCCTTACGTTTTACTTTATGGTCTTTATAACCAATTAACTCTTTAGTCACTTCTTGCGCAACAGAAGATAAACCCGAATCATTGGGTATGATTAACACTGCATTTGGGCTCAACTTTCTTTTGGCATCCGGATTTAAAGCATAAATATCTGACACAGAAACTTTATATTTCTTTGCAATAGATTCTACAGTATCTCCTGCCTGGACAGTATGTGCCTTGAATTTTTGAGCATGTACAAACAAACTACACGACAGGGTGATGATACAAATTAATATAAGTTTTTTCATGTTTTATCTTGATGTAATTGATCGTTAACTAATGACTGATAACTGAACATATCATAGTTTCTATTCCCATTCAATTGTTGCAGGTGGTTTTGAACTAATGTCATATACTACTCTATTAACGCCTTTTACCTTATTTATTATTTCATTTGAAGTTTTTTGCAAAAATTCATAGGGTAAATTCACCCAATCTGCAGTCATTCCATCAGTACTTTCTACCGCTCTTAAGGCGACACATTTTTCGTAAGTACGCTCATCTCCCATGACACCTACACTATTAACAGGTAAAAGAATGGCGCCTGCCTGCCACACTTTATCATAGAGGTTCCATGATTTTAAATTGTCAATAAATACCGCATCAACTTCTTGTAGGATACGCACTTTTTCAGCGGTGATATCACCCAAAATACGAATAGCCAATCCAGGACCAGGAAAAGGGTGACGGCCTAAAATAGAAACATCCATACCCATAGAAGCACCTACGCGCCTTACCTCATCTTTAAATAATGCTTTTAAGGGTTCTACAACTTTTAATTTCATGAAATCTGGTAGACCTCCTACATTGTGATGACTCTTTATAGTGGCACTTGGACCACCTGTGGCAGAAACACTCTCAATCACATCTGGATAAATTGTACCTTGTGCTAACCATTTAACATCTTTAATTTGATGCGCTTCATCATCAAAAACCTCAATGAATACACGACCAATAGCTTTACGCTTCATTTCTGGATCACTCAATCCTGCAAGGGCATCCAAAAAACGTGCCGAAGCATCTACACCTTTCACATTTAGTCCCATTCCTTCATATTGAGACAAGACGCTTTCAAATTCATTTTTACGAAGCAAGCCATTATTAACGAAAATGCAGAACAGGTTTTTACCGATAGCCTTGTGTAATAAAATAGCTGCAACGGAAGAATCAACACCTCCTGAAAGACCTAATACAACTTTATCATTACCTATCTGTTCTTGAAGGGCCTCGACTGTTTCTTCCACAAACGATTGTGGGGTCCAGTCTTGCTCTACTCTTGCAATATGAACCAAAAAGTTCTCCAATAATTGTTTCCCATCTGTAGAGTGGTACACTTCAGGATGAAACTGAATACCATAAGTCTGCTCCCCTTCAATAACATAAGCTGCATTTTCAACATCTTTTGTACTTGCGATGAGTGTACCGTTTGTTGGTAATTTTTTAATGGTATCGCTATGGCTCATCCATACCTGACTCCCAGCATCAATATGGTTAAACAGAGGTTCTTTTACTTTAACATACGTTAAATTGGCTCTACCATATTCACGTGTATTTGAAGGTTCTACCAGTCCACCCGAGAAGTGGGACAAATACTGCGCACCATAACAAACGGCAAGCAACGGCATATGGCCTCTGATATTTGACAACTCCGGATGTGGCGCATTCTCCGCTCTTACAGAAGAAGGACTACCCGATAAAATAACAGCTTTAAAACTGTCTATATCAGTTGGAATTTTGTTGAAGGGATGGATCTCACAGTAAATATTGAGTTCTCTAACGCGTCTCGCAATAAGCTGTGTGTATTGCGATCCGAAATCTAAAATAAGGACTTTGTTGTGTTGCATGCGCAAAAATAAGGATAGATTTTTAGATTTACCATTTAGGGCCAATGAAAATTACAAAAATGAATCAGTTTTACGTCGTCCCAAGCAATTGTGTTGCGCAAAAAAAATTACTCAAACATAACCCGATTGAACCTTGTAAAAATTTAATGGATACAAACGGACATCATCTCATTTTACGATTACAATCTGATCATCAATAACCATTGCCTAGATTATACCATTGTATTCAAAATCATTTCTATGTCTTTTTCAGTAGTATCAGGATTTATAAAACAAAAACGTGATACCGTTTCAAAACTATCGCCATTTTTCCATTTAGTTGGTGTTACTAGCGCAAACCCTTTCTTATGATTTTCATAGGTCCAATGGGTATAGTCATCAGGTTCCCAACCTTTTCGTCTATAGAGTACACAAGATAAACTGGGTTCTCGCACCAACTCTAAATCAGGGTGCGCTTGTATCATTTTACCAGCAATTTGAGCCAGTTCAATACCCCGTTCTACCGCTTCCTTATACCGATCCGTACCATGTGTGGCCAATGAAAACCATAGTGGCAGGCCACGCACACGTCGTGTTAATTGTATTTGATAATCTGTAGGATTAAAACCGTGTGCCCCTTCATCTTTAAAAATATCTAAATACGACCCTTGTTGCGAATGTGCATTTTTTGCCAATTCTGGATCTTTATAAATCACTGCGCCACAATCATAGGGCGAAAACATCCATTTGTGTGGATCAATGGTAATACTATCAGCTTTTTCAATACCATTAAACAAATGCCGTACGGAATCAGCAACCAGCGCCCCACCACCGTAAGCAGCATCAACATGAAACCATAAATGTTCTTGTTCGCAAACCTGAGCGACACTTTCCAAATCGTCAATGATTCCGGCATTCGTCGTACCTCCTGTGGCAACCACCGCAAAAAGCCGTTTGCGTTGCTGTTCAGGTAAATTCTGAATGGTCTCAATTAAATCTACACCCGTTAGGCGTTCTTCAGAATCGACCAATAGAATATCAACATCGGCTACTTTTGCCATAGCTTTTATGGAGGAATGCGCCCCAATTGACGTTATGATTAATCCCTTCTCGCGTTTAAATTCAGGATTTTCGCGCCAATGTTCTCTTGCTGTTACAATAGCCGATAGATTTGCTGCAGTTCCGCCACTAGTAAAAACCCCAAAGGCACCTTTAGGAAGCCCCGTTAAGGATACCATCCATTTCATGGCTTCATTTTCACAAAAAATACCGCCAGCACCTTCCATCCAATACGCGCCGTGAATGCTCGAAGCCGAAGTTACGAGATCAAACATAATGGCCGCCTTAGTTGGCGATGCTGGCACAAATGCTAAATTCCGCGGATGATCAACCGGAACATTAGCCTTTGCCAAATGCTCTTTCCATAAGTTAAACGCATATTCACCACCCACTCCTTTTGGTGTGATGGTTTCTCCTACCAAAGCTTTGAGTTCTTCTTCTTTTTTGGGCTTCCCGATAGGATGCTCAGTTGCCGAAATACGCCCAATAGCATATTTCATGACATCTAAAGTCATCTCGATGAGGTCCATATCAATTTTATGCATACTCGTCATGGATTCACTATAATTTATAGGATTTAAACTTCTAATATTAGAAATTCAGAATGTAATGGATCAAGATTTTGAACTAGTGTTTGAATAATGCCCTCGCCGTATTCTAAGTAAAATTCTGAAATATTCAAATGGCGCTCTTGTAAACTTTGCCGTGGGAACAATTCATCCTGTAACACTTTTACACGCTCCAACTCATCCTCCAGCTTCCTTTTTTGGGCTTTCAATAATCGTTTTTCAAGATTTTCGAGTCCTTTTACTTGTTTCACTTCTTGAGCAGCGACGGCACCTTTGAAGGATTTATCAGTAAGTGCTGCTAACTTATAGAGCTCTTCAAATTGTTTTTGAAGCATTTTTTTTTGAGGACTGAAATCAATAGTTATGTCAGAGATCGTTTTTGTAACCTTAGTCATCAATGCGTCCTGTTTCAAAAACAAATCAGCCACAGACACATGTAGCTTTTCAAGCTTTTCTTTTTGTTTATTAGTTATGAGCAATACAGAATTTCGCAACAGCAGCATAGGAAAGGTCACCTTTTGAGCTTCAAAATTAGATTTGAGCTGTAACCAATAGGCCAATTCTCCACCACCTCCAATATAACAGAGGTTAGGCAATATAACTTCTTGATAAAGAGGGCGTAAAATAACATTCGGACTGAACCGTTCAGGATGCTCATTTACTTCAGCCAATAATTCCTCTTTATTCCAACGTATATCAGTATCTAAAACCCCAAACACACCATCGGTCTCAAGAATGCGCTCTCGAATAGCATTGTGAATGTAAAACAAATTAATCTCTCTAGGATTGACCTGTATTTTATAATTTGAGGGTAAGGCATTGATATCCTCATTCGTATTTGATACTTTTTTGAAAGATGATTGATTGACTAATTCTTCCTCAATATAGGGTCTAAAAAGCTTTTTTAAGATAGGGTCATGACCGTCTAAAATAACCAAACCATAAATAGAGAATAACTTATTGACTAAAAACCGTGTGGCTGATGTTAAAGTATCATGTTCTATATAGGCCTGATGGAAAAGTTGTTTTAAGGCTTTTGCATTTACGCTCGAATTCAACTGAGAGGCAAACACCTCATACACTTGGTCTAAACCGTTTAAATCAAAGTCGCCTACAACCCCCGAAGCCTCTCTGTTCCATTGCACTTTTTTACCTTTAAAATTAAAAAAGTTGATTTCCTCAAAATCATGGTCCTCCGTTGCCATCCAATAAATAGGTACAAAATTGTAATGCGGATAGCGCTCTTTCAATGTTCTGCACAAATTAATTGTTGAAATAATCTTATAGAAAAAATACAGCGGGCCTGTAAATAAATTAAGCTGATGACCTGTTGTAACCGTAAAAGTAGTGCCGTGTTTCAAGAGATCAATGTTGGTAAGCGTCATTGATGAGATACTTAAACCTTCATATTGCAGCATTAAGGCTTTGACCAAATCTGAGCGATGGTTTTTGTTATAAGACTGTTGCTTTTCTTCTATTTGAGCCTCAAAATTATCTAACGATGGAAAACGATTATAAAAGGGTTTCAAATCCGTTTTTTCATCTAAGTAATCGGTGATCAATGATGAAAAATAATTTGTCTCTTTAAACGGAATACAATCGGTTGGCATATGTGAATTTAAAAAATGAATTGTAAAGATAGCGCTCTTAACTTTTTTTGAGTACTAAATTTTAGTTAATTCACTTTGACTAGCTATCTTTACCTTACTAATTACGCTACATTACCTTATTATGCAAAAACTATCAGTGATCATTTTTGTGCTATTGACTAGCATCTCTGTCTCTAAAGCACAAAGCATACAATCACCTTCAGAATTTCTAGGTTATACTTTAGGAACAGAATTTACAAGACATCATCAAGTGGTTGATTACTTTAAAATGGTTGCGACACAACTTCCCAATCAGGTTAAACTTGAACATTATGGCAACACCTACGAGAGACGTCCATTATACACAGCCATTATTTCTTCTGAAGAAAACATCAGAAACCTCGAAAATATTAGACAAAATCATTTAAAAAATGCTGGCATTGGCGATGGTAATTCTACCTCAAATGATATTGCCATCGTCTGGTTAAGCTATAATGTGCACGGCAACGAGGCCTCTAGCACGGAAGCTTCAATGAAAACGATTCACAGTTTGTTGACAGAAAAACAAGATTGGTTAAAAAACACGGTGGTGATTATTGATCCATGTCTTAATCCTGATGGACGTGACCGGTACGTCAATTGGTACAACCAAACTAAAAGTTCACCATACGATATTAATCAACAAGCAAGTGAACAGAATGAACCGTGGCCAAGAGGAAGGGCCAATCATTATTTATTTGACTTAAATAGAGATTGGGTTTGGGCCAGTCAAATAGAAACACAAGCACGCCTAAAAATTTATAACAAATGGCTACCACAAATTCATGTCGATTTTCATGAACAAGGCATTAATGAACCCTATTATTTTGCACCCGCAGCGGAACCTTTTCACGAGATCATTACGGATTGGCAGCGCGATTTCCAAACGCAAATTGGAGAAAACCACGCGCGCTATTTTGACGCTAATGGGTGGTTATATTTTACACGTGAACGATTTGATTTACTGTACCCAAGTTATGGGGATACCTACCCAACATATCTCGGCGCCATTGGGATGACTTATGAGCAAGGGGGACAGTCAGGATTAGGTATCCTTAATGATGAAGGTGAAGTTTTAACCCTTGTAGACCGTGTAGAACATCATCACATCACAGGCTTGTCTACAGTAGAGATGGCATCTAAAAATGCTGAAAAATTAAATACAGAATTTAAAAAGTATTTCGCGACTACTAATTTAAAATATAAAAGTTATGTTTTGCGCGGCAGTTTTGATAAAATTGAAGACTTAAAAGCGTTATTGGATAAACATCATATCGCATACGGGACGGCAGCGGCTGGAAAGATTTCAGGTTATAACTTTCAAGATGGTAAAAATGGGTCTATTAATGGCACATCTGAAGATTTAGTGGTGAGCACCAATCAGCCCAAAGGGAAAATGGCACAGGTGTTGTTTGAACCTAACACGATCTTAGCGGATTCAATAACTTATGATATTACAGCTTGGAGCTTACCTTATGCTTACGGATTAAACGCCGTTGCGTCTACTAACTTAGTCTCTACAACACCTGTATCGACACCATTTCAACCTAATTTAGCAAATACAAAAGCCATTGGATATATCAGCAAATGGAACCACCTGAAGGATGCTGAGTTTTTAGCTGAATTACTAAAGCAGAATTTAAAAGTCCGTTTTTCTGAAAAACCACTTACCACTAAAAGTCCCGAACATACTTTTGAGCGTGGCGCGTTAATTATTGTTAGGGGTGATAATAAGAAAATAGAACACTTTGATGATGTTGTGATTGCTGCAGCAAATAAATTTAAAAGGAAAATAGTGGCGGCATCTAGCGGATTTTCAAAATCAGGTCCTGATTTCGGATCGCCAGACGTTAAATTAATTAATAGGCAGAAGATTGCAATTCTATCAGGAAACTATACATCATCGTTAAGTTATGGTGAAGTGTGGTATTTCTTCGAACAAGAATTGAAGTACTCTGCAACGTCTTTAAATACTGATCATTTTTCACGAACCAATCTTGATGACTATTCAGTTTTGGTAATTCCAAATGGCTTTTATAGCCAATTTTTTAATGAATCAAATCTAGAAAAACTACAAAGCTGGATCAAAAAAGGTGGAAAAGTTATTGCAATTGATGGTGCCCTCAACATTTTTGCCGATCATAAAGATTTTGGTCTGAAACGTCAATTTTCTAAAGACTCAACCACAACCAAACCAAACCTTACGCCTTACGCAGAACGCGAACGAGAAAGCACTAATGAGATGATTACTGGCGCCATTTTTAAATCAGTGGTAGATCCCACACATCCATTAGCTTTTGGGTATGATAAACAGTACTATACCTTAAAATCAGGTGCCAGTACGTACAGCCTTTTGGATGAAGGTTTTAATGTGGCATATTTGGACGATCAACCAAAGAACGTTGCGGGATTTGCTGGAAAGAACACATTAAAAAATCTTCAAAACTCCCTGATTTTTGGAGAAGAACGATTGGGGAATGGCAGTATTATTTATATGACAGATAATATCCTATTCCGCAATTTTTGGGAAAATGGTAAGCTATTTTTCGTTAATGCCATTTTCTTTGTAAACAACAATGCCTATAAGTAATTAAACCTTTAACATTAACATCCAAAACACTCATTTACATGTTTATTTTTAGTAATTTAATGTTTATTAAATAAGGCGTTATGAATAATTTCATCAAAATAAGTCATCAAAAAGTTCTAACCATTTGGCTTTTTATGTTTTTTATGTTGTGTTCTGATATTTCTTTATCAGCAAAAAACATGTTTCAAAACCCTGAAATGAATCAAAATTTCAAAGAGTTTACAGGTATAGTTATTGATAGTAAAACGAAAGAAACTTTGGCTTTTGCTACCATTAATGTTTTGGACACTAATATCAGTACAATTACCAACTCAGACGGCGAATTTCTTTTAAAAGTGCCAAATGCATTTGTTGATAACGATATGCACATTTCGTTTTTAGGATATCAGTCTAAAATTATACCCTTATCAAGTTTAAATGGTGAGGATATTCATATTTTGTTGGAAGAATCGGCCATGCAACTTTCTGAAATCAAAATTAATGCCCCTAAGGACGCAAAATCCTTAGTCAAAGCAGCCCTCGACAAAAAAGGTGAACACAATTTTACAGAAGAAACTATGTTGACGGCCTTTTACAGGGAAACTATTAAAAAAAGACGACGAGACGCGTCGTTATCTGAGGCTGTAGTAGAAATCTACAGACAGCCTTCCACCTCATCTAAAGGCGATAAGATTAAGTTGATCAAAGCACGTAAAAGCACAGATTATAGCAGATTGGACACCCTGGCAGTAAAACTTCAGGGTGGGCCTTATAGCGCGATTTATGCGGATATTATTAAATATCCTCAATTTATCTTTAATGAACACACTTTAGAAGATTATGAATTTTCATTTGATAAGCCTACTGAAATCAACAACAGATCTGTTTATGTTGTAAAGTTTAAGCAACGGCCTGAGATTATGGACCCCATGCACTTCGGAAAACTTTATATCGATGCCGAAACATTCTCACTTATTAGCGCCATCTATAATTTAAATGTTGAAAATAAAGAAAAGGCTGCAGAACTTTTTGTAAAAAAGAAACCTAATAGAGTAACTGTATACCCTACTGAAGCAGCGTATCGAGTAGACTACAGGTTAAAAGATAACAAGTGGCATTATGGTTATAGCAATATTCAGTTGACTTTTAAAGTTAATTGGAAGGGACGCCTATTTAATAGTATCTACACATTAAGCAGTGAAATGGCAGTAACAGATTGGTCAAAGGTTATGAATGATGATCCTTCCCGTAGAGAAACATTGCGCCCTACTGTAATTTTAAGTGAAGAAGCATCGGGGTTTTCCGATCCGAGATTTTGGGGAGAATACAACATCATTGAGCCTGAAAAATCCATTGAATCGGCTATTGAAAAAATCAACAAGCATTTAGAAAAACGACAAAACAACAGTTAGCACAACTTTTTGTAAACTGCTATGTTTTATAATTTGTGGAATGGACCAGTGTAATATCCAAAACAGTAATATGAGCACCAAAAATCGTCTAATTTAGGCAATAACTACTTCAGCATATAAATCAAAATCTTCCGCCTCAGTCACTTTCACTGTGGTAAACTCACCCGTTTTTAAATAACATTTAGAAGCATCAATCAGCACTTCATTGTCTACATCTGGCGAATCAAACTCTGTACGACCTACAAAATAGTTACCCTCTTTTCGATCAATGACCACTTTAAATTCCTGCCCTATTTTAGCTTGATTCAATTCCCAAGAAATTTGCGACTGAATTTCCATAATCTCGTTGGCGCGTTGCATCTTAACCTCCTCAGGAACATCATCCACCAAATTAAAAGCATGGGTGTTTTCTTCATGTGAATAAGTGAAACAACCCAAACGTTCAAATCGCATGTCTGAGACCCATTGTTTTAATTCTTGGAAATTCTCTTCCGTTTCTCCAGGATAGCCCACGATTAAAGTTGTTCTGATGGTCATTCCGGGAACCGTCTTTCTGAATTCCTGCAAAAGTTTAGTGGTCTTTTCTTTGGTAGTACCGCGCCTCATGCTTTTTAAAATAGCATCAGAAATATGTTGAAGTGGAATATCTAAATAGTTACAAATTTTGGACTCTCTATTCATTACATCCAGCACATCCATAGGAAAACCCGTTGGAAAGGCATAATGCAATCGGATCCATTCTATACCCTCAACTTTTACTAAGGCTTCCAATAATTCGGCCAGATTACGTTTTTTGTAAAGATCCAGTCCGTAATACGTCAAATCCTGAGCAATCAAAATCAGCTCCTTAACCCCGTTAACGGCGAGTTTTTCAGCTTCTACCACTAAGTTTTCAATGGGTGTGCTCTTATGCTTGCCTCGCATTAAAGGGATGGCACAAAAGCTACAAGGTCTATCACACCCTTCTGCAATTTTGAGATACGCATAATTTTTAGGAGTGGTCGTTAAACGCTCACCAATCAGTTCATGTCTATAATCAGCACCTAAAGCCTTCAACAAACCTGGCAGTTCAGTAGTTCCAAAATACTGGTCCACATTAGGAATTTCCTTTTGTAGGTCAGGCTTATAACGCTCACTTAAACAACCGGTCACAAAAACCTTATCAACTTGACCATCTTCCTTCTTTTGCATAAAATCGAGAATGGTATTGATGCTTTCTTCTTTGGCGTTATTGATGAAACCACAGGTATTAATCACCACGATATTACCTTCTTCTTCATGCACCACATCTTTACCGCTCGCTTTAAGCTGGCCCATTAGGACCTCACTATCGTACACATTTTTGCTACAACCAAGTGTGACCACATTGATGCGATTCTTTTTAAGCGATTTCGTTCTCATATCCAAAAAAAATTAAGTGTGCAAAGATACGTAATGATTTACGATTTATTGGATAGGAATATTATTTCTACACATCTTGATATAAAAACTGAAATGACTTATACCTTAATTATAATTCCTTGGTGCAATACGCCTTTTAGAGGCAAACTCATAAGCATACGCCCATGACAAAAGTAATTTCTCGCCTAAAGGTTTGGTAATAAAGGTTAAGCCTTTGGGCTCACCATTGTCATCATACCCCATTGGCACCGTAATGGCTGGGTATTCAGCAACGGCAGCAGCACCTGCATGATAATTATTTACAGACAAGAACCCGTCCAGATTGTGTGTTTTGACAGGCGCATCAAAGTAAGTGCGACCGTTGGTTTTCAGGTTCAATTTAATCTCGTCAAACTCAGCTACTGTTGCGCGATCGGCTACGACCCCTTCAAATAACTTCTGTCCATAGGGCATGACAGCCAACGAATCCTTTTTATTGAACGCAATTATATCATCTACAGTTTTCAAATTGATAGTTGGATCTCCTGCAGTAGCTATATAATGAGGTAAATCTTTTTGCATATCCAAATTTAAAAGCCTCATAAACCCAGGCAGTTTAATGCGTTCTTCTTCAAGTTGAACGATGATAGCACCTAAATTTTTCAAATCATTTAAAGCGCGCCTATACAGCGAGTCTTCCATAAATTCTTTGAAGGCTCCAAACCGCTTCCCTTTCAAAGAATGCTTTTCCAAATCCTTATATAGCGCATTTGCATAAAGATTTGTCTGCATAGATTTAAAATCCTTGGCATCATGACCTAACATGGCGTCTAATACAATTGCATTGTCCGTAACATTTTTTGTCATGGGACCTGGAGTATCTAAGGTTGAGGAAATTGGAATAATACCACTACGACTCAACACACCAATGGTAGGTTTTAATCCTACAACGGAATTTTGGCTTGATGGAGAAAGTATAGAACCC
Source organism: Gelidibacter sediminis (assembly GCF_004364975.1). Taxonomy (GTDB): domain Bacteria; phylum Bacteroidota; class Bacteroidia; order Flavobacteriales; family Flavobacteriaceae; genus Gelidibacter; species Gelidibacter sediminis. The sequence goes on along the minus strand of NZ_SOBW01000008.1, from coordinate 73,489 downwards.
GAGGTTTCACTTCCTATAGCGGCCACACAAAAATTAGCGGCAACAGCCACTCCACTACCCGAGCTCGATCCGCCAGTATCCATCACTTTACGCCCATACGGATTTAATGTCTGGCCGCCAATTGCACTATACCCGCTTGGACAATCGCCACAAAAGAAATACGCCCATTCGCTCAAGTTGGCCTTCCCTAAAATTAAAGCGCCGTTTTCCTTTAACCGTTCTACAATAAATGCATCTGAAGTTGCATTGTCCTTAAAGGCCACCGCCCCTGCCGTAGTAGGCATAGAAGCTGTATTTATATTGTCTTTTAAAAGTATTGGCATTCCAAAAACAGGGTGTTTAATCATTTTGTTGTTTAACGCCCTATCCTTTGCTTTAGCCTCAGAAATAACATTTGGGTTTAAAGAAATAACAGAATTAAGTGAAAAAGCATTCTCACGATCAAATTTTCTAATGCGGTAGAGGTAAAATTTTGTCAAACTTTCATAAGACAAACGACCTTCTTGGATATGGTCTTGTAATGTTGGAATGTCTTGATTTAAGATTAAGGCTTTTAAAGCCGCATAATTATCTTCTGTAAATGTTTCCAATTCCTTGTAAAAAGGCTTCCAAAGTTCATTGTTGTCAATGTATTTTGAATCTAATACTTTAAAATCAGTAAAGGACTTTGACGAAATAGCACTTACATCAGAGGTTTTCTCATTAGGAACGGTGGTAGTGGTATCAACAGATTTACAGGAGATTACTGATAGTATGCACGTGAGAATAAGAAAGTGTTTCATGAATTTATTTTTACTAAAAATAATCAAAAACCACCACTTACAATAAATTTAAAATAGGATTAATAGGTTTTAGAAGTTACAGATGCAACGCTTATAAGCCATAATATAGGAAACAACCCATCACTAAGAGCACACGATTAGCGCGTGTGCCGCAATAAAAATATAGGCTTATAGAAAATTCACTATTTGAAGAAAGAGTCTACAAATTCAAACTTATTGAACACTTGTAAATCGTCTATACCTTCACCCACCCCAATATACTTGACAGGAATTTTAAATTGATCGGAAATCCCAATGACTACACCACCTTTTGCGGTCCCGTCTAATTTTGTAACGGCTAAAGAAGTTACTTCTGTAGCGTTTGTAAATTGTTTTGCTTGCTCAAAAGCGTTCTGACCTGTTGAGCCATCTAAAACCAAAAGTACATCGTGAGGTGCGTCGTGAACAACTTTTTGCATTACCCGTTTAATTTTGGTCAATTCGTTCATCAAGTTTACTTTATTATGCAAACGTCCTGCAGTATCAATAATGATGACATCCGCATTTTGATTAACGCCACTTTTTAGTGTATCAAAAGCCACAGAAGCTGGATCGCTACCAAATTCCTGCCGCACCATAGGCACATCTACACGATCAGCCCAAATTTGAAGTTGGTCAATAGCTGCGGCCCTAAAAGTGTCAGCTGCACCAAGAACTACGCTTAACCCCTGTTTTTTAAATTGGGAAGCTAGCTTACCAATAGTTGTTGTTTTACCAACCCCATTTACACCAACAACCATAACCACATAGGGCTTCTTGTCTTTTGGAACAGTAAATTCTGTTGCGTTACCACTGTCTACCTCCGACAATAAACCTGCAATCTCCTCTCGTAGAATTTGATTTAGTTCAGCAGTCCCTAAATACTTATCGCGCGCCACACGCTCTTCAATTCTATCTATAATTTTAAGAGTCGTATTAACACCAACGTCGCTAGCTACTAGAATCTCTTCTAGATTATCAAGCACATCATCATCTACTTTAGATTTTCCGGCAACCGCCTTGTTGAGCTTTGTAAAGAATGTAGTTTTAGATTTTTCTAAACCTTTATCAAGGGTTTCTTTTTTTTCTGAAGAGAATATTTTTTTAAAAAAGCTCATGATCCTTAAGTTATTTGTAATTGGTTGTTGCGCTCATTACTATTGATGCTAGGATTGCGGTAACCTGTGTGTTTACAAGTGGTCGCACAAAAAACTAATAACAAATTTCTTGCCCTTAAATTCAAACTGCTAATTTGTCATATTCAGCTCAAATATAGACATAAAAAAACTGCTTTCAAATGAAAGCAGTTTTTAAAAATATAGTGAATATATTTATTTTTTGTTTAAAAATTCGTCCACAAACTCAGGTGCCATAACTGATTCAACGAACTGGTAAGCTCCTGTTTTAGGTGATTTAACCATTTTTATAGCTTTGGTTAATCGTTTAGATCCTGTTTGTAACGATGCTACTGATTTCTTTGCCATGACTTACTTATTTTATCTCTTTATGAACTGTCATACGCTTAAGGATAGGATTAAATTTTTTAATCTCCATTCTGTCTGGCGTATTCTTTTTATTTTTTGTAGTAATGTAACGAGAAGTTCCTGGTTGCCCAGACTCTTTGTGCTCAGTACACTCTAATATAACTTGAATTCTATTACCTTTTTTTGCCATTATCTTAACGTTTTAGCTTGTGGCTATTATTTTAAAAATCCTTTAGATTTTGCTTCTTTGATTGCAGCAGAAATTCCAATTTTATTGATGGTTTTTAACGCTGATGTAGAAACCTTTAAAGTTACCCATTTATCCTCCTCAGGAATATAGAAACGCTTTTTGATCAAATTTGCATCAAATTTACGCTTCGTTTTATTCATCGCATGAGATACGTTGTTTCCAACCATCGCTTTTTTTCCAGTAAGTTCACAAACTCTTGACATTCTTTCTAACTTTAATGATGTTATTTAAAACAGTTTGCAAATTTAGTAAAACTTTACAATATCAACAAACTAAAATTGTTACTTTTTTGAAATTTCTTTTTGAAGCATTTCTAACGCTTTTGTCGCTGCCCTATTAATAACTTTAAGTCGGTGATTTCCAAAGGTAAACACTTCAGAAAACACCTTTTCTCTTGTTGCAATGGCAATATATACTTTTCCTATGTCAGCATCTGCATCTCCTTTACTAGGTCCTGCATTACCGGTTGTGGCAATGGCATAGTCTGAATCAAACAATTTAATTGCAGATGTTGCCATGGCTTCCGCCACTTGGGCGCTAACTACTGAAAACTCCTTAATCAATTGGGGATCAACTTTTAAAACCTCTATTTTAGACTGGGTAGCATAACTGACTACACTCCCTTTAAAATAGCGTGAGGCTCCTGCATTTGCTGTAAACAATTCGGCTATCTTACCACCTGTACAACTTTCAGCAGTCGCTACTGATTTTTTTGACTCTGCCAATTGTTGCCCTATAACAGCTTCAATTGAATCATCGCGTTCAAAGCCCACAAAAATATCTTCAATTTGTGGCAATACAAGCGCAATCTGACGTTTTATTTCATTCTTAATTAAATCCTTGTCCATAGACTTCCCAGAAAGCCGTAATCTCACCCGTCCTAAACTGGGTAAATAAGCAAGTTTGATATATGGTGGTAATTGGTTTTCCCAGGCTTCAATACGTTCGGCTAATGCACTCTCGCCCAAACCATAGGTCAAGATGGTTTCATGTTGTATATATGGAAACTTAAATTGTGCTCTCAACTTTGGAATTACAGCATCATCAAGCAATCCTTTCATCTCATACGGCACCCCTGGTAAAGAAATAAAAACTTTTCCACCCTTTTCTAGCCACATACCAGGAGCACTGCCATGATAATTCATCAATACCTGTGCTTTTGAAGGCACTAAAGCCTGATCCAAATTAATTTGAGTAGGCGTATTATTGAGATGATCTTTCCAAATGCGGTAAATATTTTGGGTAACATCTTCATTGCGAACTAAAATATCATCAAAATATGCAGCAAGGGTGTTTTTGGTAATATCGTCTTTTGTGGGGCCTAATCCGCCTGTAATAATGATAATATTGGCGTTTGCCTCTGCTTCTTGTAAGGATTTAATGATATGATCCTTATCATCCTGAACAGAGGTAATCTGATAAACGGAAACGCCTATTTTATTGAGTTGTTTAGCGATAAATGCTGAATTGGTATCAACTACTTGACCAATTAGAATCTCATCGCCAATGGTTATGATTTCTGCTAACATTAGAGGTTGAAATCGCTCTTAATTTCGTCCACTGTCTTTTCAATAGCTTCCAAAACCGTTTTAAGCTGCAGTGCTATGTCTTCTCCTTTTTTCTCGAATTTACCCCAATCCTGAACAATTATCAAGTCTTCTAAGACTCCAAGCTCAAACAAATCAACGGTCGGTTTCATTTTATGTGCAGCCTGATAAGTGGTGTAATAATCAGCCTCTGCAACTGCTTCTTTAAGTCGGGCAGCATCCTCTGGCACTTCCTCCACAAATGCAGCAGCAAGCGCCATCACAAAATCCTCATCGCCATCAGCAAGTTCGCGAACACGGTAAAGTTTATAATTATTTTCCATTTCTACTTCACTGTTATTTTAAATAGTTCATCGCTTTCAATCATACCCCTTAGCTCGTCATTGGCCTCAACTTTAGCAACACCCGCTGGAGTTCCGGTAAAGATAATATCTCCTATCTTCAAAGTGAAATATTTTGAGACATATTCTATAAGTTCATCAATTTTCCAGAGCATGTGACTTGTATTGCCATGTTGCACAACTGATCCGTTTTTCTCTAATGAGAAATTAATGGCATCTACAGAATCAAATCTCGATTTTGGAAGCCACTTGCCCACCACAGCAGCCCCGTCAAAAGCTTTTGCTTTTTCCCAAGGCAATCCTTTTTCCTTTAATTGGTGTTGTAAATCGCGCGCCGTGAAATCAATTCCGAGACCAATTTCATCATAATATTTATGGGCGAATTTTTTATCAATGTATTTTCCAACCTTATTAATTTTCACTAAGATTTCCACTTCATGATGCACATCACTAGAAAAATCTGGAATAAAGAAAGGTTGATTTTTTAATAAAACAGCCGTGTCTGGCTTTAAAAACACGACAGGATCTGTTGGCTTTTCATTGGCCAACTCCTCAATATGTTCTGTGTAATTACGACCTATGCAAATGATTTTCACTTATTACCTCTATTTGTATTTATTATTATAATTAAATCCTTTGTTATGTTGAAATAATTAAAATAAAGCACCTTCGTGACCTTTAATATGGAACGGTCGTGTAACAATACATTCCATTAACAGTTCACAAAGAACTCATCAGTATTGCTATTAAGCCAATTTATTATTAAACGCCCGCAACTTAATAGCTGTCAACACTTTTTTAGTGTACAATGGAAAGTCAGCATTAAGCAACCACCCAAAATATCCAGGTTCTTCATTCAACACGTCTTCCACGCGTTTCGACTTGTGTTTTCCGAAAGAAAAACACTCCTCATTATATTTGTTAAAGACGATAAACCCAGCAAAATCAGCAAACTTTTTACGGGAGCTGAATTCGGCCAAAAACTTGGTGTCGTTCTCCAACTCCTCATACCTTGCCAACTGCGCCTTTAGAACTTCGTAAGTGGCTTCAGTATCTGCGGCGGCACTATGGGCATCGTCTAAATTCTTATCGCAATAAAACTTATATGCGGCAGAGAGTGTGCGCTGTTCCATTTTATGAAAAATAGTTTGCACATCCACAGCTACGCGTCCTTTCATATCAAAATCGACATCTGCACGCAGCATTTCTTCAGCCAACAGTGGAATATCAAATCGATTGGAATTAAACCCAGCCAAATCTGAATCTTTTACCATGGCATGGATATCTTTAGCCACCTCCCTAAAGCTTGGTTTATCTGCTACATCAGCATCAGAAATACCGTGAATTGCCGTAACCTCTGCCGGAATTGGCACCCCCGGATTTACCAACCAACTCTTACGCTCCTCTTTACCATCAGGAAAAACTTTTAAAACAGCAATTTCCACAATCCTATCTGAAGTAATGTTAACACCTGTGGTTTCAAGGTCGAAAAAGCAGATGGGTTTGTTAAGGTTGAGCGTCATAACGATATTGGTATTATATGTTTATTAGTAGCCTTATAATTGGCGCAAAAGTAAAAAAACCCAGCCAGTTTATGGTTGGGTTTATGATTTGTTTAGGTTTTGAACTCTTAAAATTATTTTAGTCTACTAATATCTGAAACAATTTCCGAAATTAAATTTCTCTATTCATGTCCCAAGCCTCCAAATAATCTTTAACGGCTTTTACAAACTGTCCGCCAAGCGCACCATTTACAACACGATGATCATAAGAATGCGATAAAAACATGCGGTAACGGATGCCTATGTAATCGCCTTGAGGCGTCTCAACAACCGCCGGGACTTTTCTAATAGCACCTAATGCTAAAATACCAACCTGGGGTTGATTGATAATTGGTGTACCCATGATACTTCCAAATGTTCCCACATTTGTAACTGTATAGGTACCACCTTGTATATCATCAGGTTTTAATTGATTAACACGTGCTCTGTTTGCCAAATCATTAACGCGCTTGGTCATCCCAAGTAAATTCAACTGATCAGCATCCTTAATTACTGGTACAATTAAATTTCCATCAGGAAGTGCCGCAGCCATTCCTAAATTAATGTGTTTTTTCTTGATAATTTTATCATCTTGAAGCGAAATATTCATCATTGGGAAGTCGCGAAGCGCTTTTGCTACGGCTTCCATAAAGATTGGCGTAAATGTCAAACTTTCGCCTTCACGTTTCGCAAAATCGTTCTTAACTTTATTGCGCCAATTCCAAATATTAGTCACGTCAGCTTCTATAAAACTTTGAACGTGCGCCGATTTTTGAACCGATTCTACCATATGATGTGCAATCAATTTGCCCATCCTGGTCATTTCAATAATCTCATCGCCATTATCTGAGACGCTAGGGGTAGCTTTAGGTTTCTCAGCTACTTTTTCTGTTTTGGCAGCACTAGCTTCTAGCTTTTCTTCTTGAGGCGCCGCTTTAGGTGCTGATGTTTGGTCTTGCGCCGTTGCTGCGGTAGACGCTTGCGCTGACGCAGGAGTCGCTGTTCCCTTATTCTCAATATAATCCAAAATATCAGATTTAGTCACACGACCTTCTTTTCCGGTGCCTTCAATTTGATCCAATTCAGATTGGGAAATCCCTTCCTGTCTTGCAATATTTTTAACCAAAGGCGAATAAAAGCGATCTTCAGTAGAAGATACAGGAGCTGCAACAGCGTTTCTAGCCGCTTCAACTGTCTTTGCAACTTGTGCCACCTGAGGCGATTCAGCAACAGGCGCCTTAGCAGGCTCCTCTTGTACGGGCGTAGATATTGCAGCCGCATCAGCCTCGGTTTCAATAATAGCTATGGTTTGACCTACTTTAACAACATCATCCACATTAAAAAGAATCTCAGTCAAGACCCCATCCACTTCGCTAGGCACTTCACTATCTACTTTATCAGTAGCGATTTCTAACACTGCTTCATCAGCTTCTATAGTTTCGCCAACATTCTTCAACCATGAGGTAATCGTTGCTTCTGCTACACTTTCTCCCATCTTAGGAAGTTTCAATTCAAACTTTGCCATATTATTATTCTAATGCTAAAATTTTTATTTGCTCTTGCAAAATTAGTTAAAATTGCCATACTTCATTACATAATCCTCTATAATTTCCGAAATCATTATGCATATATTCATTGGCATTAATTTAGTTGAAGCACGTCGCCTCGTTGCTGTGAGCTATCACTTCCAATTATAAATTGTGCACTTGAAGATAAAATTCTAAACGTGAACGATTTCTTTTGATCTGATGTAGACATTGCAGATATTATATCCTTATAGGAGAGCGTACTTTCATCAAATATAATTTGGGAATGCGTGGCTGCATCATTAAGCTGATTGACAACGGTATACTTAAAGGGCATGGGCATATTAAAAACAGCGTTTTTAGACACTATTATATGCTCACCAACTTGAAAGCGCACTGCTTTAGGCGACTTCCTGTTACGTATAGACAATTTTATTCCCAACCAAACTATGGCATTGAGGAGCGCATGTGACTTAAAATGTTTATTATAAAAAATTTGCATCGCCCCATAAAAACGTTTCGCATACAATCGATTTTTTAGAGTGCTTTCCCCTTTGAAATGAATGATGGAGGATTCTCCATAATAGTAGTTGCAATAGCCCGCTTTTAAAACTTTATAAGACAAATCTATATCTTCTCCGTACATAAAATAAGCTTCATCAAAACCGCCTACAGCGTCATAAACCTCTTTTTTTAAAAGCATAAATGCTCCTACCAATACATCTACCTTTCCAATTTCAGAAGCCGACAAATGATTGGCATAATAACTATTTGAAAAGCCTATAATTTTTTTCAACGCCACTAATGGGGTGGGAACATGTCTCTTGCTCTCTGGTAAGAATTTGCCGCGACCATCAATTAGCTGACAACCTATAATTCCTAAATAAGATTGATTCTTAGCGTAATTCAAACAGTTTATAAACGTATCCTCAGCCACAACCGTATCCGGATTAAGGATGCAGATATATTGGCCCTTCGCCTGCGCGACCCCCAGATTATTTGCTTTAGAAAACCCAAGATTTTGACTGTTCTGAATAAGTTTAACTCGAGGAAATAACTGTTGCACCATTACACAACTATTATCTGATGAATTATTATCAACTACAATAATTTCAGCATCCAAGTCAGTAATTGCTACCTCTACACTTTTGAGACATAATTCCAAAAAATAGCGCACGTTATAGTTTAGTATGACAACGGACAGTTTCACGAGCCTCTCAAGATTTTAAGGAAGCTTCAAAAGGTATTCTGTTTAAAATACTTCTTCCAAGAGTGACTTCATCTGTATATTCCAACTCGTTACCTACTGAGATTCCCCTTGCTATGGTTGAAGTAACAATCTCACACTCCTGAATTTGCTTAAAAATGTAAAAATTAGTGGTATCGCCCTCCATTGTGGAGCTCAGGGCAAAGATTAATTCTTTTACACGGCCTTCTTTCACTTTAGTTACCAAGCTAGCAATATTTAGGTCATTAGGCCCAATGCCATCCATAGGCGATATTTTACCTCCCAATACATGGTATAAACCTTTAAATGAACTGGTATTTTCAATGGCCATTACATCTCTGATATCTTCAACTACACAAATAATTTCTTCGGCACGTCGCGGATTTGCGCAAATTTCACAAAGCTCTGTATCACTTATATTGTGGCAACTTTTACAAAACTTAATGTCATTTCGCATCAGTTGCAAAGCTGAAGCCAAATGCAAGGTTTGCTCTTTGGGTTGCCTTAGTAAATGCAAGACTAATCGCAATGCGGTACGTTTACCAATACCTGGGAGTTGCGACATTTCATAGACTGCTTTTTCGAGTAGTTTTGAAGAAAATTCCATGTTACAAAATTACAATTTTAGTCCACATTTTAAGCGCATTACTTCAGACTTATTTTACATTGATTCTCATAATTTTGGATTTTGAATTTTTTAATAAGTTATTTGCGCCTTAATTATAATGCATGAATTCTACAGCCATTATCCTGCTTATCCTCTCTTATTTTGGAGTTTTGGTTTTAATTTCTTTGCTCACAGGACAAAAATCGGACAATAGCACCTTTTTTAAAGCAAACCAACAGGCACCTTGGTATGTGGTAGCGTTTGGAATGATTGGCGCATCACTTTCTGGGGTCACTTTTATTTCGGTTCCTGGTTGGGTGGAGTCTTCACAATTTAGCTATATGCAAATGGTGTTGGGGTATATTGTTGGATATCTTGTAATTGGTACCGTGCTCCTGCCCGTCTATTATAAACTTAATTTGACCTCCATTTACACCTATTTAGAGCAGCGTTTTGGTAACGCTTCCTATAAGACGGGGGCATCATTTTTTCTGATTTCTAGATTGGTAGGATCCAGTTTCAGGTTGTATTTGGTAGCTAATGTGCTGCAAGTGCTACTTTTTGATGATTTAGGTGTAAGTTTTTGGCAAACGGTAACCATTACTGTGTTTTTAATATGGCTCTACACCTTTAAGTCGGGTATCAAGACTATTATTTGGACGGATACGCTACAAACCTTATTTATGTTGATAGCAGTTGGGGTCGCGATATATTATGTAAGCGATGATTTAGGCATCAGTGACGGGAATTTTTTAGGTTTTGTTTTGGAAAGTGACCTCACCAAAATCTTCTTTTTTGAGGATTTTAAATCGGGCGATTATTTCTGGAACCAGTTTATTTCCGGAGCGTTTATTGCCATTGTGATGACAGGATTGGACCAGGATATGATGCAAAAAAACCTGACCTGTAAAACCCTAAAGGACGCGCAGAAAAATATGTTCTGGTTTACCATTATTTTAACTCTGGTCAACTTTGTGATTTTAAGTTTAGGACTATTACTAACGGTTTACGCGCAAAAGAATGGCATTGACGCACACAAAGATGAGCTTTTCCCTATATTGGCAAAAAATCATTTAGGCATTGGCGTGTTTGTTTTCTTTTTATTAGGATTGATTGCTGCAGCTTATAGCAGCGCAGACAGCACATTAACCGCATTGACAACCTCCTTTAGCATTGACATTTTAGACATTGAAAAAAAATATGATGCGGCCAAGCAAATTGCAATCAGAAAACGCATTCACATCTTAATTTCACTTGTGTTAATCGTGGTGATCATCGCTTTTAAATACGCTATAAAAGATGAGAGCGTTATTGCAAAACTCTTACTTTTTGCAGGCTACACCTACGGCCCCTTATTAGGGCTTTATAGTTTTGGCTTATTTACCACATGGCAAATCAAAGATAAATGGGTACCTATTATCGCTATTCTCTCACCAATTCTGTCCTATTTAGTCAGTTTGAACAGTTTAAAATGGCTAGGATTCGAATTCGGCTATTTTATTCTCATCCTTAACGGTCTTTTAACCTTTACAGGATTAATACTGATTAGAACCAAGCAGCACTAAAGTACACGCGGTTTCAAAATCGATACCTGCCTCTTTTAGCAGTTTAAAAAACTCCGGATTTTCGGTACCAGGATTGAACAGCACACGCTTGGGCTTTAAACCGATTAGATAATCATAAAATGGCGCCTGCCTTGTAGCATTCATGTATAGAGTAACCGTATCAATATTAGGGTAAGGTTTCAATTCTGTATCAATTTGAACGCCTGCAACCTCCCCCTCCCGCAATCCGAAAGCCACGATATCATGTCCGTGAGACTGCAGTCTATTAATTGCCAAATTGGAATACCGTCCAGGGTTGAGTGAAGCACCAAACACCAAGGTTTTTTTATTTACATCCATAATTTCAAGACTAATTTTTATAAAAATAATATTATTAGAGCGTAACAATACGCAAAAATACTCGTCTCCTATATAACAATCAAATCAAAATTCATCAATCAAATCAAAAAATCACTCACAAATGAAATCATTAGTTTTATTATGCATGGTAATGTGTACCACATTATATGCCCAACCCTCAGCGACAACCCCTCTAAAAGACGGTACAATTTCAGGAAAGGTTTTGGATGCTAGTCAAAATCAACCGTTACCCTATGTTACCATAATCATCAAAAATAAGGGCAACGAGAATGTCACTGGCGCCATTACTCTAGAGGACGGCAGTTTTACCATTTCAAAAATACCTGAAGGCCAATTTTCTGTATTGATTCAATATATGGGATACAAAACCATTACACGGCCTTTTTATATTGGAAAAGATAATTATGAGGTCGATTTAGGCAACATTTTTTTAGAAGAAGATGTCGCGGCATTAGACGAAGTGACAGTGGTGGCAGAAGTGTCTACCATTCAACAAAAAGTTGACCGCAAGGTTATTACCGTAGGCAAAGATCTCACAACATCAGGAGCCACCGCATCTGACATCATGAACAATATTCCTTCAGTAAGCGTTGACCAGCAAACCGGAAACTTAAGTTTACGCGGCAATGAAAATGTTAGAGTCATGGTAGATGGTAAATTATCAAACGTTCCTGTAGACCAATTGTTAAAACAGATTCCGTCAACCTCCATCAAACAAATAGAATTGATCACCAATCCTTCGGCAAAATATAATCCTGAAGGCATGAGCGGGATTATCAATATCATCCTTCATAAAAACACAAATATTGGCTTTAATGGCAACCTTAACATCGGATTGACCAAGGAAGTGAATGCCCGTTTCAACAGTTCCATCGATTTGAATTATCGTAACGGAAAATTCAACCTGTATGGTAATTACGGAAACAACATTGGCAATAGTATCAATTACGGTATCATAGAACGAACGGATGACAATTCTCAACAATTATTTAATTTTGACAATAACAACAAGTCTCACCTTTACAAATTTGGAGTCGATTTTTACGCTGATGACAATAATACCATTTCTATATTTACAAATCAGAACAGTTATGATGGAAAAGGAAAAGGCCTCACCAGAATTCGCTCAGTTAATACTGAAGAACAAAGACAAGAGTTCAACAATATTTCAGACAACCTTTCTTCTCAATACAATTTAGTATACAAGCATTTATTTGCTAAAGAAGGCGAAAAAATAGAATTGGAAGCCGATTATAATGTTTTTGAAGCCCATGAACATTCGAATTTCAGTTATTACAATATCTCATTTCCGCCTAATTACATGGATATTGTAAACACTGAACGTGATCAAACTACAATTAATATAGATTATGTGAATCCGCTGAATGATAAGACCAAATTAGAAGCAGGTCTTGAAGCGCGATTATTTACTACGGATGTCCATTATAATTCGACCGGGCAATCTTATGATGAATCAGGATCAATCATTAATACACCGCGTACCGATTTCAATTATGATAGAACTATATATTCAGCCTATATTACTTTTGGAAAGACAATTGAAAAATGGAGTTATCAAGTAGGCGCCCGTGCTGAAGCGGTTACAGATGAAGCCGAAGCTAAAAGTTATGCTGACAACTCCATAAGCACTACACCCTTTAAGAATGACTACCTACAGGTGTATCCATCGGCATTTTTAACCTATACACCAAGTGAAAAAAATTCATACCAAGCCAGCATAAGCCGACGTGTAGATAGACCAGGATTGCAACAAATAAATCCTATCAGAGAATGGAGCACACCATTAGTATCATCTTTTGGAAATTCAGAATTACAACCGCAGTTTACCAATTCAATTGAATTAAACTACACGAGAAAACTAAATAAGGGCACAATTACCGGAGGTGTTTTTTATAGAATTGTTGAGGATGAAATTAACCGTGCTGTCTTTATAGATCGGTTAGATTTGAATAAGGTGATCTTAACTTACGATAACTTTGACAACACCTCAGCTTATGGCATAGAACTTTCCAGTAGTTACAAGCCTGCAAAATGGTGGAGTTTTAATAGTAGTTTTGATCTTTTTGCACAGACTCAAACAGGTATTTCTGAAGTTTTGAACACGCCAATTGGCCAAGACCCGAATGTTGCTGATATTGCGCTTACCAAAATTGAAGTAGATAATATTGCCTATAGTTTTAGAATGAACAATACTTTTAAAACAACTAAAAATCTAACACTTTCATTATTTGGCTTGTACAGGTCAGCACGTGAGGGGATTCAATTTACAGGTAAATCAATGTATTTTGTCAATACGGGATTACGCTATACATTTTTGGATGATGCCGCCACATTTAGTTTTAATTATAATGATATCCTTAATACGATGCGCGGAGGATTTGAAGGTAATAGACCTTATAAACAAGTTGGTGAATTCAATTGGGAAAGCAATACCTGGAATGTTGGATTATCATACCGATTTGGCGGAGGAAAATACAGAGCTTTACAACGCAAGAATAGAGATACAAATGAAAAATCAGGTGGCGGTGGCTTCATGTAAATAAGAACCAATAAGCTGTTGGATTAATTAGCTTTCAAAAACATACGGCTCATATAAGTAGTCACAACACGAATGTTAATTTTGAAAGATTAAACTTTCAAAAACTTATAGGTGTGTTAAATTGTTAGTTAAAATTGCCCTCTAACGAAATAAAACACAAGTTTTTACGTCTTAGTTAATGTGATAAGTTTTTAAGTTAATCAGTTAATTTAATTAAGTGTTAGTTGATGTTGATTAATAGCAGAAAACCCGAAACTTAAGTGTTTCGGGTTTTTATCATTAGTGTGCAAATGTTAGCGTATTTGAGCTTTGAAGCGTCTTAATCCATTACCACTTAATAACCACGCTTCCCCAAGTAAATCCACTTCCAAAAGCTGCCAATACAACCACATCACCTTCTTTAATTTTACCTTCTTCCCAAGCTTCAGTAAGCGCAATTGGTATAGAAGCTGCGGTGGTATTGCCGTATTTTTGAATATTATTAAACACCTGATCATCAGTCAATCCAAATTTCTTTTGAATAAACTGTGCAATTCTTAAATTGGCTTGATGAGGAATCAGCATATCTATGGACTCCTTTTGCAAATTATTCTTCAATAGGCCCTCCATAATCACTTCACTAAATCTGACCACAGCGTTTTTAAATACAAACTGACCGTTCATATGCGGGAAGTAACTTTCATCATTAGGGTCATTATCTTTTAAAATGTCATTCACCCAACGTTTGCCCATTCCTGGCGCCACCAGCACCAATTCTTCTGCATGTTCTCCTTCTGAATGTAAATGAGTTGATAATATTCCTTTTGAGCTATCTTCTTCTCTAGTCAAAATTGCTGCGCCTGCACCATCACCAAAAATAACGGTCACCCCACGACCACGTGTGGTTTTATCCAATCCATGCGAATGCAATTCACTTCCAATAACCAAAATATTTTTATACATTCCTGTCTTAATAAACTGGTCGGCCACAGACATGGCATAGATAAAACCTGAACATTGGTTCCTCACATCTAATGCTCCTACCGTTTTGATACCTAAGGCATGCTGAACCTGAACTCCAGGACCTGGAAAATACATATCCGGACTTAAGGTGGCGAATATGATAAAATCTATATCATCTTTATCTATTCCTGCACGTTCAATAGCTACTTTAGCGGCTTTCACCCCCATTGCTGAAGTGGTGTCCCCTGAATTCTCAATGGCCCATCTCCGTTCTTTGATGCCCGTACGTTCTTGTATCCATTCGTCACTTGTATCCATCATTTTAGAAAGATCATCATTGGTCACCACATTATCAGGCACATAATGGCCCAATCCAATTATTTTGGAGTTATACATAAGTCATTTTTTAGTTTTAATAGTCTTGCAATTTAAACAATATTCATAGTTTTCATAAAATTACCTGTTTTTTATACAATAATTACAATGCCAGCACATCATTTTAACATTTAGTTAGTGAGCATGCACGATGCTTTTGAGTATTTTTAGAGTTTTAACCAAAACTAACTACAATGAAAGCATTATTACTAAGTTTTCTATTGACATGGTCCATGATTAGCATTGGGCAGGTCAATTTATCTTATCAAAAACCAGATCAGAATATCCTAAATTTGGCCGAGGCACCATTAGCACCACGCATCAGTATGGACACTAATGGTGAAAATATTTTATTTCTATATAGAAGTAATTACAAAACTATTGAGGAACTTTCTGAAACTGAAATGCGTCTTGGTGGATTAAGGATTAACCCCGTAACCAATATTGGCAGTAGAACGACCTTTTATACTGATATTAAAATGAGAAAAGGCAGAGACGGGAACCCACAAACGATTAAAGGAATGCCTGAAAATGGCCGTTTCGCATACGTGACATGGTCGCCCAACCAAAAATATGTAACTTTTACCAATACTACTTCAAAAGGTGTTGAATTATGGTTGGTAGACGTCAGTACTGTCGAGGCTAAAAAATTGACATCAGACAACCTTAATGCCAATATGGGTAGACCATACACATGGTTTAAAGACAGTAATTCATTGCTGGTTAAAACACTACCAACTTCAAAAAAACCATTAATAGATACTGAAGTTTCAGTACCAGAAGGTCCAACAATTTCTGTGAGTGAGGCTGGTGTAAAGGCTCAAAACAGAACGTATCAAGATTTGCTAAAAAACCCGAATGACGAATATAACTTTGAGCAATTAGCTTTATCAGACATTCAAAAAGTAAACTTAAATGGTACGTCCTCCAATTGGAAATCAACGGACATTTACCAAAGCTTAAATTTTTCGCCAGACGGTAAGTATATTTTAGTGACTACTATCAACAAACCGTTTTCCTATTTGGTTCCCTATAGCCGATTCCCTTCTACCACTACCATTTATGATGCTGCGGGCACTTTAGTAAAAAAGGTATTGGAAGTACCACTAATTGAAGATTTACCACAAGGCTTTATGGCAGAACGTACCGGAATGCGAGACTTGACATGGCGTAATGACCATCCTGCAACCTTAGTGTGGACAGAAGCTTTAGATGGCGGCGACCCTGCCAATGAAGTTCCTTTTAGAGATGAAGTTTTTCAACAAAAAGCTCCTTTTACGGCAAAAAAACAATCCCTTTTAAAAACGAAAGATCGTTTTGCCGGTATCCGTTGGGGTAATGAATCTACCGCCATTGCATATGACAGATGGTGGAATAGTAGAAATACAAGAACCTATTTATTTGATCCTTCTAATCCTAGCAAGGCGCCCAAGGTACTATCAGATAGAAATTACCAAGATGTGTATAGCGATCCAGGAAGTTTTGTAACAACCTTAAATGCTTATGATGAATACGTGCTCGATTTAAATGACAATAAAGCTTATCTAATTGGCGATGGCTACAGTGAAAAAGGGCAATTCCCGTTTATTGACGAAATGAATCTCAAATCGCAAAAAACAGAGCGTCTCTACCAATCTGCTTATACTGATAAAGTTGAAAATATCTCCTTTGCATTAGATGCTAAGGCTGGTGAATTTGTGGTTCAAATTGAATCTAAAAACGAATATCCAAACTACTATATTAGAAACATTAAGAAGCGTATCGCCTTACAACCTTTAACACAATTTGAGAACCCCTTTAAAAGTATTCAAGATGTACACAAGGAAGTTATTAATTATAAACGCGATGACGGATTACCACTCACAGGAACACTTTATTTACCAACTGATTATAAAGAAGGTGAAAAATATCCTATGATTATGTGGGCCTATCCGCGTGAATATAAAGACAAAAATAGTGCAGGTCAGAACACTTCCAATTCTAATGAATTCACCTATCCATATTATGGCTCTCCATTATATTGGGTAACCCGAGGGTATGTTGTTTTAGATGATGCCGCCTTCCCGATTGTGGGTGAAGGTGATGATCAACCAAACGACACATTTGTGGCGCAATTAGTTGGAAACGCTAAGGCAGCCATTGATGCTGTGGACGCAATGGGCTATATAGACCGCGATCGTGTTGCTGTTGGAGGTCATTCTTATGGTGCTTTTATGACGGCTAATTTATTGTCGCATTCCAACTTATTTGCAGCTGGTATTGCACGTAGTGGTGCTTATAACAGAACACTCACACCTTTTGGGTTTCAAAGTGAAGAGCGCAACTATTGGGAAGCTCCAGATGTTTACAATACCATGTCTCCTTTTATGAATGCTGACAAAATGAAAACACCATTATTATTAATTCACGGTGAAGCTGATAACAATTCTGGTACCTACCCAATGCAAAGTGAGCGCTATTTTAATGCTTTAAAAGGATTGGGGGCACCAGTAAGATTGGTGATGTTACCTAAGGAAAGTCATGGATACAGTGCCAAAGAGTCCGTAATGCACATGCTTTGGGAACAAGACCAATGGTTGGAAACCTATGTGAAAAATAAAAAGAAAGACATACCTTTAGAAAAAAAGGATACTCTAAAAGACTAATTCTACTATATTTTGCAAAAAGCCGTTCTAACTAAGAACGGCTTTTTTTATGTCATCTTGTCACAAATACTGACTTGGCATTTTTGTTGACTACTGCATGATGAGTAAAATATAAGTTCAAACAGTTTCCCTCCCCATAGTTATTGGGATTGGTGGGAACATTTAATAAATTAAATATGACAAAAGGTAATATTAATGTTTCGGTAGAGAATATCTTTCCCTTAATTAAGAAATTCTTATACAGCGATCACGAAATATTTTTACGTGAATTGATCAGTAACGCGACAGATGCGACTTTAAAACTTAAACATCTTACCAATATTGGGGAAGCAGCAGTAGAATATGGCAATCCAAAAATCGAGGTAAAAATTGACAAAGAAGGTAAAAAACTTCACATTATTGACCAAGGTATTGGGATGACTGCTGAAGAGATTGAAAAATACATCAATCAAATTGCATTTTCAGGAGCTGAAGAGTTTTTGGATAAATATAAAGATGCTGGAAAAGATTCAGGCATCATCGGCCATTTCGGATTAGGTTTTTATTCTGCCTTCATGGTAGCTGAGAAAGTTGAAATCATCTCTAAATCTTATAAAGAAGGTACTGAAGCTGCACGTTGGACCTGTGATGGTTCTCCAGAATTCACTTTAGAGCCAGCTAGTAAAACAGACCGTGGTACAGAGATTATCCTTCACATTGCCGAAGATTCTACCGAGTTCTTAGAAGAATCTAAAATCCGTGAGCTATTGACCAAGTATAACAAGTTCATGCCTATTCCAATTAAATTTGGAACTAAGGAAGTGAATGATCCTGATCATAAGCCTGAAACCAAAAAAGATAAAGACGGTAAAGAAACTACTGAGCCCCAAAAGAAAATTACTGTTGACAACATTATCAACAACCCTAATCCAGCGTGGACAAAACAACCAACTGAATTAGAAGAAAAGGATTACAACGCTTTTTATAGAGAATTGTATCCAATGCAGTTTGAGGAGCCATTATTTCATATTCATTTAAATGTGGACTACCCATTCAATTTGACCGGTATTTTATATTTCCCAAAAATGACGGCCGATTTAAATATCCAAAAGGATAAAATTCAGCTGTACCAAAACCAAGTGTTCGTTACGGATAATGTAGAAGGGATTGTTCCTGAATTCTTAACCATGTTACGTGGTGTGATCGATTCTCCAGACATTCCGTTAAACGTCTCTCGTAGTTATTTACAAGCCGATGGTAACGTGAAGAAAATTTCATCGTACATCACTCGTAAAGTCGCTGATAAATTAAAATCGTTATTCAATGAAAACCGTGCCGATTTCGAGAAAAAATGGAATGACATTAAAATTGTGATTGAATACGGAATGCTTTCAGAGGATAAATTCTATGACAAGGCTGATGCTTTCGCACTGTATCCATCGGTAGACGGCAAGTACTATACTTATAAAGAGTTAACAGACAAAATTAAGGACAACCAAACTGATAAAGATGGTAAATTGGTCATCTTATATGCGTCTAATGAAGATGCTCAACACAGTTATACTGAAGCTGCTAAAGCCAAAGGTTATGAAGTGTTATTATTAGATTCTCCAATTGTGAGTCACCTAATGCAAAAAATGGAATCTACAAAAGAGAACATTACGTTTGCACGTGTAGATGCTGATCATATTGATAATTTAATCAAGAAAGACGATACCAAAATTTCAAAGTTGACTGATGAGCAACAAAAAGAGTTGGAAGACGTCTTAAAAGAAGCTATCCCATCTGAAAAATTTATGGTACAATTAGAAGCGATGGATAGTGATGCGTCTCCATTTATCATCACACAACCAGAGTTTATGCGTCGTATGAAAGAGATGCAAGCAACTGGAGGTGGCGGTATGTTTGGAATGGGCAACATGCCAGAAATGTACAACTTGGTGGTCAATACCAATTCTGAATTGGTAGGTGAGATTTTAAATACCAAAACAAAGAAGAAACAAGAGCGACTAATTTCTCAAAGTTTAGATTTGGCACGTCTGTCTCAAGGATTGTTAAAAGGAAAAGAATTGAGTGATTTTATTAAACGTTCTTATGAAATGATAAAGTAAATCTCCATAAAGTGAGTCATTGTCTGAAGCCTTTTTAGGAGACGAAGCAACCTCATTAGCAAATTGTAAAAACCACTTCGTGAAAACGAGGTGGTTTTTTTATGATTACCATTAAATTCTAACTTTAAATATTTTGAGAGTTGAATCATCAATCGTAATATTGCAATGAATAGAATACTATGAAAGCACAATTATTTACACCAATTGAAAAGGTCATCAACACTTTAGACCCAACTAGCATTCCTGATGCGCGTAAAACTGTTTTACAACCGTTTATTGATTTTATACAATCTAAAGTGTCAGCACATCAAAACATTCGCTTAAATTTTATTTGCACCCACAATTCACGACGAAGCCATTTGTCTCAAGTTTGGGCGCAGACTTTAGCCCACCACTTCAATATTAAAAATGTATCGTGCTATTCTGGTGGAACAGAAAGCACCGCGGTGTTTCCAATAATTGTAGAAACTTTGGAAAAATCAGGATTTGAAATCGAGATGCTTTCCCAAAGTGACAATCCTATTTATAGTATCAAATTCGCTGAAAATGAACTTCCAATAATTGGATTTTCAAAAAAAATGGATGCTGCTTTTAATCCGACATCTCATTTTGCGGCCATCATGACCTGTTCACAAGCAGACGGCGACTGTCCTATTGTTGCAGGTGCTGAAGGACGATTCCCAATTCCTTTTGAAGATCCAAAAACATTTGACAACACGCCACAACAAGCACAAAAATATATGGAGCGTAGTTTACAGATTGCTACGGAACTCTGTTATACTTTTTCAAAAATAGAGTGTTGAAGGTTTTACCGTGGGTCTTTACTTTAAAGTACTTCACAACCTAAAACACACCTATAACATCTCCCTTACTCTTCAATTAACGGCCTTATATTTCGGCACCACATTTTTGTTTTTGAAGGATTTAAAATTTATCTTCGAGCGAACCCGAAACGTCTGTGGACAAAAAGCGCACTTTTAATTGTCATATCCCCTTTCAAAAAATTCCCTTTTTTGAAAAATATCGCTGACCAAACCCACTCAGGCAAGCCCCTAATCATCTAGAAAACAACACAACATAACACTGAAACATATGAAAATAAAAAAGGTACTTATTGCCAATAGAGGAGAAATCGCAATTCGCGTCATGCGCGCATGTACTGAGTTGAATTTGGCTACGGTTGCGCTCTACACCTATGAAGATCGGTATTCGCAACATCGAAATAAAGCGGATGAATCCTATCAAATTGGTGAAGACAATCAACCTTTAAAACCATATTTGGACATGGACGAAATCATCGCATTGGCAAAGTCCAAAAATGTAGATGCCATCCACCCGGGCTATGGTTTCTTATCTGAAAATTCAGAATTTGCACGAAAATGTGCTGCAAATGGAATTATTTTCATCGGTCCGAACCCTGAAGTGATGGATGCTTTGGGCGACAAAATTACGGCGAAGAAAATTGCCACGAAATGCAATGTCCCAATTATAGAAAGCAATAAAAAGGATCTCACTACGCTAAAAATTGCCTTATCAGAAGCCAAACGTATTGGTTATCCATTAATGCTGAAAGCCGCTTCAGGTGGTGGCGGACGCGGGATGCGAATTATCAGAAAGGATGAAGATCTAGAACAGAATTTCGACTCAGCCAAAAACGAAGCGCTGAATTCTTTTGGCGATGATACCATGTTTCTTGAAAGATATGTGGAAGACCCTAAGCATATTGAAGTTCAAATAGTTGCTGACAACCACGGTAATATTCGCCATTTATTTGAAC
Organism: Gelidibacter sediminis; assembly: GCF_004364975.1. Classification (GTDB taxonomy): domain Bacteria; phylum Bacteroidota; class Bacteroidia; order Flavobacteriales; family Flavobacteriaceae; genus Gelidibacter; species Gelidibacter sediminis. The sequence goes on along the minus strand of NZ_SOBW01000008.1, from coordinate 51,851 downwards.
GGGATTGCTCTGTACAGCGCCGACATCAGAAGGTAGTAGAGATTGCGCCTTCCCATAATGTATCAGATAAAGTAAAGCAAGAACTTTATAAATATGCGGTAGATATTGCCACGGAAGTCAATTATAACAATATTGGAACGGTGGAATTTTTGGTCGATAAAGATGATAACGTCTTTTTTATCGAAGTTAATCCAAGAATTCAAGTAGAACACACAGTGACTGAAATGGTTACGGGCATTGATTTGGTAAAAACTCAAATTTTCGTAGCTGGCGGATATAAATTATCTGATCAACAAATTAAGATTTACGAGCAAGAGTCTCTTAAAACATATGGTTTTGCACTTCAGTGCCGCTTGACCACAGAAGATCCAAGCAATAATTTCACCCCAGATTACGGTACAATTACCACCTACCGAAGTGCGTCAGGAATGGGCATTCGTTTGGATGCCGGAAGTATTTATCAAGGCTACAGTGTGAGCCCGTTTTTCGATTCAATGCTTGTAAAAGTGTCAGCCCACGGACGGACGCTCGATGGTGCAGTACGCAAGATGGTGCGTGCATTAAAAGAATTTAGAGTGCGTGGCGTAAAAACCAATATACACTTTTTGCAGAATGTCATCCTTCATGACACTTTTAAAGAAGGAAAAGTGACGGTTAATTTTATTCAAAACACACCTTCCTTGTTTAAAATAAAATTGCCACAAGATAGAACAACTAAAGTTACTCAGTTTTTAGCCGAAGTAATTGTCAACGGAAATTCTGACGTTAAGTATAAAGATGACAACAAGATTTTTAGAAACCCTAAAGTTCCAAAGTTCAATATAAAAACATCCTATCCTAAGGGAACCAAAGATATGTTAATGGAAATGGGTCCAGATAAGTTCTGTCAATGGCTTAAAAACGACCACAAAATCCATTATACGGACACCACAATGCGTGATGCACACCAATCATTACTCGCTACACGTATGCGAACGTTTGACATGATGAAAGTTGCGGAGAGTTATGCAAAAAACCATCCAAACACCTTTAGTATGGAGGTATGGGGAGGTGCCACTTTTGATGTGTGCCTGCGCTTTTTACATGAAAGTCCTTGGACACGTTTACGCGAATTGCGAAAAGCAATTCCTAATATCTTATTTCAAATGCTTTTGAGAGGGAGTAATGGCGTTGGCTATAAAGCGTATCCTGATAACTTGATTGAAAAATTTGTTGAAAAATCGTGGGAAAACGGCGTGGATATCTTTAGGATTTTTGATTCTCTTAACTGGGTAAAAGCTATGGAACCGAGTATCAATTATGTGAGAGACAAAACTGGAGGGATTGCACAAGCTGCTATCAGTTACTCAGGAAACATTTTAGATATCAATGAAACTAAGTACAACTTAAAATATTACACGCAATTAGCTAAAGATCTTGAAAATGCAGGTGCGCACATGATTGCCATTAAGGATATGGCGGGATTATTAAAACCATACGCTGCCACAGAGTTGGTTGGCGCTTTAAAGGACACCGTCAAACTCCCTATTCATTTGCATACACATGACACCTCATCCTTACAAACTGCCACGTATTTAAAGGCTATTGAAGCTGGTGTTGATGTTGTTGATGTCGCATTAGGTGGTTTATCAGGTTTAACTTCACAACCTAACTTCAATTCTGTTGTGGAGATGATGAAAGGCCAACCACGAGCGCATGAATTTGATATTGATACCTTAAACCAATTTTCAAATTACTGGGAAGATACCCGCGAGTTGTACTATCCATTTGAATCTGGACTGAAAGCAGGAACCGCTGAAGTTTTTCAACATGAAATTCCTGGTGGACAATACTCCAATTTACGCCCACAAGCCATTGCTTTAGGAATTGGCGATCGGTTTGATGAAGTCAAAAAAATGTACGCTCAGGTAAACACCATGTTTGGCAACTTGATAAAAGTAACACCAAGCTCTAAAGTGGTTGGAGATATGGCAATTTTTATGGTGACTAATAACCTGACGCCAAAAGATGTCATGGAACGTGGCGAAGAAATTTCGTTTCCAGAATCCGTTATCAATTTCTTTAAAGGCGATTTAGGTCAACCGGTAGGCGGATTCCCAAAAAAATTACAGAAGATTATTCTGAAAAATCACAAAGCGTATACGGATAGACCTAATGCGCATATGAAACCTATCGATTTTGACGTGGAGTATGAAGCGTTCAAAAAGAAATTCCAAAAAGGGTTTACGCGAGCTATCGAAATTGAAGATTTCTTGTCCTACACTTTATATCCAAAGGTATTTGAACAAGCTCACGAAAACTACAAACTTTACGGAAACCTAAGTTTAGTGCCTACCAAGAATTTCTTCTACGGCATGAAGCAACGTGAAGAAACGCTGATTGAATTAGAACCAGGGAAAACAATTATAGTGAGGTTATTATCCGTAGGAATTCCTAATGAAAATGGCGTCAGAATTGTATTTTTTAGCGTCAATGGTGAAAATAGATTTGTGGAAGTACTGGATAAATCACTCAACATCAAAAAGGAAACTCACGAGAAAATAGATCCGTCAAATTCCAATCATATAGGCGCACCGTTACAAGGCTCCTTATATAAAGTGTTGGTAAAACGCGGACAAGTTGTGAAGGAAAATGATCCTTTGTTCATCATTGAAGCTATGAAAATGGAAACGACTGTCACAGCATTTAAAGCTGGAAAAGTAAAATCTGTAGCGCTTAAGGAAGGAACGATGGTCATGCAAGATGATTTGGTGGTGACGGTGGAATAAACCACTTGCCCGCTCTGCAGATTAAATTTCACTCGTGTTGTGAGTTTTTAAATAATTAATGTAGTTCAGTTTATAATCTAATGTCTGAGAAATTTAGAAATAAATATAGAATAGAATCTACCCGATTGAAGCATTGGGATTATGGAAGCAATGGCGCATATTTTATAACGATTTGCACCAAAAATAGAATCCAATATTTTGGCGATGTGGTAAAGACACAAAATATTGCGTCTCCACAGATGAAATTATCCGACATCGGTAAGATTGCAGATCAACTTTGGTTGTCAATCCCTGAACATTTTCCATTTGTAAAATTGGGCAATCACGTAATTATGCCAAATCATGTACACGGAATTATAATTATTGATAAAACGATGGGCAGGGAAACGGGTGCGGGGTTGGGCGCGGTAGCGACGCAAAATTTTGCGTCGCTACAACAACAAAACAAATTCGGACCAAAATCTAAAAATTTGACCTCCATTATTCGTGGCTATAAATCATCTGTAAAAACCTATGCCACCACAAATTCTATCGATTTTATTTCGCAACCATTATTCCATGACCATATCATTAGAGACACCAATTCATATCAAAGAATTTCGGATTAGATATTAAATAATCCAATGAATTGGAAAAAAGACACATTTTACAATTAATTACATATCTTGGAACAATGAAAAAACTCTTACTTATTTTATTGGTCTTGCCGCTACATTTGTTGGCGCAGGAGGCCCCTGGATCCGTTCAATTTTGGGATACCCTTAAAAATCATTGTGGAAAAGCTTATGAAGGCGAAATCATTGCTGGAGGAAAAGAAGGCGATGGCTTTACTGACGAAAAGTTAGTAATGCATGTGCGGTCTTGTGAAGATAGTGAGATTAGAATTCCATTTTTTGTAGGTGAAGACAAATCTCGAACATGGGTACTGACTAAGGGAGCAGATCATTTAATCCTATTAAAACACGACCATAGAAAACCGGATGGTTCTGATGATGAAGTCACGCAATACGGCGGACTAAGTCCAAACACAGGAAGAGCCGATATACAGTTTTTCCCTGCTGATCAATTTACCGCTGATTTATTGGCGCATGCCGCAAATAATGTGTGGTGGATTACCCTGGATGCAACATCATTTACCTATAATTTACGTCGCATTGGCACTGACCGATTATTTTCGGTGAAATTTGACCTTACAAAGGAAGTGGAAACGTCAAGTGCACCTTGGGGAAGTGAAGATTAATTTAGTATAAAATTGACCTTTAACATTAACACTACTAATCAAACAAAACCACTTCCTAACTAGAAGTGGTTTTTCAATTCACAAAAATTCATATGCCATAACATTAAAATAATCTTACCTTATGATAGAGCGTATCAATTAACATACCTTTGTAACACTAAAAAATCACATTGAAAGCACATCTTAAAACCATCGAAATATTTTTAAAAAGCTCTCACTTTTACAGAGGAGTCCGCTTGACATTTGCTGTGGTTACACCATTGATTCTGTTTTATTTTATTGGGGATTTTGAATTTGCACTTCCCATTGTTATGGGTGCTTTTTTAAATGCCCCTGGAGATATTCCGGGCAGTTTAAAAAGAAAAGTCAATGCCATATTAATCAGTACGGCTTTGACGATGCTTATTTTTACCATCATTCTTTTTTGCAAGCCCTACCTCCCACTTTTAGTCATCGTCATGGCGGCTATTTCATTCTTCGTGTCGTTGCTGTCCGTTTACGGATTTAGAGCATCGTTGGTGTCGTTTTCTGGTTTGTTAGCGATGGTACTGGCGTTTGCAGTTGAAAAAGAAACAGCGGAGGAAATACTTCCTCATGTATTATTGATGGGTTGTGGCGGACTTTGGTATTTAATGGTGTCTTTTCTTTTCAGGAAATTAGCCCCTACAAAAGATGAAGTCCAATTTTTATCAGAAACACTGACCCTGATTGGTGAATATCTCCAATTACGTGCACGATTACTGACTAAGAAAACCAAGCGTCAAGAATTGATGCAAGAAGCCTTCGTCCTACAAAGTCAAATCAATGAAAAGCACGAAACGCTTAGGGAATTACTGCTTTTAGAACGAAAACGTTCCGGGCGTTCCCATTATGATGAAAAGCATATGCTGATCTTTATTTCATCAGTCAATATTTTTGAGCTTGTTGAGGCGAAGCATTTAGATTATAATGATATGGACCGCCTTTTTAAGGATCGGAAATATCTGAAAGCTTCCAAAAACCTTAATAAAGCGATGGGCAATCAATTGAAGACCTTATCTGACTTGTTGATTAAAAATGACAAAGTATCTGACTCCGATATTTTATTGGATAGTTTATCACAGGTAAAAAAGAATATTGCGCAATATATTGAAGATGTACAGCTGCCAAAAGCACGTGAAGGCGCACTTGTATTGCGTAATTTATACGATTATCAAGAACACATTGCTCAAGAAATTAGAGCGATACGTCGTGTAATGGCGAACGTTAAGGATTCATCAAAAGTCTCCTTGAAACGTCAAGACACCAGTAAGTTCTTAACGCTGCAAGAATACCGATTGAATGTCATCATTCAAAATTTCAGCTTAAATTCTACCTTATTTAGACATGCCCTTAGGTTTACCGTAGCAATGGTTTTTGCTTTTGTTTTAGGTACGCTATTAGATATCCGAAATACATATTGGATATTGCTTACCATCATAGTTATTATGCGCCCTAATTATGGCTTGACCAAAGAGCGTTCTAAAGATCGTATTGTAGGAACACTCATTGGCGCTGCTTTCGCGATTGGCATCGTTTTACTCACGCAAAACGTTATCGTTTATGCGGTGTTGGCCATTATTTCACTCACTTTAGCTTTCTCCTTAGTACAGCAGAATTATAAATCGTCCGCAGCTTTTGTAACCATTAATATTGTGTTTGTGTATTCGCTTATTAATCCGGATGCCTTTCAAGTGATTCAATACAGAGTGATTGATACAGTTTTAGGAGCGAGTATTGCGGTTATTGCCAACTATGTGTTATGGCCAAGTTGGGAGGCTTTAAATTTGAAGAATGTACTTGTAGACGCCCTTAAAAAAAACCAAAAATATCTCATTGCAACACAAAATTTATATCATGATAAAAGAGAGAATGAGTTGGCCTATAAAATTGCGAGAAAGGAAGCCTTTTTAGCTATCAGCAATTTGAATTCTGCTTTTCAGAGAATGACGCAGGACCCCAAATCAAAACAAAAAGAGTTTCAACTTATTTATGGTATGGTTACGTTAAATCAGACCATGGTTTCTGCTATTGCCTCCATTGGAAGTTTTATTATCAACCACAAAACGACCCCTGCATCAAAAGAGTTTGACGCTCTTATTTTAAGGATTGCCAACACCCTACAATCGTCATGTTCTATTTTGAACGATACGCCTGTAGATTGCGAAACGACTTCAATAGATATCGAAAAAGCTCAGGACAAACTCATGGAATCCTACCACAGTCTTTCGAGAGCTCGTGATGAAGACATATTAAAAGGAGAGACGGAATTAGATACCGAATCGCTTCACCATCTTCAAGAAGCCTATTTAATTTCGAATCAATTAATATGGTTGAAAACGCTTTCTGAAAATCTAAAAAAAGCAACTATCAAATTTCACGACGTTATATAAGTATTTCCAAGTACGGCATAAAAAAACCACCTCGTTTTTGCGAAGTGGTTAATTTTATTACTTATCAATATGGTAGCGCTTACTTTTTAAATGCTTCAACACCTTCTTCCATCCAACCAAAATACTCCTCCACATCTGGTGTATACCCGACAGGATCATTAAGATTTTCTTCATCATGACCTATGAGTACATAAAAAGGTTGTGTATTGGTTTTATAGCGGATGGTTTGGAATTCACTCCATTTTTGACCAATATACTTCAGTTTCTTTCCTGGTCGTAATTTAGATTCGATTACCTCATCTCCTTCAAGTTTCCGTTTGTCGTCCACGTATAATGAGATCAATACCACTTCATTCTTTAACATGTTCAATACCTGATCATCAGGCCAAACCTTCTGCTCCATCTTTCTACAGTTCACACAGGCCCAGCCAGTGAAATCTAACATGATTGGTTTGCCTACTTCTTTAGCATAAGCCAAACCTCTGTCATAATCATTGAAGGCCAAAATTTGGTGTGGTGCTAATAGATGGGCGCCATCGGGTAGCTCTTGAGCATCATCTAAAACGGCACCTCCTCCAGTTTTAGAATTACCAACACCATAAGGCGACTCTGCGTAATCTAACGGTGGTGGGAAGGCGCTAATCAAGTTAAGAGGCGCACCCCAAAGCCCAGGAATCATATATATTGTAAAACTTAAAGCTATTAATCCGAGGCTCAAACGTCCTACTGAAATATGTGTTAACGGCGAATCGTGTGGCAATTTGATCTTTCCGAAAAGATAAAACGCCAATGCGCCAAAAATAGCAATCCAGATAGCGATAAACACTTCACGTTCTAGGAAATGCAATTGCAATACCAAATCTGCCTGTGAAAGGAACTTGAATGCAAATGCCAATTCCAAAAATCCTAATACCACTTTTACAGTGTTTAACCAACCTCCTGATTTTGGAAGAGAATTTAGCCAGCCTGGGAACGCTGCAAACAAACCGAATGGCAATGCTAATGCCAACGAAAAGCCCAACATCCCAATCATTGGTGCAAGTCCGCCCTTAGTAGCTGAAATGACTATAATATTGCCTACAAATGGTCCTGTACATGAAAAGGACACAATAGCAAGTGCGAGTGCCATAAAGAAAATGCCAGTATACCCACCCTTATCTGCTTTACTATCAATTTTATTGGCCCATGATTGTGGCAGCATAATTTCAAATGCACCTAAAAAGGACACCGCAAAAATGACGAGGATCACAAAGAAAAGCAGGTTAAAAGTCACACTCGTTGAGAACTCATTAATAGCGCTCGCTCCAAAAATGGCAACAACACCAGTACCTAATATCACATAAATTACGATGATACATAGTCCATATATGAAGGCGTTTTTAATACCCTGAGCTTTGTTTTTACTTTGTTTGGTAAAGAAACTTACGGTCATCGGGATTAAAGGAAATACACATGGCGTGAATAACGCGATAAACCCTGCACCCATACCTAGGATAAAAATAGTCCATAAACCGGTATTATCTGATTCTTCTTCTTGTTTATCCGTAACAATAACATCTTTATCAAGATCAGTTTTTACAGGGTTTTGAAAGTCAATAATACCATTACTTTCTGAAGCTTCAGAATCCTCTTTACTGGAAAGGTTTTTAGAGGTATTTAAATCAAAATTCAAATCGACGTATGATGGTGGCAAGCAACGCATATCATCACACACCATAAATTCAACTTCGCCTTTAACTATAGAAAGTTCATTGTTGATCACCTTAATACGCTGTCTAAACTCAGCTACATCATCAAAATACTTGATGCGCATATTAAATATAGGATCATCAACAGTGCGACCTTCTTCTTCGCTCGTTTTGCCAATAAGCTCAGCCTTTTTAGCTACTTCATAAGTAAAGGCGGTTGCAATTGGGCCGTTTTCAGGTACACTTTGAGAGTAGAGGTGCCAGCCTTTGTCAATTTTTGCCTTAGCGATAAGATCATATTCAGTATCTGAAATCTTCTCTACAGAAGTTGACCATTTAACAGGTTCCAATACTTGTGCTGTTACGGTAGAATAAAATAAGGTGATGAAGAAAAAGTATAGAAATATATTTTTCATTACAATAGGTTAACTAGGGGTTATTACTATTTAAAATAAAATACTGTTTAAAGGGTTACTTTTTATAAGACGCTGTGGTTGTAAAAAGCCCTTGCTTTTAAATGTTAAAACTAATGTTTTTAAATAAAAATCAAGGTGCAAAGGTAATTAAAAGAAATTGTAAGCCCTCCTAGTTATGGAGTTCTCCTCACGCTTTTAATAAGAAATTAACACCCTTTCGGCTTTAAAATAATGACAGAATTCGATTACTAACGCAATGATAAATTACCGGCTAATTGTTTGAGTGTGAGTTCTGAAAGTTTTGCTTGATAAATGGCATTACTCAAGCGCATACTAGCGTTGATATAATTGAGTTGTGCCGTTCTGAACTCGATAGTGGGAATCGTACCGATTTTATATTTTGCCAAGGTAATCTCAAGATTTTCTTTAGCGATATCTTCATTATGCGTTTCCAAATCAATCAAACTTAAATTGGTCAAATATGTTTGGTACGCGGTATGCAATTGCGATTTTATGGTTTCCGTTTGCTGTTTGATTTGAATATCCGAATTTTCAATTTGAAGCTTCGCTATTTTTTCATTCCGATTTTGATTGGAACCGTTAAAAATATCGATACTGGCAGATAAACCATAATTCCAACCTTGTGCATTGTTTTTTGTGGTGAATCCTAAACTCGATTCTGAATCGCTGAAATTATACCCTGTATTCGCAGAAATCCTTGGAAATCGGTTGCCTTTAATCTGTTTTAATTCTAATTCAGATATGCGTTTGTTGATCAGTTGCGCCTGCAACTCTGGATTTTGAGTAGTTGCCAAGTGTTCCAATTCGGCCAATTGTAAATCTGTAGCAATCAACACCTCATCCTTTACCTTAAAATCAATATGGGTATCGCGCCCAAGAATTTCATTAAGTCTAATTTTTGTGTTTTTATACTGCTCGCGTTGTCTAATTTGAAGCGTTTTATCCGTATTAAGATCTACTTGAGCATTGAGCACTTCCAATTTAGAGGACTTTCCGATGCTGAATCGGTTATCAGCCAATTCGACACGCTGTTCTGAAATGACCAAAGTACTATCTAAAGCCGTCAATTGTTGTTGCTGATTCACCAAATCGTAATACGTCACCATCACGTCACTTACCCGATTCAACACTGTAGATTGCAATTCTGCTTTCCCCAATTTTTCAAGTTCTTTCAATTGATCGTAGCGGGCAAACATCCCTAAACCATCAAAAATGGTCCAATCTAAACCGACACCATAACTGAGGTTATTATTTTTGGCATTATCCAATTCAATGACATTGCCATCAGAACGCGTTTGCGAAATATTTTGGGTGCTATTGTTGGTGCTAGCCTGAGCAAAAACTCTTGGCAACATTCCGGCAAAACCTGGACTTACGCCTAAAGAATCCACTTTCGAATTATTTTTTGCCAGACGAATGTCATAGTTGTTTTCAAGCGCAATTTCTACCGCTTCCTCAAGCGTCAACACTTCTTGGGCATAGGTTTGAAGTGCGAATGCCCCAAAACAGATACTCAGACCTAATGTCCATAGTTTATTCGGTTTCATAACTATCAATTTTATCAAATTCTGGACGGTGTTGCTTCTGTCTCGACCACAACATATAAATAGAAGGAATCACAAATAAGGTCAAGATCAACGAAAACAATGTTCCACCAATAATAACAACCCCCATCCCTATTCTACTTGTCGAGGCTGCGCCAATGGATAGTGCAATTGGCAATGCACCTAAAGCAATGGTTAAACTGGTCATTAAAATAGGACGTAAACGTGATTCTGAAGCTTTCATGATGGCTTCATATTTATCCATGCCTTCTTCCCGAAGCTGATTGGCGAATTCTACAATTAAGATGCCGTTTTTGGTAACAAGACCAATGAGCATAATAGTTCCAATTTGGCTAAAAATATTCCAAGTTTGACCGAATAACCATAATGAAAATAAGGCTCCAGCAACCGCCATTGGAACTGTTAGAATAATCACAAATGGATCTATAAAACTTTCAAATTGCGCTGCCAATAACAGATAGATAAGCAATAATGCCAATCCGAATGCGAATAGGGTATTAGAACTACTCTCCACAAAATCCCGCGATTCGCCTCCTAAATCTGTGGTGAAGGACTCATCTAAAACTTGTGCTCGGATGCTTTCCATAGCTTCGATACCATCATTAATACTCATTCCTGGCGCCAAACTTGCGGAGACCGTTGCAGACATGTAACGGTTGTTGTGATACAATTGTGGCGGACTACTATGCTCTTTTGTAGTCACCAAATTATCCATTTGTATTAGTTCTCCTTTATTATTTTTAACAAACATAGACTTTAAATCCATTGGTGCAGCGCGATCTTTTTTATCAAACTGCCCAATCACTTGATACTGCTTACCATTCATCATAAAATAACCAAAACGCTGGCCACTTAACGATAATTGCAAGGTTTGCGCGACATCTAAAACCGAAACGCCTAAACTTTTCGCCTTATCCCGATCTATAGTCACATATATTTCTGGTTTGTTGAATTTTAAATCGACGTCCGTATTTGCAAACACTGGATTGTTTTCCGCAGCTTCCATAAACTCAGGAATCTTCTCCTCCAGCTTCTCAAAATTAGGCGCTTGAATAATATACTGAATTGGCATACCACCTCTTCTATTTACCGCAATGGTTGGCGTTTCTGAAACACTAGATCGTGCATTTTCAAAAGTTCTGGTCCAACGCGTCAAATCTTCGGCGATTTCCTTTTGCGAACGATCACGTTCACTCGGATCAACCAATGAAATGATCGCACGACCACTATTCACAGAAGCCGAGCCAAAACCCGGTGAAGTTATAATTAGACTCACTTTCTTTTCTGGGATGGAATCATTGATTAAATCGGTCATTTCATTCATAAACCGATCCATATAATCATACGATGCACCTTCTGGCGCTGTAACACTTACCCTAATATAACTTCTATCATCATATGGTGCAGTTTCCTTTTGAAGGAGCGTGTAAAACAATCCAATCATGAGGAAACAGATCACTAAAATTGGAAAACTCCACCATTTCTTCTGCATGAAATTCCCCAATGAACTCGCATAGGCGGTATTCATTTTCACAAAATAACGCTCTGTAAAATTGTAAAATTTTGAACGTTTTTGTTTCCCAGGTTTAATTAAATACGCATTCAACATCGGTGTTAATGATAAGGACACAAATGCCGAAATCAGTACGGCGGCACCAATCACAATTCCAAATTCCCTAAAAAGGCGTCCCACAAAACCTTCTAAGAAAATTACGGGCAAGAACACTGCGGCTAACGTTACCGAAATTGAAATTACGGCAAAGAAAATCTCATTAGAACCTTTTATAGCAGCTTCAATGGGCGACATGCCTTCTTCAACTTTCTTATAGATATTTTCGGTCACTACAATACCATCATCAACCACCAAACCTGTAGCTAATACAATGGCAAGAAGCGTCAATACATTTATCGAGAACCCAAACATCCACATGATGAAAAAGGTCGCGATCAAAGACACGGGAATATCAATAAGCGGACGCAAGGCCATAGACCAATTTCTAAAAAAGAAATAGATGACCAAAATCACCAACACGATAGTGATAGCAAGGGTTTCTACCACTTCAATAATGGAGCGTTTTACGAATACGGTGTCATCTATAACGACGTTTAATTTAAAATCTTCGGGTAAATCTTTTTTAAGCCTTTCAAATTCTTCATAAAAGCCATCAGCAATAGAAATGTAATTAGCACCAGGCTGCGGCACAATGGCTAAGGCGACCATAGGTTGCCCTGAGTCGCTCAGCTTGGTTTCCATGTTTTCAGCTTCCAAAGTAGCGTTCCCTACATCACTAAAACGAACTACTTTACCACCTTCTGAGGAAATTATAATATTATTGAACTCTTCCTCGGTTGTCAGATTACCAATCGTTTTTACGGTCAACTCGGTATTCGCTCCAGTCAATTTTCCCGATGGCAACTCGACATTTTGCGATAGTAGAGCTTGTCTGACTTCAGCAACTGTCACGCCATAAGAAGCCAACTTAATAGGATCAATCCACATGCGCATGGCATACCTGCGTTGCCCCCAAATTTGCACACTACTTACGCCCGGAATGGTTTGCAAACGCTGCGCAAGGACATTATCGGCATAATCAGTAAGTTCTAAAATGTTTTTGTTATCACTTTGAACCGTCATAGAAATAATCGCACGAGAATCGGCATCCGCCTTGGAAACGACTGGAGGTGCATCAATATCCTGAGGCAGACTTCTTACGGCTTGAGATACTTTATCACGCACGTCATTTGCCGCTTCTTCAAGATCTTTATCTAGATTAAATTCGATACTAATTCGGCTAGAACCTTGGTTACTGGAAGAAGTAATATTTCTGATGCCATCAATTCCGTTAATGGATTTTTCAAGCGGTTCTGTAATCTGCGATTCAATAATATCAGCATTGGCACCAGAATAACTCGTACTTACAGAGATTTGTGCTGGATCAATGGATGGAAATTCCCTGACACCAAGATAGGTATATCCAATGATCCCGAAGAGCATGATGGCCAAATTCATCACAATGGCAAGTACAGGACGTTTAATACTTAAGGTAGATAAACTCATCAGCGCTATTAATTCTTAAGGTTCACTTTTACGGGCGTTCCATTTTTGAGAGACATCACACCTGAAGTTAAGATGGTATCGCCAACTTTAATTCCTGAAAGCACACGCACCATACTGTCTGTTCTGGCGCCTGTTTCCACAACCACTTCCTTAGCTTTTCCGCCATCTACAACAAATATTTTCTTTCCATTTTGGATGGGAATTAACGCTTCTGTAGGTACTAACAATGCATACTCAACAGTTTCAAGTGGCAAAGTGACATTTGCAAACGTTCCCGGAAATAGTTTACCTTCCTTATTATCGGCAATTGCACGCATCTTTAAAGTCCGCGTGGCAATGTCCACCTGAGGTTCTATAGCATAAATTTTAGCAGTGTGTTCTTCATTGGAATTAGAGGTAGAGAAAGTTAACGCACTGCCTACTTTCATCAATGAGACATATTTTTCTGGAATTGCGAAGGTGAGTTTCAATTGGCTTGTATTAACCAATTTCGCAATTGGAGTGGCTGGCGTTACATAAGTCCCTTTAGAAATGGAACGTAGACCAATGGTCCCAGAAAATGGAGCGCGAACGGTTGCTTTAGATAATTGTGCTCCTATAAGTTGGGTTTGTGCTTTGGCAGACTCAAGATCGGCATTGGCCATATCAAATTCCTCCTGACTTATCGCTTGTTTATCTAATAACAACTGTGCTCTTCGTTGGTTTTCTGAAGCCAATTGTTGCGCGGTTTTTACTTTTGATAATTGCGCGCGAAGTTCAATATCATTCACCCGAAACAAGACTTGACCTTTGGAGACTTTAGTGCCTTCTTCAAAATTAATGCTTTCTACGACGCCAGAAATTTCACTGCGCAGTTCAATTTCTTCATTGGCTTCCAACGTTCCGGATAGGGAAAGATTATCAGCAAATTTTTCGGCTTTTAGTACTTTGCCTTGCACCCCCAGTTCTGAACCGGTCCTTTGCGCATTTTTAGGAGTATTTATTTTTGAATTTGCACTTATTCTATAGGCAATGAGTGCAATTAACCCACAGATGAGCAGCGTGAAAAAGATGTATCTTTTTTTCATTTAAAGAGAGGTCTATTAGTTGAGGATACTTCCTATACAGACAAATCTAATTTTTTAATATCAAACCTCTTGATTGTTAGTTTTATTTTAACAGAAATTAACACATTAAAAATGGAAGCTCCAAAAACTCGTTGGTGCTTCCATTTTTAATGTGTCCACTTAACTACTATTAATGTGTTTAAAATAAATTTTCAACAAATAAATCTTTACGTCTTGTCAACAAATTCAAAGGCTCCAAAATCTTGAAATTCTCCTGTCAACGATGGATTTCCGTAAAAGTCACGATCACCAATCTCCCAATCAAGATTTGTGGCTGCATTGATAAGATTAGAATTCAATGATAATTTATAACCATTAACAAAATCGACCCTTCCTACATGGTTAGACAAGAAAGTAACCCTATCAGAATTGGTCAATTTACCATTAAAAATATTGTTGATCACTATAACATTATCATTACTGAAATTATGAAGCGATTTAAATGTCAACCTAGTATCTTGAACCAAGGTATTATTATAAATAAATATATCTTGCATACTATCATTAACCCCACTATAGTCGAACAGATAAATACTGCCGCCGTTTGTAATATTGTCGTTAACTGAAATATTATATCGAACAGTGATGTTCTCCATACGTCTCGATCCTGGAAATTGGCCTACCAGGAAACCGCCGCCATAATTGTCATGAGAATAATTGTACTGCATGATCCCATTAACAACCCCACCATCAAAATCAAATCCAGCGCCATCACAGCCAAGGCTTTTGTTATTATAAGATTCACAACCTTGGATTAATACATCCTTAGAATCCCAATACCAAATACCAACATTACCACCGCATTTTGTGTTTTCGCTACCATTGTTATAAGCTTTTGTATCAACAATGCTGGAATATTGTACATCTGACAACATGATACCATTGCCAGAATGTGAATATTTATTATCCCATCCAGAAATATTATAAACCTCAGAATTGGAAATATGAATATTGCTATGTGAATATCCCACTTTGTTTTTGTTAAAATAGCCTTGGGAATAAATTCCGCCTTCAGTACAATCATAGACCTTAACGTTATCTATTGTTACATCTGCAATTCCAGAAGTATCGTGATGGCTATACATCAGAATACCAATCCACGCGTTTGAAACTTCAACATCGCTAATCACAAAATTCGAGATTTTGGTATCATCACTCAAGGAGTTCTCTATCTTTATCCCCTCCTGCTTAATGTCAATATTTTTTATAATAAAATTACTGGTGTTTAATATGGTAATACCTTTAAGCTGAGCCCTTGTATCCTTATATGAAGTGATTACTGCGCCGTTATCATCTGCTCCAAAAACAAGACTCTCAAAAGTCCCTTTAAACATAAATGTCGTGTTTGGCTGAACTTCCATATTATTTATGGGTTCCACACTTCGCCATGCTGTTTCAATAGTAAGACCATCATTTTCATTATCACCCGTTTCACTGACATAATAGATTAAGGCCCGCTCCTGTGGATCGGTGATAGGTTCAGATCCCGTCATTGGGGGTGAATCAGTTATAGGGGCTGGATCAATAGATTCCGAAGAACATGACAGCAAGGTCAATAGTGTCATTAAGACAAGAAAATAACGCATAAGATGTAGGTTAAATAGTTGTTAGGTTTGGGGGAGATTAGTTAAGCTCTAATCGACTGCTAATATATATATAAAGCAACAATATTACCCATGAAATACATAAATAATCGATGAAATACACAAAACTTTATAATATTTTAGATTTATTCGATTTTTTTTACAAAAAAAAAGCAACCTAGGGTTGCTTCTAATTGACGTCACTTTATATAGTATTTTTTAGAAAACTAGTATTTGCTTTTATATGCTCGCCCTTAAAAACTAAGGTCAGTTATTTAATTTTCAACACATTGAGATTATGATTCAATACTCCGTGCACTGTAGATGATTTTTGTTTTTCAATTTACAATTTCAATATAATTAATGGGCCTTTTTAATAAGGCACAATAGAAAATGTATAGTTATAGACCTTATCAGCCGGAATTGTGTATTCCGGATGCACCAATCTGCCCCATGAGGTATCACCACCAACGCCCATTTGCAGATAATCGATGTTCCATTGCACTGTTTTTCCAAGTTTAATATCTGCACCGCGTTTTTTGGTTACTGGCACTAAACCTGAAGCAGATGCGCTGGCATCGTCACTATTAAAATCGATTTCAGTCATGGAAAAAGGCCATACACTGGTGTTGAGCCACACGTTACCCGCTGCTTTTAAAGTTACATGAGGTGATGACACTTCAACCCAACGTATATCCGTTTTATTTCCAGTTTCCTGCGGACGAAGGTATCGTTCAAACTGATCGATAATTTTCCCTGAATAGACAGCAGTTTTAACGCCAGTTTTTCTGTCCCAGTAACTTTCTGTCTCTCCTTTTCCATACCACGTAATATCTGCAAAATCTCTGGACAAAGTCATATACATACCTATACGAGGGATGTTTGGAAGGTCCTTTTGATTGGGTGAAAAACTATATGCCACATTCAAACTTCCATCAGACTTTAAGGTGTATTGCACTTGCACATTAGCCTCATTATTCGGTAAAACATAATCCACTTTATACGTAACGCCACCTTTTGAATTCATAGGATTTCCAACTAATTTGGGCCTATTATTATAAGTGGCATCCTGCCAAATTTCAGCCCATTGATGCATGTTGTTACCTAAATCATTATCGGTTGGGGCTCTCCAAAAATTCGGGCGGATTGGGTCATTCGTTATAAGTTTCCCATTATACGTCCATGACTGTATTTCTCCCGATTTAGCGTTAATCTGAAAATCTACAAGGTCATTTTTAATTGTGAACACATCGTTGCTTGCAGTGATTTCGAGCGCTATTCTCTCCTTTGATTCTGTCTTTTTAAGGTTTCCTTTTTGAAGTAAAAATTCATCCCAAGCTACTTCATGACCTTTCGGAATTAAATTTTCATCCTCCTTTTGAATTAAACTCATTTGAAGTAAATAGTCTTTTTCTGCATTTAAAGAAGCTGGGAATTTATCAAGTTTGATTTTAGCTAACTCCTGCGGATTCACATGCACCACTATAGACTGATCTTGAACAATCTCTTTCCCGTCTTCTAAAATTTTCCAAGCGATAGTTTTATCTGATAAATCTATAAAGAAATTCTTGTTGACGATTTCTATCACGCCATTACCCAGATAATTGAACTGCACAGGCTCATAAACCTTCTTGACTTCGGTTAAATGTGGATGTGGCATACGGTGCGGATCTACCAAACCATTATTTAAAAAGTTCCCGTCTGTTGGCAAATCTGGATGATAATCGTGGCCATACGCAAAATACGGGTTGCCTTGTTCATCTTTATATTCCAATGCTTGGTCCACCCAATCCCAAATATAGCCGCCTTGGAGATTAGAATAAGTTTCAATAATATCCCAATAATCTTGCAGATTGCCTACCGAATTCCCCATAGCATGCGCATACTCAATCATAATTGACGGTTTATCAGAATCAGATTTTCCGTGAGCAATTAAATATTCTGGCTTTGGATACATTGGGCAATACAAATCTGTATAATCATCTTTGCCTGCCGGTTCATATTGCACGATTCTATTATCGTCTTGTGCTTTTAACCATTTGTAGGTGGTTCTAAATATATCGCCAGTTCCCGCTTCGTTACCAAGCGACCATGAATAAATGGACACATGATTTCTATCGCGATAGTACATGCGTTGTGTACGCGCTTCATGTGCTGCCAACCAGCTCATTTCATTTCCGATTTGTGTGTTTTTATCTATGGCCAATGGGTGACTCTCAATATTTGCTTCGTCTACCACATACAAACCATACTGATCACACAACTCCAACCAATAGGGATCGTTAGGGTAATGTGAAGCACGCACGGCGTTGATGTTATTCTGCTTCATCAGTTGAATGTCTTTTTCCATCGATTCTCTTGACACCACATGTCCCGTCAACGGATCAGTTTCGTGTCTGTTCACACCTCTGATGTAAATAGCCTTACCATTTATGAGTACTTGAGAATTCTTAATTTCGACGCTTTTAAAACCTATTTTTTTTGTGATGTATTGGTTGTTTTTAGCGTTGGATTCGTCTTCCAAACTTATTTTTAAAGTGTATAAGTTTGGTTGTTCAGCCGACCATTTTTTTACAGTTTCAAAAATGCCTTCTGAAATAAATTCAACACTTTCATTCGCAGGAATAGTGATAACTCTAGAGTCGGTAAATTTCGAAGTTTCGCCATCCAACACCGCAACAGACACCTTTCTCTGAACTACATCTTTCGATGGATTAACTATTGAAACTGTGTTTTTTAAAACGCCATTGATATAATCGTCCTGTAAATTGGTATAAGCGTAATAATCAGAAACGGCCACTTTAGGTTGTGTATACAAATACACGTCGCGCTCTATGCCGCTCATGCGTAAAAAGTCCTGACTCTCCAAGTAACTGGCGTCGCTCCATCTGAACATTTGTAAGGCCAATATATTTTTACCTGGTCTTAGATGCTTGGTAATATTAAATTCTGCCGGCAATTTACTGCCTTGGGAATACCCAACATAATCGCCATTAACATAGACATACATTGCCGATTTAGCACCTGCAAAATGCAAGATGACTTCTTCGGATAAGAATGCTTCGTCTAAAGTGATTTCTTTTCTATAGGTTCCTACAGGATTATAATCGGTGGGTGCGTCAGGCCAAGTTGTGGTGAATGGGTAGCGTTCATCTAAATAAATCGGATGGTCATAACCTTCCACTTCCCAATTGGCGGGCACCGGAATGGTATTCCATTCGGAATCATCAAAATCGATATTCTGAAAGGTTGTTGGTCTTGTTTTAGGGTCTGTAACGAAATTAAATTTCCATTGCCCATTTAAGCTTAAAAACCGTTTTGAGTTTTCCTTCTCCTTAATATCTGCCGATTCAAACCCAAAATAAGTTGCTCGTGGTGCCAATTTATGGTCTTCGAAAATTTCATGATTGAAGTGAGACGTTTGTGCTGGCACTTCCAAAAGGGGTGCAGTTTTGCATCCCACTAGCACACACAAAATGAGGGCACTTAAAAATTTTAATTTCATGTTTAGTATGTTTTGATGGTCCCCCAGAATTATGGGACGTATGGTAATATTCTTTTTTAATGGATGGGAATCATAATCTCATAAAATCTTCCGCCAGCACTTTTCTTAAATAAAGAAGCAACTCTTCAGCGTTTGCCTTTGAAAAAACAATGGGCGGTTTGATTTTTAAGACATTGTGATCGGGACCGTCCGTACTCATTAAAATGCCGTGATCTTTCATTCGGTCCGCTATATAATCCGTTTGTGCCGCTAAAGGATTTTTATCAGCATCGACCAATTCAATTCCAAGAAACAACCCTTGCCCACGCACATCTCCAATAATTGGAAACTCTTGCGACAGATTATGAAGTTCCGATTTTAAAAATTCGCCCACGTTTAAAGCGTTTTCTTGCAGCTTCTCACGCTTTACGGTACGAATTACTTCAGCACCAATTGCACAAGACACAGGATTACCACCAAACGTGTTGAAATATTCCATCCCATTGGCAAATTTATCCGCAACGTCGCGCGTACAAGCAACGGCTGCAAGCGGATGTCCATTTCCTAAAGGTTTTCCAATAGTCACAATATCTGGAACAACATCGTGCAATTGAAAACCCCAAAATGTCTTCCCCATTCGGCCACAACCAGTTTGTACTTCATCGGAAATACAAAGTCCGCCGGCGGCTCTCACTTTTTCATAGGCTTTGGCTAAAAAGCCTTCTGGCAACTCTACTTGTCCACCGCAACTAATGATTGGTTCTATAATCAATGCCCCAACACCGCGACCTTTATCATGAATGCTATCGATTTGCTTTTGGACTTCCTCGGCATACAATTCGCCCGTAAGTTCTCCTGTATATTTCCCTCTAAAGGCATCAGGCAATGGAAAAACATGCGTGTGTTCTGGCGCGCCGCTTCCACCCTTTCCATCAAACTTATACGAACTGATATCAATACACATATTACTATTGCCATGATAGCCAACCTCACTTGCAATAATATCGCGCTCGCCAGTGGCTGCTTTTACCATTCTAATGGCCAATTCATTGGCTTCACTTCCTGAATTCACAAAATGTAAGACGCTTAATTTTGGCGGTAAGGTCTCCAAAAGCTCTTCAGCCAAGGCATTGATATTGTCATGCAGATAGCGCGAATTGGTATTAATTAGCGCCATTTGTTCTTGACCTGCTTTTACAACCTCATAATTTTCATGTCCAACATGCGCAACGTTATTGACCGTATCTAAATATTTACGCCCGAATTGATCTATTAAATATTGACCCGCACCCCGCACCATTTTTATGGGCTCTTTATATTGAAGGCTTAAACTTTTGCCTAAATGTTGTTTTCTATAAGCGATTAATTCGTCATTTGAAGTTTGAAGAGTGTCGTGAAGAGCTTCGGATTTAAATAACAAATTAGGGTCAGGACAGATACTTTTCCAAACATCAATTTGATTGTAATACGCGACCCCTGGGAAATCATTGGTAAACCCTAAAAGTGACAACATTACTTGAAAATGAAGATGAGGCACCCAATTCCCATTCTCTTCAGAAGTGCCCAATGCTCCTAATTGTTCACCTTTTTTAATATAGTCGCCAACTTGATGTGCTGTGGCACTCGCCACCGATAAATGACCATAAAGTGTATAGAATTCAAATTGGTCAGTTTGGTGTTTCAATATGACCAGTCCGCCATATTCCTTATAACCAGCATCGTTAATGGCAATGACCACTTCTCCATCCAACAATGCGTGAACAGGTGTTCCGCTTGGCAGCCAAAAGTCGACACCCAAATGAATGGTTCTACTTTCGGTACCCGAATTCCCAACTTTATCAAAGGCCTCCGACGTGTATAAAGCACGTGGCTCTAAATAGCCGCCAGCAATAATTTTGTTTGGATGTTCCTTTTGAAGTTGGTTGATTTTAAATTCAAAAAGGTCTAAATCATTAAAGTCTTCTTGATGCCCAATCCATTTACTCGACACACTTAAATCGAGATGAAGTGATTCATTACTGGCGATTGATGGAAATAATTCTGAAAGCTGAAAGTGCTGTGCTGAAGTCCAGTTCTTGAATTCATTCACGTTAGGATGCGCTTCAAAACCACAGGCCTTCCTAAAACTGAAATAAGCAAAATCTGCACTTATCTTTCTCCATTTCTTCAGAACTTCCCATGCGGGCTTTTCGCTAATGAGTAAGTATGTATTATCTGGTTCTTCTATTTTATTGATGGCCGATTTAGTAACGGAAATCACCAAGCGCATGGCAATGGCATTATACAAATGTATCAACTCATTTTCCTCTAACGGAAATGTTGTGTGATATCCTGCAACAATTGGCAAAGCAGCTTCCAAAGGGTCATTATGATTCATGATGGCATAGGCACACGCCACCGCAACATCATTGATGATTTGAGTATGGGCGGCATCACCATAATCGATGGACGCTTGAACTTTTGGATTTATCAGGTCTGATGAAACAATCACATTATTGTCGTTGGCATCATTATGAACAACTGCGGTTCTTAATTTTACGTAGCTCTCTTGAGAAGTTTCAAACTGATTTTGAAAATGAGCGATGATTTCTCGGTCTTCATTCTGGAACAAATCCAAATGCGGCTTGGTCCAAAGTGCTTGCGCTACATCCCAGACAAATTCGCGATGCGCTTCTGGGTGGTCAAAACCTTGGAGCGCTTGTGTTAATAGGCCACATTGCTCCCCTAAACTAAAGCGTAAATCGTCCAATTGCGGATTTACAGTGCTCCA
Organism: Gelidibacter sediminis; assembly: GCF_004364975.1. GTDB lineage: Bacteria > Bacteroidota > Bacteroidia > Flavobacteriales > Flavobacteriaceae > Gelidibacter > Gelidibacter sediminis. Next base: position 29,741 of record NZ_SOBW01000008.1, on the reverse strand, counting down.
CACACGGCCAGAAACCCAAGTTAATACCCGTACAAAGCGTTCCTTTCCAAAAGCGTCAGTAATTTTAGAAATCGGATTTCCGTCAACATCCGGAATTACTTTAGGGGCAATAAGATGTTGCCCATTGCCTTCAACATGTTGTAATAGTTTTTGCTGAAAATCCAGATAGCCTTCATCTTCATCAGGTCGGGAAATTTTCAGAATATAACCGTCCGAATCAGCGACTTTAATCCTAAAATTAAAATCGATTTCTCCAGGAAGCGGCGTTGCACTCCCTATAATATTGAAGCGTTTCAGGAGCATATCCTCTGCTTGCTGATTCGATATTTTTAAGTTCTCGTAGTTCATTTAGTCATTTTGTAAGAGCATGATAAGGTGCGCCGCACTCCAGCTGAAATTTTGCGCATTTAAACCTTCACCAGTGATAGGATGATAATTTTCACGTATGGATTTTCCTTTGCCTAAAATACCATCAGCACCTTCAATTATTTGAATGGTGGCTTGATTGGCTTCTTCATGAAACCCATAATTGCGTAAGCCTTGCACCGCAAAATAAGCTTGGTCTAACCAGTTTGGACCTCTCCAATAGCCTTTTAGCGGGTCAAATCTGTCATGATCTGCACTCATGGTTTGAAAAGGGATTTTTGTATAGAATTTTTTAGGATCCATCAATTTTATTTTCACAGCATTAGCTTGTTCTGGACTGGCTGCATTTGTCCAAAGCGCGGTCCATCCTTCGCTTCCCTCTCCTTTAATAAAGGTTTTACCATCAATAAAAGTGTCATAAAACCAACCATCTTCAGGGTCGAAGAATTGTTGTTGAATTTTTTCTTTCAAAACACCAGCGTCTGTCTTGTAGGTTTCTGAATCTTCTGTGTGATCTAAAATGGCAGCCAATTGACTTAAAAACAACTTTTCAGCATATAAATAGGCATTTAAATCTACACTTTCCTGATCTAGAGAATAGGCGCCTTCCGAATTTTTTAAAATTTTAGAGTCGTCAAAACGAATGGCATTATCCATCCCGCTCTCCCATTTGGCAGCAATCAAAGTACCGTCGGTAGATCCGTATTCACATAATCCATCTTGATCGTGATCACGATTTTCATACCACCATTCATGATACTTTTTTAGTTTTGGATAAAATTCTTTCACGAATTCAATGTCTTTGTCCTTTTCATATATGTTGACAATTGCCCATGCCGAAAGTGGCGGCTTGGTATCGCGATAATTATGGGCTTCAATAGTGGTATCTCTAAACACACAATCAACGATAAATCCGTTATCACTCTGAAAATCGAACATGGCGCGCATTTGATTTTTAGCTAAACTGACGTCATAATAGGATAAGCCAACGGCGTGCTTCCAAGAATCCCAAGACCAAAATCCGTGAAACCATTCATAATGATAACTAGGAAATAAGCCTTCATGTTTGAGTTCTCCAGCAGGAATACGCCAATTATTTTGTAAGGTCAAATGTGCTTTGGCCAAAACTTTAGCGTATTTATCATCTTTATATTCCGGTTTACGATTTTCAATAATTGATTGTAATTGACGGTTCTTTTCTCTTTTACGCTCTTTTAAGACCGTTTCAAAATTTACGTTTTCAATAGCTTTTTGCTCTTCTTCCCAAGAATATTCTGGAAATATAAATGTTTGAGCTACGACAAATGCTTTGCTTTCTCCAGGTTTAAGAGCTATTTTATTAGTTGCTGTAAATTGTAAACTATCAGCCAAGGCGACAGTTGTAGTCTTCGGAAACGTAATATATCCGCTTGCGTTGGACTTGGAAGATGTAATTTTGATGGCATGATCCATTTGTGAAAACGAAATACCATCTATCAAAACTGGTGCGTTGTTCCAAAGGACTTCAACATCTATTGCTTTATCGCTCATGTTTTTAATTTGAGTCTCCACTAAAGCGGTATGTCCGTTTTTAAAAACGAGTGTTTCGTCAATAGCTAATTTATCGCTGGTGTAACTCATTTCTAAATGACTCGCATAACTTGTCGCACTTTCTTGCGTTAATACATCACTTGTAGTATTCACTTTAAATGACGGATTTATAAGCGACTGACTTAACCACACCCCGTTTTGCTGTGTCATTAAAAAAGGTCCTGAAAAACCGACAGTTTCAGGGGTTTCCTCACTCAATCCATAAGCAAACCAGGCGCCTTGATCAGAAAACATTAAACCAGATCTATCTGCAGCATCTTTTGGAGTGATTTGATAATCTAAACTATTTTTACTGTAATCTAAAAAAGTAAAAGAATCGGCATTACTTGTCGATTGCTTTTGCGTGTTGCAACCAAAACTAATTAACAGCAGAATCACCAGAGTCAATTTCATCACTTTTTTAAAATATAGTTTTACATCCATTTCAGATTATTTAAATAGTATCAATATCATGGTAACAAATTTCTAATTTTTATTAATATTACGTCAAAATTCACCTTTACATGACCTTACAAACACACTTTTTTAAAGAATTTCAATATAAATTCGAATCCTCTTTGTGAACGTGCATATGTAACTGCAGATAACTGTATTTTTAGATGGCTTTAAATTTCCGACTGATGAACCAATTGAAAACTTTTATTCTAATCACCTTTATATGTATTGGTTTAACATCGCAATCCCAAACAAATATTTGGGACGAAAACCCAGCCGACTCACAAATTGAACTGGACAGTTTATTAATCCTATTACCCACTTCAGAACGCGCACAAAAGATACCTTTATTAAATAGAATTGCCGAAATTTATTGGTCCATAGATCCTGATAAAACCATTCAATATGCTTCCGAAGCATTGCAATTGTCAAAACAATATGGTACAAAAGAACAGGAAGGTTTAGCGCTTATTAATCTTTGTCAAGGGTACTTATTTAATGATATTTTTGATAAAGCACTACAATATGGACTACAATCCTTGGAAATCCGAAAGGCTTTAGGAAATGATTATGACTTGGCTTTTACTTTACGTACACTTGGATGGCTCTATTATGACATTGGTTATTTAGATAAAGCCTTAGAATACCATACAGAAACCTTAAAAATACACGAAAAAATAGGCGACAAACCGCGAATCGCTTACAGTTACAATAGCATTGGACTGATTTATGAGCGTCAGGACAACTGCACTTTAGCTTTGTCTTTCTTTAAAAGATCTTTGGAACTCATTGAAAACCTCAACAATAAAGACAGGATTGCCGAAGCCAAAAAGAACATGGGTATTTGCTACCGCAAGATCAATGATCTCGATTTGGCCAAAGAATATTTAGAGTCCGCCTTAGAAATCACCAATCAAATAAAATACGACCAAAACAAGGTATATATTCTACATGAGCTCTCCATTGTCTATCTAAAACTAGGCGATTTTGAAAAATCATATGCCTTACTAAAGGAATCCAGAAATATCATTGAAACCCTAAGTAACAATAAAGAAATTGATTTAGAAAATAACCGAATACTTTCAGAGTACTACTTAGCCAAAAACAATTACAAAGAAGCGTACAACTATTATATGAAGTATGCCGAGGGCACTTCTGATATCTTTTCGAGCAATAAAAGCGAAAAGTTGGCTGAAATGAGGATATTATATGAAGCAGAACGACGCGAGAATGAAATCAAATTTTTAGAACAACAACGCAATTTAGAAGCTCAAAAAAGAAATTACATACTTATTGGTTCTTTGTTATTGGTGATTATCGCCATACTCATCATTGGCAGTTTGTGGAATAACATTAAAAAGAAAAAAGCGCTTTATTTGCAAAGTCAAAAATTGTCAAAAGAGAAATTAAAAACACAAAGCTTAGAACGGGAGAATCTAGAACACAAATTAGAATTTAGAACCAAAGAGCTTACCAATCTCGCGTTATTTATATCCCAGAGGACTTCCATCTATAAGGATTTGACCAAATCCTTAAAAGGTTTAAAATTCACCGATTTAAAAGAGGTCAAAAAAAATATTGATGCCCTCATCAAAGATTACTCTTTCAAATTTGACTTGAATGAAGATATACAACGCTTTCACACCAACATTGAAAATCTCCAAAGTGATTTCTTATTTAAACTCAAGGAAAAGTTTCCGAATCTGACAGATAAGGATGTTCAGCTTGCCGTGCAGGTAAAACTCAAATTAAGCTCCAAAGAGATTGCAAACATCAACAATATTTCAGTCAATTCTGTTGAAATTGGACGACATCGTTTAAGAAAAAAACTAGGATTGGACACCAAAGATAATCTTGTGACGTTTTTAGAAGAGCTGTAATTCTGAAAAATTGGTTTAAAAGCTATAAAATTGTCATTTGCCTTCAGAAAACCTCCTAGATCCTAGCCTAAACACAATGTTTACAACACATTACGCTAACAAAAGAGTATTTGATATAATATTTTAAAAGTTAAAATTGAAGGACTTGTAAAGGTTATGTAAAGGTGTTTTGTGATGTTTTATCTCAAAATAAATTCATATTTGGTCATCTTAAGCCCTTGTTTAAATGTGGGTATAAGTCTGAACCAACAAATAATTTATTACAATGAGAAAAAATCAATCGCGATTTAAAAATCACTCGGTACAAATGCTGTTTTTAGTGTTTTTTGCTTTTGTGTCTTTTGGATTTATGTCTAATTCATATGCCCAAGGCATAATCGTTAAAGGAACAATAATAGACAATACCGGAATGCCAGTTGCGGGCGCAACAGTAATGCTTAAAAGTAATCCGACGGTAGGAACTCAGTCTGATTTTGATGGTAATTATTCTTTGGAAGTCCCAAACGAACAAGCCGTCTTAGTCTACAGTTATTTAGGTTTTACCACACAGGAAATCACGGTAGGCAACCAAAAAACCATTAACATTTCTTTGGTAGAAAACACAGAAGGCTTGGATGAGATCGTGCTAGTAGGATATGGCACCCAAAAGAAAAGTGATGTTACGGGTGCTATTAGTTCTGTAAAAAGCGATGACCTTAACAAGGTTGTTACCACCAACCCTGTAGATGCCTTGCAAGGTAGAGTATCTGGTGTTACGGTAACATCTTCATCAGGTAGTCCGGGCGCTGCTGCTGATATTACCATTAGAGGAATTGGAAGTTTTGGGAATAACCAACCCCTATATATTGTAGATGGGGTTCAAGCGGATCCTTATTTTATAAACGGAAACGATATTGAGTCGATTGAAATCTTAAAAGACGCAGCTTCTGGTGCAATTTACGGTACAAGAGCGGCTAACGGTGTCATTATCATCACCACCAAAAAAGGAAAATTAGGAAAGACCAAAATTGAGATTGAAAGCTCTTTAAGCTCCAATTCTGCAAGAGAGGACATGAAGTTATTGGACGCTGATGGTTACCTTTCAGTACACAGACAAATGTATGAGAATGCTGGTGCAGCCTTACCGCAATACATTCAGAATCCTTCAAATATCAACACCAATTGGATTGATGAAACACATAGAACAGGCCAATTGAACTTATTGAATGTTCGCGTGAGCGGTGCTTCAGAAAATGTAAACTATAGCGTTGCCGGTAGTTATGCAGACGAAAAAGGCATATTAATTGGTTCAGGGTTTTACAAAAAAGGCATCAATGCCAATATGGGAATCAAAAAAGGGAAATTAAAAATTAATACGGCTTTAAATTATAGCGAAACCAATCGTGAGGATTATAAATTTTCACTTAGAGAAACCTATTTCATATCGCCATTAATTCCAGTATTAGATCCGACAAAACCTTCTGGTTACGGATTTAGAAACGGAGATCTTCCTGATCATCGTAATCCTGTGGGGGAAGATGCCCTTATTGACGGGTACACCAAACAGAAGTATTTCTTAGGTAATGTGAGTTTTAATTACGAAATCATTGAAGGCCTATTTGCCAATGCTAATTTCGCATTATCCAATAGAGACAGTTACACTTACGCGTTTCACCCAGCGTTTAGAGTAAGGGATATTGATGATAATCCTCAAAACGAATTTGCCTTTGTTTCTGAATACAACAGTGAATTTAGAAGATTAAATCAAGACTACACCTTGAATTACAACTTTGATATCGATAAACATTCCTTCAATTTATTAGCTGGTTATCAGAGAATTTCAGAACCTTTCAAAGAAACTTACATCCAAGGCGAAGGTTATAAATTTGATGAAAATGGCGACAAAGTACCGGCAACTATCCTCGATCCTAGTTTTAACACTTTAAATGCCTTTGGAGATGGGACGTTTTCTGGTGAAGGTACCAATGCCCAATACGCTTTGGTATCGCAGTTTGGAAGACTGAATTATGCCTATAACGATCGTTATTTACTTCAGGCAAGTATCCGTAGAGATGGCAGTTCAAAATTTGGAAAGAATAATAAATATGGAACCTTCCCTTCATTTGCACTAGGTTGGAAGATTACGGACGAAGAATTCATGAGAAACCAAGAGTTCTTCAACTTTCTAAAACTGAGATACAGTTGGGGACAAGCTGGTAATGATAGTGCTTTAGGCTATTATGATTATATCGCGTTAATTTCTCAAGGTAAAGACCAAAATAATGGTGGGTATGTTTTTGGAAATCCTCAAAACTCTTATTTAGGAAGTATTGCCCGCGATTTACAAAATGACGATTTGCAATGGGAAACAAATACCTCTTCAAACTTTGGAATTGATTTTGCATCCTTAGGCAATAAATTAAAAGGATCTATCAACTACTATAAAACCACGACAGAAGATCTTTTAATCACCAAAGAAGTATCACCATCAAGCGGTGTCAACAATCCTGTAGTTAACGTAGGAGAATTTGAGAACAACGGATTGGAGTTTGAATTAGGCTATGTGAATAAAGACAATGCTTTAAATTATTCAGTTAATGCCACATTTACCACTGTAAATAGTGAAGTAACAAAACTTAGCAATGCTAATCAAAAGTTATATGGTATTGGTTTACTATTCGGATCTGACCATTTTGTGAATCAAACTCAAGTTGGCTATGAGCCTGGCGCTTATTTCCTACCGGTTGCCAATGGCATTTTCCAAAGTCAAGCGGAAATTGATGCCCACGGTGCGCAACCTGAAGCAGCGCCAGGCGATATAAGATTTGTGGATCAAAATGGCGATGGTCAAATTGATGCTGCTGATGAAACCTACCAAGGCACTGCAATTCCTAAATACGAATACAGCTTAAGTTTATCAGCCGATTACAAAGGCTTCGATTTGAACGTATTCTTCCAAGGCGTTGGAGGTAACAAGATTTATAATGGTAACGACTTCAGATTACTCAGTTTAGATACAGGAAGAAATTTTAGAGCTGAAGCTGCAAATGCCTGGACACCATCCAATACCAACACCAACATTCCGAGAGCCGTGTTAGGAGATCCTAATAGAAACAACAGAGCTTCCACCAGATTTTTAGAGGATGGCGATTATTTGAGAATTAAAACCATTCAGTTAGGATACTCATTACCAACCAATGTGCTAGAAACTTTAGAACTCGACAAATTTAGAATTTATGTAACAGGTCAGGACCTATTTACCTTTACTAAGTACAGCGGTTTAGATCCTGAAGTTGGCGGAAGTGTATTATCGAGAGGTATTGATATCAATTTATATCCAAAATATAAATCTGTAATTGTTGGTGTACAACTGGCATTTTAAGAACAACAAAACATAACACCATGAAAAATTTATATAAAATAATTGTCGTTACGCTTATAGCAACCTTCTCAACATCCTGTAATGATGATGAGTTTTTAGAACAAACATCTCCAGATCAACTCACCTCTGAAAGCTTTTGGAGAAACGCTGAAGATGCACAATCCGGATTGGTAGCCGCCTATTCAGAATTAGAATCTCGAAGTAATTTTTGGGATGGATGGCAAGAAGGACGACCTGTAGTTGAGTATTTCAGATCTGATTATGCTCTACCAGGACCAGATGCCAGTAATTATTCGCATTGGATGTCTATATTCAATTTTAACTACACCAATGGCCACACCTTTATTGATGTCATTTGGACCACAAATTATAAAGGGCTAAATTTCTCAAATCAAGTCATTACCAAGGTTGGCGAAATGACTTCAGATCAAATATCTGATGCGGAAAAAAAACAGATCATCGGAGAAGCGACTTTTTTAAGAGGCTATTATCACTTTAAATTACTGACGCTATATGAGCAAATCATATTAAGAACTGAAATGATTTCCAATGAAACCCTAGACAAACCTTTGGCATCGCGTCCAGAATCGTGGGAAGCCATCATAAAAGATTTCAAACAGGCTGCTGAGATGCTTAAAAACGTTGAAAGTACTGAGCCAGGTAGAGCTACCAAAGGAGCTGCTCTAGCGTATTTAGGAAAAGCATACCTCTACAAGGCAGGAGACCCTTCATCAGCAGAACCTTCAGATTTTGCTAATGCAGCAAGTGCACTTAAGCCTATCGTTGAGGGGGCTGCTGGAACTTATGCTTTGGAATCTGATTTTTCCAGCTTATTTAATGGTGAAAATGAAAACAACTCGGAATCTGTTTTTGAACTGCAATTTAAAAGTGGTGATGCAACCTCTTGGAATGCGACGCGTTTGCACGCCTTTGTAGGCGATTGGGCCATTGGCGGTTGGGGTGGTATTGCAGCCACTATGAATGTTGTAAATGACATGAAAAAAGAAGGAAAGATTGCTAGTAACGGACTTTACGATTATAGACTTTATGGCTCACTATATTTTAGAGATCCATATTATAATGACCCAAGCACCAATGCAATGCAGGGAAGCACTTGGGATCAACTTATGAATGATACTTACGGGAACACTAATGATAATTCAGCTTACTTTAGAAAATGGTTGCCAAATTATGTCTCCAACAATAGTTATGTTGGGGTAAATGTGGTACTGATGCGTTATGCTGATGTGTTACTGATGTATGCAGAAGCCTTAAATGAGACAGGTGCAACCCCACAAGCCATCACTATTATCAATGAAGTGAGAAGAGTACACGGCAATATGCCGCCAATAACTGCGGTGTCTCAGGCAGACGTTAAAAAACAAATCATACATGAACGTACAATGGAATTTACCTTGGAGTCTGTTCGATTCTTTGACTTACGACGATGGAATTTGTTAGACGAGGCCATGCAAGCAGCAGGGAGAACGAATTTTAGTGCAGCTTCTCATGCCTACTTGCCAATTCCGCTATCAGAAATTAATTCAAACTCTAAAATAAATTAAATTTTATTGATTTTATTAGCCAAAAAGGGCCGTCATTACAATAATGACAGCCTTTTTTTTGATTTTAGATACTTGAATCAACATTCCCATTTGGCACAGACAACACCAATTTGATGCAAACAAAAAATGCAACAAACTATCTAATAGTAAGTTGCATTTTTATTACGTGACCTGCCACTGCTTTTTGGACAATTATCAGTCCTTTATACCCTGACCGATTTAAATTTCCTGCCTGACCTATTTGTTAACTACTACGTATATAGGGACAGATAGTATCTAATCTTAAGAAAGATTATTCTAATATGTTTAAGGATGGGGATTTTGTTAATTTATTTTTCTACTTTGTAACACATTGTGCGGTGAAAGATCTATTTGTGCTGCATGTCTTTCTAAAACTAGGAGAAATCCTAAAACTTCAGTGTCTATTAAAAAAATATTTCTATGAATAAAAGAGAATTATCTTTAGTAAACATCAGATATCTATCGATCCTTGTATTTGTATTAATACTAAACTGTAAAAGTGAGCTTAATACTTCCCACCAAACAAATGAAGAAGTGATATTTAAAACAGACGCATTGGCGGGTGAATGGATAAAGTTCTCCTACTATGATGGCGTTAATTTTAAAAATAAATTTGTGGAAATTGATACTTCTGAAACGACAGCATTAGACGTATCTAAACTTAATACCCGTTTTGTTACCATAAACTTAAAAGGTATGTCGGAAGACGTTTTTTTAACAACTGAAGATACAGTACTTATAAACATAAATAAATCTGGTGATGAAAACTCCCTGAGTTTTTCCGGGAAAAATGCAGCACATTATAATTATTTTGGAAACCTAATTCAATTTTACCAAAACTCCCCAAGTTATTTGGACAACATAAATAATTATCAATTAAAATGTAATCAATATTTTGAGACAAGAAAAAATTATATTGATGACTATTGCAAAACAAATAATTGCTCTATAGATTTTAAAAAATGGATCCTGAATGAATTATTTTCAGAGCATTATTCACATCTTATATCTCCTATAGTTCAAGAAAAAGTAACTTTAAATGAAGTACCGTCAGATTATTTTGATAAAATAGATATCTACGCATTTGAAAATTTAGATTTAAGTTCACGAAAAAGTACGTATGCATTTAGTACTTATATTAAAAATTATTTTACAGAACCTTCTTTGAAATTTTCAAAAAAAGAGATTAACGACCAATTGGATTTTATAAATAAATACATAAAAGGCGCACATCGAGAGTTTGCATTAACAGATATTTATATTAGTAATCACGTTAATTTGCTACCAAGCAATATAGATATGCTAAAAGCAAAGATGATGACATCTAAAAAGAATATGACCCAGAAGCTTTACATCGATAAGATTACTGAAATTGAAAACGAGTTTAAAAAGATAAACAACAAACTTCCTGATTCTATATTGAATGTTAAGGTTACTTCATTAGATAACAAAACTTATCAAATCAATGATTTAATCAATGAGAACAAAGGTACAGTCTTAGTCTTTGATGTTTGGGCGAGCTGGTGCGTCCCTTGTTTACATGACATTGAGGTATCTAAGGAGTATAGAAGCAGATTGAATGATGAAGGAAAAGTAAAATGGGTGTTTTTATCTTTTGACAGAGAAAAAGGAAGAAGTAAATGGATAGCCAAATCAAAAGAAAAAGAAGCGTTTGGATTATTAGAAAATCAATATTTAATTCATGACATTGATATACCTCGATTTTCAGCTTTCTCCAATATAGATAGTAGCGGGATTCCAAAGTACCTTATTTTTGACAAGGAAGGAGATTTAATTTTACTGGATGCGCCGCATCCTTCAGATTCTTTATTTTTTGAAAGAGCTATAAAGGATTTATATTAAGAATAGCCAAAAGAAAGTTTATTGGTGTTATTAAGGAGTTTCACATGGGCTCCTTTTTTATGCATTACCACTTTCGCTATACTCGAATCCTTTATCTTATTTCTTCGAACGACAAAAAAAGGGAGCTCAGAAAAACAGCACTCAAACCAAAAGATGCGCCCTGTCTACTCTTTAAAGCCCACGAAGTACACAGCTGCATGAAACGGACTGCCCGATGTACGTATGCCGGCCAACAACCACCGATAGCCTAAGCGGATCTTAAATAAAAACTTAAACATAATCTCTTTTTCACAGGACGGTGCGATTGCTGCAAGGGCTGTAAAAAAGTATGACCAGTAGCGTGGAGATTTTTTTCTGACAGGCGTAGCGCACCCTTGCAGCTCTAGATCAATAGACCTTATGAGCTCAAAGTTGTTGGATATTAGTACAGGAAGAGGTCTCCCATGAGAGTCCTAATTAACTAATTGTGTTCCGGACTTGATTCTAAAACACTGTTCTTCACCAAGAAATAAGGGGTCACCGTGTTTTTCAGACCAAAAACCGTCCAATACATCTTTTGTTATGCAACGGTATACGGCAACGCCTTTATATATCTCCAAATTTTCACCTTGATAGTTAAAATTAATCACCAAAATATTGTCTTTAAAAAACCCTGTTCCTTGCTGTACTTGGACATCATTTATGAGCCATTTTGCGCGGATTCTGTTGTGCTCGTTTAAGGATAAAGATAGAATGCCTTTATAGGTAGTTTCAGTGTCTTCTTGATTTTTACCTATTATGGAGTAGTCCCCTACTAATTCTTGTAATGTCATTTATGCTAGTGTGTATTCGGATTTTAAATTTCTGCTTTAAGATATGGTAATTTTAGGTGAATTGAACCTTAACGTGGACGGCTAAAATTATATAATTGGAAGGCGTTACCAATTTTAGTTTCCATGATTTCTCTAAAAACCATTATTCCTGTTTCACTATTCTCAATGATTTTCTGCCGTGACGATTTCCTTAAAAATGTCTACTGAGCAGACACTTTGAACGAGAGGCAACTGAATATCAGACACTTTGAATGATTTGATATCAATTTACATGTATGCCTAAAAACAGGAAAACCATGCGAAACGTAGTGTTTGCATGGTTTTAGTGCTTTTACTTAAAGCGTCTTGTGACCTCGACTGGATTCAAACCAGTAACCTCTTGAGCCGTAATCAAGTGCGCTATTCAGTTGCGCCACGAGGCCTTTTTAAGTGGGTGCAAATATAATACTTTTATTAAATTAGTACCAAATAATTATTACAAATTTCTAATTGTTTATTTTTGAATTATGATAAACCAAGAGTTATTAACGCCATTCAAATATCAATTTGATGCACCCATCATCAAAAGCATTTCAACATACGGCATCATCAAGCATTTTAGAAAAGATGATATCATCATGGATATCGGTCAAGACCTGACACATGTTCCATTGCTTTTAAACGGCAACATTAAAGTGTTACGGGAAGACCATAATGGAAATGAGCTTCTATTATATGTATTAGAATCAGGAGACACCTGTTCAATGTCCTTAACCTGCTGCATGGACAAATCGAGCAGCAAAATTAGGGCCGTTGCCGATAAAGATTCCACTGTCATTATGATTCCTAATGATCTAATGTCAACATGGTTTCATACAAATGAAAGTTGGCGCAACTTTATCTTGCAAAGCTATCAGATTCGTTTTAATGAAATGCTCGAAACTATTGACACATTGGCCTTCATGAAAATGGATGAACGCCTTTTTAAATACCTCAAAGATCATGTTAAGTTGAATGCTTCTGAAACAATTTCAAAAACCCATCAGGAAATTGCGGAAGATTTAAATACATCAAGGGTAGTTGTTTCTCGGGTATTAAAACAATTGGAAAATGAAGGCAAAATTATTTTGAGCCGTAATAAGCTGGAAGTATTGAATTTTTAAGTCAATATTATTTCAATTCAGTTCATTTGCTACCCTTATATTTGCATAAATTTAATTAATATGGATTACATTTTACAACCATGGCCTTGGTATGTTGCCGGCCCGATGATGGCAATTATCATGTTTACGCTTGTCTATTTTGGAAAAACATTTGGTATGTCTTCCAATTTAAGAACTTTATGCACCATTGCCGGTGCGGGAAAAAAGACAAAATTCTTCGATTTCGATTGGAAAGCACAACGATGGAATCTTACCGTGGTATTGGGCGCCGTTATTGGCGGATTTATTGCTCATTTTTTACTCTCCGTTCCCACTGATATAGATCTTAATCCTGTAACAGTTGAAAGTCTCTCGCAATATGGATTTGAAAATATTGGCAAATCATTGTTACCCGCTGAGCTTTATAGCTGGGATGCTGTCTTAAGTTTGAAAGGATTGTCAATATTAATTATTGGAGGCTTCTTGGTTGGTTTCGGTACACGTTACGCTGGTGGATGTACTTCTGGTCACGCCATTACCGGGCTGAGCAACTTGCAACTGCCTTCATTAATTGCCGTAATAGGATTTTTCCTTGGCGGTTTAATTATGATTCATTTAGTATTCCCTTTAATTTTCGGTTAATATAACCTGTCTTTATGCACATCTGGAATTCATTTAAATCGTAGTTCTAGATGCATGGGCATTAAATCATATAAAAAAGCACAGATGAAATTTATAAAATTTTTACTCGTTGGAGTGGTCTTTGGAATTGTCCTCGTTAAATCAGAAGCCGTATCTTGGTATCGCATCTATGAAATGTTCAGGTTTGAATCGTTTCATATGTATGGCATTATTGGTTCAGCTGTTGCGACTGGGGTTCTTTTGATGCTCCTTACAAAAAAATTCAAATTCAAAAATATTGAAGGCGGGTTTATGAGAGTTCCTGATAAAGAAAAGGGCCTGGTTCGTTATATCGTGGGTGGTACACTCTTCGGATTGGGATGGGCGCTATCTGGCGCTTGTCCGGGACCAATGTATGTTTTAGTTGGCACGGGAGTTTTCTCGATACTCATTCTCATTTTTGCTGCTATCTTAGGAACGTATGTTTATGGTGTACTAAAAGATAGATTACCTCATTAATTATGGATACACTGCACATTATAGGTTTTATTGGCGCACTTTTGGTTGGCTTTGTATTAGGGCTTATTGGTGGCGGCGGTTCTATATTAACAGTACCTATTTTGGTTTATCTTTTGGGCTTTAACCCTATTATTGCTACGGCATATTCATTATTTATTGTGGGGTCTTCATCTTTGGTTGGGACCATCCAAAAACACAAAAAAAAACTAGTGGATATTAAAACCGGTTTAATCTTTTCATTTCCTTCCTTTCTTGCAGTTTATTTAACACGTCGTTATTTAGTACCAAGTCTACCAGATACTTTTTTCCAAGTGAATGATTTCATCTTTACAAAAGAAGTGGCTATCATGTTGTTTTTTGCAATCATCATGTTGTTATCATCAATTTCGATGATTAGAAAGAAAAAAGAAGTGGACGGACCTCAAAAAAATCAAGCTTATTACCTGACATTTATTCAAGGCTTAATTATCGGAACCATTACTGGGCTAATTGGTGCAGGTGGCGGATTTTTATATGTTCCAGCATTGGTGCTATGGGCCAATCTCCCTATGAAGAAAGCGGTTGGCACCTCATTGGTCATTATTACAATCAACTCGCTTATTGGTTTTACTGGAGATGTACAAAACATAGATGTCGATTGGAAGTTTTTACTCGCCTTTTCAACTCTTACCATTATTGGAATTATTTTAGGCGGTTATGCTTCTAAACATGTGTCTAATGAAAGTTTAAAACGAGGATTTGGGTACTTTACGCTTATCATGGCATGTTATATTATGTATATGGAATTAACATAATACTAGGGCAACCTAAGTTACAATACGTTATGGATCGATTTTATATCTTTGGAATTGGATGCAAAAAAACACATTTTAAGTGCATTATAAAATATGAATAAAGCCTTTTGACTAGGGCATACAATATTAAAATTATGAAAATAGAACAAATATATACAGGCTGTTTGGCACAAGGGGCATATTATATTGAATCAGAAGGCGAAGTTGCAATCATTGATCCATTGCGCGAAATACAACCTTATATTGAAAAGGCAAACGCTGAAAACGCAAAAATTAAATACGTTTTTGAAACTCATTTTCATGCTGATTTTGTCTCTGGCCATGTAGATTTAGCCAATAAAACTGGCGCCACCATTGTTTACGGACCGGGAGCTGAAACCACTTATGATATTCATTCTGCTACAGATGGCGAAGAGTTTAACATTGGAAAAATTACTATTAAAGCCTTACATACCCCGGGACACACCTTAGAATCAACAACATTTTTGTTGATTGATGAAAATGGTAACAACCATGCTATATTTTCGGGCGATACTTTGTTTTTAGGTGATGTAGGCCGTCCTGATTTAGCTATTAAATCTGATTTGACAAAAGAAGATTTGGCAGGAATGCTTTACGATTCCCTTCGCACAAAAATAATGACTTTGGCGGATGACGTTATTGTGTATCCCGCTCATGGGGCAGGTTCTGCTTGCGGAAAGAACTTGAGTAAGGAAACCGTTGGCACTATTGGAGATCAAAAGAAAACCAATTATGCGCTTCGTGCTGATATGACCAAAGAGGAATTCATTAAAGAAGTTTTGGATGGTATGCCGCCGCCACCTCAGTATTTTGCAAAAAATGCGATGATGAATAAAACAGGTTACGATGCTTTTGAAAAGGTTATGGAAACTGGAAATGTGCCCTTATCTCCAGAAACGTTTGAAGCGATGGCAAACCATGAAGATGCATTAGTGTTGGATGTCAGAACTCAACAAGATTTTATTGCAGGTCATGTTCCTAATTCTATTTTTATTGGTTTGAACGGGCAATTTGCCCCTTGGGTTGGCGCCCTAATAACCGATTTAAAGCAACCGCTGATTTTGGTAGTGCCTAAAGGTAAAAGCGAGGAGGCTGTGACACGTTTATCCCGTGTAGGATATGACAACACGCTTGGGTATTTAGAAGGCGGCATTGACGCTTGGAAAGCTTCCGGTAAAGATGTAGGAACTTTAGAATCCATATCTGCCGAAGAATTTGCAACTAAAGCAAGATCAGAAAAACTCAACATTCTTGATGTTAGGAAAGATGGCGAGTATAAAGCATCTCATTTAGAAAACGCACAACATTTTTCTTTGGATTTCATTAATAAGCAAATGAACCAGATCGATTCTAAAAAAACCTACCATGTGCATTGTGCTGGTGGATACCGTTCCGTTATTGCGGCCTCGATATTGAAAGCTCGTGGATTTGATAAGTTGGTGGATGTAGCCGGCGGATTTGGAGCAATTAAGAAAACCGATTTGCCTATTACGGAATTTGTATGCCCTTCAACCTTATAAAAAGATGCTTTATTAAGCACGGAGTATACATCAATACAAAAAACCTCACTAGTTTGAAACTCGTGAGGTCTTTTTATTTATTCTAATGAGCTTGTTTATACAATCTCCGCACTCAGTCCCGCTTGCAAAAGCTTGGAACATCTTGGCTCAAGATCGTCATAAGAACCCGTTTTTACAGTACACTTTCCTTTATAATGTACCAATATTGAGCATTGTTCTGCTTGCTCTGGTGTATGATCACACGCATAGATCAATGTGTCAATAACATAATCAAAGGTATTGACATCATCATTGTACAATACAATCTCGTTCTGATTTTGCTCTAGGGTATCAACGAGAAGGTCTTCTTGAATTTTCTCTTTAGTACTCATTTTTTAGTCTTCATTGTACAGAAATCAATCTGTAGTTCATAATTAAAGTATTAAGTCTTACTAATTTACGAATTTTAGCGCAACCCATTTATTTTTTTCCAATCTATCAACGTAGGTCAAACCCTGTTTATTGCATTCTTCCTCAATGGCTGGAATATCATCCACATAAAACCCGCTCAAGTACATTGCGCCGTTCGGGTTCATGCATTTAGCATAAGTACCTAAATCATTTAAAAGAATATTTCGATTAATGTTAGCAATTACAATGTCATACTTTTGATCCTTTAACAGACTTGCATCGCCTTCCAATACGGTTATTTGTTCGCAATTGTTGCGCTCAACATTTTCCAAACTATTCACATAGCACCAATTGTCATAATCTATGGCATCAATAGGTTTTGCACCTTTCATCTCTGCAAGAATCGCCAAAACGCCTGTCCCGGACCCCATGTCCAGCACTGATTTGCCTTTAAAATCATCCTTAAGAATGTGCTGAATCATCATATGGGTGGTTTCATGATGCCCGGTTCCAAAACTCATTTTCGGCTCGATGATAATATCATATTGCGTGTCAGGCTTTTCATGAAAAGGCGCCCGTACTGAACACACATCATCAACTACAATAGGGTTGAAATTCTTTTCCCATTCTTCATTCCAATTGGTTTGCTCTATATTTTCAAAGGTGTATGAAATTTCAAATTCGTCAGAATTTAAAATCTGAATATCTTCAAGAATCGCGTCATTCCACTCGTCCTTTTGAATATAAGCCGTTACACCATCTTCAGTTTCTACAAAACTTTCAAAACCAGCATAACCTAATTCTGCAATTAAAATTTCAGTACCTGGCTGCAATGGGGCCACCTTGAAATGATACCCTATATAAATGGTATTTGACATGTATACGATACAATTAAGTTGTAGTTGTCGTATTTAAAATCCAAAACCGACACCTAAGCATGTTAAAAAAATTAAAACGAATTTGCAATGGCAAAAAAGTCGTCAGCATTTAGCGCTGCACCACCTATCAACCCTCCATCAACATCCGGTTTAGAAAAAATCTCCTTAGCGTTGTTGGGTTTTACACTACCACCGTACAAAATAGAAGTTTCATCTGCAACATCATTACCATATTTGGCAGCCAAAGTTTTTCTGATAAATGCGTGCATATCTTGAGCCTGTTCCGGGCTTGCAGTTTCTCCTGTACCAATAGCCCAAACTGGCTCATAAGCCAATACAATATGCTGAAGTGCTGAGGCGTCTAAATGAAATAACGCATTCTTTATCTGATTCTCCACTATGGTTTCGTGGTTGTCAGCTTTTCGGTCTTTTAGTTCTTCACCAAAACAAAATATTACCCGCAACTCGTTTTTTAAAGCTGTATCAACTTTTTTAGCCAAAATAGCATCTGTTTCATTAAAGTACGCACGACGCTCACTGTGGCCTAAAATGACGGTCTTAATTCCTAAGCTTTTCAACATTGCCGCGCTCACTTCTCCAGTGTATGCCCCAGATTCAGCAAAATGCATGTTTTGAGCAATGACTTCAATAGGGTGGTCTTTTAACGTATTGAATGCCTGCCAAAGATTGGTGAAGGACGGGGCAACCATAACCTCAACGTCTGATGGGTTATTCTGTAATTTTAATTCTCTGATCAATGTTTCGGTTTCCGATAAATCATTGTTCATTTTCCAATTTCCTGCTACTATATTTTTTCTCATATCCGATTCTAAATCCAGCTCTAATGACAGGATTTCCATATTTAGTTACTATTATAATTTTAAGTCTTCAATATCATTCCAATGCTTTTTCTGCATCACAGTTCCTTTATTTAAGATGACTACACCAGGATTTGAACGCACAATGGTTTTAAGTACTTTTTCATCGCACAGATAAAATTCAAAATCCAATTGATAATCCGCTTTTATCTTTTGTTTTGTGGCATCATCACTAGTGGTCATCCCAATAACAGTATAGCCTTTTTTAAGCGCTTCATCTGACAACCTTTTTAATTTTGCCATACCTTCTTTTTCCGAAGATCTCAAATTATAAGCCACAATCATCAACAATTTATCCTTTTCCAAGAAATATGAGGTTAAATCTTCATCCTCTGACTCGATGGAGAAATCTTGGATTTTAGGAAGATCGGCTGCTTGAATTTCTTTGGTTTCGACAGCGATAATTTCATCGTACGCCGCTGGTCCTTGTCCGCGATCTGTCAATACTTTTTCCTCACCATTTAGGGTGTAGGTCCACTCATAATCAATAATCGCTCTTTTTGCATCTGGAGCCAATTGCATATTATCTTGAATATTATCTCCAATTTTATAAGCTCTAAAATCTATGGCTGGTAAATGCATGAGTACATAATACGCAAATGAAAGGGATGCCAAAAAGCTGAGTAGTGCTACCACAGTACTACCCAATCTGCTAAAGATAGGCTTGATATGTTTAACCCCTAAAAAGAGAATTAATATAAAGAACAGTAAAATGATGTCCTTAGTAAAACTTTGCCAAGGTGTGAGCGGCATAGCATCTCCAAAACAACCACAGTCCTTTACCTTATCATAATAAGCTGAATAAAAGGTAAGGAAGGTAAAAAATATAATCATCAGCAGTAAGCTCCAAACTGTAAATTTCGGTTTATAGCCCATAAGCAAGAAGATGCCCAAAACCACCTCAAAAACCACTACAATAATTGCTATCCCCAAGGCATACGGTTCTAAAAACGGAATATTTAAAACTTGCGCACTAAAATATTCTTGTAGTTTATAAGCAAAACCCAACGGGTCATTTAGCTTTACAAAGCCCGAAATGACATAAAGGAGGCCAACTATTATTCTACTAATCCAAACTAAAACCTTCATATATTAAATCTATTTTTTAGGCTCCTAGAGCACTGCTTTTACTTATATTTATTTTGATTCGCTCAAATGAATCATGGCAAAAACCGCGTAATTGATCATATCCTGATAATTGGCGTCAATACCTTCACTAACGATGGTTTTGCCTGCATTATCTTCAATCTGTTTAACACGTAGTAATTTCTGCAAAATAAGATCGGTAAGACTACTCACTCTCATATCGCGCCAAGCTTCACCATAATCATGATTTTTATTCATCATGAGTGCTTTTGATAATGCTACTTTTTCATCATAAAGCTTCGTCGCTTCCTCTAAAGATAAGTCAGGTTTCTCTACCACGCCCTTTTCCAATTGAATGAGCGCCATAGTACAGTAATTGATAATACCAATAAACTCACTCTCCTCCCCCTCATCAACCTTACGTTCAGAATTTTGTTGCAAACCTCTGATGCGCTGTGCTTTGATGAATATTTGATCAGTTAATGATGGCAACCTTAAAATGCGCCAGGCACTTCCATAATCGGACATTTTATTTACAAAGAGATTTCGGCATTTTTCAATAACGGCATCATATTGTTTTGAGGTATCTTGCATAGAAACTGGTAATTTTGCGTAAATTTCGCTTAAATTGTTCAAAGTTCAAAACGAATAGCCACGAATAGACGAATGTATGGTTTTATAGAGCATAAAACCCAAGTATTACATTTCCGGGATAAACTCAAATTGTAGAAACCATAGATAATTTCGCAGAAAAAAAACAAAAATGACCATTAATTGCAAAGGAGAACTTATTGATTTAACCATTCCCAAAGTTATGGGAATATTAAATCTAACTCCTGATTCTTTTTATGATGGCGGCGTTAATACTAAAGACGCGGTTATTTTGAAGCACGTTGAAAAAATGCTGAATGATGGCGCCACTTTTATTGATATTGGCGCTTACAGTTCAAGACCTAGTGCGACGCACATCAGCGAGGCAGAAGAATTACAGCGTTTGCTCCCCATTTTAAAGTTATTGACTCAAACCTTTCCTGATATTCTCATATCCATCGACACGTTTAGAAGTGAAGTAGCCAAACAATCTATTGCTGCTGGGGCGTGTATGATCAATGATATTTCGGCCGGAAAAATGGACGATACTATGTTGGAAACTGTTGCGAAACTTAAAGTACCTTATGTTATGATGCACATGAAAGGAACGCCACAAAATATGCAGCAACAAGTTACCTATGATCACCTGATTAAAGACATTTTGTTATATTTTTCTGAACGAATTGCTGCGGCGCGGGCATTAGGCCTTGTGGATATTATTGTAGATCCTGGGTTCGGGTTTTCAAAAACGATTGCGCAAAATTATGAATTGTTGAAGCTTTTAAATGCATTTAAAAGGTTAGACAAACCTGTCTTAGTTGGCATATCAAGAAAATCTATGATTTATAAACTATTAGAGGCTTCTCCATCTGAAGCTTTAAATGGCACTACTGTTTTAAATACCATGGCACTGCAACAAGGCGCCTCCATCCTACGGGTGCATGATGTTAAGGAAGCCATGGAATGCATTCAACTTACACAGCAAATAAAAACTTAAGTCATGAAACATCTCTTACTCAGTTTACTGGTGTTAACGTTTTCTTGTTCTAAAGAAAAATCGGTATTGTTACCCGAAATAACCAATGCGAAAATAACCAAAGTTACTGACGTTTCTCCAGCCTATTTATTTTACGATAAAACCAAAAATGACAGTACAGATTTAAATAGAGGCAATTTAATTAGTACGACCAATTGGTTGGTAAATGTTGACAAACGACTCACTTTAAAGCAGGCCATCCCAAAAATTATTTTGTTACAAAATAAAAAACGGAATGCAGACCATAAAAATGAAACCGCAAAAAATTATTATACCTGTAATGACACCAGCATTAAAAACCTCGGCTTTATAGAGTTTACTGATGTGATATATAAAATCAATTACGTATCACCTAATGTTACGCCAGATTATAACAACCCTAGAGAGCGCAAAATCATATTGGATTTTAGTAGTCCATCAGATATAAAATTAGTGACAATCTTAAAAGATTCTATTTTAAAAAATTCTACACTTTATAGCGTGCAAAAGGATTTAGAAGATCTAGCAAATCAAATGCAGTATGAAATTTATCTAAACATCAAAGATAAATTAACTTTTCAGGATTATATTTCTTTAAAATCAGTGTTGTCTCAAATTGATTCATCCAAAATTACCGTCAATACTAACGAATTTATTTATTAATCATATTTTTCTAATTTTACAAAAACACATCAGGATTGGATCAACTTAAATTTTGGGATTTCGGCATCATAGATTTTATAGACGTATTCCTAGTTGCCATACTATTATATTACGTTTACAAACTTATAAAGGGTACCGTTGCCATCAACATCTTTATTGGCATCATTATTATTTATTTTGTTTGGAAATTGACTACATTTTTAAAAATGGGCCTATTGAGCACCATTTTTAATGGATTTATGGATGTGGGTATTATTGCTTTGATTGTTGTTTTTCAACCAGAAATACGCAAGTTTTTATTAATGGTAGGTTCTACTAATTTTGGCAATAAGCGAAAATTTTTGAGACATCTTAATTTCTTAAAAACTGAAGAACAAGTTCAAACCGATGTTGACGTACTCATTTCTGCTTGCCAAAAAATGGCTTCCACTAGAACTGGAGCCTTAATAGTCTTAGAACGCAGCAATAATCTCGATTTTTTAACCAGCTCTGGTGACGCCATGAATATTGGAGTGACCCAACCCATTATTGAAAGTATATTTTTTAAAAATAGTCCTCTACATGATGGCGCCATTGTAATTGCCAATAATATTGTTAAGGCAACTCGTGTCATTCTTCCTGTCAGTAATGAGCGAAATATTCCGTTACGTTTTGGATTACGACACAGGGCTGCGGTGGGTATAACTGAAAAAACGGATGCTTTAGCGATTGTGGTGAGTGAGGAAACAGGGCAAATTAGCTATATCAAAAATGGTGAATTTATCATGTTTAAAGATAATGACGAGCTGATTATGATGATTAAAAAGGACTTGGCTTAAAATAGCTTTTAGGTCTCAGAATCACAATTCAATTTAAGCTGTTTTAGCTTTTAAGAACTGTACTTCGTATAAATTTTTATAGTACCCATCAATATTTTGAAGTAACTCCTGGTGTGTTCCCTGTTCTACGATACGTCCTGAGTCCATCACAATAATTCGATCGGCCTTCTGAATTGTTGCCAAACGGTGTGCAATTACAATAGAGGTTCTGCCCTTTGTAATTTTTTCAGTAGCTACTTGCATTAAATGTTCTGAATAAGAATCTACTGAAGACGTTGCCTCATCTAATATTAAAATACTCGGATTGGTTACATAAGCCCTCAAAAAGGAAATTAATTGACGTTGCCCTGAAGACAGCATAACGCCGCGTTCCTTTACATTATAATCATAGCCTTGCGGTAGGCTCATTATAAATTCATCAATTCCAATGTCTTTAGCCGCTTGCTTAACTTGAGCCTCTGTAATATCCGGATTGTTGAGCGTGATATTATTCATGATCGTATCCGCAAAGAGAAAAACATCCTGAAGCACCACTGCAATCTGCGCCCTCAATGAAATTAAAGTCATCTCCTTAATATTGACACCATCCACATAAATTGTTCCTTTTTGAATGTCATAAAAACGGTTGAGCAAATTAATTATCGTAGACTTCCCTGCTCCAGTAGCACCCACAATAGCGATAGTTTGACCTGACTTTACATCAAATGAGATGCCTTTTAATACCTCTTCGTCATCAATATATGAAAAGTGAACATTTTCAAATTTGATATTCCCTTCAAAATGTGCTGCTTCAATAGTACCTACGTCGTCTATTTGAGATGTCGTATCCAAAACATCAAACACCCGATTGGCTGCAACAATTCCCATTTGTAAGGTGTTAAAACGATTTGCAATTTGGTTTAGGGGTCTAAATAACATAGGAATCATCATAATAAAAGCAAACAAATCACCTTGAGATGCTAAATCATCCGACAAAATATTTAGTCCGCCATACCATACCACAAGTCCTAAAGTAAGCGACGATAAAAATTCTGCAATAGGAAAAAATACAGAATTATACCACACTGTCTTTAACCACCCTTTTTTATGGCGTGCGTTAATTTCCTTAAATTTACGATATTCAGTTTCTTCTCTTGTAAACAACTGTAATATTTTCATTCCTGTAACGCGTTCCTGGACAAAGGAATTAAGATTAGAAACCTCATTACGAACATCTTCAAAAGCAATCTTCATATACTTTTGAAAGATTTTAGTAGCGAAAAGCACAAGTGGTAACGTTGTAAATACCATTAAAGCAAGTTTCCAATTCATCCATAACATTACACCGCCCACTACCAACATCTTGAGCATGTCACTGAAGATCATAAAAAGCCCCTCCCCAAAGATATCTGAAATACGTTCCATATCCGTTACAGTTCTTGTAATTAAAACTCCAACAGAAGAATTATCAAAATATTTCATTTTGAAACTCATAATATGCTTAAACAGTTTCACCCTGATGTCTTTAACCACAGATTGGCCCAACCAACTAGAATTATAGATAAATAGCAATTGGCATACCACCTCTAAAATCAATAATACAATCATTAAGATGATGTAAAACAAAAACCCATCATAATGTTGGAGTTCTATATGATTGTCAATGGCTTGCTGTAAAACATAAGGTCTAAGGGCACCAAAAACAGCTAGTCCCGTAACAAACAACAAAGTAAGTGTAAACACGAATTTATATGGTTTGATGTATTGCATCAAACGCTTAAACAAGCCCACATCATAAACTTTAGTTTTCTTTTTGGCACTCATAATCTTATTCTACGTTATAAATAGTGTTGGGATATTGAATATTTGTTAAATATAATCCTTGAGCAGGAACTGAAAAGCCAGCTTCGCCTCTATTTTTAGATTTGATGATGTCATGTAATTGTGCAACTTCCATTTTACCTAACCCAATATTGACCATAGTGCCCACAATGGCACGCACCATATTTCTTAAAAATCGGTCGGCAGTAATGATAAAAGTCAATTCCGTCCCATTTAACACCCATCTGGCTTCTTTAATATCACAATAATACGTTTTTACGTCTGTATTACTTTTCGAAAAGCATTGAAAGTCTTTATACTGCAATAAGATAGTGCAGGCCTCATTCATTTTATCCAGATCTAAAGACAAATGGATTTTGTAAGCAAAATCATGGGTAAATACATTTTTTGTATTAGAAATTCGGTAATTATATGTTCTACTTAAAGCATTAAACCTAGCATGGGCTTTATCTTTTACTCTAAAGATTCGGTGGATAGCGATATCATGCGGTAAAAACCAATTAATCTTAAAAATAAGGATCTCTACATCCACTGGTTCGTCCACATCAAAATGAGCATACATTTGAGAAGCATGGACACCTGCATCTGTTCGTCCAGCACCCATTATTCTTATAGATGTTCTCAATAAAGTTGATAAAGCATGCTCTATAACCTGTTGCACTGAAATGGCATTAGGCTGATTTTGCCAGCCATGATAGGCTTTCCCGTTATATGACAATTCGATAAAATATCTCAATGTGACTGTGGTAGATTTTGATAGTTTAATATCTGACATAAATGCTTTTCATGCATCTTAATTGAAACAGAGTTCAAGTTTATGTCTTTATCACTAATTTTGTGAGTTGCAAAGATAACGAGAATTCCGTTTTAAAAGCCCAGAGCTTTCAGAAACCTCTTGATCATTACATAAATCTTATTAAAATAATTCAGCTTGAAAAAAATCCTACTTCTTTCAGATACGCATAGCTACATTGATGAGGCCATTATAAAGCATGTAAAAGCAGCCGATGAAGTATGGCACGCTGGAGACATTGGCGACTTAACAGTAACAGATACCATTAAAAAACTAAAACCTCTTAGAGCTGTTTATGGCAACATAGATGGCACCGATGCCCGTAAGGAATTCAGTGAAAATAACAGATTTATGTGCGAAAACGTAGATGTTTTTATAACACATATAGGTGGCTATCCGGGCAAGTACAATAATAGGGTTAGGGAATTGCTCTATAAAAACCCACCAAAGCTGTTTATTTGTGGACACTCCCATATTTTGAAAGTCATGCCTGACAAAAAATTAAATCTTCTACACATGAACCCTGGAGCTATAGGAAAACACGGTTTTCATACTGTAAGGACTATGCTTCGTTTTACCATTGATGAGAGTAAGATTGATAACTTAGAGGTGATTGAATTTAAAAAGTAGGGCGAATTTTTTCTTACTATTATTTTTGATTAATAAATACCTAATGTTTTGGTAATTACTAAGTTGTGATAAAGTACGCATTAACAAGGTGTTTTATGCAATCAGCCCACTATTTATTTATCTTCGTAAAAATGGTTATACTGTTGAAGAAATCCGACATTTAATCGCTATAGTCCAAGCAACAGCACCCAATGCGCTTTCGGTTTTTACAACCATGAGGCTATTGAAGAGATCCCGCTTTTCAGCGGGATAGCCTCCCTGTCGGCAGACAGGTTCAACCAACAAAACCCAATGCGCCTTCGGCTTTTGGAAATGGTTATATTATTAATGAGATCCCGCTTTTCAGCGGGATAGTTCAACCAACAAAACCCAATGCGCCTTCGGCTTTTGGGTGTTGGGTTTCACTAAAAAAACCCGAGATCTTCACCTCGGGTTTACGCACTAAAAAAATTAAGATATAAGGTTTATCGCAATCTATCGACAGATTTTACAAGATCTTCATCCTTTTTTATGGCCTTATTGGCTAACACCAAAAATACGATAGAAAAAATAGGAATAAAGATCCCAACGCCTTTCTCGGAAATTTGACTTTCTCCAGGCGCCATTAGCAATTGATATACAAATAGCCCTAATAAAATAAAGTTTAATATGATATTGAGTCGTCCCAGCACAAATTGGAACTTTCTATTTTGATAATTAAATATTGAAATCAAAGATAAGGCAGCTGATCCAAAAAACATAGCCAAATACAACATTTCATCTTTGGCATAAACAAGTACATCTTCAGTATTGGTCCACAAATGGAATACAAATATCAGGCCGCATGAAAATAGGGCTGCTATGAGTAAATATATGGTTTGAATGCGTTGTAACATGATTAATTCAATAAATTTAACGCTCAAAATTAATAGTTTCTTTTTAAATCATACTGTAATTTTTAAAATAAAATTGTATTATTGCAATAACATTCCGTTACTCGCAGAGTGATAGGGTGTTAAATCTTCAAAAATTACATTCGATTTTTCCTCTTCTTAATTCTAAACTAAGGTTCGGAACTAATCCAATTTCAATTTTATAATAATATTCATAAACATACATGTTTGAAATTTCGCAATTAAAAGAAAAGAAGCTTTCTGATTTACAAGAAATAGCTCAAAAACTTAATGTACCCAAATACCGTACACTCAAAAAATTAGATTTAGTTTATCAAATTCTAGATTTACAAGCTGCAAATCCGGATGTAGTGAAAACAGAAATTGCTGCTCCTGCCGACGTTAAATCTGAGACTCCTAAAACAGCTAAAACACCTCCTAAAAAGAAAAGAGAGCGTGTTGAAAAAAAACCTGCTGTTGACCAATCCCAACAAAAAATGGAATTGCCGGAGTCTAAAGCTGAAGCTAAAAAACCGGCCCCTAAGGCCACCACTCCAGAAGGCATATCTCACTCTGAAACTGCAAAATCAGCTAAAAGGGATGCATCTAATCCAAAAAAGGTAGAGCATAGAGATAAAAAGCAACATCCCCAAAAAGAAAAAGATAGCTCCAATAAACCTCAAAGAAAAGATAATAGGCAAGAGCGTTCTAGCGATACTAATGGGAACAAGTCAAACTCTAGAGACAATAATAATCGTGATAATAGTAATCATGCATCGTCAAAAGTAAATAACGGAAATAAGGATACTCGTAACCGTTACAGAGAACCAGATTTTGAATTTGATGCGATTATCGAAAGTGAAGGTGTTTTGGATATCATGCAAGATGGATACGGTTTTTTACGTTCCTCAGATTACAATTACCTATCCTCTCCTGACGACATTTATGTTTCACAGTCACAAATCAGATTATTTGGTCTTAAAACTGGAGACACTGTTCTTGGTCATGTAAGACCTCCTAAAGAAGGTGAAAAGTATTTCCCTTTAATAAAAGTTAGTAAAATTAACGGTCAAAAACCCGAAGTTGTAAGAGATCGGGTGTCTTTTGAACACTTAACACCGTTATTTCCACAAGAAAAATTCAATCTTGCCGAAAGACAAAGTACCATATCTACCCGAATTATGGATTTGTTCTCTCCCATTGGGAAAGGACAACGTGGTATGATTGTTTCACAACCTAAAACAGGTAAAACAATGCTACTTAAGGATGTTGCGAATGCCATTGCAGCTAACCATCCTGAAGTTTACCAAATGATTTTATTAATTGATGAGCGTCCCGAAGAGGTAACTGACATGCAACGAAATGTACGTGGTGAAGTTATTGCCTCTACATTTGACAAAGAAGCACATGAGCACGTCAAGATTGCCAATATTGTTTTAGAAAAAGCAAAACGCCTAGTAGAATGTGGCCATGATGTGGTGATATTATTAGATTCAATTACCCGTTTGGCAAGAGCTTATAATACTGTTCAACCGGCATCAGGAAAAATATTAAGTGGTGGTGTTGATGCCAATGCGTTACATAAACCAAAACGTTTCTTTGGTGCCGCCCGTAACATTGAAAATGGTGGATCTCTTACCATTATTGCGACAGCATTAACTGAAACAGGTTCTAAAATGGACGAGGTGATTTTTGAAGAATTTAAAGGTACTGGCAATATGGAGTTACAGCTGGATCGAAAAATCTCTAACCGTCGTATCTTCCCTGCTATTGATTTGACTTCATCAAGTACGCGTAGAGATGACTTATTATTAGATGAAAACACCATTCAAAGAATGTGGGTGATGCGCAAGTATCTTGCAGATATGAACCCTGTAGAGGCTATGGAATTTATTAATGATAGAGTCAAGAAAACTAGAAATAATGAAGAATTCTTATTATCTATGAATGGATAGTCCAGAGTTTTATAAATAATAAAAATCCCCGAATCATAAAATTCGGGGATTTTTTTGCACTATGATTAGCTTTAAAAAAAGGAATAACATTTTGCAATGTCATTCCTTCCTATAATTGATTCTAATTCTTCACTACCAAGACTACGGTAAGAACCGTATCACCTTCCATGCGTACGGTTATGAAATACACACCATCCTGCAATCCATACACAGGAACTGAATAATGACCATTGACAAATGGAGGATACGAAATGGTATCTATATATTTTCCGGCAGTATCATGGAGACTAATTCCTGCAACAACATCATCAGTAGATGCATTTAACATGAATACCTTAGCAAAACCTTTAGCTGGATTTGGTTTGATAACTGCTTTCAATTTACCTGCTCTGTCACCTACT
Organism: Gelidibacter sediminis; assembly: GCF_004364975.1. Taxonomy (GTDB): domain Bacteria; phylum Bacteroidota; class Bacteroidia; order Flavobacteriales; family Flavobacteriaceae; genus Gelidibacter; species Gelidibacter sediminis. Next base: position 461 of record NZ_SOBW01000008.1, on the reverse strand, counting down.
GTAATTACTATAAAGGCTGTGTCTGTAAGTAAACCATCTGTAACAGTAAGTTCAACAGTATACGATCCAGGCGTATCAAACACATGCGTTGGATTCATCTCGTTACTAGTGGTCCCATCTCCGAAGTTCCATGAGTAACTTTTGATTCCATTATCATCCGTGGATCTGCTTCCTGTAAAGAATACTTTAAATGGTGCCGTTCCTAAAACCTCACTCGCCGTAATAACCGCAATTGGTGCTTGATTCTCCGCAGGTATTTTGACGGTCCAAGTAAAGGTCACCTTGGTACTCTCTGATGGCGTGCCATCATCGGTTACCGTAACCTCTACTGTATACGGACTGTTGGTCGCACTGCCCGTGGCGACAGTTCCGCTGATCAATCCCGTACTGGCATCTATGGTGAGTCCGTTTGGAAGTCCCATTGCGCTATAGGTCAATGCATCCGACTCTGGGTCTGTTGC
>NZ_SOBW01000007.1 GCF_004364975.1 Gelidibacter sediminis | reverse complement strand
TGAACTCTTTTGCAGACGCCCCCGCGGCTGCAAAAAGTGAGGGGCGAGAGCGCGGTGGGCTGCCCCAAAGGGCAGACCGAACGCCCAAAAAAGAAGACGTGCCTTTAAAATAAAAGATAACGACACCTATATATATATATATAGTATAGTAAGGGATAATCCATTCTCAAATCTATTTTGAAGCTGTAGAACTTAGGAGCTGTATATTTAAAAATGATCTAGGCAGTGCCCTTTATATAAAAAGACCCCACATTGAATTAAAATTTCAATTGTTGTGTTGATCAGTTTGCCAAGGGTTCCATTCGGCTTCGTTCTTTATAATGAGTTAGAAAAATCAGAATGCCAAACCCATATCCATAATTATGGGATGACAATACTATATATACCTACATTGGATTGATTAACGTCTATCTTATTAGAATTATTAAAGCATCATATAGAATGGTCAGAATTTAAATGAATCCGCAATAAGCATTAAGCACAGCCGAATAGAACGGTTAGTAAGCAGGGATTCTATTAAACCCAACTAAATACCAGGGGGAAAAAAAAGTCAACTTATATGAATTCTTGTTTGATCTATATTATAGAAAGAAATTCCATACCAATCCGAAACGAATACTGAAGTCTCTATAAGGATGGTTAGGGGCTGAAAAATAATTGTAACCTGTAAATGCGGCATTAAAATGTTCCGCTTTCACATAGATTCGGGTCTGTCTTACTTTGGCATTGATAAAAAAGTCCAGCCTTGGGAAATTGCCAATTTCGGTTTGATTTTGAACATAGAATTCAGCCAACAACGGATCATAGCCGTTCATATGATAGGCCGTAAAATAGTTGAGGGTAATTCCCGTTTGCAAGAAAAGCGCCTTTTTAAATAAGTGGTCAGAAAAATAGAGAGTATTCCGCGTGATGATCTGGGGCACGTTCAATACTCCTTTACCGTCCAATACGTTTTGATACATAATAGTATTGTCTAAAGCGAATTTTCCCAACTGAATGTCTTTTGACAAATCAATCTTAAGATATTTGACAGACTGATCAGTTTGTATAGGTTTGACCGCATTTGCTGTGTTCTTCCCAAAATAGGTGTAATTGTTGATGGATGTCAATTCCACTCCTGCGGTAACAATACGATCAGATACGACTTTGAAAGCTAAATTCTGGGTTTGAACATTTTTAAATGCCTCTATATTGTCCCAGTTGTAATTGAGGTAGTCACTTTGATGTAGCAACAGGTTGTAATTGGCAAGTTTTGAGTTGGAATTTATGCGCGCCACAATATTCAGATCTGGCATTAATTGATAAGATGCATTGAGATCTACATAATTTCCACTAAAATCTCCCGAAACATTCAAACCGAACTGTCCATTTAAATGAAATCCACCAATAGTATTGCTATAACTCCCACCTACTCCAACAACGCTTCCCTTGATTCGGTTAGTTATGCGAACACCGTTTATTATGGTCAGCGCATCATATTCATAGTTAAGATTGCTATAATCGGCATTAAATTGAAGCTGCCCTAAAGTCTTGTTTTGATATTGAACAAAAAAACGGTTTGAAAAGGCTTCTAATGTTACTTTGTCATCAATGCTAGCACTCAAAAATGATGCACCAAAAAAATCATTTTGGGCGGCTTGGGTAAATTGATAATATTTATCTTCAAATGAAATGACTTGCCCAACGCTCAGACTGTTGGGAATACTATCTGATACTTTTAATAAATTGTACTGATGATCTAACAAGAAGCGCTTACCTTCAAGGTTATTTTCTGCATCTTCAAAATTGGGTTCAAAGACCGATCGGTCAATAAATTCAGCATCGCCAGATTTAAAATTCTCTACATCTTCATCGGTTAATCCACCATTCTCCTCATTAAGTATATCCTGCATCACAATATGTGCTCGGGCTTGGTATTTATGGCTTTTGGTTATATAGTTACTAGTAAATCTGAAATTACCAGTACTTGTCAAAGCATTCTGATACTTTCCTAAAGACCGCAATCCTTTATAAGCTATGGAGAAATTGAACTCTTTAGATACATTAACCGTAAAAAAGGCATCAAGTAGCTGGCCTTGTTCAAAAGCAGTCTTGTAAAACAACTCTGTTAAAGGTGTTGGCACATGATAGTAATTGATATCTTCAACCTCCATGTAGTTGAAGTGCTTGGCACGAGCACCAAAAACTGGCAGTGATCTATTTGATTTATAGTTATAGGTAAGACTATTATAAGTTTGGCCTAGATTGGCAAAAGGAAGCAGTCCAAAATCATCTCTCCTAAGATAATTGAACTTGTAATCTTTTTTTATGGATAGTGTAGTATCTACAAAAGTAGTGTCTCGATCAACCCCTATAATTAGATAGTCTTCAATATTTGCAACCTCAATTTCTTGTTTTGACTGTAATGAGTCTCTCCCCTGGCCTTGTCTTGGCAGACTAATTTGACTAATTGCTGAAGTCACATTAAAAAGTAAGAAAACCCCTAGAAAGAAAACTTTATTCATTATCAATAGTTGAGTGACAAAAATAATAATATAACTTCTATTTGGCCTCTATATTATAGACATATTGAAAGTAAACCGATACAGAAAAGAAACATTTACCCCAACAAGCTTTTTGGGGTTCACTATTCCTGTTTGCCAACCAACTGTAATGACACTATCAAATTGAAATACATGGATAGACAGCTACTTAACAATCAAATGTTATGTGAGCTAGCTTAAAATGCGAAAAGTGGAAAATAAAATGCATAAAAAAAGCGCTGACATAAATATCAGCGCTTTTACTCTTATTTGTTAAGAGGGTTTTAAAACTATGACTTAGTAGCCATTATTTTGAACCATATTTGAGTTTGCATCCATCTCACTTTTAGGAATTGGATACGCAAACAAGTTGTTAGGATATGTAAGCGTTGTAACCAACTGTTGTGAAGATCCAATAACTGGAACTGATTGACCAGTTCTCATTAAATCATCAAATCTAAACCCTTCAAACATCAGCTCTTTTCTTCTTTCAGACAAAATATTAGCTTTTGTTACAGAAGTATATAAAGACGCACCTCTATTAGAAGGTATTTTATTAAGTTGCTCAAGAGCCATAGGATTAAGATTGTCAATTTCAAATAACGCCTCAGCATAGTTAAGCACTACCTCTTCAATACGGATTAATGGAACGTTATCAGTTCCTGAAACCGTATCTGGGTATTTACCCATATTTCTCAATCTTGTGCCAGCTGCTTGGTAACCTAAAATATTCTTACGAACATCTCCGTCCTCAAAGATATCAATCACTGAAGATACTACTTCAATATCACCATATCCTGACTGACTGTCTCCTGGAAATCTGTAAATGTATGCTAGACCATTAATTCCGACATTATCTGAAGCACTAAATTCCAATTCAAAAATTGAGTTTGGTGCTTGATCAATCATCCAGTTAGAGACATAATTAGCTGCTGTAGCAATCGTGTATGCGTTAGCATCAATTACTATTTTAGCTGCATCTCTAGCTCTTACCCAATCACCGAAGTAAATTGCAACTCTAGATTCTAAAGCTTTAGCTGCCAACTTTGAAATAAGGATTTTGCTATCATAAGCATCGTCCATCATAGCGTATGCCGTTTCCAAATCGTTATAGATAGCATTCTTTACTTCGTCAATAGACATTCTTGAAGGAAATAAATCATCTCCTTTGAAAGTAGTAATATATGGCACTCCCAAGCTTCCGCTAGGTGTGTGCTGCTGACCATAAACTCTCAATAAGTCGTAATGTGCTAAAGCTCTAATTGCCGTAGCTTGACCTTGTAAGTGCTTACCGTAATCTTGATCACCTGCTAAAGAAGCAACGTCTACATTGATTACAATATTTGCATCTGCAATAACTGCATATGCATTGTCCCACACGAAGCCGGTGTTATCGTTATACTTATATTCCGCTTGGGTTGAATACCGCCCTGAACTACCGTTTGCAAAGGTATTATCAGACCTTACCTCGTTGGTAACAATCATTTCTTGTCCATAGTATCCGGAAGCAGTCAATTGACTGTGCATTCCCTTAACCAAACTGTACAGGTTTCCTACATTATTAATACTAGTTTCCACAGCTTTTGACTGCGCTAGTGTAGGCTCCAGGTCTTCTGTTCCACATGAATTAAACAGCATTGCGCTTAATCCAAATACAAATGTATACTTAATTATTTTTTTCATAGCTTAAAAGTTTATTGTTAATCCTAGAGAATATGACTTAGTAGCTGGAGTTTCTAAACCAGTCTCACCTCCTAAACTAACTTCAGGATCATATAACAAATTGTCATCTTTAACCCAAGTTGCCAAGTTATTTCCTCTTAAATAGATCTGCATATTTGTGATGCCGATAGATTCAAATTTATCCTTAAAGTTGTACCCTAAAGTCATACTTCTTAATCTGAAGAAATCTCCATCATACAAATACTTAGAATGTCTTTCCCAAGGACCGTAAGAACTTGTGAATTTTCCATTTCTTGCCACATCACCAGGTTGTTGCCATCTGTCTAATAAGGTTGTTAAACCTTGGAATGCAAAAATTGGATACCCATCTGATGTATTGGTATATCTGTGCCATCCTTCATAAATTTTATGACCACCAGCATAATAACCGTTAGCATCTAGAAAGAATCCTTTAAAATCAACATGAAGGTTTAAACCTGCTGTAATTTTTGGAAGAGCACTATCACCTTGCCAAACGTCAGCGGCTTCATTGAAGTTGGTAGTCGTTGCACCATCAACACCATTTACGTAATACTCCTCAAGACCTGTTTGAGGATTCACACCCGCCCAAGTTGGCATATACCAACCGCGTACAGGATGACCTGTTTCAATTCTTGTAGTTGTAGTTGTAATTGTTCTTTCGATTCCATTAGGATCTAAAGGCAATTTAGTAATTTCATTTTTAACCGTTCCAAGGTTACCACCTAGAGAAAAGTTAAAGTCTTCACTTCTTACAATGTCAAAGTTCAATTCAACTTCTAAACCTGAATTTTCCAAGGCACCAATGTTTTGCACTTGAGATGCGAAACCTGTTGTTTGTGATAATGGCACATTTAATAATAGATCTGTAGATTCTCTTCTGTAATAATTAATTGTTCCGCTAACTACATTGCTAAACAATCCAAAATCAAGACCTAAATCTAGAGTATTGGATTTTTCCCAAGATAGATCTTTATTACCGAAAGTATTTACAGATTGTGCTCCTTCACCATTATAATCTACGCCAAAGCTAAATAAAGACTGATAGTTATTTAATCCAATATTAGCATTACCTGTCACACCGTAAGATGCTCTAAGCTTCAAATTATTTAACCAATCCGTTGAGGCCATAAAATCTTCTTTATGAATATTCCATGCACCACCTACAGACCAGAAACTACCCCATCTTTGCTCTGGGCTAAATCTTGAATTTCCTTCATATCTATAGTTTAAGTCTACTACATATTTACCTTGAAAAGCGCTATAATGTAAAGATCCTAAATACGCCCCTAAGTATGAATCGTAAAAACTAGAATTAATAGACACTGGATTACCAAGAGAATCTAAATTATTTAGACCATCATCAGCAAAATTTTCACCATAAGCTCCTAAAAAGTAAGCTCTATTTGAAGAGTACTCTTGTAACAATGTGACATCAAATACATGATCTACATTGATATCAAAATTATAGTTTAATTGATTTTGGAAGGTATATGTTACTGTATTTCTGGAATATTGACTTGCATCACCATCAGTAGCAGCACCATAACCGTAATTTCTATTGGAGTAACTTCTTGTATTATAAACTTGATAGTCTATATTAAATCTTGAACTCGCTGAAAATCCGTGACCGATATCCCAAGACAATTGGTTATTGGTAACGATTCTTGCCAATGTATTATCATCTATATTATGTTTAGAGATGTAAAGTGGGTTTGGAAGTGAGCCCCCAAATTCATTAATAGATCCATCGTCATTATATGGTTGATAAAGTGGAGACAAAAAGAATGGCGCTGTTCTGGCACCTTCAAAATAAGCACTTCTTTCTAAAAATGCATCCTGATAGGTATAAGCACCTGTATTATTTGAACTAAATTTAAGTTTAGACGAAAGATCAGTAGAAAAATTAACTGCACCGTTGATACGTTCAAATTCTGAACCAACAACCGTTCCTTCTTGTTTGATATATCCTAAAGAAGCATAGAATGTATGATTTTCATTTCCACCTGATGCTGACAAATTGTACTTTTTGATGGCTGCATCCTTATTTTTGATTGCCTCTTTCCAATTGCCTTCAGGTCTTCCATCCTGATCCCAGCTTAAATAAGGCTCTCTAGCCAATAAATAGGCTTCAGCTTCACCTTTAGTAGCAAAAAAACCATCATTGAAATAAGCTTCTGATGCCAATTCCAAACGGTTGGCCGCTGTTAATGGATCTGGTCCATCTACAGCATCATTTTGTACACCGTATGATGTTGAAAACGAGTACTTTGTTTTTCCTTGCTTACCACCTTTTGTAGTAATCACAATTACACCGTTAGCACCTCTCGCACCATATTGCGCTGTAGCAGAAGCATCCTTTAAAACCGTAATTGTTTCAATGTTGTTGCTATCAAAAGAAGCTAAATTAGAGAAAAATGAAGTCGCATCAGAACTTGAAACGTTATCATTATTCATTGGTACACCATCTATTACATATAATGGTTCATTACCTGCAGTAATAGAACTAATCCCTCTAATTCTAATGTTGGAAGTAGACCCTGGTGTTCCAGAGTTACCACTGATTGTAAGACCTGCAACTTTACCTTGTAAAGCCTGATCAACCGTAGGCGTAATAATATCAGTCAGCTGACTATTACCAAGTTGCACAGTAGATCCGGTAACTTCAGATTTTCTATACGAAGCATAACCTGTTACTACAACTTCATCTAATGCAGCAATGTCCTCCTCAAGAGCGACATTAATTGTGTTGCTGGCGCCAACAACAACTTCTTTTTTTAACATACTCACAAAAGAAAACACTAAGGTTTCGCCCGTGCTAACGTTAATGGTGTAATTACCATCAAAATCAGTTTGGACGCCCCGGGTTGTTCCTTTTACAAGGACATTTACTCCAGGCAAAGGAAATCCATCTGAAACCGATGTCACCGTACCTGAAACAGCCTTCTCTTGCGCAAGAGAAAATTGCACCACAAACGCTAGTAAAAGCGTCAGTAAACTTGTTAATTTAAATTTCATAAAACAATTATTTGAGTTAGTTTGGCCCAAACATCATAATAAAAGATTAAAATTCCAAGTAATCGTGTTAAAAATTTGTTAACCCTCATTGCAATGACAATCCTGGCGCTAAATTTTAAAAGGCTGATTCCAAGAACGATACAGCGATATACCTATATAAAATCGCATTATTAAAAATTTTAAATATGTTAAGAAAAAAAGCAGAATTATAGAAATTCAGGGTTTTATTAGATTTTTTGTCTGGCTTTAATACTTATTTTACTAAAATTTTATTTTAGATAATGAAATATTTTGAATAATGCATGTGGATGCTCTACTCTTAAATCAATATTAAAATCAATTTATTATTTAATCAAATTTTGATGGAGTGGTAACTTTGGGTATGTTATGGTTCCATAAGAATTGCAACCATAAATTGTCCGTTATTTATGCCTAGTTCCTAAACCACTTGAACAAAGTAGTATTCTATCTACTTACTAACTCACTTAACAGAATCGGAAAAAACAGTTTAAAATTTTTTCGTCTATAGCCTAAATAGCAATCTTGCAATTTAATTTAAATCCTTAATGCAATTGGCCACAAAAAAAGGCAACCTTTTCAGGTTGCCTTTTAATACTATTATCAGAGGTTATTAATTCTGATCGTTTATCATGTTGTTATCTTGAATTTCCTGTAATGGAATTTCAAAGGTCAAACGTTCATCATCATAACGAATTGGCTCTCCAACAAACGAAAGGTGGTTTGCACCTCTTTTGATGGTAGCTTTGTTACGCTTCATAGCGAGGTAACTCTTACCTTCACCCCATAATTCTAATCGGGTTTGTTTATAGATTTCATCTAACAATGCTTGACCAGTTAATGTTAAAACATAAGCTGAATTAGTCGCTCTTTTAGAAACGAAATCTTCTAAAGCAACCTGAGCAAGACCAACTTGACCAGATTTTGCCAATGCTTCAATGTTTAATAATAAAAGCTCTGCATAACGCATGTAGATATAATCTGCTTTTACAATTTGAGAAGTTCCAAAAACTACTCTATCAGCATCATAAAATTTGTTAATTGGCTGTAAGTGTCTAGCACTTGCAGGATTGTTTAAGAACTGACCTCTACGTACATCATCTTGCGCCATACTGTTATAAAGATCAATGTCCATTCCTTTATTATCTCCAACAGCTGCATAGCTATAAGAGAAGGCATCAATTTGTCCCCACCATGATACTAAGCTTAGCCCGATATCATCATTAAGGTCTACACCCCAAATCCAACCTTTAGAGTTGACGTTGTTGAAACCTCCCAGGATACCATCAGTTGAATTGTCAGCAACCATTAATGAAGCCCCACTACCAGCCATTGCTTCAGTAGTTAAATTTGCAACATCAGTCCATCTATCACCTCTAGCAGCCAACACATAAGCTAAGATTGCTTGAGCAACAGGCTTGTTAACTTGAGTTTTTGAAGGTCTTGAAAATCCTTCTAAGTAACCAATCGCTCGAGTTAAATCATCTTCCATTAAAGTAAACACTTCATTAGTTGTTGATTTTGCTTTGCCAGTAAATCCTGGCACAGTGTAAATAGGTAATGTTGGTGCACTCCAAGACGCATTAACATCATTGATGAAAAATTGCGTTAAGTAAAAATAAGAGTGCGCTCTCATTGCCAAAGCTTGACCAAGGATAAATTTAGTCTCAGCATCCTCTGGCTCTACATCATTACCACCTAAACTTTCAATAACTAAGTTAGCTTGGTTAATAACTCTGTAGTAGTAACGCCAAGGTTGGTAGTTTTCTAATTGGGTATAATCTAATGGACCCTGAAATTCAGTAATACGCGCTCTGTACCATCCATAAGTACTTGTTGTAAGTGCCATATCGCTACATAACATATCCATATAGACATCATAACCTTTTTGTCCATAATCTTGTTGTGAAGTTGTTCCACCTGTTCCAGTGGTAAACATGGTTGCATAGATACCAGTAATGGATCCTGCTCCTACATCTGGATTTTTTACGATAGCGCCAGCCAACTGATCAGCATTGATAAACTGAGTTGGTTCTTCTACCAAAAAATCTTTGTCACAGCCTGACAACATCAGTGTCAAAAAGGCTATTCCGGTAAATTTTAAAATTTTTGTATTCATATCTTTTCTATTTCTTTTTTAAATTTTCACCCTAACTCCAAGTGTAAATGTAGTTAATGGCGCATATAATGCTCTTCCTGAGTTACCACTCTCACTTGTGGTAGGGTTATATCCTTTTCTCTCACCTTTAAAAAATAGATTATCACCAGAAGCATAAATATTTAATCCACTTACGCCAATGCTCTCTGAATATCTAGCTGGTAAAGTATATCCAACTAACAAGTTGTTTAATGCCAAATAATCAGTTTTTGTAATAAATCTTGAAGATGATGAGTTAACGTTAGGAATTACTCTATCTGCAATTAAAGGCACATCAGTAATGTCGCCTGGTTGACGCCATCTGCTACGCACATCTATGTGTCTGTTTTGAGCAGTGATTCCTCCGTTATTGTCATGCATTAACTCAGCATATTGAGCGTCATATCCATATCCACCTAATGAATATGCAAATTGTGCTGAAATATTGAAATCATGAATTTTAGCATTTAATCTAAAAGCACCAGCTACATCAGGAATTGCAGACTTATCAATATATTTCTGTGTTGCCTGAGAGTAGGTTTTTGTAGTTCTGCTTGCAACATTAGCATTGCTGTTTTCTTTTACATATTTAGAAAGACTTGCAATTGCAACATCACCAGTATTAAATACACCATCACCATTAACATCATCAAAATGTTGGATCCACATTGGGTATCCATCAGCAGGATCTACACCCGCATATTCTCTAATATAGAAATCATAAATAGAACGTCCTTTAGAATACCCATAAAGACCAACATTATTTAAGTTTGCAGGCGCTCCAGTTTCTGGGTCTAGAGGCATCGTTCTAATTTCGTTATCATAGATTGCACCGTTAAGTGTTAATGATAATGCCACATTTTCTTTCTTGATAATATGTCCTGTTAAATCAAATTCAAAACCACTGTTTCTTAAGACACCATCATTTACAGTTAGAAGTGCAACACCTGATGAAGGAGAAATTCTTCTGTCAAAAATTAGGTTATCTGTATCTTTGATATAGTAGTCTAATCCTACGTCTAAGAAATTACCGATAGTAAATTCTAAACCTGCTTGATATTGTTTTGCAGTTTCCCAAGTTAAGTCAGGGTTTGCAAATAAACTAGGGTTAATCGCAAACTCACCGTTAAGGTTAGTAACATCAAATGTATTGATACCAGTATAGTAATCTACCCCACTTTCATCTCCAGTAACCCCGTAAGATCCTTTCAATTTAAGGTAAGTCAACACATCATTATTGAAAAGAAAATCTTCATTACTAATTATCCAAGCGGCACCAACAGATCCGAAAGTATCCCATTTGTTTTTGTAAAATCGTGAAGAACCATCTCTACGTAAAGACGCTGTTAAGTAGTACTTGTTGTCATAGTCATAATTAATTTGACCAAAATAAGACTCTAAAGTTCTTGCGCGAGAGTATCCAGATGCTGGACTTGCATTAACGATGTAGTTATCAAGTTCTAAACCTCCAGGTATAATTGCTTTACCTTTATATTGCTCACCAAAAGATTGGCTAAACTCATTACTTTCATGTGCCGCCAATACTTCAAATGTATGGTTTCCAAAATCTCTCTTGTAGCGCAATAACTGTAAGAAGTTTATTGTACGAGATTCTGTTTGTCTCATAAATAAATCTCCTGAGTTAGCAGTAGCTACACCGTAAAATTGGTTACCCATAGATTTGAAGATGTTGTTAGAATACTGTGCACCAAAGGATGTTTCAAAACTTAAGTCTGAGGTGAATTTAATTTTACCTGTAAAACTTGTATTGATTTCATGTCTTTTAGTTCCATTGTAATCATACAGTGCTGATGCAATTGGGTTCAAGTTGTTTGCATTTGGTCTTGCTCTAAAACCAGAGTTTGAACCATAGTCATATTGAAACCCTCCGAAAATAGGATCTGGTACCAATTGATAATTATCATCTCTTAAGAATACAGGATAAATTGGATTCATTTTATCAGCAAATTCAAAAATGTTTTCAGCACCGTCTGTTTGACCGTTATTAAGACTTTCAGAATATGTATATCCAATATTTGCACCCACGTTAAACCACTCTTTAATGTCAGTGTTAATGTTTAAACGTGTATTATATCGCTTGTAGCCAGTGTTTATTGCATAACCGTCATCATCAAGGTAACCTGTAGAGAAGTAATAGGTTGATTTGTCAGTTCCTCCACCCATTCTTAAGTTAGCCTCAGTTCTATAAGCGTCATTGAAAGATAAATCAGCAAATCTTTCTGGAGTATAACGTCTTGTTACACCTGCTCTAACTTGACCAGTTGCAGGATCAATAAGTTCTGCACCATTGGCAACATTCCACATGTTATAACCTGGAGCAACAATTGCGTTTGTAAATAAAGCATTGTTTACTGTTCCAATTGGATCAGGATTACCTCTAAGGCGCTCTCTATTAACTTTTGCTTCCCATATTAACCCAATAGATTCTTCAGGAGAAGTGATCACTTGGTACCTAGGGATAATTTGTGTATTTACACCAGTCTTAACATCTACCTCCACATAGGTTTCTCTAGAAGATCCTGTTTTAGTAGTAATCAATATAACACCATTTGCTCCACGAGAACCATAAATTGCCGTTGCTGTAGCATCTTTTAAAATGGTAGTACTTTTAATATCTGCAGGGTTGATTGCATTCAAACTTCCTGAATAAGGCACACCATCAACAACATATAAAGGCGCTCTGTTACCATTAACAGATCCAAAACCTCTAATTCTAATTGTAGAAGTAGTACCAGGTTGACCTGAAGTATTAATAACACTTACCCCAGCAGCCTCTCCAGCAAGTGCTTGAGATACGTTTGAGAAGTTTTTCAGCTCAATATCTTTAGCTTCAATTGTCTTTGCAGTACCTGCATAAGCTTGTTTTGTTGTGGTACCATACCCAACAATAATAACTTCATCAAGTGCAGCAATATCTTCTTCAAGAGAAACGTCAATCGTGTTACTTGATCCGACCAGCACTTCTGCTTTTTTCATACTTACAAAAGAGAACGCTAAGGTTTCACCCACACTAACATTAATAGTATACTTACCATCAAAATCAGTTTGGACACCACGTGTAGTTCCTTTTACAATTACATTCACACCAGGTAGCGGCAAGCCATCCGAAGCAGATGTCACCGTACCTGAGACAGATTTCTCTTGTGCAAGAGAAATTTGCATCACAAACGCCATAAAAAGCGTCATTAACCATGTTAACTTTAATTTCATAAAACAATTATTTGAGTTAGTCGCGCAAACATCATAATAAAAACTATATAAAACAAGCGTAAATCTTAAGGAAGTGTTAAAACGCTCAGCCCCCAACATCACTGACGTGAGAGGCTATTGAGTTCAATATGAAATGGTTGATTATTTTAATGCAATTTAGAGTATTGTTAAGATTCTAATAAAAGGGAAAATTAGATTATATCTATTTTTATAAAACAAAATTTATTAACCATTTTAAGTAATTTTTAATTTCCTTTTAGTTAAAATTCTACTTTTTTTGTATGTCGTGTTAAAATTTCAAAATTTTATACAAATTTTAACAATCTGTCTATCATGGTAAGGCCTTTGTTTGTTTCAAACACCACTACACATAAAAATATTCTAACTTTGCTAAAATTCCTTGATCAATTTGAAACTTCAACTTTCTTATACTTCAAAACCTTTTGAATGCGGCACAGATGAGGCTGGCAGAGGATGTTTAGCAGGGCCAGTTACTGCAGCTGCAGTTATTTTGCCTCAAAATTTTAAAAACAGCCTCTTAAATGATTCCAAATTGCTTTCTGAGTTAAAACGTGACCAACTGAAACCGATTATTGAAGAACAAGCAATTGCCTATGCCGTTGCCCATATCTTCCCAGAAGAAATTGACCACATCAACATCTTGAATGCGTCCATCCTGGCCATGCATAAAGCTATTACTGATTTGCACAAAGAACCAGATTTTATAAGTGTAGATGGTAATAGGTTTAAACCGTTTGGTAGCATCCCACACCAAACTATTGTTAAAGGAGACCGCAAACACATGAATATTGCCGCAGCTTCTATTTTGGCAAAGACTAGCCGAGATTTATACATGTGCAAAATTCACGATGAATTTCCAATGTATAATTGGAAACAGAATAAAGGCTATCCTACCAAAGAGCATCGAGAAGCCATTAAAACCTATGGCGTTACCAAGTACCATCGGAAAAGCTTTAGATTATTGCCACAACAATTTCAATTAGACCTCTAACTTTTTATATTTGCAAGAAACCCTATATGAGAGCACTTTGGTTATTATTTACATTTATTCTCGTAATAAGCTGTACCTCTGACACGACAAAACATACCGATCTTATCAATTTGGCACCCACAAAAAGCGCTGTCATAATCAAGACATCGTCTGTTGAAGGTTTAATAAGTGCATTTAAAAACAATAGTTTGCTTAATCAATTTTCGGGTGCTTCAGCACTTGATAAATTACATTCTCAATTACAATTTCTTGAGCATCTGAAGCCCTCAGAAGACATTCTATTGACATTTGGCAGATTAAATACGGATAGTCTACAAGTGTCCGTCATTACGAAATATCATAAAGATCTGTTCAACTTAGACTCGGTGCCCAATCATTCCGTAGAGACCTTAACATCTAAAGGAGTATCTGTGATTAAGACCACCATAGACAACACCACTATTTATAGCGTTATAAAAGACAGCATATTTTTTGCTTCTAATGACCGATTACTCACAGAAACCGCTTTTGAAAAGAGAACCTCAGACCCCGAATTTAAACGGCTATACCAAACCACCGGCAATGGGAAATCGCTATCCATTATACTTAAGACCAAACCCAATTTTTTTGAGCCTAAATGGTTTTTCGACAAACAACTAAACACTCTTCAATTGTCCAATTACATGTTATTGGACGCTGAATTGAACCAAGATCAACTTAAATTTAACGGCATCACAACCACTACAGATTCATTGAAAAGTTTAATAAATGTATTTAAAAACACCATCCCGCAGGAAAATCATTTACCAAAAATTTCACCCCCTGACGTTGATGGCTTTTTAAGTTTCTCTTTCCACAATTATAAAATCTTTAATGATAATCTATCGGCGTATAGAAGAGGAACATCTACTAATGACACCGCCATATTTGAGAGTATCATGGAAGTTGGCATACTATACAAAAATGAGCAACAGGCGCTTTTTTTAAATAGCATTGACGCTCCAAACATGAGCAATTTTCTAGGCGTACAAAGCACTGTTGAAACCTATCGGGATGTAACCATCTATGATTCAGACCATCCATCACTTTTTTCAAATGTATTTAGTCCTTTTATATCTTATAAGGACGCCTCAAAATATATTAATATTGGCGACTATTTTGTATTCTCTGATAATTTGGATGTTTTAAGAGATATCATTAGCAGTTATCAAAACGGTAATACTTTATCAACATCAGCCGTGTTTATAGACCTTATGGCACAACTAAGTGATGAATCTTCTCTATTTGTATATGCGAATGGATCTCATCTAAAATCTATTCTCAATTCCAATTTCACTGCTGACAACCCTATAAATCCGGATGGGTTTAACGCCTCCGCACTACAATTTGTTTACGATACAGATTTTGCGCATGTGCACGGCATTACTCAGAAAAACAAAAAGAAAGCAACATCAAATGCTGTATATGAAGATATGAGCGTCACATTAGATGCTGATGTCCTTACAAATCCGCAGTTTGTAAATAATCACACCAACAGCCAAATGGAGGTAGTCGTGCAAGATGTAAACAACAATTTATACCTGATCTCTAAAGATGGGAAGGTACTGTGGAAGAAGCAATTGGACAGTAAGATTCTGGGACGTGTTGAGCAACTGGATATATTTAAAAATGGCCGACTGCAATTAGCCTTCGCCACACAAAACCAAGTCTATGTTTTAGATAGGAATGGGAAGAACGTTGGTGGATTTCCATTAAAATTTAAGGATCAGATTACACAACCACTTTCTGTCTTCGACTATGAAAATAATCGGGATTACCGTTTGATGGTGACGCAAGGAAAGTCAGTGCTAATGTATAATAAACAAGGTAAAATCGTTTCAGGGTTTACTTATAAAAAAGCAGATGATACCATTAATACCCAACCTCAACATTTACGAATTGGCAAAAAGGATTATATTGTTTTTGTACAAGGTAAAGAGCTCGAAATCCTGAATAGGACTGGCCAAACACGTGTTAAGGTGAAAAATAATATCGATTTTAGCGATAGTGGCATCTTTTTGTACAATAACCGTTTTACAACCACCACGGCCAAAGGCGATCTCATTCAAATTGATGGTAATGGTAAATTATCTAGCGCCAATTTAAATCTGGGAGAGAAACATGCCATCACGGCTACTAGTAAAACCTTAGTGACACTTTCAGAAAATATACTTCATATTAAAAGTCATAAAGTAGAGCTGGATTTTGGAGAGTATACACCGCCCAAAATATTTTATATTAATGATAAAATTTATGTTTCCGTAACGGATTTGCAAGCCAAGAAGGTGCATCTTTTTGACAGTTTAGGTAAACCTATCGACAATTTTCCGGTTTATGGCATCTCAGCCATTGACCTCGATAATATTGACAAGGAAAAACGTCCGGAATTTGTAACTGTAGGTGATCGAAATAGTATAATTATCTATCAGATGAATTAAAAAAAATGATAAATTCCTACTTAACTCTCAGACTAAAGACAATTTTTTTTCTCCAGGGTTTTAATTGATTTCAGTCAAAATTATGTAGTATTGCAGACCTCAAAAGAGATAAAATTATCCTCATGATCAAACGTACTAAAGCCTCGCTTTCAAAGGCTATCCTTCACAAGGTGGGAAATAAATTTAACAGCACTAAAAATGCATTTTCTGAACAAGAGCTTGACTTTGATGAAATCAGTTATGATTTGATGTTGCCGTATTTGCTCCGTCCTTTTGGAAGTTTGGTTGAGAGTTATCGGTTCAATCACCATTCCAACATCAGCCTTAACGAAATTAACAGCTACGCAGCACAATTATTTGCTGATGAAAGCAATTTCGTAGAAGTTTCAAAACACATCGTGACCCACTTGTTTGAACAAAGCAATTCCGCTCAAATTAAAACGGGAGATGTCTTGGTATGTTTATTCAATGATATTCAGTATGAAGATTTATTTGTAAATGCCGTGGGGATTTTCAAAATTGAAACACGTGCTGAATTTTTCCAAACGTATTTGGAAAACAACAGTTATGACATTATCACCCAAAAAGGGATTCCAACTAAAAAAGTGGATAAGGGCTGTCTAATTTTAAACACCTCGGACACTGAAGGGAATATCATTTTAAGTGTTGACAATAATTCATACGATACCCAATATTGGATCAAACATTTCTTGAATGTCAAATATCCAGACGATCATAATCAGCACACCAAAAACTATATAGAACTCTGTAGGGATTTTTCTGAAGAGGTCTTAAAGCCAACTTATGGGTTACAGGAAAAAAGTACATTTTTAGCCAAAACCATCGATTTCTTTAAGGAGAATGAAGTTATCAACGTTGAAAACTTCAAAGATGACGTGTTTGAAGATGACACTTATAAGGAGCTATTTGACGATTATAAAAAAGGCTTTGAAACTGATCATGCTTTAGTAATTCGCAACCAATTTGACGTCTCTGAAAGTGTCTTAAAAAAGCAAAAACAGAAGATTAAAACTGAAATCAAACTCGATACCAATATCCAAATTAAACTAGATGTGGATGCCCCTGACGCTTCCGCAGAATATTTAGAACGCGGCTATGACGATATAAAAAAAATGCACTACTACAAGGTGTATTTTAATGAGGAAGGATAGAAAGGGATTGGGGATTGAAGATTGAAGATTGAAGATTTTTGATTTTTGATTGATGACTGATGACTGAAGACTGATGACTGATGACTGAAGACTGATGACTGCCTACTGAAGACTGATGACTTGCATACTGAAAACTAATAACGGCCTACTGAAGACTAATGACCACAAATCAGCTACATAGCATCTCCCTTAATGTCATCAATTTCAGAATGACGATTTGCAAAATTGTGCACGTGTATTAATCTATTAAGATAGTACGCTTCCAATAAAGTCCATATGCCCATTATTAATAAAGGAATTACAAAAACGAGTACTACGGCGTATTCTTTCCACGTGTCTAATTGATTTAATAAATAGATTAAATACAAAGACATTACTATATAGACAACCCCATAAGAAATGTTGAGCACCCAAAATAGAGGTTCAACCTTAGGAAGTATTGCTTGTTGCTTGAGCAGTCTATAAAAGTTTCTTGTCTTAAAATGGAAAACCAAACTGCAAATGCCCAAAATGGTCATTCCCACAGGAATCCACATGGTCGTTTCAAATGCAAGATTCTCAAAAAGCAAGACATAAGAAATCACTCCTCCTGGAAATAAAGCTAAAGGCACAATAACAACCAATAATATGATTTTTTGAATGTGCCCCATATATTATAATATCAAACTTTTCTGTTTTGGGAGAGCTTCAAACAGGTTTAGAAAATGCTTCAGAAGTTTTGTTTTAATATCTGATTCGTCTACCTTATCAACGCCCAATTCGACATTTAAAGTCGTTACGGCCTTACCACGAATACCACACGGGATGATGTTGTCAAAATAACCCAAATCAGCATTGACGTTAAGCGCAAAACCATGCATCGTAACCCAGCGACTCGCTCTTACGCCCATAGCACAAATTTTGCGAGCAAATGGCGTACCCACATCTAACCAAACTCCAGTTTCGCCGGGACTTCGTTCTGATTTAACACCATATTCAGCTAAGGTTAAAATGACCATTTCCTCTAGAAGTCGCAAATACTTATGAATGTCTGTAAAAAAGTTCTCCAAATCGAGAATTGGATACCCTACAACTTGCCCTGGTCCGTGATACGTGATGTCGCCACCACGGTTTATCTTATAGAAGGTTGCGCCTTTTTGGGTGAGTTGCGCTTCACTTAATAAAAGATTGGAAAAATCGCCACTTTTCCCCAAGGTATACACATGGGGATGCTCTACAAACAAAAAATAATTAGACGTTTCTAACGCAGCCTCTTCTCTCCTATTTTTGATTTTAGTAGCCAAAATAGATTGGAACAATTCCTCTTGATATTCCCAAGTTTCTTTGTAATCCTTGTGGCCCAAATCTTGAATGTCAATTGTTTTATTCATAGGATACAAAATTAAACTATTTTGGATGGATGATGGTTTAAGTTAGGATGAAAAAAAATCCAGAATCTGAGTGAAAGAAGGGTATTAGTTATTTCACAAAGTCACACAAAGAAGCCCAAAGTACCACAGAGTGCCGCTTTACAAAATTTTATTCTACTAAAAGCGTCAATTGAAGACTGCTAACTGCCTACTGAATACTGAAAACTGCCAACTGAAAACTAAACACTACCGTTTCGGATTATTTAAAATTACCAATGCGGCAATTACGCCCGGAACCCATCCGCAGAGCCATAGTAAAAACACAATAATAATGGAACCGCAACCTCGGTCAATAACGGCCAAGGGTGGACAAAAAATAGAAAGCAACACTCTCCAAATACTCATAATTTTAATGATTTTGATGATTGATGTACCAATATGACGCAAAATTATCCAAATTGTTACTCTTAGAAGCCAATCTATCCCTTAAAGTAGGCTGTTAATTTTTGTAAATAGTGTAATTTTGCAATTCAAAAATTTTACAGCATGCAACTTTCAGAACAAGAACTTATCCGTAGAGAAAAATTAGACAAATTACGTGAGTTGGGTATCAATCCATATCCAGCCGATTTATATCCTGTAGACCATACTTCCAAACACGTAAAGGAAAAGTTTGAAGAAGGCAAGAAGGTTGTTATTGCTGGCCGATTGATGTCAATGAGAGTCCAAGGAAAAGCTAGTTTTGCTCAAATACAGGATTCTGAAGGCAAGATTCAAGCGTATTTCAACAGAGATGAAATCTGTACAGGAGACGATAAAACCAAATACAACGAAGTGTTCAAAAAACTGTTGGATTTTGGTGATTTTGTTGGCGTCGAAGGCGAACTATTCACCACTCAAGTGGGCGAAAAAACAGTAAAAGTTAAAGATTTTACGCTTTTGAGTAAATCTCTAAAACCATTACCATTACCAAAAGAAAAAGACGGCGTTATCTATGACGCGTTTACAGATCCTGAGCAACGTTACAGACAACGTTACGCTGATTTGGTGGTGAACCCAAAAGTTAAAGAGGTTTTCATTAAACGTACCAAATTATACAATGCCATGCGTCAGTTTTTCAATGATGCAGGTTATTTTGAAGTTGAAACCCCTGTGTTACAACCAATCCCAGGAGGTGCAGCAGCACGCCCCTTTATAACGCACCATAACAGTTTGGATATTCCGTTATACATGAGAATTGCAAACGAATTGTATCTAAAACGATTAATCGTTGGTGGATTTGACGGGGTTTATGAATTTTCAAAAAACTTCAGAAATGAAGGGATGGACCGTACGCACAATCCGGAGTTCACAGCAATGGAAATCTACGTGTCTTATAAAGATTACAATTGGATGATGGAATTCTGTGAGCAGTTATTGGAGCATTGCGCCGTAGCTGTTAATGGCACTACCGAAGCTACTTTTGGAGAGCACAACATTAATTTTAAAGCCCCTTATGCACGCGTTACCATGACCGATTCTATCAAACATTTTACTGGTTTTGATATTACAGGGAAAACGGAAGATGACATTAGACAGGCAGCCAAAGACATGGGTATTGCTGTAGACGATACCATGGGTAAAGGGAAATTAATTGACGAGATTTTTGGCGAAAAATGTGAAGGCAATTACATCCAACCAACTTTCATCACAGATTACCCTAAAGAAATGAGTCCGTTGTGTAAAGAACACCGCGACAACCCTGAGTTGACGGAACGTTTTGAATTAATGGTATGTGGTAAGGAAATTGCGAATGCCTATTCAGAACTAAACGATCCTATTGACCAACGTGAACGTTTTGAGCACCAAAAAGAATTGGCTCAAAAAGGTGATGATGAAGCAACAGGAGTGATCGATTACGATTTCCTACGTGCTTTAGAATACGGGATGCCGCCAACATCAGGAATGGGTATCGGGATGGACCGTCTTATTATGTATTTGACCAACAATCAGTCGATACAAGAAGTTTTGTTCTTCCCACAAATGAAGCCAGAGAAGAAAGCTGTGGCCATGACAGATGAGGAAAAAGCAGTATTTGCTATCTTAAAATCTAATGCACCTATCGATTTAAATACTTTAAAAGCACAATCTGGTTTGAGCAATAAAAAATGGGATGCCACCATAAAAGGATTGACCAAAAACAACTTGGCGAAAGTGACCAAAACAGACGATGGTTTGTTTGTTGACCTCGCATAAAACCATGAAAACATCTAAATTAATTATAAAAGCATGTGCAGTAATTGCATATGCTTTTTTGTTAATGATGCATTTTATAGTCAAGGATCATTTCCAATTTTTACAGATTTTCTTTTATGCATTTCCGCTACCTATTTTGATATTCTTGGGATGCGTGATCACCCTTCTATTCTATAAAACAAGGACCTATTTTATTGCAGGACTTGTTATCATATTAGGCTTAACCGCTTATTGGTTCAGCTCCTCCTATAATTTTGTAAGGCATACGGATATTCCTGAAGATGCCACAACAGTGTTGTTTTGGAATGCTGCAGATGGATATGAACTTCCTGTTAATGTGATTGTAGAACGCATCTCAATCATAAAACCCGATGTGATTGGTTTGGTGGAAACGCAATACGCTTCGGAAAATGACTTAGAACTTTTATCCACTACCTTCCCATCTTATGAATTTCGAATTTTAGGTGGGTTTATGATGGTGGGCGTCAAAGGAAGCATAACCAAAGTCAATTACCTAATGGAAAACGCCAGCTATCATGTTAATTTCATAGAAGCACAATTGCCTAGTGGTGCTATTTCATTTGCCGTTACGGATATTTTCCAAAGTCCAACAATGGATAAGAAAAAAGCAATCGGCACCGTTTTAAAGTTAGCTTCTCAAAGAAACACTGACATCATTGTTGGCGATTTTAATGCACCTCGAGAAAGTGTCCATTTTAAAGCTTTTGAAAAAAACTATACAAGTTTTTCTAACTACGGACAAGGTTTTACCGCCACTTGGCCCTTCGAAATCCCGTTGCTGGAGCTTGATCAAATTTTCGCGAGAAAACCGATGACTCCTATCCTACTTCAAAAATTTAATTATCCTGAATCTGACCATGCTATGCTTATTGGCTATTATAAAGAATAGTTCCTTAAGCAACTTAATTTTAGAATATTGATTTATAAAATAGTTAAAAAAATACTAAAATATTCCTCAATGGACTATCTACCATAGGTTATGTGTATTTTCCCTTCGTAAAAAATTAAAACTCCTAACATCGTGAAAAGAATTACCTTAAGCGTGATGGTTTTAGCTTCTTTTTTTTTAGTTTCCTCCTGTGCAACTACCAAAAAAGCGTCGAAATCATCACCAACAACTACAGCTGACTCAAGTGCAGCAAAAAAACCAGGAAAAAATGACATCCAACCTTACAACAAAGTCATTACTAAAGATGCCAAAAGCGATCCCGGATTATTTACCATCCACAAGGTAGATGAAGACTACTTTTACGAAATTCCAGATTCATTATTTGAGCGTGAAATGTTAATGGTAACGCGTATTGCCAAAACAGCTAGTGGATTAGGCTTTGGTGGTGGCAAACAAGATGAGCAAGTGCTGCGTTGGCAAAAAAAGGACAAACGAGTTCTACTTCGTATGGTGTCTCACAGCGTCGTTGCCAATGACACACTACCAGTACATGAAGCGGTTGTGAATTCTAACTTTGAGCCGGTTATTTTCAGCTTCCCTATTAAAGCTTTCGGCAAGGATTCTTTGTCTACAGTTATTAATGTGACGGACTTATTCAGTAAGGATGTAAAACCATTTGGTTTACCAGATCGTCCAAGAAAACAATATAAAGTAACCCGTTTGGATAGCGATTTATCATACATTGAAAGTGTAAGAAGCTATCCTTTAAATATTGAATCTCGCCATGTAAAAACCTACAACGCCAGTGAACCTCCATCAAATGCTGCCAGTGGTGCTATTTCTATAGAATTGAATAACTCAATGGTACTCCTTCCAGAAGTGCCAATGAAACGCAGAATGTTTGACCAACGTGTTGGTTGGTTTACAAGTGCACAAATTGATTATGGTTTAGATGCTCATGAAAGCAAAAGAGTGACGTATTTGGACAGATGGCGTCTGGAAGTGAAAGATGAAGACATTGAGAAATTTAAACGTGGCGAATTGGTAGAGCCTAAAAAACAAATTGTTTACTATATAGACAGAGCTACCCCGCAACAATGGCGTAAACACATTAAAGAGGGAATCGAAGATTGGCAAGTTGCTTTTGAAGCTGCAGGGTTTAAAAATGCCATCATAGCAAAAGATCCTCCAACGGTAGAGGAAGATCCAGACTGGAGCCCTGAAGATGCTCGTTATTCTGTAGTACGTTACCTGGCTTCGCCAATCCCTAATGCCAACGGGCCTCATGTAAGTGACCCTAGAAGTGGTGAGATTTTAGAAAGCGACATCAACTGGTACCATAACGTAATGACCTTGTTACGCAACTGGTTCTTTGTGCAAACAGCAGCAATCAATCCGGACGCACAAACTGTGAAATTTAAAGATGACATCATGGGACGTTTAATCCGTTTTGTGTCTTCTCACGAAGTTGGCCATACGTTAGGCTTACCTCATAACATGGCAAGTAGTTCAGCTTATAAAGTGGACGATTTACGGGATCCTGAATTCACTAAAAAATACGGAACTGCACCATCTATTATGGATTATGCACGTTTTAATTACATCGCTCAACCAGGTGATGAAGGTGTTGCATTAATGCCAAATATTGGTATTTATGACAAGTACGCCATCGAATGGGGCTACCGTCCTATTTTAGATGCTGAAACTCCAGAAGACGAAAAGAAAACTTTAGACAGCTGGATTCTGAAGCATGCTGGAGATCCTATGTACCGATTTGGAAGACAACAAAGTGGTGGTGTCATAGACCCAAGCGCACAGACTGAAGATTTAGGTGATGATGCTATGAAAGCAAGTTCTTACGGAATTGCTAACTTAAAACGCATTATTCCAAACCTTATCAAATGGACCGCCGAAGACGGTAAAGATTATAGCGATTTAGGCACTATGTACGAGCAAGTCTTAGGCCAATACAACCGTTATATGGGTCATGTAACTGCAAATATTGGTGGTGTTTATGAAGTTTATAAAACTTACGATCAAGAAGGTGCAGTGTACACGCCAGTTGTAAAAGAAAAACAAAAAGAGGCTTTACAATTCCTTCAAAAAGAATTGTTCGATACTCCTGAGTGGTTAATAGATACTGAAATTTTCAACAAAATTGAATTTGACGGTACTTTAGAGCGCATCAGAGGCATGCAAATCAACACGCTTGATAACATTCTCGATTTTGGAAGAATGCAACGTATGATTGAAAATGAAACTACTAACGGTAGAGATGCTTATGGTTTATTAACCATGATGCAAGATTTACGTAAAGGTATTTTTAGCGAATTAAGCAGCGGAAAAGCTATAGATGCATACAGAAGAAATCTTCAAAGAGGATATATTGACCGTATGAACTATTTGATGACTAAAGACCAAACGCCAGTTCCTTCTCAATTTAGACGTTTTGTTTCTAGAACTAATGTTGATGTAAATCAATCGGACATCAGAGCGATTGCAAGAGCAGAACTGAAAACGTTGGAAAGCGCTATCAGATCTGGTTTATCAAGAACCGGAGATACGATGAGTAAAATCCATTTAAGAGATGCTTTAGAGCGTATTGATGCGATTTTAAATCCATTGCGCAAATAGTATTTAAATCTTATGTATATAAAAATGCTTCAAGAAATTCTTGAAGCATTTTTTATTTTCATCTATTCTGAGCTGTTCTTTAATTTGAAGACTTACTCCTTTTCAACATATTCAGCAATGGGAATGTTATTGATAAACACATTCTCAAGCACACCCCTTCCATTTAAAACATACACTAAAGCATAGGTATTATTGGCCACTGAATCCCGCTGTGCTTTAACATGCGCTATTTCCGCATCATAAGCTTTGGTTTCATTCATGTAAAACTCATCAAAAGGCAATGAAAAAGTTACCGTTTTCTCATGGGCACTATACCAATTCACTTTTGCCTTAACGTAATTTTGATGATTGGGCGTGTCTTTTGAAATACGATGCAACTTCGCAAATCCTAAAGAATCAGTTGCCAAAGAAAGGTAAATTGGAGCGCCATAAACCCATGTAGAATCAGTGGAAGCTGCCGAATTAAGTTCATAATTCAAATATATATATTTTCCCTTAAAAGGATCGGACGGATCTACAGGTGCTGTTTTAAACTTATAAGCAGTTCCTTTGCTGATGACTTTTTCTTGATCGAAAATCATTTTGGCAGGGACAAATAGTTGGGCCAAAACCACCGCAACAAATATTAAAAATACAGGTATCGTTTTCATCGTTTTAAGCATTAGTTTTTACAGCAGATTTTTTCCGTTTCAGCATCACATAATTCGTTAGAAAAAATCCGATTCCGACACTTACAAAAAGAAGCCCTCTGATGACATAACTCATATCAGTATCAAAAAAGCGACACACAATCAAGGCCGTAATGATCAGCAATCCGTAATTAAGGATTCCAAAATGGAATTTGTCCGCACCTGTTTTTATAGTGATTAATCCGAGCATTAGCACTAAAATATTTACAAAAATGGTTGCTGCCAATCCAAAACTCATTCCGCTAAAAAATAAGAGTGTAAATAGGATAAATACATAGTGAAAAGGGTTTATCCATTGTAGCAATTGACGCGAATTAAGATACATCAGCACTGCCAACGACATGCCGAATAGAATCAGCGTCATGAAAAATGCACGCGACGAAAACAATTCTGAAGTCCATTCAAAATCCCAAACGCCATTAAAACTCATTATTAAGAGCATCACCACAGTACCGACAGAGCCTAACACCAAATACCCATTCCGTCTTAATTTTTGGGCGTCAAAAATGGGAAGTTTCCCAATATTATAAAAAAGGCCAAATAGAATGACATACATCAAGTATCCCAATTCGCCATGACGTTCTAAAAAAGCACCCAAAGTGATGACCACACTCAAGGGCAGCAACCAATTAAAAATGGAAACCATATGAGATTCCGGTCTATCATTTAACATCATTATATAATGTGGCATCACAAATGCCAACAGCACAATAAACCACCATGGCGCTTCAGTTGGCGGATTGAATCCATAACCCATACTACACGCATAAAACGTTGAAAAAACAATATGGAGCATAACCACCGCATTTGATTTTAGCAAATAAATTAATGGCATACAGAGCACGATCCATGTTAGGACATACACGCTTAAATCTCCAGGAATATTATAAATCTGACTCACCAGCGCTATACTTGAACCTACGGCAAAAAAGAGGAATGTACCCGTAGCTTCGTTCCAAGTGGTACCTTTCCTTTTCAAAATAGTATAGCCTGCCAATATCTGTCCAATAACTAAAGGCAAAAATGCGAGAACAGTTTTCAGAGTTTGTGAAAAATCATCCCAGTTATGAGCCAATATTAAGATAATCCCCAGGCCGACCAATAACGACCCCAAAACCCCAAAAACGGTAAATAACTTATTTGGCGAATCTGACTCTTGTGAATTGTAGTAGGCTCTAATTCTGGAAGCAGTTTCTTCTGAAATAACCTGATTCTTGACCAATACTGGCAATTCATCAATAAATTTTGATTTCATGTATTCTTGTTTACCTGTTAAATGTAACTATTAATTCTTTTAAAGCCCATTACAAGGCTTAATAAACAAAGACAAGGTCACAATGAATAAAACCTCATAACTGGCCTCCAAAACACGTTTAACCAAACTCTAACCCAGCATCTGGTTAAACCTTTCCGGGAAATATCAGTCCAAACAGTATAATCTTAATAGAAAACATTATGAAAAAATTAGTTATGATATTAGTGGCTTTTGCGACGTTACAAGTTTCCGCTCAAGAGCAAAAAAAAGAAATGAGAAAAGAACATGCCGAATCTAAAATGCAGTACTCTCCTGAAGAATCAGCTCAGCTTAAAGCCAAACAAATGACTTTAAAACTTGATTTGAATGATAAACAACAAAAAGAAGTTTCAGCTATTTTTTTAGAAGAAGCGAAATTCAGAGCGAATAAAAAAGCTGCCATGTCTAAGGATAAAGCAGAACAGTCTATGTCTAAAGAAGAGCTCTTGAAAATGAAAAATGAGCGTTTGGACCGTCAGATTGCGATGAAGAAGAAAATGAAAACGGTTTTATCTGCAGAGCAGTACGAAAAATGGGAGAAAATGAGTCAAAAGCGAACTCGCAATAGATCTCATATGAAAGGACACAACAAGAGAAAACAGTAATTTTAAGTTGGTTAGAATTATTAAAAAAGGGATTTAAAATTATTTTAAATCCCTTTTTGATATTATAAATCTTTACAAACGGTTTCGACTGCTTTAATAGTGGCATCGAGATCTTCGTAAGATAATGCATCACTAATAAACCAAGTTTCAAAAGCACTTGGCGCAATGTAAACACCTTCTTTAAGCATCCCGTGGAAAAAGCGCTTAAAGCGTTCATTATTTGCTTTTGCTGCCGTTGCAAAATCTACCACTTCGTGAGATTCAAAATGGATGGAAATCATAGAACCCGTTCTATTAATGGTGTGCTCTATATTGTTAGCCTCAAGTGCTTTCGCAATCCCTTTGTGCAAATATTCGGTTTTTTCAGCCAAACGTGTAAATACAGTACGGTCTTTATCTAAATGTTGCAACATGGCCAATCCTGCCGCCATAGCTAATGGATTCCCACTTAATGTTCCCGCTTGGTATACTGGACCATTTGGGGCTAAATAATCCATAATTTTATTACGAGCAGCAAATGCACCTACAGGCAATCCGCCGCCAATAACTTTTCCAAAGCATACAATATCAGCATCCACATTAAACAACTCTTGGGCACCACCTGGAGCTAATCTAAAACCGGTCATCACCTCGTCAAAAATCAACAGCACATTGTGTTCATCACACACGGCTCTCAATTTCTTTAAAAAGTCGTTTTTTGGAGGAATACATCCCATATTACCGGCAACTGGCTCAATTATGATACAGGCTATTTCACCTTTATTCGCTAGCAGCAATTGTTTGACGTTATCAATATCATTATAGGTTGCCAAGAGCGTATCTTTTGCAGTACCTTGAGTAACCCCTGGACTATTAGGCGTTCCAAAAGTTACGGCACCAGAACCTGCAGCAATTAAAAACGAATCACTATGCCCATGGTAGCACCCGGCAAACTTGATGATTTTATCTTTTTTAGTATAACCGCGCGCTAATCTGACCGCACTCATACAAGCCTCAGTTCCTGAATTGACAAAACGTATTTTGTCAATATTAGGAACCATAGACGTTGCCAATTGGGCGATTTCTGTTTCTATAGCAGTTGGCATTCCAAAAGAGGTGCCTTGTTTCGCTTTTTCGATAACTGCGTTGACTACAGGTTCAAAAGCGTGACCTAGGATCATTGGACCCCATGAGTTTATATAATCGATGTATCGATTACCATCTTCATCATGCACATAGGCACCTTTGGCTGATTTCGCGAAAATTGGCGTACCACCAACGGCTCCAAATGCTCTTACGGGCGAATTTACACCACCTGGAATGACTTTTTCTGCTTCCTTAAATAAACTACTACTGCGTTGATATAACATTGAATTAATTTTATTTTACAATTAGAATTTGCCCAACTTGAAGATTGTTGTGGGTCATTCCGTTGAGTTTCTGTAATTCCTTAACTGAAAGATTATACCGCTTTGAAAGCGAATATAGCGTATCTCCCGGCATTACCTTGTGCGTCACATTATTCGTAATTTCTGATGTTTTGGTTCTCGCTTTTCTCTTACCTAAAACTTCTTCATCAAATATGTACAACTGAAAACGTTCAATAAGACTGATCAATTTTTCAGGATATTTTCTATCAGTAGCATAACCTGCTGCTCTTAAACCTTTTGCCCAACCTTCATAATCATCTAAATCTAATTTGAACAAGTCTCCATATCGGCCACGAGAGGTCAAAAACTCAGAGTGGTCTTGAAAGGATTGTTCCGGGTGTCTATATTTTCTAAAGCATTCCTGGGAAGCATCATCATCATGGTAAATTTTATCCCCTGTCCAACCATGACATTTAATCCCAAAATGATTATTGCCTTCTACGGCTAAACGGCCTCTACCCGAACCTGATTCGAGTATGCCTTGGGCTAAGGTGATACTCGCAGGAATCTTGTGTTGGCGCATATTATGTTTAGCAATTTCACTAAAGGTCGCAATATAGATTTCGCTGACATTCATATTGCCTGATGGCCTAGGAGCAGTAACACTTGGTACATGATCTTCATTGTTCACAGTGCCATTCGACGTAGTTGACCGTTCATTACCTACAATAACACGCTCCGTTCTGGTCTTTGAATGTTTCTTTTTAGTCACAATCCGCTTTTTACCACCACAGCTTGTAAACACCAATGCCAACATCAATATTATTATCCTTATACTAAACTTCATATTCTCATTAACTAATTAAGGGCATTTGCCTTTTTTTCAACACCGTATTCATCCCCGAAATTCCTTGCAGGCCTCCAGTATGGATTACCAAAATCTTTGCATCCTTTTTAAAATATCCGTGGTGCAACATATCCATCACTCCAAACACCAATTTTCCAGTATACACCGGATCTAAAGGAATACCGAAATCGGCCTTGAATTGATTAATAAAACTAATTAATTCAGCATTTATTTTAGCATATCCTCCAAAATGGTAATCGGTGATGAGTTCCCAATTCAAATTTTGGGCAAATTTACTAATTTCTTCTCTTAAAAAATCACCTTTTAACGCTGGAAACCCTAGAACCTCCTGATGAGGTTTTGAGCTGTTGATAATACCAGAAATAGTACCTCCAGTTCCTACAGAACAGCAGATGTAGTCATAATTAAAATCATCTTCAGATAAAATTTCTTCACAGCCTTTTATTGCCAATTCATTGGTGCCTCCTTCAGGTATCAAATAAAACTCTCCAAATTCTCTCTTTAAATTTCGAATGAAACCCTCAGTCGTTTTAACGCGAAAGATTTGACGTGTTACAAATTTAAACCGCATCCCACAACTGCGAGAAAATTGAAGTGTCGGATTGGTAGCAATCTTATCTACAAGTTCCTCCCCACGGATAACGCCTATGGTATCAAACCCATACTCCTTTCCTACCGCTGCTACTGCCGAAATATGATTTGAAAATGCACCTCCAAAAGTCAATATAGTCCGTTTCCCTTCAGCTTTTGCCTGCTCCAGATTGTACTTTAACTTGCGGTATTTATTTCCAGAAATTTGAGGATGGATCCGGTCATCTCTTTTAATAGCTATTAACTGTTGGCTATTTTTATCTAAATTTAGGATTTGATTCTCGGAAAGTTCTAAGTTAAATCTCATGGTTTACAAAGATATTTCAAAAAGTTCCAAAAAGGACGTTTTTTAAGAAAATGCAAGTGCGCTTCATTTTGATATGCTTCGCGCTCAAATGAAATGTTACGATAGGCCAAATACCAATTTCTATAATGGGCATAACGGACTAAAAACTCCAATCCGTACCATATAAAGAAAGGTATAATCAAAAGTTCCACTTGCTGTCTGAGATGGATGCGTTCATGGTTCACAAATACGCTGTCAAGCTTAAGCTGGGCATATTTTACGAACACAAAAGGAAATAACGTCATGCCAGTAAATCCTTTAGGAACCATAAATTTTGAAACTAGAATCATACGTTTAGGCCTTCAAAAATCTTTCCAATTTACACTATATTTGTAATATGAAGAAAATTATCCCTGTTGAAGAAGGTGATTATTACCTAACCCCTGAAGGTTATCGCTGTTTTACAGAACAATACCATCTGAAACGGGGTTATTGTTGTGAAAGTGGCTGCAGACATTGCCCATACGGGTTTGATAAGAAAAAATTAAAGACAAACTAATGCAAGTAACTACCATTTCTTTTAAAGATCAAATTTTAGAAGGTATCCCAAATGTTTTACCACCGACAAAACCTTATGATGAGACCATAAATCATGCGCCAAAGCGTAAAGATATTTTATCTGATGAAGAGAAAAAGCTGGCCTTACAAAATGCCTTGCGTTATTTTGAACCAAAACACCATACAGAACTCCTACCTGAATTCAAGCATGAATTAGAGACCTACGGCCGAATTTACATGTACCGTTTGCGACCTGATTACAAAATGTACGCCAGACCGCTTGATGAATATCCGGCAAAATCAAAGCAGGCGGCTGCCATTATGTTGATGATTCAAAACAATCTCGACTATGCTGTGGCACAACATCCACATGAATTGATTACCTATGGTGGCAATGGTGCTGTCTTTTCAAATTGGGCACAATACCGATTGACCATGAAATATTTGGCTGAAATGACAGATGAGCAGACTTTAACCATGTATTCTGGACATCCTATGGGCTTATTTCCAAGTCATAAGGACGCGCCAAGAGTTGTGGTGACCAATGGGATGATGATTCCTAATTATTCCAAACCGGACGATTGGGAGAAATTCAATGCTTTGGGCGTTACGCAATACGGACAAATGACAGCGGGAAGCTATATGTACATTGGCCCACAAGGCATTGTTCACGGCACGACAATTACCGTTTTAAACGGATTTAGAAAAATAAAAAAATCTCCAAAGGGGAATTTATTTGTGACCTCGGGTTTAGGAGGTATGTCTGGCGCACAACCTAAAGCAGGGACCATTGCTGGTTGTATTACGGTTTGTGCTGAAGTGAATCCGAAAATCACCCAAGTTCGTTTAGATCAAGGTTGGATCGATGAAAAAATCACCGATTTAGATGCGTTGGTTGCACGTGTTAAAAAAGCGAAAGCCGATAAAGAAACGGTTTCCATCGCCTATTTAGGAAATGTTGTAGATGTTTGGGAAAAGTTTGACCAAGCTAATATCCACATTGATTTAGGAAGTGATCAAACCTCGCTGCATAATCCATGGGCTGGAGGCTATTATCCTGTAGACATCTCTTTTGAGGATGCAAATGAATTGATGGCCAACAACCCCTTTTTATTTAAAGAAAAAGTCCAGGAAACCTTGCGTCGTCATGCAGACGCAATTAATAAGCACACAGCTAAAGGCACATATTTTTTCGATTATGGAAATGCCTTTTTACTTGAAGCTTCCCGTGCAGGTGCAGATGTAATGTCAGATAACCCAACTTTAGGTAGAGAATTTAAATACCCAAGTTATGTACAGGATATAATGGGACCGATGTGTTTTGATTATGGTTTCGGACCTTTCAGATGGGTGTGTACTTCCGGGAAACCTGAAGATCTAGCAAAAACCGATCAAATTGCTTGTGATGTTTTAGAGGAAATAAAAAAGCATTCGCCTGAAGAAATTCAGCAACAAATGACGGATAATATTCAATGGATTAAAGGTGCACAGGAAAACAAGTTGGTGGTAGGTTCTCACGCCAGAATCTTATATGCCGATGCTGAAGGACGTACTAAAATTGCAAAAGCTTTTAATGATGCGATTGCTAATGGTGAGATTGGCGCTGTTGTTTTAGGACGCGATCATCATGATGTATCCGGTACCGATTCACCATACAGAGAAACCTCTAATATTTACGATGGCTCCCGTTTTACTGCAGATATGGCCATTCAAAACGTCATTGGCGATAGCTTTAGAGGGGCTACTTGGGTGAGTATACACAACGGAGGTGGCGTTGGATGGGGCGAAGTTGTTAATGGCGGATTTGGTATGATTCTTGATGGATCTAAAGATGCGGAAAGACGCTTAAAATCAATGCTCTTCTGGGATGTCAACAACGGGATTTCGAGACGAAGTTGGGCAAGAAATGAGGAAGCCATTTTCGCAATTAAGCGTGCCATGGAGGCTGAACCTAATTTAAAAGTGACCCTTCCAAATTTAGTAGACGCTGATTTATTGAACTCAATATGAACCTAAATAAAGAATGCCATGAATAAAATAATTAAACTAGTTCCCGTATTGATGCTGTTTGTTTTAATAGCATCGTGCAGCTCTGTAAGAGTAGCTTCAGACTATGATAAGAACGCCGACTTTAGTCAATTTAAAACTTTCGCTTTTTACAAGACCGGCATTGATAAAGCAGAAATTAGTGATCTTGATAAACGTCGTATTTTAAGAGCTATCGAAGCCGAATTATTGGCAAAAGGCTATACAAAATCTGAAAATCCAGACTTGTTAGTTAGTATTTTTACCAAATCTCGTGAAAAGGTAAATGTCTATAATAGTAACTATGGCTATGGACCTTACGGGTATGGTTGGGGCTGGAGTCCATATTATTGGAATTCAGGATATAATTCAGTGTCTACATCAACTGAAGGCACATTATATGTAGATTTGATAGATGCCAATAAAAAAGAATTGGTATGGCAAGGAATGGGAGTTGGTTATATCTCCCAACAAATGGAGAAAAAAGAAGAACGCATTAAAGAATTTGTAGCAAAAATCATGGAGAGATACCCTCCAGGAAAGGTCAAATAAAGAAACATTAGCGACACATAAATTTGAAGCATTGGTTTTTAGAACTAATGCTTTTTTTATTTTAAGGGGATTGTCAAAACTTCGCTTCGATTCAAAAACCTTATATTTGCACCTTTTCAATCGCAAAATTTATGATTTTCAGTAAAACCACTAAACAAAACTTCACTCAAAACCCAAAAAATGATATCCTTGCAGGAATTACAGTTTCCCTAGCAATGATTCCTGAGGTAGTTGCCTTTGCCTTTGTTGCGCAAATAGATCCTTTAGTGGCTTTATCCGGTGCTTTTATTGTAGGTTTAATCACCGCACTTTTTGGTGGTCGTCCAGGATTAATTTCTGGCGCAGCAGGTGCCGTAGCCGTTATTTTTGTAAACCTTATTTCAGAAGGCCATGCCAAAGGAATGCTATTTGACACGCCTATTGACAATATGGGCTACTTCTATTTGTTAGCAGCCGTCATATTAATGGGAATTATTCAGATAGGCGCTGGTGTTTTAAAGCTGGGGCGTTTTGTGCGTTTGATTCCGCATTCGGTAATGATGGGGTTTGTCAACGGGTTGGCAATTGTAATTTTCTTAGCGCAAGTGCGCATGTTCTCACATAAAGAACTTGAAATTGGTGCAGATGGTTTAAAGAAATATATCAACATCCCCATGCAAGGCACTGAATTATACGTAATGCTAGGGTTAGTTGGACTTACCATGGCCATTATTTGGTTACTGCCTAAACTTACCACAAAAATCCCTGCAGCGTTAGCGGCAATTTTAATAACAACTGGCGTAGTCGTGTTCGGCGGATTGGATGTAAGCACAGTTGGCTCCTATATTATTGAAGGCGGCGGCGATGGTTTAAAAGGTGAATTCCCGACACCAAATACAGAACTGTGGAGCAATTTACCTATTAATCTCGACACCCTGATGTTTATCCTTCCCTATGCCTTTTTAGCTGCATCTGTAGGACTTATAGAATCTTTAATGACTATGAATCTTGTGGATGAACTTACAGAAACCAGAGGTGATGGCAATAGGGAATGTGTGGCGCAGGGCGCTGGAAATATGGTGAGCGGATTATTTGGTGGCACCGGTGGCTGTGGTATGATTGGTCAAACGGTAATTAACATTAACGCTGGCGGAAGAGGACGATTATCAGGAATCGCGATGGCGTTAACTTTATTGACCTTTATATTATTTACAGCACAATACATTGAACAAGTTCCTATTGCTGCGTTAGTAGGTGTCATGTTCATGATGGTGATTGAAACATTTGCTTGGTCGAGTTTCAGAATTATGCGAAAAATTCCCGTAGCTGATGCTGTTGTATTGGTGGTGGTATCTGCAGTAACTGTGATTTTAGATCTTGCTATTGCCGTATTTATTGGTGTGATACTATCAGCCCTAGTATTTGCATGGAAAAGTGCCACCATGATTAGAGCGCGTAAACGGGTCAAAGAAGATGGGACAAAAATCTACGAAATATGGGGCCCCTTATTTTTTGGATCCGTTCAGAATTTCAATACCAAATTTGATGTAAAAACTGATCCTCAGAATGTAGAAATAGATTTTGTGGAATCGCGCGTCAGTGACCATTCTGCTATTGAAGCCATATTTAATTTGGTGAATAAATACGAAGCGGAAGGAAAAACCATCCGTTTAAAACATTTAAGTGAAGACAGCAAAGTGTTGCTCCATAAGGCAAGTCCGAAGTTCAAAGAGGTAATTATTGAAGATATTGATGATCCGAGATACCATTTAGCGGCAGACCCGGAGAAATTTACTAAACCACTATCAGAATATAAACTATAAAAAAAGCGACTTCTAGGAGTCGCTTTTTTGTTATTGAAAATCTCACAAATTAATTATCGTCATTATCAGTTTTGACTTTAACTTTTACATCGCCATCATCTTCTTTAATTTTGACTTTTCTGTCGTCAGTTTCCATTTTTATTTTAGTGTCGCCATCATCTTCCTTCACTTTTATCTCGGCGCCATCAGCCTTCATGTCATCAATGATACGCTCATTT
The DNA here is from genome assembly GCF_004364975.1 of Gelidibacter sediminis. GTDB lineage: Bacteria > Bacteroidota > Bacteroidia > Flavobacteriales > Flavobacteriaceae > Gelidibacter > Gelidibacter sediminis. Next base: position 1,532,573 of record NZ_SOBW01000007.1, on the reverse strand, counting down.
TCTGTACGAACGTCTTTCTCTTCTGTGTCTCTACAAGAGGTTAATGACACTGATAAAAATAGTGCCATCACTGACATAAAAATTACTTTTTTCATAATATTGGTTTTAGTATAAGACGCAAAGTAATCTATTACAGATAATAAAGGTGCCTGTAATCAATAATTTAGTAGCTCATTTATTTTAACCTTGATTTTCTCGGTTGATGGAATCATTGTCTCTTCTAAAGTAGAATTCAACGGAATCGCCGGCATATTCTCACTTCCGATGGTCATAACTGGTGCATCCAGATACCTAAAACAGTCCTCTTGAATTTTCCCTGCCAACGCTCTTGCAAAACTATTATTTGAGGGTTCTTCAGTTACCACAAGACATTTTCCTGTTTTCTTGACCGATTTCATCACCGTGTCTTCATCCAAAGGAAATAATGTTCGCAAATCAATCACTTCAATTTGATCTTTCAAGCCTAAGGCTTCCGAAGCATTCATAGCCCAATGCACGCCCATTCCGTAAGTTACAATGGTTAAGGTTTCAAGGTCTTCCTGTTTCCAAATTTCCTGAAGCACCCAGGCTTTCCCAAATGGCAATACATAATTTTCAGCTGGCTCTACGGATGTTGCGCCTTTTGTTCCTGGAACTTTACTCCAATACAATCCTTTGTGCTCTAAAATAACCACCGGGTTCGGATCGTAATAGGCCGCTTTCATCAACCCTTTTAAATCCGCACCATTACTTGGAAAGGCAATCTTGATACCTCTAATATTCGTGACGATGCTTTCTACGGATGACGAATGATAAGGTCCTCCGCTACCATAAGCGCCAATGGGCACGCGAAGAATCATGCTGACTGGCCATTTCCCGTTAGATAAATAACAACTTCTGCTGACTTCCGTAAATAATTGATTCAATCCAGGCCAAATGTAATCGGCAAATTGCACCTCAACGATGGGTTTTAATCCCACAGCACTCATCCCGACGGTTGACCCTACAATAAATGCTTCTTGAATTGGCGTATTAAAAACACGATCGTCGCCAAATTTTTGTGCTAAAGTGGCCGCTTCTCGAAACACACCACCTAATCTACCTCCAACATCCTGTCCGTAAAGCAAACACTCTTTGTGCTTTCGCATTAATTCTTCTACGGCAAACAAACCACAATCGACCATCACCACTTTTTCCGAGCCTTTTGGAGAACGCTCCCCTACTTCTTCTGTGATTGGGGTCGGGGCAAAATCGTTGGTAAATAAATCTTCAGGTTTTGGATCTTCAGCGGTTAACGCTTTCTCAAAATCCTCCTGAACCTTGGTTTTCGCTTTATGTTCAATATCTAAAATGTCGTCTGCCGCAATTCCGGCATCTACTAACTGTTGTTTAATTACCGGGTAAGGATCACGCGATTTTGCCTCTTCCAAATCATCACGATACCATTCCATACGCACGCCAGACGTGTGATGGTTTAATAAAGGGACTTTGGCATGGACTAAAAATGGTCGGCGTTCTTCACGAATAGTTTTGATGACTTTTTCGAGTGCTTCATAACTTTCTTCAAAGTTGGCACCGTCAATTGTTATGGCTTCTAAACCATTAAAACCTTTGGCATATTCAAAGGCATTTTGGGCTCTCGTTTCCGCAGCATTGGCTGAAATATCCCAACCGTTATCTTGTACCAAATACAGGATTGGCAACTTTTTCAAAACGGCCATCTGGAATGCTTCGGCCACCTCGCCTTCAGTTACGGACGCATCCCCAAGACTACACATGGTAATCGGTTTGAGGTCTCTGGTCTCTGCAAATGGCGATTGTTTAGCCGCTTGGTCTTCTATCTTTTGCAGCTCTTTATATTGCATTCCCATTGCAACACCCGTTGCAGGAATGGCTTGCATCCCCGTTGCTGAAGATTGATGTGGAATTTTCGGTTTGTCGAAATCCTTTAAACTTGGATGCGCGTAATAGGTGCGTCCTCCAGAAAACGGATCGTCTTTTTTTGCAAGTAATTGCAACATTAAATCGTACGGTTGTAATCCGAAAGACAATAACATCGCATCATCTCGGTAGTACGGAAACGCATAATCTTGTGGTACTAACTGCATGCCCAGAGCAATCTGAATGGCTTCATGGCCTCTAGAGGTGGCATGCACGTATTTTGAAACCTGTTTAAAATTAGCCTCGTACAATTCGGCCATGGCCTTGGCGGTACAAAGGGTTGAAAATGCTTTTTTTAAAATATCTTTACTTACTGACATGTGTTATGTTTTGGGCGTTTAGCCGGCTTGCCTATGGAAAGACTATCCAGACCAATCGCAAATTGTAGTAAACCTCACAGGTTTTAAAAACCTGTGAGGTCTTATGACGTCCTATTATAGTTCTCTATTGATATCAAATTGCTCAAAATAATCGGCTACACGACGTACAAAACTTCCTCCCAAAAAGCCATCCACAACACGATGGTCAAAAGATAAGGAAAGGTACATCATGCTTCGGATTGCAATTTCATCACCTTTTTCTGTTTCCATCACTTCAGCGCGTTTTTTGATGATTCCCAAAGCTAAAATGGCGACTTCCGGCTGATTGATAATAGGTGTTCCCATCACACTTCCAAAAGTTCCAACGTTGGAAATCGTAAAAGTGCTTCCTTTAATATCATCGCCACCCAATTTATTTTCTCGGGCTTTATTAGCCATATCATTGACGTTTTGCGCTAATGTTTTTAAATCTTTTTGATCCGCGTTTTTAACTACGGGAACAATTAAATTTCCACTTGGCAATGCTGTGGCCATCCCGATATTAATATCTTCTTTAACAATGATGTTATTGCCGTCTACAGAGGCATTGATGTTTGGAAAATCCTTGACCGCTTTCGCTACGGCTTCCACAAATAATGGCGTAAATGTTAAGCGTTCGCCATATTTTTCTTCAAAAGCTTTTTTATTGGCATTTCTCCAATTGACCATGTTGGTCATATCGGCTTCTACATAGGCGGTAACGTGTGGTGAGGTATGTTTCGAATACACCATATGATCCGCAATCATCTGACGCATCCGGTCCATCTCAATGATTTTCCCTTTGCCTTTATCGAAATTTAATTGGGGAATGCGGTACGCTGTTGGATCTTGGGTTACGGGTTGGGCGAATTTGTAAGGTCGGCCGTCTTCTATGTAATTAAAGACATCGCTTTTGCGCAATCGGCCTTCATGTCCTGTGGCTGGAATTCGCGCCAATTCTTCAAAACTGATGTGTTGTTCTTTGGCTATTTTTTGGATTAACGGCGAAAAAAAGGTGTTGGAGTTTGAAGTTGAAAATGAATGTGAAACTGAACTTGAACTTGAAGTTGAAGTTGAAGGAGTTGCTCCTGATTTTGGCTGTGGTTTTTGTTGGGAGACCTTTTGCTTTTTCGGAAGCGTCTCGACTGCGCTCGACGTGACAACCTTTTTACTTTCAGATGTGGTCACTTCTAAAACGGCAATCACCTCTCCTACGGGCACGACGTCTTTCGCTTTAAAGAGGGTTTTCACCAAAGTACCCGATTTTGGGGCTGGGACTTCATTATCTACTTTATCCGTCGCAACTTCTAAAATGATGTCACCTTCTTCAAAGGAATCACCTTCATTGATGAGCCAATTGATGATGGTGCCTTCTGTAATGCTTTCGCCCATTTTGGGCATTGTTAAGTCAAATTTTGACATTTTATAATCTAATTTTCTTTTTTAGTTAACTCTTGCGTTAAGGATTGCAGCGACATCCTTTTTTGTTTTTCACAAAAAAGATATAGCGGAAAGCCTGACGCTTTTGGGTAACCTGCCTGTCGGCAGGCAGGCGCCCAACTATTGCTTCATAAAATCACGAAGCGTTTTATAAACATCTTCCTGCATTTGCATATGCTCCGGAACTTCTAGTAATGGTTCCACTGCTCTTAAACTTTCGTGACAATCCGTTGGTAATTGCTGATACAATTGTGTGCCTTTAGTTTTCCATGCGATCATCTCGTCACTCACTTCTTTGATCACTTTTGCGGGATTTCCCACCACCAGACTTCGCTTTGGAATAATGGTTTCAGCTTTTACAAACGACATGGCTCCAATGATACTTTCATCACCAATATCAGCGTCGTCCATAATGACGGCATTCATTCCGATGAGGCAATTTCTGCCCAAATTAGCGCCGTGAATGATGGCGCCGTGGCCCACATGAGCGCTTTCTTTAAGGGTGATGGATTTTCCTGGGAACATATGCACCGTACAATTTTCCTGAACGTTGACCCCGTCTTCCAAGATAATTTGGCCCCAATCACCACGAATTGCCGCTCCCGGTCCGATATAACAGTGCTTGCCGATGATGACATTGCCCGTTACGGCCGCGAGTGGGTGCACAAAACTACTTTCGTGAACGACTGGTGTGTAGCCTTTGAAACTGTAAATCATGGTGATTGCTGATTGCTGACCCGCCCGAACGTGCCTTTTCCTTACGGGCGGGTTGTCGATTTTTGAATTACACAAATGGAATTGTCCTCATCGTAATCCGCTATTTATTTAAATCCTTTCAATTTTTCTTTGGTGAACTCGCTTAAGACCAAACGACCGCTGATTGCTGCACGTTCCGCTAATAAATCATCCCAGTCATCAGTGCCACTCCAGAATACTTTTTTCATTTCTACCATCGCCTCCGGATTGTAAGTACACAAGTGCTCTGCCGTTGCTTTTACTGCAGCGTCAAGCTCAGCGGTGGACTCGTAAACTTGGGTAAACAGACCTTTTTCCTTTGCCCAATCGGCTGGATAAAAGGTGTTGGCGTCAATAGCAATTTGCGACATGGCGCTCAAGCCCATTTTACGCTCAATAGCAGGTCCAACCACAAACGGTCCGATGCCAATATTAAGCTCACTTAATTTTATAGCTGCATACTTACTAGCCATGCAATAATCGGTTGCTGATGCCAATCCGACGCCGCCGCCTACAGTTTTGCCTTGAATACGCCCGATAATGAATTTTGGGCATTTACGCATCGCGTTTATAACGTTAGCAAATCCTGAGAAGAATACTTTCCCGGTAGCTTCGTCATTGATGTTTATTAATTCCTTAAAACTTGCGCCTGCGCAAAAGGTGCGTTCGCCACCACTTTTAAGGACGAGTACTTTTATGTCATCATTTTTGCCTGCGGCAGTAATGGTGTCCGCTAATTCTGCCAACAAATCTCCTGGCAGGGAATTGTGGGCAGGGTGAAAAAATTCAATGTAGGCAACTTCGTTTTCTATGGTTTGTTTTACGTAGGGTTGTGTCATCACATTTATGTGTTCCCATGACAATGGGAATCTTTTAATTGTTAGTTATAAATTTTGATACAAATCCTTCCATTCCGGATTTGACTTTTCTATTAATTCAATTTTCCAAGCTCTGTTCCATTTTTTCAATTGCAATTCTCTCTTTTTCGCATCACCTTCACTTTTATGATGCTCAACATAAACAAGTTTGTCTAAGTTATACCTCGCAGAGAATGTACCAGGATGAGCCTTATTAATATGTTGATATATTCTCCGTTTTAATTGCTTGGTTTCTCCTATATACAATACACCATTCGGTTTATTTGTTATGATGTAGACGCTCCAAGACATAAATTACACTTAATTATATGAGACACCCGATTTCTCGGGTGCTTCGAGCAGTTCAATCTTCTATAGAAGATTGAACTGCTCAAAGTGATGATTCAAATGTTTTCGTTCCAACAAATAAGCCTCATACCTATTCAATTCCCCAAACACTAAATTCTTCAATTTAGCTTCTGGATGTTCTTTATAAAACTCTAAATATTTTGCTCTCTGTTCGAGAAATTTCTGTTTTGCCGTCTCTAAATCTGGGTGAATTAAAGCTTCCAACTTGCCTTTTTCGAGTGTTGGAAAATTGGTATTCTTTGGAAATTTCTCGTAGTTATATAAACTTGCGTGAACTTTCTCCAGAATTTTATCTGGCGTCGCCACTTCAAAATCTTGAATTTCTCCAGCGGCAATTTTATAGGTGTATTCCAGATGCTCCACCATGTGTTGTGGCGTCATGATGCCCCATTTCGGCTTCAGATCTGGCGTCAACTTTGATAGATAATTTTGGATAGTTTCATTCGTCATTTCAACAAAAACCTCTTGTTTTTTCTGAACCATGGTCAGAATTGTGGCAACGGCTACCAATTCGTCTGCACTGTCAAACACCTCAACAAACCATTTGACAATCCCACTTGGATGTTCTGTGGAAGCGACATCTCTGTCCACTTTCTGCTTACAGGTGAGACGCACATAAATGGTGTCGTTATGGTACAATGGACGAAGGAAACGACAATCTTCCAATCCGTAATTGGCAGCAACTGGACCTTTGTTAGGATAGACGAACAAACCTGCAGCGGCGGCAATGATAAAGTAGCCGTGAGCGGTTCGTTTTTCAAAAATACTGCCGTCAAGAGAGGTAATATCCGTATGGGCATAAAAATGGTCCCAGGTCAGATTGGCGAAATTGATAATATCCGTATCCGTGAGAGTACGTTTATGGGTTTTTAAAGACATTCCTGCTTCAATGTCTTCCCAATGGTATTTGAACGGGTGCTGTTCGGCTTCCTTATATTTTGCGTTGGCTTGATAGATGCCAGTAATTTCAGTTAACGTTGTTGGCGAACCTTGGATAGCGGTACGTTGCAAGTAATGCTTGATACCACGCACACCGCCCATTTCTTCGCCGCCTCCTGCTCTACCTGGTCCACCGTGCACCAAATTTGGTAATGGCGAGCCGTGGCCGGTACTTTCTTTGGCCATTTCACGATTAATGACCAAGATGCGTCCGTGGTGACTTGCCGCGTTGATGACATAATCTTTAGCGATTTTATCATCATAAGTTGCGATCGAAGACACCAAAGAGCCTTTCCCCATTTGGGCCAAAGTAATGGCTTCATCTAAATTTTTATAAGGCATAATGGTACTTACCGGACCAAATGCTTCCGTTTCATGAACTGCCAAATTTTGAAATGGATGATCTTCGCGAAGTAAAATCGGACTTAAGAAAGCGCCTTTTTTAGCATCAGCGCCTATGGTTTCTAGTTTATCTAAATCGCCGTAAACGATGCTTGCCGTTTTAGCCAATTCCTGAACGCGATCTCTTACTTCATTGGCTTGATCTTTACTGATTAAAGCGCCCATGCGTACTTCTTTCAATCTAGGATCTCCAATAGTGACTTTATCTAAAGCTTTTCCTAATGCAATTTGAACATCTTCCACAAGGTTTTCAGGAACGATAACACGACGAATAGCGGTACATTTCTGTCCACATTTAACGGTCATTTCGTTACGGACTTCTTTGATAAACAAATCAAATTCAGGTGTTCCTGGAAGTGCGTCTTCACCTAAAACGGAACAGTTTAAGGAATCGGCTTCCATATTGAAAGGCACCGATTCTTCGATGATGCGCTTATGGGATTTTAATAATCTTCCAGTGGCCGCTGAACCTGTAAAGGTCACCACATCTTGAGATTCGACTGTATCTAAAATTGCTCTTGCGGAGCCTGTAATTAACTGTAAAGCGCCTTCTGGTAAGATTCCAGAAGCGATGATTTCACGAACAACGGCTTCCGTTAAGAAGGAACCGTTTGTGGCAGGTTTTACTACTGCTGGCACACCTGCCATCCAATTGGTAGCACATTTCTCCAGCATTCCCCAAACCGGGAAGTTAAACGCATTGATATGAATCGCAACACCGCGTTTTGGCACCATAATGTGATGCGCCATAAAGCGTCCACCTCGAGATAAATCGATAGGTTCTCCTTCTACGTGATACGACTGATTTGGAAATAATTTTCTTAACGACGCATTGGCAAATAAGTTTCCGAATCCGCCTTCAATGTCAATCCAGCTGTCCACTCTGGTGGCTCCTGTTCTATAACTTAATTCATAAAATGCTTCTTTCCTTTTGGTGAGATAGAGCGCAAGGCTTTTCAACATATTGCCACGTTCCTGAAAAGTCATTTTACGCAATACTTCGCCGCCTTTGGTGCGTCCGTAATGCAAAATTTCAGCAAGATCTAATCCTTGCGTATCAGAAAGCGCCACGACTTCTCCTGTGATGGCGTCAAACATAGGAACGCCTTCTCCCTTTCCTTCAATCCATTGTCCTGTGACGTAATTTTGTAATTTTTTCATAGTAATGCCCACAAAAGTGGATATCTTATTATTAAATTATGTACTCTTATTTTAATGTAGCGACCTCGTTCTATCATGCCTGACCGCGTTAGGGATGTAGGCATTGTTGGAGCTCCTCTCCTGATTACATCGGAAGAGAGCGACTACCGAAAGCCCGACCCTTGCGGGGCGTCCAAATACTACAAATTCGCGTTTTCAATGATGGCTGCGTAGCCTTGACCAACACCAATACACATTGTAATTAACGCATATCTTTTTCCAGTTTCTTGTAACTCTATAGCTGCTGAATACGCTAATCGGGTCCCCGTCACACCAAGCGGGTGGCCAATGGCAATGGAACCACCATTAGGGTTCAACCGTGGATCATTATCTTTCAATTCCCAAGCTCGCGTACAGGCTAATGCTTGTGCCGCAAAAGCCTCATTGAGTTCAATAATATCCATATCCGCCATGGTCAATCCGGCTTTTGCCAAGGCTTTATTAGAAGCTTCAACAGGACCGATGCCCATGATTCGTGGTTCTACACCAACGACCGCAGAACTTACAATGCGTGCTAATGGATTTAGATTGTATTTTTTTACAGCAATTTCTGAAGCGATAATCGTTGCAGCCGCACCATCATTTAAACCTGAAGAATTTCCCGCAGTCACACTACCGCCTTCAGCTTTGAATGCGCCACGTAATTTTCCTAATACTTCCATCGACGTGTTTGGCTTCACAAATTCATCTTTTGAAAACTGAATAGGATCTTTTTTACGCTGTGGAATGTCGACCGTCACAATTTCCTTTGCTAATCGACCGTTTTCTTGTGCTTTCGCAGCTTTCATTTGACTCCAATAAGCAAATTTATCCTGATCTTCTCGCGAGATATTGTACTGCTCCACCAAATTTTCAGCAGTTTGGCCCATACCATCGGTGCCATATAGTTTTTGCATCTTCGGATTGACAAATCGCCATCCAAAACTAGAATCGTACATTTTAGCATCGGTACCAAACGCACTTGACGGTTTCGCCACCACGTATGGTCCGCGAGTCATGTGCTCAACACCTCCCGCAATAAACAGATCGCCGTCACCCGCTTTGATCGCGCGGTTGGCGTGGATAATCGCAGAAAGTCCTGAACTGCATAAACGGTTTACGGTTTCGCCCGGCACTGTAACAGGCAGACCCGCCAAAAGAGACGCCATTCTTGCTACGTTTCGGTTATCCTCTCCAGCTTGATTCGCACAACCTAAAATGACATCTTCATAAGCTTCTTTTGGGATACCTGGGTTACGTTTTACAAGTTCTTCTATCACTAATGCCGCTAAATCATCTGTTCTAATTGTCGATAATGCGCCTTGATAACTACCAATTGGTGTTCTAATACCGTCTATAATGTATGCTTCCATGTATGAAATTGGAGTCGAAATTGAAGTTGAAAATTGAAACTTCAATTTCGAATTATTGTTTTTTTATTTTAATTCATGATTTCAGAAAAGGTATCGCCTTGCTTGATATCGCCGGTTTTATAGCCTTTCATAAACCAATACTTGCGTTGTTCAGAAGTTCCGTGCGTAAAACTATCTGGCTGTACGCTACCTTGGGTTCTTCTTTGAATAGCATCATCACCAACAGCGTTTGCGGCACTCAATGCTTCATCAATATCACCTTCTTCCAAATAATCTCTGTTATGATGCGCCCAAACCCCAGCATAGAAATCTGCTTGAAGTTCTTGTGCTACAGACAACTTATTAGCGCCCGCTTGATTGGTTTGTTGTTGTAATTGTCTTACTTTTTGGGAAGTCCCCAGGATGGTTTGAATGTGATGACCAATTTCATGGGCGGTTACATACGCAATGGCAAAATCGCCACCCTTAGCCCCAAAACGTGTTCTCAACTGATCAAAAAAGGATAAGTCCATATACACTTTCTGATCGGCAGGACAGTAGAATGGCCCCGATGCTGCACTCGCAGTGCCACAGCCACTTCTCACAGCATCCGTAAACAACACTACAGTTGGCTCTTTATAAGCTCCTAAATTATTCTCTCTAAAAATCTCACTCCAAATATCTTCAGTGTCAACTATGACAGCATTCATAAAGGCTCCGAGTTCTTTCTCCTTTTCAGTCAACTCCCGTTGCTCCCCGCCTTCTGATACGGATTGCGACTGTGTGACTTGTTCTAAAATTGGGGCTAATGTCTGTCCTGTATCACCTCCAAAAAGTTGAAGCAATACCACCACCACAGCGATTAATCCACCGCCAGCAGCCAGTTTACCTTTACCGCTCATCCCACGACGGTCTTCCAAATTCCCGCTTTTTCTTCTACCTTGCCATTTCATATTGTTTTGTGTTTAGTGTGAATATAAATTTTTAATAAATTTAAACAATATTGGTTATTCTATCCATTCTTTATTTGTCCTATATACGACACCTTTAAACAACGCCACTACTTCATTACCTCGCTTAACTTCAATAATATTAAATCCTAATTTGTTTTTCACTTTCTCTATTACCGACTCCGCGGTTATATAATCGCCTTCATTTAAAGCCTCAATATGATTGATGCTAGTTTCAATAGACACCGCATATTTACCATGCGTATTGGCCGCAAAACCAAAGGCAGTGTCTGCTAAAGCATAACTGATGCCGCCATGTGCTTTTCCCATACTGTTGAGCATTTCCTTGCGAATAGTCAACCCAACCTTACATCGGCCGAGTTCAGACTCTAAAATTTCGATGCCTAGCCAGGTGCTGTAGGGGTCTTGGTTTAACATTTTAAAGGGTATGAGGTGTGAGGCAATAGGTTTCATTCGTTTTCAAAAATTAATGTTTGATTCTTTTATAAATTATGGTCCGCAACGTTGTGATCATTTTTGATAATTCCGTTATTAATCTTCTATTTTCTTCATCTTCCTCTATCGTAATATAATTTCTCAATAACGCTTTTGAACTGCAGGAAACACATTCATGTGCACTATGCCATGCGTTACCTAGATAATTATGAAATTGTTTGTCTGAACCTCCCGCACCTTCTGCAATATTCAGTGCGATTGAGTCGGCAGCGCGTTTAAATTGAGATGTTAATTCAAAACGTTCCTCTTTAGGGAATTTCTTTGATTGATTATTCACAACTTCGCCAAAATCCATTGCAGCTGAATAAATTGTCAAATCTTCAAACTTAAAATGATATCTCGATGTTCTCATACCTCAAACCTCATCCCTTTGGCTTTCATTTTTCGTAACAACGGGCTGCAACGGTAACGGTCTTCATGATACTCATTGTACAATTCGTCCATTTTAGAAACACACCAATCGATGCCTTTTTCATTAGCCCAAGCCAATAAACCTTTTGGATAATTCACCCCTTTGGTCATAGCATTGTCAATATCTTCTGCGGTAGCGACATTCATATGTAAGGCATCAGCGGCTTCATTGATCAGCATGACCAACACACGATCAAAAATTTGCTGTGCTACTTTTGACTCTTCGACTGCGCTCAGAGTGACAGTGGGAGTCGGTTCTACAATTGCTCCTTTTTCATCATACTTATAATAGCCTCTTCCTGATTTTCTCCCTAAATAACCAGCTTCTGCAAAACGTTTTTGGGTGAAGGCTGGTTTGTATCTTGGATCAAAATAGAAAGCGGTGAATACAGTTTCACTGACGGTATAATTCACGTCATTCCCGATAAAATCCATTAATTCAAAAGGGCCCATTCGGAAACCACCTAATGACTTTAGACTCTTATCTATAGTTGTAAAATCTGCAATACCTTCTTCATAGATTCTCAATGCCTCACCATAAAATGGACGTGCGACTCTATTCACAATAAAGCCAGGAGTGTCCTTTGCAACGGCCACTGTTTTTTTCCAATCGGAGATAATTTTAGTTGCTTTCTCTAATACTTCATTTGAAGTTTGAATAGCTGGAATCACCTCAACCAATTGCATCAATGGTGCGGGATTGAAGAAATGAATTCCAATACAACGTTCTGGTTTTTTTAAAGATGCCGCGATAGAAGCAATCGATAAACTTGAGGTATTGGAGGCGATAATACAGTCATCAGACACAAACGTTTCCAGTTCTGAAAAGACGTTTTTCTTGATGTCTAAATTTTCCACAATCGCTTCAATAGTTACATCAGAATCTGATAAATCTTTAAGAGTGTCGACGTAGGAAATATTGTTTTGAATTCGAGATTTCTCGGATTCCTCAATCCGCCCTTTTGTAACCAATCTTGACAAGATGTTTTCTAAAGCATTTTTTGCCTTATCCAATGCATCTTGATTGGTATCATATAATTTGACTAGACACCCCGACGTTGCCGCAACTTGAGCGATGCCGCTTCCCATAGTGCCACTACCTATAATTCCTACTTTCATGAATAACGACTATTGAATTTTGAATACTGAATATCGAAGTTAAAATTCTCTACTAGATTCATGTTTTTATAATTTATTCTTATTGGTTGAAGTTCTAATGCTTGAAACAAAAATGGCTATAAGCTCATTATTTTCTTTTAATAACACTTCAACTTTTTCTATATCTTGAATTAACGCAGCTCCTTTTTGTATTTTCAAATTCACCAATGATTCTCTTAATTCCTTTAAGCACAATTTCATTTTATGAAGAAAATCTCTAGAAGACTCTGCGCTTTGAGCTTCTCCATAATTTAAAGCTGATGCCGTTGCTGAACGAATGAGTTGTTTTGATAAATGTTGAGATGCGAAACCTCCGTCAATCTTACCTGAAATTAAGATAACATTTACTGCAAACTGAATTAAACGTTCTTCTAAATCATATTTATAAGTCGCCATGCTCAAACTTCAATATTCGTTATTCTTCAGTTCAGTATTCTATATTTATTTGCCTTTAAATTCCGGTTTCCTCTTTTCTACAAAAGCGGTAACGCCTTCCAAATAATCATCAGTTTGAGCGGCTTCTATTTGTAATTTAGATTCTAAAGCCAATTGCGCTTCGAGATCGTTGGTCATGGAATTGTTGAATAATTCTTTGATCATTCCCAAGGCTTTTGTTGGCATACTAGCGAGTTTTGAAGCAAGCTGATTAACCTCCTCTTCAAAACTCTCTAATGGCAGGACTTTGTAAATCATTCCCATTTTTTCTGCTTCTTCAGCGGAAATTTTATCACCTAACATGGCTAATGCCAATGCTTTTTGAAATCCGATAAGTCGCGGTAAAAAGAAGGTTCCGCCACTATCAGGAACGAGTCCTATAAGGCTGAATGCTTGAATAAAACTAACTTTCTCATGGGCAACCACTATATCACAAGCCAAGGCGATATTTGCGCCTGCGCCTGCCGCCACACCGTTGATGGCGCCGATAATTGGTTTTTTAATAGATCGAAGTCGAGTGATGATTGGATTGTAGTGCTCCTCAAGAATTTTTTTAAATCCAGGATTGAGCTCTGGTGAGGTCACTTCTTTTAAATCTTGACCCGCACAAAATGCTTTTCCATTTCCGGTCAAAACAATTGCCCTAACATCATCATTACTTTCACAAGCATCTAAAACATCGTGGAGCTTGAATGCCATTTCACGATTAAAACTATTGAACACTTCAGGCCTATTAAGCGTGATGAATGCTACTCCGTTTTTAATTTCTAATAGAATTGAATTCATATATTTTTGATATCAATATCGATTTTGAATTTCCAAATCTTGAAGTGAAACCGATTCCAACTTCTTAATTCGCTATTCATAAATCAGTATTCATTATTATTTTTTACTTCAAACATTTAAAATAATCAAAAGGTTCTAGGCAATCTTCACATTGAAATTGTGCTTTACAGGCCGTAGAACCAAATTGGCTCACCATTTTTGTATTGATTGAGCCGCATTGTGGACATTTTACCAAGCGTTTGCCGTGTAACAAGACATCTTTGTCTGCTTCAGGTCCCAAAGGCGCTGCAATACCATAATCCTCCAAGGCTTTTCTGCCTCGTGGCGTAATCCAATCGGTAGTCCAAGCAGGCGTTAAAATCAATTCTACCTCCGATTGGTAACCTTTGTCTTGTAATGCTTTTTTAATATCATCACCGATAACATCCATCGCCGGGCAACCGCTGTAAGTTGGGGTGATCTGTACTTTCACAACTTCGTCCTCAATAATTGCAGTGCGTACCACACCCATGTCCATAATTGAAAGCACAGGGATTTCCGGATCGGATACTGTTTCCAGAATCGCAATCAGTTTGGGGTCGATATGTTGTTGGGTGGTGATCATAAATTATTTAAGATTGTTGATTGCCGATTTTTGATTTTTGATTTTTAAAGTACTTCTAAAATCGTCAATCGTAATTCAACAATCAGCAATGTCCTACCATTCCATATTTGGATAAGTACGTTGCATGTATTGCAATTCGGTTAATAGATAACCCATATGTTCCGTATGGATGCCTTTTTTACCTCCTTTTTGGAAGTATTTTGATTCAGGAATTGATAAGGTAGCTTCTTCTAAAATTGCATTGACTTTATCATAGTAAACCGCTTTTAGTTTGGTCACGTCTACACCGATACCTTCTGCAACCATCGCTTTATCTGCTTCTGTTTGATGGAATAATTCGTCCGTATAGGCCCACAAATCGTTGATGGCGTTTTGCATTCTTTGGTGACTCTCTTCTGTGCCGTCACCTAAACGCTTAATCCAATCTGTTGAAAAACGTTGGTGGTAACTCACTTCTTTAAGTGATTTTGTAGCGATGGCCGCCAAGGTCAAATCCTTGCTTTTTTGTAACTCGGTCAAGAACAAAAAGTGATATACATCAAACAAAAAGTGACGCGCCATGGTGTAAGCAAAATCGGTGTTGGGTTGTTCTGCCAAAAGCACATTCACATACTCACGCTCCTTACGTAGCATGGCAATGTCGTCTTCCGTACGGCCATCATGGGCAATTTTCGCGGCATATTGATAATAGCTTCGCACCTGCCCTAATAAATCGAGTGAAATATTGGTACAGGCAATATCCGTTTCCAAACTTGGGCCGTGACCGCATAGTTCGCCCATGCGTTGTCCAAGGATTAGGGAGTTATCGGCGATGCCGAGGATATAGTGATACAGATTGGTATTATTCATTCTATCTATAATATTGTTGATTGATGATTTGTGATTGCTTATTTTTGAACTTCTGAAATCAAAAATCTTAACTCGTCAATCGTTAATCTATTTACATGTATTTCACCTCATCAGGCAACTCGTAAAATGTTGGGTGGCGGTAGACTTTATCTTGGGCCGGTTCAAACATTTCGCCGTTGTGTTCAGGATTAGAGGCCGTGATGTTTTTGGATTCTACAACCCAGATACTGATCCCCTCATTTCTTCTTGTGTACACATCGCGTGCATTCTCTAACGCCATTTCCGCGTCAGCGGCATGGAGACTTCCAAAATGGCGATGTTCCAATCCGTTTTTACTTCTGACGAAGACCTCCCAAAGTGGCCAATTTTTTGTTGACATAATTATATCTGTTATTTTGAAATTGAATTGTCATCGATTTCACTCGCTTTACGATACAAAATTGCGAAAGTGCAATTTCACACGGTTCTCGATACAAAATTGCGAAAAGCAATTTCACTCGGTTCTCGATACAAAATTGCGAAAAGCAATTTCACTCGGTTCTCGATACAAAATTGCGAAAAGCAATTTCACTCGAACTGACAAAATTCTTTTTATACTGCTTCTTTTTCTTTGCGTTCGGCGTTTTTGGATGCGTAGGCCATGGCTGCATCTCGCACCCATGCGCCACCTTCCCATGCGCCTACTCTGGCTTTCATACGCTCTTTATTCATCGGGCCGTGTCCTTTGACCACTTGCCAAAATTCATCCCAATCAATTTCACCAAAATCATAACTGCCGCGTTCTTCATTCCATTTTAAATCGGGGTCTGGAATGGTGAGTCCTATTAAATCGGCTTGCGGGACGGTTTGATCAACAAACTGCTGACGTAATTCATCGTTAGATTTACGCTTTAATTTCCATTTCATGGATTGTTCCGTATGTACAGATTCTGCATCTGTAGGACCGAGCATCATTAAACTTGGCCACCACCAACGGTTAAGGGCATCTTGCGCCATTTCTTTTTGCTCTGGTGTACCGTTAGCCAACTTAATCATGATTTCATAACCCTGACGCTGATGGAAACTTTCTTCCTTACAAACGCGCACCATTGCCCGTGCATACGGCCCAAAAGACGTATTACACAACGGCACCTGATTGATAATGGCTGCGCCATCTACCAACCAGCCAATAGCACCCATATCAGCCCAAGTGACTGTTGGATAATTGAAAATGGAAGAATATTTTGCTTTGCCCGAATGTAATTGTTCGTACAACTCATCACGAGAAATTCCCAAAGTTTCACAAGCGGAATACAAGTATAAACCATGGCCTGCCTCGTCTTGAACTTTCGCCAACAAGGCTACTTTTCGTCGTAACGAAGGCGCTCTGGTAATCCAATTGCCTTCTGGAAGCATCCCCACAATTTCAGAATGCGCGTGTTGCGACATCTGACGGATGTGGGTTTGGCGGTATTTCTCCGGCATCCAATCTTTAGGTTCAATTTTCTCGTCTCTTGCGATCCGTTCTTCGAACTGGGCTTCTAAATTTCGAATTTGTTCTTCACTCATCTTATTCTGTATTAGTGAAATGATTTTTTATGTTCTGATTTGCGTTAAGGATGTAGCCCCGATAACTTTAGGGAAGCGTAACCTGTCTGCTGCCAGGCAGGCGCCCAAATTATTTCTTTATAGTAGCAACCTATATCGTTTTAAAAACTTTTAGGACTATACATCAAAATCGACCACCACCTTTTTACTGGTTGGGACGGCCTGACAGCTCAATACATAATTTTGTGCCACTTCCTTATCTTCTAACGCGTAATTCTTTTTCATTTGTACTGACCCTTCCTTCACTTGACACTTGCAGGTGCTGCAAACGCCACCTTTACAGGCAAAAGGCAAATCGGCTCCTGCAGCCAAGGCTCCATCGAGGATGTTGTCAAAATCATCATCCATAATGAAATGGAATTCCTTCCCTCCATCGATAATCGTTACTTGTGTGCCATCAATTCTTTGTTCCAGAACTTCGGCAATATGTTTATTTTCTTCTTCAGAACTTCCTGTAAAAAACAGTTCATAATGGATATTCTCTTTTGGCATTCCCGCTGCTTGCAATTCGTCGCGGATTAAGAAAATCATGTCTTGAGGTCCACAGATGAAGGCATGATTGGTATCAGGCACATCGATGAACGACTTAGTCAACACGGCTAATTTTTCCTTGTCAAAACGACCGTTTAAAAATGGAATATCGCGCTGTTCTTTTGTCAAAAAATAGAAGACCTGAAACCTATCAAAGAACTCATTTTTAAGCTGTTCTATTTCTTCTTTAAAGATAATGGATTTTACAGTCCTGTTCAAATAAAACAATTTAAAGGTACTGTTTGGCTCTTCGTGCAAATGGGTTTTAATGATAGACAACAAAGGTGTAATGCCACTTCCCGCAGCAAAAGCGATATAATTGTTGCTCGCCTCTACATTAACGTCTACTGTAAACTCACCGTGTGGCGCCATTACCTCAAGGGTATCACCTATTTTCAAATCGTTAAATGCATAATTTGAAAATACACCATCACGAATGGTTTTAACGGCAACTTTCCACTCGCCATCCAACGGACTTGAGCAAAGCGAATAATTACGTCGAATATCTTCGCCATTAAGTTCTTTTCGTAAGGTTAAATGCTGCCCTTGACGGAACTTAAATTTATCTTTTAGCGCGTCAGGAACATCGAAAGCAATGACAACGCAATCTTTTGTTTCCTTATAAATATCTGCAACTTTAATGTTGTGGAATTCTGCCATAATCCTTTATAAAGATCTCTTAAAGCAAGAGTTTTAGTATTAAATTCATTTTATTATCTAACTCAAAGGTTTTCGTTACCTGAGAAGAGTTAACTAACAACCGTTAGTCTAATTGACAAAACTACAAATTATATTTGATATGTTTTGTTAAAAAATTCTCAGTTTTGATGGAAGTAGTTAGATTAAAAGTAGCCTAACCAAGCTATAGTCAGAAGAATTAATCTGTAGTGCGGTGATGGTTTATACCGTTTATAAGTACATCACCTAAATTTTTTGCCAGTTCCTGTCTATTGAGATCCTCCTTTTTTGGAAGCCATAGGTATAACGATCGCAAAGTGGTTAAGATGGAGAACATGATAATTTCAGGATTGGCATTGCGAATTTCTTGAGCGTCGATTCCAGATTGAATAATTTCAATAAAATCTTGTTCGTAGGTTTTTCTCAGAGCTAAATAATGCTCCAATTGATCTTCTAGATGCATCCAATCATTATTCAATGAAGCCATCCCGTAGGTGTTCTGTATGGTAATGTTGACATGCAAAGCCACAATCGCTCGCAATTTGTCAATGGTTACCGCTTCTGAACTTTTAATAGTTTCCATACCTCGGGTAAATTCTTCCGCCAACGAAATAATGATGGTTTTAAGAATGTCTTGCTTGGAATCAATGTGATTGTAAAGACTTGCCGCCCTGATGTTCACCGCTTTAGCCAAATCGCGCATAGTCACCGCACTATAGCCTTTCTCTTTAAAAAGTTTTGTGGCTGTTATTATGATTTCTTCTTTGCGGGTTTGGCCTGTAGTGTTCAATCGTTAAAATTTTACTCAAATTGCCTTGAGTGGTGGATATTTTGTAAATTTAAATAAAAATAAACTATGGGATTTTTTGACTTTTTATTTGGTACTGACAAGAAACAGCAAGTTCAGGAAATGATGAGCAAAGGCGCCATCATTTTGGATGTGAGAACCAAAAGAGAATGGGATAATGGCCATATTGCCAACGCCAAACATGTGCCGTTGGATGATTTACAAAACCAGGTAGAAAAATTAAAAAAACTGAACAAACCAATTATTACCTGTTGTGCTAGTGGGATGCGTTCCGCTAAAGCTGCTCAAATTTTAAAATCAAAAAATATTGAGTCCATCAATGGCGGAAGTTGGCTAAGCCTGAAAAAGAAGTTATAGCTTAATATTCTGCAACTCGTCTGACGACCTGATAGAATTGCCATTGTACTGAAGTGTCCACCCTAATGAACTGGTCAAAATATAGAATTTTGACAATTCACTGATCAGTCGATTTTGCGCATTGCTCTTTAGGTTGGACGCCTCAATCTTCTTCATCAGCTGTGCGTTCACTTTATTCTTGATTTTGTTGTAATCCTCTGCTTGAAATGGATTCAGAAAATCAGCAGTCACATCATAATATTCAAAATCTGGACTGATATTGATTTCCTCTTTTGGGATGCTCAAAATTTTTAGGGTCTTGGATTTTTCGTCGAGCTCGTATTCAATCAGGCTCAAATCATAAGAAACCGTAACATCAGCGTTAACCACTACCAAAGCCTTCTTTTCCACATTTACCAAATTGGCAAAAATGGCTTTGGAGTTTTTATAGGTGAACACCTGACTGAAATGCCCTTCAGTAACCACCAATTTACTGACATTCCTAATCTGTTCCTGAATGAGCGCGGAATTCTCCTGTAATATGGTTTCATCTTTATCATTAAAAAAATAGCGATAGCCAAACATCACTACCATTACTAATATCAAGACATACAGAAGTTTCCGCATCATAGGTTTACTTATTAAGTTCTAACTTTTCAGCAAAATAATCACAAAAATCCTTCATGGTTGCCGTCATTTTTTCATCTTGGGTAGCACGATGAAACGTATTGCTCATTTCCACTAACGTCTGATGGAAAAATAGTTTCATTTCATCTACAGGCATGTCTTTGGTCCAAAGATCAATTCTTAAGGTTTCCTGAGCTTTGCTATCCCAAACTGAAAGCATCATAGCTTTAGCTTCTTCATTATCTATGCCACCATCTTGTGCCGTCCAACTTAATTTTTCAGGAACTTTATTTTCATCTAATTCCACATGAAGTTCAATGGTAGAGGTTTTATTCTTTGACATTATTTACGAGGTTTAAATTTTGATTTGTTAAAAATATCGTCGGCATTTTTCTGGAGCATTTCCATTAACGGCACATCATTATTATTCATATAGGCTCTCACAATCTGCCAACCTATATACTGTCCTAAGCGTCCTGGAGATTCACTGTCCAATTCCAAATAAAATTTTGAAAAAGGCGCATCGGCGATAAAGCGGCTGGCCAAGGTATTATCTGTGCTAAACAGCAATTCGCGCTCAATAAAATAGCGCCATATTTCGCTTTCATTCGCTCGTGCCCATTCCAATTGTGACTCAGAGTATCCAATTTTATCAGCGTCAGAAACAAATGGAATCATTTTGTCCTTAAAATACAGTTGCTTCCCGAAATACACCATATCATCCAACAAAGTGGCAGGTTTGTCTTGAAGAATGTAATGTTCAGCATAGTTGGCTGCTAAATCACTCACAATTTGAGAGCGTTTCATGTTTTGGGTTAGAAATTTTTGAATGCCTTCGTAAAAATGATGGTCAGATCCTAAATAAGTATCTAATGAAATTAGTACAATCGTATCCGTTACAATGGTCTTGTTTCTATAATCGACATCAGAGGTTACCGTGATGACGCGAGGTTCTCTAAAAGACGGATCGTAATATTTCAGATGTTGAAAAAGCGACACGATAGCGTCTTCCTCCTTACTAAAATTAGAAAATGTCGATTTTACTTCACCCGACAATTCATGCTGCAGCGTGTCTCGCATGCGTTCTACCCAGACAGAATCAGGAATGCGCTCAGAAAATAAAAATGGATAGTCCTGTTTTAATTTTGGCAAATCGTTTGGCTCTGCATTGGCATAGGCCAAATCAAAACGCTCTATGGTAACATCAACATCAATTTTAGAAATCTCATTTTCTAATTGATTATCGTCGTTACAGGCACTAAAAAAAAGCAATAGGACTATTAGAAAAGCAACATTCTTCATGGGCAATTTTTAAAGGTCTTTAATTTTTATTACTTAGGTGATTACTCTATTTTTGTTGTACAAAGGTAGTATTCTTTGTGTTAAATCTTCCAAAAAATGCAAACAGAAAAAGTTATTGACCACATTGTAAATTGGTTAAAAGCATATGCAACAAATGCTCATGTAAACGGGTTTGTGGTAGGGATATCTGGCGGTATAGATTCTGCCGTCACATCAATTTTATGTGCTAAAACCGGATTGGATGTGCTCTGCATTGAAATGCCTATCCATCAGCCACCAAGCCATGTGTCAAGAGGTCAGGAGCATATAAAACAGTTAAAATCTAGGTTTGCTAATGTAAATGACACTTTAGTCGATTTGACACCCGTTTTTGAAGAATTTAAGACCGAAGTATCTTTAGAAGGAAAACAAGCCACTGTAGACATGGCACTTGCCAATACACGCGCTCGATTACGAATGACGACATTATATTATCACGCTGGGCTACATGGGTTATTGGTTGCGGGAACTGGAAATAAAGTAGAGGATTTCGGGGTTGGTTTCTACACTAAATATGGCGATGGCGGTGTAGATTTGAGTCCTATAGCCGACTTAATGAAATCTGAAGTCTACACCATAGCCAGAGCTTTAGGCGTTGTCGATTCTATCCTTCAAGCTGCTCCAAGTGATGGCTTGTTTGGTGATGCCAGAACTGATGAAGAACAAATTGGCGCCTCCTATCCAGAATTGGAATGGGCCATGACCATGAAAGAGCATGGGAAAACAGCAGATGATTTTACTGGTCGCCAAGGGGAAGTGTTCAAACTGTTTACGCGATTAAACACTGTTAACCAACATAAAATGGTGCCTATCCCTATATGTGAGATTCCAGCAAATTTAAAGTAATGTAAATTTTTGTAAGTTAATTCACTGAAAATTAGCAATTCTGAGTATAATCTATGTTTTTTTTTATACATTTACGTAAGACATCTCCACAAATTGCCCCCCAAATCTCAGTGTTAACGACCAACATTACTAACTAATAAATATGATATTATGATTAAGGTTCTGGTTGTGGATTACCATCCCATTGTTAGAGAAGGCTTTTCTTTGCTATTTAAGAATGATCCTGACATAGAAGTTGTAGGAACAGTGGCTACGGGTATTGAGATTTTTGAGTTTATTAGACGCTTTCAAGTGGATGTCATAATTTCTGAAATTGATCTCCCAGAACTTAATGGAATAACGGCTTTAAGGGCTATTAAAAAAGAAAATACTGATTTAAAAGTGATTATGTTCAGTCACCAACCTGAAGAAATTTACGCCATCAGCACTATAAAGGCAGGCGCATCAGGATACTTGTCCAAGACCGTAGCTACAGCAACCATTAAAGAAGCAATCCATAAGGTGCATAGCGGTGAAGTTTATTTGAGTGAGGTGATGGCCAAGCACTTAAACTATAATGACACGCGAAACAAGAAAAGCAAACTTTACAAACGACTTTCCACCCGCGAAGTGGAAGTCTTAAAATTACTTTCATCGGGCAAAAAAAATAAGGAAATTGCTTTAGAACTTGATATCAATGAAAAAACAGTCAGCACCTATAAAGCACGCCTCTTCAAAAAATTAAATGTGAGTAATTTGGTTGACTTAATTCACCAAGCCGAACATATGGGTTCAGTACAATAGTTACCCACTTACAACTTTTCCTAATTTTTTAGACAATAGTGTTTTGAGCCTTAAATAGTCTCTCACATCTTCCATAATGGTTGTCGTATTGACATTTGGTCTATTGATATCCGCTTGGTATTCAACTACCTTCTGATCAATTAGAAAACATCTCAGACTTAAAATGGTTTGCGTGACCAATTGGGCGATGGTTTCCCTCTTTTCTTTAGGTACGATGTGATTACGCTCCCAATCGTGAAGACTATAACGTTCATCATTCATCAAAATAGTGGTGACTTCATTTGCCATATTTTGATCGAGCTTATTTATAAAATCCTTTAATTGAAATTCCGCCGACTGGTGCAGTGCATCGATAATAACGTAGTATAAATTTTTAAACCCTTCATCAGAAAATTGCATTTCATCCTCTTGCAAGTCCAAATATATCTTTTCAAACACCTTAGCTTCATGGATGACGGGCTCCAATTTCAATTCTCCAGATTTCTCATCCTCCTTCAACACCAAATCTTCAAATTGTTCAGTTTCATTGCCGTAAAGCAACAAAATCTCAATAATTTTAAGTTCCAGTTCATATTGATGGTTAATCTTTTGGGTGGGCTTTTCCGTACGCACTACTTCAAAAGCACGTTGTTCAGGTGGTGGTTGACTTCCTAGGTCTTGAGAACCCTTTTTATTGATCTGTGCTAAAGTAGTAAACAACACTTGCTCACTAATATCCATAATATTAGAGCATTCTCTAATATAAATTTCACGCTTAATGGGATCAGGGATTTTTGCAATACTATTAACAATTTCTCGAATGGTATCTGCTTTTTTTATCGGGTCGTTCTTCGCATCTTCCACCAACAAGGATGCTTTAAATTGAATAAAATCTTTAGCATTCTCTTCTAGATACTCCGTAAGCTCTTCCACAGTATTCTGTCTGGCAAAACTGTCAGGGTCATCTCCTTTCGGGAAAGTACACACCTTAACGTTCATACCTTGTTCCAAAATTAAATCTATCCCCCTTAAAGAAGCCCGCAATCCTGCAGCATCCCCATCAAATAGGACGGTTATATTCTTGGTCAGGCGATTGATCAATCTGATTTGTTCCGGTGATAACGCTGTCCCTGATGACGCCACCACATTTTTGATTCCTGTCTGATAAAATTGGATAACATCCGTATAGCCTTCTACCAAATAACAGTTGTCTTCTTTGGCAATTGCTTGTTTGGCGTGAAACAGGCCGTAAAGAATTTTACTTTTATGATACACCTCACTTTCCGGTGAGTTCATGTATTTTGCTGCCTTTTTATCGGCTCCTAAAATTCGACCACCAAATCCTAAAATCCGACCGCTCATACTGTGGATTGGAAACATGACACGCCCTTTAAATCGGTCAAAACGTTTGTCCTCCTTAACGATCGTCAAGCCTGTTTTTTCAAGAAATTGAATTTGGTAACCTTTTTTTAGTGCTTCATCAGTAAAGCCTTGCCACTCATCAAGAGAATAACCAAGATTAAATGCTTTTATAGTGTCAACAGTAAATCCACGCTCCTTAAAATAACTGAGTCCTATCGATTTGCCTTGATCGGTTTTATGCAGAATTTTTTGAAAATACGTGTTGGCAAACTCATTGACCAAATACAGACTTTCGCGCTCATTGGCCTCTTCTTTCAGTTCGTTGGTTTGCTCTGTTTCTTCAATTTCAATATTGTACTTTCGGGCCAAATATTTGATGGCTTCGGGATAGGTAAAATGCTCGTGCTCCATTAAAAATGTGACAGCATTTCCACCTTTGCCGCTACTAAAATCTTTCCAGATTTGTTTTACCGGACTCACCACAAAACTTGGCGAACGTTCATCGCTAAAAGGACTCAAGCCTTTAAAATTACTTCCCGATTTTTTGAGGTTGACGAAATCGCCAATAACCTCCTCAACACGGGCGGTTTCAAACACTTGCTCTATGGAAAATCTTGAGATCAAAGCTTAGGTTAATTTTTTGTAAAAATAGTATAAAGTAAATAAACATTAGAACAATATGACCGTAGCATTTTGCTTTTTAAAAATAAAACAATTGTTGATTCACAAAAACACTTACAAGATAACTGGACTTCTAAAAATATGCAGATATTAAACAAGGGCCATGAAAATTTTTAAGGCCCTTGTTTTGACTAACAAAAAATAATTAATTGACTAATCTAAAGCCCAACGCAGTCCTAAAGACACATTACGCTGATCCACATCTTGATTTTTAAACACCGTATTTAAGTTGTATTTCGCATAGATACTAAAGTCGCCCACACCAACATAACCACTTATACCGTACACCAAACTATTGGTGTTAAAATCTGATCTTATTTTTTCCTTTTGACTATTTCCATCTACTTCATATTTTAATTTTTGCACCGTACTTAAATTCAAACCGGCAAACCCACCTAAGCCTATTTTAAACTGATTGTCATTAAAATATCTAATGCGGTCTCCATAATCCTTCAATTTTGACGGACCAAATTCAAAATGTACCGGAACAACCAAGCTCGTGGTTCTGAATTTTGATTTTTTGAGGTTGAGAGGATAAGTTTCTAAAGCAGTTTCTTTACCATTCTCAACAAAATATTGATTGTCCTTGATGGTTAGTTTATTCCATTGAAACGCTAGTCCATAATTAACCCGCATAAAATTTGAGTTTTTCAGCACTCTCGTACTCCATATCCAACCCAATTCTACAAACCCTGATCCTCCAATTTCGTAAGGCGAATCCTCTAAACTTTGGCTGTCCATAATTGTATTGTTAAATCCAATGGCAAATAGCAGCTTATTGCTAGTCCGGATATCATATTTTGGGGTAGAATCCTTAGCAAATGACATGATTTTCTTTTGACCAATCGAAATCACGAAATTTGTGTCTATAGCTTGTTTAGCCGCATAATACTCAGGATTTCGCTTTATAAGAGCTATCTGACTATCTACAATAGATAAACGATTTTCGATATTTAAGGCGCGCTTTTCTGCCATTTCCTGCTTTAACGTGTCTGCTTGTAGCTTGGTAATCTCTCCTTTTTCAAAACGCTTATGAATTGTCTCAACTTCAGATTTTAAAGATGCTTTTTCATGTTGAGTAATGCTATCCTTAAACTGAATTAATCTTTCAATTCGTAGTTCAGCCTGGTTCTTTTGAAGAGTGTCTTGAGCCTGCGTTTTCCCTATTATTAAGCACAAGCTTGCCAGCACAATACATTTGATAATTGTGTTCATAGTGTTCGATTTTTGATTAATGAAAATTTTTAAGTTTCCTGTTGACGAAAAGAACAGGGTTAATGTTGACGTTCTACAACCGCAGTTCTTATAGTTTCATAACTGTTTTTTAGCGCCTCGAATATTTTGTTTCGGAAAGATTCCTGCAAATCCATTTCGACCTCGCGTAACAGTGTGTTGGCATTAACAGTATAATTGGCTTCTCGCATTGCGGATTTATAATGTATTTCTCTTTGGGCATTTGTCAACAACGCCTCAATATCGGCATCTGTTATCGGTTGCCCTTTTCTTTTTATATCTTGAATTTGGGCCACAATTTCGGTGACCTTTTGATTTTCCGAAGTTTTCAATGCGCTCTTAGGGAGTACTGGATTGTTTTTTGCTATTTGAGTATTTTGTTGTGTTGGTGAGGGAATAAGCCCTTGCGATTTTATCGGGTGTTTTGTATTTTCCTCTTCCTCTATAGGTTCAGCGGGAGCCAGCACTTTCCTTTGCTCCACCAATTGTTGCTTCTGTTGCGGTTGATCCACTTCTAAAGTTTGCTCATCCAGGTGTTCTTGTGTGTCCACAAGAATTGGATTTTGAACTTCGGGAGTGTTCCCGCTAAAAAACATAGTGGTTATAAACAATACCGCCGTAACGCTGGCTGCGATCCCAATCCACCAATACATTGGTTTGGTTTGCTGTTTTTCAGACGCATCCAATCGCTCAGACAAGGTGTTCCATGAGGTTTCAGAGGGTTTTATCACTCTCTTCTCAAGCGCATCTTTTACATCATCTTCCCATTTCACTTGTTTCATTGTGTCGCTTATTTATTGTGTTAATCCTTTGCTGCAGCAATTGTTTTGCTTTAAACAACTGCGATTTTGAAGTTCCTTCAGTGATGTTCAATACCGTTGCAATTTCTTGATGTTTATAACCTTCAATAGCGTACATCACAAAAACCATTTTATAACCTTCCGGCAATTCATCAATGTGCCGCTGAATCTCATCCACTTCAATATCGGATTCAATAGTATTGTCGTGCTGATGTACAACTTCAACATCTTCAACTGAAAATTCAATAGCTTTTTGTTGCCTCAAAAACGAAATCGCTTCCCGTACCATAATTTTCCGAAGCCATCCTTCAAAACTGCCTGCATCCTTAAAATCCTTTAAATTGGTAAAGGCTTTCAAAAATCCGTTGAGCATCACGTTTTCTGCGTGTTGAAGATCCTTTATATAATAGCGACAAATACTCAACATTTTTGGAGCATGTGTTTCATAAAGCACATGTTGCGCCTCACGGTTATTTTTAGCCGCTTTTTTAATGAGTTGGATGTTGTTATTATGTAATTGGATAACTTTCAAGAATTGCGCTGATTAGGTCTTCTATTTATAAAGACGTTAATTTAATGCAAAAGGTTGCCTGAGGTTGTAGAAATAATGTTGAAATATTAGAGATAGTCTATAAAGAAGAGAAACAGAAGCGCTAAATTTCCTATTTTTTCCTGTCAATCACGTAATTGACCATCAGTAATAACGATGCCTTAAATTGAGAATCGGGATAGGTATTGAGAAGTTGTAGGGCTTCCTCTTGAAAAGCCATCATTTTCGTAACCGCATAATCGAGTCCGCCTTTACTTTTTACAAACGCAATCACTTCCTTGACACGTTTTTTATCTTTATTTTTATTTTTGACTGAATTAATCAACCAAGATTTCTCCTTTTTCATACAATTGTTGATGGCGTAAATCAGCGGCAAGGTCATTTTCTGTTCCTTGATATCGATCCCAGTTGGCTTTCCAATAGCTTCATTGCCATAATCGAACAAGTCGTCTTTAATTTGAAAGGCCATACCAATCAACTCGCCAAACTTGCGCATGGTTTCAACATCAGGAGAGTTTGGTTTAACGGATGCCGCACCCAGACTGCAACAAGCTGCAATGAGCGTTGCGGTTTTTTGGCGGATAATTTCGTAATAAATGTCTTCCGTAATGTCTAGCTGGCGCGCTTTCTCAATTTGGAGCAATTCGCCTTCACTCATTTCCCTTACGGCAACGGAGATGATTTTAAGAAGGTCAAAATCGTTATTATCGATGGAGAGCAACAAACCTTTGGACAAGAGATAGTCGCCAATAAGCACGGCAATTTTATTTTTCCACAGGGCGTTGACGGAGAAAAATCCGCGTCTTCTGTTACTATCATCAACCACATCATCATGCACCAAGGTGGCGGTATGGATCAACTCGATTACCGCGGCACCTCTATAGGTGCGTTCACTCACATTGCCATTGTTAACCATTTTAGCGACGAGAAATACGAACATAGGCCGCATTTGCTTCCCTTTTCTGTTAACGATGTAGGTGGTAATCCGGTTTAAAAGCGCCACTTTTGAAGACATAGAAAGTAGAAACTTTTGTTCAAAAAGTTCCATCTCATAGACAATAGGCTGCTTTATTTGCTCTACAATTTTCAATTGAATGTCGTCCTGTAAAATTTGTTAACAAACGTACTAAAAATGGCCATGAAATGCTATTAATAAGAAAAGAAAGCGGTCTTTGTCATTAGAAAAATACCAATAATTTAACGCACTCTCACTAAACATTTTAAATATTTTAAAGCGCTTCGATACATAAATCACATAAAAATTAAGATTTATTGGCCAATTGACCGCAGGCGGCGTCAATATCTTTACCTCTAGAACGTCTTACCGTGACCGTAATATTATTGGCTTCCAACATAGAGATATACATGTCTAAAGCAGCATTATCCGCTTGTTGGAATTGTCCGTCATCAATAGGATTATATTCAATTAAATTGACCTTGCTTGGCGCAAACTTGCAAAATTTAATCAAGGCTTCTACATCTTTTTTCTTATCGTTGATGCCATTCCAAACCACATACTCATAAGTAATAGTGTTTTTGGTTTTGGCATACCAATACTCCAATGCTTCCCTCAAATCGGCCAATGGGAACGTGGCGTTAAATGGCATTATAGAAGTTCGGACCTCATCAATAGCAGAATGCAGAGAGACGGCAAGGCCGAATTTAACTTCATCATCCGCCATCTTCTTGATCATTTTGGGCACCCCAGAGGTAGACACAATTATACGTTTTGGAGACATCCCCAAACCTTCTTTGGAAGTAATTTTCTCTATAGCTTTCAGCACATTGTTGTAGTTCATAAGCGGTTCTCCCATACCCATAAACACAATATTACTCAACGGTCTGTTAAAATATAAGCGACTTTCTTTATCAATGGCAACCACCTGATCAAAAATTTCATCAGGATTAAGATTTCGCATACGCTTCAAACGTGCAGTTGCACAGAATTTACAGTCTAGGCTACAACCTACTTGAGATGACACACAGGCCGTGGTACGTTTTGCCGTAGGAATCAATACAGATTCTACAATCAAACCATCATGCAGACGCACAGCATTCTTAACGGTACCATCAGAACTGCGCTGCATTTGATCAACTTCAATATGATTGATCACAAAATGATCTTCGAGCACCTGGCGCATCTCTTTCGAGATATTCGTCATATCCTCAAACTTATGCGCGCCTTTATTCCAGAGCCACTCATAAACTTGATTGCCTCTAAACTCCTTATCACCTTGCTCGACAAAGAATTCTCGGAGTTGTGCTTTTGATAGTGCGCGTATGTCTTTTTTTGTTGTCTCCATTGCAAATGCAAAAATAACGAAAGCAAACTACTTGAAGGTGAAAGTAACGTTGAAATTGAAGCTGAATTTGAAGTTGAATTTGAAGTTGAATTTGAAGTTGAAAATGAAACCGAATTAGAACTTGAGATAATTGCTGTAAAATTATTCACTAAAAACTTGACTGGAACTGAAAACTGAGGACTGCAAACTGAGGACTAAAAAAAAGCCCCATCCAAAAGAATGAGGCCCATAATTATATGTATATAATTTTAGATAATCAACATAGCGTCCCCATAGGTATAGAAGCGATATTTTTCTTTTACAGCCTCTTCATAGGCTTGTTTCATGAAGTCATGACCCGCAAATGCAGAAACCATCATCAATAGTGTTGATTTTGGCGTATGGAAATTAGTGATCATACAGTTAGCGATGCTAAACTCATAAGGAGGGAAAATAAACTTGTTTGTCCATCCTGAAAACTCATTAAGTGTACCGCTAGAAGATACTGAACTTTCTATTGCTCTCATAGCAGTAGTCCCTACAGCACAAACTCTCTTTTTCTTAGTTTTCGCATTATTGACAATGTCCGCAGCTTTTTGATCCACGAAAGCTTCTTCACTATCCATTTTATGTTTGGATAAATCTTCTACCTCAACTGGATTAAAAGTCCCTAATCCGACGTGAAGTGTTACCTCTGCAAAATCAATCCCTTTAATTTCCAAACGTTTTAGTAAGTGTTTAGAGAAATGTAAACCTGCCGTTGGTGCTGCAACAGCCCCTTCATTTTTGGCAAAAATAGTTTGGTAGCGCTCTTCATCTTCTGGCTCAACCTCTCTTTTGATGTATTTAGGAAGTGGTGTCTCTCCTAATTCAGTTAATTTCTTACGGAATTCTTTATAGGAACCATCGTATAAAAAACGCAAGGTACGTCCTCTAGAAGTTGTATTATCAATGACCTCAGCAACTAAAGTCTCATCATCACCAAAATATAATTTATTACCAATACGAATCTTACGGGCCGGATCAACCAAAACATCCCATAAGCGTTGCTCTTCATTAAGCTCTCTTAATAAAAACACTTCAATTCTCGCTCCTGTTTTTTCTTTGTTACCGTATAAACGTGCCGGAAAAACTTTGGTATTGTTGAGGATCATGACATCTCCTTCATCAAAATAATCAATAACATCCTTAAATAATTTATGTTCAATTGTCTTATTTTTTCTATCCAAGACCATCAAACGCGCTTCATCTCTATGTTCAGAAGGATGCTCAGCTAATAATTCTTCAGGAAGTTTAAAATTAAAATGGGATAATTTCATGTTTTAATATGTTTATTTTAATTGATCAGACCTATCTGCCAACAGATCTCGGGATTATGTTTTCTACCACACCGCGTGTTCTTTACTCAGTTATAGGGAATTTACAGCACGATTTGTATAGATTTTTTTTGCAAGCTGCAAATATACAATCTCAAAGTAGGGGTTGTCAAGTAAATGACTGATTATTATTCTGATATTTTAAATCCGATGCTTTTTAAATCATCCCAAAAGGCGGGATAGGATTTTGAAACGACCATAGCGTCTTCAATATGTAGATTTGTTTTTAGGGCTAAAGGCGCAAAAGCCATAGCCATCCTATGATCGTGATAAGTTGCGATACTTACACTGTCTTTAATTTGGGCAGAAGCATATAATTGTAAAGCTTCATTGGTAATGTCAACGCGAGCGCCTAATTTTTCCAATTCGGTCTTTAAGGCCACCAATCGGTCAGTTTCTTTAATTTTTAGGGTGTGCAATCCGGTTAAATGGCATGACAATCCCAATCCAAAACAGGTTACCGCAATTGTTTGGGCAATATCGGGCGCATTTTGGAGCTGACAATCGATGCTTCTCAGCTGTGATTCCGTTGCCTTTAAAAGTGTGATAGAATTCTCATTAAAAGTCGTGATGACCCCAAAATCGGTATAAATTGACGCCAAAACCGAATCGCCTTGTAGACTGTCTTTTTTATAGTACGATAAATTGATTTTAGTTCCCACAGGACTCAAAGCAACGATGCTGTAAAAATAGGACACTGATGACCAATCGCTTTCAACTGTCAATACCTGTTGTTGCTGATTTAGTTTTTCAAGTGGGTGGACAGTTATGATATTATTTTCAAAAGTGGTTTTGACACCAATTTGATTGAGTAAATTCAAGGTCATGTTGATATATGGAACCGATGTAATTTCGCCTTCTAAAGTTAATTCCAAACCATTTTTTAATTTTGGCGCAATCAACAGCAAGGCGGAAATATACTGGCTACTTACGTTTGCTTTAAGAGTTACTTTATCATTAGTCAGTGATTTTCCTTTAATCTGTAACGGAGGGCAGCCCTCGTTCTCTAAATAAGAAATATCGGCGCCTAAAGCATTCAAGGCCTCCACCAAAACCTGTATTGGGCGTTCTTTCATTCGGGTAGAACCAGTGATCACAATTTCTCTACCCTCTTGAGTCGCAAAAAATGCAGTCAAAAAACGCATGGCAGTACCGGCATGAGACACATCGATTAGATTTGAGGTTGATGCCAATGCTTTTTGCATCACTTCAGAATCGTCAGAATTGGAAACATTTTCAATCTTGAGTTCTGGGTATAACGCTTGAAGCAACAAAAGTCTATTTGATTCACTTTTTGAACCCGTAATGACAATATTTGGAAGCGTTTCTAATAAGGTAGATTTATGAAGTGTGAACAACATGGGAATAAAAATTTACAATTTTTGGATTTACGATTTACGAAAATAGAAAAGCTATTTCAAAAAGTGCCACAAAGACTCATTAAGTTTCACAAAGCAGGAGTGGGATTGGTGATTTTTGATTGATGATATTTGATTTATGAATTACGATTAAGGATTGATAAGGTTCTCAGTCTTCAGTTGGCAGTCTTCAGTTCTCAGTCCTAAGTTGTCAGTATTCAGTGTTCATTTTCGATTTCATCTTCAATTTCAATCTCAACACTCTATTTCAACTTCTCATTCTTATGATGCCTATCGTGATCGCGCTTGGTTTTCTTTTCCATTTTTTTATCGAAAGCCTCCTGGAGATCGATACCTGTTTGATTGGCTAAGCACAACACTACAAAAACGACGTCGGCCAATTCTTCACCAAGATCTTTATCCTTATCGCTTTCCTTTTCACTCTGTTCACCATAACGTCGGGCAATAATCCTCGCAACTTCACCTACCTCTTCCGTGAGTTGTGCCATATTGGTCAACTCATTAAAATAGCGAACGCCGTGGGTTTTAATCCACTCATCCACATTTAATTGCGCATTCTTGATGTCCATATTATATTTTTTTAAGTACAATCTTTTCCGTTTGCTTTTCTGCCATCATCTGATTAAAACCTTTAAAACCAACATAATCATCAGGCAAAATAAAATGCTGTTTCATATCTAGGCTGATAACAAATTGCAACATCTTACCATTTTCATTTGCAATATACTTAAACTCGCCATCACTGTCATTAAATTTGATTAAAGCACTTTCAGGCATAGACTCTACAATATACCCTTCAGGAAGCATAATGTTCACCAAGTATTTATCATTAAAAGGATATATATAATCTATCGGATACTCTCTTTCTGCCTGTTTAAAAGGGTTCTCATTTAATGCAAGAAACAACATTGGAGTAATAAACACCTTGTCTCCTATTTTCTCTATTCCACTCTTCAAATTATAGTCGTACGTGTATGAGATGGGTTGATAGACATCATCCATATCATTAATTTCATAATTTGAGACTTCAATTTCACCTTTATCTTTTTCAACGGCCATCAACCTTTCTTCTGCATTATAATTTTGATATTTGCTTCTGAAATTTTTAGCAGCAAAGGAAGTCATTTGGTGTTTTACATTGCCGTCAATACTAAGATCTTCATTTATCTTAACGTTTAATAGAACCACTTCTCTAACGGGTTCTTTAGGTGTCAAATCATACCAAGCTGAACTACCAGATTCCCTAACAATTCGTCCCTGCCAATTTACGGCATGTATAGGAAGGACATTTGCTGTTGCATATTTATCAGTGGCATCTAGTATTAAAACATCATTAGGCATCTCAACTGCAGCCACAACATAATTAAATCCGCCAGTACCCGGGTATAGAGCCACATCGTTAGAACGTGTGCTAATTAACATTGGGTTGGCATTAATATTTGCATATCGCAACATAGACGTGAGCATTAAATTGATGTCTGCAACATTACCTACACCTTCTTTGTAGGCTTGCCTGACACCATTTTCGGCTAAATAACCATAATAATTGTTCCATTTTACTTTAGATTTTACGAAATCGTAAATCAAATTAATTTTTTCAGATTCAGTTTTAACGTCCTTAATTAATGTAATAATGTCATCTTTGTAATAGTTATCCTGTTTTAATTGCGCTCCAAAATCAGTATTATCATAAATTGTTTTGGACACCTCATCCCAAGTTGTAGCATAATTGGTTATAGCACCATTTACATCTTTAAAATACGTGTATTCCCAAATTAATTTAGTACGATAGGTGTTTAACTCACTCACATACTCTTCATCTTTAAGTGCAGGAACATCGGATAATTTTATTTCGGTCTGATTCTCATTAAACTCCCATTTATTATTGGAGAAGTTCGTATTTGTAGAAGTATGTTTTTCTCTATTTTTAGTTACTATGGTCTCTGACCTATGGACCACAGAGTTATTAATCTTTGGAATATAGGTAGCTCGTGGATTGACATATTTATTAAAATTGAAAAACTCTGGAATTCTAACCGAAATCTCTAATTCCTTAACAGGAATCGTGAATTGCAAATTCATGTCGTCAATACTGATATAAGGCGATTTAATGCGATACTCAAATTCAATGACACAACCCTCAGAGACATTAGGCATGGTAAATTTTTCCATAGCCCAATACTTACTTACATTTTCTTTAAACTTACCTTCCTTCTTAAGTTTGGTTTCTTCAATTTTCCCATTGACTAGATTGTAGGTGATTGCTTTAATACTATTAACGTCCTCTCTTTTTGATCCGTCTTCACGAACGCGAATTTCTTCTGTTGCCCAGTCAAACCCATCTTTGTTATATATTTTAATGCGCTTATGGACTTCAGTTATCTTAACGAATCCATCATCGGCATTATAATCATAATAGGTTTTTTGATTGAGGTATAGAATGGTGGCATTTGCTTCAGGTTCTTTGGGATTATTTACTTCTTGAAGTTCTTCCTTAGACACTTTTCCAAATCTAAAATCTTGAGCAAAAGACCAATTATAGGCCAAAAAAATAAGTAGGTAGGTAATTTTTTTCATGGGGTTATGATTTAGATTTTAATATAATTCTCGATTTGTCATGTTTTACAATTTCCAACCAAAACTCTCTGAACGCTTCATAATCTTCTTTTTCATAAGCGCCTTTGTTTAAAGTAAATATGCGATTATAAACTAAACTGTTCTGAGAGGTTTGGGTTATTGTAGACTCATATTCGCCAAACTGTGTTTTGAGATGAATGGGCTCTTGCAGTGCTTCAACCTCAAAATCTTCAGGGATTGAAATGGTGTAGGAATCTCTATCATGGAATCCACGCTCTATTTCAAATGGGAGTTTCCTGTCACGGTAGCGTGGCGGGACAGCGGAGAGCACGTTAAATAAATTGGGACTTAACAATAATCTATTTCCTGTTTTGGAAGCATATTTTGCAGCCTCCAAATTAATAGTTTCGGTAAAAACAATGCTATCCTTATCGTTTTTGTAGGTCATTGCCTCAATTTCTAAATTATTGATATAATTCCAATAGTCTTTATAGTGTAAGGCTTGTTCCTTTAAAGGTTTATTTTGTATGCCTTCATGATGTCCATACTGGGTTCCGTAAGAGTTCATTATAATATGGGCATTAATATCTCCAGTAGCTGTCAAAACTATCTGAGCATTAGTATCCAATAGATTTTCGGCAGCAGTATATACCTTAGTATGCACTATTTTGCCACCTTCTGGAGTTAAAATGAGCGCTGCTCTATCGTCTGTAAAATTAGCATTAAAACCAAACGGCACTGTCTGACTTGTACATTCTAACCAAATATAATCATCGTCTGTAGGAAGCGCTAAAATAACGTGATTGCCCTGTATGGATGAAAATGAAGCGTCAATATCCTTAATATCAGAACCACCATGAATTACTGTATAATAACTTTCAACCCCTATTTCATTCAATAGAGCTTTAGTATAGTTGGTAAGTCCCTTACAGTCCCCATACCCCAGTCTGTGCACATCTGATGCCAACATTGGCTTCCAGCCACCAATGCCAACTTGAACACTGATGTATCGTGTTTTGTTTTGCATGTATTGATAGACAATTTTTGCTTTCTCAATATCAGATGTTGCGCTTGCGGTAAGACTTTTTATTTCAACTTTGACGTCTGCTGGGAGTTCCTGAGTGTCTAAAATAAGGGCTTCATTCATCCATTTACCAAAATCTTTCCAATCAACATTGGAACCATCAACACCTTCCATTTCAAATTTGGTAAGGGTTGCCTTGAGCAAGGGGGCAAAATTATAAAAATCAGGACTATAAGATTCTGATTGTATTGCAGATAAATTCGTTGCTTTAAAAGAGAATTCATCGATTTTCTCAATACCAAACGCTTCAAAATTGTTGGTTTTGGTTTTGATGTCAACACCCGATGGATTACTGATTTTATAGGTGGCATTTTCTGTACTGGTAAAATAGCCTTCAATTGGTCGCCAACCAGGAATAAATCCTGTTGAGCTGTATTCAACCTCAGTCTCAAATAGAACGGTATATGGATAATCAATTGGGGTATAACGTAAATACTTTACCCTGCTGTCAGAATAAAGGGTACCGCCGGGCACGGCACTCATATCTTCAAAATCATTTTTCTTGATTTTTTTAATTTCGTCACCTGCAGAATTGTAAATACGCGCTTCCATTTTTTTAATGGAAATATTGTCATCATAACCCATTGCAGTCCCCACCTTGGAGTTGCCGGAAGAATTTAATATGGTGACAATACGTTTATTAGTAAACACCATTTTATTATAAGATTTGACTTCAATATGATTATCATCTAACCTTACAACGGCATTGGCGTTTTCTCTTAAACTTGTAGGAATCGTGTAGGAGCTCAATAGTTTTTCATCCTGTGCAACACATAGAATAGGAAAAACCAGAACAAAAATTAAGCGGTAAATTTTGATCATGGGGGCTTGTTAAAAAGCTAAAATATAACTTTTTACCAAATATCAAAGTGGTTATTCTAAATTTTTAGAATCCATAATTATGGTTACAGGACCGTCATTGATAAGTTCCACCTGCATATCAGCACCAAATTGACCTGTATGAATTTTCTTTCCGAGTTGCGCTTCCAATTCCGTTATAAATTGCTCGTATAATGGAATGGCCACATCAGGTTTGGCAGCCTTTATATAACTAGGTCTATTGCCTTTCTTAGTGGACGCATGGAGGGTGAATTGACTGACTACGATGGCGTCTCCATCAACATCTATCAGTGAGCGGTTCATGATGCCATTTTCATCTTCAAAAATACGCAGATTAGCTACTTTCCGAGTGAGCCATTGGATATCCTCAAACGTATCTTCATCTACAATACCCAAAAGAATTAATAATCCGTTGGCTATTGAAGCTACTTTCTCATTAGCGATGCTGACACTTGCTTTGGAAACTCTTTGAACAACTACTTTCATGATTGGTGAGGTCTTGGGAAGAAAAATTTAAAATAAATTAACGAATTTTAAAATGACGCAAAAATGAACTGCCAACTGAAGACTGAGAACTGCCAACTGAAGACTGAAGACTGAAGACTGAACCCCTTACTTCATCCATTCTTCCGTACGATAATGCTCATCATCACCTTCCAAAATCTGCAGGTAACTTCTGTAGCGCGAAAAAGAAACTTCATCTTTATCTAGTGCGTCTTTTACAGCACAATGTGGCTCTTCAACATGGAGACAATTATTGAATTTACAATCCTGTTTTAAGGCAAAAAATTCAGGGAAATAATCGCCAATTTCTTCCTTATCCATGTCTACCACACCAAAACCTTTAATTCCAGGAGTATCGATGATTTTTGCTCCAAAACTTAAATCATACATTTCAGCAAACGTAGTGGTATGCTGACCTTGCATATGTTGCATGGAAATTTCCTTGGTTTTAAGATCTAAATCTGGTTCTATAGCATTGACCAACGTCGATTTCCCAACGCCCGAATGCCCCGCAAACATGCTTGTTTTATCTTTCATCAAGCCTTTTAAATGCTCAATATTCTGCCCCGTCATTGCAGATACTTCTATACACTCGTAACCGATTTTTCGATAAACAGATTCAAGATATTTAACTTCCATTACATTATCGTCATCGTAAGTATCCATTTTATTGAATACTAATACCGTTTTAATTCCGTACGCTTGCGTAGTGACCAAAAAACGATCTATAAAACTGGTAAGTGTAGGCGGGTTATTGATGGTAATGAGCAAAAACACCTGATCAATATTTGAAGCAATAATGTGCGTTTGCTTAGAAAGGTTCACAGATTTACGAACAATGTAGTTTTCTCTGTCGTGAATGGTGTGAATAATGCCCGTAGTAACATTATCTAAGGTTTCGATATCAAAATCCACCACATCTCCAACCGCAATGGGGTTGGTGCTTTTGATGCCTTTCAGTCTGAATTTCCCTTTTATTCGGCAATCATACACAGCACCCAAATCTGTTTTTACGGTGTACCAACTTCCGGTAGATTTATATACTATTCCTGTCATTTTCCTACTGTAATTTACAGGACAAAATAACGCTTTTTAAATTGAAGAAAAAATGTATATTCGCTTTTAAATCTAAAAAACAACCCAACCTTATGAAAAAATTATTACCCGCTATTTTTTTGATTGCATTTATTATTAATGCGAAATCGCAAACCAACCTTTATGAAAATCCTCAATTTGATGACATTGCCAAAACACATAAAAGCATAGCCATTACACCGTTTAAAACTCAAGTAAAACTGAGACCTAAACAAATGAAAGATATGACTAGTGAACAATTAGATCGTATTGAGAAATCAGAAGGTGAAGGTATTCAAACGGCAATGTACTCTTGGTTTTTAAAACGTAAAAAGCGAGGAGATATGCAAACTATTGAAATTCAGGACCCAAAGGCAACTACTGCCCTATTGAATAAAAAAGACATTAATTATACAAACATTTCTAATTATACGCCACAAGAGTTAGCTGAAATTCTTGGTGTAGATGCCGTAATTAGTGGAGATTTTGAAACTGACAAGCCCATGTCTGAAGGTGCTTCAATTGCCTTAGGATTACTTGTTGGGTTTTGGGGTTCTACAAATAGTGCCGTTATAAATATGAGTGTCCACAATGCTGAGGATGGTGTCTTATTATGGAATTATAATAAAAAGGTAAAAGGCGGCATGGGAAGCAGCTCTGAAGATTTAATCAATATTTTAATGAGAAAAGCTTCAAGACGATTAAGCTACACTAAAAGCTAAATTGAACATGCCAATAAAAAGAGCTTATACTTGATAAAGTTGTATAACGGATATTCTGAAATTAAAAGAGGCTATTACTGTT
This sequence comes from Gelidibacter sediminis, assembly GCF_004364975.1. Lineage (GTDB taxonomy): Bacteria > Bacteroidota > Bacteroidia > Flavobacteriales > Flavobacteriaceae > Gelidibacter > Gelidibacter sediminis. The sequence goes on along the minus strand of NZ_SOBW01000007.1, from coordinate 1,493,271 downwards.
ATGAAATAGCCTCTTTAAGTTTTAGCCGTTAATGATCTTTTCCTGATGATTGATTGACTCTTGATGAATGGCCTTAAACATTTTAAGGATAAATTCTTCACTCAAACCGTTTTGCTCACCTTCTAATACCATCTTACCCAAAATTTCATTCCAACGTTTGCTTTGTAATACGGCAACGTTTTTCTGTTTTTTCAAGGCGCCAATTCCGTCAGCAATTTTCATGCGCTTGCCCATCATCTCAATAAGCTGATTGTCTACAACATCAATTTGAGCTCTCAAATTATTCAAATTGGTATTGTATTCCGCTTCTGGATCTGATTCTTTTCTAATTTTCAAATCGGACATCATTTGAATCAATGCTTTTGGTGTGACTTGCTGAGCAGCATCACTCCATGCCGCATCAGGATCGGTATGCGTTTCAATCATCAGTCCGTCAAAATTTAGATCTAAGGCTGTTTGAGACACGTCAAAAATCATATCACGTTTTCCTGTAATGTGCGAAGGATCGTTGATTAATGGTAAATCAGGGAATTTGGTTTGCAATTCAATTGCCAATTGCCATTCCGGATTATTTCTATATTTTGTTTTATCATAGGTTGAAAACCCTCTGTGGATGGCTCCCAATCTTTTAATATCGGCTGAAGCTAAACGTTCAATGGCACCCAACCAAAGCGGTAAATCTGGATTGACCGGATTTTTAACCAATACAATTTTATCTGTTCCTTTTAAGGCATCAGCAATTTCTTGAACAATAAAAGGGCTTACGGTAGAACGAGCACCAATCCAAAGCAAATCAATATCATGCTCCAAAGCCAATTCAACATGCGCTCTATTGGCGACTTCTGTTGCGGTTTTCATACCCGTTTCAGCTTTTACCTTTTGCAGCCATTTTAGACCTAGCGCACCAACACCTTCAAACATTCCTGGGCGTGTACGTGGTTTCCATATTCCTGCCCTATAATAACTCACATCCGTATCTTTTAACTGATGGGCGATGCCTAAGACTTGCTCTTCTGTTTCTGCACTACATGGGCCTGCAATGACCAATGGGTGATCTAATTTTAAATCATCCAACCATGTTCTTAACTCTTTCTTGTTTTCCATGTTACTCTTAATTACTATTACTATTCTTATTTAGTCGAGAAAAAATCACAAAAAATTGAATCTCTGCTTTCTTTGCTCTATTCTATACTCTATTTTCTCTATTCTATCCCGTTTAGTATCTCCTTAATGTGATTGGTGTTTTTCATTTCTGAATAAATGGCCTCAAAATCATCATCATGCATGAGCGCCCTGAATTTTGTCAGATTGCTGATATATTCATCCAAGGTTTCGAGGACGTTGGCTTTATTCTGTTTAAAGATTGGTGTCCACATTTCTGGTGAACTTTTTGCCAAACGCACGGTTGATGCAAATCCACTCCCTGCCATGTCAAAAATATCCCGTTCGTTTTTTTCTTTATCAATGACCGTTTTTCCTAACATAAATGCACTGATGTGCGATAAATGTGAGACATACGCAATGTGTTTGTCGTGTGCTTCAGGATTCATATACCGAATGCGCATGCCCAAATCAACAAACAATTGCAACGCTTTTTCTTGAAGCTTAAACGCTGTTTTTTCAACCTCACAAATGATGTTTGTCTTGTTTTTATACAATCCCAATATAGCGGCCTTCGGTCCAGAAAATTCCGTTCCTGCAATAGGATGCGTGGCTAAAAAATTACGTCGTTTGGGGTGCTGCTCAATCGCCTTACAAATTTCAGCTTTTGTAGAACCAACGTCCATTACCAAAGCATTGTCAGATACCAATTTCAACACCTTTATAATTTCAGTTACTGCTGCATCTACCGGAATGGACATGATCACCAAATCGGCGTGATTTAAATCTTCATAAGTAGCCTTGGCATCAATCACTTTCAATTGAATGGCTTCTTCCAAATGGGCATCGTTATGATCTATACCGAATACTTTTATCTTGGGGTCGTTTTTCTTAATATCGAGCGCCAAACTGCCGCCAATCAATCCTACCCCTATAATGTATATGTTTTTCATTCTATTTTACTCTTGCAATCGCTTCATCTAATTCTTCTATGGCAGCACATAATGAAAACCTAATATACCCTTCTCCATTGCTTCCAAAAATGGTTCCTGGCGCCACAAATATGGAGTGTTCCTTTAAGATCATATCAATATAGGCTTCAGCAGTTTTATGAGGTGGCAGTTTTGCCCAAACAAAAAGCCCTGTAGCATTCTCGTCGTAAGTACAGTTTAAGGCATCAGCCAATTCCCATACTTTTTTACGGCGTTCTTCATAAACGCTGTTCAAACTAATGAACCACATTTTAGAGCATTTTAGGGCTTCAATAGCACCTTTTTGAATGCCGTAAAACATCCCAGAGTCCATGTTACTTTTCACTTTTAAGATAGCGTCAAGATATTCAGGTCTTCCTGCCACCATCCCTACACGCCAGCCGGCCATATTGAAGGTTTTACTTAAAGAATTCAACTCCAAGCAGACATCTTTTGCGCCTTTGTATTTTAATATGCTTCGCGGATAATCATTCAGCACAAAGCTGTACGGATTATCGTTAATCACCAGTATATTATGACGTTTTGCAAAAGCAATGATGTCCTCAAAAACCTTATTGCTGGCGGTTGCTCCTGTTGGCATATGTGGGTAGCTGATCCACATCAATTTTACTTTTGAGAGGTCACTTTTTTCTAAAGCGATCAAATCAGGACACCACTCGTTTTCTTCAGATAAATCATAAAAAACAGGTGTCGCACCAACAAGTCTTGTTACAGATTGATAGGTTGGGTATCCCGGATTTGGAATTAAAACCTCATCGCCTTCATTCAAAAAAGCCATTGAAATGTGCATAATCCCCTCCTTGCTTCCCATTAAAGGCAGTACTTCAGTCAACGGACTTAAAGATACGCCAAAATGCTCCTTATAGAAACCTGACATGGCTTCTCTTAGTTCTGGCAATCCTTGATAACTTTGATATTTATGTGCCACGGAGTCGTTCAAACTTTCTGTCATTGCAGCTATAACACGAGTTGGCGGCTCTAAATCTGGACTGCCAATACCTAAATTAATAATTGGTTTTCCTTGCGCTTTAAGCAAATTAACTTCTCTCAATTTCTTAGAGAAGTAGTATTCTTCAACGGTATTTAATCGGTTTGCGAAAGTGATCATTGTCGTGCATTTTTATATTCGCCCAAAACTTTAAAGTCTTGTGCCATAATTTCCATTATTGATTTGGCTTTTTGATAATCTTGATATGCTTCGAAAGTGACATCCACAAAAAATGAATATTTCCAAGGTGTCTCGATTTTCGGTAAGGATTGTATTTTGGTAAGGTTTAAATTGCAATCGCTCATCACATTTAAAATAGACGCTAAACTGCCGCGTTTATGATCTAATTCGAATTTTAAAGATGCTTTATTCACTCTTACTTCGTCTACTTCAGAACTAGATGTTTTGGCGATTACAAACCTCGTTTCATTGTGTTTAATAGTTTGGATACTTTCTGAAATAATTTCCAAATCAAACAATTCTGAAGCCAAGCGACTTGCAATAGCACCCACATTTTTTAATTGTTTTTGTTGAATGCGTTGGGCTACCTCAGCAGTATCTTTATCCTCTACCAATTTGATATGCGGATATTTTTTAAAAAACTCCTTACACTGTAATAATGCCATGGGATGGGAATACACCTCTTGTATCTCCTCGATAGATTGCCCGGCCAATCCCATTAAATGATGCTGAATGTCTAGATAATGTTCTCCAATAATTTGCAGATGGTTATTGTCAATTAAAGCATAATTAGGGATAATGGAACCGGCAATTGAATTCTCAATGGCCATAATAACAGCATCTGTTTTGTGGGTTAACACACTTTGTACAGCGCCGTCAAATGTTAGACATTCGTCCACCTTTACTGGAACATCAAAATATTGCATGGCAACGATGTGATGAAATGACCCTTTAATTCCTTGTATGGCAACAGATTTTATCATGTGTTTATTTTATTTCGTTCTTCGAACTCATAACCAATCTTGTAAAATGATCCATTACAAATAATTAACTTAACAGCTTTAAACTTTCAACAGCATCCCGCCTTTCGGCGGGATTAGTTCAACTAGTTCATTTTATTTCGTCCTTCGAACTCATAAAATGAACGTTTCACTAACAAAAAAAGTCCCGATTTTCATCGAGACTTTTACATAAAATTTATAAGTTATAAATTACACATACGAAGTCTCGTTCCTTTTGCTAAAAAAGAAATAATTCCAAGTTTGATATGTGTAAACTGCTGTTCTCATTATTTGATATCGCTAATGTAACTAATAAATCGAATAAACAAAATGTTTTTTTTGTTCTTTTTATATTACAACGATTTCGTTAATTCATTACATATCAAAAATGCTTATTTTTGACCAAATATCTTGAAGCATGTCCATTGAAGTCACTCATCTAACTAAATTATACGCTGATCAAAAAGCGCTTAACAATATTTCTTTTAAGATTAATAAAGGCGAAATTGTTGGGTTCTTAGGGCCAAACGGTGCTGGAAAATCTACGATGATGAAAATTTTGACCACTTATATAGAAGCTACTGAAGGTGGTGCCAGAGTGAACGACTTTGATGTTCAACAAAACGCTCGTGAGGTGCAAAAATGTGTTGGATATTTACCTGAACACAATCCGTTGTATTTGGATATGTATGTTAAAGAATATTTAGCGTTTAATGCCAATGTGTATAATGTTTCCAAAGAACGCATTAAAGAAGTGATTCAACTTACAGGACTAACTCCTGAAGCTCACAAAAAAATAGGTCAGCTTTCTAAAGGCTATCGTCAGCGTGTGGGATTGGCAAATGCTCTGTTACACAATCCTGAGGTGTTGATTTTAGATGAACCTACCACGGGTTTAGATCCAAATCAGTTGGTTGATATTCGTGAATTAATCAAATCTTTAGGGAAAGAAAAAACAGTATTTCTATCTACGCACATTATGCAAGAAGTAGAAGCTATTTGCGATCGCGTTATCATCATCAACAAAGGTGAAATTGTTGCCGATAAAAAACTCACCGATTTAAAAGCTGATCAAGCACAAATAATAGAAGTAGAGTTTGATTACCGTGTGGAAGACGTATTGCTAAATCGTTTAAAACACATTCAAAATGTAAAGAATACGCACGATTTCATTTATGAAATGACCTTTTCAACTAAAGAAGATATGCGTCCGAGCGTTTTTGATTTTGCGCATGACAACGGATTAAAAATCTTACAACTGAATCAGAAAAACAAGAATCTAGAAAGTTTGTTTAGAGAATTAACGGTTTAAAAAGCTTACTCTATTTTTAACTGTCCTTTATACACAGCTTTTACATCAACCACAGGAGGCTCGTTGACCAGAATAATGTTTCCTGTACTCCTGATTTCACCAGTTATGGACTTTTGTGGATTCAAGATCATGTCATTGCTACTGCGATGAAAAACCTCAATATCTTGAACAATAAGGAATCTACCTTCAAAACGAGAGTCGCCAGAACGCGATTCTAACAGCATATTTTCTGCGGTTCCGCTTAAATACATATTTGAAATATTATTGTTCCGAACCCATAAATTCTTACACTTAAGTTCCATTCTGAAATCTCCCGCCGTGTTGTATTTACCTTTTTCATCTGTATCATCAGAAAATATTTTAAACTCTGGGTAACTCAATACACCATCGCTCACTACAGGTAATCCGGTGCTAGACCTGATAAAGGTTATATTTGGCGAACTCACATAAACTTTAGTAAGACCATAATTCCTGGCAATATTACAACTGTTATTATTCTTTAGAATTAGCTGATTACCTACTACTTTTATTGCAATACCATCCAACAGATTTTCACCTGTTTCCAGTGTCACTTTTTGTTCAGGCGCCTCTTTAACAATGAGCTGCACCCGATCATACACAACAATTTCAGTAAATTCTGAAACAACAACCTCCTTTTGGATGATTGCTCCCGATGCCAAAAAACAATCAGGAATATTATTTCCGCTGCATGAAAGCAATAAGGTTGTAATACAGATGTATAGTAATTTCTTCATTTTTTAATTTTATAAGCGCACACCAATTCCAAATTCTACCGCTTCTGCTTTTGCCGCATGCGCCTTTAATGTAATCGCTCCAAAAAACTGATCTCCAAAATAGCGTTTCAAGCCAATTCGGTTATACACACGCCCTTCAAAATCGTAAGGATAATAAACGTAATAGCCCACTTGTGTTAGAAAAGACATTTTATTAATGAACAATTCATGGCCAACAAAAACACCAAATCTTTTATAATCTGTATTAGGATCAATGTTTCGTTCTTGATATGCCACCGAATAATAATAGATTAATTCCTTTAAAAACTGGGCAAAAAATGCTTCTGCTCCTACATGCAATGCACTTTTCCTGTTAATCCGTTTATCTGCATAAAAAGCTAAATTATAAAATGGAAATTGTCCGGTGCCGACAATATCACTTTCATTAACCCCAGTACTAAAAGCGAAATTATATTTAATGTTTTCAGTGAATTCCTTACTTACTGTAGACGGTTGAAACTCGGGTTCCTCCTTATAACCTATCATATAATTGGCTCCTACATTAAAAGCGAAGGTATTAGTAGAACTATTTGGCGCTTTAACATTGGCATTGGAATAATGGATGAGCGAAAGTCCTGCCTGAAAACCTAAGCCCTCAAACAGATTCTCCTTTTTATAATTAAACATGAGATAGGTGGAACTCATCAATTTTGAGCCATACGCAATGTTCGAATAATTAGTCTCCCTATCATAAGGATTTGTAGTGTAGGCAAGACCTTGTCCGATTCGAAGATTTAAGTTTCGTTTTAAAAAATAGAAATTATAATGTGCTGACACCCCGTAATTTTCACCCAAATAAGAATCTTTCATATCCTGATAAACAAATGAAAATCCCCAATCTGGATAATTGTAGCGACTCTCCCAAGGCTTGAATCCGTAGGTTTTTTTATTAAAACTTAAAATGACACCTGAGGGATGATCTGTAATTAGATGTGAAATTCCCGCATTATGTTGCAAGATGGTCCCGTAGAAATAGTTGGCATCAAGAGTGAACACATCCGGATCTTCCTGGGAAAATACGATCGCATTCGTTACACACAATACACCTACTATTAGACGCCTCATTAATTTAAATTAAGCGGCAAATTTAATGCAATAATTAAAATTGTGCTGCTTGTAGGAACCTATCTTTCATATTTACCATGTAAAAGACTCTTGTAGTGCTTAGAAAATTTGCGATGCTATGGTTTGAATATTATCGCTTTTCCCCATTGAATAATAATGCAACACCGGAATGCCTGCTTGTTGCAGTTCTTTAGATTGTTGGATACACCACTCAATGCCCACTTGTTTCACTGCCACATTGTCCTTGCATTTAACAATTTCTAAAATTAAATCTTCAGGTAAGTCCACATGAAAGCGATGTGGCAACAAGTTCAGTTGCTTTTTTGTAGCAATTGGTTTTAATCCAGGAATGATTGGTATCGTGATGCCTTCAGTTCTACATTTGTTTACAAAATCGAAGTATTTCTGATTGTCAAAAAACATTTGGGTCACGACATACTCGGCGCCATTTTTAATCTTCTTCTTTAAAAAATGAATGTCACTTTCCAAACTTGGCGATTCCATATGCTTTTCAGGATAAGCCGCTACGCCAATGCAAAAGTCGGTTTTTGAGGAATTTTGAAGTTCTTCATCCAAGTATACGCCTTCATTTAAAGCGCTAATTTGTTGCACCAAGCCATTAGCATATTCATGCCCATCTTTTTCTGGCCTGAAATAAGTTTCCGTTTTAACGGCATCCCCGCGTAACGCCATCACATTATCGATTCCTAAAAAGTCAAGATCTATCAGAAAATTCTCAGTGTCTTCTTTTGTGAATCCACCACATAAAATATGCGGAATGGCATCTACTTTATATTTATTTTGAATTGCCGCACAAATACCTACGGTTCCTGGTCGCTTCTTTACCACTTGTTTTTTGAGCAGGCCATTTTCCTGTTCTTTAAATACATACTCCTCCCGATGGTAGGTCACATCAATAAACGGCGGTTTAAATTCCATCAATGGGTCAATATTATCAAAAATTGATTGGATGTGCTGCCCTTTTAATGGTGGTAAGATTTCAAAAGAAAATTGTGTATTTCCGTTTGCTTGTTTAATGTGATCTGTTACTTTCATGTGTAATTTCCCCAATGTGGGATTTTTTTTGCCACGAATACACGAATGCTTTCTTGGCCGTATTATTATTTTTTAACTTCTCTGTGTAGCTCTGCGTACCTTCTGGGAGTCCCTGTGAAATTTTCTTCACAAACCCCAACTGACTTTAATCCGCCAAATTAGGATTCAACCATTTTTCCGCTTCCTCATTGCTAATACCGCGTCTTTTGGCGTAATCTTTTAATTGGTCTTGGGTGATTTTCCCGAGTCCGAAATACTTGGATTCTTTATTTCCAAAATAATAGCCTGAAACACTTGCCGCTGGCCACATCGCTAAACTATCTGTAATTTCCACACCAATATTTTCCTTGACCTGCAACAGCTTCCAAATTGTTTTTTTCTCCAGATGGTCAGGACATGCTGGATATCCGGGTGCCGGACGAATGCCTTTATAGCTTTCTTTAATCAATTCGTCATTAGATAAATTCTCATCAGAATCATAGCCCCAATGATTGGTTCTCACTTCCTTATGTAAATATTCTGCAAATGCTTCCGCAAGTCGATCGGCTAGTGCTTTAATCATAATCGAATTGTAATCATCAAGATCTTTCTCATATTGCGCTGCTAATTCTGCGGTTCCAAAACCCGTAGACACACAAAAGCAGCCCATATAATCCTGTTTTCCTGAATCTTTAGGCGCTATAAAATCGGCTAACGCAAAATTCGGCAGGCCTTCCCGTTTTTCTAATTGTTGCCGCAGGGTTAAAAAAGTGACTTGTGTTTTTCCTGAAGCATCGTAAATTTCAATATCATCATCATTAATGGTGTTTGCGGCGTACAATCCGAAAATCGCCTTTGCTTTCAACAGTTTTTCATCCAACACTTTTTTCAATAAAGCTTTTGCATCAGCAAACAACTCCGTCGCCTGTTCACCCACAACTTCATCGGTAAGAATCTCGGGATATTTGCCATGCAAATCCCAACTTCTAAAAAACGGACTCCAATCAATAAAGGCCTCTAATTTTTTAAGCTCAAAGTCTTCGATAATTTGAACGCCCAATTGGTTAGGTTTGACAATTTCAGTAGTGTTCCAATCGATTTTAAATTTGCGTTTTCTGGCTTCTTCAATAGTCACGAAATTTTTCTGTTTGCCACGCTTTAAAAACTGCTCTCGAAATTTTTCGTACTCTTCACGAATTTGCTCTTTATAAACGCGATTGTCCTTTTGAAGTAAATTACCCACCACGGTTACTGCTCTCGAAGCATCATTAACATGCACGACAGTATGGCCGTAATTTGGGGCAATTTTAACTGCAGAATGTGCTCTAGATGTTGTGGCGCCGCCAATCATTAGAGGAATATTGATGTTCTTTTTTTGCATTTCTTTGGACACATACACCATTTCATCTAAAGAAGGCGTAATCAATCCGCTCAAACCGATAATATCGACATTCTCTCTGACAGCAGTTTCAATGATTTTTTCCGGTGGCACCATTACTCCTAAATCGATGATTTCATAATTGTTACAACCTAAAACCACACTCACAATATTTTTACCAATGTCGTGAACATCACCTTTAACGGTCGCCATTAAAACCTTGCCTGCAAACTCCTGCTTGCCATCTTTTTCGGCTTCAATAAACGGTTGCAAATAGGCGACTGCCTTTTTCATGACTCGCGCGGATTTGACTACTTGGGGAAGAAACATTTTACCGCTTCCAAAGAGGTCTCCAACAACACTCATCCCAATCATTAAATGGCCTTCAATAACCTCAATAGGTTTTCCCGTTTGCTGACGCGCTTCCTCTACATCTTCAATGATAAAGGTTTCAATTCCGCGCACCAGCGCATGCGTAATCCGGTCCTGTAAGGCATCATTTCGCCATTCCAAAATTTTGGCAACATCTTCTTTCTTGTCGCCCTTAACCGTCTCGGCAAAATCCAATAAGCGCTCCGTAGCATCCTCACGTCTATCAAACAATACATCTTCAACATGCTCCAATAAATCCTTCGGAATTTCATCATAAATTTCCAACATGGTTGGGTTGACGATTCCCATATTCATCCCATATTGAATGGCGTGATATAAAAATGCCGAGTTGATGGCTTCCCGAACAACAGTATTTCCTCTAAAAGAGAAAGACACGTTACTGACACCACCCGAAACATTGGCGTATGGCAAGTTTTCTCGAATCCATTTGGTTGCCTTAAAAAAGTCTAAGGCATTTAATCGGTGCTCGTCCATGCCGGTTGCGACTGGAAAAATATTAGGATCGAAAATAATGTCCTGAGCAGGAAATTTGACCTTATTTACTAAAATATCATAGGAGCGTTTGCAAATTTCAATACGCCTGTCTAATGTATCGGCCTGGCCATCTTCATCAAACGCCATCACAATTACTGCGGCGCCGTAGCGCTTTACCAATTTGGCTTGTTTGATAAAAGTCTCTTCGCCTTCCTTTAAGCTGATGGAGTTGACCACTGATTTCCCCTGAACCACTTTCAAGCCAGCTTCAATGATTTCCCACTTGGAACTGTCAATCATAATCGGCAACTTGGCAATATCAGGTTCTGACGCAATTAAATTCAAAAATTTGGTCATTGCATATACGCCGTCCAACATGCCTTCATCCATATTGACGTCTATAATCTGGGCACCGCCTTCCACCTGATCACGTGCCACATCTAAGGCTTCACTATAGTTTTCGTCTTTAATAAGTCGCAGGAATTTTCGTGACCCTGTAACGTTGGTGCGTTCACCTACATTTATAAAATTACTCTCAGGAGTCACGATTAATGGTTCGAGTCCTGAAAGTGTTAGGTATTTCTTAGTCTTGCTCATGTTCTTTCTGTTTTTTATCCTTCCGACTTCATTTCTTTTATAGGAAATAAAACCACCTTCCCTTGAAAAAAGGGAAGGAACCTTTAAATGATCACTTCAATTTTTCGAGGTTGATAATTTTTTGCGGTGTCTGCAATTTTCTTAATGTGTTCTGGGGTGGTTCCGCAACATCCGCCTATAATATTGACCAAACCATCTTTCAAATAGTTTTCAATTAAAGCGTTCATCTGATCAGCAGTTTGCTCATATTCGCCAAACGCATTGGGCAGACCGGCATTGGGATGGGCTGACGTGTAAAAGTCAGTTTCGTTGGATAAACGTTGCAAGTAAGGCTGCAACTGATCAGCACCCAATGCACAATTAAATCCGACACTCAGTAACGGAATATGGGAAATGGATAATAAAAACGCTTCCACCGTTTGTCCTGAAAGTGTTCGTCCTGAAGCATCGGTAATGGTTCCGGATACCATTATAGGAATGTCTATATTACGTTCTTCCTTAACTTCTTCAATTGCAAATAAGGCTGCTTTGGCATTTAAAGTATCAAAAATGGTCTCGACCAAAAGGACATCAACGCCACCATCAATTAATGCCTCCACTTGTTGTTTATAGGCAATGCGCAATTCGTCAAACGTAATGGCTCGAAATTCAGGTTTGTTAACATCAGGAGATAAACTCGCCGTTTTATTGGTTGGCCCAATGCTTCCGGCAACAAATCGGGGTTTGTCAGGATTGGTATTGGTAAATTCGTCGGCAACCTGTTTCGCAATCTTAGCAGATTCATAATTCAGTTCGTATACCAGATCTTCCATGTCATAATCGGCCATTGCAATGGTAGTCCCTGAGAAGGTGTTCGTTTCCACAATATCAGCACCCGCCTCAAAATACTTACGGTGCACGTCAGCAATTGCTTGGGGTTGGGTGAGCGACAACAAATCATTATTGCCTTTAACGGAGCTTGGATACTCTTTAAAACGCTCGCCTCGGAAATCTTCTTCCGAAAAATTATAGCGTTGTAGCATGGTGCCCATGGCCCCATCTAAAACTAAAATACGGTGTTGTAATGCGGTTTTTATATCTGACATTCTTGTAAAAAAATAAAAATGTCATCAGGAAAGTGAGAGAAATACACTTTGGTTATCTGTCTAAATCCTGAATAAATTCAGAATAAAGTAGAATTTAGCACCTTCTTTATGAGTAAAGGGTTGCTAAGGCTTCATTGGGTCTAATCCCTCTGCCTTTCGTGATAACAATTATTAATAGTATGAACTAGGGGCGAATTTAAGCCATAAAAAATAGTTGACCAAGTTTTAATCAAATAAATTGGATGATAAATACCGATCTCCAATATCACAAATGATGGCCACGATAACGCCTTGGTCTAAATTTTCTGCCACTTTTAATGCCGCAGCTACGGAACCACCACTACTCATACCAGCAAAAACACCTTCTTCTTTTGCCAATCTATTAGTAGTAACTATGGCTTCTTCTTCACTCACCTCAACAACTTCATCAACTTTTGAGCGATTGAAGATCTTAGGTAGATACGCCTCTGGCCATTTACGAATTCCGGGGATTTTAGCACCGTCTTTAGGTTGCGCCCCAACAATAGTAATGTTTTTATTTTGCTCTTTAAGAAATGTTGAAACCCCCATGATGGTTCCGGTGGTACCCATAGCGGACACGAAATGTGTGACTTCGCCGTTGGTATCTCGCCAAATTTCAGGGCCGGTAGTTTTATAATGGGCTTTCCAATTGTCGTCATTTGCAAATTGGTTCAGCATAAAATACCCTTTGTCTTTTTCTAGTTTTTCTGCAAGATCTCGCGACCCTTCGATCCCTTCATCAGCTGGGGTTAAAATTAATTCGGCGCCGTAAGCACGCATCGTTTTAATCCGCTCTTCAGTCGAATTCTCTGGCATAATCAAGATCATTTTAACGCCTAACAATTGGGCTATAAAAGCCAATGCAATGCCTGTATTGCCGCTAGTGGCTTCCACTAAGGTGTCGCCTTTCTTAATATCACCCCGTTTTAAAGCTTCAGAAATCATATTAAAGGCCGCGCGATCTTTCACACTTCCTCCTGGATTCTTGCCTTCTAATTTTAAAAATAATCGCACCCCTTTTTTAGAAATGATATGTTTCACTTCTACAAGTGGTGTGTTCCCTATTTGATCTATTATCGATTGACTTTTAATCATTTGTTGCGCGTGCTAATCTTAATTTCTGTTTGATAAGTTACTAACGAATTCTCTGGAACGGATTGCGTAATCCATACGTTAGCACCGATGGTACTATTGGCACCAATAACAATATCACCTCCCAAAACCGTAGCGTTGGCATAGATGGTAACGTTATCTTCAATGGTTGGATGTCTTTTGGTGTCTGAAAACTCCTTTTTAATTTGAATACCACCCAAAGTGACGCCTTGATAAATTTTCACGTTATTTTTGATGATGGCCGTCTCACCGATAACAATGCCCGTACCATGATCTATATAGAATGAATCGCCGATGGTGGCGCCGGGATGAATATCAATACCGGTTAAACCGTGCACATGTTCACTCATCATTCGTGAAATGACGAAATATTTTAAATTGTATAAGGCATGACTAAGTCTATGGATGGCAATCGCGTGAAAACCAGGATAGGCCAAATAGACTTCCGTTAAACTTCGTGCTGCCGGGTCGCCTTTTTCAATAGCAATGGCGTCTAAATCGAGCTTTTCTCGAATAGTACTGAATTGTTTTTCAAATTGCAACCATGTGTCTTCACCATCCTCTAATTTCAGTTTCTTGGTAATCTTAAGAAAAGTGTCCTTTACAAACTGACAGTTATGATTCCGATATTCTTCATCAAACAGCATATAAAACAAAGCGTTCGTGAAGGTTTCTATAGGATCTTTCAAACAGATATTAAACGTTTGAAACTGGTTGAGATGATGCGATACTTTACTCATATATTGATATTACGTGTTATTCATAACTATAATATCAAAATTAAGCATTTATTTTCTGCCATTTATTGAATCGCTTGCACAACTGCTTTTGGAGCTTCTTTTCGAGATCCATCAAACCCATTAATACCACTGACCGTTGTGTACTTAAGCACATACTTTTTACCAGGATTAATGATTTGATATGCTGATTGGCACATGAGCGTTGCTTCATGAAAGCCACACAGAATCAACTTTAATTTTCCAGGATACGTATTGACATCGCCTATGGCAAAAATTCCCGGAATATTGGTTTGGTAGTCAAACGTATCCACTTTTATGGCGTTTTTTTCAATCTCCAATCCCCAATCTCCAATTGGTCCTAATTTTGGCGACAATCCAAAGAGTGGAATAAAATGGTCCGCTTCATATAAAATTTTCTCTCCGTCGTGTTCTATGGTGACACCTTCCAATCTTTTGTAACCGTGTAAAGCAGTAACTTCAGAGGGTGTGATAAGATTGATTTTTCCTAACAATTTTAATTCCTGCACCTTTTCTACGGAATCTAAAGCGCCCCTAAATTCATTACGTCGGTGTACGAGTGTCACTTCTGCAGCAATATCAGCTAAAATGATACTCCAATCTAAAGCTGAATCCCCACCTCCAGAAATCACCACCTTTTTATTTCTGTACACTTCAGGATCTTTAATAAAATAGTCGACCCCTAAATCTTCATAATATGCAATATTGTCAATCAAAGGTTTTCGAGGTTCAAATGACCCTAATCCGCCAGCAATAGCTACAATTGGCGCATGATGTTTGGTGCCTTTATTTGTCGTGACTATAAAACTACCATCCTCTTGTTTTTCTATGGTTTCTGCACGTTCGCCCAAGGTAAAGCCCGGTTCAAATTGTTTGCCTTGCTCCAATAAATTTTTTGTTAAATCGCCCGCCAAGATATCAGGAACACCTGGAATGTCATAAATGGGTTTTTTAGGATATAATTCTGAACATTGGCCACCTGGTTGGGGTAATGCGTCAATCAAGTGGCATTTGAGTTTTAACAATCCGGCTTCAAAAACGGTAAATAGTCCTGTAGGTCCTGCTCCTATTATTAAAATGTCTGTTGTAATCATGTTATTTACTAATTAAGGTTTCGGTTATTTTGTTGAGTGCATGCACTTTTTGCTCAAAATTTCCTTTTATTGTTTTTCTGTACTGATTTAAATTTTCTACCATTGCATTCACATCTTCTGGAATGACATCTTCAAAAAACTGACGTAGTCGTTTCGCTGTTGTTGGCGATTTTCCGTTGGTAGAAATGGCTATTTTGACGTTGCCCTTTGTAACGATGCCACCGAGGTAGAAATCGCAATACTCTGGCGTATCCGCAACATTTACCAATAAATTTCGTCGTTTTGCATCGCTATAAACTTGCTTGTTGACCTCCAAGTTATCCGTGGTGGCTATCACCAAGTCTTTATCGCATAAAAACGCATCATCATAGGCCATGACGATCAGATTGATGTTGAATTGTGCCGCAAGCGTTTTGACCTCATCTCTAAAAAAAGGAGCGACCATCTCTACATTGGCGTTGGGACTCGATTTTAATAAAAAGGTGAGTTTCTCTAAGGCTACATTGCCACCGCCCACGATAAGGGTTTGGATCTGATGCATTTTTAAAAAAATAGGATATAAATTATTGCGTTCCATGGTTTATGCCGTTAGGAGTTGATGGTTTAGGTCTGATAATGCCGAATCGAGTTGGACCCGTTGGTTAACCACTTCGCCAATAACAATAATTGCGGGGTTGGCAAGATTCTGGTTTTTGACAACATCACAAATAGTTGTGACCGTACCAACTCCAAATTTTTCATCTTTTGTGGTTCCATTTTGAATGATGGCAACGGGGGTCTGCTCTTTTCCTTCAGATGAAAATACAGCAACAATTTCAGACAGTTTACCCATGCCCATTAAGATGACGACCGTTGCTGTAGATTGGGCAGCAAGTTTGACGTCATTGGACAATTGATGTGATTTCGTAGTACCAGTTATGACCCAAAAACTTTCAGAAGCACCCCGTTTTGTCAATGGAATGCCTTGGTAGGCAGGAACAGCTAAAGCTGATGAAATGCCTGGCACCACATACGTTTCTATTCCATGTTGACGCGCAACATCAATTTCTTCTGCACCACGACCAAAAATAAAAGGATCTCCTCCTTTTAATCGGAGTACATGTCCGTGCGATTTAGCCCGTGCCACAATCAAATCGTTAATTTGATCTTGCTGATAGGCATAACATCCTTTGCGTTTACCTACAAAGATGAGTTCTGTCTGTGGCGATGCATAGTCTAATAAGGCCACATTGATTAAGGCATCATATAAAATGACATCAGCAGATGCAATCGCTTTGATAGCTTTTAAAGTGATGAGTTCCGGATCTCCTGGCCCTGCACCAACGACTGTTAATTTTGGAGTTTTCATTTTTTTGTTTTTTGAAACCTACAAAGCTTTGAAAACTTCACAGATTGGATTTTAAATTGCAACGAATTGTTTCTGCGCTCTATAAGCTCTTGCTGTGGCTAAAAACACGAAAGCGTTTTTAATATATGCCTTAGCGAAGGCTTCTGTTGGCGCATTTTCCTTAATTTGATAGATGATTTCTGAAAAAGACGTTGCCAAACTTATTTTCTTGGAGTCTATAAACACTTCATCAAACTGACTGATAATTCCGGCTTGAGTATTTGTAGTAATATCCTCAGAAATCAGGAGCGCTTTTGCCGTATTTACCATCGCACTGTAGGCAAAATAGATGGCGTTGGAATATACTTTATGACCTAAAGCTTCATTGGCCCTATCAATTTTTTCTTCACTTTCCAAAAACAAGGTGGCTATCAAATCAATCATTACACCCGCACATTCGCCTATTCCAATGGCCTTTACATAAGCTTCATTGGTACCCCAATCAATAAAATCGTCTTGGGATAAATTGGTCACGTCAGACAAGTCGGTTAAAAGATTATAAAAATACTTTTCGCCTTGGGCTATATAATAATCCAAGAAAGCTTGACCATTGGCATTAGCTTCAAAATCATTCAAAATTCGGCGTAAAGCCTCTGGTCCTCTTTTACTTGGGATTTTTACTACTTTGTCTGCATACACGCCTTTCCCGTTCCCTAAATTTCCACCGCCCAGCAACACTTGAAGTGCAGGCGCCACCAGTTTGTCTGGAGTTCTGACAGACATGCCCTGAAACCCGATATTGGCCATATTGTGCTGACCACAAGCGTTCATACAACCGCTAATTTTAATGACCAAATCATTATTATTGACATAGTGTGGATACTCGCTTTTAATGACACGCTCCAATTCTTCCGCAATGCCTGTACTACTGGCAATACCTAAATTACAGGTATCTGTACCGGGACATGCCGTAATATCAACCGCTTTATTATAGCCCACTTCCGTAAAACCAAGTTTATCTAATTCTTGATAGAAATATGGTAACAAGTCTTCCTTCACAAACGGAATTAGAATATTTTGACGTAAGGTCAATCGGATTTCTCCTGCGGCATACTTCTCAACCAAATCAGCCAACAAACGTGCTTTATCCGTATAGAAATCGCCAAGCAAGACTTTTATTCCTATAGCCACATAGCCATTTTGCTTTTGAGGAATAACGTTGGTTGATTTCCACAGATCAAAAGCCTCTTTATTTTTGAGGACTACTTTAGGCGTTTCAATGTCGGCTGGTACTGAAATTGGATAATCTTTAACATCAATAGGAATGGTCGTTTGCGCAATTGCTTCTTGTTCTTCATCAACCAAACGCTTGAACTCTTCTAATCCAATAGCATTAATGAGGAATTTCATACGGGCCTTTGCGCGACTTTTACGTTCGCCATGACGATCAAACACTCGTAACACGCCTTCCATTAGTGGAATAATTCTGTCCGTTGGTAAAAATTCATAAAGCACATCTGCAAGTCGAGGTTGTGAGCCCAAGCCGCCACCTAACATCACTTTAAAACCTCTGATACCATGTTCAGTTTTGGCAATAAACCCTAAATCGTGCATGTATGACAAGCCCGAATCTTCATCGGAAGCCGAGAAGGACACCTTGAATTTCCGTCCCATATCTTGACAGATAGGATTCCGCAAAAAGAATCGAAACACCGCATGGGCATAAGGCGAGACATCAAAAGGTTCGTTGATATCAATCCCAGCAGTTTCGCTTGCCGTAACATTTCTTACGGTATTCCCACAGGCTTCACGGATGGTCATCGCATCTTTTTCTAGCTCAGACCAAAGTTCTGGCGTCCTGTCAACATCCACGTAATGAATTTGAATATCCTGCCGTGTAGTGATATGCAGTCGTCCGCGAGAATATTCGTCAGAAACATCCGCAATACGTTTTAGTTGTTGACTCATCACCTTCCCGTAGGGCAACTTGATACGCACCATCTGCACCCCTGGTTGTCTTTGCCCATAAATACCACGTGCCAACCGCACACTTCTAAATTGATCGTCATCAATCTTGCCATATTTGAAGAGCTCAATCTTTTGGGCTAAATCGATAATGTCCTTTTCGACGACTGGATTTTCTAATTCTGTTCTAAAACTTTGCATAAAAAGTCCCTATTAACCGTCCATTTTGACTGCGGTTGATGCAGGCTCAGGAAGGAATTCTAACTCGGGTAAGCGAGAATATTGTTAGTAATCTGTTTTATGAAACCAGCAAATTCCGATTTTGTGGGAGTGAAATTTTTACTGAATAAAACCCACACCAACGGTATTATTGGATTGTGAATCGATTAAAATAAACGAGCCATTGGTCCTGTGATTTTTGAACGGGTCGAAAAATATGGACTTATTCAACTTAAATGTGACAGAGGCGATATCATTCATCCCTAAAGCACTTATATGTTCTTCAATGCCTGAATAGTCTGGATGAATCTTATGGTGGATGGCATCTACCTTTGCCAAGACTTTATTCACGCCATGTTGCAACACATATTTGTTTCCCGTAACTAAATTTTGCGAATCCATCCAAGAAATGGTCGCGGTAAACTGTTTATCAATAGTTGGCAAGTCGTCAACTTTCACTAACATATCCCCTCTACTCACATTGATATCATCTTCCAAAGTGATGGTCACTGAAGAGCGTCTTGAAGCCGTTTGGTAAGATTGGTCATACAGATAAATCTCTTTTATTTTTGACTTGGTTTGTGATGGCAAAGCAACCACTTCGTCACCAACACTTAATTCACCTCCATATACTTTGCCCGCATAGCCCCTGAAATCATGGAATTCCTCCGTTTTGGGCCTGATCACATATTGCACAGGAAATCTTGGAGTCCCTACATTATAAACATCTTCAGTATCTAACAGTTCAAAGTGCTCCAACAAGGTTTGGCCTTTGTACCATGGCGTGTTTCTAGATTTATGCACGACATTATCACCTTTTAACGCACTTACCGGAATGAAGGTGATGTTCTGATCTTGATAATCACGTTTCTGCATCAAGGTTTCAAAATCAGCTTTGATCTTATTATAGATGTCTTCAGAAAAATGGACCAAATCCATTTTATTAATCGCCACGATCACCTCTTTGACCCGCAATAAATTATTGATAAAGAAATGACGGTTGGTTTGTTCAATAACGCCTTTTCTAGCATCAATTAAAATGATGGCCGCTTGTGAAGTAGAGGCACCTGTAACCATATTTCTTGTGTATTCTACATGGCCAGGAGTATCTGCTATGATATAACTTTTGGTTTGTGTGGAGAAATAGATGTGCGCCACATCAATGGTGATGCCCTGCTCTCTTTCCGCTACCAACCCATCCGTAGCCAAAGAAAAATCGAGATAATCGTAACCTTTTTGTTTGCTAGTTTTCTCTATGGCTTCGAGTTTATCACTCGTTAAGGATTTTGTGTCGTAAAGAATTCTTCCAATTAAAGTGCTTTTTCCGTCATCTACACTTCCTGCCGTTGCTATTTTTAAAACTTCCATATTTTTTAGTATTAAGTATGAAGTAGGTAGAATTAAGATTTTACGCACTTTATACTTATATGTTTTACTTACAATTTATTTCGTACTCAATTCTTTGTACTAACTTCTTAATACTAGAAGTACCCTTGTTGTTTACGTTTCTCCATGGCGGCTTCTGAGCGTTTATCGTCAATACGCGCACCACGTTCTGAAATGGTGGACTCTCTGATTTCCTGTACTACAGAAGCAATATCAGCTGCGTCTGAGAGCACTGCAGCGGTACAACTCATATCGCCCACCGTTCTAAAGCGTACCAATCGTTCTTCAACCACTTCATTTTCATCTCTGTATACCACCTCATCATCTGAAGACCAAATCAATCCGTCTCTTAAAAACGTTGCTCTGGTGTGGGCAAAATAGATGGATGGAATTTCAATATTTTCCCTTTCAATGTAAGACCAGACATCCAACTCGGTCCAGTTAGAAATAGGAAACACCCGTACATTTTGTCCCAAATGAATTTGACCGTTTAACATATCAAATAATTCTGGACGCTGATTTTTCTCGTCCCATTGTCCAAAATCGTCCCTTACAGAAAAAATACGTTCTTTAGCTCTCGCCTTTTCTTCATCTCTTCTAGCGCCTCCAATACAGGCATCAAATTTAAATTCTTCAATAGCATCTAAAAGCGTTGTGGTTTGGAGACTGTTTCTGCTGGAATATCTGCCTGATTCCTCTTTAACTTTTCCTTCGTCAATAGAATCCTGTACATTTCTCACAATTAATTCCAGGCCCAACTCTTTAACAAGTCGATCTCTAAATGCGATGGTTTCCGGAAAGTTATGACCGGTATCAATATGCATTAAGGGGAACGGTATTTTTGCAGGATAGAAGGCTTTTTGTGCCAATCTCACCAAGGTGATGGAGTCCTTCCCCCCAGAAAATAATAGGACGGGTTTTTCAAATTGCGCAGCCACTTCCCTAATGATATAAATAGCTTCATTTTCTAACGGGTTAACTCTTGATGTATCTTTTGTCATAAGTCTATTTTTTTAGGCATGTAGGCCACATTCTCTGTTCTCTAATTGCTTTGTTGGATCAAAATACTTTAACTCATTAGGCAAATTATGTTCAATTAAATACGCATCAAGTTCTTCATCTGACCAATAGTAAAATGGACTGACCTTAATAATTCCATCAGCGCCTTGAGAGACAATATCAATACTATTTCTAAACGCCGTTTGGCCTTTGCGCAAATTTGTAAACCACAAATCAGGTTGGTGCTCCGCCATAGCCCTTCTAAAAGGCTCAAGTTTTACCTGCTCAGTAAAAAGTTTATGTTTTGGCTCATCAACATGAGGGATTCCTAATACGACATCACGATGGGCAGTGGTCTGCTTCGGGACGTACAAATGAATATTTAAATCCAGTTGTTTGATAATTATTTCAGCATGCTTGTACGTTTGTGGGGTATTGTAACCCGTATCACACCAGATCACTTTCAAGTCTGGTTTAACGGTGTTGGTAGCATGTAAAATTGCAACTTCATAAGGTCTGAAATTGGTTGTCACCACTGGATTCTTGGCAAATTCAATTGCCCATTGGATGATTTCCGACGGCGTTTTAGTCCGTAATTCCGAATTGATCTGTTCTATATTTATGTTCATTATTTCCCCCATTTTATTGTATTCCACGCACGTTCATGAAAAAAGTATAAGGCCATTTTAGAAACCAGCTCTATTGCTCCTATTGAAAATGCCAAGGCTAACGTCCCGGTTATGACATAGGAAATGACCACGGTAGCCAATGTTCCTACAACGCGCCAACTAATGGTTTTTAATAAGGTTCGTTTGATATTTTCTTTAGATTCCACACTCGTACTTGTGGTAGTCTCGCTTTGTTCTTGTCTTATATCAGATTCAAAAATCGTGTCCATTATGATAACTATTTTAATATTTTATTTTACTCCTATAGATTTAGTAGGGTAATATGCAAACCTAAATATTATTTTTAAACAGGGCAACCTGAAATCGATAAAAATAATAGGTTTTTTTTGCGGATTTAATAGTGCATTAAATCTGCTAAAGAGGTTTCCCCATAGACTTTCAAATTACTATCCCGCACTCGAATCATTAGATGATGTACGGCACATGCCGCTTCATCTGGGCAGTCTGAACATTTCTCGTAGTAATTTAAACTTACGCAGGGCACCATTGCAATTGGACCTTCCAAGACTCTTATGACCGTTGACATTTTAATTTCCTTAGCATCCTTAAGCAGATAGTAACCTCCTGATTTTCCTTTTTTAGACCCCAGCAGTCCGCTTTTGCGCAGCGTGAGTAGAATAGTTTCCAAAAATTTAAGCGAAATATTTTCCATTTCAGAAATGGTCGCAATTGATACTGGAACGCCTGTCTCCTGCTTGGCCAGATAGGTGAGTGCCTTTATTCCGTATTTCGTCTTTTTTGAAAGCATCCCGCAAAGATACTTTTTTTAAACATATTCTAATGCCTGTTTCAAGTCAGCAATAATATCATCCACATGTTCTAAGCCCACTGAAATTCGAACCAATCCGTCAGAAATCCCAACTTCCAATCGGTCTGCTTCGCTTAATTTACTATGGGTGGTACTTGCCGGATGCGTGGCTATAGAACGTGTATCGCCTAGATTAGCCGATAGTGATAGCATTTTTAATTGATTTAAAAATTGCCGTCCTGCCTCTATGCCTCCTTTTACTTCAAACGCGACAACATTTCCACCTTGCTTCATTTGCTTTTTGGCCAACTCGTACTGCGGATGGGATTTTAAAAATGGATATTTAACTAACGCCACTTTGTTGTGCGTTTCTAAAAATTCGGCCACCTTTAATGCATTTTCACAGTGTCTATCTACCCTCACGCCCAACGTCTCTAAACTTTTAGAAAGAATCCAGGCATTAAATGGCGATAATGCAGGGCCTGTATTTCTGGAAAAGAGATAGATTTCCCGAATCAAGTCTGCCCGTCCGACGGTCACACCTCCTAACACACGCCCTTGGCCATCAATTAACTTCGTGGCGGAATGAATCACTAAATCAGCGCCAAATTTGATCGGGTTTTGCAAATATGGGGTTGCAAAACAATTGTCGATTATAAAAATTAAACTATGCTTTTTAGCAATCTGTCCCAGCACTTCCAAATCTAAAATGTCTACTGCTGGGTTTGTGGGACTTTCCACATATAATATCTTAGTGTTGGGCTGAATCAAACTCTCAATATTGTCAACTTCATCCACTTTAAAATAACTGGTTTCTATATTCCATTTGGGTAGAAACTTTGTGAATAAGGTATGGGTAGATCCAAAAATACTGCGCGCCGAAACGATATGATCGCCTGCATTTAACAAAGCGGCAAAGGTTGAAAAGACTGCAGCCATTCCCGTAGCAAATGCATAGCCACTTTCTGCACCTTCCAACTTACACATTTTATCTACAAATTCAGAAGTGTTCGGATTGGTAAACCGGCTATAGATGTTTCGCTCTTTTTCTTCAGCGAAAGACGCCCGCATGTCTTCAGCATCTTCAAAAATAAAGCTTGATGTTAAATGTAACGGTGTGGAATGTTCCAGAAATTCTGAACGTTCCATTTGAGTTTTAATAGCGTCGGTTTCGAATTTATGTTCTCTACTCATCATATGATTTTTATTAGTCGGATCGAGCGCAGTCGAGTTCTCTAGCTTCACCTCTCGACTGCGCTCGAGGGGCCAGGATGTTAATTAATGTGTTTTGACAATCTCAAAATATCTCCAAAGACACCTCTAGCGGTCACTTCTGCTCCTGCTCCTGCGCCTTGAATAACGATAGGTTGCTCGCCGTAAGATTCTGTGAAAATTTCAAAAATAGCATCGGAGCCTTTAATATGTCCCAGCGTGCTATCCAATGGAATGGATACCAATTTGACTTCAAGATTCCCTTTATCTTGTGAAAGATCACCGGATAGGTCGCCTACATAACGCAACACGTGACCTTCCTTTTGCCCTTCTTTTATAGCTTGAAATTTAGCGTCTAACACGTCCAATTGCTCTAAAAACTGTTCTGTAGAAATGTCTCTGTAGGCTTCTGGAATCAGATTTTCTACAGATATATCCTCAAACTCATTTTGCAGGTCGAGTTCCCTTGCCAATATTAATAGTTTTCTGGCGACGTCATTACCTGAGAAATCTTCACGTGGATCTGGTTCTGTAAAGCCTTTATCAATGGTTTCTTGAACAATCGAACTGAACGGTTTGTCCTCTACTGAAAAATTATTGAACAAATAGCTTAATGTTCCTGAAAATACCCCTCTAATTCGTGTGATGTTCTCCCCAGATTCATGCAATAATTTGATAGTATCAATCAATGGCAACCCAGCACCAACCGTAGTTTCGTATAAATAATTCTTTTTGTTCTGCTCTAAATTTTCTCTGAGTTCTGAATAAAAGTCATGAGAAATTGTATTGGCGATTTTATTGGAAGACACCAAATCAAATCCGGCCTCTACCAACGGAATGTAATTATTATAAAACTCTGAACTTGCCGTATTATCTACAGCAATAAGATTCTCGAGATGGTGTGTTTTTGCAAAGTCAATGATATCTTGAACTGTATAGCTTTCTGAAATGTTCGCTAGTGTTTGTTTCCAATTTTCATCAGCTCCTTTTTTATTGAAAAGCACATGTTTGGAATTGGCGATTGCAAAAATATTCAAGTTGATGCCTTTTCGTTTTTCAATTTCATTTTTTGATTTTAGAATTTGATTGATCAGCGCACCACCAACACCACCATGTCCGAAAATGGCAATATTGATTTTCTTGGAAACTCCAAATATTTCACCATGAATGACATTGACTGCTTTATGCAAGTGCTTTTTACGGACGACCAAACTCACATTTCTACCCGTTACGGTGTTGTTAAATAATAACGGTGTGATTTGATTTTTTATCAAGGCATTAAACGGTTTATGAAACGACCCCAATTCAATTCCGATAATGGAAATCACCGATACATCATCTATAACCTCAATTTTATTGACATCTTGAGAATAAAAATCATTTTCGAATTCGCGTTCTAAGGCAATCACAGCATGAGTGGCTTTATCGGCATCAATCACCAAACCAATGCCACGCTCAGAAGAGCCTTGCGAAACAATGCTGACACTAATATTATGTTGGCTCAATGCCTTAAATATGCGAGCATCTACACCTACTTTTCCGAGCAAGCCGCGTCCTTCCAAATTCAATAAAGCCACGTTATCCAAAACCGATAAAGATGTCACTTCTTTTGAATTGGCTTTTGCAGAAATCAACGTGCCTTCATCATCTGAATTGAAGGTGTTTAAAATCCGCAGTTTGATATTCTTTTCTAACAACGGAATGATGGTTTTGGCGTGCAATACCGTGGTACCAAAATTGGCCAGCTCATTGGCTTCAGAAAACGACAATTCCCTTATTTTTTGAGCCTCAGTCACCAAATCAGGATTTGCCGTGTAAATTCCGTTAACATGTGTATAGTTTTGAAGCTCTTCGGCATCTAAATAATTAGCCAATAATGACGCCGAATAATTACTGCCATTTCTACCCAACAAAGTCGTTTCATTTTTGGCATTAGACCCTATAAAACCGGTGACAATATTTACTGTTGTGCCATTATAATTCTTGAAATGCGCCAAAACATTCTCTCGAGATTGCTTTTGATTAGGTTGTGCATTTAGGAAATCATCGTCTGTTTTAATTAATACTGCTGCATTGGTGGCATTCGCATTAATGTTATCGTTCTTTAATAAGCTTGTAATCAACTTTGCAGAAAGTAGCTCGCCATAAGCCAAAACCTCAGCTTTTATTTTATTGCTATAATCGCCTAAAAGTCTGACCCCGTGAAAAATATTTTCTAAAGCGGCAAATTCCTCTGTAAAATCTATTGCTGGTAAAGGTTCTGTTTGATACGTTTTGAAAGCGTCAAATTCTACTTGATAATCCTCGCGTTGCGATGCTTTCAATAATATATGTTCTAAATCGTCTGTAGCGCTCCCACGAGCAGAAACAACGACGGCAATTTTCTCTTGGTCTTCTACTTTATTCTTGATGATAGCGATGGTACGTTGTAGTCCTTCACCATTCGCTAAAGATTTTCCACCAAACTTTAATATTTTCATTTTCTTATGTGCTGTATTAGGCCTAAAAATTGGCTCTATAATTTTTTCCAATTGTTCAAATTCTATTAAAAAAGCATCATGCCCGTGGTCTGAATTGATTTCGCTGTAAGTTACATTTGGATGTGTTAATGCGAGTTGCTTTTGAGTTTCCCGATTTTCTTCAGCCGTAAAAAATAAATCTGAATCGACGCCAACAATTGTGATGTTCGAATGGATTGTGTTTAAAATATCGGCATTGTCACCATTGTTCTTGGTAACATCAATAGTCTTTAACAACTGATTCATCAATTTATATGCAGACAATTGAAATCGCTCCTGCAATTTATTCCCGTGATGTAGTAACCAGCTTTCCACATTAAAGATTTCCAAGTCGTCATTTTTACTGCGTTGAAAGCGCTCTTTAAACGATTTTGGCGTTCTGTAGCATAACATGGCATGCATGCGGGCATCATGAACAGGATTGTTGGAATTGACTAAAAATTGCTCTTGAATCTGACAATTGGCAATCAGCCAGTCGGTCGATTTCCAATCGGTTGCTACAGGAATAAGATATTCGGCCAATTTTGGAGATAGAAATGCCATTTCCCAAGCAATACCGCCTCCTAAAGAACCACCAATTAAAGCGAACACTTTAGTGATTTTCAATTGTTTTAAGCCCTCCAAGAATAATTTAGCAATATCCCGGGCAACAAAATCTTTGTAATTATCAATCAGGAATCCGTCATACCCATTTCCAGGAATATTGAACGATAAAATAGTGTACGCGTTGGTGTCAATTACTTTATCAGGACCAATCAAATCCAACCACCAGCCACCTTTTCCCGCAACATTGCTATTTCCTGTCAACGCATGATTAACCAATACGATAGGCGCCTCATGCAAAGGCTGACCAAAGAGCTCATAGGACAGTTGAATGTCCACCTCTGTGCCATTTTCAGTGGTGTACTTTTTAATTTCTAGAAAATTCAATGGAATCATAGAACACGTATTAGGATGAATAAAAAAGCAAGTCTGCATAACCTACGCTGACTTGCTTTTAAAAAATTCTTAAGCTTCGACCTTTTCTTTGATCAGTGCGAACACTTGTTTCAAATCGGCTTTTAAATCATCAATATGCTCCAATCCAACTGACAAACGGATCAAGTCCTTAGTCACTCCGGTGGTTTCTTGAGCTTCATCAGATAGTTGTTGATGTGTGGTACTTGCTGGGTGAATGATGAGCGATTTGGTATCACCAATATTAGCTAACAAAGAAAATAATTGTGTTTTATCGGCAATAGTTTTAGCCGATTCATAGCCACCAATCACGCCAAAGGTCACGAGTCCGCTTTGTCCTTCAGGCAAATATTCTTCAGCTAGGGCTTTATACGGACTGTTGTCAAGTCCAGGATAATTGACCCAAGTCACTTCCTTTTGTTCTTGTAACCACTTGGCCAATTCCAACGCATTTTTACTGTGTTGTTTGATACGGAGCTCTAATGTTTCCAAACCTTGAATAATTTGAAATGCATTAAACGGACTCAAAGCAGAGCCATAATCGCGCAAGCCTTCAATACGCACTTTAGCAATAAATGACGCTTCTTTTAAAACATCAGTATAAACCAATCCGTGGTAACCTGCTGAAGGCTCCGTAAATTCTGGGAATTTTCCATTGGCCCAATCAAATGTTCCGGCATCAATAATAGCACCTCCAAGAGCGGTTCCATTACCGTTAACATATTTTGTTAAGGAGTGAATAACGATATTGGCACCGTGTTCAATAGGTTTTACCAAATATGAAGTGGCAATGGTATTGTCTACAATTAACGGCACTTTATGAGCTTTTGCTTGTTTAGAAATCCCTTTGATATCCAAGACATCCAATTTTGGGTTTCCTAAAGATTCAATAAAGAAGACGCGCGTGTTTTCTTGGGCTGCTTTATCAAAATTTTCTGGGTCAGACGGATCTACAAATGTTGTAGTGATGCCGTGTCTTGGTAAGGTTACACTTAGTAAATTGTAAGTCCCTCCATACAAACTGCTTGATGCCACAATATGGTCTCCAGCTCTCAAGAGTGTTAAAAGCGTAGTTGCAATTGCTGCGGTTCCTGAAGCGGTTACAACTGCTGCAATTCCGCCATCAAGTGCTGCTAAACGCTGCTCTAAAATGTCGTTGGTAGGGTTGTTGATTCTCGTGTAAATGTTTCCTGGTTCTGCCAGTGCAAATAAGTTTGCGGCATGGTCTGAATCTTTAAAAACATACGCTGTAGATTGGTAAATTGGCACTGCTCTGGTGCCTCCGTTTGCTTGAACATCATGTCCTGCGTGCAACGCTTGGGTTGCGAATTTGTGTGTACTCATTTTTCTAATTTTTTTGAGTTAATAAATGAATTAAAACAAAAGCCAACTGCGTCATCACTGACGTACCAAATAGAAAAATGTTAAAAAGAAAAATTATAATTACAGATGAGTAATTATGTTTAGTTATCTATCCAATTAGCCGATAAATGAATCAGCAATTAAGTAGAATTTAGCACCTTCACTATTGCTAGAGGGTTGCTAAGGCTTCATCGGGTCTAATCCCTCCGCCTTTCTTGATAACACTTCAATAAGTTTTTGAACTTTGTGAGCACAAATATTGCAACACAAAAATTACAATTCCAAATTAATTGCGGTTTAATTTTTAAACACACCGTTTCAAGCCCCTCAAAAAACAGTCATAAAACTTTCGTTTACAGTGCTTTACATGAGTCTATTTTAAATTAAAAAAAATTTCAAACGTTAATTTTAAACGAAATAATTTTAAAAGGATTTGCCATCCGTTTAATTTTTTTACTTTTGCCACATATTAATTGAGAGGAAAGATTTGACTGATTGCAACCTCTTCCAATAGACTTAAATTTTAAATCGAACTTGGGACTAAAAATGCTAAAGGCAGTGGAAACTACCTTCGACGCGCAACGTCAAATCTTCCGTAAACCTATAATAAACAAAAGGTTATGGCGTATTTATTTACCTCAGAGAGCGTTTCTGAAGGACATCCTGATAAAGTAGCAGATCAAATTAGCGATGCATTAATCGACAATTTTTTAGCTTTTGATAAAGACTCAAAAGTTGCGTGTGAAACTATGGTCACTACTGGCCAAGTTGTACTTGCAGGCGAAGTAAGATCAAATACCTATTTAGACGTACAAAAAATTGCTAGAGATACCATCAACAAAATTGGTTACACTAAAGGTGCCTATATGTTTGACGGCAATTCTTGTGGTGTATTTTCTGCAATCCACGAGCAATCTGAAGACATCAATAGAGGTGTAGACAAAGCAAACAAAGAAGAGCAAGGCGCAGGAGATCAGGGGATGATGTTCGGGTATGCTACCAATGAGACTGAGAATTATATGCCATTGGCATTGGATCTTTCACATCGTTTGATGATTGAATTGGCTGCTTTACGTAGAGAAAATAATGAGATCACGTATTTACGTCCAGACTCTAAAAGTCAAGTGACTATTGAATATAGTGATGACAACGTACCACAACGTATTGATGCGATTGTAGTGTCTACACAACATGACGATTTTGTGAAACCAAAATCAAATTCAAAAGCAGATATTGATGCTGCTGAAATTGAAATGTTGGAGAAAATTAGAAAAGACATTATCGAAATTTTAATTGCGAGAGTTGTTGCAGGTCTTCCTGAGCACATTCAGGTTTTATTTAATGATGACATTACCTACCATATCAACCCTACCGGTAAATTTGTAATTGGCGGACCACATGGAGATACCGGACTTACAGGCCGTAAAATCATTGTAGATACTTATGGCGGAAAAGGTGCTCATGGTGGTGGTGCTTTCAGTGGCAAAGACCCTAGTAAAGTAGACCGTAGTGCTGCATATGCGGCGCGTCATATTGCTAAAAACCTTGTTGCTGCTGGTTTGTGTGATGAAATTTTGGTTCAAGTAAGTTATGCTATTGGTGTTGCAAAACCAACCTCAATTTACGTGAACACTTATGGAACGTGTCCTTTTAATTTGACCGATGGCGAAATTGCTGAGAAAATTTTCGGGATTTTCGATATGCGTCCAGCTGCAATTGAAGAACGCTTGAAACTACGTCAACCGATGTATAGTGAAACGGCTGCTTATGGCCATATGGGACGCGTTAATGAAACGGTTACAAAAACATTTGAGCAGTTTAACGGCGAATCGATAACGCTAGATGTAGAATTATTTACATGGGAAAAATTAGATCGTATTGACGAAGTGAGAGCTGCATTTGGGATTTCTGAGTAAGTACAAAGACCGCTGCGCTAATAGTATTAAGACTGCTGCGCTGTTAGAAATAAAACTCGAATTTTTATAAAACAAAAAACCTTCAACATTGCTGTTGAAGGTTTTTTTATAGGATAATTTAAGGAATTAATCCAAACCTCCTTTACGCTCTGGAGAACGTTGTGTTGGCCATTCCATTTGTTTTCCTGTACGCTCACTTACAGGTAAAATAATTTTTTCTCTTGAAACTTTCGTGTCATCTTCACTAGCCATATAAGCTAAGATTGCGGTTAAAATAGCGTTGCCCCTAACATCATCAAACACAATTTTATCATAAGTATCTCTGTTGGTATGCCAAGTGTAATTCCAGTAAGACCAGTTCAATGAACTTAGGTTAAACGCAGGTGCGCCAGCCGCTACAAACGATGCGTTATCAGAACCACCACCACTTGGAGAGCCAGGGAAATTAGTTTCAATGTGCTTTGTGATTTCTTTAGGAGCTGCACTTAACCAACGTGTTAAATACTCATAAGAATGTAAGAATCCTGCACCGTTCATGTTCACTACTCGACCTGTACCGTTATCTTGGTTAAATACCGCTTGGATATTTTTTACGATTTCTGGATGATCTTCAACAAAAGCTCGTGAACCGTTTAAACCTTGCTCTTCACTACCCCAATGACCTACTAAAATAGTACGTTTTGGGTTTGGATAAAACTTCTTCAACAAACGCATAGCTTCCATCATTACAAGTGTTCCCGTTCCGTTGTCAGTTGCTCCTGTAGCACCATCCCAAGAATCAAAATGTGCAGAAAGAATTACATACTCCTCTGGCTTTTCAGTTCCTTTAATCTCGGCAATTGTATTAAAAGTTGGCGCTACACCTAAATCTTTAGACTCTGCAACCACTTTAATTTTTGGTTTATCACCATATTGCGCCATACGGTATAACATGCCATAATCTTCCAATTCTAAATCGATGGTTGGGATTTTTTTGGTTCTTGAAGAGAAAATTTTATTCGCTCCAAATCCTTTAGACCAATACGAAGACACAATACCTACTGCACCTGCATTCTCTAAAGCTTCAATGATAGAACGAGAGTTGTAGCCTGTTCTTCTCATATTTTCTCTAAATTCATTAGATAATGAATCGCGATCTTTTTTCATTTTTTCAAATGATTCTGGCGTAGCAAATTCTTCCCAGTTATAGTCAGGGCGTCCAGTGATTTGGTATTCTGAAATCATGACGAATTTACCTTTGGCATTTTTCAACCAGTTTTTAAAATCCATAGAATCTTTTACCGTTGGTAGTGTGATCACCTCAGCAGTTACACCTTTAGGACCTGTACTTGGGCTCCACGCCAATTGCATCCCGTTCAAACTTTGAACACGTGGCGATACCATATCAATATGGCTGATGCCACGTTGCCACGCCTTCCATTCGCCATACTGTTGATTTTCTGCTGGAATTCCCCATTTTTTGTAGGTTTCCACAGCCCAATCATGTGCCTGTTTCATCTCTGGTGTTCCCACCAATCGTGGACCAATAACATCCAATAATTCATGCCCTAAATGTTCCAATTGGGAATTTTCAGTAGCCTCTTTAATCATGTTTTCAATAACTGCATTTTTTTCTTGTGCGGTAACAGTTAAGGTAGCACACAACAGAAATGCGCCTAAAAAAAGTCTTTTCATTTGTAGTAGTTTTATGTAGTAATTAAGCGTATGAAAATACAACTAAAAATTAATATATGGACTTTAAAACCGCCCAAAAAGCAGTATAAACAGTGCTATACTTTGAAAAAAGTAAAAAATCCTTAGCATTCCTCCTGGCTTTTTACGCCATTACATTTGGATCATGATAAAGCCAATCTGATGTATTAAACTTTAAAAAGGCAACCTCTTTCGAAATTGCCTTTTTGCAGTGTTAAATTCTAATCTGATTATAACGTGTAAATCAATCTAAAAGTCACAAATCGCGGTAGAACGAAGGTTTCTGAACTGTAAACTGAAATATTATTTGATCCGTTGTTGATATTGGAATCGATGTTAAGTAAGTTGGACGCTCTTAATTCATATTCCCATTTGGCATCTTTATCCTTTCTATAGGCCAAACTTGCGTTCCATGTTTGGTACGAATCTGAAGGGCCCACATCACTATTTTGCTTGGTATAGGAATAGTCTGTTTTAAGTGTAAAGGCATTCCAGATATACGCATCGAATTCTATAGATGGCGAGTTAGTGGTAAATTTGGACTTGTTATTCCCTTGGTTATTATCAGTTACACGGTACTGATATTTTAATGACACATTAGGTGCTTTCTTAAAATTAGTCCTTAATTCTGGACTGTAGCTTTGAGAAAAGCTTTCGTTAATCGATCTTCTTTCCTGGACAAATTGATTGCTCTTACTGTAGTTATAGTTCACGCCCATACTTGCTCTCAACTTTCCAAACGTACGTTGTATGCGCCCAAAAGCTGACACACTTTCATCTGCAAAATTCGAATTAAAGTACGTGCTGGTTCTAATGACATTATCAAATTGCGTGACGGATCTAATTTGATCTATATTTTTATTATAATTAAGTGAAGCGAAGATATTGGTATAATTAAATAGGTTAAAACTAAAGTAACGCAAATTTAGGTTGTGCGATAAGGCATTTTGCAAATCGGGCGTTCCATATTGAATGCTATTATAATTGTTCAAAATTAATCCTTCCGCTAGTTTTGTAACATCTGTAAATGAGTTTTGCATGCTATAACGGAAGGTCAAACTTTCGCTTTTCTTAAATTGAATCAACGTCTCAAAATCCGGTAAGATTTTGAAGAAATTATCTTCATATTTTTCTCCAAACTGAGTATTATTATTACCATAAGCATGTACTGAAAAGCCAGGCGTAAAGGTGAATTTTCCAGATTTTAATCTGTAGTGTACTCCTAAATAAATATCGCTAAAATTGTATTCAGTATCGTTTTCATTGCGCAAAATATTGCCTTCAGCATCCGTTAAGTTGGCTTCAGGATCTACATATGTTCCATCATCCAAGAATTGGAAAATATTGGAGTCGAATTGCTGATTACTTAAAATGGTTCCGAGGGTAAAATTAATATTACTCTTTGCATTAAGAATGTAATAATAGTCTAATTTGGCATCCAACTGATTAGATTTTATACGCCGTTCCTGATTTAAGTTATATGACAATTGGTCTGTATTAAAACCTAAACCCGCTGCAGTATTATCAAAAGCATCACGTTCATTTGGGGCGCCCTCATTATTTGTTGGATCGTTTACCAAAAGTGCATTGTAAAATGGATCTTCGTCCTTAAGCAAGTGCTGTGCTTCAAAAGCGAAAATATGTCTTTCGTTTAAAGTGTAATAGTAATTTATATTTTGATTAATGCTAAACGGTTGCGCCTCATCTAACTGATTGGTATTTCCTACTACCGATGAAAAGATGCCATTAGCTTCAGAATCGTCTGAAATTCGGCCTAAAACATCGTAATCCAACTGATTATTGGAATTAGGTTTATAACGCAAACTCAATTTCCCCAAACCTTGATTGGTTGCTTCCTGACCAACCTCCACTTTTTCTTCATCCGGAATGCCTAAATCAGAATCAGTGTACCGCACAAAACTTTCACGACGCGTTTTCAACCTGTTGCTATTATATATTGCGAATCCGCTGATGTCCAAAGCTTTGTTAGGTGCATAACTAAAATTGAAGGCGCTTAATTTTGATTCGATTGTTTGGGCATTTCCAAGATTCGTCAAGCTTCCCAAACCATTATCGCCTAAATTTATACTTGTACCACTGCCGCCGCTTGGTCGTCTAAATCCGCCACCAAAATTTCTAATATCACGACCTGTTAATGCAACTTCTCCCGTGTTATTCAAATCGCCAATAACGTTAATGCTGTACTTTGGGCTATAATAAAACAATTTGGGCTGCACTAAATACAACTCATCATTTGGGGTTGGTGCAAAACCGCCACCAACGGTGACGTTACCAAACCAAAAGTTCTCTTTACCTTCTTTCAGTTTGATATTGATGGCCACATTATCCTGGTTATTTTGGACACCACTTAACTGACCAACTTCGGCGTAATTACGCAACACTTGTATTTTATCGACGGCGTTTGATGGAATATTTTTAGTGGCTAATTTTGAATCGCCATCAAAAAAATCCTTCCCATTTACCATTAATTTATTAACGACTTTACCTTCAACTTCAATTTTTCCATCGGCATTAATTTCAACCCCTGGCAAATTCTTTAAAACGTCTTCAAGTTTACGTTCGGTACCTTTATTAAAGGAATCGGCATTATAGGTTAACGTATCTCCTTTAATAGTAACCGGCATCTCATAAGTTAATTGAATCTCATCGAGCGTGTTATCTTCCCTTAAAGTGAAATTCTTAGTCATCTCAGTTTCTTTAACATTCAACACTTCTTCAAAGGTTTTCATGCCAATATAACTGACCTGAATGGTGTAACTGCTATTCTTGGTCAAAGCGAGTTTGTATTGACCTTGGACATCAGTAATGCCGTAAGACTCCAATCCTTTAGTTTCTTGATTAATAGCGATGACATTGGCCAGCTCTAAAGGGTTGCCGATACTGTCTTTGACTACGCCTTCTACTTTTATCTGAGCAATAGTGGTGTTTACTACAAAAAGTAGCCCTATAGTAATGAAGTGTTTCATTATTTAATTTTGATGTGGTTAGTTAAATTGGAATGTTTATTTAGTTACGGCCACGGCCCCTACCGCCGTACATTTCTCGCATTTCTTCTGTTTTCTCCTTTACGATGGTCTCGTATTCCTTTTTGGTAACTTCTTTACCTTTTGAAGGCGCTTTAATGTCTATTTTATCAGAAGGATTGATTTCAATTTTAGTACACAATATGGTAGTACGCCCTGCATTGACCTCTAAAATCAAACCAGGAAGTCCCCAATATTCACCAGGGCCTTGGTTAACCGGAATTTGTGGTGTGTACCATGCCGTAATGACAATTTCTTTTGGCACTTCAAACTCATCCGTTGTAGAGTTTGATTTTGTAGAATCTTTAGATTTGTTGCTATCATTGCGCTGATCAGTATCTCGATTACGACGTCTCATATTTGCGAAATCCAAATCATCACCTTTTTTAATTGCCGTGGCCTTAAAACTAAGGTACTGACCAATTTGCTTAGATTCATTCTCCATTTTCCATTCCAATTGTGGGATAGAATCCTTTATAAGGAACTGCTTCCCAAAAAACTCCTGATCCTGAATCAACACTTGATCTTTTACATTTTTATATTGAGGACCGGCGGTAAAGCTTCCCATCATACCACCCATTCGGCCACCTCCACCTCCGCCTGGAGCCTCTAGTTTTTCTTCTTCTTTATAAATGGATTCAGTCCTATTAAAGCTTAATATGTAAGATTTTTCTAACATACTCTTCATACGTTCCGCAATCATTCGTCTTTGTTGTTCGCTCATTTGGTTGCCACCAAAATTGCTCATATCTACTGTGGTTTTGGACATATAATGTGCCCTACCTTGAAAATCCTGTGCCATCAGCGTTCCCGAGGCCAAAAGAATTAAAAACGAAAAGAATTTAATTGAAAGTGATTTCATAATTTATTTGATTAAGATGCCGTGCTGTAAGACAACACTTTGTGTGGATTGGACTATTAAAAACTGAAATAGTTAAAACCCCAAATGTTAAAACTCTCTTAAAAAAACAACTTAGGCTATTAAAATTCTGTCGCCTGTGTGAATAAATAATCTTAAGTGTTTCATTAAAAGTAAATCTGATAATTTTAATTGAATTTTGTAATTTTCAATCCATAATGAAAAGCCTCGCATACCTTTTAGTATTTTTTTCAGTACCTCTGTTTTCACAAGAAAAGATCGAGACGACGACTTTATCCAGCAAGCCTTTAACAGCAGATCAGATTATTCAAATCGATAATTTTGGAACTATTTTTAGCATTATAGGTAACGTCATTTACAAAACCGAACCAACAAAGGACTACATGTATAGCAATGTGCAGTTAGGCCCTATCACCTCGGCACACGCTTTCAATCCGTTAAAAATTCACGTTTTATATAAAAATTTTAATACGGTGGTTGTGTTGGATAATCGGCTTTCCGAAATCTATAAAATTGACTTCAACAACATCCAACCTTATAAAAATGTAACGCATACTTCTACCGGATCGGATAATACCATCTGGATCTTTAATCAGGATGCACAACAATTAGAGTTATTTGATTTTAAAACCAATCAGACCAGAGCCACAACAATGCCGGTACAATCGGATGTTTTAAATCTTAAAAGCAACTACAATTACAGTTGGTTATTGACTGAAGATTATTTGTATACCTACAACTATTTTGGTAGCACTATTTCAAAAATTAAAAACGAAGGCTTTATAAAATTGGAAGAATCAAATGGAAATTTAATTATTCAAACTAAAAACGGGCTCTATTGTTTAGCCAAAGAAACGGCTCAACTAACACCTATTCAACTGCCTGAATTGTTCATAAAACAGTTTTTAGTAACCAATGAAACCTTGTATATTTACGCCGATGAAACACTTCATCAATTCCAACTAAAAATGAAATAAATATGCATGTTGCAATAGCCGGAAATATTGGTGCAGGGAAAACCACGCTTACAAAATTATTAGCCAAACATTACAGATGGGAACCCCAATTAGAGGATGTTGTAGACAATCCATATTTGGATGATTTCTATAATCAGATGGAACGCTGGAGCTTTAATCTTCAAGTCTACTTTTTAAACAGTCGTTTTAGACAAATTTCTTCAATTAGGGAAAGCGGAAAAGATATTATTCAAGACCGAACCATTTATGAAGACGCCCATATTTTTGCGCCCAACCTTCATGCCATGGGTTTAATGACCAACCGCGATTTTGAAAATTACAGGTCTTTATTTGAGTTGATGGAATCTTTTGTTCAAGGTCCGGATCTTCTTATTTACTTGCGCAGCTCCATTCCTAATTTGGTAAAGCAAATCCATAGCCGTGGTCGTGACTATGAAAACTCCATCAGTATAGATTACTTAAGCCGTTTGAATGAACGTTATGAAGCTTGGATACATGGCTATAACAAAGGAAAACTTCTCATTATTGATGTTGACAATTTAGATTTTGTCTCCAATCCAGAAGATTTGGGCAGCATTATCAATACTATTGATGCTGAGATTAATGGTTTGTTTTAAGACCTTATCATTTTTCTAACATTTTTTTGCGCATAAAATTGTAATTTTCCAATCTTGAATTTGTTTTAAAAAATTTAACAGCTCCAGAAATGGAGAAAGACTCTAGACGCATTTTATGGCATTACCATTATATAATTCAAAGTATTACCATCGTGATCTGTCCTGGTTACGTTTTAACCACCGTGTTCTGCAAGAAGTAGCTGATAAGCGTAATCCGCTTTATGAGCGTATTAAGTTTATGGCCATTTTTTCTTCCAATTTGGACGAGTTTTTTAGGGTTAGGGTTTCAGATATCAGACAAATAAAAGATTTAGACAAATCCCTCAGAAAAAAACTAGTTACAAAACCTAATCGTGTGCTTGCAGAAATAAAAGTTCAGGTTGATGCGCTTCAACAAGAATTTGGACAGCTTTTTCAAAATGAAATCATTCCTGATTTACAAAAGGAAGGCATTCATTTGATAAAACATAGGGACTTTTCAGATGCCCAAAAGAAAGTAGCTATAGACTATTTTGAATCTACTTTAAAAGGGAAGATAGATTTAGACAATTCTAAATTTTCTACTAAAGATGCCGTATTTGTTGAAAATGAATGCTCATACATTACAGCCTCCATTTCTGAAGATACATTTCAAGTGGTACAAATCCCTAAGGATGAGCCGCGATTCTTTGTGTTTCCTGCTTCTGGAGATGAGAAATATTATATTACTTTTATTGATGACATCATTAAATACAACCTCTATAAATCGCAGCCAGAACTTGACATTTCGTATTATGCCATAAAAATTTCGAGAGATGCAGAACTATATATTGAAGATGAGTTTTCTGGAAATTTGATGGAAAAAATCAAGGAATCGCTCCCAATGCGCGAAACAGGGCAAGCAACAAGAGTTTTAATTGATGAGCGCATGCCTAAAAGCTTTCAAAATGTTTTAAAAAAGGCTTTGGATGTATCGCATGTAGATGTGGTTTTAGGAGGCACCTATCATAATTTTAAGGATTTTTTCGGTTTCCCTAATCCAACAGACAAAGATTTCAGCTTTAAACCCTTACCTCCTTTACCCCATCCGGTTACCTCAGCATACAACTCGATGTTTGAAGCAATAGATACAAAGGACCAACTGATGCATTATCCGTATCAATCTTTTGAACCTGTTATTAAACTTTTGGAAGAGGCGGCAGAAGATCCTAGCGTAACAACCATTAAAATGACCCTGTACCGCGTGGCAGAGGAATCACGATTAAACAATGCCATTGCCAAAGCCGCAAAAAACGGCAAAAAAGTTATCATTTTTATCGAGGTGAAGGCCCGGTTTGATGAACACAACAATTTAAAATGGGGCGAGATTTTTAAAGACAATGGCGCTCAAGTACTCTATAGTTATCCTGGCATCAAAGTACATTCCAAGATTTTATACATAGAACGTCAGATTGGTGAAGAGTTGACATCCTACTGCTATATAGGTACCGGCAATTTTAATGAAAACACTTCCACACTTTATACTGATTTTGGTCTGATGACCAAAAACAAAAAAATTACAGAAGACCTCAATAAACTATTTTTAGTTTTAGAAGGTATTTTCATCGTGCCTAAAGCGAAGAAACTATTGATTTCGCCTTTTACAATGCGCAATAAATTTGTGAGTTTGGTAGAAAAGGAAATTCATTTAGCACAAGCGGGAAAAGAAGCTTATATCATCTTAAAAATGAATAGCCTAGAAGACAAGAAAATGATCAAACTGCTTTATGAAGCGAGTAATAAAGGCGTGAAAATACATTGTTTGGTGAGAGGCATGTGCAGTTTGGTTCCGGGTATAAAAGGTCAAAGTAAGAATATAAAAGTGACTAGTATTTTAGATCGCTTTTTAGAACATGGCCGCGTTTATATATTTGGAAATGCTGGCGAGGAAAAGATGTATATTGGTTCAGCCGACTGGATGACGCGTAATTTAACGCATCGCATTGAGGTGGTAACTCCAATTATAGATCCTGACAACTTTAAAATTATAAGAGATGTTATTGACATTCAATTGGCTGACACCGTGAAGGCTCGCATTATTGACCCAGAACAGAAAAACGAATATGTAAAATTGGGCAAAAAACCAGAAATACGCTCACAATATGAGATATATGAGTATTTTAAAAATTTAAAATATTAGTTATTACTACACTACTTAAAGCCTTGCAAAATAATTTTTTTGTGAGGCTTTTTTATGCAATAAAGCCATTCTCTCTGGCATGTTCGATAGCTTCTTTACTGCTATCTACTAAGAGCACTGGCGTTGTTTTATAATCTTCATACAAACTTTTAACGCGTAACATTTTCTTTTTATGTTTCACGCTTCTGAGGTAAATGGCTAAAATACGGTCTGGATAGAGTTCTGCAATTTCAAGATAGATATCGGCATCATGTTCTCCACTATCTCCTATGAGTATCAATTTTAAAGTAGTATAAGTTTTAAGTATGTTCAATATCTCACGCTGTTTTTGAGGTTTTTCAGCGTTCTTCTTCCGATTTAAAAAGTTTCCAAAATCGCGAAGTAAAATTGGTCCTTTTGGGAAATTATTTTTGCTTAAAAAATACTCCAAATAGCGGTACATATTCCAAGGGCTGTGACTCACATAAAAAATAGGGTTTGCCTCTGCCCCAGTTTTTCCACGGTGTAACATATGATAGAATTCGGCAGCACCTTCTAAGGGCGATCGTTTGGAAGCACGTTTTAAGAACGTGTT
The DNA here is from genome assembly GCF_004364975.1 of Gelidibacter sediminis. GTDB lineage: Bacteria > Bacteroidota > Bacteroidia > Flavobacteriales > Flavobacteriaceae > Gelidibacter > Gelidibacter sediminis. Next base: position 1,452,868 of record NZ_SOBW01000007.1, on the reverse strand, counting down.
ATAAATAACACGCCATTTTAGCGTAGAAACCAGACCAGTATGTAAAATCGTGTCGTCAATATCACTAGCCACCCCAAAAGAAATATCTTTAGCAGGAATTAGCATTTCTCCCGGAAAACGATTATTTAATTGGATAATTCTTGTAGAAGTAAAATCTTTATAAGCTAGTTCAAAGGATAGCCATCCTTCATCATTGGTTAAAGTATCTAAACCTTCTTCCTTTATATCAACCAAAAAATAGCCTTCCTCATCCGTAACCGTTTCAAAAATGCGCCCATTAGGCAGTTTTAACAATAATGGTGTATGCTTTATTTCATCCGTCTCAAATCGCTTATACGCATTGATTAGAAGTTTGATTGGATGTTTTCCTGCCAGATCTATAGACTCATCTTCCAATGCCCGACCCCTGACATATAAATGGGATGCCGTGCCGTAACTTTGGAACACAATAATTTGTAAAGGATCTTCTTTAAATAAACTCATCTTAAAAATGCCAAGTATCAGGCCAAAGCCAAAGAATTAATAAACCCGAAATTAAGGCTATTCCAAAAACCGTGATGACCCATTTGGCCATTTCTTTGGCGCCTATCACAATTGCCATCACGCCCTTAAATACAAGATTGGATATTGTAGCCAATAATATTAAACGCCAACCTAAATCAGTTCCTAAACGATCAGATTTCATCATTTGCGAAAGTGACAAAGTAATAGCATCTACATCAGTCAACCCACTTATAATAGAAACGATATACAAGGCGTTATCTCCAAATTGCCTCTTGGTAAACGCCACCAAAAGCAAAATAAAGCCATACAGCAATCCAAAAATTATGGCACTTTTAAATTGTGCAGGATTTTCAGGTTCTGGCATTTCTTCATCCTCTTCATCTCTATTGACCAAATAAAATAAGCCTACAGATAAAATGGCAATTACTATTATTTCAGCGAGGATAGGCAAAATTAATAATCCTAATTTCTCTGGAACGATAACCGCAATTTCAATCAGCACCCTTATCATAGAGACCATTGAAGCCGTTGTAATAACAAAAACCGCCATTTTACTAATGGACTTGTGATCTTTGGTTTTTCTGGCATAACTAACGGTCGTGGCCGTACTACTGATTAATCCACCTAAAATACCGTTAAAAATGACGCCAACTTTTTTGCCCACCAGTTTGTAAATAAAATAACCAACCACACTGATGCCAACAATAAGTGTTACCATGAGCCAGATATTTTTGGGATTGATCACATCCAAAGGCCCATAGGTTTTATCTGGCAGGATAGGGAGTACGATTAAACTAATTCCTGCCAAGGTCATGATGGCAGATAAGTCTTTGTTACTTAAACTGTCGATAAAGTCGTGAAGTTTCTCCTTTATATAAAGTAAAAGGGCCATGGTAGCACCCACAAATACACCCACCAACTGACTGCCCATAACGAGATAGGCACCAATAGCAAACATTAAGAGCGCCGCAATTTCAGTGGTTTGCCCAACATCAGCCTGATCAAACTTTTTAACCTTTATAAAATTTGCCATCATTAACATGGCTGCCACACACAGGCCCAAAGCGGGCAAAATAAATGGATTGTCATATTCACGGGAAAGAAATCCGGCCATAACACCCAACATAGATATTAGGGTAAACGTCCGGACACCTGCCATTTCATTCTTACTGCGCTGACGCTGTAGGCCTACTAACAGGCCTAAACCAAAAGCGATACCCAATGTGGTTAAATCGTCGTAATTCATGAATACTAAGTTAATAAAAAAAAGAAAAGGCTACATCATGGAGACATAGCCTTTCTTAAGAATTTTATTACAAAAATAAATCTATTTTTTTGTTTTCATTTTTTCAATGGCTGCTTTTACTTCTTCTAAGGTCCCTTCAAACACCCGTTCTTCTTTCATAATTTTACCATTCTCAGTAAATGTTTTTGTAACCACAGCTTTCGCATTGTCTGAATCGACCGTTACAATCTCCACATCAAAGGCATCAGTAATACCATTCGTGACTTCTACAAACTCAGTTTTTACGACAGCACTTTCAATAGCGTGGCCCCCTAATATTGGGGCGATTACCAATCCAATCAAACACGTTAGCTTAATCAGAATGTTCATGGACGGACCAGACGTATCTTTAAATGGATCTCCAACCGTATCTCCTGTAACAGCTGCCTTATGGGCATCAGAGCCTTTATACGTCATTTCTCCGTTAATTAACACACCAGCTTCAAATGATTTTTTGGCATTGTCCCAAGCGCCACCAGCGTTGTTCTGGAAAATAGCCCATAACACACCACTTACGGTAACACCAGCCATATAGCCTCCTAACATTTCAGCAATTGCCAAATTGTTCATTCCAAAAATCATCGGTACAAAAGCGATTACCAAAGGAAAACCAATGGTCAGTAAACCTGGTAAAATCATCTCTCTTAAAGACGCTTCGGTTGATATAGCCACACATTTATCGTATTGTGGTTTTCCTGTACCTTCCATAATTCCCGGAATTTCCCTGAATTGACGACGCACTTCTTCAACCATTTGCATGGCTGCTTTCCCTACAGCGTTCATGGCAAGTGCTGAAAATACGACAGGCACCATACCTCCCACAAACAACATCGCTAAAACGGGCGCTTTAAAGATATTTATGCCGTCAATTCCTGTAAAAGTCACATATGCCGCAAATAATGCTAAAGAGGTCAATGCCGCCGAAGCAATTGCAAAACCTTTACCAGTTGCTGCAGTTGTATTTCCCACAGAATCCAAGATATCAGTACGTTCTCTTACAATAGGATCTTGCTCACTCATTTCTGCAATACCACCTGCGTTATCTGAAATAGGTCCGAAAGCATCAATAGCCAATTGCATAGCTGTAGTAGCCATCATTGCAGAAGCTGCCAACGCCACACCATAAAATCCTGCAAATGCATACGAAGCCCAAATAGCTCCTGCAAATAACAATACAGAAGGAAAGGTAGAGATCATTCCTGTAGCCAATCCTGCGATAATATTTGTTCCAGCTCCAGTGCTCGATTGTTGAACAATTTTCAAAATAGGTTTTTTACCCAATCCTGTATAATATTCGGTCACAGATGAAATTACTGCACCCACTACTAAACCTACTAGAGTAGCGTAAAAAACACGCATAGAAGAAATATCTTGAAGTCCTTCACCAAAGAAATTCATTTGCATGGTTTCTGGCAACATCCATTTTACCAGCGCGAAACAAGATACTGCCACCAAGGCGATAGACACCCAATTACCAAGATTAAGAGCACCCATTACTTTCGCTTCTTTAGCATCATTGCTTTTTATTTTTACCAACATTGTTCCTATTACGGAGATGATGATACCCGCACCTGCAATTGCCATAGGTAATAAAATTGGACCAATGCCTCCAAAGGCATCTGAAATAGCGCCACCCATATCTTTAATCACATAATTACCAAGCACCATGGCTGCTAAAACAGTAGCCACATAAGACCCGAACAAATCGGCTCCCATCCCAGCAACGTCACCCACATTATCTCCTACGTTGTCAGCAATGGTGGCAGGATTTCGAGGATCGTCTTCTGGAATACCAGCTTCAACTTTACCTACTAAATCAGCTCCTACATCGGCTGCCTTGGTATATATACCACCACCCACACGGGCAAATAATGCTATGGATTCCGCACCAAGCGAAAAGCCTGCTAGCGTTTCTAAAACAATGGTCATGTCCATGGTGTTTGTCCACGCACCACCCATAAAGAACCAAAAGAAAAATATAAAAAATGCGGTAAGACCCAATACTGCCAATCCTGCTACACCAAGTCCCATAACGGTGCCACCTCCAAAAGAGATTTTCAAAGCGTTTGGCAAACTTGTTCTTGCTGCCTGGGTAGTCCTAACGTTGGTTTTTGTAGCTATTTTCATTCCAATATTTCCAGCGAAAGCTGAAAAAACGGCTCCAAAAACAAAAGCAATTACAATAAGCCAATGCGTAGTTGGCACTACTAATGATACAATGGCCAGCAACACACTCACCACGACTACAAAAATGGCTAACAACCGGTACTCTGCATTTAAAAAAGCAAGGGCACCTTCATAGATGTGATCTGAAATTTCTTTCATTTTACCATCTCCGGCGTCTTGCTTCATAACCCAAGACTTTTTAATTAGCATATAAATTAATCCTAAAGCTGCCATTGCGATAGGCATATAAATCATCAGTGATCCCATATTAATATTTTAGATTGATTAGTGTTAAACGATTGCTAAAGTAATTAAAAAAAACACCGATATACAAAAAAACCCCTTATGGAATATAAGAGGTTTTTAAATTTTAATAAATAGGACTTAGTTTATATCGTAAAATTTCCATTGGTTTTGTGCTCGCTATTTTCATAACGGTCTATACATTTGTTAAGTATGTCGTAAGCTTCCTGTGCATCTCCCCATCCGCCTACGTCAACTTTTTTCTTTTCTAAATCTTTATACACTTGAAAGAAATGCTCGATTTCTTTTATTTGATGGCGATTTACATCAGACAAATCGTTAAGAGTGTTCCAAATAGGGTCAGAAACAGGTACACAAATAACTTTCTCGTCGTTTCCTTTTTCATCTGCCATATGGAAGACACCAATAGGTTTTACCTCCACCACACACATTGGGAACGTAGGTTCAGTACCCAACACCAAAACATCTAATGGATCGCCGTCCAATGCTAACGTTTCAGGAATAAAACCATAGTCTGCTGGGTACATCATAGATGAGAACAACAAACGATCAAAACGGATTTTTTTTAGTTCAAAATCATATTCAAATTTATTACGGCTTCCTTTTGGTATTTCGATTAATACATCAAACGTTTTTTTTCCTTTAGGACTCATAGTATCATTTATTTTAGTAGCCTTTTTATTAGTGGCTTATATTATTCTTGATTCAATTTTTCGGCGTGCAAAGATACGCAACTCTTTGTGATCTGCAATTTTAGGCCCGAGTTATTTTGAATCGCCGTGTTATATGGTGTTATAATATTTATTAATTTAACTTACGGAGTCCGTATTAGACTTTAATGCTGTAGCTATTCATTGCCTCTTTTGTTAAAACATTGTATTTTAGTCATGGATAATTTACCATTATTATTACCGCCTTAACTCTGAGCTTAAACAGCCTTATTTGGTAATATTAAAGCCTTAGTAATAAAACTTATGACACAAGACCTTGTAATTGTTATTATCGCTACATCACTGATATGGATTATTATCCTTTTAATGTTCATCAATCATCTGAAACAGAAAAGCATGACCGCATTAAGGTCTAAAGAGATAGATTTTGAAAGGCACAAAAACCAGATTCTTGATCAAATGCGTAAGGAAAAACAATCAGAATTTGAAAAGGGCTATGTGTCTGGCGCTGAAAAATCTGATTTTATCATTCATGTGGAACCTTATAAAAACATTGATGGTAAAAGGAGCTATTTCCAAAATAGTCAAGTCGTAGAAATTGGATACATATACCGATTGTTCGTAAAGGGAGTCCCGAGTTTAGATCCTCACGTTCAAATTGTAGAGCGCATAAAAATGAGTGAGCTGAATGAGAAAAATGTAGACTCTGCCATTGGAAAGTTAGAAATGATTCTCGATAAAATTCCTAGTCCACATCTAAGATTGGCTGGTAATTTAAAGGAATTTGGCAAAGGGTTGTTGAAAAACGTAAAGGCAAAACGTCTCAACCCTTAAGAATAACGTCTGTGAAAGTTAAAAATTAAACCCAAAACTACCGGTGACACCAAAAGTACGTGCCTCAGGATTATCTAAATAATTTCCTCTAAAATTAAAGTCAATGCGGAACACTTTAAAGATATTCCCCACGCCAACACTGTATTCATAGTACATTTTATCGGTTGGGGCCAAGTATACCAGTCCAGAAGCATTTAAATCGCGGTTGTCTTGTGACACGGCTCCCCATACACCTCTAACCCCTACTATTTCTCGAAGATTTAATTTTCTCAAAAATGGAATTCTGGAAAAGAAACGTCCATTAAAATTATGTTCTAAATGTAATGAAGCGTAGGTATCTGTCACGAATTCATAATAATCCAATTGCGAAAACGTGTTGTAAATTGAAAAATAAGATTGATTCCCTGGCACCACATTTAATAATCCCAAAGGGATTTCTCCAAAGGTTTTTCCGGCTTCAAGTGTCGTGGTCAATCTGCCATAACCTCCAACTTGCCAAGGTTGTATATAAGAAAATTGAACTTTGGTATAATCAAAATCGCTATTTAAAATTGATTTATCACCACGAGTTACTTGGGCAAATAGGCTCGGGAAACCATCATTGGCTAGTCGTCGTTCTACGCCAAAACCTGTCATCTTTCGTCCCGGAAAGTAAGACACCGAAAAGGCGCTTTCGTACTGTTCAATTTCTGACTCCGTAGTGGTTTGGGTGGCATCCGTATAATAATCTAAACTAAAAGTTTCTGAAGCCGAACTCAAGGTTCTATAGGTGCCGCTCAATCGAAACACAAGATTTCTTACTGGCTCCAAATCCATAGCTACCGTTGTCAGGTTGACATTGGTCAACTTGTCATTTGTACTTGTGCCAATAAGTGACGAGGAGGCCAAACTACGGCCTAAAATATCCGTTGAGGAGGTTAAATTGGCCCCAATTTGCTCAACGTCACGCCTATTTCCTGCAGAGATAATAAAACGGTTCTTTTTATCAAGTAACCATTTACCAGAAATGCCATATTTGAATTTATCATCTCTAAATCCATAAGCCAAAAAGCCTTCTACACGCCATAGATCGTTTGGTCCAAAGTAAGTTCTACCACCAGTTCTAATTCGGACGCCTTCCACTTCATTAAAACCAAATGTGGAAAAGATAGGACCATAATCAAAATTGATCTCGGTAAATTCAACATAGCCCGAAGCTAAGATACTTCCTAGATTATAAAGACGTTTAAACTTTTTAACCGTTTTAAGGGTGTCCAGCATTTTATAGACGCCTCTTTCATCCTGACTTAAGGATTCCATACGGTTTTGATCCCAAAACTCATCATCCCTATTGTAAATATCTTCATTATAGCTGTAGACTTCTTCGCTATAGAATTTGTCCGCCTTAGGAATGTCAAACGCATAATTATCATAAAGCGTGGTCCGCTTTCCATAGATACCTCGCGATTTCTCTTTTTTATTGAAAGCGAAGTCAGACATAAAATAATCACGCTTAATTAAGAAGATGGAGTCGTTTAGCACCTCAAACTCCTGTTCAATGTATATTTCCTTAACCCAATTAATATTGGCGCTTTTGCTAGCTTGTAAATTAATTTCCTTAATGGCGAATGTAGAATCATTCACCCAAAAATCGCCTTTAAAGGTCAATTCATTTTTCCGTCGTGGATAGTATATAATATTGTAACACCACTTATTATCTATAAAAGTACTATCAGAAAGCACATAATTATAGGTGTTAACGCCAGTCTTAGAAAGCGGACTCACAAAACTTTTATCGAAAAACTTGAGGTAATTATCGTAAATATCAAAATCAGAATAAAGATCATCCACAAAGTCAATAATCATCTGGTTATTGCTAAATCCGGAGTTCTTATTTCCCTTTAGCTCTTCTTTTTCTTTAGATTTAAGATTGTCACCAAAAACCTTACTGCGTGCCTCGTTAATAAAAATGGGCAGGTAAGTTTTTCCTGTAACTTTGCTAGTATCCACTTGATCAAACACAAACTCCATTCCTCTAAACAGTTTGCTTTTAATTAAAGCGCTGTCAATGGTATTGATATCAAACTCCACCTTCTCATATTTATCATACTCGTATTGCTTAAATTGGCGCAATCCGTTTTGCCGTTTACGTTCCCATATTTTCTTTAAAATGGCAATGGCAGGATTTTCACTCTCTTTTTTAGATTGTTTTCCTGTTATAATAAACACCTCATCCAATTGCCCCGCAGCCTCCTTTAAGGTAAATTTGAGATCGTAATTCACTCTTTTGGTCAGCGGAATTTCCAAGCTTTCATAACCTAAAAAAGAAACCACAAGAGTGTCATAGGTAATGTCAGATTCGAGATAAAATCGGCCTTCTTCATTCGTAATAGTACCTTCTGTAGAACCCTTAAAAAGCACATTAGCATAAGCCACTGAAACATTGCTCTCATCAAGCACAATACCACTAACTTTAGTTTGTGCAAAGACGGAACACATTCCGAAGAAAAAAAACAGGAGATGTAACGATTGTTTCATAAGACAAAAAAAACTTCATCAACACAATTGCCAATGAAGTTTAGATAATGCAATCCCGATAGTTATCGGGAGCAATTTATTTATACATTACTTTTTTGACAGCTTTTACCACCTCATCACTGTTTGGTAACCATTCTTCCAATAGGACAGGAGAATATGGTGCAGGTGTATCTGCCGTATTTATTTTAACAATCGGCGCATCCAGATAATCAAATGCTTCAGCTTGTACAATATAGGTTATTTCAGTTGCCACATTTCCAAATGGCCAAGCTTCTTCCAAAACAACAAGCCTGTTGGTTTTTTTAACCGATTTTAAGATGGCCTCCTTATCTAAAGGACGGACCGTTCTCAAATCAATAATTTCGCAAGAAATGCCTTCCTTCTCCAATTCATCAGCCGCTTTATATGCTTCTTTTATAATCTTACCAAATGAAACTATAGTCACGTCAGTGCCTTCACGCTTCACTTCAGCAACACCTAACGGAATAGTGTACTCGCCTTCTGGCACCTCACCTTTATCACCATACATTTGTTCACTCTCCATAAAAATAACCGGATCGTTATCTCGAATAGCCGATTTTAAAAGTCCTTTGGCGTCATAAGGATTAGATGGCACTACAACTTTGAGTCCTGGGGTGTTAGCAAACCAATTCTCAAAAGCTTGAGAATGCGTTGCACCCAACTGACCTGCAGATGCTGTTGGGCCTCTGAACACAATAGGGCAACTAAACTGGCCTCCAGACATTTGCCTGATTTTTGCAGCGTTATTTATAATTTGATCAATTCCAACTAATGAGAAGTTAAACGTCATATACTCCACAATTGGGCGACATCCGGTCATGGTAGACCCTATTGCTACACCAGCAAATCCTAGCTCTGCAATTGGGGTATCGATAACACGCTTGGCACCAAACTCGTCCAACATTCCTTTAGATGCTTTGTAGGCACCATTATATTCTGCAACTTCCTCACCCATCAAATAGACGGTTTCATCACGGCGCATTTCTTCGCTCATGGCTTCGCAGATTGCTTCTCTAAATTGAATTGTCTTCATTTGTCTCATTTAAATCAATTAGCAAAAGTAAGAATAAATCAAAAACTAAAACCAAAAGAATTATTTAAAATTTATTATGCATGCATAGTAAAAAAGTCATCTAAAATAATTAACTTCGTATCCTGTTCAAAAGAAGACAGTTTTCAGCGGTAGTTTGCAGTAAATTTTAAATAATAAGCTGAATTCGATCGAAAAACTAATAATATAATAAATTATAAAACATGAAAATACTTGTATGTATTAGTCACGTACCTGATACGACTTCAAAGATTAATTTCACGGATGGTGACACTAAGTTTGACACTAATGGTGTTCAATTTGTAATTAACCCAAATGATGAGTTTGGTTTGACCCGCGCTATGTGGTTTAAAGAAAAACAAAGTGCATCAGTAGATGTCATTAACGTTGGCGGTCCTGAAACAGAGCCTACCTTACGTAAAGCGTTAGCAATTGGCGCTGACACGGCTATCCGTGTAAACACCTCTGCTACTGATGGTTTTGCCGTCGCAAAGCAATTGGCCAATGTGGCTAAAGACGGTGGTTACGACTTAATTATTGCCGGCCGAGAATCTATAGATTACAATGGAGGTATGGTACCTGGGATGTTGGCCCAATTGTTGGGTGCTAATTTTGTAACCAACTGTATCAGCTTGGAAGTAGACGGTACAAATGCTAAAGCGGTAAGAGAAATTGATGGTGGAAAAGAAACCGTTTCTACCACTTTACCTTTAGTTATTGGTGGACAAAAAGGTTTGGTAGAAGAAAGTGATTTGCGCATCCCTAACATGAGAGGAATCATGCAAGCGCGCCAAAAACCGTTAAATGTTGTAGAACCTGTAGATGCTACTAAAGAAACGTCAACGGTTAAATTTGAAAAACCAGAACCAAAAGGTGCCGTAAAACTAGTGTCTCCTGATAATTTGGATGAGTTGGTCAACTTACTTCACAATGAAGCAAAAGTGATTTAGAGACAAAACCCTCCCAAACCCAATTTGGGATCTTTTAAAGTTTTTCAGAAATCAACAATAAGGTCCTGATCCAATTCAGGAAAAAATTTAAAAATAAAATTTTATGTCAGTTTTAGTATATACAGAATCCGAAGAAGGAAAATTCAAGAAAGTCGCTTTTGAAGTGGCCTCTTACGCAAAAGCCGTTGCTGACCAAATGGGAACGACGGTTACCGCACTTACCATTAATGCCGATGAAGTTTCAGAATTAGGAACTTATGGTGTTGATAAAGTATTAAAAGTTAACGATTCAAAATTGGATATGTTTAACGCCAAAACCTATGCCAACGTTATAAAACAGGCTGCTGAAAAAGAAGGCACTAAGGTGGTTGTAGTCAGCTCTAGTGCTGATAGTAAATATTTAGCGCCGTTATTGGCAGTGGGCTTAGATGCAGGTTATGCATCAAACGTGGTAGAAGCACCTACTAGTGCCTCTTCATTTACCGTAAAACGCACCGCTTTTACCAATAAAGCATTCAATTTTTCAACGATTGATACCGATGTGAAAATTGTAGGTGTTTCTAAGAATGCATTTGGGTTGAAGGAGAATTCAGCAAGTGCAGCGGTAGAAGATTTTTCTCCGTCCATTCCGGAAAATGGTGTACACGTAGAATCTGTTGATAAAGCCACCAATACTGTTACTATTGCAGATGCTGAGATTGTTGTTTCTGGTGGACGTGGTCTAAAAGGACCAGAAAATTGGGGTATGATTGAAGAATTGGCAGAGGTTTTAGGTGCCGCAACGGCATGTTCTAAACCGGTATCTGATTTAGGCTGGAGGCCGCATAGTGAGCACGTGGGCCAAACTGGAAAGCCTGTAGCCGCCAATTTATACATTGCCATTGGAATTTCAGGTGCCATACAACATTTAGCAGGTATTAATGCTTCTAAAGTAAAGGTGGTCATCAATTCCGATCCTGAAGCACCATTTTTTAAAGCAGCAGACTACGGTGTAGTTGGTGATGCTTTTGAAGTGGTCCCTAAACTCATAGAAAAATTGAAGGAATTTAAAGCTCAAAATGCATAAATTTCTTAACTTGTAGCAGCAATGCGACTGGTACAAAAAATAGTTGCCATAAATACATGACCAAAATCCTGAATAGGATTAATGTATTTGTGGCAAAAATTTTCAATATCTTTTTTTTTAAACGGACCTTCGTAAAAATTATCTGGATCACAGTTGGTAAAGTCCCAATTTAAACAGTTATTTGCCTTTTAAAATATATGAGTTTAGTTCGATTAAACATAAAGGGAATCTCTTACAGCCAAACCCAAAATGGCGCATATGCCTTGATTCTGAATGAGGTAGATGGCGATCGTAAACTCCCTATTGTTATTGGTGCATTTGAGGCACAATCTATTGCCATAGCACTCGAAAAGGAAATCCGCCCCCCACGTCCTTTAACCCATGATCTTTTTAAAAACTTTGCTGACCGCTTTGACATAATTGTCAAACAAGTCATTATTCATAAATTGGTTGATGGCGTGTTTTACTCCAGTTTGATTTGCGAGCGCGATAAAATTGAAGAAATTATAGACGCCAGAACCAGTGATGCCATTGCTTTGGCACTTCGTTTTCAGGCACCCATTTTTACTTATAAGAATATATTAGATAAGGCTGGAATCTACCTCAAAGTCAATCCACAAAAAGAAGATGAACAGCAGGATAGCATTCTTTTGGACGATTTAGTTGCAGAAGAAATAGAATCCACTATCCAAGACAGCTACAAGAACAAAACACTTGACGAACTTCACACCTTATTAGAGCAAGCCGTCTTAAACGAAGATTATGAAGTGGCCGCTAAAATAAGGGATGAAATCTCAAAACGCTAATCGTATTACTCAAATGAAACATTTCTTTTTAGCTGTTACGGCTATTTTTTTTGGAATAACAACACTAGTAGGGCAAAGCATAGAAAAGAAATGGCAGTTTGAAGCAGTTCAAAATGATCAGGGTATCCATCTTTATAATATTGATAAAGATACTGATGGGTTATCTCTAAAAGAGGGTGATTTTACCTTCTTCTTGGCCGATAAAGATAGTACTCAAATAGAAGGAAATTATATTACACAAAATAAGTTGCTTGTCCTCTATTACGATACACCCTCTGAAGTCATCAAACATTTTACCATTGAAACCCTCACTGATTCTACATTGGTGCTTCAAGACACTAAGGACATCAATTATATATTCTCAACGCAAAAGGAAATCTTAGCGGTAACTGAAGCAGCTATCAGTGGTATTATTCCAAGCCAAGGCTTTTCAATGAATAGTCTCTTTCGCGGTGCCCTCGGAATGTTTGTCTTATTATTACTCTCCTATATTTTAAGTCAAAATAGAAAAGCCATCAACTGGAAAACAATTGGCTTCGGACTCGCAGCACAACTGTTATTAGCAATTGGCGTATTGAAAATTCCGTTTATCCAAAAGGCTTTTGAGATTGTCGGAAAAATGTTTGTAAAAGTTTTAGAATTTACACAAGCTGGTAGTGAATTCCTTTTGGGAGGCATGATGGATATCAGCAGTTTCGGATTTATATTTCTTTTTCAGGTACTTCCCACCATCATATTCTTTTCGGCCTTAACTTCTTTATTATTTTATTTGGGTGTCATTCAGAAAATAGTAGCTGCAATGGCTTGGGTATTAACGAAACTTTTAAAGATATCAGGTGCCGAAAGTTTAAGTGTTGCCGGTAATATATTCTTAGGTCAAACTGAAGCGCCCTTAATGATTAAGGCTTATTTGGAAAAAATGACCAAATCAGAAATTTTACTGGTAATGATTGGCGGCATGGCAACCGTTGCCGGCGGTGTGTTGGCGGCGTATATTGGGTTCTTGGGTGGCGAAGATGAAGCTTTAAAATTATTTTATGCGAAGCACCTTTTAACAGCATCTGTCATGGCAGCTCCTGGTGCTATTGTAATCTCAAAGATGTTGTATCCACAACAAAAAGAGATCAATTCTGAAATTCACGTTACACAAGAAAATATAGGCTCTAATATTTTAGATGCTATCGCAAATGGGACTACTGAAGGTTTAAAACTTGCCGCCAATGTGGGCGCCATGCTATTGGTGTTTATCGCATTTATTGCCATGATCAATTATGGATTTGGAAAGCTGGGGAGTGTTACAGGGTTGAATGCCATTATTGCCAGCAACACTCCATATTTATCTTTATCCTTGGAATTTATTTTGGGATATATATTTTCGCCTTTGATGTGGCTTATTGGTGTTGCCAAAGAAGACATGGCACTTATGGGGCAGCTATTGGGTATTAAGTTGGCCGCAAGCGAATTTGTAGGTTACATTCAATTGGCTGAACTTAAAAACGTAGCCAGCGCTACCCATCTAAAATTTGAGAAATCAATTATTATGGCCACGTATATGTTATGTGGGTTTGCGAATTTTGCATCAATTGGCATTCAAATTGGAGGTATAGGCTCTTTAGCGCCCGGCCAACGCAAAACCTTATCTGAATTTGGCTTAAAAGCGCTCATTGGAGGTACTATCGCTTCGTTATTGTCAGCCACTATTGCTGGAATGATTATTGGCTAAGAATTTCTGCACAGACTAATACGACACTTATATCGACATTCACAATTAAAATGTTTTAATTCAAGACATTTCAGTTCTGCCCATTAGACTTTAAAGAGAATTTAACTTCGAGAAGTTCTTAACTTTCTTTAATTTTGCTTCCGTAGTAAATTGAAAGTTTAATTTAAAGAGATTCCCACATGCGTGGGAAATTGCCATGAAACAATATCACGACCTCGTCCAACACGTCTTAGAACACGGAACCCAAAAAGGAGACCGTACGGGAACTGGAACCAAAAGTGTTTTTGGATACCAAATGCGCTTTGATCTAAGCGAAGGTTTCCCTATGGTAACCACCAAAAAAGTCCATTTAAAATCCATAATTTACGAATTGCTTTGGTTTTTAAAGGGTGATACGAACATTAACTACCTCACCGAAAATGGCGTGAGAATATGGAATGAATGGGCAGATGAGAACGGCGATTTAGGTCCGGTTTACGGCCACCAATGGCGCAACTGGAACAATGATGAGATTGACCAGATTAAACATATTGTCCAAACACTTAAAACCAACCCCAATAGCAGACGCATGTTGGTATCAGCATGGAATCCTTCAGTCTTACCAGATACGTCCAAATCATTTTCAGATAATGTAGCCAATGGCAAAGCAGCGCTTCCACCCTGTCATGCTTTTTTTCAATTTTATGTGGCTGAAGGAAAATTATCTTGTCAACTATACCAACGTAGCGCCGATATTTTCTTAGGTGTTCCTTTCAATATTGCCTCTTATGCTTTGTTCACTATGATGATGGCTCAAGTTTGTGGATACCAACCTGGAGATTTTATTCACACCTTTGGCGATGCACATATTTACAACAATCATATGGAACAACTTAACCTGCAATTATCACGAGAATTGAGGCCACTTCCAACAATGAGAATAAATCCTGAAGTCACAGATATCTTTGATTTTAAATTTGAAGATTTTACATTAGAAAACTACAATCCGCATCCTCACATAAAAGGTGTCGTAGCGGTTTAAACATATATGTCACTGCATAAAAAAACGTTCTCTACTGGAGAACGTTTTTTATTTTGAAAAGCCTAACTTGAATAATTACAGGTTCAACACTGCATTTTCGCCACCAAATTCATTGGTAACATAAGCATCGGCGTGCTCATCATTGATAAACGTGTCATCTATCAAGTATCTAAATTCATAACTGTTATCTTTTTCTAAATTGACAGTACCTTTAAATGTTCCATTCTTTAACTTCTTAAGTTGCACCGCATGCTCTGCATTCCACTCATTAAAAGTCCCTAATACCGTCACTTTAGAAGCATTATCAGCAGGCACTGAAAAGGTGACTTTGCAAATAGGTTTACTTTTTAGATATTGTTTTGTAATTGCCATAATTGAAATTGATTAATTTTGCCACAAATGTATAAAACAAATCCATAGCGTCTTATATTTAAAAGCCATTAAATCAATTTATTATGACATTGTTAAAAATACAATCGTATTTTTTTTAACTCGAGATTGAAAGATCGGTTGTTTTGCGTTTTTACCAAATGCGTTAATTGTTCTATACTGATTTTTAATAGATTTAGATCGTGAAAACGAGCTAACATCAATATTTTAAAGTTCTAATGATCGCAATTAGGATGTCATCAAAAAAAACTAACTTTACATAAATTTTTAACCCTATGTTTGGAAAAAAGAAACCCGTCACTCCCATAGATAAGGAGCAATTACAACTTATAGAAAATGCCCAAAGACGAATAAAACAAAAAAAGCGTTTATATTTTCACTTTGTCGTTTTTCTTATTGGTGCCATTTTCTTAATTATTCTTAACACCGTTTTAGGGGTGGGGGAATTCACTAAAATTTTCGGGCTCGATTGGTTTGTTTTCGCCATTTTAGCATGGTTGTTTCTTTTTGTGTTCCATTTATTTAATGTATTTGTAACCCATAAATTTATGGGTAAAGACTGGGAAGAAGCTCAACTCAGTAAATTAGTTGCCAAACAAAAGGCACGGATTGAGACCTTAAAGACTGAGTTAGACCAAAAGCAATCAGTTGCCACTCCGCTTACCATTGAAAAAAAAAAGAAAATCCATAACAACTTAACACTTATTGCTGCTGCAGGAGAAAATGATTCAATTGGCAAGAACAATGAATTAATTTGGCATTTGAGTGATGATTTAAAGCGTTTTAAAACGCTCACGTCAGACCATTGCATCATTATGGGTAGAAAAACCTTTGAAAGTTTTTCCAAACCGTTACCTAACAGAACACATATTGTCATTACGCGTCAACATAATTATTCGGTTCCTTCTGGAGTCATTGTAGTGCACAATATTGAAGATGCATTGGATGCGGCCAAAAATGATTCACAACCTTTTATAATTGGAGGAGGTGAAATTTACAGACAAGCATTACCTTACGCTGATAAGATTGAATTGACGAGGGTTCATGAAACTTTTGATGGGGATACATTTTTTCCTAAAATCGATCCTTCGGAATGGGTAGAGACACAAAATAAACTGCATCAAAAGGACGTACACCATCCATATGCTTTTTCATTCATTACCTATCAAAGAAGATAAAACTTAGCACGTGAAGCTTAAGAGAAGACGAAAGTTAGTCACTTACCTTAACATCTTAGATCAACCCATACGTTTCAATCCCTTTGTTTTTAGCAGGAAATTTATTCTTTGGGCAGTATTAGGATTATTTGGTGGCATTATTGCTAGTGTCTATTGGATTGTTCTAGAATTCTTAACCCATCAACTGGCGTTTTTTGAAGGTTGGCTCGTCATCCCTACCATGGCTACCTGTGGGTTATTGGCCGGATTGATCATTCATTTTATTGGCGATCCTGGTGAAATCCATCTGATTGTCAATAACATTCGGTTTAATAAAGGCAAACTCGACCCTAAAAACAACCCATCCATGGTGATGTCCTCCCTATTATGTATCGCTTCAGGAGGAAGTCTTGGTCCTGAAGCACCTTTGGTGCAAGTCACAGGATCTACGGGTACATGGCTAGGCAAACTGTTCCGACTTAAAGGCGAGGCACTACGGTCTATGAGTATAGCCGGTATGGCCTCAGGATTTACAGCACTCTTTGGAGCGCCGCTGGGCGGAAGTTTATTTTCCTTAGAAATTTTACATCATAAACACGCTGTAGAATATTACAAAGCCATCATTCCTGCCTTTGTAGCCAGTTCGTTTAGTTATATCATCTTTGCGATCATTGTACATCTGGGCATTGGACCTATTTGGGATCTACCTTCCTACGAAATGCAAGACAAATTTGACTTTGGTTATGCGGTGTTCTTCGCCATTGCTGCAACTGGTGTGGGCTGGTTATTTATTTTTTGCACCAAGTTCTTTAAATCGGCTTTTGGAAAATTACAAGTCCCTATTTATATTAAAACTACCCTTGGTGGAATTATACTTGGGATTATCGTATTCTATCTTCCCATTACGCGCTATTTCGGACACCATGAAATCAGTCAATTGCTAGTAAGCGATTTTTCATTGCAGATTTTAGTTGCCATTTTAGTCTTTAAGATTATTGCCATCGCCATTACCGTAACGTCCGGATGGCGTGGTGGATTCATCATCCCATTATTTTTTTGTGGTGCTACTTTAGGGCTAATCCTTCATCACTTTCTACCTTCCATCAGTCTATCATTAACAATTGTCAGTTGTATGGCAGCTATAAATGCTTGTGTAACAAGAACACCTATGAGCACCACCATTTTATTGGCTACATTAACCGGGTTTACCTATTTTATCCCTATCCTATTCGCCAGTTTAACAGGCTATTTTTTAGCACCGAGAATTCCATTTATTGCTTCACAAATGGAGCATAGCGAAAACTAATTATTAATAGGAGTAGTTTATAAAAGTAAGTCAATATATCAAGTGATTGTGCGCCTAGATTTACGGAACTTAATATTTAGCAATAGATCTTCCTAATCCTATTTTAAGTAATTTTGCATCATGATAAAAGACATCCAGCTTCGTGTAACACTCCATGAGGAAAAGCAGACTGATATTTTAACCCGTAAATCTGCGGACTTTCTCGGTATACCAACGGATAATATCTCCGGAATTAAGGTCTTACGGAAATCCATTGATGCACGGAAAAAATTAATTGTTTTCAATTATAAAGTATCGGTGTATATCAATGAACCGATGCCGGAAACCTCTGCATATCACTTTGACTACAAAGATGTTTCAAACGCCAAACCTATTCACATTATCGGTTTTGGGCCTGCAGGAATGTATGCCGCATTGCGCTGCATTGAATTGGGTTTTAAACCGATTGTTTTGGAACGTGGAAAAAATGTTCAGGATAGACGCCGCGATTTGAAAGCCATTAATCAAGATCATTTTGTGAATGAAGATTCCAATTATTGCTTTGGAGAAGGTGGTGCGGGGACCTACAGTGATGGAAAATTATATACCAGAAGTTTAAAACGTGGTGATGTACGTCGTGTGTTTGAAAACCTCGTATATCACGGTGCCACAGATCAAATCTTAGTAGACGCCCATCCGCATATTGGGACCAATAAACTTCCAAAAGTTGTTCAAAATGTACGCGAAACAATTCTAAATAACGGCGGAGAAATACATTTTGACACCCGAGTTACAGACTTTATCATTAAAGATCAAGAAATCAAAATGCTAGCCCTTCAAAATGGTCAAACCCTAGATGTGGAACGGGTTATTCTAGCCACTGGGCATTCAGCACGTGATATTTACTATTTACTCCACGATAAAAAGATTGCCCTTGAAGCCAAATCTTTTGCCATGGGCGTGCGGGTTGAACATCCGCAGCATATTATAGATTCCATCCAATACAGTTGCAGTACTGAACGTGACCCATTATTGCCCGCTGCCGCCTATAGTTTAGTGGAACAAGTAAATGAACGCGGTGTGTATTCTTTCTGTATGTGTCCCGGTGGTTTTATAGTGCCTGCAGCAACGGCAAATGGAGAAGTGGTCGTCAACGGTATGTCACCCTCCAAACGTAATAATCAATTTGCCAATTCAGGGATCGTGGTGGAAATTAATGCCGACAAAGATTTATATAAATACGAACATTTTGGGGTATTGAAAGCCCTAAAATATCAAGAAGATTTAGAACGTTTAGCCTTTACCGCCGGCGGTAGGAGTCAAGTAGCGCCAGCACAACGTTTAACGGACTTTGTTGAAGGCAAACTTTCAGCAGACCTCAACCCGACTTCCTATCAACCCGGATTGAAATCGGCACCTTTACATTCCTTACTTCCGAAACTGATTGGCGGGCGCCTGCGCACCGGATTTAAAGCCTTTGGCGAAAAAATGAAAGGGTTTTATACCGAAGAGGCCAATATCATAGGCGTGGAATCACGAACCTCATCACCAGTGAATATTCCTAGAAATGAACGTCTAGTACATCCACAAATTTCAAACTTATTCCCTTGCGGTGAAGGCGGGGGCTATGCAGGCGGCATCGTATCAGCCGCAATGGATGGCGAACGCTGTGCTGAAGCTGCTATTATAGGTTTGTAGGGTCAGTTCGTAAGCGAAACATTCTTATTTCTAATGCTATGTCATAAAAATGTGACCGCGCAGACAGCTTAAAAAAATATTCCTATTTTTGCAACCTAAATTGAATCACAATGAATGCATATATATTTCCTGGTCAAGGCGCCCAATTTTCAGGCATGGGATTGGACCTTTACGAAAAGTCAACTATAGCCCAAAAACTATTTGAAGAAGCTAATGACATCTTAGGTTTTTCTATTACTGACATCATGTTTCAAGGATCTACTGAAGATCTTAAAGAAACCAAAGTAACGCAACCAGCCGTTTTTTTACATTCAGTCATTTTAGCTAAAACCTTAGGCGACAATTTTAAACCAGATATGGTAGCCGGTCATTCCTTAGGCGAATTTTCAGCATTGGTAGCCAATGGTGCGTTATCCTTTGAAGATGGCTTAAAACTCGTTTCCAAACGTGCTATAGCAATGCAAAAGGCATGCGAATTGCAACCAAGTACCATGGCTGCAGTTTTAGGGTTGGACGACGCTATTGTTGAGCAAGTTTGTAATACTACAGAAGGTGTGGTTGTGGCCGCAAATTACAACTGTCCTGGCCAATTAGTAATTTCTGGAGAAGTAGATGCTATTAATCGTGCCTGTGAAGCTATGAAGGCAGCCGGCGCCAAACGCGCTTTAGTATTACCTGTTGGTGGGGCCTTCCATTCACCCTTAATGGAACCTGCTCGTGAAGAATTAGCAGCGGCTATTGAAAACACACCATTTAACACTCCAAAATGTCCCATCTATCAAAATGTAACTGCCAATGCGGTTAAGAATGAAAATGACATCAAACAGAATTTAATCTTACAATTAACGGCACCAGTACGATGGACGCAATCTGTGCAACAAATGATTGCAGATGGCGCAACCCTATTTACTGAAGTAGGTCCTGGAAATGTGCTTCAAGGATTGGTTAAGAAAATCAACAGAGAGGCGCAAACAGCGGCCGCAACTTTTACCCCTAACCTTTAATACATGAAACTCTCAAGAACCCTTAGCATCATCCTATTGATTGTTGCAAATATTGCTGTAGATCAAATTTCCAAATTTATAGTTAGGGCCAAAATAGCCCAATATGAAGTTATAGAGCTCATCGGTGAATCCTTCATCTTAACAAAAGTTGAAAACGAAGGTGCATTTTTAGGCATGGGAAGCGATTTAAGTCCAACCCTAAAGTGGATTCTATTATTGATCTTACCTGTGATTGTTTTGGGAGGTGTATTGTATTATATCATGACCAATAAAACTTTGGATCGTTTAAGCCTGATTGCGTTCTGCTGTATTATAGGCGGTGGAATTGCCAATGTTTTTGATAGATTTATGTATGGCTCAGTTACTGATTTTTTCCATATTGATTTAGGTGGTATTTTTAGAACCGGTATTTTTAATCTGGCAGACATGTCTGTAAGCTTTGGAATGATTTTATTGATTGTGGCTAGCTTTCAACAGAAAAAACTCGAAAAAGCTAATGCATAAAAAAAGCCTCATTTCTGATGAGGCTTTTTTTATATGTCATTTTGTATTTAATGCGCAAGGTTGCACTCTTCGCAATCTTTAACTTCACCGTAATACGTTTCTCTATATTTATGTAATGTTTTGTAAGGGATGCTTAGAAATTGCTTCCTAATGTATGTTACGTTCGTGATTAAAGATCCCATTTTTGGTGTAAATCTTCCTTCAGGTTTCGTTTCTCTTTTAATACTAATCAGTTTCATAAGTCCTTTTCTGTTTTTTTGTTAATGTGTATTGAATTTGCCATTCAAATCCGGTTACATCCATAACTAGATTTTAATTATTTGGCGCTTATTAGACAGTGTCAATATGGCTTCATTACATACAAAGAAACGGATTTAACAGCGAAAAACCAAGTTTGTAACGCTAAAACCATGTTAATCAGTATCTTAATTATGAGACCCGTAATTATACAAGCGTTTAGTTAACAGATACGCAAGTGAATGGGAGTATTTTTAGAGGATGTGAAACGAGAAAATCTCTATTTTTTGTAAATTTTACCATTTTTCATTACAAATACCACTTCTGTCATCGTCTCGATATTTACTGTAGGATCATCATTTGTGGCGACAATATCAGCCAAATACCCAGCTCTTAATTGTCCTAATTGATCTTCCATTTTTAACAGCATGGCATTGGTTACTGTTGCACTCTGAATAGCTTTTATAGCAGGCATTCCAGCGTCCACCATATATCCAAACTCTTTTCCATTATCGCCATGGGCAAAAACAGCAGCATCTGTTCCAAAGGCAATACCAACCCCACTCTTATAGGCTCTACTAAACATATCTTGAATTTTCGGGCCAATATCTAAGGCTTTACCAACAATAACTTCTGGGTAATAATTTGGGATTTTAGCTTTATCAGACACTGATTTTCCTGCCGTTATTGTAGGCACCAAATAGACGTTATGCTTTTTCATAAGCGCCATGGTTTCTGCACTCATCATGGTACCGTGCTCAATAGTTTTGACTCCTCCAAGAATGGCTCGTTGCATGCCCTCATCGCCATGTGCATGTGCAGCCACTTCCATACCATAATCCTTTGCGGTTTCGCAAATGGCTTTAATTTCCTCTACAGTAAACTGCGGATTCAAGCCACTTTTTGCAACACTCAAAACCCCTCCTGTAGCGGTTATTTTTATCCAATCGGCGCCATTTTTATAGCGTTGACGTACCGCTTTCTTAGCATCCTCAACCCCGTTAACGACACCTTCTTCCGGACCAGGACTTTCAAGAAGACCTTTTTTGGCACCATTGGTAGGATCAGCATGTCCGCCTGTAGTTGCCAATGATTTTTCAGCAGTAAAAATGCGCGGTCCATCAACTTTACCAGCATTGACCGCATTTCTTAAAGCGACATTCACCCCTGAACCGCCTAAATCTCTAACGGTAGTAAATCCAGACATCAAGGTTACTTTCGCAAAATGTTGTGCGTTAAAGGCGATATCAGCGTCATTAAGTGTATACTTTTCTAAATATGCCCTCGGATTTGTTTCACCTTCAATATGAACATGAAAATCAATCAACCCTGGCATCACCGTTTTAGACTTCAAGTTGACCACAATATCTTCAGAAGATTTTGGGGCAGTATAGCCATCTTCAACGGCCAAAATTTGGTTATCAGAGACGATAATTGTCTTATTGGTTAAAATCTTCCCTTCTTTGGTGTCAATAAGTTTACCGCAATGTAAATAGGTGTTTTGCCCAAAGGCCACAGCTGTCAGTAACAGACAACAAAGAAGGATAGATGTTTTCATAATAGATGTGTGTTTTAGATATTTCTAAGGTGCTTCTCCCATTTCCAAGCAGATAAGAGTGCTTCATCCAAATTCCGTTCTGCTTTCCAGCCTAAGTCGGTGTTCGCCTTAGCAGTATCTGCAAAAGCCTGAATGACATCACCTTCGCGTCTTGGCGCAAATTTGTAATTTAATTTCTGACCTGAAACTTTTTCGAATGATTGTATCACTTCCAACACGGTGCTTCCGGTACCAGTACCAACATTAAAAGTTTCATAATTGTCAGCGTTATTACCACTCACTAAGCGTTCTAAAGCCACCACATGCGCTTTGGCCAGATCGACTACATGAATATAATCTCTGACGCAAGTGCCATCAGAAGTTGGATAATCATTACCAAATACTGACAATTCTTGACGTAAGCCAGCGGCGGTTTGCGTGATAAAGGGCACCAAATTTTGAGGCACTCCAATTGGCAACTCACCAATCTTTGTGCTGCTATGTGCACCTATTGGGTTAAAATATCGCAAAGCAATAGCATTAAGTGTGGTATTACTTCTACAGGTATCCTTAATAATTTCTTCGCCTATTTGCTTGGTATTTCCGTATGGAGATTCTGCTGCTTTAATTGGGGCAGATTCTGTTATTGGCATTTCATCCGCCTGCCCATATACGGTGCACGACGAACTGAAGATAAAATTTTGGGTTGGTAATTGTAATATGGATTTCAACACATATACCAAAGTATTGATATTGTTTTCATAGTATAATAATGGTTTTTCAACGCTTTCTCCAACGGCCTTACTTGCGGCAAAGTGAATGACACCATCAATATCCTGATGTTGTTCAAAAAATGATTCAACCTTTGCTTTTTCCTTTAAATCTAATTTCTCAAAAATTGGTGCTTTTCCTGTAATTGCTGTAATCCCCGCTAATACGTCAATAGAAGAATTGGAGAGGTCATCCAAAATTACCACTTCATACCCTTTTTCTTGCAGTTCTACCACAGTATGTGATCCAATAAAGCCTAAACCACCAGTAACTAAAACCTTTTTCATTATGAATTCTTATTTATAAAATTAATAACTGTGGACGTAATATATTCAATTTGTTCCATGTTCAACTCCGTATGCATGGGCAATGAAATCACTTCTTTGACCAATTGATTGGTTACGGTAAAATCCTCTTCCTTATATCTTGAATCTTTATAAGCCTTTTGAAGGTGTAGCGGAATTGGGTAATATACTCCACAAGGAATTCCGTTTTCATTTAAATGTTTTACCAAAGCATCTCTATTGACATCTTTCACTTTTAAGGTATATTGATGAAACACATGATTATCTACGCTACCTTCTCTAAAAGGCGTTACAATATGTTCATGACCTTTAAAAGCTTGGTCATATGCATTGGCTGCATTAATACGTGCCGCATTGTAGCTGTCTAAATGTTTTAATTTTGAATTAAGAACAGCGGCTTGGATTGAATCCAGACGAGAATTTACTCCCACAACATCATGATGGTATCGCTCATACATGCCATGGTTAACAATGCCTCTCAGTTTATGAGCTAACGCATCATCATTTGTAAAGATTGCGCCACCATCACCATAACATCCTAAATTTTTTGAAGGAAAAAATGATGTAGAGGCTACGTGGCCTATGGTGCCTACTTTCGCCTTCTTACCATCACTATAGGTATAGGTGGCACCAATAGCTTGGGCATTATCTTCTATTACATATAAATTATGTGCTTTTGCAATGTCCATGATCGCTTCCATATTAGCACATTGGCCAAATAAATGGACAGGGACAATTGCTTTTGTTTTAGGCGTGATTGCCTTTTTTATGGCCTCGACATCTATATTAAAAGTATTAGGGTCTACATCAACCAATACTGGGGTCAACTGTAATAAGGCAATCACCTCAACAGTTGCTGCGAATGTAAAATCAGCGGTAATGACCTCATCGCCTGGCTTTAAATCTAAGCCCATCATTGCAATTTGTAACGCGTCAGTTCCATTAGCACATGGAATGACATGCTTCACATTGAGATAAGTTTCTAAATTTTTCTGAAATTCATGTACTTGTGGACCATTAATATAGGCTGTTGTTTCAAGCACCTGCGAAATAGACGCATCAACAACGTCTTTGATTTTCTGATATTGACCCTTAAGATCAACCATTTGTATGTTTTTCATCTAAGTATTTGTAGGAATGAATAATTGAAACCCAAAGGCTTTATAAACGAACAAAATTACAAAATTGCACCGCTTATACCAATCATTCGTATAGGTTTAATTTTAATGCATGCTCTACATCCATCCGCATTACGAGCTAAAGATATCGAAATTGGGCAACAATTTTTAATCAAAATAATAGAAAGAAATGTATTTTAGCGCAAATCATTCTTCTTGAAATTACTCTACAACATAGCGCTCTATGGTGCTGAATTTTTATTGAAAATTCTCGCACTTTTTAACGATAAAATTAAATTAGGGGTTCAGGGGCGGCGAGAAACTTTTAAAATACTAGAAAACCAACTCACTCCCAACGATAAGACTCTGTGGTTTCATTGCGCCTCTTTAGGTGAATATGAGCAAGGTTTGCCAATTTTCAAACACTTGAGAGTGGACTACCCTCATCATAAAATTGTACTCACCTTTTTTTCGCCTTCAGGTTACGAAATCCGGAAAAACACTCCGGTAGCTGACATCGTAGTTTATCTTCCTATGGATACTAACAGCAATGCAAAGCGCTTTGTAGCAATGCTAAAACCAGAACTGACCATTTTCGTGAAATATGACGTGTGGCCCAATTATATGCACGCCCTAAAACAATACAACCTAAGAGCTATTTTAATTTCGGCTGTATTTAGACAAGAGCAACCCTATTTTAAGTTTTATGGAGGATTGATGCGTGACGCCCTGCGTACTTTTGAATATATATTTGTACAGAACAACAACTCGAAAGTTGTGTTGGAGACACTACAGCTTCATAATGTAAGTGTGGCCGGAGACACGCGCTATGATCGTGTAACTGACCAATTACGACAAGATAACCACCTCCCCTTTGTTCAATACTTTAAAAATGAAAGCTTATGTGTCGTGGTTGGAAGCTCTTGGCCGGAAGACGAAGCCCTTTTTATCGATTTTATAAATTCAGACAGATCACAAAATGTTAAATTTATTGTAGCTCCGCACAACATTAAAAATGCGCAGATTACTAGCTTTAAAAAGCAGCTTCAGAAAAAAACCGTTTTGTTTTCTGAAAAGGAAGGCAAGATTCTTTCTGAGTTTGATGTGCTTATTGTAGACTCTATAGGCATTTTAAGTAAAATATACAGTTATGCTGACATTGCTTATGTGGGTGGGGCAATGGGCCATACGGGTTTGCATAACATTTTGGAGCCTGCCGTTTTTGGAGCACCCATAATAATTGGTCAAAATTATCACAAGTTTCCCGAAGCTTTCGACATGATAGCCTATGGTGGCGTACTATCGATAGCTAACCGTTTTGAATTGGATCTCACACTCAGTGAATTGATTCAAAACAAAGAGAGACGTGAACATTTAGGTTCTTTAAACGCTAACTATATTAAAAAACACCAGGGTGCTGTCAACCAAATTATGAATTATATTCGTAAATAAGGCACGAAAGATTTGGTGGGTCTTAAAAAAATGTTAAATGATTAGTTGGAGACCTCACGAAGTTTTATAAATTTGTAAATCACATTAACACTAAAACATTCAATATGAAAAAATTATTATTAAGTACTGTCTTGGTTGTAGCCCTTGGATTATCTTTTACCTCTTGTAGAGAAACTGAAAACAAGGCTGACGACATGGGAGATGCTATTGAAAATACTGCTGACGACACTGCAGACGCGTTAGAAGACGCTGCTGATGATGTTGCTGATGCAACTGAAGGCACCTTAGAAAAAGCTGGCAAAGCTATTGATAATGCTTCCAATGAAGTTAAAGAAGCAGGCAAAGCTATTGATAGTGCAGCCAAAGAAGTTGTTGGAGACGACAATTAATTCAACACTTAATTATACATATAAAAAGACCCTACTTGAGTTGGGTCTTTTTTTTGCCCACAATTAAAAAACAAAAAACCCTGACAATCATATGATTATCAGGGTTTCGTACTCAAGGCGGGACTTGAACCCGCACGTCCTAATGGACACAGGATTTTAAGTCCGGCGTGTCTACCAATTCCACCACTTGAGCAGCTATATAAGTATTCATTGTTTAAACAATGTTCCGCAGCAGCGAAATCCATACTTTAGTTTTCTTTTGGAATTGAGCGAAAAACGGGATTCGAACCCGCGACCTCCACCTTGGCAAGGTGGCGCTCTACCAGCTGAGCTATTTTCGCGTTATTTTCAATAATCTAAGAACTTTGCAACCGACGTCTATCGGTTTGCGAGGGCAAATTTAATATATTTCTTAGAAATGCAAAGCCTTTTAACTAAAAAAAGAAAAAAAATTTATGCGCGTTTCTTTTTCAATAACATCCGTTTAATATCATTCAACTTCATGAGCGCCTCCACAGGAGTAAGCACATCAATATCAATATTGACAATCTCTTGTTTAATTTGCTCTAAAAGTGGATCATCCAAGTTAAAAAAGCTGAGTTGCATGTCATTTTCAAGGTTCCTAACCTTGTCTGTAAGTTCTTCACTACTATGCGATTTTTCCAATTGTTTTAATATCTTATTGGCGCGATGGATGACTTGTTGTGGCATACCCGCCATTTTTGCTACATGAATCCCAAAACTATGCTCACTACCGCCTTCAACCAATTTTCTTAAGAACAGCACATTATTTTTCAGCTCCTTTACAGACACATTAAAATTTTTGATGCGAGCAAAAGTTTCAGTCATCTCATTCAATTCGTGATAATGCGTAGCAAACAATGTTTTCGCTTTGCTTGGGTGTTCGTGTAAATACTCGCTAATGGCCCATGCTATGGAAATACCGTCATAGGTACTGGTGCCACGACCAATTTCATCTAACAAAACCAAACTTCGATCTGATATATTATTCAAAATGGATGCCGTTTCATTCATCTCAACCATAAAGGTTGATTCACCCATCGAAATATTATCACTCGCTCCTACCCTTGTAAAAATCTTATCCGTAAGTCCTATGGTTGCTGACTCCGCAGGAACAAAACTTCCCATTTGTGCCAACAATACAATTAGTGCGGTTTGACGCAAAATTGCCGACTTACCAGACATATTAGGACCGGTAATCATAATGATTTGCTGCTGTTCTCTATCCAAATACACATCATTGGCAATATAAGCCTCGCCATGTGGCAATTGCTTTTCAATAACCGGGTGTCTGCCGTTTTTAATATCTAACACATAGCTTTCATTAATTTCAGGACGTGTATATTGGTTTTCAAAAGCTAACTGTGCAAACCCGCATAAACAATCGAGCTGTGCAATTAAAGCTGAATTTTTTTGTACAGGCTTTATAAATTGTCCAATCCATAATACTAATTCTGAAAACAATTGTTGCTCTATGGCCAATATACGTTCTTCAGCCCCTAATATTTTTGTTTCGTATTCTTTTAATTCTTCAGTGATGTAACGCTCAGCACTTACCAAGGTTTGTTTTCTTATCCAATGATCAGGCACTTTATCTTTATGCGTGTGGCGCACTTCTATATAATAGCCAAACACGTTATTAGAGGCGATTTTGAGCGATGTAATGCCAGTGTTTTTACTCTCACGCTCCAACATGGCATCTAAATAATCTTTCCCGGATGTTGACAGAGCTCTTAGCTCTTTCAGTTCGGTAGAAAAATCTGAAGC
Organism: Gelidibacter sediminis; assembly: GCF_004364975.1. Taxonomy (GTDB): domain Bacteria; phylum Bacteroidota; class Bacteroidia; order Flavobacteriales; family Flavobacteriaceae; genus Gelidibacter; species Gelidibacter sediminis. The sequence goes on along the minus strand of NZ_SOBW01000007.1, from coordinate 1,424,354 downwards.
AATCGTATTCCCTTTTAAAATATTTACTGGCGCATCTTCATTTAAGGTTGCTTTAATGCGCTGACGTAACTCTTCACAAAGCTCCAAGCTATCTCCAATATGTTGTAGGGCCTTATTATTGGTGTTTTGGGTAAGGGTTTTTATTGGTACAATAGCTTCTAAAGCATTTTTTAATTGCACCACTTCCCGTGGACAAATTTTGACCGTAGCTACTTTAGAAATAAGTCGTTCAATATCGCCAATGTGTTTGATATGACTTTGAATTTTTTTCAACACCATGGCATCATCATAAAGGTATTGAACAACTTCATGGCGCTGGAAAATTTTATCTATGCTAATTAGAGGCAATGCCAACCAACGTTTTAACAACCGTCCTCCCATTGGCGAAATGGTACGATCAATAACATCAATTAAGGTTACGGCATTCTGATTGTACGAATGGTACAGCTCCAAGTTTTTAATGGTGAAGCGATCCATCCAGACATGGTCATTTTGGGTCACACGCTGTATGGTGGTTATATGTTGCAATTTGTGATGTTGCGTTTCACTTAAATAATGCAAAACGGATCCTCCCGCTACGATGCCCTCAAACAGATCATCAATACCAAATCCTTTTAGAGATTTGGTTTGAAAATGTTTGAGCAAAGTTTCATTGGCATAATCATCTTGAAACACCCAATCTTCCATGTAGAATGTATGGAATTCGACCCCAAACACACTTTTAAATTCATTGCGCTTAGGTTTTGACATTAACACTTCGCTAGGTCTGAAATTTTGGAGCAGCTTATCGATATATTCAGAATTGCCTTGAGAGACTAAAAATTCGCCTGTAGAAACATCTAAAAACGCAACCCCAATCTGGTTTTTACCAAAACAAACGGCGGCCAAAAAATTGTTGGATTTAGAGTGCAGAATATCATCATTTAACGCCACACCAGGTGTGACCAATTCTGTCACACCACGTTTTACGATGGTTTTGGTTTGCTTCGGATCTTCCAACTGGTCGCAAATGGCAACACGGCAACCTGCCTTTACCAATTTAGGCAAGTAGTTATTTAAAGAATGGTGCGGAAATCCGGCGAGTTCAATTTCATTTTCACTTCCTGCGCCTCGCTTTGTTAGAATAATATCTAATATTTTAGAGGTTTTTACCGCATCTTCTCCAAAGGTTTCATAAAAATCGCCCACTCTAAAAAGCAATAAAGCGTCAGGATACTTTGCTTTAATTGCATTGTATTGTTTCATTAACGGGGTTTCCTTTTTTATGTTCTTAGCCAATGGATTTCTGTTTTAAATGGTATTTTTGCCCTAAATATCAGGACCGCTAAGGTACTTATAATTTGAGGCTTTGTAAAATGCAACCCCAAATAGTTATTTACATTTAATAAAAAAAAGACTTAGCAAAAGGAGCCTAATCCTTCTGTGGCAAACACAAGTAATATGCGAAAACTAAAAAATAGCGAATTAGACCGTTTAAGTGTGGACGAATTCAAATCTACTGAAAAGACGCCACTTATTATTGTGTTGGACAATATCCGAAGTTTAAACAATATTGGTTCGGTATTTAGAACAAGTGATGCTTTTTTGGTTGAAAAAATTTATTTGTGTGGCATTACTGCAACACCACCCCACAAGGATATACATAAAACGGCTTTGGGGAGTACTGATACGGTGGATTGGGAATATGCTGAACACACCCTTGATGTTCTTAAAAAACTAAAATCTGACGGTACTATAGTGGCGTCCATTGAGCAGGCAGAACATGCAATCATGCTCAACGAATTTATGCCTGAGGCCAATCAAAAATACGCTTTGGTCTTTGGAAATGAGGTTAAAGGTGCTTCTCAACAAGTTGTAAGCGCTAGTGACCTTATTATAGAAATACCGCAATTTGGAACTAAGCACTCTTTAAATATTTCTGTAAGTTGTGGTGTGGTGGTTTGGGATGTTTTTGCAAAAATGAGTGCAGAACAATAAGCAATAAGGTTCAAGAAAGCTATGTAGGCACTTGAGCTTGTGATTATTCCAGCATCTTACTTAATACTCTGTACTTAATACTTAATACTCTATACTACAAAACCTCAGCCGGCGTACAAATCTCGCCCAACACCCACAAATAATCCTCACGGTTTTCAACAAAGTCACGATCTGAAATATCTATAATTTTTACATTGAGTTCAGTTTGATTTTTTAGAAACTCCAAATACCCCGCATTGATTTTTTCCAGATAGTTGTTTTCGATATTCTGTTCATAATCGCGCCCGCGTTTTTTAATATTGGCTTGTAAGCGCTCTGTGTTCTGATATAAATATACATACAAATCTGGCTTTGCAATATCCTTATACATCAGATAGAATAATTTTCTGTACAATCGAAACTCATCTTCAGGCAAAGTGATCTTCGAAAAAATTAAGGATTTATAAATATCATAGTCACTCACCATAAAATCCTTAAACAAATCCAACTGCGATAGATCGTCACTAATTTGCTGATACCTATCCGCAAGAAATGACATTTCTAAGGTAAAGGCGTAACGTTGCGGCTCTTCATAAAACTTTGGTAAAAACGGGTTATCTGCAAAGCGTTCCAAGATCAATTTGGCATTAAACTCGTTAGAAATTTGATGTGCCAAGCTTGTTTTACCCGCCCCGATATTCCCTTCTATGGCGATATAATTATAAGCCCCAAAATCATATTGTTTCATGGGGTTTTTCAACCAAATGTTTACTGGTTCAATGGGGCTATCATCTGTTGTAGATTCTAAAAGTTCCGCTACTGTCATATTAAATGTAGGATGCACCATTTTTGAAGCAATATCATTGAGGGGTTGTAGCACAAATTTACGCTTGTGCATATGCGGATGTGGCGTGGTAATTAATTCGGAAGTGATGACCGCATCATCATAAAATATGACATCCAAATCTATGGTTCTGGATTCATAACCGGTGCTCGAATGTCTGGTACGCCCCAATGCTGTTTCTATAGCCAAAAGCCTCAGCATTACCTCTTCAGCAGCATATTGGGTTTCTATAAAAACACAAGTATTTAAAAAATCTTCCGCCATACTGTTGGGATCAAAACCTATAGCTGGCGTATTGTATACGCGTGCTATTATATTGATTTTCCCAATATTTTTGAAAATAAGGTCTACGGCATCTTGCAGATGCTTTAATCTGTCGCCTTTATTACTCCCAAGGGCTATGTAAACTGAGTGAGGTTGATCCATAATTACCGCCAAAAATAAAGAAAACAAATACACTATATCAGAAATTTTAGTCCAAAAAGATCATTTTAAAAGCGCAGCTTTACCGAATGTTATAAATTAAATTTATATTTTTTTTTACGACCATACACTTCAACTATATTTGTATATAGTAAAGTATTGATGGTATTGATTTTAGAGTCATCGCGATAGCATTTATTGTTTTCAAACCAATATTGACACCATAAAATCTCTAATTTTACCTCATCGAATTTTTTGGAAACGGAAGGAATTGTTATGGATATTAAACAGCTAAAGTTTTATTAAACTTAAAGCTCCATCAACGACTACATTCCACCATACGTATATATATTAAATTTTTTGACTATCACCCTATTAAAGTCATAACAATAACATTTTATGAAAAAATTTTTTAAAATTACCGGCATCACCTTATTAATATTGATTGTGTTGTTAATTGCCCTTCCTTTCGTATTTCAATCGCAGATAAAGGGAATGGTCAAAAACTTTATCAATCAAAACCTTAATGCTAACGTCGAATTTAGTGATGTAAGCTTAAGTTTATTTAGAAGTTTTCCACAAGCCCATGTAGAAGTAAGTGATTTAGTGATCACCAATTTTGAGCCTTTTAAAGATGAAACCTTTGCTACGGCCAAGAACCTCAACTTTACAATGTCTGTTAAAGAACTTTTTAAAACATCAGACGAACCTATCATTGTAAATTCGATAAATATCAACGAGGCCTTACTCACACTTAAGACAGATGCGTATGGCAATGTCAATTATGATATCGTCAAAGAACGTGGAAATGCACAAGATTCTACAGAAGGTTTTTCATTTGACATAAAAGATTACAGCATAAAAAGAAGCGCCGTAACGTATATTGATATTCCTGCAGATCTGCAATTTTACGTCACCGAATTAAACCATACAGGTAAAGGGACCTTCTCAGGCGCTATTTCAGAATTAGACACTAAATCTGAAGCAAATGTGAGTTTATCTATGGATAGCATCAATTATTTAAACAATAACCATGTAAAACTTGATGCTTTAATCGATATGGATTTAAATACTCAGAAATATACATTTAAAGAAAACAATGCACTGATCAATCAACTACCTGTTGAGTTTGACGGGTTTGTTCAGATAATTGAAGAGGGACAACTAATTGATCTGTCATTTAAAAATACAGGTTCCTCCTTTAAGGACTTTTTAGCAGTAATGCCTGCAGAATACGCCAAAAATTTAGACAATGTTGAGACCACAGGCAATTTTAATGTTAATGGTGTCATCAAAGGGAGGGTCACTGAAAATACTATTCCAACATTAGACATCAGTATCTCATCTGATAATGCATCATTCAAATATCCTGATTTACCGAAACGAGTAGAGAATATTGTAATAGATACAAAAATAAAAAATGAAACCGGAAATTCAGAGGACACTTATGTAGCGATAAACACTTTAAATTTTAAGATAGACAGCGATGTGTTTAAAGCATCTGCTTTGATAAAGAACTTAACCGGAAATATGTTGGTAAACGCCGATATTGATGGCACTTTAAATTTAGCCAACCTTACAAAGGCGTATCCGTTAGAGTTAGAAAATGAATTGAGCGGTATTTTGAAAGCAAAACTTAATACTGCATTCGACATGAATGCAATTGAAACTAGTGCCTATGACCGGATCAAAGCTTCAGGAAATGCCAATATAAGTAATCTAGTGTTTACTTCAGATGCCATGAACCAACCCTTGCATATTGTGAAGGCTGATATGACTTTTAATCCGTCTACAGTTACACTTAATAGTTTTAGTGCTAAAACTGGTCAAAGTGATTTTACTGCTACGGGCACTATCAATAATTTAATTGGTTTTATGTTGAGCAAAAAGGTGAATTTGAAAGGCAACTTTAATTTAAATTCAAACACCCTAGCGCTCAATGATTTTATGAGCACTGAGACAGAAAGTACTACCGCGGCCACGTCAAAAAAAGCATCCGTAGTTACAGAAGGCTTAAAAATTCCACAATTTTTGGAATGCACTATTACAGCTAATGCCAATACAGTGTTATATGACAATCTGAAACTTAACAATGTAAAAGGTGTTTTGCATATAAAAGACCAGCAGGCTACAATAAACAATTTAAGTTCAACAATATTTGACGGCGCTTTAGCCATTTCCGGAAATGTCAGTACAAAGACCGATACGCCAACGTTTGATTTAAACATAAATGCGAGTAACTTTGACATTTCTAAATCTTTTACTGATCTAGAACTACTTCAAAATTTGGCTCCAATTGCCAAAGCCTTACAAGGTAAATTAAATAGTAGCATTAATATTTCAGGAACTTTAGACAAAGAATTCTCTCCCAATTTAAACACCGTTTCTGGTAGTGCTTTAGCAGAATTATTAACAACAAACATCAATGAAAATGCAAGTCCGTTGTTATCTACATTGGCAGGCGCCTTAAAGTTTATTGATTTTGAAAAGTTAGACTTGAGTGATCTTAAAGCAAACTTAGAATTCTCTAACGGGAAAGTCAATGTCAAACCTTTTAACTTAGCCTATAAAGATATAGACATTGTAGTTTCTGGGGCTCATGGTTTTGATAACACCATGACCTATGATGCCGTATTTAATGTGCCGGCTAAATATTTAGGAAGCGAAGTCAATAGACTTATTGGTAAAATTAACGACAATGAGGTCAATAAAATAAGTATTCCTGTAAAAGCTAATATTTCAGGAACATTTGCAAGCCCAAAAGTGACTACAGATTTAACCAGTGGGGTGGCTAATTTGACAAAACAATTGATAGAAATAGAAAAACAGAAATTAATTGGAAAAGGCACTGATAAAATAAAAGATTTAATTGGTGGTACTCTAGGCGGTACCACCAATCAGACTTCAACGCCTACAACATCGCAAGATTCAACAAGTACGACTACAAAAACACCTAGCATCAAAAAAGACAGTACAAAATCCGGAAGTGAAGCAATTAAAAATACGATAAAGGATATTTTTAATTCTCGGAAAAAGAAAAAAGACACGGTAAATTAAGAACCTATCCGTAATAAAATTTACACTTTGATAGCTATTTTATATAAAAACTGAGGCAAATAACCTGCAATCTAAAGAGATTTAAGCAATTATGTTAAAGTAATGTGAGTTTATTTGCTTTTGTCAATTAAAAAGTTATACTGTAGAGTTACAGTTAACGTATATAAACAAAAGAGACTAGATGAGGCAATTAAAAATCACAAAGCAGGTTACAAACAGAGAATCAAAATCTCTTGATAAATATTTACAGGATATAAGTAAGCTGCCACTGATTACAGCAGATGAAGAAGTAGAATTGGCACAACGTATTAGAACAGGAGATCAAGAAGCTTTAGATAAGCTGACAACCTCCAATCTTCGTTTTGTCGTATCAGTCGCTAAACAATACCAAAACCAAGGTTTAACGTTACCTGATTTAATTAATGAAGGCAACGCTGGCTTGGTAAAAGCAGCCAAACGTTTTGATGAAACTAGAGGGTTCAAATTTATTTCATATGCAGTTTGGTGGATTCGACAAGCAATTCTTCAAGCTTTAGCAGAACAATCTCGAATAGTTAGATTACCTTTGAACAAAATTGGCTCGATCAATAAGATCAATAAGGCCTATTCCTTTTTGGAACAAGCGCATGAACGCCCGCCTAGTGCTGAAGAGATTGCGACTGAATTAGAATTGACAGTAAAGGATGTGAAGCAGTCTATGAAGAATTCTGGACGTCACATCTCAATGGATGCACCCTTAAAAGAAGGGGAAACCTCAAGTTTATATGATGTGGTTTCTTCTGGTGATTCTCCAAACCCTGATAGAGATTTAATGACCGAGTCCTTAAGTCTGGAAATTGATAGAGCGCTCAACACGCTCTCACAAAAAGAAAGTGATGTGATTAGGTTAAATTTTGGACTTAGCAATCAACCGCCAATGACCTTGGACGAGATTGGTAAGACTTTTGATTTAACTAGAGAACGTGTCCGCCAAATCAGAGAGAAAGGAATCAGAAGATTGAAGCACACTTCAAAAAGTAAAATTTTAAAAACGTATTTGGGATAGTCTTGAATACATTATATACTCTAATAATTATCTATGTTAAGAATTGAAATCAAAGAAGGCGAAAACATTGAACGCGCCATCAAACGTTACAAACGTAAACACCGAAATGTAAAGGTGATGCAGAATTTGAGAGAGAATCAATATTTCACTAAACCTTCAGTGAAAAAGAGAAGACAATTACAAAAAGCTGCTTATATACAAAATTTAAGAGATCAAGAAGAAATGTAGTCTTCTTTAATTTCTTATACCACAAAAAATCACATCCTTAAGATGTGATTTTTTGTTTTCTGATAGGATGGTCTTCGTAAAAATCATCAAAGGTTTTAGATGTTGTGTAATTATCTGTAAGCACATTATAAACCATTACCACTACAAAAACTTGTCCTATACAGGTCATATAAAACACCCAGTTAAATGGCATATCCATGGCTACCATTACGGTTAATAGCACCAAAAACAGTGTGGTTATAATTACATAAAGCACGGCAGGAACCTTCATGACTTGCGCGTTGAGTTAATTCCTTTTAGCGCTAACGCCAACTGCGTCGCACCAAATAGACTACATTAAGTTACAAAAAATACGGATCACAACTTTGGTCTATCGTGATAAAATAATGTTAATACAACTATTAGCTCACCGTTAATGCAACCACACATCCTTCATTACTGCGAATATTAAATACAGTATCATCTTCAAAAATGAGATATTGCCCTTTAATGCCCTTAAGTACTCCTTGATAATTAGGCGTTTTGATGAGATTAAGACTTTTAGGCTTTTCAGGAAACTTCAATACTGGGAATTGAATATGGGTTTCAGTGTTATCCGCAATATAGTACTCGGCCGCTTCTTCAGGGATGGAGGCCCGCAATCTATCGCGCCATTCTACAAGGTTTTCATCCACAATATCATTTTTGAGCATGGTACGCCAATTGGTTTTATCGGCTACAAATGCTTTTAAGGCAACTTCCGTAATACCTGCCAAATACCTGTTTGGCACTTCTACAATTTCAATAGCTTCATGTGCTCCTTGATCAATCCAACGGGTAGGTACTTGACTCTTTCTAGTCACTCCTACTTTAACATTACTTGAGTTTGCGAGGTAAACCACATGTGGTTGTAATTGCACCCTTTTTTCATAGTCTAAATCCCGATCCTCCTTATCTAAATGTGCTGTACTCAACTCTGGTCTCATAATCCAATCAGCAGCTTGAGGAATGTCAAAAAAACAACTCTTACAGAATCCTTGCCTAAAAATAGGTTTATCAAGTGCACAATTCAAACATTGATAACCAACAAATTGAATGCTGATGGTTTTATCCAATAACTGATTCATATTGATAAAGTCATTTTCGAAAATTAAATAGTATTGGATAGGATGTGAAAACTCCGTGGCCATTTTGGTCAAGACCCCTTGGTACGTCATTTATTTAAAATTTTATTTAGAAGAATTTGTTTAAAAAAAGTATTATTTTTAGTCATTAAAGATACTATAAATATGCCAATTCCATTAGTAAATTCGATTGCTTCATGGTTCTTAAAAAAGCGATTTCACCAAATCGAATTATTTTTAAAATATCCTAATGAGGTTCAGAACGAATTACTTCAAGATCTATTAACTAGAGCAAAAGACACGGAAATTGGCAGGACTTATGACTTTGCCAGTATTAACAATTACAAAACCTTTGCTGACCGGCTCCCTATCACAAACTACGAAGATAATCAAGCTAATATTGAACGGTCTAGATTGGGAGAAAACAACATATTTTGGCCCACACCTATCAAATGGTTTGCAAAATCGAGCGGCACCACTAATGCCAAAAGCAAATTTATCCCTGTAAGTTATGAGTCTTTAGAAGATTGCCATTATGCAGCGAGCAAAGATTTGCTCTGCATGTACCTCAACAACAATGAAAACTCTCAATTGTTTACCGGAAAAAGTTTAAGACTTGGGGGCAGTAAGGAATTGTACAGAGAAAACGGAACAGCCTTTGGAGATTTATCGGCCATTCTCATTGATAATATGCCATTTTGGGCAGAGTATAGCAGTACGCCCAGCAACAAAGTCTCTTTAATGAGCGATTGGGAACACAAAATGCAAGCAATTGTAAATGAAACCATCAACGAAAATGTAACGAGCCTTGCCGGTGTGCCCTCCTGGATGTTGGTATTGATGAATAACGTTCTCGAAACCACCAATAAGCAGAGCATCTTTGATATTTGGCCCAATTTGGAAGTTTATTTTCACGGTGGGGTGAGTTTTTTGCCCTATGTAGACCAATACAAGGCCATTTTACCCCGAAAGGATTTTAGATATTATGAAATCTATAATGCTTCAGAAGGATTTTTCGCCATCCAAGATCAGAATAGTTCTAGCGAACTCTTACTTATGTTGGATTATGGTATTTTTTATGAATTTATTCCTATGGAAGACTACGGTACCCCAGAGCAGCGCATCATTCCGTTGGCAGAAGTTGAGATGCATATCAATTACGCAATGGTAATTACCACCAATGCCGGACTATGGCGTTATAAAATTGGAGACACCATCCGGTTTACTTCATTACACCCCTACCGTATTAAGGTGAGTGGGCGCACCAAACACCATATTAATGTTTTTGGTGAAGAGTTAATTATTGAAAATGCTGAAGATGCCTTGAAAAAGGTATGTAGAAAAACAAACTCCCAAATTGTGGAGTATACTGCGGCACCAATTTTTATGAACGGAAAGGATAAGGGGGCTCATGAATGGTTGATAGAATTTAAAACGCCACCAGAAGATATGGTGCAATTTAACACCTTGCTAGACGATGCCTTAAAATCATTGAATTCAGACTATGAAGCCAAGCGCTTTAATAATTTAACGCTGAACAGTCCTAAAATCCATATTGCAAGACATCAATTATTCTATGATTGGCTTAAAGAACAGGATAAGTTGGGTGGTCAACACAAAGTACCACGACTATCTAATACCCGAAACTATCTGGATGCACTTCTCAAGATGAATGTGTAAGCAGTTTGCCGAGAAAAAAGGCATCCGTAATTCATACAACGAGAATTTATAAATGTTTAACTAAAATGTACTATTAGTGGCTAATTCCTAATATTTTGCTAGTATATTTACAATATTGTTACCTTATAAATACCGCTGATACAGCAGTGCTATCCCATTAATACAATCAATACTACAGGTGTGATTACACCTAAATAATCGTTGTTTTTGCACTATTAATTTTTAAATCCAAAAAATAAAAACCACCCAAAAAAGGGTGGTTTTATTGTTTCTATAGGACTCTAGAAGTTTAAGAAACCGCTTTTAATCGTTTTAAAGTGGTTTTGTCCAACTTATCTTCAGCGTATTCTTTAGTAACGTGAAGTTTTGTCTCCTTTCCACTAGGCAACTCAAACATTGCATCTGTCAGGATTTCTTCACAGAGCGATCTCAAGCCTCTGGCCCCCAATTTATATTCGATTGCTTTATCAACTATAAAATCTAAAGCGCCATCTGTAATTGTAAATTTGATGTCGTCCATTTCAAACAATTTTTGATACTGTTTGATTATGGCATTTTTAGGCTGTGTTAAAATAGCCCTTAGGGTTTTGGCATCTAACGGATCCATATACGTTAACACCGGCAAACGACCAATGATTTCAGGAATAAGACCAAAATCTTTCAAATCTTTGGGTGTGATGTATTGCAATAAATTATCAGCATCAATAACATCATCTTGAGCCGCGGCCTTATAACCAATAGCAGCCATATTCAGGCGTTTTGAAATCATACGCTCCACACCATCAAAGGCACCGCCTGCAATAAATAAGATATGCTCGGTGTTGACCTCAATAAACTTCTGGTCAGGATGCTTACGCCCTCCTTTTGGCGGTACATTAACTGTTGTACCCTCCAGTAACTTTAATAATGCTTGTTGAACACCTTCACCAGAAACGTCTCTAGTGATGGACGGATTGTCACTCTTGCGTGCAATTTTATCAATTTCATCTATAAATACAATACCCTTTTCTGCCTTCTCCAAATTGTAATCGGCCACCTGTAGTAGACGGGTCAATATACTTTCAACATCTTCACCTACATAACCGGCTTCAGTTAATACCGTTGCGTCTACAATAGCCAAAGGCACATTGAGCATTTTTGCAATGGTTTTTGCCATTAGGGTTTTACCGGTACCGGTTTGCCCTACCATAATTATGTTACTTTTTTGGATGTCAATATCATCATTGGTTGCAGGCTGTAACAATCGTTTATAATGATTGTAAACAGCAACTGACATTACTTTCTTAGAGTATTCTTGTCCAATAATGTACTCATCTAAAAAATTCTTGATTTGTACTGGTTTTTTAAGCATCAATTCAGAAGACAACTCTGCATTGCCACTTTGTTTTGATTCTTCTAGAACGATACCATGAGCTTGTTCAATACATCTATCACATATATGCGCATCTAATCCTGCTATCAATAAACTGGTTTCTGGCTTCTTTCTACCACAAAACGAACATTCTAATTCTTCCTTTGCCATAACTCTTCTTAATTCCTCATATTATACATTTCAATCCTTATCACATTAGATAGATATTGAAATTATTTATCTTTAGTACTTGATAAGACCTCATCAATCATGCCGTATTCCTTGGCCTTGTCAGCTTTCATCCAATAATCGCGATCACTATCATTGTACACTTTGTCATACTCTTGCCCCGTATGTTTTGCAATTATTTTATACAATTCTTCTTTGAGGGTTACGATTTCTCTTGCAGTAATTTCAATATCACTAGCCTGGCCTTGAGCACCTCCTAGAGGTTGGTGAATCATGACGCGCGAATGCGTCAATCCGCTGCGTTTCCCTTTTTCTCCTGCACATAATAAGACTGCGCCCATAGAGGCTGCCATCCCAGTACATATGGTGGCCACATCTGGTTTAATAAGCTGCATAGTGTCGTAGATACCTAAACCTGCATACACGCTACCACCTGGTGAGTTGATATAAATTTGAATATCTTTAGCTGCATCTGTACTTTCCAAAAACAACAATTGTGCTTGAATAATATTTGCCACCTGATCATTAATGGCAGTACCCATAAAAATGATACGATCCATCATTAACCTTGAAAATACGTCCATTGCAACGGCATTCATCTGTCGTTCTTCAATAATATTTGGCGTCAATCCAACAGGATACATACTGTTCATGATTTGATTATAATAGGTACTACTGATGCCTTGGTCTTTTATTGCGAATTTTTCAAATTCTTTTCCGTAATCCATAAATATTTTTTAGTTCTTAAATTCGTTTAATACCCCATAAATTCTGAGACATTCTAATGACGCTTACTATGTCAAAAAAAAGCGTAAAACCTAACAGTTTTACGCTCTAAATATAACGATTTAAATTATAATTATTAGCTGTAAAACTCTTTTACAAACTCATCATAGGTAATTTCTTTAACCTTAAGATTCGCTTCGTTTTTATATAATTCCAATAATTTTTGGCTCATCAATTGCTCAGATAAACGTTTCACTTCGTCTCTATTAGACAAAATACGTGCGGCAATATCTTCTAACTCTTTATCTTGAGGGTCCATTTGGCCAAATTGCGCCATTTGCACTTTAATCATATCTTTAGCAAACGATTTCAAATCTTCAAACGTTACTTGCAAATTGTATTTTTCAATCAATTTGCCTTCAATCAATTGGTAGCGCATACTTTTTTCAGAGTTTTCATACTCTTCTTTAGCTTGATCTGCATCCAATTGATCTTCGCCTGCCGTCTGCATCCATTTTTGCAAAAACGTGGCTGGAAGGTCAAATTTTGTATTTTCAACCAAATACTCAGTCACGTCATTCAAGAATTTTTGATCGCCTTGTTGTGCGAATTGCTTTTCTGAATCTTCCTTAATTTTTGCTTTCAATTCCGTTACAGATGTGACAACACCTTTACCAAACAACTTATCAAACAACTCCTGATCTAAATCAGCCAACTCTCTTGTGTTGATTTCTTCAACCGTAAAAGTGACTTCAACATCCAATCCGTGAGCATCATCATGGGCTACTTTTAAGAAGTTCATTAAATCATGATCATCATTAAACAAACCTTTGGTTTTCAAAGTCACAACATCTCCAACCTTAGCACCAATAAGCGCCTTTTCAGCGGTTTTACTTTTAATCTTATCTAAAGTGAGCGTCGCTTTATTGTTAATTTCTTTTTCTTCATTAACAAAAACTCCAGTAACTTCTGAGTCTTTAGAAACGGTATCTTGAGAAATCAATTTACCATATTGTTTGCGGATATGCTCCACCTGACCATCAATCATCTTATCGTCAGCAACAATTTTATATTGGGTAATGGCTTTTTTTCCTTTTAAGTCAACCTCAAATTCTGGAGCCAATCCTAACTCAAATTCAAATGTGAATGAATCAGCATTCCAATCTAAATCATCTTGAGCTTTAGGTAATGGATTTCCCAGAACATCCAATTTCTCTTCAGTCAAATATTTGTTAAGAGCATCTTGCAAAAGCTTATTAACCTCATCCACCAAAACAGCTTTTCCATATTGCTTTTTAACCATGGTCATTGGCACATGTCCTTTTCTGAATCCTGGAATATTAGCAGATTTACGGTAATCTGTAAGAATCTTTTCAACCTTATCACTATAGTCTTCTTTAGCGATATCTACTTTTACAACGGCATTTAATGCGTCAATGTTTTCTCTTGTAATATTCATATTATAATTAATAAAGCCTAAGGCGTTTTAATGTTTAACGATTTTTTAAACCTACAAGGGCTCCTATTTTTTGTGGAATTAGTTCAAGTATGCATTACAAGGACTCCTTAAAACACCGCTTGGACTACTAAAAAATCGGGATGCAAAATTAAGCATTTTTTAAATCCTAACAAAGTTTTTAAACACTTGATTTATAGACTAGTTTTTGTCTTTGTCTAACAATGAATAAAGTACCGATTGCAAAAAAGATAAAAGCAAGCTAAATAACAATGCTGTCCAAAATCCGCTGACCTCAAAACCGCCCATAAATTGATCTGCCAATAAAATAATACAGGCATTAATGACCAATAAAAACAATCCTAATGTTAGGATGGTTATTGGCAAGGTTAAGATGATCAAGATGGGTTTTAAAATTAAGTTTAGCAACCCGAGCACGATAGCCACAATAATAGCCGAAGTAAATCCGGCCACTTCAACCCCTGGAAGGAATTTTGCCAATACGATAACGGCCACAGCTGTTAGAAGTAATCTGATAATTAAGTTCATATTTTTAAGTTTAGGAGTTTAGAATTTATAATTCATCTTTTAAGAAACTGTTGACTTCATTATAAAAATCGGTTGGGTTTTCGGCATGCAACCAGTGTCCAGCATTTGCAATGGTGACAATTTTTGCTTTTGGAAAATGCGTATAAATCAGATTTTCATCTTGTAGAGAAATATATTCAGAGCGGTCGCCTCTCAAAAACAAGGTTTCCTTTTCAAACTTGGTGTGCATTGGCAACGGCTCTCCCACTTCATTGACTTGATCTTTTAAGACTTCAAGATTCATACGTAAGGCCAACATCCCCTTTTCTTTCCAATACAAATTCTTCAATAAAAATTGTCGCGTGCCAACATCGGGCACAAAACGTTTCATTACTGCATCTGCCTCTCCCCTAGTTTTAAGAACGTCAAAATTTAAAGCCGATAAACCTTTAAGAATATCGTCATGATGCGTTGGGTAATACCGCGGAGAGATATCTGCAATAATTAATTTGGAAACCAGTTGCGGATACTCTACAGCAAACAACATGGCCGTTTTACCGCCCATAGAGTGCCCTAAAAGGACAATATCATTAAGTTTATGTATGTCGCAATACCTTTTTAAATCTGCTACCATGACTTCATAGTTAAATTCATCGCTATGAAAACTTCTGCCATGGTTACGTTGGTCAATAAGATGCACCTCGTACCCCTCCTCACTGAAGGTCGTGCCAAGTGTTTTCCAATTATCACTCATCCCCAGAAATCCGTGAAGAAAAATAAAAGTTTGCCCCTTACCTAGAATGTTTGAATGAAGATTCATGATGGTTTTTTGATTTATATTTATTGACCCGCCCAAACCTGTCTTTCAGGTACGGTCGGGTTATTGATTTTTGACCGATGTCTGCCAACTGAGGACTGAAAACTGAGGACTGAAAACTGCCAACTACCTATTTCAGCTGTCTCAAATACATATTGATGACGTTTTCAATGCCGAGATACAAACTCTCAGAGATTAAAGCATGTCCAATGGAAACTTCCAGTAAATCAGGAATGTTCTGTTTGAAAAACTTGATGTTATCTAACGATAAATCATGACCTGCATTAATCCCAAGCCCCAAAGCATTCGCCAACACGGCACAATCCGTATACGGTTTAATTGACATTTCATTGCCTAGGCCGTAATGGTGAGCAAATGCTTCAGTATATAATTCTATCCTATCAGCGCCGGTAGCTTTTGCGCCTTCTATTTGTTTTAATTGCGGATCGACAAAAATGGAGGTACGGATGCCATTTTGCTTAAACTCCTTAATCACATCTACCAAAAAGTCTTTGTGCTTAATGGTATCCCAACCCGCATTTGACGTAATCGCATCTTCAGCATCTGGCACTAAAGTAACTTGCGTTGGTTTTACTTCTAAAACCATATCTATAAATGGTCTAATAGGGTTGCCTTCTATATTGTATTCTGTATACACTTCAGGCTTTAAGTCGTACACATCCTGATATCTAATATGCCGTTCATCTGGTCTCGGATGAATAGTGACCCCTTGTGCTCCAAACTTTTGGACATCTCTGGCAAATTGCACCACATTAGGCACATCACCACCCCGCGAATTTCTTAGGGTAGCAATCTTATTGATATTCACGCTCAACTTTGTCATGGCATTTGTTTTATTGAACAAAAATACAAAGTAGATGATGCTTTTTGTAGTTATTTTTAATTATTTTGCAAGAACAAACCTGAGATCATGCCGTTAAGAGAATACATTATCAATGACATTAAGCCACTAAATATAAATGATAAGGTAGGCGACCTTAAAATGCTGTTTAATGAATTGACCTATTCTCACATTCCTATTGAAAATAACTCGGTGTATTTAGGCTGTGTGTCAGAAACTGATGTACACTGTTTTGACGGGAAGGAGACCATTGTAGATTGCCAACATATTTTAGAGGGTTTTTTTGTGAGATCAGATACCAATTGGCTCGATGTTTTAGAAACTTTTGCCCAACATTCATGTAACATCATGCCTGTATTGGACCAACAGAACAATTATTTAGGCTATTATGAGCTCAATGATATAATAGGGAGGTTTAATGAAACACCATTTTTTGCAGAACCTGGTGGCACTTTAATTGTTGAAAAAGGGATTCAGGATTACTCCTTCAGTGAAATTAGCCAAATTGTTGAATCCAATGATGCGAAGATTTTAGGAGCTTTTATTTCTAAAATGGATAGCGATGTAGTACAAGTTACACTTAAAATTGGAGACTCCGGACTGAATAATGTCATACAGACATTTAGAAGATACAGTTATAACGTTGTTTCAGGACATGAAGAAGACACCTATATTGAAAACTTAAAGGAACGTTCAGACTATCTGAATAAATACCTTAATATGTAGCCCTATGAAAATTGCAATCTTTAGTCAATATTACAAAGGCAATGAAGCATCCGCAGGGGTGCTTTTAAATTATTTATCTCATAAAGACGCACAAGTTTTCATAGAAAACCACTTCTATCAATTAATAGATAAACATCTAGACCTCAAAACAAATTATCAGCAATTTGAAACTTTTCAATCCTTAGATGATACATTTGATCTATTGATAAGCATCGGCGGAGATGGCACCATTTTAAGAGCTATCACTTATGTTGGCGACAGGTCTATTCCCATCATAGGAATCAACACAGGCCGTTTGGGGTTCTTAGCGACTATACAAAACAACCAAATTGAAAGTGCTCTTGATAGCATTTTTAAAGGCGATTATAAAATTTCTGAACGCAGTTTGCTAAGCATAGAAACGGAGCCCAAAAACAAAGACTTAATACAGTTAAATTTTGCCCTTAATGAAATAGCCGTTAGCAGAAAGAATACAACCTCTATGATTACGGTTAACACCCATTTAGATGGTGAATATCTGACCACCTATTGGGCAGACGGATTGATCATGTCTACGCCAACCGGTTCTACAGGCTATTCATTAAGTTGTGGTGGCCCAGTGATTACTCCAGAAGCTAAAAATTTTGTCATCACGCCTATTGCCCCACACAATTTAAGCGCGCGTCCTTTAGTCATTCCTGATGATACGGAAATTCAGTTAAAGGTTGATGGACGTGAAGATTTCTATCTGATTTCTTTAGATTCCAGAATTGCAACCTTGCACAACTCGACCATTGTTACCATTAAAAAAGCGGCCTTTAAAATCAAGATGATTGAACTCCCTAGCGAAAGTTTTATTGACACCCTTCGCAAAAAACTGTTGTGGGGAGAAGATAAGCGCAACTAAACAATAAAACCTCATAAATACTGTTTATCTGTAATACTATTTGACTCAAATTGTTATAGGCTAATCTTATTTATTATATTTGCAAACTTTTAAAATTTTATGAGGTATATCATTTTATTCTTATTTAGTATTTGTTTCACCCCAAACATCCATGCTCAAATTTACGAAGTTGGTTTTTTTCTGGGCAACAGTAACTTTATTGGCGATGTTGGCTCAACTAAATATATTTCACCAATAAGACCGGCGGCAGGACTTATGGCGAGATGGAATAGAAGTCCACGCCATTCATTTCGTGCCTCCATTATATTTACTGAATTAGAGGGTGATGATTTACGTTCTGACGATCCGAGACGTGTTGCTCGTGGCTATAAATTTAAAAACAATCTAATGGAATTTTCCGGAGGAATGGAGTTTACATTCTGGGATTTTGATACACATCAACCAGGACAACAATTTACACCCTATTTATACTCTGGAATTTCGGCAGCAAAATATAAGAATTCCTTTTTTAGGAATGGGGTTCAAGTCCCTGAAAACACCTATAGCTGGGCTATTGGAATTCCTATGGTGTTAGGCATTAAAAGCAGCATCGTGGATGGTCTTATTTTAGGGGCTGAAGTTGGTGTGCGTTATACATTTTCTGATGAAATTGATGGCAGTGTTCCAGACACACCTTCTAGAAAGGAGCCTTATAGTTTTGGAAATTTAAATAGCAATGATTGGTATGTGTTTTCTGGGATTACCTTAACTTACACCTTTGGAGAAAAACCATGTTATTGCGTTTATTAAGTGGATTTAAAAGAACAAATACATACTGACCGCCTTCCTAATCATCTTGCCATAATAATGGATGGCAATGGCCGATGGGCAAAACAAAAAGGACTACTACGCGTCATCGGGCATGAAAATGGCACCAAATCTGTACGCGAAGTTGTTGAAGCAAGCGCAGAGATCGGTATTAAACACCTGACACTTTACGCTTTTTCTACTGAAAACTGGAACCGTCCTAAAGTAGAAGTACAAACCTTGATGAAACTCTTAGTAAAATCCTTAAAAAAGGAAATTAAGACCCTTCAAGAAAATGACATCAGACTCAATGCCATTGGTTGCTTAGAAGATTTGCCTAAAAAAGCCAAAGCAGAACTTCAGGAGGTCATTGAAAAAACCAAAACCAATAACAGAATGGTATTGACCTTAGCCCTAAGTTATGGTTCTCGTGAGGAACTGATGACTATGGTCAAAATTATATCTGATAAAGTTAAAAATAATATAATTTCAACCGATTCTATTGACGAATCCATTATAAATAAGCATCTTTACACGCAAAATTTGCCAGATGTAGACTTGCTCATCAGGACCAGTGGAGAACAACGAATCAGTAATTTCTTGTTGTGGCAAATTGCCTATGCCGAATTATATTTCACCCATATTTTATGGCCTGATTTTAAAAAGCACGACTTATACACTGCCTTGATAGACTATCAAAATAGAGAACGACGATTTGGAAAAACAAGTGAACAACTTAGCTAACAACACGCTTTTGAAAACAATATTAAATACCCTCTTTAGTGCCTTTTTTCTTTTATTTTCAGTAGCTGCCACAGCTCAAGAAAATCCATTCAATTCAGGTAAAAAATATACAATCGCAGAAATCATCGTTACTGGCGATACCAATTTTAGCGAAACGACAATTGTCACCTATTCTGGTTTAAGAAAAGGAGAGGTCATCGCCATCCCTGGAGAACGCATTAGCGAAGCCCTTAAAAAATTGTGGAGCTCCAATCTGTTCAGTAATATTGACATCTATTTAACCAAGACTATAGATGATCAGGCGTATTTAGAAATCAGTTTAGAAGATTTGCCCGAACTAAACACTGTTGTCATTAACGGCGTCAAAAAAGGCAAAAAAGAGTCTTTAATAAAAGACAATAAACTGACCAAAGGTGCAAAAGTTACTGAAAACCTCATTACAACTACCAAAAACTATCTGACTAACAAATATAGAAAAGAAGGTTTTTACAATACGAAAGTTACCGTAACGACAACGCCGGTAATTGATTCTATTGAAAAAAGTAGGGTGAACATGGTGGTTAACATTGAGAAAAACGACAAAGTAAAAATTAAAGATATTGACTTTATTGGCAATGAAAAGCTGAGTGATAAAAAGCTTAAGAAAGCCATGAAGAATACGAAAGAAAAAAACTTATTGCGATTCTTAAAGCGTTCAAAATATGTAAAAGCAAGCTACAAAGAAGACCTTGTTAGTGTTGTTGATCTTTATAAAGAAAATGGGTATAGAGATGCACGGGTTATTTCTGATTCCATTTATAACAATCAAGACGGCACCTTATCTATTCAGGTTAAAGTAGAAGAAGGCGACAAATATACGTTTGGTAAGATTGCTTTTGTTGGAAACACAGTGTTTACAGATCAACAATTGAGTTCAATATTGGGTCTTAGAGAAGGTGATACTTATAATGGTGTGGAACTTAAAAAACGAATTGCTGACAATTCAAGACCAGACGCTAGAGACATTACTAATTTATACCAAGACCAAGGGTATCTATTCTCAACCATCAATCCGGTTGAAGTAAGTGCCGACGGGAATGTTATTGATATGGAAATCCGTATCTCTGAAGGTAAGCCAGCTTATTTTAACAATGTTACGGTAGTTGGAAATGATAAGACCAATGATCGTGTTATTTATAGAGAATTAAGAACACGTCCAGGACAATTATATAGTAAAACGGCTGTGGTTAGAACCGTAAGGGAATTGGGTCAATTAGGCTTTTTTGATGCGCAACAACTAAGTCCTAACTTTAAAAACGCAAACCCTAATGACGGTACTTTAGATATGGAATATTCTGTAGTTGAAAAGGGATCTAGTCAAATTGAATTGCAAGGTGGTTACGGCGGTGGTGGCTTTATTGGAACACTCGGACTTTCTTTCAACAACTTTGCAATTAAGGATATTTTCAAAAAAGAAGCCTACAAACCTGTACCTACGGGTGACGGGCAAAGCTTAGCTTTGCGTCTGCAAGCTTCCCGTTTTTACCAAACTTATAGTTTTTCATTTACTGAGCCATGGTTAGGTGGCGAACGCCCAATCCAATTCTCAACATCATTATCTCATACCAAACAGTTTTTATACAATCCAAGAACAAGAGATGCTGATAAAAGCAAACGTTTTAACATTACTGGTGTTACTGTAGGGCTCGCCAAACGTTTGACCTCTCCTGACGACTACTTTACTTTATCTCAGGCCGTGAGTTTTCAACATTACGATTTACAAAATTATAACACTGGATTGTTCACCTTTGGTAATGGATATTCAAACAACCTATCCTATACAGTAGGTCTTAGTAGAAATAACACGTATACAGATCCAATTTATCCAACAGGTGGATCGAGCTTTGGAGTAACTGCAAAATTTTCTGTGCCTTACTCACTTCTTAATGATGTAGATTACGCCGCCTTAAAGGATGAAAGAGCAGGATTAAACCCAGCTGATCCTGATGATTTGGCGCGTATGGGAGTTATTGACCAAGAGCGTTACAAATGGTTGGAATTTTATAAGGTAAAGTTTAAAGGGGACTGGTATACTAATGTAGTTGCTAACAAACTAATCATCAAATCAGGTATCGAGTTTGGTTTCTTAGGTGCTTATAACAATGATAGGGGCATCATTCCTTTTGAACGTTTCTTTGTTGGAGGTGACGGATTAGGTAACTATTCATTAGACGGCAGAGAGTCTATAGCAATGAGAGGATATCCAAATCAATCTTTATCTTCTACTGATGGTGGTACCATCTACAACAAATTTTCCTTGGAATTACGTTACCCTATAACCCTAGGTGCACAAGCTAAAATTTATGCACTCGGATTTATGGAAGGCGGAAATTCATTTGATAATTTTAGAGACTATAATCCATTCAACCTTAAACGTTCAGCTGGCTTAGGTTTACGTATTTTTATGCCGGCCTTTGGATTGTTAGGTATTGACTTTGGACACGGTTTTGATCCTGTTCCTGGAGATAACGTTAAAAATGGTTGGGAAACCCACTTTATTATTGGGCAGCAATTTTAAGTTTGGCACGATATTTTCTAACTATACTTTAACGATTTAAGACGCGTGTTAAAATTTTTTAGAATATATTGCGTTAATTTGAAAAATAAACGCTGACCAGGCAGAATCGTTAACTTAATCTGTCGTTTTAGAATTTATAGCGTGACTCGTAAATGATAAAATATAACCAGATGAAACAAAAAGTTCTTTTTTTATTGGCACTTATCGGTCTTATGAGCTTTTCTTCAAATGCCCAACGCGGTGTAAGAATAGGTTATATTGACACGGAATACATTTTACAAAATGTTCCAGAATATCAGGAAGCTACGGCGCAGTTAGATGCTAAAGTTTTGCAATGGAAATCTGAAGTAGAACAGCGACTGGCTGAATTGGATCAGAAAAAATCCCAACTCAATAATGAGCGAGTACTGTTAACTAAAGAATTATACGAAGAACGTTTTGAAGACATTAGTTTTGAAGAGAAGGAAATATTGGACTATCAACAAAAACGGTTTGGTCCTAATGGCGATTTGATGATTCAGAAACAACAGTTGATTCAACCTATTCAAGATCAAATTTTTGCTGCAGTACAAGAAATTGCAGGCAGTAGAGACTATGATTTTATATTTGATAAATCAGCAGATGTCGTCATGTTGTATTCCGCTGAACGTTTTGACATTAGTGAATTGGTGTTAAGAAGCATTACCAGATCATCAAAACGAACACAGGCAACGAACAAGGCAGAACGCAGAGCAGCGAACGCAGAAGACATTGTTCCAGAATATAATGAAGCAATGGAAGCGCGAGAAAAAGCTTTAGAGGATAAAAAAGCTGAACGATTAACTGAAATAGAACAACGTAGAGCAGAACAACAGGCCACTAGAGATTCATTGAAAGCTGCTGTTGAAGCAAGACGTCAGAAGATTTTAGACGACCGTGCTAGGGAAAAAGCTGAAAGAGAGAAAAAGAATAATCCTCAGGATAGCACCTCAACAAAACAAGACGGTAACACCAAAAAATCAGCAGTACAAAGTGCTGAAGAAAAGAAACAACAACAACTGTCAGATCGTGAAGCAAGACAAAAAGCGCTTGATGAACGTCGAAAAAAAATATTAGAAGAACGTAAAAAAGCGAAAGCTGAACGCGAAGCCAAATCAAAAGAAAAAGATTCAATTCCTTAAAACAAAACAATTAAACAATTAATAATTATAACACGTAATACTATTTTAAAAATGAAACATTTCAAGACCCTTTTATTTGCAGGACTACTTTTTATTGGAGCAACATCGTTCTCTAATGCACAAAGTAAAATTGCTCATATTAACACGCAAGAGCTTATTAAGTCAATGCCAGCAATGAAAAGTGCTCAAGCAGAGCTAGAGAAACTGCAAAAAACATATGAGACTGAAATTCAAACAATGGCGACTGAGCTTCAAAATAAAATGAAGCAATATCAAGCGGAAGTTGAAAGTAAGACTGACGAAGAAAATGCGAAAAGATCACAAGAAGTTCAAGGGATGCAACAAAGTATCCGTGAGTACCAAGGTACTGCACAACAAGATCTTCAAAAGAAAGAATTTGACCTATTGAAACCTATTACTGATAAAGCAGAAGCTGCTATTAAGAAAGTTGCTAAAGCTCAAGGTTTTCAATATGTATTGGATTCAACACAAGGATCAGGTGTTCTTTTAGCTGACGGTAAAGACCTTATGGCTGACGTTAAAAAAGAATTAGGATTCTAAGACTTGTAAATTCAACAATATTTCACAAAGAAAGCCGCTTAATTAAGCGGCTTTTCTATTTTTGTACTATGAGCACCCACCCTATAGGCATTTTCGATTCTGGCATTGGAGGCACATCAATTTTTAAAGAAATTGAGGCATTGCTACCCAACGAGCACACCTTATATCTCGCAGATAGTTTTAATGCACCTTATGGTAACAAATCTAAGGATGAGATAATTGCTTTAAGTATCAAAAATACGGAGTTTCTTATTTCTAAAAAGTGTAAGATCATTGTCGTTGCCTGTAATACGGCAACCACTAATGCCATTAAAGAATTAAGAGACCGTTTTGATATCCCCTTTGTAGGTATTGAACCCGCCATTAAACCGGCAGCTTTAAGCACGCAAACGAAGGCTATTGGCATTTTGGCTACCAAGGGCACGCTCAGTAGCGAACTGTTCCATAAAAGCGCTGATTTATACAGTCACAGTATTCGAGTAATTGAGCAAGTAGGCGAAGGTATCGTGTCTCTCATTGAGGATGGAAAAACGAATTCTGAGGATATGAGAAGCTTGCTGCGCATTTATCTCAAACCGATGTTGGACGCAAACATTGATTATTTGGTTTTAGGATGCACCCATTACCCCTACCTCATGCCCTTGTTGCTTGAGATGTTACCAAAATATGTTAAGATTATTGATTCTGGTGAAGCCGTGGCGAGACAAACCCGAACAGTATTAGAGCGTCATCACCTTCTGAACCATCAGACTACAGAGGTGAAAAACCTATTTTATAGCAACGGAAATACTACGGTCTTGGAAGATATTCTTGGAGGGCATTATACCGTTGAACACCTCATGTTTTAAAGCATATATTTGATAGGCCACACGCCATCCTTACTAATTATACTTCCTTAAACCAACTGGAATAAGTAACGTAATTTTCTGAAATCCGATTGATTTCTCCCGAGATCAATTCTTCACTGATGTCTTTTACTTTTTTGGCTGGAACACCCGCATAAATGCTTCCTGATTCTATTCTGGTATTCTTTGTGACCACTGCCCCTGCAGCAATAATACTATTGCTTTCTACAATACAATCATCCATAACTATGCTTCCCATGCCTATTAATACATTATCCTGTATTGTACAGCCATGTACTATGGCATTATGACCAATTGACACGTTATTACCAATGGTTGTTGGCGATTTTTGATAGGTGGCATGAATAATGGCGCCATCTTGAATATTTACCTTGTTGCCAATTTTTATAAAATGTACGTCTCCTCTAATAACCGCGTTAAACCAAACGCTGCACTGGGAACCAATGCTCACTTCGCCTACAATAGTAGCATTTTCTGCAATGTAGCAATCGTCAGCTATTTGTGGATGATGTCCGTTTACTTCTTTGATAATGGGCATGGAATCGATTTTAAAAATGACCTAATTTTTGAAACTAAATTTCTGACCTAATTAATTGCTGGGCAATGACATTCATATTTTTGTTTGCGACAATTAAAATTGTAACCTAAAGTGAGCTGATGAAAGCCTCCATTATTAAACACCACTGAATTTGCTTGGTAAGAATACGTATAGGCAAATACAAAGTTTTTATAATCAACCCCAATAAATGGTGTAATGTATTGCAATTTCTGACTGCTAACCCCTGCGGCATTGGCAAATTCAGCACCATCCAAACTTCTTCTATAAGACATCCCTCCCCACAATTTTCCAAACTCCATAGTTTTATAAACCTTGGCATTTACATCTATTGAAGATTCTTTTGTACCATCCTTATACAAGAACATAATTGAAGGTTCATAGCTCCAATCACTACCCAATTTACTAAAGACATTACCAGCACTAAATAATAGAGTTCTTAAATTATCAAATTTAAAGACGCCATTGGCATTTGCATTAACCCCATCATTATTTAAGACATTCTTAACCGTTGCATGGGCATAAAAATTTAAAAAATGATAAGAAAATCCAAAATCAAGATTAAAATTGGTCGCGCTTTGTTCAACACCTGAGATTAGCGGATCAAATCCTTCATTTAGAAATGTAGACTCGTCTAACTTATACTGAATAATCCCAGCACTTAAACCAAAAGACAGCATGTTGAGATCAATTTCATTTCTAGAAAAGAGCAAGTGATGGGCGTAGGTAAAATAAGCACCCGTTTGAGAGTGATACCCGTTTTTGTCGTTGTAGACGATGGCACCTACTGCTGATTGGGTTTCGCCAATTCTCCCATTGATACTCATGGTTTGAAGTGCTGGCGCATTGTCTTGGTCAAACCATTGTTTACGCGCAGTGAGTCGCACCTTTGCACAATTGGCTACCCCCGCCATAGACGGGTGGATAAGATAATAATTGTCAGTTAAATAATCAGAATATATTGGTAATCCTTCTTGGGCATTACCAAACTGCGCGATCAATCCTATAACTACTACTAAACAACACCTTTTAAATATCATACGCTTTTCTCGTTTCAGGGCAAACGGAACGATTATTTCTTTTAATTAAACGCGTGTGCGTCCTTTACGTTCAATATCATCCTAATATTTGGAATGTATCTCCTTTTATAAATTTATACAGCAGTCAAATATATAAATTTTTTGTGGCTGATTGGTGATTCTTCTAACACAACTTATGTCTATATAGATCCATACTAGTATACTTTAACATCTACGCCCTAACCAATTTGGATAACAACTGGTCATCAATCGTATTTCAAGTATTAAAGCAGCTCCAAAAATTTGAATTTAGAACGAACAACCCTTGTTTTAAACATTAAGTTCATCATACAAAAATGGCATTATACTCTTTAGTTTTCATACTTTTGCATAAAGAAATGAACCTATGGAAATGACGACAATTTCAATACAAAAAACCAGCAATCCGAGCATCTTAAAATTTGAAGCAGACAAGTTTTTAACCAATCATGAAAGCTTTGAATTTGACACTATTGATGAGGCCAAAGCTTCTCCATTGGCGCAGGAATTATTTTATTTGCCTTTTATAAAGAAAGTATACATATCAGGAAACTTTGTAGCTTTGGAACGCTTTGATATAGTTGAGTGGGACGATGTGCAAGACGAAGTTGCTGAACAAATTGCAAACTATATCAACAGCGGAAAACAAGTTGTAGCGGAATCGAACTCACCTAAACACAGTCCTATTACCGTATACGCAGAAAGCACGCCAAACCCCACAGCTTTAAAATTTGTAATCAACAGAAGATTAACACCAACATCATATGAATTTGTGTCAGTTGAAAACGCCAAATATTCGCCATTAGCGACCGAGTTATTCCGCTTGCCTTTTGTCAAAAGTGTGTTTATTGATGAGAATTTTATCGCTATTACCAAGCATGATAGTGCTGATTGGAATGAGATTACAACTGAATTGAGAGACTTTCTTAAAAATTACATAGAAAGCGGAAAGGAAATCATAGCTGCCAATGCTCCTAAAGTTCAGAAACAATCAGAAGAAGACAGCTCAGTAACCTTTGACAACTATGATGATATTAGCAAAGAAATCATTACCATTCTTGAGGAGTATGTAAAACCGGCTGTTGCCAATGATGGCGGAAATATTGAGTTCCGATCCTATGATCCTGAAACAAAAGTTGTAAAAGTTATTTTACAAGGTGCCTGCAGTGGCTGTCCGTCATCCACATTCACTTTAAAGAATGGCATTGAAACTATGCTTAAAGAAATGCTTAAGGATAACGAACTGACTGTTGAAGCCTTAAATGGATAATTTAATTTATTATGCTTATCTTTAAGGGAATAAGTATAATATTAATTAAAATTCATAAGAAATGGCAGTATTAAAAGTTGTTGAAATTTTATCAAATTCAAATGATAGTTGGGAAGATGCTACTAAAAAAGCAGTAAAGCATGCCTCAAAAACAGTAAAAAACATAAAATCAGTATATGTCAAAGAACAAAGTGCCATCGTTAAAAACAACGAGGTCACCGAATTTAGAGTCAACCTTAAGATAACATTTGAAGTCGACTAATTTTAAAAAACATAACCTTTATAATAGCGCTTTTAATAGCGCTATTTTTTTTATCTAAAATTAAAAAGTGTACCTATTAATAAGTATATGACAAACGAGCGCATGTTGACGTCTGTGCTGCTTTTTACTTCCTTAATCTTTACTTAAAGCCCTCTACAAATTTTTTATTCCTTTTGATAAATGATAACTTTGTTTTTTAACACAAAAAATATATACATGGAATTACAAAGTTTGATAGACAGAGCATATGATCTTATTCTAATATATGGTCCTAAATTATTGGGAGCTATATTAATATGGATCGTAGGATCTTGGGTGATAAAAATGATTTTGAAAGGCACAAAAAAAACAATGGAGCGTGGTAATTATGACGTCAGCCTTAAGAAATTCTTGATGAATCTATTAAACTGGGTCTTAAAAATTATTCTAATTGTAGTAGTACTCGGAATTTTTGGTATAGGCACTACCTCTTTCGCTGCCATTATAGCTGCTGCAGGTTTGGCAATTGGTTTAGCATTACAAGGGTCTCTTGCAAATTTTGCCGGAGGGGTTTTAATAATGATATTTAAACCGTATAAGGTGGGCGATTTTATTGAGGCCCAAGGTGAAGCTGGCTCAGTAAAAGAAATTCAAATATTCACTACTAAATTGACCTCACCCGATAATAAAGAAATCATCATCCCAAATGGAAAATTGAGTAATGACAATATTGTAAACTATTCTGCAATGGAATTGCGTCGTGTAGATATGGTGTTTGGCGTAGGCTATGATTCAGATATCAAGAAAACCAAAGAAATCTTGATGAATGAATTGACTTCCCATCCCGCAGTGTTGAAAGAGCCAGCACCTTTAGTACGTTTAACTGAATTGGCTGACAGCTCTCTGAATTTTAATGTGAGACCTTGGGTTAAAAATGCCGATTATTGGGGTACTTATTATGATATCATGGAAAGCACCAAACAAGCATTAGATGCTGCCGGAATTGATATTCCTTACCCACATCAAGTGGAGATCCATAAAGAAGGTTAAACTTTCGGTTTGGTACCAATAAAATCCTTTAAATAAAAAGGCTCAAAATAGGCGACATTTTCAGTGTCGCTTTTTTTGTATTTGATAGTGGCCAGTTTTCCCATTTCATTGGCTGATGGCAATTTATTTTCAATAAAAACAGCATTAGGATGGCTAATGATATGTTTCGTTTTCTCTACCCCAGTACCAATAAAATAAACCTTCCCTTGCTGTAACAATTCCCTAAAACTATGTTGGTCTACTATTTCAGCCTCAATGGCCCTAATTTGTTGGTAGTTTTTATCGTAAACTGATGCATACACTTCCATTCGACGTGCATCGAGCATTGCAACAATACACCCTGAGTTTATAGTGACTTGGTGAGCCAATGCTTCCAAAGTATCTACAGAAATTAAAGGCTTATCTAAAGAAAAACAAAGTCCTTTGGCCGATGATACACCAATTCGCAAACCAGTGTAAGAGCCAGGACCCTTGCTTACTGCAATGGCATCCAAATCTTCGGGTTTTAGACGAGCTTGCTTAAGTACATCATCAATAAAAAGATGTAACGATTCAGCATGCGAATAATTAGAGTTGTAATCTTCCTTTAAAACCAAAGTCTCTCCTTCTTTAGAAAGAGAGACCGAACAATTGGTTGTTGCTGTTTCAATATTTAGTATATAAGACACCGTTGCATGTAATTATGGACTATCTTTTATTAGTCTCCGTTTTATCTTTTACTTCTATTTTATCACCGGGATTCAAGGTTTTAGATACCACATTATAGGGTCCGATGATTATAACGTCATTCTCTTTTAATCCCGATAGAATTTCGATATTTGAGTCATCTTGAATGCCCGTTTTCACGACTCTGAGCCTCGCTTCATCATTTACTTTAACAAAAACACATTCAAACTTTTCAGCATTATCAACCCTTTCAATTCCTGTGTCTTCATCTTCTTTTTTCGCAGTTATTTTCTTAACTGAAGATGTATCTGATTTGATGACAATCGCGCTAATTGGAACGCTCACCACATTTTGACGTCGTTTAGTAATAATATCTACGGTGGCGGTCATTCCAGGACGGAACGGGGAATAGTTCTCACCTTTTTCTTCAATCAAATCTTGGTACGATTCTTCTAGTATTCGCACTTTTACCTTAAAGTTGGTCACTTGGTCTGCTGTAAGTGTTCCTGCTGCCGAGTTGGCGATGGCCGTCACAACACCTTTAAATTGTTTTTTAAGGTAAGCATCAACCTCTACAATGGCTGAATCGCCGATCTGAACCTTGACGATGTCATTTTCGTTGACATCAATTTCAACTTCCATATTGTTCAAATTGGCCACTCTTAATATTTCAGTTCCCGCCATTTGTTGAGTTCCTACCACACGCTCACCAAGTTCTACGTCCAATTTGGAAATGGTTCCGCTCATGGGCGCATAAATAGTGGTTCTGTTCAGATTATCTCTGGCCTCATTTACAGAAGCCCCGGCACTTTGTACATTGTAATATGCAGATTGTCTGCTGGCTTTCGCTATTTCGTATCCCGAAACAGCCTTATCCCACTCAGCTTTTGAGATGATCCCTTTTTCAAAAAGTTGCTTGTTGCGGTCATAATTAGATTTCGCTTCTCTTAATGATGCTTCCGCTTGTTCTAATCCTGACTTGATATTTTGATAGGTAGCTTGACTTCTATTAACTGCTGATTGGATTAAATCAGGGTTGACGCGTACCAATAGTTCGCCTTTCTTAACTTGCTGACCTTCCTTAAAAGGAAGTTCGATAATTTCACCAGACACTTCACTGGATATTTTCACCTCAACCTCAGGTTGAATCTTACCCGTAGCTGAGACTTTTTCAACAATGTCCATTAAAGCCACTTGTTGAGTCTCAACTTCTTTAAAGTTTCCAGTTTTACCGAACCATCCTGCTTTTTTGCCTACAATCAATACTAAAATTAACAGTACGATTAAGGAAACTATCATTATTACTTTTTTCTTGCTCATAAGGGTTGGTTTATAATTAAGATTTACTGGTTATGGCTAATAATTAAAATTTCAACTCAAATGCTGGAATTCCGAAATAGAGTTCAAGAACTTTGAGCTTAAAAATATAATCATATTTGGCACGGTTGAGTTCTATTTTAGAATTGTCAAATCGAACTTTAGATTGACTAAAATCGAAGGCATTTGTTAAGCCTACATCATAGCGCTCTTTTGCATAATTATAAGCCAATTCTTGAGACTCTAAAGCTGATTGGGCAGCTTCATAAGATTTTAATGCTCCTTTTGCGTCAACATACGCTTGGTAAACTGTAGACTCCAAATCCAGTTGAGCTTGTTCCAACTGATTTTGTGTTCTTTCTAAATTGATCTTACTGCGTTGCACATTGCCTTTAGTTGCAAAACCATTCAAAATTGGAATGTTTAACGAAAGACCGTAAGAAATACCATCATTTTGATAGAGTTGATCTACAAACGGGTCAGCCCCTACGAGCATCGGAACTGTATTTGGAAACTCGCCAACAACAGACTGCCCTGTTTCTTGCACGACACCAATCTCTCTAGTAATAACCGGATTGTTAGGGTCAACACTTTGCATAAATGATGTGGCGTCAGTATAGCGTGTGTCATATCCAAAAAAAGCAGAAAGCGTCGGGTAATTCGCGCTTTTAGCTATTTGCACATCCTTTTCTGCCAACTCTACACTCTTCTCTGCTATTTTGATCTCAGCTCTATTTTCTTTTGCACTGTCTATAATTTCATAAACGTCTTTATCTGCAATTCCTGCATCCACAATATCATAACCTTCATCCTCAATATCAAAATTCTGATAATCTTTGATCAATAAAAGCTGAGCTAAACTGATTAATGACACTTGTACAGCATTCTCAGCATTTACAATAGCTTGCTTTTCACTAGCATCATTAGCTTTTATTTCTAAAAGATCACCTTGTGGCAAGACGCCTGCATCCACCAAATCTTGAGTCCGTTGCAACTGATCCTTAGTGATTGAGTTTTGAGAGGTCAACACCTCTAAATTAGCCTTGTTGAGAATAACTTGTAAGTAATTATTTGCTACAAATAAGGAAATATCGTCCTCCATCTTGGTCAATCTAAATTGGGCAGATAGTTTTGATAATTTAGCACGTTGTACTTCTCTAAAATTGCGAAGACCATTAAATAAAGTATAACCAACATTAATTCGCCCTGATGCTGATAAAAATGTAGTAGTTTGAGCATTATTGGTTACTGGGTTAAAACTTAGTCCTGTATTTTCTGAGACATTGGCCCCCATACTGATATCTGGAAGAAAATTTCCAACAGCTTGCATATTTTCAATATCAGTCAGTTCTAAATCCAACTGGCTTTGTTTTATAGATATGTTGTTCTCTAAGGCGTATTCAACACATTCCTTAAGTGTCCATTTTTTAACCTGTGCTTGAGATGTTAGTGCCACAAAAGCAAAAACTATAAGAAGTGATTTTTTCATAATTAAAGTATAGGTCGATGTATCAATTAAAGTGTTACACTTAAAAGTGAATTATTTCTTTTGGGCGTATTCTGGAATGCCTTGAACTTGGTTCCAGATTTTAATTTTATCAGATTTGCCAATGCCATTTTTTACCTGAACATAAATGCCGTCACTGATGCCGAGCTCCAAATCTCTACGTTCAAATTCCTGGTCGCCAACCATGACTTCTACAAACGGTTTTTGAGTTGTCGTATCATATTGGACTAAAGCTTCCCGAATGGCTAAAACATTTTCAGCCTTATCCAAAATTATTGATGCATTGGCACTTAAACCAGCTCTAATAAACGTTGAGTCAATAGATTTTAAGGTTCCTTTAATTTCAAATTGAATGGCGCCATTTTCAGCAACCCCTTTTGGAGCAATATAATCTAACACTGCATCAAACTTCATATTTTCAATGGCCCCAACCGTAATTTCAAGTGGTAGGCCTTCTTTAATTTTACCCACTTCACTTTCATCAACCTTTCCTTCAAAAATCATCTTCTTTACGTCGGCTAAAGAGGCAATAGACGTTCCTTCATTAAAGTTATTGGCTTCAATTACCTGATTCCCTTCTTTTACGGGCACATCTAACACCATTCCAGAAACTGTAGCTCTTACTTGGGTTTGGGCAATATTACCAAGCCCAGAAGTAGTACCGGTTTTAACGATATCATAGTTTTGACGCGAAGAGTTTAAATTGATTTCCGCTTGCTGTACACTTTGCTTAGTTTGAAGATAGGTGTTTTTTATACTCTCAAATTCATTTGAAGAAATTACGCCCTTCTCAAATAATGCTTTCTGACGGTCATAATTGGTTTGTTGCGTTTGGAGATTAATTTTTGCCGTTTGCAATGCCGTCTGATTGGAAGCAATACTATTCTTGGCACTGGTTAATGATGACACATTTGGAATGACTCTAATTTGTGCGATCAAATCGCCAGAATTTACATACTCTCCCGCTTCTATAAATACTTCCTCAATAACTCCAGAGATATTGGATTTAATAAGCACCTCATCCTTTGGGACAATATTACCTGTTGCCACTGTTTTAACGACAATGGTTTGCTCAACCGGCGATTCAGTAGTATAGGTTACAGGATCTTCTTGATTTTTTTGCCATAAGTAAATCAAAGCTATTGCAAACAAGGCAACGATTAGCACTAAAATAACGACAGTTTTTGTTCTTTTCATTTGTGATTTATTATTGTTTTAAAGAGGTCAAATGTTGCACCTATTACATGTCTATAGTTAAATAACACATTAGAATTACGGTGGTTCATTTGAGTTTTATTATTGTTTTACAGAGGTCAAATGTGCACCTAATACATGCTTATAGTAAAATTACACATTAGAATGGCGGTGGCTCATTTGAGATTTATTAATGATATTACTCTATTCTTAAAGCATCTACAGGCTTCATTTTGGTGGCACTGTTGGCAGGAATCAAACCAGCTAACAGCCCTGAAACTACAAGAATAATTAAAGCTGTAAAAACCACCGACATACTCACACTTGGGTTTGCAAAATTCTCAACTGGGCCATTACTATCCAAAACATAGTTAAAAACCCAAATTACACCTGCCGCAAAGGTGATTCCTACCATACCTGATAAAATAGTAAGAATTAAACTTTCTTGTAAAATTTGTGATTTTATAGTCCATGGTGAAGCTCCCAGTGCCCTCCTCACTCCAATTTCTTTAGTTCGCTCCTTAACCACAATCAGCATAATATTACTGATGCCAATAATGCCAGACATCAACACTAAAGCCCCAACAAAATACCCCACAACACCAAGGATGGAAAACAAACCGTTAACACGTCCAAACGCTTCTGCCAGGTCAAAGTTACCAATGGCGCGATCATCTTCAGGGTGTACTTTACGTCGGCTTTTTAATGTTTCCATGATTTGGGGTTTAAGCGATGTAATGGCTGTGTCATCGTGAGCTGTTAGCGCCAACCATCCTACATTATCAGCAAAATTAAAAGCTTGACTAAAGGCTGTAAAAGGCACAAAAATGGTATTGGCATCTTCCTCTTTATCACCTTGACTATTGCTTACCTTAAAGGTGCCAATAACCATAAAATTGACTCCATTAATTTTAATATAGGTTCCTAATGCAGGCTCGTCCTTATCATACAGCCCTTTTACCACACCAGTGCCTATAACACACACCTTCCTGTTGGCGTTAATATCTGAATAACTAAAAAACCGCCCCTGAAGAATGTCCATGGGTTGTTGTTTTATAAACTCAGGATAATCGCCATTTACTTGAAAAGCTCCAGTTTTGGTGCCTCTTACAACATTATTAGCGCCATTATAACCTCCTAATTGGTTACGGGGTGATACGTATTTGAGTTGCGGGAAATCATTTTTTAAAGCTGTAACATCGTCAAGTTTAAAATTAAATCGACGTCCTTTTGGCAAACCTTTATAAGGTTTGGATGTTTGTTGAGACCAAACAAACATAGAATTAGTGGCAAAATTACCAAACCCGGCTGTTACGCCATTCTTTAACCCGTTGGTTAATGCCAATAACAACACCAATATGGTAATGCCCCAAAAAACGCCAAAAGCAGTCAGAAAAGTTCTGAATTTATTGGCATTTAATGCTTCTAATATTTCGTCCCAACGGTCCCTACTAAACATATTATTCGTCTCTTAGTGCTACAATTGGTTTTATCTTGGCAGCCCTATAAGCAGGTATGAATCCCGCAATAGCACCTGCAAACACCAAAATGAATACGGTTGTCAATGCTGTGTTAAAATCAACCTGTGGATATTTTATAAAATCACTTTCTATCAATGGGCCTACAAATTCGAGCAAGGCTAGCCCTGCAACGAGTCCGAAGAGTCCCGAAAACATGGTCACAAATACAGATTCCTGTAAAATCATACCTACAATAGACATGGGTACTGCACCCAATGCTTTCCTGATACCAATTTCTTTAGTACGTTCTTTAACAATAATGAGCATAATGTTTCCTACACCTACCACGCCAGCAATGATAGTTCCGATGCCTACAAACCAGAATACAGCTTTAATGGTATCAACTAACGAATAGATTTTACGTGCTTCTTCTAAAGTATTATTAACCCTAATGGCACTCGTATCATCAGGAGCTATGATGTGTGTTTCCTTGATGTCATTTTCAATTCCTAACGTGACTTGTTCTGAGAGTTTCACAGCCTCATTAAAATTATCAGACATTTTTACGGTATACATCATACTCCTGATGTCATTACCTCCATTAAAAGCCTTTTGCGCGGTGGTAATAGGCATCATCACCTTACTTTCATCACGTTCTCCGCCTGGATCAAAAAACACGCCCACAACTTTAAAGTTAATTCCGTAAAGGGAGATATCCTTACCTATGGGATCATCTCCTTTAAATAAATCGAGACTGACTTTATTACCAATAACGGCCACTTTTTTGTTACCAATTACATCAGAATGATTGATGAACCGACCTTGATGAATGTCAGCATTTTCGATAAACTGATTATCTGGCATAACTCCCTGAATCCTGTAGTTTCCGGATTCATTTTTATAATTGACCAGACCTCCCCAAATGGTATAAAACGCTGATTTGTATTCTAAATTATCATCATATTTGGTTACAATATTGTCGAAGTCTTGGTTTTTTAATTGAATACGCCGTCCTGGGTTTAATCCCTTGTATCCTTTAGTAGTAACACCTGTCCAGACCGCAATGCTGTTAGTAGCATCCTTCTCAAATTGTGAGGTCACGCCATTTTGTATTCCAGAGCTAAAGCCGAGAAGAATGACCAAAATAAAGATTCCAGAAGCCACTGAAAGCCCCGTCAAAAACGTCCGAAGCTTGTTTTTACTTAAGGTCTCAAAAATTTCCTGCCACCGTTCTACATCAAACATACTGTGAAGCTCTTACTTGTTCTACCATGCTATCATCAATGATGAGACCGTCTTTTAAATTAACAATGCGCTTGGTCATTTGGGCAATATCATGCTCGTGGGTCACTACAAGAATAGTTTTTCCTTCATCATTAATTCCCTGAATGAGTTCCATAACTTCATAAGAGGTTTTGGTATCAAGAGCACCTGTTGGTTCATCGGCCAATAAAACCTTTGGATCACTAGCCAAAGCTCTGGCAATAGCAACACGTTGTTTTTGTCCTCCAGATAGTTCAGTTGGCAGATGGTGAGACCAAGGGGCCAACCCTACTTTATCGAGATAATGCATGGCGCGTTCTACACGTTCTTTGCGGGGCGAACCTTGATAGTATAAGGGTAGAGCAACATTATCTAAAGCGGACTTGTAGTTGATTAAATTGAAAGACTGGAAAATAAATCCGAGAAATTTGTTTCTGTAATTAGCAGCAATTTTCTCATTAAGATTTTTAATTGGGACGTTGTCTAGTGTGTAGGAACCTTCATCAGCTTCATCCAACATACCCAAAATATTAAGAAGCGTCGATTTTCCCGAGCCCGACGATCCCATAATGGATACTAATTCACCTTCTTTGACCTCAAAATTGATTCCTTTTAGCACATGAAGCGAATTGCTGCCCATGTGGTAGGACTTGTGTAAATCTTTTATTTGTATCATAAAAAAGCGATTAATTGTACAATGTTACACAAAACAAGGCGCTAACTCTATTAACAAATTGTTAAGACTTGTACTTAATACGCTATTTTTAGACTCTAAAAAAGATGAATTGTTACACGAATCTCAATATTTTTATATTTTTTTCTTCTTAAAATACTTCATATAAATGGCAAAGCCGATGCCACCAACCAATAAATAAGGAATGACCATAAGGTAAACAATACCATCATTAACCCCCTTGGCAGTAGATTGACCATCTTCACTTTCCAATACGGCACGACACATTGCACATTGTGCATTTGTATTAATGAATGTAAAAACAGTAAACAGCAAAAAAAGGACTTTGTTCTTCATGTTAGATATAATAAGGTGAAATCATAAGATACACAATCACTCCTGAGACTGCAACATATAACCACAACGGAAAGGTTATTTTAGCAATTTTCTTGTGGCGCTCAATGTTATTGGTAATAGCCCTTACAAACGTAATCAACACAAATGGAATGATGACAATTGATAAGATTATGTGAGAGATTAATACAAAAAAGTAGACCGTTCTCATAACGCCTTCGCCACCATAAGGTGTAGAGTTACTAGTCATATGGTACGCCACATACATTATCAAAAAAAGTGCTGAACAACCAATGGCGGTAGTCATCAATTTTTTATGAAGCTCTATTTTATTTTTTTTAATGGCCAAAAACCCAATAATTAGAAGTAGCGCCGTGAATGCATTGAGACTTGCATAAATTGGAGGTAAAAATGTAAGTGGGGCCACATCAAAGCCCATATCCCGTAGATTCACCCCAAATAGCGCAGCAACTACTAATGGAATAACTATTGACAGAATAACAATCCATTTATTATACTTCTTTTCAGCAACAAGATTAGGGTTCTCCATTATTATTCCTTCAATAGTTTAGCGATATCTTCTTTTAGCATGGTAATTTGTTGCTCTACGCCTTCCTGGTCAGTTTTTTCATCTTCTGAAATCATTCCATTGTAATAAATTATCGGCATTCCGGAGGCGTCTTTACGAGATCTTATATACCCATTTTTGTCTATTAAGGCAAAGTTACCAGAGTGCTCAAATCCGCCTTCAACGCTGTCATCCTTAGCGGTATAAAGGTAAAATCCTTCATTGGCAAGTTTATAAATATCATCTTGTTTACCCGTCATCAGATGCCAATTACGATTAGTCACACCATGTTTTTTAGCGTACGCTTTTAAAACTTCAGGGGTGTCAATGCTTGGTGCAATGGTAAAGGAGGCAATGCCAAAATTATCCTCATCTGGAAATGTATTTTGAAGGTCCAACATGTTGGCATTCATTTTAGGACAAATGGTTGGGCAGGTGGTAAAGAAAAATTCCAATACATACACCTTACCTTCATAATCTTTGTTGGTAATGGTTTCACCATGTTGATTAGTAAAACTGAATGCAGGCACTTTTTTACGCTTGCCATTGAGTTCAATAAATGCAAGGTCTGATTGGTTACCTGGTTTCTTCTTCGGATTTAGATTAATATCCGCTGTTCTGCTCTCATCTCTGACGATATCTTTATTGTTGATGCGGTCTATAATTTTGGGCACAAAATAAATCCCAAATAACAATACAATAAATGAAACCCCTACGTAAGAATAATTAGTTTTCTTGCTCATCTGTAATCCCTTTTAAATCGTTAGCACGACGTGTTGTTGAATCAAAGTTTCCTTTGCGCTTCTCTCGATATTCAGTAAACAGCACGCGCATATCTTCACTCATTTTGTTTTTAAGTATAGCCACTTCTATACAGTCGTACGAAGTTAAATCATAAGCTGCAACATTGGTTTCTACTTCACGTTCTGTACGGTCATCCAAACGTCCTCGTTGATTTAAATCCATATCGATAATAAACACCCTCGAGGTGGAGAGATTGCTATTTAGTAGACCGTCTGTTTTTAAACTATTATAAAGTGTCTTAATATCC
This sequence comes from Gelidibacter sediminis, assembly GCF_004364975.1. Lineage (GTDB taxonomy): Bacteria > Bacteroidota > Bacteroidia > Flavobacteriales > Flavobacteriaceae > Gelidibacter > Gelidibacter sediminis. The sequence goes on along the minus strand of NZ_SOBW01000007.1, from coordinate 1,385,575 downwards.
GCTTCAGGTAAAAAGGCAAAATGCCAATATTTTAAATCTTCATGTGATTCTATTTCCTTTTTTAGACGATCAAGATTGGCTTTGGCTTCGGGAGTTACGATAGTTATAATTTGAAACTTTTTGAAGCCTTTAAATTTATCATACACCAATTCCTTTAAATTTGATGCAGCAACCCTGTTTTGAAGCGGGTCTTTCCCAAAGAACGCCAACACTGTAATATGATCCTCTAAAGCGTACTCACTGACAGATTTGATGTCGTGCACTTGCTCTTTGACAATGTCTAGAGGATTGTAATTATGTTTAGCTGGAAGCAGCATTAAAAGAAAAGCTACGGGAAGAAAAAACAGTATGCCGAGCACTGTGTAACGTATGACAAGTTTTTTATCCATTAGAGAAGGTTTGTATGGTGATTTGTTCTGGAACTATTCAATTTTTATAAGTAAAACCGTCCTAAATTACCGTTGTGCAAAAATAAAAAAGACGGTTCAAATAACCGCCTTTTTATATATGTTTAACACTAATATCGTACTGTTTTACAGCGTCGTGTTTTTAGAAATCTGTCTTTACAAATCCGTTTGCGAATACACTCTCTACATAACCCCCTTCTTGCAAGATGATAAAGATTAAATAAGAGATTAAGAACACACCTGTCCAAACTACCATACGTCTAAAACTTGCCATTTCGTCTCGCATGTGCATAAAGTCCCAAGTAATATAATAAGCTTTCACTATAGTAAGAATAATAAAAATCCAGTTCAGTGCTTTCATCCCTAATACTTGTGCATTAAAGATTTCAGGTTTATAGATTCCTAAAAGCACCTCAATTGCGGTAATTATAGATAAGAAGATCAGTACTCCCCAAATTTTTTGGGTATTGGATTTAAATTTTACCAATCCTCTGAATATTGCTAATTTATGTGCGTCTGCTGCCATGTTTAAAATAAGTTATTCAAGTTATACTAAGTAGAAGAATGTAAATACGAACACCCAAACCAAATCCACAAAATGCCAATACAAACCAACTTTCTCAACCATTTCGTATGAGCCCCTGCGTTCATAAGTACCAAGGAGAACATTAAAGAAAATAATAATGTTTAGGAGTATACCTATAGACACGTGGAATCCGTGAAATCCTGTGATAAAGAAGAAGTAGTTGGCGAATAATGGTGAACCGTATTCATTTTGTCTAAGGTTAGCACCCTCAACAACATTTTTGCCTTTTGTTTCTAACTCTCTTAAGGATTCACTGCGGGATAACATTGTTTTATGACCATCTCCAGCGGTATAGGTGGTTCTAACAACAAGGTCTGGATTGGCTTTAAAACCAGCCAACACTTCGTCAAATGTATAACTTGGCAATGCTTTTTCACTCGTAAACCACAGTCCTGTCCTGCTTTCGTGACGTTCACGATCAGAATCTTGCGCAATGGCGAAGTCCTTTAAAGCGACTTGGTGACCATCTGCATCCATAATATGTAAGATGTTACCACCTTTAGTGGCTACAGCACCGTAAGTTCCTTTAATAAAAGTGGTCCACTCATAAGCTTGAGACCCCACAAACACTAACCCACCAATAATGGTCAAAAACATATAGAGTGTTACTTTAGCCTTATTCTTATGGTGTCCTGCATCTACTGCTAGTACCATCGTTACAGATGACATGATCAGGATAAAGGTCATGAAGGCCACAAAAATCATCGGATAATTACCGTGAATAAAGGGAACGTGTGTAAAGACGTTATCCGCAATTGGCCATGAATCAGCAAATTTAAATCTTGAGAATCCGTAAGCAGCCAAGAACCCTGCAAAGGTTAATGCATCTGAAGTGATAAAAAACCACATCATCATTTTGCCATAACTAGTTTTTAGCGGTTCAGTACCTCCACCCCAACGCTTGTTTTCGGCACTAGTTTTCACGACAGTCGTATCCATATGTAGTGATTAGTTGTATTAATTTAAAAAGTTGCACAAAAATAATCAATTTATTCATCTAACGAAACATCCTCATTAAATTTTGAGGCGCTCTCACTAATGAATATAGCTGATTTAGGCCAATAGGCATAAAATTAAATCGGCAATTAACTTACAAAATATAAAAATAAAAAGAGATATACCCATAGTATATCAATAAAATGCCAAAATGTAGCGGCCAGTTCCATACCAAGCATTTTGTTAGCCGAATACTTTTGTTTAAAATGATTATAAATTACCACAAGAATGCAAACCAAGCCAACAATAACGTGTGCAATATGCATCATAGCGATTAAATAAATATAGGACATGGTAATATTACTGGTTGGCCCAGTAAAATTATACCCCAAATCTATGATTTCTTGAAAGCCCAAAAACTGGTTGGCAATAAAGCCAACACCCAAGGCTAAGGTTGCAAACAGCCAAATGGTTGTAAGCTGTCTGTTATTCTTTTCAAGTGCTTTTTTAGCCAAGATAAAGGTCACACTACTAATTAAGACCAAAACAGTGCTTATAATAAACGCATTTGGCAGTTGAAAATCATCCAACCAATCTTCTCTGTTGCTACTAACCACAAAAGCACTAGTCCAACCTGCAAAAGACATGATTAAAGACACGATGCCAAACCAGAGCATCATTTTCTTTGCCCTGCTATTTTTCTCTTCAAAGGTTCCTTGAGTTAAGTCCATTTTATCTTATAAATTTATCTGCAACGTAAACAATCTGTAACAAGGTAATGTAGGACACACTCGCCAACATTAATTGTTTTGCAGCTGTTGCTGTTCTCTTTTTAAATAATTCCAATGCGTAATAAATCATCACCAAACCTAAAGCAAAGACAATAATCGCTGCCACGATAGATAGTTTCAAATCTCCGGTAATTCCAAAAACAGGTATAATAGAAATTAGCACAGTCCAAATAGTATACATTATAGTTTGGGTGGCGGTACCTTTATCCCGTTTTCCTGTTGGCAGCATAAAGAAGCCTCCTTTTTTATAATCGTCGAACAAAAACCAACCAATAGCCCAAAAGTGTGGAAACTGCCAAAAAAATTGGATCGCAAATAAGGTTCCTGGTTCTATCCCAAAATCATTTCGTGCGGCAACCCATCCCAACATAAAGGGTATGGCTCCAGGAATGGCGCCTGCAAACACGGATAAAGGAGTTTTGGTTTTCAGTGGCGTATAGACACTCGTATATAAAAATATGGAAATGGCACCATACATAGCAGTGCGTGGATTAATAACATACAAAGTTCCAATCCCTAAAATGGTAAAGATCACAGCAAGTGTAAACGCTGCATTAACAGACATCCGACCGGATGGGATGGGCCTATTTTTGGTACGGTCCATGAGCGCATCTAAATCGCGCTCAATTATTTGATTGTAGGCATTAGAGGCACCTACCATAAAATACCCTCCAAAAGCCAGTAAGACAACAATACCAAAGTCAATAGACTCAGCTCCTAAAAGGTAACCAGCAATTGCCGAGAACACAACACTCAACGACAATCTCATCTTCGTTATTTCTTTAAAATCAGAAATAATAGAAACTCTTGAAACTGAAGTTTGTGTGGTTGCCAATTGCTCTTGAATTTGTCGCTTTTGAATGCGAGTGCAAAGATACTTTGAAAATTGGTTTTGAGCAATTCAATTATGGAATAAATCAATTTGTTTCAAAAAATTCATTCTGGATCAAATCATTCTAACAAAGTGCGTCATAAAAACATAACTAAATCAACCTATTCTTTCTTTTGAAGATCTATATACGCTATCAAAATTTGTGAAAGCCATTAATAATCAAAGTACCAATTGAACAAGTCAGTTTTGACTCCTATATTAAACCACACCGTACTGTTATTAAACGTGGTTTGGGTATTCGCTTCCGGATTAAAATTTCTAAAACTCACATTGGTAAAGATTTTTAAATGGCTCACCGGATTCACAACATAGCCCGCCTGCAACTCCGCATTAAAAGTTTTGGTCGTATTGCCCTGCCCTATTTTTACACCAGAATCAAATGGACGTTCGTTGTAATTTCTATAAATATCTCCCCCGTAGCTGAAATTATCGGTGCCGTCATTAAAATCAAATCCGCGGGTGCCAAAGATGAATTTTGCATCTGCAAACCAACGTTGATAATTGTAACGCCCAATGACAATAAATTCCCTGAAATTAGCGCCCCATAAATGTGCCATTGGTTGGTTGCTGTGGGCGTAATTATTAACGATGGTATTATGGGAATAGGTATAAGGGCGCACTTGGTTATATTCCAATTGCAGCATTAAATTGTCCACTTTAAAAGCGTCATAATATTTGACCCCCAATTGGTATCCAAATTTGTTCTTCCAGCTTTTATTTTGAGCTTTCACATCGCTCAAAGAGAATTCATCTAAGATAAACTGCCCGTACACATTGATTTTATTGTTCCATTTGTATTTTGCGGAGGCCCCAACAATGGCATTTCCTGAACCTTGACCTGCTTCAAACTCCACCGCCCTAAAAAAGATGATGGGATTGAGATAATTGACATCAAAGCCCCGGCCATTGGTATCGGTCCACATTACCGATTCAAAAAGTCCAATATTTAAACGTTTGGACACATTCCAGCTCAGGTAGTGATTTGCCATATATTTGGTTAAAAACGCCTTATCTTCAACCACGGCATCGCGGACATCACGGAGCCACATCCAGGTATTGGTGTATTTAATTTTCCAAAATTTGGTGTTTAATTTTAAAAACGTCTGAGGGTTTGCAACGTCACTTTGCAATAAGGAGCGGTAGCCATCGCCAATAAAGTTTTTACCATGTCCAAATTGCACATTAATAAATTTTGCCGGCGCATAAGATAAATAAGCCTCCGCAACCGGATAGTCATAAGCATCCTCTTTAAAACGTTTGGCAATGCCCCGTCCTGGAATAATTGCAGGATCAGGACCGAAAGCTTTTAAACTCTCGGCATATTGATTGTAATATTGTGCAAAGCGGCCCTGACTTTCAAAAACAGAAGCCGAGAAACTTAACTTTTTTCCTAGACCGCCTTGTATATAGATCCCTCTAGTGTTGTTAAAAGTGGTAGAAAAATCAGCGTCAGTATCCTTACCTACCTGTAAATCGAAGACAGGGTCAATTGTAAACCAATAATCTGCCCCTTGTAACTGCACCAAATGCTCATCATATAATTTCCTACTCCACCAAGCATCTGAGCCTTTAATTAAGGCTTCTTTTTCTGCCTTAAAATTGTAATAGGGTGCCACTTCTTCGTACACAAATGGTTTTGCTGCAGTATGACTATTGGTGCCCAAAACATTCATTTGGTCATCAAATCGCGAATAGTATTGATGTGTAAAGGGTATGTTTAATTGACTGCTATATTCGAGACCTTCATATTTTTTAATGGTTTTGGTAATGCTATCAAATTCATTGGAGATGATGGCATTGAGATCTTCAGCCTGTTTGATACTTTTTTCTTCTTGTATTGTGGCAGTACTAATTTCTGAAGGAGACACCAGTGGAATTTTAATAGCTAATGAATATTGATAAAAAGTAGGCTTGCCATTATAGCTGCCTGGCTCTATTTTTGGCAACTTTTCAAAAACCCTTCTGGTTTCGTCTTTCAAGACCTCATAGGTAGCATCTACATACAAAACAGTGATATGGCCCTCTTTATCCACTTCAAAAAGCACTTTTACATCGCCTATAAAACTATCATCAGTAACCTCTTGAGGGACTATAAAATTCTCATAAATATGCTGATTCAGTTTGGTGTTAAAACATGCTTTTAAAGCATCAATAGTTTGGCTTTCGCAACCTGTAAAAACGGGTGATTTTTCATAATTTTTGATGTTCTGGGCAACACTATTGAGATGAAAACACACACACATACTTAAGAAGAAGTACTTCATAGACACTTGTAACCTTTATTACTCAGGAAAGATACTATTTTTTTTAAAACACACATATGAAATGGTAAAAGTTAAAACAACATCCTACAACGTAAAGAGCTATCTAAAACACCTTATGGGAAAGATGTTTTAAATAGCTCAATGGAAGTAACAGGCATAGTTGGAATAGATATTTATTGCACGTCAAAAATGATTGGCAATGTATACAGTACTGATACTGGCCGGTGTCTCTGTTTTCCCGGGATTAATTGCGGGACCTCACTAAGTACCCGTTTGGCCTCATTTTGTAATGCTTGAGATGGGGCTCTAGATTGTATTTCAGTAACGTTGCCTTGATCATCAATTTTAAATTGTACGTATATTTTCTGTACGCCAGTTAAACCCATCTCACTTGCAATATGAGTATCAAATCGTTTCTTAATGAGTGTCCCAAGCTTGTCAGACATACAGGCTCTCCGTTCATCATTTGTGTTGGCATATTCACAACCCGGATAAATTGGCACTTGTTCTACACCTAAAATATTAAATGTTTCTGGCTCGTCCATTTCTGGCGCGGCCTCAACATTGAGATGATCAGGATCAATAGGTTCAAGATATACTTCAGGCTCGGTCAATAGACTTTCCACTGGAGCTTCAAAATCGTCAGGTTTAATGATTGGTTCTTTGTCTAAAAGCAGACTTTTAACAGGATTGTCCAGTTTTTGAGGAGCGTGTGCTTCCATCTGAAAAACCTCAGGAGTGACCTCAGCAAATGGTTGGTCAATTTCTACCTGACTTAATTGATAGCTTTTGTTTTCAAACTTCATTTCAAAAAGCGAATAGGTAACCAACAAACAGAGAATCAATCCGACTTGAAAATAAAGAGTGAAGTTTTTTTGTAAGTTTGCATCATGCTTGCGTGATTTTACATGACGTGGGTTGCTCTGGCCAGCAATGCCACACGAATTTTCAGAATTCTTCATAATATTTAAAGTTAAATGTTAATATTATGCTAAAATCACAACAAGCATACCAAAACGGAAATCCCGTCTAATAAATTAGACGGGATTTTTTATTCAGCCCATATAAAATAAAAACCCCGTTGCAAATGCGACGGGGTTTTTATTTTATAAGATTACATTTCTTAGTCTTGAACTTGGAACAAAATTGGTAAAGAATACGGTACTGTTACCGCTTTACCACGTTGTTTACCAGGTTTCATTTTAGGCAGCAAACCAATAACGCGTTGTGCTTCCTTCTCTAAACCAGGATGCGGTGCTCTAGCTCTAACGTTGGTAATATTTCCAGATTTGTCAATCTTGAAGATCACACTAATACGTTGTTTACCAGAAAGACCTAATTCTGAAGCTAAATCAACATCAAATTTCTTGTTTACAAATTGAGCAATTTTATCAGACATACATTGCTTTTTTGCATTGTTGCCGCTTTCATTCTCACAACCTGGAAATACTGGTACATTTTCAATGACTGCAAATGGCACCTCTATGTCTTCTTCAGGAGCTTCTTCTACAACTACATCCTCGACTTCAGCAATTTCGTCATCCTGATTGGTTTCTGACGACTCAATAACCGTTTCTTCAACTTCTTCCTCATCTTCTACAACTTCAATTTCTTCTGGTGCTGCAGGTGGTGGTGGCGGTGGTGGTGGTGGCGTTTGCAATTGCTCTGTAATTGGAATTTCTTCTTCCAATTCGTCATCCATATTGATCATACCAATATCAATAGCTTCTTTATCGTATGTTTTGTAATTGATAGCCAAATTGGTTAACAATAACATCAAAGCAAGTCCGACTGCGAAATAGATAGAGCTATTTCTACCGACGTCTGCTTTTAAATTCTTTTTTGGTTCCATGAGCTTAGAGTGTTTTAGGAATGCTAAAATAACCAATAATTTGTTAAAAAAGCAAGGGATTAATTTAATTTAACTTTAACTTTCTGTAGATGATTACCATAAGTACTGCAAAAATTGCACCAAAAATATTGGCAATCATATCAAAAACATCAAACATTCTGGAAACGGTTAAAAAATTCTGAAAAAGCTCCATCAGAATGCCATAAATTGCTGCGGCAATGAAGGCATACAATAAACTATTTTTAAATTTTAAGGTATTTAAATAATTAAACACCAGAAAGGTTAGTACAAAATAGGCTCCTGAATGGTAGATTTTATCATCAAATGAAGATCCTAATGTTTGTATGTTGCCAAGGGTAACCAGACTTAATGCCAACAATATTATAGCATAAGCTACAAGTAAAGCTAAAGCCAAATGTTTATGCACCTACCAATTCTTTATAGGCATCAGCTGAAAGTAGTCCGTCAATTTGTGAAGGGTCAGAAATTTTAAGTTTGATCATCCAGCCGTCTCCGTAAGGATCTGAATTTACTTTTTCTGGCTCATCTTCTAGTGCTGAATTGAATTCAATAATTTCTCCTGAAAGGGGCAAAAACAAATCAGAAACTGTTTTTACAGCTTCAACTGTTCCAAAGATCTCTTCAATCTCTAAAGTTTCACCTACAGTTTCAACCTCAACATAAACAATGTCTCCTAATTCACCTTGTGCAAAATCTGTAATGCCTACAGTTGCAACATCACCATCAATACGGATCCATTCATGGTCTTTGGTATACTTTAATTGTGCTGGTATATTCATTTTGTAATAAATTTAATAGTAAAGCAAATGTACTTTTTTATAATCCGTTAATCAAAATTAATTGCCGAAATTATAGCGGAGTGTTAAGCCTGATCTGATGGTCGTTTGAGGGAATGCCGTAGAGATGGCATATTCTGAAAATGTGTAATCAAAATAGAAAATTCCCGTTAAGTTTTTGCTGAAGGCGTAATCAGCAGAATACTTAACACCCCAGATGGTTTGTCCAGAGGTTACTTGATTATCTTCTAAATCTAAATATCTGATAATGGTCTTATTGTCTCGTAAGGATACATCGGCTTTCATGTTTAGATCTGACTTGATAATTTGCGTTGGTCCCGCCATTTTAGAACGGATTCTCACATCCTTAATACGGTAACCTAAACCTAAGGTGTATTGATTCCCTTTGATTTCAGTTAGTAAATTATTGTCAAAACTTAAAGAGAGAATTCGATCTTTCCTTACCTCGGCCAAAATCTTAACAGAATTTTTCATCTCAAAATCCAATTTCACCAAGGGGCTAAATTGCTCTTCCAAATTGATATTACTGAACAAGGTTTCGTTTTTAAAATTCCCACCCTGATCTAGGGCTTCCGGATTGCTTTCGTCATAATCCAAATTCGTGCGGAACTGATTGATTGTATACCCAGAACGGTAGCCATGAGACACTGAAAAACGCTTGAATTTATCCTTAAACCATTTCAGGCGCATCAAGCCGGTATATTTTAATGTCCAGTTAGGAATTGGAACATCTCTAAACGCACTTAATTTTACATTATCAGGATTTGCGCCTTGGTATGCCGATAAGAATGACGGCAGTAAGACTGCTTGATTATTCTTTCCAAATCCGACAGGGTAACCATCTGCATCTGTAGGATACGAATTGGTTCCATAAAAGTTTTGTGCCAATCGTCTTGCAATTACCAACCTATTGGCTCTAAAATCATCAAACGCCGCAGATTGTTGATCATCACTCGGGCTGAATGCCGTTTTAATTAGGGATGTTGAAATATTGAAATTACCAAAAGAATTTGTAATCAACGTATTGTAGGCATCACTATATCCATCATTATCAAAATCTAAAGCATTAAAGTTTTGATTGGTATTTTCAGAATACATCCTACTCCCTATCAAATCAATCTTTAAATCTTTAATCACCTCAAGATTGGCCGAAACATCTAAAATGCGATTGGTCACTTCTGAATATTGTTGATTAAAATCAGGATACACCGTTAACCAACCATTTCTGGCCACAACATCCCGAATGTCACTTTGACTTCCAAATGTATATCCAAAGGTGGGCTTCATTGTTCCAATAAATCCAGGAGTTCTTAAATACCCTGGCAAGAACGACCCATTATTTTCACTATAATTAATTTGTACTCGTTTTACCATTGTAACGAGGTCTACAAACGTGTTAAATGCTTTTGTCCCAGCATTTGAGTCCGTGTCAGTGGTCTGACCTGGGTTTTGATTTCCAGCTGTTCTTCGCTCCAAACCATCTGGCGTAGAACGCCTGTTTTGCGCCACTGCATTCTTGTTTTCCTTACGTACCAACCCTACATATTTGTATAAGGTTTCCATGTTAAGGGTAGAATTAATGTTATGTGTGTTGGCGTTTTGGATTGAATTTCCTAAATTATAGTTGGTAGTTGTGCCTGTGGTTTCATCGAATAATGGCAGATTCGTATTTAAATCTGACCCTTTTTGCCACTGGAAATCGCCGGTATAAGAATAGGTCGCTTTTAGAAAACTAAAGGTCGGAATTTTATAAAGTGGAAGCTCATAATTAAGTTGCAACTGTTGGTTTTGAATGTTCGGATCTCCAAAATCAAAAAACCCATCCCAAACATTTAAAGTCGGGTCTTGCCTACCGTTAATCACATCATCAACAAAATAGTTTCTAACGATATTACTGTTGTTGGCTGAGAAGTTCAGATTCAATGATTTTGTGAGCTGATAATTGATAGCATATTGGAAATCGAACCTGTAGTTTCGTCGGAACAATTCTTCCAGGCCTATATTATTTCCAGCTAATTCTACCTCCCTAAATTTCTGTTTATTAAACTGACGTAGAATATCTGTATTGATGGTAAAGCTGTTTGGCATTAAATTAAAGTTGAAGTCCTTTAATATTTTAGCGTATTTACCTTTAAAAATCGAATCATTTTTGGCGAAAGGCTCAATGGTGATGGGTTCAAAACTGTGTGCGTAGTTAACACCTGTTCTTAAATTTTGATCTAAAGCCCTTTCAATCTCAAAATCCCGGTGTTCGACTTTATTATATGAATAATTGAAGGTCAAATTCTCCACGTCATAAAATCGTGGTATTTTATCTCCGGTACGTTGTTTTCTTACCCCGATAAAATTGATGCTCTTACGTTTGGTATAATCTTGAGACTGCTCTAAAATCTCATCTTCTTCGTCAGATGAGCTTGCAGCACTAAGTCTCGAATCTAAAGTTAAGTCATTGTAATATTGGTCATATTTGGGGGTGATCATCTCTTCACTTTGCGCATAATTGAATGGCACTTGAATGCCCCATTTTTTTGGCAATAACTGACCAAGATTAAGGTTGGTAACCACGTCATACTGCTTAACATCCTCGCGACTGCGTTCATTTGGGCGCTGCTCAATACCTCCAAAACCTACGGTACTTTGTCTTCCGGTGGCGCTAATATCAGCAAAATCAGCAATATTGGAGTCCATACTTAAAACTGCAGCCCATCCGCCTTCATTATCTAAATCAGAAAGACGCAACTCATTAAACCATACTTTTCCACATAAATTGGTTGCAGTAGTGTTATTCTTAACGCCCACCATCAACACTCTTACGTCTCCAAAATTTGGATTTCCTTTTATAGCTACGCGGGTTTCGCCCACCTCAAAAGCATCACCTCCATTAACCAACTCAGGCCCTGATGGCGTGACATTATATAATGTCGGGTTTTGATTTGCTAAAGAGCCGTCACTTATACCAATAGATTTGATTTGTTGCAAGATGTCCAATGTAATATCAATCTCATTTTCAGAAGGCCAAACTTGATCGCGTCCAGCACCTGCCACAACGTTTAACGGTACTTGAATTTCATAGAAATTTTGGGTAAAATCATTTCCCATTCTGATAAATCCTACCATTTCTCCAGGGTTTAGAGTACGGCCTTCAACTGCTTCAGCATGCATGAACATTTTCAATTTCTTGTACTGACGCATGTCAATGCTGATATTTTTATAGACCCCACGAGAATCACCACCTTCCAATTCGCACACCTCCACCACTAGAGATTGCTCATTTTGCCTGATAATGTTGTTGTTATTATTTAACTGCTCCAACTCTACGCCAGGTGGTAGCACATAATTACCTTCATTTTCTTGAAGTCCAATAACGCCAACACTAAATGACGCATCAGAACTATTATTGGTAGGATTGTTATCCAAGTCTAAAGTATAGCGTCTCCAATCACTTCTTACCAAATCTAAAGTAGCAAAACGCATTACTGTTGGTTGAGTAAAACCTTTAAGGTACATTCTTGCAAACCTTATGGATCTGATATCTGAAATACCTCCAATGGCCCGCGTAGCTTCGTCAATTGGAATTCGGAACTGGTACCATCTCACATCTCTATTGTCGCCATTTGGCAATGTGACATTTCTGGTTTTGACATCGTTTATTAAAGTATTGTTAGGATTATCTAAACTCGCCCTTGTAATATCTACTTCATATTCATAATAACTATCAATGGTATTCATTGTGTTATCTCTGTTAATATCTTCTACATCAGGCTGTGTAGTAGAACCTCTATTGGTATCGGAAAATACATCTGGCGAATTGCCCTCAGTTCCGTTATATTTTTTGTATCGATCAAAAATATTGCCTTCAGCCTGAAGAAAATATTGGTAGTTATCATTGGAAGGGTCTGGACCAAATTGCGATCCAAATTCCATAATTTCCTTAGCATCATTATAACCATCATAGCCCACATCCTGATTTTCGCGTTCTGCTCCCAGACTTGAGAAGGCATAAATTAAAGATTGGTTACGTGGCACCACAGAACCGAATTCGGTTGTATTCAAGCCGCTGACATCACCGGTATCTGGCAATCCATTTTCGTATTGTTTTTTACCATCTTTAAGGATGTCTTCAGAAATATTTCCTAGATTTAAAAGTAGCTTACCTCCTGGGTTTGAAGGGTTATCCAAGAATGGATCTTGCACCCAAAATTCTATGTATTCTACGTTTGCCTGCTCAAAATCAGTACTGGTAATTTGACGTGTAATGCCCGCCCAGCTGTCTTGTGGGGAGGTCAAGGTGTTAGGAAAATTAATATTTTGGGTCTGGAAATTGTAAGGTCCCCTTTGCGTTGGATAGTATGCTAAATCTAAGGTTGGGATAATGGTACTTTGCCCCTGTACTAAATCGCGTTGCGGGAATATTTCATCAATAAAAACACGTCTTGTATAGAGATTGGACACATCATTATCTGTGATACCGCTTGGTCGTTGCGAACTATAAAAAATAGGGTCAACCGTGTACCAATTTAATAAAGCTCTATTAAAACCGTTTTGAATGCCATTATCATCTTCATTTGCACCAATACCCAGTTTTTTTGGCCTGCTAGACAAAAACCATGCTTGTGGCGATAGCAAATCGATACTCCCTTGCGAACCTTCAAAATCATCTACATACGCTGTAGACTCCCCTTGAAAATCGGTCCCTTTTGGTGCACCTGGCATGAGGTATGCAAATTCGCCTCTAACCGACAGATTAGAAGGCACATCCGTAACAATATTTGGGAGCTTATTGGCCAATCGGGTTAGGAAAGGCACTTCGGTAGAGTAATTGCCGTTTAGTCCAAATATGGTATTATTGATAGACTCTGTATTGTAATTTGCTTTTTGAGTGATGGGACGCTCGCTCAGATTTAAGAAGGTTCCACCCAATACAAAATTTTCATTGAACTGATGCTCTACATTGATGCCGGCAAAACGTTTTGTTTGCTGACCGAACACCGCATTATTTTCTACAGATACATTAATTGGCGTATTGGACGCTTTAAGCGCTTGGTCTAAAATTTCAACCCGACCCAATTGATAATTTACCGTATAATCAACACCTTCTACCAATACTCGGCCACCCGCAGTCACTTTTACGGAACCTCTAGGCACATTAAAAGCACCAATGGCTATGCCATCACTACCGGTTGATTTATAGCGCCCTTTCAATTGGAACTTATTCTTATCCGCTTCTTCTAATGCCGCAGTTTTTGTGCCTTTATATAATAAATCGTACACATACTTTTCCTGATTGGGGTTGGTATAGGTAGGGTCATTATAATCTGAAGGATAGGCTGGATCTGCTAACACATCAAAAAGATATTCCCCAAAAGGTTCTACTTTAGTAAAAATAATCTTGCCGTTTTGGGTCAAAACCGTAATACCCTGTACGAAATCAAAAAAACCGTCCCCATTAAGCTGCGGATCATTGTTATAATTCAACCGGTCTAAATGAAATAATCGGATTAATGGCGTTTCTGTTATAGGGGTATCATCAGACGGATCAGAGGTGTTATTATCAAAAGGCGGAAATGTCGTTCCCGAGACCGGCTTAATGTAGTTCACTGGCGATGCTTCCGTATAGAAGATATTCAATTTAAAATCTTCCTGGCTCAATTGGTAGGCGCCAGAATCATAAATATTTTTCATCATCAAATCCCAAATCGGCTGATTCACGTTCGTGATCGCACTTTTTAGCATTTTTAAGATCAGGTTATTGTTATTGATGACTGTATTCCCTGAATTTGGATCAGTTGAAGTGCCTGTTGCTTCTACGCCATCATTGGCAAACTCCCCTACTTGGTACACTTTATCTCCAACCGTATATTGGAAGGCCACGGCGAGCACCTCATCATTTAGCAAGCGTTGGTTTAAAGATATATACCCTAACTGGGTTTGAAGTGTATAATCATAACCCTCTACCAATTTTTTGGCATTTTCCAATTTCCCATAATCAAAACCTTCATTAGCAGGGATGTTGATACCTTGCTGCACTCTGGTAATATCTCTTACCGCGCTGTTCAAATTAGAGCCAGCGCCCCCAATATTGGTAGGATCGAAGCCGTTATTTTTATTGTCTGGCAGTGGTCCGGGTTTTAGAATCGTGACATTAGAACCTACACGCTGCGACTCCCCAAGATCTTGAAATGCCGCCACGTTACGGACGTTGTCGGTTTGATTGCTTCTATTGGTCACCCAGACTTCTATACGCGTAATTTGAACATTACTATTGATATAAGGGTAGCGTTGTAAGGCAGTATCGTAACGCTCTCTAAAATAGTGTGCTAGGAAAAAATGCCGATTCTCATCGTAGTCCCGTGCGTAAAAAGAGAATTCTTCTAGCGTGCCGCCGCCTTGGGCAACAACAGAGCGCGACTGCGATTTCTGTTCAGAGAAGACTGCTGTAACTCGGGTTTTCCCAAATTGTAATTCGGTTTTAACCCCAAACAAACTTTGTGCACCGGTAATGAGCGAACTGTTCAGCGGCATGCTGACGTTACCGACCTCAATTTTTCTGACAATATCGTCTTCAGTTGGGGTGTATTCTAACTTAATTAGGTTTTGAAAATCGAAAGTGGATTCTGTATCGTAGTTAGCGGTGACTTGTAGTCGGGTTCCAACTTTACCTAATAAACTCAAGCTGATACGTTGGTCAAAATCGAAAGTGAAATTACTGCGGTTACGTGGTGAAAACGATGGATTATCTTGTTTAGTGAACAAAACTCCCAAATCCATTTCAACCGAACCTTGCGGGATCACCTCAATGGTATTACCTCCAAAAATAGTTTCGAAAAATCCGGAATTGACGTAAAATTCTGGCAACAAATTCTTTTGCTGTCCTTCAGTACCATCTTTTTTACCTTCCGCAATGTCAACCTTTTGTTTGTAGTAATTTTTCAGATTCTCTTCCAATACCAATTTTTGGTATTCGGTGGGCGTTAAAATAAGCGGATAATTGATGTTAAACCGTCCTACTGTTTGGGTAAAGATGTACCGGTCTGTACTAGGATCATAGGTGTATTTTGAAACAATACTATTAGGATCAGGCATTTTAATACTGCCTAAGGCATATCCTGTTTTGGTACTATCCTGTTCTGCCGGAATTTCTTGAGAAAACCCAAGTTGACTAAAGCACACGACTATGACCAGAAGCCATAAACGTTTTAGAGACTGAAATAAGCTTGGGTTAGTGGTGCTCAAAATCGATTATAAATTTTTTAATGCCGCCTTTATAATGACTTCTACGTTGGCATCTGGTTGATTGGCAACAATTTTCTCGACAACACGTTCGGCTTGTTTTCGTGCAAAACCGAGAACTTCTAAAGCTGATAACGCTTCATCTTTATGAGTATTGTTTTCAACTACAGAAAGTTCATCTATATCATACACTTTTAGCACTTTATCCTTCAAATCCAGAATAACACGAGCAGCCGTTTTAGCACCAATCCCTTTAATGGATTGAATTAAGGCTACATCGTCATGTGCTATACCTTCGCGCACTTGTTTAGGTGTTAAGGATGATAACATGGTACGTGCCGTACTGGAACCCACTCCACTAACAGAAATCAATAATTTAAAAATCTCACGCTCTGCAATGGACATAAAACCGTAAAGCGTATGTGAATCTTCCTTTATCTGCAAATAGGTATACAGTTTTAGATTTTCGCCTTCCGGAATTTGAGAATAGGTGTGTAATGAAATATTAATATGATAGCCTATACCATTGCAATCTATGACAACATCAGTTAAATTTTTCTCTACAAGTTTTCCTTGGATATGTGTAATCATGAACTGGCTTTAGATTGATCTCAAATGTAAGAAAATTATTTTCATTGCACAGCTGATTCATTTGCTAAAGCCGCTTTGGCTTCTTGCTCCTTTTTCTCTTTATACTGGGCATCAATAACAGCAATTGCAGTCATATTCACAATTTCATCTACACTAGCATCTAATTGAAGAATGTGAACTGGTTTGCGCATGCCCATCATGATTGGTCCTATAGATTCAGCTTTGTTTAATTCCTTTAAAAGTTTATAGGTAATATTGGCTGAATCTAGACTTGGAAAAATAAGCGTATTCACTTTGCGACCCGACAATTTTGAAAACGGGAAAAACTCTTGAAGCATGTCTTGATTAAGTGCAAAATCTGTTTGCAATTCGCCATCAACAATTAATTCAGGATTAGTTTCGTGCAAGATTTTTACGGCGTCTCTTACTTTTGTCGCTCGCGGACTGTCTGAAGATCCAAAGTTTGCAAAAGAAATCATGGCCATAACTGGTTCCAAACCAAACATCCTAACGGTCCTTGCAGTCATTTGCGCAATTTTGGCCAAATGCTCAGCAGGCGGATCAATATTAATTGAAGTGTCACTCAAAAACATTGGGCCACGTTGGGTCATCATAAGATTGGTAGTAGCCACACGGGTGGCACCTTTTGCCAAACCAATAAGTTCTAACATTGGTTTTACTACGGAAGGGTAACTGCGTGAGAATCCGGAAATTAAAGCATCCGCATCACCTTCATTAACCATCATTGCAGCAAAATAGTTACGCTCTCTCATCAGCTTTTGTGCTGAATAAAGCGTTACTCCTTTACGTTTGCGTTGCGACCAATACACTTCTGCATATCTATTGCGGCGTTTTTCCTCATCATCCGTTTTAGGATCGATAATTTCAACATTGGCGTCAAATTCAATTTCGGCCATCAAACTCAAAATCGTTTCACGTCTCCCCAATAAAATTGGGATGGCAATACCTTCATCAAATGCTATTTGGGCGGCTTTTAAAACATCAAGATGGTCTGCCTCAGCATATACCACACGCTTCGGATCCATTTTTGCACGGTTAGTTAACAACCGGACTATTTTATTATCAGAACCTAAACGTTCCAACAAACTATCACGGTATTTATCCCAATCATTGATGGATTCCTTAGCCACGCCACTCTCCATAGCAGCTTTAGCCACCGCTGGTGGCACTTCGGAAATTAAACGAGGATCAAACGGTTTCGGAATGATATATTCCCTTCCAAAAGTTAAATGGGTTTCACCATAAGCAATATTTACTTGCTCTGGCACATTCTGTTTTGCTAAATTGGCAAGGGCAGTTACTGCCGCCATTTTCATAGCCTCATTAATTTTAGTAGCCCTGACATCTAAAGCGCCTCTAAAAATATAAGGAAAGCCGAGTACGTTATTCACTTGGTTAGGATGGTCAGAACGCCCAGTAGCCATAATAACATCTTTACGGGTATCAATGGCCAATTGGTAATCAATTTCAGGATCAGGATTGGCCAAAGCAAAAACGATAGGATTATCGGCCATGGACAATAACATCTCAGGAGAGAGAATATTGGAGGTAGACAAACCTATAAAAACGTCGGCGTTGTGCATGGCGTCTTCTAAGGTTTCTAAATCTCTATGGGTAGCAAATTCAGCCTTTTCTGAAGTCAAGTCTGTTCTGGTCTGTCTGATCACACCTTTACTATCTGTCATTACAATGTGTTCCCGTTTGGCACCAAACGCTTGGTATAATCGTGTACACGAAATAGCCGCAGCACCAGCGCCACTAATCACTATCTGAACTTCCTCAATTTTCTTATCTGCAATTTCCAAAGCATTTAATAAGGCCGCGGCCGAAATGATAGCAGTTCCATGTTGGTCGTCATGCATTACCGGGATGTCCAATTCTGCTTTTAAACGGCGCTCAATTTCAAATGCTTCTGGAGCTTTAATATCTTCTAAATTTATTCCACCAAATGTAGGCGCAATCATTTTAACCGTTTGGATGAATTCTTCAACATTTTCAGTATTGACTTCAATATCAAACACATCTATATCTGCAAAAATTTTAAACAGCAAGCCTTTACCTTCCATTACTGGTTTAGAGGCTTCAGGACCAATATTACCCAAGCCCAACACCGCAGTGCCATTAGAGATTACTGCCACCAAATTACCCTTAGCAGTATATTTGTAAACATTGTTGACATTTTTAGCAATCTCTAGACAAGGTTCTGCAACCCCTGGGGAGTACGCCAACGACAAATCACGTTGCGTTGCATATTTTTTAGTAGGAACTACCTGTATTTTACCAGGCGTAGGTTTTGCATGATAAACTAAGGCCTCTCTGCGTTTGCTCTGCTTGCTCATATAATTTAAAATTTTAGCTAGGAAACAAAGGTAAGTGTTTTATGAGAAAAGAAAAGTGACATTAAATACATTTGCATAAATTTATTAGGGCCTCGTTATGGCTTCCCAATCGTTTGGAAAAGCAGCATGACAATTCTCCTAACCACCTCTTTCAGAACAGATAATCAAATAGCATAAGCGCACGAAATTTTTAAAATTGAGCACTTCAATTGCCCTATATTTGCAGCGTAGCTTTTGATTTCCCACTTAATAGATGCCTTTAAGAACCTTAATTTTTATCACACTTTTTCTATTAGGTCAAGGTTTTGTTGTCGCTCAGGATGATTTAACCAAAGAAGACACTATAAACATGTACCAAAAAATTGAAAACTATTCCAAAAAAAGAAAATTTACAAAAGCACTGCACAAATTGGTGTTCAGATCTACGGCAAAAAAACCTGTAAACGCATCCAAAAATCGGCCAAAGCAAGATTTCTCAAAATTTGAGGGGAAAATTATTAGGAACATCAACATCATAAGTCATGACCCCTTTGGATTTTCATTTACTGATAGCACACAAACCTCTAATAGCTGGGTAGAAAAAACAGGAAACTTTATCCATATCAAAACCAAGGCCTTTGCGATTAGAAACACCTTGTTAATTAAAGAAAATACGCCCTTAGACACCTTACTTTTAAGCGAGAGTGAGCGTTTAATACGTTCTCAAAATTATATCAGACGCGTTCAGGTTACTGCGGCAAACGTTGGGACCTCTAAAGATTCTGTAGATCTTACTATTGAAGTCTTAGACTCGTGGAGCATGATACCGACGGCTTCGGCATCCACATCAAAGACGAAGCTGAAACTTAAAAACAGGAATTTCTTGGGATTCGGGCATGAATTTAATAACAGTGTCGTTAAAAGCCTGGAAGATGGCAATTATGGCTACGATATGCAATATACTGTACCTAATTTCAAAAACACCTTTATCAAAACGACTTTAGCCTATAAAACAGATTTAAATGGGTATTATAGCAAGCTTCTAAAAATTGACCGACCATTCTACTCTGCATTAACCCGATGGGCGGGCGGCTTATATCTGGATGAACAATACCGTAAAGAATATATTGGTACCGCTGACATAGAGACAAACCTTCAAGATTTCAAATACTTGACCCAGGATTTTTGGGGTGGCCATGCCTACCAATTGTTTAAGGGTAATTCAGAAAAACAGCGAACTACCAACCTAATAACTAGCCTACGTTATCTGCATGTGGGTTATAAGGAACGACCTTCTGAGGAATATGATCCGGTGGGTTATTTTGCGAATGAATCGTTTTATTTGGGAAGTGTCGGGATTGCCTCTCGGCAATATATAAAAGATGATTATATTTTTAGAGATGGCACCATTGAAGATGTCCCTATTGGTACTGTATATGCGCTAACAGGAGGCTATCAACGCAAAAATAAGCATAACCGATTGTACTTAGGGTTAAAAGCTACACATGGTAATTATTTCAATTGGGGATTTTTAAGTACTAATTTTGAAATTGGAAGTTTTGTGGACAACACCCATTTAGAACAAACCACCATCTCGTTACAGGCCAATTACTTTACAAATTTAATTTCATTGGGAAAAAACTGGAAGATGCGTCAATTTATTAAACCGCAAATTTTGATTGGTACCAATAGATTAGATTCAGAGGGCGACCGACTTACTATTGATTACAACAATAAATTTAGAGGGGTTTATGATCACAATTTCGATCTTAAAAACGGTGCTGGTATCAGAGGTTTTGATAGTGACCTAATGGGCACTAAAAAATATGTATTGTCTTTACAAACCCAGTTTTATTCGCCTTGGGAATTGTGGGGGTTCCGTTTGAACCCCTATCTTAATTTTAGTGCAGCAGCTTTAGGTAATGAAGGCACTTCTATTACGCAGAGCAAAGTATACACCTCCTTTGGTGCAGGTTTTATTGTCCGGAATGATTATTTGGTATTCAGTTCCTTTCAGGTGTCCTTTTCCTTCTATCCACAAATTCCTGGGCAAGGGGAAAATATCCTAAAAACCAATGCTTTTGAAACTGATGATTTCGGATTCCAAAGTTTTGATTTGGGCAAACCTAAACCGGTTTGGTATAATTAGTTCTTCTTTAAGAAATCAATATTACGCTTTAAACCTTCGAATTTTGTGCGTTTTACTGGTGATTTCTTAAAAAGGTCCCTGAATACATCTTCGGTAATTTCTTCCCAATCTTTTTTAGTCATGGACAGTAATTCTGGATGCGGATTAAACAAAGGTTCGCTATGCGCTTTTGAAAAGCGATTCCAAGGACACACGTCTTGGCAGATATCGCACCCAAACATCCAATCATCAAATTGACCTTTAAATTCTGTAGGGATTTTATCTTTTAACTCAATTGTGAAATAAGAAATGCATTTGCTCCCATCTACTACATAGGGCTCAGCAATGGCTTGTGTGGGGCAAGCGTCGATACATTTGGTGCATGTGCCACAATGGTCAGTTGTGGGCAAATCATATTCCAATTCGAGATCAAGTATCAATTCAGCCACAAAATGAAACGATCCTGCTTGTTGGGTTAATAACAGGGTGTGTTTTCCTACCCAGCCCAATCCTGATTTTGCAGCCCATGCTTTATCTAAAACGGGTGCGGAATCTGTAAAGGCACGTCCGTGTACCTCGCCTATTTCTTCTTGAATAAAATTTAGAAGTGATTTTAGCTTGTCTTTAATGACAAAATGATAATCTGTTCCGTATGCATATTTGCTCAGTTTATAGGTCTGATCTATTTGTTGCTCTTCAGGGTAATAATTTAATAATAGTGAAATGACAGATTTAGAATCGTCCACAAGTTTTGTTGGGTCCAGACGTTTGTCAAAATGGTTCTCCATATAGCGCATCTCACCATGCATGTTGTTTTTGAGGTAGCGTTCCAGCCGTGGTGCTTCCTCCTCCAAAAATTGTGCTTTGCTGATACCGCAAGACAAAAAACCAAGGCGTTTGGCTTCTTCCTTAATGAGTTGGCTGTATTTGGATTTATTATTCACTCTTTAGTTTGTTTATTTTCTATCAGCTTGATGGCAATCTAATTATTTGTCAGGCTAAGCGCATTTTAAACTCCTGTCAGGCTGAGCGCAGTCGAAGCCCTTGTAAGACTAAGCTCTGTCGAAGCCCTGTCAGGCTGAGCGCAATCGAAGCCTCTTTATTCTTCACTTTCCTTATTAGGATCATATTTATAATGAGTACTATTTCGACACTCCGCTAGGACTTGCAATCTATCAAAATCCCCCTCAATTAAAGCCTTCTTTTTTGCCCTTGTCCACCCTTTTAGTTTCTTTTCAAAATAAATGGCTTGTAACACATCATTAAATTCCTGATGAAACTCCATGATGACCGGCCGTTTTTTAAAGGTATAACATTCTTTATTTTTTCCGAGTTGATGCTCTTCAAACCTACGGGCAATATCGTTTGTGATTCCGGTGTAATAGGAACCGTCAGCGCATTTTAAAATATAAACGTAGTAGTTGTACATATAGTTTAATCAGGGCTTCGACTGCGCTCAGCCTGACAAATAACTTATAATTCACCCTTACAAACGCGTTTCAAATCTCATTAAGGCGTTCTTAGGCTTTAACGATATCAAAGGTGTAATCTCAATCGAATCGAATTCAGGATACACCTTATAGTTTCGAATCAACTCCGTAACCGCTAAAATCATTTCAAACATTGCAAAATTATTCCCTATACATTTTCTTGGCCCTGCGCCAAATGGAAAATATTGGGAGGAAAATTGACGTCCGCCTTCATCAAAACGCTCCGGCAGGAAATCGTTTGGATGTTCCCATAAACCGGGATGACGATGGATCTCATAAATGGAGAATAATAAGTTAGAATTTTGTTTAAACACCATATTATTGAATACATCTTCCTCTACATTCACCCGATCAATAAAATATACCGGTGGGTATAAGCGCATCGATTCTTCAATAACCTGCTGGCAAATTTTGGAGGCCATCACCATTTGCATCAAACCTTTAGAATCTTCTGAAATTTGCAGACTTTCCTCATAAATTTTGTCTTGCCACTCAGGATGCAGTGCTAAGAGTTGAAAGGTAAAGGTGAGCGCATTTGAAGTGGTTTCATGTCCTGCCGTAAAAAGGATCAAGATTTCATCAATCAATTGTTCTTCATCCATAGCATTGCCATTTTCATAACGGGCCTCTAAAAGCATGTCCAACAAATCGTCTTGCCGTTCTTGAGAATTACGTCTAGCTCTAACAATGTTCTTTAGAATTTGACGGGCTTCCCGGGTCAGCTCTAAATGTTTTTCAATGGTACCACTCGCTTTAAACCACCACCCTAGGTAAGGCTGACGTAGCTCCCGCACCAACATTTTCTGAGCCGCTTCTGTAATAAATTGCAACCTGTTAATGTCTTCAGCACTTGCCGCACTACTGAACAATGATTTTACAACCGTTTGAAATGCCAAATCATTAAACACCGGGAAAACATCAATACGCTTTCCTGGCTGAATATGTGTATACTCAGACCTGATAGCCTGTTGTACCTTTCCCATTAAATTTGCCAAATTTCTTTTATGAAAAGCGGGTTGAATTAATTGACGTTGTTTTTTCCATAAGTCACCTTCTGCGGTAAGTAGCCCTCTCCCCACATATTTGACCAAATCAACAGTTTGGATTTTAGACTTTTTGTAATTTTTTTGATTTTTTTGAAGTACATATTCTGCAAATGAAGCATCACGTGAAAACACGACTTCATCTGTAAATCCTATTTTTAATTTGAAGGTATCGCCTTTGGCAATAAAATTAGAATGATGAAAAGGCAAGGGGTTTTTGAGAATATCCACAGAATGTTTCAGAAAATGAATAAGGGAAACTGTTGGAATATTAGTCGTGCTAGCCATTATTAAAAACTTTGGTAATGCTCATATTGTACTCAGATTCATACTAGAACCAATACACAAAATAGGGTTTAAAATTAGCTAAAACAGACCACCTTGTATGCCCCCTCGTATCTTCCCAAGATGCTTGTAGGCCAAATCCGTTACTTCCCTCCCGCGAGGAGTACGCATAATAAACCCTTGTTGTATTAAAAATGGCTCGTAAACTTCTTCAATGGTTTCGGCACTTTCACTTACAGCAGTTGCTAAGGTGGTTATACCTACTGGTCCACCTTTAAACTTATCAATAATAGTCATTAAAATCTTATTATCCATTTCATCAAGTCCGTGGGCATCTACATTGAGTGCCTTAAGCGCAAATTTTGCTATGGCAATATCAATGCTTCCGTTGCCTTTTATCTGGGCAAAATCGCGTACACGACGCAGCAATGCGTTAGATATACGTGGCGTACCTCTACTCCTACCTGCAATTTCAACAGCCGCTTCCATAGAAATGGGAACATTTAAAATAGAGGCACTACGTTGTGTAATGGTGGTCAGTAATTCCGTGTTGTAATACTGCAACCTGCTTTGAATTCCAAACCTTGCACGCATTGGCGAGGTAAGAAGTCCTGATCGCGTTGTCGCTCCAATAAGCGTAAAAGGATTGAGGTTTATCTGAACAGTTCTGGCGTTTGGCCCAGACTCAATCATGATGTCAATTTTATAATCTTCCATAGCAGAATATAAATACTCTTCTACGATAGGGCTCAAGCGGTGAATTTCATCAATAAACAAGACATCACGTTCATCTAAATTGGTCAATAGTCCGGCAAGATCACCCGGCTTGTCTAGAACCGGCCCTGAAGTCACCTTTATACTTGCGCCCAGTTCACTCGCTAATATGTGCGCTAAGGTTGTTTTACCAAGTCCTGGAGGTCCATGAAACAAGGTATGGTCTAAAGCTTCATTACGTTGGTTTGCAGCTTCGACAAAAATTCTTAAATTCTCCAACACCTGATCCTGACCAGAGAAATCATCAAATGTTAACGGTCTTAATTTTTTCTCGACATCAAGTTCTTCAGGAGAAAAATTGTCATTGGATGGATTTAGGTTGTCGTTCATGTCATTTCCCACAAATGCGGGAATCTCAATTTAATTAATAATAGCGTCTATTGGTATCATTCCTATAGACAGAAAACAAAGATAAACAAAAAGCCTTTCTTATTAAGAAAGGCTTTTATGAGTTGATTGAATTTTGAGATTAAATACTGCTCTCCCAAGTTCAAATTTATTTTAGTGTTGTAACTCCTCTTCACCTTCCTTTAAAGGCACATTTTGAGGCACAAAATCATCGTCATGACCTGGCTTACTATAATCATAAGACCAACGATAAACGTGAGGTATTGCTCCTGGCCAGTTGCCGTGCATATGCTCTACTGGCGTTGTCCACTCCAACGTTGTTGATCTCCATGGATTTTGTACTGCCTTCTTACCGATAAACATACTAGCGAAGAAGTTATATAGGTAAACAATTTGTACAATACCACCGATGATAGCGAAAATAGTGATCACAATATTTACGTCAGCTAAATCATCAAATAATGGGAATGCTGAGTTGGTGTAATAACGTCTTGGTAAACCTGCCATTCCGATAAAATGCATTGGGAAGAACACCCCGTACGCACAGATTGCAGTGACCCAGAAGTGGATATATCCTAAATTTTTGTTTAACATTCTACCAAACATTTTAGGGTACCAATGGTAAACCCCTGCAAACATCCCGTAAATTGCTGAGATTCCCATTACTAAATGGAAGTGGGCAATAACGAAATAAGTATCGTGCACGTTAATATCTAAGGCACTGTCCCCTAGAATGATTCCTGTTAATCCACCAGTGATAAAGGTCGAAACAAATCCTATAGAGAACAACATGGCCGGGTTCATCTGTAGATTTCCTTTCCATAAGGTTGTAATCCAGTTGAATGCTTTTACAGCAGATGGAATTGCAATTAATAAGGTGGTAAAAGTAAATACAGACCCTAAGAATGGATTCATCCCTGACACAAACATATGGTGACCCCAAACAATGGTCGATAAGAATGCAATTGCTAAAATGGAAGCAACCATTGCACGGTATCCAAAGATTGGCTTACGTGAATTAGACGCCATAATTTCTGACACTAATCCCATTGCTGGTAAAATCACAATGTATACTTCAGGGTGTCCTAAGAACCAAAATAAATGCTCAAACAATACTGGAGATCCACCTTGGTAATGCAGAACTTCACCTTGAATAAAAATATCTGATAAGAAGAACGATGTACCAAAACTTCTATCCATGATCAATAATAAGGCTGCTGCAAACAATACTGGGAACGATACCACACCAATAATGGCAGTGACAAAGAATGCCCAAATTGTTAATGGCAAACGCGTCATGCTCATCCCTTTGGTACGCATATTAATTACCGTAACAATGTAGTTTAATGACCCTAATAAAGAGGATGCAATAAAGATAGCCATAGAGATTAACCATAAAGTCATCCCCATACCAGATCCTCCTTGAGCCATTGGCAATGCACTTAATGGTGGATAAATAGTCCAACCCGCTGCTGCAGGTCCTGCCTCCACAAATAATGAGATTAACATAATGACACTTGAAAGGAAAAATAACCAATAGGATACCATGTTCAAGAAACCAGAAGCCATATCTCGCGCACCAATTTGCAACGGAATTAATAAGTTACTAAAGGTACCACTTAAACCTGCAGTTAACACAAAGAATACCATGATGGTACCGTGTATGGTAACCAATGCCAGATAAATATCAGCATCCATAACACCCCCTGGTGCCCATTTGCCCAATAACGCTTCAAAAAGTACATTTGGCTCTTCTGGCCATGCAATTTGAATACGAAACATGATTGACATCAAAACCCCAATAATACCCATGAAGGTACCAGTAATAAGGTATTGTTTGGCGATCATTTTATGATCCTGACTAAAGATATACTTAGTTACAAAGGTTTCTTTGTGATGATGTCCGTGATCGTCGTCGTGTGCGTGAGTATCTACTGCGTGTGTTGACATAATCTATATATACTTTTTAAAAACTTTTTTGTTATTTATTCAATGATTCTTTGAAGGTTTGTTGCTCACTAATCCATGCATCATACTCCTCTTGGGTTTCTACTATAATATTCATTTGCATATTATAGTGAGATTTCCCGCAAATCTTGTTACAAAGTAAGAGGTAGTTAAACTCATAAGGATCTAACGCCTCTTCGCCCTTAGCCATTAACTCTTTACTTTTTTCGGCGCGGATATTATTGATGTTTTGAACCTTCTCAATCATCTCTGGGGTTTCACGCATCTCTTTTGTAGTTACCGTTGGTGTAAATCCAAACTTGGTGATCATACCAGGCACTGAATTCATCTGAGCTCTAAAGTGTGGCATATATACAGAGTGTAGGACATCTTGAGAACGTATCTCAAACAACACTGGCTTATTCACAACTAAATGTAATTCTTTAACTACAATATCATCTTGTGCATTAGGATCAGCTTCATCGATACCTAAAACGTTAGCCTTATCAATATCAATTAATCTAACATTAGCCATACCTAAAACGTTATCCTGACCAGCATAACGAGCTGTCCAGTTAAATTGCTGGCCATATATTTCTACAATCATTGGATCAGCATCTTCATCAATATTCATGATGGACGTCCATGTAAATAATCCGTAGATGATCAATCCTGCTAAAACGATTACAGGAATGATTGTCCAAATGGCCTCCAAAGTATTGTTATCAGCAAAAAACAAGGCTTTCTTTCCTTTTTCGCCTCTGTATTTAAAGGCAAACCAGTGTAATAGAAACTGGGTGATGATTTGAACAGTAAAAATAACCGCCATAGAGATCATCATAAGATTATCAATCTCTGAACCGTGCTCTGATGCAGCGTTAGACATTAAAGGCAAATCTCCCCATTTTACAAAAGAAACAATGGTTATAATGTATATAAAGGCCAAAAAGCCCATCATTAAATATCCGTTGATCTTATTGTCATAATCTGTTGCAATCCCACTATGTGACGTGTCAGTACTGACTTGAGCTAGATCAAAAATTTTGACCATTTGCCAAATAGCTACCGCTATGAAAAGTACTATGATAATTGTTAATAAAGCAGTCATTGTCGTCTCTCTTCTTTATATATTGTTATTAATAATGGAAATGTTCGCTCTCTTTAAGGAATGGATTATTCTTAACAGTTAACGGTGCTTTTGCTAATGATGAGAACACAACAAGCAAGAATAAGCCACCAAATAATAGAATAGATCCTATTTCAGGAATTCCAATGAACCATTGATCACCAGCTGTTGCAGGCATAATCATAACAAAGATATCAATATAGTGACCTACTAAAATAAGGACACCACACATAATTACAAACCATGGAATACGTTTGTAATCACTGTTCATTAAGATTAACAATGGGAACAAGAAATTTAAGATTAACATTCCAAAGAATGGTAATTTATAATCTTCAATACGTGTTACAAAGTATGTTACTTCCTCCGGAATATTTGCATACCAGATTAACATAAACTGTGAGAACCATAAGTATGTCCACAATACACTAAACCCAAACATATACTTTGCCAAATCATGAATATGACTGTCATTGACTAAAGGCAAATGGCCTAATGATTTTAAGAATATGGTTACCATTGCAATTACAGTCACCCCACTTACAAGCATCCCTGCTAAAACGTACCAACCAAATAAGGTACTAAACCAGTGTGGATCCACACTCATAATCCAATCCCAAGACATAATAGATTCTGTATAAATAAAGAATACTAAAAATGCCGCTGCAATACGAAATGCTTTTTTAAAGTTTCTATTATCACCTGGTTCCGCTGTATCTTGAGCGATGGAGAACTTACGGGCAAAATGTCTATATGCCACCCATCCTGCAATAAAAATCACTGCTCTGATAATAAACCATGGAATATTTAGATATCCAGATTTGTTTTGAATCAACTTATCATCAGCAACTACTTCTGGGTTCATCCAGATAAAAATTTCGTTGTGATGACCAATATAATGTGAGCCTACAGCAATAGCGACTACAATAATAGCCCCTGGCAATAGGTAGGCTGTAATACCTTCCATAACACGGTTTAGCAATGGCGACCAACCTGCTTGCGCAGCTACATTAACCGCATAAAATGCTAAAACACCCAAGGCAATCATCATAAAGAAAAAGGCTGCCACATAAAGTGCTGACCATGGTCTCTTTGCCAATCGTTCTTGTACGTGTGCTGCGTGCTCATCATCATGAGAACCATGCTCTACATCAGCGGTAGCGTCATGTGCGTTAGCATCATGCGTGTTATCTGCATGTTCATTGTCACCGGCCACAACATGTGCCTCAGTAGTAGCTTCATGACCGCCCCCATGACCATCTTGAGCCAACATTGTTTTTACCTCTTCTAAAGATTTATGAGATGTCATAAAACCATAAGCCACTCCTAAAACACCTAGGACGATAAGGATAATGGAAAATGTCTTTAATCTATTTGAAATTGTGTACATATCTATATTGAATCTTTAACAGTCTGACTTCCTCCTAATTCTGATTTAAGTTGCATCACATAATCTACAACTTGCCAACGCTCTTCTTCGTCCAATTGGTTTGCATAGGACCCCATCACGTTTTTACCATAATGTATGGTGTGGTAAACACTACCTTCAGTCAAAGCTCTACCTTGATCATCAAAAGAAGGGACGCCTAAAATTTTCTCTCGAGATACTAAGATGCCTTTTCCATCACCTTTTTTACCATGACATACGGCGCAGTAAATATCATATAATTGTCCGCCTCTTGGAGAATCAATTTGTGTAGAATCTAAAGGATTCTTTAAACTTGCTTTTGCTTCATTATAACCTTCAATTGAACCATCAATGTCAAATGGTTTATGGCCTCTAGCTACTGAACCTTCTGCTGGTAATTTAGCTTGCATCCCATTAGGCAAGAACTCAACTTCATCATAGGATTCATATCCTACCGACTCATACATATCTGGAAAATACTGATAATTTGGTCTCGTACTCTTCTGACATGATGCAAAAGAGATCAACACTACCATCAATACTACTAATTTAAATAAGCTTTTCATGTGTATTAGTGTGCTTTATCAATTAAGGTAACTTCTACTGCTCCTGTATTTCTTAACATATCAAACTGCTCATCAAGATTTTGACCCGCACTGATCTCCATTAAAAAATGATCATCTGTTGTACGTACATCTGGGTTTTCGGCTTCTTTAAACGGCCAAATTCTACTGCGTAGGTAAAATGTAATCACCATTAAATGCGCTGCAAAGAATACAGTCAACTCAAACATAATAGGAACGAATGCTGGCATACTTTCAATATAGCTGAAACTTGGTTTTCCACCTATATTCTGTGGCCAATCTTCTATCATGATATAATTCATCATCACTGTAGCAACCGCGAGACCAATACATCCGTAAATGAAGGCTGTAATTGCCAAACGTGTTGGTGCCAATCCCATTGCTTTGTCTAGTCCGTGAACCGGAAAAGGCGTATATATTTCTTCAATATGATATCGTTCTGCCCTTACTTTCTTTACGGCAGCCATTAAGACATCATCATCTGTATAAATAGCGTGAATAACTTTTGAAGATACTTCCATACTACTATTTGTTGTTAATTAATGTTATAGCTTGTCCTGCCCAATCATCACGCTCAGCCCTTCCTGGGAAAGATGCCGTAATCTCGTCTAACAAGTCATATTCTCTTTTCGTCATCTTACTTACTTGCAAGTAGGAGTAAATACCTATTCCGTTAAGAATTTCTTCCATTTTAGGACCTATTCCGTTAATTTGCTGTAAGTCGTCTTTTGTTTGTGTCAATGGATCAAAAGTGCCAACACCCTCCATAAGCTTATTAATCGCTTCAGGGTCATGTGCCGCTGCCGTTGATGGCGCTTCCACCACTGGAGCTCCTGCATGCGGAACAACTTTGTGTGTACGCTTATCAATACCCGTACCTACCAAGCTTCCACCTGAATCTCTTATGCTTTTGTAACTCTGACCAGATGATTTTAAAATTGTTTTGATTTCTGCTTGTGCAATTACTGGGAATGTACGTGCATATAACAAAAACAATACAAAGAAGAATCCAATGGTCCCGATAAAGATGCCGATATCAACAAAGGTTGGAGAGAACATGGTCCATGATGATGGCAAGTAATCCCTATGTAATGAGGTCACGATAATTACGAAACGCTCAAACCACATTCCAACGTTTACAACAATGGAGATAAAGAATGAGAACATAATACTCGTTCTCAATTTCTTGAACCACATAAATTGTGGAGAGAACACGTTACAGGTCATCATCAGTAAATACGCCCACCAGTAAGGTCCAGTAGCTCTATTTAAGAAAGCATATTGCTCATATTCTACTCCAGAATACCAAGCGATAAACAACTCAGTAATATAAGCAACACCAACAATAGACCCGGTAATCATGATGACGATGTTCATCAATTCAATATGCTGAATGGTAATATAATCTTCAAGACTTACCACTTTCCTCATGATGATCAATAAGGTGTTTACCATAGCGAAGCCTGAGAATACCGCTCCGGCAACAAAGTATGGAGGGAAAATGGTAGTATGCCATCCTGGAATTACTGAGGTTGCGAAGTCAAAAGATACAATCGTATGTACAGAAAGTACAAGTGGTGTTGCCAAACCTGCAAGAACCAATGACACTTCTTCAAAACGTTGCCAATCTTTAGCTCTACCTGACCATCCAAAACTTAATAAAGCATATATTTTCTTTTGAAACGGCTTTACAGCTCTATCTCTCAACATGGCAAAATCAGGCAACAAACCAGTCCACCAGAACACTAAAGATACCGATAGATATGTAGAAATTGCAAACACGTCCCAAAGTAATGGCGAATTAAAGTTAACCCATAAAGAACCAAATTGATTTGGAATAGGCAATACCCAGTAAGCTAACCAAGGTCGACCCATGTGTATGATTGGGAACAATCCTGCCTGAACAACAGCGAAAATGGTCATCGCTTCCGCAGAACGGTTAATAGCCATACGCCATTTTTGACGGAATAATAACAATACTGCTGAAATCAAGGTTCCTGCGTGACCGATACCTACCCACCAAACGAAATTGGTAATGTCCCAGGCCCATCCAACTGTTTTATTTAGACCCCAAACACCAATCCCTGTTGAGACGGTATATATAATACAACCAATTCCCCAAAGAAAGGCGAGAAGCGAGATAGAAAAAACTATCCACCACGACTTGTTGGCTTTTCCTTCTACAGGCTTAGCGATATCCACGGAAACGTCGTGGTATGATTTTTCACCTCTAACTAAAGGTCTTCTAATAGGTGCTTCGTAATGAGACGCCATAATGCTTTTAGAATTATTTCTTAATTAATTATTATGCTTCGGTTGTATTTCTCACGATTGTGTGGTACTGAACATTTGGCTTGGTGCCAACGTATTCCAGTGCGTGATACATACGTTTATCTTCCTTAAGTTTCGCAACTTTACTTTCTTTATCATTGATATCTCCAAATACCATTGCCCCTGTACCGCAAGCTGCAGAACATGCAGTTTGGAATTCACCATCTTTAATTTCACGTCCATCACGTTTCGCATCAAGAATCGTTTTCTGTGTTTTTTGAATACACATTGAACATTTTTCCATAACACCACGAGAACGCACTACAACATCAGGATTTAATACCATACGTCCAAGATCATTGTTCATGTGGTAATCAAACTCATCATTCTTAGCATACAAGAACCAGTTGAAACGACGCACTTTATATGGGCAGTTGTTTGCGCAGTAACGTGTACCAACACATCTATTATACGCCATATGGTTTTGACCTTGACGTCCATGAGATGTTGCCGCTACAGGACAAACAGTTTCACAAGGTGCGTGGTTACAGTGTTGACACATCATAGGTTGGAATGCTACCTGAGGATTGTCGGCTGCAATTTCCATTTCGTGTAGGGTGTTCTTAATACCGGTGTCACCAGTTAAGCCATTTGCAGCCTCTTTCTTATTGAGATCTTCGGTAAATGTATCTTCTGAAGAGTAATATCTATCAATACGCAACCAATGCATATCTCTACTCTTTCTCACTTCAGCTTTACCTACTACCGGTACGTTGTTTTCAGCGTGACAAGCAATAACGCACGCCCCACATCCTGTACACGCATTCAGGTCTATAGACAAGTTAAAATGATGACCAATAGATCTATCAAACTCGTCCCATAAATCGACATCTGGAGACGTTACAGGAGTTTCGATATGATTTAAGGAGACGTGAGGAACTTCATTATAGTAGCTCTTATCCTTAGTATTGAAAATTTCGAGTGTAGTTTCCTTTATGATATCGCCACGACCCATTAAAGTATTATGCAATTGGATACAAGCAAATTCATGCGTTCCAGCAACTACCTTTAAAGAACAATCTTGAACATTATTAAAATTATTATAGAAAGGGTAAGCGTTTATACCTACTTGCATTTCTTCCTTAAGACCTTTTTTACGACCGTAACCAAAAGACATCCCTACAGATCCTAAAGCTTGACCTGGCTGAATGATTGCTGGCACAGTCATGGCATGACCATTAACTGTAACTTCAACCAAACTTCCATTAAGACCTCCATCAGCAACATGCCAATTTTTAATGCCCAATTTTTTGGCGTCAGCGCTAGAAACCGTGACATAGTTATCCCAAGTTGTCCTAGTAATTGGATCAGGAAACTCTTGTAACCATGGATTGTTGGCCTGTTGCCCATCTCCCATACCAGTTTTGGTATAAAGTTGCAATTCCATTCCATTTCCTTTGGCAGCAGTAGCTAAAGCTCTTGCAGCTTCACCTCCTGAGGAAGCGGTCATGGTTTGTTCAGCAACATCACCTTCTGGTGCAGATTCTGGACCTGTAGCCAATACACTGGTTAGGCCTGTTGATACAAATATACCATCATGTAATGCTTGATTAAATGAAGCACCACCAAGCACACCAGTATCCCAGTTTTCTTTGATAAAATCGTAGTAAGAAAGATCACTTCCACTCCATTTTAACAACGCGTCCTGAAATTGACGTGTATCAAATAAAGGGCGGATTGTTGGTTGTGTTAAACCAAAATGACCTTTTTTAAGCTCAACATCACCCCATGACTCTAAATAGTGAGGTGCTGCAGCAATATATTGAGATTCAGAAGCGGTCTCATCGGCTTTCATAGAAAATGCGATAGACAATTCTGTTTGTTTTAAACCTTCTGCAAACTCCTTTGCATTTGGCAATGTATATAGCGGATTAACACCACTCATAATTAAGGCCCCAACCTTACCAGCTTTCATATCAGCCACCAAAGTCATAACTTCCTTATCGCTACCTTGTCTTATTTTGATAGGCGTAGCTGCATCAAAAGCTTTACTTCCTAAGGCAGTATTAATCTCTAGGGCAACTGTTTGTGCATTGACATCATTTATACCTGTCACAACAACACCGTTGCTACCCGCTCTTTTTAACTCTGAAGCTACTTTCTGAATACTCTCATCAATATGTGCAGGTAAATCTGTAGTTACAGATTGTCCGGTTACATAAGAATATAATTTAGCAAGTGCTTGTTTTTGTTGAGATGGTGTTGCCGGAATACGTTTGTCAGCATTTGCACCAGTAAGAGACATGTTGGATTCTACTTGAATATGTCGTGACATTTTCCCGTTTGTTGGAACACGTCCTTGGGCATACCCAGCTTCAAAACCACCGCCTTGCCAATCTCCCAGAAAATCTGCACCCACAGATACAATTACAGATGCTTTAGCAAAATCATAATTAGCAAAACCTCGTTCGCCATATTTTGCTTGATACGCATCTAATGCAGAAGATTCAGAAACGGCATCATAAACCACGTGACGCACCGAACCATACTTTTCCTTAAACTTAGAAATTAGCTTGCTTGTTGATGGACTTGCAAAAGTTTGTGTCAATAACACAATCTCTTTCCCGCCATTCATCACATCAGTCAATTTCTGATTTGTCTCAGAATCGAATGTAGACCATGAAATGTTTTTACCTTCTTTTTGAGGGCCTTTAACTCTTAGGTTGTCGTACAACCCTAAAACAGAAGCATGAACTCTAGCATTGACACCACCTTTAGCGGCTTCTAGATCATTACTTTCAATTTTAATAGGACGTCCTTCGCGAGTTTTCACTAAAACACTTGCAAAATCAAAACCATCAGCAATTGTAGTAGCATAATAATTAGCCACACCAGGTATGATTTCTTCTGGTTGCACAACGTAAGGAATCGATTTGATTACCGGGCCTTCACAAGCTGCTAAAGAAGCGGCTGCTGTACTGAAACCAACATATTTTAAGAAATCACGACGTGTTGTTGAAGACTTCTCCAAATTGGATTTGTTACCTAAAAATTCGTCCGTCGGAATTTCTTCAACAAATTCATTTTGCCTAAGCGCCTCAACAATAGAGCTATCTGTATTTAGCTCCTCAACACTTTTCCAGTATTTCTTGTTTGATGACATAATTTATATTTACGATTTTTGATTTCCGATCTACGATTCTAATTTACAGATTGTCTCTAGCATGGCAATCGTAAGTCGTCAATCGTAAGTCTAAGATGTTATACCTTTTTTGTTTGTTCTAAAGCTTCCTTTAGAGGAATAGCGCTCTATTTACTCGTTTAATAATGGCATTTACCACATTCTAAACCACCCATTTGTGCAACAGTTAGTTTCTCTACACCATATTTTTTAGACAACTGCTCATGAATTTTGGTGTAATATGCATTGTCCTCAACCTTCACATCAGTTTCTCTGTGGCAATTGATACACCAACCCATTGTTAATGGCGCATGCTGCGACATAATTTCCATAGTTTCAACAGGACCGTGACAAGTTTGACACTCAATACCACCAACCGTTACGTGTTGTGCGTGGTTGAAATATGCAAAGTCAGGCAAGTTGTGTATACGAATCCATTTTACGGGTTGTGGTTCGCCTGTATATTTTTGCTCAGCAGGACTCCATCCTGTAGCAGCGTAAAGTTTTTCAATTTCTTTATTGTAATCTACGCCGTACTCTTGCCCTTCTGCCAAAGTCTCCGGAGACACTTCAGAAATAGATTTATGACAATTCATACACACGTTTAATGATGGGATGCCAGATTGTTTACTTACTCTAGCAGAAGAGTGACAGTACTTACAATCAATACCATTGTCTCCGGCGTGAATTCGGTGAGAGTAATGAATTGGCTGCACTGGCTCATATCCTTGATCTACACCTACCTGCATAAAATAGCCATATACAAAATAACCACTAGCAAGCAATAATAACACAACACTAACCAATACTAAGAATTGATTTTGAACAAAGGCTTTCCAGATAGAAACGCCTTTTTGATCTTCAACCACAATTCCCTTAGCTTCAGCAAAACGGTTTAACGTACGTCTTACTAAAATTAAAGCCATGGCCAATAGTGCAAACAAAACTGCAAGAGCTCCAAGAATCAAAGTATTTGACGTACCAGAATCACCACCAGTAGCGCCGCCACCAGTATTCGCCTCAGGAACTGGAGGAGCTGCCTTCTCTTCAGCAGTATAGGCCAAGATATCACTGATATCCTGATCAGACAACTGAGGAAAAGCCGTCATTGGCAACTTGTTGTAATCGTTGTATATTTTATTTGCGTAAGCATCACCAGATTTGATAAGGCCGGCACTATTATGAATCCAAGCAGTTAACCACTCCCTATCCAGACCTTGCTCATCTGCCAAACGTTGCTCGATATTACGAAGCGCTGGTCCAGTCATGGGCCCGTCTAATTTATGACATGCGGCACAATTGGAGTTGTATAATGTTTTTCCCTTTGCAGGATCACCATCTTGAGCGTGAAGCGATGTTGAAAACGTAAGTAAAATAAGAAACCCTAATTGTAGAATATTAGAGGCCAATTTACGGTGTATCACCTGTTTCATATTATTAGTTGAATTATCTTCCAAACTTTGGTATGATTTTTTCATTAAAAAGAAAAAAATACAGTTATAAAATCTCTGGCAAAAGTAATACTTAAAGTCGATTATGGAAATGTTACAGTTCTGTTAATTGATAATTTATAAAGATTCTAAATAATAAACGAGCCCTTATTCTAGTTAATTAAAATGACATGAGCGGATTGCAAATTAAATTTGATATTTTTGCAAATTGTGAACGCTAAATTAAATTTGATCACAACAACAAATAAACACTATTTATTCTAAAAGAAGAAAATTCCATGATAAAACCTATCGCAAAATTAGCCCTAATTGCATTTACGTGTTTCTTAACCACTGATGCTATGGTTGCGCAACAAGGCACAGTGTCCATTGATCAGCCAAAGGATATTGATAAATTATTAGAGTTTAAGAAAGATCTGCGAATTTTGAACGCGTTTAGAATTCAAGTCTATAATGGATCGAGAGGTGGCGCGGAAGCAGCAAAAAGTCAGGCAGCCAGCTTGTTTCCTCAATGGAGTAATTCTATAGAGTATGAACAACCGAACTACAAAATATGGGTAGGCAATTTTAGAACACGTTTAGAAGCAGACCGTGCCCTGATTACGGTAAAGAAAAGCTATGCAAACGCTTTTATTTTACTTCCAAAAATAAAATAGAGTTACCGGTTTAGGTGGATGACTACGTTTGAGGCTATTTAAGGCTCCCATCAACAAACACCTGCTAATTATTATATGCGATGGACGTTATGAGCATTAAATGCGCTTTAAAATACTATTTTATGGCGATTCATATAAAATTACACAACAACATCAGAACCATTATACTACATAAAAAAAAGCGACTCCTACGAGTCGCTTTTTTTATGGTTATATAACTAATCTTATCTCAATTTCTTTTTCACTTCTACTTCATGGAAGGCTTCAATAACATCATTCTCTTTAATGTCATTATAGTTTTTAATTTGCATTCCACAATCGTAACCTTTAGAGACTTCTTTAACATCGTCTTTGAAACGTTTCAATGATGACAATTCACCTGTATAAACCACGACACCTTCTCTAATCAAGCGGATGCCTGAGTTTCTGAAGATTTTACCTGAAGTGACCATACACCCAGCAATTGTTCCAATTTTAGACACCTTAAAGATTTCTCTAATTTCGGCAGTTCCTGTAATTTCCTCTTTAAGCTCTGGAGACAACATGCCTTCCATGGCATCTTTAAGGTCATTAATAGCATCGTAGATAATAGAGTACATTCTGATATCAATTTCTTCCTTATCAGCAATTTGACGTGCATTACCCATTGGGCGTACGTTAAATCCGATAATAATAGCATCAGATGCGGTGGCTAACAATACATCACTTTCTGTAATGGCACCAACACCTTTATGGATGATATTTACTTGAATTTCTTCAGTAGACAGTTTTTGGAATGAATCCGTTAAGGCCTCAACTGATCCATCCACATCTCCCTTAAGGATAATATTCAACTCTTGGAAATCTCCAAGGGCGATACGACGACCAATTTCATCAAGCGTGATATGACGTTGCGTTCTTACAGATTGCTCACGTTGTAACTGTGTACGTTTTGCGGCAATTTGTTTTGCTTCACGTTCATCAGCAAATACATTAAATTTATCACCTGCTTGTGGTGCCCCATCCAATCCTAAGATCGATACTGGTGTAGAAGGTCCTGCACTCTTAACATCATTTCCACGTTCATCATGCATGGCTCTTACCTTACCACTGTTTTTTCCAGCCAATACGTAATCTCCTACTCTTAAGGTTCCTGCCTGCACTAAAATTGTGGAAACATACCCTCTACCTTTATCTAAAAAGGCTTCTACAACAGTACCAACTGCACTTTTGTTAGGGTTTGCTTTAAGCTCTAACAATTCAGCCTCAAGAAGTACTTTTTCCAATAGTTCTTTTACGCCATGACCTGTTTTGGCTGAGATATCATGGGATTGGATTTTTCCACCCCAATCTTCAACCAATAAGTTCATTTGCGCTAAACCTTCTTTTACCTTTTCAGGGTTAGCTCCCTGCTTATCTATTTTATTAATGGCAAAAACAATTGGCACTCCAGCCGCTTGCGCATGGGCAATTGCTTCTTTAGTCTGCGGCATGATACTATCATCTGCTGCAATAACAATAATTGCTAAATCTGTTACTTGAGCGCCACGGGCACGCATTGCCGTAAAGGCTTCGTGACCTGGTGTATCCAAGAAGGCCATTTTTTGACCACCTTCCAATTGCACCCCGTAGGCTCCAATATGCTGTGTAATCCCTCCAGACTCCCCGGCAATAACATTTTCTTTACGGATGTAATCCAAAAGTGATGTCTTACCGTGATCTACGTGCCCCATTACAGTCACAATAGGTGCTCGATCTATTAAGTCTTCTGGTTTGTCTTCAACAACCACAATGTTGTCTTCTAGATCTGAGGTTACAAATTCAACGTCATAACCAAACTCATCAGCAACAACTGATAAGGTTTCGGCGTCTAAACGCTGGTTCATCGTTACCATCATCCCTAAAGACATACAGGCTGAGATAATTTGCGTTACCGGAACATCCATCATAGTAGCCACCTCACTTGCCGTAACAAACTCAGTTACTTTCAACACTTTGCTTTCCGCTTCTTGCTGCTCAATATCCTTTTCCGTTTGCGAACGGTGCTGATCTCTTTTATCCCTTCTGTACTTGGCGCCTTTACCTTTATTGGTTTTTCCTTGAAGTTTTTCAAGGGTTTCGCGAATTTGCTTTTGCACATCCGCTTCACTTGGCTCTTCTTTTACTGTACTGGTTCTGTTTCCAGATTTCCCTTTATAATTAGGACTTGTACCTCTATTGGCACCAAAAGCCGGTTTGTCTCCGGGAGCCGAAGGTCCTTTGCTAATACGACGTCTCTTTTTCTTATTGGCGTCATTTGCTGCCGGCTTCTTCTCTTCTTTTTTCTTTTTCGGTTTGTTAAACTGAGAAAGGTCTATCTTTTCTCCCGCTATTTTAGGACCAGATAGTTTTTGATATTGGGTTTTGATTTGTTCTTCACCTGTCTCTGAAGTTTTAGGTGCTTCTACAGCATCGGCAACTTTAGGAGCTTCCGTCTTTTCAGCTGGCGTCTCTTTTTTTAGCGCTTCTTTGGGCGTATCAGCTTTTTTAGAATCTTCCTTAGGTGTCTCTTTGGCAACTGGTGCCACCTTTTCAGCTGGCTTAGCTTCTTCTGACGGTTTAGGCGCTTTTGGCTCTTCCACCGGCTTTTCAACCTTTGGTTCTTCCGTTTTAGGCTTGTCCTCTTTAGGTGCTTCCACTTTTGGTTGTTCGGTTGTTTCAGACTTCTTGCCGTCTAAATCAATCTTACCAACTTGCTTCGGCCCACTAAGAGACGCTTTCGCCTTTACAACTTGTTTGTTGGCCTCCTCTTTCTTCAGTTTTTCCTCAATCTCCCTTTCACGCTGCTCACGTAACTCCTCTTTTTCTTTCAACTTTGCCTCACTAACCTCCTGAGAGGCCATTTTTTTATTGGCATCAGTTTGAAATTCATTGGAAAGAATCGTATGAACATCCTCTGATATTTTCGTATTAGGACTCTTTTCCACAGCAATGCCTTTTGATTCTAAAAAATCAACTGCACGGTCAATGGAAATATTGAGCTCTCTTAATACTTTATTTAATCTAATTGTATCAGCCATAAATTGCTTCTAATATAACTTAATATGTGTTATTCTTCAAATTCTTCCTTAAGAATTCTGATAACATCTAAAATGGTTTCTTCTTCTAAATCGGTTCTCTTAACCAAATCCTGAACATCTTGTTCTAATATACTCTTAGCAGTGTCTAAACCTGCTTTACTGAATTCCTCAATAATCCAACCTTCAATTTCATCAGAAAATTCTGACAATTCAACATCCTCTTCTGCACCTTCCCTAAAGACATCGATTTCATATCCTGTTAACTGTCCAGCCAATCTAATATTGTGACCTCCTCTACCAATAGCTTTACTCACTTCTTCTGGTTTAAGAAGCACTTCAGCCCGCTTGGTTTCTTCATTAAGCTTTACAGAGGTTACCCTTGCTGGACTTAAGGCCCTGGTGATGAACAATTGGATATTACTGGTATAGTTGATAACGTCAATGTTTTCATTACCTAGCTCTCTCACAATACCGTGAATTCTAGATCCTTTCATCCCTACACAGGCGCCAACAGGGTCAATTCTATCATCATAAGAATCTACCGCCACTTTAGCCTTTTCACCTGGCATACGCACTACTTTCTTAACCGTAATCAAACCGTCAAAAACTTCTGGAATTTCTTGTTCAAACAATTTCTCCAAAAAGACTGGCGCTGTTCTAGACATGATAATAGTTGGCTTATTACCTTTAAGCTCAACACTTTCTATAATTCCCTTTACATTTTCTCCTTTACGGAAAAAATCAGATGGAATTTGCTTTTCTTTTGGAAGGATGATCTCGTTACCTTCATCATCCAATAAAATAATAGCTCTATGACGAATGTGATGTACTTCAGCAGTATAAATTTCACCTACT
Organism: Gelidibacter sediminis; assembly: GCF_004364975.1. GTDB lineage: Bacteria > Bacteroidota > Bacteroidia > Flavobacteriales > Flavobacteriaceae > Gelidibacter > Gelidibacter sediminis. Next base: position 1,344,284 of record NZ_SOBW01000007.1, on the reverse strand, counting down.
AAGTCTTTAAAGTGCTTGTAGATATTTGTATTATCATGCTCATGGATTTTAGAGATCAAATTCTGACGCAAAGCCAAAATAGAACGTCTTCCTAAATCGATAAGTTTTACTGCTTCTGCAACATCTTCGCCCACCTCAAAATCGGGTTCAATTTTGCGTGCTTCTGACAATTCAATTTCTTGGTTAGGTTCTTCAACCTCTCCATCAGCAACAACAACTCTATTTCTCCAAATTTCTAAATCTCCCTTGTCAGGATTTATAATGATATCAAAGTTATCGTCATCTCCATACTTCTTCTTCAATGCATTCCTCAAAACATCTTCTAAAATCGCCATTAAGGTTACACGATCAATTAATTTATCGTCCTTAAATTCTGAAAAAGAATCAATTAACGCAATATTCTCCATAACTTATCGAATTAAAATTTTATTATCACTTTAGCTTCTAAAATATCATCATACATAATCTTAGCCTGCTTATTTACGGTTATTTTCCCTTTACCAACTGGCTTAGGTTCTTTTGTTTTCCATTCCAAGGTCACGCCAGCCTCATCAACATCTGTTAATTCACCCTCAAATTTCAAATCGGGCTTTGCTTTTACCGCCAAGGTTCTTCCTATATTTTTTTTATACTGCCGCGTATTGATCAAAGGCGAAGTAGCTCCAGAGGATGCAACGTCCAAAGAAAAATCAACTTCTTCTCTGTCTAAATTGTTTTCAATACCACGACTCATAAACATACAGTCCTCTACAGTAACACCGTTATCTCCATCAATAACAACACTAATCTTGTTATCCGGATTCACTTTGAGATCAATTAAAAAAAGATCTGACCTTTCCTCTAATGCGTTATCAATTAAGTCCTTAACTGTCTTCTCACTCAGCATATAATTAGTATAAAAAGAGGGGACTTTCTTGTCCCCTCGTGTTTTCTTTTACCATTCAGCGGTGCAAATATACAATTTTTTTATTGATTTATCCAAAGGATGTAATGTCGAATTTTATTATTAAATTTAATACTCACTAAGCCACTTCGTCATCATGAAAAAAATACTCGTTCCCACCGACTTCTCTGAACAGGCAGAAAATGCTTTAAAAGTAGCTGCACAATTGGCTAGAAAACACGATTCCAAAATATACTTATTGCACATGCTTGAGCTTCCGTTGCAAGAAGTTGATATGATGAACGCTGCAAGCCCAATCCCTGAAGCCATGTTTTTCATGAAACTTGCACAGCAAAAATTTGAGGACCTGCTGGCTAGGGACTATTTAAATGGTTTAATGGTGCATGATATTGTTAAAAACTACCCTTCATTCAGCAGTATTATTGACACCTGCCACGAATACAATGTCGATCTCATCGTGATGGGCTCCCACGGGGCTACAGGTTTAAAAGAAATGTTTATTGGCTCCAATACTGAAAAGGTAGTTCGCACCTCTGACATTCCTGTTTTAGTCATTAAAAATGAGCACGCCAACTTTAAAGTTGATCGCTTTGTTTTTGCATCAGATTTTAATAAAGACAACAGAGAAACATACAAACAGGCTACAGAAGTTGCCAAAATTTTTAACGCCAAAATGTACTTGGTGATGGTCAATACCGCCAATAGTTTTATATCCACTTCTGAAGCCAGAAAAAGGATTAATGCATTCATTAAAGATTCTGAATTCGAAAATTACTCTACGCATATTTATAACGACGACAGTGTAGAACAGGGTATATTGAATTTTTCCAAAGATATTGATGCTGATTTAATCGGAATTAGCACGCATGGACGTCAAGGCATCGCGCATTTTTTCAATGGAAGCATTAGTGAAGACCTTGTCAACCATTCTAAGCGACCAGTAATGACGTTTAAGATTTTGACATAGTCCACTTCGCTGTTGTAAAAAAGACCGCTTCGCTGTTAGAATAGATAACAAAGACCGCTTCGCTGTTAGACTTGAGTGGGCTTTGTTTTTGAGATCTTAGACTGTTTGATGATTAGACGTAAATCTCTTAGTCTAATTTATAACTATATAAAGAAATCATAAATCGAAAACCAATATTTGAGCACTGCTCCCAACAAATCTCTGCTCTCTGCTCTCTGTTCTCTTTTCTATTTTCTCTTTTCTAATAACTACAAAAACAAAAAATCCCGACATATTGCTATATCGGGATTTTATTTCTTGTTGGCCTACTAGGGCTCGAACCTAGACTCTTCTGGACCAAAACCAGACGTGTTGCCAGTTACACCATAGGCCAATCTCTAATTGAGGATGCAAATTTACTACAAAGTTTTATTTGCGCAAATATTTTCATAGAAAAAACACAAATAAAAACAGTCTTTCGGTTATCGTTCATCTTTTTTAACTGTAAAGCTCTTATTTCAAACTAAAAACACCTTATAAATACTTAACGTTTACATAAAAACTTTCTACTCTTATATTATTATTCTTAAATTCGCCACTCAATTTCAACCAAAAATATCTATGAATCATTTCAACTTTAAAAAATGGAATACCATTTTAGGTTGGTTCTCCTTTGCTGTAGCTTTTATTGTGTATGCGCTGACCATTGAACCAACTGTTAGTTTTTGGGATGCTGGAGAATATATATTGACTTCCGCAAAGCTTCAAGTAGGACACCCACCAGGAGCACCGCTCTTCCAAATGATTGGGGCGTTCTTCTCTATGTTTGCCCTTGAGCCCTCCCAAATTGGAGCCATGTTGAATATGATGAGTGGCGCCGCCAGTGCCTTCACAATTTTGTTTATGTTTTGGACCATTACACTGCTCCTTAAAAAATTGATCACAACTGAAACAGAGGAGGAATTTACAACTTCAAAAAAGATTGCCATTCTTGGTAGTGGACTCGTTGGAAGTTTGGCCTTTACATTTACAGATTCATTTTGGTTCAATGCTGTAGAAACCGAAGTATATGCTATGGCAACCTTAATAATGGCCGTCATGTTCTGGCTTGCCCTGCGGTGGGAACAGGATATGGACAAACCAAGAGGGAACCGTTGGCTTATATTAATTGCCTTTGTAATTGGCCTCTCTTTTGGAGTTCACTTTATGGGTCTATTAACCATCCCGGCTATTGGCCTGATATACTACTTTAAAAATTATAAAACCATTACGGTAACTAACTTTATCGTGGCCAACGTGGTTTCTGCCGCTATCCTATTATTCATCTTTAAATTGTTGCTTCCAAATGCCTTAAAGATATTTAGTGCATCAGAAATCTTTTTTGTCAATAGCCTTGGCATGCCGTTTAATTCCGGCACCATCATTGCCTTTATTATTGTGGTTGCTGCGTTTTACTTCGGATTAAAATACACTAGAGAACATCAAAAAACAGTGGCCAATACTTTGGTGTTATGCTTATTATTTATATTTATCGGGTTTTCATGTTGGCTAATGCTTCCTATTAGAGCAAATGCTAAAGTAACCGTTAATGAAAATAATCCTTCGGATGCGCGTGAGCTTTTAGCGTATTACAATCTAGAACAATACCCTGAAACCCATTTGTTTTACGGCCCACTATTTACTGAACAGTACACAGGACTTGATGAGAATGAGCCATATGTTGATGACAAGCCGAATTATGAGAAAGATGAGGAAGCTGGCAAATATGTTATCGTAAACGATTATAAAAACGCCAAACAAAATTTCAATTCTGAACACGCTGCCATTCTTCCGAGAATGTGGAGTGCTGAGAACGCTGAAAACTATATGATGTTTACCGGTTTATTGGACTTTACCATCAAACCAGAATATCAAATGGAGAATCAGATCCGAAATATCGTGACGGATTTCAAACAAAATGTCCGTCAAGGCAATGTAGATTACAGTGATTATCACAAATTTTTAAAACAATTTGGACAGTATTTAACAATTGAAAAACCATCCTTAATCCAGAACATCGGGTATATGGTAGAATATCAATTTGGATACATGTACTGGCGCTATTTTATGTGGAATTTTGTAGGTCGGCAAAATGATATTCAAGGAAAGTATGACGATTTAAATGGGAATTGGATCAGTGGGATTAATCCAATTGATGCCTGGCACCTCAACATGTCTCAAGACAATTTACCTAGTGACGTTAAAAACAACAAAGCGCGCAATACATATTATTTTTTACCCCTTATTTTGGGGCTTATCGGGTTCTTGTTTTTGATAGCTAAGGATAAAAAACGTTTCTGGACCTTGTTGGTGTTTTTCCTAATGACGGGAATTGCGATACAATTTTATACCAATGTCCGGCCATTTGAACCACGAGAGCGTGATTATTCTGTGGTAGGCTCCTTTTACGTATTTGCCATTTGGATTGGCTTTGGAGTCTATGCCATTTTTGATGCGCTTAGAAAATATGTCAATTCAAAATTCTTACCACATGCCATTACCTTGGCGTGTTTAATTTTAGTTCCTGGTATTTTGGCCGCTAATAATTGGGATGATCATGACCGTTCAGGTAAACGAACAGCCCATGCTATGGCTGTCAAATATCTCGAATCTTGTGCGCCTAATGCCATCTTATTTACTATTGGAGATAATGATACTTTTCCTTTGTGGTATGCCCAAGAAATTGAGGGCATCCGTAGAGATGTGAGGGTAGTGAACACCAGTTTGTTCCAAACAGATTGGTATATTGACCAAATGAAACGCAAAGCCTATAGCAGTGACCCTATTCCATCACAACTGACGCACAAGCAATACCGTTATGGAACGCGCGACTATATTATTGAAAAAGAAATTACAAAGGATACTTTAGATATTAAGGATTTTATGGATTTTGTGAGCAGTGATAATCCGCGCACAAAATTAAAACATACCCTACAACAAGAAGGTAGAGATATTAGCGGATATCCAGCAAACATGCTGAACTCCAATTACTATCCAACAAAATTTGTCAGAATTCCGGTTGATAAAGCTTCTGTTTTAAAGCATGGGATAGTAAAAGAAAAAGACGCTGATAAAATTGTGGATGATATTGTTATCGAAATTAAAGGCGGTGCACTTTATAAAAACCGATTGTTGATGTTGGATATCATTGCCAATAACAATTGGGAACGCCCTATCTATTTTACAGGAGGTAGCTTTGGTGATGACGATTATATTTGGATGAAGGACTACCTCCAATTAGACGGCCTTTGTTATAAACTTGTCCCAATTAAAACGCCAGTTGATCGCGCTAATCCATTTGATATGGGCCGCGTAGATAGTGAAGCTATGTATGAGCAAGTAATGGCATGGGACTGGGGCAACAGTAATGATCCTAATATCTATCATGATGTAGAAACACGTAAAAATTCCATAACCTATAGAGGTAATTTAGCGCGTTTGATGGAGCAATTGATTAACGAAGACCAACCAGAAAAAGCTGAGAAAATTGCCGATCTCGCCATGACACAAATGCCAGTAGACTATTTTGGTTTCTACACGTTATTAGAGCCATATATAAGTGCTTATTATGAAATTGGAAAAGTTGACAAAGGCCGTAAACTCTATAAGGATGTTAGCAAGAAATACCAAGAAAGCTTAACTTATTACAGTGGTTTGACCATAGAGAACCAAACACGTTATTTGGATGAAATTGTTACAGATATTGAGCGCTATAGAAGCTTAGTAGATTTACTGGTTATTTACAATGATAAGGAGTTTGCCATGGAAGAAACTGAGAAATTCAATAATTACTTGAATCTGTTTAAGCATTTTATGGGTGAAGAACCGCAACAACAAGCACCACGTGAAGAGCGCGATTTGGCTACAGATACTATTGACACGTTATTACAAATGGACTAACTTTTGTGAACCTCATTCCTATTAAAACACCAACATTGATCAAAGGCATATTTCCAGACTATACTTGGAATATGCCTACAGATCAAAAAACTCTCTACCTTACCTTTGATGATGGACCTACTCCAGAAATAACCAATTGGACCCTAGACCTATTAAAATCTTATCAGGCAAAGGCTACCTTTTTTTGTATAGGCAATAATGTTAAAAAACACCCACACATTTTCCAAGACATTCTGAATAACGGACATGTGGTAGGCAATCATACCTTTAACCATCCTTATGGCTGGCGTACCAACACTGAAAATTATTTAGCCGAAGTGTTTAAAACAAACCAAATAATGCATTCAGTACTTGAAGACTGGAATTCATCAACACGCCTCTTCCGCCCACCCTATGGGCAAATTAAACCACACCAAGGCAAGCAACTAATAGCCCTCGGGTATCAGATTATCATGTGGGATATCTTGTCCTTTGATTGGAAACAAACCTTATCTAAAGAAACGTGCGCCCAAAATGTCATTACAAAAGCTGGTCCAGGAAGCATTGTGGTGTTCCATGACAGCGTCAAGGCAGCACCACGCATGAAGCACGCTTTACTAGCCACCCTAGAGCATTTTAGCAACCAAGGGTATCAATTTAAAAGTATAAAATTTTAGATATATTCTTGAAGGATATTGATGAGCGTATTAGCATCTTGTTCGCCGCTATGTCGCCATTTCATTTCGCCGCGCTTATAGATGATTAGTGTAGGTAAACCTTTTACGCGAAGCGCCTCTGCCAAATCTTTGTTCTTATCAACATCTATTTTGATTACTTTTGCCTTGTCTCCAAGCGCTGCAGCTACATCTCTTAACACCGGATGCATTGCTGTAGATTGTTCGTTCCATTCTGTAAAAAAATCCAACAAAACTGGAATGTCGACATCTATAAGTTCTCCAAATTTTGACATACATTTTAATGTTTAAATCAAATGTGTTACCACAAACCTACTTATTTTTTTTTTATTATCCTAAAACATACGTAAATAGCTTGCTTTGGCTAAATCTTCACTTTATGTGTTATTGATCTTTGGTCCTTTTTTTAATTCAATAACCGTAATTTCTGGCCAAATTCCCACACGTCCGGGAAATCCTAAATACCCAAATCCTCTATTAACATTTATAAATTGCCCCATTTCTTTGTAAACACCCGCCCAATGTCTGTAACGGTATTTTATAGGACTCCATTTAATCCACCCCGGAATTTCAATCCCAAACTGCATCCCGTGCGTATGCCCGCTCAAGGTTAAATGGTAATGGTAGTCATCACTGATCACGACCTCATCCCAATGGCTAGGATCATGGGTCATCAAAATTTTAAAATCGTCAGGATGTATGCCATCTGCTGCTTTCTTTAAATCGCCAGATTTTTTAAATCCGCCTTTACCCCAATTCTCGCAACCTACCACTGCAATACGTTGTCCGTTACGCTCAATAAATCGGTGTTCATTCAGTAAGAGGTCATAGCCCATTTCTTTTTGCAGAAGAATTAGCTCCTCAAGATTCTGCTTTTTTTCAGCAGTCGAATTCCAATCAATATAATCGCCATAATCATGATTTCCCAAAACCGAATACACGCCATCATTTGCCTTTAGCTCTGCAAACAACTCTTTCCACGGCAGCATTTCAGAACTCTTATTGTTAACCAAATCTCCAGTAAACATAATGGCATCACTACGTTGCTCCTTAATCATATTAACAGCATGCTCAATTTCAGATCGGTTATCAAAACTACCAGAATGGATGTCACTTATATGGGTAATACGATACCCGTCAAAAGCCTCTGGTAAATCTTCAAAATGCAAGCTGTGTTTAATCACTTTATAATTGTACTTTCCCTTATACATGCCATAGAGCATGGAGGCAAATGGTACAGCAGCTACGCCAAGTGCTATACCGCTGATAAATTTTCGCCTAGAAGGCATATGGAAATGTTCATTGGCACCAAATAGTTTGGAATACACGCCCATTACAAAGCGCACGATATCCTCGCCCAAGAGAAAGACAATCATCACCAAATTAAAAAGCATAAAAGCTAAGATAAAGCCGAATGCATAGCTTTTGGATGGCGAAAGCACACGGCCGCCAGCGCCCGTACTAAATTGAAGAATTAAGTTTCCGGCAATAATAACGGCAATCGCAATAAATATATAGTGAATCCAAACCGCTTTTGTAAGGGTCCTAATGGCCTGAAATCCATAGAGCGATATCAAGATATAGAAAATGGTAAAGAGTACCCATCGCATCATAGAAGCAGTTTTCTTCAAAGATAAATGAATTAAACTGTTATTAAAATGTTGCGATTAAATTTAACCGTCCCTTAAGATTTAGTATATTTCCGCTGCAATACCAATCTGTTTTCTAATGAAGTCTATTTTTATAGCTATTACTGCGTTTTTACTAATCGTAAGCTGCTCTGACCGGCCAAAAACAACGCCAGCTAAAAAAAATAAATCTTTAGTGTCCTTAGTCAATCCTTTTATCGGAACTGGCGGTCACGGGCACACCTTTCCTGGCGCGACTATGCCCTTTGGAATGATGCAGCTGAGCCCTGACACCCGACTAGAAGGTTGGGATGGCGCTTCTGGCTATCATTATAGTGACACCCACATTTACGGATTTACCCATACGCACCTTAGCGGTACTGGTGTTAGCGATTATGCTGATGTATTGCTGATGCCTACTACTGAAGTGGTGTTCAACAATGGCAGTGATGGCAAAAAAGGCTACCGATCAAAATTTTCACATGCCACTGAAAAAGCCGAACCGGGCTACTATAAAGTGCTTTTGGAAGACAGTAATATTGAAGTAGAACTCACCGTTTCTGAGCGCAGCGGCATACACAAATACCAATTCCCCACTTCTAAAAATCAAATCATCGTTTTAGACTTGGAACACCGCGATCAGTTATTGGCCTCTAAAATTAAGCAGACCTCCAGAACCGAACTAACAGGCTACCGCCATTCCAGATCCTGGGCCAGCAATCAGAAACTTTTTTATTACATCAAGTTTTCGCACCCCTTGTCCGTTGATTTGATTGCAAGAAAACAAAACCTGACCAATAGAAAGGCCGTATTTCAATTTGACAATCCTAAAAATGAACCTATTTACGTAAAAATTGGGATTAGCGCTGTAGATGAAGATGGCGCGAAGAAAAACATGGAAGCTGAAGTAGGTGATAAGACTTTTGATCAGGTAAAAGAAATAGCCCAAAGTACCTGGGAAAAACAATTGGAGAAAATTGTCATTGAAACGGATAACCAAGACCATAAAATCAACTTTTACACCGCCCTGTACCACACTATGATTGCCCCTAATTTGTATCAGGACGTAGATGGGCGTTATAGAGGTATGGATCAAAAGATACACACCAACAAAGATTTTCAATACTATACGGTATTTTCATTATGGGACACCTACCGCGCTGCCCACCCCTTATACAGTATTATTGAACGCAAGCGTACAAGCGATTTTGTAAATACCATGCTTGCAAAATATGATGAAGGTGGCATCCTGCCCATGTGGGATTTAAGTGCTAATTACACAGGCACCATGATTGGCTATCATGCGGTACCGGTAATTGCTGACGCTTATCTAAAAGGGATTAAAGGTTTTGATGCGGAGAGAGCTTTTAAAGCGATGAAACACTCGGCCAACAAAGACCATTTGGGACTAAAATCATATAAGTCGCTCGGATTTATTCCGGTGGAAGCAGAAAGCGAATCGGTGTCCAAAACCTTAGAGTATGCCTATGATGATTGGACCATTGCTAAAATGGCACAAGCCCTAGATAAACAAAACGATTACGAAACCTATATAAAGCGGGCGCAACACTATAAAAATGTGTTTGATCCTGAAACCAAATTTATGAGGGGCCGATTCAAAAACACCTGGACATCGCCGTTTGATCCGTATGAGGTCAATTACAATTACACTGAAGCCAATGCTTGGCAATACAGTTTTTATGTGCCTCAAGATGTTTCTGGCCTTATTGAATTAATGGGCGGAAAAGAAATTTTAGAGGCCCAATTGGATACGCTGTTTACTGCAGAGAGCAACACTGCTGGCCGCCACATGCAAGACATTACCGGGCTCATAGGTCAATATGCACATGGCAACGAACCGAGTCACCACATGGCTTATCTCTATAACTTTGTCAATAAACCTTATAAGACCCAAGAAAGAGTGCATCAAATACTCACCACGCTCTATAAAAATGATCCAGATGGCATTGCAGGCAATGAAGACTGCGGACAAATGAGCGCGTGGTATGTATTTTCAGCAATGGGCTTTTATCCGGTCACGCCAGGATCCAATGATTATATTATTGGCACCCCATTATTTGATAAAGCGACTATCAATCTTGAAAACGGAAAAAACTTTACCATAAAAGCATTTGATCTTTCAGATGACAATAAGTATATCGATTATGTCCGTTTGAACGGAAGCCGATTGCATAAAACCTTTATCACTTCAAAAGATATTTTATCTGGCGGCATATTAGAATTTTTTATGACCGATGAACCTTCTGATTGGGGTACGGATGATGACGAAGCACCAACATCAGCCATTAGCGATTTTAAAATTGTGCCGATGCCGTTTATCGCAAAGGCCGATATTTCATTTAAGGAAGAAACAGAAGTCACTTTAGGAATCGCGCAATTGGAAACTGATATTTTTTATACGTTGAATGATTCTGTATACACGAAATACGAACAACCATTTATCATTTCAGAAGCTTCAACTTTAAAGATGTATGCCGAGAAAGAAGATGAGAAAAGCAGAACGATAGCCACTGAGTTTTTTAAACTTGACTCCAATAGAACCATCACCTTGCAAACCAACTACGCTAAGGCTTACAGTGCTGGCGGGCCAAATGCCTTAATTGATGGCGTTAAAGGCACCAAAGACCATAGAACGGGCTTGTGGCAAGGTTATGAGGGTGAAGATGTTTTGGCAATTATCGATTTAGGCGAAGCCAAACACGTGCAAAAAGTATCCATTAATGTGTTGCAGGACCAACGCTCTTGGATATTTTACCCTTCGGAAGTTTTCTGTTACACCTCTACGGATGGCAACACCTATCAATTTATTGGCAAACAAAACTTAAATGCGAGCAAACGATCAGAAGACGTCGATATCCGTACCATTACGTTCAACTTAAAAGGTAGAACCGCAACCCACCTTAAGGTTATTGCCAAAAAAATGGAGCAACTTCCAAAATGGCACCCTGGCGCAAAGGACAATGGAAAAAGTTGGATTTTTGTTGACGAAATCAGCATTGAGTCGCAGCCTGTTATTGAACAGCCAGAGGCCAAAGAAATGTAAAATATAGCTATTTAGCCATTGGCTGCCAGTAAACAAATGCTTTTTTAAACATCGCAGCATCTCCCCTATAATACACCTCATTCAGCTGACCCGCTAAATACTGAACACTGAATACTGAACACTGAATACTGAACACTGAACACCGAATGCTGAATGCTGAATACTGAACACTGAACACCGAATGCTGAATGCTGAATACTGAACACTGAACACCGAATATTGAACACTGAATGCTGAATGCTGAATGCTGAACACTGAATACTGAATACTGAATACTGAATACTAGGTACTAAAACCTAGAACCACTTCAATGTCAAATCAATCAATTTCTGTTTAAAATTAGTATAAGGTGGTGTCAACAAATCGGTAGCTCCCATGGTGTGCTGTTTCATCATGGCGCGTTTATTGGAAAAAGCCTCAAAACCAAAGAAACCGTGCGATTTTCCTATGCCACTATTATTACTACCCCCAAATGGCAGATTATGATTTAAAAACTGTAACAGATTATGGTTGACACATCCACTTCCCGCGCGGGTATTGCTTATAATAAAATCAATGTTTTTACTAGATTTCGAGTATATGTACAAGGCTAAAGGTTTTTCTTTAGAATTGATATAATCCACCGGCTCCTGCAAACTCGTAAACGTTTTGACAGGAAGAATGGGACCAAAGATTTCGTCTTGCATTAGTTTTGAATCTTCGGGTGCATCAAACACCAAAGTGGGCTCAATAAAATGATCACTGCTGTTAGAAGCCCCACCGGAGACGATGGTACTTGTGTTGTGCTTGGCCTCCTCAATATACCCTGTTAAGCGTTCAAAATGCTTTGCATTGACAATGCGGCAATACGACTCTGAAGCTTCCGCATTATCCGTGTAAAACGTTTTAATTTTTTCCTTAAATAAACTTTTAAATTTTTCTTCAAGAGTGTCCTGTAATAACACGTAGTCTGGCGCAATACAGGTTTGACCTGCATTGGTAAATTTTCCGAAAATTAGTTTCTCAACAGCTTTCTCCAAATTGGCGGAATCGTCAATAATAGTGGGCGACTTACCACCCAATTCCAAGGTTACCGAGGTCAAATGTTTGGAAGCGGCTTTCATCACAATCTTTCCTACTTGAGGAGAGCCTGTAAAGAAAATGTGGTTAAAAGGTAATTTCAACAAGTTTTCAGAAACTTCAACTTCACCTTCAAAAAGAGCCACCTCGTCATCCTGAAACAAATCCTTAACAATGTCAGCCATGACTTTAGAAGCGTTGGGGGTCATTTCTGAAGGTTTAATTATAACAGTATTTCCTGCAGCTATAGCAGATACTAGCGGCCCAAAAGTTAAATTAATAGGGAAATTCCACGGCGATATAATTAAACACACCCCTTTTGGTTCATATACAATATATGAAGAAGCGCCTAGCAGTGCCAAAGGCGTATCCACTTTCTGGTCCTTCATCCACGATTTTAAATTGTTTTTAGCGAATTTAATCTCGGTCAGTACCGGATAGATTTCCGTCAAATCAGTTTCTAAGAATGGTTTCTTAAAATCGGCATACATGGCCTCCCGGATTTTTTGCTTATAATTGACTTCCAAAGCCGTTTTAAGAGCGTCCAATTTTTTGATGCGTTCTTTATAAGTACTATTCCCTATTTTAAATTGATTTGCCTTTTGTCGCGTAAAAACCTCGTGATACGGGTTACTATTTAAATCTTCCATGTAATATTTGTGTGTTTATTGAGCTGCAAGCCAGAATTATGCATTTCGTCGGAATTTTTAGACCCACTTGACAACTTATCCATTTATCGATGTTATTGGACTAATATATTCTATTTTAATGGTTTTGTTTTATTACTTAGGGCAATTAATTCATCCAAATCCCTTATATCCCTCATGAAAAATCTTGTGTTACTTATCGCTTTCGTAACTTTTCCTGTTCTTACTTTTGGTCAAGACGCCAAAAATGCTCCAGAAAATCAAGCTCATGAAGCAGCTTCTAAAGTGTTCCCTACAATTACAACTTTAGAAAATCAGGTTGCTATAGGGACTTTTACAAAAAATGATGTCAACTATTTAAGCTACAGAAAAAGTATTGAGTTGATCAGCATTAAGGCCTACCGAAAAAGTCTTCAAATAAAAGTAAAAGAAGTAAAAAACTGCTAATATTAATAGCAAGCTCCTAACTATAGACATCGAAATGGCTCTTAATTGAAGCGTTTCGATGTTTTTTTATCTTTTTTTTCGATTTATCAGTTTCACATTTTAAGAATGTTTGCGCAGCTCTTTACCACTTCAAATGGCTCAACATCTACAAGCAAATAGTACTATAACTTAATGTCTTTAAAATACAAATTGCATTTCAATTAATTTCTATTCGATGCATAAGTTTTGTAATTTGCGAGCTGTACTTTTAGGCGGTGACGAGAACTGTAGGCTAATCCATTAAACAGCTACAACATAACGCCCAACCCTGTAAAGAACTCACTTTTTCAATCCAATTTTATGAAGCCAGAACAAAAGCGCCTTTTTTTAGTTGATGCTTACGCCTTAATATTTAGAGGCTACTACGCCTTTATCAAAAACCCGAGAATCAATTCAAAAGGTGAGGACACCTCAGCCATAATGGGGTTTATGAACTCCCTATTAGATGTGATTAAGAGAGAACGCCCAGACCATTTGGCTGTTTGTTTTGACAAAGGTGGCAGTACTGACAGGGTAGAAATGTACGAAGCCTATAAAGCCAATCGCGATGAAACCCCAGAAGGCATCCGCACGGCCATCCCACATATTTGCCGAATATTGGAAGCCATGCACATCCCTATTATGGTGAAGGAAGGATTTGAGGCTGATGATGTTATAGGCACTCTATCCCGTCAGGCAGAAGCACAAGGGTACAAAACCTATATGGTAACACCCGATAAGGATTTTGCCCAATTGGTAACCGAAAACATACTGATGTACCGTCCAAAATCATTTGGTGGAGGCTATGAAACGTGGGGCATTGAAGAAGTAAAGAAAAAATTTGAGGTAGAACGCCCGGAACAAGTCATAGACTTTTTGGGCATGATGGGCGATTCTTCCGATAACATTCCCGGGTTACCAGGGGTAGGCGAAAAAACTGCAAAAAAGTTCATCAAGCAATACGGCAGCATGGAAAATCTTTTGGCCAATACACACGAGCTGAAAGGAAAGATGAAAGAAAATATTGAAGCCAATAAAGAATTGGGCCTACTCTCCAAAACTTTAGCCACCATCATGTTGGACGTACCAGTATCATTTTGTGAAACTGATTTTGAAATGTCCGAGCCCGATGTGGAAGCCGTGACTGCCATTTTTCAGGAATTGGAGTTTAGACGTTTAACCGATAATTTCCTAAAAACATTTGCGCCAGGCGCTAATAACGGGGGCACGGAAAACAACAAAACACCAGCTGCACCAACTGCAACAACATCAGCAGCGGCAGGCGTTGGTCAGTTCTCATTATTCGGGGGCGATGCTGATAGCCAAGCCCCTACCACAGACGCTTTTACACGGCATACGTCAGCCTCAGCGGCTCACTTTTACCAAAGTGTGGCGCCGGGGATGGGCACCAAGTTGTTTATTCAAAATTTGATGAAACAAACCAGCGTGTGTTTTGATACTGAAACCACAAGGCTCGACCCGATTACGGCCGAGTTGGTGGGCATTGCATTTTCGTGGGAAGTAGGGAAAGGTTTTTACCTGCCGTTCCCAGAAGATCAAGCTGAAGCCCAGGAATTAATTGAACAATTGCGACCATTTTTTGAGACGGAAAGCATCGAAAAAGTGGGTCAGAATTTGAAATACGACATTAAAGTCCTCCACAAATACAACATTCAAGTAAAAGGCAAATTGTTTGATACGATGTTAGCCCATTACCTGATCAATCCGGACATGCGTCATAATATGGATGTTTTGGCGGAAACCTATTTGAACTATACGCCGATTTCTATAGAGTCGCTGATTGGCAAAAAAGGCAAGAACCAAAAATCGATGCGCGATGTGCCTTTAGCGCAACAAACAGAATATGCCGTAGAAGATGCGGACATCACCCTGCAGCTCAAGGAGCATTTTGAAAAGGAACTGGGTGAAGCCAACACCCAAAAATTATTTGATGAGATTGAAATTCCCCTCTTGCGCGTGCTTGCCGATATGGAACTGGAAGGCATCAATTTGGATAAAGACTTTTTAAATTCTTTATCCGAAAAATTGGACCAAGACATCAACAGTTTACAGACCCAAATTTTTGCGGAAGCAGGCGAAGAGTTTAACATCGCCTCCCCGAAACAGTTGGGCGATATTCTATTTGACAAGCTTAAATTGGTAGACAAGCCTAAAAAAACCAAAACGGGGCAATACGCCACGGGCGAAGAAATTTTATCTTATTTGGCCAAAGACCATGATATTATTCAGCATATTTTAGACTACCGGGGCTTGGCAAAACTGAAAAGCACCTATGTAGATGCGCTACCCAATCAAGTAGAGCCCACAACCGGTCGTGTGCATACCGATTATATGCAAACCGTAGCCGCTACCGGACGTTTGAGCAGCAATAACCCGAACCTTCAAAACATTCCCATCCGCACGGAGCGGGGACGCCAGGTGCGGAAAGCCTTTATACCAAGAGATGAGAATTACATCCTTTTGGCGGCCGATTATTCTCAAATTGAATTGCGCATTATTGCAGCCTTAAGTGAGGAAGAAACGATGATCAACGCGTTTAAAAATGGCGAAGACATTCACGCGTCTACCGCATCAAAAGTATTTGGTGTGCCGCTGGAAGACGTTACCCGCGAGCAACGTAGCAACGCTAAAACGGTCAATTTCGGAATCATTTATGGAGTTTCGGCATTTGGATTGAGCAATCAAACCGATTTATCGCGAAGCGAAGCCAAAGACCTTATTGACACCTATTACGAAACCTACCCAAAACTACGCCGCTATATTGGTGAGCAAATTGATTTTGCCAGAGACCATGGCTATGTGCAAACGGTTTTAGGGCGTCGTCGTTATTTAAAAGACATCAACTCCCGAAATGCCGTGGTGAGAGGCGCTGCGGAACGTAATGCCGTAAACGCGCCAATTCAAGGAAGTGCTGCGGATATTATTAAAGTAGCGATGATCAATATTCACAAGAAACTACAAGAGGGACAGTTTAAAACGAAAATGCTCCTTCAGGTACATGATGAGTTGGTGTTTGATGTCTATAAACCAGAATTGGAAGCCATCAAAACCATGGTAAAAACAGAGATGGAAAGCGCACATACCTTAACCGTGCCATTAGATGTCGATTTAGGTGTTGGAGCAGATTGGTTGGAAGCGCATTAGGAGTTAGCATTAAGACCGCTGCGCATTTAGTCCCGATAGTTATCGGGAAAGCATAGAGACTTGATTCTTTAAGATTAGACATGGCGTAATTTTTAAATTAAACAGTGTATTGAAAACTATTCAGGTGACTTGTGCACTCATTCAATTTGGCGATAAAATCCTTGCGGTTCAAAGAAGTGAACACATGAAACTTCCTTTAAAATGGGAATTTGCTGGTGGCAAGATTGAACCAGGTGAAAGTGAAGTGGATTGTGTAACACGCGAAGTCCTTGAAGAATTAAACATACACATTGAGGCAAAAGAACGCCTAACGCCAGTTATTCATACCTATCCTGATTTTAAAATAGAATTGATTCCTTTTGTGGTTGATTATGTGTCTGGGGATTTAAAATTGAAGGAACATGCTGATTATGTTTTAGTAGAAAAAGAAGAGTTGTGTAATTTGGATTGGGCGGAGGCTGATTTACCTATTTTACAAGAATTTACTGAACTATGAATCAAGGCATCTATGAGGAGCTAGTAACGCAACTAGTATCTAATAAAATAAAAGAGCTTGATAAGGATAAATTCTTTTTTGAATAATGTCACAAATGAAAATTTCTTCAATGTACTGTGTCATATTTAGAAAATTAAACATGAGTCATTAATTAATCTATCACCAAGAAATTTTCCAGAATCATACCCATGTTCAATTGCTAGAAAAAAACATTTCGAATTTTAAATTAAATACTTTTCGAGGGTTTTATTTAATCAAAAGTATTTTGTCAAGTTTTTTTGAATGAAATATTTTTCAAATTCAGTTTATTAAAATAACGCTAAATACAATCTATCGATTGCAGCTATAATTAGATGGTAATTCCGAAATAATCTCCTGTCAAACTACATCTATATATTACCAAGGCTTCAATTCCCCATTACACCATTTTCAGGCAATTAATTATACCAAGCGTTATTTGGCGGAAATTCTTCTCTCAATTTCGTTAAGTTCATTCGTCAAAAGTCGTTTAGTTTCCGTTATAGCGTCCTTTTTCAAGGGTACGCCCAAAATCAAAATCGTATTTGTCACTTTGTTTATCCCGTTTTTATATTCAATACTTTTAATTTCTATTTGGTCTGATGGGTAACAAAGAAAGCCATATTTGAAATCCGATTTACTAAATGAGGAATACGCCATTATCTGGTGTAAGTCGTGCCTATGATATTCTTTAAGCACTTCACTTTGGTCAAATTTATTATAAAGATTTGATTTGTACTTTGCGTCAATAAAGACCATTAAATTTTCTTTCTGAAAAATAGCGTCAGGTTCAATATGTTTTAGTTCCCAAGAGTAATGCTTTGAAGTCTTACTGCGGAATTTAAAATTCGAATAAAGTTGCCCACCTGTTTCCTTTGCTGTTTCTTTAAATATATGTTGAATAAATTTTTCGAATACATCTGAAAAGTCAACACGCCAAGCCGTACTGTCAACAAGATTAAAGTTGAGAATTTTATTTGCTTGTTCTTTACAAGCTTTTACTGTTGGGCTGTCTGAAAACCGAATGACCATTTCATTGGTTGCTTTTGGCTTATGATTATACAACCGCTCTTCAAGAAAGTTCAACTTATTTCGTAATGTGTTTTTTATTCTTTGTGGTGTATTAGCTGAGAGGAGTTCATTTTTACAAATATCAAACACGTTTCTAATTTCAGAATATTCGCTATGAAACTCGCTCAATACATTGGTTCTAGCAGGAAACTTTAAACGGTTTTCAACTTTGTATTCCGAATTAATGTATTTAGTCCAGTTTATTTGTCCAGTAGGTTGATTAGAAGTTTTTTCAACGTTGTCAAACTTACGCCAATGTCTCATCGTCAGTTTTTCAAGAGAGGCAATGAATTTCACAGCTTCTAAATATAATGGCGGTCTAAAGTTTTTCCCTGACGCTAGTGGTAAACTATCTATAACCTCAGGGCTGATTTCTGTTCCGAGTAGGTTTAAAATTTCGATATAGTCCTCAAATCTATCACGCCCTGTAAATCTGGGCATTACTACAAAATCACCGATTTGCTTTCCGGTATCAGAGGCTCTAAGTGGAATTGAGCCAATAAAGCCTGATGAATGAAATGTTAATGCAGTACTTTGGTCTGAGCCAATTATATAAGGCCGAACTCCCAAGAATTTAAATTGCTCTGAATTGTAATCAATAAATTTTTGCAGATATTGCCCAATAACTCTCTTGTCTGCCGATTTGAACCATTTTTTTTGTAACACAATTCCGTCCAACTGTCTTGATCGTTCAGTTAAGCACGGTATTTCACAAAACACATCTAATGATTTTGTCATTCGAAAAGAGATAGATTTATTCTTGTCGAGAAATAGTTGTTAAACTCTTCTTTAGCATTCCGTAAAAGCCCTTCTTGTAAATATTCTTTAATCAAAGGGAATATTTCGTAACGGATTCTATTGAGCATTTCCAATTCATTTTTAGCAATGAAATATCCTTCACCTGGCTGAAGGTCTAATTCAGTACTCGACGCATACCAATTAAAAATCCCCTCGATTACAGCAAAGTCTTCTTTAAAGAAAAACTCTTCCTCAGTTACTACATTCACGTAGACATTCTCTAGCCTTTTGCTTAAGCCATTAATAATTTTTGGAGTCATACTATACCAAGCAAAACGTCTTCTTAGTGCAAAATCTACAACAGCCAAACTTCTATCGGCTGTGTTCATAGTTGCAATTACAAAGAAATTGTTAGGCAGTTTATTTACCTTGAAATTAGGAGAAATTTCAATTTCAACATTTGAGACTTCCATTTTGTGCTCGAATAAGTAAAAAATTGGACCTAAAACATTGGAGAGGTTGGCTCTATTTATTTCGTCAATTATTAAAATTACATCTTCTTTACTATTCTCAACAGCATACTTTAAGGCTTCCGCAAAGCTTCCCAAATATTCCTTATATCGAAGTTCTTCGTTTGCAGTGTCAGGTCTAATTCCGAAAATGAAATCGGAAAAACTAGTCTCTGCGTGAAACTGAGTAAAAAATATCTTTGCACCAATTTCGTCTGCAACACTTTTTGCTGATCTTGTCTTTCCAGTTCCGGGAGGCCCTTGAAGGACAATATATTTTCGCTCTTTTAACAGGCTCTTTACTTCTTCTATTTCATCATTAGCTTCTTTCTTAAGAAAAGGCTCTAAAGCTTCAGAAATTGCTTTTCGATGGTCTTTATTAGTTGCCCATTCTCGTAGCTTTGCATAACCTGCAACAAAGGCACCAATAATTTGTTTTCCTTTTTCACTTTCTGGGTCATCAACGATTTGGCAAGTAGGTAAAACTTTGGTGTAAGTTTTAATCGTGTTTTTAATGTGCTGCAAGTCTGTTGCTCCGGTAATTGCTTTTGGCAAACTAGTTTCTATATCAGAAAAATCAGACTTACAAAAGCCTTTTTCGTTTGTTAGGTTTGAAAACAATCGCCGTAGTCCTGGATATGTTGCTAGCGCATAGTCATTTTTAAATCCGCTGGAACCAATTCCAAGGCAAACTAGCCAAGGTTTATCCTGATCATTTGGAAATATTGTTAAGGAAAAGTCGTGAAATGGTCCAGATGCTTCTTCTTCTGGATGAATAAAGCCAAAATATGCACCATTATCTTTGAGAGCTTCTTGTCCTGTGTTATTTCTTTCAACATACGGTTTATTGAATTCGTTGTCAACCTTAGCACCGAATTGTTCCGCTTTTTCTTCTATAAATTTTCTAATATTTTCAATGCTCATATTTTCTTTTTGAGTGTCGTTTTATAATGCCCAATAACGAAAGATTTAATCTTCAGTTTTTAGTTTATACTTTTTGAGTAATTCTTTTGCGTTATCAAACCTCAAGAGTTCATCAACAGTTAATTTGAATACTTTCGCAAAAATCGCCATATTAGTAAGTGAAATATTTCGTTCACCTCTTTCTATCATTCCTATATAAGTTCTGTGAAATCCTGTTTTATATGATAGTTGTTCTTGACTCAAATTTTCTTGAGTTCTTAAGTATCGAATTCTATCACCAAATTCTTTTAAAAGAAAGTTATTTATCATAGATCGAAACTATACTAATTGTATGCTGCAGTCAACCTACAATGTGTATCATTTATCGAGTATTTCTTTTGCTTTAGAGATTGAAGTGAAAATCCTTTATAAGCGTCCTTCGATACAATACCCTTCACGACATCACTCAGAAACCGCACAAAAAAATTGCAACGGAAAGCCCTACACGAAGGGGAATGCGCAAGTAATCCTTAAAACATTGTATATTTTAAAAAGAAATCTGATACTTCATAATATTTCTCGGGAGTGGTAATGCTCAAAAGACAAATAAGACCTGGTAAAAGAAATACCGTTATTCTGCAATGTACACCTTAGCCAAAAACCAATCCAACGCCTCTTCCGTCCCAAACTCAAAATCACCTTCCGTCTTATCCTGAAAGAATAGTATCAAATCCAAATGATTTTTAAAAACTCTAAAAGAGTTCCCTTCATAATTATAAATAAAGTACACTTGACTTAAATTTTCTTTCGACACAAGAATTGTTTCTATGGTTCTTGACGGTCTTAGATATTCTCTCTGAAAAGTTGTAAATGTATTCATGAGATGTATAACTTTATAGAAAGATACTGTAAAAACCACTTCACTTATTTGTTTTGATGCCAAACCCCCATTAGCAATCACCAATCCTTTTGCACTTTTATAAATCTGGAATTGTTGATACCGCATCACTAAGCTGCACTGAAAGCGCTCACATTCTGACCTTTGCGATTCTCTTTTTATGTACTGTGTACTAGCCCTATCAAAATTAGGTATCATCTATGTTCTGAACTGTTTTCCGTAGATCATATGGATTAAGCTAAATCATCTATTCATACAGGCCTATTACAACTCCGTCTTTCGTAATTTTGCAAACTGTTATTACCAAAATGCAAAAGAAAAAACGAAATCTGATCATTCTCATTTTAGGACTGCTCTCTGCCCTTGGACCATTTTCGATTGACCTCTACTTACCAGGATTCCCCGAGATAGCGCGCGATTTAAACTCCACTACAGGACGCGTGGCACTTTCTTTATCCAGTTATTTTGTTGGGGTGAGCCTTGGACAGATGATCTATGGACCCTTGCTGGATCGATTTGGGAGACGAACACCGCTCTTGGTTGGGTTGTTTATTTATTTTCTTGCATCAGTTTATATTGTTTATGTGACTTCAGTAGATTCCCTGATTCTCGCCCGATTTATACAAGCCTTGGGGGGATGCGCCGGGATGGTGGCTGCCCGAGCTTTGGTCCGCGACCTCTTTCCGGTAACTGAAACCGCAAAAATATTCAGTCTGCTAATGTTGGTGATTGCTGTTTCGCCAATTATTGCCCCTACTTTGGGTGGTTTCGCTACAGCCCGTTGGGGCTGGCCTTCCATTTTTATAATTTTGGCGGTGCTCGTGGCACTTAATATTCTTCTCGTTTATTTCTGGCTTCCTTTAGGAGCTCCACCTGATACAACGATGTCTTTAAAACCAAAACCGATCATAACCAAGTTTTGGAACGTATTTAAAACACCTCAATTTTATACCTACACGCTCACGGGATCTTTTGCCGCCAGTGGTCTCTATGCCTATATCGCGGGTTCGCCTCACGTATTTATGGAACTTTACGGAGTTTCCGAAAAACAATACGGATGGATTTTCGGGATTATTGCCATGGGTTTGGTAACCGCCAGTCAGGTTAACACGTATATGCTAAAAAAATACACAAGTCAACAAATTGTAAAAGTCACCCTGTTATGCCAAGTCGTGGCGGGGGCACTGTTATTTTTCGGCACTATATTTCAGCTTATTGAAATGTATTCCATGATCGTTTTGGTGTTTCTCTTTTTGAGTACCCAAGGTTTTGCCTTCCCAAATACTTCAGCCCTGTCGCTGGCGCCCTTTGAAAAGAGTGCAGGCACGGCTTCTGCGCTAATGGGCGCGCTACAATTAGGAATAGGTGCGATAATTACGGCGCTGGTCTCTACGCTTAGTAACGAAACACCGTTACCCATGACAGGAATTATGTTTTTATGCGCTAGTGCTTCTGTAATCATACTCTATTGGGGCACCCGAAAGATTAAGACCCTAGAGCGGGTGAGCACTACCTAATCGAACTTTTGGCTTGATAAATTACAAAGGAGAGGCTTGAAGATTTTTTTTAGGAAGTGTTTTGTGTGAAGAAGTCAATTGTAGCTATTCTGATTTATCAAGTCTCTATTTTAATTTTAAAAAAAAGTGCGCGGAAAGGTTTCTGATTAATATGAATGGTTGTCATCCCTATAAGTTTTAGTCTGACAACATCACTTTTTTGACAGGATTGAGATGTTAATAAGTCAATTAAAAAAACAACTTTTATGTGGAGAGTACCCCATGCAACGCTTCCTGAAATTCTTCTCATTCACATCTAAAGTAATCCAATCATTTATAAATCATTAGGTGCATTTAAATCGCTTTCTTTATTTTAAAATAGCTTAAAAAACACCCCACGAATAAGGCAAAGCCAAACACGTCAAATTTTATCAACAAAATTCGGCGTATAGTATTTGGTAATCACATAGATTATCGTAAATTTGCAAACTCTTTTTAAGAGAGGAATGTTTAACCTGTTGCGCTTATGGCGTGACTTATAAAAATTAATTAGTGTGAATACATTAAGCTACAAAACGATTTCAGCTAACAAAGCTACTGCAGATAAGCAGTGGGTTTTGGTTGACGCTGAAGGGCAAACACTAGGTCGTTTAGCTTCTAAAGTTGCAAAACTTTTAAGAGGCAAACACAAACCTAACTTCACACCACACGTTGATTGCGGAGATAACGTTATTGTTATCAACTCTGAAAAAATCAACTTATCAGGAAACAAGTGGAACGATAAAACTTACATTCGTCACACAGGGTATCCAGGTGGTCAAAAAAGTTTAACTGCTATGGAGCTATTCGGAAAAGATCCGGCTAGAGTAGTAGAAAAATCAGTAAAAGGGATGCTCCCTAAAAACAAATTAGGTGCAGATTTATTCCGCAACCTAAACGTTGTTGTTGGTTCTGAGCACACACATGCTGCGCAAAAACCAAAAACAATTAATCTAAACGAATTCAAGTAATGGAAGTAATTCACAAAATTGGCCGTAGAAAGACGGCTGTTGCTCGTGCGTATGTTTCTCAAGGTTCTGGGAACATCACAATTAATAAAAAAGACATGGCGGTCTATTTTCCTACTGCAGCATTGCAGTATAAAATAAACCAACCTTTAGTCATGACTAACAATGATGGCAACTTTGATATTACAGTAAATGTATATGGAGGTGGTATTACTGGTCAGGCAGAAGCAATCCGTTTGGCATTATCTCGCGCAATGTGTGAGGTTGATGCAGAAAACAGAGGCATTTTGAAACCAGAAGGATTGTTGACTAGAGACCCAAGAATGGTTGAACGTAAGAAATTCGGTCAGAAGAAAGCTCGTAAGAAATTTCAATTCTCTAAGCGTTAATATCCTCAACTTGATTGGGGGTCTCATCAAGATCAGCCCAATCAATTTGTGTATTAAACCTTTAAAAATCCGTTGGTTCATACCCAACAAAAAATTTAACCCAGTTAATGTTGTCTATCACACTACGGTGTGAGGGTTTAGTTTAGCATCTAAATGGTAAAGGCGCGCAAAATGCAACCACTTTATCATTGCTAATTCAACAGAACGTAAACTATTACAAAATGGAAAAAGTAGAAGTAAAAGAATTACTTGAAGCAGGTGTACACTTTGGTCACTTGACAAGAAAATGGGATCCAAACATGGCTCCTTACATTTATATGGAACGTAACGGTATCCATATCATCAACCTTTACAAAACTGCAGCTAAAATTGAGGAAACTTCAGAAGCCCTTAAGAAAATTGCAGCCTCAGGAAAGAAAATTTTATTTGTAGCTACAAAAAAACAAGCTAAAGACATCGTTGCTGATAAAGCAGGTGCTGTAACTATGCCTTACATCACTGAAAGATGGCCAGGTGGAATGTTGACTAACTTTGTAACTATCAGAAAAGCGGTTAAGAAAATGGCCTCTATTGATAGAATGAAAAAAGATGGTACATTCTTAACACTGTCTAAGAAAGAACGTTTACAAGTTGACCGTTTAAGAGCTAAGTTGGAGAAAAACTTAGGTTCTATTTCTGACATGACACGTTTGCCAGGTGCTTTATTTGTAGTGGACATTAAACGTGAACACATTGCTATTAGAGAAGCCCAGAAGTTAAACATTCCAATCTTTGCAATGGTGGATACGAATTCTGATCCACGTCAAGTAGACTACGTGATTCCTGCAAATGATGATGCTTCAAAATCTATTGATAAAGTTTTATCTATCGTCACTTCAGCTATCGCTGATGGTTTGTCTGAGCGTAAATCTGACAAATCTGATAAAGAAGGCAAAGAAGATAAAGTAGAGAAAACAGAAAAGAAAGCCGCTGCTAAAAAGGTAGTCGCTGACGAAGAAGAATAATTAATAATTATACAATATCTTAAAGTCGTTTGTTTCTTTTCTTTGTTGAAAATAAATTGAACGACTTTTTTTAATAAATACACTTAGAAATTATGACAAAAATAACAGCTGCAGAAGTTAACAAACTAAGACAAAGTACAGGCGCAGGAATGATGGACTGTAAAAAAGCTTTGGTTGAGGCCGAAGGTGATTTTGATAAAGCAATTGATATATTGCGTAAAAAAGGCCAAAAAGTTGCTGAAAAAAGAGCGGACAGAGAATCTTCTGAAGGTGCTGCTGTTGCAAAATTGAATGATGACAATACTGTTGGTGTTGCTATTGTTGTAGGATGTGAGACTGACTTTGTTGGTAAAAACGATTCTTTTATTGCTTTGGCTAATGATATTGCTGACATTGCTATTAACGCTACCTCTAAAGAAGAGCTTTTGGCTGCTGATTTTGGTGGCATGACCGTTGCTGAAAAATTGGTTGAGCAAACGGGTGTTATTGGTGAGAAAATTGAAATAAACGCTTTTGAAAGATTGGAAGCTCCTTATGTTGGTGCTTACGTTCATATCAATAAAATTGCTGCTTTAGTAAGTTTCTCTTCTAAAGTTGACAATGTTGAAACTTTAGCGAAAGACGTAGCTATGCAAGTAGCTTCTATGGGTGCTACGACATTATCTTACAAAGATTTTGATCCTGAATTTGTGGCTTCTGAAACTGAAGCAAGAATTGCGGTTATCGAAAAAGATAATGAAGAATTGGAACGTTTGGGTAAAACACTTAAAAATGTACCACAATACATCTCTATGTCTCAATTGACTCCTGAAGTATTGGCTAAAGCTGAAGAGGATGCGAAAGCTGAATTGAAAGCTGAAGGCAAACCTGAACAAATCTGGGACAGAATCCTTCCTGGTAAAATGGAGCGTTTTATCTCTGACAACACAACTTTAGATCAAGAAAAATGTTTGTTGGACCAAACCTTTATCAAAGATGAGAAAATGAATGTTGATGGGTATGTAGCATCTTACGGCGACGTGAAGGTTACAGACTTTAAACGTGTTTCTTTAGGTTAGACATCAAATTTCTCCGGTTTTCTGCCCAGTAGAAAACATTGGAGTTTTTCATACATTTTAAAACCACTACGCTTTTATAGTTGTAGTGGTTTTTTTATGCTGTTTCCTTTATAAGGTACTGATCTTTAGGTGAGCTGAAAATAATGAACTTTCTATACGGCCATGTCGCGTATCGTCAACAGTTGGGACCTCTCCAAACTACCAACAGCTACCAAATTGTTTTTAAAGACTTTTTAGGTTAAATTGTATCAGCAATGCACAACAACTCTTGCAAAGGTTAATCTGACTTAAGACGTCCTAGAAGTGACCATATTTAGCCCAATTACAACATTCACACCTACACCCAATAAATGATATCCGAGCTTGTGAAGTGAGGTGCATTTTGAATATTCCCGTTTAAGTTTAAGCGATTAGTAGAAAACCGCATAGAAGGGGTCAAAAGCTATTAGTAAAAGATTTTACTTATAGTTGTTAGCTTTGAGTAAGAACGGCTCTAAAATAGTGTTTAAATCATTTAGTAGCCGGTATTTCGTTATATCTTAACTTTCTTTAATTTGTCAAACCTAACACGTATCCATAAAAAAAACGTCCATCATGATGATGGACGTTTTCGTACTAGTTAGCAATGGTAATTGCCAATTATTTTAAAACTGTTGCTTAGAAATTGTAACGTAAGCTAAAGTTCCAAGTTCTTAAGTATCCAAAATACCCTTGGTTTCTTACATTGATACCTTTGTAAGTATCATCACCAGCTTCTGCAGCATATGCAGTTCTTAACTCAGATAAGTAAACTTCTCCAAAAACGTTGTTCACGTTTAATCTTAGGTTTAAAGAATTTGTTTTCTCTTTACCTAATAACATTTTGTAAGAGATTCCAGCATCCATGATATCATAAGAAGGTAATTCAACATTATCCTTAACCGCACCAACATTAGAGTATAATTTGTCATACATTCTGTAGTCAGCATCAATAGAGAAACGCTCTAAGATTTCGTAGTCAAGACCTAAACCTACAGTAAATTGTGCAGCGTCTCCAACTTTACCACCATCAACATCTTCAGCCTCTATGTCCAATACCACACGGTTATCATCTCTTGTAGTTGTTACAGCATCTCCAACGTATTCCCAGTTACCAAAAGAAGCGAATCCTTTAATATCCAATTTGCTAGTTGGTTTTGCAACAAAATCCAATTCTAAACCTTGGTGTAATTGCTCAACACCTTCGTTAGTTGTAAATACTTGAGTTCCTGAAGGAATTGTAGTTCCACCAATTTCAGTATCTCTAGACAATACTCTAGATGAACTTGTAACTCTGTCTTTCCAAGAGGTTCTGTAAGCGTTTAAGTTGGCTGTAAAATAAGCACTTTTAAAGGCATAACCAGCTTCTAAACCTAAGATTTTCTCGTTTTGAGTTAATGGGTTTACTTGGTTTGTAAAGTTTAAGTAGATATTATCGTGGTATGGTTGACGTGAATAGTAACCTGCGTTTACATAGATTGAATTATCTTCATTCAATAAGAAGCTACCACCAGTTTTTAAGTTGTAACCAACATTGTTTACTTTTTCAGCATCTTTATATTGAGCTACGTAATCATAACGGTCATAACGCTCATGGTTTTGAGATGATACTGACCCTTGGAAGAATGCAGAAAAAGCATCTGTAGCATATTCTACTTGTGTAAAAGCTCCACCGTAGTTAATTCTTTCACTGTAGTCATAGTTGATTCTTTGATCTTCAGCAGCAGTGTTGAATGTTGCATTCCATGGGTTGATAGAGTTTGATTGATCAATAATTCTGATCACATTGTTAGCAGAATTTCTTTGGTGATCAGCACCTCTTAAATTCACATCTTCTTTCCAGCTATCAAGACCAATAAAGTTAACCACTTGTCTGTAGTGTGTTCCGTAGTAAGTTCTTAAATCTAAACCTGCGTTTAACGTTAAGTTTTCAGAAAGTTCTGTTTCAAAGTTAGAAACAAAACCGTACCAGTTATGGTTGTTTGCAGATGCACGTAATAAATACGCACTGTTGCCAAAACTACCTTCACCTTTTGTAGCATTGTTTGCAGCAATAGCATCAAAATCAATCAATCCTGTTTCTGCATCTCTTACTCTACCACTACTTCTACCGTAGTTACCAGTTCCACCTCCACGGCCCCAAGAAGCGTAAAGTACAGAAGATAATCTAGAATTGTCATTAATGTCCCAATCCCAGTTTAAGTTAGCTACCGGTTTGTGGTAGTAGTTCGTTCTTTCAGTTAAGTATTCACCGTTGTAAAAACCGTAGTTGTCATTAAATTTTCTTCCACGCTCCAAATACGTTTCAATACTTTTTGAAAAGTTCTGATCGTGTTGTTGTGGTGCACCTGTAATCAAGAAGTTGAAGTTGTGATTGTCATTTGCTTTGTACCCTACAGATACGAAGTAGTTTTGACCTTCACCAAAGGTTCCATTATTATAACCATCACCTTGCCAGTGTGTCAACATTGCGCTTACACCCCAACCAGTTTCAGTCATACCACTGCTGTAACCAACAGTCGTTTTTACATAATTATTATTCGCAACACCTGCTTGAATAAATCCACCTTCTCTTTTATCCGTTGCTTTAGTTACAAAGTTAACTGTTCCACCTACTGATGAAATTGCCAATTTAGAAGATCCTAAACCACGTTGAATTTGAATTGCACTAGCAATATCAGACATACCTGACCAGTTAGACCAGTACATTTTACCGTCTTCCATTCCGTTGATTGGTTGCCCATTTAATAAGAATGCCGTGTTATCTTGCTCAAAACCACGAACAGAGATTCTTGAATCTCCAAATCCACTAGCTTGTCCTGCAACATATACAGAAGGTGTGTTTACCAAAGTAGCAGTAACATCATTTGTTCCTACTTTAGCTTGAATTTCAGAAGCTCTAATCGTTGACACTGCGATAGGTGTTTTTCTATCATCAGCTAAATCGATAAGACCAGAACCAACAATTACAACCTCATCAAGAGAATTGTCTGTTAGCAAGTTGATGGTGCCAACATCTTGCGATCCTGAAAATGTAATGGTTTTAGAACCAAAACCTACATAAGAAATTACCAAACTACCAGAATTAGACTGTGTAGTTAAAACAAACTCCCCGTCAAAGTTGGTAGTAGTTCCGTTGGTTGTACCTTTTTCAACAACATTGGCGCCTGGAAGTGGTGCGTTCATATCCGCATCCATAATCTTTCCTCTTACCGTGCTTTGAGAAAAAGCTGCTGTAGCAAATAACATCGCAACAGACATCATTAAGAATTGAGTTAATTTTTTCATTTTTAATGTTTAAAAATTAGATTTTAAATTTCGCGCAAAATTACAGCATTATTATGATTTTATAATACTTAAACGTTAAGAAATTTTTAACAGCACGAATTTAACAGATTTTAACATTAAAAACTTCGCTCTCAGATGGAAGCTACACAAAAGTTTTTAACAATATTTACTTAAAATTCTTGTAATATGACAATAAATCCAAGGTAGAATTGTCATGATTGATAATTTTGTCATTACTATTCAATTCGTTCAATATTTTAGTGGCCAATTGCTTTCCAAGTTCCACTCCAAACTGATCATAGCTGTAAATGTTCCAAATGACGCCTTGTACGAAGATTTTGTGCTCGTACAGCGCAATCAATTTACCTAAACTTTTGGGGGTCAATTGATTGATTAAAATGGTGTTTGTAGGCTTGTTTCCTTCAAAGATTTTAAAAGGTGTAAGCTGCTCTTTTACGGCATTGTCAACGCCTTGATTTTCAAATTCGTTGTTGACAACTTCTGCCGATTTACCATTTAGGAGCGCTTCAGTTTGCGCAATAAAATTGGACATCAGCTTATCTTGATGATCAGCATTACCATGTAACGATTTGGCAAAACCTATAAAATCAGCAGGAATTAATTTTGTGCCTTGATGGATCAATTGGAAAAAGGCGTGTTGCGAATTGGTTCCGGGTTCTCCCCAAACAATATTCCCCGTTTGGTAGGTTACCATCTCCCCGTTTCTATCCACACTTTTGCCATTACTTTCCATATTGGCCTGTTGCAGATAAGTCGCAAACTGGTTTAAATATTGCGAATACCCAATGACGGCCTCACTTTCAGATTCGAAAAAGTTAGTGTACCAAACACCTATTAAAGCGAGTATGACAGGGATATTGGATTCAAAGTCTTCAGATTTAAAATGTTCGTCCATATCATGCGCGCCCGCCAACAGAGCGTCAAAATTGGAATAACCCACAGCTAGGCTTATAGATAAGCCCACGGCACTCCATAAGGAAAATCGTCCGCCTACCCAATTCCACATTGGGAAAATGTTGTTTTCGTCAATTCCAAAACTTTTGACATTTTCAATATTGGTAGACACGGCCACAAAATGCTTGGCAATATCAGATTCTTTGCCCGATTTTAAGAACCACTCTTTTATAGTATTGGCATTAGAAAGTGTCTCCTGGGTGGTAAACGTTTTTGAAACGATAACGAAAAGTGTGGTCTCAGGATTGAGTTTTTTGAGCACTTCATTAACATGGTCGCCATCTACATTACTCACAAAATGGGTGGTCAGTTGATTTTTATAGTATTGCAGCGCATCTACTACCATTGCCGGGCCTAAATCTGATCCGCCAATGCCAATATTTACAACATCTGTAAAGGCTTTATTGGTGTAGCCTTTTTTTGTGCCATTAACCACACTTGCCGTGAAGTCTTTGATTTTTGCTTTTACTTCATGGATTTCAGGCATAATATCCTGCCCTTCTACCATTACTTTTGCCGACTTAGGGTTTCTTAAAGCCGTGTGCAACACTTCCCTGCCTTCAGTTTCGTTGATGACATCACCCTGAAATTGCTTGTCTATAGCCAACTTGAGTTGCGTTTCTTCAGCCAACTCCAATAACAACGCCAGAGTTTTGGTATCCATTCTGTTTTTAGAATAGTCCACATAAAAATCTTCCCATTTAATGGTCATTTCTGACGCACGATGCTCATTTTCAGAAAACCATTGGGTCATATGCACATCCTTGATACTTTTGTAATGCTCCTGAAGTTTTACCCAAGCTTTGGTTTGGGTAGGGTTGATTTTAGGTAAGGCCATAAATTAATTTTTTGTGATGGAATATCCTTGTTCTATCGTCGTTTCGTTTTGATATTTATAAGGGATGTTGTCCAATTGGGTTCTAAGCGGCTTTATAAAATCTTGATATTTAACCACGAGATGGTTTGGTATAGACTCTGAAGTTGGTAGTTTTTCCTTAAATGGATCCACTTGCTTTCCGTTTTTCCAAAAACGGTAACACACATGTGGGCCACCGGTATTCCCGGTCATCCCTACATAGCCAATAACGTCTCCTTGTTTTACAAACTGACCTTTCTTAACCGCCTGGTTACGCATGTGCAAATACTGTGTACTGTACGTGTCACTGTGCTTTATTTTTACATATTTACCGTTACCACCCCGTTGTGTAGATTCTACAACCGTACCGTTGGCGGTTGCCAAAATAGGGGTCCCAATTGGTGCCGCAAAGTCGGTACCTTTATGAGGTCTTAAAGCATAACCATAATATGCAATACGTCTGTTTAGGTTGTAACGAGACGAAATCCGGCCAAAATTTACAGGTGCTTTTAAAAAGGCACGCTTTAAGCTTTTAGCCTTTTCATCAAAAAAATCTCCCTTTTTAGTAAGGGTATCAGTTACAAACTTAAAGGCATAAAAATCTTCCCCCTTATGTTGAAAATACGCCGCATCAATCCCATCCAATCCCGCATAGATGGAATCTTCAATATACCGTTGCTTATAGATGATTTTAAATTTATCGCCTTTTTGAAGTTTCCAGAAGTTAATGGTCCAGGCGTAAATATCGGCCATTTCCCCAATCAAACTTTGTGGCAAACCTTGGGCATCCATAGTAACTGACAAACTCCCGTTAATTTCTCCCGAAGCTTCTTTAGTCACCACGGTTACAGGCTTTTTCTCTTTATAGGTCACAATGGAATCTGCAAAATGTATCACCACATAATCTACATTATTTTCTTGGTAAATAAAACATTGTGGTGTTTGCAAACTATCCTTTGCTAAGAGTAAGGTATAAGGGTTTCCTGCTCTCAATTTTCTGATGTCATAAGATTTCTTGGCACTTTCTGCAATCTCATAAATTTTTGAATAGTCTACATTATGACGTTGTAGTATGGCACCAAAGCTATCTCCAGACCGGATGGTGTCCTTTTTTACCACATAATCATTAAGGTTAAACCCAAACTCCCTAAGTTCTACTGGCTCTATATAAGCTTGAAAAGGTGCTTTATTAATCTCTGTTTCCTCGTCTTTACACGACCACAATATCACGCCCAACAACAGTGCTACTACTATACTTTTTTGATACATTAATTACTCCGATTTTTTAAAGGTCCGTTCCCCAGTTTTCTAATTCATTTTCGCTCCAAAGTTGAGGAAAAAATATCCGTCTTTGGTATTTAGGATGCATATATTTTTTCCAATCGCTTCCTCCTGTGGCCTCTCCGTCTCCAGAACCACTTTCTATATAGTGCTTAGCAGCATTATAATGGGCCATGACCCATGTTACATTAACGGTATAATCATAATGACGCATCGCCTTTACCAATTCTTCATCCTTTTGATCAGCTTCAGGAAGTTCTTTGAACTTGGTCCATAAATTTTTTGTGTTATGGGCTTCCATAAATCTTAAAAACTCATCTTTATAACGCTTTTCAAAATTGATCAGTAAAATGGATTTGTTTCCTGTATGATAATCCTTTCCTGCTGCTTGCCAATACAAATGTTCAAACGCATGAGTGTAGGAAGTATTGCGATCAATGTCTTTACGGAAGCGATAGTCTATCAAATTAATCAATTCTGTAGACGCAAATTCTATCAATCTGTATTGAGCACTTTGGAAACCACTAGCCGGTGTTAAAGTGCTTCTGAACTTCATATATTGCTCCACATCCATCCCTTCTCTCATGATGTTGAAGGAGGTGGTAAGCATATCAAAATACCTACTGATACGCATTAATTTAGATTCAAAAAATTCAGTTGTTATGGCATCGTTTTCTGAGACTTGGGAAATTTCCCAAAGAATCATCTTGAAC
This sequence comes from Gelidibacter sediminis, assembly GCF_004364975.1. Classification (GTDB taxonomy): domain Bacteria; phylum Bacteroidota; class Bacteroidia; order Flavobacteriales; family Flavobacteriaceae; genus Gelidibacter; species Gelidibacter sediminis. Next base: position 1,311,075 of record NZ_SOBW01000007.1, on the reverse strand, counting down.
AGTAATTCATTTATTTGATGATACCCAATAAAAACCATCTCATCAGGAAGTGTTGTTCTTTGCACCTGTAAATTCAACAGCGCATCAGTTTGGATATAGTCCCAATACGTAATAGGCTTACTGTGGAGTAAGCCTTCTAAATACGTATGGGTATCTTGGTTTATGGCAGCGTATTTTTGCTGTAGTTCCTTTAAAATAGGATCAAAATCTTGTGGATTGGACATTAGTGGTTAGAATTGTACTTTAAATGAATGTTTTAAACCTTTAAACGCTTCTAAATCGGCTCTTAAAGAACCAACAGCCAAATCAGCTTGAATGCGCAATGGAATTTTATTGTCGTCAGCACTGACCCATAGTGTCAAGCTCTCTTTTTCTTTAAATACACGGCCCGCCATGACATATGGCCTAAATTTGAGTGTTTTTATGGTACCAAATGTTGTGTTCAGTTCTTCACGACCTAAAAATTTGAGTCGGAAGTTATAATTTTCCTCATCAAAAAACATGTTGAGACTCACTACTTCACCTTCTTTAATAGAATTTGTGTTATAATTGTTTCTGAGATAGTAGAATGCCGAAACCATATCCTGAACATTATGTTCTATGGTATATGATTCTCTGGTTTTCTCCTTTTTATTATGAACATGTGCCAATGAAGCCTTATGGTCAAACTCAACTTCAAGGTCTTTGGTATGTCCACCCTCATCAATATCCCGGATAAACTTATAAGGTAAACCTGTGTGTTTATCAAAATAAGACTCATAGCGGTCTTTTACTTTAAAAAACCATTTGATGGCTCCCGAAGTCCAGCCTTTGCCAACCACGTGATAGACGTCCTTTCCATTCAATCGGGCTTCTTTGACTTCCAAAGTAGCATTACCTGCTTTCAAAAAGCCGCTATAGCTCATTTTAAATTTGAACCACTCCCCTTCTTGAAAGGCATATTTTTCTTGTTTTACTTGAGCTGAGGCGCTGAGGACTACAAAGAATAACGCAATGATCAATTGAAATTTTTTCATAATTCTTAATAATTGTAAATATAACTTCTTCTGCGATGTTTTCGCATGTCTCCTCAATAATTACAATTAGCGTTCCAAAAGTATTAAAACAAAAAAACTCCGTCAAATTAATGCGGAGTTTTTAAACCTATCAATACGTTAAATATTTGTTAGCGTTTTAGTTACAGTGTACCACGCAATTCCTGCTCTCTTTCTATAGACTCAAAAAGTGCTTTAAAATTACCTGCACCAAAGCCTTTGGCACCCATACGCTGAATGATTTCAAAGAATAAAGTTGGCCGATCTTCAACAGGTTTGGTAAAGATTTGCAATAAGTAGCCTTCCTCATCAGCATCAATCATGATGCCCAAGCTTTTTAGGGTTTCAATATCTTCCCGCAATTCATGGCTGTGCTCTTCCAGACGTCCAGGAACGGCTCTATAATATTCTTCCGGAGGTGTGGACAAAAATTCAACCCCTCTCGATTTTAATTTGGCCACTGTGGTAATGATATCATCTGTTGCCACTGCTATGTGCTGTACCCCTGGGCCTTCGTAAAAGTCCAAATATTCTTCTATTTGGGAGCGTTTTTTGCCTTCAGCTGGTTCATTGATTGGGAATTTGATGCGGCCATTGCCGTTGCTCATTACCTTACTCATCAACGCCGAATATTCGGTATGGATTTGCTTATCATCAAAAGAGAGGAAGTTCACAAAGCCCATCACATCTTCATACCATTTGACCCAAGTATTCATTTCTCCCCAACCAACGTTACCGACCATATGGTCAATAAATTTCAAGCCTACAGGCTCCGGATTGTAATCAGATTTCCATGCTTTAAATCCTGGCATAAAGGTGCCATTATAATTTTTGCGTTCTACAAACATGTGGACGGTTTCGCCATAAGTGTAAATCCCGGCTCTTACCACTTCACCATGTTCATCCGTCTCCACGGTTGGTTCCATATACGATTTTGCACCACGCTTGGTGGTTTCTTCATACGCACTACGCGCATCTTCAACCCATAATGCCACCACTTTAACCCCATCACCATGTTTCACGATATGGTCGTTTATTGGTGACTTGCTATTTAGAGGCGTGGTCAGTACCAATCGGATTTTATCCTGTTTGAGCACATAACTCACCTCATCTCTCGATCCCGTTTCCAAACCTTTATAGGCATAACTCTGAAATCCGAAAGCAGTTTTGTAAAAGTGAGCCGCTTGCTTAGCATTACCCACGTAAAACTCTACGTAATCTGTACCTAATAGTGGTAAAAAGTCTGATGCCCCTTCAAAAATTTTCTCTAGCCCGTATTCAACGGATTTTATGTCTTTACTCATTATTTATGATTTTATGTTATGATTTAGATGATGTTTAATCACTCTATTTTCTTTTATCTTTTTTTTTTGAATAGAGAGAAGAGAATAGAGAGTAGAGACTTGTATTGTCTAAATCTTCACATCCTAGTCTTTCTTTTCAAATTTTTCTTTTGCTATGTTTTATTTTTAAAAAAGAGAGAAGAGAATAGAGATTAGAGACTTTGTATCGTCAAAATTTTCAAATCCTAGTCTTTCTTTTCAAATTTTTCATTTATTCTGTTTTCTTTTTTTGAAAAGAGAGAAGAGAATAGAGAGTAGAGACTTTGTATCGTCAAAATTTTCACATCCTAGTCTTTCTTTTCAATTTTTCATTTATTCTGTTTTATTTTTTAGAAAAGAGAGAAGAAAATAGAGAGTAGAGACTTTGTATCGTCAAAATTTTCACATCCTAGTCTTTCTTTTCAATTTTTCATTTATTCTGTTTTCTATAAAATTCAATTTGAAGCAGATCCACTCTCTTCTCTCTATTCTCTATTCTCTATTCTATTCTATTCTCATATCCATTGAAGAATTTCGTTTACAATGAAGAACACCCCTACTAAAGCTTATTCTGAAAGCTCATCGTCATTTTTTGAAATTCCGCTATTTTCTCTTGTATCTGATTTAATTTTTCTTTCGTTATATAATTCCTGTTACTGGCAATGATTAATTGCGTTTCTAATTCGAACGAAGAACCTAGAGCGATATCAATGAAATGCGAAAATGATTTATCAGTTCTTGAAGAGCCTTCTGCAATATTACTCGGTATTGATATTGAACATCTACTAAGCTGCGATTTTAATCCAAATTTTTCATCGCTTGGCAACTCTCCAATAACATCAAAAACATCATTAACAATATCTAAACCCAGGGACCATATCCTCAAATTTTTATAATTATGTCGAATTTTTATTGTCATTACCTGGCATCTCTGTTTATATAAAAAAAGAATAGAGACTTTGATTCTCGTATTTCTCGCATTCTAATTCTTGTGTTAAATTATTTCGAAAAGAGAGAAGAGAATAGAGACTTTTACACTCTCTAATTTCTCGCACTCTAGTCTTTCTTTATTTATGTTTTATTTTTTTAGAAAAGAGAGAAGAGAATAGGGAGTAGAGACTTGTATTGTCTAAATCTTCACATCCTAGTCTTTCTTTTCAATCTTTCATTTATTCTGTTTTCTTTTTTTGAAAAGAGAGAAGAGAATAGAGATTAGAGACTTTGTATCGTCAAAATTTTCACATCCTAGTCTTTCTTTTCAATCTTTCATTTATTCTGTTTTCTATCAAATTTAAATTGAAGCAAATCCTCTCTCTTCTCTCTTCTCTCTTCTCTCTATTCTCTATTCTCTATTCTCTCTTCTCTCTTTTCTATTTTCTATGTTCTATGTTCTATGTTCTTTGTTCTTTGTACTTAATTCTCAATACTAACTACTCAATACTATCAAACCCACGACCTAAAATAATCCTCATCCGCAATTTTCAAGGCTTCTTCCGTAATCTGCAACGGTTTAAACGTATCGACCATTACGGCCAATTCATCAGTTTTAGTTTTCCCGAGACTGCGTTCTACGGCTCCTGGATGCGGACCGTGCGGGATACCAGCGGGATGTAGTGAAATATGTCCAGCATCCACATCATTACGGCTCATGAAATCGCCGTCCACATAATACAACACCTCATCACTATCAATATTACTGTGGTTGTAAGGCGCTGGAATGCTCAACGGATGGTAATCATACAAACGCGGTACAAAACTACAGACCACAAAGGCATCGGTTTCGAAAGTTTGATGCACAGGTGGCGGCTGGTGGATACGACCGGTAATAGGTTCAAAATCGTGGATTGAAAAGGCATACGGATAATTATACCCATCATACCCGACCACATCAAATGGATGTGCCGCATAGATCATTTCAAAAATATCATTCTGCTTTTTGACTTTTATGAGAAAGTCGCCGGTTTCATTGTGGGTTTCTAATTCTTGAGGACGGCGTAGGTCGCGTTCACAATACGGCGCATGTTCCAACAATTGTCCAAACCAGTTACGGTAACGTTTTGGAGTGTAGATTGGGCGGCGAGACTCGACAATGAACAAGCGGTTATCTTCCGTATCAAAATCCATTTTATAGATGATGCCTCTCGGCACGAGTAGATAATCGCCGTATTTGAAATCGAGATTTCCCAGATGTGTGCGTAGTTTTCCACTGCCTTTATGAATAAAAATCAATTCATCAGCATCGGTATTTTTATAAAAATAAGCTGTGGTAGACTGTTTTGGTGCTGCTAAAATGATGCTGCAGTCTGAATTGGTAAGCACTGTTTTACGGCTTTCCAAATAATCGTTTTCAGGCTTCACTTCAAATCCGCGGAAGCGATACGATTGAATGTGATTGGCCTTGGCAATTTTGGGCGCTACACTGTATTGCTTTCTGATTTCCTTAACCTGGGTTGGACGTTGCTCATGATAGGAATTGGTGTACATGCCATCAAAACCGATGGTGCCAAACAATTGTTCAGAATACAAGCTGCCATCCGGTTTTCGGAATTGCGTATGTCTTTTGGGAGGTATGTTCCCGAGTTTATGATAAAATGGCATTTTTTTGAGTTTAATGATCAACAATCACCCTGTGACTCCGTTGATTACGGCAGGATATGAAACTCTATAAAGATACAATAATGCGCGCTTATTCTGGATTCCTTTTGATAAGGAATTGAAGATGCTCTAATAAACCGGTCCAGAAAAGTGTGGTCATGCTACAAATATAGAAAAAAGATGCAAAGCACAGTGGGTCCAATTTTTACCGACAGCGATTTTTAATTGGCAATTGAAAAATTCTTAAAAATAATTGCCGTTACAGTTTTCCCGTAGTTTTCAACAATGACAAATGTTGTAAGGCGTAAAATACATAACCCATACTTAGAGTAGGTTAGACTTTTAAATAAATGTAAGAAAAGTTTGAATTTATCATTTTTTTTTTTTTTTATGTTTACAGGGTTGATGATGGTTTTTGGAGTAATTACAAAGTCACTTCTTAGCCATTTGAGACAAATTGGATTGATCCAAAAACCAGCTGGTTTATTTTTTTAAGACTTTGTAATTTTTGACTTTGTAAAACATGACTTTGTAATTTTTAAGACTTTGTAGAAAAAACAAGTTAATAACCAACCTGCATTTAAAAAATGTGTGGGTTTAAAATTTAGAAATTATGAAAAATAAAATATTCGGCCTTATGGCTATTGTGTTATTTATGTCTAGTTCGTTAAATACTTATGCTCTGCAAGTTTCAGATTGTGAAGCTATGGCCACAGAAATTCATGGTATGCTACAAGATGCTGGTGTAGATCATGCCACTGCGTATGAAATATCAGGTCAAGCATTAGAAGCTTGTGAAAATGCCAATTAACCTATAGAAAGAGGCTGAATTTATTTCAGTCTCTTTTAAAAAAACTTGTTATGATAAAACTGCTCATACTTTCAATTATTTTCCTGTCAATTTCTTCTTCATCAGAGCCTATTGATAAAGAACCCATTAATAAGATTTTGTATAGCGCAATGAAAATTGACGACAACTTAAAACCTAGTGATAAAAACAAGAGCCTTAATCTAATCGAAAAATCAATTGATAAAAATGATATTCAATTTGAGTTATTATTCAATTCAAACAAATCAATTTACAAATTAAAAGAAGAACTTGATACTGAAGATATTTCTAAAAAAATAGCTCAACTTTATTTTGGTGGCATTTATGTTTATTATGCAGATACTTTAAAAGAAAAAAATATTTGTCAGGCGCAAGCATATGGAGAATTTTTTATCTTTCCAAATGAGACATTTAAATGGGAACTAACTAAAGAATCAGCAAAAATAAGTGGTTACCTTTGTTACAAAGCAAAAACGGTTAAAATTGTTACAAATGATAAAGGGGTCTTTAAAAAAGAAGTTATAGCGTGGTACACACCTGAAATAGCCACAAATTTTGGACCTAAAGGCTATCATGGCTTACCTGGATTGATATTGGAACTACAAGAAGGAAATCAAATTTTCTACGCCAGTAATATTGCATTAAACACCAATATAAAAATCAAAATTGAAAAACCCTCAAGAGGACATGAAGTATCTTATCATGAATTTTTGAACATTGGAAAAAAAATAGGTAATGAAAACAGACCATAAATAAGTTTACTATTGAAACATTTAAAACTGCTACTTCCACTCTTTTTTATATTTATAGTAATATTTCCAGTTTGCGCCCAAAAAATTATTGTTTCAGGCAAAGTCACAGATACCCTACAAAACCCTTTAGCCTACGCCAACATTTTAGCCATCCCAGAAAACGATAACGAGGCTGTCAAATTTGCGATTACAGAAGAAAATGGCAGTTACAAACTTGGGCTTTCCAAGAACCAAACCTATAACGTAACGGTTAGTTTTCTGGGCTTTACACCACATACCCAAGTTTTAACCACCACAGAGGAAGACCTCATCCAAAACTTTACACTCAAAGAAAATCCAAACCAATTAAACGAAGTTACCATTAACTACACCCCTCCAATTGTGATCAAAAAAGACACCATAACTTACGATGTTAGTAAATTTGTTACTGGTGAAGAACGCAAACTACGGGATGCCCTTAAAAAATTACCAGGAGTAGAAGTGGATAGAGCGGGCAATGTTACCGTGCAAGGCAAAAAGGTAACCAAGGTATTAGTGGAAAACAAAACTTTTTTTACGGGCGATAGCAAATTAGCGGTTAATAACATTCCTGCGGATGCGGTGGACAAAGTTGAAATTTTGGACAACTATAACGAGGTGGCCATGTTAAAAGGGTTACAGGATAGTGAGGATATGGCCATGAACATCAAGCTAAAGGAAGACAAGAAAAAGTTTACCTTTGGTGATGTTGAAGCCGGTGCGGGTATAAAAGACCGTTATTTGATCCACCCCAACCTATTTTATTACAGCCCTAAAACCAATGTCAATTTTATTGGCGACCTCAACAACCAAGGTATTAAGAGTTTTAGTTTTCGAGATTATTTAGAATTTGAAGGTGGTTTTGGCAAACTCTTAAATGATGCTGGTAGTTACTTTGATTTATTTAATAGTGACTTTGCAAACTACCTCAACAATCAGGATTATACCGCAAATACCAATCAATTTGCTGCTTTAAATATACGGCAGTCCGTTACTAATGTTACGGATATTAGTGGCTACGTCATCAGTTCAAACAGTAAAACAGATACCGAAAGCGCTACTGTAAATGAGTATTTAAATACTAGTGAACCGTATGTTGAAGACAGAAACACCGCAAACAAATTCAATAACTTTTTTACCATTGGTAAAATCACCCTTAAATATAACCCAAGTGCTGAAGAAGATCTTGCCTACAATAGTTTTATAAAGGTGACCAATAATGAAAGCCAAGGATTGATAAGCACCATCAATCCTATTCAAAACAACACTATAGCAACACATACAGATATCAAGGCTATCAACCTAAAACAGAACCTTACGTATAGCCGTAAACTTTCAAAAGACCATACATTAACGTTGGAAGCTACCTACAACTTTCAAAATGACAAACCCTTAACGGAATGGTTTACCAACCAAAAAATTCTACAAGACTTGATTCCGCTGGAAGATGATGATCTTTATACTATTTTACAAACCAAACGAAGTCGCGCACATACTGTAAACGCCATTACTAAAGACTATTGGGTGCTCAATAATTTCAACCACCTTTATACGAGCGTTGGCATCAATGCGGCTTTCAACAATTTTTATAATACAGATGAACAATTGTTAAGTGATGGCACCAACAACAATTTTAAGTCGGCTGGTTTTGGGAATGATTTTAGCTATCAATTTGTAAACACATTTGTAGGATTGGAGTACAAATTTCAAATTGGCATCGCCACCTTTAAACCAATGCTCTACGCCCATTTTTACAATTGGAACACCAAACAGTTTGACGAGCGCTTCAGTAACACCAAAGCATTACTGCTCCCCCAATTCACCACCAAAATAGAATTCAATAACAGTGAGAAAATTAATTTTAAATACAGTTTAAACGCCCGTTTTCCAGGGATAGATCAACTTGCCAATAATTTTATTTTGAACAATTTTAATAGTGTGTATAAAGGAAACACCAGGTTAGAGAATCAATTGTACCACAGCGTTAATTTGAGTTATTTTAAGTTTAGCCTTTTTAAGAATTTGAACCTCAACCTGAATACAAGCTTTAATAAAAAGGTGACCCATTTTAAAAGTGTGACCCAATTGCAAGGGATTGAACAATTCAATACGCTCATCATGTTTGATCAACCGGAACATAACTGGAACCTAAGTGGACAGATTTCAAAAAAAATTAACAAGATTCGCTACAAACTGCGAAGTAACTTCAGGTACAACGACTTTTATCAAATTTTAAATGACGACACACGTCTTAATAGTTCAAAATCTGTTTCTTCAACCATAAGTGCTGAGACCTTTTTTAAATCTTATCCAAATATAGAAGTTGGTTATAAAAAAGATTACACTACGTACCGATCATACAACATCATCAGCAATTTTGAAAACGACAATCTTTTTGTCAACCTTCAATACGACTTTAATAATTTTGTATTTAAAGCTGATTATGCTTTTGACAGTTACCATAATAAAAGTAACAACACCAAAAACACTTTTGACACGGCAAATGCTTCGTTATTTTATCAATTGGAAGATAGTCCTTGGGGCTTTGAAATTAATGCCACTAATTTGTTCGATACAAGGTTCAAACAACAGAACGCCTTTAACAGTTTTTTGATTAGTGATAGCAAAACGTTTATACTTCCAAGAATTGTAATGTTCAAAGTGGCTTATAAGCTTTAAAGAAACTTAAAGTTTGTCACACTGAGCGCAGTCGAAGTGCATTTAAGGACCAATCAACAACCTGTCACACTGAGCGCAGTCGAAGTGCTTCAAACTACCAACCTTACACTGTCACACTGAGCGCAGTCGAAGTGTGTTAAAACCAAAAACCACCTGTTGTCACACTGAGCGCAGTCGAAGTGCTTACTCAAATTCTAAAACCAGAACCCCAAATTAAACAACCATATACTATTGCCAAGCTCCGGAGAATACGTGTATTTTGCTTCTATAGGCCCCAAAAAGGTTTCTATTCCGTAACCTATAGCATACCCAGAATAATTAGGAGATGAGAACCACATTCCAGACTCAAAAAGACCATAGCCTATATTGGCATAGTTGGCAGCTAAAGTAATATGGTTTTTTTTGAAGATCTCATAATCCAGACTCAACTTCCCTTTTACAAAACTATCTCCGGTAAGTGCCACGTAGTCATATCCATAAAAAGAAATGAAATTGTTGATAAAGTTATTTCCGTACCCCCCCAACGCAAAATCGAGCGATTGGGTATTTGTATCGCCAATTTTAAATCCGCCCTGAGTAAAGATATTAGCCGATAATTTATCAGAAATCCCAAATGCATACCCTATATCTGCCTTGGCAATAGAGAACTTATCAAAATCCGTGTTAAAATGAGAGGCATGAAAATAAAGATGAAAATCACCACTAAAATACACTCCATTTTTAGGATAGTATTTGTGGTCATAACGATCTAATCGTAATGTGCCAAAAACAGATAAATAATCGGTGTTTTCAAAAAACCGTTCTTTATCCTGTCCATTAGAAACGACAGTTTCAGATTTTATTTTTAAGCGTTTATGCTCACCACCAAGGCTTAGCGCAAAATCCTTTCTAAATAATGTTTGAACATATAGCTGATTGGTTTGGTCTTCCAATTCAATATCAATCTTATTTAAGCCTACTAATGATTGCTCATAATCATTCAGAAATAGTTTGGCATTGACATTTCTATTAAATTGGTTAAATCGTGAACGGACACCCACACTCCAATAAAAGCCCTTATCAATATAATATTCAAAATTATAACGCACCTGATCTCCCAAAATGAGGTCTAAAGACACCACATCGTCATCCAACAGGGCTCTTTTTTTTGTTAAGTTCAGCAAGGCTCCACTTTTATAGAGGTCGTCATAATGGAGTCCAAATTTTATAAAATTAGTGGTTTTGCTTTCTTCAACAGTAGCCGATAAATTGTAAACATTAGGAGTATTTGTTTTTTCAAATTCATAATAAAACGTGGTAAAGTTATTGGTAGCCACCAAATTATTTACCCCTTCGTTAAAATCTTCATAACTTACTTTTGTATCTTCAATTAGTTTCAACTTACCTAAAATATAAGCCCGCGTATATCGATTATTACCATGAATTTTAACCTCTCTAATTGCAATGCTATCTATTGAAACAAGATCTACTTCAACCTCCCTCTTTGTTTTGTATTTCGGGAGTTTATTTAAAGCTTCCAATTTCAATTGGGCGGCATCCACGCCACTCTTAATGATCTTTTTACCTTCACTGAAGGATACCACGGTATAATTTGTTATATCAGGCTTGATGTAGATATCTGTTTCTTCAGACTTTTTTACCATATCGCTAATGGTGCGATAGTTATTGATTTGAAGCAAAATAGAAGGTGCCGACTTCAGGTCTTCTCGGCTTGCCAACCCATCTTGTACATCCACGCCAATGATGATGTCCATCCCTTTAGCTTTAAGCTCTTCAATAGGATAATTGTTAATGACACCTCCGTCTATAAGCACCTGATCATTAATTATTACAGGCTGAAATAATGACGGAAATGCGCCACTGGCCGTTACGGTTTGAGACAGATTTCCCTGATCTAATATGATGGCTTTACCGGTTTCCACATCTGTTGCGACACAAAAAAAAGGAATTGGTAATTTTTCAAAATCCGGAATGTCCGTAACATGCAAGGTTAATTTGGAAAGTAGATTAAAAACATTCTGTCCTCTAGACAATGCTGAAGGCAGATTCAATTTAAAATTTGTAAATGGCAAGGTTACCGCGTAGCGTTCTGAATTATCACGTTCATAAAATGTTTTAGCGGAGCGCGGCAAATAGTCGCTAATAACATCATCAAAATTGACCGATTTAAAAATGGAATCCAATTGCTTACCAGAATAGCCCGACGCATATAAAGACCCTATAATGGCCCCCATACTTGTGCCCGCAATGTAATCTACCTTAATATTTAAACTGTCAATCACTTTTAAAACACCAATGTGTGCAAAGCCTTTGGCCCCACCACCACTCAAAACCAATCCTATTTTAGGCTCCTTTTGTTGTTCAGGGATACTGTCTTGGGCTCCCATGATAAAGCAAGTGCCTAAAAAAAGTAAGGTGATGTAAAATTTAGTTTTCAAGATGTGTGTCTATAGTTTGCAAGCCTAAATGGTTTACAACAGGTGTGTGATTTACTTTTTATAATACTCAATAATTTTTCTTGCTCTTGAGGCGCCAATTACAGGTTCTAACGCTTCAAAGGTAGCGCTACTGATTCGTTTTACGGTTTTAAAATGGGTCATTAAATCTACAATAGATTGCTCTCCTATACCCGGAATCAATTCCAGCTCGGTAGTTAGGGCTCCTTTGCTTCGGCGGTTGCGGTGGTGTTCAATGCCAAAACGGTGCGCTTCGTTACGCAGCTGCTGAATGACTTTTAAAGTTTCGCTTTTTTTATCTAAATATAACGGAATTGGATCATCCGGATAAAATAATTCTTCCAAACGTTTCGCAATTCCGATAATGGCTATTTTCCCTCTCAGGTTTAGCATGTCCAAGCTTTTTAAAGCAGACGACAACTGCCCCTTTCCTCCATCAATAATAACGAGTTGTGGTAAAGGCTGCTCTTCTTCCAGCAAACGCTTATACCGTCTATAGACCACTTCTTCCATAGAGGCAAAATCATCAGCACCTACTACCGTTTTAATATTAAAATGTCGGTAATCCTTTTTACTGGGCTTACCGTTTTTAAACACCACACAAGCCGCCACCGGGTTTGTACCTTGAATGTTCGAGTTATCAAAACATTCAATATGTCGGGGCTCTTCACTGAGACGCAAATCGACCTTCATTTGCGCCATGATCCTATTGGCATGACGGTCTGGATCAATGATTTTTACTTGTTTAAAACGCTCCATTCGGTAGTATTTCGCGTTGCGTTCAGACAAGTCTAAGATCCGTTTTTTATCGCCTAACTTAGGGGTACTGACCTTAATATCTTCACCTAAATCAACTTCAAAAGGCACATATACCTCTCTACTGGTGCTATTAAAGCGTTGCCGAATTTCCGTAATGGCCAATTGTAACAATTCTTCATCAGATTCGTCTAACTTCTTTTTAATTTCCAAGGTATGGGATCTGATGATGGCTCCGTAAGATAGTTGCAAGAAGTTAACATAACCATAGCCTTCATCTGACACAATGGAAAATACATCAACATTGCTAATTTTAGGATTGACAACGGTAGACTTGGCCTGGTAATTTTCGAGAATATCAATTTTTTCTTTAATGCGTTGCGCCTGCTCAAACTCCATTGCATCCGCATGCGCGCGCATTTGTTTTTTAAATTGAGAAAGGGAATCTTTAAAATTTCCTTTTAAAATTTCTCGGATAGCGGCAATATTGTCATGGTAATCCTGTTCAGATTGGTAACCTTCACAAGGTCCTTTACAATTGCCCAAATGATATTCTAAACAAACTTTAAATTTGCCAGCATTTATTTTATCTTGAGCCAAATCATAATTACAAGTGCGCAGCAAATACAAACCTTTAATTAAATCTAATAAAGTTTTTACCGTTTTCATGCTGGTATAGGGTCCGAAATACTCCGAACCATCCTTAAACACACGCCGCGTAGAAAATACTCTTGGGAAACGTTCCTTTTTGATGCAAATCCATGGATAGGATTTGTCATCTTTGAGCAACACATTATACCGAGGCTGGTATTTTTTAATCAGATTATTTTCGAGAAGCAATGCGTCAGTCTCCGTTTCTACCACAATATGTTTGATGGTGACAATTTTTTTGACCAGTACTTTGGTCTTGCCATAATCGTGATTTTTGGTAAAGTAGGAACTCACCCGCTTCTTTAAATCTTTTGCTTTACCCACATACAAAATCTTATCATTGGCATCAAAATATTGATACACTCCCGGTTCATGCGGCAAGGTTTGTAACTGAATTTCTAAAGTAGGCTTACTCATACTTCAAAGATACTATAACTATAAAACATTTCCACCCCATCGATTTCAAGAATTGTAATATAAAAAAATCTAGACAGCTGCGCTCGAAGAACTAACCGCTCTGCCGACAACCAGAAAACAAAGACAACATTCGCGATAATTTATAGCTGTGGTTTTTTGTCGCTTTTCACAGTTGAATCACCTAACTATTTATGAAACATATAAAAATAAAAGCGCTGCATTCAGAAAATATTATAAAAGAATGATTTTTTAGTACCTTGCGGGCCAATACTGTACAAACATGCCCAAAAAAGTTATTGGCAGAATCGATAAAGCCGATTTTCCTACCCTAGATCTTTTTGATATTGATATCAAAATAGATACCGGTGCGTACACCTCATCCATGCATTGCCACAAGGTTTTAGTTGATGCTGACACTAATGAACTGATTTGTTTGTTTTATGATGAAGGCCATCCACACTACAATGGAAAAGAATTTAGATTTAAGGAGTATACTTTTGCTAAAGTTAAGAGCAGTAATGGCATTGTTCAAAAACGCTATAAAGTAAAGACTACCATGGTGATCTTTGACAAGAAATATCTCATCTCGCTAACTTTAAGCACTAGGGAAGACATGAAGTACCCCGTGTTAATTGGACGCAAATTTTTGACCAACAAATTTATTGTTGATGTCACGCAAAAAAATGTATCTTATAGCAACAAAAAGAAATAAAGCGTTTTTTTACCCTCTTTTATATATCATTTACACTTATACACTAAAAATTAAAGCCATCAAGCTCAATGAACATCATCGTATTATCCAGAAACCCTCATTTATACTCCACGCAACGTCTTGTGGAAGCCGCAAGACAACGCAAACACACCTGCGAAGTTATAGATCCTTTAAAATGTGACATTATTATTGAAAAGAAGAATCCCGCCATTTTATATAAAGGGCGTGTATTAGAAAATGTAGATGCCATTATTCCGCGTATTGGTTCTTCTGTCACGTTTTACGGTACGGCAGTGGTGCGTCAGTTTGAGATGATGAAGGTATTTTCAGTGGTGGAGTCGCAAGCTTTAGTAAGATCTCGTGACAAACTGAGAAGTTTACAAGTGCTTTCTCGTGCCGGCTTGGGCATGCCAAAAACCGTGTTTTCAAATTACACTAAAGATGCCTCAGAGGTGATTGCTTCAGTAGGTGGAGCCCCTTTGGTCATTAAGCTTTTAGAAGGGACGCAAGGTTTGGGCGTCGTATTGGCAGAAACCAATAATGCCGCAGAATCAGTTATTGAAGCCTTTCACGGGTTGCAAGCAAGGGTTATTATTCAAGAGTTTATTAAAGAAGCTAAAGGTGCAGATATCAGGGCTTTTATTGTTGACGGAAATATAGTGGGCGCAATGAAGCGTCAAGGTAAAGAAGGTGAATTCAGGTCTAATTTACACCGTGGTGGAAGTGCTGAAATTATTCAACTTACTGATGATGAAGAAAATGCTGCTTTAAAGGCTGCCAAAGCACTCGGATTGGGTGTTTGTGGTGTAGACATGTTACAATCGTCTCGTGGCCCATTAATTTTGGAAGTCAATTCCTCACCTGGATTAGAAGGTATTGAGGCGGCCACTAAAAAGGATATCGCCAAAAGCATCATCAGATATATAGAACGTAATGTTTAAATTCAATTATGCCGGAAGACCATAATCATACGATAACAATTTTAGGAGAAAACATAGCTCTGGGCGAATCTAGAGAAATCAATTTCAACATTGCAAAGCTGCATACTGCCACAAAAATTGAAATCCCAATTATTATTGAACGTTCCAAAACCCCTGGACCTACCATTTTATTTTCGGCCGGCATTCATGGCGATGAAATTAATGGGGTTGATATCGTGCGACAATTAATTGCAAGACGGATAAATAGACCCAAACGTGGCACCATTATTTGTATGCCCATTTTAAATATTTTTGGGTTTTTAAATAGCAGCCGCGCCTTTCCGGACGGTCGGGACCTGAATAGGGTATTTCCAGGAAGTTCCAATGGATCCTTGGCAAGCCGTGTAGCGCACAGGCTGATGCATGAGATAATACCTGATGTAGATTTGATTATCGATTTCCATACCGGTGGCGCTAGCCGATTTAATGCAGCCCAAATTAGGATTGCCAAAAACCATCCTGAGCTGGATGAATTGGCACGTATTTTTGGAGCCCCTTTTGTATTGTACTCTAAGCATATTACAAAATCCTTCAGAAATGCCTGTTTTCAAATGGGCAAACCCATTTTATTGTATGAAGGAGGCAAATCATTCTTTGTAGATAATAATATTTCTAAGGTTGGTGTAGAAGGTGTGAAACGTATTTTGGCGCATTATGACATGTTACACCATCGCATTAAAGCATCTCCACCAAAATCTCCTACCATCTTTATTGAAGAGAGCAAATGGATACGGGCAAAACAATCTGGCATGTTCAAAACGGCCGTTGCAGTTAATGCAAAAGTAGCAATTGATGATGTGTTGGGACAGATTACAGACCCTTACGGCAAGGTTTACCACGAAGTCAAATCGAGTATTGAAGGCTATGTTATAAATGTCAACGAAGCTTCGTTGGTTTATCAAGGCGATGCACTGTTTCATGTCACCAAAACGGTAAGCAAATAAGTACAGCTATGAACAAAGCAGCTTTAAGAACTCTCTACAAACTTAAACGACAAGCGCTTTCAATAGAAGCGATTGACAATGGGAGTTTAGAGATTGCAAATCAATTGTTAAAGTTGCCAATTTGGAATGCCTCCTACTATCATGTTTTTTTAAGCATTGCTGAACATAAAGAAATAAACACGGAATATATCTTAAATATTCTCTCAGGTAAGGATAAGAATATTATCATTTCAAAAAGTGATTTTAAAACTTTTAAAATGACCAACTATCTTCTATTAGATAATACGGTGATAAAAAAAAATGCATGGAACATTCCAGAACCTGTAGATGGTATTGTAATTGACTCGCAAAACATTGACGTGGTATTTGTGCCCTTATTGGCGTTTGACCAACAAGGTCACCGTGTTGGTTACGGAAAGGGGTTTTATGACACGTTTCTCTCTGAATGTAGGCCAGAAACCATTAAAATAGGACTTTCCCTTTTTGATCCTGAAGACAAAATAGATGACGTATTTGAAAATGATGTGGCTCTAGATTACTGCGTAACACCTCAAAAATCCTATATTTTTAAATAAAATATCGATTAAACGCAGTTTTATCCGATTAATTGCAAAAAATTCCTATATTTGAATTAACCAACCAACCAACTTAGTATGTATCAGGAACAACTCATTCGTGGACTCATCCAAAATTTTGACGTGGGATATTGGGAAATAAACGGCGACTCTTTAAGCTGGTCTTCCGGACTCATTATATTCCGGCATATTTAGATAGCATTTTACTGAATTTTATTACCAATGCCATAAAATACGGTCAGGAAGACAGGTCCCCTATCATTGCCATTCATACGTATATGAAAGATGACAGGCCTTTTCTTGAAGTAAGTGATAACGGAATGGGTATTGATCTCAAAAAACATGGCCACAAGTTATTTGAGATGTATAAAACATTCCATCAGAATGATGATTCAGAAGGTATTGGATTATTTATTACTAAAAATCAAATCGAAGCTTTAAACGGTGAGATTTTTGTAGAAAGTGAAATTCAACAAGGCACGACCTTCACAATAAAAGTATGATAACTACATCCCCCCCTTGCCTGCATTATTGATATTGATGGTATTTACGTAAAACTCATCAAAAAAGTAATTGAAACACGCAAGTTGTGCGACAATTTATTAATTTTTAAAAATGGCAAAGAGAGCATTGAGTATTTTGAAGAGAGTTTAAAAGATTTAAGTGCTGCTAAGGTGCCAGACATTATCTTCATTGACCTCAATATGCCGATAATGGATGGTTGGGAGTTTATAGAGAATTTTACTCAAATAGAACATAAATTTAATAAACTCATCACCCTTTACATCGTGAGTTCCTCGATAATTCCCGCCGATATAAACCGGGCTAAATCTCTATCTAACATTGAGGATTATTTGGTAAAACCAATCCGAGCTAGTCAATTGGAACAAATTTTTAGAAGATCTGCCTAAATTAAAGGCGACCAATTAAATGGTGTTTTCACTACCCTCATCCTTCTCTCCCGTTGCTATTTCCTCATGATGGAATGCGCTCTTATTAAAGACAATCAACATCCCAATTCCTGTACTAATAGCCATATCTGCCACATTAAATACGGGTTCAAAAAATGTAAAATAATCGCCTCCCACAAAGGGTATCCAAGTTGGTAAAACCCCCTGCCAGATTGGAAAATGCAGCATATCTACTACCTTGCCATGAAAAATGCTATCATATCCAACCTCAGGTAAAAACGTAGCCACCTGACTGTAACTATCGTCAAAAATCACCCCATAAAACACCGAATCTATAATATTGCCTAATGCACCAGCAAAAATCAAGGCTATAGCAATAATGAGAATATTAGGGCCCTTTTTTCGAACTGAATTGACCAACCAATAGCCTATACCTATAACGGCAACTATACGGAAAATAGTCAAGGCTAATTTCGCTGTTCGATCTGAAATGCCAGTGAAAATATCGCTGAGTTTGGTGCCCCAAGCCATACCATCATTTTCAACAAACAAAATTTGAAACCATTCAAATACCTCAATTCTATGGTGCAAAGCAAATTGAGTTTTAATATAAAATTTACTGACCTGATCAATCAATAAAATGACAATAATTAATAGCGTAGCTTTTTTAAGGGACATTCTTTAAGATTGAATTTGGGCAAAAATAGAACTTAATACACATAAACCTATAAAACTTAACAAAACAAAAACGTCCTGCGAGAAGCAAGACGTCTTTAATTTATGAGTCGCAGCATCCATCAAAAGATGAACTTCAATAAATTAATCCCAATAAATAGAAGATAGTTATTGCTGCATGTTTTTAGCTTCAATACTCAAAGTAGCATGAGGCACCAATTTTAACCGCTCTTTCCCAATCAATTTACCGGTAACTCTGCACACGCCATAGGTTTTATTTTCTATACGTATTAGGGCGTTTTTAAGGTCTCGAATAAATTTCTCTTGACGGATTGCCAATTGTGAATTTGCTTCCTTACTCATGGTTTCACTGCCTTCTTCAAAAGCCTTAAATGTAGGAGACGTATCATCAGTCCCATTATTTAAGTCGTTCATGTAAGCACTTTTAATAAGGTCTAAATCATGAATCGCTTTTTGAATTTTTTCTTGTATTAACTCTTTAAATTCTGCCAAGTCTTTGTCAGAATATCTAACGTTGGTATCATCAGCCATAGTTCTAAAATTTTTGAATAAACAATTTGGTATTTACATCATCAAAAGCAACTTCTATACCATTTTCCAAGTTGTCTACAATGTCCAACTTTTCAGTTAAGGTCTCAGTCTTTATGTATTCTAAATTCTTGTTTATTGCGTTAATAATATGTTCATCCTTTTGAAAGTGCACCACAATCCTATCAGTAAGCTCATAACCCGAATCCTTTCTTAAATTTTGAATGCGGTTAACCAATTCTCTTGCAATACCTTCTTTTTTCAATTCATCTGTAATTGTTACGTCCAAAGCAACTGTCAGAGCGCCTGAACTTGCTACTAGCCAGCCCTCTATATCTTGTGAGGTAATCTCTACATCTGAGAGCTCCAAAGTAACACTTTTTCCATTAACTTCTATATCTAAAGTGCCGTTTTGTTCAATAGTATTAATATCTTTTGCTATAAAGCTACCTATGGCTTGCGCAACGGCCTTCATATCCTTTCCAAACCGCGGTCCGAGCACTTTAAAGTTAGGTTTTATCTGTTTTACCAAAATATCTGACGCATCTTCCAATACCTCAATTGCCTTAACATTGACCTCAGATTTGATCAAATCTGCAACCGCCAAAATTTCATTTTTCTGAGTGTCGCTAGAAATTGGAATCATAATTTTTTGAAGGGGCTGACGTACTTTTATTTTCTCTTTTGCACGTAATGACAGCACCAAGGATGAAATGGTTTGTGCGGCCTCCATTTTACGTTCCAACTCTTTGTCTACAAAACGTTCTTCATACTCAGGAAAATTAGCTAAATGGACACTTTCAAACGCTTCTTTTTTGGTCACTGCATTCAAGTCTAAATACAACCTATCCATATAAAATGGTGCAATTGGTGCCCCTAACTTTGCAATGGTAACCATACAGGTATACAAGGTTTGGTAGGCGGACACCTTATCTTGTTGATAATCGCCTTTCCAAAAACGTCTTCTGCTTAAACGCACATACCAGTTACTCAAATAATCTTGCGTAAAGTCAGATATCACACGCGCCGCTTTTGTTGGCTCATAGTCAGCATAATATTCGTCTACTTTTTGGATTAAGGTGTGTAATTCAGATAGAATCCAACGGTCTATTTCTGGACGCTTCTCCAAAGGCATTTCAGGTTCAGAATAGTTGAAACCATCTAAATTGGTATAAAGCGTAAAAAATGAATATGTATTATATAACGTACCGAAGAATTTACGTTTAACTTCTTCAATCCCCTCAAGATCAAATTTTAGATTGTCCCAAGGATTGGCATTGGCAATCATATACCAACGGGTGGCATCAGCACCATAAGTTTCTAAGGTAATAAATGGATCTACTGCATTGCCTAAACGCTTGGACATTTTTTGTCCGTTTTTATCCAACACCAACCCATTGGACACCACGTTTTTATAGGCCACGGAATCAAAAACCATGGTTGAAATGGCATGCAAGGTATAGAACCATCCACGCGTCTGATCAACACCTTCTGCTATAAAATCAGCTGGATAAGCTTTACGATCGTCAATTAATTCCTTATTCTCAAATGGATAGTGCCACTGTGCGTAGGGCATAGACCCAGAATCAAACCAAACATCAATTAAATCTGCTTCGCGCTTCATTGGCTTGCCTGATGGCGATACCAACACGATTTTATCTACTATATTTTTATGTAAATCGATATTAGCGTAGTTCTCTTCTGAATTGTTACCAACCTCAAAATCTGCAAAAATATCGGCAGACATGTGCCCTTGCTCTACTGATTTTTGCATCTCAGCCTTCAATTCTTCAACTGATCCAATACAGATTTCCTCTTTACCATCTTCAGTTCTCCAAATTGGCAGTGGAATTCCCCAATAACGTGAACGCGACAAATTCCAATCGTTGGCATTAGCCAACCAGTTGCCGAAACGTCCGGTGCCTGTAGATTTTGGTTTCCAATTGATGGTGTCATTCAGTGCCACCATTTGGTCTTTTACATCGGTTACTTTAATGAACCAAGAATCTAATGGGTAATATAAAATTGGTTTATCAGTACGCCAACAATTTGGGTAACTGTGTTTGTATTTTTCAACCTTAAAGGCTTTATTTTCATTTTTTAATTTCAGCGCTAACCGTTCATCAACACTCAAATATTCCTTCAGATTTGAAATAACAGATTTTAAACTCTCTTTCTGCTTTTCGTATTCTGAAACCAATTCGGCGTCATTTAAATATTCAGATTTTACGTATTCTCCAGCAAATCCGTACAACTCATCCTTTATTTCTTTTCTAAATCTGCCTTGCAAATCTACAAGAGGCACCAAGTTTCCGTTTTCGTCCTTTACCAACATTGGCGGAACTTCAGGGCTTGCTTGTTTAGCGACTAAAGCATCATCCGCACCAAAAGTAGGCGCTGTATGCACAATTCCGGTACCGTCTTCAGTAGTTACGAAATCTCCAGAAATTACTCTAAAGGCATTTTCAGGATTGTCATTTGGCAATGCATATGGCAATAATTGCTCATAAGTGATGCCTACTAAATCTTTTCCTTTAAATTCTTTGACTACAAAATATGGGATTTTTCCCGCCTTGCCGGCAGGCAGGTTATCGCCAGAAGTGTATTCTAACAATTCAGCTTTGGTCTCAACTCTTTTAAACTTCCCGTCAAATTGATTGTTGACCAATGGCTTTGCCAAAACAACATTAATAGGTTCAAAGGTGTATTGATTGTAAGTTTCCACCAACACATAGTCGATTTTTGGTCCTACCGTTAAAGCCGTATTACTTGGCAAAGTCCAAGGTGTAGTCGTCCAAGCTAAAAAATAAATAGTGCCTTCATTCTGTAAAAAATGAGGAAGTGAAGCTTCATTTGCTTTAAACTGCGCCACAACAGTGGTGTCCGTCACATCTTGATAGGTCCCTGGCTGATTAAGCTCGTGAGAACTCAATCCGGTACCTGCCTTTGGAGAATACGGTTGGATGGTGTAGCCTTTATAAATGAGTTCCTTTTCATAAATTTGCTTCAATAACCACCATACACTCTCCATATATTTTGGCTCGTAGGTAATGTACGGATTGTCCATATCTACCCAATAGCCCATTTTTTCTGTAAGGTCATTCCACACATCGGTATAACGCATCACGGCCTTACGGCAGGCTGTATTATAATCTTCCACTGAAATGGTTTTTCCAATATCTTCTTTGGTAATGCCCAATTCTTTTTCAACACCTAATTCTATTGGCAATCCATGAGTATCCCAGCCTGCCTTACGCTTCACCTGAAAGCCTTTCATGGTTTTGTAACGCGGAAAAATATCTTTAATGGCACGTGCCAAAACATGGTGCACCCCTGGCAATCCATTTGCAGAAGGGGGTCCTTCAAAAAACACAAATGGTGTGCTTCCTTCTCTAGTAGTGATACTTTTATCAAAAATGCTTTTATCCTTCCAATAGTTACCGATGCCTTCAGCAACCTTTGGCAGGTCAAGTCCTTTATATTCAGTGAATCTCATGATTTCGTTAATTCTTATCGAAGTGCGAAATTAACGATTTTTGATAAAATAGAGGAATTAAATAGCCGAAAAAGACGGTCTAGAAATACGCTGATTAAATGCAATTAAAAAGCGCGTTGCTGTCCTAATTATAAACACCAATAATAGCAGCTATTTAATGCTCGCGTTGGAATGTCTTTTGAAAGCGATTGGCTTTTTCTAAGAGTAATTTCTGATTTGGTGTTCCTGAGTTGTTCTCAGAAATCACTTTATTTTTATGCACATAAAATTTTGTGGTCGTACCTCCTGAATTGACATCCATCAAAACCACATCTCCATCTTTAAAATAGTACACTTCTGTAATAACCTGAGCAGTTGTTTCCACATTTTTTATTTTATAGAGCGTATGGGATTGCGCATCAAAATAAACGGTGTATTTAAAATTTCCGATATCCTTAAACCCTTCCATATCTGTTAGTGCACCCTCAATAACGTCTTGTTTCAGATTCAAATTTGAGTTGACTTCAGACACATACGTGTTAATCTCTTGAGTGAGTTTAGCAGCAGATTGGCTCGGTTTTGTTCCGCAAGCGCTAAATAATAGGATTCCGAAAATAATTAAGAGGGTATTTGTTTTCATGTATTGATTTAAATTGTATTCAGTAATTTTCTTAAGGTTTTAGGATTCATGCGATTATAAAAAAACACAATTAAATAAACGGATTATCATCCGCTTCTCTTTTAAAATATAATGATACGTTCTTGTGAATGACGGCTTTTTTAATTCCAAATTCAGTATTCACGGTAGGGAATTCAATTTGATTCCGCTTAATGTTATTCAAAATGGCGTTGGTTAACCCGTGAAATTCTTGCACTTCATTGATGGTCCATCGTTCTTTAAGATTCTCTAAAACCTCGAAGTAAGTAATTTTTGCAAACTCTGTCCAAACAATTTCCATAACATCATAATCCGTAAGCTTTACTTACTTCTTCCATAACTTGATCATGAGAATATGTTTTGCCTTGCTTAAGATCTTTTAATCCAGCCTTTATAAATGTTTTTTCGGCTTCTGACACATCAATAGACCATGCTTCTTCATTCTCATCTTTTACTTGCTTTATCTTGGTAATAATTGCTTCATCCTTTAATCCGATGAGCCCTTCCACAAGTTTATACTTTTCCAATTGAATGTCCATAACGATTCATTTTGACATTAAAGATAGCTACTATTTGAATTTTAATTCCTGAGACTACACCAGAAAACTCACCAAATCTTCAATTTTCGAAATCAATTGAATTTTGATGACGGTATTCTTTAAAGCGATTTTATTGTATTTGGAAATGAAGATCGTTGAAAACCCCAGTTTTTCAGCTTCCAAAATCCGCTGTTCCACCCGCTGCACAGGTCTAATTTCTCCAGACAGCCCAACTTCTGCAGCAAAACAGTAATCTTTAGGAATGGCCACATCTTCATTGGACGACAATACCGAGGCCACTACCGCCAAATCTATAGCCGGATCGTCTACTGAAATTCCGCCTGTAATATTCAAGAACACATCCTTTGCTCCCAATCTAAATCCGGCGCGCTTTTCCAAAACTGCCAACAGCATATTGAGACGTTTGGCATTGAATCCTGTGGCTGAACGTTGTGGCGTTCCATAAACCGCAGTGCTCACCAAGGCCTGTACTTCAATCATAAGTGGACGCATTCCCTCCAGCGTTGACGCCACCGCATTCCCTGACAATTCTTCGTCTTTTTTGGAGATCAATATTTCTGACGGATTCGATACTTCACGTAGTCCTGAGCCTTGCATTTCGTAAATCCCCAATTCATTGGTCGATCCAAATCGGTTTTTATGGGCGCGCAATATGCGGAAGACATGATTCCGATCGCCTTCAAATTGCAACACCGTATCCACCATATGTTCCAAAATTTTTGGCCCTGCAATAGTGCCGTCTTTGGTAATATGGCCGATTAAAATAACCGGCGTGGCTGTTTCTTTGGCGAATTTAATAAGTTCAGTGGTGCATTCCTTTATTTGAGAAATGCTTCCTGACGACGATTCTATATAGTCACTATGTAAGGTTTGGATAGAATCAATAACCACGATATCTGGTTCAAGCGCTTCTATTTGTTTAAAGATATTTTGAGTTTTGGTTTCGGTTAGAATGTAACAATTGGCGCTATTAGGATTGATGCGCTCGGCCCGCATCCTAATTTGCTGTTGGCTTTCTTCACCAGAAACATAGAGTGTTTTATAAGGTAATTTAAGGGAGATTTGAAGTAATAAAGTGCTTTTTCCAATACCAGGTTCTCCTCCTAATAAGATCAATGATCCCGGAACGATACCACCGCCAAGCACCCGATTGAATTCTTCATCTTGAGTATTCATTCGCGCCTCCTGGGTAACGTCAATTTCATTTATCCGTAAGGGTTTTGAACTGCGTTTTACAGCTGATGTTGGGGTTTTCCAATCAGATTTCTCCTCCTTCTGGATGACCTCCTCCACTATGGTATTCCATTCTTTGCAAGCGGTACATTGACCTTGCCATTTAGAATATTGACTGCCACAGTTTTGACAGAAAAAGCTTGTTTTAATTTTGGCCATACTTGAAAGTTTAGGCTAAAATAAAACTATTTGTGGTATCTCAACGCATCTGAAATGCTATTTGACACCTTCCTAATCGTCTATCTCACTCTCGGTATCATCTGCTACAACAGTAAGACCTTCAACCTTAGAAAGAATCAGTTCTTTATTGATATGCCCTGTGGATTCGAGATTTAAAGCGGACTCATATAATTTTTTAGCGCGTTTCATCTTTCCAATGCGCTCCGCATGTAACGCCATATAATAGGTTCCGTATGATGTGGTAGGATCTTGCTTGTTGGCCAATTTTCCTATTTTTTCCAATGACTCAAGATCTTCCCGTTGCTCAGCTGCTTTCACAATTTTATCAAATTCTGCTTCCGAGATTTGCTTGTGCACTCCAAACAAATCTTCAATCTTTTTATAACGCTTACTGATATAATCATCCAAGGTGCCTTCATACGTTAGAATATCCTCGTTATACTCCCTATCGCTGATAGGCTTGTACAATTCAAAAATTTTGTCAAAAGCTTGAGAGAGAGCTCCTGTAACCAAAGTATAGTGGGAATCGCCTTTAAAATCATCAAAATAATATTTCAAGGCCTTATTATTCACCTCCTTCAACTCTAAATTAGCACCTGTAATATCCCTTCTTAATGGTGTAATGTCATTATCACTTGTTACCATGTAATAAAAAATATCTTCATTTAGCCATCTTAATCTGTTGCTGACATTTTCAACCATCTGACCTTTAAAATCTGGACTTAAATTGACATAAGCCTTAAATAACGGTTCATCCTTTAACAAGAATGAATTAATGAAGTTACCCATAAGATCATGACCAACGGCTACTTTAAATTTGCTGGTATTATAATTTTTATCGATATAAGGCATTAATTCAAGTGAAATAAATTCATAGAATTTTGCGCCAAATTCGATGGGCAAACCTGTTACTTCATCATGAAAACTGTCATAAAAACGCTGTTTGCCTTGTACCAATCCAACAACTATGGCTTCTGGCATTTTATCAAAATACGTCTGAAAGGACACTTGCCCAACAACGGGTTCAAACAAATAATCACCGTCAAATACCAGAATTACAGGATATTTTAAATCGGAGTCCGCATCATAATTCTTAGGAAGACTTATTTTTAAATCTCTGGTAGCATTGAGTTTTCGAGATTGAAACTCTTTATAAATAGTTTGTGCATTAATAGTAAGGGTGCACATTAAGATGAAGATAAAAAGTAAGGCTTTTTTCATCACTAAGCAGGTTTTTAGTTAGGGAGGATAAATATATACAAATAATAGTTAATCTGTACAATTTATTCGACGAAATGCAATAATGTCTTAATTTTCGCCTTTAATTGTGTAGATTTTATCCAACAGCACGTCTTTATCAATAAAATCTGATGGTTTTAATAACAGTCCTGATTGGTAATATTGCAATGCTTTTTTTGGATTGTTTTCAAGTTCATGATACATACCGGTATAATAGGCACTGATCATAGATTCCGGATATTCCTTACGTGCCAATCGAGACAATTCTTTCATGGCATCCACATCGTCCTTTTTAAACGCTGCAGCCGCAATAGCCTTCAAATCATTTTCTACAATACGTTTTTCAAAACCATAGAAGAACTTAATATCATCATACTTTTTTTCCAAATATTTAAAAGGTCCACCTTCATAAGTCAATACCTGATTGGTATATTCTTGTTTGCTGATGGGTTTATAGAGCGCAAAAATATCATTGAGTGCCTTAGGGATGCCCAAGCCCACCAATGAATAATGGTCGGCGTCCGTAAAATCATCAAACCGATAATGTACTTTCGGATTGCTTAGCGCACTTAACTGCGTATGATGTGTAAGTATTTTATCCTTAAGGGTGCTGATATCATTATCAGCTGTAGCCAAATAATAAAAGGTATCTGTGGTCATGGACGTTAAACGCTCTTTAACCCTAACAGACATCTCCGGTGCCAAGTCTGGACTAAATAAAATAAAAGCCCTGAAGATAGGGTTGTCTTTAAAGAGGTAATAGTTAATAAAATTAGCACTGACATCGTGACCTGCTACAATTCTGAATTTAGAAACATTATACTTACTCTCTATAAATGGAATGAGTTCCATGCCTATAAATTCAAAAAACGAAGCTCCTTCATGGGCAGGAAAGAAAATTTCCTTATCATAAAACAAGTCTTTATCTCTAGTTGCAACCTGATTGATGCCCACTACAACACATTTAGGCATTTCTCCCCAATACGCCTGATAATCTAAATTACCCGCAAATGGTTCAAATAAATAATCACCATCCAAAACAATGACTAAAGGATATTTGTTCTTCTCATCGGGATTATAATTTCTCGGCAATTGAATTTTTATCTCTCGTGTTTCACCTAATTTGGATGAATAAAAAGGCTCGTAAATGACCTGGGCATTTACAGATATACTGACTAAAAACAATAGAAGCAGTGCAAACTTTTTCATACAATTTGGGTTTTAAATATATGCAAGTTAAAGAAATATTTGATTCGATTTACGATACTAATTTACTATAAACACAATTGGAAATTACTTTGCAACTTTATATTTACCGTTAAAAATGGGCAAAAACAGGAATGACAAACTACCAAGGACAATGATCATAATAGTTTGTGATGCCCAAATAATCCAACCAAAAGCTATACTTGGGTTTTCTGGGATATCAAAAACAGCAAACGCCGCGCCAATAGCCAATGGATACACAAATATGCCACCATTTGTAGCTGCAATGGTAAAACTTCCTGCAATGAACGCTATTAAAAGCGCGCCTATAGATACTCCTTGCAAATCATCAACAGCCAAGGTGGTGACATAAAACATGAGGAGGTACATGATCCATATAAATAAGGTATGAAAGATAAAGGCCCACTTATATTGCATCTTAAAAATGCTTAAGATACCTTCTAATAGTCCCATTACAAATTGACGCACTTTTAGCGCAATTCTCGAATGGCTCTTCCTAAGATAAACCAGAAGACTAATAAGAATAGCAAAACCTATCAGCCCCATCAAGATTAATTTTTGAGGTTGAAAAGCATTTTGTAAAAGTTGAAAAATGTAATCGAATTGAATTAGAAATGCAATGCCCACAATACTTAGAAGAATGGTAAAGTCAGCCATTCTTTCAGCAATTATGGTACCGAAGCTTTTTTGAAAAGGCACATCCTCATAATTGGTCATCACTGCAGCCCTTAATACTTCGCCTGATCTTGGAATACCAAAATTTGCTAAATAAGCAATAAATACCGCCATGACCCTGTTGGGGAAATTCGCGCTGTACCCCATTGGTTCCAACAAGTATTTCCAACGGTAGGCTCTTGAAAGATTGCTGAACAGGCCTAACAACATTCCTATTGCTATCCAACTGTAATTAGCGGACTTAAAATACGGAACAATCTGATCTATTGGTAATTTTGACAAGGTGTACCACCCAAAAAAGACAGCCAACAAAAGCGGGAGCGCTAATTTTACTACTTTCTTGGTTTTAGGGCTCACCGTTATTTTAGTAAATTGGTAGCTTCATCTGGAAACACCAAGGAAGGTTTGAATGTTTTAGCCTCTTCTAAATCCATAAAAGCGTAAGTAATTAGAATAAGCGTGTCGCCAACGGCAACTTTTCGAGCAGCAGCACCATTTAAAGTAATTTCACCAGAATTTCTCGGCCCTGGAATAACATAAGTATCAAGGCGCTCACCGTTATCATTGTTGACAATTTGAACTTTTTCTCCTTGAATAATGTTGGCGGCGTCCATCAAATCTTCATCAATAGTAATGCTGCCTATATAATTTAATTCGGCTCCGGTACATTTGACACGGTGTATTTTAGATTTTACAACTTGTATTTGCATGTGGCAAAGATAATTAATTAAGCGCTATGTTGTCTATGAGCCGGATATCTCCTGCAAATACAGCTATAAACGCTCTATATGATTCAGTATTTTGTTTAATTTCAATGGGCTTCAGAGAAAGCTCATCCGCAATTGTAAAGTATTCTAAGCTCAATAAGTTTTGTGTATCAAACTGTTCTTCTACCCATTGTACCACTTCATTTGCATTTTCCGTGCCAAAACGAACTTTGGCAGCTTTTAATGTCTGATATATAAAAGGTGCAGCTTTACGGTGGGCTTTTGTGAGGCGTTGGTTTCTAGAACTCATAGCCAGACCGTCATCAGCCCTATAAATATCACAACCAATAACTTTGACATTTAGATCATGTTTTTCTACAAGCTTCTGAATAATACGAAGTTGTTGAAAATCTTTCTCGCCAAAATAAGCATGGTCAGGTTTGACAATTTCAAACAGACGTTTCACAATGGTACCTACACCATTAAAATGTCCTTTTCTAAATTTGCCTTCCATTTGATGTTCCAATCCGTCAAAATCAAACACTTCGGAAATAATGGCATCCCCGTAAATATCTTCTACGGTTGGCGCATAAACAATAATGGATTCCGAAAACGATTGCAATAATTCAATATCATTCTCTAAAGTTCTCGGATATTTTTTAAGGTCAGTAGTATTATCAAACTGGGTTGGGTTAACAAAAATACTCACTACAATTTTGGTGTTTTCTTGCAATCCTTTGTCAATTAATGAGAGGTGACCTTCATGTAAAGCACCCATTGTAGGCACAAAACCAAGGGTTTGCTTTTCAAGCCTCAGCCCATCAAGCACGTGTCTTAACTCTTCTTTTTTATGGCAAATTATCATTGTATAACAAAAAATTAACAGGCTGCAAACTTAAGATTTTACTCGCAATCTGCATAAAATTTTGTAATTTTGCGTGTTTTAAATTTTAACTTTTTTTTTAAACTACGTGATTTATGAAAGATAAGAGGATATTGTACGTGTCTTCCGAGGTTGTTCCATATTTACCTGAGACTGAAATTTCTTCAATGTCATTTGAGGCTCCAAGAATGGTAAATAAGCAAGGTGGACAAATACGAATATTCATGCCAAGGTATGGAAACATAAATGAACGTAGACATCAACTCCATGAGGTGATTAGACTTTCAGGAATCAACTTAGTCATTAACGACTTGGATATGCCTTTAATCATTAAGGTAGCATCAATCCCGAAAGAACGTATTCAAGTTTATTTTATTGATAACGAAGAGTACTTTAAAAGAAAAGCCACTTTAACAGACGAAGACGGCAAATTATTTGCAGATAATGACGAGCGTGCTATATTTTTTGCTAAAGGCGTGATTGAAACCGTTAAAAAACTCAATTGGGCTCCAGACATTATTCATGTTAATGGATGGCTTGCATCTTTACTCCCGGTTTACTTAAAAGAGTATTATAAAAACGAACCTCTATTTTCTGATAGCAAAATTGTAACCAGCATATACAATCAAAGCTTTGATGGTACGTTAGATAAAGGTATGATCAATAAAGTAAAGTTTGACAACATTGACGATGCTGCAGTTAAGGTGTTGGAAACCCCAAATTATAATAATCTAATGAAGGTGGCCATTGATTATTCAGATGCGCTCATTAAAGGCTCATATGAATTGCCCCAAGAGTTGGAAGATTATATAAAAGCGACAGATAAGCCAGTTTTAGACTATTTTCCTCAAGAGGATTTTGCTGAGCCTTATGCGGACTTTTACAATACCAAGGTCCTCAATTTATAACACGCAAACTTACACTTCGTTTTTCAATCCATTTAAATCTAGTAATGAAAAAAACAAATTTCACCTACACACCTCTTTTACTTCTATTAGCATTAACTACCCTGTTTATTGCATGCGATAAAGATTACGTGTCTCTTGACTCAGATATTTCAGGTCAAAATAATTTTGGGATGTCAAACACCAAATATGAGGTAACTGCCTATACCAAAAAACTGAACCCTGTTCAAACCAATGGGCTCCCTTCTAATCTATTGGGCTACTATAATGACCTTGTCTATGGTAGTACTACTGCAAATGTAGTTACCCAGGTAACGCCAACAGTTTTTGACCCTACATTTCCCGAAAACGTCAGATTGGATTCAGTGGTATTAACAGTGCCCTATTTTAGCACCTCTACAGGCATTTCAGATGGAGTGACAACCTACAAATTGGACTCTGTGTATGGCACAGCACCCATTAATATTAAGGTTTTTGAAAACAATTACTTTCTGAGAAGTTTTGATCCAAATGCCCAGTTCAATACGGCACAGAAATATTATTCAGACCGTTCATTATCTGCTTCAAATCAGATTCCTTTAAGCGCATTGAAAAACAAAGAATTGTTAACACTTGGGAAATTTGTACCTAGCAATTTAGAAATTGTTCAAAAAGTAGACAATGACCTTACAAGATCAGCTCCAGCATTACGTGTAAAAATGGACACTTTATATTGGAAAAATAAAATCATTTTAAAGGAAGGTAGCACCGAATTAAGCAACGCCAATAATTTTCAAAATTATTTTAGAGGTATTTATTTTGAAACTGAACCAGTAGAAGGAAAAGGAAGTATGATGATGCTTAATTTTGGATCTACCAATGCAGGCATTACCTTATACTATAGCTCACCTCCTACAGGTACGGGAACAGATCGAGTTTCAGGAAATTACAAATTGAACTTTACAGGAAATAGAGTCAATTTCTTTGACAATAATTTTTCTTTAAATATTCCTGAAGGCAATCCAACTACTGGAGACGAAAAGCTATATCTGAAAGGCGGGCAAGGCGCCATGGCTGTTATCAATCTATTTGGTGGTACTGATATAGACAGCGATATGGGAACCCAAACACCCTTTGAAGAGTTTAAAAATATGTATGTAGAAACTGATGCGGATGGGAAATTTGTTAGAGCAAAACGAATGATTAATGAAGCTAACTTGGTATTTTCTGTTGACCCAGCGCTTACACAAGGACAGGAGCCAGATAGAATTTATATCTATGACACAAAAAACAATATCTCTCTCTATGATTACAGTTTTGACGCAGGCGATAATGTAACGCCTAACAATTCTAGAACTAATCATCTGGGCAAATTGCAGCGTGTTGACGATGATGCTAACGGGCAAGGTATTAAATACAAAGTCAGAATTACAGAACACATCAAGAATCTTTTATTAAAAGACTCTACTAATGTAAGTCTTGGCTTAGCAGTGTCTACAAACATTAATATAGAGAGTGGAACTGCTCCGCTTTCTATTTTATCATCTGAAAACAGTACGGTTAAAACAACTCCTGTGAGTGCTATTCTTTCTCCAAAGGGAACAGTACTCTATGGTAACAACACCTCAGATGAGACTAAAAAATTGTATTTGGAAATTTTTTATACGGAACCTAATAATTAGAAATATATGTGCGGAATTGTTGGATACATTGGCCACAGGGAGGCTTACCCTATTGTTCTTAAAGGCCTTAAACGCCTTGAGTACAGAGGTTACGATAGTGCCGGAATTGCTTTATATGATGGTCAAGACCTCAATTTGTGCAAAACCAAAGGAAAGGTAGCCGATTTACAAGCACTTCTCGAAAGTGAAATTTCAACGGCTGGACAACTAGGGATGGGTCACACACGTTGGGCTACCCATGGGGTACCTAATGATGTCAACTCTCACCCCCATTATTCTAATTCTGGCAACCTTATTATCATTCATAACGGAATCATCGAAAATTACGAATCCCTTAAAAAAGAATTGATAAAACGAGGCTACACCTTTCAATCTGATACAGATACAGAAGTATTGGTCAATTTGATTGAAGATGTCATGACCAACGAAAAAGTCAAATTAGGCAAAGCAGTGCAGTTGGCATTAAACCAAGTTGTTGGTGCTTATGCTATTGCCGTTTTTGATAAGACTAGACCTAAAGAAATTGTAGTCGCCAAATTAGGTAGTCCATTAGCCATTGGTATAGGCGAGGAAGAGTTTTTTATAGCTAGTGATGCTTCTCCTTTTATAGAGTTTACAGATAATGCCATTTATCTAGAAGATGAAGAAATGGCCATACTAAGACTTGATAAGGACATAAAGATTAGAAAAATTGCGGATGATTCTTTGGTCAATCCTTACATTCAAAAATTACAACTCGATCTCGAACAGATTGAAAAAGGTGGTTTTGACCATTTTATGCTGAAAGAAATCTATGAGCAACCTCTAGCGATAAAAGACACGTATAGAGGTCGTTTGTTAGCAAATGATGGCATTATAAAAATGGCTGGTGTTGAAGATAATATGAAACGCTTTTTAAACGCAGACCGTATTATTATTGTTGCATGTGGCACCTCATGGCATGCCGGTTTGGTTGCTGAATATATCTTTGAAGATCTGGCCCGTATTCCTGTTGAAGTTGAGTATGCTTCTGAATTTAGGTATAGAAATCCTGTGATTACTGAAAAGGATGTTGTTATTGCAATCTCACAATCAGGCGAAACAGCTGATACTTTAGCAGCAATAAAATTAGCAAAGTCTAAAGGTGCTTTTGTATTTGGCGTATGTAATGTTGTAGGGTCTTCTATTGCTAGAGAGACTGATGCAGGCGCTTACACCCATGCTGGACCTGAAATTGGTGTAGCATCTACCAAGGCATTTACAACTCAAATTACAGTGTTAACCCTCATTGCCCTCCGACTTGCACGTGCTAACGGCACCATCTCTAGTTCTGATTATAGAAGACAGCTGCATGAAATGGAATTGATTCCAGAAAAAGTTACGGAAGCCTTAAAGGCCGATGAACATATTCAAGCCATTGCAGAAGCTTATAAAGACTCCCGAAATATGCTTTATTTAGGAAGAGGGTACAATTTTCCAGTAGCATTAGAAGGCGCTTTAAAACTTAAAGAAATTTCATATATCCATGCTGAAGGTTATCCTGCGGCGGAAATGAAGCATGGTCCAATTGCCTTAATTGATGAAAATATGCCTGTTATTGTTATTGCCACCAAAAAAGGGCATTACGAGAAGGTGGTAAGTAACATTCAAGAAATTAAGTCGAGAAAAGGTAAGATTATTGGGGTTGTAACACAAGGTGATGTGAGTGTTAGAGAACTTGCTGATTATGTGATAGAGGTTCCTGAAACATTAGAAAATCTATCGCCATTATTAACTACCATTCCACTGCAACTCCTATCGTATCATATCGCAGTAATGCTTGATAAAAATGTAGATCAGCCACGTAACTTAGCCAAATCTGTTACGGTAGAGTAAACTTAAACAGCGATTGCTGTTTTTACAATAAATAACCTTTAATAAGGCCAAAAACTAATAAATCTTAGTTGTTGGCCTTTTTTTTAGCGAATATTTTATAAAAATCATGGATCTGTTAACAAAAAATACTATGCATGCATAATTATTTAAAAAAAACAATTCAAAGTTTCATTTTATTATTTATATTGGTAACCAAATTAACTAATTCCCAAAAATGAAAACAATTCTTAAGATTATGATGCTGTTCTGCGTTGCCCTTACGTATTCGCAGACCACAGTAACTGGTAAAATAACTGATACCAACGGTCAACCGTTACCAGGAGCCAATATCATTGTTGTTGGCACAAGCACTGGAGCTATATCAGATTTTGATGGTAACTACACACTAAACGCACCTCAAACACCTCCTTTTTCAATTCAGGTCAGTAGTGTAGGGTTTGATACTGTAACTAAAGAGGTTACTGCCACTACACAAACTATAGATTTTCAATTGACAGAAGGGACTTCCTTAGACGAGGTGGTTATATCTGCTTCTAGAACGCCAGAACGAGTCTTTGAATCGCCAGTAACTGTTGAACGATTCGGTCTTAAAGAAATAAAAAACACAGCTTCTGCAGGCTTCTATGACGGCCTAGAAAACCTAAAGGGTGTAGATGTAAACACCAATAGTTTAACCTTTAAATCAGTTAACACAAGAGGGTTCGCCACCTTTGCCAACACGCGTTTTATGCAATTGGTAGACGGCATGGACAACTCTTCTCCTGCTCTTAACTTTCCTATCGGAAATTTAGTTGGGATGAATGAAACTGATGTCTTAAGTGTTGAGTTATTGCCAGGTGCTGCATCTGCCTTATATGGTGCGAATGCTTTTAATGGAATTCTTTTTATGAGAAGTAAAAATCCTTTCGATTTTCAGGGTATCAGCGGCTACCACAAACAAGGCATCACTTCTCAAGATGCAAGTGGCGATAACACATACAGAGATTCTGGGATAAGAATGGCCTATAAGTTTACTGACCATTTTGCGGCTAAAGTCAATTTTGGTTGGTTAAAAGGAACGGATTGGACTGCCAACAATTACGCTGGCAAACCAGGTTCAGGAGATACAAGAGCGAGTATTGGTTACGATGGTTACAACATTTATGGAGATGAGGTATCTACAAATATTAGAGCTGCTTCTGGCGGACTAGGTGTTATTCCTGACGTAGTTGTTAGTCGTACAGGTTACGAAGAACGTCATCTAACAGATTATAATGCGGAAAGTATTAAAGCAGACTGGGGATTATATTTCAGACCTTGGGCCAACGATTTTGAAATTCAATATGTTGGTAAAGTTGGTACAGGATCTACAATTTATCAGGGCACAAACCGATATGCTATTGATAATTTTACACAGCAACAACATAAGATTGAGGTAAGAAATGATAACTTTTTTGTTAGAGGGTATGTAGTATCAGATAACGCTGGAGATTCTTATGATATGGTGTTTACAGGTATTAACATTAACCGTGCCTGGAAACCAGACACACAATGGTTTGGAGAGTATATTCAAACCTATGCAGGGGCCACATTTAATGGCGCAACTGATGCACAAGCACATGCTGCAGCACGAGCAGTAGCAGAAACAGGACGTTACGAACCAGGTTCTCCTGAGTTTAAAGACGCTTTCGACAGAATTATCACAAATCCTGATTTCTCTCAAGGTTCTCAGTTTAAAGATCAATCAAAATACACTCACGCTGACGGTAATTACAACTTTAGCCACTTATGGGATGTTATAGATATTCAAGTTGGTGGGTCTTATAGAAAATATGAATTGAATTCTTCTGGCACAATTTATACAGATTATGACGGTTCTATCCCTTATTCAGAATTTGGAGTCTATACCCAATTGCAAAAAAACTTTGACTTAGGCGAGGAAATGAAATTAAAAATGACGGCATCTGCTCGTTATGACAAATCAGAATTTTTTGACGGATTTTTATCTCCAAGACTTTCCGCAGGTTTAACGGTTAATCCAAACCATAATATTAGAGCATCTGTTCAAACAGGGTTTAGAAATCCAACTACCCAAGATTTATTTATTGGTTTAGACGCAGGTCGTGCTGTTTTAGTAGGTTCAGCACCTTCTAACTTAGACAGATATTCTCGTACTTATAATATCAGTGCTGCGGGTCAATCAGGTTTCGGTCAGCCAGCTCAGGTTACTCAAACAGGTGGTGCCGCCTATACCAATTCATATTTGGCGTCTTCAGTAACAGCATTTGCACAATCTGAAAATCCTGCCGATTTACAAATTGGAAATTCAGCGTTGGTAACTCCTGAGAAAATTACTACTGCAGAAGTTGGTTATAGAGGTAAACTTGGAAAAGTTATCGTAGACATGAGTGTTTACTATAACAAATACCAAGATTTTATTTCAGGTGAAGTTGTTGTTGCTCCGTTTTACGGTACTGCAGGCGATAATGGGTTGTCCATTGCTGCTATTGCCAATGGCGATTATAAAGTGTACCAAACTTATACCAACTCTAAAGCTGATGTGAATTCTTATGGAGGATCAATCGGTATCAACACTAAAATCTTTGGCGATTTTGATTTGGGTGGAAGTTACACCTATACAAAACAAGATTTTGATCAAGCCGCATTCCCAGATTTTAAAACAAGTTTTAATACACCTGAACACAAAGCAAAAATTAATTTTGGAAACACCAATTTATTTAAAAACTTCGGATTTAATACCGCTTGGAGATGGAGTGATGATTACTTCTGGCAAGCCACATTTGGTGATGGTGCAATACCTGCCTATCACTCATTGGATGCACAAATAAACTATACTGTGCCATCTATAAAATCGACATTTAAAGCAGGTGCTACTAATGTTCTTGGTGAGGAATACTTTACGGCAATTGGTACCGGTTCTATAGGATCAATGTATTACATCTCCTGGACTATCAATAACTTATAAAAAATAATACAATGAAAAATATAAAATATTTACTGCTGTCTGCTATTTTAGTAGGATTTACAGCGTGTAGTGAAGATGATTATGATTACAACCCAGCCCCTGAACCCCTTCCAGCACTCACGGCAGGATCTGCAGATTTTTCAAACTATGTAGCTGTAGGCGCTTCATTTTCAGCAGGGTATACAGATAACGCACTCTTTATTAAAGCACAGGAAAACTCATTCCCTAACATCTTAAGCAAACAGTTTGCAAATGTTGGTGGTGGTTCTTTTACTCAGCCCTTAATGAAAGATAATATTGGTGGATTTGTAATGGGTACAACGGTTGTTGTTCCCCCAAGATTATACTTAGATTTATCAGGTGCAAGACCTGCTCCAAAATTGCTAAATGCTACGCCAACAACTCAAATTACAGAAGTTTTAGCGGGACCTTTTAACAATTACGGGATACCAGGTGCTAAAAGTTTTCATTTGGGAATACCAGGTTATGGTTCTTTAAATCCTTATTTCGGCCGTATGGCATCAAGTCCTACAGCGTCAGTTTTAGGTGATGCTGTTGCCAAAGCTCCAACCTTCTTTACACTTTCAGAAATTGGTGGAAATGATGTTTTAGCCTATGCCACTTCTGGCGGAACTGGGGTTTATCAATTAGGCAATTTAGATCCTAGAACCTATGGTTCTAATGACATTACTGATCCTAATGTATTTGCGGCTTCTTTTAAAGGTGCTGTAGATGCACTTACTAGCAATGGTGCCAAAGGAGCAGTGGCTAATGTACCTTACATTACCAACCTAGCACATTTTACAACGGTACCAGCTAAAGCACTAGACCCAACAAATCCCGCTTTTGGTCCTCAAATACCAATGTTGAACAATATTTTCGGGGCTTTAAACCTAATTTTCGCACAGGTGGATCCAAGTAGACAAATTGTTTTTTCTACAACAGCTGCTAGTGCTGTAGTTATTCACGATGAAAGCTTAACAAATATTGCGCCTGTAATTGAAGGCGCCCTAAATGCTAGCCCAACATTCCCAGCCTTTATTGCTCAATTTGGTTTACCGGCCGAAGCTGCACCATTAGTTGCTAAGTTGTTAGCAAACACTTATGGTCAATCAAGACAAGCTACTTCCAATGATTTATTAGTATTGCCAAGCATGAATGCTATTGGCACCGTTAATATGGCATCTGTACAAGCTTTAATGGGCCAAGGCTTACCTCAAGCATTAGCTGGGCAGTTTTCTGTGGAAGGTGTCACCTTACCACTAGAAGATAAGTGGGTACTAATACCGAGCGAACAAGAAAATATCAAAGCTGCTACAGACGCCTATAATCAAACTATTGCAGCTATCGCAGCCGACAAAAATTTAGCTCTGGTTGATTTTAAAACTATCTTACAAACCGCCTCAACAGTAGGATTGCACGATGGCGATTTCATCTTCAATACCAATTTGGTAACTGGTGGATTGATTAGTTTGGATGGTGTGCATTTAACCTCAAGAGGCTATGCACTTATGGCAAATGAATTTTTAAAAGCCATTGATGCTCAGTACGGCTCTAATTTTATTGCTGCTGGCGTGAAGGCCAACGCTGGGGATTACCCAACGAACTATAACAAAGACCTTAGATAAATTAATCTAAATTTACAATCTTAAAACACCTTTCTAAAGAAGGTGTTTTTTTATGCTTAAAAAAGCGAATAAAAGGAGTTTATAATTAGTTAAAAAACTATATCTTTGCAGCGCGAAAAACAAACTACCCAACTCGTTTGGGTAAAAACATTTTAGCAAAATATTTCAATTCAACATTAAACATATAAGTAATGTCAAAAGTTACAGGTAAAGTTGCACAAATCGTTGGTCCAGTTATCGACGTAGCCTTTAAAGCGGGTTCAAGCCTTCCAAAAATCTATGATTCTTTAGAAATTAAAAGACCTGACGGTTCTTTATTGGTACTAGAAGTTCAATCACATATTGGTGAGGATACTGTACGTACCATCGCTATGGATTCTTCTGATGGACTCAGCAGAGGAACTGAAGTTGTAGCAACAGGCGCTCCTATTCAAATGCCAATTGGCGAAGATGTTTACGGACGTTTGTTTAATGTTATTGGAGATGCTATTGATGGATTGGGCGATTTGCCTAAAGCTGGCGATGCTGGTTTACCAATCCACAGACAAGCACCTAAATTTGAAGATTTATCAACTTCAACTGAAGTTTTATTCACAGGTATCAAAGTAATTGATTTGATCGAGCCTTACGCAAAAGGTGGTAAAATTGGATTATTTGGTGGTGCAGGTGTTGGTAAGACTGTATTAATTCAGGAGTTGATTAACAATATTGCAAAAGGTCACGGTGGACTTTCCGTATTTGCTGGAGTTGGAGAAAGAACTCGTGAAGGAAATGACCTTTTGAGAGAGATGTTAGAGTCAGGAATTATCAAGTATGGTGATGACTTTATGCACTCAATGGAAGAAGGCGGATGGGATTTATCTAAAGTTGATAAATCTGTCATGAAAGATTCTAAAGCAACTTTCGTATTCGGACAAATGAACGAACCACCTGGAGCACGTGCTCGTGTGGCCTTATCAGGTTTGACTATTGCAGAATATTTCCGTGATGGTGCTGGTGACGCTCAAGGTAAAGACGTACTTTTCTTCGTTGACAACATTTTCCGTTTTACACAAGCTGGTTCTGAGGTATCTGCATTATTAGGTCGTATGCCTTCTGCGGTAGGTTACCAACCAACATTGGCAACTGAGATGGGTGCCATGCAAGAGCGTATTACTTCAACAAAAAGAGGTTCTATTACATCTGTACA
Source organism: Gelidibacter sediminis (assembly GCF_004364975.1). Classification (GTDB taxonomy): domain Bacteria; phylum Bacteroidota; class Bacteroidia; order Flavobacteriales; family Flavobacteriaceae; genus Gelidibacter; species Gelidibacter sediminis. Next base: position 1,271,181 of record NZ_SOBW01000007.1, on the reverse strand, counting down.
AGCGGTTTACGTACCTGCGGATGATTTAACAGATCCTGCGCCGGCAACAACGTTTGCCCACTTAGATGCTACAACAGTATTGTCTCGTAAAATTGCTGAGTTAGGTATTTATCCTGCGGTAGATCCATTAGATTCTACGTCACGTATCTTAACTGCTGACATTTTAGGACATGAGCATTATGCTTGTGCACAGCGTGTAAAAGAGTTACTACAACGCTACAAAGAATTACAAGATATTATTGCCATTCTTGGTATGGAAGAACTTTCTGAGGAAGATAAAATGGCTGTAGGACGTGCAAGACGTGTACAACGTTTCTTATCTCAACCATTCCACGTTGCTGAGCAATTTACAGGTATCCCAGGAGTATTGGTAGATATTAAAGAAACGATCAAAGGTTTCAACATGATTATGGACGGTGAGCTAGATCACTTACCAGAAGCTGCATTCAACCTTAAAGGAACTATTGAAGAAGCAATCGAGTCTGGTGAGAAAATGCTTGCTGAAGCTTAATAATAAGTAGGCAGTCTACAGTTTTCAGTTTTCAAGGACTGCAGACAGTTGATTGCGCACTGCAAACCAAAAAACTATGTATTTAGAAATTGTATCCCCAGAGGCATCCTTAGTTAGCGGTAACGTTGATAGTGTTACTGTACCAGGCATAGAAGGTGAGTTTCAAATGTTGAATAATCACGCCGCCATAGTATCAATTCTTGGCAAAGGTAAAGTGAAGTTTAAAGGTAATGCAACCATTGCTGCCGGACAGGAAAAAAACTTTTCGCAAGAAGATGGTCAGTGGGTAATGCACATAAATAGTGGCACTGTAGAAATGAAAGATAATAATGTAATTGTGTTAGTGGACTAACCTTTACATTTTTTACTAGATAAAAAAAATCACGCTTTTCAGCGTGATTTTTTTGTTTTATACCTTAGATGCCAACCAACTCGCTTGCCTCTCTTTTAGCTTTTTAGTAAACGCTTTCAAATTTGCATCCATCAACTTCATGTTATAAGAGGTCCCGATACCAATAGTTAATTCTAATTCCTTTTGATTCCCGTACCGTTCAACAACCACAGACACCTTTTCACCAATTTTAAAGCCATTTAAAACTGAATTGACACCTGCATTCCCATCAAGTTCTATACCTCCTATTTTGAGTAGCTTATCCCCTTTCTGGAATCCTGCGCTATAAGAAGCTGATCCAATCTTTGGGTTGCTCACCAATACCTGGTTTCTAACCATCGTCCCAAACTCAATATCGTTTTTAGTTTCTAAGATCACGCCAACATTTTTAAGGAGTCGTTCAAAATCTGGCATACCACTTTTATAAATGTAATTCCCGAAGTAGTCGTCAGCAAATTGCTTTCCAGCAAATTTCACTAAACTTTCATGTAAATCATTCACCGTGTAACCAACCTCAGATTTCCCATATGTATTCCAAACCAAAGTCATAAACTGATCTAAGGTCAAATTTTGTTCTCTCAAGGATAAATCCAGCGCCAATCCTAACATGCTCCCATAAGAATAATAAGAAATAAACGTGTTTTCTCTATTGGTTTCATCCACTGATTTGGCAGCATCCACAAAAGGGGCTTGGTAGCTCATTTCAATCGGATTGAAAAATTGTCTTCCTGGAGAGGTCCATACATAGTTAAACGTTCTTACCAATCCGTCAATGTAATCTTCCCGACTCATGATTCCTGATCTCACCAACGATAAATCATCATAATAACTAGTAAATCCTTCGGCAAACCACAATTCGCCACTCATATTAGCTTGTGAAAAATCAAAAGGTTCTAACGATTTTGGACGAATACGCTCCACATTCCAACAGTGGAAAAATTCATGCGCTACCGTCCCAATATTACCTTCCATTCCGCCTTGCGACAAACTTCTTGAACTTGGGATAGCCGTCGAATTTCGATGCTCCATTCCATCACCAGTCGCATTTGGCATATAGCAGGCTAAAAATAGATACTCGCCGTAATCAAAACTTGGTAATTCTCCAAATACCATCATTTGTTCCAATACGACCTTACTGACCTTTTCAAAATAAGTGTCTACTTCATCCTCCGAAGCGGCGTCATCATGCATTACCAACATTATTTTTTGACCTTTCACATCAAAAGAACGCTCTCTAAAATTCGCAATTTCTACAGGACTATCCATAAAATACTGAAGGTTTGGCGCGTAATACGTGTTGTTTTGTTGGTGTTTTAACTGGGTGGCAATCTTCCAATTTAAATCTTCACGAACCTTGAAGGTCACTTCCATTTCTTGATCTTCTAGCTCAGGCACGTACATAAACGTCGCAGGTATATTCAAATGTGCATGAGTTTCATCAACTTGCGCATATGTCCCGTCGCCATGGTTTGCAAACAACGTGTAACTCACGTGTATAGTGCCATCATGATCATTTACTTCCCAAGAGTATGGATCTGGGCGTGTTGCTTTAAGCTCCTTTCCTTTACCATTGGTAACCTTAACATTGTATACGTTTTTCGCAAATTCATGCAAAGCGTAGCGTCCAGGTGATGAACGACTCATCCGAAACGTTGCCGTCTCAGATTTTAAATTGCTAAATGTTGCTTGAATGTTAGCTTCATGATGAACAGCTTTCTTAAATGAGATAGTGTATTTTGAAGAAATTTGGGCTTGTAAAACGAATGAAGCCATAAAAAATAACAGACAGATACTACTACGAATCATAATTTTTAAATTTTGATTCTCAAATATACACTGTTTTATATTCCTTAGTTAACTCATAGAGGAGTAAAAACCATTAAATGACTTCGTATCTTTACGCTATGATTCCTAAAAAACTTCAATACAAATTAGAGGCCCGAAAAGCGGACAATACCTTTCGGAAATTGCGCCAACCTCATCAATTAGTCGATTTTGCCTCAAATGACTATTTAGGATTTTCTATGTCTAAAGATATTTTTGATCATACCCATCATTATTTGGAGGAAGCTTTTATCTTCCAAAACGGCTCTCGCGGGTCGCGCTTATTAACAGGTAACCACGAATTATACAATGATGTTGAGGCCTTAATCTGCAAAACGCATAATTGCGAAAGTGCCTTGATTTTTAATTCTGGTTATGATGCCAACCTCGGATTTTTCTCAAGTGTTCCCCAACGTGGCGATGTGGTTTTTTATGATGAATATATTCATGCGTCCATCCGGGATGGAATTAAAATGGGCCATGCCCAAGCCTATAAATTTAAACATAATGACCTTGACGATTTAAAGCAGAAATGTCAGTTTCAGCGCGAAAGGATTTCTAAAGATTCAGAAGTTTATATTGCAACAGAATCGGTGTTTTCTATGGATGGCGATACGCCAGATTTGATAGCAATGGCTGAATTTTGTAAAATACATCATTTCAAGGTGATTGTTGATGAAGCGCACGCCGTAGGTGTATTTGGTGAAAACGGGATTGGCCTGACACATAGTTTAGGAATTGATGCTGCAATATTTGCAAGAATCATTACATTCGGAAAAGCCCTCGGTTGCCATGGGGCCGCAATTTTAGGATCACAGCAACTTACCAATTATCTCGTTAATTTTTCTAGACCCTTTATTTACACCACTGCCCTTCCGCCCCATTCTTTAATGACCATTAAGTCAGCCTATAAAGAGTTGCGACAAACCCACGCTATAGAAAAGCTGCACGATAACATCAACTATTTCAAGGAAAAAACAACGGAACACCAACTACAAGAACGCTTTATTTCGAGTGAATCTGCAATTCAATGTTGCATCATCCCCGGAAATGATAGCGTTAAGCAAGTTTCGCGACACTTTTATGCACATGGTTTTGATGTAAAACCAATCGTTTTTCCTACGGTGCCTAAAGGTCAGGAACGTCTGCGCTTTTGTATCCATTCCTATAATACCGAAGAGGAAATCTCAAAAGTGTTAGCGCTTTTGGCAACATTTATAAAATGAAAAATGAAACATTTACTACTGTTGCGGTATTTCAATATTCGTCAGAAGCCCAAATCGTTAAAGGCAGATTGGAATCGGATGGGATTGAAGTTTTTTTGGCCGATAACCTCACTATAGATACGGACCCACTGGTGAGCAATGCTATTGGCGGGGTTAAGTTAAAAGTCCTTTCTACGCAAGTAGCTGAAGCCAAAGAGATACTGAATTCAATTCAGCCATATGCCATTGACGATGAAGGCAATGCTTTGAATTGTCCTAATTGCAAGAGCACGCATATCGAATTATTCTCCACAATTAAAGACATAAAATCCTTTTTCTGGTTTATTTTTGGATTCCTATTTTCATCACTTCCATTTTATACTAAGCATAAGTACAAATGTGAAGTGTGTGCAACCGAATTTGACATGATATGAAAACATACTTCGTAACTGGAATTTCAACCGATGTTGGTAAAACCATCGCCTCAGCAATTTTGGTAGAAGCCCTTAACGCTGACTACTGGAAACCCATCCAAGCGGGAGATTTAAATAATACAGACATTCATAAAGTGCAGCGTTTAGTGACCAATAAAAAATCAAAATTTCACGACAGTAGTTATCTGTTGAACACGCCTATGAGTCCGCATGCAGCGGCCGAAATTGACGGCGTTACGATATCTTCTAAAACCATAAAAGCACCAAAAACCAAAAAAAATTTGGTCATAGAAGGCGCTGGTGGCTTATTGGTTCCGATTAATGATTCTGAAACTATTCTCGATTTGATTAAACCCGAATATAAGGTGATTGTTGTATCAAGACATTATCTGGGAAGTATTAACCACACGCTTTTAACGGTCAATCTTTTACAATCGAAAGGTTTTGATGTGGCACTAATTTATAGCGGTAAAGCACATGCATCAACAGAAGCTATCATCGAAAAAATGACTCAAGTCCCAATCATTGGACGCATCGATGAAGAGCCTTATTTTGATAAAAATGTAGTGCTGGAATACGCTGAAAAATTTAAAGAGACGTTATAATATTTCGCAGTATTACCTGTGAAGTTCATCAATTAATTGCATTGAGACTGTGCTCAATGCAACAAATACCGTATAAAAATGACCCTAAAAGAACGCGATAAAAAACACCTTTGGCACCCCTTAACGCAACACAAATTGCACCCAGACACCATTGCCCTTGTTAAAGGCAAAGATTGTACACTTACGGATGAGGATGGCAACACTTATATTGATGCCATTGCCTCTTGGTATACGTGTATGTATGGGCATTGCAACTCATTTGTTACTGATCGTGTTGCAGCTCAGATGCAGCAGTTGGATCAGGTGGTTTTTAGCGGATTTACACATGAACCGGCAATCAAGCTTTCTGAGGCCTTGATTTCAATTCTTCCAGAAAATCAAAACAAACTCTTTTTTAGTGATAACGGATCAACCAGTGTTGAAATCGGCATTAAAATGGCGCTGCAATACCATTTTAATAGGGGTGAAAAACGCAATATTCTTCTCGCTTTTGAAGATGGTTTTCACGGCGACACCTTTGGTGCCATGAGCGTTTCTAGCTTATCTGTGTATAACGGTCCATTTGAAGATTATTTTTTGGAGGTCAAGAGAATTCCTACTCCTAATGGCGAAAACCATAAAGCAATTTTAAATATTCTAGAAAAATTAGTACTCGAGCATGACATTGCAGGATTTGTTTATGAACCTTTAGTGCAAGGGGCGGCGGCAATGAAGATGCATAACGCGGAGGGTTTAGACCAGATTTTAAAATTTTGTAAAGCCCATCAGATTATTACAGTTGCAGATGAAGTTATGACAGGGTTTGGAAAAACCGGGAAAAATTTTGCATCGGACTATATGGACACGAAGCCTGACATCATCTGTATGAGTAAAGCGCTCACGGCAGGCTTATTGCCTATGGCCATCACCTCGTGTTCCCAAGCGGTGTACGATGCGTTTTATAGTGATGATATGAGCAAAGGCTTATTTCACGGTCACACCTATTCGGCAAATCCGTTGGCCTGTACTGCGGCTTTGGCGGGGATAGAATTATTAAAATCGGAAACCATAAGACAAAACATCCAGAGGATTAGTGCATCTCACCAAGGTTTTAATGAGCGTATTAAAGAGCATCCAAAGGTAAAATCAACACGTCAAATAGGTGTTATTTTTGCGCTTGACCTAAATATTGAAATGGAACGCTATGGCAATTTACGCGATAGAATTTTCAAGTTCTTTATGGACAATGGCGTATTTTTAAGACCTTTAGGGAGCACCATTTACATTCAAGCGCCTTATGTTATTACGGAAAGTGAATTGGAAAAAGTATATCAAACCATTGAAAACGCCCTGGAAATTCTCTAAAATTTTTAATCACATAAGGAAATAACATAGCGTTTCCTATTGCAGCGCTCGCGATAGTTTTATTTTTGCTTAAATTTTAAGTTTTGCTACAACCCGTTTCTATCACTGCCATTAGTTCTATTTCCCCACTAGGCGAGACTACAGCTGATATTTGGAAGAATTATCAAAATAACAACCATTGTCTTTCTGAAAAATTATTTGGAGACATTAAAGCGATGGTGGGTCAGTTACCTTCTGCGGTAAAATTGACTATTAAATCTTTACAAACCTCCGATTCGCACTTTAAGAATTTAGATCCATCGGTTTTGTATGCGATTTACACGTCGCGAAAAGCAGTCGCTGAAGCTGGTTGGACTTCCAAAGATAATTTCGGAATCAATATTGGTTCATCGCGCGGTGCAACGGCATTATTTGAGAAATACCACGAAGACTTTCTTAATCGTGGGCGCGCTCAAACATTGAGTTCACCCACGACCACATTAGGCAACATTTCCTCTTGGGTAGCGCACGATTTGCAAACGCAAGGACCAGAAATAAGTCATTCCATCACCTGTTCTACAGCGCTACATGCCTTATTAAATGGTGTGGCCTGGATCAATTCTGGAATGTGCGATAAGTTTTTGGTTGGTGGTAGTGAAGCGCCTTTAACCCCGTTCACGGTTGCCCAAATGCAAGCGTTGAAAATTTATGCACCCCTCACACCACATTCTCAACAGCAAAATTATCAGTGTCGTTCTCTAGATCTTAGCAAAAAAAAGAATTCAATGGTGCTTGGAGAAGCCGCAGCTATGGGATGTTTAGAACGCGGTATTTCCAAAAACGCATTGGCCATTATTATTGGCGTGGGTTATGCCACAGAAATTTTGGAACATAATGTATCCGTATCTTCCGACGCCCAATGTTTTCAACGTTCTATGACGATGGCTCTCGGGGCACTCAATCCTGACGAGGTGGACATCATCGTTACCCATACGCCCGGGACCATAAAAGGCGATTCCTCTGAAGTAAATGCTATTAAAGCTGTGTTCGCCAATAATACTCCCGCATTAACTAGCAACAAATGGAAAATTGGCCATAGTCTTGGTGCTTCGGGTATCTTAAGCTTAGAAATGGCAGTACTCATGTTGCAACACCAACACTTTATTAATGTGCCTTTTATAAAAGCGCAAACGCCCAAACGTATTAAAAACATTATGGTAAATGCAGTTGGATTTGGTGGAAATGCGGTCTCCATTTTAATCTCAAAACAGGCTGTGTAACCGTTATTTAGATGCTTGATAAAAATTTTATGGCTTGATTGAAGAATTCTTTAAATTTAAATAAGTTATTTTTACCTCATCATTGAAATTGATTAACATGACCAACATAAGACATAACTGGACAAAAGAAGAAATCCTCAATATTTATAATAAACCTTTTATGGAGTTGCTTTATGAAGCAGCAACAGTGCATAGGCAGCATCACGACCCGAACACGGTGCAGGTGTCTACCTTGCTTTCCATAAAAACGGGAGGTTGCCCTGAAGACTGCGGCTATTGTCCGCAAGCGGCACGATACCATACAAATGTTGAAGGCAATGATTTGATGAGCGTTCAGCAAGTAAAAGCGCAAGCCTTACGTGCCAAATCTACAGGAAGTTCTCGTGTATGTATGGGAGCAGCTTGGCGAAATGTAAAGGACGGTGAGGAATTTGATCAAGTTTTGGAGATGGTACGTACCATCAACAAATTGGAGATGGAAGTATGTTGTACCTTGGGAATGATTACTGAAAATCAGGCACAACGATTGGCTGAAGCCGGACTGTATGCGTATAATCACAACTTAGATTCGTCTGAAGAATATTATAAAGAAGTCATCTCAACCCGTGGGTATGAAGACCGTTTGCAAACCATAGACAACGTGCGTAAAACGAATGTGACGGTGTGTAGCGGCGGAATTATAGGGATGGGAGAAAAAATTGAAGATCGTGCAGGAATGCTGGTGGCCTTATCTACTTTAAATCCGCAACCAGAATCTGTACCTATCAATGCTTTGGTTGCCGTAGAAGGCACACCGTTAGCAGATGAAAAACCAGTTGAAATCTGGGATATGATCCGCATGGTAGCTACTGCGAGAATTGTGATGCCAGAAACACAAGTACGATTAAGTGCAGGCCGCACCCAAATGAGTAGAGAAGGACAAGCCATGTGTTTCTTTGCTGGAGCGAATTCAATTTTTGCAGGCGATAAACTGCTAACTACGCCTAATCCTGACGTCAATGAAGACATGAAAATGTTTGAAGCATTAGGCCTTAATCCGCAAAAGCCATTTACTAAAAAGGTGCAACCACAAACGGTTGAAGCAGCAGAATCAAAATTTCAAGCGTTAGGAGAAAAGCCTAAATGGTCGCGTCCAGATCACAAAATTGAACGTAATGAGATTGCCAAACAGCAATCGAAGGTTTTAAAATAGAACATATTTGTGATGCTATAGTTTTAATAGGTCTTTATAAGGCGGTAAAGCGTTTTTTTTTAACACTCCTTTTGAATCGTTTTGTAACGATTTCTTAACTTTGCAGCCTAAACCTTAGAATTTTGGAATTAGACCTTCAAGACATTCCTCGTGTAAAAAACATTACTAAGGAAGACTTCATAAAACATTATTTTAAACCTCAAAAACCTGTTGTTATTGAGCGCTTCATTGAAGATTGGCCGGCTTATAAAAAGTGGAATTTAGACTACATCAAATCTGTTGCTGGAGATAAAACGGTTCCTCTATATGATGACCGTCCAGTACACCACGAAGATGGTTTTAATGAGCCACACGCCAAAATGAAAATGGCTGATTACATCAATCTTTTAAAGCGTGAACCCACTAAGTTTAGAATTTTCCTATGGAATGTTTTAAAGGAAGTTCCGCAGCTACAAAAAGATTACTCATACCCTGATTTTGGTTTAAAACTCATGAAAGGACTGCCGATGTTGTTTTTTGGTGGAGAGAACTCGCACACCTTTATGCATTATGATATTGATTTGGCCAATATTTTCCATTTTCATTTTAACGGCAAAAAACTGTGCATTCTCTTTGATCAAAATCAAAATAAATACCTTTATAAAATTCCGCATTCCCTCATTACAAGAGAAGACATCGATTTTTCGAACCCAGATTTAGAACAATGGCCAGCCCTTAAAAAAGCAAAAGGATATAGAACAGAATTAAATCATGGCGAGGTGCTCTATATGCCTGAGGGGTATTGGCATTATATGAAATACCTTACTCCTGGATTTTCTATGAGTCTACGCGCTATTGCAAGACGTCCCAAAAATTTAGGAAAGGCTATTTACAATATCATTATTATGCGGCATTTTGACACTATGATGCGAAAGTTAAAAGGTCAAAAATGGATTGATTGGAAAAATAATAAAGCTTTTACCAATACTCAGAAGAGTTTGGGTTAATATGAATTGCATATTAAAAAACATAACTATATTTACGCCATCTTAATACAAAACATTTTATGATGAGAAAACTGATTATACTTATAAGCATTTTAAGCGTTTCGTTTGCAAATGCACAAGCTTTTAAAGGGAATACTGATAATAAATTACAAATTGGTGCAAATTTACAAGATGCAGCAACAGGAATTAATGTTAGTTTTGATTATGGCTTGGGCGAAAACATTTCAGTTGGTGTAGTTGGCGCATATTCTCTAGACGTTTTGGAAGCATTGGATGCCAGCTTCGGTGATCGTTTTGATCTTAAAGGCCGTTTTAATGCTCACTTAGGAAGCATTCTAGCTTTTGATGACAATTTTGATCTTTACCCAGGTTTAAACATTAGCATGAAGAATTTTGGCGGCCATGTGGGTGCGCGTTATTTTTTCTCTGAAGGCTTTGGTGTTTTTGCAGAAACAGTTTTTCCATTAGCAAAATATGATAGTAACATTACTAATCCAGCACACCTGATCCACAACCAATTTGTGGTGAATTTAGGTGCAACATTTAGCTTGTAGAACATATATTTTATTAATTAAAACTGCATTAGTCTTTCGAGTAATGCAGTTTTTTTATGCAACAATGCCAAATCCCCACTCCTCAAACCTCAAACCTCAAACCTCAAACCTCAAACCTCACTCCTCACTCCTCACTCCCCCATCAAAACAGCGCATTCACCTTATCATACACCAAGTGAATCTCCCAACCGCGATAAAACAGATAATCTGCAAGTTTTTTCTTTTTCTTTAGTGGATTGGTTTCTCTAATGGTTTCCGCTTTCTTTTCTGCTAGCGCATGAAAGGTCTCCAAATATTCTTGATCGCTAATAGTGTTAAGTGCCATTATTATTAAGGTTTTACCTATATCCTTTTGTTTAAGTTCGCGTTTTAAGCGTTGCTTTCCCCACTTTTTTATTCTGAATTTTCCGCTGACAAAAGCTTTGGCGTAACGTTCTTCATTTAAATAATTGTCCTGCAATAATTGAACGACAATATGGTCTACAGCTTCGGGAATCATACGCATTGTATAAAGCTTCTGTATGACCTCCTTATGGCAACGTTCCTGATAACTACAATAGCGTTCCATCTTTTTATATGCTTCTTCTACTGTATAAGTTTTTTGTGATTGCATATGCAAAAATATGCAAGATTTTGTTAATAACATTAAATACATAACCCTCTGACTGTTAGTGGTTTTGAATTATCTTTATTGGCTTTTATTTGTAACCAATTCATTATAACACCTATGGAAAAAAGATTGAACTTCGTTTTTTTAGCCTCATTGAGCTTTGTTTTTTCCACGGTAGCCCAAGCACCTGAAATAAAAGTAGAAGGCAATTTAGGCACGTACCCTGAAATTGTTAGTGGCGATACCAATCCTCAAGGTACAGATAATACCTTATTTGCTTCTCAACTTATTGGCTCATCACAATCTAAATCCTACCGAATCCGTAATCTTGGCACGCTAAACTTGTCCATTACTAGCGTTAAGATATTGGGCGCCAATCCTGACGATTTTTCCATCACTGTTACACCCACGTCAGTAATTGCTCCAAATTCTTTTAGTTTATTAGAAATACAATTCACGCCACTAGCTGCAGGCGTTAGAAATGCTATCGTATCAATTGCAAATAATGACAGTGATGAAAACCCATATACCTATGCAATTCGCGGTACAGGACGATGTGTATCAGCATCTACATCCATAATTCCAGTTTCTGGACCCATTAATACAACGGCAACTATAACAGGTTCTCATTTTGACACCACAACCACGGCCACTATTAATGGGTTATCTATGATCGTAACGCTGATCAATTCCGAAACCATTGAGGTACGCATCCCAAATGGAGCAACTACTGGAAATATAAACGTTGAAGATCGTATGGGCTGTACAAGCATAACTTCTTTTACTGTTATAGATGGAAGTATTGGAGGGTGTGAAGGATCTAAATTTCTATCTGATCTAATAATTAGCGAAGTGACTGACGCAACCGCAGGCGGTTTGAGTTATATTGAAATTTACAATGGTACAGGTGCCCCAGTTGCGCTAGGCAACTACGCCATTGGAATTTATAATAATGGTGCGGCTTCACCCACAAATACATTGACACTAAATGCCGTAACTTTAAATCACAATGCCATATATATAGTGGCTATTGGCATCACCAATTCACCAACTTCAGGCAACACCTGTCCCCAAACTGGAGGAAATGGTCAATTGGCAAACCAAACAAGTACTTTAGTTGGGATTAATAAAAAAGATCAGGAACACGATGTCCTACGATTGTTAAAATCAAAAAACACAGTTGTTGTGGACGAATTTGGTATTTATCAGGATAAGTCTTGGATGGACACCACCATCATCACCGGCGATCGTGGTTTTAACTTTCGACGTCTTTATTCAGCATCCCAACTTCCTAATCCCATTTTTAATCTCGCAGATTGGAATGTGATTGATTGGGCAGGATCTGGCGCAACTTCTTGTAGCACAAATGACTATTCTAATATTGGTATCTTCGATTTTTCAGGTGGCAATCCTCCTACCATAACTTTAAACCCTACTTTACCGCTTAATAGTTGTAGCTTATCCACCACTTTATCAGTATCAGCAACAGAAGGTGTTAATGGTGGCTTTCCCTTAGCTTACCAATGGTACTATAACGCTCCTAACTCCTTTAATTGGGTAGCCATCGCAGATACTGACCCGATGTACTCTGGTCAACACACTTCCAATCTCAACATCCTTAATTTAGAAAACTTTAATGGCTTTCAATTTTATGTGCAAGTTCGAGAAAACGGTATTAATTGTTACAAGGCCAGCATTGTTGTACCCATAAAAATTATAACAACCACTTGGAATGGACACAAATGGGAGCCTTTATCGCCAAGTAGTAATACGGTGACAATTCTAAATAGCGATTACACCACCAATTCCAAAACGGGCAGTTTTACTACATGTAGCCTTGTTGTCAAGCCAGGATATACGCTGAACATTACAGATGATCATTACGTTGAAGTTTTAAATGATGTGCTGGTTAGCGGACATTCAACTGAACAATTTGGTGAAATTGTCGTCGACACAAAAGGCGCTTTAGTTCAAAGGGGAGATGATCTTGAAGCAGGCACATTTATATTGGCTAATACTGGTACTTCACGCGTTCGAAAATCGACACCCGTAAAACAAAAATGGTATGCCTATACCTATTGGAGCTCTCCTGTTACTGATGCAAGTGTGGAAAGAGCATTAAGTATGGCCGCTCCAAGCCGTCGGTTTTATTTTGAAGCCTCCAATTATTTAGATACTGATGGCAATGATGTTGATGATAATGGTGATGATTGGCAATTGGCGACAGGGCGAATGATACCCGGTGTAGGATATGCGGCAACTTCAAGAACAACCAACATTCCATTCCCGAGGATTGACCAGACAGAATTCAGTGGTCCATTTAATACCGGTAATATTACCGCAGCTATCATCACCAACAGTTTTCCTACAGACAATGATTGGAATTTGATTGGAAACCCATATCCGTCTGCAATAGATTTCAAAATGGTCCACAAGGAGAATGCCAATATCATAGATGGGGCCGCTTATCTGTGGTCACATTTTTCGCCCCCTTTGGCAAGTAATCCTGGTAATCAAGTACTCAATTTTAATAGTGCTGATTACGCTATAATCACTACAGGAAGTGGCAATATTGCAGGTGCTAGTAAAATTATTCCCTCAGACTTTATTCCATCTGGACAAGGATTTTTTGTGAAGGGCCTCCACGGGGGTGGAACCTTAACGTTTAAAAACTCTATGAGAATGGCAGATCCTACCAGCAATTCACAATTCTTTAAACATGAAGCGACGCCAGTTGCCAATAAATTATGGATCAATTTAACCTCTGATTCTGGAGTGTTTAACCAAATACTCGTGGCTTATGTTGAGGGGGCTACTGATGGATTTGATGGCTTTGCCTATGATGCAGAACGTCATTTATCCTCCGGAACTGGTGCAAGTATTTACACTACAATTCCCTCACGGCATAAATCCTATGCTATACAAGGCAAAGCACCAACCAGTTTAACCCTGGAGGAAGAAGTTGGGTTAGCCTTTCAAACCAGTATTACCCAAGCCACTGTATATACGATATCATTGGACCAAACACAAGGCGCATTCTTAGCCGTAAACAACATCTACCTTAAAGACCAACTATTAGAACTCTCACACAACTTAAACACTGGGGATTATAATTTTTCCTCGGCAACGGGCGACTTCAAAAATCGTTTTGTAATTCATTTTAAAGATCAAACCTTATCGGTTGCGGAGGCCATATCGAACGCTGATAAATTATCAATCATCGAGCTTAAAACGGGACAACTCCAATTTTCGGTGGGCCAACAATTGGCTATCAAATCTGTCGAAATCATAGATGTGCTTGGCCGGACATTGCACCATTTTAAAGGTCAAAACAGCACTGAGATTTACCAATTAAAAGAAGTAAGCCAAGCTGTGTATATAGCCCGCGTAGTGCTTTCAAATGATCAAATCATTACAAAGCGCATCTTTAAACGGCGCTAAACACTAATTTAAAGTCCATAACTTGCTATGATTTGTGACTTATTTAAAGTGTATATTTTAAGGACAGGATTAGATTACGTCCTGGGGCTGCAATCCCTGAAGAATAGGTTTTGTAACGTTGGTCTGTGATATTTTCTAAACTGGCCGTCAGGGATACCGCTTGGTTGAATTGATACTGCGTTCTGAAATTAAGCGTATACCAAGACGGCGCGTAAGGATTGCCATGTTCATCTAAGGCATACATATAGCCTTTTTCTTTTTCTGAAGGTGCCAATTGATTGTTAGACAGCTCACTATTATAGTTGGCAAACGCATCCAACTGCCATTTGTTTTTTTGCCAGATAACATGTGTTGCTCCAAACTGAGGTGCTGCATGCCGTAATGATGTGCTATTGCCAAAATCATCTTCTTCTCTTCCGCCAATAATGTTATAATCTGATTTTAATTTCAATGCTTCAGTAAAATTCACCATTAGGCCCACCTCAAATCCAAAAATTCGAGATTCTGCCGCATTTTGAATAGCCTGAACGGTACTCATTTCATCATCATACATGATTTCAGAATTGCCGTTGAGTGTAAAATCGCGGCGCACCAAAGTATTATCTAAGTAGGTGTAATAGGTTGCCATATCAAGAATAACACAGTTTTCGAAATTTAATTTCAAACCTAATTCGAGTCCGTAGGCATATTCCGGCTTCAGGTCGTCATTAGGCACCACAACGGCTCCTGGTTCTGAATCGAACACTTTCCCTATATCATCAATATTAGGCGCTCTAAAGGCTGATGACGCATTAAATTTCAGGGTAATTGTTTGGTTAGGATTCCAGTTGACACCCGCAGTTCCCGTAAAGGCACCCGTATTAATGTTGGTGTTGCTATACGGCAAATTTAAATACTTGTTATTTTCAGTAAAATCCGCATTTAAGACCACATGGTTATAACGAATACCGGTTTGGAAGACAAATTTAGGATTGGGTTTGAATTTTAGACTAGAATACAATGCTACAGATTGCCAATCAGACCCGTTAGGATACCTTGATACTGTTCCGTTTGTGGTGCCCGTGTTAATATCTTCCTCAGTTCCGGAAGAGGTAACTTCATTGTAAATATATTCCAAACCGTAAAACAGTTCTGTTCTAGCGCCCAACTGTTTTTCTAGATCTAAATTAGCAGAAATAGCATCTACGGCTTCTTCCCTAATATTTCTTTTTGGTTTGTTAAAATCTCTGTCCATACGGCTTTCCTGAAAATTCTGATACGCCATAGTGGCCTGAATCTTATCATATAAATTAGAATTACTGCTCAATTTAGTAACTTGCACATTGCCCATAAACCATTGTTGTGGCCCATAATTCCATTCAGCAGATCGCAACTGATTGCCTTTATAGCGAATCAATCGGTCATATCTGGAATAATCAGAAGTAGTTGTATAATATAATCCCAAATCGAAGGTCCAATCTTCTTTTGGCTCATAACGTACTTTCTGCAATAGATTAATTTGGTCGTACGCTGTTGGCACCTGAAGTAATGGATTGTCATTTACAACCAATTGATCAATGCCATCTAAGGTTCTAATATATTCAGGTCTGATATAATCTAAAGGCCCATGGCTCCCCATACGCAAATCGTTAAAGTCAGTATAACTAATACTGGTAAAGAAGGCCCATTGTTCTAGTCCAAAGTTGAGGTCGAGATGTCCTGTTTTTTCTTTGTTAGCTGTCGCATATCTCGCCACGGCATTTCCTCTAAAATATAAAGAATCAGAATAGGACAGTTGCGGTGTCTGAGTGTAGAAACTCATTACCCCGCCAAGCGCATCACTGCCATACACCACAGAGCCTGCCCCTAGCGTAACTTCTGTATTGTGTATTGTAAACGGATCAATAGAAATTACATTCTGCAAATTACCACCTCTAAAAATGGCGTTGTTCATCCGCACCCCATCAACAGTAATCAATAGCCGATTGGTAGACAAGCCTCTAATCATAGGGCTCCCACCTCCCATCTGACTCTTTTGAATAAATACATTTCCGCTACTTTCCAACAAATCTGCGCTGGTTTGAGGATTGGAAAATGCGATAGATTTTGCAGTGATATTTATAATTTTTTGAGGAATATCGCGTTTACTCTGTTGGAATTTTGATGCCGACAATACGACCTCATCAAGCCCTTCTATTTTAGGTTTGAGATAAATAATAGCATCAACCATATCCGAAGTTTTAAAACTACCAATTTGATACAGCAAGTGCTCTACAAAGAGGATATCATCAGAAGAAAACTGACTTAAATTAGCCACGCCATCTATATCTGACATTGTCGATCTAACTTTTGAAGCATTATAAATTACAGCCCCAGCTATAGGAAGGCTGGTGGACTTTTCTAAAATTTTGACATTTTGGGATTGCACTGATACACCCAATATTAAAAGTGTACATAGAAACAACAAAAATTTCATAGGAAGAGAGGTCAGCATTAATTAAAAACTTGATTTAACACTTGTAAGGACTTTGGTTTTCTAAAATCCGACAGGTGCAATTCAAAATAAAACAGCAATGTGTTTAATAAAGTCTGCCGCTGTGAAGAGGCCATTTTTACTGTATGTAGCTCATCAAATTTTATGCCCAATAAGGCTTTTAAGAATTTTAAATTTTCTCCTGAAATAGTATAGTGATGTTGTGGCTTTAATTCAAAACTACCTGTGCTCAAATTAAAATATGGAAAGTTGGATTGGCTAGTGTCCGGATAAAACCCTAAATGCTTGCTCAACTCCAATAAAAACAGCAAATGAAAGTTAGCAAAATCCGTTTCATGGTCCAACCACTGTAAGGTGGTTTCTAAAAACTCGTAGAGTGATAAATTACCTTCTTCTTCCTTTAATGTAGCAGCTAATACTTCAGATAGAAACATCACAATTGCCCCTTTTAAAATATTGGTATGCATGCTTTGATAAGGCACACTTAATTTTACATCGGTTATAAAGTGAAGGGCGTGATTAGCCTTGTAATTTTCTTCAATCTCCAGCTGGGAAAGCGGTTGATAATAAGCTATTTTAGAATTACTGCGCTTACTTTTTAAAATTCCTTTCAATAAATAACTTACCACCCCTCTGTTTTTAGTGTAGCACTTAACAATCACGTCATGGTCTCCATACTTTAATTTTGAAAGGACGATGGCATCTGTTTTAACTAACATATTTTAAGAAGTAAAGCAATTATCTAATAATTAACAATTTAAGAACCTTAGTTTCAAAAGAATCCAGATCAGAAATCAGGATGAGATAAACACCTGAAGAGACGATATTATTAGCCAGGTTTTTACCATTCCAAATCGCAGTACCACCATCAATTGCAAAATTATAACTGGAACGGGAAGCCCTCAAATTGACTCTTGATTGCGCTTCTGCAACAAGGTTTCCTTCAATATCTGTAATCTTAATATTGACATTTTCAGTAATCCCTTTAATTTTAACGCCTTTGTTAATATCATTTAAACTAGTCTCACCAAGAAGATTATACTCTGGCCTGACGGGGTTAGGATACACATATGCATCTGACAACTCTTCCTTAGGACTGGACCCACCAGAAGTAAATGAGAGTAACCCTCTTGAGGTGGCTATGTAGACCTTTCCGTTTTGGGCATCTATGGATATATCTTTGATAAAATTACTCGGCAACGGCGAATTGTCTACCGTAAAGTGATAAATAGTTTGTTGCCCATTGAGTGAAAAGCAGAATATTCCAGCGTCAAGTGTCCCAATCCATTTATTATTGGACCCATCAACTTTTATATCTGTAATATACTGATTGGCCAACAACTCTTGAGGAATACCGTCGTCAAGCACCACAATTTCTTTTACACTGGCGTTGGTATCTTCAAAAAACCCGGTCGTATTATAAAGCACACGCAAACCATTTACGGTACCAATCCAAAGCTGATTGCTATTATCTATTGCCACAGCCTTAACTTCAGTACTAGGCATATTTTGGACTTCAGAGTTTAAGTTTTTGATCTTATTTCCTGTCTCATTGTATCCTATGATGCCTTTATGGAAAGCACCAATCCATTTGGTCCCATTTCTGTCTATTGCAATATCTCCAAATCCGAGCTCGTCATTAAATGCATCGGGAATAATCTCTTTAAAACTATAGCCACGCCACTCTCCTGTACTAGGATTATACGATTTTAAGGCCTTATCTACCCTACAAGTTAAGGTCCATAGCAGGCCATTTCTATCAAAAATTGACCCAGTTTGCCTTACGGCGATGGTAGACGGGGACGAAGGCACACGCATAGATTCCAATCCACTATTACGATGGTCCATAAGCATAACCGCTGTTTCGTCATTAAGTTCAAGAATACCTTGTTGACATGCACTTATAAATACCTGATCAGGGTTAAATGGATTAACAGCAATATAATTTAAGTTTTGAGCCGACAGGAGGCAGTCAAACGGAATATTGTTCCAAGTTTCATCAATGAAATGGCTAATACCGTAACTGCGTAATGGAAACGGATTATAAGATTCCGTATAATCACCATAAGTTACCCAAAGCGTGCTATTAGACGCTTCAATTTTAAATGCATCATTCATCAGTGGTCCCTCAGGTTTTAGGATTTCAAACACAGTTGAGTTAGCATCATTCGATCTTAAAACACCAAAGTTTTTTGTACCGGCAAAAATTTGTGTTCCCGAAACCGTGGCACTCGTAAACTGGGTATCATACTCGGCGGTAAGGGTAGCGGTTGTTAATAGATTAAAATTATTATTGTAAACGTAAATTTTATTCTGTGTGGTAATTATCAAAGTATTGTTTTCTGACTTTGTATCAAGAGGCATGCTTGAGTAATTAAATAAAGCAGTAAATGCTCCATTTCGGATCTCATAAACAACCTGATCGGTCTTTACCGCAAATAGCCTATTGTCAACATGTTCTACTGCCACAAAACTTCCGTTGCCCACGGTACGCCACTGCTGATAATCAATAAGGTTAGGATTGCTCAGGTCCGCCGTTCTAATCGCATTGCCATTACCACAAGCAGCGTAGAGTATACCATTTAAAATGGTGGTTTGATTCACATTAATATGCTGACCACCATTTCCGATAAAATAAGAGTCACCAAATTCCAAACGTTCTAAATTATACACAGATATACCATAGTCAGTGGCAATATAGACCTGACCCTCATTGATATTGAAATGGTTAATCCGCTTTAAATTTGGAGGAATAGTTTGTTTATCAAGAATATCAACTACAGATACAACTTTATGTTCAGTACCAGAAACAAGTTCAACCAATCCGTTAGCATACCCGATTAATAAAGTCCCATAAGTATCACTGTAAGCGATTGTGGTAATCGTTTCTCCTGACAATCCTTCAATAGTGGTAATGGTTTCCAACCCAGACGTAGACACATCATAACTAAATACTGCGTTTTCTGCGGCCGCATAAATTTTGTTCTCACCTTTAACAATATCCTTGATGTGATTATAGGAATAATAACCCTCCCACAAGGCAGAAAAATCTTGAGCATTAGAAACACTTACAAGACAAAAGAACAAGAACGCTGTAATCTGTTTTATCATACGTGATTAATAGAGGTCAAAGATATTTATTACTAGCGACATATTTGATTTATTACTTAGCATTATAAGATATAAAAAAAGACTCCCATAACGTATTACAGAAGTCTAATTTAGTATGATGATCGATCTACAGTTATACTACCCCTTGTGCCAACATGGCGTCTGCCACTTTTACAAAGCCAGCAATATTTGCACCTTTAACATAATCAATAAAACCATCTTCTTCCTTACCGTAAAGTACACAAGATTGATGAATATTTTCCATGATTTCATATAATTTGCCATCCACTTTTTCTCTGTCCCAATTTAAGCGTAATGAATTTTGACTCATTTCTAATCCTGAGGTTGCAACACCACCAGCGTTTGAGGCTTTCCCTGGCCCAAATAATACCCTGGCTTTTTGGAAGGCTTCAATTGCTTCTGGAGTGCAAGGCATATTAGCCCCTTCAGCAACCGCCATGACTTTATTTTTAATTAAAACAGTTGCTTCTGACTCATTAAGTTCGTTTTGAGTAGCGCATGGCAGGGCTACGTCGCAGGCTACACCCCACGGACGTCCTTGATGAAATGATGCAGACTCATAATGGTCAGCATACTCACTAATCCTACCACGTTTTAGATTCTTGAGATCCATAATAAACGCTAACCTTGCAGCATCAATGCCCTCTGGATCATGGATAAAACCTGACGAATCAGACATGGTTACCACTTTTGCTCCAAACTCAGTAGCTTTTTCGCAGGCATACTGAGCAACATTACCGGAGCCAGAAATGGATACAATTTTACCTTCCAAAGTCTTATTTTCAACGGCCAACATATTTTTCACAAAATATACACAGCCATAACCCGTAGATTCTGGTCTGATCACTGAACCGCCATAAGACAATCCCTTTCCCGTTAAAATTCCGGTAAATTCATTTCTTATCTTTTTATATTGACCAAACATATAGCCAATTTCACGCGATCCAACACCAATATCTCCTGCGGGAACATCTGTATTTCCACCAATATGACGGTATAGTTCATTCATAAATGCTTGACAAAAATGCATCACTTCATTATCACTCTTCCCTTTGGGATCAAAATCAGAGCCTCCTTTTCCACCACCTAATGGCAAGGTGGTCAACGAATTTTTAAAGGTCTGTTCAAAGCCTAAAAATTTAAGGATGCTCAAATTTACCGTTGGGTGAAATCGCAAGCCCCCTTTATATGGACCAATGGCGGAATTGAACTCTACCCTAAAGCCCCTATTCACTTGAACATTGCCCTTATCATCAACCCATGGCACTCTAAAAATTATAGTGCGTTCCGGTTCTACGATGCGTTCAAGCAACATTTTGCCTTGATATTTAGGGTTGTTCTCGATAAAAGGAATTATAGTTTCAGCAACCTCGTGTACTGCCTGTAAAAATTCCGGTTCATGTCCGTTATTTTTTTTTACAAGCTCTAAAAAAGAATCAATTTTAGCTTTCATGTATTAGCTTATTAAGAATAATTATAATATTTGGTGTCTCAAAGATACGTTATTTTGAAGTTTTTAAGTCTACATTCAGACCCTACAATGAGGTTGATATAAAAAAAAATAGGAATGAAAGATATCAATCTAGGCTATTTTTACGTTAATAGAAAAACAGAATTCAAATAAATTCCCGGATGAAGACCTTGTAATCAAAAGGATTACAAACCTTCTGCTGGAAATGTTTTGTTTGTAGGTTAAGTCTGTTTTCATATATTTGTTTTGACCAACCACCTTAATTACTTACCAACATATGGCGCTTAAAATAAAACAGTTATCCTTTATGGCGCTTTTTGCTATAGGCTTTTCAACTGGTTTTGCTCAATTAGGGTTCTCACATGAAATAGGGGTCATTGCAGGCCCAGTTGCATTTCAATCTGATTTTGGCGAACGTTATAATCTTGAAACCAATGCCGGAAATACAGGTATTGGCGTAGGAATCATTCATTATATCAACTTTTCCTATAGGGCAGATTGTTCTTGTTATACTACGGATACATATTTTAATGACCACTTTAAATTACGCAGTGAAATTTCTTGGAACACTACTAAATTGAACCACTTTGGACAATGGGTAGCAGCAGATAAAACCAGTGTTTATGCTGATAAGTTGAGAGCGCATTCAGGTGAGGCCACTAATTTTGATGTGGGTATGCAATTGGAGTATTTTCCCTTTAGTATTAGAGCATTCTCTGTACAAGTTCAGTCTTTCGCGCCTTTTGTTAGTCTCGGAGCACATTTAACAAAGTACTATCCAAAAGTCTGGACGACTTACGGCGATCAGGAAATTACCAATTTAGAAAACTATTACGACCCGTGGTACCATCCGTATGGCGGTACAGATAATGAATTCATCAATGTAAACAGAGGGAGCACGTGGTCTGTTGTGGGTAGTATTGGAACACGATATAAATTATCAATCCTATCAGATTTAATGCTCGATTTAAGATGGCAATATTATTTTAGAGATAATATTGATGGCTTAAATCACCAATTAGAGTCCAACAAAGCCAATGATTATTTAGTGTGGTTAAATTTTGGTTATATCTACTATCTCGATTAAGATAACAAGACAAGTAGAATGTCCATAATTTAATTCGGTTATTTACGTGTATAACGTTTTTAACCTATCGCCTGTTTCAAATCGGCAATTAAATCATCTACATCTTCGATACCCACACTTAATCGGATCAGAGAATCCACGACACCCGTTTTTTCACGTGCTTCTTTAGGAATGCTTGCATGTGTCATGCTGGCCGGATGGCCCGCCAGTGACTCTACACCACCCAAAGATTCCGCTAGGGTGAAAATTCTTAATTTTTCAACAATCTTAATGGCCTCTTCATAATTGTTTCCTTTTGTTGTAAATGAAACCATCCCTCCAAAGTCCTTCATTTGCGCTTTTGCAATAGCATGATTTGGATGGTCCTCCAAACCTGGCCAATACACATTTTCAATTTTTGGATGGCGCTTCAAATATTCAGCAACAACCTTCCCATTTTCGCAGTGTCTTTGCATTCTGATATGCAGTGTTTTAATCCCTCTTAACACTAAAAAACTGTCATGAGGCCCACAAATGGCACCGCTTGCATTCTGTATAAAATATAGTCTATCAGCCAATGATTTAGCTTTCACCACCAAAGCACCCATTACGACATCACTATGCCCTCCCAAATATTTAGTTGCAGAGTGCATTACAATATCTGCTCCTAAATCTAAAGGTTGCTGCAAATAAGGTGTCGCAAAAGTATTATCCACTGCCAGTAAGAGATTGTGTGTTTTTGCCACTGCTGCCATGGCTTTTATATCAATAATTTTCATCGTAGGATTGGTAGGTGTCTCTACCCATATCAACTTTGTATTCTCATTTATATAGGAACTGATGTTGGCTGTACTTTCCATACCCACATAGTGAAATTTAATCCCGAAGCCTTCAAAAATCTTGGAGAACAATCTGTATGTTCCACCATAAAGATCATTGGTAGAGATGACTTCATCGCCTGATTTCAATAACTTTAACACTGCGTCAATAGCTGCCAAACCAGATCCAAAAGCTATAGCATGGGTTCCGTTCTCTATACTTGCTAAAGCATCTTCTAAAGCAGTCCGGGTTGGATTGGCACTTCTTGAATATTGATAACCTTTATGTCCACCAGGGGAGGTTTGCGCGTAAGTTGTAGTTTGATAGATGGGTGGCATAACAGAACCGTAAGCCTTATCAGGTTTTTGATTCCCATGAATGGTTTTAGTGTTAAATTTCATATCCTCAAATTTTAATACGTACAAATTTAACCTTTAATTGGTTGGATTCGAAAGGATGTAATACCTTTATTGAATGTTTAACAAAACCCTTTTTCTCTTGAAAAAAATAATTTATTTACTGTTAGTCTCCTTAGTGGTAACGGCTTGTAACGAAGACATCAAATTAAGTTTTGAAACGCAACATATCGATAAATCAGCAGATGCGGTCATCTCAATTAAGTATCCTAAAGCAATCGGCACAAAATTGGTTGCAGAAAAAATAAATCAGAAGATTGAACATGTCATTGCCAATGAAATGAACATGGCAGAAACCACAGAAAATGATATGTCCATAAAGGATGCGGTGGCTCAGTTTGATGACGAATATAAAACGTTTAAAAAAGATTTTCAGGATACCAGCCAAAAATGGGAAGTAAAAGTAGATGGCAAAGTGCTCTATGAATCTTTAGAGGTCATTACTATAAGTTTACAATCTTACATTGATACTGGCGGCGCACATGGCAATAGCAGGTTGACCTACTTAAATTTCAATCCAGAAACTGGAGCGCTGTTGGAGGAAGACGACATCATTAGTAACCAAAGCAAATTTAAGTCAGTTGCTGAAAAAGCTTTTAAAGACCAAACAAAACCAGTAGATCCAGACGAAACTATTGAAGACTTTTTCTTTGGGGAAGATTTTCAATTGCCCTCCAACATGGGCTTTACCAAAGCGGGTTTAGTTTTGCTCTATAACAACTACGAAATTGCGTCCTACGCACAAGGTGCTACAAAAATCATTTTGCCTTATGAGGATGTTAAAGGCCTGTTGAAGATTAACCCTCAAACGTTCTAACACCTTAATTTAAATACACTTAATACATAAGCTTTTATTTTGAACAAGATTTACCACTTAAAAACTTGCAGTACCTGCGTAAGGATTATCAAAACTTTAAATTTACCTTCTGACGTAGAGTTGCAAGATATCAAGACTGAAGCCATTACACCTGAGCAACTGGAGGAACTTCACAAATTGGCAGGAAGTTATGAGGCTCTATTTAGTAAACGCGCACAATTGTATAAGTCTTTAGGGTTGAAGGATAAAAGTCTGACCGAGGATGATTATAAAAATTATATTCTTGAACATTACACCTTTTTGAGCAGACCAGTATTGGTTTACAATGATCAAATTTTTATTGGCAATAGTGCCAAAACTGTAGAGACCGCCCAAAAGGCAATTCACGGGGATTAGAAGGATAAAAAATCTAGCTTAATTTAACCGGTTTTTTTCCGAATTTTCGCGTGTCTTCCTTCGTCAAGGTCTTGAAATCAGCCGACTTTGGAAAGGTTCCCATTTCCGACAAAAATTCTGATGGCAAGGCGGTCAACTCACGTGTTTTTAAGTTGATCCAAGCCCCCATTAATTCACAATTTGCTAGGTTTTCGCCTTTATGATTGTAGAGATTATGCTCGATTTCAAAAAACATTCCATCTTCACTCAAGCCTTTTACTTCTAGACTAACCTTGATTGGTGTGCCTAAAAAGGCTTCTTTAAAATAATAAATATGTTCATAGAAAATAACCGGACTGATTTGAAACTTAGCCAAATTGGATAATGAAAAATTATGGTCTTCAAAAAATGCCACACGGGTATGGCTCATAAAATTTACATAAGCTGAGTTGGCCAAATGTCTGTTGGCATCCACATCACTCCAACGTATTTCAAAATCCTTTAGGTACTTTGTAGTCATAATTTTTGTTTTAGTGTCAAGGCAAGCAGGTTTATAGCATTACAATTCTTCCATCATTATTTCCATGTTGTTTTAGTGTGCCTTGTAAGTCTGTAAATTTAAAATATTTTAAACATCTGACTACAATTCGGCAGACTTATTACCCTTTCAAACCTGATGATTTTCATTACCTTTGTGCAACTTTTAAAATCAGTCCATGATACAATCGATGACAGGCTACGGAAAATCAGTTTTACAACTTCCATCCAAAAAAATTTCTATTGAAATCAAATCGTTGAACAGTAAGAACCTCGATCTCAACACCAGAATGCCCTCATTATATAGAGAAAAAGAACTCGGTATTCGCAAATTGATTGCATCCAAACTAGAACGTGGTAAAGTCGATTTTTCTTTGTACATGGAAATTACTGGAGAAGAAACCTCAACTCAAATCAACAAAACAGTCGTTAAGCAATACATTAAGCAATTAAAAGCTGTTGTTGATGGTGATGAAACTGAATTACTTAAAATGGCCATTCGTTTACCCGATGCCGTAACGACAGAGCGTGATGAGATGGATGAAGATGAATGGGAAGCGATTGCTGCGGAAATCAACACAGCATTGGACAAAATTCAGCAGTACCGTTTGGATGAAGGCAAAAGTTTAGAATCTGAATTTTTTGATCGCGTTAAAAATATAGCTGATTTATTAGACGAAGTCATTGTAATGGACCCGGAGCGTATTGAGGGGGTAAGAGAGCGATTGCATAAAGGCGTTGCCGAGTTGAAAGAAAAGGTCGATGAAAACCGTTTTGAGCAGGAATTGGTATTTTACATTGAAAAATTCGATATTACTGAAGAAAAAGTACGTCTAAAAAATCATTTGGATTATTTTATATCAGCACTTAAAAGTGATGATTCCAACGGAAAAAAACTAGGATTTATCAGCCAAGAAATGGGACGTGAAATCAATACTATTGGTTCTAAAAGCAACTATGCCCCAATGCAAAAACTAGTTGTACAAATGAAGGACGAATTGGAAAAAATTAAAGAACAATTATTAAATGTGCTTTAAAATTAAAGGCATATAGAATTACTACACAAAAATAGCATTCGTGACCAAAATTAAAGACATCACAGAAAAAGGCAAGCTAATCGTTTTTTCAGCCCCTTCTGGCTCGGGCAAAACTACTTTGGTAAGACATTTACTGAAACAGCAGGAATTAAATTTAGAATTCTCTATTTCAGCGACGTCTAGAGAAAAGAGAGACAACGAAACGGACGGTAAAGATTATTACTTCTTAGATGCGCAAGCGTTTAAAAACCGGATTAAGAATGATGAATTTTTAGAGTGGGAGGAAGTGTATCGCGATAATTTTTATGGCACTTTAAAGACTGAAGTAAAGCGTATTTGGGCACAAGGTAAAAATGTTATTTTTGATATAGATGTTTCCGGCGGATTGCGAATTAAACGTAAATTCCCTGACCAAACCCTTGCTATTTTTGTAAAACCACCTAGTATTGACGAATTAAAAATTCGTTTAAAAAAGCGTCAGACAGAAACTAACGATAAAATAAATATGCGTATTGCTAAAGCTTCTGCAGAATTGGCTACTGCACCGCTTTTCGACGTTATCGTCATCAATGATGATCTTGACAAGGCAATAGACGAATCCTACAAATTGGTTTCTGATTTCATCAATAAACCGGAAGCATAAAAACTTTATAGTCATGAAAATCGGACTCTACTTTGGCACGTTTAATCCCATCCATATTGGCCATTTAATTATTGCCAATCATATGGCTGAACATAGCGATCTTGACCAAATTTGGTTTGTAGTCACGCCTCAAAGTCCGTTTAAGGTAAAAGCGAGTATGCTCGACAATCATGATCGGTTGGAAATGGTGTACCGCGCTACAGAAGATTACGAAAAGTTGCGCCCGAGCGATATCGAATTTGGAATGCCACAGCCAAATTACACCATCAATACCCTCACTTATCTACAAGAAAAACATCCAAAACACACCTTTTCATTAATTATGGGCGAAGACAATCTTAAGAGTCTTCACAAATGGAAAAATTATGAATTGATTTTGGAACATCACGACATTTACGTGTATCCAAGAATTTCAGAAGGTGTGGTGGAAACTCAATTTGATAAACACCCTAAAATTCATCATGTTGCGGCGCCTATAATGGAAATCTCTTCCACATTTATCAGAAAATCCATTAAAAAGGGCAAAAATATACGCCCGATGTTGCCGGAAACCGTCTGGAAATATATTGATGAGATGAATTATTACGGTGCATAAATGCCTCCAATAGAAGCCCTATTATAAAGAAACTCTGTTTAAGGTATTGACAACATATTGCATTATATTCTTCTTTATGCAACCGCCATTTTCTTAAAATTTCGCAAAATCTAACTAAAACCCATTTCATTTAAGAACAAGGTTATTTAAATTTGAAAGAGCTATAGATTTAGAAGAGTTTTAAAGTTTATAGCGACGGAATTTTTATCATCTGGATCTCATTTCTATTGGTGATGAGTTCAGATTGAATGCTACTATATTCAGCATTGTCCATGGCGTCAAAAAGCTGTTGGTAGTATGAAACGCCTTCTAGTAAATTAGACTTAAATGCCGACCACTTTTTTATACTCTTGGTCGATAGTTCTTCAGTATACATTGCTATGTCGTTTTTTAAATAGGCGACGTACATCTGTAATTCTTTTACAAACATATTAGGTCTATAAGTCTCTGAAAGCACATTTGCTTTACCGTAAATATGTCTCACCATTTGAAATAACGATACTTCCTTATCAAAATAGGCCAAATTTGGTCCTGGGCAAATAACCACGCCCTGCTGTTGTCCCTTAATGGGAATGTCATTTTCAAGATAAGAAGCATTTGCCAGTCCAACACAAAGACAGGACTTTTCAGTAATCTTGGTTTTTGCCATATCATAATTGATTGAGGTCATCGATGCCTTTTGAGCATCAAGCGCGTCTAATTTTACATCCTGATACTTTTTTGAGGCCGTACAAATACCTTCTGGGCCAAATTCTTTGCTCAAAGCCAAAAACTTTTTGGGACAGGAGCTTCCCGCTTTATTATTTGTAATCCGTTGTTGTTTATAAAACTCATTAGATGATCCTTTAATGGTATTGAATGGTACCCCTAATGGAGAAATATCACTTAAATATAAATCTGATTCTTTGGCTCCAGCTAATAATTTCCGAGTGTCTACGTCTACAGATGTGGCTTCTGGCACCAACAAAAATGGACTGCCCCAACCAACAGAATCTACCTCATAATTGGCCATCAAAAAATCGTGTTCAGCAGCTGTTCCCACACCGCCTTGTACGGTAATTTTTACATCTAGCGGGACGTTTGGAACTTTGATCTGTTTATCTGCCAAGGCTTTTATAAAAACAGCATGTATATCTTGTCGTAATTCTTCCTTTTTAATTTTAAACTCCTCTAAAATTGGGCCTAGCAAGAATCCTTCTGTAGCAAAGGCATGCCCGCCACAGTTTAAACCAGATTCTATGCGATATTCTGAAACCCACAACCCTTTTTTAGCTAAAAATTTTCCTTGAATCATTGCTGATCGAAAATCGCTCACCTTTAAAATTATTTTCTTTTTTAATTGGTTTTGGGTGTCTGGATAGAAATCTTTGAAGTTTTCAAAATAGCTATAAAGTCTTGGATTCATTCCAGCCGAAAGCACCACCGAAGACTCTAAATTACTGTTAGCAAAACCGCGAAGAGATGCATGTGCATCATTAAACTCTATTGGCAATTGCTCACTGCCCTTAAAGTTATCTTTGTCAATTTTCGTCATTATGTTGACGTCAATTTCACCGGGCTGCATGTGCTCATCCAAATAACTTTTTAGGGTTTCTTTAAGGCAAACTCCATCTTCCATTAGTTTAGCAAGGCCTTCTCTAATGCTCGATTTATTAGGGAGCATGTCTAAAAAATTTTCCAAAACTGACTTACTTGCCAACACTTCTTCTTTAAACTTTACAAACTTATCCTTAACAATGGTATCTACTAAATTTAGATATGCCGTGATCCGCTTGGCGCGATAGTCTTCAACTTTTTGAGAAATCTCTTGGTAGGGCAAACTGAATTTTTGACTGTAAAAAGCATTCATTTTTTCCAAAAGATCATCGTCAATGATACTAATTACTGACGAAATGCCGTATTGGGCTACTCTAATTGGACTATCTATAGTGTAAGCTAAACCCATAACAGGAATATGAAAATCATGGATTTGTTTCGATGCAATCATAATAGCGCTATTTTAAAAATGATCAAGCGCCAAATATGAAGCAATTTAAATCCCCAAAATATGACGGTTATCATTGATGGTTATTTTTTTATTTTATAGCTAAAAAGGAAACTGTCAACGTGTCCAGTAAAGGTTTTACACTTCTATAATTTAGAAAAGTTTCAAAAATATCCAGAAGTTCGCTCACAATGGCCAGTCAACATATATAGAGACAAAGCTCATAACTGTTTAAAGGCGAAGATCTAAACGCAAATTGATAAGACAATGAGGCAATTGGTTTATGAGGGTGGGTAAACAAGAAGTTTAGAAGTGATAAAACGCATTCTCATAATGCGTTACTTCTTCTCTGCTTTTATTTTTCAAAACCGCAATGATATCAAATCGCGATTCCAATTGGAGGTCATTCTCAGTCACGTAAGCATCCATCGCTTTGACCAATAATTTGATTTTACCTGGGGTTACAAAATCTTGAGGATCGCCAAAAAAATCAGAATTTCGAGTTTTGACTTCCACACAAATCATCATGTGTTTATGTTTTGCAATGATATCGATCTCTGCTTTTTGATAGAAATAATTGGTGCAAACAATCTCGTAACCTTTGGAGATCAAATATTCTAAGGCTAGTTTCTCGCCTATTTTACCGAGTTCATTATGGTGCGCCATGTTTTAGGAGTTGGCAGTGTTCAGTTGGCAGTATTCAGTGTTCAGTTGGCAGTATTCAGTCTTCAGTATTCAGTTGGCAGTATTTCAGTTTTCAGTCTTCAGGTGCTCTTCTCTTTTCTCTTTTCTCTATTCTCTATTCTCTATTTTCGCTTCTCTTTTCACTCCCTAATTTAGGTTGTCTTATAAAAACTACTTTAGTTTCTGAATTTGATTGTTGAAGCTTCCTTGCCTACAGCAAGTTCAATTGTGCGTCCAAAAATGAGCGCTCTATTATCATCTTCATGCCCCGCTGGCATTTTAAAAGCGATTGGGAAATCATAATCTGATAGGGCGTCTAAAATCAATTGCTCCATAGATGTGCCCCAAGGGGTCGTATTTTTTCTAATTTTAGAAAAATCGCCCACAATAAGACCTTTACAATTATCAAAATATCCAGCACGTTTCAGACTCTGTAACATCCGGTCTACACTATAAGCATATTCTCCAATTTCTTCAATAAATAAAATATTTCCTGAAACATCAATACTTGTTTTAGAGCCTAACATGCTATATAACAAACTTAAGTTTCCACCTACGAGTTGTCCTGATACGGTTCCAGGTTTATTATAGCTTGAACCTTCTAATGTATAAGATAAAGGCTTGCCAAATAGGGCATCCTTAAACGTTTGTACGGTTTCCTTAATTTCACTCAAATCTTCAACCACACTCACGGCCATCATGGCGTGCAAAGATTCAAACCCTTCCACATGCAATTGGTTGTGCAAGGCTGTAATGTCAGAATACCCTATGACCCATTTCGGATTTTCCCTAAATTTGGTATAATCTAGTTTATCAATAATTCTGACGGTACCGTAACCTCCGCGAGCAGCCCAAATGGCACTAATTGCTGGATTGTCCATTGCCTCCTGAAAATCGGCACATCGCTCAGCATCAGTTCCCGCAAAATGATTTCCATCAGCAAACAAATGCTTCCCCAAAACCGTGTGCAATCCCCAACTGTTCAGCAAGTCTTGAGCGCGTTTAATTTCTGCCGTTCGGTTTTTTAAAATTCCCGAAGGCGCCACGATGGCTACAGTGTCTCCTACCTTTAAATAGGGTGGACGCACAAGCGTTTGTTCTTTCTTAGCCATTGATTTTTGTTGTGCTGAAAACTCTCGTGTTCCAAGGAGCACAAATAAGCAAGTTATTACGACGGTAAATGTGATTTTCGACATAATGTAAAAATACATTTTTTTTCTAATTCGAGGTCAAAATGCGTACTTTTGTAGCTGCCTTTAAGAAGGCAGATGTCAGGTTGAGCGCAGTCGAAACCATTAATGATTTAAAACTAATAAAAACATGCTCGAGCACGCTCGAGATTACAGATTTCATATACAATGAACCATCCAAAACGCTATACCATTACCGCCGCATTACCTTACACCAACGGACCAATCCATATTGGCCATTTGGCTGGAGTTTATGTGCCTGCAGATATCTATGCACGCTATTTAAGACTCCTTGGAAAGGACGTGGCATTTATCTGCGGAAGCGACGAACACGGTGTGCCTATTACTATCAAAGCAAAAAAAGAAGGTGTTACACCTCAAGACATTGTGGACAAATACCACGCGATTATCAAAACATCGTTTGAAGATTTTGGTATCAGTTTCGACAACTATTCGCGCACTTCAGCAAAAATTCATCATGAAACTGCCCAGGAGTTTTTCAAAACTTTATATGCTAAAGGTGAATTTATTGAGGAAACTACGGAGCAACTTTATGATGAAGAAGCCGATCAGTTTTTAGCGGATCGATTTGTAACCGGAACGTGTCCGAAATGTGGTAATGAGGAAGCTTATGGCGACCAATGTGAAAAATGCGGCAGCAGCTTAAATGCTACCGATTTGATCAATCCGAAATCGGCCATTACCGGTAACGTTCCAACATTAAAACAAACCAAACACTGGTTTTTACCTTTAGATAAGCACGAAGCATTTTTAAAAGAATGGATTTTAGAAGGTCATAAAAAAGACTGGAAACCTAATGTTTACGGCCAAGTAAAATCGTGGATTGACGACGGGTTACGCCCAAGAGCAGTAACGAGAGATTTAGATTGGGGCATTCCTGTGCCTGTTGAAGGGGCTGACGGAAAAGTGCTTTATGTGTGGTTTGATGCGCCAATTGGTTACATTTCTTCTACTAAAGAATGGGCTGATCGCGTTGGAAAAGATTGGGAGCCATATTGGAAAGATAAAGACACCAAATTGGTGCATTTTATCGGGAAAGACAATATTGTTTTTCACTGTATTATTTTCCCAGCCATGTTGAAAGCGGAAGGTTCCTATATTTTACCAGACAATGTCCCAGCTAACGAATTCTTGAATTTGGAAGGTAATAAACTCTCTACTTCAAAAAACTGGGCCGTTTGGTTACCAGAATACTTGGAGGATTTCCCAAATCAGCAGGATGTTTTACGTTATGCGTTGACGGCTAATGCGCCTGAAACTAAGGATAACGATTTCACATGGAAAGATTTCCAAGCACGAAACAATAATGAATTGGTGGCCATTTTCGGGAATTTCATCAATCGTGTTGTGGTGTTAACCGATAAATATTACGGCGGTGTGGTACCTGAAGCTTCAGAATTTAGTGCCGTTGATCAGGAAACTTTAGCAGCATTAAAAGCATATCCAGATGTAATTGCAAGCTCCATTGAGCGCTACAGATTTAGAGAAGCGAGTCAGGAATTATTGAATCTTGCGCGTTTAGGCAATAAATATCTCGCTGATGAAGAGCCATGGAAATTGGTGAAAACCGATGAAGTACGCACCAAAACAATCATGTTTGTGGCACTTCAAATTGCATCTGCTTTAGCAACTTTAAGCGAACCTTTTTTACCGTTTACGTCAGATAAATTAAAATCCATTCTTGGTATCAGCTCAAGTGACGCTGCTGACGGGAATCGTATTAGCAATACTTGGAATGATATTTCATCAAAAGATATTTTGATCCCTACAGGTCATCAAATTGGCAAAGCACAATTGTTATTTTCAAAAATCGAAGACGACACCATTCAACAGCAATTAGACAAATTAGTGGCAAGTAAAAAAGCAAACGAAGTGGCAAATAGAAAGGTAGAACCTCAAAAAGAAACCATCACCTTTGAAGATTTTTCTAAATTAGATATGCGTGTGGGCACTATTATTGAGGCTGAAAAAATGCCAAAAGCAAATAAATTATTGGTTTTAAAGGTAGATACAGGTATTGATGTGCGTACCATTGTTTCAGGAATTGCTGAAAGCTTTACGCCTGAAGAAGTGGTTGGAAAACGCGTTACCGTGTTGGTCAATTTAGCACCGAGAGCACTAAGAGGTGTAGAAAGTCAGGGCATGATTTTAATGACGGAGTCCGAAGACGGCAAATTAGTTTTTGTGAATCCTGACACCACAACGGGTGCCAAAGTACCTAACGGATTGCAAATAAGTTAAAAAGGAAATTTTCTTTTTTAACATAACTTGAAACAGTTCATTATCTTTGGATAACACTATCATATAATATTATACATTATGAAATACGTTTTAAGTTTAACCGTGCTATTCTGCCTCATTTTATTTAATTGTAAAACTCAAGAGGTACCAAAAAAACAAACTGAGACTGTTCATACTGTTGATAAAAAATCGGTAGCGCATCTTGTGGGTGCAAAATGGGTTTTAACGAAACTTAATGGTGATATTGTAAATCTTAGTAAAACGGAATTGGAGCAACCGTTCATCCGGCTTACAGCAAAGGACAATGGTGTTGGTGGTAACAGTGGTTGCAACCCTTTTGGTGGCACCTTTACCCTAAAAGGCAATCAGAACATCCAATTTTCAGAAATGTTGGCCACTATGCGCTATTGCGATGACAATGGTATTGAAGGTGTTTTCATGGCCAATTTACAAAAAGCTGCTACTTATATTATTACCAACAATGAGTTGACCTTAAAAGATGAAAACGGTTATGTACTCTCAACGTTTGAAGCTGTAGAAGATTAAGAATCTGTATCCTCCGACGTGTTAAGATTACTTAAAAAATATTTCAGTCTCCTCATAGTTTAATAAATTTCCCAAATCAAACATTTAAAAATATGAAAAAAACACTTATAAATAGTCTATTCGCAGCTGTCTTAGTCATGAGTACAGCTTGCAATTCTGGCTCTAAAAAAGATAATCAAGCGGCTGAAGCCTCTGAAACGGAAGCCATGGCCGATAACAGTAGAACTTCATTAGATTGGGAAGGCACTTATGAAGGCGTTGTACCATGTGCCGATTGCGAAGGCATCAAAACGGTGGTCACCATAAATGACGACAATACGTATATGGTAAAAGAAACGTATTTGGGAGCTGAGCCAAGAACATTTGAGTCTAAAGGCACCTTTAAATGGGACGATGAAGGCCAAAGATTAGTATTGTCAGACTCCAAAAGAAACCCATATTTTGTTGGAGAAAACACCTTGACCCTTTTAGATGCAGAAGGCAATAGACCTACGGGCGAACTAAAATCCAATTATGTTTTAAAGAAAGTAACCGATCAGTTAGTGGGTGAAAAATGGCATTTGGTATCTTTTAGAGGTGATAAAATTCAACTAAAAGAAGTTAAAGGCGGGCACCCATTTGTTCAATTTAGTGATGATTTTACCCTACATGGATATACCGGCTGTAACGATTTACAAGGCGGTTATGAAGTTGGAGACGCACTTAAACTGAAGTTTTCTAATTTGATAAATACGCTTAAGTCCTGTCCGGAAATGGAAACTGAAAATCAATTTATTAAGATTATGACTGCCACGAGATCTTATGCTTTTGAAGATCGCGCGTTGGTGATGTATGACGAAAACCATCTTAAATTGGCAACTTTTAAAGCGGCTAATTAATTTGATAATTCATAACAATGTTTTTATATAAAGAATCAAGACCGCTGCGCTTCTAGAATCAAGAATAAAGACTTGCTTGCAACTAACTTACAAACAACGGCCATTTAATATCATAATTATAGCATTCAAAACTGTTTGAAACCTCAAACAGTTTTTTTATCTTCTTATCTTTGTATTCCATATTTTAAAGCGACTCCATGCAGCTGATTTCTTATATTATTTCGCAAACAAAACTTCCAGAAAATTCCGTTAAAAACACGGTCGAATTGTTAAATGAAGATGCGACCATTCCTTTTATATCAAGGTATAGAAAAGAACGCACAGGCAATCTTGATGAAGTTCAAATTGGAGATATTGTAAAATTTAAGGAACAGTTTGAAGCGCTTGAAAAACGCAAAATCGCCATCCTGAAAGCAATTGAAGAACAAGATGCATTAACACCTGAACTTCGCCAAAAGATTGAAAATGTTCTCGATTTGACTGCTCTGGAAGATTTATACCTTCCCTTCAAGAAAAGCAGAAAGACAAAGGCTGAAACTGCAAGACAAAATGGATTAGAACCTTTGGCTAAAATTATTATGAGCCAAAACGCTTCAGATATTGAAGCGTTGGCTTATAAATATGCAAAAGGAGACGTCGCTTCTGCGGATGATGCTTTGGAAGGTGCGCGCCATATTATTGCAGAATGGATCAATGAACGCACAGATCTAAGAAACAACATTCGTCAGCAATTGGAACGTTTTGCCGTGATTTCTACTAAGGTGGTAAAGGCGAAGGGTGATGATGAAAATGCACAGAAATTCCGCGATTATTTTGATTGGGAAGAATCGTTAAGTCGCATTCCGTCGCACAGGTTATTGGCAATTCTACGTGCTGAAAACGAAGGTTTTATTAAATTTAAAATAAGCATTGATGATGAAAAAGCGCTCTCCAAAATTGAAGATCGCATTATTCGCTCCAATAACGAGTGTTCAGAGCAAATCAAAATCGCTATTCAAGATGCTTATAAGCGTTTATTATTGCCATCACTATCTAATGAAGCGCTACAAAACGCTAAGTTAAAAGCTGATGAAGCAGCTATTTCTGTCTTTGCTAAAAATTTAAAACAACTACTACTTGGTTCTCCATTAGGTGAAAAACGCGTTCTTGCCGTAGATCCTGGCTTTAGAACGGGCTGTAAAGTGGTGTGTTTGGATGCGCAAGGCGGACTCCTATACAATGAAACCATTTATCCACATCCACCAAAGAATGACACTATTGGTGCGATGAAAAAAATAAGCTCCTTGAGTGAGGCCTATCAAATTGAAGCAATCGCCATTGGCAACGGCACAGCTTCAAGAGAAACCGAAGCTTTTATCAGAAAAATTAGGTTTAAAAATGACATTCAGGTTTTTGTGGTGAGTGAAGCTGGAGCAAGTATTTATTCGGCTTCTAAAATTGCAAGAGATGAATTCCCAAATTATGATGTTACTGTTCGAGGATCTGTATCCATCGGCAGACGCCTTCAGGATCCGTTGGCAGAATTGGTTAAAATTGACGCCAAATCAATTGGTGTTGGGCAATACCAACATGATGTCGATCAAAACAAACTCAAAAAGGAATTGGACGTCGTTGTGGAAAGTTGCGTGAACGCTGTTGGGCTAAATCTTAATACTGCAAGTACAAGTTTATTAAGTTATGTTTCTGGAATTGGGCCTAAATTGGCTGAAAACATCGTCAATTACCGCGAAGAAAACGGCGCTTTTACATCGCGAAACGACATTAAAAAAGTACCACGCTTAGGTGGAAAGGCGTTTGAACAAGGCGCAGGATTTTTGAGAGTCAAATCGGCTAAAAATCCGTTGGACGATTCTGCGGTACATCCTGAAAGCTACCCTATAGTTGAAAAAATGGCTAAGGATTTAGGTAAAAAAGTATCAGAATTGATTGGCAACAAATCTGAACTTCACAAAATCGATTTAAAGAACTATTGTACTGACACTGTTGGCCTTCCAACACTTCAAGACATTATTAAGGAATTGGAAAAACCAGGCCTGGATATTCGTGAGCAGGCCAAAGTGTTTACGTTTAACCAAAACATCAAAACCATCAACGATTTGGAAGAAGGACAGTTGCTACCTGGAATTGTCAATAATGTGACCAATTTTGGAGCCTTTGTCGATATCGGAATCAAAGAAAGTGGGTTGATTCATGTGTCCAATCTTTCCGATTCGTTTGTAAGTGATGTGAATGAGCATGTGTCCCTACATCAACAGGTTATCGTTAAAGTATTAGATGTTGATGTTCCACGAAAACGCATTCAGCTTAAATTGCACAACTAATATTTAGTGCAGTTCCTGAAGCACGAGGTATGTAGTATAACCAATAAAGACGGTCAGTAACAGCCCAGATTCCCATCGGTCTAATGTTTTCCTTTTGCCGGTAAACATCGCTACAAATAGAAATACTGTTCCACCCAAAAGAAGATAAATATCGGTATTAAAAACGGTGCTGAATTCGATTGGTCGTACCAAAGAACTTACCGAAAGAATCAGGAAAATATTAAATATATTAGAGCCAATAATATTCCCTATGGCAATATCGCTGTTCTTTTTAAGCGCCGCAACCACACTTGTCATCAGCTCTGGCAATGAAGTCCCTGCCGCAATAATAGTAAGTCCGATAATTTTTTCACTCACTCCTAAATTACTAGCTATAGAAACGGCGTTATCAACAATCAATTTCCCTCCAATCACCAAACCGATCAATCCTAATATAATAAACCCCCAAATCTTATAATTAGAGGCTGTGATCTCCACTTCTTCAGTAGTCGAGACATCAGTTTTCATTTGTTTGTAAATGTAAAACAGAAAGGCCAAGAATAAACTGAGTAAAATGATTCCGTCAACTCTGGACAGACCCATATCTCCCATAACATATCCATTTGCCAACACCAAAAACACCAATGCTGCCAATAGCGAAATAGGGATTTCCTTCCATACGGTTGAGGATTGAACGGCAATAGGAAAAATAAGTCCAACAATACCTAAAATCATAAACAGGTTAAAGTTATTACTACCAATAACATTCCCTAATACAATATCAGAATGGTTTTCATAGGAGGCTACGGTATTCACCACCAATTCAGGTGCAGAAGTCCCAAATGCTACAATAGTCAAGCCTATGGCCAGATCTGGAATTTTATTCTTCTTAGCCAAAAGCGTAGAACCATTAACCATCCAATCGGCCCCTTTGATAAGAAGCACAAACCCTATGACGACCAAAAAACTAGAGAGTAACATAAAATGAATTTTAGTAAATGTATGCTATTAAGTGAT
Organism: Gelidibacter sediminis; assembly: GCF_004364975.1. Classification (GTDB taxonomy): domain Bacteria; phylum Bacteroidota; class Bacteroidia; order Flavobacteriales; family Flavobacteriaceae; genus Gelidibacter; species Gelidibacter sediminis. The sequence continues at coordinate 1,232,583 of NZ_SOBW01000007.1, read as the reverse complement.
GTAGAAAATAATGTGAAAAATTATTTTATAGAAAAAAGCCATCTCCATTGTCAAGATTTTTAAAGCAAATTCAACACCTTAAAAGAGATGGCTTTTTTAACTGAACTATAAATTAGGCCGCTACATTTCGGCGATTAGCACCTTTATGTTTATCTATTAAAGCCAACCATTTTTCAGCACGTGCAACGTCATGGTTCTGTGAAAAATTGTCTTCTGCATTATAAAAAGTTATTGCTACCGGATTGGTATTTGAGAGAAAGCTAAATTCCATATCCAAACGCGCTAATTCAGAATACTGCCGATCGCCATTTTTGTAATCTTTCATAACCTTGTTAATGACACACTTTTTAACCTCATTCAATTTAATTTTTTGGACAATTGGTTCTGGATTTTGCGTATTGATATACAATAGAACGTTTCCTTCTTCCTGAAAACCTAAGCAGGTATTATTCCAAACTTCTTGTGAGCTGAATTGGACATCATTCGCCTTTGCGATGGCATCAAAAGCTTTCTTCTTTTTTGAAAGGCCACCTTTGTCTGCTAAGACAAATAAAATGACAGGTACTATTACGAGTAATGATACAAGGATCATTACCATATTCATTGATATATGCATTGAATTAAATTTTAAATTATTGATAGACTGATAAGGGTGTAATGAAACACCTCAAAATTATTTCTTAAAAAAAATAAGTGTCTATGTGAACCAATGAAAGGGAAAAATGATGGCTTTTGTAGAGAGTTTGACCACAATTTGCTGGCCAATAGCGTAATATGAAAGCTGATAGTTTAAAGGAGTTATGGCGTTTTCACTAGGCTTATAAGGCTGTGGAAAAAGTTTTACTCCTGGAACTTCATAGGTAAATGAATGGTTAATATCAATAACCGCGTCAAAAGTAAACGGCACATGATCATGATCCTGTGACGCTGCAATAGTATCCACTGGCGTATAAGTTGCCACTGATGACGCTGACAGATCGGATGAGCCGAGCAACATCACCCATCCGAGTACGTATAGAATGGCTCCTTTTATAGTGAACATAATGTCATTTAAAAACACAAAGGTAAATGAATGTCATGTTAAAAAAATCCAAAACAATTTAATTTTATTTCCTTACAATTAAATAACCTTACCGTAACATTTGATGGTAGGAACAGAAATACATTTGCCTAATTAAAATACACATTCCTATGGAATTAATGTTTGGAGCTATCGGGTTTATCATATGTGCCTATGCTGTAATTGCAAACGACGTAATCCAAACACTAGGTACGTTCATGGCGTCCAATCACAACTTAAAATGGTGGTGGCTATGGCTGTTTGCCGTTACTATTTTATCTGCCACTTTAATTTATGGATGGGTTATGCACTCAGGCGACGTTTCCTATGGTCGATTGCTCAATATTCCTTTACCTGAAAATATGGAATGGTGGCTTTTGTTAGCACCTTTAACCTTATTAGTTATTACGAGAATAGGCATACCTGTCAGCACCACCTTTATGATTCTCAGTGTATTTTCCACCGGTCAGATTATCGAAAAGATGATTTTAAAATCCGTTTATGGATACGCATTGTCTTTTGTGTTTGCAATTGTGGTGTATGTTATCATTTCCAAAAAATTTGAATCGCCTTTATCTTTAGAAAAGTTAGACAAACATTCCCGCAAACATTATTGGTTGGTGGCCCAATGGATTTCTACCGGATTTTTATGGTCGCAATGGCTCATTCAGGATTTTGCCAATATTTTCGTGTTTCTTCCGCGACAACTCTCGTTGACTGAGTTATTGTTGGCATTGAGTGTTATTCTTGTGATTATGGCTTACATTTTAAAGAAGCGAGGTGGCAAGATTCAAGAAATTGTAAATCAGAAATCGAATACTAAAAATATCCGTTCTGCAACCATCATCGACCTTATTTATGGTGTTTTCCTGTTCATTTTTGGAAACCTCAACACCATCCCAATGAGCACCACTTGGGTTTTTATCGGGATTTTAGCGGGTAGAGAATTGGCAATGACCTATTTGCTCAACAAGAATAAAATTAAATACACCTATATCATTATTGCGAAAGACTTAGGGAAGGTGAACATCGGATTAATGGTCAGCGTGGTTATTGCGTTTATCATTCAATATCTAAAATAGATTTTATAATTTGCGCATCGATCAGTGTTACATTCTGCTCATTTAACTTTTGTGCACCTTAGAAATTTATGCTTAAAATAGCGTTCCACCCTATTTACAAACATCCTTTGCCAGAAGGCCATCGATTTCCGATGCTTAAATACGAGTTATTGCCTGAGCAATTAATCTATGAAGGCACCTGTACCGCTGCAAATTTCTTTGAGCCAACAGTACCTGATGATGCTCCAATTTTGAGAGTGCATACCTCCGAATACTTTAATCACCTCAAAAACTTAACGCTCGACGCGAAAGCTGTTCGGAAAATTGGATTTCCGTTAAGCGATATGTTGGTGAAACGGGAGGTGATGATTGCCGACGGGACTATGAAAGCGAGTGAATACGCTCTAAAATATGGCATTGCGATGAATATTGCTGGAGGTACGCACCACGCATATGCTGACAGCGGCGAAGGTTTTTGCATCTTGAACGATCAAGCCATTGGCGCCCGCTATTTGCAGGACAAAGGCTTGGCTAAAAAAATATTGATAGTCGATTTGGATGTGCACCAAGGTAATGGCACAGCTAAAATCTTTCAAAATGATCCGTCCGTATTCACTTTTTCCATGCACGGGAAAGCCAACTATCCCTTTAAAAAAGAACAGAGTGATTTAGACATTGCGCTCGAAAACGGTTGTGAAGACGACACGTATCTTTCGATTTTAACAGATACCTTACCAAAATTGATTGCTGCTGAACAACCCGACTTTATCTATTATTTGAGTGGTGTGGATGTGATTGCTTCAGATAAACTAGGAAAATTAAGTTTGTCCATAGAAGGTTGTAAAGCGCGAGATCGCTATGTCCTACAAACTTGTAAAGACTACAGCATTCCTGTAATGTGCAGTATGGGCGGTGGTTATTCGCCAGATATCAAAATCATTATTGAAGCACATGCCAACACGTTTCGATTGGCTCAAGAGCTCTATTTCTAAAAGATAATAACTAAAAAAAATTCCAAGCCCCAACTGTTACCAATTGGAATTTGGAATTTTATACTCTTGCGATTTGATTATTATTTCGCTCCCAACATCAGCAGTTCATTGCACTGAATTTCTGTCATATATTGCTTAATGCCATCTTTGTCGTCCCAAGAGCGGTTGGTCAATTTGCCCTCAATGGCGATCTCCTTGCCTTTGGCGACATATTTTTCAACCACGTCTACCAATCCACCTCTAACAACAACGTTATGCCAATACGTACGCTCCACTTTGGTGCCACTTTTGTCTTTGTAGCTGTCATCAGTAGCTATAGAGAATTTAGCAATTTTGTTTCCATCTGGAAAACTTACGATTTCTGGATCTTGTCCTAATCTTCCAATCAACTGTACTGTGTTTCTTAATGCGTTCATGAGTTCTAAAATTTAAAGGTTAAACAGTTAATACTATTGAATATCGTTCGGTCAATTCAACACTGCAAAGATGTGACAGGGTCTTTATGTTATTCGGTAGTTAACTATTTAAAATCGTTTGTAAATGTTTGTAGTCGTTTGTAAACGGGTAATTCAGACCATTAAAAACACTATATTTGAGTCATGGCAAAGCTTTTAAGTTATTTCTATCCCATCACAAAAAAAGTGCATTCAGACTTCAGTGGCACTTTAGAAATTACATGGTATAACGGCAAAAAGCATCTCGACACCAAAAACGCAAATTATTCCTATGGGTCACTACAACGGATTTTAAAATTTGGCCTCGAAAAAATCAATCTAAAGCAAGTCAATTCCGTTTTGCTTTTAGGTCTTGGCGGTGGCAGTGTTATTGAAACTTTACGCAACGATTTTTCGTATTCTAAACCCATTACTGCAGTTGATATTGATCCGGTAGTCATAGACATTGCAAGAAATGAGTTCAACCTTAAAGAAGATTCCAACTTAAAAATTATTTGTGAAGATGCATTACTGTTCATGCAGTCAAATAAAATAGCATATGATTTGATCATCATCGACTTGTTTATTGATACAGATGTACCAATTGCATTTTTAGCCATTCCGTTTTGGAAGCAAGTCATCGCAGCGTCTACTAGTAATGGCGCCATTTTATTTAACGCCTCATTGCAAAAAACAAAAAACAAGGCCTTAGTTGACGTGATTGAGTTGTTAAAATCCCATAAATATCATACTGGAGTGTTTGAAAAAGTGAATAATACCAATACGCTGATTCTTTCAAAAGGATTGTAATCTCGGATTCAGCAAGAAAGTATATCTTTAATAGCAAAAGAACACTCTCAAAACCCATAACATGAGCAAAGAATGTTTAGAATGTGGTGATAAAATTATCGGGAGAACCGATAAGAAATTCTGCAGTGATGCCTGTAGAAATTCCTATAACAATACCATCAATAAGGACAGCAAGAATCTGATTAGAAACACCAATAACAGGCTGCGTAAAAATTATCGGATTCTGGAAAGTTTAAATCCAGATCAAAAAACAAAAGTCTCCCGTGGGAAACTTATTGAAAAAGGATTTGACTTTAATTATTTTACAAGCATTTACACCACCAAGGTTGGAACGGTGTATTACTTTGTGTATGATCAAGGCTACTTGCCTATTGAAGGCGATTTTTATGCCTTGGTAAAACGCGAGAGTTAGTTAAGGATGGCTGGTTCTGATGGTTGAATTCCAATTATCACCCCTCATCTCTAAGGCGGCCATTAAGATATCCTTTTGACTGATTTGTCCCACTAATTTTCCATTCTCTAAAATGGGGAAGCGGCGGTGTTTGGACTCTAAAAACACGTTGGCAGCATCAAAAACATTCATATTCCCATCTAGGGTATCAACATTTTTAACCATGCGTTGTTCTACTGTATCATCTTCCATAGGCATGTTGTAATACCTGCTTTCGCTAATTTGCTTTAAGCAATCACCCTCAGAAATTATTCCAACCAATTCATTCTTTTCGTTGACCACTGGACCTCCCGAAATTTTATTCTTTATAAGGATTTCTACCACCTCAATGATCTTCTGATCGGTTCTGAATGTAATCAGGTCTTTTGTCATATAATCACACACTCTACAAGGCAACTGTGTGGTGCCTTTTTGCTGCTGCTTTCGTGCGCCTTGAAAACTCTTTATTGCCATAACTTATTAATTTAGTGAACTTTAAATTTAACGATAATTCCCCATTTAACCTAAACCGAATTACACCAAATTAATTTTGTAGATTTAACCGACCAACCAAACCAACACAATATGCTTAAAAAAGCCATCTCACTTGCCCTTATCATTATGGCTATGTATTGGAGCTTTTTCGCTTTAATGCCAACGAAAATTTCTGATCTAAATACTGAAAAAACGGCTTTCTCTTCTGAACGTGCTTTAATCCACCTTAAAAATATAACCCAGAAACCACATTATGTTGGCTCTGCAGAGCATGAAGTGGTTAAAAATTACCTCATAAAAGCCTTGAACGACCTCGGCTTAGAGACTCAAGTACAAGAAGCTTACAGTCAAAATAAAAAATGGGGAAGCATCGTCAAACCAAAGAATATTTTAGCACGGATTAAAGGCAGCGACAATACAAAAGCCCTACTCCTGCTCTCCCATTACGACAGTAAATCTCACGCCTCATTGGGTGCAAGTGATGCTGGGTCAGGAGTGGTTACTATTTTGGAAGGCATTCGGGCTTTTTTGAGCGAAGGCAAAACACCTAAAAACGATATTATTATTCTGTTTTCTGATGCAGAAGAATTAGGATTAAACGGCGCAGATATTTTTGTAAATCAGCATCCGTGGGCAAAAGACGTCGGACTCGTGTTAAACTTTGAAGCACGTGGCAGCGGCGGCCCAAGCTATATGCTAATAGAAACCAACGGGGGCAACCAAAATTTAATTAAAGGATTTAAGGAAGCAAACCCTGAGTATCCGGTAGCGAATTCCTTGGCCTACAGCATTTATAAAATGCTACCCAATGATACGGATTTAACCTATTTTAGGGAAGATGGCGATATTGACGGGCTTAATTTTGCTTTTATAGATGACCATTATGACTACCATACGGCTTTAGATAACTATGAGCGTCTCGACCGAAACACCTTAGAACACCAAGGCAGTTATTTTATGCCTTTACTACATTATTTCTCGGACGCTAACCTCAATAATGTAAAAAGCACTGAAGATTCTGTCTATTTTAACGTGCCACTTTTTAAGATGGTGAGTTATCCTAATTCATGGATTTTACCAATGCTCATTTTGGCAATTCTTATCTTTTGTGCCTTGGTATTTTATGGGATTAAAAAACGAAGCTTAAACGCCAAACATATGGCCATTGGTTTCCTTCCGGGGATTGGTGCACTGCTCATTAACGGCGTTGTAGGTTTTTTTGGATGGAAATTATTGTTGGTAATGTATCCGCAGTATGGCGAAATCCTTCATGGTTTTCCTTATAATGGACATTTATATATTTGGGTTTTTGCCTTATTTTCTACGGCCGTATGTATGTGGCTTTACAACAAGGTTTATAAACCAGAAAACACAGCAAGTTTAACCGTTCCGCCATTATTACTATGGTTAATTATCTGTGGTGCGGTGGCATTTAAGCTTAAAGGGGCCAGCTTTTTTATCATTCCGGTGTATTTCGGATTGATTAGCCTTTTTGTATTGGTCAGACAAAAGCGTCCGGACATCATTTTAATGACCTTGCTGCTCTTTCCGTTATTACTGATCATGTCGCCTTTTATACAAATGTTTCCTGTTGGGCTTGGACTCAAAACCATCATTGCAACTACACTTTTAGTATCGCTCATGTTTTCATTGTGTATTTCTGTTTTCGGATTTTCACGTTATAAAAACCGATGGGCTTTCCTATTATTTTTTGCATCCTTTGGTTGTTTTGTAGTTGCACATTTCCAATCTGACTTTACTGAAGAGCGTCCAAAACCAAACAGTTTGGTGTATTTCTATGATGCCGATAAAGATGAGGCACATTGGGCAACCTATGATAAACTATTGGACGATTGGACCCAAGCCTATCTTACTGACAGTCCTGATATGTTCGACGCGTCTTCTGTCAACTTTGAAAGTAAATACGGCACACAGTTAACGTACAGTAAAAACGCGGTCATCAAACCTCTTAAAACACCTTATATCGATAAGCAAAAGGATACTGTTATTGGAGATGTCAGACATCTTCAGGTGTTTATTTCACCGCAACGCGCTGTCAATACGTTGGAATTTTTTGCCGACAATTCCAATCAATTTCTATCGTTTAATATTAACGGATTAGAAATTGAAAAGGAAGAAAATGAGATGCTCGTTTTTGCAAATCGCATCAAAAACCGATTGTTCAGTTATATGGTGACGGAACATAAATCGATTGAATTGAATTTCACCGTTCCGGCAGAACAAAAAACCACATTTCAAATATTTGAAGTCTCTTTTGATTTGTTAGAAAATGACTTATTCCGAATACCAACGCGCCCAAACACGATGATTCCGAAACCATTTGTGCTCAATGACGCTATAATGATAAAAAAAACAATTTCTTTTGAATAAACACATCAGCATCATTGGTTGTGGTTGGTTAGGCTTGCCACTTGCAGCAGCATTAGTCAAAAATGGTCATATTGTAAAAGGCTCCACAACCTCAAAAGACAAATTTGAGCTTTTAAAATCGGCAGGAATTAGGCCCTTTGAGGTCACCATTTTTGAAGATAAAATAGAGGGTCAAATTCAAGACTGTTTAGCAGATTCTCAAATACTGATTATCAATATTCCGCCAGGACTGAGAAAAAATCCCAACTCCGATTTTACAAAAAAAATGGCGCTGCTTTGTCAACACATTGAAAAGTCGGGAATCGAGAACCTAATTTATGTGAGTTCCACTTCTGTTTATGAAGAAACTGTAGACATGCCAATTATTACGGAAGAAAGCCCCACAAACGCACAATCGTCATCCGCCAAACAACTTATTGCGGTAGAAGAGATTTTTAAGAGCAATTTAAATCTTATGACTACCATCGTCAGATTTGGTGGTTTGATTGGTGATGATCGTGATCCATCAAAATTCCTATCTGGAAAAACAAACGTTAAAAATCCAGATGGTCCTGTTAATTTGATTCATCAGGAAGATTGCATAGGCATTATTAAAACCATCATTGCAGCCCGAAAATGGCAAACAGAGTTTAATGCGGCGGCACCTCAGCATCCCACACGAAAAGCGTATTACAACGCAGTTTGTGACGCCAAAAGCATGCCTCGTCCCCAATTTGATCATACAGCACCAAGTAAAGGGAAACTCATTTCCAGCAAGAAAGTGGAAACCAATTTAAAATACAGGTTTCTTCACAGCCTTTAACAATTAGTACGCTTTTAAGAGTTTATTTTATTAATTTTTATAGATTTGGCGCAATTAATGTAATAACGTCCTGATTTAAAGACACTGAATACTTTATTAAAACATGAAAAAACTAATACTACTTGTAACCGTGATGAGCACCCTAAGCATCACTGCCCAAACAAAAACTGAACTTCAAAAACATTTTGAAGGCTATTACAAGCAAATGAAAAAACAGGGTGATATTCAAGGTGTTATCAATGCGATGACGCACCTGGATGTTATTAAACCTACACAAGCTAGAAAAGACACCCTAGCGTATATTTATATTTCTGAAGGCCGACATATAGAAGCCTTAAACACCATTGGCATTGAAAAGAGCGGAACAGATTCTGATTTAAATACTGAAATTAAAGCCATTGCTCTAAAAGAATTGGGCGACCGCAAGCGTGCCTTGGAGTTTTATAACGTACTGTACACACGTAAACCTGTGCCAAGCGTTGCCTATGAAATTGCTGATTTAATGCTACAGACTGGTAATTTGGAAGGTGCCAAAGAAAAGGTAGAATATGGGTTGGCCAATGTAACTGATGACATGAGACGTACATATTACGAAACCCAACAGCCTTATCAAACCTCCTTGAAGGCCGGATTCTTATACTTAAAAGCTATTGTGATGTATAGTGAAGACAAAGACGCAAATCAAGAAATTGCCTTAGCTACTTTAAATAGAGCTTTAGCAATTGATCCTAATTTTAATATGGCACAAATTACTAAAGAAGCGTTATTAAACCGTAAGAAAGGAACGGAATAAGGATAATAGTATTAAGAACAAAGACCGCTTTGCTTTTAGAATTAAGAAGTTAAAAGTCGGTCAAATAAAAAATTAACACCAAATAAAAAAGCAGCCTATTAAAAAATAGACTGCTTTTTTTATATCATAGTTTTTTGGCAATTACCAAATTCTAACACGCTTTTCAGGTGCTAAGTACATAGGATCGCCTTCCTTGATGTCAAAAGCCTCATAAAATGCATCCACATTTTTTAAAGGTTGTGTAGCTCTGTAAATACCTGGAGAATGCGGATCTGTTTTAATCTGCGTTCTTAAGGCATCTTCTCTAGTTAATGTTCTCCAAACAGTTGCCCAACTCATAAAGAAACGTTGCTCTGGCGTAAATCCGTCAATTTTGTCAGGACGCCCGTGTTTTTCAAAATGTAACTGTAACCCATCGTAAGCCCCGAGAATTCCTCCAAGATCACCAATGTTTTCACCTAAGGTAAATTTACCGTTGATAAATACACTGTCCATAACTTCAATACCACTGTATTGTTCAGCCAAAGCATCACCACGTTTAGTAAACTCTTCCAAATCTTTTTCTGTCCACCAGTTCCTTAAGTTTCCATCGCCGTCAAAACGTGCGCCAGAATCGTCAAAAGCATGGGAAATTTCATGCCCAATTACCGCCCCGATACCACCATAATTTACTGCTGCATCAGCAGTATAATTATAAAATGGAGGTTGTAAAATTGCCGCAGGAAAAACAATCTCATTGTTACGAGGATTAAAATAAGCGTTGACCGTTTGCGGTGCCATACCCCATTTTTTCTTGTCTACTGGTTCATTGATTTCAGAATAATTCTTTTCTCTTGCCCAAGTACTTACGGCCAACATGTTTTCAGCATAACTGTTACCTTCTTTAATTTGCAGTTTTGAATAGTCTTCCCACTCATCGGGATAAGCAATCTTTACTGTAAATTTATCTAATTTTTCAACGGCTTTCTTCTTTGTTTCTTCAGTCATCCAATCCAATTTCATAATTCTATTCTGGAAGGCTTTGATGACATCAGCAATCATTTCTTCTGCTTTCGCTTTTGCCTCTGGCGGAAATTTTGCTTCCACATACAATTTACCAATAGCTTCACCTACTGCGCCGTCTACAGTACCCAAAGCACGCTCTTCAGCTGGACGTTGCTTTTGTGCCCCGTTTAACGTTTTTGCATAAAAATCCCAGTTGGCTTTCTCAATTTCAGTAGAAAGAAAGTTAGCAGAATTATCAAGTGTATTCCAAACCATTAAGGTTTTAACATCTTCAATAGGTGTTTGTTTTAAAAAGTTTTGTAATGATGACATATACTTTGGTTGCATCACGTTTACAGTATCAATTTTCTTGTCAATACCTAAATCGTCCACCATTTTTTGCCAATTAATTGCAGGTGTCATTTTTTGCAATTCAGTAAACGCTACCGGATTATTATAATTACGTGCGTCTCTCATGGCTACTTTATCCAATCTTGGCTCTGCCAATTTGGTTTCCATTGCCAATATTTTTTTTGCGGCGGCGTTCGCTTTAGCTTCATCATAATTAATAAATTGAAGCATTCGTGAAATGTGCGCCACGTATTTTTGTCTTATTTCTTTAGATTTGGCATCTTGATCTAAATAGTAGTCTCTTTGTAGTCCTAATCCCCCAGGAAATACCCAGGTCATATTCATACTACTATTATTCAGGTTTGGTGACGCTGCAATGCCAGCAAAAGGAGCGCTTACACCATTTACCGTAGCAATGACCGTTTGCATGTCTGCAACGTTCTTTATGCCATTGATGGCGGTCAACAAGGGTTGAAGAGGTTCTATACCTGCCGCATTTCTAGCTACTGTATCCAGTTCACTTTCAAAAAGCAATAAGGCTTTCTTTTGGTCCGTACCATCAGCGTACGTTCCTAATTCTTTTGATGTTTTAACAATGTCTAAAACATCCTGACGGGTAGCTTTACGCAACACCCCAAATCCGCCCCAACGGGTTTCATCATCAGGAATTACAGTGTTTTTTTCCCAGTTTCCGTTAACGAATTTGTAAAAATCATCTTTCGGACTTACTAAAGTGTCCATGTTTTCAAGGACAATACCAGGAATTTTTTCTTCTGCCATTGCTGTGTCTTTTTTTGGTTCTTCCTTACATCCAACAAAGGTTGTAACGGCCAAACCTGTAATTGCAAGCGCATACTTAAGATTGGTGTTCATAGTGTTTAAAATATTTTAATTTGCCTAATTTAGTTATTAATGAGATGCTTAATTGATGTAATTGTTACATCTTAACAAAATATTAAGACAATAATTAGGAGTATCCACCCTTAAGAACGGCATCAATAGTTCCAATAATCTTATTGCTGCGTTTTAACAGGAAGCTGAATTTGTTGTGCCTCTTTTTCAAACTTTTTATTTATTTGAAGTTTTAAGTTTGCATCAGCTATAAGTAATTCCTTAATAGCCTCTAAAAGGTCTTCCTTTTTAATATTATCAAGATTGGATAGGTTTTGTAATCTCAAAAGATTCGTTTCCAAAACCGTCATTCGCGATCTAATTGCTGGTGTAGTGACAATTGGAGGTTGTTGCATTTTCAATTCTGCAATAAATTTCTTCATAATTTCTTGTTCTACTCTAAAGAATGACAAGTTTGCTGCTTTTAATAATTCCATATGGCTCTGTAAATCTTGGTAGGGTTGCCAATCTAAAATAGCTTCAGAGCTGTCTGGACTCAATACATACTCCGTATATTGAATTGCTTCAATATCCTCAACCTTTATGGTATAGTCCTTTTCCTGAAGTTCAGTCGTACCTGTTTCAATCTTTGGTTCAGATTTACAGCTGAATATAATTAAGGCACACAGTAACACAAGCTGTTTCATAAATAAGGATATTGTTGATATAGGTTAAGCATCAAAGGTAAATAAAATAATTATTGAATGCTGCCATAGGAGTAATGCAGCTGCACTACAAACGTATTGACATATAACCAACGCTTCTGCCTTCCAATTTAATATGAGATAAAATAGATTTGATATCGCACCAATCATACACATTTTTTATCTTGCTTTGCGTTACAACGGGTATCATGAAAGCATCTAGCAGAAAAATCACTTTTAAAGTCCTCTTTGGATATATCGCACTTGGCATTTTGGCAGCGATTTCGGGCTGGCTGGTGTTTTCTGAACTTAGAAATTTTACGGCTGCACAAACGGACGATTTAAAAGATCGGGATAAATTGATTAGGATAAGTGGCTTGGTAGCCGATATTTATGAAAACGAAAGTTTATCGAGAGCCGCGCTACAACTGAATACAGATTCACAATTCAACGCTTACCTTTTACAGAATGACAGCCTTTTGTCAACAATAGACACCCTCTCTGACTTGGTAAACAACGCGTATCAGAACGCTTTATTGGATAGCGTTAAGGTCATATTTGATAAGAAACAGCGCGATTTGACAGAATTACGACGGCTTAAGGAAAATAACAATGCGGAAAAATCAATTGAATTAACCATCAACAAATTAAAGAGTATAGATCCTATTTTAGGAAAATTAACCTTAGAAGATTACGTCGAAAATCCGAAGGCGATAGACCCAAAAACCAAGGAAGTTTTGGAAGGTTTCATTCAATTTTCCAATGATTTAAAGGCAAAAGATTCTGTGAGTAAGGTAGATCAGAGGCAAATAGACAGCATCGTGACCATTTCACGAAACATGTTAAATAAGATTCAGAAAGATGCGGCATCTCAAAAACAATCGCTGATGTTAAAGGAGCGTGAATTGGCAGAAAATGACCTTATCACGTCCCGGCAATTGCGAAATTTGTTGCGAAATTTAGAACGCGAGATGGTAGCTTCATCGCAAAGCATCATGACGCAGCGCCAAAAAGCTTTAGACCGCAGCACCACTATTATTTACCTAGCGGCACTAGTGAGTTTCGTTTTAGTGATCATATTCTCGATTGTGATTTTAAATGATTTTTGGAAAAGTCAACAATATCGAGAAAAACTGGAGCAATCCAACACCTATACCAATTCGCTATTAAAAAGTAGGGAGCAATTAATTAATATGGTGAGTCACGATTTAAGATCGCCATTAAGTACGATTTCTGGTTATAGTGAGTTACTTCAAAAAACAGCTCAATCCACTAAAGAAGGCAATTACCTGGACCATATAAAAAATGCATCGAGCTATATGAGTCAATTGGTAGATGACCTATTAGAGTTCTCAAAATTGGAAGACGGCCATATTACCATAGAAAGCATACCGTTTAATCTGCGTACAATTTTGGACGAGACCAGCACTAATATTCAGGCTATTTACGCTGATAAACCTATTGAACTTTATATAAAACATGCTCCAGAATTGGACCGCACCATAGTTTCTGATCCTTTCAGAATAAAGCAGGTGCTCTACAATTTAATTGGCAATGCCTATAAATTTACTGAACAAGGGAGCATTACAATCACCACTCAATTGCATTCCAAAAACAATGAACATACGGTAAGTATTACTGTTTCAGATACCGGAATAGGCATCAGCAAAGAAAAACAAGAGGATATTTTTAATGCCTTTACCCAAGTTAATCAAACTAAAGATGTAAAGCATTCTGGTTTTGGTTTAGGTCTCGCCATTTCTAAGAAACTTATGCACATTCTAAAAGGCACACTCTCTTTGCAAAGTACACCAGGGCGTGGGAGTAAATTCATTATCTCCTTCCCAGTAAAACTCTCAGACGCGATATTGGAAACGGCCCATACAATTTCTGAAACGCCCCACTTTAAATTAAAGGCTATTATTGTAGATGACGATGCCGCATTGCGTCAATTACTGACCGATGTTTTAGGCCAACACCAGATTACCACCGTAACTTTTGAAGATGCCAAAGCAGCACTTGCCGCTATGGAAACCCTTAAGTTTGATGTGCTTATTACAGACATCCAATTGCCAAAAATGAACGGTTTCCATTTTATGGAAACTCTTAAAACCATGCCTTTTTATAAGAATCAACCTATCATTGCCATGACGGGCAGAACGGATATTAAATCCGAAAATTACCTTGACAGTGGATTTTCAAAAGTTGTATTTAAACCATTCGCTTCGCATGTCTGGTTTGAGATACTAAGTGAACTATTTCCTGAACGCATTAGAAAACCTGAAAAACAACAAGCGCAAAAATCCTACAGTTGCGATTATTTTGACACCAGTTCTATTGCGGGATTTTTAAATTATGACGAAGAGGCATTAAAATCACTTTTAAAAATTTTTCTTGAGGATACAGAGAAACACTTGACCGAATTAAAGACTGCCCATGACGAAAACAACCTTAAAGTCATTACTGACTTAAGCCATAGAATGCTGACCATGTTTAAGCAACTGGGAGCGCACACCATAGTGCCTCATTTAGCAAAATTAGAACATACCAAGGTAGTAGATAATGAAATTCTGAAAGCCTTAGAAACTGAGCTCGAACCATTCTGTAAAGCAATGGAAGCGTATATCAATCCAGATTATATTCCTTAAGTTTATTATAGAGCGTTTTTCTCGAAAAATTTAGAAGCTGTGCAGCTTTCGTTTTGTTATTGTTAACCTTTTGAAGAGCTTTCACAATCAATTCCTTCTCATTGTCTTTTGTAGAAAATGAACGAGGATTTGTTTCTTTATTGGGTGACGACAACTCTTGAGGCAATACCTCTTTTTGAATCAAATTTCCCGTGGTCAATAAAGTAGCGCGCTTAATTACGTTAGAAAGTTCACGCAAATTGCCAGGCCAGGAATAGTTTTGAAAGATTTTTAAAACTTCGGGAGAAAATCCGATAATGGATTTATTTAATTGTTGATTGGCGTTCTCTAAAAAGAATTCCGCATAAAGAATTAAATCATCACGTCGATCTTGCAAACTGGGTACTTTTATTGAAAATTCATTTAAACGATGGTACAGGTCTTCCCTAAAATCGCCTTGTTCAACAGCTTGTAATAAATCTTCATTGGTAGCGGTCAACAATCGAATATCCACTTCAATTTCTTCGTTGCTCCCAATAGGTTTGATACGGCGTTCCTGAAGAGCGCGCAGTAATTGAATTTGGTTCTCATAAGTAAGATTCCCAACCTCATCCAAAAACAATGTGCCATGGTTAGCCACCTCAAAATGGCCTTTTTTATCATTAATGGCTCCAGTAAAAGAACCTTTCTTATGGCCAAAAAATTCACTTGCTGCAATTTCTTTGGGTATGGCACCACAGTCTACCGCAATAAACGGTTGTTGTTTTCTTGAGCTACTCAAATGGATGGCCTTGGCAACCACCTCTTTTCCCGTACCACTTTCACCAGAAATCAAGACAGACATGTCTGTTGGCGCCACTAAATTGATATGGTCATATAAGACTTTAGAGGCCCCACTAATCCCTTTTACCAAACTTGTAGCAACCTTAGTGGTGTCTGGAGAAATTATTGGTTTTGTAGTGGTGGTTTGGGCATCTACTGTTGATTTTTGAAGTGCATTTTTGACCACTTGCAAGACCTCTTCAGGATTAAAAGGTTTGGATATATAATCAAAAGCTCCCTCTTTCATGGCTTTAACTGCTGTAGTTACTTCAGCATAGCCCGTCATTAATACTACAGGAAGGGCAGCGTCACGGTTTTTTATAAAATTCAATAATGTTATCCCGTCACCATCTGGAAGTCTGAGATCTGTAAACACCAGATCAAAAACGGTTTCCTTTACTTTAAGTTTAGCATCTTCTAGGGTATAAGATAATGTTACGGCATGTTGGTGACGCTCTAAAAAACGTTTTAACATTTCAGAAAAGCTCACATCGTCTTCAACCAAAAGAATGGTACTCATGGATTCCTCATTTGTACAAAAATATCAAGTTAATTTCAGTAAACCCTTTAAAAAAAACATAAAAAAAGGGCGTTTAAAAAAAACGCCCTTTTTCTGCTTAAAAGTGGAACCTTATTCTTTATTTATCCAGTTTCCATCTTTATCAGCATATACTGTTGATGCCGCTCCATCAACGGTAATTTCTAACTTATATTCAAGCTTTGTATTTACATAAGCTTTATCTAGAGTGGCGGTCTGAAAATCGGCAGCTAAGGCATCCTTGACTGCTTGCGGCAACTCCTCTGCTTTGATCTCTTTATACTCTTTCTGTGGTGTCAATACCACCTCATCAATTTGAGGTGCAACTACTGCAGTATTTGCAAATGATGCCCATCCTCCTAATACTATTGCTGCTGATAAAATTACTTTTTTCATAATATTTCAATTTTAAAATTTAACTGTTTACATATCGTGTTGTCATAAGTGTAATAAGAAATAAACATGCCATGAGACGTTCACAAGTCAGTCAAATACCGTACAAGTCTAACTAACAAGTGTTTGCATAAATTCCATCTATAAACTCTTTAAGATAAAGTGTATAAGTTCCACTATTAGGAAACACTTTACGTGTAAATTTTACCCAGACATAATCTTGGGACAATTTGAATATCACCTTCTTAAATAATTGACAAACCTCATTCTATATAATTCCATTTTCTTCAGGAAAAAACTTTGTATTTTTGCATTAAATTCGAACAACAATGGCAGAAAAGATTTTAATTATTGGCGCATGTGGTCAAATAGGCTCAGAATTAACCTATAAATTACGCAGTATTCATGGTGATGATAATGTTATTGCCTCTGACATCAATTATAGTAATCTAAATGTTGTTAACTCTGGTATCTTTGAAATTGTAGATGCTCAAGATTATGGTTCTATTCTACTTTGTGTAGAAAAGCATAACATAAACACCATTTATTTAATGGCCGCCATGTTAAGTGCTACAGGTGAAAAATACCCTATGAAAGCGTGGGATTTAAACATGAATTCACTTTTTCATGTGTTAAACCTGGCAAAAGCTAAATTTATAAGTAAAGTTTTCTGGCCATCAAGCATTGCTGTGTTTGGTCCGACCACGCCAAAAGACAATACCCCCCAACATACTATCATGGAACCTAGCACCGTTTACGGAATTACCAAACAGGTGGGCGAACGCTGGTGCGAGTACTATCATGACAAATATGGGGTGGATGTACGCAGTTTACGCTACCCAGGTATTATCAGTTGGAAAACAATGCCAGGTGGTGGCACTACAGATTATGCTGTAGAAATTTACCATAAGGCCATTACAGATGGTAAATATGAAAGTTTTCTTTCTGAAAACACTGAACTCCCAATGATGTTCATGGATGATGCCATTGATGCTACAGTACAAATTATGGATGCACCTGCCAACCAAATAAAAATACGGTCATCTTACAATTTAGCGGCTATTAGTTTTACACCAAAAGATATTGCTGACGAAATCCAAAATCATATTAAGGATTTTATAATTACTTACAATCCTGATTTCAGACAACAAATTGCGGATAGTTGGCCACGCTCTATAGATGATAGTGTAGCTCAAAAAGAGTGGCATTGGAGTCCTAAATTTGATCTTAAAAAGATGAGTAAGGTGATGTTGACTGAACTGGACAAAAAGTACACTGCTGAAAAAAACAAATAAATCGAAACAAAACGTTTTTCAATTTAACTGAGCACTTTAAAGTTTTTAAGGTGCTTAATTTTTTTAAAATGAATTCTAAATCTTGAAACGTTGGTGCTGTACATTGAATGTCATTACAGGCCATGAATGCTACTTCAGCAACAACTTTTTTTAAATTTGGATTGGTTAGCTGTATGCGCTGCTTAAATTCGGCTCTCGTGTCAAAATTATTTAATTTGCATCTTAAATAACGATATGTCCTTCCCCTTCAAGTGTTTTTCCTAAAGGGCAATACCCATCAACTTCAAAATAAAATGCAGTGGCAGTTGGACCTCCTTTCTTAAGATCTTGCGCATAGAGATGCCATCCTTTCTCGATAGAGGCTTTTGCCATTAAAGTATATGCAGTGTCAGAAATTTTCTCTACAGAGGTTGTCCATTTAACGGGTTCTAAAATTTGAGCTTGTAACGCATCAATTGACATTATGAAGAACGCTATGAACAACACTCTGCTTTTTATATAAATCTTTAAATACCTTATCCTGCAAAATACAAAATTTTGGTTAAGTAAACCTTACTGTCACACGGGTTGCCAATGGGTCAATTTTAGGTGATTAAATGGTCTGACCCATTTTGTGTTGCGGGGTATCTACAACAAATGTCAAAACTCGTTAAACATCTGAATCGCAAATGATAAGACAACAAAATCAAAGGTTAATGTTATCCCAAATAAGAATATTTTAAGACAATAAAAGCCATTTTTTTCGTATTTTAAATATCCATTTAAAAAACCAGATATTATGAAAACGACATTAGAAGAGGCCAGAGAGCGCTCGCACAACGAAACGGTTAATGTGTTACAGAGTATTCTCGAAAAAAATTATGACGCTGAAAAAGGTTATAAAAAAGCGATGCATGACGCCAAAACTCCTGCCTTAAAGAACTTCTTAAAACAACAAGCTCTACAGCGCAGTCATTTTGCCACGGCCATAGACAAAGCATTACATGATTTGGATGAAAAGCCAAAAGAAAGTGGTAGTGTAACTGGGCGTTTGCATCGAGCATGGATTGACATTAAAAGTTCATTGTCGGGCAATGATGATGAAGCCGTTTTAGAAGAAGTAATTCGCGGAGAAAAAGCAAGCGTTAAGGAGTATGAAGATGTTATCAACAAACACACCTTAGCCCCCCGCATTAATAATCTTTTACAATCACAACGCGCTGATATTGAAAGTACATTAGCCCGCGTAAGGACATTAGAAGACCTTGCCAATTAACCGATGATTTTCTTGTTTGAGAAAATTCAGAAAAAACAGCCTGCACCTATAGTGTGGGTTTTTTAATACACCTAAAGGCTCATTTTTAATAGGTTGCCATACCTCAATTGCTTGGCAGAAGTATTGAATTAACTGCCCAAATCTATTTCATTAATAATTAGGCGATAGTGTTAAAAATAATCGTTTTACAATTCAGGGAAATAATGTATTTTTAACAACTTGTTGATTTTTGAAAACTTAGTATATCCCTTTGTAGCGCTTTATCAGCAAAAGAATTTCGAGCAAAACTTTTATTATGAAACACCCTAAACTACACCTGATACTTGCTGATGACGATATGGATGATTGCGAGTTTTTCATGGAAGCAACTGACGAAATTTCAGATGATTGTAAACTTACCGTCGTTAATGATGGTGTAGAATTAATGGAGTTTTTAAGTGCTGAAAATGCCGAGCTCCCAAATCTCATTTTTTTAGACCTTAACATGCCTCGAAAGTCGGGAATGGAATGTATTCCTGAAATTAAATCCACAGAAAAATTGGCACATATTCCTATTATTGTTTATTCTACTTCACTCGACCATACGGTAGTCAATGAATTGTACCAGTTAGGAGTACTTCATTATATTCAGAAGCCAGCTGAATTTGCCAATATAAAGCGCGTTATCGAAAAAGCACTAATTTTATTAAATGACGTAAATCTCTCTCAGCGATCAAGAGAACAATTCATTATACAACCATAATAATTGCATGGGAATCACCAAACAAACACATAATTTTTTAGATGGCGGCGGCGAAATGGGAGAACTCATAAGAGCCAAAGATTGGAGCAAAACTCCACTAGGACCCCCAGAAACTTGGCCTGCAAGTTTGCGCACAATGGTAAGCGTGATGTTGGACAATCCTTTTGGAATGTACATTGCCTGGGGCAAAGATTATACCCAGATTTATAATGATGGATACCGGCCAATTTTAGGAACACTTAAACATCCACAGGCTTTAGGAATTAGTACTAAAAAAACGTTTGCAGAAATTTGGCACATTATCGGTTCTATGTTTGATGGCGTCATGGAGGGTGAAGCTGTCAGGTTTACAGATTTTATGGTCACCCTAAACCGGAATGGGTATGATGAAGTGTGCTATTTTGATTTTGCTTACAGCCCTATTCGTTTGGATTCTGGTGAAGTGGGCGGTGTCTTGGTAACCGTCATTGAAACAACTAATAAAAAAAATGCCGAAGACGGGTTGAAAGAGAGCAAAAGTGAGATGGAATTTATCATAGAAAACACTCAATTAGGCACATTTGATTACAACCCCTTAACCAATAAGTTTTCCTGTAATAACCGACTTAAAGAATGGTTTGGCTTGCCCAAGGAAAATGACATAGAGCTTTACCAAGCCATAGAGGCCGTTTCAAAATCAGATAAACAAAAGGTGATTGATGCTGTTTCCAAAGTCTTGAAAAATGAATCGGATGGTAATTATGACATTGAATATACTATTGAAAACCCTATCACACACAGGCCTATTATTGTTCATGCTAAAGGCAGGGCATGGTACAATGATGCTATGGTGGCCTATAGATTAACAGGTACTTTGGAAGATGTGACGGAACGTGTATTGTCCAGAAAAAAAATAGAAGAGAGTGAGCGTAACCTCAGACTTATGATTCTGCAAGCTCCAGTAGCATTGGCCATTTTAAGAGGTGATGATTACAGAGTAGAAATTGTCAATAAATTAGCGTTAGATATCTGGGGTAGAACAGAAGAACAAGTCTTAGACACACCCTTATTTGAAGCTATGCCCGAATTGGAATCTCAAGGTATCAGGGCTCTTGTGGATGATGTCGCCACAACAGGTACGCGTTTTGAAACCTCTGAGATGCCGGTTACCTTTACGGTAGACAACGTAAATTCCATTGTTTATATCAACTTTTCCTTTGAGCCACTTTACGATATAGAAGGTAATATCAATGGGGTAATGGCCATAGGTATTGATGTGACGCCCCAAGTGGAGGCTAGAAAGAAAATTGAGAATAGTGAACAGCATATGCGCGCTTTGGTAGAAAGCGCACCCTTTCCAATAGGTGTATATACCGGAGAAGACATGCGCATCTCGTTGGCCAATCAATCCATCATGGACGCCTGGGGCAAGGGGAACGACGTTATAGGTAAATCATATCCTGAGATATTACCTGAATTGGAAAATCAGTATATTTATGAGCAAATAAAAAATGTATACAATACAGGCATTCCTTTTCATGCTAAAAATCAAAAAATAGACCTTGTAAAAAACAATACACTTAGTACCTATTATTTTAATTACAGTTTTACCCCGCTTTTAGATTCTGCAGGCAATGTTCATGCGGTCATGAATACTGCTGCCGATGTTACTGAGTTGCATCAAGCCAAACAAAAAGTAGAGGACAGCGAGAAGAAATTCCGAGACTCCGTAATGCAAGCTCCACTAGGAATTGTAATTTTTAGAGGACCTGACCATATTGTAGATATGGCCAATGATAATTATTTGCAGTTGATAAACTTAAAGGAAGAACAATTTGTAGACAAACCATTGTTTGAATCCTTACCAGATGTTAAGACCATTATGGCACCTATAATTTCTGATGTTTATAGCACTGGGAATACCTATTATAATTATGAAGTTCCTATCAGTTTAAACCGCAATGAAAAGACTGAAGTTGGATATTATAATTTTGTATACCATCCTCTCAACGAAAATAATGTCATAACTGGTATAATGGTGGTTATTACAGACATCACTGCCACTGTAAAGGCCAAAAACATTATTGAGGAGAATGAGGAAAAATTAGAACTTATTATTGAGGCCAGTGATTTAGGCATTTTTGATTTTAATATAAAATCAGGTGATATTACCGTATCTGACCGTTGTTATGAAATTTTAGGATTTCGCAATCAACGAAATTTGTCTCATCAAGATCTTATAGCACACCACCATCCTGAAGACCTTCCAAAAAGGAAAACGGAAATGGAAAGAGCTCTGATAAATGGCACTCTACATTATCAGGCTAGAGTGATCCATGATGATCAATCTGTACATTGGATTGATGCCAAGGGCAAGGTTTATTATGATGATCAAAACAATCCAGAGCGTATGTTAGGGACGGTAAGGGACATTACTGAAGAGCGCAGCTTTCAGCAACAACTGTTAGAAAGGGAAGAAAAATTTAGACTTCTGGCAGATTCTATGCCCCAACACGTCTGGACCTCAGACCCTAATGGCGAAATGACGTATTTTAATCAATCTGTATACGAATATTCAGGGCTCACTCCGGGACAGATTAAAAGTGAAGGATGGATACAAATTGTGCATCCAGATGAACGCCAAGAAAATATAAGACAATGGCTATTAGCCGTTAAAACAGGGGAAGATTTTTTAATGGAGCATCGTTTTCGTAAATATGATGGCGAATACCGTTGGCAGCTTAGCCGTGCCATTCCACAACGCGACTCAGAAGGTAATATTACTATGTGGGTAGGTAGTAGCACAGACATTCAGGAACAAAAAATGTTTACTACTGAGCTTGAGCACAAAGTTCAACTGCGCACAAGTGAGTTACAACAAAAAAATCGGGATCTTGAAAACATCAATAAAGAATTGCAGTCTTTTGTCTATATCTCAAGTCATGATTTGCAAGAACCACTTCGAAAGATTCAAACATTTTCATCGCGCATTTTAGAGACTGAATATGATCATTTGTCAGACAATGCTAAAAAGCATTTTTCAAGAATGCAAAAATCTGCACAAAGAATACAAAACCTTATTCAGGATTTGATTGCGTATTCTAGGACCAATGTTGAAGTGTCCAATTATGAACGCAAACATTTACTGGAGGTTATAGAGGAAGTTCAGGAAACGTTAAGTGAAGAGTTGGGCCAGGACAATGTTAGCTTAAAACTGCATAATATTTGCGACGTCCATATTATTCCTGTACAGTTTAATCAAGTTATGCAAAACCTAATCAGTAACTCTATTAAGTTTGCTAGAGCCGATCAACCTTTAGTCGTTGAAATCAACTGTGATGAGGTTACTGGAGATGAAGCTGGCATAATCTCTTTATCTAAAGATACGTTGTATTCTCATATTGAGGTCAAGGATAATGGTATTGGTTTTGAATCGCAGTACAGTAACAAAATTTTTGAGGTATTTCAACGTCTTCATAGTAAAGATGACTATTCAGGAACAGGTATTGGTCTTGCAATCGTAAAAAAAATTATAGAAAATCATGAAGGAATAATTTTGGCAAAAGGGCGTTTAAATGAGGGTGCCGTATTTGATATTTATATACCTGTCAGATGACTTCATAAAAAAGAGAAGAAAACTATGCTCATAAATTCCGGTTTAAAACACCTCCTGCGTCCCCTCAGCCGTGGTTTATAACAGGAAAGATATTTACCTTATTTAAATTATGGTTAAATTAGCCAACTAGTAATTAGCCTATGAAAGTCTTTATTAAATTTGATTTTACCCAATTCTGTTCGAGAATACTCGATGAGAAATTAAATGAGCTTAATATTAAATACCGTATGTTAAATTTTGGAGAAATTGAATTTTTGGAGTCCGTTCCTGCTGACAAGCTGAAAGCATTTGATGCTATATTAAAAGAGTATGGTATTGAAAAGATAGAAAATCAAAAAGTTATTCTAGTACAAAAGATTAAGGACACTCTAATTGATATGGTATTAAATGCCAATGAAGGTCAAAACGTTAAAAGTTCTGTATATTTATCAGACAAGCTGGGCCATAGTTATGGTTATCTGTCCAATCTTTTTTCTGAGGTGACCTATACCTCTATTGAGAATTTTATCATTTTACAACGTATAGAATATGCTAAATCACTAATTACCAATACTGATTTATCACTGACAGAAATAGCCTTTAAATTACAATACTCTAGTGTTGCCCATTTAAGCACACAGTTTAAGAATACCACAGGCATTACGCCAACCACTTTTCAGCGCATTATTGCAAAAAGGAGAACATTAAAATCAAATTAATAAAGTAGAACAAGCAAAAAAATGCAAGAAGATTACACTTATGTTGTATTAGCCGACGATGATGAAGATGATAGATTATTTTTTGTAGAAGCTTTTGAAGAGCTGAAAATAAAAACAAAGGTAGATGTCTACAAAGACGGCATTGAACTTATGGATGCTCTGAACCAAGAGGATTCAATGTTGCCCAATATTCTGTTCTTAGACTTAAATATGCCAAAAAAATCAGGGTTGGAATGTCTAATAGATATTAAGGCTAACAACAGATTTAAAGACATGGCAATCGCCATATACTCGACCTCTGCTTCTGAAGAGGATATAGAGAACACCTTTGTACAAGGAGCCAACATCTATATTAAAAAGCCCAGTGCCTTTAATGATCTTAAAAAGATTTTATCAGATGTGGTGACCGTTAACTGGCAATACCATACCAACGGATTGGATAAAGAGAACTTCTTATTACGTCTATAGTTATGCCTTTAAGATTCATCACCAATTCTGAACGCTTCCTAAAAATCATATTCGGGTTAACACTGTTTGTGGTATTGGTTATGGGCGGTCTTGCTTATAGATATGTTAAAGAACTTACTAAATCTATAGATGAGGTACAACATAATTATGAAGTACACATCTTATTAGAGAAAATGGTTTCGGCGCTTAAAGATGCCGAAAGTGGCAAACGAGGCTATATCATTACCAAAGATTCCACATTTTTAGAGCCTTTACTTACTAATAGTGATACGTTTCAATATAGCTTGGCACAATTGGAGGAACTCACTAAAAAGAATCCTGAACAACAAAAAAATATTGAAGAATTAAGAACAAAAGTAGAGAAAAATTTAGCGATTTTTCAAAAAACACTCCAGCTTGCCAATAACAATAATATTGATTCACCTGAGTTTATTGAAGCCTTTAAGGAAGGGAGACGTACTATGAACAGTGTGCGTTTCAAAATAAAGCAAATGGCGGCACATGAAACGAATATTTTAGGAACATCAAGGGCAAAAAGTTATAAAAATTTAAATAATGCCCCAATGGTGGTGTATTATGTCATAATCTTATCGTTACTTATCTTATTACTGACCTATTTACACATTAGTAGAAGTTTAAAAATTTTAAAAGAGAAAAATGAGCTTTTAGAGACCTTTAAAAAATCTACCACCCAATCAGAAATCATCAGTAAACACGGCAACTGGATTTGGCATGTAGAAGACAATATTTATGAATATTCTGACAACTTATATCGTTTACTAGGCGAAGAACCACAATCTTTTGAGCCCAATCTAGAAAATTATTTGTCATTTGTGCATCCTGATGATATTGAAAAACTGACCCAGCATGTTGAAGAAATGAAGGAGAATGAGGATTTACCTTTTATTCATTATAGAGTTATTCAAAAAAATGGGATAATAAAGCACTTTAAGGCGTATGCCAAATTGTTGGTAGATTCTGATGGGTATAAGAGACTTTTAGGGACAACGGCAGATATCACTGACGAAATTGAGAATTACCGAATTATCGAAAAGAGAAATTTAGAATTAGAGCGCAGTAATAAAGAGTTATCATCCTTTAATTATGTTGCCAGTCATGATTTGCAAGAACCTTTACGCAAGATACAAACCTTCTTATCACGACTTGAGGATAAGGAAAAGGATAATTTATCAAATAACGGACAACTTTATATTGAACGCATCAAATCATCCACTTCAAGAATGCGATCCTTAATTGATGATTTGCTACAATTTTCTAGAACCAACAAGTCTGAAGAAGCGTTGGCAGATTCCAATATCAACATCTTATTGGAAACCGCAAAACATGATCTTGCAGAAATTATTGCTGATAAAAGAGCCCGCATCTCATCAGATTCAATACCGAGCATGCGCGTTATTCCATTTCAAATAAAGCAGCTATTTCTTAATTTGCTTAGCAATTCATTAAAATATAGCCGAGAGAAAACGGCCCCAATAATCACTATAAGTTATTCTAGAACCAATGCCAGTGCTCTGCCAAATGTTAAATACTCCAAATATTATGCATATCACACCATTACTATTCAGGATAACGGTATTGGTTTTGATCAAGAATATGCTGAGAAAATTTTTGTCCTATTTAATAGACTTCACAATAAAACTGAATATAGTGGAACGGGTATTGGGTTATCTATATGTAAAAAAATTGTAGAGAATCATAACGGTTACATTACAGCCTATGGCAATCCAGATATTGGAGCAACCTTTACAGTATACCTGCCTATAACCTAAAATCATTATACTAGCCATTTAAAGCACCTTATATCATACATATAAGGTGTTTTTTTTTTGCTTTTATGGGAATTGTATAACCAATTCTGAAAATGCTGTAAGAGAAAAGGTGGGTTAATGGGTCATCTTTGTAATGTATTTAATAAACAGCTCATAATGTACGAGGATCCTAAAATGAAAATGTTCTTTTATACCGTTTCCGTTCTCATGATCATTGCATGGGCCCTTAGTTACTTTGTTTATTCATTACAACCAGCTGTTCACCTTTTATTGCTTTTAGCTGTAGTGGTTGGATTAATAGGTATGAAAAAAAACGACTAATTAAGAAACATCATTTATAAACACAGTAGCCACTATAAACTATATACTTATGAAAACCAATCAAGAATCCCAATTAAAGCAATACGCCAGAGTAGCAAGAATTTTTCCTAAAACGAATCCGAATGCTACAAATGCAAGAATAAGAGTCTTGGCTACCGCCAAGCCTCAGATTTAAAATTTAGTACGAGACCATAGTAATTAATTAACCATAAAAAACCATCACACCATGATAACAATAGCATCCAAAGTAAACGATTTATACTCTTTTTTCGAAGCGCTCAAAAATGAAATTGGTGGTACGTTAACGCAAAACGCCAGTGAGTGTACGCTTAGTTTAAATAACGATATTGCAAAAGGCAGCATACGCTCCATTGCTTTAGAAGATGGTTTAACCGTTCTAGAATTTAACCTGACGTCTTTTCAGGATATCAAACTAAATATTGATACACTGGTGGAGTCCAATGTCAATTTTATGTACTGTTCTAAAGGAAAATTGTCTCATACATTTAATGAAGACAGTGCAACAAATACCATAGATGCTTTTCAAACCAGCATTATCGCAAACATCATCTCCGGACAAAATGTTATCTTTTTAGAAAGAGATATTGAAACCGTAGCCACCATGATTTCCGTAAACACATCTCACGAAGGCAATAACAGTTCGCAATGGACTAGCAGCTTAAGAGAAGCATTCATTGCCAATAGAACAGAAGATTACTTATATATTGGTTCTTATAACCTTAAGATAGCTGAAAGCATTAAGCAATTACAATGCATTAAGCAAGAAGGGTTGGTACGTCAGTTGCTTACTAAAGGTATAGTCAATGTTATTTTAGCTTTAGAAATTGAACATCACAATAAAGACATCCAAAATTTAGATATGGAGCCAACGTCTTTAACCAAAATGGAAATTGGACTAATTGCAAAACTTACAGAGTATATTAATGAGTATCCAGATTTAGACCATAAAGTGGAGAACTTAAGCGAACGTGTTGGCCTATCTGCCGCCAAGTTGCAAGAAGGGTTCAAGTTTCAACATGGTTTAACCATTTGCGAATATATTAGATCTGTACGTTTGACCAAATCAGAAGAACTGATCATAAATACCGACTTAAATATATCAGAAATAGTATATAGTGTTGGGTTTACAAGCAGAAGTTATTTTTCAAAAATATTTAAAGAACGTTATGATTGCACACCTAGCGAATACAAAAAAAATAAGTTAGCTGTATCAGCATAATATATATCAAGTAGTACTTCAAGGGATTTAAGTACTGGTTAATTCGGAAAAGCTCTAATTTATATTAGAGCTTTTTTGTGTGTTGATGGGAATATTTTTTAAAAATATGTATGGCTAAGTTTAAATGATTTAATATCGAAATTGGGTATCATAAGGTTCTGACCATTTTGAAGCACGACCAATTGCGGGTGTGGCTGTAGCAAACACTTCCAACCTGCGCGTATAATATGTAGATCTACTATCAATTGAGCCCAGTTTTAGCGCCATTGGCGTATTAATGACAAGTTGCGTTCTATCAGCTTTAAAAATAACTGAGGCCTTCCCCAAATAGTCATCACGTCGGTCTAATGTCGTTTCTATAGACACAATGGAGCTCTCGTCCCAATTGGACACAATTATTAGGGGGTCAATTTTACCATGTACATCATAGACAAAGAGATGTAAACAATATTCAATATTGCCAAGGATATCCAATTCGTGGAATTCAATAGTTGTCACTACAGTGATATCAGTCTCGTTATCACCCACATTTATTTTTTCTGGAACTTCAAGAATTCTTACTGATAAAATTTTTGCCATTGGATTTGACTTAAATTAAAAATTTATATAGTGTTCAACCATCTAAATGTGATACACTTACAACTAATATAATCAAATCTTAGTCTTATTTTCTACACTATTTGAATAAATATTATAAGGACAGATAAAAGTAGTCATATATGTAAATTTGGCAGACCGAGTACATTCCTGCAATAATTTAAGCTAACCTTTACAATTTAGCACAATGTCAAAATGGCACTTTTTTAACAAATTTGATCCTATTATTTTTAAATTTTTCTTAATAGAGCGGATAATATTCTTAAAGAAATTTAAATCTGAATGGGCAAAATCATTTTGGTATTTTTTTTGTTTTAATGATATTACAATTAATAAAGACTATCAATTTGAATTAAAATAAAGTTTAATATAAATTTTTGTGATTATGAACACTTTAGTAAATGTTCCTAAAAGCGGAAGATTAGCGAACAGTAATTCAAATCAAAACTTCCCAACCTTGTCAAATTGGTTAGATGAAATTTTTAACAGAGATCTGCCAACAGTTTTTGCTTCAAACTTTAATAACGGCATGACCTTGCCGAAGGTAAATATCAAAGAAACAGCCGATGCATTTACGGTGGATATGGCGGTGCCCGGTTTAAAAAAATCAGATTTCAATATTGACATAGACAACAAAGTGTTATCCATTTCTACAGAATCGGAGGAAACACATGAAGAGAAATCTGAAAATTACACTCGCAAGGAGTTTGGTTATGCTTCTTTTAAAAGAACCTTTACGCTTCCTGAAAGTGTAAATGATGAAAGTATTAATGCAACCTACAAGGATGGCATTTTGAGCATTTTCTTACCAAAAAAAGATGAAGCCAAGCAAAAGCCCGCTAGAAGCATTAAGATTTCATAATTTCAGCAGATATTTAATTTTTTAAATATGATTGGAGGCGACCGAGAAATCGGTCTCCTCTATGTTACATAAATGTTTGATTTGTAAAAATTGAAGATATGCCACGAAAGTTTAAATCTGGAGATTGGGTAAAGGTAAGAGGAAAACTTACGGCTCCAAAAATGCAAGTTCTCAAATATGTTCCGAAAAAAGATGTAATTCTAGGGTTGGTTGATTATGATACGTATTTGGAATGTGTTTGGTATAAAAACGGTGAACGCAAATCAGAGGTGTTTCACCAAAATAAATTAATAAAAACCATAGAAACTGGAGGTTTGTTCAAAACGGTTTTAACAAACCCAAAATTGTGTGTAACCTAAAATTTAAACTGATGAAAACTTATGTTTTAGTATTTATAATTGGTTTATTGAGCATCAGTTGTAATGCACAGGATAAAAATGCAAAACATACTGATAGCGCCGACACTGAAGCAAAAATTATAGAGCCACATAAAGGTTCTTGGAAAGTTAATAAGGAATTTGACGATGCAGGAAACTTAATAAGATATGACAGCATCTATTCCTGGTCATCAACTAAAAAATTGGATAAATTATCACTTACTGAAAAAGACAGCTTGTTGCAAACTTTTAAATCGAGATTCTTCAGAAATTTTTCAGATTTTGACACTAAAAACTTTGAAGATGTGTTCTCTAAAGATTCATTATTTAGTAAAAACTACTTCAATGACGAATTTTTTGGAAGTGATTTTGGTAGGGATTTTATGGATATTGACAAAATCACCCAACAAATGATTGCAAGGCAAAAGAAATTTTTAGAGAAGTATCAGTCAGAATTCCTCAAACCTAAAGACGAAAATTAAAAGATTTTCGTCTTTTTGCATCAAAAAAACATATTATTTTAAGTTCCAGCAAAAGGAGTTCCAAAAATGCCAACAGCAAGTTCTGCCCAAATTAGTATTAACGCAGCAAATAAGCTAATAAGTAATAGGAAACGCTGCTTTGCGGATTTTACCTTTCTTAATATCCATTCAAACATTAGGCCTGTTCCCAACAATAGAACACCCGCGATTATAAAATCGAAAATTTTCCAATTTACCTCAGTGGTAAAAATCATAGCAATTAACGGAATAGACAATATCCCTAAAGCAATGGTTACAATAGTGAAGAGTCTCTTATTCTGATTAGTAATTTCCATAGCGTTTATGTGTGTTAAATGATAAATATTTCCGACGATAGAAGGACGAAACAAAAAAATAACCTCCTTTACAAAAAGCCTATTTGCTTTGTTATAACCGTATTCTCTAAGATACATTTGAAACCGTTCCATTAAATCTCCCTCTATTTCCTCTCTAAAATCAGGATGGCAATACCAATAAAAGAATGCCAATGCGAGTGGTGATGGTGTATTAGCTTTCTTTTGCATTTAACAAAAATTAAAGGACAACTTTGGTATTGCTTCCCAAAGCGAATTTCTCTGATGTCTGGTGTCGTCAATTATTTTTTCACCATCTGCAGTAAGTTCATATAAGCGCTTCCGCTTGCCTCCCCTTTCCTTTGTAGCGTCTCCAAATTGTGATTTCAGCAATCCTTTGTTTTCAAGTCTTTTCAGAACAGTTTGGATAGCTCCCAAGCTAACCTTTCTATCTAACCTGTCTTCAATTTCTGAAATGATCCCTACACTATATGCGCCACCATTAAGTATAGCAACAATTAGCAATACCACTTCTTCAAATTCTCCGAGTGTATTTTGACCCATCTGAGCTTTATTTACCACAAATGTAGTTAATATTGATTTAATAAACTACATTGTAGTTAAAATATTTGCAAAAAATAATTCAATAACCTATAACGCTGTAACCTTACCGTGGTTGATTGATATATTTTAAACCATTGTACAAAGCCAACAATAGCACAGAGTGATGATCTTCGCTTTCAAAGTACTCATGATTAACATTTTGAGCTTCTTCCGTTTGCTTTGATAATAATTCATAAAGAAGGTCATGTCTCTGTTTATTCTTTATATTCCCCGTCTCTCCATGATTGGCAGTCGCTATATATAGCTTTTTATTAGACGAAGATGGTGTAATTGTATCCACTCGCTCCTTCATCATCTCCTTATCCCACCAAACACTTGGATCTATAGATATGTACGCATCAAATAGACTGTTTTCATCCAAATATGAATTCAATGTTAGTAGGCCTCCCAAAGAATGGCCAATAAGTGTACGAGTTGGGGTTGTTCTGTAATGGTTATCAATATAGGGTACTAATTCGTTTTCAATAAATTTTAGAAAATTTTTACCGCCCCCCATTGTATTTGGTCGTTTAGTATTAATTTTTGTGACTGTAAAATCTCGTTCTCTATCAATATTTTCTATAGCAACTACAATGCTTTCTGGCATAAAATTATTTCGGCTTCTCTGTGACCCCATAAAGTGAACTATTCCAGAGGTTATTTTAAAATGTGCATATCCATCCAATAATATAATTATAGGAAATTCTTTAGACGTATTAGTATACGTATCAGGAAAACTTATTAAACAGGTCCTTTCTTCATTTAAAATATGAGATGTAATTACAATCTGTTCACCTAATGTAATAACGTCTTGGTTTTGGCCAAATACGGCTTGTACTCCTGTAATAAAACCAAATAAAATTATAACAACTGTTTTCATAATCTATATTAATGTAACGGCATGGCTTAGGCATTATTGAGGGTACATGCGATTCCCATTTTCGGCTCATCAGGAGCCTAATTGTTTATGATTGGCCTTAGTGTTTACAATTCATAATAAACGAAATTAAAAAATTTTGAAGACATTTAAATACATCCATAAAATCAATTGGTGTTATTAAAACATTCATTATAAGATAAGAAAAGACGCTAAAGAGAGATTGGTTGTCAACTACAAAACAAAAAAGAGCTACATTTTCATGTAACTCTTTGTTTGCTCCTCCTCTTGGGCTCGAACCAAGGACCCTCTGATTAACAGTCAGATGCTCTAACCAACTGAGCTAAGGAGGAAGGTATATTACCTATTTTGAGGTTGCAAATATATTGCTATTTTTGAATTGAACAAAACAATTTTCAAAAATTTTTAATCCGATATTGCTTTAAAAATATCATTGCCATTTGCGAATAACACTAACATAATGAGTATCACGAATCCAACCAATTGTGCGCGCTCTAAAAACTTTTCTGAAGGTGCGCGTCCTGAGATCATTTCATATAACAAAAACATCACATGACCACCGTCCAAAGCAGGGATTGGAAGCAAGTTCAAAACCCCTAACATGATGGATAGAAACGCTGTAATACTCCAAAAATATTCCCAACTCCAACTACTAGGAAAGACATCAAAAATGGCCTTAAATCCACCAACACCTTTGTAGGCTCCAGTACTTGGACTAAAGATTAATTTTAACTGTGTAAAATAACCTGTTATTTGACTGGTAAATTTATTGAAGCCAACACCAAAGCTTTCACCCAAGGTATATTCATTACGTACAATATCAAAATACCCCAATTCCGCCAAATCATTCATCGTGCCACCAACCTTAACACCCAATTTCCCGTTAGCATCAACTTTCAAATTGAGATTTTTGGTTTGGCCATCTCTCAAAATTTCAGTTTCTACAATTTGACCTTTAAACGACTTTAGGACGTCCTCAGCTTGATCAAAATACTCCACTGATTGACCATTGATAGATTTTACAAGATCGCCTTTCTTCAAATCAGCCGATTTGTTTAAAGATGTATCAGCAACTGCATAAATTAAAAATGGCTCTCTAAGGCCAAATAGACCCTCATGCTTATTGGTGGATAATTGTCCTAAAAAATCTTCCGGTAGGTTAATGGTCTGCACGGCACCATTTCGTTCAAAAGTTACTGATTCAGCCCCTATAATATTGGTATTGACATCGGAATACTTAACGACTTCAGTTTCACCTACTTTCACAATCTTATCCCCAGTTTTAAATCCTAAATCTGTCAATAATGGGTTATTTATCAAATAACCATCCTTGATGCTCGCTGCTGAAATATCAGTTTCACCATAGGCAAAGGCCATCACAATGTAAATAAGCAAGGCCAATACAAAGTTTACTGTTACCCCACCCAACATGATAATTAAACGTTGCCAGGCTGGCTTCGCACGGAACTCCCAAGGTTTCGGTGGCAAGGCCATTTGCTCCTTATCCATGCTTTCATCAATCATTCCGGCTATTTTTACATAACCTCCTAAGGGCAACCATCCGATTCCATAAACGGTATCGCCAATTTTTTTCTTAAATAAGCTGTATTTGATATCAAAAAACAAGTAGAACTTTTCTACGCGTGTTTTAAATAGTCTTGCTGGTATAAAATGCCCAAGCTCATGCAATACGATGAGAAGGGACAAACTCAATAAAAATTGAGAAATTTTAATAATAAACTCCATTGATCTCTGTTCAAAAAAAATTATAAGGCACAAAAGTAATCTTTTAAGTGCAGTTAGGAAACTAATACGATTCTAATCGCTAGTTTTTTAACAGGGTTTTGGTAAAGTTCCCTTGGTCCGTTTGAAACTCCATAAAAAATACACCAGATGCAAATGACGCTACATCTATGATATGCGTCCACCCTGAAGAATAAAGACGCTGCCCCAAAACATTGTAGATATGAATGTACTCAACGTCCATCTGATCGGGTTTTTTAATGGTGATGTTATACGTAGCTGGGCTTGGAAACACCGATAATTCCGCTTCTATGTCAAGCTTATCCACACCCAACACTGCCCTATTATTTCTTGATATGATATCATACTCCGGATTGACAACTACCTCAACCACCTTAAAATTAACCGCGTTACTAAATTTTTCGAGATTTTTGCTGTGCTCTAAAACCAGATCCAACGTTTGCCCTGACTCACCAAGAAGCCTTATTGGCAAAGCCGTTTCGAAGAAGGATACGGATGGATGGCTTTGGGTTTGACTTAGGATAAAGTTGATTTCTGTAGCATTAGGTTGGTACCATTGTAAATCGAAAGTTGGATAGCCCTCGCCATACACCCAGTCATCAAAAAATTCAGATAGATCTTGATTACTTGATGCATTCATTATGGACAAAAGGTCTTCTGTCTTGGCATAACCATAGGCATGGTCTGGATGATTGAGATATTCCTGTAATCCCTGATAAAATATGTTATCCCCTACTTTCTTGCGGAGCATATGCAATACCATGGCGCCTTTATTGTAAGACAAGCGGCCATCAAACACTCTGTTTACGCTTAAGGTATCTGCTTCTTTTACGTAGACAGAACCACCGGTTCTTGACGTTACGGAATTTACTGTTTGTTGTTTCCAAGTGTTAAATGGGGTTAGCCCATCCAGATGCTCAACTACAAGGCCTGTCATATAGGTAGCAAAGCCTTCATTAAGCCAAATATCCTGCCAACTGCCACAGGTCACCTTATTGCCAAACCATTGATGACCTAATTCGTGTGCAATCAGGCTTCGTCCAAAACTACCCATAAACGACACTGTGGTATGTTCCATCCCGCCATTCCAGCCAAATTGGGCATGACCGTATTTTTCATCAGCAAAAGGGTATTCGCCAAAAAGCTCCGTGAACAAATTCATAACTGTTACCGTTACCGGGGTTTGGGTTTTTATGGTTGCCAAATGCTCTGGGTATACATAATTTACGATTTCAAAGGGCTTGCCGTTATTGGGAACGGGGTCGGTATACACAGCATAATTAGTAACCGCAATAGCCACTAAGTAAGCAGGAATGGGATATCTATGTTTAAAATGCGTGGTTTTGGCAGAACCATTGATACTTTGCGATTGCTCCAAACCGTTGGACACCGCTATATAAGCATCGCCGCTAGGATTGGCTTTAGGCGATGTGATATACACGTCGATACTGTCAATTTTATCAATCAAATCCTGTTTACATGGCCACCATCCTTTAGCTCCATAAGGTTCAGAAAGTGTCCATAGTACAGGTTTAGAATTGTGAGTACTAACTTCAAATGATCCGAATCCAGAACTCACAGGATTGCCAGAATACCTAATGGCTAAGGAATCTAAAACGCCTGCCACCTGAGTTGTTGGTAAAGTAATGACCAACTCATCACTATTTTGATGCGCAAATGGCAAAGACACCCCACGTTGGATTACCTGAGACACCGTCATATTGGTTGCCAAATCAAAAGTGATTTGATTTAAATCTGTTTTAGCTTCAAAATGCGTCGTTACAACACCCTGTATTTGGGCCACTGACGGATTGACCTCCAGCTCCAGTCGGTGGTATTTCACATCGTAGTTTCCGGTGTTAGGACTGGCCCTAAATTCCATCCGTTGTAACGCTGATTTCATTTCTGCTTCTTTCAAGGCCTGAAGTTGTTCATCTTGGGCATTAAACACTGAACACACAAGCACAAATAAAAAGGTAAAAATGTTTTTCATGAAAGCAGATTTTAGCACTAAAAATACCGTTTTTGACGGTTATCTATCGTATTTTTGCACACAAATCTTACCAAACATTCTCAAAACCATTAAAAATGCTCTCATTTTTTAAGGACTATAAGTATTTTGGAATCGTCCTATTGATTCTTTCCGTTATTATCGTGACCATTATTTTTAATATTCTAACCCCTAAAAAAGTGCTGCCTATTTACCAACCCTCTATGGTCAATTTTGAAATGGTTGACAGCACAATCCAGTATCAAAGCAAATATCATAAGATAGCCAATTTTAGCTTGATCAATCAAAACGGCGATACCATAACTCAAGAGGATTATAAAAATAAAATCTACGTGGCTGATTTCTTTTTTACCACTTGCCAGACCATTTGCCCGATTATGACCGACCATATGGTGCAAATTCAGGAGAAAATCATGGACGATGATGAAGTTATGCTACTCTCCCACTCCGTTACACCTATAATTGACAGTGTGTCACAATTAAAGCGCTATGCAATCGAGAAAGGCGTGGTTGATTCTAAATGGAATTTGGTGACGGGCGATAAAAAACAAATTTATGAATTGGCCAGAAAAAGTTATTTGGCCGTTAAAACGGATGGCAACGGAGATGCCTACGACATGATTCACACTGAAAATTTTATGCTGATTGATAAAAAGCGTCAAATTAGAGGCTTTTATGACGGTACCAAACCCGAAGACATTGCACAATTGTTAGAAGACATTAAGGTTTTAAAAAAAGATTAGTGAAAAGCCGAAATTAAAATTGAAGTTGAAATTGAAGAAATTTTACAACAAATACTTCAAATAAAAGAAACTTCAAACAATAGAAATCTGAAACTTTCATATTTTAAGGTTGACCCTCTAAATTTTTATATTTACTTTTGCTTCTTTAAAATCAATCTAAATAAGCTTGCAAGTAACAGTCGCACATCTAAAGAGAGGGCAACGCGGTATCATTACAGACGTTTCATCTATTTACATTCCTCTAAAACTTTTAGAAATGGGGTGTTTACCAGGTAATTATGTAGAACTTGTACAAGTTGCACACTTTTCCGATCCCATGTATCTTAACATCAATGGTACTCATTTAGCCATCCGTAAAGAAACTGCACTTCACATATTAATAGATATCTTATAAATGAGTAAACAAATTAATGTTGCCTTAATAGGAAATCCCAATACAGGTAAAACTTCCGTATTTAATGCCCTTACGGGATTAAATCAAAAAGTGGGCAATTACCCTGGTATTACTGTTGAAAAAAAGGAAGGGATTTGCAAATTGCCTCGTGGCGTAAAAGCGCACATTATTGATTTGCCCGGCACCTATAGCCTAAACGCCTCGTCTTTAGACGAGAACGTGGTAATTGAGTTGTTACTGAATAAAAATGACAAAGATTTTCCGGATGTTGCCGTAGTGGTGAGTGATGTGGAGAATCTGAAACGAAATTTGCTGCTTTTTACCCAAATTAAAGATTTAGAAATCCCTACCATATTGGTCATTAATATGGCTGACCGTATGAGTTATAAGGGAATTTCATTGGATATTCCGTATTTGGAAGCACAGCTCAACACAAAAATTGCGCTTGTAAGTACTCGTAAAAAAAACGGGATTGCTGAATTGAAGGAATTGATTTCAAATTATAAAGATTTGTCGATTACGCCATGTATGAATGCATCTGAAATTGATAGGGAGTATTTTGACAATTTGCGCAAAGCTTTTCCTAATCAATTGTTGTATAAATTGTGGCTAGTTATTACCCAAGATGTTAATTTTGGCAAGACGGATAGAAATGAAATTGATGCGGTTGCTGATTTTAAAACAAAATCAAAAGCCGATTTAAAGCGACTGCAACAAAAGGAAACCATCAAACGCTATCAATTTATAAACAATACGCTTAAAAAAGGCCAAACTATCGATCTTAATACAGCCAAGGATCTTCGTATTAAATTGGACCGTATTTTAACCCATAAAATTTGGGGATATGTCATTTTTCTCCTTATTTTATTAACAATATTTCAAGCCATTTATGATTGGTCTAGCGTCCCTATGGATTTTATTGACACATCCTTTGCTTCCTTAAGTGAATGGACAAAAAATGCCTTGCCCGCTGGAGCCTTTACCAGTTTGTTGGCAGAAGGCATCATACCTGGCCTTGGAGGAATTGTAATATTTATTCCTCAAATTGCATTTTTATTTCTGTTTATTTCAGTACTTGAAGAAAGTGGCTACATGAGCCGAGTAGTGTTTTTAATGGACCGCGGTATGCGTCGTTTCGGCTTAAGTGGAAAAAGTGTGGTGCCTTTAATCTCAGGAACAGCTTGTGCTATTCCCGCTATTATGGCCACTCGAAATATCGAAAGTTGGAAAGAACGCCTCATTACTATATTAGTAACCCCGTTTACTACTTGTTCTGCGCGTTTACCAGTATATCTCATTATCATATCATTAGTCATTCCAGAGGGTCGATTTTTCGGATTAGGTTACCAAGCTTTAACCCTAATGTTGCTGTATTTAATAGGTTTTGGAGCCGCTTTAGTATCAGCAATGGTATTAAATAAAATTCTGAAGATTAAAAGTAAAACCTTTTTTGTGGTAGAAATGCCTAATTATAAGTTGCCATTATTAAAGAACGTGGTGTTGACAGTGATTGAAAAGACCAAATCATTTGTTTTTGGAGCGGGTAAAATTATCTTGGCAATTTCAATCATTCTATGGTTTTTAGCCTCTTACGGTCCTGGGGAGGGGTTCAATAACGCTGAAGAAATTGTCAAAACAGAATATGCTGGTCAAAATCTGACAGATGATGAATTGCATGAACATATAGCATCTCAAAAGTTAGAACATTCGTTCTTAGGAATTACAGGTCACGCTATTGAACCTGCTATCAGGCCATTGGGTTATGATTGGAAAATTGGGATTGCTTTGGTCAGCTCATTTGCTGCGCGCGAAGTGTTTGTAGGCACCTTGGCTACCATATATAGCGTTGGAAGTGATGATGAAGAAACAATTAAAAACAGGATGGCAGGAGAGGTGAACCCTATTTTAGGCGGGCCTTTATTTACGTTTGCTTCAGGAATTTCGCTGCTCCTATTTTATGCCTTTGCCATGCAATGTATGAGTACACTTGCCATTGTACAGCGCGAAACAAATTCGTGGAAATGGCCACTGCTACAACTTGTAATTATGAGTGGTTTTGCGTATATAATAGCATTGATAGCCTTCCAACTTTTAAAGTAGAATTCTAACTGCTAACTGCTAAAAGAATTCGCATTGTATTAAACAAGAAGACAGCACATGAACGACACAATTCAAACCATATTGGCCCTTATAGCACTTGCACTTGCATTAAGCTTCCTTATTAAGAAATTCTTTTGGAAAAAAGCAAGAACCAAGAAAGCGTTTAATGATGCGCATGATTGCGATAAATGCCATTAAATGGTTGGCACATTGTTATTCCTTGCCTATTATGGCAGTTATGTGTAATTGGTTGTTTATGGAGTGATAATTTAACAGCATTGCGGTTAGACCTTTAAAATATATAATGTGATTTCTCCTTGCGTCGGAATGACAACTCCGCTATAATGACAATTCCCGACTTAATTTTCTTTTAGAAACAAGTTCTTTCCTACAATTTGAGACACCATAAGTTCCCGACCCTCAATAGCAATCTTAATGGAATGGTCAAAAGGTTCTTTGTGTAACACTTTTATGACGGTACCAAGCGCAATGGCATTGTTATTCAAATATTTGAGAAAATCCACAGAACTATCATTGACACCCACACAAATATAGTTGACTCCCTCCTTCGCATTGGAGAGGCTTGTTTTTTCTACGTGCTCAAACTTCCCATGTTTATCCGGAATAGGGTCGCCATGAGGATCATGGGTGGGGAAATCTAAAAAAGCATCGAGCTCATCAATAAGTTTCTGAGATTTGATATGCTCTAATTGTTCCGCAACATCGTGAACTTGGTCCCAGGTAAAGTTGAGTTTATCCACTAAAAACACTTCCCATAGACGATGCTTCCTGATAATATTTACCGCCACTCTTTTCCCATCAGCAGTGAGACTAACACCTTGATACTTTTTATAATTGGCATAATTTTTTTCCGCCAATTTTTTAATCATATCAGTGGCAGATGAGGCTTTTGTATTCATCGCTTCTGCAAGAGCATTTGTACTTACAGTTACTGAGCCTTGGTTGCCCAGATGAAAAATCGCCTTTATATAATTTTCTTCAGTGAGTGTAATCATGGTTTTCTTATCTCAAACAAATATAAGAATATATAATGGTGAACTTATTTTTAGACTTATCTAAACAACAATAAAGTTATAAGCCAGGATTTGTTAAAATTAATGCGCTCCTGTAAAGCTTAAAATCTGACAAATACTCACTTTATTACTCCATCTCACCTAGATTTAATTTTTTTTAGTACATTCGTAACTTATATTTAGACTTATGAAAAAATTAATTTTCATTCTATCCATTGGAATGGGCAATGAGGCTACAGTTGCACAGGAGAACGTGTTTACAGAGCCTTTAATAACTGACCGTCCAGATGCCACCGAATCTCCAACAGCAATAACTAAAGGTATGCTCCAAATAGAAACGGGCAGCTTTTATGAGTCCTATGAAGAAAACAGCATTAAAAGGGAGACTTTTACATACAACACAACACTACTTCGCTACGGGATAATCCGTAATTTAGAATTGCGAGTCGGTTGCAATTTTGCAGAGGAGAGCATTGGCAGCAATGCAAACCAGTTTAAAGACATTTCTAGCGGCTTCCATCCTCTTCTTGTAGGTTTTAAAACAACCATTGTACAAGCAAACGGATGGATTCCTGAAATCGGCTTTTTGGGTCACTTACACCTTCCGTTTATGGCGAGTACAGATTACAAACCAGAAACAACTGGCGCAGATGTTACTTTTGCGTTTAATCATACCTTAAATGATAAATCAAGCATAGGCTACAATATTGGGGCAGCGTGGAAACATGATTCCCCTGAAATCGCCTATATTTATACGATTGCGTATGGATTTGAAATTACCAATCAATTTGGGGTTTATACTGAGCTATATGGTGATATCCAAGAACATCATATAGCAAACCATTTTTGGGATGCAGGATTAACGTATTTAATTTCTGACAATCTACAGCTCGATGCGTCAGTTGGAAGTAGCATAACCAAAGGACAAGATATATTGCTAAGTGCAGGCGCCAGTTATAGAATCCCAACAAAAAAGCATACCAAATGAAAAATATACTACTAATAACGATTTTTATAAGCTTGATTTTCAGTTGTAAAAATGATCAAAATAATAATGGCAACCTCAACGTTGTCACCACAACTACCTTAATTACAGATTTGGTCACACAAATAGGAGGCGACAAACTGAACATTCAGGGATTAATGGGTACTGGTGTGGACCCACATCTCTACAAAGCTAGTGAAGGTGATGTCTCTAAGTTAGTCAGTGCCGATTTGATTTTTTACGGAGGCTTACATTTGGAAGGGAAACTCGTAGAGGTTTTTGAGAAAATGCAAAGCCAAAACTTACAAACCATTGCTGTATCGGATGCATTGGATCCAAAAACATTAATTGGCTCAGAATATTTTGCATCAAATTATGACCCACATATTTGGTTTGATGTACATAATTGGGAGCTCATTACCGCGTTTGTTGTAGAAAAGTTATCAGAAGCAGATCCTGGTAATACCGCTGTTTTTGAAGAAAACGGCAAAAATTATTTGGAACAATTAGGAGCCCTAGATGCCGAAATCAGGGCAACTATCGAAACCTTGCCTAAGGAGAAACGCATTCTGGTCACTGCCCACGACGCGTTTAATTATTTTGGCAAGGCTTACGGCTTTGAAGTTGTTGGCCTCCAAGGTTTATCAACAGCAACTGAAGCTGGCGTTCAAGATGTCCAAAACTTAGCAAGCTTTATCATTAAAAAAAACATCAAAGCCATTTTTGTAGAAAGTTCAGTTCCGAGACGCACCATTGAAGCACTTCAGGCCGCTGTAAACTCCAAAAACCATCATGTGGAAATTGGAGGGACACTATTTTCGGATGCTTTAGGCACAAGAGGTACTCCGGAAGGCACTTACATTGGGATGTTTAAACATAACGTCAATACCATTGTAAAGGCATTGCAATAACCTACAATGTTGCGACCATCATAACCTAATATTTCACGTGTCGCATCCCTTGAGCACTAGAATAAATTAAAGTGATTAAAACCCAATACTAATGGATACCCATACAGATGAACATGCGCTCAATAAAGGCAATTTAGCCGTTAAGGTTGACGATTTAACAGTGGCCTATAACTACAAGCCTGTACTTTGGGATATTGACCTCGAGATTCCTGAAGGTGTTTTAATGGCAATCGTCGGGCCTAATGGCGCTGGCAAGTCCACTTTAATCAAAGCCATTTTAGGCATTCTCAAACCCATTGCAGGCAGTGTTAGTATTTACGGTAAACCCTATCACAAACAACGGTCGTTGGTGGCCTACGTGCCTCAAAAAGGGAGTGTGGATTGGGATTTTCCGACCACCGCATTAGACGTGGTCATGATGGGCACCTATGGAAGCTTGGGGTGGATTAAACGTCCGGGTGTGAACGAAAAGAAAGCAGCCTTGGAAGCACTAGAGAAAGTAGGCATGCTCGCGTTTAAGAGCAGGCAAATCAGTCAACTTTCCGGTGGGCAACAGCAACGTATCTTTTTGGCAAGAGCATTAGTACAGGAGGCTTCCATCTATTTTATGGATGAGCCTTTCCAAGGAGTGGATGCCACAACTGAAATAGCCATTATCAATATTTTAAAGGAGTTACGTAAAGCGGGAAAAACCGTGGTCGTGGTCCATCATGATCTACAGACAGTTCCAGAATATTTTGATTGGGTAACCTTTTTAAACGTAAAAAAAATTGCCACTGGTCCCGTTATGGATATTTATAATGACGATAATTTAACCAAAACTTATGGTATTAATTATAAAGTAAGTGTACAGAAATGAGTTGGCAGTTAGCAGTCCATCTCAGGAAAAAAACCTAAGATTCCCGCATAAGCAAGAACAGATTATGAACTTACAAGAGTACTTTTCTTTAGTCTTCAGTGATTACACATTACGCACCATCACGCTAGGCACAGCCATTTTGGGGGCCGTTACAGGTATGCTCGGTAGTTTTGCAGTACTCCGAAAACAGAGTTTACT
This sequence comes from Gelidibacter sediminis, assembly GCF_004364975.1. Classification (GTDB taxonomy): domain Bacteria; phylum Bacteroidota; class Bacteroidia; order Flavobacteriales; family Flavobacteriaceae; genus Gelidibacter; species Gelidibacter sediminis. The sequence goes on along the minus strand of NZ_SOBW01000007.1, from coordinate 1,189,511 downwards.
GGGCGATGCCATCTCTCATGCAGCCCTGCCCGGAATTGCTTTGGCATTTTTGATAACTGGCGCTAAAGACAGTAATACATTATTGATTGGTGCCTTGGTCAGCGGACTCCTCGGTACATTTTGGATTAGAGGCATTATTAATAAAACGCATTTAAAGTCAGATACGGCCTTAGGTTTAATCCTTTCTCTATTCTTTGGATTTGGAATGCTCTTACTCACCTTCATCCAAAAGCAACCCAATGCCAATCAGGCAGGTTTGGATAAATATCTATTCGGACAAGCCGCTACACTTGTCGAAAGTGACGTATGGCTCATGGCTATTATTACCGGCATTTGTGTGGTGGTCATGTTCTTATTTTGGAAGGAATTTAAACTTTTACTTTTTGATGCCGATTATACCAAAACACTCGGTTTTAATACAAAATTTATCGACATTCTCATCACCACATTTATTGTCTTGGCTATTGTTTTAGGACTACAGACTGTTGGTGTTGTGCTCATGAGTGCTATGTTATTAGCACCTGCCGCAGCTGCTAGACAATGGACCAACAATTTGAGCACCATGGTAGTGCTGGCTGCTGTTTTTGGGGCGTTTTCTGGAGTCTTTGGAACCGCCATCAGCGCTAGTCAGGACAATTTGTCGACAGGTCCCGTCATTGTATTGGTAGCCTCCGTATTTGTAATCTTTTCCTTTATTTTCTCGCCTAGCCGTGGATTATTATTTCGTCAAATAAGATTTATCAGCAATAGACGAGACTTAGAACTTCAAAAAACCTTGTCGTTTATGTATCATATTGCAGAAACGCACGATGATATTTCTCATCCGCATACCATCAAAATTTTAAATAATTTTCAAGGTTTTACCCGGAAAACACTTCAAAAATTGGTCGATAAAAATTATGTGACCATAGATGGCACTATGTGGTACTTAACTGAAGAAGGGTTTGAAACTGCAGCTAACCTTTACAACCAAAATATCAAAAAGCATGAATAGCGCCCAGTTTGAAATACAACTCATTGCAAGTTTGGTAGCCATCGCTTGCGCTATACCTGGAACCTTTTTGGTGCTTCGTAAAATGGCCATGATCAGTGACGCCATAAGTCATTCTATTTTGCCAGGCATTGTGGTTGGTTTTTTTATCACGCAAGACCTCAACTCGCCGTGGCTGATATTATTGGCCGCATTTACCGGTGTTATTACGGTGGCTTTAGTGGAACGTATACAGAAAACAGGACTCGTTAAAGAGGACACTGCTATAGGACTGGTATTCCCTGCCTTATTCAGTATTGGCGTCATTATGATTGCTAAAAACGCCAATGATGTACATTTAGATGTTGACGCTGTTTTATTGGGAGAATTGGCCTTTGCGCCCTTTGATCGGCTAACCGTTGCCGGTACTGATATTGGTCCAAAATCGTTGTGGGTAATTGGAATTATTTTGATGATTACCATCAGCCTGTTGATCGCGTTCTTCAAAGAATTAAAAATCAGCACCTTTGACCCAGGTTTATCTGCTTCGTTGGGGTTTTCTCCCTTAATTATGCATTACGGACTGATGACCGTATCATCAGTTACTACCGTAGGTGCATTTGATGCCGTTGGTGCCATATTAGTCGTTGCTTTAATGATTGCCCCTGCCGCCTCTGCCTACTTGCTGACCACAGATTTGAAAAAAATGCTCGGACTTGCCGTGTTTTTTGGCGTATTTAGTGCCATTACTGGATATTGGGTGGCGCATTGGCTAGATGCCTCCATTGCAGGGTCCATTACGACCATGCTTGGAGTGCTGTTTTTATTTGTATATCTTTTGGCACCTAGCAAAGGACTTATTGCCGTAATGTATCGTGACAAGCAACAACGTATTGAAGTATCATTGCTCACCTTTTTACTTCACCTTAAAAACCATACTGAAGAACGGGAGCGTCATGTAAACCATTTGAATGAACACATCAATTGGCAAAAAGTTAAAAGTGAAACTGTTTTAGATTTAGCGCTCAAAAACAATATGATAATTATCAATAATAAAATCGTCTCGCTAACTGAAAAAGGTAACGCGTTTACCTCTCAAGCCATAGATTACATCATCACCAATGAAGATGCACAAATTGAAGATATGAAGGATGACTTCTTTTTGTTTAGAGGCTAGATTGAATGCGCTAAACTGTAAACAATAATTTCGTTAACTTTGGTTTATATCAATCGTTACCTAATGAAATATACGCTTCTTTACATCACGCTCCTGTTCCTATTCGCCTGTGGTACTACCAAGACCATAGTGGATAAGCCAATAATCTTTAATGAAGAGCGCATTCAACTCACCAATGCATATTTAGCGTCACGCTATGGACTGGAACAAGCTAATCCAAATATAGTGCCTAGAATGATTGTGCTACATTGGACCGCAATTCCAACCCTTGAAAAATCATTTAACGCTTTCTACCCTACAACTTTACCGAGCAGACCGGATTTGGTGAATGCCAGTAATTTAAATGTTTCGTCACATTTTCTGGTAGATTTGGATGGCACCATTTACCGTTTAATGCCTGAAACCACCATGGCGCGTCATGTTATTGGTTTAAACCATACGGCTATTGGCGTTGAGAATGTAGGCGGTACAGAAGGTGTCCCCTTAACTAAAGCCCAAATAAAAGCCAACATTTGGTTGGTGAAGTATTTAACTGAAAAATACCCCATAGAATATCTTATTGGTCATTACGAATATACTAATTTTGAAGATCATGAGTTATGGATGGAAGTTGATGAAGGCTATCGAACTGAAAAAACGGATCCTGGAGAAGACTTCATGAAAGCCGTCAAAAAAGGAACAAAAGCATTAAAATTAAAGTCAGCACCTATTAAAACGATTCAATAATTATGAAATACATTCTCTCCTTAATCATTGCTGTATTGTCTTTCTCAGCAACGGCACAAGTTAAAGATATGACTACAAGTCTTTATGACAGTTATTCTAAATACAAAGAACCGAGTTTGGACAAACGCCGCATTAAACATGATGAAATCCAGCCGCTTATCAATAATTTAAAGAGTAATCCTGCTTATACTGTTAAACAAGTGGGAGAAAGCATTAAAGGTAAAAGTATCAGTTTAATAAGTGTTGGCTCTGGTGATACCAGTGTGTTCTTATGGTCGCAGATGCATGGCGATGAACCTACCGCCACTCAGGCCATTTTCGATATTTTTAATTTTTTGAACAGTTCTGATTTTAAGGCTGAAAAAGAAGAATTGTTGAGCAAACTGACCCTTCATTTCATACCGATGCTGAATCCTGATGGAGCCGAGGTATTTACCAGGCGTAATGCTCTGGGCATAGACATTAACAGGGATGCCCTAATGTTACAATCGCCCGAAGGTCAAATTTTAAAACGGATTAGAGACAGTTTGGATGCTGATTTTGGGTTCAATCTTCACGATCAAAGCATTTATTACAATGCAGAGCGTACGCCAAAACCTGCGACAATCTCCTACTTGGCACCAGCCTACAATTATGAAAAAGACATCAATGAGGTGCGTGGCAATGCTATGAAAGTAATTGTATTTATGAACTCTATCATTCAAAAGTATGCACCAGGACAAGTGGGGCGCTATAATGATGATTTTGAACCTAGAGCCTTCGGAGACAACATCCAAAAATGGGGAACGAGCGCAATTCTAATCGAATCTGGTGGTTATAAAAATGATGTTGAAAAACAGGAAATTAGAAAACTAAATTTTGTATCCATTTTGTCTGCCTGTTATATAATTGCGAATGGCGATTATAAAAACATTCCTATTGAAGATTACGAAAAGATTCCACAGAACGATCGTAAATTATTCGATTTAAAAATAGAACGGTTCACTCATAAATTACTCGGTAAGAATTATATTTTAGATCTCGGGATCAATCATCTGGAAGTGCAAGATAAAAATAATGAGGGTTTCTATAATGTGGGCAGCATTGTAGAAAAAGGGGATCTTTCAACCTTTTATGGCTACGACACTGTAGATGCTACCGGATACCGATTGATTGAAGGCAAGGTCTATCCTGAGCTCATTACTTCATTTAAAGAATTGCAAAAAATGGACCTTTATAAGCTGCTTAAATCAGGGTACACTTATGTACGCGTCGCTGACTTTACGCAAAAAGACAAAGCGGTATCCTTACCCATTAATATTTTGGATAAGGATCAAAAAGTACCTGGATTTTATGTGAATATTGGCAACAATCCAAATTTTGTGCTCCAAAAAGATGGCACTGTGGATTATGCTGTGGTCAATGGTTTTTTAATCAATTTAAAGACTAAAGAAAGTAATTTTAAGAACGCAATCTTCTATGGCAAATAACCTTATTTTAGTAAGTATCACGTAAATATTCCAGAACTGTTTGCATCTGTTCCTTAACTTTTGTTGTGGAAGTTCTGTAATTATTATTCATAAAACTAAAGATCAAAACCTCGCCAGAGTTGGTGAGCAAATAGCCACTTAAACAATGAACATTGCCTACGGTGCCTGTTTTAGCATAAACATAGGGCACTGTATTGCCAGCATACCAACTTTTGATTGTACCGCTTTTACCACCCACTGGGAAAAAATTAAACAATCGCTCCCGTGGAATGTCAGCATAAAGTTTCTCCAAAACCTGCACAAATGATAGCGGGGTAAAGAGGTTGTATCGACTCAGGCCTGAACCATCCACCCAATATGGTTTTTGTTTTAAATCGTTCAACTGCTTGTCGAGAATAGACTTTCTAACCTTATCCGCATCCAAGGTGTCAGAAACTGTGGAAGATGCTAAAATCAATAGTTGTTCGGCCAAAAAGTTGTCGCTTACCTGCATCATGCGTTTATACACACTGTCCGAAGCAACACTATAGAGGGTTTGATCTGTTTTCGTTTTGGTATTCGGAATAATTTTAACCTTCCCCGGTAGCAGATCATCCCATAGCTGTCGTAGCAGGGTTGAATCGACCACAAAAGGCACCTCAATGGTATCTTTTCTCGTGATTTTATAAAAGAATGTATTCGTGTTAAAATCTCTTCGACTATTCAACTCCGAATAGGTGGTCTTTCCTTTTAAAAACTCAGGGTAGGTGGCTAATTGTCCCGTATTCCAAATGGTAGCAACATTGCCATACATAGGAAACGCACTCCGTTCAGGGCTATAATACATATCATAATCTTCCCAAGCCCAACCTGGTCCAAATTTTTCATTGTGATAATTAGCGGTAACAAGTTGAATAGCATTAAAGGATTTCATGAAATTAAGGGCTGTACTATCTTTAAAATACGGATGCAAAAAACTAGGGTCTCCTGTACCTTTCACAATTAAAGTGTCCTGATCAATTGCGTATTTCAATGCTGGGATTTGGTCAGGTAAGTATTGCAAGGCTGTATATAAAGTGAATATTTTTGTATTGCTGGCCGGTGTAAAATAGCGGTTTCCATTATGGCTAAATACTGTGTCTTTAGTTTTTGGATTATACACCATGAGTCCAGTAAATTGGTTGTCGTAAAAACTTGAATTTAAAGTGTGATGAAGATGTTTAGATATTTTTGCAGACTTGCAATTGACAAGGACTAATGAGAGTATCATAAAAACATAATAACGACCAAAAAGCTTTGTGACATTTGGAATAGAAGAAACTTGTTTCATACAATGAAGGGGTTTGGAAATCTGTCTATAAATTTAAAATTATTTATAATGAATTGCATATAACGATAAACTAAAGTGATAAATCACAACCCGTTAACGTGTATTACAATTGTCATAGAATCATATTGTTAAGGATTTTACCTTTTATTTTCTTACATTTACTAAGCTAGTCTAACACAAACAATTCAAATTATGCAAAAAAAAACTACCCTCACACTACTAGTTTTTTTTACTTCTGCGTGTTTTATGTTATTCGCTCAAACCATTACCGTTACTGGTGTTGTAACTGATGCGAATAATGTTCCAATGGCAGGTGTAAACATCCTAGTAAAAGGCACAACAAAAGGTGCCACCACAAATTTTGATGGTGATTATTCCATCAATGCTTCTTCCGGAGATGTTTTAGTGTTCTCTTATGTCGGCTATAAAAAAGTTGAGAGGACCGTTTCTGAATCTGTTATAAATTTAACAATGGAAGAAGATACGAGCTCTTTAAATGAGGTGGTTGTGACCGCCTTCGGAATTAAGAGAGAAACGCGCGAGTTGGGTTACTCAGTTACCCAAGTAAAAACTGAAGACATTGATCTTACTGGACAAACGGATGCTCTTTCTGGCTTACAGGGACGTGTGGCGGGCGTTCAAATCAGTCAAACCTCAGGCTCTTCAGGTGGAGGTATTGATATTTTGATTCGAGGAATAACTTCGGTTAACCCTAATAGAAGCAACCAACCACTTATTATTATTGACGGTTTAGCTTTAGATAATGACACCTTTTCAGGGTCTGTATTGCCAAGCGCAGGTTCTAATTCGCCTAGCAGTTCAGAACAATTCTCATTTACCAATAGAGGTTCTGATATCAATCCTGAAGATATTGAAAGTTACAACGTGCTAAAAGGTGCTGCTGCCACCGCCCTTTATGGAGTTAGGGCTGCTAATGGTGCCATTATCATTACCACTAAAAAAGGGAAACTCGGCAAGGCTAAGGTTGGTATAACGGCATCAACAACATTTAGAGAAATTAATACCACACCAGAACTGCAAACCAAATTCCGTGAAGGTTTCAGTGGTCTTCCAAGAACCCTATACACGCCAGAAACGGATACGGGATTTACGAGGCTTGGGGGAACTTCCTTTTACTCATGGGGTCCAGAATATAGCGCAGATAGCGCCGTGGTAGGTGGAGAAACAATAGATCTTACTGGCGATAGGTTTTATGATCCTTTTGACTTATTTCAGTCCGGTGTCAATACGCAAGTAGATTTCAATATCAGTGGCGCCTCTGAAAAAATGGATTATTATTTCTCTGTTGGTAACGACAGTGAAAAAGGAGTGCTTCCTAACACAGATTATAATAAGACAACCTTACGCTTTAAGGCGGGTTATAAAATAAATGACAAATTCAACATCAATTCGTCACTTAGTTATACCAATGCGGGCGGTAAACGCGGTAATGGAGGTGATAAGTCGGTTTTTAGTTCTCTGTCCTATTATTCAGCAACATTCCCAATAAACGATTATATCAACCCTAATGGCACGCAACGAAACTATTCATTTGGGATTATTGACAATCCAAGATATTTATTAGAAACGAGTCCATTAACGGATGATGTTAATAGATGGGTTGGAAACGTCACCTTAAATTGGGCTCCAAAAGATTGGATAAACGTAACATATGCGGCACAGGTAGATAATTATTCTGATCAGAGAAATAGGTTTGTAGCACCAGATCTTGATGCAGGTGCTGCAGTAGGTGGCTTTATTGTAAATCAAAACATTAATTTCTTAGGCTTGGAATCAAATCTATTGGTCTCTTTTGAAAAAGAATGGTCTGAAGATTTTGGAACAACCTTGACCTTAGGGAATCAAATCTCAGATTCGAAAAGAGATTATGCCATGATTAGAGGAGAAACATTAAATGTTCCTGGAATTAATGACATCGCAAATACCATTAATATTTTTGCAGACAAAACTGTTACACAATTGAGAAATGTAGGGGTTTTTGGAGAATTAAAGATAGATTACAAAAACCAATTGTTCTTAACTATCACAGGTAGAAATGACTGGGTCTCTACATTACCAAAAGAAAATCGATCCTTCTTTTACCCATCTGTCAGTTTAGCTTATGATTTCCACGAATTGTTAGACAAAGAAAGTGAATTCTTCACCTTTGGTAAACTTAGAGGCTCTTGGGCTGAAGTAGGAAAAGGACCATTGTTTGGACAAGTAGGTCAAAACTTTGTTTCAGATAGCAACTTTCCATTTAATGGCGCTGGCGGGTATCGTGCCGATATCACCATTGGAGACAATAATATTACACCAGAGAAAAACAGATCTTTTGAAATTGGTACAGATTTACGATTCTTTAAAAACAGACTCCGTGTTGATTACGCCTATTATAAAACCCGTGTCAAAAACCAAATTTTTACAGTAGGCACAGCGTATTCTACAGGTTTAGCTGGAATTACCAGAAATGCTGGCGATTTTGAAACCTCCGGACACGAATTGTTAGTTTCTTATAACATTTTAAATACTGACAATATTAAATGGGAAACCATCTTTAATTGGAGTACAAACGAAGGCAAAGTATTGTCATTACCAGATGATATTGACGCTCTTATTTTTGCCGACTCAGGTTTTGCTGGGGTGACTTCTGAAATTAGAGATGGAGATAATATGGGCGATTTGTATGGATACAAGTGGCGCTATGAAAATGGACAACGGTATATTGGAGCTGATGGTTTACCAAGAGTAGATTTAAGTGAACGTGTAAAGGTTGGAAATGCCTTCCCTGACTTTATAGCTTCTATAAATAACATCTTTAAATACAAAAACATCGGTTTTAATTTCTTGTTGGAATGGAAAAAAGGTGGTGATCTATATGACGCCGGACGACGAAATGCTTTAAGAAATGGCGTTCTTCAAGCTACTGTTGTTAGAGATGTAGACGTTGTTTTTGAAGGGGTTATGGATGATGGTAGTGGCGGATACATTACAAACACCATACCTGGTCTTGTAGATCAAAATTACTACCGTGATTCTGGCCGTTACAACAGAGCTTCAGAAATCTTGGTGCAAGATGCCTCTTGGGTTAAATTACGTAACGTTGGCTTAAGTTATCATTTTGAAGGAAAAGCATTAGAGACTTTAAAAGTGGACAATTTAAGTTTCTCAATTAGCGCCCATAACCTTTTGTTATGGACCCCTTATGATGGTTATGATCCTGAAGGTAACCAATATAGCGCCGGAAGTAATGTCTACGGATTTACGGGCTTAGGTACACCACTGAGTGAAAGTTATTCTTTTGGAATAAAATTAGGATTTTAAAAAAAAGCGAAGATGAAAAATATACTAAAAACAACATTTATAGCATTACTTATCTTGAGCGTCGGCTCCTGTAGTGATGAATATTTTGACGTAAATACACCCTCAGGCACAGCACAGGAAGAGTTAATTAGAGCAAGTGACCTGATGGCTCCCGTAATTTTAAGAACCATTCAAGGGCAGTATTCTGCTGAACTTACATTTGGAAATTATGCACAAAATTTTGTGGGACAAGGGGGTACCGCGGCTGGAGAAACCTCAGCGGCGTCTTTATGGAGTAATATCTATCTTTATGCCCTACCAAACTTAAAGGTAATAAAAGAAAAAGCGGCTGCAGCAAACGCCACTCATTACGGCGCTGTGGCTGATATATTAACGGCAATAAATTTAGGTATCGCTACAGATACTTGGGACAACATTCCCTACCGAGAGGCAACTCAAGGAGAGGTAAATTTATTCCCGGCCTTTGATAGTCAGGAATCCATTTATAATGACATATTTTCTTTATTAGATAACGCTATTGCTGCTCTGCAAGCGCCAGACACCTCTGACCTGAGCCTAGGTAGTGAAGATTTAATATATGGAGGTGATACTGACAAATGGTTGCGGGCAGCGTATACATTAAAAGCCCGGTATCAACTACATTTAGTCAACACTGGTAAAGTTTCTGCAAATGACGTATTGAACACAGTGGTTAACGGGTTTACCTCCAATGACGATGATTTCCAAATGTCGTATAATGAACGTACCATCAATCCGTGGTATGCTCAAGAAATTGTGGCTAGAAACACAGGTAATTTCCACAATGATTTGGCCAGCCAATTGGTGAGCTCTATGAATGGCGATTACTACCCTTTTCAAAGCGGTTTGTTAGACATTGATCCTAGGTTGCCTCGTTTCGGCACTACTGACGCTGGAAGTACTGAATGGAAAGGCTTTGTTAGTGGCGGTGGCGGCGTAAGTCCTGATGGCACTCCAGGTAATGCCCGATTTGTAGAAGGTGGTTACTATACTGATATTGATTCGCCAATTATGATTATTAGTTATGCAGAAGCACTATTTATTAAAGCTGAGGCTGCATTTTTAGCTAATGGAGGTACCACAACAAGCATGGGCTCTAACGCCACTGCTTATGATGCTTATTTGGCAGGCATAGCAGCAAGTATGGACAAATATGATGTAGATGGCACAAATTATTTGGCCGATAATGCTATAGCCGTTGGTGCTGCCAATTTGATGCTACATCATATTATGAAAGAGAAATACATCCATAACTTCCTCAATCCTGAGTCTTTTGTAGATCATAGACGCTATAATTTCTCTGACGATGTATTTACAGGATTAACAATTCGTGAGGAAGAGGATTCCAGTGGCGAATATGCCGGTCAATGGTTTAGACGTGCGAGTTACCCCTCTACTGAATTGAACAGGAATAGAGAAAATGTTGAAGCTAATCAACAAACGCCAGTAACCCCTGTATGGTGGGACGCACTTTATTAAACTTTTTAAATTTAATTTCACAACCCTTCATTAAATTTTAATGAAGGGTTTCTTTTTGAAACTGGTTTAACGCAGATTTTAAATGTTCCAAATCTTCGGTGGTATGATTGGCCGTAACTACAATTCGATTCATCAACGTGTCATAATTGGGATACTTAAAATTAGTAATGATAATACCCTTCGATTTCAAATAGGGGTAGATCCTATCACTATGCGAATAGATGACGGGGTAGTCTTGGTGATATATAAATTGTTTTGACAATAAACCATCTCCAAATAAAAACTGAAGATTCGTCTGTAATTTTTGAAGTTGATTTTGCAATAGTTGTTGAGCATCAACAAAGGTTTGCAAGAAAATAGGATTCATCCCCGATGCAGAAATAAATACAGGGTCGTCCTTAAGCATTTTCACTAGGTCAGTTGTACCGGCAATAACTCCACCACTACAGCCATAGGCTTTTGTTAACGAGCTGATCATAATTTTTTGAGATATCCGTGGATGATTGATGCTGTTGTAAGCTCCTTCTCCACGCACACCAACAATACCTAAGCTATGGGATTCATCAAGTAATAAGGTAATGCGTTTGGATGTTGAAATAGCATTCAAAAATTCAAAATCTGTAGGTTTTACGGCCATTGAAAGCAAGGTGTCGGCCGCAATGACCACAGCTTCTTCAACATTATCAGTCAATTTTGGATGCAATTTTCCATTTGTGAAAAGTGGCAAACTCGAGTGTTTTACAATTGCAGGATGGGTTTTAGGGTAATGGTAAAACGTATTGTGATTTTGGGACAAATGATCTATTGCGATTTTTCCGGCTAGGGTGCCAGATGACACGGTCAGTGCTGCATCAGCTCCAATAATCTTAGCCAATACCGTTTCCGCTATGTCATAAATGCTCAATTTTATATTGGCATTTCTAGAACTACCATAGGCGGTACCCCATAGTTTTATACTATTAGTTAAGTATTGTTGAAATTCAGAGTTTGTAGCCATTCCCAAATAAGAGGTGCCCCCAAAATAAAGATATTGCTTACCTTTAATTGTAACCATTCTATCTGGAAAATGTTCAATGGTCATTACGTTTTACGGTTAAAGTAACACCTGTCCCATTTAAATCGCTGTAATGGACTATCCCATTCTCAATAGTAACACCAGTAGCAATGTCTTCAGCTAACAAAAGCGCGCCATCCATATCTACATAATCTAGCAACGGCAACAAATGGGCAATAGCCGAAATTCCTACGGTAGATTCAGTCATACAACCCACCATGGTGTGCATTCCCAACTGTCTCGCTTTCATCAACATGCGTCGTGCCGGGGTCAGTCCGCCACACTTGGTCAGTTTCACATTTACGCCATGGAAATGTTGGAAACATTTGTCGATGTCTGCTTCAACCTGACAGCTTTCGTCAGCAATTATAGGTAAAACAGAGTTTTCAAATACTTTTTTATGGCCTTCCCAATCGTCTGCTGGCAAGGGTTGTTCTATAAATTCCACACCTAATTCTTTCAGTGCAATGGCATTGGAAATGGTTTCGTCTACGGTCCATCCACAATTGGCATCTACCCTAAAAACTGAATCGGTATGCTTTCGTAATTCCTTAACAATCTCAATGTCTCTATCAGAACCTAACTTGATTTTATAAATTGGCCATGGCATTTCTTCCATCTTAGAGACCATTTTCTCAATAGTATCAATTCCAATAGTATAATCAGTTAAAGGGTTGTTGGAAATATCATAGTTCCAAAGCTCATATAAGCGCTTTCCTTCTTTGCGGGCATAGAGGTCATTATAAGCCAAATCTAAGGCACATAGGGCAAACTTATTGTTAGGCAATTGCGAATCCATTTTCTCCCAAAATTCTTCAAGCTCCATGCCTGCCGAATTTGTAATAAGCGGTTCTATTTGCCTTAGATCCCGCATCATCTCATCTACCCCAATATTATAATACGGGTTTGAAGTAGCTTCGCCATATCCAGAAAAACCATCTTCTCTCAATTCAACGACTAATGAAGGTTGCTCATCATGAGATTCTCTTGAAATTGTAAAAGTGTGGCGTAATTTTAAAGTATGAGGTCTTAGAATAAGTTGCATGCAGTAGCTGTTATATCATCTTATCAATTCACCTGAATTGAGTTATGATGGGATTATATCTCTAAATTAATGAATAAATTGTATAAAGCCTAAAGAACTTTAAACAGCTGCGCACTCTTGAATAGAAATTTGATAATTAAAATTTTCGCTCCTTTTGTAGTTTTTCATAAGCCTCCTGCACTTGTCGGAACTTGTCTTCTGCTCCTTTTTGATGCTCTTCGCCTAAATGAATGACGCGATCGGGGTGATATTTTTTAGCCATTTTTCTATAGGCTGCTTTAATCTCATCATTTGTGGCTTCTTTTGTAATTTCAAGAATTTTATAGGCATTGTCACTACTACTATAAAACATGGCTTTAATACTTTCAAAATCGCGAGAACTGATACCCAAATATCCAGAGATAGTATAGATTTGGCGTACCTCACTATCTGTAACCATACCATCTGCCTTGGCTATTCCAAATAAGAAATGCAACAATTGCAAACGCGATGCATGATCCATCATTCTTTGAATTTGCAAACACACTTGGCGTACTGGAATTTGCTGTTGGTTGATACCCTTAAACAATTTAAATGCACGGTTAGCACGGTCTTGGCCATACATGCCTACAAATTGCTGACGTACATAGTCCAGCTCACGTTGATCTTGATGTCCATCAGCCTTAATTACTACTGACGCTAAAATTAAAAGACTGACCTCAAAATCTCCTGGTTGAGTTTGTGGCCGTGCCTGAGTTTGGCGTCCATAGGTTGGGCGCTGCTTCTGATCAGTCTGCCAATCGCCCAAAAGCGGCGTCCCATTACCTGAAATAGAATCCACAATACTGCCTAAAACCAGGCCAATAATAGCGCCAATCGGGCCTCCAAAAGACCATCCTAAACCAGCACCTATCCATTTTGAAAAATTCATCTGTATGATTTAATTTTTTGAATTTCAAATATACTATAGTTCGTGCTTTTTAAATGACATTTCCAATTGAAATTTGTATTGAAAACACAAATGACAGCATTCAATCTCACTACCAACTAACTCACTATAAAGCGATATTTTCATTACCTTTGCAGTCTCGAAGTATCGAGGTCTAATATTAATCATGAAAAATTTAAATATATGTATCCAGCAGAATTAGTAAAACCAATGCGAGAAGACTTGACCAAAGTTGGATTTGAAGAATTACAAACCGCTCAAGACGTTGATTCAGCTTTAGCAAAAGAAGGTACCACTTTAATCGTAGTTAATTCGGTATGTGGCTGTGCTGCAGCAAATGCACGCCCAGGAGCAAGAATGAGCTTGCAAAATGCGAAACGTCCAGATCATATTGTGACTGTATTTGCAGGCGTTGACAAAGAAGCTGTTGACAAAGCGAGAGAGCACATGGTACCGTTTCCTCCAAGTTCACCTTGTATGGCCTTGTTTAAAAATGGCGAATTGGTGCACATGTTAGAGCGTCACCATATTGAAGGCAGACCTGCTCAATTAATTGCAGAAAATCTTGTAGACGCCTATAATGAGCACTGTTAATTAGAAAGAACTTTAAGTTTATTTATTCAATTTTTAAAAATCCACAGTAACTTTTCTGTGGATTTTTGTTTTGGCACGCAACAATTTGAAATTTTAGCATCTCTCTTAAAAGATCTACACATGAAAACGCTATTGATATTTCTTATTAGTTCCCTTTTTCTAGTTCTAAGTGCTACTAGATGTGACCATCAGGACAATTTAAACTGTGATGAAAAGCGTCAGACACTAAACGAGATGAAACTAACCATTCAAAACCTGGCAGATACTTCTGTTTGTAGTGAAGAGTTTGAATGCCGAAGTCTCGCCCTAGGCAGTAAACCGTGCGGTGGCCCATGGAGCTATTTAGTGTACTCCACGTCTATTGATACACTCAAACTTACAAAATTAGTTGCAGCCTACAATCAGTTTGAAAAAACCATGAATACCGAATGTGGCCTCATGTCTGACTGTGCTATGGTTATGCCACCGCAACAACTGCAATGTAAAAACAATACGTGCATAGCCATTTATTAGTAGGTTTGTAGCCAGACTTTTTATTAATTTTGTAGGATGCGAAAAATATTAGCTTACCCCCTTACGGTTTTGTATCTTATGTGTTTTGGACTCACCCTTGTGGTGTTTCATCCCATCCAATGGATTTGCTTTAATGTGTTTGGCTACAAGGCACATAAGATAAGTGTAGATTGGTTGCAGTTCTTTTTAATGCGCTGTCTTAATGTATTGGGTACCCGATTTACCTTTACCAATCCTTATGATATTCCAACTGATGAGCCGCTCATTATTGTGGCCAATCACCAAAGTATGTACGACATTTCTCCCATTATGTGGTACATGCGCAAGCACCATCCTAAATTTATCGCTAAACAAGAGCTTGGCAAAGGCATTCCAAGTGTTTCTTACAACCTGCGTCATGGTGGTTCAGTTCTCATTGATCGCAAAAACCCCAGACAAGCTCTGCCGGCCATTATGAAATTTGGAGAATATATTGAAAACACCAAACGGGCAGCAGTAATTTTTCCTGAAGGCACAAGAAGCAAGACAGGAGTTCCAAAACCTTTTCAAACAAAAGGATTGGAAATTTTAATCAAAAAAGCACCTTCGGCTACCATTGTTCCAATAAGTATTAATAATTCTTGGAAAATGTTACGTTACGGCAAATTTCCTATGGGCATAGGAAATCATTTAAAATTCACGGTACACCAACCTCTTAAAATTGCTACCTTTGTAAATAAGGAAGAATTAATCAGGACTGTTGAACAGACGATTTCTTCGAATATTCATCCCTAAATTACACTATTATGTCTTTAAAGAATGTAAGATTAGAAGTGATGCAACATCTGGAAAAAGACGTCGAATCACTTATCCAAAAATATTTAATACCAGTTGAACAAATTTGGCAGCCAACTGATTTTTTACCGAATTCAGAAGGAGATAATTTTTTTGAAGAGGTAAAGGAAATCCGTGAATTATCTAAAGAATTACCTTACGATTTTTGGGTCGTTTTAGTTGGAGATATGATCACTGAAGAAGCCTTACCTACCTATGAATCATGGTTAATGGATGTGGAAGGTGTGAACCAGGTAGAACGTAATCCGTGGGGCAAATGGGTACGACACTGGACTTCTGAAGAAAACAGACATGGTGATGTGCTTAATAAATACTTATATTTATCAGGTCGCGTCAACATGAAAGAAATTGAAAAAACCACACAGCATCTCATCGCTGATGGTTTTGATATTGGTACCGATAGAGATCCTTACAAAAACTTTATATATACTAGTTTTCAAGAATTGGCGACATATGTCTCCCACAATCGTGTGGCGAAATTAGCCAAAGAAAAAGGGAATAAGTCACTCTTTAAGATGTGTAATATTATTGCTGGAGATGAAATGCGTCATCACCATGCTTATTCAGAATTTGTAGAACGCATCTTTGAGGTAGATCCAAATCAGATGATGATGGCTTTTCAAACCATGATGAAGCAAAAAATCACTATGCCTGCGCATTTCTTGAGAGAATCAGGAAACCAAATAGGCACTGCTTTTGAAGAGTTCTCTAATACGGCTCAGCGTATTGGTGTGTACACTTCGGCAGATTATATAGACATTTTGGAAAAATTAATCAAACGTTGGGAAATAGGCAACATCAAAAACTTATCTGATGATGCTGAAAAAGCAAGAGATTATCTCATGAAACTTCCAGACCGTATGAAGCGTTTGGCCGACCGTATGAAAATTCCAGAAAACTCGTATCAGTTTAAGTGGGTAGAACCGGCGACTCTTAAGTAGTATGGAACGCTGATAACACAGATTTAGCAGATTTTAACTGATTTTCCTAGTATGGCTTATTAATGGATAATTATAAACATTCAGAAACTACAGATCTCATTTTGAAAGGTTTCTACAATGTATATAATCAATTAGGCTATGGTTTTTTGGAGAAAGTGTATGAAAAAGCAATGTTCATTGAATTAAAAAGTTTGGGTCTTTTTGTAGAAAGACAAAAACAAATCAATGTCCATTACAAGCACCAAATAGTTGGCGAATATTATGCTGATCTAATTGTTTCGGAAGCCGTAATTATTGAAATTAAAGCTGCCGAATCTCTGTGTGAAGAGCATGAATTTCAACTTATAAACTATCTCAAAGCTACAGATATTGAAATCGGATTGCTGCTGAATTTTGGGAAAACGCCTCAAATAAAAAGGAAAATATTTTCGAATAAATTTTAGATATATTATAGAACACAGATGACGCGGATTGAGCTGATTTTAAGTGATTTTTTAATTCTCTGAAATGCTAATTGACAAACAGTTATAAGCATTCAAAAACTGCCGATTATAGAAATTAAATCAGATGGGTTACTTTGCGAAACATACGAGTTTCAACTCATCCATTATCTAATGCTTATCCAAAGTATCTCATATCAATAATTTAAAAGAATCTGCGTCAATCATAAAAAATCCGCATCATCAGCGTTCTCCTATCCCACATGAAAATCAAACAAAATCAAATTGAACAAACTATCGCATTCGTAAAATCACAACTCGAAAACGCAGAAGGCGGACACGATTGGTTTCATATTCAAAGAGTATTGAACAATGCATTGCTGATAGCCAAAACGGAAGAGGTTGATGTGTTTGTGGTACAACTTGGAGCGCTACTCCACGATATTGCTGATAGTAAATTCCATAATGGTGATGAAACGGTTGGGCCGAAAGTAGCCCGTGTGTTTTTAAAGGAGATAAATGTGGAAGCAGCGGTCATTGATCATGTGGTAAACATCATAGAAAACATCTCTTTTAAAGGAGGAAATGAACTTCAAAAATTCAGATCGCCCGAGCTTGATGTCATTCAGGACGCAGACCGGTTAGATGCCTTAGGCGCCATTGGCATTGCCAGAACCTTCAATTATGGCGGATTTAAAAATCGCGCGTTATATGATCCGAAGATCAAGCCTAACTTATCAATGTCTAAAGAGGAATATAA
Source organism: Gelidibacter sediminis (assembly GCF_004364975.1). Taxonomy (GTDB): domain Bacteria; phylum Bacteroidota; class Bacteroidia; order Flavobacteriales; family Flavobacteriaceae; genus Gelidibacter; species Gelidibacter sediminis. The sequence continues at coordinate 1,171,930 of NZ_SOBW01000007.1, read as the reverse complement.
AGCATCAAACGCTCCTACTATTAATCATTTTTACGAAAAATTATTGCTTTTAAAGGATAAAATGAACACTGAAACCGGCCGACAAATTGCTACGGAAAGACACCGTTTTATGGAACATTTTCTGGAGCAGTTTTATGCAGAATGGGATGGATTAAAATAATTAAAACAATTTCAATTGCCCATCCTTAAACACCTCATGGAGGTCTGTATTAAGTGTAGGCATAGATTTCCCTTTAAAATATTTAAGCTTGGCAAGTTTCACCATGTCGTTGATTTGTTTGGCTATTTCACCTTCACCTCTCATGCGCGTTCCGTAACGTGAATCGTTCAAATTGCCACCGTGGCAACTTTCAATTTGATGCAACACTTTCTCGGCGCGATCAGGCATGGTTTTTTTAATCCAATCTGTAAAGATTTCTCCAATAACGCCGTTGAGTCGCACGATGGTATGCCCCATACTCAAAGCACCCATTTCTGAAACTTTTTTGGCCAATGCCAACACTTCATGACTATTGATAGAGGGAATAATGGGCGCCATCATCACATTAACTGGAATCCCATTATCCGATAAAATCTTTACAGTTTCCAATCGCTTTTTGATGCTCGCCGTTCTTGGTTCCAAGACACGTCGAGTCTCTTCTGAAAGTGAGGTAATGGACAGGTTCACCGCAATTAGATTGTCTTTAGCAAGTTGTTTGAGAAGATCAAGATCTCTCAGTATTAACGCGTTTTTTGTAATGATACCGACTGGATGTTTGTACTTTAAAAAGACTTCCAAACATTGACGCGTGAGCTTGAATTCCTGTTCGGCAGGTTGGTAACAATCCGTATTTCCAGACATCACAATAGGAAACGCTTGCCAACTTTTCCTTTTTATAAACTGTTCCAACAATTTTGGCGCATCTTTCTTAACCAAAATCCGACGTTCAAAGTCGAGCCCGGCACTATATCCCCAAAATTCATGGCTATTCCTTGCATAACAATAAATACAACCGTGTTCACATCCTTGGTACATATTCATGGAATAACCCATTCCCACATCAGGACTGTCCACTTTGTTGACAATGGTCTTTGGAAACACTTCCAAATAGAGCGTTCTATTTTTATCAGCGTCCTCCCCTTCCTTCGCGCAATATTCCAAAAAATCATCGCGCATTTCATGACTTAATTGGAAGAATTTATTGGGGACGTTAATTTGTGCTCCGCGACCTTTTATGGTAGGATTAGGGTCCATTTTTATGAGTTTTCGATGATTGTTAATGCCTAGATGAGACCTTAAAGATAGCAAGACACCTATGCTGGTGATGGCTACAATTTGTAGAAAGAACCATTAACAACTCAGGATGAATCGATTACAAAGAAAGCCTCCTGTTAAAAAATAACATCCTTTTAACATAGACAATCTTACATAAACCCCCAAAAATTCAATAATTTTAGCCCTCACAAAATATTTTAATAACATGAAAAAATTATTGCTCTCCCTCACCATTTTTATGATGACCTTTTCATTGGCAATTAAGGCTGATGAAGGCATGTGGTTTTTGATGCATATTGAGCGTCTTAACCATAGAGATATGCAGAAAATGGGACTTCAACTGACCGCTGAAGAAATTTACAGCGTTAATAACCGCAGCTTAAAGGATGCTATTGTTCAATTTAATGGTGGTTGTACTGCTAGTATTGTGTCTGATAGTGGTTTGGTATTAACCAATCACCATTGTGGTTATAATGCTATTGCTGAATTATCAACTGCAGACAGAAATCATCTTAAAAATGGTTACTGGGCAAAATCCTTAGATGCGGAGTTAAAGCCAGAAAGCTTATTTGTTAGATTTTTTGTAAGAATGGATGATGTTTCTAAGCGTATTTTATCACAAGTTGATGCTACCATGTCTGAAAAAGATCGCGAAGCTGCCATTAACAGAGAAATTGCTAAAATTGAGCAAGAAAATAATGAAGGCGGAAAATATACCGTTTCTGTACGTTCTTTCTACCAAGGCAATGAATTCTACTACTTTGTTTATGAAGATTACAAAGATGTCCGTTTAGTTGGAACACCTCCAGAAAGTATTGGAAAATATGGTGGTGACACGGATAACTGGGAGTGGCCAAGACATACGGGCGACTTTGCTCTATTCAGAGTTTACGCTGATAAAGATGGAAATCCTGCAGAATATTCTACGGAAAATGTACCTTTAAAATCAAAATACCACCTTCCTGTAAGTCTTGATGGCGTAAAGGAAAATGATTTTGCAATGATCTTGGGCTACCCAGGAAGAACCAACCGTTGGATGCCCGCACAAGGCGTTGAGCAAAACGTAAAGTTTGCATATCCTGCTTGGGTTGAAGGGTCTAAATTGAGCATGGACGTAATGAAAAAGTATATGGATAGTGATGAAGCTATCAACTTAATGTACGCTTCTTCTTACGCAAGCATCGCTAACTATTGGAAAAACCGAGGCGGAATGATTACTGCTTTAACAGATCATAAAACAGTGGCCACCAAGACCAAAGTTGAAGACGCTTTTAATAAATGGGCCAATAAAAAAGAAAACAAGGCTAAATATGGTAATGTAATTTCTGATATCAATGCTTACTATAAATTGACTAATGACAAGGCGCAACATGACAACTATTTAACAGGAATGTTACGTGGTAGCAAGTTTGCGGTGTTACCATCAAGAATTGGTAGTGCTTTAAAACAATACGCAGAATCTAATGAAGCTGCACGTGAAAACATGCTTTCTAGATTACAGCCTTTTATTGACGCATCGTATAAAGATTTCCATTTGCCTTTAGAGAAAGAAATCCTTGCAAAACAATTAAATTTATATGCGACAAAAACAAACTATCCACTTCCTGTGATGGTTAAAGAAATCGCTGATAAAAACACTAATGATTTTACAGCTTTTGTTGATTCTGCTTTTGATGCAAGCATCTTCTCTTCTAAAGAAAATGTACAGGCGTTCTTAGAAAATCCTGATCTTTCAAAATTAGAAAGTGATCAATTGTACAAATTATCTGGAGAATTATTAGCAAAATACAGAGAGCAACCAGAGCATTTGGTGAAACCTGAGAACAATTTTCAAGCGGCTTTCAGAAAATTGGTTGCTGGATTACGTGAGTCTAAATTGAGCAACATTCAATATCCTGACGCTAACTCTACGTTGCGTTTAAGCTACGGAAAGGTTAGAGCATTACCTGCTGATAAAAGAAATGATGCAGCAGTAAACAACTACACCACATTAAAAGGGATGGTTGCTAAATATGTTCCAAATGACGATGAGTTTGATTTGCCACAAGACATGTTAGACATTTATGAAAAGAAGGATTACGGACGTTACGCCAATGAAAAAGGTGAGCTTTCAGTAAACTTCCTTTCTGATAATGATATTACCGGTGGTAATTCAGGATCTCCAGTAATCAACGGTAAAGGCGAATTGATTGGTTTAGCTTTTGATGGCAACATTGAAGCGATGGCTGGTGATGTTATTTTTGACAGCAACCTACAACGTACCATCAATGTTGATATCCGTTACGTACTTTGGTTAATTGACAAATATTCTAACGCTAAACATATTGTTGACGAATTGACAATTGTTGGTGGAAAATTATAAATAGAATTAAAACCGCTTTGCTTTAGAAGTGAGTATTAAGACTTTCTTTAATGAAAAATGCGAACTATTATATAGTTCGCATTTTTTTATTTTTATACATCTCAATGATTAGAGAAAATCAGCCCCATCTACGTGACCTGGCTTTTAGTTTTCTTATTGAACACTGACCCGTCTTAGTCTGCGGGACAGGTGATGCCTATTTTTTATTTTAATAGATGATTCTATAGAACCTGAAATCCTAGTAAATGTTATTATTTTATCTAAAATAAATTCGCGTATATCAGTCATCTGCGGGCTCCGTGTTCTATTTCCCCGTAAACTCAGCCTTACGCTTTTCTAGAAATGCGGTAGTGCCTTCCGTAAAATCTTCGGTACCAAAACATTTTCCAAATTGTTTGATTTCTACTTTATAACCATCAACACCATCTTTATAATTAGCGTTAATCGCTTTTATAGCGCCTTTAATGGCCACTGTAGAATTACGCATGATCTTGCCTGCAATCTTCTCGCATAGTGGCATAAGCTCCTCCTGAGTGGTGACGTGATTTACCAATCCGTAAGCCTTAGCGGTCTCGGCATCAATCATACCTGCCGTCATCACCATTTCCATAGCGCGACCTTTACCCACCAATTGCGGCAAACGCTGAGTACCTCCATATCCTGGAATAACTCCTAATGAGGTTTCTGGTAAGCCCATTTTGGCATTATCGCTGGCCACTCTAAAATGACAGGCCATTGCCAATTCAAGTCCGCCGCCGAGCGCAAATCCATTAACCGCTGCAATAACTGGTGTGGATAAATTCTCGACATAATCAAATAGCAATTCTTGACCTTTAGCTGCTAGTTTTCCGCCGTTTTCGACATCAAAATCGGCAAATTCGCTAATATCAGCGCCTGCCACAAAAGCTTTTTCACCACTTCCTGTAATGATGATCACCTTCGTTTTTTTATCCTTATTTGCAACTTTAAAAGCTTGGTTAAGCTCATTTATGGTGGCCTTGTTTAAGGCATTTAACTTGTTTGGACGGTTAATTGTGATGGTTGTGATCCCGTCTTTAGTGTTGGATAGAATGTTTTCGTAAGACATAATGAGTGTTATTGTAATGTATTGTTATTTATGAAGTTAAAGAGACAGACTCAGCGCTTGAAAATTAAGAAATATTCATAAGAACCTCGCGTTTTTTCAGGTTTATTGTTTTGGAAACGTTACCGTAAAAGTAGTTCCCTTTCCTTGCTGAGACGTAAATGAAATTGTGCCTTTATAGGTTTCCACTATATTTTTAACCATAGCCAAACCAAGTCCCATGCCGCTAGATTTTGTCGTAAACTTAGGCTCAAATATTCTAGAAATATTACTTTCGGAGATCCCTTTACCATTATCAGCTACAGATATCTTTACCAAATTATCCTCAGATATTACACTCACAACTACTTTAGGATCTTTGTCTTCTACAATTGCTTGGGTCGCGTTTTTAACCAAGTTGGTGACCACCCGTATCAATTGGGTACGGTCCAATTGGGCTATAATTTCTTTTTCGTCAGCTATAAAAACGATATAATCTTCGCTAAAAATATCTAGGGCCAACTTGACAATATGCACCACGTTTAAGGTTTCATTTTGTTGCGCCGGCATTTTGGCAAAATTTGAAAACGCCGATGCTATTGAACTCATAGTATCAATTTGCTGAATGAGTGTTTGGCTATACTCCTCTACTTTATGGTGGATTTCAGGGTCTTGCGGATCAAATTTACGCTGGAAACTTTGTACACTTAAACGCATTGGTGTGAGTGGATTTTTGATTTCATGCGCCACTTGTTTTGCCATTTCTCGCCATGCCTGTTCACGTTCTGACGTTGCCAATTTTACAGCACTTTCTTGCAGTTGATCAATCATGCTGTTGTAAGAATTGACTAAAGTGGCAATCTCTTCACTTGACGATTCAATTTCAATCCGCTTATTTTGCTTATCCAAGCGCGTCGCATTTATTTTATCACTAATGGTTTTAAGAGATTTTGTAATGTATTTTGAAAGGAAATAAGCCAACAATATTGCCAGACCCAGCATGACCAAGTAGGCATAACTCAAACGCTCTAAAAACTCTCTCAATTCCTTATTCAGGAACTCATCATTTTCCAAATAAGGCAGATTTAAGATCGCTATGGGCTTGAATTTCTTATCGGTTATATAGGTATAGGATGATTGAAATGTTTGATTGTTGAGCGTTGTTTTTTCTACGTAACGGTGTTCTGCCGTATTGGAAAGTCCATTTAAAATGTCAGCGTGTAAACATTTTGATATGGTATCGCCTTCAATGCTCGACTTAGACGATTTAATAAGTCCACCCTCAAGATCAAACAAATTAATTTGCAATTGGTGAATATCTGCAATTTTGTAAATCTCATCTTTAAAAATCAAGGGAACTTTTTCAGTTATAACTTCCCAAGAGGTTTCTCTAATCACAAAATCTATATGGCGTTTAATATTTTCTTCCTTGCGTTCTAACCGATCGCGATGATAATCTCGGGCCTCCTCATTATATTGATAGATCGTAACCGCCGCAATAAGAACTGAAGCGATTAGCACCAACAAAATCATTGCAAAAAAGATACGTACGCGTAAGGAAAGTCGTCTGAGTTTCATTTAAAAAATTGTAGCAGGATAAATATAGCAATAATCACTCCAAAATCAGCGGTGCCAAAAATGCAAAACTTATAACCTTAAAATCAGTTATCGATTATAATTAAAGATTAAGCATTAGGATTCCGGTTCCTGATGTTTTTGTAAATCTTAAATCCCAACATCAATAAAACTGCCAATACAAAAATGCCAATCACTCCAAAAATCCAATTGATTGAATTTTTAAGAATCACCAAAAATACCACAGCAAAGAGAATAAACGTCGCTCCTTCATTCCAGAGTCGCATAAAATTAGAAGTCTTTGTCACTATGCCGCGCTGTAGTTGATTGAAATATTGATGGGTTTTTAAGTGATATATAATTAGTAAAACAACAAACACTAATTTCACGTGCATCCACCCTTGTTGCAACCATGCAGGCATTAAAATAATCAACCAAATTGCGAAAATTGTGGCAAGAATAGCAGAAGGCCATGTAATGATATTCCATAAGCGCTTTGCCATTAATCTTAACTGTTCGCCCAAAATTTCCTTGTCTGGCGATGGTTTATGGGAAGCTTCAATTTGATATACGAATAATCTCGGAATGTAAAAAAGACCAGCAAACCATGTGATCACAAAGATCAGATGTAAGGATTTTATATAGTTATAGTATTCCATAGGCTACTAATTATTTAAACATCTTTAGGAATTAAGTTCTTCTTAACCTCGCGATTTAGAAAATACGCCGTCACAATGGTGGCTAATACATCTGAAATGGGGAATGAGATCCAAACACCAAATTCGCCGTAAAACTGTGGCAAAATTAAAATGAGTGGAATAAAGAAAAAACCTTGCCTAGACAGAGTTAACAACAACGCCGGCCTGGCTTTTCCTATGGCCTGAAAGTATGCCGCGCCAATTAATTGCCAGGCAATAATGGGTGTTGCGGCAAATACCCACCGCATGTCATTCGGCGCCTGACGCAACACATCAGCATCTGAAGTAAACATTCGCGTAATTTGTTCAGGAAATAACATTAGGATGATAAAAACTATGGACGCCAAAATAGCGGCATATTTAATGGCAATATTGAGCGTTTCCCTTACGCGATGATAGTTTTGAGCGCCATAATTAAACCCTGCAATAGGCAAAAACCCTTGGGTAACGCCCAACACAGGGAACATCGCAAACATTAACATACGCCCCGCAATGGCATAAGAAGTAACTGAGGTTTCACCACCCAAATCAAAAAGGATATTATTCATAAACAAATAGGTGATGCTTACCACAGCTTGTCGTGCTAAGGTTACAAAACCGAGAGATGTAATTTCTCTTACAATAGGAACATTTAATCCCAGATGCGAAAAACTTAATTTTAATTCTGATCTATCAGACCCATAAAACCATAGAATAAATAGGAAACAAAACACATAAGATAGGGTTGTAGCCCAAGCAGCACCTGCCATTCCAAAATCTAATATGTAAATGAATATGTAATCCATGAGCAAGTTACTTACCGATGGAATCATCATGGCATACATGGCAAATTTCGGTTTTCCTTCTGCACGAATTACAGTATTTGCCATCATACAAAGGGCCAAAACAGGCACGCCGTAAAGCACAATTTCATAATAGATTTTTGCAGGTTCAAAGATGTCCCCCTTACCTCCAAAAGAACTAATAATGGCATCGGCAAACAATAGTCCGATAGTCACCATTGTTAAGGTCAACAGCAAAGTTAAAGTTATCTGATTGCCTAATGTTTTAAGTGCTTTCTGTCGCTGATCAGCACCAAGCGCCCTAGAAATAATGGAAGACCCTCCAATACCAATAGCCATCCCCAGAGCCGCAATAAAGAAAGATACTGGCAATACTACATTTATCGCTGCAATGGCAGTAGATCCTATCCAGTTCCCCACAAAAATGGTATCTACCAGAATATTTAATGACATCACTAAAATGCCAATAGACGCTGGTAACGCTTGCTTAATAATAAGCTTGCTAATGGGCTTGGTGCCCAAATCCTGTGAGGAGGTGGTTGCCATTATGCGGTAGCTGTTTCAGACCTGGCCCAGTCGTTGATCCAATTTGCCAAGAGCGCCACAAATTCGTCATCATCATTTAAACAGGGTACCGTAGTAAATTCCTTGCCGCCCGTTTCGTGGAAGATTTCTTCACCTTCCATGGCAATCTCTTCTAAGGTTTCAAGGCAATCACTCACAAATGCGGGAGTAACAACCGCCATTTTCTTGACACCTTGTTTTCCAAAACGCTCAATAGTTAAATCTGTAGGAGGTTGCAACCACGGATCAAATCCTAACCGTGATTGGAAAGAACTTGAATACGTACCTGGCGCCAAATTTAATTTTTCAGCCACCAAACGGGTGACTTCCAAACATTGATGACGATAGCAAAATTCGTGTGCTGGTGATGGTGTAATACAGCAACTCTTATCAATTTTACAATGCGATTTTGTAATGTCGCGTTTACGGATGTGCCGCTCTGGAACGCCATGATATGAAAACAGTAATTGCTCGTAAGGGTTATCCTTTAAGTGTCTGGCAATAGAATTTGAAAGCACATCAATATAATCTTCACGATTGTAGAATGCTTTTAAATCGGTAATTTTAAGGTTTGGAAAATGTTCTTTTCGAAGTTCTTCAGCCAATACCAAGATGGTTTCAGTGGTGGCCATGGCAAATTGTGGATACAGTGGCATTAAAAACACTTCCTCCACACCCTTATCGACCAATTCTTGAAGGCCTTTTTTAATGGTCATACTTCCGTAACGCATACCTAAAGCCACAGGCAAGTCAGTTAGCTTCTGAATTTTCTTTTGTAGACGTTCGGATATCACAATGAGTGGGGAGCCTTCGTCCCACCATATCTTTTTATATGCTTCCGCAGATGCTTTAGGCCTTGTATTTAAAATAATGCCTTTTACAATTAGCGTGCGTGCCCAAAGTGGTACATCAATGACGCGTTCGTCCATTAAAAACTCACTTAAATAAGGCTTTACATCTTCTGGTGTTGGACTATCTGGCGATCCCAGATTTACGAGTAGTACTCCTTTTTTCATTGAACTGTTTTTATCACACCTCCCATAGAAGGTTACATTTTTATACCTTTTTGGTCTTTGAGACCAGCAGGCCATTAATAATTTACGAAGATAAGGACATTAGGTATTTTTTTGGTGTGGTACCAAATTTCTTTTTGAATGCGGAAATAAAATGACTTGATGTACTATAGCCTACTTTTAAGCCCACCTCATTAACATTATGTGCTCCTGATTCTAAGAGCTTACGAGCTACTTCCATTTTATAGTCAAATAAGAAACTGTACACGGTATCGCCATAAATCTGCTTAAACCCTTCCTTTAATTTTTTTAAATTCAGTCCAATTTCGTCTGATAGTTCTTGTAAAGTAGGTGGTTCTGCCATTCTTGAAATGATAATATCTTTGGCTTTTCTAATTTTGATCACGTTGGTTTCATCCACCAAAAACGGACATTGTTCAATATTGGCATCTTCATTCCTATTAAAGTAAAGACTCAATAATTCATATGCCTTACCTTTAAAATAGAGATTCTTGATGGACGCATTTAAATTATAATGCATTAGTTGGGTGAGCACAATTGCAGACGAAGGTGATATTTTTCCATCCTTATAGTATTTCTTATCCTTGTTATCATCGCTCAAAAACGTGATATAATCTGCTTCTTGTGAAAACAAGCCATGAAATTTCTTAATGGAGATCAATATTGAAACCAACCAAGAGTTAGGTTGCATTTCCAAATGAATTGGCAAATCGCGCTGAGGATTGTAAAGCAAAAGCGAATTCTCTTCCAAAATGTCCAGAGCATAACGCCCTTCATTGAACATAAATTTGCTTGATCCTTTTAAACAAAAGTGAAACTGTATAAAATTACTATCTATTTCGCGTTGCACTACTTTAACTAACGCACCTTCATTCTGACAAATCAATACAAAAAAACCATCTTCAACTTGTGTCTCTTCAAAAGAACCTTTAGCGACATTTTTTAAATCCATAATGTTTGTAATTAGATATCAGTTATTTAGATTGATTCTAAACAAATGCTTGTTGAAGCACTGATATGACTGCAAAAATATGATATTTATCATAGTTTTATAAATTAAAGCCCTAAAATACCACAAGCGACACTAATAGTTCCTTGAGCGTTGTTTTTATTCAATTCACATTTCTATTTTTGCTTTGAAAATTTTCCAAATCAGGTATGGAGCATTACCACATGACAAGAGGCACATATTTTTATGCCATTGGTTTAAGCTATAAAAAAGCGGATGCCGATGTTAGAGGGCATTTTAGTTTAGATGAAACTTCTAAAGAATCTCTTCTTAATCAGGCAAAAACAGAAGGTATTGAGAGTTTAATTGTAACCTCAACCTGTAATCGCACAGAAATTTATGGCTTTGCAGAACACCCGTACCAACTCATCAAATTACTTTGTGACAATACGAAGGGTACTGTTGAAGAGTTTCAGGAAGTGGCCTACATTTATAAAAACAAAGAAGCTATTGCCCACATGTTTCGTGTTGGTTCTGGTCTTGACAGTCAAATTTTAGGCGATTTTGAAATCATCAGTCAACTCAAAAAGAGTGCTAGAGGGTCTAAAAAATTAGGGTTGCTTAACGCCTTTACGGAGCGTTTGATTAATGCCGTCATTCAAGCCAGTAAACGCATTAAGACAGAAACTGAAATTTCATCAGGCGCTACCTCGGTATCATTTGCTTCGGTTCATTATATTTTGAATACGGTAAAAGAGGTATCTACCAAAAATATTCTTCTTTTCGGAACGGGTAAAATTGGTAGAAATACCTGCGAAAACCTAGTAAAACACACCAAAAACGATCATATCACCCTTATCAACAGAACTAAGACCAAAGCTGAGGAAGTTGCTGGTAAATTTAATCTGTTAGTAAAGGATTACGCCAATCTTCAAGAAGAAATCAATGCATCTGACATTCTGATTGTAGCTACTGGCGCGCTTAATCCTACAGTAGACAAGCATTGCATCCAATCTAAAAAACCTTTGTTGATTTTAGATTTGTCCATTCCTAGAAACGTGAATCAAAACGTAACGGAATTAGAACATGTCACTTTAGTGCATTTAGACGATTTGTCACAAATGACGGACGACACTTTGGAGCGCAGAAAAGCCTTCATCCCGGTGGCTGAACAAATTATTGAAGAAGTTAAATTAGATTTTAACAGTTGGTTGGCCACACGAAAATTTGCGCCTACCATTAATGCATTAAAACATAAGTTGCTCGATTTCAAAAATGCCGAATTAGAGACGCAACGTAAAAAACATGCCGATTTTAATGAAGCCCAGGCCGAATTGATCAGTAATAATATCATCCAAAAAATAACGAACCACTTTGCATACCATCTGAAAAACGATGATATGTCTACTGACGATAGTATTGAACTTATCAAAAAAGTGTTCCAGTTAGAATCTCCAACACATGTCTAAACTCATAAGAATTGGTACCCGCGATAGCGAACTTGCGCTATGGCAAGCCAAAACTGTACAACAACAACTCGAACATTTGGGTCATCAAACCGTTTTGGTTCCCGTGAAATCTACCGGCGATATGCTGCTGGACAAACCCATTTACGAATTAGGCATTACCGGTGTTTTTACGCGAATTTTAGATGTTGCAATGCTCAACAATGAGATTGATATTGCCGTACATTCCCTTAAAGATGTGCCCACCGTGTTACCACAAGGGATTGTTCAAGCTGCCGTTTTAAAACGTGGCAATGTTAGGGATACTTTGGTATTTAAAGATAATGAAGAGTTTTTATCACAACGGGAAGCTGTTATAGCCACAGGAAGTTTAAGACGTAAAGCCCAATGGCTCAATCGTTATCCAACCCATACTGTTGTCGGTTTGCGAGGCAACGTAAATACTAGATTGCAAAAGCTGGAAGACCATGAGGATTGGAACGCAGCTATTTTTGCTGCCGCAGGTATTGGCAGAATTGGTGTGCGCCCTGAAGACGCCATTAATTTAGATTGGATGATTCCGGCACCTGGCCAAGGCGCTATAATGATTACTGCTCGTGAAAATGATGAAGAGTTGCTTGCAATTTGCACGGAAATCAATCATGAAGAAACTGAAATTTGTACCACAATTGAACGAACCTTCTTGAACCTTTTAGAAGGCGGCTGTTCTGCTCCAATTGGGGCTTTAGCCTTCATCAAAAATGAAGAAGTCTCTTTTCAAGGGGTTCTGTTAAGTTTGGATGGCAGTAAAAAAATTGAAGTGACTCGTAAAGAGCAGTTGGGCAACCATCATAATATAGCACAGTTTGCTGCAGATTATGTGTTGGAGCGCGGGGGCAGTAGAGTGATGAATGACTTGAAAGATGCCGATAAACACACACAGGTTTTCTCTACCAAAAACCTCTCTGAAATGCAACGTCAGCGTTTTCAGAATGTAAAAGTAGAAAGCACAGATTTCTTAAAAATAAGCTTGAATAGAATTCCAAAACCACTATTAAAGTCGCCTATTCAAAATGTGATCATTACAAGCCAAAATGCTGTAGAAGCAATTACTGCCATTGTACCGAAAGAAGAATTGCAGTTTAAGAATATTTATTGTGTAGGCCGTCGTACCAAAAAATTAATTGAGTCTAAAATCGGAAAGGTTAAACATTCTGAAAATTACGCCAAACTGTTGGCTGAATATTTAGTAGAATTTATTGATGGTACTGAAGTCACCCATTTTTGCAGTGATATCAGATTGGACGAATTGTCTCAAACTTTAGAGAAAAATCATATTAAAGTAAATGAGGTAGAAGCTTATAAAACTATACTGGATGCCACCGTTATCGACCCAAAGGTAGAAGGGATCATGTTCTATAGCCCGTCTACTGTTGCAGCTTATCTAGAAAACAACGAGCCAAATAATAAAGTAGCTTACTGTATAGGCGATACGACCGCAAATGAAGCTAAAAAGCATTTTGAGGACGTGCGTGTTGCGAGAATACCAACAGTTGAAAGCGTGATTGATTTGGTAAACGAAAATTACGCGAGCAATTAATAATGTGAACAGGATTAATAGAGTGTATTTACAGCATCCTATTAGTATTAAATAGATTACATATAACTTAAAACAAGGAGATTCTTGCCATCGCAGGGATGTGGGACATGATAAAAAACGATTTATACTTAAGAGCACTAAAAGGAGAAACAGTTGATCGTCCACCAGTTTGGATGATGCGTCAAGCGGGACGTTACTTACCGGAGTTTCAAGAAATAAAAGCTAAATACGACTTCTTTACACGTTGTCGCACCCCAGAATTGGCCAGTGAAATTACGGTGCAACCTATACGTCGTTACGGTATGGATGCTGCCATTTTATTCAGCGATATTTTGGTCATTCCTCAAGCGATGAATATTGAGGTGGAAATGAAACCTGATTTTGGCCCTTATTTGCCTAATCCTGTACGCACTCAAAAAGATGTGGACAATGTGATTGTGCCTGATGTACATGTCGAATTAGATTATGTGATGCAAGCCATTAAAGTCACCAAGCAAATGCTAAATGATGAAGTGCCATTAATTGGTTTTGCAGGATCTCCATGGACCATTTTGTGCTACTGTGTACAAGGTCAAGGCAGTAAAAACTTTGATAAGGCCAAACAGTTTTGTTTTACAAACCCCATTGCGGCACATCAATTATTGCAAAAAATCACCGATACTACCATAGCTTATCTAAAAGCAAAAGTAGCTGCCGGTTGTGATGCTGTTCAGATATTCGATTCGTGGGGCGGCATGTTATCACCTACGGATTATACAGAATTTTCGTGGCAATACATCAACCAAATTATTGAAGCTTTAAAAGATGACGCACCCGTAATTGCTTTTGGTAAAGGCTGTTGGTTTGCACTACACGATATGGCAAATTCTAACGCTTCTGCATTAGGTGTTGATTGGACATGCTCACCTCAGAACGCACGTTATTTGTCTGGCGGAAAAATTACCTTACAAGGTAACTTTGATCCAACCAGATTATTTTCACCACCTGCTGAAATCAAAAAGATGGTGAATCAAATGATTAATGAGTTCGGAAAAGACAGATATATCGTAAATTTAGGTCACGGAATTTTACCTAATATCCCGTTAGATAATGCTAAGGCATTTATTGACGCCGTTAAGGAATATAAAAGTCCAAACTAATACATAAAAAAAAACCTCATAATTTTGAGTCTGTAAGTTCCTGAACTATGAGGTTTTATCTCAATCTATGGTGCGCAACATTTTTAAAGGTATCAAAGCCTATGCTGGAACGTTCAAACTGATTTCCAAACTCAAACTTTGGAAGTATTTTGGCATACCCGTGCTCATCAGTATTATTGTTGCTACAACCATCATCCTTTCAGCATATGCCTTATCAGATAACTTTGGGTATTACATTTCTAAGCTATGGATATGGGATTGGGGTCGAGAAACGTTTTTTTTAATTAGTGAGATTTTAAGCGGCATTTTAATTCTTATTCTAGGGTTTATCCTTTACAAACATATTGTTATGGCCTTATCAGCGCCATTTATGAGTCCCGTATCTGAAAAGATTGAAGCACACCTGTTAGGTGTTGAACGACACTCCCATCGCGATACGTCATTTACAGAGCAATTATGGCGAGGCACACGGATTAACGTCAGGAATTTGCTATTGGAGTTGTTGTTTACAATTCCCGTTTTATTGATCGGGTTTATTCCTGTTGTGGGTGTTATTTCAACTGTTTTGGTATTTTTAATACAAGCCTATTACGCAGGATTTGGAAATATGGATTATACATTGGAACGCCACTTTAAATATGATGAAAGTATCAACTTTGTAAAAGAACATCGGGGATTGGCCATAGGAAACGGGATTGTATTTATGTTATTTTTATTGATCCCTGTTATAGGAATCATTTTGGTTTTGCCATTATCAGTAACGGCGGCCTCAACCGAAACAGTTAAAGCATTAAAAGCACAAAACAGACTCAAATCCCATGATCTATAGTTCAGATACGCTAAGCATTTCAGAATTAGTGCCCGATGATGCCTTGCAACTGAACAAACTACTAGTATCCAATACCGAGCGTTTTATTCGCTTTTTACCTTTGACTTTAGCCGATAATAGGACCTTAGAAAGCACCCGAAATTATATTGAAAGAAAGATTAAAGCAGCTGACCATAAGGAGGAGTTTGTATACGTAATGAAAGACCAATATCAGATTCAAATTATAGGGTTGATTATATTAAAGCAAATCCATTGGGATACAAAACAAGGTGAATTTGCTTATTGCATTGGAGAGCGATATAAGGGCAAAGGTCTTATGAGTGAAGCTATTAGAGCTGTGTCATTATATGTAAGTCAAGAACTTGGATTGAAAACCCTACACATCATTTCCCATAAAACTAATGAGTCTAGCGTAAATGTGGCTTTAAATGCTGGTTATAAATGGAAAAAAACCTTGGTGAAGGAATACAAGTCGTTAAATGAAACCCCAATGGATATGGAACTTTTTGAACTAAAGACATGAAAGATAAATTTTACAATTATATATTAGAATTACAAGACAACATCACCGCAAAACTTGAAGAGGTTGATGGTAAAGCTACATTTCAACAAGATGTTTGGGAACGTCCGGAAGGCGGTGGCGGAAGAACACGCGTTATTGAAAACGGAGCTGTTTTTGAAAAAGGAGGCGTTAATATTTCTGCAGTTCATGGCGAATTGCCTGAAAGTATGCAACAGTACTTTGGTGTTACTGATGCCAACTTTTTTGCCTGCGGTTTAAGCTTAGTATTGCATCCAAAAAATCCGATGGTCCCAACAGTTCATGCCAATTGGCGCTATTTTGAATTATATGATCAAAAAGGAAACATTGTAGATTCTTGGTTTGGTGGCGGACAGGATTTAACGCCTTATTATTTGTTTGAAGAGGATGCCGTTCATTTTCACCAAGTGTGCAAAACAGCTTGCGACAAGCATCATCCTGAATATTATGATTTCTATAAAAAGAAATGTGACAGTTATTTTTGGAATGCACACCGTAATGAAGCTCGTGGTGTAGGTGGATTGTTTTTCGATTATTGCAAATCAACCGATACGTTTTCTATGCAAGATTGGTATGCTTTTGTAACTGAAGTTGGCAATAGCTTCCTTGAATCTTATGTTCCTATTGTCGAAAAACGTAAGCAATTGACTTATACGGATGCCCAGAGAACCTGGCAGGAAATTCGTCGTGGACGCTATGTAGAATTCAATTTGGTACACGATAAAGGCACCTTATTCGGATTAAAAACTAACGGACGAATAGAAAGTATTTTGATGAGTTTACCGCCACATGTACAATGGGTTTATAACCATCATCCGGAAAAAGGGAGCGAAGAGGAAAAATTATTAAACGTATTAAAAGATCCAGTGGATTGGATCAATTTCTAATAAACAACAGCGTGTTAAAAGCGCTATTTATATAATAACTGCAGATTGAATTCTGCAAATTGAAGATTTCAAAATTATGTACCCTTTAAGAAGAAATAGAAGATTGAGAGCTAACGAAGCTATTCGTTCATTGGTAAGAGAAACTACGATTTCGCCCAACGATTTTTTAGTCCCACTTTTTGTAGTAGAAGGCAAAAATGTAAAAGAAGAAATTGCCTCCATGCCTAATTACTACCGCTATAGTTTAGACTTGCTTGAAAAGGAAGTCAAGGGTCTTTGGAACATGGGTCTCAAATCAGTATTGCTATTTGTTAAAGTACCAGACCATCTCAAAGACAATAAAGGTGCAGAGGCTTTAAATGCTAACGGTCTAATGCAACGCGCCATTAAAACGGTTAAAAATGCCTGTCCTGAGATGCTGGTGATGACTGACGTGGCCTTTGATCCGTATTCAGCATACGGCCATGATGGCATTATTGAAAATGGCATCATCTTAAATGATGAGAGTGTTGATATGCTCGCACAAATGAGCGTTTCCCATGCCAACGCTGGCGCTGACTTTGTAGCCCCAAGTGATATGATGGATGGCCGCATTTTAGCCATTAGAGAAGCTTTGGAAGATGAAGGCTTTACAGATACGGGCATTATGAGCTATTCAGCCAAGTATGCCTCAGCATTTTATGGGCCTTTTCGTGATGCGCTAGATTCGGCACCTGTTAACATGAAAAATATCCCTAAAGACAAGAAAACTTACCAAATGGATTTTGCCAATAGGTTTGAGGCCATCAGAGAAACGGAAATGGACATTGATGAAGGAGCAGATATTGTAATGGTAAAACCGGGCTTGTGTTATTTGGATATCGTACGAGAGATTAAAAATACCGTAGATGTGCCTGTTGCCGTTTATCAAGTTTCAGGCGAATATGCAATGGTAAAGGCTGCTGCCGAAAAAGGATGGCTAGATCATGATGCCGTGGTAATGGAGCAAATTACCGCCATAAAACGTGCCGGAGCAGATGTGATCGCTTCCTACTTCGCCAAAGATGTAATGAGGATTATGAATTCCTAAAACCGATTCTTTTTCATCCTTAAATTGAGCGCTATATACGTGTTTCATCCAAAATTGAAGCCATATATAGCGCGCAATCATTTAAATAATCAAAAAATATTTTATATATTTAGTTTCGATTAAAACTTTAAACCTTTAAAAAACATTTGATTCCAATGGATAGCATAGATACAAGAATTATTCAGATGCTCCGAAGAAATTCCCGCGAATCATTTGCGACCATAGGCAAATCAGTAGACCTTTCAGCCCCAGCAGTTGGAAAACGGGTCAAACAATTGGAAGAAAAAGGCATTATTTTAGGCTATTCCCTTAAACTTAATCATGGCAAATTAGGCGTATCGACCAAAGCCATCATTGAATTAAGAATTCATCAATCGAGCACTATTCGCACTGCCCATAATCAAATCTTCAATTATGAAGAGGTCCAACGGTGTGACCGACTTACAGGCGAAGACCGACTCTCCATTCTTGCCTATTTCAAAAACAATGCAAATTTGATAACGTTTATAGAACGAATCTCTCAATACGGTGTTCCTAAAACGAGTATCATATTAGAGGAGTAACCACTATTGTTTTAAGAAAAACATAAGAACATAATCTAATAATATCCTTAAATTAGCACATAAACCATACGTTAAATGACTTTATTAATTTTATATGCCTTTATATCCATTTTCTTCTCTTTTCTCTGTTCTATCTTAGAAGCTGTGCTGTTGAGTATAACCCCAACGTTTATTAACGTTAAAAAGAAAGAGAATAAAAGTTATGCCGAGTCTTTAGAGGAATTGAAAAGGGATGTTGACAAGCCACTAATTGCCATTCTAACTTTAAATACCATTGCACATACTGTAGGTGCCATTTTAGTGGGTGTTCAGGCTGAACAAGTATTTGGAAATGGAGATAACGCCATTATGATTGTGTCTGCAGTAATGACATTTTTAATATTGGTCCTCTCTGAAATCATTCCTAAAACCATTGGGGCTACCTATTGGAAAGAGCTAGTAGGGTTTACTACAGTGGCATTAAATGTTTTAATCTTTCCGTTAAAATATACTGGCATTTTATGGCTTTTACAATTGACTACAAAATTGATTGGTGGTAAAAATGCACATGTTAGTACGGTGAGTAGAGATAGTTTTTTAGCCATGGCTGATATTGCGCATGACGAAGGTGTTTTTAAGGAATCTGAAAGTAAGGTCATTAAAAATTTAATCAACTTCAGAAAGATTTTAGCCAAGGATATTATGACACCCCGCACCATTATGGTGTCTGAAGATGAGAATACCTCAGTAAAAACGTTCTTCGACAAAAATCAAGAACTTCGTGTATCAAGGATTCCTGTGTTTACTGACAATCCTGACAATATTACGGGTTTGGTATTAAAAGATGATATTTATAAGGAAATGGCCTTAGACAATGATTCCAAAACCTTGAAAGATATTAGACGGGAAATCATCATTATTGAGCGCAATCTGCCAATTCCCACATTATTTGAGAAATTAGTGGAAAGTAAAAACCATATGGCTTTAGTGGTTGATGAATACGGAACGGTGACAGGTTTGGTTACCATGGAAGATGTGATTGAAACCCTACTCGGTCTTGAAATTATGGATGAGAGCGATAATGTTGCTGATCTACAGGAGCAGGCAAGAAAAAGTTGGGAGTCTCGCGCCAAACGTCTGGGCATGCTCAATGAAGAAGTGGAGCATCCTGATGTGATCAAACCTCAGGACAACGATTCTCAACCCCAAAATTAGTGGAACATTGTATCATTTCCTCACCATTAGGATGCACCAAAATTGTAGGAGATAAACGAGGCATATCCTCTATTTCCATTTTAAGTTCAGAAGAGAAACTTACAGATAGTATTCCGCTCGTGCTAGAAGATTGTGTCTATCAACTTTATGAATATTTTGACGGAAACCGCACTCAATTTAATCTAAACCTTAATCTTGAAGGTACAGATTTTCAAAAACGGGTTTGGGTTAGTTTACTAAGCATTCCATATGGAAAAACACTTTCCTACCTCCAACTCTCTCAACAATTAGGTGACGTTAAAGCCATCAGAGCTGTAGCCAATGCCAATGGTAAGAATCCATTATGGATTGTAGTGCCGTGTCATCGCGTTATAGGTAGCGATGGCAGCTTGACAGGGTATGCTGGTGGATTGTCGCGCAAACAATGGCTATTAGAGCATGAAAGCCCCTATAGACAACAACGCTTGTTCTAGTTTCTCATTACTCCTTCGTCGGAATCGAGTTTAGCATTCTAACAACAGAGGAATCAAATTTGCCATTGTAACGTAAGAAGGAATCCCATACTTAAAGTGTCTCTCATCAATTAACCATTAAAATATATAAATTCACTTTTGGAATAAATAATTTAAAAACGCCCCTTATCCTCACAGATTAAATTGAGTTTCTCCTTCCCTCTCCAACCTTTTAATTCCTTTTCTCTAGATATGGCGAGTGGAATCCAACTAAACCCATTAAAACGCATTAAATATTTCAAATATATTTTGCAGCAAATGCCCTCTTCTTTAGCAAAACGCTTTCCTCATGTTGATGGAGTCTGGGATACAAGTTGTTAGCTACCCCTATACTGAAGCTGCTTCAATAGGAATTGATAATATATAAACATAATACGTCTGACTTCATTGAGTGAATTCAATCATTTCTCTAAGTGCTTATTATTTTCAGTTTGCGGGGCAATCTAAGTTAGCGAAATAGTCGATCCGCTGGTATGGGGTACAATGAAACATCAATATCCTTGCTGATATCTTTAGTTATGACCTGATATGATTCCTCCTTCGTCGGAATGACAAAACAAAATAGCGCAATGACACCCGTAATTTGTTGACAGAACTAAATATGGATGCTGCACAAATTTCCCTATATTTAGTATTCCTAATACCAACCTATGAAAATGCTCAAAACTGTCTTAAAATGGATCTTAGCTTTACTTATATTAACTGTAGCAATCCTATACATTACAGACACTGATTACTTATTAAAAGCGGTACGCACCATTTATTTGAAAGGCCATTCTACCGCTTATCTTGATGATTACAAACAATTTGATAACCAAACAGTAGCTAACGGAACCGCACAACCTTGGCCGAACCACACTGACTACAACTCGGTTTCAGAAACGCAAACTCTTCAAAAAACCAATTCAAAACTAGGTACAGTAGCCTATGTGATCATCAAAAATGACAGCATTTGGTTTGAAAATTACTACGATGGTTATAGTGAAAATTCGAAATCGAATTCCTTTTCCATGGCCAAAAGCTATGTTTCAGGCTTAATGCAGAAGGCCATTGAACAGGGACATATTAAAAGTTTAGACCAACCAGTGGGCGATTTCTTCCCTGAATTTAGTAAAGGAACAGCCGCTAAAATGACTGTGGGTGATTTATCGTCCATGAGTTCTGGGACCAACTGGGATGAAGCGTATTACTCACCCTTATCCATTACCACGCGGGCTTATTTTGATGATGACTTAAAAAAAGTGATTCTCGGTTTGAAAGTGGTAGATGAGCCTGGGCAAACTTATAAATATGCCAGCGGCGACACCCAACTTTTGGCCATGGTTATTGAAAAAGCCACTGGTAAAAAACTGTACAATTATCTGTCTGAATCGTTTTGGAAACCTTTAGGATCTGAACATGAGACACTTTGGCAAGTAGACAGCGAGGCCAATGATCTCGTTAAAGCATACTGTTGCATAGCCAGTAATGCGAAAGATTTTGCGCGTTATGGTAAATTGTTTAAAGACCACGGCAGATGGAATGGAAAACAGGTTTTAGACTCTGCATTTGTTGCGAAATCTATAACTCCACGATTTTCTGATAGTCCGCAATACGGTTACGGATGGTGGCTGATACAAGATTACAACGGAAAAGACTTTTTTATGATGCGTGGCCATTTAGGCCAATATGTTATTGTGCAGCCTGAAGATAATGTTATTATTGTGCGTTTGGGACATCAATCGCTTAAAGTAGATGAGTCGGTTAATGCATTTACCGAAGATATTTATACGTATATTGATGAGGCTTATGAAATGATGACACCCTAATAGCATATGATCAACAAACTCAATCTTGAAGACATCTTATTTCTGGACATCGAGACGGTTCCGGAAACGCATCATTTCTCAGAATTGGACCCAACAAAACAAGAATTGTGGGAGCTGAAATCGAAATACCAAAGGGCTGATATTTCAGCTGAAGAGTTCTACGAACGTGCTGGAATTTGGGCAGAGTTTGGTAAAATTGTATGTATATCAGTGGGCTATTTTAAATTTCAGGGCGATGTTAGGACGTTTCGTGTCACGTCATTTTATGGCGATGAATTTACCCTACTACAGGATTTTAAAAGTTTAATCTTATCCCATTTCAATCAACCGAAACACTTGTTATGTGCCCATAATGGAAAAGAATTTGATTTCCCTTATATTGCAAGACGTATGATAATCCATGCCATGGAATTGCCCAATAAATTGAATTTGTTTGGAAAGAAACCGTGGGAAGTTCCGCATTTGGACACCTTAGACTTATGGAAGTTTGGTGATTATAAAAATTACACCTCCTTAAAATTGCTGACCAACGTGTTAGGTATTCCGTCTCCAAAAGATGATATTGACGGTAGCGAAGTTGGACGCGTGTATTATAAAGATAAGGACATTAATCGTATCGTGGTGTACTGCGAAAAAGATACGATAGCTGTGGCGCAGATTTTTTTGAGACTTAGAGGGGATTCCATTCTGGAAGACAGTGAAATCAAACACATTTAAATCTCCTTATAATTTTTAAATATAAGATAGGATGATCATAACCGTAATTGACGCGCACTACCCTTATTCATTAGGTTTCAAGATGATGCTATACCATGCCGAATGTGGGTGAAGCAATAGAGATTAAGTTAACTAATAAGACGCTACACTGTATATAATCCACAAAAAAAAAAATCATGCTTAATCTGGGGCTTAGATTAGAGCATGAATATTTTTTTTGTGAGTATTATAATACCTTTCAAAAGTCTAACAGTGCCATGGAAGGCCTCAAATAGTTTACTTTGAGAGTAGGTAGGTTCAGGTAGATTTGGAGCGGTATTCATAAGTTAAAAATTATGGTAGATTTGGGGCTAAGCATAAATTAAGCTATGGTAAATTTGGGTTGTTAGGTTATTAGATTTGGGCTGTTAGGTTGATTAGATTTGGTTTTGTAAATATAAACGCTCTTTTTAATAAATCAGTTTAAATACTCAATATTTCGTTGAAATACATAATATTTTAACATTTACTATCGATTTTGTAGATATTTCTTACAAAAATTAAAATATGATTTACACTTACGGGATGCCCATTTACAAAAAAAAGCCATACCTAAATACAGGTATTTTAGATCTGTATTTAGGTATGGCTCAGAATATAAATTGTTCTTATGCTACAATTCCATTTCTGGTATATCCCCTTCCACAATCAATGTGCCTTCTGTAGCTTTTCTAATGTCTTCCACTGAAATTCCTGGAGCACGTTCCAACAATTTGAAACCATCTGAGGTTACTTCTATAACGGCCAGATTGGTCACAATCTTCTTTACACAGGCAACACCAGTGAGTGGTAAACTGCATTTTTTCAACAATTTCGATTCTCCTGCTTTATTGGTATGCATCATAGCAACGATAATATTCTCTGCGCTAGCAACCAAATCCATGGCGCCTCCCATGCCTTTTACCATTTTTCCAGGAATTTTCCAATTGGCAATATCGCCTTCTTCGGAGACTTCCATCGCGCCTAAAATGGTAAGGTCAACATGTTGCCCCCTAATCATAGAGAAACTCATGGAGGAGTCGAAAAAACTAGCTCCTGGCAAGGTAGTAATGGTTTGCTTACCCGCGTTAATCAAATCTGCATCCTCTTCGCCCTCAAAAGGAAAAGGGCCCATGCCCAATACGCCATTCTCACTTTGAAATTCCACCTCTATATCGTCGCGCACATAATTGGCAACGAGCGTTGGAATACCGATCCCCAGATTGACATAATAACCATCCTTGACTTCCTTTGCAATACGTTTTGCGATTCCTGTTTTATCTAACATATTAAATGATTTGAAAATTTTATGATTTGAAAATTTGATAGTTAACCTTTCTTACTAGATGAAATGATTTTAGATATGATTAAACTAATTGATCTTAATTCTGAATGAACCTCTTTACTCGGATTTGGATGTAAATCTGAGGCTTCGCACAATTTCAGCCAATAATGGAACTCATCTGATTCCTTTGCTGAGCGTTTGAATTTATAGATAAAATCGGCTTTACTTTCAGCGTTTTGAGCTTCCATAATATTTGCACCAATTGATGTTCCACTTCTGAAAATTTGTGAAGCCATTTCATACTTATGGATTGCTCTTAATTCTTCGGATAACGCAATAATTTTCAATGAAAATTCAAAAGTCATTCTTACAATTAAATTTTCTTGTCATCTCTCATTTTCAAATTTTCAAATTGAAAAATTATTTACTGATTACCGTCCGTTGTTCAATTCGTTTTTCATAATCCTTACCTTCAAAAATACGCTGTACAAATATTCCTGGAATATGTATCTGATTAGGATCTAAACTTCCTACGGGCACGAGCTCCTCAACCTCAGCCACCGTAATTTTAGCAGCACCACACATGGCTGGATTAAAATTTCTGGCAGTTCCTTTAAAGATCAAATTGCCAGCAGCATCGCCTTTCCAGGCTTTCACAAATGCAAAATCAGCTTTAAAAGCTTCTTCTAAAACATACATCTTACCATTAAATTCGCGTACTTCTTTGCCTTCAGCAACTTCAGTACCGTACCCGGCAGGTGTGAAAAAAGCTGGAAACCCTGACTGTGCCGCTTTACAACGTTCCACCAGCGTCCCTTGTGGCACAAGTTCTACATCCAATTCGCCACTGAGCATTTGTCGTTCAAACTCATCGTTCTCTCCAACATAGGAAGAAATCATTTTTTTTATCTGACGTTTGTGCAATAGTAGGCCTAAACCAAAATCATCCACCCCAGCATTATTGGAAATACAAGTCAACCCTTTTACGTTTAGCTTAACCAAATTGTTAATCGCGTTTTCAGGAATACCACACAGTCCGAACCCTCCTAACATTAGGGTCATGCCGTCCTCTACACCTTTCATGGCTTCGGTAACGTTGGCTACTTTTTTATTAATCATGAGTATTATTTTTTAGGAGTTTGAAAATTACGAAATAAAATAGCCATTCAAAAATGATTTGATGGGGTAACGGGTGTGACTATTCTAATTTTTAAATAGCATTCACAAAAAAATCCCATTTAAAACAACATGTCATTCTAAATGGGATTAATACCACGTGGGCCTGCTAAAAATTTAAAAATCTAAACTATCATCAAATCCATCAGAATCGGAGGAATCAGATCTATTATGCTGACTGCAATTCACATTAATTGAAAGATTGGCAGGACGTTCAAACTCCCCTGTAGAGACATCGAGATCCTTATCAGCATAACATTTTTTCATATATAAGCCCCAAATTGGTAAGGCCATCGAAGCTCCCTGACCATAATTAATACTTCTAAAATGGGTAGCGCGTTCTTCGCCCCCAACCCACACACCGGTTACTAAATTTGGGACCATGCCCATAAACCAACCATCACTTTGGTTTTGTGTAGTTCCAGTTTTCCCGGCAATTGGATTTGTAAATGCATAGGGATAACCCGTAATGATTTCTTTATAGACAGGATTCCACTTTTCGGCACCTACTGTTCTTAATCGTGTACCTGATCCTCCTTCAGTAACACCCTCCAACAGGTTAGTGGTAACATAGGCCACTTCTTCACTCAAAACATCTTTAGATTCTGGTGTAAATTGATATAGAACAGTTCCGTTTTTATCCTCAATGCGCATCACCATTACAGGTTTGTTATACACGCCTTTGTTGGCAAAAGTTGCATAAGCCGCCACCATTTCATAAACGCTCAAATCAGGTGTTCCCAAGGCAATTGCAGGTACAGCCGGCATCTCAGATTCAATTCCCAAATTTTTAGCCATATCAATAACAGGTTGTGGACCTACTTGGTCCATCAATCGGGCAGTAATAGTATTGATAGAATTAGCCAAAGCACTTTTTAGGGTTCTAAAACCACCATATTTACCGTCAGAATTGTTAGGGCTCCATGGCAATGGGTTTCCAAATTTTCCTGCCTCAATCGTTATTTTTGTGTTAGGAAATGTATCACATGGTGATAAATGCAGTTGGTCTATAGCCGTGGCGTACACAAACGGTTTAAACGTAGAGCCTACTTGGCGTTTGCCTTGCATGACGTGATCATACTGAAAATGTCTGTAATTAATACCGCCAACCCAAGCTTTGACATGCCCCGTTTGGGGATCCATAGACATCATGCCCGCATGTAAAAATGACTTGTAATACCGCATAGAATCTGCAGGTTTCATAATGGTATCAATTTCACCATTCCATGAAAACACGGTCATTTTTGCGGGTTTATCAAAGGAAGCAATAATTTCTTTATCACTCTTACCATTAGCTTTCATTTTTCTCCAGCGTTCTGACTGACGCATGCTTCTATTAAGCAAGGTGGATATTTCTTCAGGTTTTAGATCTAAAAATGGTGCGGTTTTATTACGTTCAGGTGTATTCTGTTTAAAAAACTCCTTCTGCAAACGAGCCATATGTTCAGAAGTAGCTTCTTCTGCGTATTGCTGCATGCGCGAATCAATTGTTGTATAAATCTTTAAACCATCATCGTACAGGTTATATAATCCGGTACCATCAGTTTTGGGATTATTTTTGATCCAGTCCTTTAGGAAATCTGTAAGATAAGCTCTAAAATAGGTTGCCAATCCTTCGCGGTGCGATTCTGGCGAATAACGCAAGCCTAAATCTAATTTGCTTAGCGAATCTTTTACGGTTTCAGAAATATAGCCATACTTCTCCATTTGATGCAACACCACATTCCTTCGGTTTTTGGTCCCTACAGGATTCCAAGCTGGTCTTGGATTATATAGTGATGAATTTTTAAACATTCCCACCAACATAGCTGATTCTTTCACGTCCAAATTCATTGGTTCCTTACCAAAATAAATTCGGGCCGCACTACGAATACCGTCGGCATTGTTTCCAAAATCATAAATATTGAAATACATGGCAATTATTTCCTCTTTGGTATACTGGCGCTCTAAACGGATAGCAATAATCCATTCTTTAGCTTTTTGGGTAATTCTACCCAAAATATCCTTTGCGCCTTCTCCGTGAAACAATTGTTTTGCCAATTGTTGTGAAATAGTACTGGCTCCACCACCTTTGCCTAAAGTAAATATAGCTCTTAATGTGCCTCGCGCATCTATTCCAGAATGGTCTTTATAACGTGCATCTTCAGTGGCAATCAATGCTTCTACCAAATGGTCTGGAAGCTCGGTAAAATCAACGGGCGTACGGTTGTCATTATGATAAATTTTTGCGAGTAATTCGCCATCCGAAGAAATAATTTCAGTGGCTAAATTGGTTGTTGGGTTTTCCAAACGCGTATGATCTGGCATCTCTCCAAACACACCCCATGACGCTAATAAAAACAATAGGACAACAATTAATAACCCTCCTAATATGGTTAACCAAAACCACTTGACGTATACGGAAAAGTTTTGGGTTTCTACTTTCTTTTTTGCCATAATTCAATTAATTGGTTGCAGGTTCTATTCTAAAACCTACATCTGTAATTCCTTCTAAGTTATCAACGCCTTCAACCTCTCCATTATTACGCATGACGTGTTGAATTGTTATCGTGTATGGTCCAACTTCATCAAACTTTACACCCTCTTTATACCACAATTTATTTTCCTTTACATCTGTAAAACCTTCACCCAACAAACGACCATCAGGTCTAGCCATTTGATACTCTAAAGTATCTTTAACTATTTTACCGTTAGGAAAATCAATTTCTGTAATCAGAAACAAATTGCTGAACTTGTACGCATTCGTATTCCGAATGTTAATGAATAAATTATACAGTTTTGTAGAATCTGGAGGGGTCACCGTAAAGGAAATCAAAGAATCCTTGTGCCACTGATTGGGCACAGATTTGTACTCGTCAAAAATTTGATTGGAATCACAACTAAACCCCAAAAGCACAAGTGATAATACTATCCAAGAAAATTTATTTGGCATCGTTTGGATTGGATTTTTTTGGGTTTGGCTTTCTGCGCTTTTTCTGTGATGATTTTTGTACTGATTTCTGCCCCGGTTTCTGTGACCCCTTCTCTCGAGTGCTCTCTTGAGGTTTGTTTTGATCAGTATTAGGTTTTGATTGTCTTGGTCTTTTAGATTTACTTTTATTTGGCTTGCGTTTTGTTTTACGTTTAGGACCATCAAAACGCGTTAAACTATCCTGGCCCACAACATTTTCAAAATCAGCCTTAACATCTTCAATAAGCTCTGAAGCATATTCTTCAAGACTTGTCACCTTTTGCTTTTTCTTATTTAAGGCTATAATTTCATTGGCTTGCTCAGTGGTCAGTTTATGCCAATTCATCCACTCTCCCTCATATGCGTACCACATAAAACCTCTAAAAATATCAGTTTTTTGGCATACAGCCGTTCCTTTTTCAGTGTAGAGTTTGATTTCTGTTTTGGGGAAACTTTTTAGCGCATCCAAATAGGAGTCCAACTCATAATTCAGACAACATTTAAGCTTACCACACTGACCTGCAAGTTTTAACGGATTTAATGATAGTTGTTGGTATCTTGCTGCTGAAGTACTCACTGATCTAAAGTCCGTCAACCACGTGGAGCAACACAATTCACGACCGCAAGACCCTATGCCCCCAAGTCGTGCCGCTTCCTGACGGAAGCCAACTTGTTTCATTTCAATGCGGGTTCGGAATTCTTTGGCAAATACTTTTATCAATTCCCTAAAGTCAACACGCTCTTCGGCGGTATAATAAAACGTCGCCTTACTGGCATCGCCTTGATATTCAATATCAGAGATTTTCATTTGCAAATTAAGATCAATTGCAAATTGACGCGCCTTCACCTTCATTGGCTCTTCTTTATCTCGAGCCTCAGACCAAATATCAATATCGCGCTGAGACGCTTTACGATATATTTTTAGAACGTTTTCTTCATCGTCTATCTTAACGTGTTTACGTTTCATTTGAATTCTTACCAATTCTCCAGTAAGAGTAACCATACCAATATCATGGCCGGATTGTGCCTGAGTAGCCACAATATCACCAATGCTTAAGGTTAAATTTTCTGTATTTCTATAATATTCTTTACGTCCATTTTTAAAACGTACTTCAACGCCTATAAAGGGCTCTTCACCTTGCGGAAGAGACATATTGGCCAACCAATCAAAAACAGTTAATTTATTGCAGCTATCTGTGCCACAAGTACCATTGTTTTTGCATCCTTTTGGTTGTCCATCCTTCCCGGTTGAGCAACTGTTACAACTCATGTTATGTTATATATATAATTCGTCTGGTAACGAATGAGGATTAATAAATTATGACCTTACACCCCATATGGTTCCAATGCATGGATAACGGTAATGCCATATAATTTTTAAAACGTAAAGATAAGATTATTTATTTCAGATATATAATTCAATTTCATGTAACTGGCTACATCATACAGAAACCATATAATTACTTGATTATGCGCGCTTTAAAATTTTATTTATCTCTTAACTCCCTTTATTACAGCTATTGGATATTTTTACAAGGTCCTAGTAAAAAGTCTATAAATTCGTCTTTCTTAATCAATTTGCAAAATCATTCAAATTGAAAAAGACTTCATCTTAGGAAAGCCTAATAGCTTACTTTTTGAGCGTCTCAAAAATATTACGGAGATCTTTTTTATAGGGAAGATGGTCCGCGCGTCCTTTTTTAAAAATATCATTACTATTGCCTTGGCCTTTTCTAAGCTCTTTTTGTGCTTCATAAGGCAGTCGGTTGATTTCCATGCAGGTGCTTGAACAGCAATTTTCCATTTTTTCTTTACAATCTTCACATTGGATAAAGAGTAAATGGCACGCTTCATTAGCACAATTGGTATGTAAATCGGCTGGATTGCCACATTGGTGGCAATGCGCTATGACATCGTCTGAAATACGCTCTGAACGACGTTGATCAAACACAAAATTCTTACCAATAAACTTATTCTCTAATCCTTTTTCATTTATTTGTCTCACATAATTGATGATACCACCATCTAATTGAAACACATTTATAAAGCCCTTATGTTTGTAGTAGGCACTTGCTTTTTCGCAACGAATTCCGCCCGTGCAATACATCACCAAGTTTTTATCTTCTTTGTGGTCTTTTAAATCTGCTTCAATAATATCTAAAGACTCTCTAAACGTATCCACATCTGGAGTAACTGCATTTTTAAAATGCCCTATTTCACTTTCGTAATGGTTTCTCATGTCCACCAATACCGTGTTTTCGTCTTCAATCAACGCATTGAATTTTTCTGCATCTACGTGAATACCGATGTTTCTCACATCAAATGTGTCGTCATTTAATCCATCTGCCACAATTTTATCCCGCACTTTAACCTTGAGTTTTAAAAACGCAAAATTATCGTGCTCAACAGCAATATTGAGTCGCACATTTTCTAGAAAACTAATGCTGTCCAAATGCATCTTAAAAGCTTTAAAATGATCGGCGGGGACTGATAATTGCGCGTTAATTCCTTCATGGGCTACGTAAATCCTGCCAAGGACATCGAGCTCATTCCAAGCTAAGAACATATGGTTTCTGAAAATTTCTGGATTGCCAATTTTGGCGTAGGCGTAGAAAGAGATTGTCAAACGGTCTTTGCCCGCTTGCGCAATAAGTTCTGCTCTTTCTTTAGCGCTTAAGTTATTGTACAGTTGCATGCTATACTAATTTTTTAAGGTTAAAGTGCGGCAAAGATATGGAAAAAAGTTGGCAGTATTAGGTAGTAGGTGTTCAGTATTCAGTATTCAGTATTCAGTGTTCAGTGTTCAGTGTTCAGTATTCAGTGTTCAGTGTTCAGTGTTCAGTGTTCAGTGTTCAGTATTCAGTATTCAGTATTCAGTATTCAGTGTTTGGTATTCAGTATTCAGTGTATAGAGTTCAGGGTTCGATATTCGGTATAGGAACCGTAATCCGCAATGTTCGATGTTTTATAAAATAAAAAAAGCACCGCAGTTTGAACTGAAGTGCCTATTTGAGGACTAACTCGTTATTAATAAATCCTTAAACATCAATTTACATAACAAATTAACCGTCATCACATTTACAATTTCCATTAACTGTCACACAAATTGAAAGACATGAAGTCTTGCCAACAATGATTCAGATAAAAAATGCTTCTGTAATCTTTAAAAATTTACTTCTAAAAGGTCAATTCATAGCATGATTTTCCCATCTTAATAAGGAGATGTAAAATCCATAAAAAGGTTGCGTAATAAAATACTAAAGAGGAAAAATTGTCGTAATTTAGCTTCGATAAAATTTAGAAAAAGAACAACAAATGAGTAGTGAAAAAGAAGCAAAATTAAAAGCCCTAAAACTAACTTTAGACAAGTTAGATAAAGCCTACGGCAAAGGGACTGTAATGAAAATGAGTGACAAATCTGTGGTAGATGTTGATGCCATTTCTTCAGGTTCTCTAGGGTTGGATATTGCCTTAGGCGTTGGTGGTTACCCACGTGGAAGGGTTATCGAAATATACGGACCAGAATCTTCAGGTAAAACAACCTTAACCTTGCACGCAATAGCAGAAGCTCAAAAAACAGGTGGTATTGCTGCTTTTATTGATGCTGAGCATGCTTTTGATCGAACCTATGCTGAAAAATTAGGTGTAGATTTAGAAAATTTAATTATTTCTCAACCTGACAATGGTGAGCAAGCCCTAGAAATTGCGGATAATTTAATTCGTTCTGGTGCTATAGATATTGTTGTGGTCGATTCTGTAGCAGCCTTAACGCCGAAAAGTGAGATTGAAGGCGAAATGGGCGATTCTAAAATGGGCTTACATGCACGATTAATGTCTCAAGCATTAAGAAAACTTACAGGCTCTATCAGCAAAACAAATTGTACCGTCATTTTTATTAACCAATTACGTGAAAAAATTGGGGTGATGTTTGGAAATCCAGAAACCACCACAGGGGGTAATGCCTTAAAATTTTACGCCTCAGTACGTTTGGATATTAGACGTTCTACCCAGATTAAGGAAACGGACGGGAATGTTTCAGGTAATAAAACCCGGGTTAAAGTGGTGAAGAATAAAGTTGCGCCACCATTTAAAATGGCTGAGTTTGACATTATGTACGGTGAAGGGATCTCTAAAGTTGGTGAAATATTAGATATTGCCGTTGAACATGAAATTGTTAAGAAAAGTGGTTCATGGTTCAGCTATGAGGATACAAAACTAGGTCAAGGTAGAGATGCCGTTAAAGCCTTAATCAAAGATAATCCAGAATTGATGGATGAACTGGAAGCTAAGGTTAGAGCCATAGCTAAAGCAGCTACTTCTGGTGATGAGTAACAGCTAAAAACATATATTAATATTAAAAAAAATCCCTTTCTCAAGGGATTTTTTTTATGACCAACGCAACCTTTTTAGATGTTGAACATCTTATAAATGAAAAAGAAATACTAATAATTTAAATTTTTATGAAAAAGCTACTTTTTATATGTTTTATGATGTTGTCTATAACTTCTTGCAGTGTAGACGATTCTGAAGATTTTCACTCCGAAATCTTACCAATTAAAAGCGTAGACATTCCAGACGAATTTGTTCTTGGTTCAGTGTACCCCATCACTGTAACCTATATCAGACCTGCTGGATGTTACGCTTTTTTTGATTTTTATTACACGCGCGATTTGAATCAGCGTACGGTTGCGGTGATCAATACAGTTTACCCTAATAAAAATTGTGGTGTTGATGTAGAATCAGATGTGGAAGCAACATTCAACTTTAAAGTTACCAATAATGGGACCTATGTTTTTAAGTTTTGGCAAGGCAAGGATGAGAGTGGAACAGATTTATATTATATTGTAGAAGTGCCGGTAGTAGAGCAAAGTGAAAAAGTAACGCCTTAATTCCACAACTGTGAGTTTAGAACAACTCATCATCAACTGTAAAAAAAATGATGCGCAAGCACAAAGCCAAATATACAAGCTCTTCTCGGGTAAATTGTTTTCGCTGTGCTTGAAGTATTCTAAAAATTATGCAGAGGCACAAGACAATCTGCAAGATACCTTTGTGACCATTTTTAAAAAGATAGATCAGTTTAGTCATAAAGGTTCATTGGAAGGTTGGATGAAGCGCATTGCCATAAATACAGCACTTCAACGCTATAGAAATGTGGGGGTTTTTGATATTGTCAATGAAGATCAGATAGAAGATGTAGCCGTTGAAATTAATGAGGATGAAGTGAGCCTAGATTTTTTACTGGGTATTATACAAGAGTTACCGGATCGATACCGGTTGGTATTCAATCTGTATGTATTAGATGATTATTCTCACAAAGAGATTGCAGAGATGCTGCACATCTCCACCGGAACTTCAAAATCAAATCTCGCTAGGGCACGGATGATTTTAAAAGATAAAATTGAGCACCACAAAACACAGTTTAATTTCCAGAGTTTATAAATGAGTGACAAAAAACATATAGATCGCCTTTTTCAAGAGAAATTCAAAAATTTTGAAGCGACTCCTGAAGATGTTGTTTGGGACAATATCCACAATGCGCTGCATAAAAAAGAACATAAGCGCCGCGTGATTCCGTTGTGGTGGAAACTTGGTGGTATTGCCGCTGTTATGGCGTTGTTCTTTACGGTGGGCATCGCTGTTTTTGACACGGGTAATAATTTTGGCGTACCAGAAAACATGGTGGTTGGTACTGAAAAAAAAGACGACACTTTAGATTCTACCAAACCTTATACTATTGAAGAGCAATCAAGCGAATCTGTAGGGACTAGCGTTATTGCAAAATCTGATGACACCCATGATTCGGATGCAGTTTCTGGAAATACTGCAGAAACCGACAATGTTCAAAAGAACACAACTAATCAAATTGCTGGTAAAAATTCAGTCAAAAAAATTAACCGGACAACTTCTAATTCAGCTCAAAAAAACATTACAAGTAGTATCCATTCAAAAAGTAATACCGTCGTAAAAAACACTTCAAATCTACCACAACTAAATCCTAATAAAGAAGTTGTAAACGACAAGAACATAAGCTCGAAAATCATTTTGGACGTACAGAAAGATCAAATTAAAGTAGCGCAATCAGATATTAATGACATTTTAAAAGACAACGAAACCCCTGTTGAAGTAGAACAAAAAGTTGTTATTGCTTCAAACAAACAAGATGAAAGCATTGAGGACGCTATTGCTAAAGCGAACCCTACCATAGAAGAAGAAAAAGAAGCACAACCCAACAGGTGGAACATCACCCCAAATGTGGCACCTGTTTATTTTAACACATTGGGCAAAGGCTCCTCTATTGACGGCCAATTTGTAAACAATAGCAAAAGTGGCGAGGTCAACATGAGTTATGGGATTAGTGGCAGCTACGCCATAAATGATAAAATAAAAATAAGAGCAGGAATTAACAAAGTGAATTTAGGTTATAGCACTGATGGTATTATTGCATTTAATGAATTGAACAGTTTTGGTGCGGCTTCAAAAACTAATCGATTGCAAAATATCACTTTTACAAACCGCAATGAATCCAATACTCTATTAAGTACTTCTAGCATCACAAGCCAATCTGCGCCTCAAGCATTAACATCAAAAGACAACGGCGCTTTGGAGCAACAATTTGGGTATATTGAAATACCGTTGGAAATGGAATACAGTATTGTAGATAAAAAATTTGGATTGAATGTTATTGGAGGTTTTAGCACACTTTTCCTTAGTAATAATGACATTTACACCGTATTGGAGAATCAAAAATTACTAATAGGCGAAGCGAATAATATTAACAGCACAAGTTATAGCGCCAATTTCGGTTTAGGGGTAAATTATAACGTTTCAAACACCTTAAAGCTTAATCTTGAACCTATGTTTAAGTATCAAATACATACATTCACCAATACTTCAGGCAATTTCAGGCCTTATTATATTGGTGTCTATACCGGTTTTAGTTTTAAATTTTAGATTTTTAGTTGGTTAGATAGTTATTGCACATGTGCAGTAATGACAAAGAGCTACTCTGTGCCAAGAGTAGCTCTTTTGTATTTATGAGACATCATCAATTGGTGCAGAATAATAGATCTGGTCTGTGTATTTAATAATTTAGCATCCTTTGAGGTGAGGCCTTTAGTGCACAAAAATTTGTGAACTGTAACTCGCATTTTCCCTGGACTGCCACTTAAAAACACGTAAGAAAAACGGTCTTTGTTATCGGCAAAGGTCATCGGAACAATGGGAATTTGATGGTTGATAGCCAATTTGAAAGCGCCGTCCTTAAAGTCGTCTAATACAACATCTTCATGAGGTACGCCTCCTTCAGGGAAGATACAAATACTGAGTCCTTGCTTTAATCTTTTTTGAGCTCTTAAAAACACAGCTTTTCTGCTTTTTTCAGAACTTCTATCTACCAAAATGCAAGTACGTTTATAGAAGAACCCGAATAGTGGAATTTTCGCCAACTCAGCTTTCCCAACAAAAACAAAAGGATTTTTCACACTTACCAACATCAGCATGATATCTGCCATAGAAGTATGATTGGCTACAAACATATAACTCTTATCAGGCTCAGGTGTTTGCGCTCTTTTGATGATCCAACGGAATCCCATTCCAACCAGAATAAACTTTGCCCAGAACCGAGCCAATTTAAAAAAATAGGGATACCATTCTTCTCTCGAAATGCTAATCAGTAGAAACGGCAACAAGACTAGAATTGGTAAGGCTACCAATATATAAAACCAAATGCGGTATAAAATCCAGAAAGGGTATTTCAAAATTTTCATCGGGTTCAAAACTAATTAAATTAATTGAGCTATTCCTTCAAAAAAATTACCTTTGCCGTATAAATAATTTGTTTAATTAAATGAGATTCCCGCCTTCGCGGGAAGTGAACATGGCAAGAATACTTACAGGCATACAAAGTACCGGCACTCCACATTTAGGGAATATTTTAGGTGCCATCCTCCCGGCAATAGACATGGCGAATGATACTAAAAACAATTCGTTCCTTTTTATCGCAGACATGCATTCTCTAACCCAAATTAAAGATGCGGAAACTTTAAGACACAATACCTATAGTGTTGCAGCTACTTGGTTGGCCTTTGGTTTGGATATTAATAAGGTGGTATTTTACCGTCAGAGTGATGTGATACAAACTACTGAATTAACTTGGTATTTGAGTTGCTTCTTTCCATACCAACGTTTGACTTTAGCTCATGGTTTTAAAGATAAATCAGACCGCTTGGAAGATGTGAATGCTGGTTTGTTTACCTACCCAATGTTGATGGCCGCAGATATCTTGTTATATGATGCTGAAATTATTCCCGTTGGGAAAGATCAATTGCAACATATTGAAATGACCCGTGATGTGGCGTCTCGTTTTCATGCTAAAATGGGTGAAACTTTTGTGATGCCAGAAGGTAAGATACAAGAAAACACGATGCTTGTTCCCGGAACAGATGGTGCTAAAATGAGTAAAAGCAAGAACAATTTTATCAATATATTTTTACCAGAAAAGCAATTGCGCAAACAAATCATGGCAATCGAAACGGACAGTACGCCTTTAGAGGACCCGAAAGATTGGAGCACTTGTAATTGTTTTGCACTGTATAGTTTATTGGCTTCAGATAAAGAAATACAAACGATGAAACAAAATTATGAGCAAGGTAATTATGGTTACGGCCACGCCAAACAAGCCCTGTACGAACTGATTTTATCAAAATTTGAAACACCACGTGAGCGCTACAATTACTATATGAATAATTTGGAGGAAATTGACAAGGCACTGGCTGTTGGCGCAGGAAAAGCCAAAGTTGTGGCTGATGCCGTGTTGGCTCGTGTGCGTAAAAAGCTTGGGTATTAAATAATCAGGTTTAATAAAAACCCTTCCGGCTTTGAGCTCTTTCTGGAGCTCAAGTTCACCTTCCTTTAAAAAAGGGAAGGAATTTATGACCCAACTAAATTTAAAATAATAGAAATATAAACAAAACCCGCTCCTCCTTTATAAGAATGAGGAGCGGGTTTTGCTTCAGAAAAGCAGCAAAAATCCCGCCTGATCGGCAGGCAAACGAGGTGGTTATTTCTATATTTACAGTAGTTAAGTCTATTAAATCGCCTCAAACAATTTGCCCGGAAGAGGCCTCACAACACCTTTGAGTTCCATATTCAACAGTACACCTGCCACTTTAAAAATAGGCATGTTGCATTCTAGAGCTATACTATCTAAAAGTTGTTGCTCCTTCGATTTTAGAAAATTATAAATTATTTTTTCGTCCGCTTCCAACTCTACAAACAGTTGTTTTTGAATGGCCGGTTTCTTTTCATTTTCGAGCTCCCAATTCAAAATATAAGGGACATCCATAGGATTGGACAATAAATGTGCTTTTTGATACTTGATTAAATCATTACAGCCCGAACTTTGTGCATCTGTGGTTCTTCCAGGCACGGCAAAAACATCTCGGTTATAAGAATTAGCAATATCAGCGGTTACCAAGCTTCCACCTCTATCAGCAGATTCAATAACAATAGTGGCTTCACTTATACCCGCAATAATCCGGTTTCGCTTTAAAAAATTCTCTCGCTCCGGATTTGAAGTACTCCAAAATTCAGTTAAGAAGCCGCCGTATTTTTCAATCTCAGCCACATAGCGTTTATGAACTTTCGGATACACTTGATTGAGACCATGTGCCAAACAGCCTACCGTTTGCAAATTATGCTTCATGGCCGCTTTTTGCGCGGTAATATCCGTGCCATAAGCGAACCCTGAGATGATAACCGGTTTAAAAACTGCCAATTGTTCAATTAAGCGTTCACAAAAGGCCACACCTGAAGAAGTAATCATGCGCGTGCCCACAATACTGATTAGACGTTTCCTTTTTAGATCTACCGTACCAGATTGGAATAACAATATAGGGCCATCAATACAATGCTTTAATTTTTCAGGATAATTGGAATCCATAAAATATAACGGCAAAACATTATGGTCTCTAATAAACCTCAACTCCTGTTCTGCCGCTATCAAATGCCTTTTATTATAGACTTCCTGCAACATACTAGTACCAATACCATCAATTCTTAATAGAAGTTGCTTCTTCTCCTTGAGCACTGCTTCGGCTGAGCCGCAGTGGGCGATCAGTTTTTTTGCGGTGATGTCGCCAATTTTAGGCATATTTTGAAGCGCAAGGAGAAAAATTAAGTCCTGATCTGACATTTATAGTATTGATTAAGAGGGAAAACGGTTTAAATTTAAGCAATGTTAATAAATAGTGATGCTTTAATTTCCACGAAAATCAAAATTTTCTAACTTTGTTTCAATGCATATAGAAACTTACATAAGCGATTTACTGTACCGTTACGATTGTGTAACGATTCCAGAATTTGGTGCCTTTTTAACCAAACGCATATCAGCAAAAATGGATGAAAGTAGCCACACATTTTATCCTCCAAAAAAAGTTATTTCCTTTAATGAGCAATTAAAGCATAATGATGGCTTGTTGGCAAGTTATATTGCTGATGCTGAAGATATTCCTTATGAAGTTGCCGTACAAAAAATTAGTAAGCAAGTTAAGTCCATCAATGCGTTTTTAATTGAAGGTGAAACCTTAAATTTTAGTAACATTGGGGATCTTATTTTGAATGCTGATGGAAAAATCATTTTTGAGCCTTCCAACAATAGTAATTATCTAACAGATGCTTTTGGACTGACTGAATTTAAGGTCTCTAATGTCAATCGTGAGGTTTACAAAGAACGGGTAGAAGCCCTACAAGATACGTTGCCTATTGACATTACCCCTGAGAGACGCGCAAAACGCAATTATCTTAAATACGCAGCAGTCGCACTTATTGCATTAACTATGGGCGGTTTTGCAGCTTCCACGTTTTATAATAATCAAGTAGAAACCCACAATCAATTAGCACAAGAAGCTGCTAATGAACAATTGGACGCCAAAGTACAGGAAGCGACGTTTGTGATTGAAAATCCGCTGCCTGCTGCAACCTTAAAGGTTGAAAAGCAACAAGGCAGGTATCATATTATTGCGGGTGCGTTTAGAGTAGCAGAAAACTCTGACAAGAAAGTGGAACAACTCCGAGCCCAAGGGTTTAAAGCCAGAACTATTGGAGTTAATAAATATGGGTTGCATGAAGTAGTGTATTCCAGCTATAAAGACAGCAATGAGGCTCTAATGGCGCTGCGCAATATCCGTCAGAACTTCAACAAAGAAGCTTGGTTGTTGGTAAGAGATCTTAATTAGTATATAATCTTCTGTAGATAGGATCTATTAAAAGCTACATTTTCCAAAATTTATAATTTTAAGCATTCCCCTTCTTTTAAAATGATAAGTCTAAGCTGTACCTTCCATTTATGGCGCTCAACACCTATCGAAATCCGTCACATTTATACATATATTCAATTTTACTGTAACTAAAGAGTTGAACGAAAATTCACAAATTCAACTTATCTTTGCACATCAATTCAAAAAAATAGCCCATGCAAGCCAAACATCCAAGTGAATCGATTTGTATTATGACAGATTTGGTACTTCCAAGTGAGACCAATCCTCTGAATAATTTATTTGGAGGAGAGCTCTTGGCGCGTATGGATCGCGCGGCTAGTATTGCAGCAAGACGTCATAGTCGTCGTATTGTGGTTACGGCCTCTGTAAATCACGTGGCGTTTAACAGGACAATTCCGTTAGGAAGTGTTGTAACTATTGAAGCAAAGGTTTCTAGAGCGTTCAAAACCTCTATGGAAGTGTTTATGGACGTATGGATTGAAGATCGTGAATCTGGGCTTAGAGCAAAAGCCAATGAAGCTATTTACACATTTGTTGCAGTTGATGAAACAGGGCGTCCAACTCAAATACCAGAAATCTCCCCACAAACAGAATTGGAAAAGACCAGATTTGAAGCCGCTTTACGTAGAAAACAATTAAGTTTGGTATTGGCAGGAAAGATGAAAGCTCAAGAGGCTACAGAATTAAAAGCCTTATTTCAGTAACCAAAGTATACTATAAAAGTCGTATTGCTCTTAAACAAAGTGTCAATATTGCTAGTATATACATTTTGTATTGAGTGTTTTTGTGAGCATATAATACTATTGCAGCAAAACCACTAAAAACAATATAACCGAATGTAAATGAACCTAAAATATTCCGATTATAGGGTTATAATTTCAAATTACCTTGCTATCCAAACCGAAGGATCCTGAAATTTTGAGTCTTTATAGATGGCAAAGCTCAACATACTCTCTCCATTTGAAGGGTCAGTAAACACTTCACCAATATCTTGGTTCGTAGTTACTTGGTTGCCTTTTGACACATATACTTTGGAAAGATTCTTATATACTGTAATGTAATTACCATGCTGGATCAAAATCCATGGATTCCCGTTTTTCGTACTTTGCACGGCTAGCACTTCTCCGTTAAAGACTGAACGTACCTTAGCGTTTTTGTCTGTTGCAATTCGGATACCATTACTGTTGATTTCAATAGTATTATCAATTAATGAACGCTGTTTACCGTATTTTACCTTCACAACTCCCGTGCGAACCGGCCAAGGCAAACGTCCTTTATTTGACTCGAATTTGGCCTCTAGGGCTTTTGCTTCGGGTGTTAATGAAAAACCTTTGGAAGTCGTTTCAGATTTGCCTGCTTTTTTATTAGATGCGGCAATAGCTTCTCTAATTAACTTTTCAATTTCGCGGTCAATTCGATCTGCTTCCTGTTGCTTCGTTTTAATTTGAGAAGCATAAGAACTCATGTTCTTTCTGACGGAGGCCATCAGTTTTTGATGCTCTTTTACATCCTCTTCCAATTTCTGCTTGGCCAATCGGTTTTCTTCAATCAGTTTATCCTTATCCTTTTTCTGTTGTAATAATTCTGTATTCAGCGCCTGTAATTTCTCAGTTTTACGTCTTATTTCTTCGCCTTGCTCCTTTTGATAGTCTGTATATTGTCTAATGTATTGAAGTCGCTTATACGCCTGCTTAAAGTTTTCTGAAGACAGCAAAAACATCACGCGGCTTTGTTCTGATTTGCTTTTATAAGATTTAACCACCATGGCAGCATAATCTTCCTTTAAATGTGTTAACTGATCTCTTAGCGTACTAATTTCCTTCTGATTGGTATTGATTTCCCTAGTTAACAAATTAGCTTGATCATTAGTAATTTTTATAAGGTTTTTGCGAACATTTACTTTGTAATTTAAATCTTCAACAGTAGAAAGTATGGATTTCTCCTCCTTCCTTTTGGTAAAGAGTAAATTGTTGATTTGTTGAATTTCCTTTAAAATAGCTTGACGCTTGGCTTCCAACTCCTGTTGTTTTTGGCTTTGTGCGGTCATGGTGAAACTACACAAGCTAAAAAATAAGATCAATCGGTAAATGTTAGGTTGGTAACGCATTATTCAAGTTCAATTTCTTTAAATCCTGACGGAATATTGAAGGGGAAACGCACTTCGCCATTCAAACTGATCGCTTTAAAATCGAGATCAATGATGATTTCATCATTATTTTCCAATGCAATAATACGAATGTTTTCAGGAAAAATTTGTTTGCTCACCTCTTGATATTTATTGTAATCTATCTGAAGCATGCGTTTCTCATTTGGCTGATATAATTGTTGGGAATCCAATTTAAAAAACCCAGGATTAACAAGAAAAAATAACTCAAACAATGCACGTTGGTCCTTAGGTTTTAAAACATAAGATTCCTCATTGGGAACTGTGACATATGTATCATCCTTAAGATTAAAAATAGGCTCTCCAAGGAAAATGTTTTGAATTTTTTTAAAATCGATATCCGTCCCCAGTAGCCGAGTGAGCAATGTAAAATCGCCATCAAAGTATTGGTTGTTAAGCTTATCATAGAACTTCACACTATCTTGGGTAATCATCACACGGGCTACAGCCAAAGGAGCACTCATCCAGATGACCTTATCTTTTTCCATTCTCAAATTTACGGTAGTGCCATTACTTTTATCACCTTCAGTATAGTCTATACGTAGCTTGGCTTGCAAGGTTTTAAATTGCACATCTTGCTTCGCA
The DNA here is from genome assembly GCF_004364975.1 of Gelidibacter sediminis. Taxonomy (GTDB): domain Bacteria; phylum Bacteroidota; class Bacteroidia; order Flavobacteriales; family Flavobacteriaceae; genus Gelidibacter; species Gelidibacter sediminis. Next base: position 1,129,887 of record NZ_SOBW01000007.1, on the reverse strand, counting down.
TTTTCTCTAATAATCTGTTTTGCGGTCATACTATCATCAATCTCCGCAGTACTGGTTAAAGTTTTGGTAGATCTACAACTGGCGCTTAGCACCAGTAAAAGTATTAGTGCACTTAGTTTATAAACTCTCATTTATTAGGGTTTTTTAATGCGGCTGCCTTTTTTGCAAACGTTTCAGATTTGGTATTATTATTACTAAGCTTATAGGCTATACTTAATTGGGTGTAAAAATCAGCTTCCATTTTAGGGTCTTCAATAACGTAATCTAAGCCTGATTCTAGACTTGTAATGGCCTTTTTAGCCTGTTTTAAATGATTATGTGCTACACCATTTATGAGGTACAGAATCGGCTGTGCTGGGAAGAGTTCTATTGCCTCTTGACTTTTGCTAACGGCCTTCTCATTAAGATCTAAATCTATTTGGAGTAGTAGGGCATCCTTAATAACCGCAAAATTAGTAGGCTCTAATTTTAAAGCGTCTTCAAAATACATCAAAGCTTTTGGTTTGTCTTCCAGTTTTAAGTAGTACTGCGCCAGTTCTACTAAGGTTCTAAAGCTTTTACTGTCGTCAATCATGGCGGTAACATCAATTAAATCCTTTTCGTGCTGCGGATTTTTAGCCACAAAATTTATAAAATCATTAAGTACCTTGGTTTTGGCATCTGGATTAATTTCAGGCGCAGTCAACACAATTTTCATGGACGCAATAGCACTTTCCGTTTGATTTTTATCAAGATAAAATTTATATAATGCCAAATGCACTAGTTTAGATTCTGGGTGTACTTTTAACAATTGTTGCGCCGTATTAAAAGCTTTCTCAGTTTCGCCCGTTTCACTATAGCGATAAATGAGCGTCAGATAATTGGTTTCGTCTTCCGGGTTTTTATCTAAACGCTCTTGAAGGTTGTCAATTCTATCGGCGTCACGTCCGGTAATCGAATAAACTTGATTTCTCAAATAATCTCGGTCTGCACTAATTCCAAATTCCTTGTCCAGTTCATCCAATAGTTTTAAAGCCTCTTTGTAATCTTTACTCTTAATATACAATGACGCTAAATCCTGACGGTAATCTGGATGGTGTTTTACTAATTGCTTGACGGTTTTTATCGCTTTTTTGGTATCCCCTTGTTGGTTATAGACATCATAAAGTTCATCTAAATACCATTCGTTTTCGGGTTCTTTAGAAACTGCTTTTTTTAAAGCATCCTCAGCAGCACCAAAATTTTTAAGCTTATTATAATTTTTACCGAGTTGATAATATACTACAGATTTATCATCCAATTGTTTGCATTTCATCAGTGCATCTATAGCGCGTTGATAGTTTTCAATGCCTTGCTGTTTTAACGCTTCAAAAAAATATTCTTGAAATTGGTCTTCCACATTGCCAAGGTCGTCCGTTGGTTTTTGATTGAAGTCAATTTGGGCGTAACTCGTCTGAGCGCTACAACAAATCGCTAATATACATGCTATAATGTAGTGTTTATAATTCATTAGAATTTTACCTCTTGATTAAATAATCGCCTTCTTAAAACTACAGCGCGATTGAAATCGTCTATTCTAGGACGGAATAATCGCCAATACTCACCTTTTTATACTTACCGTCATACTGCACATGATTACCAATCATAGCTTCATCAAAATTAGCATTTTTAATGGTGGCATGGGTTTGTATCAAACTATTTTTAATGGTAGAATCCGTAATATTACAATGATTACCAATAGACACATTGGGACCGATGGTTGTGTTCTTCAGAACGACATTTTCACCAATATAACACGGCTCAATAATTGTTGCATTCTCTAATTTTACAGAGGAAGCAACCATGTCTTCATCGCCGTCAGCATTAAGAAATCCTAACATTCTCGTGTTCGTTTCTACCGTTACTGCTTTATTACCACAATCCATCCACTCCGCAACTTCTCCGGTTTTAAAAATCTTGCCTTTGGCCATCATGCCTTTAATACCATCGTTAATTTGATATTCGCCACCATTGATGATATTATTATCCAAAACATGTTGCAGTTCCTGTTTAAGAACGCCAACATCCTTAAAGTAGTATATGCCAATAACAGCCAAATCACTTACAAAATCTTGTGGTTTCTCCACGAGTTCTATAATTTCTTCTTGTGCATTTAATTTGACCACGCCGTAAGCTTCTGGTTGGTCCACTTGCTTTACCCAAATAACGGCATCGGCAGTAGGATCTAGGTTAAAATCAGCTCTAATCAAAGTGTCCGCATAAGCAATTACCGCAGGGCCCGTTAAAGACTCTTTAGCACACATAATGGCGTGGCCTGTGCCCAAAGGCTGATCTTGACGGTAAATGGAAGCTTTAGCCCCTAAGTTGGAGGCCAATTTCTTTAGACTATCAACAACATCATCACCAAAAAATGCAGGGTCACCCAAAATAAAGGCAATCTCCTCAATTGGTTGATCCAACACTTTGACAATATCTTTTACTAAGCGATGGACAATAGGTTGTCCGGCTACAGGAATTAAAGGTTTAGGTACGGTTAAAGTGTGAGGGCGCAAACGTGATCCACGTCCTGCCATTGGTACAATTATTTTCATAGTAATGCCTGCGTAGACAGGTATTTTTTATTAGTTAAACTTATTGATGCCTGCGGAGGCATGTTCTATTCTTATTTATCTATTAACAAGATGTTGTGAATATTCATATTGTCGGCCTAGGTTTCGACTGCGCTCAACCAGACATCATAATTTTAAAAAACTTTTCTTTGATATTTTAGCAGACGCCATCAGAACATATGTCATATATCAAAAAATTGCAATTTACTTAGTTCCAGTGGAACCAAACCCCCCTTCACCGCGTTTGGTTTCCGAGAGCGTTTCAACTGCCGTCCATTCGGCACGCTCATGTTTGGCAATGACCAACTGTGCAATACGTTCGCCGTTTGCAATCTCAAAATCATCATTGGATAAATTCACCAAAATGACGCCAATTTCGCCTCTGTAGTCGGCATCAATGGTTCCTGGAGCATTCAAGACCGTAATGCCGTTTTTAGCAGCGAGTCCGCTTCTAGGACGTACCTGTGCTTCATAACCTACAGGAAGTTCAATGAATAGGCCAGTGCCTACAATGCTTCTTTCCAACGGTTTTAAAATTCTCGATTCTGATAAATTGGCCCGCAAATCCATACCGGCAGAAGCAATGGTTTCATAATGAGGTAAGGCGTGATTGGATTTATTGATAATTTTAATAGTCATAAGTTTATGTTAACGCAAAGATCTCAAAAAAGACAAACGTCTAAAATGAGAATTTATGCTATTTAGTATGTATGATTTGTTTGATTTGATCTTTTTCGAGCAGCACTACCATGGTTAAAAATGTCAAAAGTAAGCTGATTCCCACCATATAATTCTCCCGAAACACATAAAACGAAATTACCGAAAAAGCGGATGAAACCAATAAATACAGTCCCATTTTTTTTAAGTTATACGGAATGGGGTAATATTTTTGTCCGTAATAATAAGAAGCAGCCATCATACTGGCATAAGCTACTAATGTGGCTATAGCGGAGCCTCGATATTCCATTATTGGTATCAACCAAAAATTTAGAACCAAAGTTATTATCGCACCAAAAACTGAAATATAGGCGCCAAACTTCGTTCTATCAGTCACTTTATACCACACTGAAAGATTATGATAAATACCTAAGCACAAATTAGCAATCAATATTAACGGCACAATCCACATGGCTTCCCAATATTCTTCGCTTCTCACAATATAAGGCTTTAAAACATCGGCAAAGACAACAATACCCAACAACATTATGGACCCAAAAGCTACAAAGAACTCAAGAATTAGTGCATAATTTTTCTGCGGATTTTCACTTTTAGCGTGGCTGAAGAAGTAAGGCTCAATTCCTAAGCGGTACGCAGTTGCGAACAAGGTCATAAAAACTGCTATTTTATAACAGGCTGAATACATCCCGATTTTAGTGTCTGCAATATCTTCAGGTAGTAAATAATCCAATAGGATACGATCAAAGGTTTCATTGACCGAAAACGCAATTCCAGCGATTAATACCGGCATGGCATAACGCATCATTTTCTTGAAAAGCGCATGATCAAATCGGTACTGGATCTTAAAATAAAAACTTAGCATCAACACCAAGGTCACCGCGCTTGCAACTAAATTGGAAATGAAAATATAGTTGATTTCAAAATTAGGAATGTATACGGATTCAAAGAATGCACTGTTTTCAGCCCATTTCTTTAAGTAGATTAAAAAGAAAACGTTCAACCCTAAGTTAACGACCACACTCGCGATTTTTAACACCGCAAAGCGCATTGATTTTCCTTTCGCCCTGAGCCATGCAAACGGAATTATGACCAAAGCATCCAATAAGAGAATCCAAATGACTAATGAAATGTATTCTTGTTTAATATCTGTCAGGGCTGAAATCTGCGACTTGAATAAAAACGCCAAAGCAAAAAAGCCGAGCGATGAAACAATCAAGGATATTGCTGAAGTGCCAACCACTTTCTCTTGATCGTCTTCTTTATTAAAAAACCTGAAGAAGGCAGTTTCCATTCCATAGGAAAGGATGACATTAAAAATTACAAACCAGGAAAAAATAATGGAAACTTTTCCATATTCACCAACAGATGAAAGCACGCCTTTTGTAGTGTACAAAGGCACCAATAGGAAACTCAACATGCGCGGCAGCACTGTGGCTAACCCATAAATGAAAGTCTGCTTAAATAGAGATTTGAATCCGCTCAAGGTGGTTTTTAATTATGGGTTAAAAATAGGGATTCTGGCAGGATTAAACAATTATGAATATTTTCCCAATACATAGCCTGAAAAGATGTCTTTTTAGGCGATTTAAAGGCTTTAAAATTTACTTTGAAGGTTTCTCCTGGATGTTCTCAATTTTAAAATTCAAGCTCTCACCATTAACGGTATAGCTCACCATGGCCTCGGTTGGTTTCAATTCATATGGAATCTTCTGTGTAACCACAGGTGTTTTATTAGCCATTTCATCCATAGGATCACTGCTCATAATAATATCGACGTTGGTAGGTTGAGGATTTTTAAATTCCCCTATATAAACACTACCTGCATCTGTAGTTTTCTTTGTCAATTTGACGATCTGATTTCTAAAATAAACAGAATCTAAAGTCAACATACTATCGTCCTTTTCACTAACAGGTATGAAAAGATTGTACCCTGAACCTTCAGATTTCACTTCTGAAGTCCACGATTCATAATATGCTTTACCAATAGCCATTGGAGGTGTTTTTTGAATTTTTTTAGCGTCAGAACAGTTTGCCGGACCGACAACCATCATAAAGATGACTGAAAAAAATGATATAAGTTTCATAAAATAGCTGTTTGTTTTTTTAAAGATAACAAATAGCATTCCATAAACTATTTTAGAATGGTACAAAGGGAAACACTTAAAAAGAAAAAGCCTCACTTTAAGGAGTAAGGCTTTTCTGTTTTTAAGACCCTTCGACTGCGCTCAGGGTGACATTGTAACTTTAGTATTTAGCTTCGCCTAATTAATTTGGCTAGCTCTGCTTCGCCTAATTATTTAGTGCTTCCGCTGCTAATTAATTTGGCTAGCTACGCTACGCCTAATTATTTAGTGCTTCCGCTGCTAATTAATTTGGCTAGCTACGCTACGCCTAATTATTTAGTGCTTCTGGTCCTAATTAATTTGGCTCGCTCTGCTTCGCCTAATTATTTAGTGCTTCTGCGCCACCAACAATTTCTAAAATTTCGTTGGTAATAGATGCTTGACGTGCTTTGTTGTAAGTCAATTTCAATTGATCTCTCAATTCTGTTGCGTTGTCTGTTGCTTTATGCATTGCAGTCATACGTGCACCATGTTCTGACGCGAAAGAGTCTCTAATTGCTTTAAAAAGCTGTGTTTTTAAAGATTTTGGGATCAATTGCTTTACAATTTCAGCTTTAGAAGGTTCAAAAATATAATCTACATCAACATCCGCGTCTTTTTCCATAGGAACAATTGGTAAAAATTGCTCAGTCATGATTTCTTGTGTAGCGGCGTTTTTAAACTTATTGTATACTAAGACAATTTTATCTGCTTCTTCATTATTGAATTTCTCCATCAATTCTTCAGCAATTTCAGCAACATTATCAAAATTTAAATCGTCATAGATATCACTTTTATTGGCAATAACGCGGTTACCTTTCTTAAAGGCATCATTGATTTTTTTACCAATTGCCATAATAGAAACCTCTTTACCGGCGTACTCTTGGGTAATTAAGCGGTTGGTTTCCTTAATGATATTTGAGTTAAATGCTCCCGCCAATCCTCTGTTAGAAGTGATAGACACCAGTAATACTTTGTGGACTTCACGTTGCTCGGCAAATTTACTTCCAGAATCAGCATCTAAAGTTGCGCTTAAGCCTTGTAACAATTCTGTTAATTTATCAGAATACGGACGCATTGCAGTAATAGCATCTTGAGCTTTCTTCAATTTAGCAGCCGACACCATTTTCATGGCACTGGTAATCTGCATCGTGGAAGATACCGATGATATTCTGTTACGTATTTCTTTTAAGTTTGCCATTTTTGTAATTAGAATTAAGTATTAAGATCTTAGTATTAAGACTGAACGATAACACTCATCAACATTTTGAAAGCTTCCTCTCAATCTTAGTACTTTATACTTACTACTCTATACTTGATACTATTTTCTATATTTTGCCGATAACTCTTTAGCAACTGCAGCTAATGTATCAGTAACTTCATCAGTAAGTTTTCCTGCTTTTAATGTCGCAAGGGTATCACTGTGTTTCGCTTTTAAGAATTCTAAATAATCACGTTCAAATTCTTTGACTTTCTCAACAGGTACATCTCTCAACAAGTTTTTAGATCCTGCATAAATAATTGCAATTTGATCTTCTACTCTAAACGGATCGTTTTGAGCTTGTTTTAAGATTTCCACGTTACGTTTACCTTTGTTGATAACGTTTAACGTAACGGCATCTAAATCAGAACCAAACTTAGCGAACGCTTCCAACTCACGGTATTGTGCTTGATCAAGTTTTAAAGTACCAGATACTTTCTTCATTGACTTAATCTGAGCGTTACCACCAACACGAGATACAGAAATACCTACGTTAATTGCTGGACGAACACCAGAGTTAAACAAATCACCATCCAAGAAAATCTGACCATCAGTAATAGAAATTACGTTGGTTGGGATATAAGCGGATACGTCTCCTGCTTGAGTTTCAATAATTGGCAAGGCTGTCAGTGATCCACCACCTTTTACAATTGGTTTCAACACGTCTGGTAAATCGTTCATTTCTTTAGCAATCGCATCGTTATCAATGATTTTTGCAGAACGCTCCAATAATCTTGAGTGAAGGTAGAAAACATCACCAGGATACGCCTCACGTCCTGGTGGACGACGTAATAATAATGAAATTTCACGGTATGCTACTGCTTGTTTTGACAGGTCATCAAAAACAATTAATGCAGGACGGCCAGTATCTCTAAAATACTCACCAATCGCAGCGCCTGCGAAAGGGGCATACACTTGCATTGCTGCAGGATCAGAGGCATTAGCCGCAACAATTGTTGTGTAGGCCATCGCTCCTTTTTCTTCTAATGTTTTTGCAATCAAAGCTACTGTAGACGCTTTCTGTCCTATAGCAACATAGATACAATATACAGGCTCTCCTGCATCATAAAATTCTTTCTGATTGATAATGGTATCAATACAAACTGCTGTTTTACCAGTTTGGCGGTCGCCAATGACCAACTCACGCTGACCACGACCTACAGGAATCATCGCATCAATTGCCTTAATACCTGTTTGTAACGGTTCAGTTACTGGCTGACGGTAAATAACACCAGGTGCTTTACGTTCTAATGGCATTTCATAAAGTGTTCCTTCAATTGGACCTTTACCGTCAATTGGAGTTCCTAGAGTATCCACAACACGTCCTGCAATACCTTCACCTACTTTAAGGGAAGCAATGCGCTCAGTACGTTTTACCGTTGAGCCTTCAACCACACCTACTGATGGTCCTAACAATACCACACCTACGTTATCTTCTTCAAGATTTAGTACGATGCCTTCAAGCCCATCTGCAAATTCAACTAACTCACCGTATTGAACGTTGGATAGGCCGTACACACGTGCAATACCATCTCCAACTGTCAAAACCGTTCCTACTTCGTCTAATGAAGCGCTAGCTTCAAATCCTGACAATTGTTGTTTTAAGATTGCTGAAATTTCAGCTGGTTTTACTTCTGCCATTTTTATTAGATATTATTTTTACCGATTTATTCCACACGTCAATTGCGCTCAGTGTGACCCATCAATAAAACTTTTAGTTTAATGTAAATTCTTTTTTTAATTGATTCAATTTATTTGCAATACTTGCATCGTATTGCATATCTCCTACGCGTAAGATAAACCCCCCTAAAATAGAGTGGTCCACCACGCTTAGTATCTCGGCCTCTTTCCCAGTCAATTCTTTGACTTTGGCCAATACTTTAGCCTTGAGCTCTTCAGTTAACGCAACAGCAGTGGTCACAGTTGCAACCTGTTTGCCTTCACCTTCATTAAATAACTCATTATATTGTTCTGCAACAGTGCCTAAAAGATCAAGACGTTTATTAGCAATTAGCGTATCTATAAGGTTGATGCTTAGCTTATCCAAACCAGTAAAAACTGCTAGTAAAGCCGATTTTTTTGTTGCAGAAGGCACTACAGCACTTAAAAGCATATCTTTAAGATCTGTACTTGCCGCCACAGCATTTGCAATTGACTTCATATCAGCGTGTACTACTTCTGCAGCGTTCTGATCTTTTGAAAGATCTAAAACTGCTTTTGCGTAACGTATTGCTGTTCTTGTTTGTGCCATAGTAATGCCCACATAGGTGGGTATCTCTTTTAATTATTCTAATCTACTCTTGTTATCACTGAGTACAGTGTAACAGTCTAATTTAATTTCGCGTCACTCAACATAGACTCAACCAACTCTAATTGCTTGTCTTTGTTTCCTAATTCTTGACGTACTACCTTTTCAGCGATTTCAATAGATAACGACGCGACATGGCTTTTTAATTCAGCCATTGCTGATCTCTTTTCATTCTCAATAGCTTCTTGGGCCTGCGCAATCATTTTAGTAGCTTGCTGCTGTGCTTCTTCTTTAGCATCACTCACCATTTTGTTTTTGATGTCACGTGCATCTTTCAACATTGCTTCACGCTCAGCACGTGCTTCATTAAGGATACGCTCGTTATCCGCCTTAAGGTTTTCCATTTCCTTACGCGCTTTATCTGCTGCTTCCAATGCATTTTTGATACCGGTTTCACGCTCATCAACAGCGCCTAAAATTGGTTTCCATGCAAATTTCTTCAATACCAAAAGAAGAATTAAAAAAGTAATAACAGACCAAAAAACAAGTCCTAACCCTGGTGTAATTAAATCCATTTATAATAGGTTTTAGTTTTAATAATTTAAATTTTAAAATACAGAGGCAACCAACCGTTACCTCTGCATTTTTTAATCCTAATTAAACGATTAATGACGCAACAACACCAAAAAGTGCTACTGCCTCTACGAAAGCTGCTAAAATTAGCGCTGAAGTCTGAAGTTTTCCTTGGATTTCCGGTTGACGAGCCATAGCGTTCATAGCTGACTCACCGATTTTTCCAATTCCCATTCCAGCTCCAATAACTGCGATACCAGCTCCGATTGCTGCAATTCCTGTAATAGTCATAATATAAAATTTAAATTAATTAATGATGCTCTTCTTCCGTAGCCGTACCAATATAAAGTGCGGACAATACGGTAAATATATATGCTTGAATTGCAGTAACTACAATTTCTATGATTAAAATGAACAATGAGAACCCAACAGATACTGGTGCGATTGCAACGCTCTCAAAGATAAAGATTAGGGACATCAATGATAAGATAATAATATGTCCTGCCGTAATATTTGCGAACAAACGAATTGTTAACGAGATTGGTTTTACAAACATCCCAACAATTTCAATAGGCATTAAGAATATTTTCATCGGTACAGGCACGCCTGGCATCCAGAAAATATGTTTCCAATAATTTTTATTACCACTAAAAATGGTGATGATAAATGTAAACAACGCCAAAGACACCGTAAAGGCAATGTTACCACTCACGTTAGCACCATTCAAAATAGGAATTAATCCAAAGATATTATTCACCCAGATAAAGAAAAATACACTTAATAAAAACGGCATGTATTTTCTATATTTCTTTTCGCCAATCATAGGGATAGCAACTTCATCTCTAATAAAAACCACTAATGGCTCTACAAATGAAGCAACACCTTTTGGCATAAAATTGTTCGATTTTTTATACTTGCGTGCCGCAGAGATAAAGATCAATAAAATGACTAAAACAGATACCCACATCATAAAGACGTTCTTGGTAATGGAAAAATCTAAAGGCAATTTAGCATTTGTAGGGTGAAGTTCTTCATCAAATGTTAAGGTGTCAACACCTGATTCTAGTTGATAGATTTTTTCGTGATATTTCACAAATCTTTCGCCATTTTTCTCAACAATAGTAGATCCTGAATCATCATGGTGAAATTCACTGGACATAAATGTTGTAAGGCCGTTATCAGTAAAAAGAATGACAGGTAACGGGATGCTAATTGGCTTATTATCCCAGTCTACAATGTGAAATTCGTGCGCATCTTTAACGTGATGCATAATCATCTCTTTGGCATTGAACCCTTTGTCTTGGTCTTCGTTATCTTGTGAAGCAAAACCGAAATTGGTTACTGCCACAGAAAAAACTAAAAATAATACGGCTCTTAAAGTGTTTAATGTCATTATGAATAGCTTAAAAATACCTTGCTCTAAATTCCGTGCAAATGTACACACATTAGTTTAATTGTCAAACACTTTTTTATCAATATTAAACACACGCCCATTATGGGGTTTTTTGAAGGAACCTAGTGATGGTATACACCTCAAATGCCAAGTATATAAAATAAGGGATGAAAAAGTTAAAAATATCGGGTTGTTTTTTTTCAAAATCCGATAAAATAATAGGTAATAAGAACAAAATGGCAAGAAACATTTTCACAAAAGTACTTCCCATAAATAATATGAAAATATCAGTTTTACCTGTTGAAAATTTATAATTTACAATCGTATACAATAAAGTGGTTACAGCAAAATGGAAGACATAAATTTGCCAAACTGGAAAAAATAATTTGAGTTCAGTACCAAAATAAGACAGCAGATAACTATGAATGCCATACAGCACCAAACTCAAAACGATGATAAGAAGTAAAAAATTAAGTTGTCTTTTCTGAAAATCTGCAGTCATTAAGTATTGAAATTTCTATCAAATAATATATTGAATCTATTTTATAAGCCATTGACACCTAAACTCCCTTTCGGTAATTTATGATCGTTCAATCATTTCCAAGAGAGGAAAGGTTGCAAAATTATCATTTCTGATGATCACTATTTGAATTTGCAATAATACGTCTTATTACAAAAACCACTGCAATAATTGTAGATGTTAAGGATAAAATAATGGTCCATAAATTACTGTCATCCCCATTATTTTCATCAATTTTCACACCTATATAACTACCAATTCCAATAATGGCAAACATTTGTATGCCTATTCCTGAATATTTGGCGTAGGTATTAAGCGAGTTGTCCTTTTTTGGTTTCTTTGCCATCTGCTGCTTTGGTATTGCTGGTGGTGCCAAGTTCTTTTATAGTGCCTTTCATAACACAAGTGGCATTAAAGGTAGCTCCAGGTTCTACTGCAAATTTTCCAACTTCTACTTCACCCTCCACAAATGCCGAAGATCTTAAAGTTAAAGTATCGGACAGCATCAGTTTTCCTGAAAATTTCCCTTCAATATCAGCATTAGCAGCTTTAAGCGTGCCGTTAATGATACCTGTTTTGCCCAAGACTATTTTACCTGGTGTCTTAATATTGCCCTGTACGCTACCTTCAATTCTGAAGTCGCTATCACTAATGATGTCTCCTGTAATAGTGGTGCCTTTGGCAATTGCATTTTGTTGGTTAAATGATTCTGTTGTGGTTCTGTTTTTTTTGTTTTCTGCAAACATGATTCTGGTGGTTTATTGTGATTTGAGGTATTCGTTTAGATTTTTATGCCGTTGCACAATTTCATAGTTAGGCGATGAAATGGCAATATATGGTCGGGTTATATTGGCTTTTCGTTCTTCCAATAAATCTGCAAATCCTCGAGCTCCATGAATACTATTTAAGCCATGGACAACTACAAATATGGTGTTTTTATCATAAATGTCTTTAGAAACACTCAGATCATAGTATCTGATTTGGGTAATTTCTTCATTCAATTTCTTTAAAAATTCATCTATCTCTTCTGTCTTTGCATTTTCAAATTGATAAATAACTTTAAACTTGTTGGTTATGGCATCATCCTGAAATTCATTTTGGGCCAGCACCGGAATCACATCATTCATGATTTCTTGTGCACGCTTGCCCTCTTCCGAATTACTATAATTTAAAGCAATAAAATTGATGCTTTCTTTGTATGCTTCAAATCCATTAAGTCGGCCTCTTGCAGATGCCTTTAAGATTTCAAATTTAGGCACAATAGGTTCACCTTCAAATTCTGAGATATACACGTCACTTTGTTCTATGACTTCCTGATAGTTTTGCGCCTCATAACTGGCATATATACGCTCATAAACACTCTCTGGACTATTTTCATCCCTAGACATTTCAGATTTTGGATTCAACAGAATAGAGGCATATCGCGAATCTGGTGAATTTTTGATGATATCGTTTTTCATACGTTCAGCTGTATTAAAATCATTCAAGAGCACGTATGTTTTGTGTAGGTTATACTTTGCTGGCAGAATCAAGCGCTCTTCGGGAGAATTACGCAACAAAGTTTCCAACTTGTCTTTGGCTAGTCCATATTCATTAAACTTTTCTTTATAAATGACACCTAGTTGATAATATGCATAATTGCGATCCTTAATAAGGCTATCAATAGCTTTCTCATCAGTTGGTATAGTGGCCACGTAAAATTCAGGGTCATAACGTTCCTCATCCGTAGCTTCAGCAATTAAATCATTACTTACAACTGAAAGCTGATTGCTACGTGTGGTAGACAAACGCCAATTATCTTTAAGAGATCGATCGCCCCATTTCTTCAAAAACTCGTTTTTTCCGTAAGCTACGGTGGTGGAGTTGTAAAAATAAAACTCTTGGCCCCCTCCACCTGGTGGATTTATACCTGAAGTTCGATTTGCTGTGGTAGTATTTCCAGCTGTTATTGGAGAAACAACAGTGGCATTGGCTTTTCTTTGCGCAGCTTCCTCTTGGGCTTTTAAAATTTCAGCCTCCGCCTTCAATTTATCGATATAGGTTGTAAAAAATGCTGTTCTATCCTCATCAGACAAGTTGACCAAATTTAAAATGCTATCATTTACCTGAGCTATATTCTCATAATAGATGACATCCTTTAAATTCTCACGTTTTCGTTTTATGCTCCTAAAAGGTTTGGAGTCTACCTGCATATTGGTTAAGGTACTGTCATAATAAGCGCCCGCCTTTTTATATTCTGACTTATCAAAACTCATATCGCCAAGTGTCGCATAATCCAAGGCTCTTAACTGCTGATCTGTGGATGCTGCTTGTAACGATTTGTTATAGTAGACTATGGCTAAGGAATCGCGATGGGCTTCTTTATGAAATTCTGCTATGCGGTAATAAATTTTATCTAGAAACGGTCGGTTTTCACGATCCTCTGAAAGTTCTGTCAAATAGTTCTCAAACATTATTACATCGCCAGTTGTCGCATCAAAATTGGTAGCTTTAGCCAAATGGGCATTTATAAAATAAGCTCTTGGAACTTTGCGGTGTAAATCTATCACTTTTTGAAACGCTAGATTAGCACTGTCCTTATATCCAAACTCATTGTAAAGCTGACCTCTTATATAATTGTAACGCGCTTTTTCATTGTTTTTTTTCGTCAACTTAGCCGCTATTTTTAATTGCATCAAGGCGCTATCCTTTTCCTTAACGTTTATATAAGCTTGCGCCAATGTAGCACTGGCATCCGCCAAATCCTGATCGTCTAGCTGCTCCAACCTCAGCAAGCGTTTTAAATTTTTAATGGCAAGCTCATTATTTTCTAAACGCATATTGGTTTTTTCCCTCCAAATTTTCGCCTCATTAATTTTATCGCTAGCAGGATATTTGTAAAGTATGTAATTAAACGCTTCTACTGCAGGAATAAAGCGCTGGTCAAAATAACGCGCTTTGCCAAGTAATAAATAAGCTTCATCAATTTGAGGGTTGTGCTCCTTCCCTTTAATATTCATGCCGTGTTTTTGAACTGCTTTGATCGCTTTTTCTTCAGCGCGTTCAAAATCGGAGTTTTTAGACTGGCCCGGTAGCATAAAATCATCTGTAGTTTCCATCCGTTCTACAGGGAGTAGTTCCCAATAGTTATCGGTAAAGGCGTCGTCTACACTTTCCCTCCCGTTTTCTAAAGCGATATTGCCATTGTACAGAATGTTATACTTCGTACCCATAGCATGGAAATTCCTATTGATGAACGTGTCATTCTTCCGCGAGCAACTGGTCACAATACACGCCGTCAGAAACAGCAAAAAGATGGATTTTATAAGTGTACTCACGTGGGTTTGGTTTGAATATCAGATAACTTAAAAACAGTTATAAATATTATGCAATGCCGTAAAAATAAGCATCTTTTTGAATTTTAGGGTTAAAAACGACGGACTTTTCGAAGAAGGCATTTGATACTTGGTCATGCGAACATACATAGGCATAAAATTGAAAAGACCTTTCAAGTATAATCACTTGAAAGGCCTTTGATGCTCATTTGTTGGCTGTATTTAACATTGCTTTTTGTTAAAATTTTCTAAGTTATAAATGTTCAGCTTGAAAAGCTTCGGTGCCTGCAAAATGCACTTCCAGTTCCTTTAACGTTGCGGCGCTTGTAACTATATCTTTAACAATTTGACCTTTTTCCAATACCACAATACGCTCGCAAACTTCGGTAACATGCATCAAGTCATGACTGGATACCAACACTGTCACACCTTGTTGTTCAGCTAAGTTTTTTATAATTTGTTTCAGGCGGATTTGGGTTGTAGGATCTAAATTAGCGAAAGGCTCATCGAGGATGATAATTTCAGGACTTCCAATAAGTGCCGCAACAATGCCTACTTTCTTTTGGTTTCCTTTACTTAAATCTCGTAAATACTTTTTCTGATTAAGGATCTCTCCATGGAAAAAATCAGAGAATCCCTGCAATAGCGCATCTACATCAGCTTTATTTTGCCCACGCAATTCACCTATAAAATAAAAGTATTCCTCTGGAGTTAAATACCCAATTAGAAACGATTCGTCAATATAAGCAGAGGTAAATGGTTTCCAATCTTCACTATTATCAACTTGTATGTCCTTACTTTTTATATGGCCCGTAGTAGGCTGAATTAAATCTAACAACAAACTGAAAAACGTTGTTTTCCCCGCGCCATTATTGCCCACTAATCCGAAGCTTTGACCTTTAGGAATGTCTAAGGTTTCTATTTGTAAAACCGGATCAGCGTTGTATTTTTTTGAAAGATTGGATACTGTTATCATAACTAATTGTTTTGTTTGTAAGCGGCTAATGTTTTATACTTCTCTGACTTATATATTTTTTCTATAAGTTTAAAAACTCTATTCTTAAATAGTAATCCGGCCAATCCGAAAACGGCGACCAAAGCAAAGCCAAAAACTTCGCCTAATGTAAAATGTCCAGCAGCATAAATTGCCATTGGCAATAGTAACTTTGGAATGGTCAATAACATGGTTTTTGCATTAAAAGCTTGCTTGTCTCCAAAAGCTTTTTTACTAGTTGTTAAATCAATAGGTGTTTTTATATAAGCGCCACCTAAAAGCACCAAATGGCTGTTAACTCCTATATTATAGGCTGCTCCCACAACTACGGCGGCATACGCTTGCCATCCCCAGTACAAGTAAAATGCCGAGACAACTGTAGAAATGATGGTTGCAAAAACCATTAAATACCATTTTGATTCCAGATATTCTTTATAGCGAATGTTTTGACTCATCATTAAGGGGTAATAGGCACTATCCCAACTCGGTACAAATTGTCCGAAGGTGAATAGGAATCCACCAGAGACAAAAATACCCGCAAAAATGCGCCAAAAGGGGCCATCATAAGCTTCTACGGCATTTGTAAAGAACAATAATCCGTAAAATATAAAGATAACGCTCATAAACAAGGTCATTTTAGAACGCTTGTTACGTCTTAATAGTTTAATATCATTTTTGAGAAAGGTCGATAAACTTCCAAACCGGTCTAACCAGGAATAATTTTCTGTTTTAGCAACATCATGTTTTGAAGACAATCCTGCGTCTAAATACAGATTCTTCTTAAAATATGTAAAGGCCATTTTATAGAAGACAAAAGCCAAAATGAGCGGAATTAGCGCAAGATATGGGATGGCATAAAATGCTTTAAACAAAGGCGCAGTGAAATTTGTGATATCAAACACCTCCAAATATTGAAGGCCCATCATGATAATAACCATGCCAACCACAGTATAAAAAACAATATCCTTGTTATTTATAAAAATATTGATAAAGTTGTTACAAAATACCAATCCTAAAATTGCCAAATACCAAGTTATGACTTGCATTGCTGGAAATCCTTCAATAATAAGAACTATAGAGAACGGAACAAAAAGAAAAGCATGAAGTAAGTTAAAAAACGAAATCATGGTTTTACCAACGGCAAAATTGACAATGGCATCTCTTTTAATTGGGAGATACATTAAAGGTTTAATGTTCATAACTGGCATTTTTTGAAGAAAATACCTGAAGGCAAGATCAAAAACCATATAGTAAATTAGCGCTTGGTTGACGACTTCAAAAGGTTCCATCTTTAATCCCTCTTCAATCATAAAATAAGCGCCAAAACCTAATAATAGAAAAGAACCAGTAATCCATAATGCTCCTATGACCATCATGATCTTAAAGAATAGATTGGTTTTAAATGATGCGGATCGAATAAAGGATTTCCATTCGAGACTGATAAAATATTTGAGCATACTATAAGATTGAAGTTGAAATATTGGTACTAAAAATACCGTATTTGTTACAAACAAAATTTATAGGCTGGAAATTAGGCTAACCAAATTATGCTTGTCATCTTATTATTTTGTTAGAGATGTGGCATTTATTATAAGCATTCGTTACTTTTGAAAAAAAAAATTAAACCATGTCAGAATTTCATACCCTAACTATAAAACACATCGAGAAAACGACTTCAAAAGCGGTTACCATCAGCTTTGAGGTACCTCAAGATTTGAAAGAAATCTATCAGTTTAAAGCAGGTCAATACGTTACTTTAAAAAGCACTTTGGATGGCCAAGAATTAAGACGGGATTATTCGTTATGTTCCTCTCCAAAAAGTGGTGAATTAAAGGTTGCAGTGAAGGAAGTTTCGGAGGGTACATTCTCTGTCTATGCCAACAATCAATTAAAAGTAGGAGATACTTTAGAAGTTGCACCACCACGAGGCCATTTCACCTTTAAACCCAATGACACCATGGTAAAACACATTGCGCTTTTTGCTGCAGGAAGTGGTATTACCCCAATATTGAGCATTATAAAATGTGCGTTGGAAGAGGAGGTATTAAGCAATGTTATTTTGGTGTATGGTAACAAGACCACAGAGGATACCATGTTTTTAAAAGAGTTATTGGAGCTTCAACACCAATATAATAAACGTTTGTCCATCCAATTTGTTTTCAGTCAAGCAAAAGAAGACGATTCTATTTTTGGTCGTATTGAAAAAAGCACAGTGAATCTCATTTTGAAAAATAAACACAAAGATTTGGACATAGATGCGTTCTACATATGTGGACCTGAAGAGATGATTCACACCGTTAAAGATGTACTTGCAGAACATCATACTCCTAGAGAACGTGTTTATTTTGAATTGTTTAAAGCCGCAAAACCAACGGAAAGAGATACGGCAACCATTCCTGATGGTCAGACCAAAATTACTGTGGTTTTGGATGATGAAACTACAACTTTTGAAATGTCACAGAAGCAAACCATACTCGAAGCTGCATTAGACAAAGACTTAGATGCACCGTATTCTTGTCAGGGAGGCATTTGTAGTAGTTGTTTAGCTCGTGTTACAGAAGGCGATGTGAAAATGCGACAAAATAATATTTTGACGGATGGCGAAGTTGCAGATGGTTTAATTCTGACCTGTCAAGCACATCCACTGACTCCAAATGTGAGTATTGATTACGATGACATTTAACAGTTTGCTATAAAAAATCCATTGAGGATGTATTTTATCCATTAAAATTTTTATTATGTCGAAAAATTAAAATAAATTTTAATTGAGCAGAGATAAATTCATGTAAACTGATATTTTTATAGAAGATTTACATGTTGCTATAAGGATATCTATTAATAAGGCATTAGATCATTAACCCTGCTATTTTTAGTGGGGTTTTTTTACAACTTGTTTCACCTTTTCGATAATTTCCTCAGGACGGATGGTATGCATACAATCTTCATAACCTTCTGGAAATTTATTGCCATAGATTGACGTTGGAATTTTAGGAAATTTAGAGCGATCGGCCAACAAGGCAAAGTTGGCATCTTGATAAAATGGGTAGAAACCAGCATAAGGATGCGTAACACCCCAAAGCGTGACCACCCTTATCCCCATCATTGCTGCCATGTGCGCATTGCCAGAGTCCATAGAAAGCATAAGGTCTAAATTTGAAATGACGTCCAATTCTTCATCCAAACTCAATTTTCCCGCAATGGTATGAACATGATCATTTTGTAAAGTGATTAAATATTCAGCATCCTCTTTTCCTCCAAATAATAGGATTGTATGTTCCTTTGAAAGCTTTTCAATGACTTGCTCCATTAGTGGCAACGGATACATTTTACTTTTATGGGCCGCAAAAGGTGCAATCCCAATCCAGTTTTTATTATCCCTCCCTACAATGTCAAGTACCTTCGGGCTCAATATAGCGCGTTCCGGAAACTTAGGCTGGATGTTTTTAATAGGCACGCCCAACTTTTCAAAAACATCTCTATAACGTTGGTGTGTGGTTTTTAGCTGTTCAAAGATGTCGCCTTTAATCAACGCTTTCTTTTCAGCACGACCTTTATCAATTTGTATGGGTTTTAAATCTAAGAGAAAAATCTTTAAGATTTTACTTCGAAGTACATTATGTAAGTCGGCAACGGCATCAATTCCTAAGGTCCGCAATTCTTTGGAAAGCTCCAAAAGTCCAAAAAAACCTTTGTGTTTGTCCTTTAAATCTGCAGCAAATACAGATACATTCTCCAAATCTCGAAAGAAAGGTTTAAAAAACCCTCTGGTCAACACGGTTATTTTAATATCAGGATACTGCTCAGTAAAAGCTCGCAAGACAGGAACCGTCATAGCAACGTCTCCCATAGCGGAAAGGCGTATAACCAGGATGTGTTTTGGTGGTTTTGACATAGTGTAAGTCTTCCGATGCGTACCGGAATTCACAATCTCTATAAGATTAGAAAAGGAATTTTAAGTGGGTGTTATTTTTGACTCCTCAATACAGGGTTAAGTTCGTCATCATTGTACATTTTCATTTGCTTGTACACCTTCATGTATTTAGTACCTTGTTTAATGTCTACCAATAAATCATCAATGGCCTGACTCAAATCTTTACGTTGTTCAAGAAGCACACTAAGTTTGGTTTGACAATTTAATTTGTGGGATGAAGCGGCGTCAGGGCGCTCAACTTCTTCATTCATATGGTAAATTTTTAACGCCAAAATAGACAACCTATCAATTGCCCATGCTGGACTCTCTGTATTAATGGTTGCATTTGGTTGTGGCTCTATATCATTGTAAACATCTAAGAAGTAGCTATCAATATACTCCACCATATCTGTCCGATCCTGATTGGAAGCATCTATTTGACGTTTCAACTGTAATGCAGCAACAGGATTGATGTTTGGATCTCTAATAATGTCCTCATAATGCCATTGCACCGTATCTATCCAACATTTTCTATATAACAGATGTTCAATGAGTTGTTTGTCTTCATCATAAATATTTATAAAAGGTTGATCTACCGTATTTTTTATATGATAGGTGTCAATAACCTCTTGGAAAATTTCATTGGCTTTTGCTGTAAACATAGTCTAAAAATTATAAGGAGTAAATATACTTCAATTTTAGTTAACTTTACCATTCAATATAGAGTTCAAGCCTTATGCACATTCATAATTTAGCAGAAAACAATTCAATTTTAAATACGTTTATTTCAGAAATGAGAGACGTTACCATCCAAAAAGACCGCATGCGTTTTAGAAGAAATATTGAACGCATTGGTGAGATTTTGGGATACGAAATCAGCAAAGTTTTAAACTATAAACCCTCACAGATTCAAACCCCTTTAGGCGTGTGTGAAATGAATGTTATGGACAATGACATTGTGCTCTGTTCCATTTTAAGGGCCGGAGTACCTTTACATAACGGATTGCTAACTTATTTTGATAATGCCCAGAACGCATTCATTTCAGCTTACAGACAACACCAAAAAAAACCAGATAGTTTCGAGATTATAGTAGAGTATTTAGCCTGCCCCGACTTGGAAAACAAAACCCTCATTTTAGCCGATCCTATGTTGGCTACCGGACAATCTTTAGTAGCAACGTTTGAAGCCTTAAAACCCTTTGGAAAACCAAAAGAAGTGCATTTGGCCTGTGTTATTGGTGCCGAAGAAGGCATTGCATACATCAGCAAACATTTTGGCAAAGACACCCATTTATGGATTGCGACCGTAGATCCTGATTTGAATGAGAAAGGCTATATCATGCCGGGACTTGGAGATGCTGGCGATCTTGCATTTGGAGACAAGTTACAGCATTAAATTGACTATTGACACGACGATTAGCCCCAAAATTAAACTTTCTTTAAACCAGCGCTCTGGAATAATTTCTAGGTAATTGGACATGATGATGGCAAGTGGCGCGAATAGAAAAATAAACTCACTTCCATCTTTATATGGCGATACTAAAATAATCAGTAACGCGATTAATGAGGAAATGATCACTATAATAAATGAAGGTCTATTACTCTTCAATTGGTGTTTCAAATTCCGTAAATAGTAAAATGATGCCCATGCTCCATATGACAAGAGCAAGGTTGCGGCTATGATGATTCGCTTGGAATTTAGGGGTGTAAAGTCTAAGCTGACATCAAAAAAACCATGTAAATACAGTTCAAATTCAATATCCATAATAATCATATAAGATGCGGCAATGATGGCCACACTAAGAACCCCCAAGATGGGAATGAACCAGTTTTTGATATGGATGATAGAATACAGTATTATTGCCATCACAATCAAAAGGTAAAACAGGGCTGCCCAAAAGAATAACAGCGTGGCTAAACTGATCCAAAAAGCGGCATCAAAAAGTTTTTTCTTTACCTCTTTGCGCGAACGCAAACTTATCAATCGTCTTAATGCCAATAAAATAAAGAGATTAGCAATCAACAATTTTGAATTGAGCAAAGTTTCCGGCAGAACGGCTACAAATAAACCGAACATTAAAATTTTATAGCTATTGCGTTTGGTGAGATTATTTTTACTTACAAAAAAATCAAGCACAAATAGTGACGCGAGACATACTCCGAAAAGCACTGTTTGTTTGAAAAGGAGTTCTAAGGAAAAAGGCGAGGAAATAGTTGAGACTTTTGCAATGGTAAACACAACAAGAAGCATTGCGCTAACTAGAAGTAAATGAATAGGCTTAGCCTTACCGAAAAAATTTGAAATCATTTAGAGCTATGTTCTGGGTTTAATGCTGCATCTTAAACTTCTATGAAAATAAAATTCGTCTCGATTTTATATAACTTTTCAAATAAAAAAAGTGTAATTTTGTGGGGTAAATATAATATTTATTATCATGAAAGATTTTTTTAATGGCATTGGAGAATTGTTTGTAAATGTTCTTTTCTTGCCTTTTGACGCTTTAAAAGAATTGGAGCTTAGCAATTGGTGGTTAGCCAATATCTTTTCTTGGCTATTTATAATTATAGCTATGGTGGCATTTGTTTATTGGATGCTACAATTAAAATCTTACAACGACAACGACGAAGAGGACAAGAGCATCTCATCCCATTCGTTTCTATAAATCAAAACCGATATCCTTACGGTAATACATCTTATCAAAATGTAGTTTTTCTATATTTTGATAAGATTTTTTTATGGCTTCTTGGTAAGTGTCACCAAAAGATGTAATTGCCATCACACGGCCGCCAGATGTCACTACTTTACCATCATTTATAATAGCGCCAGCATGAAAAGGAAGTACATCTGTCAAATTCAGTAATCCTGTTATTTCCTTCCCCTTTTCGTACGCTTCTGGATAGCCACCAGACACCAACATAACAGTTGTAGCTGCACGCTCATCTATCTCAATTTTGATTTTGTCCAGCTTCTGATTTGCAATAGCCTGAAAAATTTCAACAAGGTCATTTTTAAGTCGCGGCAAAACAACCTCCGTTTCCGGATCGCCCATACGCACATTGTATTCAATGACCTTTGGATTGTCTCCAACCTTAATTAGGCCGATAAAAATAAAGCCTTTATAATCCAATCCATCTTTTTGAAGTCCCGCAACCGTTGGTTTTACAACGCGTTCTTCAATCTTCTGTAAAAATGATTCAGTTGCAAAGGGTACAGGTGAAACAGCACCCATTCCTCCCGTATTTAATCCGGTATCACCTTCGCCAATACGTTTGTAATCTTTAGCAGTAGGTAAAATTTGATAGTGTTTCCCATCAGTCAACACAAAACAACTCAATTCAATTCCATCCAAAAACTCTTCAACAACCACCTTGGTGCTTGCGGCTCCAAATTTGGCATCCACCAACATGCTCTTAAGTTCTGCTTTAGCTTCGTCAAGCTCATTTAAAATAAGTACGCCCTTGCCTGCTGCTAATCCGTCGGCTTTTAAAACGTATGGCGGACTTAAAGTCTCCAGAAAGTTGTATCCAGCTTCCAATGAACTCGCATCAAAACTTTGGTATGCAGCGGTTGGAATGTTATGACGAAATAAAAATTCCTTAGCAAATTCCTTACTGCCTTCCAATTGTGCCGCAGCTTTTTGTGGTCCAATAACGGCCACGTGCTTAAGGTCTGAATCATTCAGGAAAAAATCATGGATACCCAGTACCAATGGGTCTTCCGGCCCGACCACAACCATATCAATTTGTTTTTCCAATACCAATGTTTTTATCGCATCAAAATCAGTGACGCTAAGGTCAATATTTTCTGCAATGTCTGCCGTACCGGAATTTCCAGGCGCGACGAATAGTTTCTGACATAATGGACTTTGGACAAGTTTCCAAGCAAATGTGTGTTCCCTTCCACCGGAACCGAGGATTAAAATGGTCATGATTGTGTTGTTTGTTGCAAAAATATAGTTTATGCTATGAAAACTATAATAATTCAAGTATAAAATGCGGTGCAGTATGAAAAGAATCAAGACCTAAGACTTGAAAGAAAACGAATTGATAACATCATCTTCAAGAAATTGTCCAACATAGCATAATCTCCAAGATGTTGTAGTTGAATAGTAATGTAGAGTTTAATAAATTTCTTTACTTTACAAATTAGTAAACAGTTGGCACGTGAACGTATTTGATCTTTCTTTAAAGTTAAATGGGTTTCCAATTAAGGAAGCGAGGAGGACATTGACTTCTATTCAAGATCTTCAAGAAATTGACTTCAACAATTACGTTGAGGCAAAGAAGCATGCCATTGTACAGTATCATCTTAAGCATAATGCTTTTTATCAATCGCTCTTTAAAGAAACGGACCACACCTCTTGGGATGCTGTTCCTATACTTACAAAACAAGATTTACAACAGCCTTTAAATAAGCGATTGTCAGAAGGCTTTTCAGAGAAGAATGTGTATGTGAATAAAACCTCAGGTTCTTCTGGAGATCCTTTTGTGTTTGCCAAGGACAAGTTTTGTCACGCCCTGACCTGGAGTGTTATTCAAGACCGATTTGGTTGGCATCAACTCGATTTTAATAATTCTGTTCAGGCGCGATTTTATGGCATTCCGCTAGATACAAAAGGCTATTATAAAGAGCGTTTTAAAGATGTGTTGAGCAAAAGGCATCGTTTTTCAGTGTTCGATTTAAGTGATGCAGCATTCGAAAAACATTTGGACACATTTAAATCTATTGCCTTCGATTATATCAACGGCTATACCAGTGCAATTGTTCAATTCGCAAAATTTCTGAGGCAGCGAGATCTCATATTAAAAACAATTTGCCCGACTCTGAAAGCTTGCTTGGTAACCTCAGAAATGCTGTTTGAAGATGACAAACGCCTAATGGAACGCTATTTTGGAGTCCCTGTTATAAATGAATATGGAGCTTCAGAACTGGATTTGATTGCATTTCAAAATCAAAATTCCCAATGGGTGGTAAATAGCGAAACCCTTTATGTTGAAATCGTCAATGAAGAGAATCAAGTATTACCCTACGGCGAAGAAGGCCGGGTGGTGATAACCTCACTATATAATAAAGCCCACCCCTTTATCAGATACGATATTGGGGATATTGGTGTTTTATCGGAAGAAAGCACCGTCCAAAAACCGTTGCTTCAAAAATTAATTGGCCGTACTAATGATATGGCGGTTTTACCTAGCGGAAAAAAAGCAGCAGGACTCACATTTTACTATATTACCAAAAGTATTATTGAAGATGACGGTAACGTCAAAGAATTTATAATTGAGCAATTGGACTTGCAAACTTTTAAGGTTTTCTATGTTAGCGCTTCAGCGTTAACTGTAAATCAGATAAACTTAATAAAAAAGGAAATGGAGCATTATCTTGAAAAAGATTTACAGATTCTTTTTGAACGTCAGGACCAATTAAAACGCTCAAAATCGGGCAAATTAAAACAATTTTCCTCCTTATTAAATCACACATGATCATAACCATCATAGCCGGTGCACGGCCTAACTTCATGAAAATAGCACCAATTATTGAGGCTATTCAAAAGAAACAATCGGAAGGTGTTAACATTCACTATCAGTTGGTTCATACTGGTCAGCATTATGATAAAAATTTAAGCGCTAGCTTTTTTGAAGACTTAAATATCCCGTTGCCAGACCTTAATTTGAATGTAAAAAGCGGCACTCAGGCAGAACAAACAGCAGCCATTATGATAGGCTTTGAAAAGGTTTTAGCTGACAATGCCACAGATTTGGTAATGGTAGTTGGCGATGTGACCTCAACAATGGCCTGCACCATCGTGGCAAAAAAAGCCGGTATTAGAGTGGCACACATAGAAGCTGGCATCCGTTCCGGAGATCTTTCGATGCCTGAAGAGATTAATCGCATTGTCACCGATAGTTTAACCGATTATTTTTTCACTACAACACCTCAAGCTTCAAAAACACTAGAACATCTTGGCGCCTCAACAGATCACATCTTTTTTGTTGGTAATGTGATGATTGATACGCTTCGAAAACATGAGGGCCGCTTTAAACAGCACGAACTTTGGCAAAGGCTGCAGTTAGAACCTCAGAAATACATTGTCATGACCTTGCACAGACCTAGCAATGTTGATGAAGAGAGCCAACTAACGGCATTGATTACACAGCTTACCGCATTGGCAAAAAACTATCCTATTATCTTTCCGGTGCACCCGCGAACCAAAAAATTACTAGAGGGCCTAAGTTTAAATTTTGAAAACCTTCATTATGTGGCCCCTTTAGGATATTTAGAGTTTAATTATTTGGTAAAACATGCCTTCGCAGTCCTTACGGACTCTGGAGGAATAACAGAAGAAACAACGGTTATGCATGTGCCTTGCATCACTTTAAGAAATAGCACCGAACGTCCAGAAACCTGTACCTTGGGTACAAACGTCTTAGTTGGAAATAATTCAGATAAAATTACGAATGCATTTGAAAAATTGGTGTCAGGAGATTGGCCAAAAGGTACGATTCCAGAGTTATGGGATGGACAGGCAGCAGAACGCATTATCAATCACCTTGTGGAAATTTATAAGTTGTAATGAAAGACATTTTGATCATTACAAGTTATTATCCACCTGAAACTGGTGCCGCTTCCAATCGGATTTTCCATTTGGCTGAAGGCTTACACAACCGACATTTTAAGGTAGCCGTCATCACACCGCTTCCCAATTATCCGACAGGTAAAATTTTTAAAGCGTATCGCGGAAAATTTAAAGAAACAACCCATGAAGCCGGAATTACAGTACATCGACTGTGGATTTACGCTTCTAACTCAAAAAATAAACTCGTTCGTTTAATGGCGATGCTTTCTTATAGCTTAAGCCTCATTTGGTACTTTATATTCCATGACCTTCCAAAAACGGTCATTGTACAATCGCCACCACTATTGGTAGCGTTCACTTGCTGTACTTTTTTAAGGTCAAAAAAGCGAAAATTAATTTTAAATGTCAGTGATTTGTGGCCCATTGCAGGTTTGGAACTAGGCGCCTTAAAAAAGAATCTTAGTTATGCCATATTAGAGCGCATTGAACGTTCCAATTACAAGAAAGCCGATTTAATTTTGGGACAAAGTGAAGAAATTCTGGCCCATGTTAAAACTATAGTTCCAAACAAACCAACCTATTTATATCGCAATTATCCCAATTTTAATGTGATGAGCCAGGAACCCAACACGACTCCTTCTCCTAAAATTAAAATGGTGTATGCTGGACTATTAGGCGTGGCACAAGGTATTTTAAGACTTTGCCAAGAATTGGACTATAGCTCCATTGAATTTCACATTTACGGTGCGGGTGCTGAACAAGCACAAATTCAAACCTACATACAAGCACATCCTGAACTCCCTATTGTCTACCACGGTGAACTGACACGAGAAGCACTCCATAAGGAGCTTACAAGCTTCGATTTAGGCATTATTCCGCTGCGTAATCGGATTTTTGGGTCAGTACCCTCTAAAATATTTGAATACGCAAAACTAGGACTTCCTATGCTCTATTTTGGCGGTGGAGAAGGCGAAACTTTAATAAAGGATTATCAACTGGGTTGGGTAGCACATGCGGAAGATTACAAGAATTTGAATGCCTTACTGTCCACTTTAGAACCTTCACACTTTAACACAGCTTTGAAAACAAAAATAATGGACACCGCAGCAACCCATTTTGATTTAAGCAAGCAATTAGACGCCTTAGTGCTGAAGTTTTAGTAGGCCTTATCTTCTCCCCTTAAGGCATTGTATAGGGTGCGTAGGATGATTTTGAAGTCCAGTAACAAGGACCAGTTCTCAATGTAGTAGATGTCATACTTAACACGTCCAATAATATCCTTATCCGTTTCAACCTCACCCCTAAATCCGCGGATTTGGGCCAACCCAGTAATCCCTGGTTTTACAAAATGTCGCACCATAAATTTATCAATACGCTTGGCATAATTATTAGCGTGACTTACCATGTGCGGACGTGGACCAACAACTGACATGTCTCCAAAAAGTACATTAATAAATTGTGGTAATTCATCGAGGCTTGTTTTTCTTAAAAATGCTCCAACTTTGGTCACCCGATGGTCGCCTCGAGTGGCTTGGTTGAGATGTGCCGTGGCATTTGGATACATCGATCTAAATTTATAACATTCGAACTCCTCATAATTAAATCCGTTTCGCGATTGTTTAAAAAACACAGGCCCTTTAGAATCCAATTTTATCAAAATGGCAAGAATTGGGGTAAGCCACGACAGTATAAAAATGATGATGAAACAGGACAGAAGAATATCAAAACTTCTTTTGATTACTGTGTTTATGGAATCATCCAAAGGAATTTCCCTAAGCGTTAAAATGGGAATATATTCATAATATTCATATTTCAGCTTTTTAGAGTAAATCTCTTTATTATCGGGCAAAAATTTGATGATTTTCAGATTATTGTCTGCAAATTGGGTGAGTTCCGCTATTTGAACATTCGAAAGTTCAGAAATAGAACAGTAAATTTCATCAATTCCATTGCTGAGAATATAATCAAAACTAGGCTTTAATGCGTCTACTGATCTATCCTGTAGATTAAATGTTTTCTTGTGTATATAGCCATATTCTGGTTTTTCATTGAAGAACGTTTCAAGTGCTATTGCTTTTTTACTGTCACCCAATATGACGGTTTTTCTATAATTACCTCCAAAGGCAACCCTATATTTCTGAAGCAGATAATAGATAGCGAACTTAAAAATCGTAATCAACAGAAACGCTAAAAGCACATATAAAATAGCGGCATTGGGAGCAATATGAAATTTTTGGTTGTATCCTGAAAACGCAAAAATAATCAAAGTAAACAGCATCATCTGTCGCAGTATCAAGGACAAGATGGTCACTTCTCTTGTATAACGATACACCTCATAAAATTTTGATGCGCTGGAAAGAATAATCCACGCACTTGAGATGACCAATACAAAAGTGAACGGATCAATATGCTTAAAAAAGTAAAGTAGGGCCAATCCGTTAATGACACATAAATCAATTATATAAGATATGGGTCTTAAGTAACCTGAATAACGACCTTGCCTAAACGTTCTCAAATTATTTTCTTATATGCTTCGTGAAATCTTTATGTTCGCTTTTATAAAGCTCTTCTTCGGATAGATTTTTAAAGTAGTCAAAAGTTATAGCCATTCCTTCTTTACGGTCAATTTTAGGTTCCCATCCCAATAGCTTTTTGGCTAAACTAATGTCAGGTTGGCGTTGCATTGGATCGTCTACCGGAAGGTCCTTATAAATCACTTTTTGATCGGTATTGGTTAGTTTTATAATTTCTTCAGCAAAATCACTAATTGAAATTTCATGAGGATTACCAATGTTAACAGGGTAGGCATAATCACTAAATAACAATCTATAAATCCCTTCTACCTGATCATCTACATAACAGAAGGATCGCGTTTGAGAACCATCACCGAACACCGTTAAATCTTCACCTCTTAAGGCCTGCCCCATAAATGCGGGAATCACACGTCCGTCATTCAGGCGCATTCTTGGCCCATAGGTATTAAAAATCCTCACAATACGCGTTTCAAGTCCATGGAAACGGTGGTATGCCATGGTTATGGACTCTTGAAAACGCTTCGCTTCATCATATACTCCTCTCGGTCCGATGGTATTCACATTGCCGTAATAATCTTCGGTTTGTGGATGTACCAACGGGTCTCCATAAACCTCAGATGTGGAAGCAATTAATAACCTCGCTTTTTTAGCTTTGGCCAAGCCTAATAAGTTATGGGTGCCTAAAGACCCAACTTTTAAGGTTTGGATTGGAATTTTCAGGTAATCTATCGGACTGGCAGGTGAGGCAAAATGTAGAATATAATGCAAGTCTCCCTCTATCGTGATATGTTCCGTAACATCATGCTCAATAAACTTAAATTGAGGATGATCTTGTAAATGTTCAATGTTTTTATGATCTCCAGTGATGAAATTATCCATCCCAATAACATTGAAACCTTCTTTTATAAAACGATCGCTGAGATGGGAGCCTAGAAACCCGGCAGCGCCCGTAATGAGTATGTTTTTGGCCATTGGTTGTGTTTTGTTTAGGTGAATATTTAAGACAGACCAATTAGGGTTGGTATGTTGTAAAGATATCTTATTTTAGATTTTTTCTAAAGAATCGCCATATCAATTTTTGCCAATCTTTTCGAGCATAAAGTTTTCATATTGCTGATTGATGCTATTCCAATGATACTTTGTGTCAATTTTTGACCTGTTATGAACTCCAAAATTTTGTTTGTTTTCAAACAATATGTCTGAATTAAGTATTGCTTCAACGTCTGACGAGGTTTCAAAATAAAACCCATCTTCATTTAAAATACTTTGGTTAAAACGATTTTTATGAGCGATTATAAGCGCACTTGAAGCCATTGCCTCCAATAAGGATGGATTTGTACCTCCTACTGAATGACCATGAAAATAATAGCGGGAAAAGTATCGGATATTGTTTAATTCTTCTTGATTGTAGTTTGCACCTACAAATCGGATTCTCTCATCTGCAGCATATTTCTTTTGAAGTTTCTTTCCGAACGCATTTAAGGTTCCAAAAACAATCAAATCGTAGATCGCCTTAGACTGATGAAAACCTTCCACAATGGTTCTAATATTATTTTCAGGTTCCAAACGGGCAATAATAACGCCATAATTATATGCTGTAACCCCATAATTTGACAATACGTCTTGCTTGGGATTCTCAAAAACCAAGGCACCATACGCAATATAAGTTGAGGTCTTGTTGTAGGTGTTCTCAATATAATCTTGAATTCCTACAGAGTCTGAAATTAAATAATCACTTGAAGTCACAGCAAGTTGTTCTGCAAATTTTAAGAATCTCCTGACCATAGGATTATATTTGGAACGCTTCCACTCCATCCCATCCATATTTGTAATCAGAATGGGCTTTTTGGGCAATACCCAATGCCAAACAGAACTGGACGTATATCCTAATTGAAGAATGACATCCACATGTCTTTTCCTTAAATCTAGAATGCAATTAAAATCATAGAAAAACTGACCCACCGTTCCAATGCTAGTTTCTGGATCATAACAATGTATCAGGTTAACCCCATTAAAGGTGTCCTTTTGATAGGGATGATGATGGGAATTATATACAATGACCTCATGACCATGTTGTACTAAGTAAACCGAAAGATGTTCTGCAAATTGTTCAAATCCCCCGTGGTTGTTGGGTATGCCTCTGGTTCCTAGGATGGCTATCTTCAAAGTAAATAGTTTTAATTAAAAAAAGTGTGTTGAAAAAATAAAACAAATTAATACCCAAGTTTCTTACCAACATCACTTCAAATATAAAAACAATAGACAATACCCCTATAAAAAAAAGATGCAAGCGGTCCTTACTTATTATAGCAGCTCTAAGGCTATAGATCATATACCCTATAAACAGTAAAAACATTAACAGACCATAAGTTACCCAAACATGTAAGTATTGGTTATGAATATTTCTACCTTCATTCCAATTAGGTGCAAGATTGTAGGAATAGTAATAATAATCGAGATAATCCTGCACGTCACCCTGCCCATACCCAGTTAGTAATTTCCCATCTTCAATAAGGTGGTACACACCAATATGCCATAAAATATAGCGCAATTCCAAATCACTTATCTTTTGTTTCTCAGTATAAGTAAACAGCTTCTTATCTCTGAAATTATTGGTAGGCTGAAACTCTAGAGTTGTTTTCTCCATCTTTAACCCATCAACAAACCGCTCTTTAACAAAGGGAATATGATATATAATTGTAACCACAGCTATAAATCCGAAGAGATAAATTATGTTCTGCCGATTGGCTTTTATTTCAACACCAAGGAGGTACAAATAGGCAATGGCGTTGACAACCAATACAATTTTAGAGGCGCAAAGAATCAATGCGATGATCAAAATTACGGCACCTACCCTCTTTAAATATTTATTAAGTTGGGAAGATTTAGAGGTGCTCGCATAAAATAAGGCTAGCGATAGTAGCACCGCGTAATACACCGGATGCTGATCATAGAATGCCGTAAACCCATGAAATATAATATCCTGAATGTCCGACTCTCCAATAATTTTATAGCTGGCATAGCTAATGAGGATTGTTGCACTCACTACAGACGCCAAGAAAAAACTTTGACAAACTTTTATAATTAGTAATCTATCGATCTTCGAATTAAGGATACTTATGCCTATCAACATTGGTAGCAGATACAATTGAATTGAATTGAAACCCTCATCCATATTTTTACTGAAAAAACTGCTGATCACAGCAACCAACAAGAATACACTAGGAAATATAAAAGCGTAGGATTTGAGTTTGTAAAAATTCTTTCGGTTAAAACATATAATATTGTAGACAGCAGCCATAACGATGACAACATTGCTGTAATTTTTAAAAAGCAACATGGCGGCGATACCACACAGCAGTACTGTTTGGATCTTCTCCCTGTTATGAAGTTTTAAAACGTTAAGCACTTTGGATAAGTTTTAGAAGTTCCGTTACTTTCGAATCCCATGTATGCTCCTCGAAGTTAAGGCTAAGTTTTTCATTATTTGCCTTGTTTAGTTCTTCGGAAAATTCATCCGCAGTGCTGACGATGTATACATAATCTTGCAAATCTTCTAAACCATTACCATGTGTACCAACCACTTTTTTATTGGCAGCCAAATACTCATATACCTTGATGGTATTTGCCCCCGAAGTTTTGTTTTTATCAATCACATAAGGCACAATTCCAACGTCAAAACTTTTCACGTAATTGGGGTAGTCATCATAATGTTTATCACCCACATAATAGAAATTCTCTACCTTATTGATGGACTTATATATTGCCTTGTCCAAAATTTGACCCACAAATACAAACGACACATTTGGAGTTTTTTCCATTGTCCGATTAAGCAAATCTACATCAATCAAATGGCTAATTTTACCTCCAAAACCAATAATTGGTCGTGGAATATCTTTGATATCGTCAGGGATTGTAAAAGTCTTCTCCTTTGTAAACCGGGATACCTCAACGCCATTTTTAATCAGGAATATATTCTTAGGCTTAAATTGAATGGAGAAAGATTCCGTATTATCCTTGGAATTGGTTATCCAAAAATCGCAGATACGCGCATATTCAGCGTAAGCTTCTAATATGTTTTTATGATACTTTTTATAAACTTCAAATTTTGTGAAATTATCCCATGCATCAAAAATAGAAGTTATAGGTTTCAAATTTTTAGAGAGCTTTGCAGCAAAAATGTTTTGATTTAGGAGGTGATACTCCTCCACTTTTAGTTTTAATAAGCACTCTTTAATAAATGCTGTATACCTGGGATTCTCATAGTGCTGAATAAACCAGGCATGACCCTTAAAGATTTGTCCAAATACATCTCCAGAGACATAGTCAATTACATAAACTTGGGGTTCAATTTGGTACAGTTTGAAATTATTTTGAGAATGAATGACTGCTCCCTGGATTGGTTGACCCATTCTTTTTAGAAATATTTCAAGAACTGTAGTGGGTCTATTGATTATAATTTGTGTTATAGAAGACTTCTTTTTAAATGCTTCAATAAAGTGTGCATCCCGAGTTCTAAAGCCTTCTTGGCTAATTTTTCTCCAATCGTGAAAGGGAACGACGAGTAGATTCATGCGTGACTGTTTCTTTTTTGAAGTAAGCTTGTTAAGGTAATCATAATCCCTAAATCAGAAAAAACAGTGGTCATGAACGAAAAGATTAGAATGATTGAAAATACAAACACACTAATGTACCCATTCAACGCAAGACTTTTAACTAGCGCATACAAAAGCATCACAAAAATGATTACACCGAAAAGCCCAAGATCAGCATAGGTCCATATAACTTGAGAAAAATGTTTGGTTTTGGTGAACTCCCCCTTTAAAATATTGTAATAGGAATAGGGTCCGTCTCCAATAATTTTTAGTGGAATCTTGTTGGCATACGTGATGATTACTTGCGCTCGCTTAGCAATCCCATTCTCGTAATTGCGATAGGATTTTTCAACATTATATTCGGCTTTCATAAATTGAATTTCCTTATCAACTGCCGGTATTTTAGTAATTTGGGCGTAGACCAATGGAGCCAAAAGGACTATGGCCAAAATACCAAATAATTTAACTTTTCTAGGAAATGCTTTATAAATGATATAGAGAATAAAAACACCCAATATCAACTTCGAGATATTAGATTCAGAAATAAAAATAGTTAGTCCTAGGTACCCATATAATGCATTAGAATATTGGGTAATTTGATTTTGTTTATTGTTTTCTATCAGATTAAAAATTGTAAACAACAAAAAGAACCCCATGGCATGATCAGCCTTCAAAAAGAACGTCCCAAACATAAAGTCAAAATTGGCCACCGATTGATTGCTTCTATTGAATTCTATTAAAAAATCATAACCGAAATATTGAATCAGGATCACTGGTAATTGTAAACAGGCAATCCACACGTAAACTCTACTTATGGTCACTTGAGAAATGTAACCTTCCTTCTGATTCACTTTAAAAAAAAGATAACATCCTAAAGGCAATAGCACAAAAATGAAATAGATTAAGGTTTTTAAGATTGGGGTTTGATTTGCTATGGTGCTGATCACAATCACCAGAAAGAAAAGGGAAAACAATAGGACAACACGGTCAAAAAACACTTTCTGTTTTACTAGAACGTAAAGCGCATAGAACGCCAATAATAAGGCCGTAATGCTATAAGAAAACACGGTGTTGGGAATACCAATAAAGAATTGGATAAAACCCCCAAACACGAAGCACGCGAGGATGATAAAAATAAAAGAAAGAGCATACAGCTTTTTTATTTTAATCATGATTTTTAAATTTCTTTGAATGGCCTATCGCCTTTAAAATGACTTTAAATTTCCAAAACTGATTTGGATGTAAAAGCATGACAGCAAACAGCATACTCAGGTACACAAACTTATTTAAGCTATAGCGCACCCTGTTATCTATGAATTGGCGTTCAAAATACACATTATTTCTAACCGAATAGTAAATTGCCTCTTTAGAATTGGTTGCAAAATACCGTGTGCTTAGAATATTTTTAGATGGTCGTAAATGAAATGATGTTTCAAGGTCTACCAACTCACTTTTTAAGACCAAAATAATTTCACCATGTTGCTGCGTAATTCTATAGGAGAACTCATGATCATCAGCATATAAAAAGAAGTCAGTATCTGGAAGGCCAATGGCTTCAATTACATTTCTATGAAAAAACAGCCCTCCGTAAGGTGCAACCGCAACTTGACCAAATGTGATGTCAGTATTATATTCTGCTCTAGACTTCACAATTAAGCTCTTAACCTTCTGATACAAATCAAACCCTAAAAATGAATTATTAGGGCCAAGAATGGCAT
The DNA here is from genome assembly GCF_004364975.1 of Gelidibacter sediminis. Lineage (GTDB taxonomy): Bacteria > Bacteroidota > Bacteroidia > Flavobacteriales > Flavobacteriaceae > Gelidibacter > Gelidibacter sediminis. The sequence continues at coordinate 1,094,884 of NZ_SOBW01000007.1, read as the reverse complement.
ATGGACTTTGGCTTTGAATGGCCTCTTTATAAATCTTTCTATCTGATCTGGAAGACAATAGCGCCAATAATTTTGAGTTATTGGGATTTGTCAGGTTCCAATATTTAACCAATGCCTTAAGAGCCCCCGGTTTAGGTTGGGTATCATCATCCAATAGCCAAATATAATCGGCTCCATGGTGTAACGCGCTGTCAATCCCTTTTCTAAAGGCATTTGCGGAGCCTGTATTGGTCTCTAAATCGATTAGTGAGATTATACCATGACTCTCGGTCAATCTCTTTATTTCGGCCAAGGAATTGTCTTCACTTCCATTTGAAACGATGACAATAGCCTCTAAATGCTCCTCAAGTAAAGCATTTATCACTTGCCTAAGATAGCTGATCCTATCTCCATAGGTGACTATGACCGCTGCGTACTTCATAGTTTTAAGAGATTTCTAGTTCCATTCCGTAGTGGCTTAAGAATATGATCCATAAAAAACGCATCTTTTAGAAAAAGAAGTACTAAGCCATATAGCATAATCGCACTGGTTAAGAAGGTAATTAGAAACATCACATCCTGTTTAAATACCATAGAAATCAAGAAACTCAACGGGACAAATAGCAGCGAAATGAGGAGATATTTTAAAATCAACTTTAAGTTTAATGAAAACCGAACCAATTTTCTACTGTAATAAAATGTGAGAATCAAACCTGTGAGTTCCGTAACAACTGTTGCTATCACCGCGCCTTTAGACTGTAATATCGGAATGAGCATGCTGTTTAGTACAATGTTAATGACCAGAGCCACCAAAACAGCTTTCATATAATCTTTTTCTTTATTGGATGGCACTAAAATCTGCAATGCAAAAATGTTGGTCAATCCAATAATAAGAATTAAGGGCGCTAATAACTTGACCAAAATAGCAGCTTCCATAAATGCGTTTCCAGCAAAAAGATCAATGAGGTTTTTTGAAGTTAACACAACCATAGCAATTGTCGGAAATGAGAGCAGCACGACAAAATTTATCGATTTTTCAATCAGCGATTTTACTTCCTCAGGCTTCTTCTCTTGAATATAGGTGGCAATTTTTGGAATTAAGACAACCCCCAACGAGGTAATCCCTACCAATAGAATTTTTACAATCTTTATTGCTGCGGCGTAATATCCAACCTGTGCTACCACAGAAAAATACTTCAGCATAATCACGTCCATATTCACATAAATACTAATGGCGAGTTGGGTACTGAATAAGATGAGAATCGGTTTTAAATGCTTTCTAAAATTTAAGCCAACAATCGTGAATTTAACGTGTTTTACACTATAAACCACACTAATTATGGCTGATAGGGCATTAGACAACACAATAATAAAATAATACAGCCAATAGTCTTCTGGTTGTTTAATGAGGACGAACAGTAATCCAATCGTTAAGATTTTAGAAATGAGATTTAGGATAGAAATAAATTTATACTTCTCAATCCCTTGATAAAACCAATTGATCAACCCTACACTACTCAAAATGTGCAAAAATGACAGATACTTGATTGCCGTCTCGTCAGTATACGTATTTGAAAAAAACAGCCATAAGGCAAATAGTAGAATTACTATTAAGGACCAAATAAAGTGGATTGATACCAGTTCAGAAAAGGTTTTGGACAGTTTTTGGTCATTTCCCTTAGCTTTAGCGATTTCTCTAATTCCATATATAGGGATGCCCAAAGAACCCAAAACAATAAATGTAACGGACAGGGAAATGGCAAAACTTGTAATTCCGATGCCATCAGGTCCAAGTACTCTGGCCACATACGGAAACGTGACTATGGGCACCAAAATATTAGTGAGTCCTAATAGTGCATTATAAATGAAATTCTTTTTTATACTCACAGAGTTATAATTTTATACACTTTAAAGTTCTAACTCCATTTTTTTGATGAGAATGGGTTTTGCCACTAAAAAAGGATCATATTTTCCATCTCTAATCTGCCTCAAATACCCATTGTAAGAAGGTTCCAAAAACGCATTGGGCTGAAAAAAACTGTCCATTATGGCACCGTCAATCTCAAATGTATTGGCGTTTAATTGAAAACGTATGGATTTAATTTCTACAGGTGTTTCTTGCTGAATGCTATTATCGCCAATATCCAATCTCAAATGATAAGGAAAAACCTGTTCAGGTAGTGAAAAGGTGACCACTTGATAAGTATCACTGCCCTTAATATTCCTTACTAATTTTTTAGATTCACTAAACGATGTGTCAGGATGATCGTCAACAAAAAAGAGTTCGAATGTATCATCCTCTGATGTTTTGAAATGTAAGGTGATGTTTAGAATATCATCTTTTACAACAGTTTTAATGGGACTATCAATGGACTTTATGTCGGTATTATTCCCGTTTTTACACGATAAAACCAAAAATATCGAAAAAATTAGAACAAGAGTTTTCATTACGTAAATGTAAGAGATATGGCTTTGGGAAAATACAAAAATGCGGATAAGATTTCTACGGCAAAGAAGATTTTTACTAAGGTACGAGCTTATTAAACGCGTTTAGGGCCTTCTCTAAACTATGTCGCCACTGCGGAATTTCAATATTAAATTCTAGACTTACCTTTGTTTTATCAAGCACACTATACTTTGGCCTGATGGCAGGCGTGGGGAAATCTGTGGAGGGTATTGGGATGACACTTATGGAAATCTGATTCAAATCAAATATGGCTTTTGCAAAATCATACCAACTTGCCACACCGGCATTGCTGTAATGATAGATGCCATAGTGATGAGAATCCAGTTCAATTAATTTAACTATAAATATTGCCAAATCTCCAGCATAGGTTGGCGTGCCAATTTGATCATTGACAATCTTAAGTTCTTCTTTTTCCTTGGATAATCTTAGCATGGTGCGCATAAAATTATTTCCAAATTCACTATAAAGCCATGACGTCCTTAATACAAAGTGTTGTTCTAAAATAGAAGCAATGGCAACTTCACCTTCCAATTTTGTCTGTCCATAAACATTTATTGGTTGGGTCTCATCCGTTTCCGTATAAGGCGTATGTCCTGTACCATCAAATACAAAATCAGTGGAGATATGGATGAGTTTCACCTTGTAATCATTGCAGGCCTGAGCTAAATATTTAACTCCAATCACGTTGACACTATGCGCTATGTCTTCCTCCTCTTCAGCTTTATCAACCGCAGTATATGCCGCACAGTTAATACACCAATGGATAAAGTTTCTCTCAAAAAACGCTAATACGCTTGTCCTATTGGTAATGTCCACAACTGTTCTATCAACAAAAATGAAATTAAGATTTGGGTATTGGTCCGCAATAGAGCGAATTGAAGAGCCCAATTGTCCATTACTACCGGTAACAAGAATATTTGTTTTCACTTGTAAAGGGTGTCAAAGGTTGGAAGTTCTTGATCTTTCTCAGAAATAATCAATTCTAATCCTGAATCTTGCCAATCAATATTTAGTGTTTTATCATTATAAATAATTCCACCTTCAGAGGCTTTGTTATAATAATTATCACATTTGTAAGAGAAAATGGTGTCGTCTTCCAAGACGAGGAATCCGTGAGCAAATCCTTGTGGAATAAACAATTGCGTATTGTTTTGCGCGCTCAAGATTATGGAATAATGTTGTCCAAAGGTTTCGGATTCAGGCCGAATATCGACCGCCACATCTAAAACACTTCCCTTAATAACTCTCACTAATTTAGCCTGCGCAAAATCGCCTGTTTGAAAATGTAAACCTCTGAGCACTCCTTTTTGGGAAACCGACTGATTATCTTGTACAAACAGCGTTTCGAGGCCCGTTTGTTCTTGAAATTGCTTTTTATTAAAACTCTCAAAAAAACTACCTCTTTCGTCTGTAAATATCCTTGGCTTTATGATGTAGCAGCCCTTAAAGCGTGTTTTCTCTATGTTCAAAATGTATGTATTAATTTTATAAGATAAAACCCCTGATGTATAACCTATTCCTTAACCTTCGTAAGATCTCACAAAACTCACAGTTCTGTTAATTATAAACACAATGATTAAAATAAAAAGTGCTGTCAAAGGCAGTAAATAAGCGAATTTGTCAAGAAGTTCAGAAGATTTACTGCCTACATTTTGAAAGCTTGAAACCACATCAAAAAGCGTATCCTCCTCTATCTTCAATTCTTCTAACTCAGCAAGTTTATTTCGCAATTCAATTTCTCTATTAAGCAGCTCCAGTTCTCTAGACTTTGAGCTGTTTTCCGCTTCTAACGCAAAGTCTTTTCCAAAACTGATAGTAGTGGTGCCTTTATCAGATTCCTGCTGTAAAACCGATATAAATACCTGTTTTAACGAATCTACGGTAGCTAATGAGGATTTGATGTTTGAGGTTTGTATAGCAAACATCGTGTCTTTTTTCTGCTTTAAGCGTTCAGAATGTGGATTCCACAATGCATTGTTTAAGCCATACTCTAAACTTTTAAAAATATCACTTTTTGTAGATTTTACAGTAATTTCAAAGAGTTTTCCCGAGTAGATATCTCTGTTTTTAATAAAATCGGTATAGCGATACGTTTCCGCACTTAAGGAATCTATAGATTTTAAAAATTCATAATACGCTAAAGTTCTATCATTATCATTTTCAGGTCCTAAATTAATATCAAAGCCTTTCAATTCTGCCGCTTCAGTACTTCCTATGTTAAATATATTGGACAGAGCTTTTATATCACCATTAGATACCAAGGAATTATAATAATGAATGTTGTTGATTAAGTGAAATTTACTATCAAAATAAGGTCTGACCAACATGTTGGAGGCATAAACCTCCGGTTTGATCTTATCTATTGCAAATCCCAAAACAAAAGCAACACTAACAACGGTAGCTATCAGTTTAATATTATCAAAAATCGATTTTAAAATGAAGATGAAAAACCCAAAGAGCAGTGTAAAAATAGCAGTAATAAACGCGAATAGGCGCTCAAACAACCTTCCGATAGCATTGAATAATTGTCCCAGATCAACCTCATCATTGGACGGTTGATTTTTTTTCAAATCTTCATTCATAAGTATCTGTTAACTAAATATTTGTTGCAATATCTTTCTTGTGATTAAATAGGTAGGTTTTACACCTGAAGTCCCTAAACCACCTGAAGCTAATGTGCTTCCTGTTTCTAAGGGATTATCACTGGCATAATACGCATAGCGCACTTTAACATCAGGATTGATACTTCCCCTGACCTTTGAAGCTGCCTGAATGGCTTTTTGGTAATGCGCGCCTTCCATTTCTAATCCAATTACATTCCACGTGGAGTTAAAAAAGAATTTTAGAATCTCCTTATTTTGAAGGGAAGTGCCTAATACAGTAATCATAGACCCCTCATAAACGTCAATATCGTGACCGTCAAAATCAGCTTTTGAAAGTTCATTCTGTAGGGGGTAATTATCAGCGGTTCCTTCAAATATGTGGGCTGACGGGATCATGATATCGCCTTTTCCACCTTCTAAAATTCCAGCTTTCCCCATGATAGAAATAGAGTCTACATTGAGCAGGATCTGTTTATCATTTACCTTAATGGGTTTTAACAACTCATCAATAGTTTCATAGGCTTGTTCTCCAAAGGCATAATCCATCACAAAAAGGACTGGTTTTTCAGAATCGTCAAGCATTCTTACACCTTCCAAATCTGTTTTTATAAAATCAATTTTCGCGGTGTCAAAAATTTGTACGTCAATGTTGGTACCTGAAGTATCCGGAATATAAATCATGCCGCGTTGCAAAGCTTCTTTGGTTACTTTATTGCGCAATTCCTGATTTTCTTTTTGGCTCAAGGCCTCGTAAACTTCAAAAATATTCTTTTTAGAAGCCAACGATTTGAGCGCTTGCGGCGCAAACAATGAATTCATGACACTATGCATGTTGGCACTAATAACATGAATAGGGCGCTCTATAAGTCCATTTTTCAACAACGCCTCCTTTATGGTGTTTGCCCAAATTTCGCCATGAATATGATGTCCTAAACGCTCTCTTAACACAGGACTGAATGTAACTGTGCGTTTGTTGTTGTTTACAACCTCTTCAATAGCCAATTTTCCAAGCCAATATACCAGATGTAGTAATCGTTCTGGTTGATTTGGGAGTGCAAAGGCACTGTACATTTCAGTCAACTCATTAAAGGTACGGCCTAAAATGTTAGCGGTATGGGTGATGGCAATTTCTCTTGCCTCTTGTGTCAACTCTTCATTAGAGAGCACAGCTTTTTCTAACTTAATCCAATCTCTAGTTGTTGTGCCCTGCTCATCTACAAGTACTCGTTTACTAATTTTGTGAGACTCGACAAACATAAATGTGAGGTGGGTTAAGATATCATAGATTTCAGAGCGGCCACGAGTAATTTCGATATTCATCTGCTCATCGTCAATTCTAAAGCAATTGCGTCTTCTTTTTGGAGGAATTATAGCCTTAAAATGAGAGTTTGTATATCCTTCATCACTTGTAAGATTAATAAAGGTACACTCTTCAATACCATAAGGAAGACGATCCACAACATACAATAAGCCTTCCAATTCAGCCTTTTCTTCGCCAATAGATCCATAAATTTCTGGTCTTAATAACAATAAGGATTCGCGAAGTGTCTCGCCAGAAATGCCCATGGGTTTGTAAAATCCACGATTAAACAAATGGCGCATCGTAATATACATTCTTTCAATTGCATTTGAACTCTCTTGAGCTCGCGTTCTGGCATGGTGTTTTTTATTACTCATAGTGACTATTTAGCTGGTAAAGATAGAATTAATTAGTTAAATTATTTTTGGTCAACGCATCTGCAATTTTACGGTCATTGGCCAATCTTGGAATCTTATTTTGACCTCCCAATTTCCCTAAAGATTTCATGTATTCCTGAAAACCATTTTTCTTAACCACGGTTATTTTTAGTGGTTGAAGTACTTTACCCACGATCAAATCTACATAATAGCTATTTTGGGCTTGTAATGCGGTTTCAATTTTGGCAGCCAAGATACCAAGGTCCTGAGGTTCATTCTCAAATTCAATAAACCATTCGTGATATGGCAAACCTTTTGTTGGATTGATTTGGGGTGCCACCGTAAATTCTGAAACTTGAACGGAAGAGCCCTCAACCGCTTCCTTTAAGGCCTGTTCCACTTCTTTACCAATCACATGTTCACCAAAAGCAGAAATAAAATGCTTAATGCGCCCAGAAACAATTACACGATAAGGCGCCAAGGATGTAAATTGAACAGTATCCCCAATATTATACGCCCAAAGTCCCGCTGTAGAAGAGATAATCATCACATAATTGGTATGCAATTTTACATCTTTGATGGTGATTCGTGTGGGTTGTTCATTAAAAAATTCATCGGCCTTTATAAACTCGTAGAACATACCTGAATTTAATTGCAGGAGCATTCCTTTTTCCTTCTGTTGATCTTGATAGGCAAAAAAACCTTCGCTAGCTGGATAAAGTTCTATACTATCAACTTTCCGTCCTATAAGACTTTCAAATTTTGCACGATAAGGTTCATAATTAACACCTCCAAAAATAAAGAGATTAAAATTCTGAAACACCTCCCCTACTTTTTTGCCAGTTTTTTGCTGAATCTTTTCAAAATACATTTGAACCCAAGAAGGAATTCCAGAAATAACCGTCATATTTTCAGGTAATGTCTCTTCAACGATGGCGTCTACTTTAGTCTCCCAATCTTCAATACAATTGGTTTCCCAAGACGGCATTCTGTTTTTTTGAAGGTATTTAGGAACAAAATGCGCCACGATCCCTGATAAGCGTCCTAATTGTATTCCGTTCTTTTCATGTAAAATAGGACTCCCTTGTAGAAATATCATCTTCCCATCTACAAAATTAGCATTACCTGTTTCTGCAATGTACATGAGAATTGCATTTCTGGCGGCCTCAATATGCGTTGGCATACTCTCTTTAGTGATGGGAATGTATTTGGCACCAGAGGTTGTACCTGAGGTTTTTGCAAAATAAATGGGTTTGCCTTTCCATAGCACATCGGGTTCTCCTGCAACCACACGCTCTACATAGGGTTTTAAATCTTCGTAATCGCGCACTGGAACACGACTAACAAAATCAGCATGTGTTTTAATGTTTGAAAAATCATGGTCTTTGCCAAACTGTGTGTGCTTAGCTTCAGCAATCAAATTTTCAAACACCTTATGCTGAGTTTCCACAGGGTTATTTGCCCATTTTAAAATTGACTTTTTAATAATATAGGCAAAGGGTTTGGCAAGTGCAGATTTTAGTGAAAACATCATTTAAAATCGATAAAATTTGTGGGGTTAATAGGGTAACCTTTACTCCATAATTCAAAATGCAAATGAGGCCCGGTGGTAAATTCGCCACTATTGCCTGCCATTGCGATAACCTCCCCTGCTTTCACAATATCACCTTGCTCTTTGGTTAAAGAGGCATTGTGTTTGTATACAGAAATCATTTCGTAACTGTGTTCTATAATAACCACATAACCCGTTTCTGAAGTCCATTCCGCAAAAATCACAGTGCCATCGGCCGTTGCCTTAACTGGCGTGTTCTTAGCCACTATAATATCTACCGCATAATGTTTTTCTTTCACATTATACCCCTCGGAAATATTCCCGTTAACAGGTGGAAACAACACAAAATTGGAGGCGTAAATTGCCGATTCAAATAGATTGTACTTATCTTCTTTGTCCACTTTATCGCGCAATAAGGAATCCTGTTTAGTAGGTTTTACAGTTATTTGCGCAATTTCTTCATTAGCGGCATTTAAAATGGAATCCTTATTAAATTCCACGGTTTTAACATCTCCAGTCAACACACGTTTAATTGACGTAAAATACTTGTCGTTCAAATCGATGATCTGTTGTAAAGAATCGGTCTTAAAACTAAGCTCAGTGGCTTGCTTTTTCAACTTTGCAGAAGAATATCCAGGAATAAATTCTCTTAAGGGCGTAAAGGCTATTAAAAAAATAGTGGCCGCTACTAGCAAAATAGTAGACAATGACACAATAACAAACACGTTAAGCCGTGTTAATTTTATTGCGAATCGCTCTTCAAATGTATCTTCATTAAGCACCACCAAACGGTACTTATGAAGCAATTTTTTGGCAAATTTCTTCTCTTTTTTTCTAGTTGTCATGCTCAACAAAATTAAATAAAATTAAAGCAAACTTTTAGGTCTTTCATCTAAAGTTTGTTTTTAACGTTTAAATTGAAGTTTAATTATTAAATTTGCAATTCAAATTAACTGTTATGATAGCATCAAGTATATTTTTAGCAATTGGAGTATGGCAAATAGTAGTTGTAGTTGTACTGGTATTATTGCTGTTTGGAGGAAAGAAAATTCCAGAACTCATGAGAGGCTTGGGAAGCGGTATCAAAGAATTTAAAGATGCCAGCAAGGAAGATGATGAACAAAATACTACAGCAGATAAAAATCGTTAATAGCGGTTTTAGCTTATAGAAAAAACAAAAGAGCCAACTTAATAAGTTGGCTCTTTTAGCTTATAGTATCTTGACGGATTTGATTATGGCCTCCATTTCAAAAATATTATTTCGTTTTTCAACAGATGGTGCAAAGACATACCCTTCAATTACCAGAAATCTATCATTCGCCTTATCCTCAATGGCATAATTGATAAAAGGACCTGACATAAACGCGTTTTTCACATCCCATATACCTTTGGTCTCATAAGTAAATTTCCCGTCCAATTCTGTTTCAGACAAATATGGTGTATAAGCATCCTCAGTGATCATATAAGAACCCTCTACAGGTCCAGGAATATGAACCTTTCCAATTGAGTCTCTCATTCTTACAATGTCTATAATTGCGCTGTCGCCTTTTTTAATGGTGTGCAATGGTACTTCATAAATCATGATATCCATTGTACCTGTCGGAATTTGTTTACGAATCCAGAAGAAGTCTTCGTCTTGTTTGGCTATTCGATAAGCCGTTTGAAAGTTTAATTTAACTCCTAAAGCTTCTTGTAGCGGTTTGTCGTCCATTAAGGATTTTTTAATGCGACGCTGGTTTTCCTTTAATTCTTCCTTTTTAAAGGCAGCGATAATTTTATCGCTGTTGGATTCTAACTCATCTTTGATCTCCTGATCTGTTTTTCCTGACACTACAACAACAGTTTGTGGTCGCGCATACACATCATTTTTAATAACCACACCAGCAGGACCTCCCTTTTCAATTTTGAGTATGGTTCTACTTCTTGTTGCAAAGCCATCAAATACTGCAGGTGGCATCTGGTTTAATGAGAATAACGGTTCTTCTTGATTTAGCGCTGGTACTGGAGCGGCTACAACATCTCTAATAGTTTCGCCTACACTATCATCCCACAGCAAATTGTCTACAACAACCAGAAGATTGTTGATATTTCCATTGGAAGCAGAAATAATTCGTTGGTCTTTACCATTGTTACAGGAGGTCAATAATAATAAAGAGAGAGCAAAAGTGTAAATGATTTTCATGGTTTAGTTTTTAAAATTGAAAACACTTAACGTGAAATTTTAAGTGTTGTACCTACTTTTAAATTTGTACCACTAATATCGTTCCAATCTTTGATATTTTGGATGGAAACGCCAGGAAATTTTCTAGATATGCTCCATAATGAATCTCCAGACCTCACTTTATATGTTTTTGCTCCGTTTGAAGTGACGCTTTTTGAAGTAGAGTTACTAACCGCAGATTTTATTACGGAAGCCGATGGTTTGGAGTTATAGACTGTTAAACGTTGCCCAATTTTGAGATTATTACTACGCAATCCGTTCCATGCTTTTAAATCAGAAACCCGGACACCATATTGTCTTGCAATCTTACCCAAATTATCTCCAGATCTTACTTTGTAGGTTGATTTTGAGTTGGCATCCAAAATTTGTGTAATTGGCTTTTCGCGCTTGTTCAACTCGTTAGTTACAAATTCATATATGCTTGCCTCATTATTTACAAACCTTCCTACAGCGTGTTTTGGTAATCTCAGGGTGTAATTTTCACCTTCAACATAAGGAATGACATCCAGTTTATACGAAGGGTTTAAAAATTGTAATTCTTCCATTGGCAGCTCTAACAACTCAGAAACCTGATCTAAACTAATAGTCTGTTTTACGTGAATAGTATCGGTTTCCATATATCTAAAATTAGGCTTATGCTTTTTAAAACCGTGCTCTTCAGCATACTCAAAAATGTACATTGTAGCTAGAAATGCTGGTAAATACCCTGCTGTTTCGCGGGGTAAATGGGGTCTAATATTCCAGTAATTTTCGTAACCACCAGAGCGGCGGATGGCCTTACTTACATTACCCGGACCTGAATTATAAGCAGCTAATGCCAAATCCCAATCGCCAAAAATCTCATAGAGCTTCGCTAAATATTTGCTTGCAGCTTCCGTAGATTTTATCGGATCACTACGTTCATCTACATAACTGCTCACATTCAATCCGTACATCTTACCGGTAGGATACATAAATTGCCACAAGCCAGTAGCTCCAACCCGCGATTTGGCACGGGGTTTTAAGGCTGATTCCACAATTGCCAAATACTTTATCTCCAATGGAATGTTGTAATTATCCAGCTCCTTTTCAAATAAAGGGAAATAATACTCACTTAAAGACATTAAGCGCTCCATAGAATGTCTTCTATGCTTTAAATAAGACTTGATAACACTTTCTAATGAAGTATTATATTCAATATTAAAAGGTGTTTTGGAACTTAATTTCTTTAAACGCGCCTTCAAGGTATCAGTAGGCAACTCAGGATAATCCACAGCATCATATTTTAAATCAGTGACCGATTCATAAATGCTGTCAAACAAGGCATTTCCGTAAAGTTCATCGAGCCATTTTTGATCAATCTCAGACGCAATTTCTAAATCTTCGATCTTCGTTGCGCTCAATGAGTCCGCAACAGGTTTTATCTCCTTCACTGCCAAATTTTTTCCATCGGTAATGGAATCAACCTGAACTGAAACAGTTTTAGTGGGTGCTAGGGTAGTATCTTTTTTCAGTTTCTTAACTTGAGAAAAACCAAGACTACATACACATAAAGCACCAAAAGTTAGTGAAACTAGTTTTTGGTTCATTAGTATGGTATTTTAATAATCAACGATTTGTAGATTAAAATCGTACAATAATATTTAAAATGATGGTATAAAACAACAATTTAACACAAATCAATGCGTTTCGTCGGATAAAACTAACGTGTTATCTATACCATCATTCCAATTTAGGGGATAGAATATGAGTGCTATTCTAGTATAGCAGCAATTCCTGGAAGTGTTTTACCCTCTAAGCTTTCTAACATGGCACCACCGCCGGTACTCACGTAACTAACTTTATCTTCAAAACCAAATTGTTTTACAGCAGCAACAGAATCGCCACCACCAACAAGAGAAAATGCGCCCTTCTTAGTGGCTTCAGCAATAGAATTACCGAGTTCTATTGTACCATTAGCAAAATTCTCCATTTCAAAAACGCCTAAAGGCCCATTCCATAAAATGGTTTTACTTTGCATGACCACCTCATGGAAGTTTTTAATTGTTTCGGGTCCTGCGTCTAAGCCTTGCCACCCATTTGGGATATTCGTTACACGTACAATTTGAGTATTGGCATCATTTTTAAAAGCATCTGCCGCAACAACATCCACCGGTAAATGAACTTTTACGTTTCTTTCTTTGGCTTTTTTCAAGATTTCCAAAGCCAATTCCATTTTATCATCTTCACAAATGGAATCGCCAACTGAACCACCTTGTGCTTTAATAAAAGTAAACGTCATTCCACCACCAATTATGAGATGGTCGACTTTGTCTAAGATATTTTCAATAATGGTAATTTTTGACGACACTTTTGCTCCACCGAGTACTGCCAATACCGGCTTTTCGCCAGATTCCATGACTTTATTGATACTTTCTATCTCTTGAGCCAACAAATAGCCAAAACATTTTTTCTCAGGAAAAAATTGTGCAATAATTGCTGTTGAGGCATGCGCCCTATGTGCCGTACCAAAGGCATCATTCACGTAAATATCTCCCAATTTGGACAGTTTTTCGGCAAACTCCTTATCGCCAGCTTCTTCTTCTTTGTGAAATCTCAAGTTTTCAAGTAAAAGAATTTTACCTGGTTCTAAATTGTTTGACGCCTTTTGCGCTTCATCACCAACACAATCTGGTACAAAAATGGTTTCCACGCCAATAATTTGTTCCACGTTTTTCTGAATATGTTTTAAGGACAATTCTTCCTGTACACCTTTTGGGCGTCCTAAGTGAGACATTAAGATGCAGCTGCCACCGTCTTCCAAAATTTTAATAATTGTTGGTTTGGCCGCAGCAATTCTGGTATCATCTGTAACATTAAACTGTGCATCCAGAGGCACATTAAAATCTACTCTAATCAGGGCTTTTTTATCTTTAAAATTGAAATCGTCTAAGGTTTTCATTGGTCTTACTTTTTATAAAATAGAAACAAATGTAACCATTTCTAAAACGATAAAAAACGCAAATTTTTAGGAATTGAAATATGGGCAGTGTTAATGGAAAAAAATACATAGTTTTGTGCCATGCAATTCAGTACTGTACTAGGTCAAGAACATCTTAAACGTCATTTAACCCAAAGTGTGGATAACGGCCGCATTCCACATGCGCAATTGTTTGTGGGCCCAGAAGGGTCAGGGACCTTGGCCATGGCTATAGCCTATGCGCAATACATCCTTTGCGGTAATAAGCAATCAGAAAACAGGGGTGGAAATGAAAGTTGCAATTTAAAATTTGAAAATTTTGCACATCCCGATCTACATTTTGCCTTTCCCGTTGCCAGCACAGATAAAATCAAGAAACATCCAGTATCAAGTCATTTTATGGAAGAATGGCGCCAATTATTGAAAGAGCAACCTTATGGTAATCTTTTTGATTGGTACCGTATACTCGGTATTGACAACAAGCAAGGCCAAATTGGCGTAGATGAGGCTTTAAACATTGTTAAAGCATTATCTCTAAAATCTTATGAAGGTGGTTATAAAATTATGTTGATTTGGATGGCCGAAAAGATGAACACATCAGCGGCCAATAAACTTTTGAAGTTAATAGAAGAACCTCCATCTAAAACAGTTTTTATACTTATTGCGGAAGACGAAGATCACATTATTAATACCATCAGATCGCGCTGCCAAGTGTTACATTTTCCACCGCTTGCCGAAGCCGTAATAATTGAAGCCTTGCAAAAAAATTATCAATTGGACGAAGCAACGGCTACAAAAATAGCACATCAATCCAATGGTAATTATAATAAAGCTTGCGATTTGGTGTATCAGGATTCTGAAGATTTACAATTTGAAGAATGGTTTGTTTTCTGGATTAGAAGTGCTTTTAAAGCGAAAGGCAATAAAACAGCCATTCATGATCTTATAAGCTGGAGCGAACAGATTGCAAAAACCGGGCGTGAAACACAAAAACAATTTTTACAATTCTGTCTTGATTTTTTCAGGCAGGCCTTACTGATGAATTATAACACCGAGACTTTAGTTTTTATGGAACCAAAAACCAAAAACTTTAAGTTGGAAAATTTCGCACCATTTGTCCATGAAGGCAATATTATGGATATCAGTACAGAGTTGGAGGATGCAATTTATCATATAGAACGGAATGGAAATTCTAAAATCATACTAACTGATTTATCCATTAAACTCACCCGTTTATTACATAAAAAAGCCAGTTAAAAACTGGCTTTTTTTGATTGGTATTAAAAGTAAATATTTAGTCTTTCTTAACTTCGGCATTTAATGCTTCAAGAATGTCTTTAGTCAGGTCCTTACTTTCTTCACCATACATAACACTACCCGCTTCATTACTTCCAAGAATATAAGAATAACCGTTCTTTTCGCCATAATTTTTAACAAAAGCTCTTACATCTTTAATCAATGTATCTATTTGAGCTTGACTCTTTGATTGAATTTGTTGCTCTTCCATTTGAAATTGTTGTTGGAAACGTTGGTATTGTTGTGCTAGAGCTTGATATTTTTCTTGAGAACTTTTTTGGACCATTTTAGGATCGGCAGCTTGCATCTCAGCAGCCTGAGCTTGGAATGATTGACCAATACTGTCTACTTTTTTATTGAATGCATCTATTTCAACTTGAAACTTCGCTTCGATATCCTTCTTTTTTTGATACTCATTAATCAATTTGCTATTATCGACAAATCCAATTTTTGTTTGCTCCTGACATGATGACAACATCACTAAAGTTAATAGAGCGATAAAACCTTTTTTCATTTTTATGTTTTTAGAATTTTGTGCAAATGTAGCAAAGTCAATGAGAAAATAATAAAAATATATTATATAGATATTATATATAATAAAGACATTAACTATTGGCAATATCAATCAAAATTGACTTTCCAAGGCGCGATTTAAGGATGATTGACCAAATTGGATAGTCAAGCCTTAGGCAAGCCCCCGAAAACCCTTAAAATCGCCTTAAATTAGCTTTAAACCTTCTTAAGGACATAAATTAAGGAAGAATACTCTCCGGTTTGCCGTGCTTTCAAATTAGAGAGCCAACCATTCCAAAATCCAGACAAAAAGTTCATATACCCGTTTTTATATTTTTCAGACAGCAAGCTGACATAGAATGCATCAAATTTCATAGGAACCGTTTTTACAACTTGAAAGTCAAAAGTTGTGGCTAAGGTTTTAATGGCATTACGGCTAAAGTGCCATAAGTGCCTAGGGACATCATAGGCGGCCCAAAACTCTTTATATAGGCTTGCATCATAACTGTTATAGTTGGGAACGGCAATTATCAATGTACCATTATTCTTCAACAGTTTGTTGAATACTGCCATGTGTTCTTCTAAATTGGGTAAATGTTCCAAGACATGCCATAAAGTGATCACATCAAAATATTCTGATTCAAATTTAAAGAGATGCTCTGAGTCATATACCGCCTCATCAGTTTTTTTATTGGCAATCAATCGTGCGTGTACATTTGGCTCTATACCGGAAACCTTCCAACCTGCTTTAGAGGCCACTTTTAAAAAATCTCCAGTGCCGCAACCTACATCAAGCAACGATTTTGATTCTGGCACAACACTTTCAATGAGTTTTAACTTTCTCTGTAATGCGATCCCTTTCACAACGTGATAGACTTTCTCAAATAAATTACGTTTTGCATCGGTATGGGAAATATAATCTTCGCTTTTATAATATTCAGGTAACCGATCTTCGGAGGGTTTTGGAAATGTTTCGAGCATTCCCATATCTTCGTTCAATAGCAATTGAAAATTCTCACCAGAAACTGAATGATCTTTTACTTTTATGTATACTTTTTTATGATTTAAATTGGACACGTTATAGTATTTATAAGCTGATGAAGAGACGAAAATAAAGAATAAAATACAATTACAATGAGAGGTAATGAATACCTATAATTTAAACATCAATGCTAAACTTCTCATCCATCCCGCTTAAATATTCAGATTAAATTATTAAATAAGATTGCTTATGAGCACAAATCAAAATACACTTCAAATTTCATAACGAAAAAAAATCAGTGATAAGGCCTTCTAAATTAATCCGTATCTTTTTTAATCCCGTCAATTTTAATGTGATATTCTACATTGCTAACAAAAAAAATAGGTGAACCCGTTTTTAATAAGAGTTTAAGAATTTACGAATTCTACTTTATTCCTCATTCAATTAAGTGAATTAAAAAGCAGACGTTCCACGTGGAACATTCTAATTATTTTCTAATTTATCTGCCCATGTACACTAAAAGTACAGAGACATCACTTGGAGAAACACCACTTACACGAGATGCCTGAGAAATGGTTCGAGGTTGAATTTTTTCCAATTTTTGACGTGCTTCAATACTCATACTCTTCAATTGAGAATAATCAAAATTGGCAGGTATTTTTAAATCTTCCAGACGATTCAATTTATCGGCATTATTCTTTTCCTTATCGATATAACCAGAATATTTAACTTGAATTTCTGTTTGTTCTATAATCTCTTTATCGAGATGATGCTCTTGTATATAAGCCTCCACGCTATCTATTTTCCGAATATCTGTCATTGAGATATTAGGCCTTGCAAAAATTTTAAACAACTTCCCAGATTGATTCACAGGGGCAGAATTATTGACTTCCAAAATAGGGTTGATCTCCTCTGCTGACACACTAGTATTTCTAAAGAAATCTACAAAATTTTCGGCTTTGGAATGTTTTTCCTCCATTCGCTTTAGACGCTTCTCTCCTACCAAACCAAGTTCATATCCTTTAGGAGTCAATCTTAAATCAGCGTTATCCTGACGTAACAATGTGCGATATTCCGCCCGGGAAGTGAACATTCTATAAGGCTCCTCCGTTCCTTTAGTAATTAAATCATCTACCAACACCCCAATATATGCTTCGTTGCGTTTCAAGATGAATTCTTCACGTTCCTGTACTTGAAGGGCGGCATTGATCCCTGCCATTAAACCTTGTGAAGCGGCTTCTTCATACCCAGTCGTTCCGTTAATTTGACCAGCAAAAAACAAACCTTTTACCAGTTTCGTTTCTAAAGTATGTTTCAATTGGGTAGGCGGGAAATAATCATACTCTATCGCATAGCCAGGTCTAAAAAACTTAACCTTTTCAAATCCCACCACAGAACGTAAGGCTTTAAACTGAACGTCTTCCGGAAGCGATGTGGAAAAACCATTTACGTACACTTCAACCGTATTCCAACCTTCAGGCTCCACAAATAATTGATGACGTTCTTTTGAAGCAAATCGATTAATTTTATCTTCAATAGATGGACAATATCTTGGCCCCGTACTTTGAATACGACCGTTAAACATTGGCGATCTATCAAAACCTTCACGCAATAAATCATGCACCAATGGACTGGTATAACTCATATGGCAATCACGCTGAACAGTCAACGGTTTGGTAACGTCAGAAAATGAAAATTTCTCCGGTATGGTATCTCCAGGCTGAACCTCCATTTTAGAATAATCCAAGGATCGACCATCCACCCTAGGCGGTGTACCAGTTTTCATTCTGCCAGATTCAAATCCCAAATCTACCAACTGCTCCGTAATCCCCGTGGCGGCCTTTTCACCTGAACGTCCACCACCAAAGTTCTTATCACCAATATGTATAAGTCCATTTAAGAAAGTTCCGTTTGTGAGCACTACCGTTTTTGCCTTAATTTCAAGTCCCAAAGAAGTCTTAACGCCAACAACCGCATCGTTCTCTACGATCAATCCTGAGACCATTTCCTGGTAAAAATCGAGATTAGGAGTCCCTTCTAACATCAGTCTCCAATCTTCAGCGAAACGCATTCGATCACTTTGCACACGCGGACTCCACATGGCCGGACCTTTAGATTTATTAAGCATTTTAAACTGTATTGCCGACGTATCACTCACAATTCCACTATATCCTCCTAAAGCATCAATTTCACGCACAATTTGGCCTTTAGCAATACCACCCATGGCCGGATTGCAAGACATTTGAGCAATGTTTTGAAGATTCATGGTAATTAATAACGTAGAACTACCCATATTGGCAGCAGCAGCAGCGGCCTCACTGCCTGCATGACCCCCGCCCACAACTATCACATCATATACATTCTCAAACATTGTGTATCACTTTTATAAAATTTAATGTTCCACGTGGAACACGTTTTTAAGGTATGTTATATACCTATACTCATACAGACCCAAAAACCTCTCCAATTATTGAAGGCCTAAAATAAAGTTTGCAAATATACGGTGAATTCCTGAGATTCAGGTCAATTGAGCTATGTAGTAGTTTTCTTTCGAACGCATCATGGATACGTCCGTTTCCGATTTGTCCTTGTACCCACAGTAATGTAATATACCATGAATCATTACACGGCTTAATTCATTATTAAAACTTACACCATATTCCGAAGCATTTTCCCTAACCCGTTCTACAGAAATATAAATATCTCCATTTATCTGTTTCCCCATGGTATAATCAAAACTAATAATATCTGTAAGTGTATCATGATCCAAATATGCTACATTCAGTTCTAATAGATACGCATCATCACAAAAAATATAATTAATGTCTCCTTCCTTAAAACCTTCATCCCTGATAGCCTTAGATACCCAATCTGTAAATACAGATTCGTTTTCTAGTAAAAATTCCGTTTCGTAGTTATAGCTAATCATTATCCTTCTTAAAATATTGCTGTACTTTGAGCTTGTAATGTTGCTGCAAAGGTAAAGCTTGCCTGTTTAATATTACAGTAGTATTAAAATATTCTTTAGCTTTAGGTATCAGATTATTCGTTGAATTTTCAAAACGTCTGTCATTTGTATTAGACTCACGCCGCTCTTCTTCACCTTGCAAAAAAGTAGCGTTATCAAGCTTAAGCAATTGATGTTGAAGGTTCATCATGCGTTGTAAAGTTTGATTTGTAAAACCTTTATTAATCAAATCAGATTCAATTAGTTCCATCTGCCTTAACAACTGTGATCCCTGGGCTGACCTTCCCAATTGGTTCAATTTGTCTTCTAACGCTAGACGCAGTTTCTGTTGCTCCTGATAAATTCGATACAACTCTCCATTCATCCGTTCAGACGCGCCATCGCCATTGCCGTCAGATTTACCATCATTGCCATTCTCACCACCACTACCTTGCCCTTGATTACCATTGTTTCCTTCACCATCCTGTCCCTCTTTTCCCTCTTTAGAAGCCCCTGTATTGGACTCTTTAAGACCTTGTTCCATCTGTTTGTTTAATTCTTGCTGACTAATTATAATATCAGGCAATTGCATTCCACCTTGACCTTGCCCTTTGCCGCTGCCCGATCCTTCACCCTGACCAGAATTCATTGAGGCTTCCATATTATCAAGAATATCGCTTAAAAAACTAGACAAATCGTTTGTTGCCGTTATGGTATATTGTTGTGTTGCTATCCCGGGATATAGGTAATTCTCTGACAACTGACCCATGGATTTATCTATATTAAAAAACACTTCTGTAATCTTACTATTAACCTGTTCCGATAATTTTGGCTGACGTAGTGATAATGCAAACAGACTGTCATCAATATGTTCAAAATGCTCTCTTAAACTACTTTGCTTACGTAAAAATTTACCATATTGATTATGGTTGATCTGGATACGCTTAAACTGATCCATCAAGGCTTCCTGCTCGAACGAAAACAACACCAAATTATCCAAAATTTGCCGCAACATTGCTGCGTCTTCCTGTAACTGCTCTCCACCTCCACCCATCATAGATTGGGAGAGTTTAGCACTCATTTGTCTCATTTTTTTAGAAGCATCCTGTTGCTTTTTTTGAGCATTTTTATTATTTCGTTGTGCCTCATTGGTGTTCTTTTTTTCCTCGGCCTCTGCTTTCTTCTCCAATTGATCGGATGCCTCCTGCTGATCTTTTTTAATGTCTTCTTCAGCAGCTGCATCTTGCGGCAAATTCATTGGTTTCCTTAACTCCTCGTTCTCCTTTTTAAGATCTTCCAATTCCTGTTGAAAGTCCTCAAACTCCTTATTTAATTCTTCCTGTTTTTCTTTAGTGTTTGATGCATCAGGTGCTTTAGAGAGCTGATCCTGATTATGTGCCAATTTCTCAAGTTGCTGTTGTAATTTTTCAGCCTTTTTAGCAACATAGTACCGCTTGGTTAATTCTAATAATTGTTGGAGACTCCTTTGTTTATTTTTATTTTGCTTTGCCAGTTGTTCCAGCTTCTCACTAAGCTCTTCCTTCTGAATTTTGTCTTGAAGCTGTTGAAGTTCTTCCAACAGTTTTTCATCCTGTTTAAGCTGTTCTTCATTATCATTCAAACGTTTTTTGAGATCATCCTTAAAAGGGTCATGGTCTTGGTTTTGATCCTGAAAATTATTTAAGTTTTCCTTTAAACGCTCATTGAAGTTTTGCATCATTTCTTCTTGCTGCTTCTGACGCTTAATAAAATTATCAAGTTTCTTCTTATCACTAAAATTAAGTTGTTGCTTTTCTTTTTGTGTTTTTGACAATTCCTCTAATTGCTTATCTTGAAGTTTCAATTTCTCAAAGGAATTGTCTAAATTTTTTATAGTTTCACGCTGTTCTTCTAATTGTTTGCGTTCTTCTTCATCCTTTGTAAGTTTTCTATACGTAAAAACATTGCTCTTTATACTTTTATAATTATGAATGGCATCATTATCAAACACTTGAAAGTACAATTCATAAGTTACGCCCTCATCTAAGGCCAAGTTATCTGGGAACGCACTAAAAAATTCAGTAAAATTTGAATCGCCAATTGGTATAGACTGCACTTGTTTAGTGGCCTCTGCTTCAGTACTATAATATACCAACTGCAGCTTACTCAATCCATAATCATCACTTGCCTGTCCATAAAAATAAAGCGATTTTTTATCAATGGAGTCCCGTTCAACCTTAACGTTAAGCTCAGGATAAGCATCCTTAACAACCTGGATACTGTAAGCAAGATTTTCATAATCCATTAGCTCCTGATTGCTGGTAGAAATCGTATAATCCAAGCGAGAAAATAACCGTTTGGAAGTTTGAAATAGGCCAGAATCATGTCGCTCTAAACGCACAGTATCAGCAGCATACAAGTTAACGTGTTCAGTAGAGGACGTTTTAATTTTCCAAGTTACATAGGTTCCTTCTGGTACAGTTGTATTGCCAGTACTTTTCAAAACTTCATCAACTCTATTGGTATAGGCAGGATAGTCCAACACCATTTCAAAATTGACCAAAGTGGGCACCTTAACCAAGTTCAATTGATAGGGTTTTGAGATGATTTCATTCGCTGACAGTGTAAAAGTCAAACCTTCCTTTAGTTGAGGAAAAACATATTCAAAAGTACCGGGATTGGTAGGTCTTAAAAAGTACGATTCACCTGCATAATGTATTTGGGCCGTTTCAGGAACGATGGATCCTGCAGTTTTTACAACCAATTTATAATCTTTATGTTCGACAGCCTTTAGCTCCTCATTTACCACAAAAAACTGGAAAGGTGCAGGTGGCTCATAGGCTGTTTTATAATTGACCACACGCTCGTAACTGTCACTAAATAAATTAAAATGGCCGGATAAAAACGTTATCAATACAATGATAACTGGGATGGCGGCATACTTTAAATAATCAATATTTCTTTTGAAATTTATGGCACGTTTAAAAGGGATAGGCTGTAATTCGGCCGATTTCTGTTCAATACTTGCCAGTAAAAGTTCAGACTGTTCAGAACTTCTTTGCAGTTGAAGCACGTTTAATAACTTATCATTGACTTCAGGAAAGTGTCTTCCTATGATTTTGGAAGCCTCATCATAATTGATCCCTTTTTGAAGTTTAAATAATTTAGATATTGGCCAAAGTATAAAACGTACAAACAACCCAACTTCAACCACTACAAACACCCAAAACAACAGTGTTCTTGCTGTGGGGTTCAACCACAGAATATATTCAATAAACAATGTAATAAGCAAGTAAAGCAATCCAATGGCAAAAAACAAAATGCTTCCCTTTATCAGCGCATTAGTATAATACCGTTTGATAAACTGCTCTAGCTTATGTTGTATGGTTTTGAAATTGGTCATAAAAAGTTGAAACGACAGGCTATCTAACCTACTAAATTACAATTTTATTTTATGCTAAAGTTATCTTAACGGATAAGCTTGTGTTAATTTAAGACATGTTTGATCCATTCTTTTGTCCAGATAAACTCTTTATGGATTATAAGATATCAAAGTCCTAATTTAACCTACATTCTTTAGTAGAGTCGTTTTAAGATTTAGATCAATAAGAACCTCTAAACCTTTCGCTATACTTCCGGATTGCATTTGAAACGTCTATCTTTGTAGTCTTAAATCAAACAAAATGACTGATCACGTTAGGGTGCGTTTTGCACCCAGTCCAACAGGACCACTTCATATTGGTGGTGTACGTACCGCCTTATTCAATTATTTATTCGCTAAAAAACACAACGGAACTTTTGTTTTAAGAATAGAAGATACAGACCAAAACCGTTATGTTGAAGGTGCTGAACAGTATATTGTTGACGCCTTAAATTGGTGTCAAATTCCTTTTGATGAAGGCCCAGGTAAAAACGAAAAGTTCGGACCTTACAGACAGAGTGAACGTAAACATTTGTATAAGGATTACGCTGAACAATTGATTGCTTCTGGTCATGCTTATTATGCATTTGACACTGCTGATAGTTTGGAGCACCACAGAAAAGATCATGAGTCTAAGGGAAAAACCTTTATTTACAACTGGCATAATAGAAGGTTGTTATTGAATTCTATTTCATTATCTGACGAAGAAACACAAAAGAAATTAGATAACGGTGAAGATTATGTCATCCGATTTAAATCGCCACAAGATCAAACCTTACAATTGACTGATATCGTGAGAGGTAATATCAGCATTGACACGAACATTTTGGATGATAAAGTTTTATTTAAAAGTGATGGCATGCCAACCTACCATTTGGCAAATATTGTAGATGACCATTTGATGAAAATTACCCATGTTATTCGTGGTGAAGAATGGTTACCTTCCCTAGCCTTACATTACCAATTATATAATGCATTTGGATGGGATAGACCTCAATTTGCGCATTTGCCTTTACTTTTAAAACCGACCGGTAAAGGAAAGTTAAGCAAACGTGATGGCGATAAATTAGGATTTCCTGTGTTTCCCTTAGAATGGCAGGACCCAAAAACTGTTGATGTTTCACGTGGATATAGGGAAGACGGGTACTTTAATGATGCTTTAGTTAACTTTTTGGCTTTCTTAGGTTGGAACCCTGGTACAGAACAAGAACTGTTTTCTATGGAGGCACTAATAGAAGCATTTGAATTGGAACGCGTACACAAAGCTGGAGCCCGTTTTGATCCGGATAAAATTAAATGGTTTAACCATCAATACATGCAAATGCAAAATGATGACGACCTTGCTGAAACCTTTAAAAAAAACACTCCTCAATTAGCTGCAATTGACGTGAATTATGTGGCCTTAGTAGTTGGGATGATCAAAGAAAGAGCGACATTTATCTCAGACTTTTGGGAGCTATCCTCCTTCTTTTTTGAAGCGCCACAAAGCTATGATGAGAAAGCATTTAAAAAAGTCATGAATGATGATACACGAGACCTGATGTCTGAATTGGCTCAGGTTATCAATCACAGTTCAGATTTTACGGTTGATAATATACAAGCTGATGTAAAAGCTTGGATTGGCGATAAAGGCGTTGGCTTTGGTAAAGTCATGCAACCGTTGCGTTTGGCATTGGTTGGCGCAATGCAAGGACCTGATGTTTTTGAAATTATTTTTATGATTGGAAAAGCTGAGACTTCACAACGTATTACGAAATTGATACAGACCGCTTAATCATTACATACTATGCTGAAAAGGCTTAGTTTGAAAGATTCAAACTAAGCCTTTTCTATATTTAACTTGGGCTTATTATTGGATTAAAAAGTGATTATGGCAGTTACAGCAAACATGCTCTGATTACCTTTAAATTTGCTCTTATTGGTTTCGCCTACATACGTTTCATCGTTTAACTGATTTAAAATATTGGTAAACCCGTAAATATATTGGCCTCGTAACTTAAATGATGGAAAACCCGCCGAAATACCGATGGCACCATTCACATTAAAAGGAGAAATTTTGTAAAGATCTTTAGCGGAGACCCGGTTGTAATTTTCAATAATATAATCCTTCTGACTGTCCTTTTTAACTTCTAAGTCGCCCGTATATTGTATCATCGGACCTAAATCAATTGTTATGTATTCCTGAATAACTTTTACATGCACCAAAAAAGCGACTTGTGCTGTTAACATCGTAAAATCAATTTCTTCTGACGGACTTGTCAATGTAGGTTTGGCCATAATTCCAACAGTATTCTCTGCCAATTGTATGTTATAACTCACGGTATACCATTTATGAGGCAGGTCTACCCCTGCCGTAAGTCCAACCATCCAGCCTTGTCCCGGTTTGGTTATAAAATTATCCGTTTTAATATCAAATTGTGTTAAACCACCATATACACCAAGGGTATTTCTTGTTCTTACGGTTTTTTGTGCCTGACTTTCTGTAACAGAAGCAATACTTAGTGCGACTAATAGAATAACGAGATTGAATTTCATAGAATAAGTGATTTTATCGTGTAAATTTCGATATTTTTTTTAATAAATTCCTTAATTCACTGAAAAACAATTAATATCATAGTACCCAATTTGAAGAAAATTCAGGTTTCAACTGTATTAAGTTTTAAATTAGTATTTTTCATTTTCTAACCTTTTAAAAACCACCTTATGATAACTATTGCCATTACTGCCGTCATTCTTTTTATCATCATTATTTCTTCATTTTTTACGGTAAAACAACAATCTGCCGCAATTATTGAGCGTTTTGGAAAATTTCAAAGTATTCGGCATTCAGGTTTACAAATGAAAATTCCAATAATTGATCGTGTAGCGGGAAGAATGAGTCTTAAAATTCAACAATTGGATGTTATTGTAGAAACCAAAACTTTAGATGATGTGTTTGTACGCTTAAAAATATCAGTTCAATTTATGGTAATTTCGCAAAAAGTATATGACGCCTTTTACAAATTGGATTATGCGCATGATCAAATAACAAGTTATGTGTTTGATGTGGTACGTGCTGAAGTTCCGAAGATGAAATTAGATGATGTATTTGTGAAGAAAGATGATATTGCCATAGCCGTTAAAACAGAGTTGAATGACGCTATGTCAGATTACGGTTACGATATTATTAAAACTTTAGTTACAGATATTGATCCTGATGCACAGGTAAAAGCAGCCATGAACAGAATTAATGCCTCTGAGCGCGAAAAGATTGCTGCCCAGTTTGAAGGTGATGCTGCACGTATTCTAATTGTTGAGCGAGCTAAAGCAGAAGCTGAAAGCAAGCGTTTACAAGGACAAGGTATTGCTGATCAGCGTCGTGAAATTGCACGCGGTTTGGAAGAATCAGTAGAAGTACTAAATAAAGTAGGAATCAATTCTCAAGAGGCCTCTGCATTAATTGTGGTCACACAACATTATGATACGTTACAATCTATTGGAGAACACGTAAATAGTAACTTGATATTATTACCAAATTCGCCTCAAGCAGGTAGTGATATGTTGAACAATATGGTAGCTAGTTTTACAGCCAGTAACCAAATTGGCGAGGCCATGAAAGAAGCTAAAAACAAGAAGAAAGAGAACGACTCAAAAAATCAATAATCAAAAAAAAGCCCTTCATAACTGAAGGGTTTTTTTATTTATATCTTGAGATAGCCATTTCATATGAAATGCTTTTATATAGCTTGTGCTTCAGCCACCAAAGCTTCATTCTTATCCTCCATTGCTGAAGCGATAAAGGCCTCAATATCTTCATTACGTTCTAGACCTTTCCCCAACAATACACTTAAAGTGATCATCGTGGCAATACGCGTTCCTACTTTTTTAGCAGCAGTATTAAACCAAGGTCGCAAATCTTCATAACTCACGTTTTTGGCAAGTTCTTGTATCTCAGCTTTGGTTTTTAACTGTTTTTCTTCAGGAAGATTGGTGTATTTTTTACCTAATTGCTGAATAATATCAATAGCTTTTCGTTGTGGTTGATTGTTTTTTGGCTTGGATTGTTCTTGGGCATTCTTATGATTGGTTTTGGATTGTTTAGTTTCTTTAGTCCACGAATCACGTAAGCCAACAGTCTTATTAAACACTAACTTTTCAGCTGTTGAATCTTTGTCTACATTAAAGTATCCCAGACGTTGAAATTGATAGCGGTCTCCAACTTTTGCGTTTTTTAGACTCGGTTCTACATAAGCGGTGATAATTTTTAGGGATTCAGGATTGAGAAATTCCATAAAATCCTTTTCAGGATGGGCATCTGGCGAAGCGTCCATAAACAAACGATCATATTCTCTAACCTCTGCTTTTAAAGCATGTTTAATAGACACCCAATGCAACGTACCCTTAACTTTTATAGACGTATCCTCTGTGTAGGTACAATGAATTTCAGTAATAGTTCCGTCAGCGTCTTTAACTACGCTCTCACCTTTAATGATATAAGCATTTTTTAA
Source organism: Gelidibacter sediminis (assembly GCF_004364975.1). GTDB lineage: Bacteria > Bacteroidota > Bacteroidia > Flavobacteriales > Flavobacteriaceae > Gelidibacter > Gelidibacter sediminis. The sequence continues at coordinate 1,067,822 of NZ_SOBW01000007.1, read as the reverse complement.
ACGCACTTGTTTGCCAAGGGTTAATCTAAAATATTTACTACTTGCCTCTTCTTTAAAATCGTCTCTTTCAATGTAAAGTTCTCTAGAAAACGGCACTTTTCTAAAACCTTGGCTTTCATCTTCCTGATTGTTTTCAGCTTCTAACCACTCCTCTTTACCTTCAGGATAATTGGTGATTACCAATTTGACCGGATCCAAAACAGCCATCACTCGAGGTGCGGTTTTGTTCAAATCTTCACGGATGCAAAACTCCAATAAGGCCACATCAATAACATTATCGCGTTTGGCCACACCCACAGTTTCCACAAATTTGCGGATAGCGTTTGGTGTATAACCTCTACGACGCAACCCAGAAATAGTTGGCATACGCGGATCATCCCAACCCGATACAATCTTCTCTTCAACCAATTTTAGCAACTTACGTTTGCTCATAATGGTATAACTAAGGTTTAAACGGGCAAATTCGCGCTGTTTAGGCCGAATATTATCTGATTCTACCACTTGATCCAAGAACCAGTCATAAAGCTCTCTGTGAGGCTTAAATTCGAGCGAACACAAACTGTGAGATATCCCTTCTAAATAATCACTTTCGCCATGGGTCCAATCATACATTGGATAAATACACCAATCGTTGCCCGTTCTGTGATGGTGCTTTTTCAACACACGATACATAATCGGATCACGCATAAGCATATTGGTATGCTTCATATCAATTTTCGCACGAAGCACATGCGAACCTTCTTCACATTCGCCATTTTTCATTTTTTCGAACAAGGCAAGATTTTCCTCAACACTTCTATTTCTGAAGGGTCCGTCTACACCTGGTTGGGTTGGTGTTCCTTTTTGTTCAGCCATAGCTTCAGATGATTGCGAATCAACATAAGCCTTCCCTTCTTTAATCATTTGAACAGCCCAATCATACAACTGCTGAAAATAATCTGAAGAATACAACTCATCCGCCCAAGTATAGCCCAACCAGGCTATATCTTCCTTAATGGCATCAACATATTCCTGCTCCTCCTTTGCCGGATTGGTGTCATCAAAACGCAAATTAACAGGAGCATTGTACTTTTCACCCAAACCAAAACTAATACCAATGGCTTTTGTATGTCCTATGTGTAAATATCCATTAGGTTCTGGGGGAAACCTGAACCTGAGGTCATTTCTAGACATTCCATTAGCTAAATCTTCTTCTATAATGTGCTCCAAAAAATTGAGCGATTTTGATTCTTCTGACATAGGATTCTTGCGTGTTTGTTATTCTTGCAGGCAAGTATTGCTGCATTGAGAATATTAATGCAAAATTAGGGATTTTTTTAGTTCTATAAATGCCTTATTTTTGTGCATATAAATGGAATTATGGGTGTTATAAAAGTTGAGAACATAAGGGTGTTTGCGCACCATGGTTGTTTACAGGAAGAAACCAAGATTGGTAGTGACTATCGGGTGGATTTGAAAATTAAAGCCAACCTACAACCTTCAGCAAACTCTGATAAATTGAGTGATACCGTAGATTACGTATTGCTGAACAGAATTATAAAAGAAGAAATGCGTGTGCCTTCCTATTTGCTTGAAACCGTTGCAAAACGCATTTTAAACCGCATTTTCAAGGAAGATCAGTTAGTGACCAAAGCTACAGTATCAGTCAGTAAATTGAATCCTCCCATTGGCGGCGATGTGGAAAAAGTGACCATTAAATTGAGCGAAAAGCGAAAAAAATAGATCTATATAGCTTACCACGTTTATTTTTTTTACATTTGCACTTCCAAATTTGGCATCATGGCCGAGTGGCTAGGCAGAGGTCTGCAAAACCTTCTACAGCGGTTCGAATCCGCTTGATGCCTCAAGAAACCTTCAACTAATGTTGAGGGTTTTTTTTTAAAATTTTTATATAAAATTAATTAAAGCACCTAAAACCTTCTACAGCGGTTCTCCCGATAACTATCGGGACGCTGATGCCTCAAGAAACCTTCAACTAATGTTGAGGGTTTTTTTTTAAAATTTTTATATAAAATTAATTAAAGATCCTAAAACCTTCTACAGCGGTTCTCCCGATAACTAGCGGGACGCTGATGCCTCAAGAAACCTTCAACTGATGTTGAGGGTTTTTTTTAAAATTTTTATATAAAATTAATTAAAGCACCTAAAACCTTCTACAGCGGTTCTCCCGATAACTAGCGGGACGCTGATGCCTCAAGAAACCTTCAACTGATGTTGAGGGTTTTTTTTTAAAATTTTTATATAAAATTAATTAAAGATCCTAAAACCTTCTACAGCGGTTCTCCCGATAACTAGCGGGACGCTGATGCCTCAAGAAACCTTCAACTGATGTTGAGGGTTTTTTTTAAAATTTTTATATAAAATTAATTAAAGCACCTAAAACCTTCTACAGCGGTTCTCCCGATAACTAGCGGGACGCTGATGCCTCAAGAAACCTTCAACTGATGTTGAGGGTTTTTTTTTAAAAATTTTTATAAAAAATTAATTAAAGATCCTAAAACCTTCTACAGCGGTTCTCCCAATAGCTATCGGGACGCATGGAGAAGCATCAAGATCACTGAGCTTTAAGAATCAAGACCCTCGACATTAAACATAGATTAATTGTAATAATATATAAACTCCTCTTAAAAATGACATTCTTAGTTCATTTAAAGAAAATAAAATATTGTTTCACTTTAACGTAAATCTGTATCTTCTACAACATGAATGTTCAAAATGTATAAAGGCGAATCAAGACCCCCTCGTTTTTGAGAACAAAGAACTAATACCTATTGCGAATGGTATTCAACATACTGCCATTAATAGTTTGTTAAATGGAAATATATGGCCGTTATAATTTAGTGTAAAGCTCAGGTATATTTTTCAACAAAAACCAGGTCCTAATTTTTAATCTTAAACGCTGGTAACACGGATTGGGCTATTTTGCACTCTAGGGATTGTTGATCAGTCCAATCTTTTCATTTACTTCATCAATAAAATCATGAAGATATTCAGGAACATTTTCTTTTATTTGATCAATATTCCAGGTACATACCGTGCCATTTACAGAGCGTTGAATGTACAATCCGCCACCATCAGCACAATCAGGACAACCAAAAGTAGTTGTATCGTCTGTAAATAATTCCTCAGGTAATGCAGTAAGTAAATCTTTAACTTTTTCAAAAGTAGCTTGATCCATCTCACGGAATTTTAAGTTCTCCAAACTATAATTATCATTGGTATCTTCGTAGAGTTTGGTGTCAGTAAGCTTGAATATTTCTACACAATCTTCACCGGCACACATGCCATAATAATGACCGAAAATAAGATAATCGCCTGTTTCCAAGGCATCATCATCAGAGCTACAAGCAGAACATAAAAATGTAACCACTACTAAAAAGAGTACTTTTTTCATAAGGTAAGGTTTCTAAGAAGATGGTAATATTTCCGAATGGTTGCGTATACCTAGAACTTATTCGGTTTCAAAAGGGTTGATTTGTTCCAATCGATCCTTTAGCAATTCCTTTTCCTTTGGGAAGAATGCCTGAGAAAGCAGTAACACACCAAAGCCTAAAATGACCAAAGCAATTATCTTTTTGGTCTTAAAAATAAGTCGTGGTGTAAGTTTATTCTTTAGTTTTTTAGCAATCAAAATTTTAAAAATGTCGATGATAAAATACGTGATCAAAATGGTACTCAAAAAAACAATAACCCCGCCCTTGGTTTCTGTAAATGAATTGGCAATGATAATAAACCCTACCCATCCTACTAACACACCAATATTAATGAAGTTTAATAAAAATCCTTTCAGAAAGAGCTTTCCATAATTTTTTTGAAGCTCTACTTTATGGTATTCCCTGACTATAGACCGAAAGGATTTTGAAGTTTTTGTGAAGCTGATTATACCATAAACCACTAAAATAACCCCTCCAAACACAAGAAAGTTAGGATCATCCTTAATTTTATCGAGTAATTTATTAGTACTGAAGAAGGCCACGATAATAAATAATACATCGGCCAGCATCACACCCAAATCGAAGATTAAGGCACTTTTAAACCCTTTTGTTGCACCCGTTTCCAAAAGCACGAAAAATACTGGCCCAATGGTAAAAGCCAATATAAATCCAAACGGAATTGCCGATAAAATGTCGTCAAACATAAAACGTGGTTTCAACAAAGCTACATAAAAATTTCACTTTTAAGTAGCTTCAAGGTTTTCTAAAACCTGATCAATAACATGTGTTTACTCAGTATCAAGCAACTAAAAAAAAGAAAGTTCTTTAATCCATAAGTTTAATACGTCCACCCAATACTTTACTCTCATTTACTTTCTCAGGATTTCCGTAAATAAATACATCGCCACCTGCCCTAATTTTAACATCTGCCAATTTTGAAGCATTGATATGTGCCTCTCCAGCAGCTCTTATGGTTACATAACTCGTTTCACTCTTTAAGTCCTTACCAGAAAAAATTCCGCCAGTGTTAATAGAAATATCTTGTCTGTCAGCCTTCCCTGATACCTTAACCTCACCACCTGTGACAGCCTTAACTTCAATTTCCGCTACTTTTAAGTGGAGTTTTATAATACCACCTTCTTGAGCCCTTAATTCCATTTTATGTTGCTTAAAAGTGTCTTCAGAGTTCACATAGGCACCTTCATTAACATCAATAACGGAAATGTCCTTGCAATATAGGGTGACATTTGTCTTATTTCCATCAAACTTTTCGCCGAGACGCATCTTAATTTTTAAGATTCCATTTTTATTGATTAACTCTACATCACTTTTGTGGTCTCCTGTTATGATGGCTTTATTTTTATTAGATTTTACCAAAGTAACATTGATTAAATCATAAACTTTAAGCTCATCAAAATCACCAATATTTTTTTCTATACCGTCTTGGGCTATAGATTGTACCCCTAATAAAAGGGTCATCATCATCACTACTATTTTCATAATTAGTCTATTATATTTTATAAATTAAAATGTACATATCTACCTTCAATTTAAGAATTTGAAGGCAGTTTCAAACCATAGCATTTGATAAATAAAACATAAAATTTAGGCCACAGAAACGGCAGTACCGGTTACCGATACAGCGATGTAGTTATTGGCGGTGACCTCCATGTCTACTTTAATGCCCACAATAGCGTTTGCATTTAAATTTCTGGCATTGTCCTTTAATTCCTGAAATGCTTGCTCCTTAACCTGGCTCATCGTTTCAGAAATTCCTGCATAGTACTTTTCCATATTGAAGGAAATACTCATTTTTTGCATGTTGACTGAAATTCCAGAGACGATGCCTTTGTATTCCAAAATTCGAAAGCCTTCTATTTCGTTGGTAGTGGTAAGAATCATATGTTGTTATTTATAATATCTGTAGAAGCAGTTTTAAAATTGTTACAGTTCTATGATTTGAGGTTTTCCTACCAACGTAAAATCGAGATGTTTTTTAACCAAGTCAGTATTTTTGACCTTAACCACAACTTCTTCACCAAGTTGATAACTCACGCCAGATTTTTTACCAACCAAAGCGTATTCTGATTCATCAAATTGATAATGATCATCATTCATATCTCTTACAGAGACCATCCCTTCACATTTATTGGAAACAATTTCAACATAAATTCCCCAATCTGTAACCCCTGAAATGACGCCGACAAATTCTTCATTTTTATGGTTTTCCATAAACTTAATTTGCATGTATTTAATGGAATCACGTTCTGCTTTTGTAGACAGATTTTCCATGTTACTGGAATGGTTGCATCGCTCTTCGTAAATGGCTTCGTTGGCTGATTTATCGCCATCTAGGTAACGTTGCAACAAACGGTGCACCATCACATCCGGATATCGTCTAATTGGTGAAGTAAAATGTGTGTAATAATCAAATGCCAAACCATAATGACCAATGTTGTGCGTCGTATATTCCGCTTTACTCATGGTTCTAATAGTTAAAGTATCTACCAAATTTTGCTCAGCTTTTCCTTGCACGTCTTTTAACATGCCGTTTAAGGAAGCAGAAATACTATTCCGATCCTTAAAATTTAATTTGTAACCAAATTTAGAAACTACACCCTGTAAGGTTGCCAATTTTGTAGCATCGGGCTCATCATGAACACGGTATACAAACGTTTTTTTAGGCGATTGCTTTCCGATATATTCCGCCACTTTTTTATTGGCCAACAACATAAACTCTTCAATCAATTTATTGGCATCCTGACTGGTTTTGAAGAACACACCAATTGGATTTGCCTGGTCGTCCAGATTGAACTTAACTTCAACTTTGTCAAAAGAAATGGCGCCATCTTTCATACGTTCACGACGCATAATCTTGGCCAGATCGTCCATTTTTAACACAGCATCTGCTACCTCTTGAGGAGTATCATACGCCTTACCTGTAATTGATATGTCTTCAGGGATATGTGTACCTTTAGTTTCAATGATGGCTTGTGCTTCTTCATAGGCAAAACGAGCATCACTGTAGGTTACTGTCCTTCCAAACCATTGCGACTTAATCTCCGCTTTGTCATTCATTTGAAATACAGCCGAAAATGTATATTTTTCCTCATTAGGACGTAAGGAACAAGCATTGTTGGATAACACTTCCGGCAGCATAGGTACTACCCTATCTACCAAATATACTGACGTAGCCCGTTCATAAGCTTCATCATCTAAAATGGTGCCTTCCTGTACATAATGCGAAACATCAGCAATATGAATTCCGATTTCAAATAAGCCATTGTCCAAAATTTCAAACGATAAGGCATCATCAAAATCTTTAGCATCTTTTGGATCTATCGTAAAGGTGAGGGTTTTTCTCATATCACGACGTTTGGCAATTTCGGCTTCGTTGATAGACGTATCAAGGTTATTGGCATATTCTTCCACTTCTGGAGGAAATTCATACGGAAGCCCGTATTCTGCTAAAATTGCATGGATTTCAGTATTGTGCTCTCCAGGTTTTCCTAAAACCTTTAAAACCGTACCCTTTGGCGAGTCTTCATTTTTATCCCAACTTTCCAACGAAACCAATACAACATCACCGTCTTCAGCTTTGTTGATTTTATTGATGGGTACAAAAATATCTGTATACATTTTGTTACCGTTTACCACAACGAAGGCGTAGTTATCATGAATTTGTATAACCCCTACATAATCGTTTTTAGCACGTTTAATGATGTTTGTAATCTCTCCTTCAAACTTACCTCGGTTTCGACGTTTGTAGACGTAAAATTCAACCTCATCGCCATTAAGGGCTTTGTTTATATTATTTGAAGAGATAAAAACATCTTCTTCAAAATCAGGACTAATAATATAGCCTGAACCTTTAGAAGCCATGTCTAAGATTCCAGTATGGTATTCAGTGTTAATAACGGCTTTAAATTTGCCACGTTCGGTTTCTTCAATTTCCTTTTTTGCAAGTAATTCTTGAAGTTTCTTTATAATTTGATTTCTGCTGGAAGCGTCATTGACGTCAAGTTTAGCAGCTATTTGTTTATAATTAAAGGATTGGTTTCTATCTTTTTTTAAAATACTTAGAATTGTATTTGTTAGGTTAGGAATCTTATTTGATGATCCCTTTCTTCTTTTTTTTGTCATTTATAATGTAATCATATGGAATTTCTAAAGTTAAGCGAAATTCTGTTATTTGTAACTCAATTAAAGGAGAAGATTGGTAATTAAGTTTTTACAAAACTACAATTTATATATTAAACCTAAGTTTCCTTTATATCAAATTTAAGAAAAGTCTGTCATTCCAAATATTTTATATCGTCAATTCAAACTTTAAAAACAGTTATCCACATTAGTATATATTATAATTAGCTTTTATTTTAAATTTTAAAAAAAAATGATGTTTATGATGGGGTGTTAATAACCGTTATAACTTTTTTTGGTTTTGTTTTGAAAGTTGCTAATTGACATTTTGTTAGGATGAAATGAACAGGTTATATGCTTGGAAGATGTTGAGTGTAAGTACTATTTAAAACCTTATTAACAGCTGTTGATAACCAATGTTTATAGTAAATTCATGATAATATTATTATAAATGGATGTTCACAGAACTATGTTTTGATACTGATAAGTTGACAGAAAAAAGTGGGTTAAATTTTAGGAATTAATGGTTCTGGATTTGATTGTAAAAAAATCTGAATTATAAAAATATTAATGTTACATAATAGTTACAAGATATCAACAAGTAATGAATAGAACTTTAACGCTTGTTAACATCTATCAATGTCCTTTATATAGATGTATAATTATATCCTATTATTTACAAGCATTTAGTAACTTTATACGCTTAATAAAACACAACACATATGAAAATTTCAATTGGTAATGATCACGCAGGTACTGAGTATAAAGAGGCTATTATAAAGCATTTAGAAAAGAAAGATTTCTCGGTTAAAAATTACGGTACTAACAGTAATGAGAGTGTAGATTATCCAGATTTTGTGCATCCGGTGGCACAAGATGTTGAAGATAAGCTTGTAGATTTCGGAATTATTATTTGCGGCAGCGGTAATGGTGCAAATATGACGGCAAACAAACACCAAGGAGTGCGTTCTGCCCTATGCTGGAATAAGGAAATTGTAGCCTTGGCGAGACAACACAATAATGCTAATATTTTAAGTATTCCATCGCGTTTTACAGCGCTTCAACAAGCTATTGAGATGGTAGATACTTTTATTGAGACTGCATTTGAAGGTGGACGTCATGAAAACCGTGTAAAAAAGATCCCAGTGGCACATTAATTCATGGGCCTTAAACATTCACATCACTATAAGAAGGATAGAAATCTAGTCATTTCTATTTTGCTGAACATTCTCATTACCGGCGCACAAATAATTGGTGGCGTTGTGTCTGGGAGTTTGGCTTTGCTGAGTGATGCGCTGCATAATTTTAGTGATGTCATTTCATTAATTGTTACTTACGTAGCCTCTAAATTATCCCGTCAAAAGGCCTCGTTTCATAGAACATTTGGTTATAAACGGGCTGAAATTTTGGCGGCGTTTATCAATGCCTCTACATTGGTGATTATTGCAATTCTATTGATCATTGAAGCTTTTAAGCGTTTTCAACATCCTGAACCTATTGAAACCACTTTGGTAATTTGGTTGGCAGTAATTGCTATTGTAGCAAATGGTTTTAGCGTAATACTGCTAAAAAAGGACGCTCAACACAATCTTAATATGCGCTCGGCTTACTTGCACTTACTTACGGATATGTTGGCAAGTGTAGCAGTATTGATTGGAGGATTGCTCATGACGTTTTATGAATGGTATTGGGTAGATAGTGTACTGACATTTTTAATAGCCCTCTATTTAATTTGGGTTGGTTTTGATTTGCTCATCAAGTCGTCAAAAATGTTAATGTTGTTTACACCAGATCATATAGATATTAAAGATGTGGTAAGGGCAGTGCACCAACTTCCTAAAGTCAATAGACTACATCATGTACATATTTGGGGCTTGAATGATGATGAGTTGCATTTGGAAGCGCATTTAGAATTTAAGGAAGATATTTCTTTATCCGAGTTTGATCAAATTTTACACGATATTGAAAACTTGTTACACGAGCAATTTGAGATTAACCATGTCAATATTCAACCAGAATATAATAAGCAGGACCCCAAAGAAATCATCGTTCAAGACTAATTTAGATAAAAAAAGCAATGTTGGAAATAACTACTAAATCGTTTAGAGAACTTCACACTGATGAGTTGTATGCCATTTTACAATTGCGAAGTGAAATTTTTGTAGTGGAGCAAAATTGTGTTTATCAAGATTTAGATTATAAAGATCAAAATGCGTTGCATGTGCTTGGTTTTAAGAACAAGGAAATAGTAGCCTATACACGAATTTTTAAACCGGATGATTATTTTGAACATGCCAGTATAGGGCGTGTGCTGGTAAAAGCTGAAGAACGCCAATTTAAGTACGGCTATGCTATTATGGAGGCATCCATTACTGCGATTAAACAGTGGTTTGGAGAAACAAAAATTAAAATTTCTGCGCAATCACATTTGGAGCGCTTTTATAACAATTTGGGTTTTAAAGCTATTGGAGAAGGCTATTTAGAAGATGGAATACCGCATATTGCAATGTTAAAAAACTAATTAATTTCAGAGACATAGGTCACTAAGATCTCTACTCGTCGGTCATATTTGGCCTCACCCCCTAATGGAAATTTACGCCGCATCCCCACAAATTTCATACGTTTGGAATCAATGCCTTTCTTTACTAAATAGTCATATATGTGTTTTGCTCTTGCTAATGATAAATTACGCTTGTTCGTCTTTCTATCTATAGCATCTCTACTATTTTGGGTGCAGCATACATGACCTTGTATGGTAAAGTAAATATCATCTCGTTTTAAAAGTACTTTAGAAATTTCCTCTAAGGTTTTTATTGATTCTGGAAGTAGATAACTATAGCCGGTTTGAAATAGGATATTGTCCAACACAATGTTGTCTCCTATTTTAATATCACCTTCTAAGGTTTCTTTAGCTGTCTTTACCTTTGGTTCAACGATTGGTTTTGGAGGAAACACTGGAGAAACAATAATGACTACTTTTCTGTTTAAGCCCCTTATTTTACTGATATTTTCTTCCTGTATCAGTTTGAGTAGAATTTTTCCTTTTCCATCGACGTTGGTTATCAAGGATTCATCCACTTCATTGTTAGAAAAGATGGTTTTGATAGAATTGGCTCTTTTTTGAGATAGTGCGAGGTTGTAGGAGGCGCTACCTCTGTCATCTGTAAAGCCATAAATGGATATTTTCTCTATATCAATATTTTCAATGGCCGAAAGAAATACTAAAAGTCTACTTTGCTCAGTTTCAGTAATTTCAAATTGGTCAGTTTCAAAAAACACTTCATGTTTCAATTCTTCCTGTGCCCATAAAAAATGGGTGAAAAGAAGACTTATAAGGAATACGTTTTTCATAACTTAGTCACTTAATGGACTAAATATAACCAATTTATTAACAACTAAATTTTCTATTCGATAAATGGATTTTATTTTAGATAGTTGAGATAGGTGGATGGATTTTTTAGAATCTCAGTCCCGGTTTTTATCTCCGGATTGTTGGCAATGTAATAGGTGTACATACCTTCTCTATAAAAATAGCGCTTTACAATTTCTTCAGACAACAATCCCATAAGTTGGGTCTTATTATGATCAATGGCTTTGGTTTTGTAACTATTTAAGGATTTAAGGAGATTGGTATAATTGGAATCGATAACCTCGTCCAATGCCTCTTCCTTTGCAACCGCAATAGCATCATCAAATGCCTTTTCCGTTTTGGTTTCAAACGTAAAATTTTTGCTTTTTAAAAAGTCTTTAAAAGCATTAAAATCGTCGTCGGTGAGTTTAAAATCCTTTAAATCGCTAACCTGGTGTTTGTAGTAATAATCAGTAGCAAAATCAAAAATCAGTTGGTCATTCACAATGGCAGTGGTTATCGGACTCAATTTAGTGATGTCTAACTCTAGATCGGGCTGTATGCCACCACCATCATACACTGTTCGTCCACGTTTAGTTTTAAAGGCGGTGTAATTTTCCTTTTTAACGCGTGTGGCTTTACCAGTATCATCTCTATTCCAATAATCTAAAGACTGTATACAGCGACCTGAAGGTGTATAGTACCGTGAGATGGTAATTTTCATTTGCGTCCCGTACACCAAAGATTTAGGGCGTTGAACCAAACCTTTTCCAAAACTTCTGGCACCAACAATCACAGCTCTATCTAAATCTTGCAAAGCTCCGGCAACAATTTCACTTGCTGATGCACTTCTACCATCAATAAGCACTACTAATGGAATGTCTGTATCAATTGCTTCTTTCTGGGTATAATAGGTTTTATTGTATTTATCTACTTTAGATTTTGTGGTAACTACCAATTGATTTTTTGGTACGAAGATGTTGGTAACATTCACAGCTTCATTGAGTAATCCGCCTAAATTTCCACGTAAGTCCAAAACAATTTGTTTGGCCCCTTGACTTTTTAAAATACGCACTGCATTAATAGTTTCAGCCGATGCTTTTTCAGTGAATTTACGTAACACAATGTAACCAATTTTATCATCTATCATTGAATGGTGAGGAACGGCATGAATTTCTACAGCTTCCCGTTTTATGGTAGCAGTTTGTGTCTTGCCTTGACGCAGGTACGTCACGTCCACTGTAGTTCCGGCAGTACCTTGTAATAAATTACCTGCATCATCATTAAAAGTGGCCACAACGGTTCCATCCACTTTTATAATTTCGTCGCCAGCCTTTAAACCTGCTTTATCGGCCGGAAAACCTTTGTAAGGCTCCATGATTACTAACTTATCTTTTAAAGTCAATACACTGGCGCCTATACCAGTATAATCGCCGGTATTATTTATTCGCGAAGCTTCTACATCCTGTTCATTGTAAAAATTGGTATAGGGATCTAAATCCTGAAGCATGCTTTTAATGGCCGTATCCATTAAATCGGCAGGATTTGTTTCGTCCACATAATTCATGTTCACTTCCTTAAACAAGGTGGTGAATATTTCTATTTGTTTAGCAATCTCAAAAAAATCACTCTTAAATGCTGATCCGGTAAGGAACACAACACCGATAAGTATAGGAAGTACTATCTTTTTTGTCAGTAACTTTTTCATAATATAGGGGTCAAAAAATTTAAGATTTAGGGGGTATTTCTTTTGTTATAAACGCGTCTAATAAGGTATTCATTTTTTTTGAAATCGTGTTGAAATCACTCTCCGATTTTCCTATGTACAAAATCATAAACGCATATTGGGCTGGAATGTTGTTAAAATAAGTAGATTTATTAAGCCGATATGCCTCTCTTAGTAAGCGCTTGATACGGTTTCTATGAACAGCTTTTTTGAAATTTCGTTTACTAACAGAAACCCCTGCTTTTACAAAAACAGCGTCTTCAAAACTAGTTTTCAAATAGACCAATCGTAAGGGATATGCCACTACCGACTTCCCTTCAGAAAAAAGCTTTTCAATAAGCTTTTGACTTTTAAGTTTTTCTGTTTTTTTAAACGACTGCTCCATAGGACACCAAAGGTAATTAGGATTCATAAAAAAACCGCTTTATTAAAAGCGGTTTTTATGATTTGAAGTGGTAACTTAATTTACGGTTAGCACATTATTGTCTCTGTTAATATCTGCCATATATTCTCGCGGATCTATAGTTATCGTGGTAATCTCGCTTTTAGGTTTTGCAATTTCAAAGGTATAATTTGGATGTGCCCAAGCCCAATTTGTCAATACTGTAGTGTTAGTATCAACTGGCTTTGCACCACGCATCATACGCAATGGAATATTGTATTGGGCTTTTGATCCATCTGCATAGGTCACTTCTATATCTAAAGGCATTGGCATTAATCCAATACGTTCTAAAGTTACAGTGGTCTTCTCTCCTACTGAATCGACTGACTTAACGGCATAATCAATAGTATTTGTGGTTTGGGTCCAATCCATTAAATACCAATCGAGTTCCAGTCCCGATACCTTTTCAGCCACACGAATTACATCCATAGGTTTTGGGTGCTTAAACGCCCATTCTTTATAATATCGTTTGATGGTTTTATTTAAGTTGTCTTCACCAATAATATACCCCAATTGTGATAAAAATAAGGTGCCTTTGCTATAAGCCGATATTGAATAGGCACGGTTATAGTTATAGCGGTCAGAATGGGTGGTTTGTGGTTGTTCTCTATCTGACTTTGCCAAGGCAATATAGGATCGGTATGAACCCGCATACGGATTGTCGCTATTGGTACCACTAATGGCATCCAAGGCTCTATCTTGAATATAACTGGTAAACCCTTCATCCATCCAAGAATGTTTGCTTTCATTAGAAGCTAATACAAATTGAAACCAGCTATGCGCCAATTCATGCGCTGTAACACTGATTAAGCCATTTAAAGAGCCTTCTCCCACTATAAGCGTGCTCATGCCATATTCCATGCCACCATCACCACCTTGAATGACTGAATACTGATCATATGGATATTCTCCAATGTGCGTGTTAAAGTAATTCATCAATTGCGCCGTAATGGGTTGTAATGTTTTCCAATTTTCAAGTTTTTCAGCTGGCATAGTGCTTTTGTACAAAAAATGTAGCGTTGGTCCATTTTCCATTTGGAGGGTATCGTGGATATAATCCGGATCAGCAGCCCAAGTAAAATCGTGCACATTAGGTGCCTTAAAGTGCCATGTTAAAGTCTTGCCTTTCTGTTTTTTTACTTTTCCCGTTTCATAGCCATGGCCTATCTCGTTAGGGTTTTGAAGGTAGCCTGTACCACCTATAATGTAATTTTTATCAATGGTAATCTTAACATCAAAATCACCCCATACCCCGTAAAATTCTCTTGCAATATAAGGGTCAGCATGCCACCCTTCATCATCATATTCAGCTAATTTAGGATACCATTGCGCCATAGATAGTGCGACGCCTTCTTTACTGTTTCTACCTGCACGACGGATTTGAAGCGGCACTTGGGCATCAAAAACCATATCAAAAGTTGTTTTTTCGCCCGGTTGTATAGGTGTATTTAAAGTTACCATTAAAATAGTGCCTTGAGTTTCATGTGTTACAGGTTTTCCATCTTGAAGTAAGGATGTAACTTTGATATAGCCAATTTCGTCAGGGTCGAGCTTGCTGATTCTACTTTCGTAATTAGGCTCGGCTTTAGTGCCTAAATTATTAACCATACGGCCATCAGGATCTGCAATACTTTTTAAGCGTGCATCCATTTCGCTATCCGGTTGAAAAGCATTTGGATACAAATGGTAAAACACCTTGTTTAAAACATCAGGAGAGTTATTGGTATAGACCAGTTTTTGCGTGCCTGAATATTTGTAGGTATTCACATCCATATCAATAGCCATGGTATAATCTACATGTTGTTGCCAATAATATGGGTTAGGATGTGTGTCTTGTTGCGCATGACTATTAAATGACGACGTTACCAATAGGAAACCGAGACTTAGAGCACTAAATAATTTCATTTTTATATTTTTTTATTAAAGGTTTTTAGCTACTTCAGCAGCTAATAGTAAAGCATTGTAAGCATTGGCGATTTTTTGCGATTTTGATAATGCACCAAATGGTTTGACATTTGATGGATCTCCCCCAACAATCACTTTAGTAGTTAAGGCCAATCCTGAATCCATAATAATTTTCTTTACCTGTGGTGCGGACAATTTTGGATATTGAGAACGAATTAAGGCTGCAATGCCAGCAACTCCTGGAGATGCCATAGATGTACCACCAATGCTTTTATAGGTATTGTCAGGAAATGTGGAGTAGATATCGCCGCCAGGTGCAAAAATGTCGACATTGATTTTTCCGTAATTTGAAAATCCTGACACCAAACCTGATCCGTATTTAGGATCTAATGAGCCTACGCTGATAAAGTTATCAGCCACTTCAGGACCTGTACCTACCGCATCATTGGGATACACGTTTTTTATGTCTAAATCAGTCCCTTCATTACCGGCTGCATTTACAATTAATACATCTTTAGACGCTGCATACACGATAGCATCCCTTACCCAGTCACTATGAGGTGAGTAATACTTTCCAAAACTTGTATTGATTACTTTGGCCCCATTATCTGCTGCGTATCGTATGGCCAATGCCACATCTTTATCATACTCATCGCCATTGGGAACGGCTCTAATGCTCATAATTTTTACATTATTTGCAACGCCATTTCCACCTTTGCCATTATTTCTAACAGCAGCAATAATACCAGCAACGTGTGTCCCATGGCTTTCAGAAGCTTTTATAGGTTTAACGTTGTTGTTGCCATAATACTTCTGAGTCAGATCGTCAGGATTATCGCCCGTAGTGCGCCCTTTAAAATCAACGTTAAGATTGTAATTTAAACGCTCAGTAATGTCTACCAAACCATCACTAAGTTCTTTTATGGCATCTTTTAAACTGTCAAATTCTAAACTGTAAACATATTTTGCAACGGCAACATATTGTTGTAAGGTCTGGTTGTTAGTGGTAATGGCATTAACATCCTCTTGGGTGTAATTTTCCTTTTTTGTTTCTCTTTTTAAAGCATCATCAGCATTTTTAATTTGTTGCAAAAACTGCTCATAATTGCTTTTGATACCCACATATTTATCATATTCTGATTGCCGTTCTGCTTTTGCTTCAGCATATCTTGGATGGGCGGTATTGCCACTGGCCAGTAAACGTACATACTCCAACTGCTCATTGTAGGCATCGCCTAAAAAATTCCAGCCGTAAACATCATCTATATAACCATTATTATCATCATCTTTTCCATTGCCAGGAATTTCTTTAGGATTTTTCCAAATGGCGCCTTGCAAATCTTCATGGTCAATATCAATTCCCGAATCAATTACAGCAACTATGGTGGTAGCACCCTTTCTGTTTTTTATAATTTCATCGTAAGCTTTATCTACACTCATCCCTGGAATGGTATCCTTTTTAAGATCTAAATGGGCCCAATGTTGCTTTTCAGTCTCTGTTAACTCAGACGTTTTTAAGGGTAGAGTATCTATGTTTTCAACTGGCGTAGACACGACACCTGTAGATGAGCTACAATTATAAAGCGTGGTTGCGGCAATTGCAGCAATAGCAAATGATTTAAATAATTTCATAAAGTCTATGTATTAATTTGTAAAAATGTCTCGTGTAGTAAAGGTTTCGTGCAATCGTACCCCTTTTTCAGTATGTTTTACGGTAATAATTTGATTATGGGCATCATGTTCTAAAAATAAATAATAGTTCTCATCAGCCGCGGTGTTTAAAAACTGTTCCTTTTCATCTAAAGTCAATAGCGGCCGTGTGTCATATCCCATTACAAAAGGCAAAGGCAAATGTCCTACTGTAGGTAATAAATCGGCCATAAAAGCGATAGTTTTACCTTGATATTTGATCAGGGGAATCATTTGTTTGTCCGTATGGCCATCAGCAAAAAAGATATCGAAACCCAGATCAGAATTTTTGAGAAGTTTGTCTTTTGGCAGTTCCGTAAACCTAAGCTGCCCACTTTCTTGCATTGGTAAAATGTTTTCTTTTAAAAATGATGCTTTTTCCCGATTGTTGGGTTGCGTTGCCCACTCCCAGTGCTCCGTATTGCTCCAAAATTGTGCATTTTTAAAAGCCGGTTCATATCCAGTTCGGTCTTTATTCCATTGAATACTGCCACCGCAATGGTCAAAATGCAAATGGGTCATAAACACATCCGTGATGTCATCCCGATGAAATCCAAGTTGTTTCAACGAGTTATCAATAGAATCATTACCCCATAAATAATAATAGCCAAAAAACTTATCATTTTGCTTGTTCCCCATTCCGGTATCTACCAAAATCAAACGCTTGCCATCCTCAATCAACAAACAACGGGCAGCAATATCAATCATGTTATTGGCATCAGCAGGGTTGGTACGTTGCCAAATGGATTTAGGCACAACACCAAACATGGCACCTCCATCAAGTTTGAAATTTCCAGATTCAATAGGATATAGTTTCATAGTTTCGGTTTTAAGCCTTTTTTAATAACACGCAAATTACTAAAACACTTAAAATTTGCGAGTTTTGAACATTGATATTGGCTGTATTTTAACATTTTATTTCGATAAGTAATCAGGAGATAATTTGAAACCAACTAAAATTAATCTAATTTTATAAAAAAGTGTTATGAAAAAAATAGTTCCAGAGCCTTTACGCCTCAAAAAAATGAGATTGTTAAAGTTTGGTAGGGATTTTAAACCAGATCAAGAGATTATTCTTAGAGATTATTTGGCTATTGAACGTACGCGCTTGGCTAATGAACGTACCTTACTTTCTTATATCAGATCTTCCCTTTATCTTCTTTTAGGAGGGATTGCTTTTTTTCAATTAAAGAATTTTCCAGATTTTAAATATCTAGCCTTGTTAGCTTTAGTATTTAGTGCCATTTTTTTTATTATTGGAATTTATCGGTTTACCCTATTGAAAAAAAGTTTAAAAAAATTATACTACACTTTTGAGTCGAAAGGCAACGACGCCTAAAAATCAGGATACCGTAACCGTCTAATATTCAGTACTGATGTCATTTTTATGACAATTTTTATGGGGGTTAACTTCAAAAAAAATAACTTTACTCACTTTACATGAAGTTAATAAGGATAAATAAACCATATGATTGAATTAGCAGGAATCATTATACTTGGCATATTGGCACAATGGGTGGCGTGGAAATTTAAGATTCCAGCCATTTTACCATTAATTTTAATTGGACTTTTAGTGGGACCAGTCGCGGCAGAATATCTGTCTAGCGATGGCTCTAAATGGATAGAGCCAATTTATAACGGAGAAAAAGGATTATTTCCAGGCGAAAGCCTTTTTTACTTTGTATCACTTGCCATTAGTATCATTCTATTTGAAGGGGGTTTAACGCTACGTGTAAAGGAAATAAAAAATGTAGGTCCGGTTATTTCAAAATTGATTACTGTAGGATCTATTGTGACGTTTTTTGGTGCCGCTGTTGCCGCACATTTTATATTTTATTTGAGCTGGGAAATGTCTTTTTTATTTTCCGCATTGATTATTGTAACGGGGCCTACCGTAATTACCCCTATTTTACGTAATATTCCATTAAAGCAAGATGTATCTGCCGTATTAAGGTGGGAAGGTATTCTTATTGACCCTATTGGCGCCTTGGTAGCGGTATTGGTTTTTGAATTTATAAGTGTTGATGCAGGAGGTGCGTTTACAAAAACAGCCTTTATTGAGTTTGGCAAGATTGTACTGTTTGGAAGTACCTTCGGATTTGCCTTTGCCCACGGCCTTAATTTTATCATCAACAAGCGCTTAATTCCGCATTATCTACTCAATGTTTTTGCATTGGCCAGCGTATTAGGAGTTTTTGTATTGGCCGATACTTTTGCTCATGAATCAGGGTTACTGGCCGTAGTGGTAATGGGTATGGTATTGGGTAACTCCAATTCTTCTTATTTAAAGGAGTTACTATACTTTAAAGAATCCTTAAGTGTGTTGTTGGTGTCCATCCTGTTTATTTTACTGGCCGCCAATATCAACATGGAAGACTTACTGTTGATTTTTAATTGGAATACTGTGGTATTGTTTGCCGTAGTGGTATTTGTATTACGACCATTGGGAGTGTTTTTAAGCACCTTAAATTCGCCACTAAAATTGAATGAAAAGATATTTATAAGTTGGGTGGGTCCTCGCGGAATTGTCGCAGCAGGGATTGCGTCATTATTTGGTTTGAAATTGGCCAAAAATGGGGTTCCTGATGCTGAATATATCACACCATTGGTTTTTATGATTGTATTGGGCACCGTGTTATTAAATGCCACCACCGCACGTTTTGTGGCACAATGGGTGGGAGTATTTTTGAAAAAATCGAATGGTATTTTAATTATTGGCGCTTCCAAAGCCTCTCGATTAATCGGGAATTACTTAGAAGAAAACGGCCGCCATGTGGTTTTAATTGATAATAATCAAAATAACATCAACAAGGCTATTGAACTAGGCTTAGAGGCTATCAATACCAATATTTATTCTGATTCTTTAGATGATAATATTGAGTTGAATGATGTAGGTTATATAATTGCATTAACCGGAAACTCTGAAATCAATCAGTTTGCAATCAATAGATTTAAAGGTGAATTTGGCGAAAATGGTGCATTTAGATTGATCACATCTGACGAATTGAATGATCCAAATTACCAGCCAAAACAAAACATTTTTATACAGCGTGATGATTTTATATCACTTACGGAGACAACGCGAAGGTACCCGGCGGTTCATGAAATTGACATTATTGATAAGAAACATTATGAAAACCTGATAGACCTCAGCGGTAGAGATTATGATATTATACCGCTATTTTTAAAGGATGAATCTAATGAGCTACATATTCTGACCAACATTGACAATGATGAAGAAGAATTTACCGAAGGGTGGAAATTGGTATATTTAGGAAAGCCCTATGATGTAGAGAAAATTCAAAAAGAAAAAGCGAATACCGCAGAAAACGAAGACGTTCCGGATTAGACTCCAAAACGTCTTTAGTGTTATGTCGCTATCACCATCAATACTTCCAAAAATAGAGCGTTTTAAAGCCTATATACGGATGTAAATAGTATAAGTATGGTGTAAGGTTTCTACGTTTAAATAACGGTGCCATGTGGGATGATAGCTCCTTTTCTGATCACTACAATTCCATCTCTAATAACATAGGTATCGGTTTCAATATCCTTAGTGGCCACATCGCCATTAATTCTGACATCGTTACCAATACGGCAATTTTTATCAATGATGGCATTCTTTATAAAGCAACGCTCCCCTATTCCCATCGGAATTTTTGATGTAGAGGTCACTTCTTCCAAAGATTGATAGTTATCACTACCCATCATATAGGTATTTATAATGGTAGAGTCATGGCCAATGCGTGCACGAATGCCAATTACAGAACGTTCAATCTTGGCGGCATTAATGATGCAGCCGTCAGCAATAACGGCCCTATTTAAGGTGGTACCACTAATTTTTGTGGTGGGCAACATCCGGGCTCTTGTATAAATTCGTTTTTTGCTGTTGAAGAGGTCAAATTCAGGAATTTCGTCTGTTAGGCCTAAATTGGCCTCAAAAAACGAATCTATGTTCCCAATATCAGTCCAATAGCCTTCAAATTGATAACTCAATGTTTTGTGTTTATCAATAGACTGCGGAATGATTTCCTTACCAAAATCATTGGTATCAGGATTGCTCATGAGCTCAATCAGTAAATCACGGTTAAAAATATAAATTCCCATTGAAGCCAAATGGTTACGACCTTGAGACTTCATGTCATCACTTACCTGAGAGGTCCAATCAGGTAACAAACTGGCATCCGGTTTTTCAATAAACGAGGTAATAACGCTGTTTTCGTCGGTTTTTAAAATCCCGAAAGAGGTCGCTTCCTTCTCCTTTACAGGTAAGGTTGCAATTGTTATTTCAGCATTACTTTCTTTATGCGCATCCAGCATTTCATTAAAGTCCATTTGGTACAGTTGGTCTCCTGAAAGAATGAGCGCATACTCAAACTCATGATTCAAAAAATGATGCATGCTCTGGCGTACAGCGTCTGCCGTACCCTGAAACCACGTATTATTGGACATGGTTTGTTCAGCCGCCAAGACATCCACAAAGGCCTGGCTAAAAAAACTAAAATGGTAAGTATTCTTAATATGTTTGTTTAATGATGCCGAGTTAAATTGCGTGAGTACAAACATGCGTTTGATTTCAGAATTGATACAATTGGAAATCGGAATATCCACCAATCTATATTTTCCCGCTATTGGTACCGCGGGTTTTGATCGGGATTGGGTTAGGGGATATAGTCTGGAGCCTTGTCCACCACCTAAAATGATAGAAATTACACTGTCGTGGTACATAGTTATGGATTTAGAGAGTTATAGAGATCAATATACGCTTGTGCAGAACGATCCCAAGAATGATCAATCTTCATGATGAAGTTACGGTTTTTTTTGAATCTGTCAGTAGCATTGAAAAAATTAATGGCGCGGTAGATGGCAAAACTGCCTTCCTGTACAGTAGCACCGTCATGGAGTACGCCAAATCCGTTATTATCAAAATCTTCAACGGTATCTTTAAGGCCTCCAACTTTATTAACAATAGGCACGGTACCATAACGCAGGGCATACATCTGATTGAGGCCGCAAGGTTCTACGCGGGACGGCATAATTAAAAAATCTGCGGCAGCGTAAACGATGTGCGCCAAACGTTCATTATAGCCTATATAGGTATTATAATAACCTGGATGTTGGTTTTTGAGACGGTCCAATTGCTGTTCTACACGAGTATCTCCGGAGCCCAACATCATGATGCACAAATTTTTATGATAGAGCGAATTGTTGAAAATTTCAGGCAATAAATCAGCGCCTTTTTCATCAACCAGACGTCCAATAAATGCAAAAAGAGGCAAATTAGGGTTAAGGTTAAATTCCTTACAGAGCCATTCTTTATTTGCTTTTTTACCGGACTGAACGGTCTTTATACTGTAATTTTTTATGAGGTCAGCATCGGTTGCTGGATCCCAAACTTTATCATCAATACCGTTTAGGATGCCCACACATTTGCCACTTTCATAGCGTAGCAAATCCTCCAAGCCATTGGCAGCATACATAAGTTCTTGCATGTAATTGGGAGATACGGTGGTCACTTTCCAAGCACATTTTATAGCTGATGCCAACGGATTGATCAGGTGTTTCCAATCTAAAAGTCCTACTTTTGAAAAATCGAAGGGTGGAATAAGGTGAATTTTATCATGGCCAAACCAACCTTGATATTGTCCGTTATGAATAGTGACTACAGTAGGCGTACTGCGCAACTTATGATAGGCATAAGACTGAGACATCATAAACGGAATTAAACCCGTATGATGGTCATGGCAATGCACAATATTTGGTTTTTGTTCCAGTTGTACCAACCAATCGAGCGTTGCAATTTGAAACCCTAAAAAGCGTTCCGTATCATTGGAAGAATACACATAATCAGTATATAACAAACCAGGAATATGTACCAAATAGAGCTCATAACCAAGCGTGTTGTCTTCTAGTGTAAGAATATCAAAATCAAAGGGTCTCCCCAAGTTAAACCGGCCTTTAAACACCCTTTTAAAGGTATGGGATTTAGTAAATTTATTATCGTAAAAGGGCATGATAACACTGCTGGTCTGGCCTAACTTATTTTGATACTTTGGCAGCGCACCAACCACGTCTCCTAGACCGCCAACTTTAGCAATAGGATAGCATTCTGCACTGATATGAAATATGGTCATTGGTTGATTTTATGAGTTCTTTAAAACTACAAAATATTTGAGCATATCACATAGATATAAAATAAATAAATTATTAATACCTATTGGCGGTCAATTTAATGACCGTTTGGGATAATAAAAAACTCCATACAAAACATTTGTATGGAGCCTTTAAAAAAAAATATAATCTTTATGGTTTAGTCATTCAGTTTTAAAACGGCCATAAACGCTTGTTGCGGAATTTCAACATTCCCCACTTGGCGCATGCGTTTTTTACCTTTTTTCTGTTTCTCTAAAAGTTTACGTTTACGAGAAATATCACCACCATAACATTTGGCCGTCACATCCTTACGAAGTGCCTTTATCGTTTCTCTTGAAATAATTTTAGCTCCAATAGCGGCCTGTATTGGGATATCAAATTGTTGACGTGGAATCAATTCTTTCAATTTCTCACACATCTTTTTCCCTATATTTTGTGCATTATCAGCGTGAATTAAAGCTGAAAGTGCATCTACAGGCTGTGAATTCAATAAAATGTCCAATCTTACCAATTTGGAGGTCTTCATACCAATTGGATGGTAATCAAAAGAAGCATATCCTTTAGAAACGGTTTTAAGTCGGTCATAAAAATCAAATACAATTTCAGCCAATGGCATTTCAAAAGTAAGTTCAACACGCTCTGGTGTTAAATAGGTTTGATTAAGCACCATTCCCCTTTTTTCAATACATAAGGACATCACGTTACCAACAAAGTCCGATTTGGTAATGATGGTAGCCTTAATAAAGGGTTCTTCTACACGATTAACGGTAGATGGATCTGGTAAATCTGATGGGTTATTGACAATAAAAGCAACATCAGGATTTTTATTGGTATAGGCGTGGTAGGACACGTTGGGCACGGTCGTAATGACCGTCATATCAAATTCGCGTTCCAATCGCTCCTGTATAATTTCCATATGGAGCATTCCTAAAAACCCACAACGAAAACCAAACCCTAAAGCTGCAGAACTTTCTGGCATAAATACCAGAGAGGCATCATTTAACTGCAATTTCTCCATAGAGTTACGAAGCTCTTCATAATCTTCAGTATCTACTGGATAAATACCGGCAAAAACCATAGGTTTTACGTCTTCAAAACCTTCCACAATATTAGTGGTTGGGTTTGCAAAATCTGTAATGGTATCTCCAACCTTAACCTCTTTTGCGGTTTTAATACCAGTAATTAAGTAACCTACATCACCCGCCTTAACGCTCTTTTTAGGAATTTGTGTGAGTTTTAAAGTCCCTACTTCGTCTGCGTAATATTCTTTATCTGTAGCAACGAATTTAATTTTTTGTCCTTTTTTGATTTCGCCGTTAAATACTCTAAAGTAGGTTTCAATGCCTCTAAAAGTATTATAAACAGAATCAAAAATTAAGGCTTGCAATGGCGCTTCCGGATCACCCTTTGGTGCAGGAATACGTTCTATAACCGCTTCTAATATTTTATCAACCCCAAAGCCTGTTTTACCACTGGCGTGGATCACATCTTCTGCATTGCATCCTAATAAATCGACGATATCGTCTGTTACCTCCTCCGGATTTGCACTTGGCAAGTCTACTTTATTCAGTATTGGGATGATCTCTAAATCGTTCTCTAAGGCTAAATAGAGGTTTGAAATGGTTTGTGCCTGAATACTTTGAGCAGCATCTACAATCAACAAAGCCCCTTCACAAGCCGCAATAGAACGCGAAACTTCATAAGAAAAATCAACGTGGCCTGGCGTGTCTATAAGGTTTAAGACATACTGTTCTCCTTTGTAGGTATAATCCATTTGAATGGCGTGAGATTTTATGGTAATACCACGCTCACGCTCCAAATCCATACTATCCAAAAGTTGATTTTGCTTTTCCCGTTCGGTTACAGATCCTGTAAAATCCAACAAGCGGTCCGCTAGAGTACTTTTACCGTGATCAATATGTGCAATAATGCAAAAATTTCGAATGTTCTTCATATAAACTGCGCTATCTAAGTTGCAAATATAAGCGAATTATTAGCGTTTAAATATTTTTTATTGATTCTAAATAGCACTATATCTGAGGGAAAACCGTAAAATTATATCTAAAACTATTTATATATTGCGGAACTAAAACTATTTATTTGACACGCTCCATTAAATTTGCCTACATTTTTTGTGCCTTATTATCAGTTACATTTAGTTATGGGCAGGATCAAACTATATCAGGTACTGTAGAAGATGCTGATAAATTACCCATTGCATTTGCCAACGTTATTTTAATGACATCTCAAGATTCCACTATCATCAAAGGGGTGTCTACGAATGAGAAAGGTCGTTTTCTTTTTGATAAAATCAAGGCCGATGACTACGTATTAAAATTCAGCTTTATCGGTTTTTCAGACCTTCATAAACAGGTCAGTATCACACAATCTGTTGATCTAGGAACGATTGTATTACGCGAATCTTCACAAGAACTTGATGAAGTTAGCATTTTGATAAAACGACCAACCTTAAAGAAGGAAGCTGACCGATTGGTGTTTAATATCGAAAATACAGCCTTAATTGAAGGAAATATATTTGATGTATTAAAAAACACACCAGGTGTTTTGGTATTGGATAACTCAATTCAAGTTAAAAATTCCAAACCTACGGTCTACATAAACGACAAAAAAGTACAGTTAGATACGGCTGAGTTGATTCAGCTTTTAGAGGGGTCATCAGCCAATAATATCAAAGCCGTAGAGGTAATTACCAATCCGTCTGCAAAATATGATGCGTCAAGCGGTACGGTAATTAATATTGTCATGAGTAAAAATTTAGTTACGGGATACCGTGGTAATGTGTTTGCTGATTTTATACAAGGGGTATTCCCGCGCTATAATGCAGGGAGCAGTCATTTCTTTAAGAATGATCATATAGACTTTTTTGCAAACTACAGCTATGCCCATGATAAAATCAATAGAGATCAAGATGATATTGTTAATTATTTAGATGATACCAACGCTATTGATGAAATATTTAAAGGCACCACCAATAGAAATACATGGTCTAAAACGCACAATTTCAATTTCAATTTTGACTACACGATTGATGCTAATAACACCTTGAGCCTAAGTTCTAACATCCTTGTTTTACCCTATTTTAAATATAAAATCAACAATAAGACACAAGTGTTCAATGGCAATCAGGATTTAGACTATATGTTTAACGCCAACAATCTTTCTGATGATGAAAAGTACAATCTCGGGTTTGATTTAGACTATATCCACAGGTTTAAAAAAGCGGGCGAAAAATTGGCAGTAAACGCCCATTTTACAACGTTTAATTACAACCGAAATCAAAATGTAAAGAGTAATTATTTTGATGCTGACGGAAGTTTTTTAGATGCTACAGCATTTAGAACAGACAATCATCAGGATACCCATATTTACACTGCCAAGGCAGATTATACCTTACCCTTGGGTGAGAGCGCAACCTTAGAATTAGGGGCCAAAGGATCGCATATTAAAAATGTAAGTAAGATTACACAGTTTGATCAAATGGATGGCAATGAGGTGATAGACCCCAATAATACCGATGCGTTTGATTATGATGAAACTATTGCAGCAGGTTATGTTAGTTTTTCTAAAGATTGGGATAAACTAAGCTTAGTGTCAGGATTGCGAGCTGAACATACGGCTACAGAAAGTACTTCAGTGCTCGACGAAACTGTTAAGAGCAAAAATTATCTCGAATGGTTTCCTACAGCAAGCTTGAGTTATGCGCTTTCTGATAAAACTTCAGTATACACCAATTACAAGAGAAGTATCCAACGTCCTAATTACCAAAATCTCAATCCTTTTCAATTTTATCTCAACGATTTTGTGATTGTTACAGGGAGTCCGGAATTGCTTCCTGTTATCGTAGATCACGCCGTATTGGGCACCTCTTTAGCACAAGGAACGTTTACATTAGAAGCTTATTATAAAACATATACCAATCATATTTATGAGCTGCCGTATCAGGACAACGTTGAAAACATGTTGATTTATACGCCCATCAATCTCAATAAAATTGAGGAATTTGGATTTGACTTTATAACATATTTCTATGTACTAGATAATTGGTCTATTTATTTTGTTACGTCATTCTATAATACAAAAAATGAATCTGAGTTTGAAGGCATCAAAATTGAACGAGATCAATGGTCAAATTACAGTGTGCTCAGTAATGATTTTACATTCTTAAAAGACAGAAGCCTCAATTTAAATTTCAATCTGACTTACATGAGTAAAAGTATCAGTGGGTTTAGAGAAATTCAAGACCTTTTGATGTCAGAATTGACCGTTTCCAAAAGTATCTTAAAGAGTAAAGGCAGCATCTCTTTGGTGGTTGCGGATCTTTTTAACACTCAAAATTTTGACATTAGCTCACGTTATCTCAATCAAAATAGCGCTACCTTCTATGATCAGGATACCCGATATATTAAGTTAGGCTTCCGCTACAAATTTGGGAATACCAATTTAGAGACCAACCAACGTCAAAAATCACAGCAAGAGACTGAACGTTTAGAAAAGACTGGTAATTAATTCGCTATACAAGCTCCAATACTTACAAAGCCATCTGCACTTGAATGTTTTTAATAAAAACCTCTGAGGTTTAAATAATTGCATTTATATAAAAAGTATTAATTTTGTCGAAAATTTCAACAGTGGTTAAAATAGGCGACATACAACTTCCCGACTTTCCTTTGCTTTTAGCACCTATGGAAGATGTCAGTGATCCACCATTTAGAGCGTTGTGCAAAGAACACGGTGCTGATGTGGTGTACACCGAATTCATTTCTAGCGAAGGTTTGATCAGAGATGCAGCAAAAAGCATCATGAAGTTAGATATTTATGAAAAGGAGCGTCCTGTTGGGATCCAAATATTTGGAGCCAATTTGGAAAGCATGTTACAAACCATTGATATTGTCGAAAAATCGAATCCAGATATTATTGATATCAATTTTGGTTGTCCCGTAAAAAAGGTGGTGAGTAAAGGCGCCGGCGCAGGTATTTTAAAAGATGTGTGCCTTATGGAGCAGCTGACAGCCGAGATGGTAAAACGTACCAACTTACCAATAACCGTAAAAACCCGTTTGGGATGGGACCATGATTCTATCCGCATTGTTGAAGTGGCCGAACGTTTGCAGGACGTAGGCTGTAAGGCTATTTCCATTCACGGGCGTACGCGTGCTCAAATGTATAAGGGTAATGCTGACTGGGGACCAATTGCTGAGGTAAAAAACAATCCGCGTATGCACATTCCGGTGTTTGGTAATGGCGATGTGGATACGCCAGAAAAAGCAATGGAAATGCGTGATGTTTACGGATTGGACGGCTGTATGATTGGTCGGGCGAGTATCGGAAATCCGTGGTTTTTTAAGCAAGTAAAACACTTTTTTAATACTGGTGAACATCTCGCACCAATTTCTTTGGAAGAACGCGTAGATGCTGCCCGCAGACATCTGCAAATGGCCATTGATTGGAAAGGGGAGAAGCTCGGTGTTTTTGAAACCCGACGTCACTATACCAATTACTTTAAAGGCATTCCAAACTTTAAAGATTACCGTACAAAAATGGTAACGAGTGATGGATCTGAGGATGTATTTGCAGCCTTCGATGAGGTGCTCGAAGTCTTTTCTGGATACGAATTTGTATAAGCTTTAGATGCGCTTTATTAACTTCTAATCAGTTTTTCAGTAATACGTCCTGAAGCAATTTTTGAAGCAATCAATCCTAAAACGGTAATTGTAACAAGAACCAACACAATATTCATAACCTTAATATTAACAGGATAAGGAAGCGATGGTGTGATCATAACCAGCGCGAATTGCTGTTGCAGTACTACCAGAATAAATCCAATTAAAACCCCTACAAATCCACCAAGAATGGTCATTAAACTGCCTTGAAGGAAGAACACACGACGGATATCTTTTGTAGTTGCGCCAATATTATAAAGCGTGTGCAGAGACCCTTTTTTATCCAAAATCATCATGATTAGGGCTCCAATGACGTTGAATAAGGCAATGATGATTACTAAGGTAAAAATCAGATAGACCACTAAATTTTCCGTGTTCAACATCTTGTAGAGCGAATCATTAAGTTGGGCTCTGTTTTTAACAATCACATCGGTTTCAAACTGCTCTAAAATGGCGTTTCTAACCGATTTTTCATCCGCATTTGGATGCAATTTGATTTCGATGCTACTCAGTTGGTTGGGCGCGTAATCCATCAAATAACGTGCATTCGCAATGTCTGTATACACGTAAGAAGCATTTAAATCTTCATTCACATCAAAAACCCCAATATTGACCATGGTTAGTGAGTTGAACGCCCCTTTGATGGAGCTGATTTGTCCAACGCCAGGTTTCGGCACGTACACATTAAGTGTTTTACCATAATCCAAGACCCCAAAAGAGAGGTTGTGCGCAATGCCCCAGCCGGAAACCAATTGTCCGCTGCCTTTCTGAAACCATTGCCCTTGTATGATCATGGAATCAATATTGGTGACGTTCAGATACTGATCGTCTACACCTTTTAGAGATGCTAATACATTTTTATTGTCAAATTCAATAATGATACGCTCTTCAATAATGTTTGAATAGGAGGCAATACCATCAATGTTTCTTAGGGCTGTAGAATCTTTCTCAGTGAGTAAAAAAGATTTCCCTTGCGCAGGTGTAATTTTAAGGTCAGGATCTACAAAAGAAGAAAATTCGAGGCTAAAATCCTTTAGGCCCGCAAACCCTGAAAGCACTATAAACAACGCAGCGGCGGCAACAACTACACCTGAAGCGGCAATAATGGTCATAATATTGATGGCATTATTGCTGCTCTTGGTAAAGAGGTATCGCTTAGCGATGTAAAGCGCAAAGTTCAATTATGATTTTTTACGTTTGTCCAATAAATCGGCGTCCTTAATAGGGTTTTCTTCGCCTTTTAATGACTTATCGATGCGTTCAATATATTCTAGTGAATCATCAATAAAAAACTCCAAATTAGGCATTCTGCGCAATTGATGTCTGGTACGTTGTGCCAATTCATGACGAATGAGTGGCGTGTTTGAACGGATACCTTTCAATAATTCTTCAGCTTCCTTATTAGGGAAAATGCTTAAATATACTTTGGCTAATCCTAAATCGGCCGTTACGTTTACTTTACTTACGGAGATGATAATTCCGCGCATGCCGCCTTTAGTTGCTGCACCTTGAAGCACGTCAACCAAGTCTTCCTGCAATATCCCACCTATTTTTTTCTGTCTATGACTTTCTTCCATGATTCTTATTTATAAATCTAAAACTGCTAATTTTTGATTTAAATTAGTATTAAAAAGCCAAATAGCGGCTTATCAACTGCAAAAATAGAGCATATTTAAGGATTATTGTATTTTTGAGGATACAAAGTTGCGTTGGCGCCACCTTAGGTGGGTCGGATTTAGCTTTGGAATGATAAATGGATTGCTAATTATAAGATTCCCACTTTCGTGGGAATGCATGAGATTCCCGCCTGAGGTTGCTTAGAAGGGGATAAGTTATAATTTAAAGAGATTCCCGCTTTCGTGGGAATGGATGTAGATACCCGCCTTCGCGGGCACGATTATGAAAAAAATAGAACACATAGGCATTGCGGTTAAAGATTTAGAGGTTTCTAACGACTTGTTTGCGGCGCTTTTTGGGAAACCCCACTACAAGATAGAAGCGGTGGAGAGTGAAGGCGTACGCACCTCATTTTTTGAGAATGGCCCTAACAAGATTGAATTGCTGGAAGCTACGTCGGCAGATAGTCCGATTGCGAAATTCATTGAAAAGAAAGGGGAGGGGATTCACCATATCGCCTTTGCGGTTGATGATATAGAAACAGAGCTCAAACGCTTGGAAGGCGAAGGCTTTACCATCCTCAACAAAATTCCGAAAAAGGGCGCAGATAATAAGTTGGTCGCATTTTTGCACCCTAAAAGTACCAATGGTGTTTTGATTGAATTATGTCAGGACATAAAGCCATAAAATTGTTGTATGATTTTAAAATTAGTAGTAATATTGCATCCTCTTAACCGGTCCTATAGCTCAGTTGGTTAGAGCACCTGACTCATAATCAGGTGGTCCCTGGTTCGAGCCCAGGTGGGACCACAACGTACAGAATCCAACTTATTTATTTAGGTTGGATTTTTTGTTTTATAGCGCAATTGACTTCATTACAGCGTTATGAGCACTTTCATAAACATTACAGTATATAAATTTTAAAATTTTCCTCTTGAGGTATTTTACTATCTTGGTGGGATAATATATATATAGCTAACTGCTGATATATACGTGTTACCAAACATTAAAAGCGATAATATGAAAAAATGGAATTTTACAATAAAAAATAATCCTAAAGAGATTAGTAAAAAAATAGAATCCTCACTTAAATCTGTTAACGGATTAGTATTTAATATGAACCATGATAAAAATAAATCAATAACATTTAAAATGCGTAAACGGATTCTATATGCGTGGTACTTGTTCTATATAAACAGCATTGTTGTAAATGGAAAATTATCAAAAACAGATATTGAAAACGAGACTGATATTGAAATTTCTTTCAATCAACATTTTTTATGGAAATCAGTAATATTTACGGATATTATTATGGGACTGGGTGTTCTTATTGCTGTAATTTTAGGAGAAACCAGCAGTGTTTATCTGTATTTAATTGGAATTCTAATTTTAGCTGTTGGAATTATATTGTGGATTAGAATACAGAAAAAATATGAGAGAAATATTCAAGAATACAAGACATTGATTTCCGGAATATTAGAACTTTAAAAGAAAAACGTTTGCCAACACCGTAATTAAGCCATGTTTTGGTCTGTCCCCACTTGGAATCCCGATAGCTGTCGGGAGCGGATTTATTAAAGCCAGTTTTTATTTAGAGAGGTTCGTGCAGACATACGCCACAGCTCATATACCCACACGTTGTAATTCATTTCTAAAAAACAAAAAAATCAGAATTCCAAAGTTGATTTTAAATTATTAAAAATGAGAAACTATAAATACTTAATTATATCTGCATTTTTGATAATTATTATGGTTTTAATTTTTTTACCAAGACCATCAGAAAAAATATACATTGTATTTAATCAAAATGAAATTCAATGTAATTCTAATATTATAGAGGAAAACTGGCAAAAGGGTTCTTATTTAATTTGTGAAGAGTTAAAATTCATAAACTTCATAAAAAATCCAGACAAAAACTCTTTTTATATTGATTTGAATAAAATTGGCAAACTCAACATAACTTCAAAAAGAAAACTTCTTAATAGATTTAACAATGACAAAATTAACAGGGAAAAAAATAATTTTGATTTATTGAGCAGAGATAAAAAAATTGATTTTTATTTAATGATAAAAGACATTGTTATCAACAAGTTTGAGGCTATTCCAGTAGTGGAAATCAAAGTTTTATCCTTACTCAAATTGACGGATTAATTTTATTAAAAACATTTAAAGACAGTAATTAATAAAAAAACAAATTACGACAATGTGTATAAGCAATGGCTAGTGCTTATCTAGAAAATTCCTTCGGAATTTTCTCTGGCAAGTTTTTGTTTACTAAATTATGGGCTTTAACACGCAACTAATCATACACATCAACGTAACCTCCAAGCTGAAAAAACCAACTTATGAAAAACATTTTTACGATTCTAATCATCTGCATTCTTATAGGCTGTAAAGAAAACCCGAAAAAAGAAACAGCAGAAAAAGAATCTTTCAGTCTAAAAGGAACAATAAATGGTGATTATTCAGACTATATATATTTGAATTATGGAAATGTAAAAGACAGCACAAAAGTCTTAAATAACAGTTTTGAATTTAATGGGATGGTTAAAACACCAATTCCAGGAAGTTTAAATTTACAAGGATATTATACAAGTGCTGACATTTATATTGAAAATAGCGATATTTTAATTCAAGCCGATTTTAAAACACAAATTCAGAACGAAATAAAATATAATGTTCTGAAAATAAATGATATTAAAGGCTCTTACTCTGCTAGAATTCAGAACGAGTATAAAGAGTTTTATCAAGCCAATCAGAATAAAGAAAATTTTAAATCTTTACTTTATGAGAAACTTAAATCATTTATTGAGGAGAACAAAAACCATCCATTAAGTGGAACAATTTTGGCAGAAAATGCATTAATAGAGCCTGTTTTAACAAAGAGTGAACTCATTGAAATTTATGCTAAGATTGACACAACCCAACAAAATAAAGAGGATTTAGAAATGTTTAAAATGGGAATCGCAAACCTTGATGAATATGGAATAAATAAACCGTTTTTAAAATTTACTCTACCAAACAGTAAAGGCAAAAATGATGACACAACATCGTTTTTAGGCAAAACAACTTTGGTTGACTTTTGGGCTTCTTGGTGTAGACCTTGCAGAATAAAACATCCTGACTTGATAAGACTTAAAAAGAAGTTTGAGAAAGATAATTTTGATATTGTAAGCGTTTCAATTGATGATAATAAAAAGAATTGGATTCAAGCTATAGCTAAAGATAATCTGACTTGGACTAATTTAATTGACTTTGACAAGCAGGTATATAATGAACTTGGAATTCAAGGAATACCATTTAATTATCTGATTGACGAGAATGAAATTGTTTTAGGCATAAACTTATCCATTATAGAAATTGAAAAAATAGTAAGTGAAAAAGCCAGCAGGTAAAGTCGTGTATAGCCTATGGCTTGGTTAGTCCTTACTTGGAATCCCGATAGCTATCGGGAGCGGATTTTCCAAAGCCAGTTTTTATTTAGAGAGGTTCGTGCCGTCACTCGCCACAGCTCATATACCAACACGTTATACACAATGCAAAAAATATAAAATTATGATATTAAAATACAAACCAATTGAAATAATAGAGAATGAAATAAATAATGTAGATACGTTGACTGTCGTTATTTCAATAATTAATAATAACTCATTTAACCCTAACAAAACTTATGCTATAATTTTTAAAAAAGATTCGCATTTTGCGAAAAATTTAATAGAATATCCGACCGAAATTTTTTCTTTAGACTTAGAAGATTTTAAAATAAGAAAAATACAATTTGACTATCTTGACAAAAAATATGGCTATTTTCATAACAGTTTGATAAACCAATTAGTTAGCAATAAAAGTGCAACTGAAATAGAATTAGATTTAATTAAAGATTCTTTAAATGAATGTCTTTTCAGTTGTCACGCTGAAATGTACTTATATTTTATTTACAAAGTAATATTCAACAGAGAATTCAAAAGCATTAGTTACGACGAAAATTTCAAAAAAAATATATTCAATAGATTCAGAGAGGTTATAGCAGTTATTTTAAAAGATAATTATGAAATTACTATAGATCCTCTAAAAAAATTATCAGTTACAGAAATTCAAGAAATTCGAAGTAAATATGCCGATGCTCTTGATTATGGTCAGGGTTTTACTGATTCAATAGCTAATTTTGTTATGAAAAATGACAAAGCATTGAACGTTTCTTCTAATTTATTAAAAGACCGTAAATATTTTTATAATTTTTATATTCAAAAAACTCTAATTGAGGCATTTATAGTTTGTTTAAAAAGAATTATTTCAAATCAAAATTCAAATGAATATTTTGGACACGAGATGGTCGTATCTGATGAAAGAGTGGAACTTAAAATTTTTCCAACACCCTTTGGTTTTACCCAAGTAGAGAAAATTACTGAGTTTTCGAAAGAAGATAAACTAGAAAATTATTTGCTTAATTATCTTGCGAAAAATGATTTTATTAAAATTGAAAATGAAGAAACTAAGAACGCTCTAAAAACAAAATGGATATTTGAGAAAAAAGACATTATTAACCTATTTTATGTGGATAGAAAATATACTTTAAATAAAGCAAACTTTGGAAGACAAGACAGAAGTTATATGTTCGATAGTTTAATGGCTAAAGGTCAAATTAATTTGTCAATATCACAGCTGTTAAACACTGTCTATAACAATGTATAAAAAAATATAGGGCAAGTCAGTGCTAAACCCAATGTTTCAGGCTTATTTGCAACGTCGCCAAATTTTTTGATTTGGCTTATAGAAAAATAATTTAAAACAAAATACAAAAGATTTATCTTGAGTATAACCCGAGAGGTAGTTGTTTATTTACAGCTCTACTTCTTTAATACTAAACATTGTCCATCGTTTTTTTAAATCCTAAATGAAAGAATTAATTATATTAAATAAAAGATTTTTTTTAGAGTCAATATCAGCTTTTTATCCAATGTCTGAAGATTTCATAAATAAATATTCAAACTATTTAGATTGGTTCGGTGCGGATTATCCCGAGTTTGGAATATCTAATAATGAAAAAATTAATTGGAATTTGAAGTTTATATGGGAAAATAAAAATAAATTTAATTGGGCTGGTTTATCAGCAAATAATGCTATTTCGTGGAATGACGAGTCAATAAAAAAATTTGAAGAATATATAGATTTTGAATATTTATCTATGAATTCCAATGTCGAATGGAATGAAAAATTGCTCGAGAAATATAAAACGAAATTAGATTGGCAATTTCTATCTCAAGAATCTTTTCCCTTCGATGATAATTTATTAGAAAAATATAAAAAAGAAATATGGTGGAGTGTTCTTCCAAATAATCCTCACATAAATTGGACTATAGAATTAGCGGAAAAATATATTAATGAAGGATACTTGTCAACAATACCAAATATATCGGATCTCAAAATAACTTCTGATTTCGTCAATATTTTTGGAGAAAAGATTTCCTGGTCAAGTCTCTCTTGGAATACAAGCGTTATTTGGACACCAGATTTATTAGAAAAACACAAAGGCAGATTAGATTGGTCAGGAATTTCAATGAATTCATCTATACCTTGGAGCGATTCGTTAATAGAAAATCTAAAAGATTATTTAATTTGGAACGACCCTTCCAATGGCTCATTATCTCGGAATGAAAAACTTCCGTGGACTGAACAATTGATTGAAAAATATTATCATAAATGGAATTGGGAATCATTGTCAGAAAATGAAGGTCTTTGTTGGTCAGAACAGTTAATTGATAGGTATAAAAATATCTGGACTTGGGGTTTTCAACATGTATATTCTGGTCTTTCAAGTAACAAAGGGTTACCTTGGTCAAATCACCTAATTGAAAAATATGAGGACTTATGGGATTGGGATGAAATTAGTTTAAATGAGTCAATTCATTGGTCTACAAGTTTGGTTAAAAAATATAGGCATAAATGGCATTACATAAATTTAATAAGTAACCACAAAGTTTACGAAGATTTATTTTCAAATATTTCAGAAGAAAATCTATCTCATTATTTTAATCATTATATTGAAAATTATCGCGAATAAAAGGATGTACAATAGTATATAAGCAAGGCGGGATTTTTTCAAGTTTACTGTATTTGTAAAACCTCCGCATTTATACAATGCGACTTATTTCTGACAAAATTAATAGGCGAAATTTGTAAAAATTAGCTCGTAAACAATCAACACACGCCATAGCTCATATACCAACACGATATACGCCATTTCAGACAATCCGTTAATATTAAAAGATCCGATAAAAATTATTGAAATAAAATTGAAAGAATTAAACTTTTACTCTAAAAAATCATCTTCATTTTTACTCCTTGTAATTTCTTCCTTAATTGTTATCGCCGGAATATTTCTTGAAGACAAACTAATTAACTTTCAAGAAAAGCCATTTAAAACGGTGCTTTTAATTTTATCCTTTTTATTATTTGCTTTTGGAATTATTTTATCAATTTTATTATTGACAAGAACAAAACCACTTCTAACGATAACAAATAACCAAATAATTATTCATAGCGTTCTGACTTCATCTAAAACTGTAGAAATTAAGAATGTAAAGTCTTTTTTTATCGTTAACACTTACAACCGAGGAATTGCTACAAACAGGCAAATATTTATTGAATTATATAAACCTACAGAGAATTATACAAATATGTGGCTGCACAAATTTATTAGAAGAATAAGTAAACCATTAGCAAATTCCCAATACGCTATTCAAACAGATTTTATTAATATTAAACAGCAGGAACTTTTAGAAATACTAAACAAAAGGATAAAAAACGTCGTATAACAAGGTATTTCTATTAGTGGGGCGGAAGTTCCTATCATAAAGAATTTTACTAATTGTTCAATTTGTTATATTTACTAAGACTTGTTATAAAAAGTCCCCGCCAACAGAAATACCCAACCTTAGGCATTAATTATGAAAAAACTGCTTCTAATAATATTAATTTTAAACTTTGGCTTCACTTTTTCTCAAGAAATTGAGTTGATTGAAAACCGAAAGTTTGAAGGAGCAATATTTTCCAATTCTTATGAGATTCCATATTCTGAAAATCCTTCGATTGAAAAACGGTTTACACCTACAAAAAAGGAAATTTTGGAATTGGAAAAACAATTACAGAATGATATAAAGAAAATTAATAAGAATAAGCCCAATCAAGGAAAAGGTTACGGACCGATTATTCATAGAAAACTGAAAAAATACGACCGACAATACATCGGATTTATAGACCAATATGGACAAAAAGTAATACACATCAATTTTATTTGGAATGGCTACAGTCTTTGGGAATCTATTCGAGGCTGGACAAAACCAGATGGCACTTGGAAATCAGAATGGCAAGTGATTTTTGATGGAGGAAGTCGATATTGGAATATAAATTATATCATTGATAAAAAATGTTTTGTGGATTTTAGAGTAAATGGTGTTGCATAGAAAGTAAATAAATGTTGCCAACACCGTAATTAAGCCATGGCTTTGTCCTTCCTCGCTAGTAAAATCCTGCTCCTAACAGCTATCGGGAGTCCAAAGTCTATTTTTATTTGCTACAATCCACGAACATTCAAAAAACGACAAATAACTTGAAAGAATTTAAAGGTACTTGGTTAATGATTAAAACAGGAGACGATTATTCCGAACCTGAATTAATTGAATTTTATGACAATAAAGTTCTTCACTTTGGAGTTCGGAATGAATCGCATAATGGAGTTTTATCGAAAAACGAAATTTGGGTTGAAAATATAGCTGACACAAGATTTGAACTTGTAAACGCAAATCGGATTAGGTTTTTTCGCAATGGAAAGGAACATAAAGTAATAAGCGAAACGGAGTCAATTACTGTAGACAAAATTTTTGAGGTGGACTATGAACGCATTGAACCTACTAAAACTGATTTATCCAAGATGGACATTGAGAAATTGGAATTTAACGTACAATGGAATAATGAACATATAAACTTTGTTTTTAATAAGGATTTAGATAGTTCAGCTATTCAGGAAGTTAACAAACGAATGCGTAGAGAAGGTCGGAAATTAAGTCTTGAAAACCTTGACGGAACGTATTTCGGGGCAATTTATAATAATGGAGTAAGAGAAACTTTAATCCCTATTCGTGAAATTAGTAAGGAAAAATTAACGCTATATGGATTTCCGGAAAAACCTTACGAAATCACAGTGCCATGACAAAAATAGGCGAGCTATATTTCCGCATTGTATGTATTGGAAAAAATGACCAGCAGCGACCACCGAAAATTTGTAGAAGGTCATTTATATCGCGACCGTCTTCAAAATTGGAGAAACTAAAGTACAGTGGGAAACTCCACAATAACAAAAAAGCCTTTCACGAAAATGAATGGCTTTTTTGTTTAAGGTAATGACCTTCATTACAGTATTATTAGCACTTTCTAGAAAAGCCAACTTTCAAATTCTTTCTACAGAAGAGGTCTGTTAATTAATTCTCAGATTTTAAAATTTGGTTCTTTCAATTGAAAAACTCGTGATATACCAAGGCTTTAACTTAAGCGTAAGTAGGAGAGTACTTTAAATAAAATTTAAAATGTTTTAAGTGGGGGATTTTACTATCTTGGTGGGAAATATGTGTATCTCAAAAGGGTGTTATATATGTGTTGGCACAATTCCACCTATTTCGGAAAAAAAATTAATCACTTAAAGCTAACGTATTAAGTAAAGATCAAAATTATATGAAACTCATAGCAGACATAATAAATGAATTAATTGATACTGAGAAATCAATTAGTTCTCCTTTACTCAAAACCAAAGTGTTAGCATCTAGAACTCAAAATGCTCAACTGCTTGATTGGGTTAGTAATGAATTAGAAGGTTATAGTTTAAAAGATACTTTACCTAAGCATCGAATTTATCGGTGTCAATTAATCGGAACTTATACAGTTGGTTATACACAGTACAATAACCAACCAATACCAACTGACGGACTTCCAGAAAGTTTAGAGGATTCGGTTCGATCTGTTGAATTCTATCAAAGTATTTCTGGTTTAGAAAATTTATATAAAAATTGCACTTCTGGAGTCTTAGAAATGCCTCTACGTGCGGAATTAACTGGAGTAATTGGTTATAATTGGCAAAAATTAGGAAATCCTTATCTACATCTAATTAATACTAGAAAAAAAATTGCTGCCGGAACTATCACTGAAATCATATCTGTTGTAAGAAATCGCTTATTAGACTTTATGCTAAAAATCGATGAAGAATATGGGAATATAACTGATATTACTGAATTGAAAACAAAAAAAGACGAAATAAATACGATTATGAGTCAAACGATTATAAATACGAGTGGAGATGGAAACGTTGTAAATACAGGAAATAAAGCTAAAATTGAAGCTAAAATTAAAATTACGAAAGGAAATAAAGAAGAATTAATAAAGCATCTGCAAAACCTTGGTCTAAATTCTGAAGATACTGATGATTTAGCAGAAATAATAGATACAGAAGAACCTAATCAAAAAACAAAAATATTTGGTACAAAAGTTAATGCTTGGACAACTAAAATGCTCGGAAAAGCATTGGATGGTTCTTGGAAAGTTGGAATTGGAACAGCTGGAAGTTTATTAGCAGAAGCTATTGGAAAATACTATGGATTTTAAAATAATTGTGCCTAACAATATGTATAAGCTATGGCTAGTTCTCGCCTACTTTGGAAATTCCTGCGGATTTTAAAATGTGAAATGTCAATTTGCGGTTCTCTCCGTGACTAATCACGTCACAGCTTATAAACAAAACTGGTATAAATAATTGTGAAGAACCCTTTGAACAAAAATGAATATTACGTTTACGGATTAATCGATCCCAGAAATGATCAATATTTTTACATTGGTAAGGGTAAAGGTAAAAGGTATTTATCTCATTTAAAACCTACAAAAAATGACTTAAATTTCTCAAAACTAGAAAGAATTCAAAAAATTAAAGACTCTAATTTAGAGGTGAAAATTGAAATTTTATTTCCAAATCTTGATGAAGATACTGCATTTGAACTTGAGAGAATAATTATTTACAAATTAGGAAGACAAGTTTTAAATGAAGGAATTTTATCTAATTTAAATCCTGGAGGAAAATGGAGACTTAAAGATTCTATTTTTTATCCTAAAGCCTATCAACCAAAATTTGAGTTAAATAAATTAGATTTTATTGCTCAACAAAAATTTCAAGAAATTCCAACACTTTCGCAATTCAATTATTTAAATACACCTAATAAAGAACAAAAAATTTACACTTATAATAAAAATGGAAGTTTCAAATGTGAAGAAACACTTGATGAATTTTTTTCAGACGGGATTAATAAACGACAAATAGAATTATTTAAAGCAATACGCGAAAATAATTTCCCGGTTTATTCAAATTGGATTTATTCAAAGCAGTTCTTCGAAAAATTATATGTTTCCGATAAAATACCTTTTGCTCAATACGACATAATAGATGAACAATTCAATCTCAATTTTGATAAAGAATTTGAGAAATCCCTAAAGTTCAATTTAAAAAGCAATATAAATGGAGTATTACGAATGTCAGTTGAAAGAAATAATAATACTATAACGCTTACTTCATATTATCCTTCTGGAAATAAAAAATATTTTAAAAAAACTAAGAAAGGAAAACCTTTCAAAATAACTTGTGAATGGTATGAAAATGGGAATTTAAGTGTTAAGGAAGAACTCAAAGATTCTCACAATGAATATATTCGAACTACTTACTACGAAAATGGAAATAAAGAATCCAAAATAAGTACTTTGAAAGAAAATAGAAGTTACGAAAGATGGTTTCCAAATGGAGTAAAAGAAGTAGAGTTTATTGAAGGTATCGGATATGTACATTATGATGAGCAAGGTATTAAGACAAGAATTGAAGGGTTAAATAATGTTAGTTATTATAAAAAAAATCAACTGACTTTGGATGTTTTTGAAAACATTGAAATCTCAAAAGAAATCAAAACAGAAGAAGAACAATCAGATTTAGATTGGTATAATTATCAACAAGAAATTGATAAATTGAACGAATTCTAAAACAACAATTTAACACCGCATATAATCAATTGCTAGGTAAGCCTACTTAAGAATCCCAATGGATATCGTGACTCGCGGATTATCTATTCAGTTTGTATGTATTTACTAAATGAAGTGTTTAAAGAACGAAAACAGTCATTACAAATATATCGAACACTAATAAAAAGTACCTATGAAAGTAACAACGATTCTGACATTTATTTTAATTGGATTTATTGGGAACGCACAAGTTGTGGTCGATTCAATAAATGCAAAAATCTATGTTGATAGAGTTCAAGAAATCGAACTAGACAAAAATGAATTACAAGAAAAAACAAATCGTTGGGTTGCAAAGAATTATAATAACTCTAAGTATGTTACTAGAATAAACAACGAAGATAATATTTTGATAAAAGGAGCATTTGATGTTGGAGCCGACTTTAGTGCTTTTGGAGCAACCTTATATTCTGAGCGAAAAGTGGAATACACTCTGGATTTAAAATTTAAGGATGGAAAATATAAAATTGATATTTCGGATTTGTTGTTCGATGGAATTGACGCAACGCGCGCACTTTCTGTCTATTTTATGAGCTATGACGAATATAAAACTTTTAGCCTAAAAGCTATGGAAGAATATGACGGAATGGGTAAAAAGGCTGCGATTAAAAGAATAAACAACGATGATAAATTTCGAAAGGATTATGAATCCCAACAGAATTATGGTAAGAAAATCATTCCGCAAATAGTTGACAAATTAAGCCAAATTGACCTAAGTCTTTTGTCTTATTTAAAAAATCAAGACATGAAAGATGAATGGTAAATGAAACTTATAACCTGTTTACAGGCTATTACTTTGTCTATCCTCGCTTATTAGCTCACAAATCCAAATAATTCACAGTATCAGGACTATAACATTAACTCCCTAAAGTCTCATATTTTACATGCCTTCTGAGTCATTTATTTAAATCCTTTAGCTTGAAAACCACCCAATAAAACATTGGTTACGCAGGATTAAGTGTGGCTAAGTTTAATGATGTAAGGTTGAGGAATAGAAGATTCCAAGTCCAAAATAATTTAAATATCAGAATTCTAAAAAGCGTAATTTCATTATCTTAGGTGTAGAATTTTCATTTCGACACTTACTATGATTTAATCTTTGTGCGACCTGCGAACTCACCCAATTCTTCTAGGCCTTTAAATTTGAGAATACATGAAAAATCTAATCCTCCTACTGCTGAGCCTTTTTTTGGGCAATATAGGTAGCTCTGCACAGCAAACGGTTGTGCAAACCAATAGCGATCATCATTCTCATGCTGGCACACATCATCTTGCTGTATTTAATGGGGCTACAACCAATTTCACGCATAAATCTACCGCCTATACGGTGGGGTTAGATTATGAATATCGCATTTCGGAAGTAATTGGGTTAGGACTTCTCTCAGAATTGATTTTAGGTGATGCGAATGAGGTTTTGGTGGGGATTCCGGTATTCGTACATCCTTATAAAGGTCTGAAATTAATTGCGTCACCTTTGGTTGCCTTTACCGCAGCACACAATAGTAATGGACATGAGCATAAAAAGGCCACTGATCTTTATTTCCGGATAGGCACTGGTTATGATTTTCATGTGAATAAACTATCGTTTGGTCCCGTGGTTAATTTTGATGTTGGCAAAACTACAGCCCTTAACTATGGCTTGTCATTTGGTTATGGATTGTAAATACTCAGAATAATTTTTATGTGCTACGACGTTAAAATATCTTTAGAATCACAATTGAAAAGAGCCGCTAGGCGAGGCGATGCCTCTGCGGTGGATGAAATCATGGAAAAACTAATTCCGTTGACGGATTTGCCCTTATTTCACGCTTCTGGCTTTACACATCCTGAAGTTTTAATCTACACGGACCGCTCTCCAGACTATCCTGAGGTTGCTACCTGGGGATTGGTGCCGCATTGGGTGAATGACGCAGAGCAATTAAAAAAGACTTGGAATACCACCTTGAATGCCCGCGAGGAAACCATTTTTAAAAAACCGTCTTTTAGAGAATCCGCAAAAAACAGCCGCTGTTTAATCTATGCCGATGGGTTTTATGAACACCGTCATTTCAATAAAAAAACATATCCGTATTTCATCTTCCGAAAGGATAAAGAACCCATGATTTTTGCGGGATTATATAGTGAGTGGACTAATCCTGAACATGGCGGCAAGCTGAATACCTTTTCAATAGTGACGACTACAGCCAACACCATACTGTCAAAGATTCATAACAATCCTAAACTAAAGGAGCCGCGCATGCCTGTTATTTTACCGGATGCCTTAGCCGATAAATGGCTGATTGGTTATGATGATCCTTTGGATAAATCGACGCTAGAAGACCTCATTAAAGCCTATCCAAATGATGCGTTGGACGCTTATACCGTGGCTAAATTAAGAGGGAAAGACTATATGGGCAATACTGAAGCAATTTCTGAACCACTCCACTATGAGGAATTGCCAACGCTGGATATGGATTAAATTTATGTTGATTTAGAAGCGGATGTTCACATTAAAATTGTTGACTTCAAATCTTCAAATCTTCAAATCTTCAAAAAATAAACAGATATCCAAACACCTTATTTCGTCACAATACCATCAAAATTTCACCTACTCTTATTGTTTAGCACCTGCTTTTATGGCATTATAAAGCACTTGT
Organism: Gelidibacter sediminis; assembly: GCF_004364975.1. Classification (GTDB taxonomy): domain Bacteria; phylum Bacteroidota; class Bacteroidia; order Flavobacteriales; family Flavobacteriaceae; genus Gelidibacter; species Gelidibacter sediminis. Next base: position 1,023,950 of record NZ_SOBW01000007.1, on the reverse strand, counting down.
TGAATTTCTGTACGTGTGTTCAAATTATACAACCTGACATTATCGCGGGTAGGCGACACCCGGTTGGACAGAAAAATATACAATAACTCCTCCTCCGGATCCATCCAAACCATCGTTCCGGTAAAACCTGTATGACCAAAACTGCTTTCGCTGGCATCTGTTGCTGTATTGTTCACGATGCCTTCTTTGTTTGGGCGACGTTTATCAAAGCCTAAAGCGCGTTTGTTATCGGAATCTGGGAATTGGGTTTTGGAAAAATTTCGCAGGGTTTCTTCTTCAATATAGCGTTTCCCACCATAGCTGCCCATGTTGAGGTACATCTGCATCAATTTTGCCAAATCATTGGCGTTGGCAAATAGTCCGGCATGCCCGGAAACCCCACCAAGCATAATGGCACCTTCATCGTGCACTGTCCCGTGAATGGGTATATGACGGAAATAGAAGTCATTTTCAGTAGGTACAATCTCTTTTAGGCTATATTTAGTTAATGGGTTATAAGTGATGCTTGTCGCGCCCAAAGGTTGGTAGAAATTGTGTTGCAAATACGTGGAGAAATCGTTGTCCACCATACTTTCCACTACTCGTGGTGCTAAGATGAAAAAGAAATCAGAATACACATAACGTTTTGTTTCAAGCAACGGCGATTTCCGAATGGCTTTTACGATTTTATCATCATAATTGCGATGCAAAAACATGTTTTTGGCAATTTTTACGGGGTATTGCGCGGAAGAATCTGTTTTAATGGTCCACCACTTATAACTGCCGTTTTTGCGGTACAGGTTTTTGTAAAACGGTATCCACGATTGAAAACGCGCCTGGTGGGTCAGAATATCACGATAGGAAATATCGGCCTTATTACTGTTCTTAAAACTCGGCAGCTGCTCCGCCAAAGTGCCATCCAGATCAAACTTTTGTTCATCGTATAACTTCATGACTGCCGCCATGGCCGACGAAATTTTGGTCACGGAAGCTAAATCATATAAATCCTCCTTTTTTACGGTAATGGTGTCGTTATAGGTGTGGAAACCGTAAGCTTTATGAAAGACTACTTTTTGATTTTTAGCCACCAAAATCTGTCCGCCAGGAATGGCTTTCAGAGCCATAGCCTGTTGCATTAACGAGTCAATGCCGCCGATTAATATCTCAGAATCCATTCCAACATCTTCAGGAAGCGTATAACTAAAGCGGAGGCCACCTTCAAGGTCTAATCCATCACCATATTTAAATTTAGTTCCAATGCTCACCGGTAATTTACCAGAAGCGCTAATGCCACCAAAAATAAGTTGTGCGGTGAGTTCTTGGGACGCTTTCGAATCTTGATACGCTACTATAAGTCCGTTAGCCTTTTCAATATGTTCTAATTTATCGAGCACATACGGATTCTTGAAAAACGCTACAACACTCTGATGTTTCTGGGAAAATTCGCTGATAAACGCTTGTACTTCAGTCGAAAACTTGAGCGTATTAGCGGGGCGTGTACTCTCGTCATGAATCCCGAGAATCACATGGTCATAGGCTTTAAGCTTCTCTTGCAACGCTGAAATGTCTGCCGATGTAGCTTCAATTGGCAACTGATAAGCGTCCACTTTTGTATAAAGTTTTAGACTCTTCTGAAAACCAGTTTCAGCCTCAGCGCCAATGGAAACGGACGCAAAGCTCACTTTATCCAAGTCTTGAAAAGGCAATAAATTAGCATCATTTTTAAGCACTGTAAGCGATGCAGCAACCAGTTTTCGATGTAATAATAAGGCTTCAGGTGTTTTTATTTCAGCTACGATATGTTCAGAAGCGGTAGGTTGATACTGGTGTAATCCTACCCATTGTTTTACAGCCAAAACTTTTCTGACTTTTCGGTCGATTTCTGCTTGGGAGATCAACCCTTTTTGAATGGCTTTTTTAATCTCTAAAATCGCATCCGGCACACTTTCAGCAAATTCCAAAACGTCATTTCCGGCCAAAATAGCATCTCTATCCACAATGCCTGGCGAATGGCCCTGAGTAACAGCTTTCATCGTCATGGCATCCGTCACGATGAGTCCTTCAAAACCCATTTTTTCTTTGAGCAAATCTGTAACAATGGCTTTGGATAATGTTGATGGCACCCCGGAAGCATCGAGCGCAGGAATGTTTAAATGTGCTACCATAACCCCACCAAGTCCTGCTTCCATTAGTTTCCTGAATGGAAATAATTCCAACGTATCCAAGCGTTTTAGAGAATGATTGATTTGCGGTAAAGCGTAATGCGAATCAATGTCCGTATCGCCATGTCCGGGAAAATGTTTGGCGGTGGTCAATACGAATTGATCTTGCATGCCGCGCATATAAGCCGTTGCTTTTTGGGCGACATTGTGCTTGTTTTCTCCAAAAGAACGGTAATTGATCACCGGATTGTTAGCGTTGTTGTTCACATCTACCACAGGGGCGAAATTGACATGAAGTCCTGTGCGTTTTAATTGCCGCGCTACTTGAGTGCCCATTTCGTAAATAAGGCCATCATCCTGAATGGCGCCCAAAGCCATCTGAAACGGATAACTGATGGTGTTGTCCAATCGCATTCCCAATCCCCATTCGGCATCCATAGCACCTAATAACGGTGTTTTTGAAGCGTTTTGGTAAGTATTTATAAGTTTTACCTGAGTTTCAGGATCGCCTTGAAAGAAGATGAGTCCGCCAATGTTCTGTTCTGCTATGAGCTTTAAAATGGCTTGTGTGTGTTCCTCGCCTTTATTGGAATAAGCGGGCACCATAATGAGTTGCGCAATGCGTTCTTCAACACTTAGGCTTTTCATAATGGAATCTACCCACTGGCTGTTTTCGTATTTTAAAAATTCGGGTTTTTCAAGAACTTTTGTTTGGGCAATAAGAACTTGTCCAGACAGAAGCAGGGTCAAAAAGAAGATTATAGATGTTGTTTTTTGTATCATTTTACATCATTTTAAAATCCTTGAACAATATAAAGCACAAGGATTTTATTTATTAAGAAGGCATTAGATTCTTAAATGTAAGTGATATGTAAAAGGCTACAAAATAAAAATGCCAATGAGAGGTGAAGCTGTCAAAAATTATCATCTAAGCTGGGCATGCAATCTTTGCTATCTTGAAGTGTTTGTGAAGAAAATTTCTACCACTCCACAAATGAAATCCCTAAACCGATTGTGGTTTGGTAATGGTTATAATCGATTAAGTTTTCTCCATAACCGCTAAACACCTGAAGATGGCCTCTCAGGTTGTTTCTGATAGGATACATATAGTTGAACTGAAAACTGCCATGATTGTCATTAAAGGAGAGCGAATTTCGTAACAACAGATTCAAACTATGGCCATTTTTTCGATAAATAACGTTGGCCTCCGCGCGTCCTACATAATCACTAATTTTTGGATTGTCATCAATTTCTGCGTCTGAATCAACGCGAATCCAAGGTTTTAAATAAATTTGAAAATTATCGTGCTCCATCGCAAAATGGAAGATAATTCTATTCCAACTACGCGAAATAGGATCGGCTCTCCCGTTAGATTGGTGGTTGAACGCAAATCCCGCCATCTTCGCTTGAAATCCTAAAAAATTAAAATTGAGAGGATAATTGATGATCAGCTCAGGCTCATAATTGAGCTCCCTAAATGGTCGTGATAACTGCTTATTATACACTTGCCAATACGCAACTTGAGTATAACCCACCCAAATATCGCCCTTCCCGAATAAAAAGGACTGAATCAACTTCGTTTTAAAACTTATCTGAAATTTCGTTTCTGTAGAATGAAGGTCCACGGGCTCATCAAAGGCTGGCGGTTCGCCTACACTTTGTGGCATTTCATTAATCCGATTGCTCCATTTTGCAGGCAATACGTAAAAGGGTTTGTAAGAATTGAGTCGGAATGTTCCAGTTCTATCCTTTTTATTAAGTTCCCATGATTCGGATAAGGATTTGGTAACAATGGAATCTTTTTTTCTAAATAGACCTTGGGCAGTGGCACTAATAGAAAAGCATAAAACAAGGAGAAATAAGGGTGTTTTGTGTATTGACATAGACATTTATTTGGAATGGCCTGATTAGGCAAACTCAGCCTTATATTTATCCCTGATAACTTGGCCCACGGGTTTGTTTTCAATCTTGCTTTCTAACCAAGAAATAATATCGAGATATAAAAAAGCACGACGCTCATAAGGATGATCCTCATATGTTTTTAAAGTTTTATGAAGCTCTATAAATGCATTTTTTAAATCGTGCGGATAAATATCCTGTAAACCTTTGATGAATTTTATCATTTCTTTTTGCACCTCGTACAAATCATTAATCTTTAATAGAAATTTATAGGTGCTTCGCAATAAACTTTCCATATGGTAATCCAATCCTGCTTCATAATGCGCTACAAGATTTAAGACGCGTGCAAAACACTGTAAATCTTCGCGCATAGACAATGTTTTGTTAGAGATGATTTTGTCTAAATAGAAGATACAGGCTTTATTATTGCCAGCGCCAAATTGTAGACTCGCAAATTTGTAGTAAAAAATCATCTTATGATGCCCGTCCAAACGATTATTGAATTTCTTGAATTTTGTTTCAATTCTAGGGATGAGGTTAAGGCCTTCTTCAAAGCTACCGTCTATAAAGTGCTGATTAATCCTATGAAAATTGAGATATAAAAACACTAGTGCCTCTACATTTTCATCTTTCGGAAAATCTGGTTGCTCCACTTGCTCTTCTAAAATGCGGAGCTTCTTTAAAAATTTTGGTTTTTTTCTAATAAAGAAGAGTGCTTCCAATAAATAATTGTTTCCTTTTAAAAACGAAACGGGATTTAGACTGATCATGTGTGGATTCTCGTAAAATAAATCTACCCACTTCGAGGCATATTTATAACAATTTAGAAAATCTTGAAGCAAAAAACTATACCACAAATACGAATTATAGAGCCATAATTTTTCTCTGAACCCTATTTTAGAAAATTCAAATTTTGGAAGTCGGTCATGAAAATATGCGGTGACTTTTTGCCCTTCTTCAGCATTTTTAACATAGCCTGATTTTAAAATGATGCTATATAACTGTAGGGATAAATTGGAAAGTTTGCTGGTAATGACATTCAGTTCACTTAATTGTTTGGCTTGTATAGTAAGCTCATCGGCACGCGTACTAATGCTTCGGGTGATGTATTGCGATTCGATAATTTTTTCGAGCTCCACAATTTCATAGGCCATGTTTTTTTCTTCGTGCTGAATGGCGAGTTCTTTAGCTTTATCTAAAATTCGTAAGCTTTGTTTGTAAAGTCCCTTATGGTATAAAATAGAAGCGAAATCCAATTGTTCTCGAATTTGGGAACGGATATTTTGATGTGATGGATTCAGTTTTAAACTGATTAAAATCTGCTTATACAAATGCGCTTTAACATTTGCTAACTGTTGCTTTTTAACGATTCCTGTTTTTATAATCGAAGGTTCGTCATAGGTTGAGGCTTTGTCTAAAAAGTTAAAAAGATTCAAAAACTTAGAATCAGCATTCACCCCTAAACGACCAACATACAGTTTAAACTGACGTTTTTCTGACTTGGTTAATGATTTCACCAACTGAAATAAATTATCTTTTTGTTCTTTAGTCATCACGTTAAAATCGCATTTAAAATGCTGTTAATCAAATTGTTATAATGATTAAAATCAACTGAACATCGTAAAAGTCCAATCCTTTAGAATTTGAATTTGAATCCAAAGTATAAATTAGCTAGTCAATAGAAAAATAAAACACAACAAATGTCTGATAATAATGTTCAAATTTTTGACACCACGCTGAGAGACGGAGAGCAAGTTCCTGGATGTAAATTGAATACCAAGCAAAAGTTAGTCATTGCAGAGCAGCTGGAAAATTTGGGTGTAGATGTTATAGAAGCAGGCTTTCCAGTGTCGAGTCCTGGCGATTTTAAATCAGTAGAAGAAATTTCAAAACTCATCAAACATACAACAGTTTGCGGATTGACACGAGCGGTTGAAAATGATATCAAAGTTGCTGCGGAAGCTTTAAAATATGCAAAATATCCGAGAATTCATACGGGTATTGGCACTTCGGCATCACACATCAAATATAAATTCAACAGTAATCAGGGTGCCATTTTAGAGCGGGCTTTTGAGGCTGTTAAATTTGCGAAATCCTTTGTAGAAGATGTCGAGTTTTATGCGGAAGATGCAGGACGTACAGATAATGAGTTTTTAGCACGTGTTTGCGAAATGGCCATTAAAGCCGGCGCTACCGTATTGAATATTCCAGACACCACGGGCTATTGCTTGCCAAGTGAGTATGGTGCGAAAATTAAATATTTAAAAGAAAACGTTAAAGGCATTGAAAAGGCCATTCTGTCTTGCCACTGTCATAATGATTTAGGACTGGCAACCGCCAATTCCATAGAGGGTGTGATAAACGGTGCCAGACAGATTGAATGTACCATTAACGGTATTGGAGAACGTGCAGGAAACACCGCGCTTGAAGAAGTGGTGATGGTATTGAAGCAACACCCGTATCTTAATTTGGATACGAATATTAAGACGCCACATTTGTATGGCATCAGCCAGTTGGTTTCAGAAAGCATGGGTATTTATACGCAGCCTAACAAAGCCATAGTGGGCGCCAATGCTTTTGCACACAGTTCCGGAATTCACCAAGACGGTGTGATTAAAAATAGAGCAACCTATGAAATAATTGACCCTAAAGATGTTGGGGTTACCGAGTCCGCAATTGTGTTGACAGCACGTAGTGGTCGTGCCGCTTTAGCTTACAGAGCCAAAAATGTAGGATACGAATTGACCAAGTTGCAATTGGATGACGTGTATGCTAATTTCTTGGATTTTGCCGATCAGAAAAAGGAAATCAATGACCAAGACATTCATCAGATTATCGAAACAAGTAAAGTATATCAACAAATAATTACGGCTTAAGATGGGAAAAACCTTATTTGATAAAGTTTGGGATGCGCATGTGGTTGATACCATTAAAGATGGGCCGCAAATTCTATATATAGATAAACACCTGATTCATGAAGTGACCAGTCCGCAAGCGTTTAAAGAACTTGAAGAACGCAATATTCCTGTGTTCAGGCCTGACCAGATTGTAGCAACGGCCGATCATAACACGCCGACTTTAAATCAGCATTTGCCAATTAAAGATGAATTGTCCAGAAAACAGTTGGAGCAACTTTCTGAAAATTGCAAGAAAAATAATATCACCCTGTATGAGTTAGGGCATAAATACAACGGCATCGTTCACGTTATGGCGCCAGAATTGGGCATTACCCAACCGGGCATGACCATTGTGTGTGGCGACAGTCATACCTCAACCCACGGTGCGTTTGGAACCATTGCCTTCGGGATTGGAACGAGTCAAGTAGCGCAAGTTTTTGCGAGCCAGTGTTTGTTGCTTACAAAACCAAAGAGTTTGCGTGTTACCGTCAATGGGAAGTTGAAGAATGGAGTGTTGCCAAAGGATGTCATTCTCTATATCATTTCCAAAATCGGCACCAATTCAGGTACGGGCTACTTTTGCGAATATGCAGGAGATGTGTTTGAAAACATGTCTATGGAAGGCCGAATGACGGTTTGTAATATGAGTATTGAAATGGGCGCTCGTGGCGGCATGATTGCTCCTGACGAAACCACTTTTGAGTATGTTAAAGGGCGTGAATTTGCGCCTAAAGGTGATGAATTTGATAAGAAAGTAGCCTATTGGAAAACATTGTCAACTGATGCTGATGCTACATTTGATAAAGAATACTTTTTTGATGCTGCAGATATTGAGCCGATGCTGACCTACGGTACCAATCCAGGAATGGGCATTAAAATTTCCGAATCCATTCCGGAAACTAATGATGCATCTTTTGAGAAGGCCTTGGACTACATGAATTTTAAGAAAGGCGAAACATTAATTGGCAAACCGATAAATTATGTGTTTATAGGCAGTTGTACCAACTCAAGAATTGAAGATTTTAGGATAGCGGCTGATTATATTAAAGGCAAGCAAAAAGCAGCGAATGTGACGGCCTGGTTAGTTCCTGGAAGTAAACAGGTGGAAGCACAAATTATTGAAGAAGGCTTGAAAACCATTTTTGATGAAGCAGGATTTGAATTGCGTCAGCCCGGATGTTCTGCGTGTTTGGCGATGAATGATGATAAAATTCCGCAAGGCGAATATTGTGTGTCAACTTCAAACAGAAATTTTGAAGGCAGACAAGGGCAGGGCGCTCGAACTATTTTAGCGAGTCCGTTAATGGCGGCAGCGACTGCAGTGGAAGGAAAGATTATAGATATCACAAAACAGTTGCAACACCAAGTGAACCACGAATACACGGCTGTTTAAAGTAGTGATATTGAATTTGATTAAGATTCGTGAATTAGTGGTATATAAAATAATAAAAATAAAAGAGATACCCGCCTCAATTAATCTTGAGCGAAGTTGAAAGACAGGATCTACTTTAAATTTCCACCTCTGTGGGAATGAAAAATAAATTTTCAATGGAAAAATTTAAAACATTAACCGCAACAGCAATTCCGTTAGACATTGAAAACGTCGACACGGACCAGATTATTCCTGCGCGATTTTTAAAAGCCACCAATCGTGAGGGGTTTGGTGAAAACGCCTTTAGAGATTGGCGTTTCCAAAAAGATGGTACTGTCAATACTGAGTTTGTGTTAAATCAACCGCAATACGCAGGACCTATTTTAGTGGCAGGCGATAATTTTGGATGCGGAAGTAGTAGAGAACACGCGGCTTGGGCATTAACCGATTATGGATTTAAAGTGATTGTATCCAGCTTTTTCGCAGATATTTTTAAAGGAAATGCATTGAATAACGGCTTGCTGCCAGTTCAGGTGACACCTGAATTTTTAAAGGAATTAATGACCGCGATTAAAGCGAATCCGCCAACAAAAATCACGGTCGATTTGGTAGCACAGACCATCGGAATAGAAGGTTCAGATCATGTGGAGCCTTTTGAGATTGATGCCTACAAAAAAACGTGTATGATCAATGGTTATGATGACATTGATTATTTGCTGAGTAAAAAAGATACCATAGAACACTTTGAAAAAACGCTTATTTAAGCACCATAATAACTAAAACACGAAGGCCATTATGTCGTCTTCACCACACTATATGAAATTAAAAATAGCAGTATTGCCAGGAGATGGCGTAGGACCAGAGGTAACCGCTCAGGCTGTTAAAGTTTTGAAAGCGATTGCACAAGAATTTGACCATTCATTTCAATTTAAATATGCACCTGTAGGTGCCGTAGCAATTGATGAAACGGGAGATTCATTGCCAAAAAAGACACTCGATTTATGTAAAAATTCAGATGCTATTTTATTTGGCGCTATTGGAGATCCTAAATATGATAATAATCCGGCAGCCAAAGTACGCCCAGAACAAGGCTTGTTAAAGCTGCGTAAAGAATTGGGCTTGTTTGCGAATATCAGACCCGTAAAAGCTTATGACACGCTTTTGGATAAATCGCCGCTAAAAAAACAATTTATAAAAGGCACTGATATTTGCATTTATAGAGAGTTGACCGGCGGTATTTATTTTGGTGAAAAAACGCTCAGTGAAGATGGCAACACGGCATCAGATTTATGTGTGTATTCACGTGCAGAAATTGAGCGTATTACCCATTTGGCCTTTAAAGCAGCACAATCTCGTAAACGCAAAGTGACTTTAGTTGATAAAGCCAATGTGTTAGAATCGTCGCGGTTATGGCGAAAAGTGGTAACCGAAGTGTCGCAAGACTATAAAGACGTGAAGTTGGACTACTTATTTGTGGATAATGCCGCCATGCAAATCATCTTAAACCCAAAACAATTTGACGTCATTCTTACAGAGAATATGTTTGGCGATATCATTAGCGACGAAGCAAGTGTTATTGGAGGTTCTATCGGACTTTTAGCCTCTGCGTCAGTTGGTGATTACTTTGCCATGTTTGAACCGATCCACGGTTCTTATCCGCAGGCAAAAGATTTAGGCATCGCTAACCCGATTGCTTCCATTTTATCAGCAGCGATGTTGTTAGATCATTTTGAACTTTTTGAAGAAGCAGAATTGATCAGGGAAGGGGTAGAGAAATCGTTGAAATTGAACATTACCACACCAGAATTGAACAGTAAGTTCAATCATATAACTACAACCAAAGTGGGTGACTTTATTGAGGATTTCATCAATAATCCGAAAGATACCAACATGAATTTTACAAACATTCACTTAGGACAATCTACTATTATTTAAGTTAATATTGTTAGTCAGATTTTTAATAGTAGCACAGTAGAAAAGCATCCGTGAAGGATGCTTTTCGTTGTTTATAGGTTGATTTAATTTTTTCTTTAAGTGTCTGAAAACGAAAACTAAATTACAACTTCGGAAACTTCGCTTTAATCTTATCTAAACACAAATTCCCCATACTCCCCACATGCGAATGTGCCTTTGACGTATCGGGCTTATACGTGCCTTCCTGTACTTGTTTTCCAATAATTTGATATGCTTCACGGAAACTCATTCCACCTTCTACCAAGGTATTGATATTATCTACTGTGAATAAATACTGGTATTTAGCATCATTTAAATCGATATCCTTGACCTCAATTTGCTGAATGGCATAGGTGAAAATATCCAAAATATCCTTGACATCATTAATGGCAAGAATCATATTTTCTTTCAACAATTGATAATCGCGGTGGTAACCACTTGGAAGGTTATTGGTAATTAACACCATCTCGGTCTGTAAAGCTTGAATTTTATTACACTTTCCACGAATCAACTCAAACACATCCGGATTCTTTTTATGAGGCATAATACTACTTCCTGTAGTCAATTCATCCGGGAAGGTAATAAACCCAAAATTTTGGCTCATATAAAGGCAAATATCCATAGCAAAACGCGCCATAGTATTACACAAACTACCTAAAGTCATCGCAATGGTACGTTCACTTTTTCCGCGCGCCATTTGGGCGGCCACAACATTATATTTTAAGGTAGCGAATTGTAGTTCTTTAGTGGTCAATTCTCTGTCAATACCAAAAGAACTGCCATAACCCGCTGCAGAACCTAACGGATTTTGATCCACCGTTTTTAAGGCCGCATTGAGTAAATAAACGTCGTCCACCAGCAATTCCGCATAGGCAGAAAACCATAAGCCAAAGGAGGAAGGCATGGCCACTTGTAAATGCGTATATCCAGGAAGTAGCGCTTTTTTGTGAGTTTCGGCAAGATTTAACAAGGTGTTGAAAAACACTTCAGTTTTCTCGTGAATACTCCCAAGATTTTCTTTGTAAAACAACTGTAAGGCCACTAAAACTTGATCGTTTCTAGAACGCGCCGTGTGGATTTTTTTACCAACCTCACCTAAAGTTTTGGTCAATTCAAACTCAATTTTAGAATGCACATCTTCAAACTGCGCGTCAATGGTAAACGTGCCGTCTTCAATTTGCTGCGCTAAAGTTTCTAAGCCACCTTGCAATTGCTCCAATTCATCTTCAGATAATATACCAATAGACTGCAACATTTTAGCGTGCGCCAAAGAAGCCTGCACATCATATTTAGCAATATGCAAATCAATTTCCCTATCGTTACCAACGGTGAATTGTTCTATTTTTTTGTCAATACTTATTCCTTTATCCCAGAGTTTCATAATAGTCCTGCGAAGGCAGGAATCGCTTCCCGCTTTCATTTTTATTAATTAATTTTCATTTTGAACCAATATTTGGATGGAAGCAAGATCAAGTCTTGGTTCTTGGTTCTTCGTTCTTTTTTCTACTTAAAGTATCCACTCCAACAACCTCACATACAACCCAATCCCATCCTCAATCTCACGAATATAAATAAATTCATCCGCAGAATGTGATCTCGTGCTATCACCCGGGCCTAATTTTAACGACGGACAAGTTAAGGTTGCCTGATCTGAAAGTGTTGGCGACCCATAGGTGGATCTTCCTAAAGCGATGCCAGCCGTTACCAATGCGTGATCTTCAGGAATGGACGACGAGTTTAAACGTAAACTTCTAGGGATGATGCTACTGCACGGCGATTCTTTTTGTAGAATTTCCACAATTTCAGCGTTAGTGTAGCAATCATTCACCCGCACATCAACCACTAAATCCACTTCTGCAGGCACGGCATTGTGTTGTTTTCCTGCATTAATTTGGGAAACTGTCATTTTAACTTCTCCTAAGGCAGCCGAAACCTTATCAAATTTATAGTTTTTAAACCATTGTAAAACTTCAATCGTATTATAAATGGCGTTGTCATCATTAGGATGCGCAGCATGACTTGGCGTGCCTTTAACTTTGGCGTCAAACACAACCAGCCCTTTTTCAGCAATGGCGAGCTGCATCAAGGTGGGTTCGCCCACAATAGCCACATCAATGTGCGGAATAACCGCCAACATGCTATTAAGTCCATTAGGGCCGCTGCTTTCTTCTTCTGCGGACGCTACAAGAACTAAGTTATAGTTGAGGTTGGGACGCTCATAAAAATAGGTAAACGTCGCTATTAACGATACCAAACAACCACCAGCATCATTGCTTCCCAATCCAAATAATTTCCCGTCTTCCACAATCGCTTTAAAAGGATCTTTAGTGTAAGCGGTATTTGGTTTAACCGTGTCGTGGTGCGAATTGAGCAATAAGGTCGGTTTGGAATCGTCAAAATACTTATTAGTGGCCCAAACGTTGTTTTTGGTTCGTGTGTAAGGTATAGCTCGTTTCTCAAACCATTGCTCAACAAGCGAAGCTGTTTCATCTTCTTCAGAGGAAAAAGATGGTGTTTCGATTAACTTTTTAAGCAATGCAATGGCATCTGTGGTCAGTTTTTCTATCATTTGGTAATGGTTGTAAAATTTGCAGTGGCGTCAAACAACATCTCTGGTTTGCCAATACACACTTTATAAACGTTCTTTTGGACAGCGTGAATGCAATTATTTAATTTTGGTAGCATGCCGTCAACGATAATCTTATCATCAATTAACCCTTGATAGGATTGTGTCGTTATTTTTTTTATGACTGACGATTCATCCGCAATATCCCGCATGACCCCGTTTTTCTCAAAGCAATAGTATAATTCGGTTTGATATTGGTCCGCAAAAGCAATAGCCAATTCTGAGGCAATGGTATCGGCATTTGTATTTAGGAGTTGTCCTTTTTTATCGTGGGTTAGTGCACAAAATACCGGCGTCACCTTATGATCTAACAACACTTGTAGAATTTTGGTGTCTACTTTTTCAACATCGCCCACAAAACCGAAATCCGTAGTTGTTACAGGACGTTTTTTAGAACGAATAGTATTCCCATCTGCACCCGAAAACCCGATAGCATTACAGTTTTTAGACTGCAATTGCGCGACAATGTTTTTGTTGATTTTCCCGGCATATACCATGGTGATGAGGTCTAATGTGGCTTGATCGGTAATGCGTCGGCCGTCAATTAGCTTCACTTCAAGACCCAGTTGATTGGCGAGTTGAGTTGCTAATTTTCCGCCGCCATGAATCAATAGTTTTGGCGATTCAATAGCTGCAAAAGCCTCTAAAAAGGACGCTAGTGCCGCGTCATTATCAATGATATTGCCGCCTATTTTTATGATTTTTAGTGTTTTCATGCCATGCCCGTGTCTTTCGACTTCGCTCAAGATGAACTCCAGCGAATTTTTTTTTCTTCCAAGACCTCACAGGTTTCATCCCGAAAATACGGGACTGTGAGGCCTCTAAAAATTTATAAATTTTCCAATATGTTTTTCAATACCACTTGCGCCGCAAAGGTTCTGTTATTGGCTTGATTGATGACCACAGATTGATCGCCATCCAAAACCGCGTCTTCTACCACTACATTTCGTCTTACCGGTAGGCAGTGCATAAACTTAGCCTTGCCCAATTTTTCCTGGGTCATCATCCACTTCGGATCTTCGTTTAAGACCTTACCATAATCTTTATAATTGCTCCAGTTTTTCACATAGACAAAATCAGCATCTTTTAGTGCGTCCTCCTGATTGTGATTAATTGGCGTGTTTTTGGTGATGTTGGCATCGAGTTCATAACCTTTTGGATGGGTGATGGTCAAATCTACGTCCATGGTTTGCATCATTTCCACAAACGAATTTGCAACAGCCTGAGGCAACGCTTTTGGGTGTGGCGCCCAAGACAACACCACTTTAGGTTTACGGGTCTCAGAAAGCTCTGTAATGGTAATCGCGTCTGCCAAGGCTTGCAACGGATGTGCGGTGGCACTTTCCATATTGACGATTGGCACTGTGGCGTATTTTATAAAACTTTTAAGGATAAATTCTGAAGCATCCTTTTCTTTATCCGTTAGGCTAGGGAAGGCGCGCACCGCGATAATATCCGCATACTGCGAAATAACTTGCGCCGCTTCCTTGATGTGTTCTGAACTACCGGCATTCATAATGCTGCCATCTTCAAATTCTATATTCCAAGCGTCGTTGACGTTCAGTATGCTCACATGCATTCCTAAGTTACGTGCTGCTTTTTCAGTGCTTAGTCGGGTTCTTAAACTCGAGTTGAAGAACAACATGACTAAGGTTTTGTGTTTTCCTAATTCCGAAAATTCTAAAGGTTGCATTTTGAGTAAAATCGCTTCCTTAATCATTTCAGATATGTTGGAAATATCTTTTATTTCGGTATATTTTTTCATCAGAAATTTATTTTTCAATTATGTTTTCTTAAACCTCACAGGTTTTGAAAACCTGTGAGGTTTGAAATTACTGTCCACCATTCATTAATAATAACTCCTGTTTTAAGGCTTCAAAAAACAAATCGATATGTTTTTTTTGAATGGTTAATGGTGGAAGAATCCTGATTAAGTTCGGGTTTTTGGCACTTCCGGTAAATATCTTATGCTTATGGATGAGGCTTTTACGCAGCTCTGCTACCGAAAAGTCAAATTCTAAACCTAACATTAACCCGCGGCCTTTTACCGTTTTTAAATGCGGTAAATTCTGCGATTTCTGAATAAAATAGCCTGACATTTCATCGGCATTTGCCATTAATTTTTCCGATTCTAAAACTTTCAAAACCGCTAAAGAGGCTGCACAGGCTAAATGGTTCCCTCCAAAAGTGGTCCCTAATAATCCAAAGGATGCTTTAATGTTTGGGTGGATTAAAATTCCGCCAATTGGGAAGCCGTTGCCCATTCCTTTTGCCATCGCAATAATATCTGGAGTCCAACCGTATTTTTGAAAGGCAAAGAAATCGCCAGTTCTTCCAAATCCGGACTGTACCTCATCGGCAATCAGCATGACCTTATACGATTTACAAAGTTTTTCAAGACCGATGTAAAATTCCGGAGTACTTTCATCTAAACCACCCACGCCTTGAATACATTCGATAATCACAGCACAGGTTTCTCCTTTTTTTAAAATAGTTTCAACCGCTGCCAAGTCGCCCAATGCTACAAAGTCCACATGTTGTTGCGCGTTTAACGGCGCCACAATTTTAGGGTCATCCGTAGCCGCAACAGCCGCTGAGGTACGTCCGTGGAACGAATTTTTAAACGCCACGACATTCTTTTTTCCGGTGTGAAAAGAAGCGAGTTTTAATGCATTTTCGTTGGCTTCAGCGCCCGAATTACATAAAAATAACTGATAGTCTTGACAACCGGAGATGCGTTCAAGTTCAGACGCTAGAGATTGTTGTAGCGGATTTTGAATCGCATTGCTATAAAACCCCAAGTTTTTTACTTGATCAGAAATGGCTGACACATAGGTGGGGTGGGAATGTCCAATAGAAATAACCGCATGACCGCCGTATAAATCTAAATACTCCACACCTTTATCGTCATAAACCGCGAGGTCTTTTGCACGCACTGGCGTGATATCAAAAAGCGGATAGACATTAAATAAACTCATAGTTGTTCTTTTTTAATGTTACTTATTTTATTGTAGGATGCAATCATGCCGTGGATTAGTGAAGAACTCAAGCCTTTATGTTCCATTTCATTCAACCCTTCTATGGTGCAACCTTGAGGTGTGGTGACTCGGTCAATTTCTTCTTCAGGATGATGTCCGTTGGCGATTAATAAATTTGCGGCACCTTCACTGGTATACATCGCCAATTCTTGAGCTTCTTTTGCATCGAATCCTAATTGAATGGCTGCTTGGGTGCTGGCGCGAATCAATCGCATCCAAAAAGCAATCCCGCTAGCACATATGACTGTTGCGGCTTGCATTTGAGACTCAGGAATCACCAAAGAATGTCCTAAGCGGTTAAATATTGCCTGTGCTATCTTAATGCGTTTTGCGCCCAATGTATTGCTACAAATACAGGTCATCGATTTCCCAACGGCGATTGCCGTATTTGGCATCGCTCTGATGATAAACTGATCTGGGCCAATAATTTCTTCAATTTTAGGAATTAGAAATCCGGTAACCGTTGAAATGACCACATGTTTTTCAGTGATGAGTCCAGCGATATCCTGCAATACATGTTCTAAATGTGCAGGCTGAACGGCTAAAATCAGAATATCAGAATTTTTAACAGCTTCCCCATTATCTGAAGTTATAAAAACATTTTTATAACCTTCAAATTCTGCGATGCTGTCTGTATTTCTTTTGGACAGGTATAAAGTGGTAATCGCATTAGTGGTGATTAACCCTTTGGCGATGGACTTGCCTAAATTTCCTGTACCGATGATTGCTATTTTCATTTTATGACCGTATTTCGACGCCGCTTCATATGAATTGGCGGGTATCTTATTAATTCAACTTTGAGTTATTTCTTGTTTTTTTGCCACGAATACACGAATGTTTTTATAGTATTTATTCTCAAACCTGAATGGCTTCTGAATTGATTAAAAATAATTAGCCTTTAATCGCAATCCCTCGGTTTCTTCAAAACCAAACATCAAATTCATGTTTTGAATGGCCTGACCTGAAGCGCCTTTCAGCAAATTGTCAATAATGCTCGTTATCAAAAGTTTATTGTTGTGTTTGTGCAAATGAAGTATGCATTTATTAGTGTTGACCACTTGTTTTAAATGGATGTCTTCATCAGAAATTACTGTAAATGCCGCATCTTGATAATAGGTTTTATACAAGGTTTTTGCATCGTCTAAACTGCCTTCAAAATCAGTGTATGCGGTGGCAAAAATACCTCTCGAAAAATTCCCTCGGTTAGGTACAAAAATGACCTCAGATGTAGACTTTTTCTGTAAGTCTTGGATGCGCTCATTGATTTCTCCCAAATGTTGATGGGTGAACGCTTTATAATGTGAAAAATTATTATCGCGATAAGTGAAATGGGTGGTTTCAGACAGCGACGTGCCAGCGCCTGTTGATCCCGTAACGGCGTTAACATGCACATCACTTTTTAATAATTGAAAAGCGGCTAAAGGCAAAAGCGCCAATTGAATGGCCGTTGCAAAACACCCCGGATTCGCGATAAAGTTGGCTTTTTTGATGGTTTCCTTATGCAATTCTGGCAATCCGTAAACAAAATGATTGCCTTGAAAATCACGATCCGCTTCCAGTCTAAAATCATTGCTTAAATCGATGATTTTAGTTTTAGACGAAAAGCTATGACTCTCTAAAAACGCTTTCGAATTACCGTGCCCCAAGCACAAAAATAAAACGTCAACCTCAGGATTAATGGTGCTAGAGAACTCTAAATCTGTACTGCCCACTAAATCTTGATGCACCTTGTGAATTTTATTTCCGGCGTTTGAGGTGCTGTAAATAAAATTAAGGTTTGTTTTTGGATGGTTGAGGAGCAAACGGATTAATTCGCCCGCCGTATAACCTGCACCTCCAATAATACCAACGTCTATCATGATTCTGAATTTACTTGGTGATAAATTTTATTTTGATTCCCAACGATTTTAATAAATCCTTTGGCTTCATCTGCGGTCCATCCTTTGTTGAGCTCGCCATAACTTCCAAATTTCGCATTCATCAAATCATGATCAGAGCTGATACCGTCTAACATAAAATGATACGGTTTTAAGGTCACTATAACATCTCCAGAAACATTTTTCTGGCTACTTTCCAAAAACGCCTCAATGTTGCGCATAACAGGGTCTAAATATTGACCTTCGTGTAAATGCATGCCGTAGAAGCTAGAGAGGTACTCCTTATGTTGCAACTGCCATTTGGTAAGCGTGTGCTTTTCCAATAAATGGTGCGCTTTAATGGTGATCAATGCTGCTGCAGCTTCAAAACCTACACGGCCTTTAATACCTACAATAGTATCTCCAACGTGAATGTCACGCCCAATAGCGTACGCAGATGCAATTTTATTTAAGGCTTCAATATTTTTTTCTGGCGCATCAGAATTGCCATTTAGCGCTGTAAATTGTCCATTTTTAAAAGTTAAGGTGACTTTTTCTTCGCCTTCTTTGGTCAATTGTGATGGGTACGCGTGTTCTGGTAATGATTTTTCTGAAGTTAAGGTTTCTTCACCACCAACGCTTGTTCCCCAAAGCCCTTTATTGACGGAGTATTTAGCTTTTTCCCAAGACATATCCACACCGTTCTTTTTGAGGTAATCGATTTCTTCCTGTCTAGATAATTTCAAATCTCTAATTGGGGTGATGATTTCAATATGAGGTGCCAAGGTTTGGAAAATCATATCAAATCTTACCTGGTCATTTCCTGCACCAGTACTACCGTGAGCAATATACTGCGCATCGATACTTTTAGCGTATTCAACAATTTCTATGGCTTGAATAATACGTTCCGCACTTACTGATAAAGGATAGGTATTGTTTTTCAATACATTGCCATAGATCAAATACTTGATCACTTTATTGTAATATGAGGCTACGGCATCTAAATTTTTATAGGTAGAAACGCCCATTTTGTAGGCATTTGATTCAATAGTACTGATTTCTTCAGATGTAAATCCGCCTGTATTCACACTTACAGCGTGAACTTCATAACCCAAATCCTTACTTAAATGTACCGCACAATACGAAGTATCCAATCCGCCGCTATAGGCTAAAACTAATTTTTTGCTCATGATTTATCTTTTTTTAAAAACAAAGCCTGTTTGATTTGCTTTAATCTTTGAAATGTTTTGGTTTTTATATGTTGAGGTTCGTTGCTGTCTTTTGCTTTCGGATCGTAGAGCATCCCTGTACACAAGCACATTTTCTGCTCTGTACGTTGCAATACATCATAATTTTTGCAAGTTTGACAGCCGTTCCAGAAACTTTGATCGTCTGTTAATTCTGAAAACGTGACGGGTTTATAGCCCAATTCACTATTCATTTTCATAACAGCCAATCCCGTAGTAATACTGAATACTTTTGAATCTGGAAACTTCTCTCGTGAATGCTGAAAAATACGCGCTTTGATTTTCTTGGCTAAGCCCTGCTCTCTATAGTCTGGATGTACAATCAATCCGGAATTAGCCACAAATTTACCGTGGCTCCACGCTTCAATATAACAAAAGCCCGCAAAGGTGTCGCCATCTAATGCGATAACGGCATTCCCGTTTTCCATTTTTGTAATGATGTACTCAGGGGTTCGTTTTGCAATACCCGTACCTCTTACTTTAGCAGATTCGGCAATGGTGTCGCAAATGATCTGTGCATAAATTGCATGAGATTTATTAGCAATAACAATGTCCATTGTTGTTGATATTTAGATTAAAAAAAATTAAAGATATGTTGTCGGAAAAACGGAACCGGACTCACCTAAGTTCCCAAAATAAAGCGCACCCTTAAGGGCGGCGGAACAGAAAATGACTTGTCCTGACACGATTGTTATTTGTAACAACTGTATTTGAGGAGGAAAATATGTGTGATGATTTGATCAAGGTGTAAAAAATAAATATACGTTAGCGACTCTTTTTTAGATTAGAATGCACAGCGTCTGCGCAACATGCGTGCGGGACTAGATGGACGTATTTTATTTTTCATTATAAACATGGGTCAAAAGTAACATTTTATTTTACAACTCAATTTAATTTTAACTTTTTTTAAAGTATGTAATCTGTGCTTACAAAATTTGAAGCTTTACTATCTAATAGGTTATTTAAAATGGCATTGTTGTAGGCATTGTCTTTGGAAGCCACGAAAGTTCTGATAGAAAAAGACCGCAAGGCATCATGGACACTTAAAGTGGCCACCGCAGAATCTTTTCGGCCTGTAAAAGGATACACGTCAGGTCCGCGTTGGCAAGAGCTATTTAAATTAACTCTACACACCAAGTTTACCAACGTGTCAATTAGCGGCGCCAGGGTTTTAATGTCACTTCCAAACAAACTCACTTGCTGTCCGTAATTGGACTCTGCCATGTCATCTAGTGGTTCGTCAATATCTTTAAATGACAGTACAGGAATCACAGGTCCAAATTGTTCTTCCTGAAACACACGCATGTCTTTGTTTACAGGATATAGCACTGCAGGGAAAATATAATTTTCCGTGGTTTCGCCGCCTTTTTCATTTAATATGGTAGCACCTTTAGCAAGCGCATCATCAATTAATTCTTGTATGTATTGCGGTTTATCAGGTTCTGGTAAAGGGGTTAATTTCACGCCAGATTCCCACGGATTTCCAAATTTTAAAGCATCGACTCTGGTAGCAAAACGCTTATTAAATTCGTCTACAATGTCTTCATGTACGTAGACTATTTTAAGCGCTGTACAACGTTGTCCGTTAAAAGAGGTCGTACCGGCAATACACTCGTCAATAGCCAAATCTAAATCGGCATCTTTTAGTACAATCGCAGGGTTTTTTGCTTCTAAACCTAATACCAAACGAAGACGGTTGCTTTTAGGATGTTCGTTTTGCAAGGCATTGGCCGATTTGCTATTGCCGATAAGCGCTAATACATCAACCTTTCCAGATTGCATGATTGGGGTAGCAACCGTTCGACCGCGACCGTAAATGATGTTGACCACACCTTTAGGGAAACTGCTTTGAAACGCTTCCAACAAAGGCGATATCAACAAAACTCCAAACTTGGCAGGTTTAAAAATGGCGGTGTTACCCATGATTAATGCTGGGATCAATAGGGCAAAGGTTTCGTTTAGAGGATAATTATAAGGCCCTAAACACAATACCACACCCAATGGACCTCTGCGGATATGGGCATACACACCCTCATTTTTTTCAAACTTGGCGTTGTCTCTATCCAATTGTTTGTATTCTTCAATGGTGTCGTAGATGTAATCCACGGTTCTATCAAATTCCTTTTCTGAATCTGGTAGGGATTTTCCAATTTCCCACATCAACAATTTCACGATGGCATCACGCTTGGTTTTCATTTGGGCCACAAACTTTTCCATGCAAGCAATGCGGTCTTTCACCTTCATAGTAGGCCATAAACCTTGACCTTTATTATAGGCGTTAACCGCGGCATCCATGGCTTCCAAAGCTTCTTTTTCTCCTAAAGTAGGAATGGTGCCCAGTAAGGTTGGAGCATAGTTAGGCGTTGAGGATATTGTAGAATACACCTCTGAGGTTTCTCCAGACCAGGGCCTTAATTCGCCATCAACCAAATAGCTGTTTTGGTGGATTAATGATTTTATTTGGTACTGCTCTGGAATGTTCATAAGGTTGTATTTAAACTAAAAATTGAAATAAATCGGGTTTGTCGTTGAGGTAATCCCCATAGAAATTACGGAGTTTCATTTTTGTAATTAACGGCTCTAAATCATCTGATGTTTTGAGTTCTACCCCTACAACAGCTGCGCCATTTTCACGATTTGTTTTTTTTGTATATTCAAAATAGGTAATATCATCAGTAGGGCCCAAGATGTCTACCACAAATTCACGTAATGCACCCGCACGTTGCGGAAACTTGACGATGAAATAATGCTTTAAGTTAGCATATAATAGTGCACGTTCTTTAATTTCAGCAGTTCTGGTAATGTCATTATTACTGCCGCTGATAATGCAAATAACGTTTTTACCTTTTATTTCGTCCGCATATTGGTCTAAGGCGGCGATACTCAAGGCACCGGCAGGTTCTACAACAATGGCATCTTTGTTATAAAGATCCAAAATCGTTTCACAAACTTTACCTTCATCAACCGTAATCATTTCGTGTAGATTTTGTTGACAAATAGCAAAATTCAAATCTCCCACACGTTTTACCGCAGCACCATCCACAAAATTTTCGATCTCTTTCAATTCTGTATTGCGCTTGTTGCTTAAAGAGGTGGACATGGATGGAGCACCCTTCGGTTCTACACCAATAATCTTTGTGTTTGGTGACAACTGCTTAAAGACTGAGGATAAACCAGCTGATAATCCACCACCACCTACAGGAACAAACACATAGTGTATGGGGTGCTGTGCCTGATCAATAAGTTCTAAACCTACCGTGGCCTGACCTTCAATGACTTTTTCATCATTAAATGGATGGATAAAAGTTTTATTCAAACGCTCACATTCCATTTTTGCGGCATTATTGGCATCATCAAACGTATCGCCCACCAACACGACCTCAATAAAGTCTTCACCAAACATTGTTACTTGCTCAATCTTTTGTTTTGGAGTTGGTGAGGGCATGAAAATAGTCCCTTTTATTTTCAATAATTTGCAAGAGAGGGCCACGCCTTGCGCGTGATTACCAGCGCTTGCACACACTATTCCGTTTTCTACCTGCGTAGGCGTTAGCGACGACATTTTATTATAAGCTCCTCTAATTTTATAGGAACGTACTTGTTGTAAATCTTCGCGTTTAAAAACAATGTTTGCCTCAAGTTCTTTTGAATAGCGGAAATTTTCAATTAAGGGAGTTACCGCCGCAACGTCTTGTAGTCTTTTAGCGGCAGCTTCAACGGCGGCTATACTTGGGGAATATATATTAGTATCAACGTTCATCGTTTGTTGTTAGAGGCAGGAATTACTTCCTGCCTTAATTATAGATTCTTTTTGATATTAGACCAATACTGAATCTTCTACTTCAGCATCTGTTTTTATAACTTTCATGGCCGTCATTGCAGCTCTCAATCGTTTACCAACCGTTTCAATAGGATGGTTTCTGATAGCGTCATTAACTGCGATTAACTCTTGGTTATCAACACTATTAGATTTTGCATATGATTTTCCGATGGTATTCGGATCGACATTTTTCATGAAATCCTCCAATAAAGGCTTACATGCGTGGTCAAATAAATAGCAACCATATTCTGCTGTATCAGATATAACCCGGTTCATCTCGTATAGTTTTTTTCTAGCGATAGTGTTGGCAATTAATGGCAATTCATGAAGTGATTCATAATAAGCGGAATCTTCAATAATACCAGCGCTAACCATAGTTTCAAACGCCAACTCAACACCTGACTTAACGAAGGCTACTAAAAGTACCCCATGATCAAAATAGGTTTGTTCTGAGATGTGATCTGTAGTCAATTCTGTTTTTTCAAAAGCGGTCTCGCCAGTAGCAGCACGCCATTTTAATAGATCTGCATCATCATTTGCCCAATCTTCCATCATCGTTTGTGAGAAATGACCTGAGATGATATCGTCCATATGTTTTTCAAACAAGGGTTTCAAAATGGTCTTTAATTCTTCAGACAATTCATGGGCCTTAATTTTTGCTGGGTTTGATAAACGGTCCATCATGTTGGTAATGCCACCATGTTTTAAGGCTTCTGTGATGGTTTCCCATCCCAATTGGATCAGTTTTGCAGCATAATTGGCGTTTACGCCCTCTGCAACCATCTTGTCAAAAGCCAAGATTGATCCAGTTTGAAGCACCCCACAAAGAATGGTTTGCTCACCCATTAAATCACTTTTTACTTCAGCAATAAATGATGATGCCAAAACACCAGCTCTGTCGCCACCTGTTGCAACCGCATACGCTTTAGCTTGATCCCAACCTTTTTGTTCTGGATCATTTTCTGGATGTACTGCAATTAATGTTGGTACACCAAAGCCACGTTTGTATTCTTCCCGTACTTCAGTACCTGGACATTTGGGCGCCACCATGATGACCGTAAGATCTTCACGGATTTTAGTGCCTTCTTCCACGATATTAAATCCGTGGGAATAGCTTAATGTTGCTCCTTTTTTCATCAAAGGCATCACCGTTTTTACAACATCCGTATGTTGCTTGTCTGGCGTTAAATTCAGTACCAAATCAGCTGAAGGAATTAGCTCCTCATAAGTACCCACATTGAAGCCGTTGGACGTTGCATTTTTATAAGAGGCACGTTTTTCTTTAATGGCTGCCTCACGTAAGGCGTAGGAAATATCCAAACCTGAATCGCGCATGTTCAAACCTTGGTTCAAACCTTGGGCACCACAGCCTACTATAACTATTTTCTTTCCTTTTAGAGCGTTTACGCCATCTTCAAATTCTGACGCGTCCATAAATCGGCATTGTCCTAATTGCTCTAATTGTTGTCTTAATGGTAATGTGTTGAAATAATTTGACATTTTCTTTGATTTTTAATGTTGAAATGCTTCAAGCATTTTTGATATTTTCATTTCGTCCTTGGTCACTGCAATCCGTCCGGAACGGGTAAATTGCATGATTCCGAAAACACTTAATTCTCTGTATAATACTTCTAATTCCTCTTTACGCCCTGATTTTTCGATGACGAAAAACTCTCTATTTACGGTTACAATTCGTGCGTTATTATCTTTAATGATCGATTCAATTTGACGGCGTTCATCAAACAATAAATTTGACTTGATTTTAAATAAGCACGATTCCTGATAAATGGTTTCATCTTCAGTATGGAAATAGGCCTTTATGACCTCTACCTGTTTTTCAATCTGTCCGATGATTTTCTTCATCTGCTCTTCATGAAGTTTCACTACGATGGTCCATTTTGAGACATTTTCAATTTCAGAAACTGAAGAATTGATGCTCTCAATATTAATGTGACGACGTTGAAAAATAGCCGAAATACGATTCAATAACCCAATGTTATTTTCAGTGTAAATGGATACGGTGTATGCTTTAGGTTCACTCATGTTAATATAATTGATAACGATTCTTTTCTCTCTTTTCTCTTCTCCCTATTCATTTTTCCACAAAACTATTCCAATCGAATATCCGAAACACTAGCACCTGTCGGAATCATTGGGAACACATTGTCTTCTTTTTCTACACAAACCTCTAAAAAGTAAGGTCCTTCACATGCCATCATTTCAGCAACTGCAGCTTTTAGATCTTCACGTTTCGTTACTTTTTGAGCGTCAATATAATAGCCTTTTGCAATGGCTACAAAATCAGGATTGGTCATTTCAGTTGAGGCATAGCGTTTTTCGAAAAACAACTGTTGCCATTGGCGTACCATACCTAAAAACTCATTGTTTAGGACGACGATTTTTACCGGTACTCTTTGTTGAAAAATAGTACCCAATTCCTGTATGGTCATTTGGTAACCGCCATCGCCAATAATAGCCACCACATCACGTTTTGGAGCCGACATTTTTGCACCAATGGCAGCAGGTAGTGCAAAGCCCATTGTGCCCAATCCACCAGAAGTAATATTACTTTTAGTCGTGGTAAATTCGGCGTAACGGCAAGCAATCATTTGGTGTTGGCCTACATCTGAAACAATAGCCGCGTTGCCTTTGGTTTGGATGTTGATTTCTTTGAGCACTTCGCCCATGGTTAAACCTTCTTTTGTTGGATACAAATCATCCTTTATCACTTTTTCATATTCTATAGCATATAAATCCTTGAATTTTTGATGCCATTCTTCATGGGAATTTGCTTTTAACAACGGTAATAACTGTGACAGACTTTCTTTAGCATCGCCTAAAACCGCTACATCTGTTTTTACATTTTTATCGATTTCTGCAGGATCAATTTCAAAGTGAATCACTTTAGCTTGCTTCGCATACGTAGCCAAATTTCCTGTTACACGATCGTCAAATCGCATGCCTATCGCAATTAAAAGATCACATTCATTGGTCAATACGTTTGGTGCATAATTGCCGTGCATTCCAACCATTCCCACATTTAAAGGATGGGCAGTAGGAACTGCTGACGCTCCAAGAATGGTCCATGCAGCAGGAATCCCGGTTTTTTCGATAACCGCTTTTAATTCCTCTTCTGCTTCACTCAATATCACGCCTTGACCCCAAACGATTAATGGTTTTTTAGCCGCATTAATTAAAAGCGCAGCCGCTTTAACATCGTCAATATCTGTTTTTGGAACAGGATTATAACTTCTGACACCTTTACACTTTTCATAAGAAAAATCAAACTGTTCAAACTGTGCATCTTTAGTAATGTCAATTAACACAGGTCCTGGGCGTCCGCTTTTTGCAATATAAAAGGCTTTTGCAATCACTTCAGGAATTTGGGACGCTTTGGTAATTTGATGATTCCACTTGGTCACTGGAGTAGAAATGCCGATGATATCGGTTTCCTGAAAGGCATCACTACCTAATAAATGTGAAGCGACTTGCCCTGTGATACACACCATTGGGGTGGAATCTATTTGTGCATCTGCAATTCCCGTTATTAGGTTTGTAGCGCCTGGACCGGAAGTTGCCATAGCGACACCCACTTTACCTGAAATACGTGCATACCCCTGAGCCGCGTGTGTAGCGCCTTGTTCATGACGTGTTAACACATGATGGATTTGATCTCTAAACTTATAAAGTTCATCATAAACCGGCATGATAGCACCGCCTGGATACCCGTAAAGAATGTCTACACCTTCAGCAATAAGACATCTGATGATGGCTTCACTACCAGAAATACGCACCGTTTTAGTGGCTGTAGATTGTTCTTTTTCTAATGTTTGTGTGTCTTTCATATTGAAAACTTTTTTTATTCCATTTCTTCCAATAGTTAAGGAAAGGAATCTCAATATTGTTTTTACTTAATTATATATTAGAATTCATCTGTGACGCAACCTTTGGATGCCGATGAAACCGATCTTGCATATTTGTATAGTACACCGCGTTCAAATTTAAGTGGTGGTGCCTGCCAATCGCGGTGGCGTTTTTGAAGTTCTTCTTCAGAAATTTCAAGGGTTATCGTATTTGTTTCAGCATCAATAGAAATCATATCGCCATTTTTTACCAAGGCAATAGGACCTCCTTCTTGAGCTTCTGGAGTAATATGGCCTACAACAAAACCGTGGGTACCCCCTGAAAAACGACCATCTGTAATTAACGCGACATCATTTCCTAAGCCTGCCCCAATAATAGCGGCGGTTGGTTTTAGCATTTCTGGCATTCCAGGACCTCCTTTTGGACCTTCGTAACGGATAACCACAACATCTCCTTTTTCAACTTTTCCATCTCTAATTCCATCATTTGCAGCGTATTCGCCTTCGAAAACTTTTGCTTTCCCAACAAAGTTTAAACCTTCTTTTCCGGTGATTTTTGCCACACTTCCTTCAGGCGCTAAATTGCCGTAAAGCATGCGTAAATGACCAGAGATTTTTATAGGTTCCTCAATGGTTTTGATAACGTCCTGTCCTTCTGTAAGGTCCTCAACATCCAATAGGTTTTCTGCCATTGTTTTTCCGGTTACGGTTAAACAATCGCCGTGAAGCATGCCTTTTTTCAAAAGATATTTTAAAACTGCAGGAATGCCGCCCACAGCATGAACGTCTTCCATTAAGTATTTCCCGCTTGGTTTTAAGTCTGCTAAAAATGGAGTGTTATCACTAATATTTTGGAAATCTTTTAGGGTAAAGTCAATTTGAGCAGCTCTTGCAATAGCTAAAAAGTGGAGTACGGCATTGGTAGAACCTCCTAAAATAGTCACCAATCGCACTGCATTTTCTAATGATTTTCTAGTGATGATGTCTGAAGGCTTGATGTCCTTTTCTAATAAGACACGCATGGCTTCTCCAGCACGGATAGATTCTTGTTGTTTTGCATCACTAAGTGCTGGGTTGGAAGAATTGAACGGTAAGGTCATCCCTAAAGCTTCTATAGCCGATGCCATGGTGTTTGCAGTATACATACCCCCACAAGCTCCAGCGCCTGGACACGCTTTTTCAACAATACTTTGGTATTCAGTTTCTGCCATCGTACCGGCAACTTTGCTGCCCCATGCTTCAAAAGCTGAAACGATATCTAATTTCTTTCCATTATGGCAACCAGAATCTATGGTGCCACCATAAACTAAAATGCTTGGTCTATTTAAACGAATCATCGCCATTAAAGCGCCAGGCATATTTTTATCACAGCCAACTACCGTCACCAATCCATCATAACTCATAGCTTGTACCACGGTTTCCATGGAGTCAGCAATAATATCACGAGACGGCAAGGAGTAACGCATGCCCGGTGTCCCCATAGAAATACCATCACTGACGCCAATGGTATTAAAAATTAATCCGATAATATCTTCGTTTTTGGTGCCTTCTTTAACCAATTTGGCCAAATCATTTAAGTGCATGTTGCACGGATTGCCTTCATAACCGGTACTTGCAATCCCAATCATGGGTTTTAAAAAGTCTTCAGTTGTTAATCCAATAGCGTGCAACATGGCTTGTGCAGCGGGTTGCGTTGGATCTTGGGTAACTGTTTTACTGTATTTATTTAAATTACTCATAGTGCGTTTGATAACTTTGATTTACGTTGACCCAAAACTTCTTGCTGGTACAACTGCATTAATTTATAACCTAAGGAGTCGGTCCATGGTAGAGGAAATTCGTAATCATCTAAAGATTTTAACCCGACAACCTCAGCTGCTGTTCCTGTAAAAAATGAACTGTCAGCTTGCTTTAATTCTTCTAATTTGAAATGTTTTTCTTCAACAGGAATGCCTTCTTCCTCACAGATTTCTAAGATGGTAGCACGTGTGATTCCTGCCATAATGCTGCCTTTTTTAGGAGTGAAAAGTTTGCCATCTTTCTCCATAAAGATGTTTGCTCCTGAACATTCTGCAACATTGCCATACATATCCAACAATAACGCTTCGTCATACCCTGCATCTTTAGCTTCGTTGGTTGATAAAATGGAGTTGACATAATGCCCGGTAACCTTAGCTTCTACGAAACACGATTTTGGATTAGGGCGTTCAAACGATGAGGTTTTGACACGTAACAAGCGGTCGCCCATGAGTTTTCCCCATTCCCAACATTGCATAGTGAGAAACGATTCTTTTGACGTATACAGTCCCATATTGACCCCAGTGCTGATTAATGGTCGGATATAGGCGTCCTGAAGTTGGTTTTGTTCCAAGAGCTCATAAGTGATTGCAATTAGTTCTTCAACAGAATAGTTGAATGGGATGCCCATTACCTTAGCGCCATATTTTAGACGCTCATAATGAGCTTCCGCTCTAAATATTTTGGTGCCCTCGTCTGTTTTATAAGATCTAATACCTTCAAACACGCCATTACCGTAGTGTAAGCTTTGGCTATATAAACTACTTGATGCGGCTTCAGGCTTTAAAAACTCACCGTTGTGGTAGATTATGGTTTGGTTGTTATAGTAAGCGTTCATAATTATTTAAAAGTTTAAAATTAATATAACAGTTTGTTTGAGTGTTTTGAGATTGCTGTGTCCGATTAAACTCAGTGTCATTGTTTTATATTTAAGTTATTGTTTTTCAGTCGTTTAAGTATGTTTATTTATGATGTTCAAAATGCTAAACTTTTGAATAAAAAAAGCCTGTATCTCAATTGATACAGGCTTTTTTTGGGAATAGCATACTGTATCAACTAACTGGAGCTAATAATAATGATGCTAATAATGATGCTGTTCTGTTGCATTACGCTAAATAATTTATTTCAAAATGTGTGATACTAAAAAAGCCTTCCAATTAGAGGAAGGCTTTAGTTATATTTTTAAACTTAGTGTACCATTCCTCCTCAGCGTGACATAATCACGATGCTAATAATAGAAATAATATGTAAGTTATGGTGTTTCATTTGTTCGTCAAAAGTCAAAAAACATTTTAATAAATCCTAATTTATGCTTAAAAATTTTAATTTCTTTTTAAATTCTTGGCAAATCGTTGTCGTCTTTAAGAGGTAAATTAGAGCTGCCCATGAGGTATTTATCTACGTGGTGAGCGGCTTGTCGGCCTTCCGAAATGGCCCAAACAATTAAGGATTGTCCGCGGCGCATATCTCCAGCGCTAAAAATTCCGGGAACGTTCGTGGCGTAATCCGTGGTTGCAGCTTTTATGTTGGTTCTAAAATCCATTTCGAGACCAAATTGCTCTGCCAGTGTTTTTTCTGAACCTATAAAGCCTAAGGCCAACAACACCATATCGCATTCCCACTGTTTTTCTGTATTAGGGAGTTCTCTAAGTTCAGGGCGTTGGCCTTCATTAAAAATCCACTCCACTTCCACAGTTTTTAATCCGCTGAGGTTTCCATTTTTATCTCCTAAAAATTCTTTGGTCGAGACACTGAAAAACCGTTCTACACCTTCTTGGTGGGATGAGGTTGTTTTTAATCGCATAGGCCAATAGGGCCAAGGCTGATGTGCAGGTCGTCCTACAGATGGCTTGCTTAAAATTTCAAAATTTGTCACGCTCTTGGCACCATGACGATTGCTGGTTCCGATGCAGTCTGAGCCGGTATCTCCACCGCCAATTACAATGACGTTCTTATCTTTTGCAGATAAAATTGCATCTTCACTGATTAAACCGTCTACAAATTGATTGTTTAATTTTAAGAAATCCATGGCTTGATGCACGCCTTTTAGGTGGTTGCCTTTTATTGGGATGCCTCTGCGCTCGGTTGCGCCGCCACATAAAACCACAGCGTCAAAATCGGCTTTAATGGTTTCTATACTGATATTTTGGCCTACATGGGCGTTGGTGTTAAACGTGATGCCTTCTTCCTCAAGAATCGCAATTCGCCGATCAATAATCGATTTTTCAAGTTTAAAATCTGGAATGCCGTAACGCAATAATCCGCCTACTTTGGCATCCCGTTCAAAAACAGTGACGGTATGTCCTGCTCGGTTTAGTTGTTGTGCGGCGGCTAAACCTGCAGGGCCAGAACCAATAATGGCCACCTTTTTATCTGTTCTTGATTTTGGTGGTCGTGCTGTAATCCATCCTTCTTCAAAGGCCTTTTCGACTATGTTTTTTTCAATGTTTTCTATAGACACCGGATCTTCATTAATGCCTAAGACACACGCTTCTTCGCAGGGAGCAGGACATAATCTGCCTGTAAATTCTGGAAAGTTGTTGGTGGAATGTAAAATTTGAGCAGCCTCTTTCCAACGGCCTTTGTATACTTTATCATTAAAATCTGGAATCAAATTCCCTAAGGGACAGCCACTATGGCAAAAGGGAATGCCACAATCCATACAGCGTGCGCCCTGTTCTTTTACTTTTTTCTCCTCTAGTGGAATGGTGAATTCCTTATAATTTTCCAATCGTTCTGCAACCGCTAAGTAAGGCTCGTCAACTCTCTCGTATTCTAAAAATCCTGTTATTTTTCCCATAGGTGTGTTCCGCGCAAACGGAAATCTTTTTCAATTAAACAACTACTTTATTTTCTTCTTCCAATCTTATTAATGCTTGCCTGTATTCTTCTGGCAATACTTTGATGAATTTCGGCAATTCCTTCTGCCAGTTTTCCAAAAGTCTCTGCGCTAGCGGACTCAGTGTGGCATTGTAATGACTTTCAACTAGGTTTTTCAATTCTGCACCATCTTCTGCGGAAGCGACAGGCTCTAAATTCAACCCTTCCTTATTGCATTTTTTATCGAAGGTGTTGTTGGGGTCATAAACATAAGCGATGCCACCACTCATACCGGCACCAAAATTCCGACCTACCTCGCCCAAAATAACGGCTCGCCCACCTGTCATGTATTCACAACCATGGTCGCCAATGCCTTCAACAACCGCATGTGCACCAGAATTTCTGACACAAAAACGTTCTCCTGCTTTTCCATTAATATACACTTCGCCGCTGGTAGCGCCATATAAGGCCACATTACCAATAATGATATTGTCTTCAGGAACAATGGTGGATTCCTCAGGTACCTTGACACTTATTTTAGCGCCGGAAAGTCCTTTTCCTAAGTAATCATTGGTATTACCGTTAACAACAAGCGTTAATCCTTTGGTGGCGAAAGCACCAAAACTTTGGCCTGCCGATCCTGTGAAATTGATTTTTAAAGTGTTTTCTGGTAGGCCTTGTGCACCATAAATTTTAGAAATTTCATTACTTAAAATTGCTCCAAAAGCACGATCTCTATTGTTGATTTTTGAGTCGATAACGGTTTTTTCCTTTCGGAATAAGGCAGGATGCGCTTGACTGATAATTTTAAAATCCAATGCTTTTTCCAGATGGTGATCTTGTTTTTCAGTATTGTAGAGTTTAGTGCCTTCAGGCGTAATGACTTGATGAAGGATAAGCGATAAATCCAATCCTAAAGATTTGTAATGGTTTATTGTTTTATTTCGATCTAGTTTTTGAACTTGGCCAACCATTTCATTAATGGTTCTAAATCCAAGTTCAGCCATGATTTCACGTAATTCCTGTGCTACGAAATACATGAAGTTGACCACATGCTCCGGTTTGCCTTGAAACTTTTTACGGAGTTCGGGATTTTGAGTCGCGATGCCCACCGGACACGTGTTTAAGTGACACACACGCATCATGACACAACCAGAGGCTACCAAAGGTGCCGTAGCAAAACCGAATTCCTCAGCGCCTAATAAACAGGCTATGGCCACGTCGCGCCCTGTTTTCATTTGACCGTCACACTCCAAAACAACACGATTTCTCAAATTATTCATCACCAAAGTTTGTTGTGCTTCGGCGAGTCCTAATTCCCACGGTAATCCGGCATGTTTTAATGAGGTTAATGGTGAAGCCCCTGTGCCACCATCATGACCAGAAATTAGAATTACATCGCCTTTGGCTTTGGCAACTCCAGCGGCAACTGTACCAATACCGACTTCAGAAACCAATTTCACATTAATCCGTGCCTCACGATTGGCCGATTTTAAATCGTAAATCAGTTGGGATAAATCTTCAATAGAATAAATATCATGATGCGGTGGGGGTGAAATTAGTCCAACATAAGGGGTGGAGTTTCGCGTTTTAGCAATATCAGGATTTACTTTAGGACCCGGTAATTGGCCGCCTTCGCCTGGTTTGGCACCTTGTGCCATTTTAATTTGAATCTCAGAAGCACTGGTCAAATAATTGGAAGTAACCCCAAAACGTCCAGAAGCCACTTGCTTTATGGCCGAGTTTTTCCAATCGCCGTTGGCATCCTTATAGAAACGTTCTTCATCTTCGCCACCTTCGCCTGAATTGCTTTTACCGCCAATCCGGTTCATCGCAATGGCCAAATTCTCATGCGCTTCCTTGCTTATGGAACCGTAAGACATGGCACCCGTTTTAAAACGCTTTACGATTTCTGTCCACGGTTCAACTTCTGATAAGGGAATGGGGTCATAATTGGTAAATTCAAACAAGCCTCTTATGGTCATCAATTGTTTGGTCTGCTCATTGATTAAGTCGGAATATTCCTTAAATGTTGCTGGCTTATTGTTTCGTACAGATTCCTGAAGTTTGGCGACGGTTAACGGATTAAAAGCATGTTTTTCGCCATTGCGACGCCATTTATAATTACCCCCAAATTCTAAACCTAAATCTCCATCCACTTCATTGTTATGGTAGGCCTGACGGTGGCGCTTTGAAATTTCTTTCTCTATTTCCCGTAAGCCGATACCTTGAATACGGGTAACCGTATTTGGGAAATAATTAGTGACCACTGTGGTGTTAAGGCCGACACATTCAAAAAGTTGCGAGCCACGATACGAGTTAAGCGTGGAAATTCCGATTTTGTTCATCACTTTAAGGATGCCCATGCCGATAGCTTTGTTGTAATTCTTAATAGCAGTCATGTAATCTAAGCCATCAATATCCTGTTTTTCAACTTGCTCTTGGACAATCTCATTAACGATATAAGGGTTAATAGCACTTGCGCCATAGCCAAATAACAATGCAAAGTGGTGCACTTCACGAGGTTCAGCTGACTCCATGATAATACTAACTTTGGCACGCTTACCTATTTTATACAATTCATGATTCACATAAGAACAAGCCATCAATGCAGGGATTGGCGCCATTTTTTCATTTACGCCTCTATCCGATAGAATAATGATGTTGCCGCCATCATCAATTGCTTGAGATGCTGTTTTAACCAGATTTAGGAGCGCGCGTTCCAACTCATTCAAACCTTTATCCACTTCATATAGAATAGGAATCGTCGTGACTACAAAATCAGGATTTTGAGTGTAGTTTTTAATTTTATCAAGATCATGCTTTGAAATTACTGGATTCTGGATCTTCAATTTTCGACATTGATCTTCGTTAATTTTAAAAATATTAGTGTCGCTTCCCAAAGTCAAACTGATATCCGTAATCAATTTTTCACGAATGCCGTCTAACGGCGGATTGGTAACCTGTGCGAACAATTGTTTGAAGTAATTATAAAGCAACTGTGGCTTTTCTGATAGAATGGCAATAGGTGCATCATTCCCCATAGAGCCGATAGGTTCTTTGCCCAATTGCGCCATTGGTTTGATAATGACGCTTAAATCTTCTTCAGTATATCCAAAAACGATTTGACGTTTTAATAATGGATCTTCATCATGATTTATGTCACCTTTTTTAGCTGGAATATCTGCCAGATGCACCAAATTTTTCTGCAACCACTCTTGGTAAGGATGCTTGGAAACAATCACTTCTTTAACCTCCTCATCTTTGGACGCCCTTGATTCATATCTACCAAAAACATTTTTCCTGGTTCCAATCGGCCGTGATGTTCCACATTTTTCGGGTCGATGTCTATCACGCCAGTTTCCGAAGACATCACCACAAATCCATCTTTGGTAACTGTGTAGCGCGAAGGACGTAAACCATTTCTGTCGAGCACCGCACCTATATAATTACCATCCGTAAATGGAATGGATGCAGGGCCGTCCCAAGGTTCCATAATACATGAGTTATATTCGTAAAATGCTTTTTTAGCGTCAGACATTTCAGGGTTTTTCTCCCATGCTTCGGGCACAAGCATCATCATCACTTCAGGTAATGATCGGCCGGTCATTAATAGTAATTCGACCACCATATCCATTTGTGCGGAATCTGATTTGCCGGGAAGGATGATTGGAAAGATGCTTTTGATCTCATCCCCAAACCAATCGCTTTCCATTAATTCCTGTCGAGATAAGGTGCGGCTAACATTGCCTCTCAACGTGTTAATTTCCCCATTATGACACATGTATCTAAAAGGTTGCGCCAAATCCCAAGTAGGGAAGGTGTTGGTTGAAAAGCGCTGATGCACCAAAGCCAAACGTGTTACTAATGATAGATCTTGGAGATCTTTGTAATACAACTTAATGTCTTCTGGTACCAGGAGGTCTTTAAAGATGATGATTTTGGTGGACAGACTAGGTAGGTAAAAACGTGCGCTTTCTGAGAGCTTGGAAGCGTTTATATGATGCTCTGCTTGTTTTCTTGCAGTGAATAATTTGAGATTAAAGTTAAATTCGTCTTGTTGTTTATGAGCTTTCCCAATAAATACCTGCTTTACAAAAGGTTCAGTCAGTGCCGCTACACTACCTAATACACTAGCGTCCACAGGCACATCTCGCCATCCTAAAATATGAAGGCCTTGTGCTTTTATATAATGTTCGAATTTTTCGATGCAATAGTTGCGTTGGTTTTCTTTTTTTGGAAGAAATACGTTGCTCACAGCATAATCACCAAATTTTGGTAAGCTGAAATCGCAGTTCTTTATAAAGAAGTCGTGAGGAATATCAATTAAAATACCAGCACCATCGCCAGTTTTACCGTCAGAACTTACAGCGCCTCTATGCTCCAATTTTTCCAAAATTTCGAGCGCTTTATGGATGATGGTATTGGAGGTATTTCCTTTTAAGCTACATATAAATCCGGCGCCACAATTGTCGTGTTCAAATTCAGGTAAATAAAGTCCTTGTTGCTTCAGCATAATTCAGAAAATTTAGTGGGTTTTAACCTTTAAAAGTTATCTAATGTATGAGTAAAAAATTCCGGATTAAAGCGAGGACTTCATTTTTCCGAGATTGACAATGAGAGCATTTTAAATTATGGGATGCTGAATTTGGTAGGGGACAAATTATTAAATTGTTAATGCATAAAATTTATCTAATTACTGTTTTTGTTAAATTTTATTTATAAGAAACTATTTTTTAGAGAATTTATTTGTTTATAAAATCACTTTTGAAGAGAATATTATAATTGTATTTTTAGTGCTGTTTTTGGAGATGCGACTGGGTAGGACATCTTTCTCAGAAAAGACAGATTTTAATCACCTAAAAACCCTCAACAGATATCTTGTTGAGGGTTTAAATTTATAAATTGAGTTGCTTGTATGTTTAAGCCGAATTTCTACTCGCGTTGATATTCCCAAATAAAGATCGCATCACGATTTTTTCATAAACGGCAATTTGCGCATCATCTTTAGGCGATTCTTTTTCTAACTCTTGAATTTTTTTCAAAGCAAATTGCTGAATGGTCAGAAGCGGCAGGACTATCGATTCTCTCATATTGATGGAGGCTTTACCGGCTGGTTCTTCCTGCATCAATTCTGTATATCCTGTTAACTTGAGAATTAAGCGCTTTGTGATGACGTATTCATCGTGAATAATGTTCCAAAATTCGCCATATTCCGCATCGTCAGCCATATACTTGGTCAAATCAAAAAACGATTTTGAAAGCGACATCATACTATTTTCTATCAGCGTTTTGAAGAAGCTCGAGGTTTTGAAAAGGTGTTGTACTTTTTCGAATTCTCCTGAATTTTCATAATGTTTCAACGCTGTGCCCACGCCAAAAAATCCTGGCACGTTTTGTTTGAGTTGACTCCATGATCCTACAAATGGGATGGCTCTTAAATCTTCAAATATCAAACCTTCTGATTTTCCTCGTTTAGTTGGCCTACTTCCAATATTGGTCTTAGCGTAGTATTTTAGGGTGCTCATGTTCTCCAAATATGGAATGAACTTTGGATGTGCTTTAAAATCGGCGTAAGCCTTATAGCTTAACGATGCCAAATTACCCATCACCTCTCTGTTGTCCTGTTTCATTCGTAAATCCGTATCACTCAAACTGTTGTGAATTCCAGAACTGATCAACTGTTCCAAATTGTATTGAGACGAATCTAAAGTTCCAAAATTAGAACTTATCGTTTGGCCCTGAATGGTCAATTGTACTTCTTTATCTTCAATAGTTGGTCCTAAAGAGGCATAAAAATTATGAGTCTTTCCTCCTCCACGCGCAGGTGGTCCCCCACGACCGTCAAAGAATATAACCGTCACATCATATTTACGAGAAATTTCAGTAAGTCGTTCCTTGGCTTTATAAATTGCCCAATTGGCCATTAAATAGCCACCGTCCTTGGTGCCGTCACTAAAGCCGAGCATAATGGTTTGCTTGTTGCCTCTCGACTTTAAATGGGCGCTGTATGCAGGATTTGTATACAACTCCTCCATCACTAGGTGCGCATTCTCCAAATCTGTAATTGTTTCGAAAAGTGGTCCAATATCTACGGTTAATTTATCTTTGAATGCCACCAATTTTAACATGGCAAACAATTGCATGACATGCAGTGTACTTTGGTTATTACTGATGATGTATCGGTTGGAAGCCTGTTCGCCATTAGTTTCTTGAATGGTTTTAATCGCTTCAATAGTCTCTAAAGTTTTCAGCGTTTCTTCATCGGTGATTAGCGATAAATCAATTTTTCCCTTCACTTTTGAAAGGACATCTACTTGCTCCTTATCTGTAAGTTCGAAATAATTCTCAGGAAAAATCGTATTGCCATTTGCCAATAAAGTTTCAACTAGATTTTTAAAAACTTTTTCGTGGGCACGACTGTCCTGACGGATATCCAACGTTGAAAAGTGGAAGCCGAAAAGATGGATTTTATTAAGAAGACTGTTTATTTCTGAGAGGTATAACGATTGATGCTCCTCTATAATAATGTCTTTGACCGAATTCAATTCTGCTTTGAAACTTTCTAAAGTCAAGTCAGAAGGATTACCAATCATTAACTCATAGAGCTCTTTTTCGAGGACTGACATCCGTTCTTCAATATTGGTAAAGGTTAGCTTTCGCTTAAGTCTTCTAATATCACGATAGTAATTTTTAATAATGGTTTCCTTCAAACGTGCCGCTACCTTAAGGGTGATTTCGGGTGTTACAAAAGGATTTCCATCTCTGTCTCCACCTGGCCAAAAACCGACATTGATGATGTTGTTGTCAATCTGCTTTCCGTCAAAAATATTTTGTTGGATATAGTCATAAATATCTCCAAACGATTTATAGAATACGTTTTCCAAGTACCAGATTAAACTGATGGCTTCATCGTAAGGCGTTGGTTTTTTATGTTTAAAAAATGGCGTTTTCCCGAGTTGTGCAAGCAAATCATTAATGCGAAGCAAGTCATTTTCCTTAATGGCTTCGGTTAAATCTGTAATAATTCCCAATACTGATCCTGGGTAGAATTGTGTTGGATGCGCCGTTAAAACAATGCGGACCTTGAATTCTTCCAAATACTTTTGAAGCAATTCCATTTTGTTTTCAGCCGTGACACTTTCCTTTAAACTTCTTAAAGTCCCAATCCCGTCCATATTATTGACTTTCGGGAAGGCGGCATCTTCAATAGCATCAAACAATACCACTTGGCGTTCAATATATTGAATGAAGCGAAACAAGAGGTTGATCTGACTTTCCGGTGAGCGTCGTGCTTGGTATTTCTTGAAAAAAGAATTGACAATTGTTGTAGGGTCCTCACCAGCTTTAAATCCTTTCTGGCAGGTTTCATGAAACAATGGCAATAAGACACCGGTTTTGGTAACAGCATCAAAAGGCAAGGTCATAAAAATACCGTTATAGATTTGATATTTTGATAAAACACTTTGATTAAAGCGCGTTAATTTTGGCTGTGTTGACATATTGTAATTTATTTAAGAACCTTTAAAATTACTAAAGCTAAACGTAACAGAATTAGCAATACTATATTTTTACTGAATAACGAAATTATGGCGTGCTAGGTTTAGAATATCGCAAAAAACACAGGTACGGACTATTGAAATGATAGTGTAATTTTAATTCGTAGGTTATAATTATGCTGTTTATAACATGGAGGACAATAATAATGTGCCAACCACCAACAAAACAATAGATAATAATCCGCCAATAATTAGGAAATGCCTGAATTTATAAGCGCCTGTTCCATAAATGAGCGTGTTGGTTTGATAGCCCATAGGTGTGAAAAAACTAAAATTGGCGGCGAACATGACGGCAAGAATAAACGGTTTCGCCGGTAAATCTAATCCAGCGGCTAGGGTTATAGCTATGGGCGTTATAATAACTGCAGTGGCGTTGTTAGAGATAAAGCCACTCATAATCATGGTAATTCCGAAAAGCACTCCTAAAATTATAATGTTGTTCTGACCCGTAAGAAAGTCTAGCAATAGCTCAGCAATCCACGTGTCAGTTCCTGAATTGTGCATTGCAATACCCAACGGTATCATACCTGCCAATAGAAAAATAATTTGCCAGTTCACCTTTTTATAAATTTTCGATAAATTGATGCAATCCGTAATTAGAAGTAAAGCTACGCCAGATAAGGTACTGGTAAGAATGGTCAAAATGCCACTTGCAGCCAATCCGATAACCATCATTAACGCAATAAAACTAATGGCACGTTTGTAAGGATTAATCTTATAGTCCTCTTCATGATGTCTTAAAACAAGGGCATTATCCAAAGAATATAAATGCTCGATTTCATCTTGCTTTGCTTTAAGGAGCAGTTTGTCGCCAGCTTGTAAATTGGTGTTTTTTATAATTTTTGGAAAGTTGAGGCGCATTCCTTTTTGAAACTGCCTTCTATTTTGAATGCCCAATGGACGCGCCACATTATACAACAGGTTTTTGATTTCGGAGAAGGATTTATCAATGAATTCAGATCCGGGTAAGATCAGCAACTCAATATAACTATAGGCGTTGTTCTTATCTTTTTCAGTCTCGGTCTCATCTGGAAGGTGCAATTCATTTTCATCAGTAAGGGTGAACTCGTTTTTTGGAAAGGACTCATACGCTTTAATATCACTTAAGACAAATAGTTTATCTTGAGCTCTTAAGGTGGTATTTGGACCTGGATTATCGTTCACAATATCATCGCGAATCAGTTTCAATACACGAATATCAGGGTTTTTGTAAAATTTAGCATCAGATAGTGCCGTACCAATAAGTTTGGATTCTGATTTGACTGTTAACGTAAACAGGAAGGTATTGTCAACATACGCTTCTGTAAGTTCATCACCATTTGTTTTTGGTAACCATCGGCTTGCAATAGTCATGAACACAATGCCCACACCCAACAGAATAAGTCCATAAATGCTAAATTCAAAGAATGAAAACTGCTCTGCACCCAACTTTTTTGAAACGGAATTGACCAAAATATTGGTTGAAGTCCCCATCAAGGTACAACTACCACCTAAAATTCCTGCAAAGGAAATGGGCATCAGTAATTTTGGCGAGGAAAAATCATATTTTTCAGAAAGTTGCGCTATTATCTTAATAAAAATTACAACTACAGCTGTTGTGCTTATAAATGCTGAAATGGAAGCGGCAATCATCATAAAAACCGGCACCATCAAAACGATTGGCAAGATTTTTAATCTCTTAATAGATTGGGTTAAAAGATCTA
This sequence comes from Gelidibacter sediminis, assembly GCF_004364975.1. Classification (GTDB taxonomy): domain Bacteria; phylum Bacteroidota; class Bacteroidia; order Flavobacteriales; family Flavobacteriaceae; genus Gelidibacter; species Gelidibacter sediminis. The sequence continues at coordinate 983,359 of NZ_SOBW01000007.1, read as the reverse complement.
TAACCCCATTGTCTTCTAACCCAATCGCCAAAATCATGAGCATTAAAATGGTGATTGTTGCCGGACTCGAAAACCCGCTAATAGCTTCTTCCGGCGATGTTAATCCTGATAAAACCAATGCCACAATAATAAGAAAGGCAATCTTATCAATAGGCAAAGTTTCGGTTGCAAAGAGTAGTATGGTAACTCCTAGAATGATAAACACAAGGATGATTTCAAAACTCATAGCAACGCATATTTGAGCGGATTAACTAAAAACCAAAGCCTAGGCCAATTTGTAAAATGGCGTCTTCTTCAGAGACAAAATATCCGGCATTGATAGAAAAGGCGTTCAAACTTCCAACCCAGAAACCGCCACCTACAGAGTTGTGCCATGTATCTGAATCTTGATTTGGCATCCAAACACGACCATAGTCGTAGCCACCAAAAATTCCGATGGTAATTGGAGTGACAGCCGTAATATATTCTTTTAAACGTACTTTTAAGTCGGTGCTGTGATAAAATGAAGTTTTACCTGTAAAGCGTTCGTTTCTGTACCCTCGCAACCCATTATCGCCACCAATAGATTGTCCGTGGTAAAAGAGAAAGTCATCACCAAAATTAGTACTGATTTCTGCTTTAGAACCTAAAACTAAATCTCCGGAAGAAATCAATTTTTTATCAAACCCTAGCTTTAATGTTGCATAACCAAATTGATTATCATCTAATTTTAGATTTTTCTTGTAACCAAGTACTGCTTTAAAGTACAATCCACGTGTAGGAAAATCTAAGGCATCAACATTCTCGTAGAGAATATCAGCTTCAGCACCTATATAATTTTGGTTGTCAAAAACGGCCTGCTCGTTAAAATTGGTCGTATTAAACAAACGATCCATATTGTTTTCCACTTTGTAGTTTTCAAATAAAGCATGCAGGTGGATGCTTCTGTAGGCAATACCTGATCTTAGCTGTAATTGTTCAAGACGGGCTCTATTGAAATCCTTGTCAACGGTGTCTTCATCATAAGTTGTGTCATTTCCGTAACCAAAAAAGTTTTCGGCAAATTTTGCGCTTGTATAGTAACCAAGTGCTTCAAAATTCCAATTGGGAAAAATATTGGCAAATGTGCCAGCATATTCTAATTCTACGGCACCATAATCAAAGAAGTAATTTGCTGATAAGAAATGTTTATATCTGAAATCTTCGCCATTAAATCCGTGGTTGGTGTAAGTGTTTTTGGCTCCTACAAATAAACCATCATCGGTTTTAAATCCAACATTTGGGAACAACACATTAGAATTTTCTTTAAATTCTCTGTAAATGAAAGTATTGGTTTGATATAACTGAGTAAAATGTTTGGCCGGAATTTTATCAGTAAACTCGGCTTTTTCATGTTTCCAATCATAGACTTTTAGATTTTTACGATTGCTTATATTAAAAACGTCATCACCGTAGCCGCCAACCAATCTGATCATAATTTCGCGGTCTCCATCTCCTGAGACTTCAAATTTATCATCATCATTTAAACCATAAATCCAAAGTTCTTTCGTGGCCTCTCTGTCAAACGTACGCTCATAAAATACGGGGTTGGGTGCATCTGACTTTAAGCGTTTTAATACAACTTTGGTTTTACCTTGCGGAAGCCTTGTAATTTCTATTTTATCATCTTTATGCGTGCCATGAATTACCACAACCTGTTGCATGCGGTCGCCATAGCGCTTTGCAATGTCATCAATATTTTTTAAACGGCCTTTTAACTTATTTTTGATGTCTTCTGAAGCGTCATCCTGCACTTCTACAGGTAACCTCGTAAACGCTTGGTCTATGGCTTCGTCAGTCATGTTGGCTTGAATGCTTTTGGCTTCTTCTACCCACACAGATGTGTCGTGTTTGTTCAAGAAGGCCATATCTAAATTATTACCTTCCGCATTAAACCATTTTACATTTTTTATATCGGTATCATACGATTGCCAAAAACGAACGTCTGGTAATAGCATTTTTATGATAGGAATGGCAATACCATCAAATTTGGAAAAGGCAGCATCACGATCTCTTGGGATAGGAATAAAACGAACATCGTCATCGCTGATTTCATATTCCATCCAACGCCATTGGTCGTGATGACGGTCCCAATCGCCAATTAGCATATCAAACAATCGTGCACGTATGTAGGCACGTTGGTCAATGGTATATTTTTCATCTTCATTTAATTTCTCGAGGACGTCTGTCGTACTTTCAAAGTTGACTATTTTGCCGGCTTCTTTTGGGTTTGCACGATTGTAGCCTTCGTAATCTTTTTGCTCATCATTTGGACGCTCTTCGATAAAATAAAGCTTATCGCCATAATTATCACCTAAAAACTTAAATCCAGGCTGCTTTGGTAAATAGTACAATTGCGCGTTGGCATGATTGACACCAACTGATTTTGCTAACGGATTTATAACCAATTGCATGTAAGGATGTGTTGTGGTAAAGAAGTCATATACTGCCGTTTCAGGGAATGACCCTCTGAAATCTTCCTCCACATAAGCCACGCCAGGAACTTTAAAGCGCAAAAACTTAAGTGCATCTTTTTCAAGTCCTCTCATGGCATATTCTCGATCTTCAGCATCTGCAAGTCGGGCAGAGAATGATTGATGGCCACCACCTTTTTGGGTGATTTTCAATCCATTATATAAAGTGTCCAAAATGGCAATGTTGGCAGTTACAGGTTTTCCAAAATAACTACGGTAACGATCTCCCCAAATAAATTTGTAAAACCCGGATTTATCAAGCTTTTGTCGATCACTTGTAACAGGAACGGTTTTCGTGGTTTCAGAAAATGACGGAATTGGGTATTCTGCTTCTTTTTCAGGGAACTTATCATTCATATCAAACGCAAACGTATCCTTTTCGGTAATGAACTCCACGTCAGAGGAGCCATCTTCATAGTATCTGATAATCGTAAATCCTTTTTCACCATAACTAAATTTTCCCTCGAAATCTAAGGAACCACCAATATTGGCAATAGTTCCAGGAGACAATTTGGTCCCAGTACGTGAGCCCAATGAACCACTTATGATTTGTCTAATATTATCACTTGCTAAATATTGTAAACTCTCTTCATGACCTGAAACAATAGTGACTCTGTCATTATCTTGTGCTAAGGAACTGATTACGGTACATAAGTAATTATAACGATGTGAATTGTCCTGCTGCATTGAAAATCCACCTAAATTCTGAATTTCATTCACGACAGGACCAAGAATTGGAATCTGCATGTTTTCCGCAAAAGTGCGATGACCAGCATATTTACCATTGCTGAATATTGGATGGTGCATCACAATAAGAAGGTTTTTGCCTCTCGAATCTTTGATATAGCCTTCAAACTCTTCATTGAAGCGTCTTTTGGTGTTGATGTCCGTACATTTTTCATTGATGCCCTCTACGTGGTCCCAGTTGATGGAAAACCAATTAGAATCTACATATAAAATATCTAGAGTTTCATTGACTTCAACATATTCTAACGGACAGACATTGTTAGGTTTGACCTCAAAGTTTTCAATATTATTATCCTTTAAATAATCTTCAACCCACTCAATTTTTTTAGTGTTTTTACTTGCCCATTCATGGTGACCGGGTGTAAATACCGTTTTTCCTTTAAAATCTTTGGCAAGATTGAGGTGTGTCTTTATATAGGTTTCCCGTGTGTCTTTATTGGCATTTTTCGGAATATAATCTCCTGCATATAATAACGTGCTATTTTTGTCAGCCTTATCTAAGTAGGATTTTAATAATTGTTGAAGTTGAGGGTTAGCATCTGACGCTCCCGTACCGAGACCTCCTGCCACATAGAACGTATGGATGGGCTTCTGGGTTGTAATGTCAGACTTTAAGGCGATTTTAGATTGCGGTTTATACGTTGCACAAGCTGTAATTGTGGCAATGCATAAAAGCAACAAAAATTTACTCGTAGAATATTTAAAAGCATTTCGGATCATAAAATGTGTAATTAATTTTCTATAGAACTATTTAAAAATACTAAAGATTTGAAAAAGTCTGCATATTATAAATTGTTTGATACATTGACGTATCCATTTAAGAATAATGTTGACTGCAATGTTTAAGGCGGTATTACTGCCTAATGAAGTCGATACTCTTTTGAACTACCTCATCTAATGGAGATGGTGGGTGGTCGGCTTTCCAGGGATGTGAAGCGCCAAATACATGATTACTGTTTTTAATAGGATAAAGGATGCTCTTCGGGTTCCAAGAATGCAAGGCTTCAGCTTCACTGAATGCAACAGATGGATCGTCTTTTGCATGAATAATGAGCTGTGGGATAACAATCTTTTTTACGGCACTTTCTATGTGCAAGCGATGTTCATTGGCTTTAAAATCTTCGTAAAACTGATAATTATGAGGCATTTTTTGCTTTGTTCTGCCATTGAGCACATATTTGACACCGTCTTTTTTCCATTGTTCCAGTTCTCCAGAAGTAGCGGTACGTTTTCCAAAATCACTTACACCTGCCCAACTGATGAATTTTGTGATGCGATGGTCTTCTGAAGCTTTAAGTGTGACAATTCCGCCACCACGGGAGTGCCCGATAAGTATAAGTTCATTAGGATCTATCTCGGCTTGAAATGGATTGGACGTTGAGCGAAAGAAAGTGATCAGATCCTCTAAATCGTCCAATTCTTTGGAATAATTGTTTTCCGCAAAGGCGTCTAAATCGGGGAAGTCAATGGGTTGTTCCATAGTGCCACCATTGTGCGAAAAATTAAATTTTACAAAAAATAAATCTGCTTCAGCGAATGCTTCTGCCACCAAATCCCAAGCACCCCAATCCTTAAAACCTTTGTACCCATGGCAAAAAATAACCAATGGTTTTTGAGTCCCGGTGGATTTATAAAAAGCGTCCCAAAGGATTGGCTTTTTAGATGCTCTAGTTAAGATGTTATTTTTATGGTCCATAATCCCTTTAAAATTACGGTATTATTTTCGTTTGTCGATAACTAGGATTGGTTTTCGGCTTAATTTAGGAAAACGTAAGGCGTCAATCTCTTTTCTATCGCACCATTCCAATTTTGGAGTTACCCGTAATTTGGCTCTGAAATGGTCCTTAATTTGACCTAAGAGTTGTTCAGATGGTGCATGTGAAGCGATTTTAATTAAAATTTCATCAGTGCCAATGGCATTGTGACTGATTTCAATAACAAAACTCTCCAACTCATTAAAATTATTCAGCACATTTTGCATGGCTGGCGGATATAATGTGGTGCCTTTATACTTAATCATTTGCTTTTTTCGACCTGCAATTGGTCCGAGGCGTAGCGTATTACGGCCACAACTACATGCATCATGGTGCGCTGTCATCATATCGCCAGTTTTGAAACGCAAAAGCGGCATCGCCTCAACGCCCAACGTGGTAATGGTCAATTCGCCTGTTTCACCTTCTTTTACAGGATTGTTATGCTCATCCAAAAGTTCTGCAATGATGAGTTCTGGGTGTAAATGGCCACCTTGTTGTGCGCTACATTCCGTAAAAGCTGTACTCATTTCAGTAGAGGCGTAGGTAGAAAATAACTCGATGTTCCAATGATCGGTGATCTTTTTGCCCAAGGTATTTAAAGTGAAATCTTCATTTCGGATGGCTTCCCCAATACAAATGGCGCCTTTAATTCCGGATGTATTTAATTCGATATCGTGCTGCTGTGCATATTCAATCATTTTTAATAAAAACGAAGGCACGACGATGAGGTAAGTGGGTTGAAACTTTATGATGGAATCCCATTGTAATTCAGGAATTCCAGCGCCTACTCTTATAATTCCCGCGCCCATTTTTCGAACCCCTAAAAAGTAAGCCAAACCCGCCATAAAACGACGGTCCATCGTCGTCATCAACTGCAACGTGTCGCCTGAACTTACACCCGCACAAGCGAATGAAATGGCTTCATTATAGGCCAAGCGTTCTAAATCGGCATCAGTCAAGACGTAGGTTACCGGATCACCTAATGTGCCTGAAGTGGTGACATAGTCAATGATTTTAGATTTTGGGACGCAGATAAAATCGTCATTAAATTGTTGTAAATCATCTTTTGTGGTGACGGGAATCTTTGTTAAATCCTCAAGGGTTTGAATCTCTGAAATGGAGAGTTGATGTGTTTTAAATTGCCGCTTGTAAAAGGGGGAGTTTTTGGACAGATACTCCAAGGTGAGCTGCAATTGAGTTTCCTGAAAGGCTTTTATTTCAGCGGCAGATTTGGTTTCTATTTCAGGAATCATTTGAGTTTTCGTTTTGATTTTTTAATATATTTTGACACCTGCTCTGCGTCTGGAATGGTTGTGATTTCCTTAGTGGATGCGGTTTCAAAATATTTGAGTGCGTTTGCGAAATTTTTATGCTGATAATGATAACGTCCTGCAAGATAATAGGCTTTCCAATAATTTGGATTTAATTCTGACAACTTTTGAAGTTCGGTGTCATCGATTGTTTCTTTTTCCTTCAAGCTATGTTCCACCTTTCGTTCTAAAATGCGATACGCTTCGTAATTTTTATAGGCTTCGGTATCCAAAAATGGATCTTTAGGAATATTTAATGCTGCATTGGACACCGTTACTGTGGAAGGATTACCGTCTCTATTTTCAAAAACAGTATTCAAATCATACGCTACAAACTCGCCCAATTGATACGGATTTGCAGATACCCACACTTTAAGTTCTTCGGGTTTAAACACGATACCGTGGTGAGCCAACAGTTGATTTAACGCTTTTTCATTGCCAAATCCGATAGCTTTATCATCCAAACCGTCTTTATTTCGGAGTACTGAAACGGCTTTTTCAGGCGTCATTTTATCTTTTTCCTCCAATAATTGTTGCATTCTGTCGTAGCGGTATTGGGAATGGCTATTTTGGATGGTTTTTTTATTGCGACGGTCTTTTTTATAGGCATCACTCTGAAAATGATTGGAACAAATCAATTCATCAGAATTTTCCACCTCGTACACCCCAAAGTTTTTAGGCGACACTTCAATCAACACTGCTTTTTGATCAATTGCGCTGCCTACCATAATGGCTTCAGAAACAAAAACCTCACGTTTTTTTGCAATGGCAATCGCTTCGTCAATGGTAGAAGCATATTGTAAAATTTCACGTGTCACAATGGAAATTGGTGTTTTTGCAACCAACGGAATTTTAGATTTCCCGGCATTTAAGGTTACGGTCAATCCTTTTTCATTCATCCCCGAAACGACGCCAATAAAGCCGCTCCAAGAAATGGACATGAATTTATAACCGTGGTCAGGATTGATAAACGACACTACTTTGTCTTCAGCAAACTTATCACCGGCATAAAAATCGAAGTTTCTACCTATTAACAATTGGCCGTCTTCCGTTTTTTCATCCCAAGCGGCAAATGATGTACAACCAACCAAGGCTAAATCTTGCAACGCATGGCCGATATCGTGCGCGCCGTGCAGGTATAAAGCTCTTAAATACGGGGTGGCAATGGCATCAAAATCGGCAGACATATATCTTGAAATGCCATAAATCTCCGCTTTAAATTCTTCCGGTACGTGCTGGTACATTTTGCGATTGTACCAAGACAGAAACTTTTTTAAGAATTTCTGCTGACCTTCAGAAGGCACCATGCTCTCGATTTTATCTAAAAAAACGCGTTCTTGCTTATAAATAATTTCTTCGGATAAACGCCCGGAAATGAGTCCGCGTTCCAGTGCGTCGCCTTCCACATAAAGTTCCCAAAGGCCTTGGGTATTCTTGGTCAGAAAACTGTTGCCAACAACATAAGTAGAATCATTGATTTTACTGCGCTCGGGAATAGAGGCGTTATAGCTGCTCACATCGGGAAGATGGTTGAGCGATTTGCGAATGCCACAGGACGTGAAAAACAGCGCCACTAAGCTGCAGAAAAGAAATTGTATGATAGGATGCTTAGGCATCTGAGTGCTTTTTCTTGTAATTTTTGTTCATGCGTTTTACCATCTGCTCTTCTTTATAATCTACCCAACCTTGGCCGACGGTGCGGCGCATCACATTTTCAAAAGTTCGCATAAAGACGATGTTTTTGAAGAGTTTGGCCAAACGGCCCACTTTTCTTGGAAAGGCGCGAAGGGTAATTGAAAATCCGCCATCTAAATAGGTGATATAATGCCAATAACCGCTTGGCATATACAGGGCATCCCCGTGTTTCATGTCTACCGAAATGCCTTCTGCCAATTGTAGCGCCGGGTATTTTTCAAAATCCGGATTGTCCATATCAATCGTTTCCAAATTGTGAACGGTAAAAGGCACTTTATAGAGATGCTTGGCTTGGTCTGGTGCAAAAAGGGTGACTTGCTTATGACCGTGGAAATGGAAATGCACCAAATCGGCCAAATCCATATCATAATGAGCCAATACTTTTGAGCCTTTGCCTCCAAAAAACATCACCGGTAATTTTTTGAAGAACTTTAAACCAATGTCAGGATAACTGAAATCGTTCAACAACACCGGCATTTTCTGAAGCACGTTAAAGAAAAACATGCGCAAATCCGTAGGCTGCGTTTTTAGGATTTCGATATAATCCACCAACTTCATTTTTTTAGCTGGAACCACTGAGTTTTGGCGCCCTTTGGTAGGCTCATTATTGTACAACGGTACAATCTGATCTCCCGCCAAACTTTGAATATAATCCAAGTTCCATTTTTCGTAAGCAGGCCATTCTTTAGTTAGATCTTCAATTAAGACCGGCTTTTGAGGCTTAAAATAGTGCTCAATAAAATCTTCTTTGGTGATGGATTTTACTCTGGTGATTGGTGTGGTTTTAATCGTTCCCATTTTTCGGTTTTAAAATAAGAAATTTATATAGCAAGGGCTGAATCGTAAACGTAATGAACATTGCTGACAGTATCCCAATGATGGAGATACTCGCCAACGAGTGCAAGGCAGGATGTTTCGCAAAAATTAAGACGCCAACGCCCAAAATTGTGGTCAAAACCGATAAAATAATGGAGGTTTTATGCGTGGTCATTGATGCGACTCCTGATCTCATGCCGTTGGTCATAAAAATACTGTAATCTACACCCAATCCAAAGATAAAGGTGGAAATGATGATGTTAAAAATATTGAATTCTAAATGGAACAGACCCATAATCCCGATAGTGACCACCCAAGTGATAATGATTGGAATGACGGTAACCAGTGTTAATCTCAGGTTTTTGTAGAACAGTACTAATAACAGCACCACTGCGATTAAACAATAGCCTAAGAGCTTATTAAAATCGTTTTTGAGATGTCCCAACAGGATTTCATTAATGGCTTGACGATCAATTACCAGGGTGTTTTTCGAATTTTTAAAGGCGTCTTTTACGTGTTGAATCTTGCTGTTTTCAACATTTAGGACTGAGGAAATGGTCATAAAATCCCCATCTCTCGCGATAAAATCGTCAATGGGAATTACGTTCATGTCTTTGTATGCTTCGATGCTGAGCGGCTGAAAGTCATGATCTAAAAGTTTATAAAATTCTTGAAAGGTTGTTGGTTTAAATCCGAATTTCGTACCGTTTGTAATCAACTCATCTTGGGTTTGTTGCTTGAGGTCAGGCGTCCAAAAGTGATTCCAATTTGCAATATGGTCTTGCTGGGTTTTATTTGATGCCACCAACGCACCCACTGAATTGTAACTGATTAACTTTTGCTGTTGCTCCAGTTCTTGAAGCGTTTTAAAAACACCATCATTAGTTTCCAATACGTGTTGTTCATCGGTGCCAAATGCGACGACATATAATGATTTTGAGGAGACGTTGATGAGTTTGTCCAATGCCGCTTCCGCAGATTTGATACGTTCCGGTTGAAAATTTAGGTTGGAAATATCTTTATTGAATGCCACGCGATGGTAGGTAAATGCGCTTAATAGCAGTAGTGCTGCAATCCCGCCGATGACCAGTTTGTTTTTATGAAAGTCATACGCCGCCATGCGGTCTAAAATTGTTGACTTTGAAGCGTTGTTTGAACAGCCTTTATAGGCTTGCGGAATAAAAATAAGTGCAAAAACGGAAGCGCCAATCACGCTGATCGCTGCAAAAATCCCTAAATCTTGAAGGGCTTGCGAATCGACAAACAACAGACATAAAAACGCCAAAGCGGTAGTTAAACTGCTCATTAAAATTGGTTTCGAAACGCCGTCAAACAATTCCTTTACGGTTTCGTTATTTCTAATATGGGTAAGAATGTGTAGCGAATAATCGAGCGTGACGCCCAAAAGCACCGCGCCAATTCCTAAGGAAATGGCAGAAATCTCCGTGCGAATGACGGATAATGTCGCAATTGCCAATAAACCACCAAAAATGGTAGGCACAAACAAAATAATTGGGATGGTCAGCTTTCGATAAAAAACGATAAAAACCGCCATGAGCAAAACCATCGCAATGGAAACCGTCAGTTGAATGTCGTTTTTGATTTGTTTTGCGTTGGCCACCGCAATGAGTGTCCCGCCAAAATAGGAGCTTTTAACCTTGCCGGAATAGGCATTATTTAATTCCTCTTGGAGTTGGTAGAGTTGCTCTGAAAAAACACTGTTTTCGTTCGTATTGCTGCTCGGATATTCTGGGGTGATAAATAGCAAAATGTGCTGTTCATCCTTACTGACCAGAAAGCCATCTTTAAGCGTAAACTCATCGGAAATTCCGAGTTGTTCCAAATGTTTGATGCCCATCAGAGAAATACCGAACGGATCTTTGACAATCGTTTTTTTGGCGACAATTCCAGAAGGTGAAATCAATGTTTTGTAATTACGCTCGGTGATTTTAGCAATAGAATCTGGATGTAATTTGTTTGAGAGTTGTTGATAATCGGCATCCTTTAAAAATAGCGGTGCGTTAGTGTAAACAAAATCTAAGGTTTCAAAAATGGTTTCATCTTCTATATTGCCTTGAACGTCTTTAATGTAGTCACTTGAACGCTTAGACAGTGAATCTAAAAATTCGGTCGCGTAATCGGTTAAATCTTCGGTAGAACCATGGTCTTCCCGTTCAATATTGACGATGATTTTATCCGCAAACTGAACTGTATTTAAAACGTTTTGGAGTTGCTCGTTTTCTGAAGTAGTCGGGATTAACTTTGAGATGTCTTCATCAAATTTCAGTGTCGAAGTCATCCAAACAAGCGCCCCAAAAACAAGACATAGCGTAATCACAAAGACAGCTTTATGACTTTGAATACTGTTGTATAGTTTATAAAACCACTTAGCCATGGGTCAGTACATTTTTGCGATCAATGATTAAGAAAAACAGATATCCTAACACGCCAAAGACGGCCGCAGAGGTTGTGGATAGGACAATGCTGCCCACAAGATAGGCTTCAAAATGTTGCATCAAATCAAAATTCTCTTGTATACCCTCCAATGTGTAGTGGGATTCAATGCCTAATACCCAATTCCCCACTTGTAAACTCAATAAAAGCACCAATGGGATGAATGGCGGAAAGCTAATATTTGAGAATGCAAACGCAATTACTTTATTAAGTCGGAGTAAAATTGCTAAGAAAATTACAATAACCGTATGAAAGCCCCACAGTGGCGATAATCCTAAAAAGACGCCTAATGCAATGGATAATGCTTTCTTTTTAGGTGAATCCTGATGGCCTAAAAAATCTTCTAAAAAGAATCGTTTAAGGCCTTTTTTTTTTAGTTTCCTAAACAGGTTTCGAGGAATAATGTAGAATACTCTTACGAGTAAAAACCAGGTGTACAGCACCACCATTCGGGCAATATCGTTAAAAGGCCTAAAATGGGAAACGCGCTCATTAAGGTCATATAAAATTTTGATAGGCACATGAACGATGTCAATGCCCGCCCAATAGGCTTTAACAATAGCTTCAATTTCAAATTCGAATTTTTTGGTAGACTCCATAAACTTTATGGAGGCCATTTCCTTTATGGGATACAACCGAAATCCGGATTGCGAATCCTGAAGTTTCAAGCCTGTAGCCGCTTTCATCCAAAAGGTTGACACGCGATTGCCTTTTGCGCTTGTTGCCAAAACATCCGCAGTATTCATGTTACGGTCGCCAATAATTAAGATCTTTTTATGGTCTGAAGTATCGAGTTCGGTAACAAAATTGGGAATATCTGAAGGAAAATGTTGGCCATCAGTATCCAAAGTGATGGCATATTCAAAACCCAATTGAACAGCATGATTGAACCCGGTTTTTAGGGCATTGCCTTTTCCTGCATTTTTAGGTAAATGCAATTGGATTGTTTGCGGAAACTTTTGTAAAATGTCAGCAGTTCCATCCGTGGAGCCATCGTTGACAATAATAACATCCTTGGTATATTCTAAAACGCCAGTAATCACCCGTTCTAAAGTTTTCTCATTGTTATAGGTGGGTAAGACCACGCAACAGCGATAAGAATTTAGTTTGGATGAAATGTCTGAAAGCGTCATTGAACAGGAGCGTAGTTAACGTTTCACAAAGGTAACATTACATTTCAAAACAGGCGTTCCGTCGTTAAAAGAAGTGTTATTTTTTATCTTCACATATTTTCCATCTTCCTGAATAACAATATTGAATTTCAAATTGGTATTGACATTGGGGTCAACCATGGTTAAAAACTTGACATTGGATGCGGATTCTAAAAATAAGGTCTGCTGCAGGTGATTTTCCGTGAGTTCTTTGATGATTTGAAGCATCGCAACGCCAGGAGTTACAGGGAAATTAGGAAAATGTCCTTCAAAAACCGGATGCTCTTTTTGAATTGTCACCGTTGTCTCAAAGGATTGTGCTTCAATTGATTCAGATGCAACGATAGTATAGAATTGATGTAAAAGCATAGTGGTTTAGATCGTCACGAAGGGTTTTTAATTTATAAAAGCATTTTCAGAGACTGCCGCATTTACTTTACGGTTAGCGAAAGTAATCAACGTGTAATCCTCATTTGGCTCAATCAATTTTACTTCTTGTACCTCTGCATTCGATTTAGAAAATTTAAGTTCAAAAGAGGCCATAAACTTTTTCATACGTTTGTCTTTCGGAATGAATTTTACCAAATACCCTTCGCTAATTTTAAAATAAGCCAGATAAAACTGGGTCTCGTCAAACATATCGCCTTTAATACTGTTGACAATAAGTGTGTTTAAACTTTTAAAAATTTTATTGGAGCTCAAATCGATCTTATCTTTTTTACCTTCATTGGTCACCAAGAGTTGATCATCTTTAAAGATAGCGCTATTTTGATAGGGTTTGATATATTCCCATTTAACCAGATTTGGCGCCTTATACACCAATTTGCCTTCAGATGAAATGGCATTGTCCATCACACTTAAGTGCTTGGTTTGCGTAAAATCGCTGACAATGGTTTGGGTGTTTTTCGCCGTATTTTGAACCTTTGTTTTGAAATCTTTTTGTTCAGATGCTGACAATTTAGTTTGCGACATCCCACTCAGAGCAAACAAAAAGGTTAGAGCTAAAGTGAATATATATTGTTTAGTTTTCATGGAGAAGTTCATTTATAGTGACCGCTTGATAATCTTGTTTTTGGAAAACTTGCAATAAATGTTCCAAAACAGGCAAGACGTTGGATTGTTTGTCATGCAGCAATATAACCGCGCCTGGTTGTAGCTGTTTTGTAATGCGCTTAATGATGCGCTCAGGATTTTTTATGACGGTATCGAAGGACCGAATGCTCCAACCAATCACTTGATGTTCAGTAATTGTTAATGCTTGTGCCAACTTGGGCGTGGTAACACCAAATGGCGGACGGAAGAGTGTCGTTTTCTTACTGGTTATTTTATGAATGGCATTCTCGGTTTGTTTGATTTCGTCGAGCCAATTTTCTGTCGAGTTAAAATCAATCATCAGTTCGTGGGAAAATGAATGATTGCCAACAGTGTGCCCTTGTGCAACGATGGCTTTGAAAATTTCTGGATACCTTTCAACATTTTCGCCGATACAGAAAAAGGTGGCTTTGGCGTTATACTGTTTCAGAATATCCAACACTTTAGGAGTGAATTCTGGATTTGGACCATCATCAAAAGTAATGGCGATTTTTTTTTGGATAATCGTCGGATTTGAAGTGAACGCCTTCAAATAAAATCCCCAGCTCATATTAAAACTCCCTAAGGCCATTATCGTAAACCAAAGGATTAATAGCACTATATACCACCACAATGGAATCCCGACCGTTGTATCGAGAATGACCAAAAGCAAAAACAGACTTATGGTGACGAAGCTGGTGATTTTGAAGTTTTTCATCGTTTTAATAAGATAAAACTATGGTCGCGGCCTTTAAATTGATTGTAAAGTAAAATGTATTTGATCTCCGATCTCTTTTCACCTTTAAAAATTAGAGATTTTGGGATGTTCTGACGATTTAGAATTTCATACGCGGTCCACAAGCCAAATGACGAAGCAGTATAAAATTCGCCAATCAAATGTTTGTAGTGAAGTTCAGTGGTGTTATCGAATACCTTTGAGACACTGTTGTAATAGGAATCAAAAGCATCGCCATTTCTACCGGCAATCAACACATCAATATCTGAGGCTTGAACTTCATTTTTACTCAGGAAATTATTTAATTTCTGTTGTACCGTGTTTTCCGAAGCGGTACTACATATGTCCATATCTACTAACTGAATAGTATTTGATTTCGCTTCAGAAGATACTACAAAAAACGACGCACCCTCCCCAAACGGCACCTGAATGCCATTAGAATTCGCATCTTCCATATGTCTCATATGCATAATGATTTCGATGCCCAATTCATCAACGCCACCCACTAAAATATGTTTGGCTTCTTCTTGTTGCAAAAGTAATTGTGCATCCATCAACGCCGATTCAAAAGATACTGCGGCATGGACATAGGTATTATTATAAGCTTTACATTTCAATCCCAAGGCAATTTGAGCACCAACCGTGTTGTGTGTAGATTGAATAAAGGAGGTTGGTGTTAAAAATTCTTCACCATTAGCAATTATAGTATTTAAAAATTTTTCAGTGTCTTCAATACAGCCCATACCAGTTCCGGTGATGATGGCATCGGGTTGTTCTAATTGTGCATTCTGGAGCGCCTTATTCGCCGCTGAAACACCCATTTTGACGCCGGTTGCCATACGTCGGGAGGCTGAAGGCGAGATATAGTCTTTATAATTTGGGTATTTTGCAGGAACTGTACTTCCAGAAATGGTTGTAATATCTTCCAAAAACCCATCGCTATCAAAGGTGTTTTGAGCTGAAATACTTGCGGCGCTATGGAGATATACGTTTTTCATGCCTTTGAAAAAATAAGTGTGGAACAGTTGCCACCAAATCCAAAGGAATTGGACAAGATATGCTGAACCTCTTTTTTGACTACTGAAGTTACGGGGTGTAATCCAGTTTCAGGCATTGGCGTCTTAAAATTCAGATTTGGAAAAATAGTTTGTTCCTGTAAGGCGATGATTGAAAATACGGCTTCCACTACGCCAGCGGCGGCCAAGGTATGTCCGGTAAAGGATTTGGTAGAACTGAAATCAGGAATATGGTTTCCAAATACCCGCTGCAAGGCGACGCTTTCAGAAAGATCATTATTTGGAGTTGCGGTGCCGTGGGCGTTGATATAATCGATGTGTTCAGGGTTTAGATCTGCTAATTTTAGGGCTTTTTGCATGGCTAAAAAAGCGCCTTCGCCATTTTCAGAAGAGGCGGTTTGATGAAATGCATCGTTGGCATTGCCATATCCAGAGAGATAGGCCAATACGGTTTTTTGTTCTTTGGCAATCACTTCATCAGACTCCAACACCAAATATGCTGCGGCTTCACCCAGGTTTAAGCCTTTTCGATTCGCATCGAATGGCGCACAAAGTTCATCAGATTGAATCATTAATGTTTTAAATCCGTTGATGGTGAATTTTGATAAGGCATCCGTGCCACCTACCACTACACGGTCCAATTTTCCTGCTTTAATCAATCGCGCAGCCAACATAATGGCATTGGCTGCAGATGAACATGCCGTACTGATTGTGGTTACAAATTCGGTGATGTTTAGCGCATCCGCTATTTTTTGAGTGGAATCTCCCGCGTGGTGACTTTGAATGTATTTTTGTGCCTCCGGATCTGTTGCAAATTGTTTCAAATAAAGTTCCGTCATATCCATTCCGCCTACAGTAGTGGCTGAGATGAACCCTGTACGGTATGTTGAAATAGCGCTTATATTGGCATCTTTAAGCGCCGCTTTTGCCGCAAATAGTCCTAATAAGCCGGTACGAGTGTAATTATGGTCTTCGGGAAGTTGTAATTGAGTGGTCAAATCCGCATTTGAAAGCGAAACTTCACCAACTATAATGTTGCCCGAATGTTTGGTTTGAATATGCTTGAGCGTGGCAATGCCACTTTTTGAAGCCAATAGAGACGACTTGCTCTCCACAACGGAATGACCAATTGCAGAAATTATGCCCATTCCGGTAATTGCAACGCCCATAGTTTTGGTCTTATTTAGCTCTTTTCTCCGTAATATAATCGGCCAATACAGCCACAGATTTAAAAATCTCTTTTCCTTCTTTTGGATCTGTCAATTGAATACCGTAATCCTTATCTAACATCACAATTAACTCTAAAGCATCGATGGAATCTAATCCTAAACCATCACCAAAAAGTGCATCATCATCAGCAATATCAGCAACTGTAAACTCTTCCAAATTCAATTGCTCTATGATCTTCTCTTTCAATTCTTGTCTTAACTCGTTCATGTTTTGTATAATCTCTTAATTTCGTTAGGGGTATGTGCAATAATACCATTTTCTTCTACCAAATATAAGAAAGCCTCATAATTTTTGTCATCAAAATCGACCCACCCACACAATACTTTTTCGGCTTTTTTTTGCTTTAGAAGACTCTGTGTGTTAATCCATAAATGATCGGCATTAAAGGAGTCAAAGATAAAAAAACAATTTTCAGAATGAAGTTGGTGTTTGATGCTAATTTCACCCATACAAATGTTGGGCAAGGTGTAGACGAAAACGGATGGACTTGGGAAAAAAATTTCAGGTTCAGCGATGGATGCTTGGTACGTCCTGTCCGTATCTAAACTGGACGCCCTGTTTGATAATATTATGGCGATGTTATGTTCAGTATCTGCAGAAAAATCAGCTTTTTTTAAGAGGACATCCGCAGCCAAAAATGCCAACTTACTCAAATGATCCATTTTGTAAAATTTGGGATAATTGGTCTTCACATGTCTTACAGCGCTTTTTATAAATGCTGAAAATTCTTGATTTGGACTTGAATACAGAGGTTCCCCATCTAATAAAACACTGTTGTTTTTAATGTGGCAATAGGATGATATGTGAAAAGTTGATTCCAAAAATTCTTAACTTTTTTTACAGACAAGCATCGTATGATATTCGCCTAATGCTAAATCTTCTTTAATCGTTAATCCAGCCTTTTCAATCAATGATTCAAATACCGTAGCAGGGTACATTTTACTGTTGCCGTTGGCCATAACAGTAAAATATAGCGAGGTGGCTTCTAAGATGAATTTTGACATCGGGAATTCCTGACGGTCTGTAAAAGTTTCAATGATGATCAATTCTGTGTGTGCATCCATAGAAGCGACACAAGTGGAAAGAATTGTCAAGATTTCATCTTCAGAAAAACAATCTAAAAATTGACTCATCCAAATGACATCCGCACCCGTTGGAATTTGAGGATTTGGTTTTAACCAGTCCATTTCCTGTCCGCTGATGCGGCTTCCAAAACCTGCATCATTACTATTTTTTAAAGCTTTATTCAATTGTCCAGGCAAATCAATAATTTTCACCTGGATATTTTCATCATAATTAAAACATTGCAAGGCAAACTTTCCGGTATTTCCACCAATATCGAACAGAAGTTTTGGTTGGTTTTTAAATACGCGTTTTAAAGCCTCTTCAAAAATACCATCTGAATAAAAATGGTCAAATTCAAACCACGATTGCTGTTCTTTTGGTGTTAATTGCGAAAGACCTTCATAAATCGTATCCCATTCTCCCAACTCTTTTAAGCCTGATGGTTCTCCAGTTTTGATAGCCTCATCGAGATGAAACAAGCCCTTGTAACAAATGTCGTGCGTAAAGTTGAGGTTGACGTTGACATCTTTACTGTAATTTAAAAAATAGCCTGTTTTGGTCAATTCGTAGATGCCATTTTCGGATTTACTGACTACGCCTGCACTTTCTGAAAATTCTAATAATACACCAAGACCGTAGCGACTGATGGAAAGTTGCTCAGAAATTGCGTCTATGGTGACGCCTCCATTATGGCGACTATCGAAAATCAGGTCAAAAACGCCCAGTTTTTTTAAGGTGACTGACGATTGGAATATAAAAGGGGCGAAGGCTATTTTTTGTGCTTCCAGCAAAGCATCGGCGGCTCTAAGTTCTTTTTTCGACATAAGGGGTTATGATAATGTTCTGAAGAGCGCCGCAGTGTTGCAGCCTCCAAATCCAGATGCGGTTTTTAAAAATGTTCGTAATTCTTTTGATGCGGTTTCTTTGATGATGTTCAGCGGTTTGGTGACTCCTAATGTTTCAAATCCGGCAGAAGCAATTAAAGTATTATGGTGTAAAGATTGCATACCAATAATCGTTTCCAATAATCCAGAAGCACCCAAAGTGTGACCGAAATAGCCTTTTAAACTATTTAATGGCGCATGCTCTAATCCTAATCTATTGAAGGCGATGGCTTCCATTTCATCATTAAATAACGTGGCTGTGCCGTGGGCTGAAATATAATCAATGGTGTAGGAGTCGATGTTTGCTTCCGCTAACGCCGATTTTACACTTCGGTATAAGCCTTCGCCAGTGCGCGACGGTCCAGAAATATGATTAGCATCGTTACAACTCGCTTCACCCAAAATTTCCACAGCGTCTTCTGAAAGATTGTTTTTATTTGAAGTTACCAACACACTGGCCGCCACTTCGCCTAAATTAATACCAACGCGGTTGGCATCATAAGGTTTGCTGGGCGCATCACTTAAGGCATGGAACGAGTTGAATCCAGAAATCACAAAATCAGAAACCAAGTCTCCGGCAACCACAAAAACTTGATCAAAAATGCCTTCTTGAATGTAGCGTTTCGCAATCGCAATTGATAAAATCCCAGAAACACAAGCGTTGGAAATGACAATCGCCTCATTTTTAAAGCCGAAATAGTTTTGGATTATTTTTCCTAAGTCGCTCAGATACGCACGTTCCTGTGGAAATTGGCTCTGAGAATTTAACACGTCGATATTTCCTTTAGTGGTAGAAATAATAAGTCCGACACGATCAGAGAGGTTTATGTCTGAAGCTTTTATAGTTTTAGAAAGCGATAACAGCAGCATCTTCTCTAAACGGGTAAAATCATTGTTAGGTTTTAAAATTTGAAATGCAGAATTCAAGGTTTCGGTTGGGATGACGGCTCCAAAAAATGGTTTGTAAAAACGTGACGCATCGTCAACCAATTGAATGGCGCGTTTGCCTTGTTTGAGATTTTCAAAAACGGTCGCACTGTCAAACCCTAATGACGAGGTAATATTATGGTATGACACATAGCACTTAGTCATGCAATAATCCGTGTTTTTCTTTCCAATTTCTATAGAATTCCGGCAGATTTAATGCCATGTCATTCGCTTCGAAATTGGTGAACACTTGAGTGGTTTTGCCGGTGCATACTATTTTGCCCTTCTCGTTGGTAATTGAGTAAGAGAACATCAATTTTGCCGCTCGAGAATTGACATAAGTCGTTTCAACGGTCGCCACTTCGCCATAACGTAAAGGCAAGTGGTGTTTTAAAACTGTTTTTACAATTGGCGTCGCATAACCATGGGTTTTTGCATCGAGATAGGTCAATTCAAATGCCCTACCAAAAGCTTCACGGCCTTCTTCAAAGTACTTGATATAGTGGCCATGCCATACAATGTTTAAAGAATCGACCTCACTAAATCGCACACGGATTTGATGTGAAATCTTCAATGAAGAATTTTCTTCTTTTTCTGACTTTTTCATGGTTATTCTTTAAGTACGAGATTCATATCGGCGTTGGCAATCTTAATATTGTCCTTAAATATAGAAAGATTTACTGTGGTGAGATGCATTAGTTCATTGACAATAGCAACTTCAGTTTTTAGAACACTATTCACTTCAGGTAAATGCTGAATTTTTAAGGTTTTTATTGAAGCGATAAAGCCTTCTTTTACAGGTTGAAGGTTTGATAAATTTTTAAATCCAGTATATAAGGCGGCCGCTTGCGCCATATGTTCAATTAAACCTGTTTCTGAGAACTCGTTGTTTGCTACAAATATATTCTCCTTTACTATGGTAAAACCGACGGTGGCTCTGCCTTCAGAAAAATCTAACAATGAATCCACCATCATCATAGGTTCTCGATGTGGCAGTAACTTTTTTAAGTCTGACAAGTCGGTAATTGGTGTTTTCATTTTTTATCGTCCCAAAAATCATAAAAATTAAACCACTGCAGCGGATATTTTGCAATCATTTGCTCTACATTTTCGGTGTATTTTTTTAAAAGATCGTTCATGTTGCCTTCTTTATAATCAATCCATCTGGCGTATAAATGATAGTGTTTTTTCGGTTCACGCATCACATACACAAATAAGACAGGAACATTAAGTCGGCTAGCCAAATAAAAAGGACCAATGGGGAATTTTGCTTTTTTTCCTAGTAGCGTTTCCTCTAAATACTTAGTGTTATCCATATACCGATCTCCGGCAATGCAAATGATTCTATTGTTGGCTAAAGCCGCATTAATCTCAAAAATATGCGATAAATCGTCTTTAACCACAATAAAATGGGTCTCTTTTTTAACATATTGCCCTAAATAGGCCTTAATTTCTTCGTGATCTTGGTCTGTAATGACAATACTTATAGAATCTTTGGATAGGCGTTCTTTAAAAAAATATTGCGCCAATTCAAAATTACCAATATGTGCACTGATAAGGATGCCGCCTTTGTTCATTGCAAGTACTTCAGCGATTTTAACTTCGCCGTCAAATTCATAGGTATAATCATTTCTGAGGCCTGCGGAGATCGCTATTTTGTCGATTAAAGTCTGCCCAAATGTATAATAGGTTTTATAAATGCTGATCATGGTTTTAAAACGCGAATAGTGCAATCGTTTTCTGAAATAGTAGCGTAAACCACGCACATTTTTACCTGAGAACAAGCAAAAATAAGGTACGGGAAGGTGCATTAATGCATAGGCGGCATTAATTCCGAAATTCTTAATAAAGAATATGAATACCTTAAAACCGAGAACAGTGCCTCTCGATTTTCCATCCCATTCCGCCATTATAATTGTGATGTTTAGGCTTGAAGTAAGCGTATTAATAAAGCGACAAATTTACGCGAATTTTTCGGTTCTAAAACTCAAGTATTGTTTAGTGAATACCACCAGTAATTCCGATGATTTCACCTGTGATGTAGGAGGCATTTTTTGAAACCAGAAAAGAGACCAAATGCGCCACTTCTTCAGGTTTTCCGAACCTGTTAGCAGGAATCATTTTTTTAAGAGATGCTTCATCTAAATCTTCCGTCATATCAGTTTCAATAAATCCGGGAGCTACCGCGTTTACGGTGACGTTACGTTTGGCAACTTCTTGGGATAATGATTTTGTTGCAGCAATTACAGCGCCTTTTGCAGCAGAATAATTAGTCTGACCAGAAACCCCTTTTAATCCGGAAATTGACACCATATTAATGATACGACCATAACGGTTTAGCAACATTTTTTCGATAAGTAGATTGGTGACGTTAAAAAAACCGTTTAAACTAGTGTTGATGACGTCATTCCATTCTTGAGGTTTCATCCACATAAATAGTCCATCTTTAGTAATGCCGGCGTTATTTACCAAGACTTCAATAATAGCGTCAGATTGTTGTTCTTGCCATGCGTTTAGAGCTTTTTGCACACTTTCAAAATTGGACACATCAAATTGTATAATTTGCCCAGAACCACCTACAGCTTCCACTTTTTTTAAGGTTTCAAGAGCGGCATTTTCATTAGTGTTATAATTGATGAGAATCTCATAGTCCGTATCCTTGGCCAATTGGATGCAAATGGCTTTCCCGATACCTCGTGAACCTCCAGTAATTAGAGCGAATTTATTTTGTTTGGACATAGATTAAGTGTGTTTATATTTCGGACTTACAATATAAATTTCAGTCCTTTTGGTTCATGAGATATGCCTTAACTGCATTCACATAAGGATACATAGCAATGTCTTCCTTAAAAACAGGAACTATCTTGCGAATGGCATCATAAATTGCTCTTGTTTTTGAAGAAACAGTGTCTTTTGCCTCTAAATATTCAATCGCTTGAACGATAGTGATGAATTCGATCGCCAAGACTTCAAACGTGTTTTCAATCACTTTTTTTGTGATTAAAGCAGCATTGGTGCCCATGCTTACAATATCTTGATTGTCATTATTGTTTGGAATGCTGTGCACGTACATAGGATTGGATAGCATTTGGTTTTCGGCTGTCGTTGAAGTTGCGGTAAATTGAACACCTTGCATCCCGAAGTTTAAACCAAGTTTCCCTAAGTTGACAAATGGCGGTAAAATGTTGTTCAGACTAGGATTGAGCAAGTAGTTTAATTGGCGCTCGGCTAGCATTGAAGTTTTAGTGACTATCAATTTTAACTTGTCCATTTCTAAAGACACATAATCGCCATGAAAATTGCCGCCATGATAAACATTTTGATTTTTGACATCCACAATAGGATTGTCGTTAGCAGAATTGGCTTCTTCAATTAGAATCGTCTCTACCTGATTGAGCGTGTCTAAAACAGGTCCTAAAATTTGCGGCACACAACGCAAGGAGTAATATTCTTGGACTTTGTCTTTAAAAACAGAGACATTTTGTGCCGCATTATATAAATGGTGTGCGCGTTTTTTTATGAGAGTGCTATCTTTTAGATGGGCGCGCATGAGTTCTGCAATCTCGCGTTGGCCTTTATGTTTTTTTGTTTGATTCAATTCAAAAGAAAGATGATCGTCATATGCTTTGACAATTTCGTTGATGGCCGATGAAGCGGTAATTGACCAGTTCAGAAGTTGATGAGTATATATAGTGTTGACAATGCCAACCCCAGTCATTACTGAAGTGCCGTTCATTAGGGCTAAACCTTCACGAAGATGGATAGAAATAGGTTGGAGGTTTTCTATTTTGAATACGTCCGTGGTGGTATGCTTTTCGCCGTTATACATAACTTCCCCTTCACCAATCAAAACAAGTGCTAAATGCGCTAATTGTACCAAGTCGCCACTCGCGCCAACGCCACCATGTTCATAAATAACAGGTGTAATATCTTTATTGATCAATTGTGCCATCAATTTAACTACCGAAACATGAACACCTGAATTTCCCAAGCATAATGTGTTCAGTCGCGCTAACATAGCAGCTTTTACGTATAATGGAGGAATGGGATTTCCTGTTCCAGACGCATGACTTCTGATTAAATTATACTGGAGTTGTTGGCGTTCTGAATCGTCAATTTTATATTGTGCCATCGGCCCAAAACCGGTGTTGACGCCATAAATAATTTTGTGTTCTGAAAAGGTTTTTAAAAATTCGAAACTTTTTTCAACCGTTTTAAGAACATTGTTGTCTATTTGTATGGATTGTTTTTCAAATAAAACGTGTTTGAAATCATCAATTCCTAGAGTTCCGTTAAGTGTGACCATTTAGAGCGTATTCACAAAGTTTTTTAAATCGTAGAATAACCAGAAGTAAAGTGGTTATTTTTGTGCTACAAATGTAAAATAATAAATCATTTAAATCCATTAGCATTATGAAGGATGTTCAGGTTGATGTTTTGATTATTGGTGCAGGGCCGTCAGGTTGCGTTGCTGCTGCATATTTGCATAAGCAGAATATCATGGTAAAGGTGGTTGAAAAAAGTGTCTTCCCAAGATTTGTAATTGGAGAAAGTTTATTGCCACGATGCATGGATCATTTTGAGGAAGTCGGATTACTGGATGCTTTGGTTGACCAAAATTTTGAGGTTAAAAGTGGCGCACGATTTATAAGAGGAGAGACTGTTTGTGAGTTTGATTTTTCGGAAAAATATACTGAAGGATACGATTGGACTTGGCAAGCGCCTAGAGCAGACTTCGATTTTACCTTGACAGAAGAATTGAAAAGACAAGGCGTTGACATTGCTTTTAGTCAGGAAGTGGTTGCTGTAGCATTTAATGAAGATGGTTCCTCTCAAACTACCGTGAAGACTGAAAATGGAGAACACTATAATGTGCAAGCCAAATTTATTATTGATTCAAGTGGGTATGGACGCGTCTTACCAAGATTGTTAAATCTTGATAAACCTTCCGCAATTCCTGAACATTCCTCAATTTTCACTCATGTTAAAGAATTAGATCGTCCTGAGGGCACGGAAGGGACTTTTATTACGTTTGATGTACTCGATACTGATACTTGGTTTTGGGTCATCCCCTTTAGCAATGGCAATACGAGTATTGGGTTTGTAGGAAAAACAGACTTTATCAATAGTTTTGAAGGTACGCCTGAAGAACGTCTGGCTGAAATGCTTAAGCACTCATCCTATTATTATGAACGCTTTAAAAATGTTGATTTTCTATTTGAACCTAAAATCATACAGAATTATTCTAAATCTGTCACTCAGCTTTATGGAAAAGGCTATGCATTAACCGGTAATAGTGCTGAATTTTTGGACCCTGTGTTTTCTTCGGGTGTAACATTTGCCACCGAATCAGGGTTAAAAGCAGCCAAATTAATCACCAAAGAATTGCAGAATGAGCGTGTAGATTGGGAACAAGATTATGCGGAGTATATGAAAAATGGGGTGTCAGTATTTGCCTCTTACGTTAAGGAATGGTACACGGGAAATTTACAAACCATTTTTTTTGAGGGTGTGGAAAACAAAGATATCAAACATCAAATTTGTGCCGTATTGGCTGGGTATGTATGGGATGAGACCAATCCTTTCGTTAAAAACCATCATCGATTGATTAGGACTGTGGCAGATGTAATTCGATTAGAAAAACGGATTGGTCAAATTTGAATAGACAGATTCGCAACTCATTTCATCAAAAACATGCTTTAACTACATGTTGTCGTTTGTTTTAAGTATTCTAACTAAAAACATAGTAGATAATTGTTTGCAACATTTATTGTAGCTATTTTTAAAAAATAAAAATTAAACTATCTTAGCGAATGCTAACTGCGCATATGTTTATAAATCAAAGGTATATCCCTTAAGTGCCTCTCAAATGTATGTATAATGGATGGTATTCCCGTGAGGATTTTTAGCTTCTGTTTTACCAACACGTGTTATATTGTATATTTACTCGATAATGATTGTACTAAATAAAAAAATATTAGTCTTTACTTTAGTGCTGTTTATGAATACCGTAAATGTTTTAAGTCAAAGTCATGAACCTCCAGTTCCTGAGGCAAGAAATGCACCTCCGGGTTTACCAATTGACAATGATATAATAATATTATTTACGATAGCCATGGCTTATGGTATTTATAAACTTGTACAACGCTCTAAAAAATCAGCTTAAATTAGTTCTTAAGCTCATATAGTCGCTTAATATATTTTCCCAAGACATCAAACTCCAAATTTACAACCGTATGTTCTTTTAACGATTTAAAAGTCGTGTGTTCATAGGTATATGGAATGATCGCGACGCTAAATTCGTTTTTCTTACTATTTACCACGGTCAGACTTACGCCATTTACGGTTATTGAACCTTTTTCAATAGTCATATTATTTAAACTGGGATCATACTCAAAAGTAAACAGCCAACTTCCATTCTGAAATTCAATCGATTTACAAACTGCGGTCTGGTCTACATGACCTTGAACGATATGTCCATCCAATCTATCACCCAACTTCATTGCACGTTCTAAGTTAACTTCATCATTAACGTTTAATGTGTCTAAATTGGTTTTTAAAAGGGTTTCCCTAATAGCCGTTACCGTATAATGACTGTTCTCTAAAGCGGTTACTGTTAAACATACCCCATTGTGGGCAACACTTTGATCAATTTTCAGTTCAGCCGTAATATTGCTTTTAACAGTAATGTGTAGGTTGTCATGATCTTGTTTCAAATTGGTGATGATTCCTAAATCTTCAATGATTCCAGTAAACATATTGTCGAATAAATAGTTAAATTTGCATTTGTGCAGTAACGTACAAAGATATGATTTTAATGAGTATTTAGTGGAGACCCACTATAATAGTAACAACACTTATTAGGTAAAAGGCTATTTACGAAGCATAAATACATAAGGATGAAAAAAGACGAGCAAATTAAAGTAGGAATTTCAATAGGCGATTTAAATGGTATCGGATCAGAAATTATCTTGAAGACCTTTGAGGATTCTAGAATGCTTGAGTTTTGCACGCCTATAATTTTTGCGTCTATCAAAACCATGTCCTTCTTTAAAAAACATTTTGAGAGTCCCATCAATTTTCATGGGATAAATGATTTGACCCAGGTAGTCGAGGGTAAGGTTAACGTGCTAAATGTGTGGAAGGAAAACGTAAGCATCACTTTTGGTGAAGAAGATTTGAAAGCAGGGGAATATGCGATAAAGTCTTTAGAGAAAGCAACCGAAGCTTTAAAGAATGATATTATCGATGTATTGGTAACCGCACCTATTAACAAACTGACCATACAATCTGATCAATTTAAATTTCCAGGCCACACAAATTATTTAGCGCAGGAACTTGGTGGTAAGAGTCTGATGTTTATGGTGACCGAGAGTCTGAAGGTGGGATTATTGACGGATCATGTTCCTGTTAAAGATGTGCCAAATTACATAACAGCCCAACTGATAGAAGAGAAAGTACAGACCGTTTATAATTCATTGATCAAAGATTTTAGAGTGAACAGACCAAAGATTGCGGTTATGGGCATCAATCCGCACGCTGGAGATAACGGTGTTATAGGAGATGAAGATGAGAAAATTTTAAAACCGACACTTTTAAAATTAAGGGAAAAAGGAAAATTAGTTTATGGCCCGTATTCTGCGGACAGTTTTTTCGGTACAAAAAATTATCAAAATTTTGATGCCATTATTGCATCCTATCATGATCAAGGCTTAATTCCGTTTAAGACGATCACTTTCGGTGAAGGCGTAAATTATACTGCCGGACTTTCTAAGGTTAGGACCTCGCCTGACCACGGCACAGCATTTGAAATTGCAGGAAAGGGAACCGCTGATGAAACTTCTTTTAAAGAAGCGGTGTTTACAGCTATCCAGATTTTTAAAAATCGGAAAGAATATAAAAGACTTTCAAAAAACCCGCTAAGAAAGGCACCAAAAAAGATATAAACATTTTTTGTTAATAGCTTCTTTCTAATACAAATTTATTTTCTATATTTGCAGGCTCAAAATGAATGCGATCATGAAGCCTTTGAAAGAGTATGATATACAGTTTGTAGGTCTAAAGTTAGGAAAGCACCATTTTGATTATCAAATCGGTAAAAAGTTCTTTGAGCATTTTGAGTATGATGATTTTAATGCTGTAGATGTAAAAGTAGATTTACTTTTTGAAAAGAAAACGACACTATTAGAGTTGCATTTTGAAATCTCTGGCACTGTAAATATCAATTGCGATACCAGTAATGAGCCCTATGATCAAGAAATTGAAGGTGAATTTGATTTAGTGGTCAAGTTTGGTGAAGAATATAATGATGAGAATGAAGACATTTTAATACTCCCTCACGGTGAGTATGAACTAAATGTAGCTCAGAACATCTATGAATTGATTATTTTATCTATGCCTATTAAGCGGATCCATCCGGGCATAGAAGATGGGACGTTGCAATCAGAAGTACTTAAAAAATTAGAGGAATTGAGCCCAAAAGGCTCAGAAGAAAAAGAACAGACAGAGGAAATTGATCCTCGCTGGAATACATTAAAAAAACTATTAACGGATAAATAACAATATAAAATGGCACATCCTAAAAGAAAGATTTCTAGAACTAGAAGAGATAAAAGAAGAACACATTACAAAGCAGTTGTTCCTACAATTGCAACGTGTCCTACTACAGGAGAAGCACACTTGTTCCATAGAGCTCATTGGCATGAAGGAAAACTTTATTACAGAGGTCAAGTGCTTATAGACAACTCTGAAAAAGAAGAAAATTTAGCATAATTATTATGCATGCATATAATAAAACGCTCAACTTTGAGCGTTTTTTTGTGTTTAATTTTCGAAAGTCTTAAAAACAACTTAATTTGCAACATATTTGACTAAGGTTTAGTAAATTCATTTACATTTTACTGCTTTTGACTACTTTCAGTCAAATTTTAGGTCATTCTAATATAAAATAATGAGTAAAATCACTGCTGCAATTACTGCCATAGGAGGGTACGTGCCCGAATATGTGTTGACAAACCAAATTTTGGAAACCTTAGTCGATACTAATGACGAATGGATTACCACTAGGACAGGAATTAAAGAAAGAAGAATTCTCAAAGATGATGGCAAAGGTACTTCTTATTTAGCCATTAAAGCCGCTCAAGATCTCATACAAAAGAAAGGGTTAGATCCCTTAGAAATAGAATTGGTAATTGTAGCTACAGCTACACCAGACATGAAAGCTGCAGCCACGGCTGCTTATACAGCCACACAAATTGGTGCCACAAATGCATTCTCATTTGATTTGGAAGCGGCATGTTCCAGTTTCCTATATGGTATGTCAGTCGCAGCGCGCTATATTGAATCAGGAAAATATAAGAAAGTCTTATTAATTGGTGCAGACAAAAATTCGTCTATGATCAATTATAAAGACCGGGCTACATGCATCATTTTTGGTGATGGCGCCGGAGCAGCATTATTCGAACCAAATATGGATGGCTTTGGACTTCAAGATGAACTTTTAAAAAGTGATGGTGCAGGACGCGAGTTTTTGCAAGCCACTTATGGAGGTTCTTCATATCCATCAACCCCTGAAGCCGTAGCGGAAGGAAAACATTTTATCTTTCAAGAAGGAAAAATGGTTTTCAAGAATGCTGTATTTAATATGGCCGACGTTACTGAGAGAATATTGGAGCAAAACAATCTTGTAAATGATGATATTGCATGGTTGGTAGCACACCAAGCCAATAAACGTATTATTGATGCCACAGCTAACAGGATAAACATTGATGAAAACAAGGTAATGATGAATATCCATAAATATGGAAATACCACTTCGGCTACCCTACCTTTGTTATTATTTGATTACGAAAAACAGCTAAAGAAGGGTGACAAATTAATTTTTGCAGCTTTTGGCGGAGGTTTTACTTGGGGCTCAGTTTACCTCACATGGGCATACAATTCATAAACCAACTAACTTTAAAACTATTAAAATTCAATAATTATGGATATAAAAGAAATTCAAAACTTAATCAAGTTCGTGGCTAAATCTGGTGCGAGTGAGGTTAAATTGGAGATGGACGATATCAAAATTACCATTAAAACTGGTGGCGATGATAAAGGAGAGTCCACAACTTATGTGCAACAAATCCCTATGGGAACAGCTCATGTTGCGCAAGCTCCTGCCCCTGCAGCTCCAACTGCTGCAGCGCCTACTCCGGCACCTGCAACGGATGAAAACTCAAAATATATTACCATAAAATCACCAATCATCGGAACGTTTTATCGTAAACCATCACCTGACAAGCCTATGTTTGTAGAAGTTGGGAAGACCATAAAGGAAGGGGATGTTTTGTGTGTTATTGAGGCAATGAAATTATTTAACGAAATTGAATCTGAAGTTTCAGGTAAGATCGTAAAAATTTTAGTTGATGATTCTTCTCCTGTCGAATTTGATCAACCATTGTTCTTAGTAGATCCATCATAACCAATTGGAAATTCCAATACACAATTCCCAAAATCCAATATTTGGACTTTGGAACTTGGTCTCGATAACAATCGGGAGTAATTTTTAATTTGAAATGTTATGTTTAAAAAAATATTAATAGCCAATAGAGGTGAGATAGCACTCCGTGTTATTAGGACTTGTAAAGAAATGGGCATTAAAACCGTAGCGGTTTATTCTACTGCTGATGCGGAAAGTCTGCATGTAAAGTTTGCTGATGAAGCCGTGTGTATCGGACCGCCTTCAAGCAGTGAATCTTACTTAAAGATGTCCAATATCATTGCTGCTGCAGAGATTACAAACGCTGACGCCATTCATCCAGGTTACGGATTTTTATCTGAAAATGCTAAGTTTTCAAAAATATGTGAAGAGCACAATATCAAATTTATTGGTGCTTCTCCAGAAATGATTGAAAGAATGGGCGACAAGGCTTCTGCCAAAGCAACCATGAAAGAAGCAGGTGTGCCTTGTGTTCCTGGTAGTGAGGGCATTTTAAAATCACTTGAACAAACTGAAACCCTAGCAGCAGAAATGGGCTATCCTGTAATGCTAAAAGCAACCGCTGGTGGTGGAGGTAAAGGAATGCGCGCCGTATGGAAAGCAGAAAACCTAAAGGCAGCATGGGAATCTGCACGACAGGAAGCTAAAGCCGCTTTCGGGAATGACGGCATGTATCTTGAGAAGCTGATTGAAGAACCACGTCATATTGAAATTCAAATTGTTGGTGATTCTCGCGGAAAAGCATGTCATTTATCAGAGCGCGATTGCTCTATACAACGTCGTCATCAAAAATTGACGGAAGAAACTCCTTCTCCATTTATGACGGACGAGCTTCGTAATGAAATGGGATTAGCCGCAGTAAGAGCTGCAGAATACATTAAATATGAGGGTGCTGGTACAATAGAATTTTTGGTAGATAAACACCGTAATTTCTATTTTATGGAAATGAATACACGTATTCAGGTTGAGCATCCAATTACTGAGCAGGTTATCGATTTTGATTTGATTAGAGAGCAAATCATGGTAGCCGCTGGCATTCCAATCTCTGGTAAAAATTATACACCAAAATTACATTCTATAGAATGTCGTATCAATGCAGAAGATCCGTATAACGATTTCAGACCTTCCCCAGGTAAGATAACAACGCTTCATGCGCCAGGTGGTCATGGTGTGCGTTTGGATACTCACGTATATTCTGGATATACAATTCCTCCAAACTACGATTCTATGATTGCAAAGTTGATTACCACTGCGCAAACACGTGAAGAAGCTATCAATAAAATGAAGCGTGCGTTGGATGAATTCGTCATTGAAGGCATTAAAACGACGATTCCGTTCCATAGACAATTGATGGACCATCCTGATTATTTGGCGGGTAATTATACTACCAAATTCATGGAAAGCTTTAAAATGGAAGCACCGGTTGAAGAATAACACTAAAAACTCCGAAAGTCATTTTCGGAGTTTTTTTATGCCTCAAACTTGTCTACTTTTATTCTCACGTTCTGTTGATTTACAGTCGTAATTTTTATAGAGCGATTTAATAATTCTTACTTTTATATCCTTAAATCCATTGAGCATGAATCTTTCTTACTGGGAACTAAAGAGCTATCTCTCCAATATCGATTATACAATTGTAGGAAGTGGCATTGTAGGACTTAATTGCGCTTTACATTTGAGGCAACGTTTCCCAAAAGCCAAAATTCTGATTTTAGAAAGGGGTTTTTTACCTCAGGGCGCCAGTACTAAAAATGCTGGATTTGCTTGTTTTGGAAGTCTAAGTGAGATTTTGGATGATCTTAAATCGCATTCAGAGGAAGAGGTTGTAAACCTTATTCAGAAACGACGTAGCGGTTTAGATCTCTTAAGACAAACCCTGTCCGATGCCTCCATTGGTTATAAACAATATGGCGGGTACGAATTGTTTGCTCAAAATGATGAAGGTCGTTATGAGTACTGCATGTCACAAATGGGAAAAGTAAATGCGCTCTTAAAACCTCATTTTAAGGCCGATGTTTTTGAAGTTAAAGAAAATTCGTTTCAATATAAAAACATCCAAAGTCAACTTAGTTTTACACCTTTTGAAGGCCAAATTGATACTGGTAAAATGATGCGTTCACTCACCAATTTGGTATTAAGTAAAGGCATTCAAATCTTGAATTCTGTAGTCGTAGAACATTTTGAAGAATTGAATAAAGAAATACATATCAAAACTAATTATTTTGATTTTAAAACGAAACGAATGTTAATTTGCACTAATGGATTCGCATCAAAACTTATTGATGTTGAAGTTAAACCTGCTAGAGCACAAGTGTTGATTACGAAGCCCATCAAAAATTTACATATTAAAGGAACTTTTCATCTTGAAGAAGGGTATTATTATTTCCGTAATGTTGATGATCGGATTTTACTGGGTGGCGGACGTAATCTCGATTTTAAAACTGAAGAAACTACAGAAATGGCGCAAACTGAACTCATTCAAAATAAATTAAATTCACTTTTACAATCGACCATTTTGCCTCATACGCCTTTTGAAATAGACCATAGTTGGAGTGGTATTATGGGTGTTGGCAGCACCAAAAAACCTATTGTAAAACAGTTAAGTACTAACGTGTTTTGCGGCGTCCGAATGGGCGGGATGGGTATTGCCATAGGTAGTCATGTTGGTAGAGAATTGGCCGATTTGGTAAATTAACATGTAGGCCGTACTTTTTTAACCTTGCTCATCTATTCTCATAAAAAAAACCAGATCAACTAACTGACTCCAAGTTTATACAATGATTAAAACAGTATTCAAATTCATCTTCAAACTAATCATATGGTTTTTGGCGATTCCTTTAATTGGAGTTGTCATTTACAAATGGGTGCCCGTACCAGCAACACCGCTTATGGTCATCAGATATATTGAACAAAAGCAGGCAGATGCTGAAACTGTTTGGAAACATGACTGGGTGCCTATAGAAGAAATTTCTAAAAATTTGCAATTGGCAGTTATATGTAGTGAAGATCAAAATTTTTTACAGCATAACGGTTTCGATATGAAGGCGATTGAAAAGGCTTTTGAGAATAACAACAAAGGCAAAAAAGTGCGAGGTGCCAGTACCATTAGTCAGCAAACCGCTAAAAACGTCTTTTTATGGCCACAACGCAGTTGGGTTAGAAAAGGAATGGAAGCTTATGTGACGTTTCTGATCGAGTTGATTTGGACTAAAGAACGCATCATGGAAGTGTATTTGAATAGTATAGAAATGGGCAACGGTATTTATGGTGCCGAAGCAGCATCGCAACATTGGTTTAAAAAATCAGCTTCAAAATTATCCAAAAGTGAAGCAGCGGCTATTGCGGCCATCTTACCGCGACCTTTAAAATACCGCGCTAATCCAGCCACGCCTTATATTGCTGGACGTAAAAACTGGATTATTAGGCAAATGGGATTCTTCGGAGTCTTGAATTATGAAAGAAAAGATGACAAGTAATTTGGACCTGAAACAAGCGCTCTATACCCAATGTGCTGCATTTGTAGAGGAACGCTTTACAAAAATTCACGCTCAAATTAATGAAATTCAGGAATCGCTGACTTCGGAAACCAAAAGTAGTGCGGGTGATAAACACGAAACAGGAAGGGCGATGCTACAATTAGAGCGTGAGAAAGTTGGACAACAACTGGCTGAAACAGAAAAAGTAAGGGAGAACTTATCTAAAATTGATGTCACTACAACTGTTGATCGCATTGGTTTAGGTAGTGTGGTTTTTACTTCTCAGGCCAACTATTTTATAGCCATTAGCGCTGGTCAATTAAAATGCAATGCTGATTCGTTTTATGCCATTTCACCTCATACGCCTATTGGCTTACTGCTCATGGGAAAAAAAGTAAATGATACCATCAATTTTAGGGAGCAACAATTTGTAATTAAGTCTGTATTTTAAAATTTACATGGTTTTTATTTGCTTTTAGGGACTTAGAATAAATCTAAACCACCATTCTTTGATTATCCCAGTATCTTTTTCAAACAAAACCTTTTATCTTTAGTAAAATTAATTGCAAAATAATTTTGTCTGAAGAATCTAAAAAACACATTTGATGTACTGATTATCGGGGGTGGATTGGCTGGACTTTCCTCTTCAATTCATCTGCATAAAAAGGGTATAAGTGTCGGACTCATTGAGAAAAATGACTATCCTAAACATAAGGTTTGTGGAGAGTATATTTCTAATGAGGTCCTTCCATATTTGAATTATTTAGGAGTTGACGTCTTTAGTTTGGGAGCGAAGAAAATTACAAAGTTTCAATTATCTAGCGTTAAAAGTAAACTCCTGACAGCAGATTTGCCGTTAGGCGGATTTGGAATCAGTCGTTACGCCTTGGATGAAGCGCTTTTTTTAGAGGCTAAAGCAGTAGGTGTGCAAGTGATTCAAGATACAGTAATGGAAGTACGGTTTTCAGATGATAAATTTACGATAGAGACTAAAGATAAAGGGAATTATGTCGCGAAAATTACTATTGGCGCTTATGGTAAACGCACAAATTTAGACGTCAAATTAAACCGTGATTTTATCAAAAATAAATCGCCTTATTTAGCTGTCAAAACCCATGTTAAAGGTGATTTTCCTGAAGATGTGGTGGCCTTACATAATTTTGAAGGCGGTTATTGTGGTGTTTCTAAAGTAGAAGATAATAGCCTTAATCTCTGTTATATTACGAATTTGGAAGCGTTTAAAAAGTTTAAGGATATTGACGAATTTCAACAACAAGTTGTGTTCAAGAACACTCATCTCAAAACGATATTTGAAAATTCCACACCTGTGTTTGATACGCCGTTAAGTATCAGCCAGATTTCTTTTGATAGGAAATCGCCTATAGAAGCGCATATGCTTATGTGTGGCGATTCCGCAGGAATGATCCATCCTCTGTGTGGTAATGGCATGAGTATGGCTATTAGAAGTGCTCAAATAGCTTCAGAACTTGTTCTTGACTATTTTGAAAATACCATATCTCGAAGTAATCTTGAGATAGCTTACGCTAAAGCTTGGAATCAACACTTTAAGAACCGCTTGAAAGTGGGTCATATCGTTGCTAAGGTATTCGACCATCAGCACTTATCGGAAACAGCGCTTAGTGCACTTAAAAAAATGCCGTTTCTGATGCCTTTTATTATCAAGCAAACCCACGGCAAACCAATGCAAATAAGATGAGTTTATTAGTCGACACTAAACATCGGACTGACGCGGAGGAACTTATGGATGATTTTTCCATTCAAGGTCCTATGCTTACCGATGCGCTTGATAAGTTAGCAACAATAAATAAGTTTTTGGGTGGGAATGCGGTGACTATAAACGGACTTAAAACACTCTTAAAGCACCATCCAAAAGGGACTCCTATCACAATTATCGACTTGGGTTGTGGGGGCGGTGATATCTTGAGAGCGATTGCAGATTTTGGTAAAAATGAAGGATATCAGTTTCAGTTGATTGGAATAGACGCCAATAAAAATGCCACAGCCTATGCTAAAACCTTATCTTCAGCCTATAAAAATATTGAGTTTCTAGATATCGATGTTTTTTCTCATCTATTTAAACAGATGCAGTATGATGTGGCGATCAGCACATTATTTCTACATCACTTTAAGGAGCAAGAACTGAATGAGCTCTTAAAACATCTCTTAGAAACTGCAACGTTGGGAGTCGTGGTCAACGATTTACACAGACACCGATTAGCGTATTATTTGTTCAAACTGATTACGATTCCTGTACAGAATAAAATGATTATTGAAGATGGCTTAATCTCCGTGTTGCGAGGGTTTAAAAGAAAAGAGCTGGTTGCCTTAGCATCACAATTACATTGCACCTATCAACTCAAATCGAAATGGGCGTTTAGGTACCAGTGGATTTTGAGTAGGAGGAATTAGGTTTGAGGTTTTGGGTTTGAGGTGAATGGAAAAGACATTAAAGTTAGATTAAGCATTTGAAATTTTTATAATCGAAGTATTACTTGTGAATAAAATCCATTAAAATCAGCAGTATCAGCGTCATCAGCGTTCCATAAAAGTATCATTATCATGAAAGTAAAAATTACGGCCGTCGCCAAGCAATTACCAAAATATTCTAGAAACACTAAGGATATCATTCCCTATTTAAGTGTGTGGTTGGAGGGTCAGGAAGAGCGTTTTCAGCGTAAAGTGATCAAGTTATTCGAAAATGCAGGTGTGGACAAGCGGTATTCCATTATGGATGCAGAAGAGGTGTTTTTGAATAGCTCTTTCGAAGAAAAAAATGATATTTACACCCGCGAGGTGATCAAATTAGGTGAACAAGCTCTGTTAAAATCACTGGCAAAAGCTAAGCTTCAGCCTACAGATATTGATTATATTATTACGGTCAGCTGCACCGGCATTATGATTCCCTCTTTGGACGCTTATCTCATCAATCGGTTAAAAATGCGTCAGGATATCATCCGCTTGCCGGTGACAGAAATGGGTTGTGCCGCCGGAGTTTCGGGCATTATATATGCAAAGAATTTTTTGAAGGCGAATCCCAATAAACGCGCTATAGTCATCGCGGTAGAATCGCCCACCGCGACTTTCCAACTCGACGATTATTCCATGGCAAATATTGTAAGTGCTGCTATTTTTGGTGATGGCGCTGCAAGCGTGATCTTGTCTTCTTATGAAGCGGATTCAGGTCCGGAAATTCTCGACGAAGCCATGTACCATTTTTACGATGCGGAACAAATGATGGGATTTAAACTTGTTAATACGGGATTGCAAATGATTTTGGATAAAGCAGTCCCCGAAACCATTTCAAACCATTTTCCGAATATTGTTTATCCATTCTTAGAGCGTAATCAGATGCGTATTGATGATGTTGACCATCTCATTTTTCACCCCGGAGGTAAAAAAATAGTACAAACGGTAGAGGAACTGTTCGGTAGTTTGGGAAAAAACATTGAGGATACCAAAGAAGTCCTTAAATTGTATGGCAACATGAGTAGCGCAACCGTGCTCTATGTTTTGGAACGTTTTATGGAACGGGACTTGCCTAAAGGCGATACCGGCCTGATGTTAAGTTTTGGACCAGGGTTTTCTGCACAACGGATTTTATTACAATGGTAAATTACAAGCGAAGCGTTAGCATGACTATTTAGTTTGGATATGAAAAAGGATTTTGAAGATAAAAATTATTGGGCGCTTATTTTGGGGGGCTCCAGTGGATTGGGATTGGCAACGGCCAAGACTTTAGCCAATCATGGTATGAATATTTGTATCATTCACCGTAATCCACGCGCCCAAGAAGACCGTATTCAAGCAGAATTTGAAACCATCCGCAGTACTGGAGTGGAGTTTAAAGCCTTTAATGCCGATGCTTTTAAAGTTGAAAAGCGCAATGAATTGGTGTCAGAAATAAGCAAGCTTTGTGGTTCACAAGGGCGCATTCGGACCTTGGTGCATAGCGTAGCTAGAGGCAATTTAAAACCGATGCTTTCAGAAGATCAACCTAGGTTACATACGGACGATTTCAATTTGACCATCAACGCTATGGCCATTAGTTTATACGACTGGACGCAAGCCGTTTTTGAAGCAAAATTATTTTCTGACGATGCTAGAATCATTAGTTTTACGAGTGAAGGTAATACCAAAGCTTTACAGAATTATGCCGCAGTTTCCGCAGCGAAAGTGACCTTAGAAGCGATTACCAGAAATATTGCATTGGAATTTGCACCCTTCGGAATTCGGGCCAATTGCATTCAAGCGGGTATAACAGACACGGCATCTTTGAGAATGATTCCCGGCAGTGAAGCACTGAAAGCACATGCCCTAAAGAGAAATCCGTTCAAACGCTTAACCACTCCAGAGGATGTGGCCAATGCGGTGTATCTGCTGAGTAAAGACGAGGCGCGTTGGATTAATGGCTGTGTGATTCCTGTGGATGGCGGCGAACATATTTCTTAAAAACCTTCAAATTAATCTCAGAGATTTTATGATAATGGATACAGAGCACATTCTTAAACTTTTGCCCTACGAACCGCCGTTTCTGTTTGTGGATGGACTTTCCCGAATTTCAGAAGAAGGTGTTACGGGGAATTATACATTTAAAGAAACTGAATATTTTTATAAAGGACATTTTAGAAATCAACCTGTAACTCCTGGCGTCATTTTAACCGAGTGCATGGCACAAATTGGAGTGGTGTGCTTAGGAATCTATCTGTTAAAGGATGAAATTACTGAGAATTTTAAACCAGAAATCGCCTTAACCTCAAGCGCTGTGGATTTTTATCTGCCTGTTTTTCCTGGCGAAACAGTAACCGTTATTTCAGAAAAAGTGGTTTTCCGATTTCATAAATTAAAATGCAACGTGAAACTTTTTAATCAAAAGGAGGAATTGGTCTGCAGAGGCACCATTTCAGGAATGTTAAAACCTAAAGGAAATGACTAGAGTTGTAATTACGGGTATGGGTGTTGTAGCACCAAACGGTGTGGGCTTGGAAGCGTTTACTAAAGCGATTAAGCTCGGGACATCCGGCATTGCCTATCACGACAATTTAAAAGCGGCTAATTTTTCCTGCTGTATTGGTGGGATTCCGCAGGTTTCAGAAGAAAAAAAATTAGAATATCTCACACCATTACAACTCCGCGGATTTAATAGCTCAGGGATCTTATATGGATGTATGGCAGGAATGGATGCTTGGAAGGATGCCGGTTTAGAAATTGATGCGGAGAGTGATTTGGATTATGACAGCGGCTGTGTATTTGGTACTGGAACTTCGGGGGTTGATAAATTCCGCGAAGCGATTTATAAAGTAGATGCTGGTGAGGTGAAACGAATGGGCAGTACGGTGGTTTTACAGACTATGGCCAGTGGCATCAGCGCATATCTTGGTGGGATTCTCGGACTGGGAAATCAGGTGACCACCAATTCGTCCGCATGCACCACTGGAACCGAAGCTATTTTGATGGGATTTGAACGCATCAAGAACGGACAGGCCAAACGGATGTTAGTCGGGAGTTGTAGTGATGATGGGCCTTATATTTGGGGCGGATTTGACGCCATGCGGGTCATGACTTATAAACATAATGATTCCCCGCAAGAAGGATCACGACCAATGAGTGCCTCGGCAAGCGGATTTGTACCCGGAAGTGGCGCCGGCGCCATGGTTCTAGAATCATTAGAAAGTGCTTTAGAACGTGGCGCTACCATTTATGCGGAGGTGTTGGGAGGTCAAGTCAACTCGGGAGGCCAGCGTAATGGTGGCACATTGACTGCTCCTAATGCGGAAGCCGTGCAACGCTGCATTACAAATGCTATTAAAGATTCGAAAATTGAAGCCAGCGCTATTGATACCATAAACGGGCATTTGACCGCCACTTCAAAAGACAGTCTCGAAATTGAAAATTGGACCAAAGCTTTGGGGAGGAAAGGTGCTAATTTTCCGTATATCAACTCTTTAAAATCGATGGTGGGCCATTGCCTTGCAGCAGCGGGAAGCATTGAAAGTGTGGCAGCGGTTTTGCAATTGAAGGAACAGTTTGTGTTCCCAAACATCAATTGTCACGATGTGCATCCTGAAATTCTAGAGCTCATCGCTGACGAAAAAATACCGAAACAAATGCTCAATAAAACGTTGAACATAGCCGCAAAAGCCAGTTTTGGTTTTGGTGATGTTAACGCTTGTATTATCTTTAAGACTTATAACTAAATCTTTATACAAATTCTAGAGCCTACAATTTATGAAAAACGAAGATTTAATAGCCAAATTGAAAACTATTGTCCAACCTTATGTGCAGGATGAAGACGCTTTCAATAATTTGTCAGAAGAAACAACTTTTGTGGGCGATTTAAAAATAAATTCTGCGAATTTAGTAGACATTATTTTAGATGTGGAGGACGAATTTGACATCCGCATCGAGAATGAGGAAATGGAACAAATGCTTTCCGTAAAAGCAGCTATGGCCATTGTCAATTCCAAAATCGCTTCCTAATGATTGGTAACGATATTGTCGATTTAGAATTTGCGAAACGCAATTCCCGTTGGCAAGAACAACGCTTTTTGGACAAGTTATTCACCACAGAAGAACAGGATTTCATTCGTTCTGACGACCAGCAATTTCAAAATATCTGGCGCTTATGGACGATGAAGGAAAGTGTTTATAAAATTACCTCAAGAGCTGAGGGAAAGATCCGTTTTAATCCAACCGATTTTAAATGTATTGTGTTAGATTCTAATCAAGGTCACGTCATTTATAAAAGTCAGTCTATTGCAACAGCTACAACAACCGATAAGAGTTTTATCCAGACTACGGCGTGTTCAAATCCGCAGTGGATTTCAAAACTGTTTCAATTTTCAAGTTTAGATTATCCTACCCAACATTCTGAAAGTGTCCAACAGGCTATAAAAGCCTATGCTGCTTATAAAAATGTAGTTGACAAGTTTGTCGCAGTTATCAAAAATAGTAGAGGAATTCCGCAATTTTATATGAACGGGCATTTACAACCCGAACAGCTTTCTCTTACACATCATGGCCTTTACGGCGCGTTTGCGATAGCGTGACAGAATCTTAAGGAAAACTTCTGAATCAACTTCTAAAGCCGTAGGATGCTCAAATCTGAGGATTATCTCCTGATGTACTGCTTCAATTAAATAATATGGACCTTTAAAATAATTTCGAATCACTCGAGCTTTAAGATTCGATTCGTCAACAGATTGGAGTTGATGTGCGTAAATAATTTCGGTATTCAGCATATTTACTTCACCAAAAAAAGAGGCAATTAATGGTGTTTCTGGGTTGCGATACAGCTCTTGAGGAGAATTATTTGCGATAATCTTAGAATCGTGTATGACTAACATCCGATCTGCGAAACCTAATACATCTTCTTTATCATGCGTGGCCACAAGGCAAGTGATTTGCTTTTCTTTCAGATATTTAAACACACTTCGGCGTAAGGATTGCTTCTGAAAATTATCAATATGACTAAAAGGTTCATCCAAGAGAATAATCTCCGGTTGTTTTGCCAAAGCTCTTGCCAAGGCGACACGTTGCTTTTGTCCACCACTTAAAGTTTTGACTTTCGTTTTTGCAAAATCTTCTAATTCGACAACTTCTAAAAGCTCTTTAATACGCTCCTTTTTCTCTTCCGGGAAAAAGTTGGATAAGTGTTTGCCCACATTTTCTTCAACGGTGATATAAGGCATCAAATCAAATTCCTGCGCTACGTATTTCATATACTCATAACCTACAACGAGATTGTATTTAGGGCCTAAAATTTCATTGTCCTTCCAAAAAATTTGACCTTCATTTAAATCATATTCGCCGTAAATCAGTTTTAAGAGTGTCGATTTCCCAGAACCACTTTCCCCAATAATGGAAAGGTGTTCACCTTGTTCCACCGCAAACTCTAAATCCTTCAACACAGGATTTTCCGTGTCTTTGGCGTTGTATGAAAAAGTAATGTTTTTAACGTTTAGCATGTTGTCTATAAAACAAAACCTTTCAATCCATAGAAAAGACTGAAAGGTTTTTATAGTTCAAAAATTGATTTTATTATCCTTTAATCTTTGCCTTTGTTTTATTTGGCAAAACTTTATAACCCATATTGTAAAGTGTGAAACCGAATATGTCAGCATATTGCTCAATGGTTTTGCTTACAGGAGTTCCTGCACCATGGCCTGCATCCGTTTCAATTCTGATTAAGGTTGGATTCGTACCCGTTTGTTTGCTCTGTAATTCTGCGGCAAATTTAAAACTATGGGCAGGCACTACACGGTCATCATGGTCTCCAGTGGTAATCATCGTTGCTGGATATTCCACACCTTCTCTAACATTATGAACTGGCGAGTAGCCTTTTAAATACTCAAACATTTCTTTGTTATCTTCAGATGTGCCGTAATCATAAGCCCAACCTGCACCTGAGGTAAATGTATGGTAACGTAACATGTCCAACACCCCAACTGCTGGGATGGCAACTTTGACTAAGTCTGGACGTTGCGTCATGGTGGCACCAACTAATAATCCACCGTTTGATCCCCCGCGAATTGCTAGATAATCTGATGAGGTATAGTTGTTGTCAATTAAATATTCTGCAGCTGCGATAAAATCGTCAAACACATTCTGCTTTTTTAGCTGTGTCCCTGCATCATGCCATTTTTTTCCATACTCGCCACCGCCGCGAATATTAGGTACGGCATATACGCCACCTTGCTCCATCCAAACCGCATTAGCAATGCTAAATGATGGCGTCAATGAAATGTTGAAACCACCGTAACTATATAAAATAGTTGGGTTTTTGCCATTAAGTTCTATGCCTTTTTTATACGAAATAATCATAGGGATTTTCGTACCATCTTTTGAATTGTAAAATACTTGTTTGCTCTCAAAATTGTCAGGATTATACTTGATTTCTGGTTTTTTGTACACTTCTGATACTCCCGTTTTAGGATTCAATGTATATATTGTACTTGGAGTGATGTAATTAGAGAACGAGTAATATATCGTTTTGTCTTCCTTTTTTCCTCCAAACCCGCCAGCACTTCCAACTCCGGGAAGTTCAATTTCTCTTACTAATTTACCATCGTAGTCGTACTGTTTTACTTGAGATACGGCATCCACCATATAACGTGCAAAAATATAACCGCTACTTGTAGAGACACTTAACACATTTTCTGTTTCTGGGATAAAATCCTTCCAATGTTCTGGACTCGGATTTGAAGCATCTACAGTGACCACCTTTTGGTTGGGTGCATTTTTATTGGTGATGATGTATAGTGTGCTGCCTACATTTTCTATAACCGAAGAATCGGAATTGAAATCATCTAAAATTGTTACAATTTTACTATTTGGTTTAGAAAGATCCTGCATCAATAACTTAGAACCAGACGTTGAGGTTCTAGGATAAATAAACAAGTATTTGCCGTCTTCCGTAACATTGCCACCAACATAGCGGTGCTTCTCTTCAGGTGTCCCACCATAAATCAATTGATCTTGCTTTTGAGGCGTGCCTAACTTATGATAAAAAAGTTTATGCTGATCAGTCTTAGCGGAAAGCTCACTGCCTTTAGGTTTATCATAACTAGAGTAATAAAATCCTTCATTGTTTTTCCAGGAAATACCACTGAATTTGACATCAACTAAAGTGTCTTCAATTTGTTCTTTAGTTTCCGTATCCATAATGATGACTTTACGCCAATCGCTACCACCTTCTGAAATGGAATAGGCCAGGGTTTTACCGTTTTTAGAAAAACTTATAGCGCCTAAAGAAACTGTACCATCGCTACTGAAAGTGTTAGGGTCTAGGAAAACTTCTTCTTTATCCTGGTTATTTTTCTTTCTGTAGATAACAGATTGGTTTTGAAGACCGTCATTTTTATAGAAATAGGTATAATCACCTTCAACAAACGGGGCGCCTACTTTTTCATAATTCCAGATTTCTTCCAAACGGTCTTTCAGTGCTTGACGGTATGGAATATTTGCGAGATAATCGCCAGTTACTTGATTTTGGGCTTTTACCCATTCACCAGTTTCTTCACTTCTGTCGTCTTCGAGCCAACGGTAAGGATCTTTAACTTGTTCTCCAAAATAAGTATCTACAGAATCTACAGTTTTTGTTTCAGGATACGTCACAGCAATTGCATTGGAATTTTTGAGTTCATTTTCAGTTTTGCAGGCGGTAATTGTAGTTAAGATTACCACGGCAAGCGCTAAGTTTTTCATAAGAGTAAACGGGTTTGGTGTTGTGTTTCAAAAATAAACAAAAAAGCCCCTACAAATTGTTGTAGGGGACTTTTTAATATTTAATTAAGATATAAATTATAGTTTAAGCAAATTTAAATTAAGTTGTGAGCAACTAAATATTCAGCAATCTGTATGGTATTTGTTGCAGCACCCTTTCTCAAATTATCGCTGACAATCCAAAGGTTTAAGGAATTTGGCTGTGACCCGTCTCTACGGATACGACCTACAAAAACATCGTCTTTTCCATTGGCATAAATCGGCATTGGATAGGTATTGACGTCCGTATTGTCCTGAACGACAACTCCAGGCGTCTGACTTAATAGTTTA
Source organism: Gelidibacter sediminis (assembly GCF_004364975.1). GTDB lineage: Bacteria > Bacteroidota > Bacteroidia > Flavobacteriales > Flavobacteriaceae > Gelidibacter > Gelidibacter sediminis. The sequence goes on along the minus strand of NZ_SOBW01000007.1, from coordinate 939,480 downwards.
CGAATATCAGTGACGTCAAAATCATTCTCAAATTCAATGTTTACAGATTCACTATGACCACCTTCAGTAGGGATCCGTACGGCAGTTGCAGTAACTGCAATAGAACGGTCGTCGAGAATTTTTTGGGTTTCCCTAACCAATTTCATTTCTTCCTTGGTGTAGCCATTTTCTTCAAATACGTCGCAATGTGGAATGGCATTCTTATGGATTGGGTAAGGGTAGGCCATCTCGCCTTTGACTCCTGCCAATTCATTTTCCAACTGTTTTACGGCTTTTAAACCGGTACCAGTGATGGATTGGTAGGTAGACACAATAATTCTTTTAATACCGTATTTTTTATGCAGTGGCGCTAAGGTCATCACCAACTGAATGGTAGAACAATTAGGGTTCGCAATAATTTTATCTGCTTTGGTAAGTTGATCAGCATTAATTTCTGGAACTATTAACTTTTTTGTAGTATCCATTCTCCATGCTGAAGAATTATCAATAACGGTTGTTCCAGCCTCAGCAAATTTTGGAGCCCATTCTAAAGACGTATCGCCTCCTGCTGAAAATAGAGCAACATCTGGTTTGTTAGCAACAGCATCTGCTAACCCAATTACCTTATAGGTTTTGTTCTTAAATTTAATTTCTTTACCAACAGATCTTTCTGACGCTACCAGCATCAACTCTGTAAAAGGAAAATTTCGTTCTTCTAGAACTTTTAACATTACTTCGCCAACCATTCCAGTGGCACCAACAACAGCTACTTTCATAATAAAAAAATTTAAGGGGCTAATGTAACCAATAATTGAGAGCGTGTAAAGAAGAATTTTAAAAAAAGAACCCGATTCATTTAGAAATCGGGTTTATTTAAAATATGAGGTGTAGCGGAATTATTTTTTTAACGCGTCTCTGATTTCTTTCAACAAATCTATTTCAGTAGGTCCTGTTGGTGCAGCTGGAGCTTTTGGTTTTTTCGTTTTGTTGTAGGCTTTAACAATCATAAACAATACAAGACCAACAATTAATAAGTTGATAATAGAATTTACCCATTTACCGTACATGATCGCGTTTTCTGGTTTAGTAATCGTACCATCAGCGGCAACATCTGCTGGAGATAACACATATTTCATGTCGGCAAAATCGACTCCTCCCGCAAAATTACCAACTATAGGCATCATAATATCAGTCACAAATCCATTCACCACTAGGCCAACGGCTCCGGCAAGAATAACAGCTACTGCTAAATCTATAACATTACCGGTCATGATAAAATCTTTAAATTCTTTCCACATAATAATTGTTTTTAAGTTAGTTGTTAATTGCTAAAGTATGAAAAATAAAGAAATGTTAAAATTTTAAGATATTATTATTTTTTGATGACTCGTTTTATGCGTTGGGATATGGCACTAATAAGCTCATAAGAAATAGTATTTGCTGCATTTGCTAGGTTTTCAGCGGTATGAGCACTATCAAATATAATTACTTCATCACCTTCTTTACAATCAATATCTGTAATATTTACCATTATCATATCCATACAAACGTTGCCAACAATAGGAGCTTTTTTTTCATTAATAATGACAAAGCCTTTACCTTGTCCGTACTGTCTTCCAATACCGTCCGCATGACCAATCGGAATTGTTGCTGTGGTTATAGATGCTTCACTTTTAAAGGCACGATTATAGCCAACCGTTTCCCCTTTTGCGATATGATGTATTTGAGAAATGACCGATTTCAGTTTCGCTATTGGGACAAAGTTTTTATTCTCCTTCTCAGAATTCCCGAAACCATATAGGCCTATGCCGCTTCTAACCATATCAAGATGCGCCTCGGGGTAGTTTAGAATTCCTGAAGTGTTGCAAAGATGGAGTAATGGTTTGTATTTAAAAACCGTCGTAAACCTTTCGGTGATGTCTTTAAACCATTTTATTTGGTGCTCTGTAAACTCTTTCTCTTTTATATCTTCACTTGCCGCCAAATGCGAAAAGATGGATTTAATATGTATTGCTTCAGAAGTACTTATTTTTGAATATATCGTTTCAAGATCTTCAAGATCAAAACCTAATCGATTTAATCCCGTATTGAATTTAAGATGGATAGGGTACTTTATTTGGTTTTTATCCGATGCAACTTTTAAAAATTCATCTAAAACTTTCCGATTATAGATACTAGGTTCCAGACAACGTTCAATAATGGTCTCGAAACTTATCGGCAATGGATGTAATATCAAGATGGGTTTTGTGATGCCGGCATTTCTTAGTGAAACACCTTCACTGGTATAGGCTACGGCAAAATAATCGACACCTAAATCCTGTAGGTAAAGTGCAATGTCATCAGCATCACTACCGTATGCAAAAGCCTTTACAACGGCTAAAAATTTGGTATCTTTTTGGATTTTGGATTTTAAGTATTCAAAATTGTGTTTTAAAGCAGGTAAATCAATTTCGAGTACGGTTTCTTGCGCTTTAGGCATTGGGATCATTTAAGTTTTCAGTAGATTCTTTTTCAGTTTTTACCTTTGTGGAATTAACTTTATCTAATGCCATAGCTTTATAAAATGCACCGCGACTTAAAGGTTCGTATTCATCAACTTCGCCTAACATTACTAAAGCGTCATTTTTAGATTTCCGGTAACTGTATTGGGCCAAATTACCAGTGCGCGTACAAATGGCATGAACTTTAGTAACATACTCTGCTGTAGCCATTAAATTTGGCATTGGTCCAAACGGATTGCCCTTAAAATCCATGTCTAAACCAGCCACAATAACCCGCACGCCTTTGTTGGCCAGATCATTGCAAACACGAACAATTTCATCATCAAAAAACTGGGCTTCGTCAATTCCAACCACTTCACAGCCATCCGCTAGAATAGGAATATTTGCTGCGGCAGGGACGGGTGTGGAGCGTATTTGATTTGCATCATGAGACATGACCATGTCTTCATCATAACGCACGTCTATAGCAGGTTTAAAAATTTCCACTTTTTGTTTTGCAAACTGTGCACGTTTAAGACGCCTGATTAATTCTTCGGTCTTGCCAGAAAACATTGATCCACAAATAACCTCAATCCACCCAAATTGTTCTTTAGGATTTACTGTATTTTCAAGAAACATTTCGTAATTTTAACACTAAAACAAAGCTCATCCTCGTTTTAGATAAAGGTGGCGTAAATTTATTAAAAATCATAAGCATAAATTAGAATTAAAGTTAAAAGTTATGAAGAAGAAGTTGGAGTCGGAATTGATGAGCATTGCGCATAGAATTCTTAAATTAAAAGGTAAAGAGAATGTGGCAGAACTGCATCGCGAAACAGGTCTTTTATACGAAAAATTATGTGTTTTGAAATTTGCGAATGAAAATCTAGAACAAGGCCTACCAACCATTGGAGTAGATTCGTCTTTCTTTGACATGTTAGACGTTGCCTTTAATAATGAAGTAAGTGATAATATTGAGAGGGGTGATAAAATTTATGTCAATCTTGATGAAGTAGAAGATGATGGCATCATGGAGCCTGTCATGGAAAAAATTAAGGATTTGGTAGCACAGATGCCGCATGAAACCCATGAAGTGGATGCGATGTTTGACCATGTACCAGCTCCTGCGGATCAAACCAAAGATGATTTTGAAGAATTGACTGCCGACTTCAAAAATATGCCCGTTTTTGATCCTGTAACGACATCTACTTCTAAGGAAAATCTTAGAAAATCTTTAAATGATAAATTAAAAAACGGACTTAATATTGGGCTCAACGATAAAATAGCATTTATAAAACACCTTTTTGATGGTCAACGTGAAGATTATGAACGCGTACTCTCTCAAATTAATACCTCTAGCTCCTTCGAGGAGGCTCGAAATTTGATCCAAAATATTGTGAAACCAGATTATAATAATTGGCAAGGCAAGGAAGCCGTTGAAGAGCGTTTTATGGGGATCATTGAAGGTAAGTTTGATTAATACATGAGTAAATTATTTATTGTTCCAACCCCTATTGGCAATCTTAAAGATATGACCTTTAGAGCTGTTGAGGTTTTAAAGGAAGTCGATTTAATTCTGGCTGAAGACACACGTACCTCCGGAAAACTCCTGAAACATTTTGAAATTGCGACCCGTTCTCAATCGCACCATATGCACAATGAGCATAAAACAGTGCAAAATCTGATTGAAAAAATTAAATCAGGAACAACGATTGCTTTAATTAGTGATGCCGGGACCCCTGCTATTTCTGATCCTGGATTCTTATTGACCCGTGCCTGCATTGAACATGGTATTGAAGTGGATTGTCTCCCAGGCGCCACTGCCTTTGTACCCGCATTGGTTAACAGCGGTTTGCCTAACGACAAGTTTGTGTTTGAAGGCTTTCTACCCATAAAAAAAGGCAGACAGACACGATTTCTACAACTTGCCGAAGAAACGCGAACGATGATTTTCTACGAAAGTCCTCATAAACTCATTAAAACATTAACTCATTTTTGTGAGCACTTTGGTGAAGAGCGGCCAGTTTCTGTTTCTCGAGAATTGACAAAGCTTTATGAAGAAACCATTAGAGGTAGCGCCAAAGATGTGTTGACGCATTACACTCAAAAACCACCAAAAGGCGAAATTGTGGTTGTGGTTGGGGGTAAACCTAAGGATTAATTCTATTTTAGGATTTCCTAATATTTAGATTTTTCATAACATATTCTGGTTAAAACTTCAGTATCTTATTAGCCCTATAATAAGATTATGAAAAACAAACATTATGACGTTTTTGTCATTGGAAGTGGCGTTGCTGGTCAGACCGCAGCGGAGATTTGCGTCGAAAATAATTTGAGTGTTGCCATTGCTGACAACAGAGAGTTTGGGGGTACTTGTGCAAATAGAGGTTGTGATTCCAAAAGAATATTACTGCAATTTTCAAAATTAATATACCAGAGTCGCAATTTAAAAGGCTCTGGTGTTAAAAAGATTCCTAAACTCAACTGGAAAAAGGTTCAAAAATTTAAACGTTCGTTTTCGAATCCAATTCCGGCGAATACTGAAGAGAAAATGAAAGGTTTGGGGATTGCTATGTACCATCAATCGCCAAAGTTTATCAGTAAAAATGAAGTGGAAGTTGAAGGGAAGGTCGTTTCAGCTGATTATTTTGTCATCGCTACAGGAAACGTTCCCAGACCGCTTGAAATTGATGGAAAGGCGTTTTTAAACGTGAGTGAAGATGTTCTAAACCTAAAGAAAATCCCGAAATCCATCACCTTTATTGGGTCCGGATATATTACTATGGAGTTTGCCTGTATGTTGGCAACTCTGGGATCTAAGGTGACTATCTTGGAAAGGGCTGAAACGGCACTGGGCGACTTTGATCAGTTTCTGGTTAAAAAATTGATTGCGAAGTTGGAAAGCCTTGGCGTGAAGTTTGTTTTTAAAGCAGATGTAACTGCAGTTGAGAAGTTAAAGAAAAATAAGAAAGTTTCCTATAGTACTAATGGGAAAACGGAAATCCATAAATCGAGATTGGTTATTAATGCTACGGGCAGAATTCCTGCGATTGCCGCTTTAGAATTACATAAGGCTGGCATTGATGCCGATAACAATGGGATCATAGTCAATGATTATTTACAGAGCAAATCGCATCCTAAAGTTTATGCCTGTGGCGATGTTTCTAATAAATCGCCATCCTTAACCCCACTTTCTGGACTGCAGGGTTATATTGTTGGCAACAATGTAGTAAAGGAAAAATCAAAGACGTTGGATGTGCCTTGTGTGCCCTCTACGGTGTTTACAACCCCCAATTTATCTTCAGTAGGTTATGGCGAAGCCGAAGCCAAAGCACGTTATAAAAATGTCAAAGTGTACCAAGGCGATTCCAGTGGTTGGTATAATGCCAAAAAAGAGAACGAGGACACCTATGCGTATACCATAATAGCGAATGAACGCACGGATGAAATTGTGGGAGCTCATATTTTAAGTTCTGAAGCAAATGAAAGCATCAACGTGTTTGCCGCCGCGATTTATAACAAAATGACGACTAAAAATTTCAAACGCATGCTGATGACCTATCCCTCGTTTGGTATGGACATGAAAAAAATGATGGAAAATAAGTAATTACTGGGATGCAAGATTTACATGATCGCATAAAAAGCTGCACCATCTGTAAGGCCCATTTGCCATTAGGTCCAAGACCAGTGCTAACATTTAGTGTTGATTCTAAAATTGTTATCATTGGCCAGGCTCCTGGCACAAAAGTGCACGCTTCTGGCATTCCGTGGGATGATGCTAGCGGAAAACAACTACGAAATTGGTTAGGGGTCAGCAATGAAGAATTTTACGATGTACAGAATTTTGCCATTGTCCCGATGGGCTTTTGTTATCCAGGACGTGGAAAAGGTGGCGATTTACCGCCTCGACCAGAATGTGCGCCGCAATGGCATGAGCAATTATGGGACGTGATGCCAAATGTCCAATTGGTGCTGCTAATTGGGATGTATGCCCAAAAGTATTATTTAAAGAAAGCCGCTAAAAAGACTTTAACGGAAACGGTGGATCATTATCAGGACTACTTGCCCAGATTTTTTCCGCTGCCACATCCTTCACCACGCAATCGGTTTTGGTTGACGCGGAATCCTTTGTTTGAGGCGGAGGTTGTTCCGGAGTTGAAGCAAACAATAAAGTCCATATTATTGCAATGAATTCAATATTGAGATTACTTTATCTGTTTCAACCACTAAAAGATATAGTATCGTACCAAATACAAGTTTAATTGAAAATACAACTAATTTTAGACACTTATATGTGTGCATGCCTTTTAAAGTTATTTTTATAAGATTCATACTATGTTCGTTTAATGTGACAATAGACTAAGACTTCCTGATTTTAAATTATTCCATTTAGTAATTCTACAGTTAAAGATCGATTTCACTCGTGGCAAATAATGAAAATAAGGATATCGTCGCGAGCTAGGTTATCGATTAACCGGGCTACAAATGAACCTACTATGTATATGATTTATAACAAACTTTGTTAGGTTTTTCAAAACTCTGTATTCTATCGGGGTTGAAATATATTGCCATCTACCTAAGAGGTATTCTTGATATTAAATGGTATTTTTGAATACTAAAACTCAATACTAAAAATCATTAAAAAATCATAATATGGATCATAAAGTTATCACCCATTGGAAAGGAAATTCGCAATTTGAATCTGATAATCCAAGCGGAAAAACCCTATTAATAGACACTTCAGAAGAAGATGGCGGCCATAATTCTGGTTTGCGTCCTAAAGCAATGATGCTTTCGGCATTGGCAGGTTGCTCTGGTTTGGATGTGGTTTCTATTTTAAAAAAGATGAAAGTTAAGATTACAGATTTTAGAATGGATACTTATGGCGAATTAACCGAAGAACATCCAAAAACATACCACACCGTGTCTGTAGAATATCATTTTTACGGAACAGATTTAAGTGAAGATAAAATCAAAAAAGCCGTGGACTTATCCATTGAAAAATATTGTGGCGTCATGGAAATGTTTAAGAAGTTTGCCAAGGTGAACACCTCGATTCATTACCATAATAATTAATTTATACATAGACCTCACAGGTTTTAAAACACCTGAGAGGCCTAATTTTTGCCTTATCATCCAACCATAAACCATGTTCTCCTCATGCGCTGGACCCTAAAACCTAAACCTGAACTCTCTAAAATAAGGTATCTTGCTGAATCCCTCAAGGTAGAGGATACGATTGCTACTCTATTGCTGCAACGGGGGATTGATACCTATGAGGCCGCCAAACAGTTTTTTAGACCAAGTCTGACCGATTTGCACGATCCTTTTTTAATGAAAGATATGGACAAGGCCGTTGCGCGAATTGAACACGCCATTGCCAAGGGAGAAAATATTTTGGTTTTTGGCGATTATGATGTGGACGGTACCACCTCAGTGGCTTTGATGTCGTCTTATTTAAAGACTCGCATCGATACAGTGGCTACCTATATTCCAGATCGGTACGAAGAAGGTTACGGTGTGTCTATCAAAGGGATCGACTTTGCACACGATAACGACTTTTCTTTAATCATCGCGCTAGATTGTGGGATTAAAGCCATTGACAAAGTCGTCTATGCGAAAGAAAAAGGTATTGATTTTATTATCTGCGACCATCACAGGCCCGGGGCTCAACTTCCAGATGCGGTTGCTATTTTAGATCCTAAACGCGACGATTGCCAATACCCCTATGACGAGCTGTGTGGGTGTGGCGTTGGATTTAAATTGGTTCAGGCTTTAGCCTTAAACGATGGGAAATCTATTGAGGATTTAACACCATATCTCGATTTGGTGGCCACTGCCATTGGCGCTGATATTGTTCCAATAACTGGTGAGAACCGGACCTTGGCGTATTTCGGGCTACAAGTAATAAATGAGCAACCGCGTGCAGGCATTAAAGCCATCATCGATCAGACCAAGAAGACCGAAATGACCATAACGGACGTAGTTTTTATTGTAGCTCCCAGAATTAACGCTGCCGGACGCATGGAGCATGGTAACTATGCGGTCACTTTACTGACAGAGGAAGACGAAACGCTTGCCCAAACTTATGCCGCACAAATAGAGCAATTCAATTCTGACAGAAAAGAAGCGGATCAACAAATTACCCAAGAAGCCTTATTGCAAATTGAGGAGTTTAAGGAACAAGAACGGCTCACCTCCGTAGTCTATCATGAAACTTGGCACAAAGGAGTGATTGGCATTGTAGCTTCCCGATTGATAGAAACCTATTACCGACCCACGTTAGTTTTTACCAAAAGTGGCGATAGATTAGCGGCTTCGGCACGGTCTGTTAGCGGATTTGATGTGTACAACGCACTTCAAGCCTGTAGTCAGCATATAGAACAATTTGGGGGACATAAGTATGCCGCAGGGTTAACTTTAAAGTCTGAAAACTATGAGGCTTTCAAACAAGCCTTTGAGGATGAGGTGTCCAATACTATCGATAGGGCGCTTTTGACACCCGAGATCAAAGTAGATATGACTATCAATTTTGATGACATTAGTCCAAAATTTTACCGAATTCTCAAACAATTCGCTCCCTTTGGCCCAGGAAATATGGCGCCTATTTTTATGACCGAAAATTTACAGGATACCGGCTATGGTAAATGTGTAGGTGGTGATGATAAGCATTTAAGAATTACGGCCAAGCAAGGCCATTCTCAGCAAATTGTTGGAATTGGGTTTAATTTGGGGGATAAATGTGAATTGATTACTGATAAGAAACCTTTCAAAGCGGTGTATTCTATTGATGAAAACCATTGGCAGGGCAAAGTAAGTTTGCAATTGAAATTAAGGGATATCAAACCCTAAACTGAAAATTTTCAGTTTTGAGAAATTAATTTCACTACAGTTTATTTTATTTTTGGGTCCAACTTCAAAGCTTTTTAAGATGCTCGGTGCGGTATTGCTATAAGAAAGATATTTATGGAACAACAACCAATTAAAAAAGATCCTTACGCTGCACTCCGTATCAGTGAATTCAATATTTTTTTATTAGTTCGTTTTGCGCTCGTTTTTGCTTGGTCTATGCAATTTATTGTGATTGAATGGCAGGTCTATTCCATCACAAAAGATCCGTTATCATTAGGCCTAATTGGGTTGATGGAAATTATTCCGGCATTATCTATGGCATTGTTTGCAGGTCATATTGTAGATCAGAGTGAAAAACGTGGACTGCTCATCAAATGTATTATTGGGTTTTCAGTGATCAGTTTCGGACTGTTTTTATTGACTTGGCCCTTGGTGGTGGGCAATTGGTCTACCAATGCGGTGCTTTATAGTATTTATGCTTTGGTATTTTTAGGAGGTTTGGTCCGTGCGTTTATTGGTCCCACAGTGTTTTCTCTAATCGCATTGATCGTTCCCAAAAAGCTCTATCCTAATGCCGCTACATGGAGCAGTTCTACATGGCAAGTCGCCTCTGTTTTAGGTCCTGCTTTGGCGGGTTTTAGCATTAGTTGGATTGGTGTACATTGGTCTATGTGTTTAATTATGGGGTTTGCATTACTGGCACTAGTTAATTTGCTTCGCATCTCTAAAAAACCAATTTTGAATCCCAAAATCGGCGAGCCTATGATGCAGAGTTTAAAGGAAGGCGTCAAATTTGTGTTTAAAACCAAAGCTGTTTTAGGAGCTCTAACCTTAGATATGATTGCGGTACTCTTTGGTGGTGCCATAGCCTTATTGCCCATATTTGCGCAAGACATACTTAAAGTGGGATCAGAAGGATTTGGAGTGTTGCGTGCGGCGCCTGCTGTGGGTGCCTTTTTAACCATGTTGATTACTGCCTATATCCCGATCAGTAAAAATGCAGGAATGAAACTTTTGGCGGCTATTTTTGGGTTTGGTGTGTGTATTATCGTCTTCGGATTGTCATCCATTTTTTGGGTGTCTGTACTTGCCTTATTTTTTAGTGGCGTGACGGATGGCGTGTCTATGGTAATCAGACAAACAATCTTACAACTCAAAACGCCTGATCATATGCGTGGTCGCGTGGCTTCAGTAAATTCAATGTTTGTGGGCTCATCCAATGAGCTTGGAGCCTTTGAAAGTGGTGTAACGGCAAAGTTGATGGGCACCGTAACTGCAGTTGTTTTTGGAGGTACAATGACGATATTAACTGTAGTCACAACGGGTCTTGTTTCTCCATCTTTTAGAAAGTTAGATTTACGAAGAGATTTAGAAGACCACGAAAGGGAGGTCTAATAGGTATTTAACTGAAAGGTTTCTCCGTCAAAAACACCATAGGTATAGTATTGAATCCAATCGCCTAAGTTGAAATACGTAGATGTCTCATTCAATTTAATTTCCAAAGGCAAATGGCGGTGGCCAAATACAAAATAATCGCGGTGTTTGTCTTCCAGTTTTCGCCTGGAATACTGAATAAGCCACTCTTTATCTTCACCTAAAAACTTGGCATCATCATCGCCTGAAATTAATCTATTTTTAACCGAGAGGTGCTGGGCAAGTTTCACGCCTAAGTCTGGGTGGAGCCATCTAAAGCACCATTTAAAAAACGGATTGGTAAACACTTTTTTCATGCGTTTATAACCTTTGTCGTGTGGTCCCAAACCATCACCATGACCAATAAAAAACAGTTTATTGTTGAAAATGAATTCTTTAGGTTGATGAAAGACTTCAATGTTGAGTTCTTCCTCAAAATAACCGTGCATCCATAAATCGTGATTCCCCACGAAATAGTAAATGGGAATGCCAGAATCGCTTATTTCAGCAAGTTTCCCTAAAGTTCGGGTAAATCCTTTAGGAACGACAGTTTTGTATTCAAACCAAAAATCGAATAAATCGCCGAGAAGAAATATAGCTGCCGCATCGTCTTTGATGTCGTCTAACCAGGCTACAAATTTCTTTTCGCGCGGAAAAGACTGTTCTGATGTAGGTGCTCCCAAATGATTGTCAGAAGCAAAGTAAATTTTTTTTCCTTTGGGAATATTCATCAAACAAAGATATTAATTCCTGCCAAAGCAAGAACTTCAAAATTAAACACTAGAAACTGAATACCGTCAACTGAGTACTGCCAACTGAGTACTGCCAACTAAACCTTAGTTATCACTCGCATACCATTCTGCAAAACTGGTATCCGTCTCCTGAAGTCGCAAGGCATATAGTTGTATGTTTTCAGGCAAATGTTTTTTGATCTTTTGCGCAAAATCAATCACCATCATTTCGCTAGTAGGTTGGTAGTCAACCAATAGCACGTTATGATCTCTAGCTTCCAGTTCTTTTGCCAACTCCACGTGCGGTGTGTTTTTGTTAAATACCGTAGCGTGATCAAAAACATCGACAATTTCTGTTTTTACGATTTTTTTTAAATCAGAAAAGTCAATAACCATCCCATACTTTACGTTAGACGTATCGCTTATTGGTGTCCCAATAACTGTTACTGACAGTTTATAACTGTGTCCGTGTACATTTTTGCATTTGCCATCATAGCCATAAAGGGCGTGGCCAGTCTCGAAAGAAAATTGTTTGGTAATTCGGATTTTGCTCATAGCGCATCAATTTACTGCAAAGATATTCAATTTGTAAAAGGAAACCGTTTTTAGATTACATTTGGCCGATAAATATCCTTATAATACACTTTTTTAATGAACCAACTTTTTGAAGAAATTGCATTTGTTGAAAATCCTTTATACGAACGGATTATAGAGGATATCATTGCGCAAAAGTATGCCGTTGTTGAAGACTTTTTTACGGAAGAGGAGGTGCAGGTATTGCGACAATCTTTAATTGAAAAGCACGAAGAAGATGTGTTTAAAAAGGCGGCAATTGGCAATAGGGTAAATGAAGTGATTGTGAAATCGATTAGGGGCGATGTCATTTTATGGATTGATGAGACGCATACCAATACGGCAGAAAACCTGTTCTTTACTAAAATTAATAGTTTGATCAGTTATCTCAACAAAACCTGTTTTTTAGGGATTTTGCGCAAGGAATTCCATTATGCAGTCTATCCTCAGGGCACGTTTTATAAACGGCATTTAGATACTTTTCAAAATGACGATCGACGTAAACTTTCATTCGTATGTTATTTGAATGAAGCAGACTGGTTGGCGGATTATGGTGGCGAATTGGTATTGTATTTGGACGCTAATGGAAAGGAAGTGGAAAAAGTAATTTATCCTTATCCTGGGCGAGTAGTTATCTTTGAAAGTCAAATTCTGGAACACGAGGTAAGGCCAGTTACCAACTCTCAAAGATTGAGTATTACAGGGTGGTTAAAAACGCGTTAATATTATTTGTTCTTTCTGCGGTTATAGATATACACTACAATTAACACAATAGCTAAGATTAAAAACAGACCGTTGCCGCCTAAAAAATTTAAAAATTCCATAGTTTTTGTAATAATTTGTTGCCAAAGTTAATGGTTTTCATGACTTGGTAAAAAGAGTTTTCTAAATTTAATGATTAAGGGCAATCCTCTTGCCACCATCCACAAAGTCATTGCAATAAAAATCGCGTACAGCTGATATCCCAAATGGTCTAAATAGAGGAGCACTGGCAAAAATACAAGAAATGTGGCTCCCAATAATACATTTCGCAGGTATTTCATACGTCCCAGGCCTTTAAACATCCCATCAAATATAAAAGCCAAGGCACAAATGGGTTGCATTAACAGCACAATCCAAAACACTTCATTAAAGGCTGTTAAAACTGCTGGGTCATTAGAAAACAAATGGCCTAATGGATAGTACAAAAGTGCCCCAACACCAGCTAATCCAACACCCACCAAGATGCCATACTTTATAAGTTTATTGCTCAGCGCTATGAGCAAATCGGGTCTGTTGGCGCCATACAGTTTTCCGGAAAGTATATTCCCTGCACTGGCATAACCATCAATAATAAATGCGCCCAAAAACCATAGATTAATTGCAATGGTATAGGCCGCAATATATTCTTTTCCGTAGCTGGTAGCGTAAGCATTGGCAAAATATAGGGTGACATTTAAAGCCAAAGTTCTGACAAAAAGATTGGCAATCATCAATAAAAATTGCTTGATTTCTTTATTGAACGGGAAGCTGACTTTAAGTGGAATGATTGTTTTTGTCAATAGAAAATAAGCAGAGCATATAGCCATTAATAATTGTGCGATAACACTGGCATAGGCAGCACCTTTTATATTCATGGGAGCAATATGGCCATTGATACCATACACCAAAATAATATCCAAAATAATATTTGTAGAAGCACCTATTATAGCGATAATCATTGGATAAAATGTATTTTGAAGGCCTCGAAATGCGCCGAAGACTGCAATGGTAAATAAGGTAAACGGAAACCCGAATACTCGGATTCTGTAGTAGGCCACACAGTATTCCAATATCAATCCAGTGGCGTTATAAAGTTTAAAAATAAATTGGGCAAATGGATAGGTGCCTAAAATAATGAGAATACTTAATGACGTAATGATAAAAATGGCTTGTGCAGGCAAAGATTTGATATCCTCCAATCGGTCTGAGCCTAGATACTGAGAGACAATTGATGATATGGCGCTACGGGTTTGACCCAAAACCCATATGAGCATAGAAATAAAGGCGCCCACAATACCGACAGCGGCTAATGACTCTGTGGCATTGATGTCAATATTACCCACAATGGCGGTATCCGTTATTGACAAAATTGGTTCTGATACGCCAGCAATAAGTGCAGGGATCGCAATGCGATTAATATTTTTTAAACTGATGGCTGATTTCACAGGACGTACTCGTAACAATAGAATGGATGTTCGCTTTGTTTTGGAAAATAAATAGAGCCCAAACGTTTATAATTGCGAAGTTCGTAAAATTTTTGATTTCTATGGTTTTGCGAAAATGTATCCAAACGTATCGAAGCAAAACCATGATCTTTTCCGAATGTTTCTGCAAAATACATCAGTTGTTGTGCATATCCCTGTCCTTGATAATTGGGATGTACTGATAACCTATGAATGTACAAATTATTCCTATTTGGTGTTAACCAGGATATCGGTTCATATTCCGCATCCATCATGGTAGAAATGACAATAGAGCCAATAATGGCCTCCTTATGGGTTAAAACATACAGTTCATGTCTTTGGATATCCTTTTCAAAAGCTGCTGCATTGGGATAATGCTCGTTCCATTGGTAAATACCCTTGTCAACCATTGTTTTAGCGCATGCCTTAGTTACTATGAGGATAGCATTAATGTCTGATGAAGTTGCCTTCCGAATCATTTTTAAGTCAATTTAAGCCGAAAAGTAGTATTTTAATTAGACATGAAGGTTGTTTTTTATGAGTCTATACAAAATTTTGCAATCGTATGACCATCTCTCGATATCAATTCATTTTTTGGTAGAAGTTAGATGAGTTAACATTCTATAGGACGCTTCCTTAGTGTAGGATTCTGTTAAAATAATTAAGTAAACACCATTTCACATTTGAGGAGCAGTACAAAATAATTGTTTTACCTTTTATCAATATTTTAATCCCTTTATAATCAGTAGTCATAGATAAATCTGATGTTTCCTGCTTAATAATTTTTAAAAAAGATCAATTCAAATGAAAAATTAATTTACTTTTAGTTCAGGCTTTGCTTTAATCTAAAGGCGACTTTATTTTAGATAAGAGTTGGTAAATTTGTTAAGCCTCACGGCATAAAGTACAAATGCTCTTAAACAAGGGGTATTGGTTAATTATAAGGATAGTAAACCCATGATGCTTTGTGAGGTAAGACGAAATGTTTTTTTAGAAGGATTTGGGATAATAATGCTATTTTTGATGGAATTTATATAAGCTTTCCCTTGTCAATTTTGGTTGTGGGCGGCTTAGCATTGATTAAAATTACTTATGTTTGTCGTCAGATTTTGAAGAGAGACTGAAAACACATAATTTTGGACAAGTTAGGTCAACAAACGCATTTAAACCTTGGGAATTATTTCATTTGGAAAAATTCGAAACTAGGATAGACGCTAGAACGCGAGAAAAGTATTTAAAGTCTGCTGCCGGTAGAAGGTGGCGCAATCATAATTAGGGGATGTAGCTCAGTTGGCTAGAGCGCTTGGCTGGCAGCCAAGAGGTCGTCGGTTCGAGCCCGATCTTCTCCACATAGAAAAAGCAACGCTGGAGCGTTGCTTTTTTGATTTAATGCACCTTGTAAACTTATTGGTCTACACATTAATGACTGACGTCTTTTTCAATAAAATCAATTTCAGGATTCATAATCTCTAAAATCAATTTCTTCAATTCTAAATAAAATGCCTCTAAGGTTTCTGATGAAATCTGTTGCTCTTTATTTTGACTTCTTGCGGAAGGTTTTTTTCCAAACTTTAAAAAGTAATCGCCCTGAAGGTTTTTGAAGGAAATAATCCCTGCTTCAATAGGGTGCGTTAAGGTTTCGGTTTCATTCAGCATATAGGCATAGGCCAAAACCTGAAAGCTTTTGCTGTATTTGGTATAGTCCAGACTGATATCTTCCCATTCAACAATCTCTACCTGGCCCTGGCTAACTTTTCCTGATTTATAATCAATTATTCTCAAGGTACCATCAAATTCGTCAATTCGGTCTACAGAACCTCTTAAATGTACAGGAAAATCTAATTCAGGGATGTCCACTTTTACGTTCAGATCTTTTTCCAAATCTATTATCTTAATCTGATGACCGGCTTTCAGCGTTTCCATCTCTTTTGTAATGAAATTTGATACATATCGCTTAGCAACTTCAAGAATGATAAGATTCTTACCCTTAGTCATATCACCTTCCTTGTACAAGGCTTTAAAATGTAGCGTAACCGTATCTTTAATGAGCGTCTTCATATGCTTTAAGCTCGCTTCTGTCAGGAATTGCCCTTTATAAGGGACGTAAAAATCTTCTAGAGTTTGATGTATCACACTTCCTAAAGTATTTGCAGCAACCGTCTCTTCAACATCCTCAAAACTCTGAACCTTCAATACTTTTTGATAGTAAAAATCAATTGGGTTCCTGATGTAATTGGTTAGCGATGACGGTGAAAAGCCGTTAGTCGCAATTTGCTGTAAGCGTTCAGAAACAGATGCGGTTTTCTTAATGATTATTGGCGATTTTTGGGCAACTTCCACCTTTGGTACAACAATGCTATGTGTAATGTCATGTATGTTTTCAATTTGAAGTTGCGTTATAAATCTACTTTTCTCACCCCCGTTTAAAACGTCAGGTTCCGTGTTGTAAATGATATAGACGTTTTTTGCCCGTTGTAAAAGGCGGTAGAAGTGATACGTATAGACTGCGTCTTTCTCTTTATAGGTGGGCAATCCATTTTCAAGTTTAACATCAAAAGGGATAAAAGAATTTGTGGTTTTTCCTGCCGGAAGGATGCCTTCGTTGACGGAAGAGATAATCACCGTTTCAAAGTCGAGCACCCGAGATTCCAACATCCCCATAATTTGGAGTCCTTGTAAAGGCTCTCCTTGAAAATCTAAAGTTTCACTGCTCAATAATTCTTTGTATAGATAATAGAGCGTGGTGCTGTTGCTAATGAGTTTGTATTTTGTATTGTATCGTTGGAGTTCATTGAAGATTTGATTAAATCGGTATAGATACTCTAGGGCCAATAGATGTTTTGATTTTTCAATATCAAGTTGTGCTTTTAGGGTTAAAATGAGTTGTGCGCAGTTTTTTAGCGCTTCTTCCGGATCATTTTGCCACGATTTAAATAAGAGCCTTACCACATCTTCTTTGGCTGCTGCCAAGCTTATTAATTTTTCTACAGAGATGTTGACAATATTGTTACTCTGAATATAATTGGTAATCTGACTGCTGTAATTGATGTCATCTTGAGTTAAAACAGACTGGATAAAGGAGTGTGATAAAATTGCTGCCACATCTTTATAGTACAGTTCATTGGTATGATTTTTTTGAATCTTAAAAATTGCATCAAATAAAGACGCCAGCGGCACAGATTTTAGGGGGAGCCCCATTGTAATATTAATGGTGTCTACTCTATTTGGAATCGAATTGAGTAGGGGCATTAAAAGTGTTTCATCACCCAATACAACGGCAGTCTTTTTCAAATCAGCCATTGGCAATGTATTTAACAATTCACCTATATATTTAACTTGCCCAATATTTCTAGGAATTGCAATTGTCTGAATATTTTTTTGAGAACTGTAATTGTCGCCTATCCATTGCACTTTGTTGTGCTTAAAATATGGCCAATCTTTAAGGTGCTGCCTTATAAATAAACCTGCGTCGTGGTTAGGATTGTTTAGAAAAGTTTGGTCAATGTCCCAATAAATACGTGCTAAATTATGTTCCAATAAGTTTTGGATGATGCGTTCTTCAGCTTTATTTAACGCATTAAAGCCAATAAAGACATGCTGTTTATTGGGGTTGGAAGCTATATAGGTTTCAATACCGTTTACGGCCTCCCTATAAACCAAACCTTGATATCCTTTTTTTGAAACAATTAACGTCTCTTTAAATAGTGTATAGTAATGTTTTAGGCGGTTCCAAAATGCTAAATAATTTTTAATATAAGGGGTCTGCTGTTCAGATAATGACCAATGGTTTAGTTCTTTAATAGATTTAAGATACTCAAAAATGTGCTCTGGCGCTATTAGATAACGGTCAATTTCATTAAAGTCCTGGAGCAGGAGTTGTCCCCATTTAGAAAACTGATCAAAGGTTTCTTGTTGATCTTCTGGAGTTAGGGTTCTATATACTTTGTAGAACTCAAATAGAAGTTCTGTATTGGAAGCATACTTCAGTTCGGAAAGTTGCTCTACAAACTCTTCAATGGAAAGAATTTCAGGTGCAAAAATGGTGTTACCGATACTTTGGGATAGGATGTTTTTTAAAAATGTTCCGGCTCTTTTGCTGGGTAAAATGAAGGTTAGATTTTCGATGTCTAATTCTTCCTCTTGTATATAATGTACTACTTCTTTTAGAAAACTTGTCATGTTATAAATATAAAAAACGCCCCGAATATCGGAGCGCTTTTTCTATTTATTTATGTGGATTAAAACCTAGTTTGTAAGTTTTACTTCTACACGTCTGTTGTTGGTTCTACCCGCAGCAGTTTTGTTAGAATCAATTGGATTCGCTTCACCAAAACCTTTTGCAGTTAAACGCTCTTCTTTAATTCCGTTAGCAACTAACCAATCTCTTACTGCGTTAGCTCTTCTTTCAGACAATAATTGGTTAGATCTTTCTGAACCAACACTATCAGTATATCCTTCTAAAGCAAAAGTCGCTTCTGGATATTTGTGGAAGATTGCGTGCATAGACTCTAAAGTTTGGATAGATTCTTTTTTGAAGGTAGATTTACCTGTATCAAATAAGATTGTTCTAGCGTACTCATTAAGAGTTTTCATTTCTTCAACAGTTGGCTTAACTTCAGGACAACCATTGTTAGCAACAGTACCTGGCTCATTAGGACATTTGTCATCTTTGTCTAATACACCGTCACCGTCTGTATCTTTCCAAGGACATCCTTTGTTTGCAGCAGGACCAGCTTCATTAGGACATTCGTCATCTTTATCAGCTACACCGTCGCCATCAGCATCAGGACAACCGTTTAATGCTTTTAAACCAGCAACTGTAGGACATTCGTCTTTGTTATCTGGAACACCGTCACCGTCAGTATCAGGACAACCGTTAAACTCAGCTAAACCAGCTTCATTAGGACAATCATCTTTAGAATCTTCGATACCATCATTGTCAGAATCTGGACAACCGTTGAAAGCTGCTAAACCAGGAACATCTGGACAAGCATCATCTTTATCATATACACCGTCTCCATCAGTATCTTTTCCACCGAATTTAAGAGCTAAACCAACAGTATGTTGGAAATGTGTAGCTAAATAATCTTCAAATGCGTGTTTGTAAGAAGACTGTACAGTCATACCAACATTTTCAGAGAACCATAAGTTGAAACCTAAAGTTCCGTTTGCAGTACCTGCACCAATGTCATCAATCCAAGTGTAACCACCACCTACTCCTAGGTAAGGCTCAAACACTGTAGAGTTTAAAAGGTGACCAAAGCTGTATTTAACTGTACCATCTAAACCATAGTAAGATAAATCATCAGCTGAGCTATCTCCAATTTTGCTGATTTCGTTGATAGTACCTGCAGCGGTTAATGTAAACCCGTCAGATAAGTATCTAGATACAGAGATAGAAGATAAAGAAGGTAATACATTGTAATGATCTCCAAAGTTGAAGTATTCATCAAAGATGCCACCTTGTCCGTCTTCACCAGTTGGGAAAAAGTCAACTGCATTCACACCAACCCCAATTGCCCACGGGTTGTTGTCATCCTGCGCGTTGACGTTGCTAAAGCTAAATAAAAGCAACATAGCGAAAAATAATCTGCTAAGATTTTTCATATTCTAATAATTTAATTTTTAAGTGTTAATTAATGAACAAAAGTAAGTTGTAAAATATTATTAACAAAGACAAATATATAAAATTATAAGGTAATTGCCTTAAAATATCAGTGTTTGGACTGATTTTAAATTATTTCCAAACTTTTACCGACCTTGATAAAAGCGGCAATTGCCTTGTCTAAATGTGCCTTTGTATGCGCTGCAGAAAGCTGTACTCTAATTCTTGCTTTTTCCTTTGGTACCACCGGAAAAAAGAAACCAATTACATAAATGCCTTCTTTTAATAGCATGTTGGCCATGGTTTGAGACAATTTGGCGTCATAAAGCATAACTGGGACAATTGCAGAATCACCATCAATGATATCAAATCCGGCACGTTTCATACCTTCTTTAAAGTAAGATGTATTTTCAGCAAGTGTATCTCTTAACTTGGTGTCATTGGCTAACATGTCAAACACCTTAATGGAAGCGCCAACAATGGCAGGGGCAAGAGAATTTGAGAATAAATAAGGTCTTGAACGCTGGCGCAATAAGGCTATAATTTCTTTTTTACCAGTAGTATAACCGCCCATTGCACCGCCCATAGCTTTACCCAGGGTTCCTGTAATAATATCAATTCTATCCATGACACCTTTCTCTTCTAGTGTACCACGACCTGTATCGCCTATAAATCCGGTAGCATGACATTCGTCAATCATCACCATGGCGTCATATTTGTCTGCTAAATCGCAAATTTTATCTAATGGTGCCACGATGCCATCCATTGAAAACACCCCGTCTGTTACAATAATCTTAAATCGAGCACCGTTTTCATTGGCAGCAATAAGCTGTTGCTCCAAATCTTCCATATTGCTGTTTTCATATCGGTAGCGTGCAGCTTTACATAAACGTACGCCGTCAATAATGGAAGCGTGGTTTAATGAGTCAGAGATGATAGCATCATTCGCATCTAGTAATGGTTCAAATACGCCTCCGTTGGCGTCAAAAGCAGCCGCGTATAAGATGGTATCTTCAGTACCATAATAATCTGCTATTTTTTGTTCCAAAGTTTTATGTATGTCTTGTGTGCCGCAAATAAAGCGTACAGAAGACATTCCAAAGCCATGTGTGTCCAAAGTATCTTTGGCAGCCTGTACAACGTCTGGGTGTGAAGAGAGGCCTAAATAATTGTTCGCACAAAAGTTTAACACAGTCTCTCCAGTATTTAATGTTATTTCTGCACCTTGAGGGGAGGTGATAATACGCTCTTCCTTAAAAAGTCCAGCCTCTTTAATATCTTTTAGTTCGTTTTGTAAGTGTTGTTGTAATTTGTTACTGTACATGATTATTGATTTTTATACAAAGTTAAAATTCTTTTATTTGAATGTCTTCATTTATGTAAACAAGTATCTTTTTTACGACCTTAAAATCCATTTCCTCTAAAATAGTTTGGTATTCCATAAGTTGATTATGATGTTTATGATGTGCAGCTCCCGTTTTGTAGTCTATAATGACCGCTTCCCTCTGCTGATTGACTACTATGCGATCTGGCCTTAAAATCAAACCACCAACGGCTAAAATATCCTTTTCATTATAAATTTTAAGTTCTGGTTTAAAATACGCATTTAATATTTGATGGTGAACAAGGTTATCTACAATGGATCTTAGATCTAGACTTTGATCAGGGCTAATGTCACCATGGTCTATTAAGTCTTCAAAAACGGAATCAATATCATCTTGATATTCTATTTTCGACATTATTAAATGCACTAGATTCCCTTTTTCAATTGCTGCCTCCTGCTCAGAATCCCATAAATATCCAGAATTAGTAACAATTTTTAAATCGTGCGTTTCTTTGGCAATAGAAATAAAGTGTTCTTGAGTTGTAGACGTTTCTGTTTTTTTAGGGGCCAATAAGCGTTGTGGAGCGCCAAAACTATAGGTTTTTTTTGAGTTGTCCCATACGCCAGTATGTTTTAGATAATTAATAAACAAACCAGAATACCAACTTAATTTTTCCTGTTGGGCTTTGTCAAGGTCATATTCTGAAATGATGTAGAGTTGTTCCACCGCTCTTGTAAGCACCACATATAACAGGTTCATGCTATCTAATTCCAGTTGTGTTCTATATGCTGCGTACATGGCATCTCCTGTGGGTCCTAGGTCTTGTAAATCTTTATTTACATTAATAAACATATTGGAAAAACCATGAAAAGCTTCAGGTTCCACAGGAAACCAGATTTTTGGAGAGCGATCATGATAAATGTCTTGGTTGGCATAAGGAAATATGACTACAGGAAATTCTAAACCTTTAGATTTGTGAATGGTCATTATCTGTACCGCATTATTGCCTTGTGGTGAGGTTATGGACAGTTTTTCTTTTTTGATGTCCCAATGCGCCATAAAGCTTGAAAAACCTGCATTATATTTCTGGGAGAAGTCTAAAACTTCATCCAGAAAAAATTGAATGTAGGCATTGGAGGTAGCATTGAGTTTAAATTGGCGGACCAGACTCTCTACAGCTTCATAAAAAGGGAGTTGTAAAAATTGATTAAAATTGAAATACAGGTCGTATTTTTCCAGTTTTTTAAACATCACTGTGGTCTCTAAATGGACCAAATTGTAGAAAAACAAATGCTTATCTTCGAGAATAAAAAGATGATTTGCTAGGTAACTCAGGGCTTCAATTTTTAACATATCGTTATAGGGCTGGGAGGCCAAACCTATAATACTGGTTAAAAATTGGACTTCAGGCGAATTTTTTAAAAGAAGGGATTCTGATGAAATTATTGGAATGCCTTCAATACTTAAATATTCAGCCAGTGCTATCCCTTCTTTAGTTTTTCTGGTAATGATACAAATGTCTCGATAGTCAAATTTATTATTCTGTGCAGTTTTAATGGCTTGCATCACTTGTAGGCCGTAGGCTTCATCCTTGTCTTCAGGTTCAAATTGCAAGAATGATAACTCGACATACCCTGCTCCATTTAACGATTGTTCTTGATAACTTGCTTCATAGATTTCTCTGTGTGAGGGATCTGTAACAACAAATGAGGATAAATGCTTAAAAAAGGCATTGTTAAAGTTCACTACAGTTTCTAAACTCCTGTAATTTGCCGGTAAATTTTTTACCTCTTGGTCAGTTTGAAAAGGGTGTTGTTTTTTAGTATATAAATCAATAAACTGTTCAGCCTTTCCTCCTCGCCACCTGTAAATTGCCTGTTTGGCATCGCCCACCAGCATTGTTGAACCTGTTTCGCCCTTTAAATTTTGTCCCGATAGTGCGTTGTCAATTAATGGAATTAAGTTTTCCCATTGTTTGACTGAGGTGTCTTGAAATTCATCAATAAAATAATGTTTAAATTTTTCACCCATCCGTTCATAAATAAAAGGCGCCGGTTGTGATTTGATTTCATTACTGATTAAAGAGTTGAACTCAGAGATAAGCACCAAATCTTCATCTGTTTTGATATCTTGAAGGCTATTATAGATCGCATTCAAAACCGATAATGGCGTGATGTTTTTAAGTGCATTTTTCAAAAATTTTAGTTGGATGATGGCTTTACGAGTTTCTTCAAATGCTTTGATGATGCTTGACTGTAGCCCATCAATAATCGCCATCTTTGAAGCATCTAATCGTTTTTTAGGATAAAGTGATTTTCCATCTAATAAATCGAGTTGCCATTTTGAACCAAAATTGACGTCAAAATTAGTTTCCGATAATTTTAAAAAATGCTTGGGAAGATAACTGCCAGAAAAATCAGTGAATTGTATGCCATTAGTTTCAAAAAGCGATAAAACCTCTTGTGCTGATTGGCTTATTCCAATTTCTAATTGGCGAACTTGGGCCGTGAGTTGCGTTTTGAGAACCTTAAAATCATCTAAAGTTTTGCCTTTCAATAACTCGATATAAGGGATGTCATTTTCATTGACGAGCAATTGAGCAATCTGATTAAAATCAAAAGCCACATCCCAACTCTTGTCATCGTCAGCCTTTTCAATGGCAAAATCCACTAATATTTTTGTGAGTGCTTTATCTTTTCCGGCCTTATCAATGAGCTGATCTACCGCTTTTGCCAGTATTGTTTTGGTGTCTAATTCAACCTCAAAATTTAGAGGTAATTTCAAATCGTGAGCAAATGTTCGTATGAGTCGGTGGTTGAATTTATCAATAGTAGAAATATCAAATGCAGCGTAATTATGCGCTATTGTATGTAATATAATCTTGGCTTTTTCGTGCAATGCACCGGAATCTAATTGTAGTTCTTCGGTAAGCATACTGAACATTGGGGTTGGCTTCTCTAAAATGGTGGCATCTGAAAAATCGATAAGCATATGTACCACACGCGCTTTCATTTCTGCCACGGCTTTATTGGTAAAGGTGAGGGCCAATATATTTTTAAAGGCATTTTTTTGACTGGAAGTCAGTAAAATTTTTAAATATGCCTTAACTAATGTAAATGTTTTTCCACTTCCAGCAGAGGCATTATATATTGAAAAAGAGTTATGGTTGTCCATGATAGGGAATTTGAGACAAGATAAAAACTAAAGCTGATTTAATAGGAGAATTTTTAAGAATTCAATGCTAAATTCCTTTCTTCAGGCTGCTAGTGGCCAACGTTAAACTTTTCTTAACTCGTAGATACGGAGCGCTTAATATTTTTAAATGCACAGTATTATATGTAAATTTGGGTAGAATAATTATTAACACTTAAAAACATACACATTATGGCTTTCGAATTACCGAAATTAAAATATGCTTATGATGCTTTAGAGCCTCATATCGATGCGAAAACAATGGAAATACATCATAGTAAACACCATCAAGGATATACTAATAATTTAAACAATGCTATTGAGGGAACCGACATGGCTGGAAAAACGATTGAGAATATTCTGATCAATTTAGATATGGACAACAAGGCAGTTAGAAATAATGGTGGTGGGTTCTATAACCATTCACTATTTTGGGAAGTAATGAACCCTGAAGGTAAAGGGCAATTATCTGGAGATCTTAAGGCTGCTATTGAATCTGCTTACAAATCATTTGATGCTTTTAAAGATGAATTTAGTAAAGCTGCAGCAACTCAGTTCGGTTCAGGCTGGGCTTGGTTGTGCGTTCATAAAGGTGGAAAAGTAGAAATATGCTCAACACCTAATCAAGACAATCCATTAATGCCTGGTGTAGGTTGTGGAGGAACTCCAATTTT
The DNA here is from genome assembly GCF_004364975.1 of Gelidibacter sediminis. GTDB lineage: Bacteria > Bacteroidota > Bacteroidia > Flavobacteriales > Flavobacteriaceae > Gelidibacter > Gelidibacter sediminis. Next base: position 914,452 of record NZ_SOBW01000007.1, on the reverse strand, counting down.
AGGCTTGGACGTGTGGGAACATGCATATTATTTAAAATATCAAAATAAGAGACCTGATTATATCAATGCATTTTTTAATATTATCAACTGGAATGAAGTTGAAAGACGTTATGCGGAAGCAAAATAAGATTTATTTATATATTAGTAACAAAGCAAACTCGAAAGGGTTTGCTTTTTTTTTTGCTTTGGATGGAGAATTTTGGGCAAAATAAAAGCTTGAATATTAAAGGGTGATTGATGTAAGATCTACCCTGAAATAAGTCTGACTTGCCATTCAACATGTAAAGTCTTGATAAATTATTAAATTCTTGTTTTATAAGGTCACGTGAGAAGGAAATTATAAAAAATTTATATTAATCAGGGAAGTCTTTTTAAATTAGAGATATCTGTCTTCGCAGATATTCATGAAAAAAGGTGGACGAGTGTCCACCTTTTTTGCCCCAAATCTACCATAAACTTAACCTACTTATGTTATGGTGGAACAAATATAGGTGCAGTCGTTGCAATACGTTAATTTATTAGATAAACTGCGTATAAATTAGGCTGAACGAAATTTAGTTAAAAAAGTGGTGGTATAATATCGATTTGGTTTATGCTTGATTTTGAACCGTTTGCCAGAAGTTAAAATGCGGAAACTTAAGTATAGGGCATAAAAAAAGGTAAACCTAAGTTTACCTTTTTTTGCCCCAAATCTACCATGAACTTAACCTACTTATGTTATGGTATCACTAAGGTATATGGAATTTAAATAACTCAATTAATTATTAGATTAAGTGTTAATTTATCCGATTAAATGTTTCTTTTTCGGATAATCCGCATAAATTACTCGTTTTCAATCTAATACGCTCTAGCGCTATTTCCTTCATAAAAATTGATAAAAGCCTTGTTAACTACACGGTTTCCTCCTGCGGTAGGATAATTGCCTGTAAAATACCAGTCCCCTAAATTTTTAGGACATGCTAAGTGTAAATTTTCAATGGTTTGGAAAATAGTCTTTACTTCCGCTTTCACTGACGAATCACTAATAAGTTCTGAAATTTTGTCTGAAATCTGTTCAGCTGTAAATTGGCTGTATAATTCCTTGACAAAATTCTGAACCTCTTTGTCTTCTAGATGCGCTTGGGCGACACATTTTTTATACACATCGTCTATGAGGTGATATTTGTTATTTTCCTTCAGTAATTCCAACATTGCTCTAAATGCAATAAGGTCTTCCAATCTGGCCATGTCAATGCCGTAACAATCTGGGTATCTAATTTGAGGTGCCGAGGAGACAACAATGATTTTCTTTGGGTGCAACCTGTCCATCATTTTAATGATACTCTTTTTTAGAGTGGTTCCTCGTACAATACTATCGTCAATGATGACCAAATTGTCCGTAGGTTTTATAACCCCATAAGTAACATCATAAACGTGCGCCACCAAATCATCTCTACTGCTGTCTTCTGTAATAAACGTTCGTAGTTTGACATCTTTAATAGCGATTTTCTCAATTCTAGGCCGTTCAGATAAAATTTGAGTAACTTTTTCGGCTGATAAGCCGCCGTTGCCTTCAAGGATGGCTTTCGTTTTTTTCTTGTTGAGATGGTCTTCAACCGTTTCAATCATACCAAAAAATGACGTTTCGGCTGTATTTGGTATATAGGAGAACACACTATTTTTGGTGTCAAAATCAATTGCCTCTAATACCTTTGGCATTAATAGTTTTCCTAATTTCTTACGTTCTTGATAAATTTCAGCATCACTTCCTCTCGAAAAGTAAATGCGTTCAAAAGAGCAGGCTTTACGTTCAAAAGGTTCTAGAATTTTTTTAATGGCCGTATCTCCCGATTTTTTGGTTATTATAGCATGACCTGGTGGAAGTTCATGCACATCATCAAACTCGACATTAAAAACAGTTTGAATAACTGGACGCTCAGAAGCTACCACTACAATTTCGTCGTCTTGATAGTAATAGGCAGGCCGGATCCCGGAAGGATCACGTAATACAAATGAGTCGCCATGGCCTAAGAGACCCGCCATGGTATAGCCCCCGTCCCAATCTTTGGAGGAGCGTTTTAAAATTTTTGCAACATTTAATCGCTCAGCAATTAATGGAGAACATTCATTTTTACTATAGCCTTCATTTTTAAGTTGTTTGTATTTTTTGGCCACAGCATCATCTAAAAAATGTCCTATTTTCTCCATAATGGTCACTGTATCAGCCTTTTCCTTTGGGTGCTGACCTATTTTTACGAGACCTTCAAACAGTTCGTTAACATTGGTCATGTTAAAGTTTCCTGCAAGAATAAGATTTCTGTGCATCCAATTGTTCTGTCTCAAAAACGGGTGTACGCTCTCAACACTATTTTTTCCGTACGTCCCGTAGCGCACATGACCCAGAAGTAACTCTCCTATATAGGGAATGTTTTTTTTCTGTAAGTCGACATCATCAGCATATTCAGGATGTTCTGTCAATTCTTTATTGATGCGCTCATTTATTTGGGCAAATATATCTTGTATAGGTTGTTGCGCAATAGAGCGTACACGACTGATGTAACGTTCTCCAGGGGCAGTGTCAAGTTTTATACTCGCAAAACCAGCGCCATCCTGTCCTCGATTGTGCTGCTTTTCCATCATCAAATACATTTTATTAACACCGTAAAAGGCGCTACCGTATTTTTTTTTATAGTAATCTAATGGTTTTAGAAGTCTTATGAGGGCTATGCCGCACTCATGTTTTAACGCATCACTCATTGGGTTATTTTAATTTTAGATTTTTTGAAAAAGTAATAGTTTGTCGGAATACCGTTGCGTATATTACAAACTGAGGGAGATAAAAAAACGCGCTTCATTTGGAGCGCGTCAGTATATAGCAATTCAATAGTATATCCTTTAGATATTTGTTGTTGTTGTTTAAAGGTGGTATCAAAAAGATGCAATGTCATGTGATTGTATACTTTCATTTAAAAAGCGCACTAGTGCCTGTTTGCTAAACGACTGATCTAATGTCTAGAATTAGTATTTAGGTTCAATTATTTTCTAAGACAATTTCAAATTGGGTCAATTGTTTAAACTGATTTAAGCGTTGATAAATATCTTTATCTTCGAGTGTCAACATACGTTCTGTACCAAATTTCTCCACACAGAATGATGCTAGTGTTGATCCATATATGACGGCATTTTTAAGGTTTTCAAAAGAGTAATCTTCCGTTTTTGCTAAAAATCCAGCAAATCCCCCAGCAAAGGTGTCTCCAGCGCCAGTTGGATCAAATACTTCCTCTAATGGAAGTGCTGGTGCAAAAAAGACATTATCTTGATGAAACAGAAGCGCTCCGTGTTCTCCTTTTTTAATGACCACATATGTTGGACCCATCTCGTGAATTTTACGAGCCGCTACGACTAATGAATATTCTCCGGTTAATTGGCGTGCTTCTTCGTCATTAATTGTTATGACATCCACTTTTTTAATCACAGCCTTCAACTCGTTGAGTGCGCAGTCCATCCAAAAATTCATCGTGTCTAAAATCACCATTTTCGGTTTTTTGCTCATTTGCTCCAGAACGCTCATTTGAACTAAAGGGTGCAAATTGCCCAACATCACCACGTTTGCGTCTTTATAGGTATCAGGAACTACCGGATTAAAGTCAGCAAGTACGTTCAATTCCGTTGCTAAGGTATCACGGGTGTTCATGTCGTTATGATATTTACCACTCCAGAAAAATGTTTTACCTTCTTTTACAATTTCAACACCTTCAATATCAATATTTCTTTCGGATAATAATTCTAAATAGTTTCGAGGAAAATCGCCGCCAACCACTGAAACAGCAGCAGCATTGATATTAAATTGAGAAGCTGCCAATCCTATGTAGGTTGCCGCGCCACCTAGAATTTTATCAGTTTTGCCAAAAGGAGTTTCGATAGCGTCAAAAGCAACGGTACCTACAATTACTAATTTGCTCATAGTGAGGTTTAAAATTTGCTGCAAATATAAGGCTTTTTGGATACGATTTGGGTACTATTTTTTGATAAAATAATCATATAAAGTCAATTATTTCCTCCCAAAATCCGCGGGTATCTCCCCCCATGCCTTAGTTTCCCATTTTACAATAGTAGTGGTATAAGTGTTTGTTTTAAGCCAATTTACGGCCCTGTCAACCAATTCAAAAAGCTTTTCGTTCTTAGCATTGCGTGGTAATTTGGTGTTGCAGGTTTTCTTTTTTACCCAACTCATGGCAGTTTTTGAGTCAGTATATATTATACGTTTACTACTATTTTTTTTAAGTAAGGCCAACCCATGAACAATAGCCAAAAACTCTCCTATATTGTTCGTGCCTTCCGGAAAAGGCCCTTGAATAAACAGTTGTTTTTTTGTTTTGGTATCCACGCCTCTATATTCCATAACTCCGGGATTGCCACTAGAGGCTGCATCCACTGATATGGAATTGTAATTTGGTTGTCCAATTTTTTGAAGTTGCAGTTCTGATAAACCGCTTTTAAAAGTCTTGGACTTACCAATATAATCTCGGTAATTTCCGTCCAATGCTTTTTTTGCCGCCTCAAAGGTTTCAAAAGACTTGTATTGGGCGCCTTGGTAGTCTTTGATTTGGGCTTTACAGTCATTCCATTTCTCAAAGATGCCCGTTTTATGGCCTTTCCAGACGGTATAGTATTTTTTTTTCTTAGACATTTTTATTATTCTCGAGAAAACGAGGATCTCTTAAAATTAGTTAGAGTCTTCCTTTAAAAGCAATTCCTCTACCACTTTTGGGAAATATTCCATTTCCAAATCGTGTATTTTGGCTGCTACCGTTTCTGCAGTATCAGTTGTGCTGACCTCGCATTTTTTTTGAAATATAATAGCACCTTCATCGTAATGCTCATTGACATAGTGAATGGTAATACCCGTTTCCGTTTCTTTATTCGCAACCACAGCCTCGTGCACAAATTTACCGTACATGCCTTTGCCACCAAACTTAGGGAGCAATGCAGGGTGGATATTGATTACCTTGTTAGGGAATTCATGAAGTATAAAGTCTGGGAACTTCCATAAGAACCCAGCCAAAACTATTAAGTCGGGTTCTGATGCTTTCAAAATATTTAGCACATCATTAGTTTGGGTAAATGCGATTCTGTTAAAAGAAAGTGCGCTTACTTTTAAAGATTTGCAACGGTCCAAAACTTTGGCATGGGGATTGTTAGTCAGAACCTGAATGACAGAACCAGTTTCTCTGTTGTGAAAATACTTGATTAAATTTTCAGCATTAGTACCACTTCCGGACGCAAAAATTACAATACGTTTCATCTGCTATTTTCTATATTTATATTATTGTCAGATGCTATTCGCTATCAAATTAAAAAATGTTCAGCAAAATTCCCTAATCTCATTTCATTTACAGATATTAGCCTCTAGAATTCGAAACAAAAAAAAGAATAAATAATAACAATTGGTAGGTAAAATAGAAATACTTCACTGTATATTTACTAAATTACAAACACATTCTAGAAATAAAAATGGGTTTTAAAATAAAGTTTTTTATTTTTGCCAATCAATAAAACTTAAAATTAAAGATTATGTCAGACATTGCATCAAGAGTAAAAGCGATTATAGTAGACAAATTAGGTGTAGACGAGAACGAAGTTGTCACTGAAGCGAGCTTCACAAATGATTTAGGAGCGGATTCTTTGGATACTGTAGAATTAATTATGGAATTCGAAAAAGAATTCGATATTCAAATTCCAGATGATCAAGCAGAAAATATTGCTACTGTAGGTCAAGCTATCTCTTATATAGAAGCAGCAAAATAAGCAACAAACTTTATGGAATTAAGGCGAGTTGTAGTTACGGGTTTAGGGGCGCTTACACCAATCGGGAATACCAAAGATGAATATTGGGAAGCCTTGGTTAGTGGGAAAAGCGGTGCTGGACCTATAACATATTTTGATGCTGAAAAGTTCAAAACTAAATTCGCTTGCGAATTAAAAAACTTTGAACCAACCAAATTTATTGATAGGAAGCTAGTCAACAGAATGGATAGGTTTACGCAATATGCTATGGTGGCTTCTGATGAAGCGATTTTAGATGCGAAACTTGATCTTAACGTGGTTGACAAACTTCGTGTTGGTGTAATTTGGGGTGCTGGTATTGGAGGGTTAGAAACTTTTCAGGACGAAGTTCTTAATTTTGCCGCTGGCGATGGAACTCCGCGATTCAACCCTTTCTTTATTCCGAAAATGATTGCCGATATAGCTCCAGGGAACATTTCCATTAAACATGGTTTTATGGGCCCTAATTATACTACGGTTTCGGCATGTGCATCTTCTGCCAATGCAATGATAGATGCTTTAAACTATATACGTTTAGGGTATTGTGATGTTATTGTAACGGGAGGAAGTGAAGCAGCGGTTACCAAAGCAGGTATGGGTGGTTTTAATGCCATGCATGCATTATCAACAAGAAATGAAAGTCCTGAAACAGCTTCACGTCCATTTGATGCTACCAGAGATGGTTTTGTCTTGGGTGAAGGCGCAGGGGCGATTATTTTGGAAGATTATGAGCATGCTAAGGCTAGAGGCGCTAAGATCTATGCGGAAGTGCTTGGAGGTGGTTTATCCTCTGACGCCTACCACATGACTGCCCCACATCCTGATGGAATTGGAGTTATTGCCGTAATGAAAAACTGTTTGGACAATGCTGGATTGAAACCTGAAGATGTTGATCATATTAACACACATGGTACATCCACACCTTTAGGTGATGTTGCTGAACTAAAAGCCATTACGGAAGTCTTTGGTGAACATGCCAAGAATATCAATATAAATTCAACAAAATCTATGACTGGTCATCTCTTGGGAGCCGCTGGTGCTGTAGAATCTATTGCTGCTATATTGGCAATGGAACACGGTATTGTGCCGCCAACCATAAACCATTCAGTTGTGGATGAAAATATTGATGCGCAATTAAACTTAACCCTTAACAAAGCTCAGAAGAGAGATGTTAGAGTGGCTATGAGTAATACGTTTGGATTTGGCGGTCATAACGCCTGCGTATTATTTAAAAAATTAGATTAAATCCCGAATGAACTACATTCGTAACATATTAAATTCCCGTTCTAAAAATGACGGGAATTTTTTTTTTCAAATCCAAAAAATCGTAGGGTATAAGCCGAAAAACAAATCGCTGTACGTTAAGGCATTTACGCATCGTTCAATGAATGTGAAAGATGAAAAAGGTATGGCACTTAATTACGAACGACTTGAATTTGTAGGCGATGCCATGCTCGGTGCTGTTATAGCGTCCTATCTGTACAGCGAAGTTCCAGATGGTGATGAAGGCTACTTGACTAAAATGCGTTCAAAAGTGGTAAGTAGAGAGCATCTTAATGAGTTGGGGAAAGAATTAAAGCTCATCGACTTTGTGGAATCTAAAATCCCAAAGAATAATTTTGGAAGCAATATACATGGTAACTTATTTGAAGCTCTAGTGGGTGCTATTTTCCTTGATAAGGGGTATAAGCAATGTGAAAAATTCATTTATAAAAATGTAATTGATAAGCATATTGATATCGAAACGCTTGAAGGAAAAGTGATCAGCTATAAGAGCTTATTGATAGAATGGTGTCAGAAGGAAAAGAAGATATTTGACTATAATGTTTATGAAGATACTGGCAATGATAATATGAAACATTTCTCAGTAAAACTTTCAATAGATGGGAAGGTTGTAGCTAAAGCTAGAGCTACTTCCAAAAAGAAGGCAGAAGAAAAAGCTTCTAAACGTGCTTTTTTTGCATTTCAAAACCGAATCAATCAGTCCTTTAAAGAATAGTTACAGGGTTTTGGACAAAAGTTACTAACTACAACGATTTCGCGCAGTAGCGCTATTAAGAATTCCCAAAACATCACTTTACACTAGAGATAATGTGCTATCTTTACGGCTCATGTTGTAATAATTATGGCGTTACATAAACTACTTGTAGACGATTTCTATGACGCTTCCTACTCGCTTTTAGCCGTACATTGCAGGTTGGAAGATTACAGATTGGCTTATCTTCTCAATAAACATTTGAATCTGAACTTAAAGCGTCAGGCTCAAGATTTAGATTATAAGTATTTTGCTGCAACCTATCCCATTTACGAATGGTTTGATGAAAAATTATTCACAACATGGCATATGGTGTCCAACATCTGCAAAAAAGAGGAAGACAGTTTACAAAGTTCAGGCTCTCTTTTTTCAACCAATGAAAAAGTCTTAAAAACCTACCACTTTTTACCCGAGTTAAAAAATGTAGATTTTTTGATTAAAGTAACTAATGAAGATAGGTACTTAGATGAGAAGGACATTCTAGAAAAAATACAGGCCATCCCACAGGTCATAACAACATATACCATAGACATAGACCAACTAAAGTCTAAAGACAACTTAATTTTTTGATTAATGCAAAAACGTAAAAAAACTAAAATAGTAGCCACTTTAGGGCCAGCAACAAGTACTAAAGCCGTCTTAAAAGCAATGCTTGATGAAGGAGTAGATGTGTTTAGAATCAACTTTTCCCATGCAGATTATGCCGATGTTGAAGAACGCATACAAATGATTAGAGAATTGAATGCTGAATTTGGTTACAATGCAGCTATCCTTGGCGATTTGCAAGGCCCTAAATTACGCGTTGGCGTCATGAAGGGTGAGGTTGTTGTCAATGAAGGTGATGAAATCATATTTGCCACAGGTAAGAAGTTTGAAGGCACCAAAGAGCGTGTTTATATGACCTATGATAAATTTCCTCAGGATGCGAAACCAGGAGAACGTATTCTACTTGATGACGGAAAATTAATTTTTGAAGTGGTATCTACTAATAAAAAATCGGAAGTTACAGCGCGTGTTATTCAAGGGGGACCATTGAAATCTAAAAAAGGGGTAAATCTACCTAATACAAACATATCGCAGCCTGCTTTAACTGAGAAGGATATTGAAGATGCGATTTTCGCTATTAAAATGCAAGTGGATTGGATGGCACTGTCCTTTGTACGTCATGCAGAAGACTTAATGCAATTAAAAGAATTAATTGAAAAACATAGCGATCATAAAATTCCAATTATTGCAAAAATTGAAAAGCCGGAAGCGGTAGAAAATATCGATAAAATTGTCGCCTATTGTGACGGATTGATGGTTGCACGTGGCGATTTGGGTGTGGAAATTCCTGCAGAAGAAGTACCATTAATTCAGAAACAACTAGTGTTGCGTGCCAAGCGAGCAAGGATACCGGTAATTATTGCAACCCAAATGATGGAGACCATGATCTCTAGCCTGACGCCAACTAGAGCGGAGGTAAATGATGTAGCCAATTCTGTGATGGATGGTGCAGACGCGGTGATGCTGTCTGGAGAAACTTCCGTTGGTCAATACCCCGTGCAGGTAATCAAACAGATGAGTAATATTATAAAAAGTGTTGAAGATTCACCTTTAATTAAGGTGCCACAGTCTCCTCCACACATTCGAACTAAACGTTATATTACAAAATCAATTTGTTATCATGCCGCAAACATGGCAAATGAGATAAATGCCCGTGCGATCTCTACCTTAACTAATAGTGGGTATACAGCATTCCAAATTTCAGCATGGAGACCAGGCGCACATATATTGGTGTTTACATCTAACAAGCGTATTTTAACCCAACTTAATTTGTTGTGGGGCGTAAAAGCGTTTTTCTATGATAAATTTGTCAGTACTGATGAAACTATTGAAGATGTTAATGCAATTGCCTGCAATAAAGGGTACCTTGAACCTGGAGACATGCTTGTAAGTTTAGCGGCCATGCCAATACAAGAAAAAGGAATGGTAAATACCTTAAGGATTACTGAAATAACCAGTTGTAGTTTTTAGTCATCACTTTTTGGTTGACTTTCAAATAGATAACACCTCAAAGACATTATGCCTTTGAGGTTTTTTGATTTTAAGTAGTAATTTTTAAACCGATTGTAGCGCAACCTTTATACTCTAAATACATCTATATTTTAAATTGGATTGTTATGATACGGAAGCTATTAATTTCTTTGGTAATATTGCTTTGTTTTAGCTGTGGTAGTAATGATTTGGTTACACCGAGTTCAATAGTATTAAAAGTAAATGGCTGCTTTATAAAATCTGAAAGTGATGTCCGTATCTGTCTGGATTCAGTATTTAATGATTCCAGATGTCCCAAAGGCTTGGATTGTGTTTGGGAAGGTAATGCAACTGCTGCGTTTACATTGAGAAAAAATCAAGTCAACAAAAGTTTCAACCTACATACCAATACTAAATTTCAAAATGATACTGTAGTAGAGGCCATATCTATTAAACTCATTAATATTATACCTTATCCAACCGCTAAAGATTCCATTACTTCTTCTGAATATAAAGCGGAAATTAGTGTAGTGGTCAATTAAATTAAACTGAAAGAAAGCTAAGTTCAGTTAAAAGCCAAATTTCAATTGTACACTGACACTCTTGTCTTTGAGGTCCACAGGTTTCGAAGTACTTGTTTCCGTATTTAAATTGGATAATGAGATCCCCAACAACCTAACGGAATTACTCATTTTTTCTTGATATAAAAGGTCTTTGGCGGTTTCAAGAATAATATCTTTTGCATTGATAAAATACGGCAAGGTTTTACTCCTCGTCTGCAGTGTAAAGTCGCTATATTTAATCTTTAGGGTAACGGTTTTTCCTGAGACTTTACTTTGATCCAATCGTTTTGCGACTTCAGTTGCAATTTTATCCAGACGTTCGAGCATAAAAATTTCGCTGGATAAATTTTCGTTGAAGGTGCGTTCGGCGGCTAATGATTTTCTTATCCGATTAGGTTTAACTTCACTATGATGAATACCTCTCACAAGCTTGTAATAGTAACTTCCCGATTTACCAAATTGATCCTCAAGATATGCTAATGGTTTTGCCTTTAGATCTTTTCCAGTAAATATGCCAAGCTGATACATCTTATCTGCCGTAACTTTACCTACCCCATGGAATTTCCGAATGTCCAAATTTTCTAAAAACTTTAAAACATCTTCAGGATTTACTGTTTTTTGTCCATTAGGCTTATTATAATCGCTGGCAATCTTTGCCACAAATTTATTCACGGATATACCTGCCGATGCGGTTAGGCCGACTTCTTCTAAAATTCGCGCTCTAATTTCTTGTGCAACTATAGACGCACTCGGATTGCCAATTTTATTTTCGGTGACATCCAAATACGCTTCATCTAAGGAAAGTGGTTCAACCAAATCTGTATACTCATAAAAAATAGCTCTAATTTGCTTTGAAATCTCTTTATAACGATCAAATCTGGGTTTTACAAAGATCAACTCCGGACAGTTGCGTTTGGCTTGCATACCACTCATGGCACTCCGTATACCAAATATTCGCGCTTCATAACTTGCCGCTGCCACAACACCACGTTTTTCGCTGCCACCAACTGCTAGTGCCTTCCCTTTAAGTTCAGGATGGTCCATTTGCTCTACAGATGCGTAAAACGCATCCATATCTACATGAATGATCTTTCTTATTGGTAAATCGTTTGGCATGCCGTAAATTTATAACATCTAAGCGGAACAGAAATTATAAAAGATGGCAAAAACTGCAATTGTTTTAGGGGCAACTGGACTGACCGGGAACATTTTATTGAAATTGCTCCTAGACGATGAGCGGTATGGTCATGTGACTGTTTTTGGAAGAAATAGTTGTGAAATTAAGCACCCTAAATTGGAAGAATACATCATAGATTTGTTTCAATTGGAGCATTACGCCAACAAGTTTAAGGCTGATGAGGTGTATTGCTGTATTGGCACCACCAAAGCTAAAACTTCAGATAAGGATACCTATATTAAAATAGACTATGGTATTCCTTTAGCCGCAGCAAAACTATGTAAATCCAATGGCATTGATACATTTTTGGTCATCTCCGCTTTAGGGGCCAAGAAGAATAGCAGAATATTTTACAATAGAACAAAAGGCCGTATGGAGGCTGCTGTTTTGGCACTACAAATTCCTAATACCTATTTGTTGCAACCCTCTTTAATTACGGGAGAACGTGAAGAATTTAGATTAGGTGAACATATTTTTAAATTGCTGATGGGTTTTTTAAAACCTATTTTTCGCTTTGGAGATTTAAAACGCTACCAGCCTATTGCACCAGAAACCATAGCGAGTTGTATGGTTTGGTTGGCTAACAATGACTATGATACTGCACGTATTAAGTCAAAAAAAATTCAGGAATTAGGTGAGCAAATTGATTGAAATAGAACGTAAATTTTTGGTCCTTTCTGATGCATATAAGTCGGAAGCCCTTAATCAAACCCGTATTATTCAGGCATTTTTGAACTCTGACAAAAAACGGACCGTACGCGTGAGACTTAAAGGCGATAGTGGTTTTTTGACCATTAAAGGCCCAACATCACAGGATGGTGTTTCCCGCTTTGAATGGGAAAAGCAAATTTCTAAACATGATGCGGAAGCGCTGCTGCCATTGTGCGAAGATGGAATGATTGAAAAAATAAGATATGAAATTCAATCTGGTGACCATATCTTTGAAGTGGATGAATTTTTTGGAGTTAATGCAGGGCTTGTCGTGGCTGAAGTAGAGCTCAAAGATCTTGCTGAAAATATTGTAAAACCAAATTGGCTAGGAGAGGAAGTGACGGGACAAATCCGATATTTCAACTCTCAATTAGTGAAGCATCCGTTTAAAAGTTGGTCTTAAAATAAATTAATTAATAGAATCTTATGAAACATATGGTATGTGTACTTAGCGTATTATTCGTTTTAACGTCTTGTAGCGAAAAGTACAGAAAAATAGATAAAGATGATGTTACAATTGGATCAGAGATGACAGATTCCATATCAACTGCGCCTAAAACCCAAGCAGAAATTCGAAAAGAATTACTCGCAGAAGGATACGAGATATTTGATTACGTAGACGAAAAAACTAAAGATACAGTAATTATGCAGCAGTATTTTATAGCCTTTTTAAAAACAGGGCCAAACCGAGACCAAAATAAATTAGAGTCGCAACGTTTACAGAAAGAGCACCTGGCGCATTTAACCAAAATGTATGATATGGGTTATGCAGATATTTCTGGGCCTTTTGGTGATGAAGGCGAAATTAGGGGCATTACCATTTATAATGTTCCCACGTTTAAAATGGCCGATAGTTTGGCAAATGCTGACCCGATGGTAAAAGCAGGACGACTTGCAATAGAAATACATCCGTGGTGGGCAGCAAAAGGTTATAAATTGCGCTAGAGACCGTAAGAAGGCTACAATTCAACTGAACGTGGTTTTAGATAAGTAACAGAAGATTTTCTTATACTTTCTCTTTTTTAACGCAACAGGCTTTTTTGCAATCTGCGTCACAAGATTTTTTGTTAGCGGTAGGGTCTCCCACCTTTTTGTGTGGGCAATCTGCCATAGTACACGCAGCATCACAAACATGTTCAGTTGAAAATGCCTCAACGTTTTTCATGTTATTAACACTATAAGTGTCTGAAACCGACACCACGGCTTCTTCAAGCGTTTTTGGTGATACTTTGGCGTTATCATATTCAACCATGGCTAATCGTTTGTCAAAATCTACCGTAGCAGATTTCACCCCTTCCATTTTAGCAATCTTTTTTTCAATAGTTTTTGCACAACCCATAACGCACGTCATGCCTTCAATTCCAAATTCGGCTTTTGCGTAAGTGGCATTAGGATCTAACTTTATTTCAGAAGCTGTTTCTGGTTGCGTCATCTCTACAGTTTTTATTTCCGGTTGCGCATTGTCTTTGCAACTTACAGATAGTAGTGCTAACGAAGCAAGTAATAGAAGTGTTTTGAATGTTTTCATCAAAATAATTTTTAGAACTCTAGAAGATATGGTTTTCAAAAATTTATGAACATCAAAATTAAGGAATTATAACGTTGTACCCTTCTTTAATTTGCAATTTAACATGTAAATGTTGCCTCTGACTTCTAGTTATTCATAAAATTATGGTTGCCCTTTAGGCATAAAAAAAGTCTGAAGTTTTAGACTTCAGACTTTCTTTATAACACTGTCCTGAAATTAATTGAAATCTGCTTCAGTAACACCTTCATTAACTCTGTGGTTTGTGACGTTCATTTTCACGACTTGAGGTCCTGTAGACACAGATATGCTGTACGGATACATCATGTCTTTTACAGGTGAGTAATTGCCGAAATCTTCTACTGTGGTAAATGTTTGACCTTGTACTTCAGTTGTTTTTTCAACTCTAACTAAATATCCTGATTTTGCATCATAGTAGCGGAAAGAATCCTTACCGTTTTCAGATACTTTAATCTTGTAAGCATCACTACCATTTATACTGATCATGCTCTCTAAAGATAAAGTGCTAGGCTCAAAATATAATTCAGGAAAGATGGTATGCGATGCTTTTTGATCATTAATTTGCTCTTCAGTTAAATCTCTCTTAACGCCTTGTTGCTCAGTGTAGCCAGTGGTGCCGTTAAATTTTTGTTTCATGATAACACCCATACCTTCAATAGACATCTCTAAAGAGGTCTTATTTGGAATCATTGTTTTCATTTCTCCTATAGGAGAAAATGGTGCATCTTCAATTGTAACATTAGCAGTTGTCCATATTGACTTTACAGCTTTTGCCTTTTCTTTTCCGCCTACAGCATTAAAGTAAGCGTCTATTACCGTTGAGGCTGTAACACCATCAGGAATTGGTTTTGAAAATTTTGGTTTTTCTACCGGATTTGCAAAAGCGTCGAAATAAAGAATTGGAATGCCTGTTTTTTCGAGGTTCTCCAATACTTCTGAGCCTTTTCCAACCACTACAATACGTGCATTTTCAGGTTTAAAGTAGGTGTTGGCAACTCGCGTTACATCTTCAGCAGTAACGGCATTTATCTTTTGTAAAAATGTTTCGTAAAAGTCAGATGGCAAATTGTTCAATTTTATGTTCAATGCATACCTAGCCACTGTTTGCGGACTTTCTAAAGCAAGAACAAAATCTCCTACATACTTTGCTTTGGCATTCCGAAGGTCTTCTGCACTTACAGGCTCAGACTTGATACGATTAACCTCTTTTAAAGTTTGAACTACAGCACTATCAGTTACCATATTTCTTACAGCTGTACTCGCAGTAAAGCGCCCCACATACTTGTCAGCATCTACACCAGAACGGGCTCCATACGTATAGGCGTGTTTTTCACGCAAATTCATGTTTAAGTAACTTGAAAATCCACCCCCTAATATTTTATTAGCGATTAACACAGCATGGTAGTCTGGATCATTCATTTTTAAATTGACATTGTTGGTCAATAAAATGTTTGATTGTACCGCATTTGGCATATCCACAAAATTAATTTGAGTGTATTGCACATTAGGGATAGCATTAGGAACAGTAGATTGAACATCAACAGCTTTTTTCCAATTTCCAAAACGTTTCTCAATTTGCGATTTTATTTTTTTAAAGTTCACATCTCCAACCACCACTAAATAAGCATTGTTTGGGTTGAAACTTTCTTCATAAAACGCTGAGATATCTTCAAATTTGATATTATTTACAGTTTCAATAGTTGTAAATTCACCATAAGGATGCTTTACACCGTAAGATAAGGCGTTGCCCACACGGCCAGCCACTGCTTCAACACTCTTTTCTTGAGATTTCAATCCTTCAATAAGTCTGTCTCTCTCTTTGTTGAATTCGTCTTCAACTAACAATGGGTGCATTGTGGCATCTGCCATTAATTCAAGAATGCGGTCAGCATATTGTGAAAGTGCGCTTGCATAAGCTCCTGAAGAACTAAAGTTTAATCGGGCACCTAAAAAATCGATTTCTTCATTAAATTTTTCTTTTGAAATAGAGGTAGTCCCATTACCCATCATGCCGCCAACTAGACTTGAAACTCCAGCCTTGGTGCCCTCTGTTTCCGGTTTGTTATCAATGGTAAGACTAAATGAAACTCTCGGGAGCTTATGGTTTTCTACAACCAATACCTTCATGCCATTTTTAAGAGTAAATTCTTGTGGTGATTTTAAATCAATTTTTGGTGCAGGTCCGGGTTGAGGTTGTTTAGAACGGTCAATTTGTGCGTGCACAGAAAAAGCCATCAAAAACAACATTAGGAACGCTGATATATAAGTTTTCATAGGATTCAATGTTTGTTTAAAGGTTTAGTTATTGGTCATCTTTTTTTGGAAGATATTCTAGCTCCAAACGTTGGTTAGGACTCAAGTATTTTTTAGCAACATCTCTAATTTCCTCCCTTGTGATAGAGCGGTAAATTTCAATTTCAGTATTGATAAGGTTGACATCGCCTTTTAATAAATAGTTTGTGGCTAAATTTTCGGCAATACCTGCTACGCTAGAATTGGAGTTGACATAACGGTTTTCAAATTGATTTTTTAATTTTTGGTAATCGCGTTCTGAAATCAATTCTGTTTGTAGTTTTGCAATTTCTTCATCCATTTCATTTAATAAACTATCCAAAGACACATCCCCTAAAGGCAATGCTAAGATAGCAAAGACGCTATAATCCATTTGACCGAGGTTGATGGCCTGAGCTTGTAGGGCCATTTTTTTCTCATCTACCAATTTTTTGTAAAGCACAGAACTTTTGCCACCACTTAAATAACTGGATATCATATCTAAAACATACGATTCGCGCTCTTTAAAACTTGGTGTGCGGTAGGCTGCAATAACGGCAGGAATTTGAATATTATTGTCGTAAGCTTTTGCCTTAATCGTTTCAGTTATAGGGGTTTCTTTTGGGAAATTCCTAACCACATCAGCGCCTCTTGGAATAGCTCCAAAATAATCTTTGACCATTTTTTTGGTTTTGGCCTTGTCAATATCACCGGCGACTACTAGAACAGCATTGTTTGGTACGTAGTATTTCTTAAAATACGCTTGAAACTCCTCTAAAGTAGCGGCGTCCAAATCTTCCATTTCTCCAATGTTTTTCTCTTTGTAAGGATGAACTTTAAACAAGTTTTCGCCAATTGCGCCTAAAAATCCACCGTAGGGTGCATTATCATAACGCAATCTTTTTTCTTCTTTAACCACCTCGTTTTGTGTGTCCACTCCAATTTGATTGATAATTGGATGCATTAAACGCTCAGATTCCATCCATAACCCCAATTCTAAATTATTTGAAGGAAATATTTCATAATAATAGGTTCTGTCTAAAGAGGTATTTGCATTGTTTGATCCACCGTTTGAAGAGACAACGTTAAACCATTCGCCTCGAGCAATATTCTCCGTTCCTTCAAATAGAAGATGCTCAAAGAAATGTGCAAAACCGGTACGGTTAGGCTCAAA
The DNA here is from genome assembly GCF_004364975.1 of Gelidibacter sediminis. Classification (GTDB taxonomy): domain Bacteria; phylum Bacteroidota; class Bacteroidia; order Flavobacteriales; family Flavobacteriaceae; genus Gelidibacter; species Gelidibacter sediminis. The sequence continues at coordinate 897,154 of NZ_SOBW01000007.1, read as the reverse complement.
ATCCTTTCCACCTACATCATACATTACTGAAGTAATTACTACGGGAGCCGTGTTGTCTTGATGAAGTATAACATGTAGCCCGTTATCTAAATCAAACTCCTCAAATTCGACCTGTTGAGCGTTGGCGAACACGCCAAAAAGCAGCAGAGAGGCCAAAGAGAATAAGCATTTTTTCATTGTTTTCTTTTTAATGTTAATTAATTATAAAATGTAAGTAGCATCCCACTACCATTTGTTACAATAATAGCAAAAAAAATACGGGTTTTAGGCGGTTTAGCACATAATTAAGTCTTAAAAATTGTGATTATAGAAAATTTTTCACGAATTTTAGTAAGTAAAAAATAAAACTAATTATGCTATGAACAGATCGTTAACAGTTTCATTAAAGTATGGCTTGTTCATTACCGCAAGTTTAATTGCCTATTTTTTAATTTTAAAATTGTTTGATTTACATAATAATGCTTGGTTGCGTATGGGCAACGGTCTATTTATGGCGGCGGGAATTTATTTTTCAATAAAATATTATAAATTTAAATTCAATTCAGAATTCACTTATGTAGATGGTTTTAAGACTGGGTTGTTAACAGGGTTTATTGCAACAGGGTTTTTTGTGGTGTTTATGGCCATTTATATGTTTCATCTAGACCCGACATTTCCAGACACCATTTTAAGAACATGGTTTGATGATACCAATCAGGGTGCAGGCATACTTATTATCATAATTTTGATGGAGGGCTTGGCTTCTACGGCTGTCTTAACCTTAATGTTTATGCAGATCTTCAAAAAAAGTCAGCAAGTTGGCCAGCAGGAACATTTGATAGATCACAACTCAAAAAAATCGCTTTAAGCTATGTTTAAAGCTGACAGTTGAGTTATAAATGTTATTGTTACATGTCAATTCCGCTTCATTAATATAGCACATAACCCTCCAATTACGTAAATTTGTGTCCACATTATAAGCGACATTAGTGTTTTTAGCATCCAGCCAATGCAGTAATGAATTTTGTGAGGCAATTTATTTGCTGTTTGTAAAGAAAAAACGTTTGTAGTTTAATTAATTAGGTGTATATTTGCACCCATTTTATAATAAAAATTAACTAATTTAAACGTTACGCTATGTACGCAATTGTAGAGATAGCAGGGCAACAATTCAAAGTTGAAAAAGACCAGAAAGTGTTTGTTCACCGTTTAGCAACAGAAGAAGGAAAGACGGTGTCTTTCGATAATGTTCTTTTGATTGGTGATGGTGATAATATTACTTTAGGCGCCCCAGCTATAGACGGAGCTCTTGTAGGAGCAAAAGTCTTAAGTCACCTTAAAGGTGATAAAGTTATCGTTTTCAAAAAGAAAAGACGTAAAGGTTACCGTGTGAAAAACGGACACCGTCAAGCTCTTACTGAAATCGTTATTGAAAGCATTGTTGCTTCAGGAGCTAAAAAAGCTGAGAAAACTGAAAAAGCAAAGCCGGTAAAAGAAGCGAAAGCTGAAAAAGCTGCCCCAAAAGCAGCAGCAAAAAAATCAACAGGAAAAGCTGACGATTTGAAAAAAATCGAAGGAGCTGGACCTAAAGCCGCTGAAGCACTTATTGCAGCAGGTGTTGATACCTTTGCGAAATTAGCTGACATGAAGCCAGAAGCTATCAGTGAAATTTTGACTGAAGCGAGTTCAAGATTGGCTCATATCGTAACAGACACTTGGCCAAAGCAAGCAAAATTAGCTGCTGATGGTAAGTGGGATGAATTGCAAGTTTATCAGGAAAAATTAGATGGTGGCGTTGAAAAATAATTCAACTCATTAAGTATAACAAATTAAAACCTTAAGACAATGGCTCATAAAAAAGGAGTTGGTAGTTCGAAAAACGGTAGAGAATCAGAATCGAAACGCTTAGGTGTGAAGATATTTGGAGGTCAAGCTGCTGTTGCTGGAAATATCATCGTAAGACAAAGGGGCTATACACATCACCCAGGTGAAAATGTGTATGGTGGAAAAGATCATACTTTGCATGCACAAGTTGATGGTCTAGTCAAGTTTACAAAGAAAAAAGACAACAAGTCTTATGTGTCAATTGAACCGTTTGAGGTTTAATTTTCGCAGTTTCTTTTAGATATCAAAAAACCCTTTCTGTTTTCAGAAAGGGTTTTTTAGTTTCAGATTAGACCTCACAAAATTTAAAACTTATAAAGTTTTATGTAATTATACAATCTGCATCTTTTTCAACAGGAAACTCGCATTCATATTTTTGCACACGCCATTCTTAAAGGTATAGTCAAAGTGCAATTCATCATCAATAATTTCAGCGTCAAAATAATAATTTTTTACGTCTTCAAGTTCACTCTCGATGTCACACAGGCTTAAATCATGTGTTGCGATGATTCCTGTAGCATTGGAAGCCACAAGTTTCTCTACAAACTTTCGTGAGCCTATCGCTTTATCAGTGCTGTTGGTGCCTTTTAATATTTCATCTAAGATGATAAAATAGGATTCTTCTTGAATAGCGTCTACAATAAATTTTAAGCGCGTAAGTTCTGAAAAGAAATAGGAACTATCATCGGTTAATGAATCGCTTGTACGCATGCTTGTAATGAGTTTTACGGGATTGTAATTGCTGGACGTAGCACATACTGGTAGTCCAACATTTGCCATTACGATATGAAATGAAACCGTTCTCAAAAAGATGCTTTTTCCGGCCATATTAGCCCCTGTAACAATAAAGAACTGCTCGTTTTCAATAACAAGATCATTATCTACACGCTTTTCGGTTTTGAGTAACGGATGACCTAAACCAATTGCATTGATGACGTTCTTGCCATTTGTAATTGATGGAAACACATACTGTGGATGGTTAAATGCATAATTCCCTAAACTGTTGTAGGCATCAAAGAACGACACGACTTCAAACCAATCTTCTACCTTGTCTTTATAGTCTTTTAGCCACTGTTCTACTTTATAACTGTTTTTTAAATCCGATATGAAATAACCGTTTCCAAAAATAGCAGAGATGAAGTTATTTCTATTATCCAACGCATCTAAGGCCTTGGAGAATTTATTAAAAATTAATGATGCCTGCTGTGCTTCAGATTGAATTTGTTTTTGCTTTGCTTTTAGTAATTCTGAGGTGAAGGTTTCATTTTCGATTTGATTCAGAAGTAAGGTGTATTGCTTAAAAGTGTCCTTCACCTTTCCGGTGTGTACAGATAATTCATTAATCCTTTTAACGTAAATTGCTGTAATCCCTAATCCAAAGAAAAGCCAATATCCTAAAAAATTAGGACCGAGAATTGCAAAAAAGAACAATGCAAATAGCGTAATCGTACCCCCAAGAAACGCCATCGGAATCCATTTCATCGCTTTTGGCAGGAACATGTTGTGGTTCTTTAGCCAAGTGATAATCGTTTGCGCTGGAGTTTCAACTTTAATTAAACTTGCTGTTGCGGAATATAATTGACGCCATTCCGGTTTTGAGGCCAGTTCTTTAATGGCTTCCTGGCGTTGTTCAATACCATCCACCACGTTTGCTGTTAAAGCTTTCGCTAATTTTTCAGTACCCTCATCAATAACGGTTCTATTGATAAATTGAAAGAAGGAACCACGTCCAAATAAATCGATATCTAAACTATAATAGTGTAAAGGATCTTGATAGGTTAACCCTTGATTTCTATCGTGAAAGCTGCCTTTACTAATGTCAATTTCTGTTTGGTTAATAGCGATCAAGGCTTTATTAAGCTGTCTTTGGGCTTTTACATCAGTATATCGGGACAAAAGGAAAACAAAGATTAGTATGCCCACAAATGCGATTCCTGCTGCTATTTTCCAGTTGGAAAAGGTCATATAGATCCCAATTGCGGTCAGCAAAAATACCACTATACGTAACGTGCTTAACAAGGTTGTTTTTTTGTGCAATGCACTTGCTTCAGCCTGATAACGTTCTATATTTTGCTGGTAATAATGGTTTGGATTATCCATATAAAAATTTTTATCTATAATTGCATGGCATCTACTGTGCCGAAAATTGAAATTATAGCCTTAACGGCATTTTTGTAAAATTCCGGATGAATGTTTTCAAAAGTGTCCGAAGGTTTATGGTAGTCTTTGTGGTCTTCTACGCCAAAGTATAAAAATGGAATCTTCTTTTTATGAAACGGCGCATGGTCTGAAGCGTGGGTCCAATTCTGTTTCCCATCTTGACCATCATGCCCCATTAGCAGCGTTAAATCTGTTGCACTTTTATAATTGGAAATAACCGATTTTAAGGCAGTGTTATAAGCTGTTCCGACGGCATATAATTCGTTTTTATCATTCCGACTGATCATGTCCATATTGATATTGAGTTTAATTTTATTTAAAGGCACGATTGAATTGTTCACGTAATAATGCGAGCCTGAAATACCTAATTCTTCTGCATCAAAAGCGGCTAAAATTACAGAATGTGTTGGTAGATGATTCTCAAAATATTCGGCAAATGCAAAAAGTGCAGCAACACCTGATGCATCATCATCGGCACCATTATAAATTTGGTTGTTTTGGATGCCTTCATGATCGTAATGCGCACTGATAACGATGTATTCTTCCGGCTTCTTTGAACCTTTAATCAATCCTAAAACATTGATTGCTTTATAGGTCTTGCCTCTTGTTGTGAACGTAAATGGTTGTTGATAATCTTGAATTAAAGGGGTAACATTTAAGCTTCTGAATTTGTTGATGATGTATTGTTTCGCTTTTTCAGCACCGGCAGTTCCTGTACGTCTACCTTCAAAAGCATCGGAAGATAAGGTCTTAATGTGATGAATTAAACTGTCAGGGTTAAAACTGTAGTGCTGTTCAATGTTGATCTGTTGCTCGGTAACCTGAGCTTTAATAAGTGTTGTGTAACACAACAATACGAAAATTGTAAGGCACGTTTTGTGCATCATAATAGGGTGGTTTAAAATATAAGGTACTAAAAAATCCCAATAAAGCATTGGGATTTTATTTGATATCAATGACTTCCAATTTTGGAAGTGTACTATAACGTTATCCTTTTAACTCTGCAGCTAAATATTCGCGGTTTAAACGGGCTATATTTTCCAGCGAGATGCCTTTAGGGCATTCTACCTCACATGCTCCAGTATTGGTACAGTTACCAAAACCTTCTTCGTCCATTTGCTTTACCATGTTTAAAACACGTTCTGTAGCCTCAATTTTACCTTGTGGCAATAACGCAAACTGGGAGACTTTAGCGCCAACAAACAACATTGCAGATGAGTTTTTACAACTTGCAACACATGCACCACAACCAATACAGGTTGCAGATTCAAATGCCGTATCAGCATCATGTTTATTTACTGGAATAGCATTGGCGTCTATTGTGTTTCCGGAAGTATTTACTGATATAAATCCACCAGCGTGTTGAATACGGTCAAAAGAACTGCGGTCTACAACCAAATCTTTAATGACCGGAAAAGCGGTTGCTCTAAATGGTTCAATATGGATGGTGTCTCCATCATTGAACATTCGCATATGCAATTGACAAGTAGTTATTAAGCGATCTGGTCCATGGGCTTCTCCGTTAATATATAATGAGCAAGTACCGCAAATACCTTCACGACAATCATGATCAAATGCTACAGGTTCTTCGCCTTTATTAATGAGTTGTTCATTTAAAACGTCTAACATTTCAAGGAAAGACATATCGCCTTCAATACCGTCAATTTGGTAATCGACTAGTTTTCCTTTGGTGTCAGCGTTTTTTTGACGCCATATTTTTAAGGTTAATTTCATAACGTTACTTCTTATTTATAACTTCTCTCTTTCACTTCAATATTCTCGTACTTCAATTCTTCCTTATGAAGAATAGCCTCTTTTGGCTCACCTTTAAATTCCCATGCCGCAACATATTGAAATTCTGGGCGTCTTAATGCTTCACCTTCTTCTGTTTGGTACTCTTCTCTAAAATGTCCGCCAGCAGATTCTTCTCTATGTAAAGCGTCTTTCGCAAATAATTCACCTAATTCGAGGTAATCAGCAACACGCATTGCTTTTGCCAATTCCTCGTTATACTCGTTTTGCGTTCCAGGAACTCTAACATCTCTCCAGAATTCTTTACGAAGCTCTGCAATTTCCACAATAGCTTCTTGTAAGCCTTGTGCGTTACGAGCCATTCCACATTTGTTCCACATGATTTTTCCAAGTCGTTTATGAAAATGATCAACAGAATGTGTTCCTTTATTATTGATTAAGTGATCTAAACTGTCTTTAACGTTGTTCTCTGCCTGATCAAATTCAGGTGTATTTGTAGGTATTTTTCCTGTACGAATATCTTTGGATAGATAATCGCCAATTGTATATGGCAATACGAAATAACCATCGGCTAAACCTTGCATCAGTGCAGAAGCACCAAGACGGTTTGCGCCGTGGTCAGAGAAGTTGGCCTCTCCTATAGAATAAAGCCCAGGAACATTAGTCATCAAATTGTAATCTACCCAAAGTCCGCCCATGGTGTAATGTACCGCAGGGTAAATCATCATTGGCATTTCATACGGATTTTGATCTACAATTTTTTCGTACATCTGGAAAAGGTTACCATATTTTTCTCTGATAACTTCTTGACCCAATTTTTTAACAAGCGCTTTATCATCAACATCTAAATGTCTTACGGTAGCTTGCTCTTTTCCGTATCTTTCAATAGCTGAGGCGAAATCCAGATACACAGCTTCGCCTGTTTTGTTGACACCATATCCTGCATCGCAACGTTCTTTTGCGGCACGGGAGGCCACATCACGAGGTACCAAGTTACCAAATGCTGGGTAACGACGTTCTAAATAGTAATCTCTATTTTCTTCAGGAATTGCTGTTGGTTTTAATTTCCCTTCTCTGATGGCAAGAACATCTTCCATATTTTTTGGCACCCAAATACGTCCGTCATTACGAAGCGATTCAGACATCAAAGTTAATTTAGACTGGTGATCTCCAGAAACTGGAATACAGGTTGGGTGAATTTGTGTATAGCATGGATTTGCAAAGAAGGCACCACGTTTATGTGCTTTCCAAGCTGCGGTTACATTGCTTCCCATGGCGTTGGTAGATAAGAAGAATACGTTTCCGTAACCTCCAGTTCCCAATACAACCGCATGGGCTGAATGACGTTCAATTTCTCCAGTAACTAAATTTCTTGCGATAATGCCTCGCGCTTTTCCATCAACAACTACAACGTCTAACATTTCATGACGGTTGTACATTTTGATTTTACCACGACCAATTTGACGATTCATGGCAGAATAGGCACCCAATAATAATTGTTGTCCTGTTTGACCTGCAGCATAAAAGGTTCTTGATACCAAAACGCCACCAAACGAACGGTTGTCTAATAAACCACCGTATTCACGTGCAAAAGGAACTCCTTGGGCCACACATTGGTCAATAATATTTGCTGATACTTCTGCCAAACGGTATACGTTAGCTTCACGAGAACGGTAATCGCCTCCTTTTACAGTATCATAAAATAAGCGGTAAGTAGAATCGCCATCACCTTGATAGTTTTTTGCAGCATTGATACCACCTTGTGCAGCAATAGAGTGTGCACGACGCGGTGAATCCTGAAAACAAAATGCTTTTACGTTATAGCCTAATTCTGCTAAAGTTGCAGCGGCAGAACCTCCAGCCAATCCTGTACCAACAACAATTACATCTATGTTGCGTTTGTTGGCTGGGTTGACAAGGTTAATGTTGTTTTTATAGTTGGTCCACTTATCTGCCAGTGGGCCTTCAGGTATTTTTGAATCTAAAGCCATAATAGATATTTTTTAGTGATTAAAATGATGATAAAGTGCGATAAAAATAAATCCTAATGGGATAATGATTGCATAAGCTTTACCAAATCCTCTTAATCCTCTTGTATATTTATTGTTGGCTCCAACCGATTGAAATGCGGAACTGAACCCGTGTAATAAGTGTAGTGCTAAAAACACAAAGGCAAGACAGTAAAGCGCCACACGCCATACGTCTACAAACTTGTGCTGCAATTCTTCAAAATAACGATATTCGCCGTTTGCTAGCGTACCACTCATGTCGCCTTCAATAAATTTGGTGTTGATTTCTGGCAGCCAAAAGTCGTAAAAATGAAGTCCGAGGAACAATAAAATTACACCACCGGTCCAAATCATGTTTCTGCTCATCCAGGTAGAATTGGCATTACCATTGTTTTTAACATACGCTATTTTTCTTGCGTTTCTATTTCTTATTTCTAAAATCATTCCCATTACAAAATGAAAAATAACTCCTAAAATTAAGATGGGTTGAAATATATATTGCACTACCCAAAAGGTTCCCATAAAGTGAGACGCCTCGTTAAACGTATCCGCACTGAATACTGATAGGATATTAATTGCAAAATGTTGTACAAGAAAAATCATGAGGAAGAATGCTGAAAGCGCCATGGCAAACTTTCTTCCAATTGAAGAATTTAAAATTCCGCTCATCTTTTGAAGGTTAGTTTAATGTTAGGCAAAGATACACTTCAATCGATTGAAAGCCAAAAAATAGAATTATTTCTACTTATTTGGAATGATTTTAATTAAAAATTAAAGCGCGGATTTACAATCGTATTGTATATAGAACCAAAGGAGTAACTCAAGCCAACGTTAAAATAATAATTATATCCAGATTGCAATTGCTGTTGTTGTAGCAAGAGTTCTTCTAGAGACACGTCACCCGCTGGGAGATTAATTTGATTTCTAGTAATGCTGTAATTGCCGCTCAAATTAAAATTGAGCCCCTTAAACAATCGGATACTTGTGCCTAAATAAAAGGTCAGCGCATTTAAACTTGTGTCGTGCAAATACTGTTCAAATGAAGCTTCACCATAGATATTTCCCCATTTCTGATTGACACTACCGCCCAATTTCAATTCATGTTCCCACAGGTATTCATTTTCTTTGGCATAAACAGACCGCTGAATATAGTTGTTGTAAACAATGCCATTGGAATAGGTGAGGGCCAATTGTTTCTTGGCAGATACAGAATAGTTGAAAAAATTGTATTCTATGGCAGGTTTAAACTCCCAATAAAATTCTTTGTTGCTATACATTGAGGATCCTATGTTAGCGAACGCCCCTGTAGACCAATGGTCGCTGATGCTGATGATATCACTGATATACAGATATTTTGAATTACGCTTGGAGATAATGTCAGTGCCGTCAAAACTAAAAGTAGATTGATTCTCACTAAAACCGGCTCTAAAGGAAAATTTATTAGCTTCCGTTACCCGTTTTGAGGTTACATTGACACTAAAACTGCTAAATTTGCTGGATTCTTCTCCACTAAAATACCCAAATATGTCCGTTCCAAACACCCAATAATCCCACGGATCACTAATGCTGTCTTTGGTTGTCTCACCCTCTTCAGGTTTTGCAATCGTCACTGAAATGTCCTTGGTACTACCTTTTTTTACCCAATATCTGACCAACCCTAGTTTTACAAACTTCAAAATTTTTGAGCGCACATCATCACTGGTCATATCTGAATCTGTAGAAAACTTAATTTGATCTTGAAGGTCTTTAAAGTTTTTTTGACCTATAAAATCAATTACATATTCACTGCCTCCACTGCCATTAGTTTGACGCGTAAAAAATAAATGGACCTCAGCGTAATTCTGGTCTCTTACAAATTCTACCATGGTAAGATTTTGTTTAATGTAAGTGAGATCACAGGTGTTGCAGTCAAAGAAAATTTTCAAGTCATTGTTGTCTTGTGAAAAACTGTAAGATGTCCAAAGTAAAAGACAGAAGAGCAAAGCGGATTTGAGCATATAATTTAGCTATCGTTAGAGCGTAAGTGTTGCACGGACGAAATTCTACACTTATGATAGAATTTCAATTTGAGGGCATTTTAAATCTTTTAGAAAGATAGAGAAAAAAATGTATTCTTATTCAGACAATTTTGAAAATCTGATTACGTATATCGAAAACGAATTTTAGGTACATTACAAATATGTTTAGGTTTTGGTATTATTTACGGTTAAAAAATTCATAAAGCTGCCTTAGATTTTTTTAAGCAATACTAAAACTGTAATTTTGAAAAAACTTCACATTATGAAATACGATCAAATAGACCGCACCCTTTTTATAAAGAACCGAAAAAACTTTATGGCTCAAATGAAACCCAGTAGTTTAGCGGTTTTTAACTCTAATGATATTTATCCAATTAGTGCTGATAGCACCATGCCCTTTCAACAACACCGCGATATTTTTTACTTAAGCGGCGTAGATCAGGAAGAGAGTATTTTAGTGCTGTTTCCTGATGCTCCAAAAGAGAACCATCGCGAAATTTTATTCTTAAAAGAAACCAATGATCATATTGCAGTCTGGGAAGGTGAAAAACTAACCAAAGAAGCGGCCTTTGAAACCTCTGGGGTCAAAACCGTGTATTGGTTGAAAGACATGGAGAAAGTTATGTTTGAATTGATGACGCAATGCGACACCGTTTATATCAATACTAATGAGCATTACCGTGCCAATGTAGAAACTGAAACTCGTGAAGACCGATATACAAAATGGTTAAAGGAAAAATATCCTGCACATTCTGTTGCCAAGAGTAATCCAATCCTACAGCGTTTACGCTCTGTAAAAGATCCAATTGAGATTGATTTGATGCAAAAAGCCTGTAATATTACTGAAAAAGGCTTTAGAAGATTGTTGAGTTTTGTTAAACCTGGAGTTTGGGAATATGAGATTGAAGCTGAATTGATGCACGAGTTCTTACGTAACCGCTCTAAGGGCTTTGCCTATACACCAATTATTGCTGCTGGTAACAATGCGAATGTGTTGCATTATGTAGTCAATAACCAACAATGTAAAAACGGCGATTTGATTCTTTTGGATGTGGGTGCAGAATATGCAAATTATGCGAGTGATATGACACGAACAATCCCAGTAGGCGGAAGATTTTCAAAACGTCAGAAGGACGTATATAATGCAGTCAATCATGTTAAAAAAGAGGCCTCTAAATTATTGGTGCCAGGTACAGATTGGGCGGAATACCACAAAGAAGTTGGTGATATGATGACCTCAGAATTATTGGGTCTTAAATTACTTGACAAAGCTGATGTTCAAAATGAAAATAAAGATTGGCCAGCGTACAAAAAATACTTTATGCATGGTACGAGCCACAATATTGGTTTGGATACACATGATTATGGTATTTTAACTGAACCAATGCAAGAAAACATGGTCTTTACTGTAGAGCCAGGTATTTATATTCCTGAAGAAGGTTTCGGAGTGCGTTTGGAAGATGATTTGGTCATCCAAAAAACAGGCGAGCCGTTTAACTTGATGGGTAATATTCCTATTGAAGCAGATGAAATTGAAGATATCATGAATTCCTAACATAAAAAAAAGGCACTTGTAAAAGTGCTTTTTTTATTTTTAAACGGCAACTGCATTATGCAGGCACCAAGTCGAAGACATAGCGGTTAAGCTTTCTTAAGGTTTCAACCTTATCACTCGTATTGATCAGCAATGATATATTGTTATTGCTACCGCCATAAGAAATCATTCTTACATTGACGTCTTGCAGAATTTGGAATAATTTTGGTGTATCAGGATGGTAGACAATCTGATTTCCTACCAAACATACAATAGTTCTATATGCGTCTACTTCTACCGAGGCAAATTTTTCTAACTCTACAATAATTTCTGAAAGGTGTTTGGTATCGTCAATAGTAAGAGACACTGCAATTTCAGAAGTTGTAATCATGTCAATAGACGTCTCATACTTCTCAAATATTTCGAATATTTTTTTCAAGAATCCGTGAGCAAGAAGCATGCGGGCCGATTTAATTTTAATAGCTGTAATGCCATCTTTGGCTGCAACGGCTTTAATGCCTTCGCCATGAATAGCATTAGTGATTAATGTGCCGTGAGATGATGGTGACATCGTGTTTTTTAAGCGTACCGGAATATCCAATTCCCTTACTGGCATTACAGTTTGTGGATGTAAAATTTTAGCACCAAAATACGCCAACTCCGCTGCTTCATCAAATGATAAATTTGAAATGGCATGTGTGTCTGGTACAAAGCGCGGATCATTATTATGGAAACCGTCAATATCAGTCCAGATTTGTACTTCGGTAGCCTGTAAGGCAGCGCCAATAATGGTAGCCGTATAATCACTTCCGCCACGTTGTAAGTTGGCAATATTGCCATCAGCATCTAGGCAGATAAATCCTTGGGTGATATAAATGTCCGCATCAGGGCGCTCTTCGATGATGCGGTTAAAATTCTGACGGATATAAAAATTGTCAGGTTCATTAAATTTATCAATCCGCATAAATTCCAAAGCAGGCAATAAGCACGCATTTAGACCTTCTTGCTTTAAAAAACGACTAAAGATAAATGTGGATAACAATTCGCCTTGAGCAACAATTTTATTGGCTAATAATGGTGAGTAAATGGCGTTGGTGTCATCCTTAAGCGTATCAAATATCGATTGCACATAAGTCTCTACTTCAGTTTTCAGCGCTTCGTTGTGAATCAATTTTCCCACCGTATGCTTATACGTGGTATGCAAATCAGAGATGAGTTCTAAGGCATTTTCAATCTCCTTAAACTTTATGCATTCTGAAATTGTTACCAAGGTGTTGGTAGTTCCTGACATTGCAGATAAAACCACCACTTTACGTTGGCCATCATTAATGATGTTTTTAACATTGGTCATGTTTTCAATTGACCCGACAGATGTTCCTCCAAATTTTAAAACAAGCATAATTATAATGTATTAAGCGCACGAAGGTAGAGGTAATACGCCTCTAGGCAATAAGAATTAAAAATTTTGACTAATTTTACACAAAATGTTATATAATTAACAAATGAGAACTATTGCGGCGTGTGTGCAAGAAATTTTAATTGCCCAGCCTTTTTTGGAAGAGGCGTTGTCCAGAGGAATTATTAATTATTCGGCTTTAGCGGAAGAGTTGGTAGCGCCAATTGGAGAGATGCTCAGAAAACCTGTGAAATCTGGTGCCATTATGATGGCACTGAGACGTTATCAAGCTCCGGTTGATTTAGGAAGTTCATTAAAGCTTAAGCGGGTTATTCAGCATTTGGGAGATATTACCGTACGGTCAAATCTTACCGATTTTACGTTTCAAAATTCAAAAACCTTAATCCATAGCCATTCAAAAATAATGCGAGATATGGACGGGCTTTCCAATGTGTTTTATGCATTTACACGTGGTATTTACGAAAGCAACATCATTATATCATCCTCCCAAAAACATAATGTCCTTAAAAGTTTTCAATTTGAGCTTTTATTAGGAGAGAAGGCCGATCTATCAGCAATTACCATCAGTTTGCCTTCAGATAATAGTAAGGTTACCGGACTCTATTATCAAATATTCAAACGCTTGGCTTGGGAAGGCATTGCACTCTACGAAGTAGTATCCACCACCAATGAATTTACAATTTTAGTAGAAGATGACGTCGTGGACAGAGCCTTTTCTGTTATGAAGCGGTTGAAGGATTAAAACGAGTATACAGATTGAGCAGGACGAATGTGATTAGTGATGGGAAAATCCATCCTAAATTATAGTGACCTAAAGGAATGGTATCAATAATCGCATTTAAACCCTCTGAGGGCATCAGAATCTTCAAGAAATCAGGAATGCTAAAGATAAAGGCCGTAATTACCGTGCCTCTAAAAACCAACACTGAAGCCCAATTTTCAGGGATTACATTTAATAGTATTAATATAATGGTAATTGGATAGATAAACATCAAGGCCGGAATGGCCACATCTATGATGAATTTTACATCAAATTGACCAATAACAATGCCCAATACACTTCCAATAATTGCAGTAATGGTATATACGGTTTTGGAATTATGAAATAAACCCTTTAAATAATCGGCAGTACCAGTTACAATTCCCACGGCGGTGGTAAAACACGCCAAAGCAATTAAAATACTTAGCAAGCTAGTGCCAGCTGTTCCTAAGGTTTTCGTTCCTAAACCTAGTAGTAACGCTGATCTCGACACATCTTCTGGGAATTCTGAATTGTGTAACGATCCAATTAATACAAGTCCTGTATAAATAATGAATAGTCCGACACCTGCCACTAATCCCGCTTTAAAAATGAGTCTTTGTTTATCTGCAGTGGGACTGGAATTTTTTAAATTTATGGAGATGATCAACACCGCGCCAACAACCATTGCAGCAATAGCGTCAAAGGTTTGATAACCTTCTAAAATACCATCAACCAATGGTGTGTTAAAATGTGTGGGTTGGACTACGCCCGGCGCCGAAAACACAGCAATCCCGATAATGGCCAACAATATGATTATAATAATAGGTGTCAGGTATTTGCCCAATAAGTCTAATACTTGCGAGCGATTCATCACAAAAATAAACACCAAAATAAAATAGATGGTACTGGTTAAGAGGCTGCTCGTATTGAAAAAAGGTGCAATAGCCATTTCATGTGTTACAGAAGCTGTTCTCGGGCCAGGAAGTAATAAGCAGATGCCATACACGGTAAAACAATAGATGACACTGAAAACAGGTGAGACTTTTTTTCCAAAATCGTACATGGTGCCTTGCAATTTGGCGTGCGCTACGATTCCTAGAATTGGTATTATTACTGCTGTAATAACAAAACCGATGGTAACCATCAACCAAGTTTCTCCAGCTTTAAACCCTAAAAATGGGGGCAATATTAAGTTGCCGGCTCCAAAAAACATTGAAAACAATGCGAACCCTGTTATAAAAACATCTTTGGTCTTATTCATAATATATCATCTTATTTTGATAGCCAACACCTTAAGGTTAACTAAAGACTAAAACATATATTTGCCGAATATAGATTAAATATGATATTAGAATACAAAGACATCCCTGTTTTTTATCAGGATTATGGTCATGGTACACCGGTGGTGTTGCTTCATGGCTTTCTAGAAACCTCATTAATGTGGGAAAACCTCATTCCGAAATTGGCCGAAAACCATCAGGTCATCACCATAGATTTACTGGGTCACGGAGGCACGGGTTGTTTAGGGTACATTCATACAATGGAGATGATGGCAAACGTTGTGAAATTCGTTATGGAGCATTTACACATTGAAAAATCTGTGGTTATAGGACATTCTATGGGTGGCTATGTTGCCTTGGCGCTTGCCGATAAATATCCAGATAAGGTAAGGAAATTGTGTTTGATGAATTCCTCTCCATTTGCCGACTCCCCAGAGCGGCAAATAAATAGAGATCGTGCGATAGCTGCAGTTAAGTACAATCATAAAAATTTTATCAGCATGTCTATAGTAAATCTATTTAGTCCAACAACAAGAGAACGGTTTGGCGGAGAAATTGAGACTATAAAGCTGATTGCTAATGCATTGCCAATTCAAGGTATAATAGCAGCGCTAGAAGGTATGAAAGTAAGAAAGGACCGTAGCGAGGTGTTGAAACGATTGAATCCCCAAAACTTGGTAATATTAGGACAAAAAGACCCTGTGTTAGAATATCATATTGTACGTACGGAATTGGAGAAGTTAAAAATTAAGATTATTGATTTTCCCGACGGACATATGTCGCATATTGAAAATAATAACGAATTAACTTACAATTTATTACAGTTTGTCGAATAATAGTGTTATTTGACGTTAAATATGATTTTTTTATCTTAAGTTAGTCTTCTCTAACCAGACAACCATGAAAAAAACCAAACGTTCACCGGCCCCAATGAAACTTTATTGTAACCTATTTGGTCATAATTATGAAGTCTCTAAAAACGTTACTTCACATGTTAAAGAATATACATGTAAGTGTTGCAAAAAAGAATTAACAACTAATAGTGATGGCGATTTGACCGAACTAACTCCAAAATTTCGGGAAGTCAATTCCATTTTAGAAACGATGTACGTACGTAGATTAGAGCGTACTCGTGAGCATGTATTAACATCTTGACCAGGTTAAACATTCCGTTTCTTTTTATCATTTACTGAGCCGGTCAAAAAGTGTTTTTTGTAATAGTATTGCATAGTAATGTGCGCATTTAAAGTGTGTTGCGGATATTGAAGATAGAGAGTTGGTAAATAAACAATCTGCTGACCATTTTAGTACAATCTTAACATATAATCTTTTCGAATTTACTTCGTTTTGATTACTATGTGGGAAGTTATAAAAAATGGAGTTTTGAAAAATTTATATTGCCGATTATTCAATCACAATTTTATTATAAAAGACGAAATTACAAAGTTCGTTAAGGAGTACACCTGTTCGCATTGTGGTAAACAATACACTACCAGCGATCAAGGAGACTTGATCCCATTGACAGACAAAAGGCGTGAAATTAATGAAGCATTAAAATCGCTCTACAATAAACGCAGAAAACTAAAAAAAAATGTCTACTGATCCTTCAGGGCGTTCCATCCCTTAGCAATTATCGGCACTAGGGTTTCACCACGCGTTACTAAATGCATGCCTCTTTCCTTTTCCGTAATATACCCTATAACCGTAAGGTTTGGGTTGCCTTTAATTTTCGGAAAATCGTCTTGAGAAATGGTCATGAGCAATTCATAATCTTCTCCGCCATTTAGTGCAATGGTCGTACTATCCACATTAAATTCCTCACACGTGGAAATAACTTGGGGGTCTAACGGAATTTTATTTTCATATAACTCTGCACCCACATTGCTCTGTTTGCACAAATGAATAATTTCTGACGACAACCCATCACTAATATCAATCATAGATGTTGGTTTCACTTTTAAATCCTTGAGCAACTTCACGATATCCTTACGAGCTTCAGGTTTTAATTGTCTTTCAACTATATATGTATACGGGTCTAAATCAGGCTGGTTATTCGGATTCACCTTAAACACTTCCTTTTCTCTTTGCAATACTTGAAAGCCCATGTAGGCCGCTCCCAAGTCGCCACTTACAACAAGCAAATCATTTGGCTTTGCACCGTTTCTGTACACGACATCTTTTTGGTTCACTTCTCCTATGGCGGTCACTGAAATGATCAGTCCGGTAGTTGAAGACGTAGTGTCCCCGCCAACAATATCTACATTATACAATTTAGCTGCTGCTTCAAAACCTGTATAAAGCTCTTCAATAGCTTCTAATGGAAATCTGTTAGACACGGCAATGGATACCGTTACTTGCGTGGCAGAAGCATTCATGGCATAGATATCAGATAAGTTCACCATAATTGCTTTATAGCCCAAATGCTTAAGCGGCATATAGCTCAAATCAAAATGTACGTGCTCTACCAATAGGTCGGTGCTGACCACAACTTGTTTCGATTTGAAATCTAAAACAGCGGCATCATCACCAATTCCTTTCACGGTAGATTTTTGTGTAATTTCTATGTGTTTGGTCAAGTGGTCAATAAGGCCAAATTCACCCAAGTCAGCCAAAGACGTTCGTTGTTGGTTTTTATCTTCTATCATAATTGCAAATTTATTAATAAGCCCAGTAAAACACGAGTTTTTATAAGAAAATTATGATAATCGCTATGTGCAATTTCCTATGGTGCCATTTGCTAATATAATGCAAGGTTGTATGGTAAAACACTTCTTAAGTTGTATATTTGTGGTCTATTTAGAAATAATCTATATAACGCATGATAAAAGTATCTGAATCAGCTAAAAAGAAGGTCATTGAATTGATGACTGAAGATGGCTTTAACTCGTCAACTGACTTTATACGCGTTGGTGTAAAAAGTGGTGGTTGTTCGGGTTTATCTTATGATTTAAAGTTTGACAAATCACAAGAACATGAGGATAAAGTTTTTGAAGATAATGGCGTGAGAATTATTGTCGACAAAAAAAGTTTTTTATACCTCATTGGTACAACTCTAGAATATTCTGGAGGCTTGAACGGTGCGGGTTTTGTATTTAACAACCCCAATGCCAATCGTACCTGTGGATGTGGAGAATCATTCTCCCTTTAAAAACATCCCAATCTTTCAAAAATGAAAGAAGTTGAATAATTAATGAAAATGACATGACGAAATACACAGAAGACGACTTAAGAGAAGAATTAAAAACCAAGGAATACGAATATGGTTTTTACACGGATATGGAGTCAGATACGTTTCCAATTGGTTTAGATGAAGATGTGGTACGTGCCATCTCATTGAAAAAAGAAGAACCACAATGGATGACAGACTGGCGTTTGGAAGCATTCCGTGCCTGGAAAGATATGCTTGAGCCAGAATGGGCAAACGTTAACTACGTTAAACCAGATTTTCAAGCTATCTCTTACTATTCTGCCCCAAATACAAAACCCAAATACGATAGTTTGGATGAGGTAGATCCAGAATTGTTGGAAACTTTCAAAAAACTCGGAATTTCTCTTGATGAGCAAAAAGCGCTTGCAGGGGTTGCCATGGACGTGGTGATTGACTCTGTTTCAGTAGCCACCACTTTCAAGAAAACCTTGAATGAAAAAGGGATTATATTCTGCTCTATAAGTGAAGCCATAAAAGAGCACCCAGAATTGGTCAAGAAATATATTGGTACTGTAGTGCCACAGAAGGATAATTTCTATGCGGCCTTAAATTCAGCTGTGTTTAGTGATGGTAGTTTCTGCTACATTCCAAAAGGCGTGCGTTGCCCAATGGAATTATCAACTTATTTCAGAATTAACCAAGCCAATACGGGGCAATTTGAAAGAACCCTTGTGATTGCTGATGAAGGGAGCTATGTTAGTTATCTGGAAGGGTGTACGGCTCCAAGTAGGGACGAAAACCAATTGCATGCTGCCGTGGTAGAATTGATTGCTATGGATGATGCGGAGATTAAATATTCTACCGTTCAAAACTGGTTCCCAGGAAATGCAGAAGGAAAAGGTGGTGTGTATAATTTCGTAACCAAAAGAGGCTTGTGCGAGAAAAACGCAAAAATTTCATGGACTCAAGTGGAAACAGGTTCAGCAATTACATGGAAATATCCTAGCTGTATCTTAAAAGGTGATAATTCTGTAGGCGAATTTTATTCTATTGCAGTCACTAACAATCACCAACAGGCAGATACCGGAACGAAAATGATCCATTTAGGGAAGAACACCAAATCGACCATTATTTCCAAAGGTATTTCTGCAGGGAGATCTCAAAATTCTTATAGAGGATTGGTTCAAGTGAGTTCAAGAGCGGATAATGCCCGTAACTTCTCGCAGTGTGATAGTTTATTGATGGGCAATGATTGTGGAGCGCATACCTTCCCATACATTGAAGTTAAAAACAAATCGGCTATTATAGAACACGAGGCAACGACCAGTAAAATTGGCGAAGATCAAATTTTCTATTGTAATCAGCGTGGAATTGATACTGAGAAGGCCATTGCGTTAATTGTTAACGGTTTTAGTAAGGAAGTATTAAATAAACTTCCGATGGAATTTGCCGTGGAAGCTCAAAAATTATTGGAGATCAGTTTAGAAGGCTCAGTTGGATAATACGCCAAGGCTGTCATTATATAGTAGTACAAGTTTAGAAAATAAAATAATCAGATTCTGAAAGTAAACCCTCAGGATTTGGTCCCGATGCAAAGGGATAATAATTGAAAGTTAAATCTTATGTTGAAAATTAACAATTTACACGCTAGTGTGGAAGATAAAGCCATCTTAAGAGGCATTAATTTAGAAGTAAAACCAGGCGAAGTACATGCCATTATGGGGCCAAATGGTTCTGGTAAAAGTACTTTGGCATCTGTTATTGCGGGCAAGGAAGAATATGAAGTAACCGAAGGAGAAATCTTATTGGAAAACGTAAATATTGATGAGATGGCACCAGAAGAGCGTGCTCACAAAGGTATTTTCCTGTCTTTTCAATATCCAGTTGAAATCCCTGGAGTTTCTGTAACAAACTTCATGAAAACAGCTATCAATGAAACCCGTAAAGCAAACGGTCTTCCTGATATGCCAGCTAATGAAATGTTGAAATTGATCCGCGAAAAATCTGAAATGTTAGAGATTGACCGTAAGTTTTTATCCAGATCTTTAAACGAAGGTTTTTCAGGTGGAGAAAAGAAGCGTAATGAAATTTTCCAAATGGCCATGTTGGAGCCAAAATTAGCCATCCTTGATGAAACGGATTCCGGATTGGATATTGACGCTTTACGCATTGTGGCCAACGGGGTCAACAAATTGAAAAGTAAGGATAATGCAGTTATTGTCATTACCCACTACCAACGTTTATTAGACCATATTGTTCCTGATTTTGTGCACGTATTGTTTGAAGGACGTATCGTGAAGTCTGGTGGGAAGGAATTGGCACATGAGCTAGAAGAAAAAGGCTACGACTGGATTAAAGAAGAAGTGAACGCGTAATTTAAGTATGCAGTCCACAGTATGCAGTCTTCAGTGACTGCTGACTGAAAACTGCCAACTGAAGACTGAAAAAATGGAATTAAAAGAAAAACTTATAGCCTCATTTATGGCATTCGAAAATCTAGTAGATATCGATCTGCCTGTACATGATGTGCGCAGTGAAGCAATAAAGCAATTTGAATCCCAAGGGTTTCCATCCAAACGTGATGAAGCTTGGAAATACACATCTCTCAATAGTATTTTGAAGCATGATTACAGCGTGTTCCCAAAACGTGAAAATCACATTGACTATAATGAGATCAAAAAATATTTTATCCACGATATTGACACCTATAAGATTGTATTTATTGACGGTAAATATTCGTCGCACCTTTCTGAAACCACGCATGACGGAATTGATGTGTGCTTAATGTCTTCTGCGTTAACAAAACCTAAATACAGACTTATTATTGAAAATTATTTCAATAAAGTGGCTACAAAAGATAGCTTATCATCTTTAAACACGGCTTTTTCTCAAGAAGGGGCATACATACACATTCCCAAGAATAAATTGGTAGCCAAACCAATCCAGATTGTGCATTTTTCTACTGGAAATGAAGCAGCTTTATTGATGCAACCGCGCAATTTGATCGTAGTGGATGAAAATTCGCACGTTCAAATTATAGAGCGTCATCAAAGTTTGACTGACAATCCGGTGTTGACTAACAGTGTCACTGAAATTTTCGCCAATAAGCGTGCCATAGTAGATTATTACAAGATCCAAAATGACAATGAAAACGCGTCGTTAATAGATAGCACTTTCGTCAACCAAAAACAAGAGAGTTTCGCGTCAGTACATACCTTCTCTTTCGGAGGAAAATTAACACGTAATAATCTTAATTTTTATCAAAACGGCGAACGTATCGATTCTACAATGAAGGGAATTACCATTATTGGTAACAAACAACATGTAGATCACAATACTTTAGTGCATCATATTGAACCAAATTGCGAAAGCCATCAAGACTACAAAGGTATTTATGGAGACAGCAGTACTGGGGTGTTCAATGGAAAAGTACTTGTAGATAAAGAAGCTCAAAAAACCAATGCGTTTCAGGCCAACAACAACATTTTGTTGAGTGATAAAGCGAGTATCAATACCAAACCACAGTTGGAAATTTTTGCAGATGATGTGAAATGTTCTCATGGATGTACGATTGGCCAACTTGATGAAACGGCTATGTTTTACATGCGCTCTAGAGGTATTCCAGAAAAAGAAGCGAAAGCTTTATTGATGTTTGCCTTTAGTAATAATGTGATGAGTTCAGTGAAAATTCCAGAAATTAAGCAGCGTATCACAAAGATTATCGCAAATAAATTAGGAGTTCATATTGGATTTGACCTTTAAAAACCTCTTCATTTAAAATTCCATTAATTTTATTTGGAGCTATTTCCAGCTTTCGGCAGTCGCTCTCTACGAGGAGCTCCAACAATGCCTCAATCTGGGCTATGAAAAATTATAACCTATGTTCAACGTAGAAACTATAAGAAAAGACTTCCCAATACTTAAGAGACAAGTTAATGGGAAGTCTTTAGTGTATTTTGATAATGCTGCCACCTCACAAACCCCACAGCAGGTCATTGATGTTATTGTAGATTATTATACCAATTACAATGCAAACATCCATAGAGGTGTACATACCTTAAGTCAAGAAGCTACAGATTTATACGAGCAAGCGCGACTTAAAATTCAAAAGCATTTTAATGCTAAGGCGTCTCATGAAATTATAATGACCTCTGGGACAACCCACGGCATCAATTTAGTGGCCAGTGGTTTTACCGCGTTATTAAATGAAGGCGATGAAATTATCGTATCTGCTTTAGAGCACCATAGCAATATTGTGCCTTGGCAAATGTTGTGCGAGCGTACTGGCGCAATTTTAAAAATCATTCCTATGAATGACGAAGGTGAATTGCTCATGTCATCCTATACTGATATACTTTCAGAAAAAACGAAACTAGTTTTTGTCAATCATATATCAAATGCCTTAGGAACCATTAATCCTATTAAGGTCATTATCGAAAAAGCACATGCCGTTGGAGCAGCAGTATTGATTGACGGTGCACAAGCGTGTCCACATGTACGACCTGACGTACAAGCTTTGGATGTCGATTTCTATGTGGCCTCTGCCCATAAAATGTGTGGCCCAACAGGTGTTGGGATGTTGTATGGTAAAGAAGAATGGCTCAAAAAATTACCGCCTTATCAAGGCGGCGGTGAGATGATTGCTGAGGTCACTTTTCAGAACACCACCTATGCTGATTTGCCACATAAGTTTGAAGCAGGGACGCCAAATATCTGCGGAGGCATTGCTTTCGGAGCCGCTATAGATTATATGAATGCGATAGGATTTGATAAGATTGCTGCTTATGAGCATGAACTTTTAGACTATGCTACCACAGAGCTATTAAAAATAGAAGGCTTAAAAATTTACGGAACCGCAAAAGAAAAAACTTCAGTAATTTCTTTCAATTTAGACGGCATTCATCCTTATGATGTGGGTACCTTACTAGATAAAATGGGCATTGCGGTACGTACTGGTCATCATTGTGCACAGCCTATTATGGATTATTTTAAAATTCCAGGAACCATAAGGGCATCATTTGCTTTTTACAATACAAAGGAAGAAATAGATGCGTTGGTTTCAGCTACAAAAAAAGCTCAATTAATGCTTTCGTAAAGTTGGATAACCCTAAAAAATACAATTATATATCCTAAAAAAAGCACCCCAAGGGGTGCTTTTTTTAGGATAATAAATCAAAATATAAATTGTGTATTTCATCGAAAAAAATTAAAATAATTTAATAAATCCATGTTCAAATTGCTTTAAAGTCATAAATTGGGAAATCTTTAACTTAAATAATAAATAAAATGAAAAAAATTTTCTTAGGAATGGCGGCATTGGCCCTAGTATTCACATCTTGTGATAAAAATGAGGAGCCAATAAGTCAAGAGCAAGTAAATATTGATATGAGTGATTTTAGCTTATATACAGATATTACCGCTACTGGAGAGGCTAAACCTTCTGCAGATGGTACTTTAAAAAACTGTTTTTCTATGGCAAACTTGAACAGATTGTTGGATGAGACGCCAGGCTTATACAAAAAGATGTACGATGTAGAATATCAAACAAGAGTTAAACAAGTAGGCAAAGGCAAACCAGGCAGTGGTGGTGGAGAAGACCCAACGCCACCAGAAGATAATCTTGGCGTAATTACTATTCCTGTTTATGTACATGTGGTATATAGTAATTCTCAGGAGAATATATCTGATCAACAAATTGCTTCTCAAATGGCAGTGCTGAATCAGGATTTTAGAAAAACCAATGCAGATATTAACACTATTCCTTCAGAATTTGCAGGACTAGCAGCTGATACTGAAGTACAGTTTACACTGATAAACACCTTCAGACATGCAAATTCTAAAACATCATGGGGCACCAATGATCAAGTTAAAAGTGTATACCCACCTGTTACTCCAGAAACACATATGAACATCTGGGTTTGTAATATTGGCGGTGGCATTTTAGGTTATGCTCAATTTCCTGGTGGTCCAGCAGCAACTGATGGTATAGTTGTAGGTCCGCAGTATTTTGGAACTACTGGTTATGTAGCTTCCCCATTTGACAAAGGTAGAACAGCAACTCATGAAGTTGGACATTACCTAAACCTACGTCACATTTGGGGCGACGGGAGATGTAGACAAGATGATTATGTAGCTGATACACCATCTTCTGATGGACCAAACTACGGATGTCCTTCCTACCCTACAGTTAACTGTAGGTCTACTGATATGACAATGAACTATATGGATTATACAAATGACGCTTGTATGAGCATGTTTAGTCTGGGGCAAAAAGCAAGATTACGTACCATTTTTACTGCAGGAGGTCCAAGAGCTGCAATGGCTAATTGATAACAAAGTGATAAAAAAATTAAAATGCCTCTTTATGAGGCATTTTTTTGTACTCAAATTATATGCTAATTAACTTATTATCTTAAGCATAAATTAAGACCTTTGTGAGCTGAAAGGTTTTAATTATGAAAGTGCGAATAGCGTTATTAACACTATTATTAAGTGGTTTTTGGTTTATTTCTTGTCAGTTTAGATCTTCTGATCAAATTATTTTTATAAATAATTCATTAAAAGCCTGTGATGATTACCCTGCCCAGCAATGTTTACAGATTAAATTGAATGAAGCTGCAGAGTGGACCGACTACTCTGGTTCTATTGAAGCGTTTGAATTTGAAGAAGGATACTATTACAAATTAAAAGTATCAAAAGAGACCACTGAGCACACCTCTTTACCGTCCTACAAATTGGTGGCAATTTTAGAACAAAGTAAAACTCCGCTAACTTTGGATGAGGGTTTTTGGTTGGTGGTCAGTATTTTAGATTACACCGGCTTTGCCCGTAATCCTGTGTTTCGTATTAGTAACAATACTTTTATTGGGAATACGAGCTGCAACAAATTTTCAGGAACTATAAAATTTGATGCGGACAATTTTAAAGCTAGGGCATTGACAACTACAAAAATGACGTGTCCTACCTTGGCAGTTGAAGATTTGTTTTTAGATACTCTACAACGCGTAGATCACTATAAGATAAGTGGCGATAGCTTGTGGCTCATGGATAGACAGCATAAAAAGTTGATGAGCTGCATTTATTTTCACGAATAATCCCGAAATTAGGGTTGAAGTATAATCCGATTTAAAACAAAAATTATGAAATTTTTAATGAGCATATTTGCAGTGGTGGTGTTATCAAATCAATGCGGCCCGATCAATAAAGACGTCACTAATACAGGACATTCAGAACTATATCAGAAAGTAGTGAGTATAGCCTATGTTATTCAGTCTCGGGGGGTATACGAAAAAGTATGGGTAGACCAACATAACCTCTATGTTGTTGACAATCGCGATCAAAAGAATGTAAAATCTACCGCTATTTTAAAGCAAGATTGGGAAGAGCTCTTGGTGCTAGTTGGGAATCTAAACCTAAATATTTTGCCAGATTTAAAAGCGCCTTCTGAAAAACGCTTTTCGGATGGCGCACCTATAGGTAGCTTGACCATTAAAACTGATCAGGGCGAAGTGCAGAGCAGTGAATTTGATCATGGAAATCCTCCAGAGCAGCTTAAAACAATATTAAATAAGTTATTAAGCATCAAGGAAAAGCTCTGAAAAGCAATAGATAAATCGTAACTTTGTAGAAAATTTTAGAATGACTATAGAAGCCATACAAGAAGACCTAATTGATGAGTTTTCAATGTTTGAAGATTGGGAGGAGCGTTACCAATATATGATAGATCTTGGTAAAACTTTGCCGTTAATTGATGAGCAATACAAAACGCAGGACAACATTATAAAAGGATGCCAAAGTAAAGTTTGGGTCCATGCTGAAATGAAAGATGATAAAGTTGTGTTTACTGCGGATAGTGACGCTATTATCACAAAGGGAATCATCGCTATTTTAATTCGCGTTTTTTCTAATCAAGAACCTAAAGATATTATTGCAGCCGATACGGATTTTATTGATGCTATTGGCCTCAAAGAACATTTGTCGCCAACACGTGCCAACGGATTGGTGAGTATGATTAAACAGTTAAAAATGTATGCTATTGCATACCAAACCCAATTAAATTGAGTTAAGACGCATTAATTTTTAAATGTTTTTACATCCCTAAACTTTTAAACTCCTTAACTCCTAAACTTTAAAAAAATGAGTGATACAATAGATGTTACCGCCTTAGGCGAAAAAATAGTAAGAGTATTAAAAACAATTTACGACCCAGAAATTCCTGTTGATATTTATGAGCTCGGTTTAATTTACGATGTATATGTCAATGAAGATATGGATGTAAAAATCTTAATGACCTTAACCACTCCAAATTGTCCAGTTGCTGAAACGTTGCCACTGGAAGTCGAGGAAAAGGTAAAATCATTAAACGAGGTTAAGTCGGCAATTGTTGAAATTACTTTTGATCCACCATGGACGCAAGAGTTGATGAGCGAGGAAGCACGTTTGGAGTTGGGGATGCTTTAGTCTAGTTTAATCTGCAGACTGCAGTATTCAGTTTGCAGTTGATAGTATTTAGTCGATAGCTTTCAACTTTTTTGATATGATAATTGATGGTCACAATTGAGAGTTTCAAAAACGTTCTTAGTTGCCCAATAATCTAATTGAAAAATTTATCAGCCACCGTTTAAACCTTGAAACCTCAAAATGCCAAGACCCAGTCCTAAATCATTAAAAGATAAAGACAAAACAAGTTTAAGAAAGTCTTTTAGTGCCTTGGTCTTCATCCCGCGTTTCTTCAAGGAAATTTGGGCAACCAATAAAAGATTGTTTCTTTTATCTGCGCTATGTAGGCTTATCGGTGCACTTTTACCTGTCATTATTTTATGGGTGGGTAAACTTATTATTGATGAGATTATCCTTCAAACTAAAGTTGAGACCTCAGACTTAACCCAACTTTGGACTTTCGTAGCCTTAGAATTTGGACTAATTGTACTTTCTGATTTGATGAGTCGAGCCATTGCTTTAACAGATGGCCTATTAGGCGATGCCTACTCCATAGATTCATCAGTAACTATCATCAAAAAAACCAATCAAATAGACATCAGTCTCTTAGAGGACTCTGAATTCTATGATAAATTGGAGCGTGCCCGA
This sequence comes from Gelidibacter sediminis, assembly GCF_004364975.1. GTDB lineage: Bacteria > Bacteroidota > Bacteroidia > Flavobacteriales > Flavobacteriaceae > Gelidibacter > Gelidibacter sediminis. Next base: position 870,144 of record NZ_SOBW01000007.1, on the reverse strand, counting down.
ATTCAGACTGCAGGTCGTGTAGGTTTATTGTCGAATGCACTGGGAGAAGTTCAGAGTTTGATTTCTATTGCAACACTTATTGCTGGTTTGATCTATTTTGAACCCTATTTAATTATCCTTTTGGTACTTAGTATCATTCCGTCATTTATCAACGAAATTTGGTTTAGTCAACAGCAATATTCCTTAGCTAGAGGATGGACGGCAGAACGCCGTGAACTCGATTATCTACGGTTTATTGGTGCCAATAACGTTACGGCCAAGGAAATCAAACTTTTTGGATTGACTGATTTTATCGTAGATCGGTTTAAAAATCTTTCTGAAGAGTATTTTGATTTGAATAAAAAATTGGCCATAAAACGCTCGGCCCTAGGTTTTGTGTTTAATGTTTTGGGTACCATAAGTTATTATGGTGCCTATATTTTTATCATTTACCGGGTAATATCTGGTGTGATTACCCTCGGGGAGTTGACTTTTCTGTCAGGATCTTTTAATAGATTGACCCGGAATCTTCAAGACTTCTTCTCAAAATTTACAAGAATCACTGAAAGTGCGCTATATTTGAAAGACTACTTCGAATTTATCGATATTTCTATCGAACCAAAACATACTGAAGATCAACCATTGCCTAAAAAGATACAGACAGGTTTCGAATTTAGAAACGTCAGGTTCTCCTATCCAGATTCTGAGCATGAAATTTTAAAGGGAGTCAGCTTTAAGATTGCAGTGGGAGAAAAAATGGCCTTTGTAGGTCAGAATGGCGCCGGAAAAACAACACTGACCAAATTGATGCTGCGCTTTTATGAACCAACTTCTGGAGAAATTTTGTTGGATGGGATTAATATAAATCGATATAAACGTGATGCGTATCAGGAGTTTTTTGGAGTGATTTTCCAAGATTTTTTCAAGTATGAATTTACGGTTAGAGAGAATATCGCCATTGGAGACATCTCCCAATTATATAATCAGGAGAAAATTGAAAATGCAGCCCAATTGAGTTTGGCTGACAAAGTCATTTCAGAATTGAGAAAGGGCTATGACCAACAACTTGGAAAACGATTTTACAAAGGCCAAGAGCTCTCGGGAGGACAATGGCAAAAAGTAGCATTGGCAAGAGCCTATATGAAGGATGCTGAAGTGATGATTTTAGATGAGCCCACCTCTGCGCTGGATGCTAAAGCTGAGAGCGATGTTTTTAAACGCTTTATAGGCCTGACAAAAGGGAAAACAAGTATTATTATCTCCCATAGATTTAGTACCGTAAGACAAGCTGATCGTATTTTGGTTTTGGAAGAAGGCAAGGTTTTGGAACTTGGAACGCATCTTCAACTGATGGAAAATGATGCACTTTATGCGCAATTATTTCAGTTGCAGGCGGAAGGCTATCAATAAATCAGTAGGCTTAGGAAAGCCACAAATCAATGTCATTGTCTATAAATTCATCACTTCAATTTGGTTAAACACATATTTATATTAATGTACGCATTTGGTAAGAAAGCGCTACTTGTAACCTCCAAAACATTTCTCTGTTTAATATGTCATTAATAAATAGTTTAAATTTGCAGTATGGAAAATGAAATTATCAATAGAGTAGCCAATAGTAAATTGGTGGTTGTAGACCTTGAAGATTATTATCCGAAAGGACAGCGCACTATTCTTGATATCAAAGATTGGCTGTTTCAAGAGTTGGTGTTGCGTGAGAAAGATTTTAGAGCATACGTTAAACAACATGATTGGACACAGTATCAAGACCATTACGTAGCTTTAACTTGTACTTCAGATGCTATCGTGCCAGCGTGGGCCTATATGTTATTAACCATGCATTTGCAACCCCATGCCAAAACAATCGTTATTGGTACTTTAGAACAATTGGAAACCTCAATTTATCAGGACATTATTAAGGACTTGGATACCTCAGCATTTGTAGATCAACCGTTAATTATAAAAGGGTGTGCCAATAAACCTGTACCGGCTAATGCCTATATAATGCTATCTAAAAAACTACAACCAATTGCACGGTCCATCATGTATGGAGAAGCTTGCTCATCTGTACCATTGTATAAAAGAAAATAGTAATTTCTGAGGTATTGTAACAATAGTGTATCTTTGCACGCTTTTAAAATGAATCAATTGAATCAAAAACACGTAATTATGAATCCAAAAGTAATTTTAAGTTTCGTCTTAATGTTGACCATGTCATTTGGTTTTGCGCAAACCAAAGAAGAGTTACTAGCACAAAAAACAGAAAAACAAGCCCTTGCTAATGCAGCACAGGCTGAAGCCAACGCAATCCAAGCTCAAATTGATGCACTTCCAGGATGGAAAAAAGGGGCGTTTGGAGTTATTGGTGGTAGTTTTTCTAGTTTCAACAATTGGTATTCTCAAGGAACACCTAATAATAGTACTGGTAATATTGGGGTCAATTTTAATGCTTTTGCGAATAAATTGGAAGACGCATATTTTTGGAGAAACTCTTTAACGGTTAATCTGGCTTGGGTTAAGTTTGATGATAAAGACAATCCAAATGATGATGATAGCTTCAGACCGTCTACTGATGTGTTTAATGTGTCTTCGTTGTACGGTAGAAAATTAAGCGATAAATGGGCTGCCTCTGCTTTGGGAGAATACAGAACTACATTATTGAATAATTTTAACGATCCAGGCTATTTGGACCTAGGTGTGGGTTTTACATGGACGCCTACTGATAATTTGGTTGTGGTTATTCACCCATTAAACTACAATTTTGTATTTGCTGACAATGATGCGGTTTTTAACTCGTCTTTAGGTGCTAAAGTAGTGGCAGATTATACAAGACAAATTGGTGCTGTTAATTTTAAATCTAACTTATCTGCTTTCTACAGCTACGAAGATTCAGATTTATCTAACTGGACCTGGACAAACGCATTTAGTTATACACTTTGGAAAAATTTAGGTGTTGGTTTTGATTTTGCCTTAAGAAGCAACAAACAAGAAGCTCTAAATTATGCATATGGACTATACAATCCAACCGCGGTGCCATTGCAAACAGAACCTACATTTGATAATGTAGATAATGATTTACAAACGTATTATACAGTTGGTTTGACTTATAAGTTCTAAGTTGAATTGTAAACTATAAACAAAAAATGCTACCTATGTGGGTAGCATTTTTTATTTCTATTAAGCTGACACTTCTTATTCTTCTTCCTGATAATCAGGATATAGAAAATTATTATATGGGAACCGCGCCACATGAATAGCTCTCACTTCATCATACACACGTCTTTTAAACGCTTCCATATTTTCCTTATTTAAGGCTGAAATAAATATAGCATCATTCCCAATTTTATTCATCCAAGTTTTTTTCCACTCGTCAAGTGAATAATTTTCTTTGGTTCTTACAGCAATTAAATCATCCTTATCAAATGGTACAGCCTCATAGGAGTCAATTTTATTGAAAACCATAATAGTAGGCTTATTTGCGCTATCAATTTCTCCAAGAATTTTATTTACAGAAGCAATCTGCTCTTCAAAGTTAGGGTGCGAAATATCTACTACATGCAACAGCAGGTCAGCTTCCCGCACCTCGTCTAATGTGCTCTTGAAGGATTCTACCAATTGTGTAGGTAATTTTCTAATAAATCCTACGGTATCCGTCATCAAAAAAGGCAGATTGCCAATTACAACTTTACGTACCGTGGTGTCTAAAGTTGCAAATAACTTATCTTCTGCAAATACTTCACTTTTACTGATCACATTCATAAGGGTAGATTTACCTACGTTCGTATACCCAACCAGCGCTACACGAACCAATTGACCTCTGTTGCCGCGTTGAACAGACTGCTGACGGTCAATATTCTTAATTTTCTCTCTTAAAAGTGAAATTCTGTCTCTGACAATACGTCTATCCGTTTCAATTTCAGTTTCTCCAGGACCACGCATTCCGATACCCCCTTTTTGACGTTCCAAATGCGTCCACATCCCTTTTAGGCGTGGTAATAGATACTCGCATTGTGCCAATTCAACCTGTGTACGGGCGTAACTCGTTTGTGCACGTTGTGCAAAAATGTCGAGAATAAGGTTGGTTCTATCCAAAACCTTACACGCTAATAATTTACTGATATTTCGTTCTTGTGCTGCTGAAAGTTCATCATCAAAAATTGCGGTCCCAATATCATTTTCTTTGATAAATTCCGCGACTTCTTGCATTTTTCCCGTTCCAATAAAGGTTTTAGGATTTGGCATTTCCATTTTTTGTGTGAAGCGTTTTATAACTTCGCCGCCTGCTGTATAGGTTAAGAATTCTAGCTCATCTAAATATTCTTTAGACTTTTCTTCATTCTGTTGTTTGGTGACAACACCAATTAAAACGGCCTTTTCTAAATTAATATCTTTCTTCTCTAACATATATCTGATTAAAACACAAAGTTACATAATTGATTGGCTTTCATTTAGTATTTTTAAAACTTAAATTATTGATGTGAGTTTACAAAGCCCAAATTCTGATACCCATACGATTGCTTTTTATAATACTGAGAATTTATTTGATCATATAAATGATCCTCTAATTATGGATACTGACTTTTTAGAAAAAACAGCTAAGAAATGGAACAAGGAGCGGTATGAAACAAAAATCTACAAAACAGGAAAAGCGATTTCTAAAATCGGGTTTAAGGAGTTACAGAAGCCACCGGCACTTATAGGGTTAGCTGAAGTTGAGAACGACAAGGTGCTGACAGATCTTATCCAAAGCAAGCATTTAAAAGACTATAATTACAGATTTGTACATTACAACTCGCCCGATGAACGCGGTATTGATGTAGCTTTGGTCTATGACAAAAACAGCTTTAGTTTAGAAGCTTCAGAATCAATGACACTCTTTGTTGAAAGTGAAGTGGGAGTCAGAGATTATACAAGGGATATTCTTAAGGTGAGCGGGTATTTACGGGATGAAAAAATACATATATTAGTCAATCATTGGCCATCAAGACATCAACAATCCGATAGAACAGGACATAAGCGCATGTTTGCTGCCCAAAGAGTGATAGAACTTATAAATGATATCAAAGGAGTTGATGCCGAAGCGAAGATTATCGTGATGGGCGATTTTAATGACAACCCAAAAAATGAAAGCATTCAGTACTTAAAAAATGAGCAACAACTTTATAACCCTATGGAAACCTTGCTTTCTTATACTAGAGGCAGTGCCAATCATAATTATAAATGGATTTTATTTGATCAGATATTGTTAACAAGCAATATGATAGCTCCAGGACATAAAGGACTTGAGTTTGTAAAAGCAGATATTTTTGATGATACGTTTTTAACACAATTTGATGGAAAATATAAAGGGCAGCCGTTTAGGACCTATGTGGGAAAAAAATATAAAGGCGGTTATAGCGACCATTTTCCGGTATATATTCAATTACAAGAGACAAGGCACTCTTTAAAAGGTAGTTAAGATACTTCTGAATTTAATCAAGGTGAGGATGATTAATTTCCTGATGTATTCATTACACCACTTTTAGGAACATCACAGCTAAGAATATAGCCACTACAGGAATCAGCCACAATGTAAAAATGCCATAACCAGTTTTTTTCTGCTGCTTGGCATTCATGATTTTACGTTTTTTACCACTGTATTGGATCCAATTTTTGAAATAAAGGAATAGGGAAGCGACTGCAAACAATATCCAAGCATTTGAAGAAGACATGGTGTCTACATGCATTTGTTGGAAGAACTCAGCAAAAAAGACCCCCAAAACAAGTAGTAAGGATGCTTGCACGAGAGTGATGTAGGCAATAGCAATTCTGTTGGCCTCTGTCCTATAGGCGCTCTTCTTATAGTAGTTAAAACTATTGAAGAATAGTTGGTCAAAAATCGTCATAGATCGCAAAAGTAATCAAATAATGCTATTTCTTGTTAAGTTATTTTTTATCTGGAGTTAAAAGCATCACATCATCAATTTGATAGGAGCCATCTAAAGTAGTATCTGTCCCAGACCCTGTCACCTTAAATGCTACATGTAACGTTCCTGTATACGACGATACATCTATCAAACCTGAGTCTATAAATTCGTACCACGGATGATTTTGCGAGGGAATAGCGGCATCTACAGAAATCCAAGTTGCGGCAAGTACATTGCTGCCGTTGTAATTTGTAGAAACCAGTACTTCTAAAGTATTATTGGGTGAGTCCAGATGGTGCTGCGCTGCCCTAAAATTTAAATATTTTTCCGATGGTGCATCCATATCAAGTCCGGGGGTTATCAGCCATGCAATATTTATTGGCACTCGGCTACCAAAAGAGCTGAATTCAGTAAATCCGTTGCCCTCTAAATTTTTCTCTCGCCATTTTGTAGTACCAGCTTGGGCAAAATTTGTCCACCCTTTAAAATTCAGGTTGGTGTTATGTTTTGCAGATTCAAAATCTTCTTTAAATAGCAGCTTAAAATTGCCCAAGCTCAAAGGAATACATCTACTGTCTGTCATCACCACATCGCCTAGTATATTTAAGGCTATTACTAATCTGCTCCCATCATATGTTTTTGTAATAACACCTGAAATAGAGCCATTACCGGTAGGAAGCAAAACATCTTTAAAACTGGCAAATGAACTAGTTTCCAAGCTAAAATTGGAATAGCCTATTGTGCCAGTGCAACTTTGTAATTGTCTTAAGGTGTCAAAATCCTGCACAGGGTCAAAATAACGTTTACCCTCTAAATGTGTTGCAAATTCGACACCATTAAATTTGCTGTATATCCCAATATGATTGCTATTAACTTGGGAAAAAGTAAGATTTAATGGAGTCAAAGGAAGCGTGGTTCCTGTGCGGAAAATCTGCTGCATTCTTTGATTCTCGGTCAATCGTTGGACAATAGTGCCAAATTGATTGGTTTTTGTGCTGCCTCCAATGGTCGTCACACCATTGCCTACACGCTCTTCCCCAACATATAAACCCTTTAGATTGATATACACTTCTCTGCCAATATTGTATTGGTTATAACTGTCTACTTGGTTGATGATAACCTTTATACCAGCAGTCGGATCTACTGCAGCGTTTTGAATATAAATTTCCTTGAAGAAGTTGCCAGATTTATCGGAGGAACTAACATAACCTCTAATGTAAATATTTGTTTCGATCAGAACAGGTAACGCATCGTTGTTTGTATATTTCGCTTTCAAATCAGGAATGGAAATTTCAGTAGCGTCACTGGCCAAGAGTGCTTGTAAACCCTTGTTTTCTTCAACACCCAATCCGTCCGGGATTGAAAAATCATCATCCTGAACGCATGATATAACAGCAAGTGCAATCAGCATTCCAGAGAGCAATGCTAAAGGTTTTATAGGCTTGATCATGGCAATATATTTTAGTTTAAACTTTAGTTTTAATATCTCACGTAAACGTTAAAAAAATATGTGGCGCCTCGACCGTACCAATATTTAGAGCCAAATACTGGCGTCTCACGACCTGCATCTGCTTTCAATTCGCGATAATTGGCATTTCTACCTTGTTCAAAACCTCCAGTTTTGTGTACGGCATCTAAGAGGTTGTTGACACTTGCGAAAAAACCAACAAAATAAGTTTTGATTTTCCATGATTTACCTCCCACGAGGTTTACAATCATATAATTATCAAATTGTTCTTGTTTCAAGAGTTGTCGCGCCACTTCAGGATCATAATCATTAAAAGGCAACCCGTCAGCATCCGAGTAGAAGTTCCGAGTTCGCGTCAACGGATTAATATCTACATAAGTATGATCAAAAAAATTAAGAGTAGCACCAAACCACCAATATTCGGGATCACGGTATTCAAAACCTACAGAGTATGCAGTTTGAGGGCCTGTGGATAATTTATAATTCTTTAGCAAACTTGTTCCAAGGTCGATACCTTCAAGATTGGTAAAACTGGAAGAGGTCAGGTATATATTAGGATTATTGCTATAGGTATATTGACCCATAGAACCTGCACCTTTTAATTTTAAGGTAGTTGTAAGTGGTAGCTCTATACCTAATTCTATACCAATATGTTGTTTGTCTATACCTTGCATAATTTCTTGTACAAATGCTGAGGTCTGATTTTCTGATATTTCAAAACTACTTAAACCATCAGCGTAGTAAAACGAAATGTCGTTTGCATCTTTAATTTTTAAATAGAAGCCTGTCAGTTTTGCTTTCAACTTTGAGGAGCGAAAAATATAGCTTGCATCTGCTGAGCTTATTTTTTCTTCAGTGAGGTTCTTCACCACATTGTTGTTTTCTCTTGCGTTGGAGAAAGTGTTTCTAATGGCAGGCGCTTTCGTCAAGTGCCCAACTTTAACATCTAACACATGTTTTCCAGAAATTTTATAGGTCATACCACTTTTTACGCCCATTCCCGTAAAGTTTAATTGTGGCCCTTTTCCGTAAGAATTGTCAGGATAGGTTTCATGCTGATAATCACCGTTGCGTTGATATGCAGTATGGGTAGCACTCAATGCCCCAAAAAAATCTACTTTATGATACCTAAATTGTGCCTGTACAAATCCAGATAGCACGTTTGCGTTTATCTTATAATTGTATCTAAACCGGTCACCCTCTGCAACACTTCTATTCGGATGTTTTAAGTCATATTGCACATTATCAAAAGCGTCAACGTTCAAGCCACTGTTAGCGCCTAACAGATCTGTGAGTATTGCAAAATTATCTGAATTGAGCAGGGTATAATTTAGTGATGCATTAAAGGTTATATGATCGGTAACATCAGCCATAAGAATGGTATTGGCTGTGAGTTGTGTATCGTCATTTCTGTCTTCATATAGCACGTAAGCGGCTGTTGTACCGCTACTAGTATTGGTGATATTGGCATCATAAATTCGGTTCCAATCAATTTGCCCATCTTTTAAAAATTCTTGCTCCAACAAATAAGCTGTTGCATAATCAGGGCCATTGGAACTAGCTAAGGCATAGCTTGGAAGTTTTTGATAGTACGCACCACTCGGGTTACCACCTGCCGGGTAATCTAACCGACTATTTCCTGTTTTCCCAAATTGATAGCCCACATTCGTGTTTAGTGTCGTAGTATTGCTGATGTCCCAATAATGATTCAGCATCACTAATGGCTCACTTACCTCTTTAACGCGTGAGTTGCGTTTTTCTCCATCTTGATAACCCCAGTACTCATTATATCTTATACCCTTTAAGTCATATACCTCTTTGGTGTTGGGGGATGATTTTCCTCTGCGATTGGGGGTGTAAAAGCTGGTAAGATTAATACTGTGATGAGCGTTTATTTTTTTTTCTACGGATGCGAAGAAGGAATTGGAGTCGTAAAAAGTAGCGTCTTGAAACCCTTCCTCTCCCCATCGTTTACCAATAGCGGCAGCCAGCGCCCAATCGCCTTTTAGCATCCCTGTGGCATAACTCGCAATGGTCCGATGGCTATAGCTTCTATCCGAAGAAGAATAGGTTAAGCGCCCACCTTTTTTATATTCTGACGCTCTAGTACTGATATTGTTGGCACCTAGAGTGCCTCCAAAGCTGTAGTTTGATGGGGCTAAATTGGAGGCTAATTCTTGATTTCGGAACATGTCATTCAATCCGCCCCAATTGCTCCATTGAGGTCTTCCATTTAATAATTTATTCATTTCGATCCCGTTAATCAAAACAGTACTGTTCTCAGAACCCAAACCTCTAATGCTAAAAAACGACGCACTAAATTCAAAGGCCGCAGTCCGTTGGAAGATGTCTTGCGAGGCATGAAGAAGACCAGAAATGTTATCGGCACCTCCAGTGGCGTCATCATTTAACTCATCATCAGAAAGGGTAATTATAAACAGGTCAACAGAATCGGCAATGTTGATATCAAGCATCATATCACTAATGTTTAGGGTTTGACCATCATAAATAATGATGGGAAACCGCTTAGTGAGATATCCCGGCTTTTCAACTTTAATAATTTGCTCTCCTAAAGGAATATTAGAACTAAAACTGAATTGTCCTTCAGCATCTGTGTCTACAGATTGAAGTGTGGCTTCAATGGTAATGGTGACTTTGGGGATAGGAACAAGGGTTGTGCCATCAATAACACTGCCTTTCAAAATAGTTTGTTGCGCAGCCGAGGGAAGGACAGTAAAAAAACCAATTAAAAGAAGTCTCATACCTTTTTTCATAGGCGGTTTTTATGTGTTCAATCAGATGTGCTCTGAAGTGATTTATTAAACAATAATATGTTTTGCAACATAAAAACTTATGCGATACTTTGCACTGCCTATATATTGAAAAATAGTTTCCTTTTGTCTAACAATGAAAGAATTAGACCTCATAAATGTACATTATTTCTAATATATTTTTACATTTGATTTCGGAATTCTGAGAGTAAAATGAAAAATTTTTAAAATGACATTACAGACCTTTCGCTTCAGCCTTATTTTACTAATGTGTGCTACTAATCTATGGTCGCAAGAACCAAAGAAATTTAAGATACATACACTTGCATTTTATAATTTGGAAAATCTTTTCGATACCATCAATGACCCCACAAAATTTGATGAGTCCAGTCCGATGATGGAATTAGTTGCTGGTCGCTCAGCGGTGTATCAAAAAAAGATACGAAACATGGCGCGTGTCATTGCAGAGATTGGTGCTGACGGTGCTCAGAATGCTCCTGCAATCTTAGGAGTTTCGGAAATTGAGAATAGGAATGTTTTAGTCGATTTGGCTAATGATCCGCTCTTGTTAGAAAAAGATTATGGCATTATTCACTATGAATCTCCAGATATCCGTGGCATTGATGTTGCCCTAATGTATCAAAAGTCACTATTTCAACCCATTTCAACAAGTAGTCATATATTAAAGATTTATGATGAAACAACTAAAACCCGTGTGTATACTAGAGATCAGCTTTTAGTAAGTGGAAAACTTGATGGCGATTTAATTCATGTCATAGTCAACCACTGGCCTTCGCGGAGTGGTGGTGAAGAGCGTAGTAGGAGCAAACGTGTGGCTGCTGCAAAACTCAATAAACGACTTATTGATTCGCTTCAAATAATTGATCCTTATGCTAAGATATTCACCATAGGCGATTTAAATGATGATCCTATTAATGCCAGCGTTAAAGATATATTGTTAGCTAAAGATGAAAAAATGGATGTGGACTTAAAAGGCCTTTACAATCCTTATGAGAAGTTTTATAAAAACGGGTTGGGCACTACAGCATATCAGGACGCTTGGAGTCTGTTTGATCAAATTTTAATGTCGCAATCTTTATTGGAAAAGGATTATTCGTCATTCCGATTTTACAAAGCCTTTATCTATAATAAGAATTACTTGACTACCAAACGCGGACGTTGGAAAGGGTATCCGTTTAGAAGTTTTTCAGATGGCGGATTTACGGGTGGTTTTAGTGACCATTTTCCCGTGTATGTGTATCTGATTAAAGAAGTGCCATAACTGCTATATATAAATAATAAAAAAGCCACTTTCAAACGAAAGTGGCTTTTAAAATTTATAAAAACGAGATCTCTTACAAGTCAAACTTGATGCCTTGCGCTAATGGCAATTCGTCCGAATAATTAATGGTATTCGTTTGACGGCGCATGTACACTTTCCAAGCATCAGATCCAGACTCGCGTCCACCACCTGTTTCTTTTTCACCACCAAATGCGCCACCAATTTCAGCACCTGAAGTTCCGATGTTTACATTGGCAATGCCACAATCTGAACCAGCGTAAGACAAGAATTTCTCTGCTTCTTTCATTTCGTTGGTCATAATAGCAGAAGATAACCCTTGAGCCACACCATTTTGTGTCTCAATGGCGTTTTCTACATCACCAGAATATTTCATCAAATATAAAATTGGTGCAAACGTTTCGTGTTGCACAATTTCATAATGATTTTCTGCTTCAATAATTGCTGGTTTTACATAGCAGCCGCTTTCAAAGCCTTCGCCTTCTAAAACGCCACCTTCAACCAATACTTTTCCGCCTTCAGCTTTTGCTTTTTCAATAGCTGCTAAATACGTTTTTACAGAATCTTTGTCAATTACTGGTCCCACATGATAGTTTTCATCTAGAGGATTTCCAATTTTTATTTGACCGTAAGCACCAACTATGGCATCTCTTACTTTATCGTAAACGGATTCGTGAATAATCAAACGACGTGTTGAGGTACAACGTTGTCCCGCAGTACCAACAGCACCAAAAACAGCACCCGGAACGACCACTTTTAAATCGGCAGATGGTGTGATAATGATGGCATTGTTGCCTCCTAACTCCAATAAAGACTTACCAAAACGCTCAGCAACTGTTTTACCAACAATACGTCCCATTCTAGTAGAACCTGTTGCGGATACTAGTGCAATTCTAGGGTCTTTCGTCATGAATTCACCAACTCTATAATCGCCGTTGATGATACAAGAAATCCCTTCAGGTAAATTGTTGTCTTTTAAAACTCCCGCAATTATATTTTGGCAAGCTATAGAACATAAAGGTGTTTTTTCGGAAGCTTTCCAAACACAAGTATCACCACAAATCCACGCAAGTGCTGTATTCCAGGCCCAAACTGCCACAGGGAAGTTGAACGCTGAGATAATTCCAACAACACCAATTGGGTGCCATTGTTCTCTCATCACGTGACCTGGACGTTCAGAAGGAATCGTTTGCCCGTTTAATTGACGAGATAGACCGACTGCAAAATCGCAAATATCAATCATCTCTTGAACCTCACCATAACCTTCTTGTAAAGATTTACCCATTTCATAAGATACGAGTTTCCCAAGTGGTTGCTTCAATTCTCTCAATTTATTACCAAATTGACGTACAATCTCACCACGTTGAGGTGCTGGTACATCTCTCCAAGTTTTGAAGGCTTTGGTAGAAGCTTCCATCACTTTATCGTAATCTTCTTTTGTGGTAGATTTTACCTTACCAATCAGTTTTCCGTCTACTGGAGAATAGCTTTCAATAATCTCGCCGTTAGAAAAATTAGTGGAGCCTGTTGAAGTGCCTTCATTTATATCTTTAACGCCTAATTCTTTTAGGGCTTTTTCAATTCCAAAATCTGTAGCAACTGCTTGCATATATATGTATTTAAATTAATTTATGATGTTTGCGAAGATAACAATAATATGTCGCTTTTTGAAGCCTTAGCTACTTAAAAAAATGCTAACTTTAAGGCTGAATATCAATATATACGCTATGAAAAAACTCATTTATTTTCCGCTTTTAATGCTTTTTTTTCTGAATTGTAAAGACAATCAGAAGGCTTCTGCTTCACAGCAACCAACATCTACCGAAGCGCCAAAAGCCAATAATTCTGAATCAAAAAAAGTAAATGAATTTGCCATTGTCATCCATGGTGGTGCGGGCACTATCTTACGGGAAAATATGTCGGTAGAAGATGAAGCGGCCTATAATGCGAAGTTGGAAGAGGCGATTCGGGTGGGACACGAGATTTTAAAAAATGGCGGGTCGAGTTTGGATGCTGTAGAAAAAACCATCAACGTTTTAGAAAATTCACCACTGTTTAACGCGGGCAAAGGGGCTGTGTTTACAAATGCAGGAACGAACGAATTGGATGCCTCCATTATGGATGGAAAAACATTGAATGCTGGTGCTTCTGCGGGAACTAAAACGGTTAAAAATCCGATTAATTTGGCAAGAGCGGTTATGGAGAATTCACCCCATGTGATGTTGTCGGGAGAAGGTGCTGAATTGTTTGCGAAAGAACAAAATTTGGAGTTGGTGGACCCATCTTATTTTTATACTGAAAGTCGATTTAAAGCATTAGAACGTGTAAAAGCAGCTGAGGACACGAAGAATGCGCGAGATAAAACTGCCTTTTATGATCCGATCATCAAAGATTCAAAATTTGGTACTGTTGGGTGTGTGGCATTGGATAAAAACGGGAATCTTGCCGCTGGAACTTCTACGGGCGGGATGACCAATAAACGTTGGGGACGCATTGGTGATGCGCCAATTATAGGTGCGGGTACCTATGCAAACAATGCTACCTGTGCCGTAAGTAGTACGGGTTGGGGTGAATATTTTATCCGTGCGATGGTGGCGCATGATATTTCGGCTTTAATGGACTATAAAGGCTTGAGTCTGCAAGAAGCTGCGAGAGAAGTAATTCAAAAGAAAGTGCCAGATTTGGGTGGTGATGGCGGTATTGTTGCGGTTGATAAAGATGGCAACATGGTTATGGAATTTAACACGGCAGGCATGTACAGAGCGTCTATGGATGCGTCTGGGAAATTAACGGTAGGAATTTACAAAGATTGATTTGTCAGAAAATACAACTAATATCTAAAGTGGTTTTACAATCTTTGCAGCTATCCAACACCATGCGTTATGTCGTTTAAAAAAATAATTTCTTTTGTGTTCCTCCTTTGTCTAGTGGTTTCTTGTAAAAAGGACGATGCTATAAGTGAGGACACCGACAATCTCTTTAAATTTCGGGACTATATCAGCTATACTACGGCAGGCCGCGTTTCTATTGCCGATCCTATTTTAATTAGCTTGGCAAATGATGTAGAAGGATGGACAATTGGTCAGGAAGTTGCCGATGGTATCTTGAAAATCGAGCCCAAAGTTAAAGGGAAATTGTGGGTAGAAAATGCACACACTTTAATTTTTAAGCAGGATCAGCCGCTGCAATCGGATACGGAATATAAGGTCAGTGTTAATTTGGGGAAACTCTATGACAATCAACCTAAAGAGTATAAAACCTATACCTTTCAGTTCAAAACCATCGCCCCTAGTTTTAATGTGGTTACCGCCAATTTACAATCTTACAGTAAAAAATGGCAGTATTTGGAAGCGTCCTTAAAATCGGCCGATGTCGTTTCCATTTCAGATGCAAAACAACTTGTGGAGGCTTGGCAGAATGGGAAGAAGCTCAAACTGCAGTGGAACGAATCTTTAAATAGAGCTAAGGCATTTGAATTTAAAATTGACAGTATTAGTCGCCCTGTAGCAGACAGTGAAATCTTGGTCAAATGGAACGGGAAAGCCATAAAAGCAAGTAATTCTGGTGAGCGTAAGGTGATGATTCCGGGGATCAATAATTTTACGATCGTCAATGTTGAGGTCGTGCAAACACCAGAACAAATGGTGTCCATTAATTTTTCGGACCCTTTAAAAAAGCAGCAGAATTTTGACGGATTGGTAACCATCAAAAATTCAAAAAATCCAAAGTTTATAGTGGATGGCAACGTTTTGAAAGTGTATCCGGAATCGAAATTAGCAGGTGATGCGTTGGTTGATGTTTATCAAGGTATTGCCAATACCGATGGCTTTAAACTTAAAAAAGGATTTTCTGAAACCATTTCTTTTGAAGATTTAAAACCCCAAGTTCGTTTGATTAGCAATGGGACCATTTTACCAAATTCCAGTGAGCTTAAATTCAATTTTGAGGCTGTCAATTTAAAGGCCGTCGACGTTCGGGTGATTAAGATTTTTGAAGATAATGTGCTGCAGTTCTTGCAAGACAACGATTTTCAAAGTAATAATCTGTCGGCCATTAAACGCGTAGGACGACGCATTGCCAAAAAAACCATCGCCTTGCAAAATGATGCGGTGGCCAATGACGGGGAATGGAAAGCTTACAGTATTGATCTTTCAACGTTCTTTAATGCTGATCCTGGTGCGATCTACCGTATAGAATTGAGCATCAAAAAGGAATATTCCGTCTTTAATTGTGATAATTATGCGAACGTAGGTAATTCAGAAGACGATTATTATGAGGACGATTATTACAATGAGTATTACCAGGAAAATTACAATGAAAGCACGACGGAAGATGAAGATTTGCGTGAGGAAGAATATTGGGATAATTTAATTTACAGCTATAGAAACTCCAACTACAACTGGGAAGAACGCAACAACCCGTGTCATGAGGCTTATTTTAATGAAAACCGTATCGTCTCCCAAAATCTGATTGCGTCCAATTTGGGTGTTATTGCTAAACAAGGTGCGAATAACACGTATTATTTTGCGGTTTCGAATATTTTAAATACGAACCCTGAATCGGGTGCAACGGTGAAATTGTTCAATTTTCAACAACAAGAAATTGGAAAGGTGACAACAGATAGTGAAGGCTTGGCAGCATTTAAAAGCACTAAAGTGGCTTCTTTTGCTATTGTCACTAAAGGTAAAAACACGAGTTACATTAAATTGGTAGATGGCAATTCATTGTCCTTAAGCAAATTTGATGTGTCTGGGAACAGTCTGCAACGCGGCCTTAAGGGCTATATCTACGGCGAACGTGGGGTTTGGCGTCCTGGAGATTCGTTGTTTTTGACGTTTATGTTGAATGATAATGATAATAAATTGCCGAAAGGACATCCGGTGAAAATGGAAGTGACGGATCCGAGCGGAAAACTGATCTACAAGAAGATCAGCACGGAAAATATCAATAATTTCTACCGATTTACAGTGCCCACAGAGACTGAAGGCAAAACAGGAAATTACAATGCAAAAGTTTCCGTTGGTGGCGCGTCATTTTATAAAGGATTGCGCGTAGAAACCGTCAAGCCAAACCGTTTAAAAATCAAAATCGATTTTAAAGATGAGATCTTGTCTAACAACGAGCCTCTAAACGGAACGTTAGATGTACAGTGGTTACACGGTACGCCTGCAAAAAATTTAAAAGCTGAAATTAAAGCCAAGTTCAGCACTTCTTACGAAGGCTTTAAAAACTATAAAGATTATGAGTTTGTGGATCCTACCCGTTCGTTTTCTTCAGAAGAACTTACTGTTTTTGAAGGCAGCTTAAATGACGAAGGGGTCGCAAACATTACCAAACCTTTAAACGTGGGTAAAAATGCTCCCGGATTATTGAATGTTCAATTTTTGGTGCGTGCTTTTGAAAATGGAGGCGATTTCTCGTTGGATGCCTTCACTAAAACCTATGCGCCTTACATTTCTTTTGTCGGATTGAAATCGCCAGAAGAAAACAAAAATGGCTCCTTTTTTACAGATCAAAATCAAACATTTGATGTGGTCACGGTCGATGCAAAAGGAAAACCAATTCAGCGTGAAAACCTCGAAGTGAAAGTCTATAAAATAGAATGGCGCTGGTGGTGGAATTCATCTGAAGACAACCTATCCAGTTACGTATCGAGCACCTATCACAAGCCTTATTTGGACAAAAAGGTGACCACAGATGCCAACGGGAAAGGGAAATTTTCCTTAAATATTCCAGAGCATGAACGTGGTAGATATCTGATCAGAATTACAGATCCTCAGAGTGGACATGCAACTGGAAGGACAGCTTATTTCTATAAAAATTGGTATCAAAACTCGTCAGATACCGACAAAGAAGCAGCCAAAATGTTGGTGTTTGCGGCAGATAAGGAAAACTATAATGTGGGACAAACGGCCAAAATCACCTTTCCGTCAGGTACTGAAGGTCGAGCGCTTATCAGTATCGAAAATGGCTCAGAAGTACTTTCGTATAAATGGATCGTCACCAAACAAGGTGAAACGACCGTCAATATTCCGATTACAAAAGACATGGCGCCTAACGTGTTTGTCAATATTTCCTTATTACAACCGCATGCCACTACGGCGAACGATTTGCCACTTCGTTTGTATGGGGTTATTCCATTGATGGTTGAAAATCCAGAAACGAAACTGAAACCGGAAATTAAAATGCCAAATGCGCTACGACCAGATCAGGAGTTTGAAGTGGTGGTCAGTGAGCAGAATAAGAAACCAATGACTTATACGTTGGCAATTGTGGAAGAAGGTTTATTGGATCTCACCCGATTTAAAACGCCAAATGCTTGGGACGAATTTTATGCGCGTGAAGCTTTGGGAGTTAAAACATGGGATATTTTTGACGATGTCATTGGTGCCTACAGTGGAAGTATTGATCAGGTGTTTGCCATTGGAGGTGATGCAAATGCTGCTGCCGGTAAAAACAAAAAACCAAACCGATTCAAGCCCGTAGTCAAATATTTGGGACCGTTTACTTTGAATTCAAGTGAGCGAAAAACGCATAAAATTAAAATGCCAAACTACATTGGATCCGTGAGAGCTATGGTTGTTGCAGGCGATGCGAAAACTGAAGCTTACGGCAGTGTGGAGAAATCCGTACAAGTTAAAAAGCCATTAATGGTGTTGGCAACCTTGCCTCGAAAATTGAGTCCAGGTGAAAAAGTGACTTTACCGGTAACTGTGTTTGCCATGGAATCTAAGGTGAAAAATGTCAATATCAGTTTGAAATTAAGTGATGGGATTTCAGTAGTCGGTGCGGCATCAAAATCGCTCACTTTTGATCGACCAGATGAGCAGATGACTTATTTTGAGTTGGATGTTAGCAAGGCAAAGGGCTTCAATACCGTTGAGGTGATTGCAACTGGTAATGGCGAAAAATCTAGTTATAAGGTGGATATTGAAGTCTATAATCCAAATCCAATAACGTCAAAATCATTAGATGAAACTTTAGAAGCCAACGCTTCCAAAAGCATGAATTTTGCAACTTTTGGAGAACTCGGTACGAATAGTGCCATAGTTGAATTTTCCACCTTACCTCCAATGGATTTTACCAGACGTTTACACTATTTAATTCAATATCCTCACGGATGTTTGGAACAGGTGACCTCGGCAGTATTTCCACAATTATATTTGGCCGATATTTTCGATTTGACTTATCAGAAGAAACAGAACATTCAAAAGAACATTGAAGCTGGAGTAAAGCGCTTAGGCAATTATCAAGTGGCATCCGGCGGCATGAGTTATTGGATGGGCGAGCATACGGTAGATGATTGGAGCACTACTTATGCAGGACATTTTATGTTAGAAGCCGAGAAAAAGGGCTTTGTGTTACCGTTGACGTTTAAGAGCAATTGGCTGCGTTACCAAACCCAAGCGGCAAGAGATTGGCGCCCGAGTTTCAGAACCGCGAATACTGATTTGGCACAAGCGTACCGTTTGTACACCTTGGCATTGGCAGGAAGTCCAGATTTGGCAGCCATGAACCGCTTACGGGAGTTTAGTGAGATTTCCAATGAGGCCAAATGGCGATTGGCAGCAGCTTATGCATTAGCAGGTCAGAAGGAAGCTAGCCAAAAAATTTCGAGTACTGCAAACATTAATTTCACGCCGCCCAAGTATAATTATTATACCTACGGATCAGTGGATAGAAATCGTGCCATGGCTTTAGAAACCATGGTGTTGACCAAAAACCCTAAAATGCGTGAGGTCGCACAGGATTTAGCGAAAGATTTGTCAAGTTCAAAATGGATGAGCACCCAAACCACCGCCTATAGTTTATTGGCCATGGCGAAAATGGTAGAAGCAAATGGCGGGAAATCGCTTAAAGTTAGCTATACGTTTAACGGTAAATCGGAAACTATTGACACTAAGAGCGCGATTGCCCAACGTGAATTAGCCGTAAAAAATGGAAATAATTCGTTCAGTTTTAAAAACAATCAAGACAATTTAGTCTATGTAAGGGTGCTGAATTCTGGAAAATTGCCTTTAGGAGAAGAGCTTTCCGAACAGCGTGGTTTAAGTGTCTCCGTAGTTTATAAGGATTTAAAAGGGAATGTGTTGGATATTGGGAAGTTGAATCAAGGGCAAGATTTTGTGGCTGTGGTAAAAGTAACTAACCTCAAAAACCAAGAGGTGAACAATGTGGCGTTGACCCAAATCTTCCCATCGGGATGGGAGATTGTAAACACGCGTTTTACTGCTTTTGGCGATACTACGACAAGTACAGCCAGATATACCGATATCAGGGACGACCGAGTTAACTTCTATTTTGATTTACCGCAGAAAGGTAAAGATGGCACAAAAACCTTTACGGTCATGTTGAATGCGTCTTATTTGGGGACTTATTATTTGCCAGGCATTCAGGTAGAGGCCATGTATGATAATGAGTTTATGGTACGCAGTAAAGGTAGATGGATTGAGGTGTTGAGGTAGATTTAGTTTTAGACTGAGACTAAAATTTTAAAAAATAGCAACATCAAAAAATTCCTTCCTTTTTTAAGGGAAGGTGGATTTAGCCCAGATAAGGGCTTAAAGACGGAAGGGTTGTGTTTATTAAAACGCTAACTATGAAATCAAGCATTCATAACCGAAAATATCTTTTAGAGCGAAGGAAGGAGCTTAAAAACAATGCGACTTCGGCGAAAGCGACTTTGTGGGAACACTTACAAGGAAGTAAATTGGAAGGTAGGAAATTCAGAAGGCAGCACAATATTGAAAACTATATTGTTGATTTTTATTGTGCATCTGAAAGGTTAATAATTGAATTGGACGGTGCTGTTCATTTGGATTTTGCAATTCAGAATTATGATTAAGAGCGTCAACAGAATTTGGAATCGTTAGGTTCTAAAGTATTGAGATTTGAGAATGTTTTTGAAAATTTTGAAGGGTTGCTAAATGAGATAAAATTGAATTTTAAATAACGTAAATGAACCACCTCGCCTGCCTGCCGTCAGGCAGGTCTTCATCCCGATCCTTGGGCTGAATCCACTCCTCCTTAAAAAGGAGGAGAAGTTTAAATTGTGATTGAAAATTAAATTTTATAGCATCATCAAAAAATTCCTTCCCTTTCTAAGGGAAGGTGGCTTTAAGCCCCGAGAAGGGCTTAAAGACGGAAGGGTTGCAGTATGAATAATAAAATATAAATTACAATCAGACCTCACAGGTTTTAAAAACCTGTGAGGTCTTTACTCATGAACAAGATATTAACCTACATAAAACGCCACAAATTCAAATCAGCTCTAATTATTGTGGTGCTGTTGCTGTATTATTTCTGTTTGCCAAGGCAATTGTTCAAAGATCCTACGTCAACCGTTATTACAAGTTCTAAAAATGAGCTTTTGGGCGCGATGATTGCCAAAGACGGTCAATGGCGATTCCCACAAAACGATACCGTCCCGAACAAATTCAAAACCTGTATTGTTCAATTTGAAGATGCCTATTTTTATCAGCACCCTGGATTTAATCCGGTGTCCATTGTAAAAGCCTTAAAAGAAAATCTAAGTTCAGGCGGTGTCAAAAGAGGTGGAAGCACTATTACCCAACAAGTCATCCGATTATCAAGAAAAGGACAATCCCGAACCTATTTTGAAAAAATCAAGGAAATTGTATTGGCCACCCGCTTGGAATTTAGGGCATCCAAAGAAAAGATTTTGTCCTATTACAGCAGCAATGCGCCTTTCGGTGGTAATGTGGTAGGCCTCGACGCGGCATCTTGGCGGTACTTTAATAGAGATGCATCCCAATTGTCTTGGGCTGAAAGCGCCACACTGGCAGTGTTGCCCAATGCGCCGAGTTTGATTTATCCAGGGAAGAATCAGGAGCAGTTGTTTAAAAAGCGCAATCGGTTATTGCACAAATTAATGGAGCAAGAGATTATCGATTCCTTAACTTATCAATTGTCCATTGCTGAGGGCTTGCCTCAAAAACCTTATCCGCTGCCACAAATTGCCTCGCATTTACTTCAAAAGGTTACCAAAACCCATTCTGGCCAGTCGGAACAAACCACGATTAAAAAGCCAATCCAAGAGCAGGTCAATATTATTGTATCCAATCATTATCAAACGTTAAAACAGAACGAAATTTATAATGCCGCTGTGTTGGTTTTGGATGTCCGTACACGTAAAGTCTTGGCCTATGTTGGTAACACGCCAACAGACAAAGCCCATCAGAAGGATGTAGATGTTATTGATAAACCACGGAGTACCGGCAGTATTTTAAAACCTTTTTTATACGCTGCCATGTTAGATGCAGGAGATATTTTGCCCAACACTTTGGTGGCGGATGTGCCGACCCAGTTTGGAAGTTACAATCCTGAGAATTTTGACAAACAGTACTACGGTGCGGTGTCCGCTAGTCGGGCCTTATCACGCTCTTTAAATGTCCCTTCGGTGCGGATGCTTCAGGAATTTGGGTTGGACAGGTTCCATCATTATTTGGAAGCTTTAAAGTTGAAGGATTTGAAATACAATGCCAACCATTATGGGCTGTCGCTTATTCTTGGCGGAGCGGAAAGTAATCTGTGGGATTTATGTAAAAGCTACGCGGCTTTATCGTCTACGCTTAATCATTTTAATGAAACTTCTAGCGAATATTTTTCGAATGAGTTTACGGAGCCTACCTTTCTAAATAATGAGACGATTGATTTCGGTCAAAAATCCTCAGAAAAAACCTTGTTCGATGCGGCGTCTATTTATCTGACCTATGAAAGTCTAAAAGACGTCAATCGGCCGGAAGGGAATGAAAACTGGGAATTTTATGATAGTTCCAAACAAATCGCTTGGAAAACGGGCACCAGCTTCGGGTTTCGCGATGCCTGGGCCATAGGCACTACCAAAGATTATGTGGTTGGTGTTTGGGTAGGAAATGCAGATGGCGAAGGCCGACCAGGATTGGTCGGTGTGCAAACCGCGGCCCCAATCTTGTTTGAGGTGTTTGATGTATTGCCCAACAGCGAGTGGTTTTCAAAACCTTTTGATGAAATGCAAGAAGTAGAAATCTGTACGCAATCCGGTTACAGGGCGTCTCCCAACTGCGTTGATAGAGAGGAGAAATTTGTTCAGCGTACCGGATTAAAAACAGCACCTTGCCCTTTTCATGTCTTGGTGCATTTGGATAGATCAGAACAGTATCAAGTCAATTCTTCCTGTGAAGACTTGGAGAACATCGTCCATAAATCATGGTTTGTGTTACCGCCGCTAATGGAATACTATTACAAGGCTCAAAACCCATTTTATAAAGCTTTACCGCCATTTCGCGAAGATTGTATGGGAGAGAATGCTATTGCCATGGAATTCATCTATCCAAAGGAAATCAACACCATCTTTTTACCAAAGGATTTTGATGGCCAAACCAATGATTTAATATTAAAAGTAGCACACAGCAAACCTGAAACCTTGATATTTTGGTATTTGGACGAACGCTATTTAGGCAGTACGAAAGACATTCATGAGTTTGCCATGAAGCCTCAACGAGGCAAGCATATCGTTACCGTTGTTGATGAGTTCGGGAACGAAAGTAAGCGGTGGATTGAAATTTCAGAATAATGCTTCAAAATGAAGATTTAAAATCACTATTTTTGTCTATAACCATTCAAATAAATAACTATGTACGAAACTGTAAAAATGCTGCATTCCTATTGGGCTTACTTGACCCTTTTCATGATTGTTATTGCGGCTCTCAATGCGCTATTTAAATTCTTCGGAAAAAAAGAATTTCACCCTATAGATTTTAGAATCTCACTTTTCACACTCATCGTGTCACACATTCAATTACTTATAGGATTGATTGTGCTCTTTGTAGGTCCTTATTTTACACAGATTTCAGACATGGGAATGAAAACTGTAATGGGTAATTCTGTGTTACGATCAAATATTGTGGAACATCCATTAATGATGATTATTGCGGTAGTATTGATTACAATTGGATACTCTAAGCATAAAAAGAAATTAACTTCCACACCAAAATTCAAGGTGTTGGCTATTTTCTATACGTTGGCATTGATCAGTGTATTGGCAAAAATTCCATGGAATACGTGGTTCTAAACCATCAAACATAAATATAATCCATAAAAAAACCAGAGCTATAAACTCTGGTTTTTTTATGTAGTGCTGATTGAATTTTATCCAAAAAACAATCTTAATTCTTCTTATCTATTCATGTTTTTCATCTCGTCAATAAACGTATCGATGTCAACGCCGTCGGCTACTAAAGTTAATGCTTTGTCTACAACATATTTTACGTTATCAGTTCTAAAACCTAGACCGATAGCAATTTTTTTCAATAATATTTCCTCTTTATCACCTTGTATATGATCAACATGAACCATACGGGCCAAATCATACAAGCGCTCTAAACGGCGGTCATAGGACGTAGGTGGGTTAATAGGGTGAGATTGATAGTCTTTTAAGATCAATTCATAATCTTCCTTACCAATATCTAAATTGCGTGCTAAACGATCTAAGAACGCTTTCTCATCGTCAGTAATTATACCATCATCCATTGCTACTCTAACAATAGAAGCAAAATGATCTTCATTACGCTTTTTAAATCCACTATCAAATAAATCTGAAATTGACATATCTTATCTTGTTTTTAACCCAAAGTTGGGTTTGTGCAAAACTACATATTTTTTTCATTATTGAAATATAAATTGGTATGAAAAATGCTGATTTTCCTGCACTGATACAATTGTTGGAAGGCAGTTGAATCATTTTTAAAACCCACATTAAAATGAGAATATTTAAGATGAAATTCACAATTTCAATAACTTCCATTTAAAATCTAAACTTTATCTTTGTTCAAAATAAATTTTCTTGAGTAAGTCACATCTCTCGCAATCTTATGCACAGACTTTGCAAACACAAAATCTGCAAGCTGCTATTGCCATAAGTCAAAGTAAGACACATTTAAAAGGTCTAGTTGGGTCGTCACTCAGCTTTGTTATCACAGAGGTTTTTAAAACCGCAGATCAGCCATTTTTGCTTGTTTTTAATGATAAAGAGGAGGCAGCATTTTATCTTAATGATCTTGAATTACTACTTAATGATAAAGATGTTCTGTTTTATCCTGGGAGCTACCGCCGCCCATATCAAATTGAAGAAACTGACAATGCCAACGTGCTCTTACGCGCAGAGGTTTTAAACCGAATTAATTCGCGAAAAAAACCTGCGATTATTGTTACCTATCCAGATGCTCTTTTTGAAAAAGTGGTGACAAGGAAAGAGCTAGAACGGAATACCCTTAAAATTTCGGTCAATGATACACTTTCCATCGATTTTGTAAACGAAGTGCTATTTGAATATCAGTTTAAACGTGTGGATTTTGTGACTGAGCCTGGCGAGTTTTCAGTGCGTGGTGGGATTGTAGATGTTTTTTCGTTTTCGCATGATGAACCCTACCGTATTGAATTTTTTGGGGATGAGGTGGACAGTATTCGGACTTTTGATGTTGAAACGCAATTATCTACTGAGAAAATTAAAAAAATCAACGTTATCCCTAATGTAGAAAACAAGTTTTTAAACGAAAACAGAGAGAGTTTTCTAAAATATATCGCTGCCAAAACCGTCATTTTTACTAAGAATGCCGATTTGCTTTTTTCAAGAATCGATGATTTTTTTGGGAAAGCTGAAGAAGCCTTTAAAACTTTATCTTCTGAGATTAAGCATGCATCTCCAGAAGAATTATTTTGTAGTTCTGCTTTACTGAAGCGACAACTGCTCGATTTTACCTTGGTTGAATTCGGTACAGTTACGGTACTAGGCACACAAACTATTGAATTTCATACGGCGCCACAGCCCTCTTTTAATAAGCAATTTGATTTATTGATTGAAGATTTAAACAGGTTTCACGATAAAGGTTACACCAATTATATTGCTTGTGTTAGCGAGCAGCAAGCCAAACGTTTTCATGATATTTTTGAAGATGCTAGTACAGAACGCCATCGGGCTTTAGAACAGGGTGTCCATTATAAAACTATAGTATTGTCCTTGTTTCAAGGATTTGTTGATCATGCTAATAAAATAGTCTGTTATACAGACCATCAAATTTTTGAACGCTATCATAAATTTCATCTTAAAAATGGTTATGCAAAAAAACAAGCCATTACGCTTCAAGAACTTACCAAACTCGATATTGGCGATTATGTAACCCATATAGATCACGGCATCGGTCGTTTTGGTGGGCTTCAAAAAATTGATGTTGAAGGTAAAAAACAAGAAGCCATAAAATTGATTTATGGCGAACGTGATGTGCTGTATTTGAGCATTCACTCGTTGCATAAAATCACCAAATTTAACGGTAAAGATGGAAAACCACCAAAGGTCTATAAACTTGGAAGTAATGCTTGGAAGGTTTTAAAACAAAAAACCAAAACAAGGGTTAAGGAGATTGCTTTTAATTTGATTCAGGTCTATGCTAAGCGGAAGCTCGAAAAAGGTTACCAATACCATCCAGACAGTACGATGCAATTGGAGTTGGAAGCCTCCTTCATTTATGAAGATACACCTGACCAAAGCACTGCTACCGCCGATATTAAGAAAGATATGGAAAGCGAGCGTCCTATGGACCGTTTGGTTTGTGGTGATGTTGGATTTGGTAAAACAGAAGTCGCCATCAGAGCAGCGTTTAAAGCTGTTGATAACGGTAAACAAGTGGCAGTTTTGGTACCCACCACCATTTTGGCCTACCAACATTTTAGAACATTTACGGAGCGCCTAAAGGATTTTCCGGTAACTGTCGATTATTTAAACCGATTTAGAACGGCTAAAGAGAAGCGCGATACTTTGGAGCGACTTGAAAGTGGTAATGTAGACATCATCATCGGTACCCACCAATTGGTCAACAAAAATGTAAAGTTTAAAGATTTAGGTTTGCTGATTGTTGATGAAGAACAAAAATTTGGTGTCGCCGTTAAAGAAAAACTAAAGACACTTAAAGATAATGTTGATGTGTTGACCTTAACCGCCACTCCTATTCCTAGAACTTTGCAATTTAGTTTGATGGCCGCGCGCGACTTGTCCGTCATTACCACACCACCACCAAACAGATACCCTATAGAAAGTCATGTTATTAGGTTTAGTGAAGAAGTTATTCGAGATGCGATTACCTATGAAATTCAGCGTGGGGGCCAAGTATTTTTTATCCATAACCGGATAGAAAACATCAAGGAAGTAGCCGGCATGATTCAACGTTTGGTGCCTGATGCAAAAATTGGCATTGGCCATGGGCAATTGGACGGTAAAAAACTGGAGCAGTTAATGCTCGGTTTTATGAACAGTGAATTTGATGTGTTGGTCAGCACCACCATTGTGGAAAGTGGCTTAGACGTCTCCAATGCCAACACCATTTTTATCAATAACGCGAACAATTTCGGATTGAGCGATCTGCATCAGATGCGGGGTCGTGTAGGGCGGAGCAATAAGAAGGCATTTTGCTATTTCATCACTCCAGAATATTCGGCCATGACAGATGATGCCCGAAAACGAATAACCGCATTAGAACAATTTACAGAGTTGGGCAGTGGTTTTAATATTGCCATGAAAGATTTGGAGATTAGAGGTGCGGGCGATTTATTGGGAGGCGAGCAAAGCGGATTTATCAACGATATTGGTTTTGATACGTATCAGAAAATCTTAAATGAGGCCATTGAAGAATTGAAGGAAAATGAGTTTAGAGATTTGTACCATGATGATCAAGTAGAAAAAGAATACGTAAAGGACATCACGATTGATACCGATTTTGAACTGTTATTTCCGGATGATTATGTAAACAATATCACGGAGCGCTTAAATTTATACACCAAATTGAACGAGATCAAAACCGAGGAAGAACTTCAAAAATTTGAGAACGACTTGATTGACCGTTTTGGAGAAATGCCAAAACAAGTGGTTGATTTGTTGAACAGTGTGCGCATTAAATGGATTGCCACAAAAATCGGTTTGGAAAAAGTGATCATGAAACACGGCAAAATGATTGGTTATTTTATCAATGATCAAAACAGTGCTTTTTATCAAAGCAATGGCTTTACCCGTGTATTGCAATATATTCAGACCCGTCCGAATATTGCTAAAATGAAAGAAAAACAAACCCGAACAGGTTTGCGTTTATTACTTACTTTTGATCAGGTAAAAACCGTAAAACAAGCCTTGGCGGTGTTACAACCTATTGTGGCTTGATTATTGGACCACATTGATAGTTAAAATAATACTGAGTTCCCATGAAAAAAATAATGTTAGCATTGGCACTTATGCCATCACTCTTAATGGCACAGCACAGCATACAAGGCACATTTTCGCCAGCCAATGAATTTACTTATGCCTTTGTTTATAAATCCAATCCAACAGGAGCTGTTTATATAGACCGTGCAAAAGTGGATGAAAATGGCCGTTTTAAAATTCAGTTGGATAGCACTAGCACTACCGGGATTTATAAAATAGTTTATGGTGTACCACAACAAGATCATAATTTTGATTTGATTTATAACGGCAAAGAAGATGTGATTTTAGATTTTAGCTTAACAGAAGGCCTAGAGTTTAAAGAATCTAACGAGAATAAATTGTGGGCGTCTTACACTAACAGCATTGAAATGATAAACCGTGCAATCAGCAACTTTTACAGTCAAGATAGTGACGATGAAGCGGCATTTAGAGATATATTTAAAACCTTACAAGAGACACAAGACGCTTTTGAGCTAGCCTCAAAAAACACCATGGTATCTGTCTTTATAGCCGCCAATAAGCCCTACATACCGGTATCCTACGAAGATGTGGCAACTTATTCCACAAATTTGAAAAACACATACTTAAAGCATGTTGATTTCAGTAATCCGTTGCTGCAGAGTTCGGAGTTTTTGTCCGATAGGGTAATGGCCTATGTTTTCGGAATGTCCGCCAATCCGACCGAAGAATTTTACAAGCAACAAATTGATGGTCTGGTCAATTATATTGGAGCCGATAACTCAGAGATCAAAATGGTTTTGTTGCAAGCGGTGTGGAATAATATGGTAAAACTAGAGGAATCTAACGTTGCCAATTACATTACGGACACTTATTTATTAGAGCTTGCGAACAATGAAAAAAACGATATGCTTGCGGCGCAATTGGTTGTCTTTAAGAATACGGCCATAGGAACTGTTGCTAAAGATTTTCCTATTACCTTAGACCAAAAGGGCAAGAAGGTAAACACATCCCTTCATGGATTGAGCAAGGCTGAACATTATGTATTGATTTTTTGGAGTAGTGAATGTTCACATTGTTTGTCAGAACTACCTCAGGTGAGAGATTTTGTTACCACTATGACTAACAATAAAGTGCAAGTTGTGGCCTATGGTTTGGAAGACAATGAAGCCAATTGGAAAAAAGAAATTGCCAATTATCCAAATTTCATTCATGTATTAGGGTTGGAGAAATGGAACAATCCTATTACAGGTGTGTATGGCATTGAGTTAACGCCAACCTATTTTGTATTGGATAAGGATAAAAAGATTGTAGCAAAACCACATTCTTTGGAAGAATTGAAAACGGTTTTAAAAACCCTATAAAAAAAAGAGGCTGTTTTAAAACAGTCTTTTTTTTTCTCTTATTCCAAACTTGGAATACGGAGTACTTGTCCCGGATATATTTTATCAGGATCTGATAACATTGGTTTGTTGGCATCAAATATTAATGGATATTTCATGGCGTTGCCATAATATTGTTTTGCAATTTTACCAAGCGTGTCACCTTTAACCACGGTATGAAAGCGCGCTTCTGGTTCGACATGGTCAACCGTCATTTGATCATCGACTGAGGCAATACCGTTGGTGTTGCCAATAACCAATACGACCTTTTCTTTAGTAGATTGATCGTGTGCCTTACCTGAAACGGTGGCCATATCATTGTCTACCTGCACTTTTAAATTCTCTACATTAAGTTGTAAATCTCTAATAGTCTGTTCTAGTTTTCGAGCTCCTGCTTCTTCAGCTTTTAATTCGTCTGCCGCAGCTTTTGCATGTGCTTCAGCCTTTTCTTCAGCATCGGTTTTACCTACGCCAAATACTTTGGCGCCCGCATTTTTAATAAATGAAAATAGTCCCATATTAAATCAAGTTTTTAAGATTAAAATTATAATTGAATAGGTAATTTACAATAAGTAATTGAAAATCTGTTGTGTGACTTGTCAATATATTGTTAAAAAAAGAACGCTCATCTGAAATACATCAGATGAGCGTTGCAAAAAGCTAAATAACCAACCAAAATTTAGCTTCTATTATTTACCCTAGGGTTATCTTTTTTTGCGGTTTTCTGCTTGCGCTTTTTCTGTGCTTCGCGACCACTTTTGCTGCTTGAATCTCCAGAAGGTTTCGCTTCCGCGTTTTTCATATATTGAATGTAACCTCTGCCAATAAATTCGTAGGTTGTTCCTGAATTGGCGTGATATAATTCTATCTCTTGATCATTAATAACGCTCAACTCGAAGAATTCATTGTCAAAATAATCATAATCTAATGTTAATGTTTTAAGGTGCGTATTTCCTGATACATCACCTACACCGTATACGCCTGTATAATCCCAATAAATGTTATCTGGATGAGTACCACTTTGATCTTGTGAGCTTCTAAATTCAGAATCATTGCCCCCTGATAAAAACTGCAAAAATTGTTCGTTATCAAATTCATTTATAGCACCTTTTTGGCTCGTAAATGATTTCTCCCAAGCACTATATTCTTGCAAGAAGTAGTGGATGTTGTCATAAAATACAAAATCATAGTCAAATGTAGATTTTTGGTATCCATGTAAAAAGTAGGATGTGTCGTTATTTGGATTATATAGTTCAATAGTATCATAATCCACTTGATAAATATCGAATGTTTGGTGTCCGTCAATATCATGATAAACATCTAAAACCATATCGTAGGCATCATACTCGCCAACGTCTATCCCTAAACCATTACCTTGACCATTGGGACCAAATCCTACCAAGTTATTGTTTGCGTATAAAATGCCGTTTTTAAAGGACAAAGTAAACGCGATCTGTAAAAATGGGGTTTCCCCGTAACCTGAAGTCTGATTGATATCTACGTACCATAAGTCATAAGATCCTAACAGTTGATTGAGAGAAATAGGAGGTTCTTCGTATATGGTTTCTTTATTACATGAGGTAAATAGAATTGCGACAAGGGCAAATCCGAATAGTAATTTTATAGCTTTCATCTGTTCAATTTTATTTAAAATTTCGGGCTGCATTGCATAAGTTTAAACTATTGCTATCGCAAGTCGCAGTTAAACTGCTTACTGCCTGAAAATGAAATAGGTTTGTATTTCATTCTTAGCCCACAATTTTAAGATTATAATGTGATGGTTTTCAAAACACGTGCCAAAACGCCATGACCTAGTGGGTTTGAAATGGAATAACACTTAATTTTATGTATTTTTGATTTCATTTTAATTATAAAACTTATGGATACACCTACAAAATATGCTGTTTTTGGATCAGGAAGTTGGGCAACTGCCATTGTGAAAATGCTTTGCGAAAATCTTGTGGAAGTGGGCTGGTATATGCGTAGTGCTTACATAAAGGAACATTTGATAAAAGAGCAGCACAATCCTAGCTATTTAAGTTCCGTAGAATTTAACACATCACAACTTAAGTTGAGTAATGATATCAATGAAATGGCAGCGTATGCTGATGTGTTGATTTTTGTAATTCCTTCCGCCTTTATTCATGATGAATTATTAAAGTTGACTGTAGATGTCAAAGACAAAATAATTGTATCAGCAGTTAAAGGCATAATGCCAGAAACAGGGAAACTGGTAGGCGAACATTTTCATGATGTGTATAATGTTCCTTTTGAAAATACTGCGGTCATTGCTGGTCCTTGTCATGCGGAAGAGGTTGCTTTAGAGCGTCTGTCATATTTAACTATTGCTTGCGCTGATGAAACTAAAGCGAAGGCTATTGCTGAAAAATTATCTAGCAATTATATAAAAACGTCTACGAGTGATGATGTTGTAGGCATTGAATATGCCGTTATGCTGAAGAACATCTATGCCATCGCCGCCGGAATAGCACATGGATTGGGTTATGGTGATAATTTTCAGAGCGTGCTAATGAGTAATGCTATCCGTGAAATGAAACGTTTTATCAAAAGGCGACATAAGATGAAACGGAATATTAACGATTCGGCCTATTTGGGAGATTTGTTAGTAACAGGCTATTCATTGTTTTCTCGAAATCGAATGTTTGGAAATATGATAGGGAAGGGCTATACCGTAAAATCTGCACAAATGGAGATGAATATGGTGGCTGAAGGTTATTACGCGGCAAAAAGTGCCTACAAACTCACCAAAAAGAGTGAAGCCAAAGATAAACTTCCTATTATAAATGCCATTTATGAAATTTTATATGAAGGAAAGGATCCTAAGCGAACTTTTGAGAAACTAACGGATAAGTTGGATTAAGAAAACGTTTTGAGCGCTTATGAGCTCTTGAATATAGTGTATAAAAAAAGTTCCTGTCTACTCAGGAACTTTTTTTATTTAACCAATACGCCTTTAACCTTCATTAAGGGTACGGATTGTAAGGATTTCTTATTAATGGTGTTTTTTCTAAAGAGATAGGTCTTTTCAAACATGGTGTTACCTTCAAAAAAGGTGACTTTAAATTCATTATTCAGAGCGAATAACTCTTCTTGCATCAGCTCAATTTTAGCATAACTTTTTTTAGGAAGCACATCCAGTTTTTTTCTAAAAATTGAGGTCATTTTTTTGTCGGAGTAGCCACTGGTTACAATGAGGACCACATCTAAATCGACGTCCTTGTCATTAATAATATAGGCATTCCAATCTTGAGTTTTGTAAATGTCATTGTATTCATTTACAACCGCTACATAAACGCCTTCAACTTTTGGAATTTCGATGTCTTTTTTCATAAGAAACCCCTGTGCATAAGGGTGTGTTTTAAATTATTGTACAAAGTTAGTATTTTATGAGGAAAGATCTATCTAGTTGCGAATGTCTTGCAATTTAAAGCACATACTATATATGTTGAAGTTTTATCATTAAGATTAAAATCAATCAAATATTTAATATTTTTAATCGTCTTCTGTAATTGCTACAAAGCTTTCCAAAAGACGATTTTGTTATGTGTAATTAGTGCTGTTTATTTCCAACCTCCACCAAGTGCTTCGTATAAATCAACAATAGTGAGCAGTTGTTTTAATTTACTGTCAATCATATTTAATTCAGAGTTAAGCGCGCTTTGTCTTGAAAGCAATAAATCCAAATAATTGGCAAAGCCATTTTTCAATAATTCCATTGAATTGTTTTCAGCGTTTCTTAAGGCTTCAACTTCCAATTGACGATATTCGAACTTCTTTGTTTCTTGGTTGTAAGCAAATAGGGCATTTGAAACCTCATTACCTGCAATTAATAACGAACGTTTAAATTCTAACAAAGCTTGCTCTTGTTGTACTTCAGCTACTTCTTTTTGGGTTCTGATTTTTCTCTGATTTAAAATCGGTTGTGTCAATCCGCCTACAATATTTGCAAATAACGAACTGGTACTAAATAACTCATCCAACTCCATACTCTGAAGGCCACCGCCAGCAGTTAGGGTTAATGATGGATAAAAATTGCTACGCGCCACATTGGTCATTTCAAAAGCGCTCACCAAATTGTATTCCGCAGCAATAACATCGGGGCGGTTTCGCAATAGTGTTGATGGCACCCCTAATTTGATATCAGATTGCAAGTGCTGATCTTCTAAACCACTTCTTGCGTAGTTTTGGGGTTGTTGTCCCAATAAAATACTCAAGGTGTTTTCCGTTTGAAAAATTGCGGTTTCCAAATCGACTTGCAATGCTCTAGCGCTGTTATATTGCGCAATATTTTGGTCTACGGCAACTTGTGTAACATTACCAGCATCTTTTAAGATTTTAATTGTGCTGACACTACTATCCCTGACGCTTATAGTTTTTTTTGTGATTTCTAATTGTGCATCTAAAGCCAATAGCTGGTAATAGGTTGCCGCGATATCTGCAATTAAGCGCGATTTAACGGCTTGATGTGCCGCTACCGTTCTTAAATAATCAGCTTCAATTGCGCGTTTGTTGCTTCTAATTTTTCCCCAGATATCTGCTTCCCAAGATAGATTTCCGCCGATCTGAAATTGATCATAATGATCTTTTCCACTGCCACTACGCGCTGCGCCTTGTTGTCCGTTATCTGAAAAATAAGACCTTGTCGCATTGGCATTGGCATTTAGTGTTGGTAAAAATCCGGCTTTGCCTTGTTTTACATAAGCTTCTGCCGCCAGTACTTGTTGAATTGCTACGCGAATGTCAATATTATTCTGAAGCCCTTGTTCTATATATTGCACCAAATACGGATCGCTAAACAATTCTTTCCAAGACATATCAGACATTGAAAGACTGTCAGTGGGCAAGGCATCCGTTCTATACAAATGTTCAATTTCATCTAGTTTCGGTCGCGTATAGTCTTTTGCAACATAACAACTTTGTAAGGTAAATGCTGAAACGGTCAGCATGGCCAGATACTTTAGTGTGCGGGTTTTAAGAATTGCTATCATGAGTTTGAGTCTTCTTTAAGTTCTACGATTGGTTGAGGTGCTCCAGAAATTTTCTCCTGTAGCCATTGGAAAAAGATGAACAATATTGGAATGACAAACACTCCAAATACGGTTCCTATCAATAATCCACCAACGGCTCCAGTACCAATGGAACGGTTTCCTCCAGCGCCTACTCCGCCTGCAAATACTAATGGCATCAACCCTAGGATAAACGCGAACGACGTCATTAATATCGGTCGTAAACGTGCTTCTGCACCATTTACGGCGGCCATCAAAATGGATTCTCCATTACGACGTCTCTGCAGGGCAAACTCCACAATTAAAATGGCATTTTTAGCCAAGAGCCCGAGCAACATGATCAGCGCAATTTGGAAGTAAATATTATTCTGCAACCCTGCTAATTGGGTAACAAAATATGCACCGAACACACCTAATGGTAAGGATAGAAGGACCGATAGCGGAATGAGATAACTTTCATATTGAGCGGCTAATAGGAAATACACAAACACCAAAGACAATATAAAAATGGTCGTTGTTTGGTTTCCTGCGTTCACTTCCTCACGTGTCAGACCAGAATATGCAGTAGTGTAGTTGGCAGGCAAGGTTTTAGACACTTCATCAACAGCCTTAATGGCGTCACCAGAACTAAATCCAGGCATTACTGCCGCATTTAGGGTTACGGAGTTGAACAGGTTAAAACGTGTTACTGACTGCGGGCCATACACTCTTTTTAAGTTGACAAATGTTGTAATTGGGGTCATCTCACCAGTGCTTGCGCGCACATAAAGTTTGCCTAAATCGCTTTCATTCGCACGGTCTTCAGGCAATGCTTGTACATACACACGGTATTGTTTTCCAAAGCGAGAGAAATCGGCAGCAAAAATACTTCCAATATACCCTTGAAGGGTTGAGAAAATATCACTAATCGGCACCCCTAATTCCTTAGCCAATTCCGCATTGAGTTCAATCTCATATTGCGGATAATTGGTGTTAAAGGAGGATCGTGCATATTGTATTTCAGGACGTGCTGATAGTTTTCCGATAAATTCCTGTGTTACTTTATCAAGATCTGTAAAGCTACCACCAGAACGGTCGAGTAAATTAACTTCTACACCAGCTGAGTTTCCAAATCCAGGGATACTTGGCGGGGAGAAAAAGATGATATTGGCTTCTGGAATCTGCGCCGCTACACCAAACATTTTAGCAGTAATACTTTCTGCTGAAAGCGATTCTGAATCTCTATCCTTCAAATCGTCCAAACGGATAAATCCTAATCCGTTGTTGCTACCAGCGCCTCCTAAGAAGCTACTACCTTTAATTAAGGAACCTCCTTTTACACCAGGGATCTCCATTAATTTTTGATATAAGTTTTTGTTAACCTGATCAGTTCTATCAATTGAAGATCCTGCTGGAAGCTCTACGTTGACGAATACAATACCTCTATCTTCATCAGGTACAAAGCCTGTTTTAAGTACAGAAGACGACCACATAATGGCACCCACAGAAACAATTAAAATAACTACAGTAATCCATTTGTTTCTGTATAAGAAATGAACAGATTTTCCGTATTTAGTTACCGTAGCATCAAATCCTCTATTAAATCCATCGAAAAACCGACCGAGATATCCTTTTTTCTTACTGCTATGTTTATCATCATGTCCTTTTAAGAACAGGGCACATAATGCAGGGCTTAAGGTTAATGCATTAATAGCAGAAATAATGATGGCTACAATTAGCGTAACACCAAATTGCTCATAAAACACTCCTGTAGGACCCGAAATAAAGGTTACCGGAATAAACACGGCCGACATGACCAAGGTGATAGAAATAATTGCTCCAGAAATATCATGCATGGCCTCTACAGTAGCCTTCTTAGGATCTGTTTCGCCTTCATCAATTTTGGCGTGTACGGCTTCTACCACGACAATGGCATCATCTACTACAATACCAATGGCCAATACTAACGCGAAAAGAGTTAGGAGGTTAATGGAATAGCCAAAAAGATTCAGAAAGAAAAAGGTACCAATAATCGACACTGGCACTGCAATAGCAGGAATCAATGTGGATCTAAAATCCTGTAAGAAAATAAAAACCACTACAAATACGAGTAAAAAAGCTTCTGCTAAAGTGAGGACCACTTTTTCAATAGAGGCATTTAAGAAATCGTTGGTGTTATAGGGCACAAATACTTCAATACCTTTTGGTAATTCAGCTTTTATGTCCTCTAATTTTTTCTCAATTTCAATAATAATATCTCTTGCATTAGAGCCTTTAGTTTGGAAAATACCCATGTTAACCGCTGGTAGACCGTTGGTAATTGAACCACCACCATAAGATTGAGCGCCCAGTTCTATATCAGCGATGTCTGATAATTTTAAGAATTGTCCATTCCCTAATGCTTTGATTATAATATTGCTATACTGGGCTTCCGTTTTAAAACGTCCGCCATATTTAATGACATAATTGAATGCCTCACCGTTATTTTCGCCTAAAGAACCTGCTGCAGCTTCCAAACTCTGTTCACGTAAGGCTGCTGTAACATCAGTAGGGATCAAACCGTAAGCCGCCATTTTATCAGGCTTTAACCAGATTCGCATGGCATAATCTTTGGCCCCAAAAACATTTACATTACCAACGCCATTAACCCTCTGTAATTCTGGAATTACATTGATTTTAAGGTAGTTTTGTATAAAAGTATCGTCATAATCAGGATTAGTACTGTAAAACGACATAAACATTAAGGCACTAGTCTGCTGTTTTGAAGTGGTTACACCAGTTTGTAAAACCGCTTGTGGCAATTGCGAATTGGCTCTTGTAACACGGTTTTGTACGTTAACAGCTGCAATATCCGGATCTACATCCTGATCAAAAAACACAGTAATAGTAGCCGTTCCGGTATTGGATGCACTAGAAGTAATGTAGGTCATTCCTTCCACACCATTTATCTGTTCTTCTATAGGAATAATGACACTCTGTAATATCGTTTCAGCATTGGCTCCAGGATACGTTGCGTTTACTGTAATAGTTGGGGGCGCAATATCAGGATACTGCGTTATTGGTAAGGTGCTAAGACCTAGAAATCCTAAAATAACGATGATAATGGAAATTACCGTAGAAAGGACTGGTCTGTCTATAAAAATTTTTAACATGAGTTCTTATCTTGGTTGATTATCTGAATATTTTTTCAATAGGTTTAGCGACACTATCGAAAGGAATTTCCATAGGTTTTATTTGAGAGTCTCCTCTCAATTTAGCAACACCTTTGGCAACTATTTTATCACCTTTTGTAAGACCATCGGAAAGCACATACATATTCTCAACATCAGCTAATACGTTAATGCGCGTAGAAACGGCCATGTTATCTTCGGCTAGTTTATAGACATAATAACTGCCCTGACGTTCATAAGTAGCTTCTTTTGGAACTACAATTGCATCCTTATAGGTTTTAGGAACTCTAATTTTCCCGCTATTCCCGTTGGTTAATAGCCTAGCCTCATTGTCAAAAATTGCACGGAAGGAAATGGTTCCGGTATTCGCATTAACTTGGGAGTTTATGGTTTCAACAGTCCCTTGTTTTTCATATTCGGTACCATTAGCTAAGATCAAGGTGACTTTTGGAAGATTCTCAATCTTATCTTCAATGGTTTTACCCTCAGCTTTTTGAATAAAATCAAGATAGTCTCTCTCATTCATTGAAAAATAGGCATACACGTTACTAATATCAGAAACGGTAGTTAGTGGTTCTTGATTTGCAGGACTAACTAAAGAACCTTTACGGAGTCTAATAGCGCCAACATACCCATCTACTGGACTGGTAATATTGCCATAACCTATATTCGCGCCAATACTGTTATAGGCACTTTGTGCTTGTTGCAACTTGGCTTTAGCCGTTGCTAATTGTACTTCACTAATAATATTTTTTTCTACTAAAGGTTTTAATTTGTCAACTTCTACCTGTGCTGCATTAACGTTAGCTTTTGCAGCTGCTGCATCCTGATTAAGAGATTGTGTTTCCAACTTAAATAGCGTTTGTCCTTTTCGTACCCTTTGACCTTCATCTACCAAAACATCTGTAATGTAACCTGATATTTTTACGCGCACTTCACTGTTATTAACCCCTTCTATACTCGTCGGGTAGGTAGTATAGCCTGTTACCGTTTTTTGAGGAATAACGGTAACTTGAAAAGGTATTGGGCCTTGTGGTCCTTGTGGCGCTTGTTCTTTATCTCCGCAACTCAGAAAGAGCGTTATGATACTTAAAGCGAATACTAAAGGGAGTTTGATTGTTCTCATTAATTACAATTTTGTGGTTTTTTCTATTAATTTTGATCTCAACGTGGATACGGATTGTGTGACTTCATCTAAAAATTGAATGTAGTTATCATGAAAATCAAGTTCAAACTTTACGTTTCCATCTGTGGTCTTAGCATTGACCTTTTTTTTATAAACTCTAATTTCTTCATGTAAGGCTTTTTGTTCAATCCACGATTCCATTAAGGTATCTATGCTCTGAATTATGGAATCTTCGTTTATAGTGTAATATTTCTTGCGATCTCCGGGTTTAGTGAAGTACACGATTTTCTTTAAATCAGCTAAATGATTTAAATGGGTAGAGATGGTACTTTTACTGGCGCATAGGTCCGTCACCAAATCTTCAAACGTGGTCCCGATTTTACCCGTCAAAACAATATAGGATAAAATACGTGCAGCCACAGGTGCAAACTGTTCCTTTTGCTCCATAAACACACCTAGTCTTTCAACTAATACTTGTTTTTCATCACGTACGTTGTTGCTCATGTAAGATAATTTTGTGCAAAGATAAAACAGGTTCGGAACAAACCGAACCAATCGAAGTTAAAGAATTGTTAAATAAAAAAAACCGATAGCGGACTATCGGTTTCATATTTTATAAATCAGATCTTATAAGGCTGATTTAAACTGTTCTAAAAATCTGACGTCGTTTTCACTTAATAAACGGATGTCGCCAATTTGGTGCAACAACATCGCAATACGATCAATACCCATTCCGAAAGCAAAGCCAGAATAAACTT
Source organism: Gelidibacter sediminis (assembly GCF_004364975.1). GTDB lineage: Bacteria > Bacteroidota > Bacteroidia > Flavobacteriales > Flavobacteriaceae > Gelidibacter > Gelidibacter sediminis. The sequence continues at coordinate 831,074 of NZ_SOBW01000007.1, read as the reverse complement.
TCGAGTCAATCCCACAATTTTCAAGAACATTTGGGTCTACCATTCCGCAGCCCATAATTTCCAACCAACCTGTTCCTTTGGTGATGCGATGATCAATTTCTGTTTCTAAGCCCCAATACACATCAACTTCTGCACTTGGCTCGGTAAATGGAAAGTATGAGGGACGCAAGCGGATTTTACTTTTACCAAACATCTCTGTGGTAAAATATTGAAGCGTCTGTTTTAAATCGGCAAAACTCACATCTTTATCAATATATAAGCCTTCCACTTGGTGGAAAAAACAGTGCGAACGTGATGAAATGGCTTCATTTCTGTATACGCGACCAGGGGAAATGGTCCGTATAGGCGGTTTGTTATTTTCCATGTAACGCACTTGCACTGAACTGGTGTGGGTACGCAATAAAATATCCGGATCAGTTTGAATGAAGAACGTATCTTGCATGTCGCGTGCTGGATGGTATTCTGGTAAATTTAATGCGGTAAAGTTATGCCAATCATCTTCAATTTCGGGACCTTCACTGACGTTGAAACCAATGCGAGAAAAGATATCAATAATTTGATTTTTGACAAGAGAAATAGGGTGGCGTGCTCCAATTGCAACAGGCTCTCCCGGGCGCGATAAGTCGCCATACATGCCCTTTACTTCTTCCTTGCTTTCCAATTCTTCTTTTAAAGCGCTAACCTTATCTTCAGCAGTACTTTTAAGCTTATTAATAATTTGTCCAAACTCTTTCTTCTGGTCATTAGGGACGTTTTTGAATTCGGCAAAATAGTCATTTAATAAACCTTTCTTACCTAAAAATTTAATTCGAAAAGCTTCGATTTCCTCTTTAGTGTGGGCTTTAAATGCTTCTGCTTCAGCAATACGTTCTTTTATCTTGTCTATCATAAGTCAAAAAATGAGTGGCAAATTTACTGTTTTTTTGGATTTTACCTTAGCGATTATAATTGAATTCTTGTTTAATTTAAAGATTCTTTTGCTCTATCCAAATCGTTTAAACGGGATAAAATTTTGTAAACTATTATTGAATGAAATCTACTTCTACAAAATAATTGACGATAGCCTCCTTCATCAAGACACTTTGTTCTCCCGCTTTTAAGGGTGGCAATTGTTCTTTAACTTTATAATGTGGCCATTTATCTTCATCATAATAATCAAATTCATAATAGCCATACGGTTCTAGCAAACGGCAAATGGCAATATGCATCAAATCTAATTTATGGTCTTTTTTAAACTTCTTATGTAGTTGTCCCAATTCTTGAACACCAATTAAATAAATTATGGCGTCCAAATCTAAAGGGTCTCCTTCAGCAAACTGATCTGATAGTTTTTTTACAACGAGTTCCCAACGTTGTTTTAATTGTTCGTCTCTTGACATCTCTCTAGGTTTAGGTTTACAATTAAATTTTTCAAGTTTTGAGTTAAGTGTGTTTTTACATCAAAACCCAACTCAAATTAATTTCTCGCAAAGTTAACTTATATTTGAGGAAATTGTGTAAGATATGAGTGTTTTGGATATCGTATTGATTGCCTTAATTCTATTTGGATTGGTCCGCGGTCTGATGAAAGGTTTTTTTGTTGAAATTGCCTCTCTTGTAGCATTAGTTGCTGGGGTTTACGGCGCCATTCATTTTAGTAATTATGCGGCAACCTTTATTGATGAGAATTCAGGGTGGGATCAAAAAACGGTAAATATAATGGCGTTTGCTGCTACTTTTCTCATCATCGTGTTAGTGATAGCTATTGCGGGGAAAGCACTTACCAAACTTGCGGATTTTGCAGCCCTAGGGATTGTAAATAAACTTCTTGGGGCCATCTTTGGTGCCTTAAAGATTGCCGTCATACTAAGTGTGATTTTAAATGTGTTTGATAGTATGAATCGCGCTATTCCGTTAACTGACGAAACCAGTATTGAAGATTCTGTACTTTATGCTCCTGTAAAATCATTAGTGCCTACAATTTTTCCTATTATTCTGGATAAAAAGAAAGAATTGGAAGAAACCACAGAAGAAGATCAGACTCTAGAGGCCTGAACTTATGCTGAATAGATGGTAAGTGTTTAAAATTGGGCGGTTACTCCAAATGGTAAATTTCCATAATATCCTTTAGATACCCATCAAAGTCAATATTCAAATCGATAAGTTTTCCTGAATGTACATCAAATACCCAGCCGTGTACTACAAGCCCTCGGTCTCGATTCGCTTTTTGTACGGCCGCTGTTTTAATTAAATTGACACATTGTTCCTGCACATTTAATTCCACAAGACGATTATAACGCTCACTTTCATCTGGAATGGCGTTTAATGTTTTACGATGAATGCGGTATACATCACGAATATTACGTAACCATGGATTCAGAATCCCTAAATCTTCTGATTGCATGGCCGCTTTTACGCCACCACATTCATAATGGCCACAAACCACCACATCTTTAACTTTTAAATGATTAACAGCATAGTTAACCACAGACATCACATTGAGGTCTATGCTGATAACCATATTGGCAATATTTCTATGCACAAAAACTTCTCCAGGACCTAAGCCCATAAGTTCTTCTGCCGTTACACGACTGTCTGAGCACCCAATAAACAGTAATTCTGGATTTTGTCCTTTTCCCAACTCTTCAAAGTAGCCAGGGTTTTTAGATAATTTTTCTTTTATCCAAGCTTCATTATTTTTAAAAACCTTCTTTACATCCATTTGTAGTTCGTTTATTCTTAGAATTTCTCGTCTCAAAAATAGTAAAGAATGTCCTTTTTTCTACAAAATATTGAAGATTTTCTGAGATGTTGAAAGTTATTCATTTTTCCATCTACTATAATCGAAAAGAAGCGCCAAAATATATTATTGATCGTTATATTCCCATTATTACAGCTATACTTATAGAATACTGTGTTTGTGTACCCAAATAAACCATAAATGAAAGTTTAGACTATCAAATTAAAAATAATGCATTTATATGCTTTATAAACGCTCTGCTCTCAAATCAAATAGATCGAATGGCGTCAGCTGCAATCCAACCTGTTTTGCCATCAGCAAGTTTGATTTTTTTCCAGTTGTTTACAGTATCTAAAATTTGAACTTTCGTGCCCTCGTGAAGTTTAAACGATTCTGGACTTCTAAGATTAGGTTCGCTTTTTACTTGGCTTTCCTTAGCAAATACAATGGCAGGACGGTCATTTTTAACAAAGTTATAATTATTAAATGCCAGTGCTACTGAACAGCATGCAAGAACTAAAAAGGACATGGCACCAACAAAGGCCGTTCGTTTTTTTGCAGACCCATAAGTGAAATAAAATATCAGATAGCATACCACAAAAAGTAACATAAGCACAATTGAGACAATAGCCCAATTATCAAAGGTAAGCCAATTGGTGATCTTCTTCGTAAACTTGGCAAATCCTAGTTCAGGTGACTTTTCAATGGCGTCGATAGTCATGTTACGGGCAAATGCGATATTATTCTTTATCTCCTTATCATTTGGAGCAAGTTTGAGCGCTTTTTCGTAATAATAGATGCTCGGTGCAATATGGTTCAGTTTATAGTGCGCATTTCCGAGATTAAAGTACACGGCGGCTGAATGTTCTCCAGCCTCAAGAATCGCTTCGTACTTTGAAATGGATTGCTCAAAATCACCTTTGTTATATAAATCGTTAGCCTGCTCAAATAGGGCTTCATTTTGCGCAAAACCTAAATTGCCAATTAAAAACGTCAGTATGTAAACAAAATGCTTCATATTACCTAATCTGTTTGTCAATAACTGAAATGGTCTTTGCTGCCTTATCATAATCATGCTGCATGGTCACTTCAGAGAATGGTGTATATCGTGCCAATTCGCAACTATCTAATATGGATAGAAAATCAGAAACTACAACCGCATCAACACCTCGTTTAAGGAGTAACTGTTGAATGCGATCTTTACTTAAATCGCTTGTTTCAATGCGCAACTTAGCTTTAAGATAATTATGAAGTGCCTTTTCTAGTGCGATATAAAATGCTTCTTTTTGACCCAAGGCTTTTTTGGCAAATCCTAAATATTTTTTAGCAAGCCTATCTGCTTTGCGAATCTTATTTCCGGTAACATCAGCAGCACGTTGCGCTTTTTTCCTACGAAAAACCATTGCTAACGGAATTGCCATAAGTGGCAACAGCAGTGCGCTCCAGTATGCGCTAGAATTGAAAAATGGTTTAGACTCAATTGGTTCAAGGTTAGCTTTGCTTTTCACGAAAGCAAATTGGTCATTGTTCATGGTCACGCGCTGTTTGCCCTCACCAGTTGTTGCAATGTGACTATCAGAATTCGAATTATTGGTAGGGCCGTCAAGGACATTGACAACTAATTGTCCTGAAGAAATTGTTTTATATGTTTCTGATTTTAAATCAAAATATGTAAAGTCTACATTTGGAATGGGATATTTACCCTTGTATTGCGGCACAATAGTATAATTATCTACAATGCTCCCCTGCATCCCTTCAGAAAGCGTTCTAATATTTTCAGTATGTTCTGGCTCGTAAACTTCCAATGCACTAGGAATGGTCAATTTTGGCAATTGAAACAACTTTAAATTCCCTTTTCCAGTCACTTCTACACGCGCCTGTAAAGATTCGGTGGCATTTAAGTCGGTTTTAGAGGTGGTCAATGTGAAGTTAAAATCACCTACAGCACCAGAAAAGTCAGCTGGTTTTCCATTTTCAGGAAGCGCTTTCACCGTTAATGTTTTACTTCCGGCAGAAACGGTTTTATGAACTTCTGTCGTAAGTACGCTACCAAAAAAATCACGTTTTTTAGTTGGAACTTGAACGGTTAGGTCTAAACTTAAAGGTTCAATTTCCAATTTACCCGATTTTTGCGGATACAATACGGTTTTCCGGACCACCAAATAGCGGTAACTACGACCTTTAAATTCAGTTTTTTGAATTTGGGTACCTTTCAAATCGATATTTTGACTCCAAAAATCATTATACCTTGGATTGCTTTTTTCTCTAAAATTACTCACGCCAATATCCTCGGAAACATAAAGTTTATAGGTTACCGTGACCGCTTCATTCAAATACGGATTGGTTTTGGAAATTTCAGCAATCAGGTGCACATTATCATCCGCCACATTTTCAACATTATCAGGGTCATTTGGTCTACTTACGGCAGTGGTAATTTGAACGGTCACTGGTGATGTTTTGTAGATTTCTCCATCAATTTCTATGGTGGCCTGATTGATGGTTATCGATCCAGTCTTTTTAGGGGCTAAAAAATAGCTATAAGTTTTAGAAAAGGAGCGGACACCATTAATCCACGAATGGCTAACAGATTGATTTGGGCCACCCACCACCGTAAAATCAGCGAATGACGGCGGATTGAAATTATCACCATCCGTGTTCATTTCAAAATCTACGCGTAAGCGCTCATTAATACCCAATTGCGTTTTGCTGACCTTTGCCTCAAATTTAACTTGGGCAGATACAAGCGTAGTACTTAAGACTATTAAAAATAAAAGTATGTATGTTTTTAATTTCATATGTAAATTAAAAATTAACGAACAACGATTAACAATTTTTGAATTATTGCTTTTAGAGGTTTTAATACTTGTTATGAATATTGAAATTAGTTAATTGTTCTCATCTAAAACCTTAGAGATTTTTTCTTTATGGCCAATAAATAGATTGGCACGAGAGATAATTTTTAAGCGATTATAGCTTTCTCTCAACTTCTTCAAACAAATTCCCGATTTATGAACAAAATCTTTTTAAGATTCAGCGCTTCATGCTATTGCAAAATCTGTAATTCAATCTTCTAAATCAGTTGTCTTCATGATGTTCATTGATCCTAAATCGTTAATCATTATTTATCAATCAAAAACCCATCTACCAGTCTTTTTCTGTTTTAACTTTGACGCCTTTTTGTTTATCGGCATTCATTTTTTCCTGAACTTTCTGTTCCTGATTATTCATGGCTTCCAATAAGTTCTTTATTTGTTGAGGAGACAATTTTCCAGGCTGTGGCTTTTGCTGTTGGTTTTTATCTTTTTCTTCTTCATCTTTAGGTTTCCCTTCATCTTTCTTATCATCGCCTTCTTTTTTGTCCTGATCTTTTTGATCGTCTTTATTGTCTTTGTTATCCTGGTCCTGTTGGTCTTTATTGTCTTTGTCTTTATCCTTATTGTCGTCGTTCTTTTCTTTGTCCTTATCTTGATTTTCGTCTGGCTGATCATCTTTTTGCTGCTCAGCACATTCTTTAGCTAAACCGAGATTGTAACGCGTTTCATCATCAGTAGGATCATTCCTTAAAGCATTTTTATAAGCTTCAACAGCCTCCTTGCACTGTTTGTTTTTCATTAAAATGTTTCCAATATTATGAAATGCTTTGTGTTTTTCCGATTTTTCAGTTGCATTTTTTGCAGCTTGTTGTTGGCGGTATAAGGCTTCTTCGTAGTTTCCTTTTTTGTAATAGGAGTTGCCTAAATTATAAGTGCCTGCAACTGAGGATGGTTGTTTGGAAATTGCCTTGCGATATTCTTTTTCGGCAGCTATAAAATCATCAGTCCCCATGAGTTGGTTGGCTTCATAAACCAAATCATTGGATTTTTTAGTAGCTATTAGCTGCTCTTTGTCCTTCTCTTCATTCTGAGAAAAGGCAAAGGATGTTATAAGTAATACTAGTAGGGTTAGGCGTTTCATCTCTCTAAAGCATATATGAGCATTACTAATACCTGAAAGCTAATCTATCAGGGAGCTCAAATCACATTAAAATATTAATTTAATTTCCACAAGTTGAAAACAGTGCATAAATCTAAAAAAACTAATGGTATCAGGGTTATAATGTTTTCTTAAAAAATGTTAGGAACTCTATCTTTAACAGTCTTTTAACCGTATAAAGGCGTCTGCAAGAAAATTTTCAGACATTTTGTATGCATTATTTAGCAATTGGATATACATTTTCTAGAAGTCTTCATTAAATAGATTAAGGCGTTTTAACCAAGACGTGCGTCGTTCCAATAGTAAGACATCAATTAATAAAAAGAATAGCGCTGCTGCTAGAAACCACTGAAATTGCGATTCGAAATCGGCAAACTGCTTGGCTTCAAATTCCGTTTTATCCATTTTATTTAAAATATCGCGGATATGATCCACTACTTCCGCTGTGTTTTGACCGTTGATATACGATCCGTTAGCTTCAGCGGCAATATTTTGAAGGGTGCTTTCGTCTAAACGGGTAACAACGGTTTCGCCATTGCGATCTTTCTTGTAGTTGACAATTCTACCATTTCGCTTTTCAGGTATCGGTCCGCCTTTAATATCACCAACACCTATGGTAAAAATCCGTATACCTTCATCTTTAGCTTCTTGAGCGGCCTCAGTTGCCAATGCGCCATGATCTTCACCGTCTGAAATAATGATCAGTACACGATTGGTATCCTGATCATCATCAAAATAAGTTTTAGAAAGTTCAATAGCTTCATGGATTGCGGTGCCTTGTGATGACAGCATATCCGTATTCATACTCTGCAGGAACATTTTTGCCGCTGCATAATCTGTCGTGATTGGCAATTGCGGGAACGCTTTTCCGGCATAGGCAATAATCCCCACACGGTCACTAGCCAGATTATTAATGATTTGCGTGACCAATTGTTTCGATTTTTCCAAACGGTTGGGGGCAATATCTTCAGCTAACATACTTTTGGATACATCAATAGCGAATACAATATCGACACCTTCACGTTTTACCGTTTCGAGCTTTGTACCTAATTTCGGATTGACCAGCGCCATGACTAAAGATGCAAACGCTAGCGAAAGTACTACGACTTTTAAAATGGATTTGAAGAGGGAGGAATCTGGGCTTAATCTCCTCAATAAAGATTTGCTTGCAAATTTACGTTGCACGCGGTGTTTCCACACTTGCAATAGTAAAAACACAATAATGACTAACGGTATGACCATTAATCCCCAAAACCATATTTTATCTTCTAATTGCATTGTTCTGTCTTCAGTCCGCAGATATTTAGCTTTATGCCTAGATTTCGCGACTCTATTTTTAATTTCTAATTGAAACTTCTAAATACCGTTGATCGTAATAAAAACTCTATCAGTAGGAGTCCAAAAGCCAATAGCACTAACGGACGGTATTTCTCTTCGTAATTGTAATATTTAAATTCCTCAACATCTGTTTTCTCTAATTTGTTGATTTCATCATAAATAGCGGCCAATTTTTTATTATTATCGGCTCTAAAATATTTGCCCCCAGTAACTTTAGAGATGTCTTTTAATAAGGCTTCATCAATTTCCACTTGTTGGCGTCCGTATTGAAATTGTCCATTTGGTAAAATGCCTATAGGAGACAGTGCGGTGCCATTAGTTCCTATTCCGATGGTGTACACCTTAATGTCATATTCTACCGCTAATTCACTGGCAATTTTAGGATCTATAAATCCTGAATTATTAACCCCATCTGTTAATAGAATAATCACTTTACTTTTTGCCTTACTGTCCTTGATGCGGTTAACAGATGTTGCCAACCCAGAACCAATGGCAGTACCGCCTTCAATAATGGTATTGTATTTAATATCATTTAATGCACGGAGTACGATAAATTTATCACTGGTGATCGGTGTTTTGGTGTAACTTTCTCCCGCATATTCTACAATACCAATGCGGTCATTTGGTCTGCCCTTGATAAAATCTGAAGCCACTTTTTTAAGCGCTTCCAAACGGTTTGGAAGTAAATCTTTTGCCAGCATACTCGCTGAAACATCAATTGCTATGACAATATCAATACCTCTGGTGGTTTTTGTTTTGGTAGATACATCTACAGTTCTTGGGCGTGCCAAGGCCGTAATTATTAAAGCGAAAGCCAGCATTCGCAATATAAAAAGTCCGTGCTTCGCTTTTGGCAACCAAGATTGGGTGATTTTAAACCCTTTGATGGTTGACATCTTAAGCTCAGCAGTTTGCTTATGGTGTTTCAGTACATACCACAAGATGAGTAATGGCAGAAGAAGAAACAACCAAAAAAATTCTTTATTTAAAAATTCAATTCCTTCCAGCATCATTCTTCTTTTTTGAGTTCAACTGAATTTAAAACCCGCTCCATGATCTCGTCCGCGTATTGATCATCTGCGTCCCAGACTAAAATAATTTGCTGCAATATGTTTTTGGCTGTAAATGCCAGCAATACGTAATTTCCTTTTCTGAACTGATTTTTAAGTGGAGTAGGAAAAGAGGCTGAGCCAAATACTTTTAAACCTTCAGCAGCATTAGGAGTGATAAATTGTTCTCGTTTAACCAAAATATCCCTAACATTATTTTTCTCGAACATTTCTAAAGCGCCATTAACAGCAAGATTCAAATCAACAGAGGTGGTATCAGGAATGTTTAGCTTTGAGGTGCTGACCACTATGTTAATTGAGCCCAATAACGTACCATAACTGAACATGGTGGTTTCTGCTTGTTTGGAAATGGAATCTATAACTTTTGATTCTACACGCTCTAAAACCGCAGGGGTTGAGATGTAGATTGGTGGCACACCATAATCACTTGTTACCCAATCTCCCTCTAGCAACTCTTTACTATCATTGCCAATGATGGTATCTTTAACATAATCAAAACCATATTTTATGGAGAACCCAATAAAGGTGGCAAGAAGTAGAACCACTGATAAAGTAACGGTAATGACGATTTTACGACGTTTTTTCTTTCGGGCTTGTTCTTCCTTGTATTGCTGATCTAGTAATTTTTCCTCTTCGGTTGGTTCCGGCAAGGCTTGCTTGACATTGTCAATTTCCAAATCGATAGTATTTCTATCAATTTTTGCCAATTCGACGTCCGGTGCAGATTTAGCGAATTTCACTAAATCGGCGCGCTTTAGAATGGTTTCGATATTTCTGATGTCCTCTTTACTCAATTCTATTTGATTGCCATCCTTAAGTAAGTTTAAACGATGTACCAATTCGTCAGTTGTACTTTCCAGAGCACGATCGTACACTTTTTCATCGAGATAACGTCTGATGATAAAAGTTAATTCAGAATAATAGCCTTTGAGTTCTGATTGTTGTAAATAGTCAGATTCATCTAACTTTTTGAGAGCAAGTTTTGCGCGTTCATAAGGCGGTAATAACGCAATTTCTTCCTCTTCGGTTAAAGGTTTCTTTCGCCAAATAAACCAATACATTAAGAAGGCTATAAGCGCAAGGATGGCTATTACCATCAGCGCAGTTTTCCACCAATCATTACTACTTTTTTGAACTTCTATAAATGGTTTGATATCATATAAACCTTGTTTGGTAGAATCGACTAGTATGTTATTGACTTCAACTTTTAAAGAATCTGAAAAGTATTCTTTAGTGCCAATGATGATTTTTTGTCTTGGGATGGTATAGCTGCCCGAATCAAATTGGGTTAAACCATATGTTTTGATCAAATTGTATTTGTCGCTGTTTTTTGTGGTATCTACTTTGTACGATTCAATCATTTCCAATGGCGAAAATGTTTGTCCTTCAGGGAACACAACTAAGTCTGTAGTATCTGCCTCTACCTCAATTTTATAAGTAATTTGCTCACCAATTTTAATCTTTGTGGAATCAATTGAGGTTTTAACTTGAGCAAAAGAGAACAATGAGATGAGAAAAAAGAAAATAGATAAGACGACCGATAACCAAGGGAAAAGGTCTGGTTTAGTTGCATTCGTAAATCTATAATCGTAATTCATAAGTTGTAATTCGTTACGCTCTGCGTTTAAAATAGCCCAATAATTTTGTGACATAACTCTCGTCTACCCGGCAATCAATTGTGCCAGCACCCGATTTTGAAAAGGTGTCCTTAAAGTAGCTGACGCGCTCGTGATGGTATTTGCCATAATCTGCTCGGATTTTTTTTGAGGCCGTATTCACCAACATGTATTCGCCAGTTTCTTCATCTTGCATTTGAACCATTCCTAAATTAGGGATGCTTTCTTCGCGTTTGTCATACACTCTAATCCCGGTAATATCATGCTTATTGGCAGCAATTTTTAAGGTTTGCTTATAATCATCAGCAATAAAATCAGATAGGAGAAAAACAATAGCCTTCTTTTTCATCACTCCTGATAAAAATTGCAAGGCCTGGGTGATATCTGTTTGTTTACTTTTTGGTTTAAACTCAATCAATTCCCTAATAATACGTAACACATGAAATCTGCCTTTTTTTGGCGGAATATATAATTCGATAGTGTCCGTAAACAGAATTAAACCAATTTTATCGTTGTTTTGAGTGGCTGAAAATGCCAAAGTTGCCGCAATTTCAGTTATAATTTCGTTTTTAAATTGCTGTTCTGTTCCAAACCATTCGGAACCTGAAATGTCTACCATCAACATCATGGTCAATTCGCGCTCTTCTTCAAATACTTTAATGTGCGGTTCATTGTAACGTGCCGTCACGTTCCAATCAATATTCCGTACATCGTCACCATATTGATACTGACGCACTTCGCTAAAGGTCATTCCTCTACCTTTAAAAGTGGAATGGTATTCTCCACCAAAGATATGGTTAGACAAGCGCCGCGTCTTAATCTCTATTTTCCGTACTTTTTTTAAAAGTTCTTTTGTATCCATCTTTAATTGAGTCTGCAGTTGGCAGTCTTCAGTGTTCAGTCGCTATCTTTCAGAGATGAGTGGTCAGGTTGCTGCCGAGTGCATTCTGAAATTCTGGGGACTTATTTATGGTACTTCAATTTCATTTATGATTTTGTTGATGATATCAACAGACGTGATGTTTTCTGCTTCCGCTTCGTAAGTAATCCCCACTCTGTGGCGCAATACATCGTGAACAACAGCACGGACATCTTCAGGAATTACATAACCACGACGCTTAATAAAAGCATAACATTTTGCGGCAACCGCTAAATTAATACTTCCACGAGGCGAGGCACCAAACGAAATTAACGGTTTTAAATCGGCTAGTTTATATTTTTCAGGAAAACGGGTGGCAAATATGATATCGAGAATGTATTTTTCAATTTTCTCATCCATATACACTTCACGAACCGTTTGCTGTGCCCTTAAGATTTGATCTACTGAAACTACGGCGTTAACTTTTTCAAAAGCACCTTTCATATTGGAACGCATGATGAGTTGCTCCTCGTCAATTTTTGGATAGTCAATAACCGTCTTAAGCATAAAACGGTCCACTTGTGCTTCCGGAAGCGGATAGGTTCCTTCTTGCTCAATAGGGTTTTGGGTAGCCATTACCAAAAATGGCTTATCTAATTTAAAAGTTTCATCACCAATAGTTACTTGTTTTTCTTGCATGGCCTCCAATAAAGCGGATTGCACTTTAGCTGGCGCTCTGTTAATCTCATCAGCTAAGACAAAATTTGCGAAAATTGGTCCTTTCTTAATGGTGAAATCATTTACCTTCATATTGTAGATTAAGGTACCCACCACATCTGCAGGTAGTAAATCTGGTGTAAATTGAATTCTGCTAAAAGTTGATTCAATGGCTTGAGACAGAGTGTTGATGGCTAAAGTTTTTGCCAAACCTGGCACCCCTTCCAATAAAATATGTCCTTGCCCTAACAGTCCAATCAGTAAGCGTTCAACCATATATTTTTGGCCTACAATGACTTTGTTCATCTCAAGGGTTAGTAAATCCACAAAGGCACTTTCCCTTTCAATTTTTTCATTAATACTTTTGATATCAACTGTGTCTTCCATCATATTAAAATTTATTTATACTGAAATAGGGTCTGGTTTTTTTGAGGTCTGCAAATTGTTAAAATTTTAATTGGATTGCTGTTAATAATTGGTTAAAAATTAAAGAGCAACACCATTGGTGTTGCTATTTTAATACATTTTTATGAAATATGGCTTAATTAATCGTAATCTCGCCTAAGTCAGTATTATTTTCTGCCGTTACTTCAATATTTTCTAATACAGAAGGAATTAGCTCAGATGTTGGGTCAGGTGTCAGCGTTACGGTATAGTTGCCTGGTAATAAACCCACCAATAAGAAGTTCCCTTCTACATCAGCGTAGGTCGAAATCTCATCTATACCATTAGTAGCAGTAATTTGGGTTTGCACACCCAATGGTAACACGCTTCCAGAAATAGTTCCGGTTGTTGCTTCAGCACTAGCTCTAATTACTGGTTTTAGGTTGATATTACCAGATTCCCCAGCTACCACGATAGATTTGTCAACATCAAAGTCTAAAAGGAAAGTGTAGGCCATGTTAGGCAATAAGGTTTGGTTAAGTTTGATTTTCAAGCCAGATTGTTGGGCGCTTGGTGTCTTTAAAGGAAATGTCTCTCCATCAATAACCACACTATTATCATCACCTAATACTAAACGGACCTGGTTTAAAGTCCCTGAAAGAACTTCAAAATCATCAACTAATAGCACATTGACACCACCTGTCAAAGTCAATAAATCATATACGCCAGCGTTAATGGCATTTAGGCTTTGCCAGCCTTCATCACCTTCACTGGCATCATTAACTTTTACCATCACATCAACAATGTCAATATAAACATGATCATAATCTCCAGGAGCATCCATTAATTTTACAGAAATAGTGGATGTTCCTTGTGCTTCATTTGCTGAGTCGTCGTCACTACAGCTAAAAGAGAAAAAGGTTATTAGAGCTAATAAGCTTGCTTTTTTTAAAATATTCATAGTATTCATAATTTATAGGTTCAAGTATATATACGCTTGTCTTAGAGAATTGGACTACATGGATGTCAATCCTATGGTATATGGTATTCACTGTGCGGAAGTTAACCTATAAAATTTTTTCTTAATTCATTCTCTTCTCATAAAATTACTGATGCTCATCAGTAATTGGGAATGTCCTACTTTATAACTAAAACACCATACATTAATAGTTTTAAGTATTTTTATATTCTTAATGAACAGATCTAAAACAAAACGTGTGAAGTATTCGAGAATTATAGCAGGAACGATGACTTGGGGAGCTTGGGGTAAAAAGCTTTCCACTGCAACTATGGCGGATTTGATGCAGTTTTGTGTTGCACAGGGTGTCACCACATTTGATCATGCCGATATTTATGGTGGTTACACGACGGAAGCTGAATTTGGGACAGCTTTTGCCCAGAGTGGTTTGAATCGTGAAGCCGTTCAGCTGATCAGTAAGTGTGGCATTCAGCATCTTTCTGGAGGTCGGAACAATAAAATAGGCCACTATAGTTATGATAAGGATTACATTATTTGTTCAGTAGAAACTTCATTAAAAAATTTACAAACGGAGTATTTAGATTTGTTATTGTTGCATCGGCCAAGTCCATTGATGCATCCTGAAGAGATTTCTGAGGCCATACAAACTTTAAAACAACAAGGAAAGATTAAGAATTTTGGAGTCTCAAATTTTACGCCGTCTCAAGTGGCATTGATTTCAAAAAATGTACCTATAGAGGTGAATCAGATAGAATTTTCCTTAACCGAATATTCGGCGATGTTTGATGGGAGATTGGACCATCTGTTGCTTAAGGAAATTAACCCAATGGCCTGGTCGCCTTTAGGCAATGTCTTTAAAGAGGATACCGAACAAACCCGACGCATAAAGAAACTGTTGGGTGAACTTAGCAATAAATATAATGCCACAGCGGACGCCTTATTGCTCGCCTGGATTTTGAAACACCCGTCCAAAATACATCCTGTTGTGGGAACCACTACCAAAGACCGACTTGTACGCGCTGTAGAAGCAACGGCTATTGACTTGGAAGTGGAAGATTGGTTTTTAATGTTGGTGGCTAGCCAAGGGCGTCCAATGCCTTGATGAAAACGTACGCATTTGTAGTACACAGTATTCATTTGGCAGTTGGCAGTTTCTGTGGACGGTTTAGAACGGGGTCTGTAGTTAGGTAGACGGATTAAGAATGAATGAAAAAATTATAATATCACTGTAAATAAAGGATCCCGTTTTCAGGGAAATAAAATCATATGAATAGAAAAACAGCATTAATCACAGGCGCTACCAGTGGAATTGGTCGCGCTACGGCTCATGAATTCGCGAAACACGGTATCAATCTCGTATTATGTGGACGCCGTCAAGAACGTTTGGAGACTATAAAAAAAGCCCTTGAAAAAACTACAAATGTTCATGTATTAAATTTTGATGTTCGTGACAAGGACGCCACTTTTAAGGCTATAGCATCGTTGCCTGATGAATTTAAAGCTATTGATATCCTGATCAATAATGCCGGCAATGCGCATGGCTTGGATCCGATTCAAAATGGAGATACAGATGATTGGGATGCGATGATGGATATCAATGTGAAGGGTTTGTTATATGTTAGTAAAGCTATTATCCCACAGATGATTGCACGTGAATCCGGGCATATCTTAAATATTGGGTCTTCGGCAGGAAAGGAAGTGTATCCAAAAGGGAATGTGTATTGTGCCAGCAAGCATGCCGTATTGGCCCTAACGGAAGGGATGCGCATTGATCTAAATCCGTTCGGAATAAAAGTAGGCGCAATCAATCCAGGGTTGGTGGAGACTGAATTTTCACAGGTCCGATTTAAAGGCGATGCGGCCGCAGATACCGTCTATAAAGGTTATAAGGCCTTGCAAGCGGAAGATATTGCTGAAATCATATATTTTGCGGTATCACGCCCTGCCCATGTCAATATTGCAGATTTATTGGTGTTTCCTACGGCTCAGGCAAATAGCACAACAGTAAAGAAGGAGCTTTAAATAGACAGAAAGTAAAATAAAAAGCTGCTCCAATGAGCAGCTTTTTTATTAAAAACCTTATTATTTAGTTGCAGTGGTTTTCATCGATAAATTTACCAATTGCGCCACCTGCTTTTGCAACTTGTGAGGCTGTAATGCCACCAGCTTCTGCAGGAAGTCTAAAATAAATTTTGCCATTAGAGGTGGTTTCATAATCTAATACGTTTCCAACAGCTGTGAAATAAGCTTCAATGATATCTACATGTAATTGAACTGATGCTTCTGCATCACTTAAACGTACAGCTCCCAACTGGAAAAATCCGTTAAGCACCTGATTACCACCATAACCACGGTCGATATTCCAAATATGCATCCCATCTGCTTGCGTGTAGGTTGTTTCGCCAATGGTTAATCCGTTAGTCCATAAATTAGTAGCCCCATTATTTAGAGCGCCATTAGCAAAAAAGAAACCTTGTGAATATGAACAATATGGCACTTTAGGGCAGCCAGGTGCTAACACACTACCCAAAGAACATGAATTCCCCGCTTTTATCCAAGAAGTTGAAATAACTGCTTCATAACCTCTTTCAAATTTTATATCAATTACCCAAGGGCCTGAACCTTCAACGTTAATTTTTATAAAATTATTTGTAATTGCCTGTGGATCGCAATCAGTTCCTTGACCTTCATTTGCAGTTAGGTCTGCGGGATAACCATTAACGTTTGCGTACACAATATTTGCGAATGTTGCACTTTCATTGCCACAATTATTTAAGTTTATAATATAATGACCTAAATCTTTGGCTTTGGTTTCAGGATTTTTTGAAATAATATAGGTCCATAATGAACCATCTGAATTTTGTGAAACTGATACTAAATAATCAGTAGATGTGCTGCCCGAGTTGCTAGTTCCTTTTTGTAAGACATTCAAAGCGGTTGGGTCATTAGACGTTGCTTCGTCATTGCTGCAAGAGGTTAAACAGAAGCTAAATAAGGCTAATAATAGGATTTTTTTCATTTTAGTTTAAGTTAAAAATGTTAGACAATTTTTATAAATTTCGCGTTAAATTAGATGTTAAAATGACATGTTGCTACAATCCACATTCAAAAACGATTCAATAATTAAATTCGACGACGAGATGCATGACAATGTCGAAATCGTCGACGAATTGTTTTTTAAATTATAGATATAAACAACTCTTATAGAGTGTTGTGGGGTTGCTTTAGGTGATGGGATTGTTTAGTGTTGATTTCCTCTTTACTGGAAATTTTAGGATTAACCGGATAACTTATCTCAACGTGTAATAGTCATAACATATATGTTAATTTAAATAGCAAGCAATTATATGTTTGTGCATCCATTCACGTCTATTTTCTTATTTTAACATTTGATGATCAACAAACGCCTGCTCATAAAAAATCTTCTTGCTCATAATGATGAGAACAGCTTCTATGATAAAAAGCGGCAAATTGACATTGGTGAAAAGGAAGGAAAAGCAAAATTTTTAAAGCATGTTTGTGCGCTCTCCAATACGAATCCAAAAAATAATTCCTATATCGTAATTGGTGTTGAGGATGATGATAATAGGATTGTAGGCGTCGACTTTTTTGATGACAGTAAAATTCAAAATTTAATTAATGCATATTTGATAAATCCGCCCATTGTCCAATATGAGAATATACCATTTCCGCATTTGCCTGATGACAAAGTGGTAGGATTAGTGACCATTAGGACAATTGATGGACTCACTTCGCTTAAAAAGAATATTTGGAAATATTATGGTGGCTCTGTGTTTTTTAGAGATGGAAGTATCAGTATGCCTAAAGTCTATGGTGTAGATATAAAGGATGTCAATTCGCAAATTGTAGCTGCCATTGAAAATAACTCTCAAAATAACATTCAGCATACTTTAGATGGCGTTTTCGATTTTTTAGGAAATCGGAAGGATTACCATCCCGAATACAAGGTGTTTAAAGAATATTTTGTATTGTGTTGGGCGGGTCAGAAAAAAGTACATAAAGGTGAAACGTTCTACAGCAGAGTAGATATTGAGCTGATCAATGAACAAGTCAGATTGTTTTTTTCTACCCTCGATGAGGTCACGATTCGGTATGATGAAGATGCCTTCAATATTGTAGAATACGTAAGTTTGGGCCTTAATAATTCTTACAAATATTACCCATTAGAAGAAACGCGCATCAGTTTTGCCAATAATGCTACGTATCATATTGAAACTGAATTGTTATTTGAAGCCCCACAATTTGATAAGAAGGTATTGCATCACATTTATAATGCTAACAATGCTGTTTTAGAAAAACTCAAAAAGGGCATCCAGTTAAATTCCAACGAACAAAGAGACTTGAAAAATTTACCAGCTACCTATCTTATTTGTTATCTTAATTTGTTCCATGATGCAGTAGATAAGTTGAAAGAAGCTAAGCCTTATTTAAAAAATTATAGCTCAGAGGTGTATAGCAATTTCAAAGAGTCTTTACGCATACTTAGGAAAGTAAAATATAGTTAATTAAAACATCATATTACCGTTTATCGATGTTTTTTGAATAGCGTTGCAATTCAACATATTTATTAACGGGTTGTAGTTTTTAGCATTTTAGTTTGAAAAAATAGTCGCATATTTACACTGCTATTAATCAATTATATACACCCTGTTTCTCCTGACACTATTTCAGCATTGAAACAGGGTTTTTTATTATGTAAATTTCGTCGATGTTTTTATTTCCTGCGAGATTACGGCGAATTAAATTGATATAAATGGGCTAAATAGTAAAAAAAGCGCAACCTATCAAAAAATGTATACACACTTACCAGGAGTCAGATTTTTTGAGATGAGAACTTAAGGTTAAATTAGGCGTTGCGTATAAACTCCTCGCATTTTTCAACCATGTTTTTGCTGCCGCAAACAAATGGCACGCGTTCATGAAGTTCAGTCGGCATGATATCTAAAATACGTTGCTTCCCATCGCTAGCTTTTCCGTTAGCTTGTTCAGCCAGAAACGCCATCGGATTACATTCATAAAGTAAGCGTAATTTGCCTTTCGCATTTAAAGAACTTTTGGGATACAAATAGATTCCGCCTTTAATCATGTTTCTATGAAAATCAGAAACTAACGACCCTATATAGCGTGAGGTATAAGGTCTGTCTCCTTCTTCCATTTGGCAATATTTGATATAATTTTTAACCCCTTGTGGGAAATGGATGTAATTGCCTTCATTAACCGAATAAATTCGACCATCTTCAGGAAATTTCATGTTTGGATGCGATAGATAGAAGGTGCCAATGGCAGGGTTAAGTGTAAATCCATTAACTCCGGCGCCAGTAGTATACACAAGCATTGTGGAGGTGCCATACACCACATAGCCCGCCGCAACTTGTTGATGTCCCGGTTGTAGAAAATCTTCAATCGTTACTGGAGTACCAATGGGGGTTACCCGTCTGTAGATCGAAAAAATGGTTCCCACGGACACGTTTACATCTATGTTTGAAGAACCATCTAATGGGTCAATAAGCACGACATATTTATTTTGATGATTTTCGTCTTGACTGTTGATGGCAATAAAGTCGTCCTCCTCTTCACTCGCAATCCCGCAAACAATATTTCGGTTGGTCATGGTTTGAATAAACTTTTCGTTGGCATAGACGTCCAGTTTTTGCTGGTCTTCACCTTGAATATTTGTATCGCCAGCGGCGCCAATAATATCTACTAATCCAGCCTTGTTCACCTCATAATTAACTACTTTTGCAGCCAGTCTGATTGAATTTATAAGGCTAGAAAGTTCACCAGAAGAATATTTAAAAGAGGCCTGATTTTCAATAATGAATTCTCCTAGAGTTTGATGTTTGCGAAACATGAAGTGTTTTTGATTTGTTTCTGCAAATATCGTATTTTTTAGCATACTACAACGTTTTCGGAAAATTTAAATGGTTTTAATTTTACCCGTTTGCGTTATATTTGAAGAGAAATATTTACAAATGAATTTCAAAATAAGACAGGCTATTCCACAAGATATGCCTCAAGTGCACGCATTAATTACTGAACTGGCAATATTTGAAAAGGAACCAGATGCTGTGGAAATCACAATTTCTGATTTAGAAACTGATGGGTTTGGAGCACATCCGGCATTTAAATGTTTTGTGGCCGAAGTAGACGATAAAGTTGAGGGTATTGCCTTGGTGTATTCGCGATATTCCACTTGGAAAGGGAAAGTACTGCATTTAGAAGATTTGATTGTAAGTCAGAACATGCGAAGTAGCGGTTTGGGTACAGCACTATTAGATGAAGTTGTACGGTATGGTTCTCAGCTTGGCGTAAAACGCATCTGTTGGGAAGTGTTGGATTGGAACGCCCCCGCCATAGAGTTTTATCAAAAGAAAGGTGCTGACGTGAAGCGCGATTGGGATGTAGTGCATTTAACGGAAGATGGAATTAAGAATTATATAGCAACACTATAAGATGCATGTATTTAAATTTGGAGGTGCCTCAGTAAAGGATGCGCTAGGGGTTAGAAACTTAGAGGCAGTATTGAGAAAAGTAGGGTATGAGAACACATTAATCGTCATATCTGCCATGGGGAAAACCACGAATGCATTAGAGATTGTTGTTGGGAATTACTTCAATACTAAAGGTGAATTGCAAAGTTCCATACAAGATGTCAAAAAATATCATAATGCGATTCTCCTAGATCTTTTTGATACGGGAGAGGAAGACGCTCACCCTGTGTTCCATAAAGTCTCTGCGCTTTTTGAAGAGTTGCGCAACTTTTTCGACCGAAATAAATCGCCAGATTATAATTTTGTCTATGATCAGGTTATTGGCTACGGGGAGTTGGTCTCTACTTTAATTGTGAGCGAATATCTCAATACAGTTGGAATAACGAACAATTGGGTGGATGTACGGGAGTTGATTAAAACCGACACCTATTACAGACGTGCCAACGTCAATTGGGAAGCCACACAGGCTGCTGTATCTGCTAAATTGAATACTTCAGTTTTAAATATTACCCAAGGGTTTTTAGGTAGTGATGACAATAACTTTATGACCACCTTAGGGCGAGAAGGCAGTGATTATACGGCTGCTATTTTTGCCTATTGTTTAAATGCTGAGAACGTTACCATCTGGAAAGATGTACCTGGCGTATTAAATGCTGATCCGCGGTATTTCGAAAACGCGCAGTTGCTCAATAGAATTTCCTATCGTGAGGCTATTGAATTGGCATTTTATGGTGCTTCCGTTATTCATCCCAAAACCTTGCAGCCTTTGCAGCAAAAGGAAATTCCGCTGTATGTAAAATCCTTTAAAAACCCTGAACACGCAGGGACTATGGTCGGTAAAGGGTCCGGAATAGAGCCTCTGATTCCGTGTTTTATCGTTAAGAAAAATCAAGTGCTTATTTCGCTGTCATCCTTAGACTTTTCCTATATTGTTGAAGAAAATATTAGTGAGATCTTTAAGTTACTAGCCTTATACAAAATGAAGGTTGATGTCATCCAAAATTCAGCTATCAGTTTTTCGGTTTGTGTGGATAATGTGTATAATAATCTACCCAACTTATTACAACATTTAAAGGCTAAATTTAAGGTGACATGTCATGAAAATGTATCCTTATATACTATTCGCCATTACAATCAAGATGCTATTACACAATTGGAGGAGGGGAAGACCATATTGTTGAAACAGTTGACTCAAGGTACGGTGCAAATGGTTTCCCAATAATTAATTGATTAAACGGGTGACTTAAATTAGGCCCTGAGAGCTTTCATAAAAAAAATTTATAAAAAAAATTGATTAGGTTTGTAGCCATGACTAAACAGCAGGATATCGGATTAGTAAGTGCCAAAGAAGTCGCGAAAGCCATCAATCTTGATAAGTACGGCGTTTTTGGAACATTTAGTGGCTGGCTTCTCATGAAAGTCTTAAAAATATCTACACTTAACAAGATTTACAACCGAAATAAACACCTAAAAGACATTGAGTTTTTAGATGCAATTTTAGGCGATTTTCAAATCCGATTTGAGATTCCGGAAGAAGATCTGAAACGTTTGCCAAAAGACGGCGCTTTTATCACCGTATCCAATCATCCGCTCGGCGGTATAGACGGCATTCTATTACTCAAGTTAATGTTGGAGCATCGTGCCGATTTTAAGATCATGGCCAACTTTCTGTTGCATCGGATTGAGCCTATGAAGCCTTACATTATGCCGGTTAATCCGTTTGAAGATCGGAAGGAAGTCCAATCTAGTATTGCGGGGTTTAAGAATGCCATTGCCCATTTGCGTGGTGGTCATCCGTTGGGTATATTTCCAGCCGGTGAAGTATCTACCTATAAAGATGGGAAATTAGTAATAGACCGTCCTTGGGAGGAAGCAGCTATGAAGCTTGTTCAAAAGGCTGAAGTCCCTGTTGTGCCAGTGTATTTTCACGCGAAGAACAGCAAACTTTTTTATAAGCTTTCCAAAATTAACGATACGTTTAGAACGGCAAAATTACCTTCAGAATTATTAACCCAAAAGCGTCGCGTTATAAAAGTGCGTATTGGTAGGCCGATTACCGTAGCAGATCAAAAGGAACATCCGACACTCAAAGACTTTTCTGAGTTTTTAAGACGGAAGACTTATATGCTTGCCAATAGTTTTGATGAAAAGGGTAAGTTTTTGAGCAATATCTCGGCCACCTTAAAAGTGCCCAAAGCCATTAAAAATATTGTCACTCCAGTAAGTGTGGACAGTATGATTAAAGAAGTCAATTATCTTCGTGAAAACGATGGCCGACTCTTAGAAAGTAAAAACTACGAAGTGTTTTTTACGGATTCAAAGAGCATTCCTAATATCCTTCGGGAAATTGGTCGTTTACGTGAAATAACCTTTAGGGAAGTTGGTGAAGGGACTAATGAAGCTATTGATTTAGATCCGTTTGATAATTATTACCACCACATGTTTTTATGGGATAATAATACCAATATGGTGGCGGGAGCCTACCGGATGGGCTTGGGATCTAGAATTTTTGCCACGTATGGCATTGACGGCTTTTACCTTCAGGACCTCTTCCGTTTTGAGCCAGAATTGTATAAAATGATGAGCGAATCCATTGAAATGGGACGCGCCTTCATCATTAAAGATTACCAACTGAAACCAATGCCATTATTTCTCTTATGGAAAGGCATCGTGCATACCACCTTGAGATATCCAGAGCATAAATATTTGATTGGTGGGGTTACCATTAGTGATAAGTTTACCAACTTTTCAAAATCATTGATGATTGAGTTTATGAAATCCAATTACTATGATCCTTATGTAGCGCAATATGTGCGTCCTAAAAAAGAATTCAAGGTAAAATTAAAGGATGCCGATAAGGATTTTGTGTTTGATGAAACTGAAGCCGATTTGGTAAAGTTTGATAAAATAATTGATGAGCTAGAGCCAGGAACCTTGCGTTTGCCAGTGCTGATTAAAAAGTACATCAAACAAAATGCGAAAGTGGTGGCGTTTAATGTCGATCCGTTGTTCAACAATGCGGTGGATGGCTTGATGTACATCAGAATAGCCGACTTACCAGAAAGTACCGTCAAGCCTGTGATGGAAGAATTTCAAGCGGAGATGGAGCGTAAGTTTGCGGAGAATGGGGATGCTCCTGAGGCTTAATTAACGTGCATAGTAGTTTGTAACCAAAAAACAATGTTTGCTGCTTGATCTCAATTATTATTTTTAAAGAAAATAGTGCGTTTAAAGACAACTTTTATAACAGCAATCTTAGTATTCCGCAATAGAATGATTCTAACTTGTTAAAACCAAGGTTTTTTACCCACTTGGTAAGTGTCATAAAATTCCTTGTCAGATTTGGTAAGGTAGATAATCCCTTCAATGAGGCCTATTAATCCTGTAGCCCAAACCACAAATACACCTATTCCTACACAAGACAGCACCATTCCAATTAATGTGATTCCGAGTAAAATACCACCTTCCTTATTGTAGCCTAAAATAAATTTGTGCACCCCTAATGAACCTACAATGATGGCAAGAATCCCAGCCAGAATTTTTTTGTTTTCACCTGTGGTATTGTTAAACGCTTCTTTTGCACCTGAAGAGAATTCATTAGCGCTTTTTCGAGCTTCATTCGAGAATTCTCTCGAGTTGTCTTTTGCATCGTCTAACATGTCGTTAAGATCGTCTCCTAAATTTTGATCGTTTGCCATCTTTAATTTTATTTAGTCGTTAGTAGTAAGGTGTTTAAAATTAGAACATTAAATATAGCAAAAAATCTTAATGTTTTATAAGAATGCCTGATCGATAGGTTCCCAAAGTTCTATTTTGTTACCGTCATTATCCAAAATCCAACCAAATTTACCATACTCGTGGGTTTCCATGTCGCCTACAATGGTCACGCCTTCTTCTTTTAGGACCATTAGGAGTTCTTCTAAATTTTCAACCCGATAGTTGAACATAAAGTCTTTTTTAGAAGGCTCGTAGTAGTTGGTGTCCTTTGGAAACGGGCTCCATTGCGTAGAACAATCATTGCCTTCTTTATCCTTCCACCAAAAGGTGCTACCATAAGCGTCAGTGTCAAAGCCTAAATATTTTTTATACCAATCTTTTGAGGCGTCAGGGTCTGTGCTTTTAAAGAACAATCCGCCAATTCCTGTCACGCGTTTTTTCATTGAAAATTTATTTTTAATTCCCGTGAAGATGGGAATATTTTACATTAAACTTTTTTTATCAACATAGCATCAATGGTTTGTAAAATTATAAGTGATCGTTGATGGCTATTTATTGCTACCTATTCTTCACATTTTTTTCATACACCTCAATCCACTCATTAACCGATAATTTAGAAGCTAATTCTCCAATGAGTTCAAAGGGGATGTCTTCCGCTTTCTTAAACCGAATACAGCTTTTGCCCATATCTAATTTACGTGTGGAATGTTTTGAGTATTCCGCTACAAACCAGTCGTGAATTTCAGGAATTGCATAAATACCGCTATGATAGAGGTTGATTGAGTTTTTCTGTGATGCAAAACTCATAAAGGGTAGAGGTTCGGAGGGTTTGCAATGGTAGCCGTCAGGGTAGATACTGTGTGGGACAAAATACCCAATCATACCGTATTGAATGCCTTCTTCGAAACCTTCTGGTAAATTTTCGAGGATGGTTTTGCGTAATGTTCTTAAGCTGTGTTGACGTTCTTCAGGCACTTGGTTGATATAGTCTTCAGGTGAGTTTGCTTCGTATTGCATGTGGTGTGATTTAATAGTGCTATAAAGTGTAATTTCATCTACACGTGTTGGTCTACTAATATCATATTTCCGTCAGGATCTGTTAGCATAAAACTGGCGGGTCCAGAAGTATTTTCATCGGCTTCTGAAATTAAGGGAACCTGATTAGATTTCAAGTGTTTCTGCAGAGTTCTAACGTCTGTAAACTCTTCTAAAGGTGTAGCGTTTTCATCCCAACCCGGATTGAACGTAAGGATATTATTATCAAACATGCCTTGGAAGAGCCCTATTAAGGCATTTCCGTTTTTCATGATGAGGTAATTTTTTTCTGCCTGACCTGCAAAAATAACAAACCCAAGGTTTTCATAAAATGCTTGTGATATTTTAAGGTCTTTTACACTAAGGCTTATTGAGAATGCTCCGAGTTTCATGTGTTGTAATTTTAGAAGCACGGAAGTCGTGAGATCGAGCGCAACAGTGCTTAGGTTTCAAATAAAGATACACATTGCAATATGTATAAAAGGATACTTCAGCGGATTTTATTTCATCAATTTTTATAATAAACACATTTTACTAAAGCGCAAGAACGTTACATCTTGAATCGATTTTTAATTTTATCAACGATTGTTTGTGCTAATTTCTCTTTGCTTTCCACGGTCCAGCCTGCCACATGGGGGGTAAGGAGTACATTATCTGCAGTGATGAGGTATTGGAAGGCTTCTGGTATTTCTGAGGTAAATAAATCTTCAAATGATGATTTTTCGTATTCTAAAACGTCCAAGCCTGCCCCAAGTATTTTGCCAGATTTTAAGGCTGTCACCAAATCTTTTGTGACCACACTTTTACCACGTGCCGTATTCAATAACCAAAAGGGCTTCTTAAAAGCGTTGATAAATTCGCAGTTGATCATGCCTAAGGTCAGTGGTGTTTGTGGTGTGTGTAAGCTCACTACATCAACGCTGTCTTGAAATTCGTTAAGTGATACTTGTTTGGCATTAGCATCGCCCACATGATCTTGAATGTCGTAACACAGGACCTCTACATCAAATCCGCGGAGTTTTTTAGCAAATGCTTTTCCCATATTCCCGTAGCCAATTAAGCCGACAGTTTTTCCATCTAATTCAATACCTCTGTTGTCTTCGCGGAGCCAATGCCCTGAACGAACTTCCTGATCAGCTTTATTGAGGTTGTTGAATAGTGATAATAGCATGCCCAGGGCGTGCTCACCCACAGCATTTCGGTTGCCTTCTGGTGCTGCAATAAGCTGTACTCCTTTTTTTTGTGCATAATCGCCATCAATATTTTCCAATCCCGCACCTACACGACCAATGAACTTTAAGTTAGTAGCAGCGTCTAAAAAGGTTTTGTCAATGCTAAATCGGCTTCGGATGATCACGCCATCATACGCATGAATTTTATCCTCTATGGCTGATTTAGAAGAGGTGTAGTCTTCATCATTTATAAAGCCATAAGCTTGAAGTTGATTTATAAGTAACGGGTGATTGGTATCGAGATGTAGGATCTTCATGCGGGTTGCCTGATTGGGTAAGAGGTTTATTTAAGAAGTTATCGTATCAAAATTAAGAAAAGCGTGAGTATTTTCAGATGCTGTGAGTGATATATTTTAAAACCCTTCCGTCTTCAATTTCTAAATTGTTATTGCACCGAGCTCTCATTAAAAGGGAAGCGATTTTTATTTGCGTTGTATTTGAAGAATTAAATCTTCCTGTCCGTGAATGAAGAGAAGGAATTGATAAATTTTTAAAACCCTAAAATCAATTTCGCGATAAGGAAATAGGTCATAATACCAAAGATGTCATTACTAGTGGTGATAAAAGGTCCGGTAGCTACGGCTGCATCAACCCCGCGTTTATCCAAGAAAATAGGGATAAATGTACCAATTAAGGCAGCCATTATAATTACTGTGATCAGTGCAATGCAAATAGTCATGGATTCATAATACGTAGTTTTGAATCCAAAATGACTGATAATCAATACTACAAATGCAATCGCGAGCCCGTTTACCAAGCCTAAAAGCATTTCTTTAAATAATCGTTTTATAATGTTGCCATCAATAGTGTCATTAGCCAAACCTTGTACTACAATTGCCGAGGATTGTACGCCCACATTTCCGGCGGTTGCTTGTACTAAAGGGATAAATAATAATAACGCAGGAAATTTTAGCATCGCGTCACTAAACCCGTTAATGATACTGGCGGCGCCAATTCCGCCAAACATACCAATTAGAAGCCAAGGTAAGCGTGCTTTAGTTAATTGCCAAATGCTATCATCAGCCTCAACATCACCGGTAATACCTGCTGCCAATTGGTAATCCTTATCAGCCTCTTCACGCAAAACGTCAATAATATCATCAATGGTAATACGACCTAACAATACCATGTCATCATCAACAACAGGGATGGCTTCCAAGTCATATTTCGCCATTATTTTTGCTACTTCTTCTGGGTCTTCATCCACTTTTACATAATCCACACTTTTTATATAGATATCGGCAATCTTTTCGTTGCTTTTAGCTACAATCAGATCTTTAAGAGAGAGACGCCCAATAAGTTTATTTTGCTTGTTAACTACATAAATTGAGTGAACTCTGGTCACATCTTTAGCTTGACCTCTAATGCGGCGTAAACAGCCCTCTACCGTCCAAGTCTCATATACCTTGACCAACTCTTTGGCCATTAATCCACCTGCTGTGTCTTCATCATAGGCAAGCAGTTCAGTAATCTCTGCTTTATGGCCTTCGTCTTCAATGTGATGAATGACTTCGCGTTGCCGTTCTTCCGATAGTTCGGCAATAATATCTGCAGCATCATCTGTGTCTAGTGCTCCAACTTCATCTGCAATTTCTTTAGAAGAAAGGTTGCGCAGTACTTTTTCACGATTATCTTCATCCAATTCCATCAAGACTTCTGAGGTGGTTTCAGAATCGAGAAGTTTGATGACGTACATAGCCTCATCAAGATCAACTTCATCAAGAATTTCAGCAATATCAGCGTAATGGAATTCACTTAAAACCCGGTCCAGTTCCTCGTCATGTCTTATTTTGATGAGGTGCTGTACCTGTTCAATGAGTTCGTCAGTTAGCTCAAATTGTATGTTCTCTCTCTCGTCAGTCAAATGGTGTGATTTTTAAGAGTTAATTGTCGTTTTCAATCAGTTGGGTCAGCGTGATAAATTGTGCTACGCTTAACTGTTCAGGGCGTTGGTCAAAGATAGGGTTTGATTTTAAATTATCAGATAAATCCAATGATTTTAAACTGTTACGCAATGTTTTTCGCCGTTGTTGGAATCCTGTTTTCACCACTCTAAAAAACAGGTTCTCATCACATGGAAGCGTGTAATTATCCTTTCTGGTTAATAGTAAAACCCCCGAATCTACCTTTGGTGGCGGATTGAATACGCTTGGCGGAACGGTAAATAAATAGGTAGCGTCATAAAATGCCTGAGTCAATACCGATAGAATGCCATAAACCTTACTGCCCTCTTTAGAACAAATGCGCAGTGCTACTTCTTTTTGAAACATTCCAGAAAACTCCGGAATCTGATCACGCATATCCAAGGTTTTGAAAACGATCTGTGATGAAATATTATACGGAAAATTTCCAATTATAGCGAAGGCCTGCGTGTCAAATACCTCGTTAAGATTGTACTTTAAAAAATCTTTTTCAATAATCCGATCCGCTAAATTGAGATAGTTGCTCTTAAGATATGAAACAGATTCTGTATCAATCTCAATGACATGGGTGGTGATCTCTTTTTTTAGAAGATATTTTGTGAGCACCCCCATACCAGGACCAATTTCCAAAATATGGTCATACCCTTTAAAAGATAGGGAATCGGCAATTTTTTCGGCAATATTTTCATCAGTCAGAAAATGCTGACCAAGATGTTTTTTTGCTTTGACTTGATGATCTTTAGACACGTTTTAGAAGGATTAAGTGTAGGTAAAAACTAGGCGTAGGAAGCTTAAACTTGAAAGCACGAAGTTAGTGAGAATAATTTTGAAAAGCTGAAGTCGTTTATTTGTTTTAGGCGTTACTGAATACCCTAATGCGTTTTTACAGTATATTCATCTATAAGCTCTAACTCCGTGCGAAAGGCCAATACTTTATTGCCAAACATTTTTAATGCTTCCCCACGTAATCTGTCGGCGTCATTAAGATAATAGTTTTCTAGGGCTTCACGAGATTTTGCTCTGTATTGAACGGAATAGGTAGTAGCCCCTTCATGTTCTTCGACCATTACCTTGGTTAATTTTGCTTCGGTAAAATGACCCGTAGCCAATACGTGCGGAATATGTTCCTTAATCCAGACGAGCCATTGATCGTGCACGCTTGCGGCAACATTGGAAGTGACGTTATAGATAATCATAAGTTTAAAATTTAAAATACCACAATTTTAGAGTCATGAAAAAATGACAACTGTTTGAGGCTTCTTTACATATTTAAAGAATATTCTGCAAATTACTGAAGTTATTGACTGCCATCAAGAAAAACAGCGTTTTTTTATGCTGGTTTTAGTCGGTAAAAATACTGAAAGCTGCCTTTTATTTAATTTATAACGTCGCCACGTAACATTCTAAATTGCTTTCTGGCTTCTACAAAATAAATGCTGTCCTGATGGTTAAAGATGATTTTTTCATATAGGGCTTTCGCTTTCTCAGGTTCTTGAAGGATGTTTGCATAGAGTTCAGCTAAATAATAGTAGGCATCATCTGCCAAAATTCCATCCGAATAATGTGCAATAACAGCTTCATAGTTTGTGATTGCACGATCATACTGTTTTGTCTTTTTAAATAATTCTGCTTGTTTAAAGAGGGCTTGATCTTCTATGCTTTCACCTTTATGTTCAATCAATACGCGGTCTAAAAGTGCAATAGCCGCCTCAGCCTTATTTTGGAACGCCATTAAATCAGCCTTGGCATACAGTTGTAATGCGACTCGAAGTGAGTCTTCATATTTATTGTCAGAAATAAGTAGTTTTAAATCTAATGCATCATTCGCAATAAGTTGGGATGTGGATGATTTCAAGACATTTAATTGAGATTCTGCCCAATCAAAATCACCCTTGTAATAACTGGTTTTCGCAACTTTAAATCGCGCTTCCTGCGCTATTGGGCTGTTTTTCAAAGTGGCTTGAATCTGGGTATAAAAAATAAGGCCTTCATTAAATTTTTCTTGCAACACAAGTATATCGCCTAAAGCCATTTTAACTATAGCTTGTTGCTGGGTAGAAATGTTAAGGTCTAAAGTTTCTTTTAAGAATTTGCTGGCAGCATCTGGCTTTTTTAATTGGAAGGCAAGAAAATTGGCATAGGCTATTTGTAGTGCCAAGGTTTGTTGAGACCGTCCGTAGTTGGAAAAAAGATCGAGGTATTTTTGTTCTATATCTGGTAAATCTTCAATAGTCGCAGTGTCGGTCTTAATGCTTAACAAATAGTAGTGGACTTGCAGTATGGCTGTAATGTCTTGGGTGTGTTCTAAAACATAGTTAAAAATGTCAGTCGCTATTGTATTTTGCTTGTCGCTTAACGCTGTTAATGCCACTTCAATAATCCGGCCTAAACTTTCGCGTTGACGCATGTATAAAGCTTTTTCTTGTGTGAAGGCTTTATTGTAATCTTTTTCCTGAATAAAAAGCCAACTGAGTAATTCGTACCAATACGGGTGCGGTTGGGTTTGTATTTTTTTAAGCAATTGCTTTTTTAGGAGAATGTTGTTATCATTGTCTTTATTTTCTGATACAAAATCGCTAAACTCCCGTTTTATACTGTTTAGGTATTCAGGTTTAAGTTCTACATATGCCATATAATTACTGAAGAGCTGTTCTATATTGCCTAGTTCTCCATACACGCTAGCCAACTCCCGAAAATAATTAGCCTCAGGATTTAGCGCCATACCTTTGTTATAGCTTTTAATGGCGTAGTCCAATAAAGAATGTTGTTCAAATTGACGTGCAATTAAAGCGGCGTATTCCGGACGTTCTTCAAGAGCTGTTAGTGCTTCCTCATAATAGGTTTGCGCTTTCTCAAGGTCGTTTCGCAATTGATAATTATAACCCAATTCAATTATGAGGGACGGATTACGATATTGCGTCATCTTAGATGCAATTAATGTTTCGGCATCGTCAAAAAGTTCGAGTTCTTGATACGTTTTAATCAGATGGAAGATGACGTTGTAGTTGCTTGGTTGGGCCTCGTAAAGCTTTTGGTAGGTGAGCAGAGCTTTTTCAAATTCACCACGCTTATAATAGTCCGCAGCCACTTGTTCCTCATCGTTTTGGGTATACGATAAAAAACTGTTAAAGAAGATGAGCATACATATAAACCCTTTCATAGGACTAATTTATGGAAATATATGCATTTTATGGAGGTTGCTAATATGAATGTTATAATAAAAAAAAAGCCCAAACTTACGTTTGGGCATTACCATCAAAATAAATGTGCTATTAACCATTAATTATATAAAATGATTCAGTTATCCTGGTTGGTAATCTTAATATTGTGAGGACTATTTCTAACTAAATCAGAACCTTAATCATTAATACCACCAATGAGATAAGTATTAAAAGTCGCATAAAATTTTTCATATGATCTTAATTGTCATTTGGGATTACTAACATCAAAAAAAAATCTCGAATAACAAAAAAATATTACAAAAATTCGTTGAACAACGTGTTTTTTTAGCGTTTTATCCGAATTTTAACGAAAATTCTTACAATTTTAAATCTTTTTAAAACCTGTATATGGAATTAAAACTTTTGGAATATTGATGCCGTCTTCAGTTTGGTAATTCTCTAAAATTCCTGCCAAAACTCGAGGTAAAGCCAATGCGCTTCCGTTTAAGGTATGCGCCAATTCATTTTTGCCTTCAGAATTTTTAAAACGCAATTTTAAGCGGTTGGCCTGAAAAGTCTCAAAATTTGACACTGAAGAAATTTCTAACCAACGATCCTGAGCTGTAGAGAACACTTCAAAATCATACGTCAATGCTGAAGTGAACCCCAAATCGCCACCACACAATCGCAAAATTCGGTATGGTAACTCTAACTCATCTAATATGCCTTTTACGTGTTCTACCATAGCATCAAGTGCTTGGTAGGAATTATCAGGATGCTCTACACGTAAAATTTCAACTTTATCAAATTGGTGCAACCGGTTTAAACCTCTTACATGAGCGCCATAACTTCCAGCTTCTCGTCTAAAACATGGTGTGTAGCCTGTAATCCCGATAGGAAGATCAGATTCGTTAAGTAATTCATCTCTAAAAATATTAGTTCCAGGAACTTCAGCTGTAGGAATGAGATACAGGTTATCTTCCGTTACATGGTACATTTGCCCTTCCTTGTCTGGCAATTGCCCTGTACCAAATCCTGAAGCTTCATTTACTAAAAGGGGCAACTGATATTCAGTATATCCAGCTGCTGTATTTTTGTCAAGAAAATAGGCAATTAACGCACGTTGTAATCTGGCGCCCTTACCTTTATACACAGGAAATCCTGCGCCGGTAATCTTATTGCCCAATTCAAAATCAATGATGTCATATTTTTTGGCTAATTCCCAATGTGGTAAAGCCTTTTCGTGCAATTTAGGAATAGCTCCTTTTTTGTATACTTCCTCATTATCATCTTCTGTGCTTCCTGCAGGAACACTTTTATGAGGTACATTTGGAAGTTTGTATAGCAGCTGATTCAAATTTTCAACGGTGGTATTAAGTTCCTCTCCAAGTGTTTTTGAACTTTCTTTAAGCTCACCAGTACGCGCTTTTAATGCATTCGCTTTATCCGCATGACCGGATTTGTACAAGTTTCCTATTTCCTTTGATAAACCGTTAGATTCTGCCAAAGTATTATCCAATTCCGTTTGTAATCGCCTTCTCGATTCATCAAAAGCAATCACATCGTCAATCATTTGTGTAGCATCAAGGTTTCTTTTTTTTAAGGCCTCAATCACATGGTCTCGGTTTTCTCTAATAAATGGTACTTGTAACATAATTATTTAATTTGATGGTAAAAATAAGTAAATTTTGGGCATCCGCCTTGCCATAACTAGACAGTTGACTTAATTTTATATGAAGGAAGTTTGAAACAATTAGAAAACTTAATCTTTAGGTAATTTTTCCTGCTGAGAAGGTAGTAGCCAGTCGCTGTGTTTAAATGGATGCCATTCTTCATTCGCTAAATCGACATTAGGATCAATAAGCTGTTTCAGTTCGCCCCCGTTAACGCGTACATACGTTGTAACGTAGACTTTAACATCCCTCCCTTGCGCTGCAAAAAGTCGCTTCAATCGTTGAGAAAACTGCCAAATAACATCGGGCTTTGTGCTCACCGTGCGCAATTGCTTGCTAGATAGATAATCTTCTAACTTAATGGGAATCTGTTCGTTTGTTTTAGCATCCACCACTTTAAAAGTGGAGTGCCCGCTTTTTGCCCGTAACATCATACGCCATGATAAGCGATGACCTTCTTCAGTCCATAAAACATCATCCGTAAAAAACCAGTGCCGTAGCGGAAGGCCTATTTGTATTATGAAGTAAGTTATAAATACTGCGATAAATGGTTTATGATACTTTGGTACGATAATCTCTTGCTGGTCATAATATGGTTTATTTTTTAAAAATAAACGGTGTATGGTGGACGATGAGAAGAAGAATAACGCAAAGGATAATGATAAATACGGAAATATTCCAATCTGAAATATAAAGGAATTGAAAAGATGAAAGAAGATGGACGCACAAAAAGCCAATACTCTTGTGCGTTTCCATAAAAATAGTGGAATGATTAAGGCGTCAAATACAATACCCACGTAAGCAATGGCATAGTGGGTCCATTTTTGTTGGAGGAGTTTCCCCACCAATACATAATCTTCCTTGCTTTTCATTAAGATTTCTGCTACCGAAGCATTCAGCCAGTCAGGATAGATCTTTGCAATAGCGCCGTAGGTGTAAACGATAAACATTTGCAATATGAAGACTAATGCACACCAATTGGGCATAGATATCATCTTAATTTTTGGATTTAATCTGACATCTACGGAAAGGTATTTATGTGCTGGTTGAAACACCATGATAGCACTTAACAGAATTAATAAATAGTAATGATTATTATAAGAAGATTTTTGCATTAAATAGGTCCCCGTC
Organism: Gelidibacter sediminis; assembly: GCF_004364975.1. Classification (GTDB taxonomy): domain Bacteria; phylum Bacteroidota; class Bacteroidia; order Flavobacteriales; family Flavobacteriaceae; genus Gelidibacter; species Gelidibacter sediminis. The sequence goes on along the minus strand of NZ_SOBW01000007.1, from coordinate 797,037 downwards.
CATAGTATTGTAAAGGCCAACATGCTCCAACGGTACTTATAACCAATCATTATAAAAAGCCCGCATAGTCCCATAACGCCGTAATAATAGTACATGCCATAGCCTGGAAGTGGTTGTAGCCACTCAAACCCAATAAAAGAGAATGTCACTTGGGGTTCCATAAGGGTGCGCCTAATATAACCTGTAGAAATGGCGCCAATACTTTCCATTATAATAAGAAATCCGAAAATAATTCGGAAAACAATCAGCGCGCTATTATCGATATGTTTAAAGAGAAGCTTATGCATTACGCTTTGTAATTGTTTGTTTGGCATTATAACGATCTTGCCTTAGCTGTGTTATAAGTGCATTAACAGATTCAAATTTACGTTCATCCCTTAATCGATCTAAAAAATAAATTCTCAGTTTCTGTCCATACAGATTTTCATTAAAATCAAAAAAATGAGCTTCAATGGTTGTTTTGTCACCCTCAAATGTTGGATTTATCCCTATATTCATCATTCCGTAAATAATTTTATCATTATAAATGGAAGAAATGACATAAACGCCATTTTTTGGAATCAATTTATAGGGCTCATCTATACTGATGTTGGCGGTTGGAAATTCCATTTTCTTACCAACACCTTTGCCATGTACCACGGTGCCGTTTATATAATAATCATATCCTAAAAATGCTGTAGCTGTTATAATATCGCCGGAATTCAAAGCATTTCTTATTTTAGTAGAGCTTACGGCTACGTCTTTTACATCTTGCGCTGAAATTTCTTCTACTTCAAAGCCAAATTCTGTACCGTATGCCTTTAAGTCATCAATATTGGCCGATCGGTCTTTTCCAAAATGATGATCATAACCAATAATGACGTGCCTTACATGGAGTTTTTCAACTAATATGTGTTTTACAAAATCACGTGCACTCATTTCTGCAAACGCCTTCGTAAACTCTTGTACATAAATATAATCCAATCCTAATGCCGATAAAATTTCCTTGCGTTCAGCAATAGTGTTTAATAATTTAATGTTCGCATTTTGTTGCAACACCATCCGAGGGTGTGGAAAAAAAGTAAGTACAACAGAAATAAGATGATGGTCTGCCGCTTTCTTGGTCAGTTTCTTGATAATTTTTTGATGACCAATATGAACGCCATCAAAAGTGCCAATGGTAACGACTGATGGTGTTTTGGGTATCGAATGTTTTGTGGGGGTAATGACCTTCAAGTTATTTTTTTGTAAAAATAACTATTTAAGGGTTTAAAAAAAATTACAATAGCTGATTTGAATCTCAGTATGACACAAATATCCAACAGCAGCTGCATGGGCTTATTTTAAGCTAAATAGTTCATCTATTTCACTGATGCTTTGTGGTACTTCAGAGGTTGAAAAGTGCAGGTTTAAATGAAATTTGTTTTGTTTTAAAGATGTTAGAGTTAGAGAACCATTGCTAATTTGGTAAACTCCTGTTTCTCCTTTACAATAGCACAACCGCTCAAACAGTAAATTAACTTGTTGTAGTGCCACATCATTTAATGCAAGAGGTTGCGGTTTGGAGGGAAGTTCTATGTAAACGCGTTCTATATGATAATCGTCAGGATTATTTGGGGTTTTATGTCGGTTATATTCAAAAATTAAAAGAATACTGTCTGTTTTTATTTGTTCAAGATAACCAATGTCAAATTCGTCCGTATTAAAAATATTTGAAGTATTTGGTAACACTTTAAAGCTGCAGTCGCCATTATCAGGACAGTTAGAATATGTGTTTAAGTTGTCAGAATCTTTCATGGTGTTGGTTTGACTTTTGCAGGAAGTTGCACCAATTAAAAGGAATAATACAAGCACTTGAATTGGCATTTTTATAAACATGAATTGTTTTTTGTAAGTTATTTATTTTGAATGTAACTTTCCGAATGTTAAATATAGTAGTAAAAAGAATTTAAATGGATATCAAATACTTAAAAGCATCCGTGTTTTCAATAGTTATTTTTGCTTTTTCGATGGGTTATGCCCAGAAAAATGAATCGGCATGGACCAAGATTTTAAAAGAGGATATCTCTTTAAACAAAATGCTACCTCAACAATCAATTCCTGAAAAAGCAACGTATTATAACCTAAATATGGACGTTTTAAAGAGGCGTATTACTACTGCGCCTCAACGAGATTCGGGAGTGTCTTCTAAAACGCTTCTCGATTTTCCAGATGTTGATGGCAATCTGGAAACGTTTAAAATTATGGAATATTCCGTCATGCATCCTGACCTTCAGTCTAAGTTTCCTGAAATCCGTTCTTATATGGGAAATAGTTTGAATAATCCTGCCACGGTTGTATATTTTAGTGTTTCTCCTCAGGGTTTGCATGCCATGACCCTAGCTCCCAATGAAGCCGCTCACTTTATCAATCCGTATACCAAAGACGGTGCGTATGAAGTGTTTTCAAGAAACGCCATTCCTATAAAAGAACGAGTGTTTGAATGTGGCGTTATTGATGACGGTCTCGTAAATCAGGTAGAAATGGCCAGACCCATGGAGGCTTTAAAAAATGCTAATGATGGTATGAGGCGTACTTTTAGATTGGCTATTGGTACAAGTATAGAATATACTAATTTTCATGGTGGTACTGTGGCTTCGGCATTGTCAGCAATCAACACGACAATGACAAGGGTAAATGGAATTTACGATAGAGAATTATCACTGAGAATGTCTTTGGTAGCAAATAATAATCTACTGATTTCTACCACAAATAACAGCATATTTTCCAATACTGGTAATATAGGAGAGATTACTAACATTATAAACACTAAAATTGGTGTTAATGCTTATGATATAGGACATACCTTTACCACAGGTTCAGGAGGGAGTGCCTACCTGGCGCGTGTATGTACCAACAGTAAAGGAGGAGGTACAACGGGGTTGTCTCAACCTATTGGCGATCCTTATAATATAGACTATGTAGCTCATGAAATGGGACATCAATTTGGTGCGACGCATACCTTCAATAGTGGTGTAGGTAATTGTCTGCAAAATAGGTCTGAAATATCGGCTTATGAACCAGGCAGTGGGTCTACGATTATGGCATATGCGGGATTATGTGCGCCACAAAATGTGCAACGTGCCAGCAGTGATTACTTTCATCAAATAAGTTTGCAGCAAATATGGACCAATATTACCCAAGGTAACAGTACCTGTGCCATTTTAACTGCAACGGGTAATACCGCTCCAAAAGCAATGGCGGGTCCATCCTACAATATTCCTATTTCAACACCCTTTAAATTAACGGGGTCCTCTACAGATGCTGACGGTAAATCTACCCACACCTACACTTGGGAACAATTTGATTTAGGCGAAGCTGGTCCTGCAACTGAAACAACACGATACGGACCTATTATTCGATCTTTAAATCCCTCAGCCAGTCCTGTAAGGTACATACCAAGATACGAAGACGTATTGTTCAATGGCGGCATCTCTACAACATGGGAAAAATTACCATCTATTGAAAGAACCCTGACTTTTGCATTTACGGTTAGAGATAATGATACGCGCGGTGGCCAGACGGCGGTAGACGTTATGGAAGTGCATACAATTGATGCGCCAGGACCTTTTAAGGTAACGTCTCAAAATGAAAATATTACTTGGGAAATTGGTGCGACCAAAAAAGTCACTTGGGATGTCGCCAATACCAATCGCGCACCTATAAACACACCTACTGTTAACATCAAATTATCTATTGATGGCGGGGTCACTTTTCCTTATATTTTGGCGGCAAATGTTCCTAATGATGGTGCTCATGATATTAAAGTGCCAAATGGTACTGAAACATCTAAAGCACGAATATTAGTGGAGGGTGTTGGCAATATTTTTTATAATGTGAATACTACAAATTTCAAGATTATAACGGTCGATTATCTTTTGAATTTTACAACAACCTCAATTGCAATCTGTCAACCTGAAAGTGCAGTCTATAACTTTACCTATAATACTTATGGAGGTTACGCCCAAAATACGGTGTTTTCAGTTAAGAACTTACCGTCAGGTGCTACTGCCACATTTAATCCTACATCAGCTAGCGTAAACGGTACTGCAGTGACAATGACCATTTCTGAAACAGGTGCTATTGCGCCAGGCAATTATCCAATTACGGCGGTTGGTACGTCCGGTAGTCTGACGCAGTCCTCTATAGTGGAGTTGGCAGTATTTAATAGTGTCATAAAACCTGTCACTTTAACCTCCCCCTCAAATGGTGCTTCGGGACTATATGGGGAAATTGACTTTTCTTGGAATGCTGATGTTAATATAGAATCCTATCTTTTGGAGATTTCCACAACCGCCAATTTTGATGCTATTGTGGAAAGCCAGATTCTGAACACTAATACATACACCACCAATTTAGCTGATGAAACTGTATATTATTGGAGAGTTACTGGTGTAAATCGCTGTTCCGGCTCTAAGACTTCTCCGGTTTACAGCTTTTCTACCGGTATTTCTACCTGTGGCGATCCAATAACTGCAACAGACACACCTATTATCATTCTACCCGATGCAGCGGCCACCTATACATCTATTATCAATGTACAGGAAAATTTGCCCGTTACTGATGTTGAAGTCAAAGTAAATATTCAGCATGATTGGGTAAGAGACTTAAAACTTGTGTTAGTTAGTCCGGAAGGTACCTCCATAATTTTAACCAACAATAATGGACTGCCCGAGGCTAAGAATTATACGAATACGGTCTTTGATCAGCAAGCCACTGATTCCATCACTAATGGTACTGCCCCCTTTACAGGATCATATATACCTGAAGAAAATTTATCACAATTAAATGGTGAAATGTCAGGAGGACAATGGAAATTAAATGTCATTGATTTATTTGATACGGATGGTGGTCAGTTTATTGAGTTTACACTTCAATTATGTCTGTCACGGCCACTTGCCATTGAAGACAAAGAATTTGTAGGCTTTGGACTTTTTCCAAATCCGAGTAAAGGCGAATTTACAGTAAAACTGCAATCATCTTCCGGTGAGGCCGTAGAAATTGATGTTTATGATATTAGAGGTCGTAAAGTATTCGAGAAGCGCTATTTCAACACTACTAATTTTAGGGAAACCATTCGTTTAGACAATGCCCAGTCGGGAATGTATTTGATGACCATTACCGATGGGTTAAGGAAAGCTACTAAGAAGATTTTGGTGAATTAATTAAAATCTTTACTGAACATCAAAGCCGTCTCTATAGTTGGAGGCGGCTTTTTTGTAGCAGTTACTTAAGAAGATTATGCCTGACTTTGCATTGCTATCCTCTCAATTAAATAACTTCAGTTTGATTGGTTTTTTACCTCAGACAAAAGACCCTTTCAATCGAATGAAAGGGTCTTTCTAAAATACGTAGACCTAACTGAGCATTTTGATTTTATTATAGACCAACAGTCCAGCCATTAGCCCAAGTTGGTTTAGCAGTACCATTACCTGCACCCGTAGCATTTTCATTGACAGAGAACATGGCAGAAACATCAACCGCTGTTCCTGCAGTGTTTTTACCTGAAGATAACTTTGTGATGTTGTCAAATTTCACGTTTGTTGCCACTAATGAACCAGCAGTTACATAGCCTAAACTTTCATCGTGTTGAACGTCAAAACCTGTTTTCCAGTTGCTCAATACTAAATTGTCAAATTTTGCTTTAGTACCTACACGTAATTTAATTGCTTGTGTTTCTGAACTTGTATCAGCAGCTCCTAAACCAATTAATGTTAAGTTTTTAATTGTAGGATTAGAGATTGGTGTTGCTAAATGGTTGTTAGAGTTGTTGTCAGCTTCAATACCTCTGTTACCAGCATTAGATCTGATACCAAACCAGTTTTCACCTGCTCCAGACCAACCTTCAGTCCAGTCAAACATATCATCACCTACTTGCTCAGAGAAGTTGCTTACTACTAAATATTTTGCAACTGCTGTTCCTCCAAAAAATTCGAAACCATCATCTGAACCTTCGTAAGATTGTACATACTCGATAGTTGTTCCGTTACCTACACCAAATAATGATAAGCCGTTAAATTCTTTTTCAGAATTGTAAGCAAATCCAGTATATTCTAATCTTAAATATTTGATAGAACCTGAATTGTCATTTGGTTCGTTGCCACCATAAGTTAAGTCAGAAACTTCAGCAGATGCTGTAATTCCTTTGTTGATAGGTGCTTTCCCGCATAATACAAGTCCGCCCCAAGAGCCTGGTGCTTTTGTTGCAGCTGTCATGACTACTGGATTTGAAGATGAACCTTGGACGTCAATTTTACCGCCTTGTGCGACTGCAATATAACGTACAGCTGCAAAATCTGAACTTGCTACTGACGTTGCTTCAATTCTAACGCCTTCTTTAATAGTTAATTTAGCACCTGAATTCACGATTAATTTTCCAGTCAATTTGTAGGTTCCAGATTCTAAAACCACTTCTCCACTGTTGATTTCTCCTTTTAAATCTTCACGGTTTAATACGAATGAGCTTCCACCATCATCAATTGTAGCGTCATCATCACTTGAACATGACGTTGTAAATAGTAAGGAAAATAAAAATACTGTTCCTAAAACTTTTGAAATTGTTTTTTTCATAATGTTTACTTGTTAATTGTTTTTAATTACAAATTTTTAATTGATTGAGTTGATATATGTTGGGTCGTTGTTTTGAGATTTATAATTTGTAGCGCAATCCTAATTTGAAAAATGCACCTCGTTTAAATGATAATACAGTGATGTCCTCTGAAGCATTTTCTTGAATTCTTTCAATTGCAGGATTCAATATGTTTTTCACTGTTAAATCAATTCCGAAATGCTTGTTGATTTTAGTTTTAAGGATAAAATCTAAAGTGCCAACACCCTTGTCAACCAAGTTTCCTTTAGTTTCTACACCTAATGCATAGATTTTGTCAGAAGTGTACGAGTAAGCAAGCGTGGCCATTAAATTGCCGTCATTCTTGAACGATTTGATGTAAGACAGATCAGCATTCAACAACCTATCTGAAGCGCCTGTAAATCCTGAGGTGTCATTTGTAAGATTCGTGTTGTAATTGGTTTCCTGTCTTACTTTTTCAGAATCCAATTCCTGGTGCGTTTGCATGAAAGATGCATTAAGTCCTGCAGAAAGCGTGTTAGATTCTTCAACATCAAAGTTGAATAGGTCTTTTCTAATTTCTATTTCAGCACCATAAACATAACCTGAATCTCCTGTGTTTATAAAGGAAATGTCATTGGTAGAAGACGCTAAAGTGATTTCATTTATAGGATCTAGAATGTATTTTCCAAAAGCAGTTACAGAGAATAATTCTGAGTTTTTAGGAAACACCTCCCACTTTAAATCTACGTTGTAGTTTTGGGAAGGATACAAATCTGGGTTTCCAACTTTTACCTCAGTCACGTCTTCATAAATAAAGAGTGCGCGTTCTTTAAATTGTGGTAAAGTGTAAGTTTTGCTGGCACCGAAACGTAGATTTTGTTTTTCGTTCAGTTCATATTTTAAAATGACACTTGGCAAAAACTCATTTCTGTTAAACGTATTGTTTTTTCCTGAGGCATCCAATTGTGTTCTCCAAGAAACGGTTTGTTCTACTCTCTCAAAACGCAAACCTGCAACAGCGCTTAGTTTATCTGATAGATTGTATTCTAAACTCGCAAACCCTGCGTGAATGAGTTGTTCGCCATCATAAGTTTGAGGTGTTAATCCAGCAAAGGATTCGATGCCAAATAGGCCATTGCTATAGTTTTGCTTATTTAAAAATGCATCTAAGTTATCAGGATTTACTGCCGAATTTAATTCTGATCCTGAAATTCTGAAGTTAAATTGAATGGCCTCAAAATCACGGTTTTTAAATCGGCCGTTATAGCCTAAAGTCGCTTTTCCTTTGGATACGCCATTTTCATCTTCATTCAACCTGTAGCTTACTGAAAGATTTGCTGCCAATTCATCTTCCACCAAATTTTGATAGTATCTGTGGTTGTCAGTAATCGTATTTTGAGCAAAAACATATCCGTTAGCATCCTCTGAATATTTTAAGGTGTTTTGCGTTCTGTCCGGCATATCACCTTCTACTTTATTATACGACGTTGCCCAATCGAAATCCAATTTATCGGATAGTTTATGGTTTCCTAATAATTGGTGAATCATTAATGTGTTTTGGATATAAGTACTACGTTGAATAAGTCCGTTATTGTCTTCCGCAATGTCACGAATAAACCCTTTGTATCCATCTTTAGTTTGGCTGGAAGAGTTAACCGTTAAAAAGTTATAGGCAATTTTATGGTTGGAATTAAGGCGATAATTCGCATTAAACATTCCTGTGGTATTCGTGTTATACGAAAAGCGTTCCTGATTGAATGATTTCAATTTGGCACCTTGAGCACTTACACTTTGGTTGATGCCATCTCTATATTCAAAGCCATTGTCAAAACTAGCTGTCGCGAATAAATTAAGGCTGCCTTCTTCGCCAATGCTGAAAGATTTACCTGCCTTTAAATCTAAGGCGCTGCCTATTGGTTTCTCTTTTACAGGTGCTAATTTGTTCTCAAAATTGTAGCCGTTAAGTGGATTATTTGGAACACCATAATTAGAGAATCCAAATCTATTTGGACCATCTTGAAGTTGGAAATCATTGAATTTGTCGAGCGCATTGGTTCCCATTGTAGAGCCCAAATTAACTTCTAACATGCCTTTTCCTTTGTAGTTTATAGAGGTAATATCTACGTTTCCCCCTGCGAAATCACCAGAAATTTTAGGGCCATAAACCTTATCAATAGAAATGAATTCAACAATATCTGTTGAAAAAAGGTCCAGGGAAATGTTTTTCTTTTCAGGATCGTTCGAAGTTATAGGAAGTCCGTTTAGCGATGTGGAATTGTAACGATCTCCAAGTCCGCGTACATAAATAGTGTTGGAGCCTTCCTGCTTGGAAACGCCCGTTGTTTTAACCACAGCACTGGCAACATCGCTGATGCCTTTGCGTGATAATTCTTCTGAACCAATACTTTGCTTGATTTCAATTGCATTTTTTTGGTCTAACAAAAGTGCAGTTTCACTTTCTTTTCGTGTAGTGGTTGTAATAACTACTTCGTCTAAGGAAGCTGAACTTGCAAACATTTCTACATCCACATTAACTTCTTTTCCAGCTTCAAGGACTACTTCTAATTCTTTGGTTTCATAACCAACAAAACTGTAAACTAAGGTGTAGAGACCTTCATCTAAGTTGTCAAAATGATAAACCCCATCCATGTCAGATGTGGTTCCAATAGTTGTTCCCTTAATAAGGACATTTCCAAATGCCAAGGGTTCGTTATTATATTCTTTATCAATCAATTTTCCAGCAATTGACGCTGTAGATTGTGCACTCAAAACTGAGGTGAATACAAGGGTTAATAATGTTAATAAATGCTTCATCAGTCGTTCTAAATTGTTTGCTGCAAAGAAACTGATGATGTGTAAAAAGAAGGTTAACTAAGGATTAAGGCTAAGTCATATATAAGTTAGGTTTGTGTTAGTTTTACGTGAATTATTGCCAATAGGTGATATAAATTTAACATTGAAAAATGTATCTTGCGTGCGCTTAAAGCATTACTATGAACTGGGAACAATTATTATCATTAAAACGATTTGGAGATACGCACAAACGTATCAGAAAAGAACAGGATGAAACTCGTTTGGGCTTTGAAGTAGATTATGATCGTGTCATTTTCTCTTCAGAATTCAGAAGCTTACAAGATAAAACCCAGGTCATTCCGATGTCTCAAACCGACTTTGTACACACCCGATTGACGCATAGTTTGGAAGTAAGTGTTGTAGGAAGAAGTTTAGGAAGACGCGTTGGTCAAAAAGTATTGGCTAAATACCCGCACCTTCAAAATATACATGGGTATCAGGCTAACGACTTTGGAGCGATTGTCGCTGCAGCAGCTTTAGCTCACGATATCGGGAATCCGCCGTTTGGTCATTCTGGTGAGAAAGCAATTGGCGAATTTTTTAAAAACGGTAAAGGCAAAAAGTTTAAATCGCAGTTAACGGATAAAGAATATCAAGATTTATGCGATTTTGAAGGAAACGCCAACGGATTTAAAATTTTGACTGAAAGTCGTGTCGGACGATTGGGCGGCTTACGCTTAAGCTATGCTACACTTGGTGCGTTTACAAAATACCCTAAAGAATCGCTGCCTAAAAAACCAACTTCGCATATTGCTGATAAGAAATACGGATTTTTCCAAAGTGAGAAAGAGGCCTTTGATGATATTGCTCAGGAACTTGGATTGATTAGCCGTGGTAATGACGAAGATTTAAGCTATTCCCGTCACCCTTTGGCATTTTTAGTGGAAGCTGCCGATGATATTTGTTATACTATTATCGACTTTGAAGATGGCATCAATTTAGGATTGATTAATGAGGAATATGCTCTGGAATATCTTATCAAATTGGTAAGAGACACCATTAATACAAACAATTACCATGCATTGTCCAATACTGAAGACCGCATTAGTTATTTGCGTGCGTTGGCAATTAGTACATTAATAAATGAAGCGGTTGAGCTGTTTATGGCACATGAAGAGGAAATTCTTAACGGCACATTTGATAAAGCCTTGATGGATGTTTCTAAATATCAAGCGCAGATAAAGGATATCATTAAAGTGAGTGTTGAAAAGGTCTATCAATCGGCTGAGGTGGTAGACAAGGAAATAGCTGGATTCAAGATTATTGATGGTATTTTGGACGTGTTTACGGGTACGATCTTAAATCATCACCAAGGAACTTTGGGCAGTTATAACAAATCAATTCTTAAGATTTTTCCAAAAACGCTCGACTTAAATCAGGAAAATATCTATCACAGCTTGTTAGGCATTTGTAATTATGTGGCTAAATTTTCAGATAGTAAAGCCATTATGACGCATAAAAAACTTCAAGGCACACATTTTTAATCGATTTTTTTAACACGTACTTTTCTAGCTGTTTTTGATTTGAAGTAAGGCCGTTTCTAAAGTATTAGAAATAGAATTTGCATCTACGTGCGACAATTCCTGTAATTGTTTTACGGTGCCTTGTTCTATAAAAGCATCCGGAATACCGAGTACTTTTATTGGTAATTGGTAATCGTGCTCTGCCGCAAATTCTAGAACTGCTGATCCAAATCCTCCTTTTACCGTGCCATCTTCAATAGTGATAATGTATTTGAAAGTTTTGAAAATGTCATGTAACAACACTTCATCCAATGGTTTTATAAAACACATGTCGTAGTGTGCAATTTCTTGTGCGTTACTCACTTTTTGGATGGCTTCTTTGGCGTTTTCAGCAATGAAACCTACGGTTAAAATCGCAATGTCTTTTCCTTCTTTAAGGACTTCTCCTTTGCCGATGACTAACTTTTGAAAAGGCTGTTTCCAATCTGCAACTGATCCATAACCACGCGGATATCTGATGGCGATAGGATGTTCAAGTCCCAATTGCGCCGTGTACATGATATTACGTAATTCGCATTCATTCCGCGGAGCCATGATGATGAGGTTTGGGATGCATCGGAGATAGGCTAAATCAAAAACCCCATGGTGTGTGGCGCCATCTTCTCCTACCAAGCCTGCACGATCCAAGCAAAAAATTACTGGTAAATTCTGTAAAGCGACATCATGTATAACCTGATCGTAGGCGCGCTGTAAAAATGTAGAGTAAATATTACAAAACACCATCATGCCTTGTGTGGCCATTCCAGCGGAAAGCGTTACTGCATGTTGTTCAGCAATGCCCACATCAAAAGCGCGATCGGGCATTTGATCCATCATATATTTCAGGGAGCTTCCGGTAGGCATTGCAGGCGTAATGCCTACAATCTTCGGGTTTTGCTCCGCCAATTCTACTAAAGTCAATCCAAAAACATCCTGAAACTTTGTAAGCGACGATGCTGATTTTGCTATCAATTCTCCGGTAAGTGAATCGAATTTTCCTGGTGCGTGATAGGTTACTTGGTTTTCTTCTGCTTGTTTTAAGCCTTTCCCTTTAGTAGTAATGACATGCAAAAATTTTGGGCCTTTAACAGATTTTAGTCGGGTTAATTCTGAAATTATAGCATCCAAATCATGACCATCAATAGGTCCGGTATAATCAAAATTGAGCGCTTCAAATATGTTGTCTTGCTTTTCTGTACCTTTTTTGACGTTGGTCAAATATTGCTTTAGAGCGCCAACACTCGGGTCGATGCCAATGGCATTATCATTAAGGATGACCAGTAAATTGGCATCGGTAACGCCGGCATGGTTGAGCCCTTCAAAGGCCATCCCGCTCGCAATTGAGGCATCGCCAATAATGGCTACATGATGTTTGTCTTCTCCTTTTAGTTGTGAGGCAATCGCCATACCTAACGCTGCTGAGATGGAGGTAGAGGAGTGGCCAACACCAAAGGTGTCGTAGTCACTTTCATCCCGTTTCGGGAATCCGCTGATGCCTCCACGTTGTCTGTTGGTATGAAAATTAGTGCGTCTACCAGTTAAAATTTTATGGCCATAGGCTTGATGACCTACATCCCAAACCAATAAATCTTCGGGTGTATGGAACACATAATGCAAAGCAATGGTCAGTTCTACCACTCCAAGACTCGCGCCAAGATGTCCTTCCTTAGTCGCCACAATATTAATTATAAAGTTGCGGAGCTCTTTAGCAAGGTGTGGCAAATCTTCCTGAGTTAAAGCTCTTAAATCTGACGGCGAATGGATATGGTCCAATATATTTTTCATCTGGATACAAATGTAGCATTTGAAATTGTATTTTTGATTTTTAACCTCTGAAGATTGCCTTGTGGAAAATCCTTTTGACGATGTCTATTTTATGAGAAAAGCTTTGCAGGAAGCTGAAATTGCCTTTGATAAGGGCGAAATTCCTGTGGGTGCATTAATTGTGATTGATAATAGAATCATTGCCCGTGCTCATAATTTAACTGAACTTTTAAATGATGTTACTGCACATGCAGAGATGCAAGCTATTACAGCCGCGGCCAATTTTTTAGGAGGAAAATATCTTATTAATTGTACGCTTTACGTCACCTTAGAGCCCTGTCAGATGTGTGCTGGAGCTTTGTATTGGAGTCAGATTAACAAAATTGTATATGGGGCCAGAGACCCGGAACGCGGGTGCATTGCCTTAAACACAAAGTTGCATCCCAAAACGGTGATGGTTGGTGGGATTTTGGAAGAAGAGTCAGCGCAATTATTGAAACGTTTCTTTATTGAAAAGCGGAACTTAAACTAGAATTTGTTTTTTTCTTTATCGCGCATCTTATCTAAATTCTCCTTAGTGAGCATATAATCCTTAAAGTTCCGATCCTTCCAGCGGTGGTAGGTGAATAATGGAAACACTACCAAAAACAGTCCAACAGTTCCAAAACCGATCATCTTTTGGGAATATTCGGTCTCAAAGATAAATCCGGCAGCAATACTGCCTAACGTTAAGATTACCAATACGATTATTAAATATTTCATTATTGTGTGATGTTTATTAGTTTGCGACGGTACATGGTGAGCAGTTTGGATTTGGATATAAATCCAACATAAATTCCGTTATCTACCACAGGCAAATTCCAAGCATTACTATCTTGAAATTTTTTCATGATTTCAGTCATCTTGTCTTTATTAATGTCGATGGTATCCGGTGGCGCTTGCATCACATCGCGAGCAAATACTTCAGAATATAGTGTTGGGTCAAACATTATCGGGCGAATGTCGTCCAATAAGATGATCCCTTTTAAGGTATTCGTTTTGGCGTCGACCACAGGAAATATATTCCGATTTGATTTTATTACTGCCTCGTGTACAATATCGCCCAAAGTCATCGTGGTAGTAATTTTAATAAAATTTGTTTCAATAACTTTATTGATGTCCATCAAGGTTAACACCGCATGATCTTTGTCGTGGGTAATGAGTTCTCCTTTACGCCCCAATTCCATAGTATAAACGGAATGTGGGTGAAAATATTTCGTAATGCCGAACGATATGGCGGCCGTCAGCATAAGCGGTATAAATAACTCATAGCCGCCCGTGACTTCGGCAATTAAGAAAATTGCAGTTAAAGGCGCATGGAGTACCCCGGCCATTAAACCCGCCATGCCAACTAACGTAAAATTACTTTCTGAGACAGGATAATTTGTGAATCCACTGTGATTGATAAGTTTAGCAACACAATTGCCCATAATGCTGCCCATAAATAACGTTGGTGCGAAAATACCACCAACACCACCAGCTCCAAAAGTGAGCGCACTGGCAATAATTTTAAAAAACACCAAACCTGCTAAAAGTAAAATGACCACCCAAATGTTTTCTACATTGAGATTTAAAAAATTATTCTGAATGGCTTTTTGATGATTCCCAGCAATTAAATTATTAATCACTTCAAAGCCTTCACCGTATAAGGGGGGAATAAAATAAATTAAGACACCCAAAAGCGAACCTCCAATCAGTAGCCTTTTTATGGGTGAGTTCACCCGATCAAAGAGCCGTTGTATGCGATCATACACTTCAGTGAAATAAATAGACGTAAATGCGGCAACAACTCCTAAGATCAGGTAAAATGGAGCGTCCGATAATTTAAATCCGTCCTCGAGACTGAAGGGTAGAAGCACATCATTACCAAGAAAAAAATAAGACGTCAAAATCGCCGATAATGATGCCGTTAGTAGCGGTAACATGGAGGCAATGGTCAAATCTAAACTGAATACTTCTATCGCAAAAATAATGGCTGCAACAGGTGCTTTAAAAATGGAGGACATGGCTCCCGCTGCGGCACAACCTATCAATAAGTTCCGCGTGGATTGATTGACGTGAAACAAGCGTGCAATGTTTGAACTTATGGCCGCTCCAGTAGCCACAGTAGGGCCTTCCAATCCCACAGAACCACCAAAACCGACCGTGAGCGGTGCAGTAATAACAGAGCCGAACATTTGATAGCGTTTCATGAGGCCTTTACGCTTTGAGATTGAATAAAGCGTTGAAGGGATTCCGTGACTTACCTTATGCCTGATGACATATTTCATAAGGAAGTACACTAAGGTCAGACCAACAATGGGAAACAGGAAATAGAACGCCTCTTGGTAATACTTCACCAATTGCCCTTCCATGATACTTTGGATAAAATGCGTGAGATTTTTTAGAACAACCGCACCTAAGCCAGAAGTAAAACCAACCAAAATACTTAGAATAATCACAAACTGATTGTGAGAAATGTATTTGGCTCTCCAGATGAGGAGTTGCTTAAAAAGTGGTCGTTTAGGCATTTTTAAATCTACTAAAAAATATGTCCCGATGGTTATCGGGACAAGGTTTAAATTTTATTAAGATTTGAGATTCAGTTTTAAACTGAGTTCCTCTAGTTGTTTGTCATCAATTGGAGCAGGAGCATCAATCATGACATCACGACCGTTGTTGTTTTTTGGAAATGCAATAAAATCGCGAATGGTTTCTTGTCCGCCTAAAATGGCTACCAATCTGTCCAATCCGAATGCTAATCCACCGTGTGGCGGCGCACCATATTGGAAGGCATCCATTAAGAACCCAAATTGCGCCTTTGCTTCTTCAGGAGTAAATCCTAAATAATCAAACATTAGAGATTGGGTCTTTTTATCGTGAATTCTGATCGATCCACCACCAATTTCATTACCATTTAATACCAAGTCATAGGCGTTGGCTTTCACCGCTCCCGGATCCGTATCCAACAATTCCAATTGTCCTGGTTTTGGAGATGTAAACGGATGGTGCATCGCGTGGTAACGGTTGGTTTCTTCATCCCATTCCAATAATGGAAAATCTACAACCCATAACGGTGCAAATTCTTTAGGATTACGTAAACCTAATCGTGTTGCCAATTCCATACGTAAGGCACTTAACTGCGTTCTTACTTTATGTGTAGGTCCTGAAAGTACACAAATCAGGTCTCCAGGTTTTGCGCCTGTAATTTCTGCCCATTTTGCTAAATCATCTTGATCATAGAATTTATCAACAGAAGATTTGAAAGTGCCATCGTCATTGTAACGTGCGTAAATCATGCCTAACGCACCAATTTGAGGACGTTTTACCCAATTAATCAATTGGTCAATTTCCTTACGAGTATAAGCGTTTCCGCCAGGTACAGCGATTCCAACTACCAATTCAGCAGTATTGAAAACACCAAAATCTTTATGTTGTGTCACTTCGTTTAACTCGCCAAATTCCATCCCAAATCTAATGTCGGGTTTGTCATTACCATACTTTTGCATCGCTTCATCATAGGTCATGCGCGGGAACTTTTCAATTTCCACGCCGTTCACTTCTTTTAGTAAATGACGGGTTAAGCCTTCAAAAGCATTTAAGATATCTTCTTGCTCCACAAACGCCATTTCGCAATCAATTTGCGTAAATTCTGGCTGTCTGTCGGCACGTAAATCTTCATCCCTAAAACATTTCACAATTTGAAAATATTTATCCATGCCACCAACCATCAACAATTGTTTAAAGGTTTGCGGACTCTGCGGAAGCGCATAAAACTGTCCTTCATTCATACGGCTTGGTACCACAAAATCGCGTGCACCTTCTGGTGTAGACTTAATTAAGTAAGGCGTTTCCACCTCTATAAATCCTTCGTTTGATAAGTAATTGCGAACTTCTTGCGCTACTTTAGCCCTAAAAATCAAACTGTTTTTAACAGGATTTCTTCGGATGTCCAAGTAACGGTATTTCATACGGAGTTCTTCACCACCGTCAGTGTCATCCTCAATAGTAAATGGAGGAAGAAGTGCTGAATTTAATACTGTTAATTCTGAAACCAAAATTTCAATATCGCCAGTAGCTATATTGGCATTTTTAGATGTACGCTCTATTACGGTTCCTTTAATTTGAATCACAAATTCACGACCTAAATTTTGGGCTTGTTCCATCAAGGCTTTTGGCGTGCGCTCTTCATCAAAAACAAGTTGCGTAATGCCGTAACGATCGCGTAAATCTACCCAAAGCACAAAACCTTTGTCACGGCTTTTTTGAACCCATCCTGATAAGGTAACTTCGGTATTGATGTGTGATGCTCTTAACTCACCACAGTTGTGACTTCTGTACATAGTATGAAAAATTGAAGTGCAAATTTAATGAAGTTCTATGAGTATCAAATAAAAAAGGCTTAACAATTACGCTATATATGTAGCAAAGCCATCAAATGAAAAAAGCATCCCTTTCAATTGCAGAAAGAGATGCTATTAGTAACACTTAAACTTAAATATTTATGAACCGCACATTAAGCAGTCATCACCTTCAGCTTCTTTGGCTTGTGCAATTAAAGCTTTCATTTCTTCTGGGCTCATTGGTTCTATTTCCGTAGTTTCTTGCGCAAATTTTACAGCAGCCTTTGCGGCCTGTTGTTTTTGTTGTGCAATAAAACTGTCGTCAACTTCAATAACATCTGCCAGTGCTTCTGCTGGTTCTTGTTTTTTGGCATTGTCTAATGTAAACTTAATGGCATCTACAGCGCTCTTCGTTCTTAAGTAATACATTCCTGTTTTTAAGCCGCTTTTCCAAGCATAAAAATGCATAGACGTTAGTTTTGCCATCGTTGCACCTTCCATAAATAAGTTTAGGGATTGTGATTGGTCAATAAAATAACCTCTATGGCGTGACATGTCGATAATATCTTTCATGCTCATTTCCCAGACGGTTTTGTAGAGTTCTTTAATATTGTCAGGGATGTTATCAATATGTTGTATGGAGCCGTTGGCTCTCATGATTTCCTGTTTCAATCCTTCGTTCCAAAGACCTAGTTCTACTAAATCTTCCAATAAATGTTTGTTGACGATGATGAACTCCCCAGAAAGCACACGACGTGTGTAGATGTTAGAGGTATATGGTTCAAAACATTCGTTATTGCCTAAAATTTGAGAGGTACTTGCGGTTGGCATTGGTGCCACTAATAAGGAGTTGCGGACACCGTGCTTTTTAACTTCAGTGCGGAGTTTTTCCCAATCCCAGTTGCCACTCAATTCGTTGTCATTGATGCCCCAAAGGTTGTGTTGAAACTCGCCATTGCTTATTGGAGATCCTTTGTAAGTAGAATATGGACCTTCCACTTGCGCCAATTCCATACTTGCTGTAACTGCAGCATAGTACAAGGTTTCAAAAATATCTTGGTTCAGTTTTTTAGCTTCATCACTAGTAAACGGTAGGCGTAACATAATGAATGTATCTGCCAACCCTTGCACACCTAATCCAACAGGACGGTGGCGTAGATTGGAATTTTCCGCTTCTTTAACTGGATAGTAATTGCGGTCAATGACCTTATTCAAGTTTTTGGTAACGCGTTTGGTAATTCTAAACAATTCTTTATGGTCAAAAGCGCCATTTTTCACAAACATTGGTAAGGCAATGGAGGCCAAATTGCATACGGCAATTTCATCTGGAGAGGTGTATTCCATGATTTCCGTACATAAGTTTGAAGAGCGAATTGTACCTAGGTTTTTCTGATTGGATTTTCTATTGGCCGCATCTTTATACAGCATGTACGGTGTGCCTGTTTCAATTTGCGATTCTAAAATTTTCTCCCAAAGCTCACGTGCTTTAACCGTTTTTCGACCTTTTCCTTCTGACTCGTATTTGGTGTAAAGTGCTTCAAATTCTTCGCTATGTACATCACATAATCCTGGACATTCATTAGGACACATTAAGGTCCATGGGCCGTCTTCTTGCACGCGTTTCATGAATAAATCAGAAATCCACATGGCATAAAATAAGTCTCTAGCACGCATTTCTTCTTTTCCGTGATTCTTTTTTAAGTCTAAAAACTCGAAAATATCAGCATGCCATGTTTCCATGTAAATAGCGAAACTACCTTTACGCTTTCCACCCCCTTGATCAACATATCGCGCCGTGTCATTAAACACTTGAAGCATTGGAACAATACCATTACTTGTACCGTTGGTACCTGCAATATAACTGCCTGTGGCTCTCACATTATGAATAGACAACCCAATGCCACCGGCAGATTGCGAAATTTTTGCAGTTTGTTTTAAGGTGTCGTAAATACCATCAATACTATCGTCCTTCATGGTTAGAAGGAAGCAAGATGACATTTGTGGTTTTGGTGTGCCCGAATTGAAAAGAGTTGGGGTGGCGTGAGTAAAATATTTTTTAGACATGAGCTCGTAAGTCTCAATAGCCGAGTCAATATCATTGCCATGAATGCCTACTGCAACACGCATTAGCATGTGTTGAGGACGTTCAGCAATTTTACCGTTTAATTTTAGTAGGTACGAACGTTCTAAAGTTTTAAAACCGAAATAATCATAACCAAAATCGCGGTTATATATAATAGTAGAATCTAATTTTTCTCTGTTTGCCATGATAACATCATAGACATCATCGGCTAATAACGGCGCTTTTTTATTGGTTCTTGGATTAACGTATACGTATAAATCGTGCATAACCTCGCTAAAGGTCTTTTTGGTGTTTTTATGAAGATTGGAGACAGAAATACGTGCAGCCAAACGTGCATAATCAGGGTGTGCAGTGGTCATGGTTGCGGCTACTTCAGCAGCAAGATTGTCCAATTCGCTGGTGGTAACACCATCATAAAGACCTTCAATGACCCGCATAGCTACTTTTACAGGATCAACAAGTTCATTAAGTCCATAACATAATTTTCGTACTCTAGCAGTTATTTTATCGAACATCATTGGTTCTTTTCTGCCATCTCTTTTTACTACATACATACAATTACACGATTTAATTATCAGTGGCACCTACACTGAAAGTTATTATTAGTTGGTTATATTTTGAGAACGAGTTTTAATCGATCTTCAATGGCCTTGGTTTTAAATACAAATGGTGTTTGTCCTGAAAAGTTTCAGAGATCTAGCATTGTATTTAAATGCAAGGGTTTTTAGGATTAAAAATCAGCGTCAAAGTTGAATTTATCTTTCTCCTCTTCTTTATTCATAACACCAGCTTTTTGATATTCAGACACGCGTTTTTCAAAGAAATTTGTTTTCCCTTGAAGGGATATCATATCCATAAAATCAAACGGATTTGTGGTGTTGTAGACTTTATCGCAATCTAACTCAGATAACAATCTGTCCGTAACAAATTCAAGGTATTGCGTCATCAAATTAGAATTCATTCCAATTAAACTCGCTGGAAGTGATTCTGTGATAAATTCACGTTCAATATCTAAAGCTTCCACAAGAATTTCTCTTATACGTTCTTTAGAAACTTTATTAACCAGATGATGGTTGTGTAAGTGCACTGCAAAGTCACAGTGTACGCCTTCATCACGAGAAATCAATTCGTTGGAAAAAGTCAGTCCTGGCATGAGCCCCCGTTTTTTTAACCAGAAGATAGAACAGAACGCACCTGAGAAGAAAATGCCTTCTACCGCTGCAAACGCGATCAAACGTTCAGCAAAACTTGGAGATTCAATCCATTTTAAGGCCCAGTCTGCTTTTTTCTTTATGGCAGGAAAATTATCAATTGCATTAAATAATTGTCCTTTTTCTTTTTCGTCCTTAACATAAGTGTCAATCAACAACGAATAGGTTTCACTATGAATGTTCTCCATCATAATTTGGAAACCGTAGAAAAACTTGGCTTCACTATACTGCACTTCATTAACGAAGTTTTCAGCTAAATTTTCATTAACAATCCCATCGCTTGCCGCAAAAAATGCCAAGATGTGTTTGATAAAATAACGCTCGTCGTCATTTAATTTATTGTTCCAATCTGTAAGATCTTGATGAAGGTCAATTTCTTCAGCGGTCCAAAAGCTAGCTTCAGATTTTTTATACCAATCCCAAATATCATGGTGTTGAATTGGAAATATCACAAATCGATCTTTATTTTCTTGGAGAATTGGTTCAATAGCTTCAGACATTATCTAGTGTGTTTTAAGAATTTAAAATTAGACGTAATTTTTGGTGTGGTTTGGAACTATCAAAGATTCAAAATTGGGATTGAAAATGAAAGGTATATTTATAAACATTGTCAACAAGTTTTTAACATACCACACATTGTTTTGATTTCGGCTACAATTATATTGAAAATATGTTATGTTGATTTTCAGCAGGTTGTGAGTGTTGATTAAGTGTAAGTCCAATGGGTACAAGGGGTTGGAAGACGTAGAATTTTGATGTTTTGGAGTATGGTACACTGGTTTATTAACTACTAAAATAGGAACTGGTATTTACGGTTTCACATTACCCCAAAAATTCATAAAAAATTACCTAAACTGTTGTGCTGGTAATAGCGGTTTAAAATAAAAAAGCCAGAGAAAACTCTGACTTCTTTTGATTAATAGCATTTAATCTAAAGTGAATCCCCACGATCACCTTTTATATTTAGGTTAAATAAATCCCTAATCGAAGATCATAATTTTTTGGCAGATAGGAATGACTGCTTGTACGGTTGGTATAAAAAAATGTATAGTTGGTGTTTTTGAAAGTTCTATTTATAGTAATTCACAATAATAGTAAAATACTAAGGTGCACTGCGCGTTATACATCAAATGATGCTAATCATACATATTTATTTAATTGGCAATTGTAATAGTATTATATTTAAATTATGGTAAAAGCTATAATAGTTGATGACGAACCAAAGGCTATCCAAAGTCTGTCATGGGAACTTTCAAATTTTAGTGATGATATTGAAGTTATCAGATCGTTCACAAATCCGGAAGAGGCCATAGATTATATAGACCAAAGTGCCTTTGACTGTCTGTTCTTGGATATCCAAATGCCTACCATGGATGGGTTTCAGTTTTTAGGGAAGCTTACAAACAGAGATTTTGCAGTGGTCATCACAACAGCCTACAATGAATATGCTTTAAAAGCCTTGAAGAATGAAGCTATAGATTATTTATTAAAACCAATAGATTCTGACGATTTAGAACATACTATTAAGAAAATAAAGAAGCACAATTTTAAATTGGTGAATTCGAGCAAAATAGAAGATGTTCTTCTTGATTTTAATTCAAAATTTGATCATAAAAAAATCACCATCAATACCGACGGCAAATTAATTTTTTTAGATGCAGAAGAAATAATGTTTGTTGAATCAGATGGAAATTATTGTACCATCATTATGAAGAATTCACAAAAAATTGTCATCACTAAAAAACTTAAGGAAATGAATGCCATTTTGCCCCAAGAACATTTCTTCAGGATACATAATTCATATATTATCAACTTAAAGAAAATCAAGGAATTTATAAAGAGTGATGGCTATGTCGTTATGGAATCCAATCATAGAATTCCTGTAGCTCGTCAACGAAAATCAGACTTTTTGGAGAAGTTGTAGAGATGAACTTTAAAGCAGCATTACATAACACATTTTTTAGGTCTCCTGTTTTAACCTGGGTAATGGGGTTATTCTTTTTTTGTATGGGCGCTACTTTAATGGCTCAAGACGAAGCAGGATTAGATGTTGATCAAACCCTTAAAAATTTGCAAGGAACTTGGCCTAAACAATATGAAATTATTGACTCCGTATTTTCAAAGTTTAAAAATGACAGTTTGGCTTTAAAGGAATTGATTGTCAAATCTGAAACGGCCAATGCTTTGGAGGTGGAAAGTTATGCCAGTAATAAGTTGGGCGAACTGTACCGAAATATCTCCTTGTATGATGCTGCGTTGGAAATGCACTTAAATGCTGAAAAGCTGGCTAAGAGAGCGCAAAATGTTCAGTTGAAGGTTATTAGTCTTAATATGATTGGTGTGGTTTACCGCCGTAAAGATATTATAAAGGCGGCCTTAGATTATCATAAAAAAGCACTGGATATTGCCAATGCCGTAAAAGTCAAAACACCAGCATTGAAAGCTAGTATTGCAGTGTCTCAAAATAGCATGGGAAATGTTTATCTGACCCTAAAACAATATGATTTGGCCATAGCACAATTTGAAAAATCCCTACGTATTGAAAAGCAACTTGGCAATAAACTTGGGCTTGCTATAAACTATCACAATTTAGGGTATGCTGATGAAGCTAAAGGGCTTCTCGATCTTGCGTTAATAAATTATGAACGGTCTTTAGATTATAATGAGCAGATAGATTCTGAGGTAGGCCGTGTCATATGCTATAACAGTATTGGTCAGGTGTACATTAAGCAAGGGCGTTATAAGGATGCCAAGAGTATTATTGAAGATGCCTTACAGAAGGCAATTCAGCTAGAAGATCAATTTTACATTGCCTTTGCCTATATAAATTTAGGTTGGGTGCAAAATGAACTGCATTTGGATAGAGAGGCCGAGCAAAATCTTAAAAAAGGATTGGAGATTTCAGAAACTTATGGCTTAAAAATGTCAACTGTTGATGCGCACAAACATCTTGCTGATCTCTATAAAAAACAGCGCAATTTTAAACTGGCGATGTACCATTTTGAGGAGGCCATAGCGCTAGAAAAGACAGTTTTTACCGAGCGCAATATGCAATATGTGAGTGATATTATCATACAATATGAAAATCAAGCTAAAAACGATCAAATTCGTCAGCTGGCTAATGAAAATGAGTTGGTTAAGTCTAAAATGCAGCGCAATCAAACCATATTTTGGCTGGCAATATTGGCATTGGCAATAACTGCCGGTACCATGGTTGTGATTAATAGAAACAGGCAATTGCGACACGAGAAGCAGATTCTGACTTTGGAGCAAGATATGTTAAGAAGTCAGATGAATCCCCACTTTATTTTCAATTCTCTAAATTCCATAAAGCTTTATATCATTAATAATGAGAAGGAAAATGCAGTGTACTATCTAAATAAATTTTCCAAGTTTATTAGAAAAATCTTAATAGCATCTACAGAAAAAGAGATCCCTCTAGAAGATGAGTTGGATACCATGAAGCTGTATATGAATATTGAAAATATTCGTTTCTCCAATGAGATTCGTTTTACAATAGATGTTGCTGAGGATATCAATACATCAAATATTCGTGTGCCTTCGCTTATCTTACAGCCATTTCTCGAAAATGCACTTTGGCATGGGCTTTCGTCCAAAAAGGATGATAAACAGATAGCGCTAAAAGTGTTTAAGGAAAATCAGGATTTTGTAACCATTTCTATTACTGACAATGGAATTGGGAGAAAAGCATCGGCCCTCATCAATCACAGCAGGGTGATTAAAAGAAAATCAGTAGGATTGGCAATCACCAAGGCGCGCTTAACCAATTTTTCCAAACGTTTTACAATGGGTTATAAATTAGAAATTCAAGATTTATTTGATGACCATAATATACCTATAGGCACACGGGTTATAGTGAACATACCTATACGTGCAACAAATTTAAAGAGTGCTTAATTTAAGTTATTAAATGGCGGATGTTCTTGTTTAATTACCGTCGAATGCCAAAGGGTTGCGCAGGGAGTTTACTTTTCCAAACCTCACCAAATTCAGAGGTTAAATAGGCTGCCAGCACTTTATTGTTGGCTTGAGTAGTTTTATAAGTCTGCGGATTTAATGCACAATTCTCACTTATAAATCCGATTCCATATTCCTTTTTGAAGGCCTGATAAGTGTCAGGAGGTATTGCTACTAAGCCATGAACTATAAAATTGACGGTGCCGGCAGCAATGTGTTGTTTTAATTCTTCGTTAGAAAGCTCCGCAATACCTTTGGTTTGTACAGAAACTGGAGTGATTCTTGCTTGTGATTTCTTCTCTAATCTGATGGTGATGGTGTCTTTTTTCTCAGTGATCTTAGAAGGGTAATAAGTATATGCAGACACAATTTCAGAATGGAATTGAAATTCATAACTGCCCTTATTGGGAAGGTTTATTTGAAAACTCTCCAAAGTGGTGACATCAAATTGCTGATTGGTTTGCTTAATGTAAAATATACCGTTTATGGTGGTTTCTTCGGTGAGGTTTTCAAAAACAACGGTTGCCGTAATAGGCTTGGCATTACTTATAGTATAGGCCATCACTGTTAGTAAAAGACCAAGTAAAAACTTCATACAATATAATTTTAGTGGGTATCTAAAATAAAGCTAATTGTTAAGAACTCCCAATCTTTCAACTAAATAGTATTTCTGTGCATCTTTAAAATCACCCATTCATAACAGAACATCAAAATATCTTATATAAATTTTGGACTTGTAAAAATGCGGATTTTATTTGCGGCCGTCGGCAATTTTCTCTAATTCCATATACCAATCTTCCCCAAACTTTCTAATGAGGGCTTGCTTTACAAATTTGTAGACGGGTACTTGGAGTTCTTTGCCTAGAGTACAGGCGTCATCGCAAATTTCCCATTTATGATAGTTAACAGCAGAAAATTCAGAATAATCTTTAACTCTAACAGGGTATAAATGGCAGGACACAGGTTTTTTCCAATCAATTTCACCCTGGTTGTGCGCTTCCTCAATAGCGCAAAGTGCGGTACCTTTATTATCGAACATCACGTAGGCACAATCGGCACCATTAATTAGCGGGGTTTCAAACTCGCCATCTTCAGTAGTTATAAACGTGCCTTGAGCTTCAACAGCATCAATACCTGCCTGACGCATAAACGGTTTAACTTTTGGATAGATGTCTTGAAGAATTTTGGTTTCGGCTAATTCAACAGGTGCGCCAGCATCGCCATCAATACAACAAGCGCCTTTACATGCGGACAGATTGCATACAAAATCCTTGTCAATGATGTCTTCTGAAACAATAGTTTTTCCTAACTGAAACATAATGTATTGGCTTAAATATGAGGTGTTTTTTGGTCAAAAATTGGGTGACAAAAGTAACTAAAATTTAGAGTTATTTAGTATTATAAATCGATATTAAACGTCTACTTTTGCAAAAAATTAAAAGCCTAGGAGTATGCAACTTGATTTTAAGGAAATTTTTACAGCATTTATGATTCTTTTCGCCGTAATCGATATTATCGGTAACATTCCAATTGTGATTGATTTACGGAAGAAATTTGGGCATATTGAGAGTGGTAAAGCTTCTATTATTGCCGGAATTATATTAATCATATTCCTATTTATAGGTCAAAATATATTGTCATTAATTGGAATTGATATCAATTCTTTTGCGGTTGCGGGTGCGTTTATCCTCTTTTTTATAGCAATAGAGATGACTTTGGGGATCACCTTGTATAAAAATGACGAAAGCAGTAGCATGACAGCAACAGTTTTTCCGTTAGCTTTTCCATTAATTGCGGGACCCGGAAGTTTAACCACCTTATTGTCATTAAGAGCTGAGTATGCAGTAGAAAACATTATTGTTGCAGTTTTAATGAATGTTGTGGTTATCTTTATCGTATTAAAAACATCGTCAAAAATTGAACGATTTCTTGGTCCGAGTGGTATTAATATTATCCGAAAAATATTTGGAGTTATACTGCTTGCCATTGCGGTAAAATTATTTGCTGCCAACATTAAAACCTTGTTTGAACTTGTATAATATTTAAAATTATGAAAATAGCAACCATCATCTTATCCATTATAGCAATAGGTCTTATTGGCTATAATGTGACCAAACTTAATTTTGATCAACTTTTTCAAGGGGAAAGCGCTGTAGCCGTAATTACTATTTTAACAGCACTTTGCGCTATCATCCTATTACAGATTCTTAGAGTGTCTAAACGCATTGAAAAACTCTCGAAACAACAGCGTGATGTATGATGTGCTAATCATAGGCGCTGGGGCAGCAGGCATGTCTTGTGCCTTAATATTAGGCTCTGCTAAATCAAAACCTTTTGCTGCAGATAAGCGCATTGCACTTATTGCACATCAGAGAACATCACATTTGCAAAATGCAGTATTCAATAATGCACTAGGTGTGCCCGTGGGCTCTTTAGGGGCTGACATTTTGAGGCAAGGCAAAGCACAATTGGCAACTTTGTATCCGCATGTAGATCAAATAGAAAACGAGAAAGTGAAGTCGATTGTCAAATCCACAGGAGCGTATACGGTAGCCACCAACAAGTCAGTCTATACAGCCGATCTTGTAGTTATAGCGGTGGGTTATACAAATTTCATTACTATTGATGGTTTGCAGTCTTACATAGAAGCACATCCAAAAGCGGCGCCTGATAAAGACAGAATATGGCTTAAAAATCAGGATCATCTTGTGGCACCAGGATTGTATGTGGCTGGTACGTTGGCGGGATGGAGAAGTCAGTATGCCATTGCTTGTGGTAGTGGCGCTCAAGTAGCTACTGATATATTAACACTTTGGAATGATGGTAAGGATGCTCACGTTCATGATAAAATTTAAAAAATTAAACATTTTCCGTGATTTAATACTCGGTTATTAATAGAACTTAGTGTTTTTTAGATTTCACAAGTTTCAAGACCTCTTCAATCATATCATCTGTAGCATTCAGAATTTCTTCGGAAGCATTGGACCCGTACAACTGGTCCGCCAATGCCGCTTTAATTAAAGATTTCATCTCTTGATGGTATGCAACAAAAGTAACTTGATCTCTCTGCCTACTATTTAAATAATCTTGAAAACGGAGTACAATGTCATCACTTACGATAAAATTATCAATAAAGTCCTTCTTAGAAATATTTAAATAACTTCTGCGGTCTTTATCCAATTCTTCAAATACAAAATAATTGATAAGACCACTATACTTGATGAAATTTAATGTTTCATTTTGTGTGTTAGGGTTAATTGGCACAAAAATATCGGGAATAATGCCACCACCGCCATAAACCACTTTGCCTTTAGGTGTTGTAAACTTTAAAGAGTCGTCAACCTTGATGTTCATTTCATCATTAAACTCGCCATTGCTTCTGCGTTTGTAATAATCATTATAATAGTCTTGATTATGGCCATTATCATAAGGACGTTGGATGGAACGGCCCGTCGGGGTGTAATAACGAGATACAGTTAAGCGTACGGCGCTACCATCGCCTAAAGACATTTCGCGCTGCACCAAACCTTTACCGTAACTGCGGCGGCCTATAATTGTACCTTTATCATTGTCTTGTAATGCTCCTGCAACAATTTCGCTGGCCGAAGCTGAATTTTCATTGATTAAAATAAAGACTTCGCCTTCTTCAAAATCGCCGCGTTTAGTGGCGAAACTCTTATCTACACGTCCAGATTTGTTTTTAGTAAACAGAATAAGTTTATCATCTTCCAAAAACTCATCGGCAATCTGTTCAGCAATGGCCAGAAAGCCTCCGGGATTGTCGCGTAAATCTAAAACTAACTTAGTGGCGCCCTCGTCTTGTAAATCGTCTAAAGCTCTTTTAAACTCCTTATAGGTAGATTCTGCAAATCGATTAATCTTAATATATGCCAATTCAGGTGTCAACATATAGGCAGCATCCACACTTGTAATAGGAATGCTGGAGCGTTTTACCTTAAAGTCAATAAATCGGTCTTCACTTTTGCGATATATTTTTAAATCGATTTTACTGTTTTTGTCGCCTTTTAGTTTTTTGATTATTTGATCATTGCTCCAATGACTGCCAAAAATGGAATCTCCATCCGCCATAATTATTCGGTCGCCACTCTTAATGCCTGCTTTTTCGCTAGGTCCTCCAGCTATGGGTCTGATAACGGTAATAGTGTCTTTATAAGTGTAAAAGCTCACGCCAATGCCTACAAAATCACCTTTCATATTTTCAGTAACGCGTTGCAAATCGCGTTTTGGAATATAGGTAGAATGTGGGTCGAGTTTATCTAAAATACCATTTACCGTAACATCTACAATGCTATCAGTGTTCACTTCATCTACATATTCATAATCAATATAATCAATAAGACGGTTAAGTTTGTCTTTTTTACTGTTGACGGTAAATAAACGGTCAGAATTATCGGTAAAATTGAGTTTTCCACCAATGAAGACGCCGGCTGCAACTGCAACGCCAATAATTAATGGGATATATTTTTTATTAAAAGCCATTATGAGTTTAAATCATCAATATGTTGCAGTTCTATGCCTGCTTTAGACAAAAACTGGAGGCCAGAATCATCTTTATAGCCTTCGTGATATACAACACGAATGATGCCAGCTTGGTGAATTAACTTACTGCATTCCTTACAAGGTGATAAAGTAATGTATAAGGTCGCGCCTTTACAGGATTGGGTAGAAGCTGCTACTTTTAAAATAGCATTGGCTTCAGCATGGAGTACGTACCATTTAGTGTAGCCTTCATCATCTTCGCAGTAATTTTCAAAACCTGTTGGCGTACCATTATAACCGTCAGAAATAATCATTCGGTCTTTAACAATGACGGCGCCAACTTGTTTGCGTTGGCAATGTGATAATTTGCCCCATTCTTTTGCGATTCTTAAATACGCTTTATCATAGCGCAGCTGTTTTTTGTTTGGCATTTATGTTATTTACAATTTTGAAAGTATAATTTAAAATGAAGCTGTATTGAATAGGACAAAACCTAAATACGAATATAAAAGCTTCGAATTTTAATTTATCTAATTTAGAGTTAAACTTTGCAGATTTATGCAAATAACTCGCTGTCTATCAACATCGGGATGACTAATCCTACAACAATGGCAGATAGCACCATAATCCAATCGCGTTTGGCAGTTCTGAAAATGGTTTGGCATAAAAATCCGAGGAACAAGACTACAAACACAATAATAAGCTGAGCCAATTCAATACCCAATGCAAATTCCACTAAAGGTATTAATTTACTTTCTGCGCGTCCTACAAACATTCTAAATTCTCCAGCAAATCCAAGCCCATGGATCAATCCGAAAAATAAGGTAGAAAAAAACAACACGCCAATTTTTTCATTCGGCGCTTTCTTGCCTGAAGTGAAAATATTATAGAGGGCCACCACTAGAATAGAAATGGGAATTAAAAATTCCACCAACTTAGAGCTGACGCTCACAACACCATAAACAGCCAATACCAAACTCACTGTATGGCCTAGCGTGAACATGGTAACCAAGAGCAATACTCGTTTCCAGTCCTTAAACATGTATGGTACCGTAAGCACCAACAAAAACAGGACATGGTCATAGGCATTGATGTCCAACACATGGTTCATGCCATATTGCACGTTAAACCAAAAATCGTCTAGCATAAGTTTATTATTTGGGTAATATCAAAGGTACGATGATTGCTATGAGCTGCAAAATATATTTTGTTAAACGGGCAGAGGAGAAGTTGGTGGAAATGTGGAGGTTTTGGATTGGAGAGAAGAGAATAGAGAATAAAGAATTAAGAATAGAGAATAAAGAATAAAGAAGACACTTGTTGTTATTTATGGTTCCAATAATGTAAAAATCCTTAATGCTCACATGAAAGATCGTCAAATTTAAAAATGAACCAACCTCCAGTCTAACAGCGCAGCGGTCTCTATTCTCTGTTCTAGCAGCGAAGCGGTCTATTTCTAAGCAGAGCAGCGGTCTTAATTTTTCCGGAACACTAATCAGGGAAGTTCATGGAATTATGCTGGAGGTTTAGTATTTATAAATGATTCCAAAAATGTAAAAATCCTTAATGCTCACATGGAAGAGCGTCAAATTTATAAATGAACCAGCCTCCAGTCTAACAGCGCAGCGGTCTTTATTCTCTGTTCTAACAGCGAAGCGGTCTATTTCTAAGCAGCGCAGCGGTCTATCTTAGAAGTGATGTGACTATGCTTTTCGATGTGGCAATAGCGGTGGCGGTTCTCCATTAAACGGATTCCATCTGCCAATGGTTCGTGCTTCCATACCTGCCGCACTAATGACGGCCCTGTCGCCGTAACGTTCACGCATTTTGTCAATGGCTTCGCTTAAGTGTAGGAATTTAGTATCGTCATCAAATAAATTGACTTGATGTCCGCCTTCTACCAAATGACTGAATTTTACCCCAATCAACCGCACTAAGAGCCGTCGGTTATAAAGCTTTGCAAACAAATCCAACACTATGGGGATGATGTTGTGGTCCATCGCACTATACGGAATGCGTTGTTGTTGGGTATAAGTTTGAAAATCAGAATAGCGGATTTTAAAAGTGATACACGCTGTTAATTTATTACCACGTCGTAATTGGTAGGCCAAATTTTCGGCCATGGCAATAATAATACCTTTTAATTTGGTGACATCTGTAGTGTCTTTATTGAAGGTGCGTTCGGTAGAAATAGATTTACGTTCATGGTATTGAATCACCGGCGAATTGTCAATACCGTTAGCTTTGTTCCAAATGCTCAAGCCGTTTTTGCCGAGCACTTTGTACATGAGTTCCATAGGCATTTCCTGTACGGTCCTGATTTGTTTGATGCCTAAATCGCAAAGTGATTTATAAGTGACCTCACCCACCATCGGGATTTTTTTGACGGACAAGGGTGCGAGAAATGGTTTTTCAGTCCCGGAAACAATTCTTATCTCATTATTGGGTTTTGCTTCGCCTGTAGCAATTTTGGAAACGGTTTTATTGAGTGATAATCCGAAGGAAATGGGTAGTCCTGTTTCGCGGATGATCCGCTGGCGTAACTCTGAGGCCAGTTTATGGCAGCCAAAAAACTTGTCCATCCCGGTCAAATCAATATAAAATTCGTCGATTGAGGATTTCTCGTATAAGGGCACGGTATCTTTAATAACATCAGTTACGTTTTGGGAGAATTTGGTGTACGTGCCCGCGTCACCACGAAGAATGATGGCTTCGGGACACAATTGTTTGGCCATCCGCATGGGCATGGCGGAATGCACGCCAAATTTCCGTGCTTCATAACTGCAGGATGCCACCACACCTCTATCGCTAGTGCCGCCAATAAGCACGGGTTTTCCGTTAAGGCGACTGTCGAGCAGGCGTTCACAGGACACGAAAAAGGTGTCCAAATCCATGTGTACTATAGAGCGTTGGTAGGTCATTTTAATAAGATGAATTAAGAGTTGAGAACCTTAATTGGTTTTCAAAGCCTTAAATAAAAAGATGTTGGGTTTTATGCGATTTGATTTTTGTTAACTAACCGTCGGAACAGGTATAACTTCTGGTTTTGGTCTTCCTTTTGCTAACATTTGACTGTAACTATTTCTTGCTGTAGAAGGTTGAGGTGGCGGATTGGTACTATACCTCGGGTCTTCAATCACGGCCAAGCGTTCCATATGGGTAACTTCAATAGAAACGCAATCAAATTCAATCATCACTTTGCCTGTAATATTATAAATGCCTTTGCCTCTAAAAGGAAATTTTGCTGCCACAGGAGGAAAGTGGACGGTATCTATAAAATCGCCATCCCGATCTAAAAAATTTCCAAAATGCATGATTTTACCACTGGTCGTTTTAGTGTTTTTTGTGGTGATGAGGTAGCCTTCAATGGTGACGGTTTGCTCTTTCATGGTTTCCAAATACTTCGCACGTAATGGGTTTATGGAAGGGTTTTCTAGCAGATGAAACGGATTGCAGAGCGGAAAGCCTAACAATTCAATCTCATCAAAAGCATTTTCCAATGCGGTACTTGGCAATTCTGGTGTTTTATAGTGGACGCGTTCGGTTTTAAATAAGGTGACTGCAGGTTCTTGCGCTACGTGTTTGCTGATTTTTAAATGGGCTTCCCACAGCAATTCGCGCTTGTTGTTTCCCGTGAATCGGAATGCATTGATTTTTATCAAAATCGACACTTGTTCTATAGAAATGGGAACCCGTTCAATAAAGTCGTCCAAGCTTAAAAAAACACCGTTTTCATTGCGTTCTTTAACGATGCGTTTGATGGTTTTTGATTCAAACGATTGTAAAAACATAAAACCGAGATAAATGGTTTTTCCATGAATAACTGTTTGCGTAAAACTATGATTGATGCAGGGCGCTTCAATAATCCCGCCGTTCATTCGAGCTTCATGAACATAGAGTTCCGTGCTGTAAAATCCGCCAAAATTATTAATGGTAGCCACCATATATTCCAACGGGAAATAGGCTTTCATAAACAAACTTTGGTAGCTTTCTACGGCATAGGAAGCGGAATGCCCTTTGGCAAAAGCATAGCCGGCAAAACTTTCAATTTGTCGCCAGATATCTTCTACGAGTTCATCCGGTTTTCCCGAGTTTTTGCAATTGTCAAAAAACTGTTGCTTCACTTTCATGAACTCTTCACGCGATCGGAATTTACCCGACATGCCACGCCGCAGCATATCCGCCTCTCCCAATGTGAGTCCGCCAAAATAATGTGCCACTTTTATTACATCTTCCTGATATACCATCACGCCATAAGTTTCGGGCATAATATCGAGCAAAATTTTAGGAGCATCTTTACGACGCTCGGGGTCGCGGTAACGTAGAATGTATTCGCGCATCATGCCACTTTTGGCCACGCCGGGGCGAATGACGGAACTTGCCGCTACCAAACCTAAATAATTATCGACACGTAATTTTCGCATCAGCATACGCATGGCGGGCGATTCTACATAAAAGCAACCAATGGCTTTGGCGTTTTTAAGTAAGTATTTGATGCGGGCATCTTGTTTAAAACGTTTGATATCGTGAATGTCAATCGGTGGTTTTTCAGGATGGTTATAAGCCACAATTTCTGTAGCTTCCTTTATTTTACCAAGTCCGCGTTGGCTTAAAATATCAAATTTATACAACCCGATATCCTCTGCAACCACCATGTCAAATTGCGTGGTGGCGTATCCTTTGGGCGGTAAAAAGGTGGCGCCGTAATAATGGATGGGTTTTTCGGATATCAAGATACCACCCGCATGAATACCCAAATAATTAGGGAAACCTTGAATGTATTTGCTGTATTTAATGACTAGTTGCGACAATTGATCCAGTTGCTTAAGATCGTATTTGCCTCGGGTCAGCATATCCATTTCTGATTTTGGCAAGCCAAAGACTTTGCCCAATTCGCGCACGGAAGCTTTAAATTTAAAGGTGTTATAAACCGCAATCAGGGCGGTATTCTTAAATCTTTTAAAAATAAAATCGGTGATATCATCGCGGTCTCGCCAGGAGAAATCGAGGTCAAAATCGGGTGGATTTTGTCTAAAAACGTTAATGAATCGCTCAAAATACAAATCGAGTTCCACAGGGTCGACATCCGTAATGCGTAGCAAATAAGCCACAATACTATTGGCACCACTGCCGCGGCCTATATAGAAGTAGTTTTTACTGCGGGCGTATTTTAAAATCTTCCAATTGATCAAAAAATAAGAAACAAAGCCTTTTTGCTCAATAATGGTCAGTTCTTTTTCAATCCGTGTAAAAATGCGCTCTCCCGGTTTTTTATAGCGGTAATGCAACCCGTCATAGGTAAGTTTTCTCAGCAACCTAAAATCTAAAGCCTCACTTGTGGTGTAAGAGCGTTGGTTGTTCGGGTTTTCTTGAGAAAAGTCAAAATCTACACGGCATTTTTCCAGAATGGACGCTGTATTTTCGAGAAGTTCAGGAAACTCATTATAGGTGTCGCACAATTCCTGATACGGCAACATGGTGTCTGTTTCTTGAGCTTGTTCACTTTTTGGAAGCTTGCTCAACAAAGTGTTATTATCGATGGCGCGTAGCAATCGATGGGTGTTAAAATCTTTTTTATTCTGAAATGATACGGTTTGTAAAACGACCAACTTGTTCCGCAATGCATTCCATTTTGAGAATTTAAGATGGTTTAAATCCTGTGGCTTGATGCCTAAAAACTCATGGTCTTTAAGCTGATAGTTTTTTTTATGGATGTAAGGATAAATCACAAAGACATCTTCCAATTCTGGAGCTATTTCAGGAATTTTTAATTCTGAATTGTGCAAAAAACCAGAGAGGTAGGTGTTGATGTTTTGGAACCCCGTATTGTTTTTCGCAATCAGTATAAATTGCTGCTGAACGCCATTTCTGAAATCAATGCCCAACACGGGTTTAATCTTGTATTTTGAAGATAATCGCGCAAAATCCAAACAGGCCGAAGTACTATTAATGTCTGTCAATGCTAACGTCTGTAGTCCATTTTCTGAAGCAATGGCAAGCAGTTGTTCCGGCTTGATGGTGCCGTAGCGAAGGCTGTAGTAAGTGTGACAATTGAGGTACATTTTTTTTCGGTTTGTATGTCAGTTCGAGTGTTTTTTAAACACAGTTTTACTGTGTTTAAAAAATGTATCGAGAACAGGTTTAATTTTTTGCTACGGTCCTAAATTCTTTAGTCAAATATTGGTTTAATCACTTAGAAAAAATAGTCAGTTGTTTTCTGATTTTTTGTCAATTCGAGTGTTTTTTGAACACAGTTTTACTGTGTTACAAAAAACGTATCGAGAACGGGGTTCGAAAATTAATTTTAGCATTCTAAAAAAATGAATTCGGTTGTTGGTACATTTTTCTTCTCCCATTTTGGTGGGGTACAAAGAAAATATACTCGGTTCTCGATACATATTTAAATACCGTTTAGTGGCATGGAAAACACTCGGTTCTCGATACATTTTTTAATACCGTTTTTTGACGGTATTAAAAAATACTCGAACTGACAAAATTATCATTTTTCAAAATTAACTATTATTTGTAGTGAGTCTTGCTTATATTTGTAGCAAGTTTTAAAATGCAGAATTAAGATTTGAGAATCAAGTACTAAGAATCAAGATTCAGGACTTTGTCTCAATAGTGTATTTGTAGTAGAAAGAAGAAAATGAAAA
The DNA here is from genome assembly GCF_004364975.1 of Gelidibacter sediminis. Lineage (GTDB taxonomy): Bacteria > Bacteroidota > Bacteroidia > Flavobacteriales > Flavobacteriaceae > Gelidibacter > Gelidibacter sediminis. The sequence goes on along the minus strand of NZ_SOBW01000007.1, from coordinate 761,540 downwards.
ACATTCAAGCAAACATAAAACACCTTCGCTCCTTAAAACAGTTGTCTCAAGAGCGTTTTGCCGATGAGTTGGGTTGGTCACGATCGGTAGTGGGATCATATGAGGAAGGGCGTTCTGAACCACCTATTGACCGATTGATTGATTTGTCCAATTACTTTAAAATCCCCATTGACATTTTGGTCAAAAATGATTTACGTAAAGCCAAAGATACCTCGTTTATTGATATTGGAAGTAAGCGCGTGCTGTTCCCGATAACCGTCAACGAAGACAATGAAGATCTTATTGAAATTGTGCCTGCAAAAGCCTCTGCGGGGTATTTGGCAGGTTATGATGATCCAGAATATATTGAACAGCTGCAAAAAATAAAGTTGCCTTTTCTTCCTACAGGAACCCACCGTGCCTTTCCAATTAAAGGCGACTCCATGCTGCCCGTAAAAGACGGGTCTTTTGTGGTGGCAAAGTATGTGGAGGATATTCAGGATGTGAAAAATGGACGCACCTATATTGTGTTGACTAAAGATGATGGACTGGTTTATAAGCGCGTGTATAATTTAATTGAAGAGAAACAGACCTTGATGTTAAGTAGCGATAATAAAGCTTATCAACCTTACGAAGTTCCTATTGAAAATGTATTGGAACTGTGGGAATTTACCTGCTGTATCAACACTCAGGAATACGATGAAAAGGAATTGAAACTGAGCAGTATTATGGCAATGTTCCAAGAATTAAAAGTAGAGCTGGAAGCGGTTCAAAAAATGGCCTAATGGGAAAAACCAAAGCAACATATACCATTATTGACGTTGAAACCACCGGACGTGGTAACAAAATCACTGAAATTTCCATTTTTAAACATGACGGTGACAAGGTGGTTGATGAATTCACGTCGCTGGTCAATCCGGAGTCGTTAATTCCTGATTATATTACCGCATTAACCGGTATTGATAATGCGATGGTTGCGGATGCACCCACCTTTGCAGAAATTTCAGAAGCGATTCTTGCCATTACTGAAGACACTATTTTTGTGGCCCATAATGTCAATTTTGATTATAACGTGATTCGTAATGAATTCAAAGCCATTGGCGGCGATTTCAGACGACGAAAATTATGCACCGTGCGATTGTCGCGTACGCTGTTCCCCGGATTCCGATCGTATAGTTTGGGAAAATTGTGTGCTGCTATGGAGATTGATTTGGTAGACAGGCACCGTGCACGCGGTGATGCCGAAGCTACCGTGACCTTGTTTCAAAAACTATTGGCGCATAAACATTCGGAAACTGTTTTTGCGGACTTTTTGAAAAAAGGATCGAAAGAAGCCACCTTGCCGTCGCACTTGCCAAGCGCCATTTTTGAAAGTATCCCTAATGGTCCGGGCATTTATTATTTCAAAAACAAGAAAGGAAAAATTATTTATATAGGGAAGGCCATCAATTTAAAAAAGCGTGTCTTGGGACATTTCTATGATAAGAAAGAAAAGGAACTGAACCTTTGTAGAGAAACGGCCCACATTGATTATGAACTGTCAGGAAGTGATTTGGTGGCGCGATTAATGGAAGATGCTGCCATTAAACATCATTTTCCGCTTTATAACCAAGCCGCCAAACGTGTGCCAAAGCCTTATGCGGTTTTTAGTTATGAAGACCGTCGCGGCATTCAGCATTTGGCATTCAACACGCTTAAAGCGACTCCATTTCCGTTACAAATTTTTCACAGCATTCGCGATTGCCGATTGTATTTAGAGCAAGTATGCGAAAAATTTGAATTGTGCCCAAAATACTGTCATTTGCAAGAGAGTGTTTGGATGTGTTCGCATTACAAATTGACCACTTGTAAAGGTGTTTGTAAGGATGAAGAATCGGTAGTGGATTATAACGAACGGGCGAATTTGGCCATTGAATATATGGCAACGTCCAATCAGAACATCGTCTTGAAGGAAAAGGGACGACATCAGGAAGAGGAAGCTTTTGTGTTGATTAAAAACGGACTTTATCTAGGCTATGGTTTTGTAGAAAAATCAGCGCAAGTTGTGCACATGGACGATTTGGAAACTTTCCTTATTCCGCAAAAGGAAACCATGGAAGTTCAGGGCATTTTGAGAAAACTGTTGTTGCAGCCTTCCGGTGTCGAAACATTGGAATTGCACTAATATTATAAATAGTCTATATAAAAAAAAGCACTTAATTTCTTAAGTGCTTTTTCATTTTTTAAGTTGACATTATTATTCCGTCACACGATACCATTTTTGGGTTCTGTAGAAAAAGGCCACGTAGCCACGAACGTTTAATGTGTTTGGACTGTCTTTATCAATCCACATTTTGCATTTGTATTCTTTGCCTTTCTGCGGATCGAAAATCGTACCGCCTTCATACTCATTATCGCTATTTTTAGTCAAACCTTTCACTATGACCAAGCCTTCAATGGGCTGATTGTAATCTTTTCCTTCACATTTAATGCAAGGTTTGCCTTGATCTTCAGGAAGCAATAATTTTGAAACCTTTCCGTAAATTTTTCCGTTAGCGTTATAAAGTTCAACGATGGATTTGGTCTTTCCCGTTTCATCATCAACCGTTTTCCATTTGCCCGTAATTTGCTGTGCTTGGGCTAATGGAATGCTCAAGAGTAATGCGAGGCATACTAAATAGGTTTTTATCGTCTTCATAACTGAATATTAAAGAATAAATCGAATTCCCACATTAATTCCTGTGCCACTTGCATTCACGTATTGCGTCGGGATGACACGTGGTTTGGTTTGGTCAGGTTGAGTGGTGGTACTTTGATTGTAATCATCAGAAAATTCAAATTCTTTTTCATAAACAGGTAAATCTGCTAACTGTTGTCCCGGTACCAATTGCGATTGTCCGTCAGAAATAGCGGTTGTAGAATATTCCGTGATTTTTGCCGATTTACTTTTGATGCTTAAGTTTTTGATCTCTACTTCACCAAAAACACTAAAGTTGTCGCTGATTGGGTAAGTGATTCCTAGCGCTCCAAAATAGCCCACGCTAAATTTAGCTTGCACTTCACTCAATGCCTCTACCAAAATATCCGTGCCTTCGCCACCGCCATTTTTTTGTCTTGCAACAGTTTCAATCGTCAGGTCGCCTGCTACAGGAACAATCAATCCGATACGCGCGTAAGGGTTAACCGCCTTAAAATTTGGAGTGATGAAGATTCCTGGAGCCACATCAAATCCTCTTAAATAGGTATTGGCTTCAGAATTGACCTGCGGACTTCTCAAACGGCCAATCATTGTTTTATCACCATGGAAATACGTGATGCCCATTTCAGCACCAAAATAAGGGTTGAACATATAGCCACCGGTAACATTGAATTTTAGTCCAGCACCAGCCGTGCCATTTAATGATTTTACATTAATTGAAGAACCGTCTGCATTCACCGTAATATCAGTAGATTGCTTGATGCCAGTAAGTTCATTTGGGTCAGCGTTGTTAAATTCCGTTTTTCCAGATTGAAAACTGTAACCGCCAGTAACACGGATGTAAAAGCTTGAATCTTCAATAGGAGTCATGTCATTTTGAGCTTGTGAAACATAAGTTGTCGCCATTAGTATACAAGCTAACAAAGCGTTGCGTGTCATTTTCATAATTATAATTTTTAGTTCTATAATTTTTTCATGTGGATATGGTTGAGATGCTATTTCTCAAACCATAATGGGAGGTAAAGTTACGAAGAATAAAATGCTTCAATGCATTAAATCCTAACCCATATAGGCGTTTGTGAGCACTTGGGTTACCATCATACGACTCGTTTTTGACGATTAAAAATGGTATAAAAAGTGATTTTTAATCAAATTATATTTTAGTTAAATTATATTTAAATTTTCAGACTGAAATTGAATCAATTACAACAGATTTTGTGTCAATTTTAACTACTAGTACCTACCAGTTTGTATATGTGCAAAAATATTCTACATTTGTTACATGGGCATTGTCAATATTAAAAAGAAATCCAGCATTCCTAAGTACAAACAAATTGTGGCTTCCATTGAGGCGGCGATTGTTTCCGGTACTTTAAAAAAAGGGGATAAGCTACCTTCTTTAAATACAATTAAAAATCAGCATTCCCTATCTCGAGATACCGTTCTTATGGCATTTAATGAGTTGAAAACCCGCGGAATTATTCAATCTATCGTTGGAAAAGGCTATTATGTTAATAGTGTTGATGTTGAGGTCAACCATAAAATATTCTTACTTTTTGACGAATTTAATTCGTTTAAGGAAGATTTATACAATTCGTTTTTATCTAATTTGGGCGATAATATTCAAGTGGATATTTTCTTTCATCACTTTAATCAGGATATGTTCGCCAAATTGATCAATGATAATGTTGGAGATTATAGCGCGTATGTCATCATGCCTGCAAATTTGAAGAATACCGGACAAGTTATAGAGCGATTGCCACAGGATAAGGTCTATATTTTAGATCAGACTCATGCCGATCTCAAGCAATACCCTTCAGTTTTTCAAAATTTCAAGAAAGATATATATCAGGGGCTTGAAGTGGCTTTAGATAAAATTAAGTCGTATCAAAAACTCGTTTTATTATATCCTGCATCGCGACAACCTCAAGGGATTAAAGATGGTTTTCAGTCATTTTGCGAACATTACAACCTGAATCATGAAATCATAGATAGTTTTTCAAACAGACTGATATCTGCCGGTGAACTTTATATTGTATTGGACGATAAAAACTTAATTCGAATTATAAAGCATATTAAAGAACAAGGGTTGCTAGTGGCAAAAGACATCGGTATTATTTCTTATAATGACACTTTATTGAAAGAAATTGTTGAAGGCGGCATCACGACCATTTCAACCGATTTTAATCTGATGGGGCAACGATTGGCAGAAATGATTTTGAATAAGGAATTTGCCCAAGTTGAAAACCCGAACCGTTTAATAATTAGAAAATCTATATAAACCTTGTATACACTTACAAAAAAAGAAGCGCATGGGTTGCAGTTTGTTGAACTGACTAATGCTGACCAAACCACTAAAGCTACATTATGTCTTAACCAAGGCGGCCGATTGAGTGACCTTGTGTTTAATGGTATTGCGGTGCTTGCCGACTATGCTCCGTCAACGTATAAAGACAATTACGCCTCTTCTATTTTGTTTCCTTTTGCGAACAGAATTAAGGATGGCACTTATTCTTTTGAAGATTATGAATACAGGTTAGATTGTAATGAAGTGGATAAAAACAATGCACTTCATGGATTGGTCTATGATAAGACATTCGAATGTAGTGGTGAAGATCTTCAAGCAAATTATGGATCTGTCACGCTAAATTATCATTACGATGGTTCTTGCAAAGGATTTCCATTTAAGTTTAAAATGAAATTGACCTATAAATTATCTGATGATGATTTAAGTCTGTCGGTTGAAATAAAAAATAAAGACGCGAAGGCACTTCCATTCACCTTAGGCTGGCATCCGTACTTTGTCAGTAAAAATATAGATGAAAGCAGTCTGCATTTTGATAGTGAAACTCAGTTTTTATGCGACACTCAGCAAATTGTTTCTGGCACATGTCCTTTTAATATTGAAATGCCCTACCATCTTAAAGGTGTCACTTTAGATGATGGATATGAGCTCCAATCCGATGCCGTCGAATTTCATACGCCTGAATATCTTTTAATAATAGGCAGTACTTCTGAAAAAAATTATTTACAATTGTATACGCCTAATACCTCAAATGTTATTGCTATTGAGCCAATGACGGGTGCGGCAGATAGTTTTAACAACGCTATAGGTTTGCAAACATTACAGCCAAATGCAGAGTATGACGTTACATGGACCATCGTATTTAAAGATCTTAGAGATTAATGAACACTAACAAACTAATCAGATAATTATGCAATTTTTAACTTTTATTGGGTTTACGGTACTCGTCGCGGTAATCTCCTATTTAAAAACCAGAAAAACAGATGAAGGCACTTCAGATGGGTATTTTTTGGGTGGACGTAGTTTAACTGCAGGCGTTGTTGCAGGATCCTTATTGCTTACCAATTTGTCTACGGAACAATTGGTGGGACTCAATGGATCAGCTTACCAAAGCGGATTATCCGTGATGGTATGGGAAACTGTTGCCGCCGTTGCTATGGTCCTAACCGCTATTTTCCTATTACCGCGCTATTTAAAAGGCGGGTTGACAACTATTCCTGGGTTTTTGTCAGAGCGTTTTGACGTTACAACAAAAACCTTAACCTCTGTATTATTCCTTTCGGGGTATGTAGTTGTGTTACTTCCGGTTATTTTATATTCTGGTTCTCTGGCTATTAGTGGGATGTTTGATGTGCCTGAACTATTAGGGGTTACCCAAACCCAGTCTATTTGGATCTGTGTGTGGGGCATTGGGATCATCGGATCTATTTATGCCGTATTTGGTGGACTTAAAGCCGTTGCGGTATCTGATTCCATTAATGCGATTGGCTTGTTGATTGGTGGCGTGTTAATCCCGATTTTTGGATTGTTGATGATTGGTGATGGGAATATGTTAGATGGGTTATCCATCCTAACTACTGAACATCCAGACAAATTTAAATCGATGGGAGGACCGACAGATCCGGTGCCATTCTATACCATATTTACAGGGATGATGTTGGTCAATTTATTTTATTGGGGTACCAACCAACAAATCATCCAAAGAGCACTTGGTGCAAAGAATTTAAAAGAAGGCCAAAAAGGATTATTGTTGGCAGGGTTCATTAAAATATTGGGCCCAATCATTGTGGTTTTGCCAGGATTGATCGCTTATCATATGTTTCAAGGAACATTAGAAAATGCAGATAGTGCTTATCCTATGTTGGTTAAAAAAGTATTACCTACAGCATTTGTAGGCTTTTTTGCAGCGGTAGTTTTTGGTGCTATTTTGAGTTCCTTTAATAGTGTGCTAAACAGTTCCGTTACCTTGTTTGGTATCGATGTCTATAAGCAACACATCAATAAGGATGCTGACGAAAAAACGGTAGTTAAATACGGTAAAACTTTTGGAATTGTCTTAGCAATTGCGGCTATGTTTATTGCGCCACTGATTGCCAACGCAGGTAGTTTGTTTGCGTATTTACAAGAGATCAACGGAATTTATAGTATTCCAATCTTAACCATTATTGTGGTAGGATATACCACTAAACGTGTACCTGCTATTGCAGCTAAGGTAGGTTTGGTGTCTGGGTGTTTCCTTTACATTATCAGTCAATTCTTTATGAAGGACTACTTTATTGGTAAGGCACTTGCTGAAGCATCGGTTATGGGCGTTACTGATAAGGCTGCGTTAGCACTTGTTGAAGCGCAGGCTTATCCTCACTTTTTGGATATCATGGCTATTTTATTCGTGTTGAATATTGTGATCATGTTAATCATCGGGAAACTAAAACCAAGAGAAACACCTTTCGTTCAAGAATACACCAAACAGGTAGATATCACCCCTTATAAGCATGTGAAGGCTGTTGGTTTGGTCATCTGTTTATTGGTTATTGCAGTGTATGTTTATTTTGCTTAATTATGAAGAATAAGAAATTAATTAAAGACGTTAAACAGCGTTTTAAATCACATTTTAATACAGAACCTTTGCTTGTCTATTCGCCAGGAAGAATCAATTTGATAGGTGAGCATACTGATTATAATGAAGGCTTTGTGTTTCCTGCCGCCATCAATAAAGGCATCGCACTTGCTATTCAAAAAAGTGATGCTCCTACAAGTAAAGTTATTGCCTTAAACATGGAAGAAGCGCATGAATTTGGCTTGGACGCTTTACAGCCTTTGAGTGATGGTGGATGGCGAAATTATATCTTAGGGGTTATTGCTGAAGTTCAAAAGTTGGGTAAAAACCCAGGCAACTTCAATAGTGTGTTTGCGGGCAATATTCCTGGAGGTGCAGGCATGTCTTCATCAGCAGCCTTAGAAAATAGTTTTGTCTATGGGTTAAATGAACTTTTTAATCTTGGTTTGACCAAAGAGGAAATGATTTTAGTCTCCCAAAAAGCGGAGCATAATTTTGTAGGCGTTAATTGTGGGATTATGGATCAGTATGCCAGTATGTTTGGCATCACGGACAGCGCTTTACTTTTAGATTGTCGAACGGTTGAGTCCAAAGCCTATACCATCGACTTTAAAGATTATGAATTGATGCTCATTAATACTAATGTAAAACACGATTTATCAGAAAGTGCCTATAACGACCGACGCGCAGTATGTGAGAATATATCAAAACTTCTAAATGTTGCTGCTTTAAGGGATGCAACAAAGGCGGATTTAGATGGTTTGAAGTCTGAGATTAGTGAAGCTGATTATCAAAAAGCACTCTATGTTATTCAAGAAAATAATCGTGTTCAGCGTTTTGCTGAAGCGATTGAGGAAAATGATGTTGACACGTTGGGAGACTTGCTTTTTCAATCGCATAACGGTTTGAGTAAACAATATCAAGTGAGTTGCGCTGAGCTCGATTTTTTAGTGGAAAAAGCAAAAGAAAGTCCCGATGTTGCTGGTGCCCGGATGATGGGTGGCGGTTTTGGTGGCTGTACAATCAACTTGGTGTTGAAAAGTGCCTTTAAAACCTTTAAAAAAGAAGTTTCTGAACAGTATAAAAACGAATTCGGAACAGCGTGTTCTGTTTATAAAGTGAAGTTATCACAGGGAACACACGTTATCAAGTCTTAATTATACATTAAAGTACAATGAATACAAATTTACAAGATTACTCGCATAAACGATTCAATATATTAACTGGCGAATGGGTATTGGTGTCGCCACATAGAGCGAAGCGACCGTGGCAAGGACAAAATGAAGCGGTGGCAAATGAAAACCGTCCAGCACATGACCCAGAATGTTATTTGTGTGCGGGAAATACACGGATTAATGGTGAAAAAAATCCAGATTATAAAGATGCCTTTGTATTCACCAATGATTTTGCAGCTTTGCAAACCACATCACCTGTGTTTTCTGTAAATGAAGGTTTGTTTAAAGCGGAAAGTGAGCAAGGTATTTGTAAAGTGATTTGCTTTAGCCCTGACCATTCGAAAAGTTTGGCGGATATGGCAGTTGAAGATATTACGAAAGTGGTGAAAACCTGGCAAGCTGAATATGACTTATTAGGTGCTAATGAAGCGATTAACTACGTGCAGATTTTTGAAAATAAAGGTGCTGTAATGGGCTGTAGCAATCCACATCCGCACGGTCAAATTTGGAGTCAATCAACGCTACCAAACGAGGTAGAGAAAAAAGATTTACATCAAAAAACCTATTATGATACGCATAAAAGCAGTCTTTTAGGCGATTATTTAAAGCAGGAACTTGAAGCGCATGAACGTATCATTTATCAGAATGACCACTTTGTAGTACTGACGCCGTTTTGGGCGGTTTGGCCGTTTGAGACCATGATTGTTCCGAAGTACAACTACACCAATATTTCAGAATTATCAGATGCTGAAAGTATCGCTTTTGCAGATGCTATTTCTAAAATCACCAAAGCTTATGATGCACTGTTTCAAGTGTCATTTCCATATTCTAGCGGGATCCATCAAGCACCAACCAACGGACAAGATAATAGCCATTGGCATTGGCATATGAGTTTTTACCCGCCATTATTGAGAAGTGCGACGGTTAAGAAATTTATGGTAGGCTATGAAATGTTTGGATCGCCACAACGTGATATTACTGCGGAGCAAGCAGCCGATAGGCTTAGAGCGTTGGTTGTTTAATAATATATTTATAACGATAAAAAAAGGCTTCAATAATTCTATTGAGGCCTTTTTTGAAGGTGTCGCACGCTAATCAGTATTTTAACCCCTTTACTAACTCTGCAAATCCTGCAGCAGGTTTCCAGTCCGATTCTGGTTCAAAGTAATTCCATAAATATGCGGAAATTGCTCTCTGTAATTCCCATGCTTTATTATCAAATCCCCAAGATTCATCGGCATTGTTTTTAGTAGCGATGTAAAATACATAATCTCCACTTGGCGCATTCACCATCACTAATTCTGAACGTGATTTATTAACCATCCCTTGTTTAGCAGCAGTTTGTACGTGCGGCGGAATTTGAGAAAGGGAGTAATCAGTATAAAAAGAGTTGCTCATAATTCGGTACATTTCATCACTCGCAGCGTCATCAACTAAGGTTCTGTTTCTCATTTTTATAAGCAAAGACGCCATTTCACGAGGTGTAGTTTGTCCCCAACCATAGGTTTCCCAATCTAAAGTTCTGCCTTCGGTTCGGCTATTCACTCGCGTATGTTCTAAGCCTAAGTCGGCCAAGGTTTTGTTGATGGCCAGTCCGCCACCTACAAGTTCTTGGCACCACAAGGACGTGGTATTATCACTCATCGTAATCATCAACGACACCAAAGTACGAAGGTCCGTAACGGTACTGTCTTTATAAAACTGCATTAATCCTGATCCGCCATACACACGTTTTGCATCATACACCATGGTGTCATTAAGATGCAGTTTCCCCTTTTTTATCTGATTAAACACTTCAATTAAAATTGGCACCTTAACAATGCTCGCCGTTGGGAAAATAGTATCGGCATTGATGGCCGCTTCTTTTTGGGTTTTAAGATTGTAAACATAAATGCCAACATCGCCTTCAAAGTTTTTGACGAGTTCTGTAAGTCCGTTTTCCAAGGTTTTATCAGTTTGCTGTGCCGACATAAAATGGCATAAAAAAATTAGCACTAAGGAACAACATAGTTTGGTTTTCATAAATAAGACGTGTCAATTGTATTCTTGGGATAATTTACGAAAATTATGATTATTGTGTCTTCATTGTATAGAAGCAGTAAGATGTTGCGCAACGAGATCAACGTTAGGAACGTAACATCAGGACTGTTGAGAAATCTGCTAAGCCCCCAAATCCAACTCCATAATGGTTTGGGACGTATAGTAGCCCAGTAAGCTCAACTCACGCACCGTAGTCATAAAAGTGTATAAATGGTAGTCTGGTTTGATAGCATTTGAAAGCGTATTATAATCGGAGTCCAGCATTTCAAATACGGCTTTCTCTTGATCTTTTGAAACATTAAAATAAGTGCTTAGCATCAATTCATAATCTTGTTGAGTACCTTCAGTGGTTGAATTGCCCGTGATTTTTAAAAATTTTTTGGAGAATTCAGCAACACCCAATCTCATTTCCTTTTGCTGTTGATCATCTAGCACATGCTGGCACATCTTGTCAACAAAATGTGCAATGTTGAGGTCTTTCGCGCCTACAGTGGCTGTTTTAGGTAGTATAAAATCTACTAACTGTGCGATGTTATACATGTCAGAAGCCTTAAAAAACTCTGAAGTTAAAGTCGGTTTTTCATCGCTGCAGGAATTAAACAAACTGATGATGGTTGCGCCTGAAACCGCAAAGCCAAAGGACAATGCCATATTTTTAAGAGCCATTCTTCTATCCATCGTTACAATAGGTTTTGTTTTAATTGTTTTACAGCATGGTCTACCGCTCGCGCCGTAAGTGCCATATAGGTTAGCGACGGATTTTGGTTTCCAGAAGAGGTCATACACGCCCCATCTGTGACGTAAACGTTGGGAACGGCGTGAATTTGATTGTATTTATTTAATACAGAAGTTTTCGGATCGTGGCCCATTCGTGCAGTGCCCATTTCATGGATGGCATGCCCCAAATAGAGTGCGGTATCAAAACCTTTAACATCTTCAAAACCGGCAAGCTCTAACATTTTTATGGCTTCCTGCTGCATGTCCTTACGCATCTCTAGCTCATTTTCTTTAAATTCTGCATCAAAAGTGACTGTTGGGAGTCCCCATTGGTCTTTTTTAGTATCATCGAGCGTCATTTTATTCTCATGATAAGGTAGGCATTCGCCAAAACCAGTCATACCAATGCGCCAAGGCCCAGGTTTTAAAAGCTCGTCTTTCAGCGCTTCTCCGTAGCTCAACTCTTTAATGGCACGGCGCCAATCGGTTCGGCTGGCACTGCCCTGAAAGGAATACCCTCTTAAAAAATTAGGCTGAGGTTCCGTGTCCTTTAAATTTCTAAAACGTGGAATGTGGAAACTTGCAGGACGATTATTAGTGTAAGGCACCTCTTTGAATTTGGTAGTGGTACCTGTAGCGCCAACTCTAAAGTGGTGGTCCATTAAGTTGTGGCCCAATTCGCCACTGTCGTTTCCTAATCCGTTTGGAAAGCGTTTAGACTTGGATTGTAATAAGATGCTGGTTGTGCCTACAGTAGAGGCGCAGCAGAAGATTATTTTAGCGGAAAACTCAAGAGTTTCATGAGTTTGGGCATCTATAATTTTGACCCCTGTTGCTCTCTTGCTCGTGTCGTCATAAACAATTTCAGAAACGATGGAATGCGGTCTTAAGGTCATATTGCCTGTGCGTTCTGCGGCAGGTAAAGTGGACGAATTACTACTAAAGTAACCACCTAACGGGCAGCCACGCATGCATCTATTTCTGTACGCGCAATTTGCTCTTCCTGTATGATGGGTATCGCCCGTAAGATTGGCAAAGCGCCCCATAGTCAAATAACGGTTTTTATAATGCTTGGAAATTTGATCTCTAAAATCTTTCTCCACTTCATTTAAAGGCATTGCAGGCGATAAATGGCTGTCGGGCAAGTGTGGTAATCCTAAATTTTCACCACACACGCCAATAAACTGTTCCACCTTTGTATACCAAGGTTCAATGTCTTTATAACGAATTGGCCAATCTACGCCAATACCTTCAAGTTTATTTGCTTCAAAATCGAGGTCGCTCATTCTTAAAGCTTGTCTCCCCCAAGTAAGTGATCGTCCGCCAACATGGTACCCTCTGATCCAATCAAAGCGTTTGGTTTCGTTATAAGGGTGTTCTAAATCGTTAACAAACCAATGGGCAGTGGTTTCTTGGGTTACAAAACCGGTGCGACTTTGTTTGTGTTGTTTCGCATTAGCATCGGCGCTTGGCTTCCCGCGGAATTCGAAGTCCCAGCTATCTTTAGTAGCTGTTGGATACTCGCCGTGGTTAACCATTCGGCCTCGCTCGAGGACTAAGGTTTTGAGTCCATGTTCACATAATTCTTTTGCCGCCCAGCCCCCGGAAACTCCGGTGCCAATTACGATGGCATCATACGCCTTATTCAATGTTTTATCCTTTTTATTTGAATCCGTGCAAATTTAATCTTTACATCAGCTACTCACAAAGAAAACAATTTTATAGAAGTTAAAATGGGTATTATTTAAGCTAAAAGGGGGGAGTGATTTGTGATATGGCGATGATGAGTGGAGGGATTGCTTTTATTTTCTCCAATGTCAGTGTAAAAAATAACCGAGACGGAGTTAGTGATTGTTAGAATTGTTTTAATCGTTGTAAATTAATTCAATAGTCATAGTGTCGATTCTTTTGCCTGGTGAATTATCAATATTAATAGTTGTTGCTCTAACCGTTTCAATTTTATGTGGAACTCCAGGATAGTAATAATAGTCGTACGTATTGTTGTCTTGTATTTCAAACACAGCATTTTTTAACACCTCTTCAGTTTCTGTGTTGCCTTCATTCATTTTAAGAACAACCTGTCTTAATAACGCTTTGGTGTCTTCTGGATTTAAATTCAATTCTTGTTTTATGGTGCAAAAGCGTTCATCAAAATCGACATTTTCAAAAGTCAGCGCCGCTTTTGCTTTTATCGGATCTCCACCAAACATATTTGGCAACTCGTCATCGTAATAAAAAGGATGCGTAATATCAAACTCAACGCCCATTGGAAAATGAAAATACTGTAATTCCTTTAACACCAACTCTTCAATGCCTTGCCTTGTGCCATATATAGCTGATAAAGGTTCTAATGAGTTTTTTAATTTTTTAGCCAGGTTCTCATCATTTTTACTTAAAACATTAACAATGTCGCTTATCATGCTAGTCATGGTTTCACTGACTTCCTCCCAATTAATTATTTCTATCAAATCGCCAAGTTCAGACGTTGTATATATGATTTCTATCAAATCATACTTTGAAAATTTATCCGATAATTCTTGAGGAATATTATAGGTGTTTCCTAAATTGTTTTTGTAACTCCATTTTATGGTATACGAAGTTTCTGTGGAATCAATTACGGTGAAATTTGCAATATATTCCTGCTTTTGATCTTTAACGAGTTTGTCTTCTTTCCATTGCTGATTTGTTTTTGAGACTTTAAAATCATAACTATCACCAATTGACCAATAGGCCACGAAAGCGACTTTGGTACTATCAGTCTGTGAATAAAATTGAAATGAGTTTAATGTAATAATTGCAATTAGAAGGATTTTTTTCATTTTATATCAGTTCAGTAATGTAGCATTCACGTAAATACATATACCGTAACATGTCTATAATTATGAGACAGGAATTTTATATGTGGCGAATTGTAACAGCAAGTAACTTAATATTTATGGTTATTCCAATAGGCATTTCTGCTTATATTTGACATGATTGGCAAATTAATTTATCATTTGCAGTTATCGATACGCACTAAACAAAAGGATAGTCGGAAGATTGTTGAAAATATAAACATTCCTCAAATTATACGAGCATTTCTGTAAACTATGATTATGATAAGCTTTAAGTCTACTATGCGAAACCTGACTGTGACATTTACAGTGATAATTAAAACCACACTAGTATTATAAATATAACAGAGCGATTGAATAGAGTCCAAGTTACTATTTCTAGAATATAAATTCTGATAATAGTTTTGTATTTTATGCAATCGCTTCTGACATATTCAAACTAAAAGGGTTTCTTTTAGATAATAAGAAGTTTGTACTAACCCTTTAAATTAAGTTAGATTATATAAAATTTCGAATTAAAAATCCTCTCCATTATCATCATTATTTTGATTGTTTTGTTGACGCGCTTTCTTTTGTTGGTTAAAACGATAGGTAAATGATAAATTTATCGAGCGCGGACGTCGTTGAAATTCACTCTCACTAATAAATGTGTTGGTGGTAGTAAGTGTCTTTCTTTTTCGTGAATTGAACACATCACTTACATTAAGCCCTAAGGTGGCGTTATCATTAAAAATGTCTTTACTTAAAGCAAGGTCCACGGATAAAATGCCTTCATTTTCAGATTGTGCATCGTTGGATGGTCCGCGATAAAAAGCATTGGTTTGCCAATCAATTTGATAAGGCAAGCTAACCTTGGCGCTACCTCTGGCAAAATAACTGGTGTTTTTGGCACTATAATCTACGCCATTAAATTCGCCTTCGGTATTAAATTGGAAGAAGTTGAAGCTTCCATTAAGGCGCAACCATGGTGCAGGATTGTATAAAATACCGGCTTCAAAACCAATACGTTTATTGGTGCTCAAATTTATTGGGAGCATTCTTATGATGGGGATGCCATTTGGTGTTTCATTACCCGTATCTTCCTGTATGCGTTCAAAGGCATCAGTTTCGTGTTGATAATAAATGGAAGTAGTCAAAGTCAGTTTGCTCCAACGCTTTAAATACCCAAGATCAAAAGCACTTGAAAAAGCTGGGTCTAAATTGGTATTTCCTTGAAAAATATTCGCCTCACTGGAGCGGGATGGAAAAGGATTTATCCAACGACCTCTTGGTCTATTGATTCTTCGGTTATAACCCAAGGTAATGTTTTCACGATCGTTGAGTTCGTAAGTAAAGTTCAAGGTCGGAAACAGACCTGTGTAAGACTTGTCAAAATCAATGTGGAGTGCATCGTCTTCAATGGTTTCGACATTTTCTGCATTTACTTTACCTTTTAATTGGGTGTGTTCTAAACGCAAACCTGCCAAGAATGAAAATTTTCCAAACTTATTCCCATATTGCGTATAGACTGCGTTGACATTTTCCTTATAATTGAAAATATTGGACAAACTATCGTTACGAATAAAATTCCCGCCAGACGTGAGCTGTTCTGTCAGTTCGTAGTCGGTTGAAGTTTCTGAGAAATTTCCGCGATAACCGGCTTCAAATTGCGCATTCTCGCCAATAGGGCGTACATAATCTATTTGGGCAAGATATTCCTTTTGAGTATTATCCGAAGTAATAAACTCAGAAGGTAAAATATCTAGATTTGGAAATGTATTTAGTTCATCAATCTGCGATGTATTATCAGAGTTCCTATTTTCATATTGAAAGTCGGCTTTTAGTTCGTGACCGTTATCATCAAACTTCGTAATATAGTTTAAGGCAAATTGATAGTTTTTATCATCTTCAAATTCATATTCGGTTCGATTTCTGCTGATGGCCAATTCATTTGAGCTATTGAATTCATTGGCTAAATTAACGGTTTCATCATCATCATTACCACTTGAGAAAAATGCAGAAGCGGTAAGGGAAGTTTTGTCAGAAAGGAAATATTCAATCCCTAAATTGGTGTTGAAATTTCTACCAATACGGTCTCCATCCCGCGTTTCGATTACTAGAGGATTTATTATATTTTCGGAAAGGTATTGATTCTTAAATATAGCTTTTCCAGGAGATTCGCGATACCCCCAACCTGTGGTATTAAAAATATTGAATTTTTCTGTTCGAAGATTAATATTTCCATTAATACCACTACTGTTTGGGTAGCCAATATTGGTTTGTATGGACCCATTTAAGCCCAAAGTTTTTTCTTTTCGTAATATTATATTTAAGATACCGGCAGTACCTTCGGCGTCATATCGAGCGGATGGCGATGTGATTACTTCAACCCGGTCTATAGCATCAGCAGGAAGCGCGCGTAAGGCGTCAGTAGAACCGAAGCCAGCAATTGCGGAAGGTTTACCGTTAATTAATATACGTACATTTTCATTACCTCGTAAGGCTATGGCGCCGTCAATATCTACGGTAACAGATGGGACGTTTGCCAATGCATCGCCTACATTGGCGCCACTTGTGGTAAGGTCTTTCCCGATGTTATAAATTTTCTTGTCGAGCCTTACCTGTACTTCGGTTGTTTCTGCTCTAATTACGATTTCATCAAGAGCCTGAGAGTCTTCTGCCAACTTAACAGTGGGCAAAGTGGTGTCCTTATTTAAATTTTGATTCTCCAATGTTTTGGTTTCAAAGCCAATAAATTCAAATGTAACTTTATACATTCCAGCCGGTACTTTAATGGCATATTTACCTTCCAAATCTGTAATACCGCCCGTTACAATCTTGCCTTGCATATCTGTAAACGCCACTGTTGCATATTCTAATACGGCGCCTGTAGAGGCCTCTATAATGGTTCCGGTTATTGTAACTTTTTTTGTATCACCTGGGCTTTGCCCAAATGACACAAAAGACATACATAACAGGATAATGCTAATATATTTTTTCATAACCCTTTTTTATTGATTGACCTCTGTTTTTCTATTTCTCAAGAAATAATCGATAGAATATTTACCAGGGCCCGTAAGGAATAAGGTCACGTAACCAGCGCCATAAAGCAAGGCTCTTTCCATTATTCCAAAATCATCATTAATATGGACTATAAATGCCGCTACAAACATTGTTATAATTAGTGGTATTAAAGCCCAGCGTGTCAGTAGGCCCAGAGCCAATAATATGCTACAAATTACCTCGGCAAAAACTGCCAAAGCCAAAGAAGTGGTATCGCCTACACCAAAAGGATCTGAAAACCGGATGTCTCCACTGCCAAAAAGTCGTCCCCATTTTCCGATTCCGTGAGCAAATAACATTGTTAAACCTAAAAACAACCTCAAAAGCAAGAGGCCTGTATCATTTAAAGTGAAGTTTGTGAATTTTTCTAGTGCTTTCATCTAATTTTAATTATTTATAATTTTTAGTTTGTTGTTTAATTTGATGTTGCAAAGAAACCAATGGAACCGCGTAGGTGAAAATATTTTCCCGTGAACGACAGAACTTCTACCTTAAAAATCATATGTGCATTTAGAGGTGTAAAATTGCTGTTTATAGTATTCAGACAGTCGATGACGTCTTTTATTAAGTTAGTACCTTATAAATTATTTACTTTTATAGGATGAATTTTAAAATGTCCTCATCACATATTAATTTAAAAGAGCTAATTTTTCAGGTCCTGCTGAATATTACGGTGTTTGTGTTTTTTGGATTTGATAGACGTTTGCCAGGGATAGAATCATACCAACTCTTTTTCTTTCTCAATTATGCTCTTGCCGCACTCGTTATCAATTATGCCTTATTACCGCGCTATCTCTATAAAAACCGTTATTTAGAATTTGTTATTTACGCACTTGTGATTATCGGAATTGTAATTTTTGTGGAAGAGGCATTTTTAGAGCAAATCTTTTATCCGGACACGCGAGGAACAAAATTCTTGGGTGTGTTCTATAATTTATTGAGCACGATGCCGACCATTACCATTTTGGTGGGTTTTAAATTTGCTTGGGATGCCTTAAAAAAACAGCAAGAAGTTATCGAATTGAGAAATACGGTAAAGGAAAGTGAGTTACAATTTTTGAAGTCACAGATCAATCCACATTTTTTGTTTAATAATATGAACAATTTGTATGCTTATGCGGTAGAACAATCTCCAAAAACACCAGAGATTATTTTAGAGCTTTCTTCTGTTTTGCGCTATATGTTGTATGAATGCCAAGCTCCTTTTGTTTCAATTACAAAGGAATTGGAGCATATACAAAACTATATTAATTTAAGCGAACTTCATGTTGAAGGTCGTGGCGAGGTTACTTTTAAAAAAGGGAATATTCCTTCCAATTATCAGATTGCACCCTTAATTCTCTCCGTGTTTATAGAGAACGCTTTTAAACACAGTGTGTCTAGCCAGACCAAAAATATTATCATAGTTATTGACGTTAAGGTCTGTGATGACGGTGTCCTACATTTTATTTGTAAGAATTCGTTTTGTGAACAGAGCAATACAAAAAGTATGGATAGCGGCATAGGATTGGAGAACGTCAAAAAACGTTTGGAACTGATTTATCCAAAGTGTCACACTCTACAAATCGAGACTGAACATGACCAATACATAGTTGATCTAACCATCAATTTAAGCAAAACCCAAGGCTAATGAACTGCATCATAATAGAAGACCAAATGCCAGCCCAACGCATTCTGAAAAAATATATCGAAGATATAGGGTCACTAAATTTAGTGGGCACTTATACCGATGCACTGGAAGCGATGCAGATCTTGAATTCAGTCACGATAGATGTAATGTTCTTGGATATCCATCTTCCAAAATTATCAGGTATTGATTTTTTGAAAACCTTGACCAATCCGCCACAAGTGATTTTAACGACCGCTTTTCAAGAGTATGCTCTGGAAAGTTATGAACATAATGTGGTGGATTATCTCTTGAAACCCTTTTCTTTTCAGCGATTTGTGAAAGCAGTCTCCAAAATTAGCAAGTCAAGCGATGCGAATTTAGCTAAGGAGGCCATTGACCAGAGTAACACATCTCAGGAGGTTTATATAAAAAGCGGATATGACCTTATACGGGTTATGACTGACGACATTATCTTTTTAAAATCGGATTCCGATTATACTGAAATACACTTAAAAGATAAAAAACTATTGTCTTCTGAATCTTTGCGGCATTGGGAAGACACACTATCAGCAAAGAAATTTATGCGCATTCATAAATCTTATATATTCAATACGTGTAAGATTTTGAAAATTTCCGGAAACCAAGTGTTTATAGAGGGAGATATTAGAATTCCTGTTGGTAGGGCGTATAAAAATGACTTTATGAAACGATTTACTTAAATACAGGGTACAAGTTGTTACTTGTTATTATAAGATGGTGCATCGGATTGCGTTCGTTTTTCAATCAAGTTGTGTGTAAAACTACGGTATGTCTGTTGAAGACTTAAGGTAAGGTTCGAATCGGCGTTCTGAAGAATATATTATGGAAACAACTTATTTTTCTTCTTTTGAAAGGAATACATTTAAGTGTTAAAAGGATTTATTAAATTTACATGTATTGGATGATTTTGGTTTTGAACCTGACATTTTATAAGTTAATTTGAATCTATCAGTTTAGTTTAATGCTGAAGTAAAACCTAGATCACGTTTATCACATAAATTATTTGTACTAAAATTTTAAACAATGAAAACAGAATATATTGACATTCCATTAGTTAAAAACGAAGAGAAAAAACGCTTTGAAATTGAAATTGATGGGCACTTCGCTTTCATCGATTATAAGGAATCTGGTGATAAAATAGCCTTGATACATACTGAAACAGATCCGGAATTAGCGGGGAAAGGTGCCGCAGCTGCCGTGGTTGAGAAAACATTACATTATTTGGATGATAATAATATCTCTTTGCTTCCCTTTTGCCCATACGTGTTTGCTTATATCAAGAAACATCCAGAGTGGAAACGTATTGTTAGTCCAACATTTAATGGGTATGACAAACTTTAAATCAAATGTACAGTAATTGACTGTGCTTTTGAGAATTGATCTGCGACCTAAATAAATTCTTTTAAGCGTTACAGGTGTAACAAAAAAAGGCTCCAACATTTCAGTTGAAGCCTTCTGTACTCAAGGTGGGAATCGAACCCACACTCCAAAGGAACTGGATTTTGAATCCAGCGCGTCTACCAATTCCGCCACTTGAGCAATTATTCGGTGCTATACTTTATTTGTTATCCCTTAGCAATCGAAGCTGTTCTTTACCAACTCCAGATTTCCAATACTTCTCTCTCATTCTAGCCAACACTCGCGTTTCAGCTATTTCTGTGAAAATCAACTCAAAAGGTTGGTAGGCCTTTGTCGTTTTTTCTAGTCCTTTAAAATGTCTTTCTAATCTATCATCAAGGTTAGCGGTCATTCCTACATAAATGTAATTCTTAATCGTACTTGATATTGCATAAACGTGATACATATGTCAATGAGATTAAGAAAGCGCGCCTGCCTGTCGGCAGACAGGTCTACCAATTCCGCCACTTGAGCAATTAGGATTGCAAAATTATAAAATAATTTATAATAAACAATCATTGTTGAGGGATAAAATTTTGTGAGTATTAGAAAATTTTATAAAAAATTACTCTAAAATAGGGCTCTTAATCTTGTACTAAATGATTTTTAATTTCATGGTTTTGTCGATTTATAATCCAACTAGCTGAATTCTAAATCTTAACATGAATTATCCCGATCAGAATTTAAAGTCTTGATTCTTGGCTCCTACAGCAAAGCGATCTTGATTCTATTTTCAACCATTAATCAAAAACAACTAAAAATATCTATTATTTATCCATTTCTGTCCAAATAAATTCCTAAATTTGCAGCCTGTTAAACAGATCGAGTATTAATTCGCTATAAAACACCTCATTACAGATGCCTAACGTTGCTATTAAAGCCAAGATTTTTACGTGTTCTCAGAGTAGGGAACTAGCCGAAAAAATTGCAGCCACCTTTGGTGAGCCTCTTGGTAAGGTTATTACATCAACATACAGTGACGGCGAATTTCAGCCATCTTATGAAGAATCTATTAGGGGTACGCGATTGTTTATTATCGGATCCACACATCCTGGACCTGAAAATTTAATGGAAATGTTATTGATGATTGATGCTGCAAAGCGTGCTTCAGCAAGACACATTACCGCAGTGTTGCCTTACTTTGGTTGGGCAAGACAGGACAGAAAGGATAAACCTCGTGTTCCAATTGCAGCTAAACTAGTTGCGAAAATGTTGGAGGCTGCAGGAGCTACCCGAATTATCACCATGGATTTGCATGCTGATCAAATTCAAGGCTTTTTTGAAAAACCCGTAGATCATTTGTTCGCGTCTACAGTGTTTTTGCCGTATTTAAGAGGGTTAAACTTGAGCAACCTAACTATTGCTTCGCCAGATATGGGTGGTTCCAAAAGAGCTTATGCCTATTCTAAAGCTTTAGAAAGTGATGTGGTTATTTGTTACAAACAACGTGAAAAGGCTAATGTCATTTCACATATGGAATTGATTGGTGATGTAACAGGTAAAAACGTCGTATTGGTAGATGATATGGTGGATACCGCCGGAACATTGACCAAAGCTGCTGATTTAATGATGGAGCGCGGTGCATTGAGTGTAAGAGCTATTTGTACACATCCAATTTTATCTGGAAATGCTTATGAGCGTTTGGAAAATTCAAAATTAGAGGAGTTAATCGTAACAGATTCAATTCCTTTAAAACAAAAAAGCGACAAGATTAGAGTAATCAGTTGCGCTAACTTATTTGCTGAGGTTATGCATAATGTGCATTACAACAAGTCAATCAGCTCTAAGTTCTTAATGTAGTCTTTATTAAAAAGCTGCATACCAAAAATGTATTTTTAATTATTAACTATAAATTTTCAAAATGAAATCAATTACAATCAATGGATCTCAAAGAGAAAGCGTGGGCAAAAAGTCAACAAAAGCCTTACGTAATGCTGGTCAGGTTCCTTGCGTATTATACGGAGGAGACAAACCAGTGCATTTCTCAGCACCTGAATTGGCTTTCTCTAAACTGGTTTATACGCCTAATGCGCATACAGTTGTGATTGCCATAGAAAACGGATCATCTTTTAATGCTATTATGCAAGATATCCAGTTTCACCCTGTAACAGACAGAATCTTACATATAGATTTCTATCAGTTATTTGATGATAAAGAAATAGCAATGGATATTCCTGTGCATATTATCGGAACTTCTAAAGGAGTATTAAACGGTGGTGTTCTACGTAGAAACCAACGTAAACTAAGAGTAAAAGCTCTACCAGCTAACTTGCCAGATTTTATTGAAGCTGATATTACGCCTTTAAAAATTGGTGGTAAATTGTATATCACTTCTTTAGAGAACCCTGATTACAAATTTTTACACCCAGATAACACTGTAGTTTGTCAAGTAAGACGTTCTAGAGCAAGTGTTGCTGAGTTTGAAGATGATGAAGAAGAATTAGAAGAAGGAGCAGCAGCAGAGGGAGCGGAAGCTACTGAAGGTGCGGCAGAAGGTCAAGAATAAATCTTGCTTCACGACATATTTTAAAGCATTCTGTGTATTCAGGATGCTTTTTTTATTTTTGTCAACAATTAGAATGGTAAATTATTTTGAACCCTTCTGATTTATAAGAATATTTAAAATGCAGCGCATAGCTCGAGAATGCTGAAGTTTTTAAGACATATTTTTAAACCCTCAAAGCGATCAAATCAGGTTGAAGAAAGCACTATGAAAAAATATCTCATTGTAGGTCTTGGTAATATTGGAAGTGACTATGTAAATACAAGACATAATATTGGTTTTAAGGTCTTAGATCATTTGGCCAAACAGGAAGATTTAAATTTTGAAACCCGAAAATTGGGAGATGTTGCTGAGTATAAGTTTAAAGGGCGACAATTTATCTTGTTGAAACCTAATACTTATATGAATTTAAGCGGTAAGGCTATTGTGTATTGGATGGCTAAGGAAAACATCCCTTTAGAAAACGTATTGGTTATTACTGACGATTTGAACTTACCTTTTGGTACCATTCGCTTAAAGACAAAAGGGAGTGCAGGTGGTCATAACGGATTGAAAGATACGCAGGATAAATTACAGACTACTAATTACAACCGATTTAGATTTGGGATAAGTAATGCCTTTAGCAAAGGCAGGCAGGTGGATTATGTGTTGGGTGAATGGACGCCGGAGGAGAACGCAAAATTGGGAGAGCGCTTGGATAAATCGGTTGAACTGATCAAATCTTTCGCAATGGCAGGGGTCAATATTACGATGAATACCTTTAACGGGCAGTAAACATCTTTGTCGGTTAAATTACTCAATAAAAAAAAGCATCCAAAGGGATGCTTTTTTTGTTTTTATGTGTTTATTGCTTTATAAGACTCTGTGCTTTTTTAGGAGCGCTCACACTTACTATAGCATTCTGATTATAGTGTACTTCTTTTACAGTTTCTGCGTTAAAATAAAGCCATTTCCCAACTTTTTTGCCATTATCAAAGGTAGCGGCAACGGTTTTATTCCCCGCTCGGTCATATTCTGACCATTCACCTTGAAGCTTTCCGTCTAGCGTATAAGTACCTTTCTGGTTTACAGCACCATTGTCATGATAATAAATAACTTCAATAGTTTTCTCCTTATCATTGAGCTTTAGGTCTCGTTTTTCCTGGGAGATTGTAGTTGCAGAACATAATATAGCAGCGATGAATAAGATGGATGTTTTCATATGTTTAGGTTTTGACGATACACAAACATAAAGAATAGTTAACATAAACGCAACATTAAGGTAACGTTAAGTTAACATTGGAGATGTAATTGAATGCCAATGAGGGGATTGAAAATATTATTTGTAGGCATTAAGGTTAATATTGTCTTGACATAACACAGCGAATAATATTTGATATTTGCAATAGTCTTAAGACATTCATCAGTAGTATTTCATTATATTTTATTAGTTTTTGTCGACTATAATATCATGAATTCTAAAAACTGCCTTTGGCCAAGGCAGTTTTGTTTATTTGAAAATTTAATGTTAAGGAAACATTAAATACAGTTTAGTGTTGGTTCTTTGCAGTGACAAAAACTAATACTGATTTTATGAAATTATCTTCTGGACTCTTTGTGCTGCTTTTTGGTATAAGTACATTTCTTAATGCACAAACTACTGAAGGGCCTAGTTTAGGTAACGGTATCTTTAATATAGTTGGGAAAGACAGTACTTTTTCAATGAGAATGGGCTTACAGCTGCAATTTCAAGGTGCATCTGAATGGACAGAACGTAATAATTCTTTTACAGATACTCAATCACAATTCATAATAAGAAGGGCACGTCTTAAATTTTACGGATTCGTCTATTCTCCAAAATTAACTTATAAAATAGCATTGGGACTTTCTAATAGAGATATGTCTGGGGCTTCTGTTTACACAAATAATGCGCCACGGTATATTGTTGATGCGGTTATGAAATGGAATTTTTATGAGAATTTTGAATTGTGGTTTGGACAGACAAAACTTCCAGGCGATATGGAAACCCTGACATCATCAGGCAATCTTCAACTGGTTGACCGTTCTCTAATGAATAAATCCTTCGGAATTGATCGCGATTTAGGACTGCAAATTCATCATAAGATTAAACTTTCTGATAAGATGCTCTTAAAAGAAGCATTTGCCATTTCTCAAGGTGAAGGCCGCAATGTGACTTCTGGCAACTTCGGTGGGAATCAATATACATCGCGATTGGAATTTTACCCGCTTGGAGATTTCATTAAAGGCGGTGCGTTTTTAGGAGGTGATATTTATAGAGAACCAACGCCGAAATTAGCGTTTGGTGTTGCATATGATTTTAATGATAACGCTGTTAAATCAGGGAGTAATCAGGGACGGTATATGGTCACCGATACTGGATTTCACGAAACCGATATTTCCACATTATTTATTGATGCCTTAGTGAAATATCAAGGTTTTTCTTTAATGGCTGAATATGCTGATAGATCTGCGGATGATGCGGTTGCGAAAAATTCTGATGGTACAACCACTGGAGATGTTGTGGAAGTAGGTTCAGGGTTTAATCTGCAAATGGGCTATGTGTTTGAAAATAATTGGGAAGTGACCGGTAGATATTCCAATCTTAATCCTGAAAAACAAATCACTGGCGACGACGTAGAAAACCAATACACCTTTGGGGTTTCAAAATATATTTTGGGACATAAATTGAAGGTTCAGACGGACCTAAGTTATTTAAATGCAAAGGCTTCTGAAGATCAATTAATGTTCCGTTTACAATTTGCTGTCCATTTTTAAAAACATAACATTTACGTAACACTACCTTTAAAAACACTTAGGATATTTGCAAACTATTTTAAATTAAATTATGGAGAATATTTATTTGTACATGATCATTGCTTTGGCCATTTTAGCGGTTGCTGATTTGGTGGTCGGGGTTAGTAATGACGCGGTTAACTTTTTAAACTCAGCAATTGGTTCTAAAGCGGTTTCTTTTAGAACACTCATGATAGTTGCGAGTTTAGGTATTGCCATTGGTGCCATATTTTCTAGTGGGATGATGGAAATTGCACGGAAAGGGATCTTCAATCCGGAGCAATTTATGTTCAGCGAGATTATGATCATTTTTATGGCGGTGATGATTACTGATATTTTGTTGTTAGATTTCTTCAATTCCATGGGATTGCCAACCTCTACGACGGTGTCCATTGTATTCGAATTACTTGGAGCTTCTGTGGCAATGACACTGATAAAAATCAGTCATGACAGTGGCAATTTTGCTGATGTCATAGATTATATCAATACTGCCAAAGTAACAGAAATTATTTCCGGGATCCTGCTCTCCGTGGTTATCGCATTTTCTGTAGGAGCCATTGTGCAGTGGGTCGCCAGATTGTTGCTTTCGTATGACTTTGAGAGAAAAGCAAATTGGGTAGGTGCATTATTTGGTGGGATTGCGTTAACATCAATTACGTACTTTATTTTTCTTAAAGGTATTGGTGGAACAAACTTGGCTAAACAAAGTTATGATTTTACCAGTGGGGAAACCATCAAGGAATTCTTAGAACATCAAGCTTTTTATATTGTATCGTTAAGTTTCTTAGTATGGACGGCCTTGTCTTATGCTGTTATTGTCTTTTTGAAAACAAATATTTATAAGTTGATCATTTTGGTTGGTACTTTTGCTTTGGCGTTAGCTTTTGCAGGGAACGATTTAGTAAACTTTATCGGGCCATCTATGGGGGCTTTTCAAGCCTATTCTGATTTTACAAATCCTGCCGTGAATACGCTTGGTTTATCTGCTTCTGAATTTCCGATGGCGAGTTTGGGAGAGAAAGCATCAACCCCTACACTATTATTGCTAGGTGCTGGTATCGTTATGGTGTTAACCTTATGGTTCTCTTCTAAAGCTAAAGGGGTTGTAAAAACCTCTCTCGATTTGGCGAGTCAAGGCGAAACTAAAGAACGTTTTCAACCTAATTTCTTGTCAAGAAACTTTGTGAGAATGGCCATGGGCATCTCTCAGGTTACCTCTTATATTTTGCCAAAATCTTGGGAAGAAAAAATTGACAAACAATTTGAGGCTCCGGTTATAAAATTGGCAAAAGATAAAGTGCACGAATTACCTTCTTTTGACTTGGTAAGGGCCGCAGTTAATTTAATGGTAGCAGCAGTGCTGATTGCCATCGCCACTTCCTATAAATTGCCTTTATCAACCACATACGTTACATTTATGGTGGCCATGGGTACTTCATTGGCTGATAGAGCTTGGGGTGCAGAAAGTGCGGTCTATAGAGTTGCTGGAGTAATTAATGTTATTGGCGGCTGGTTTTTTACCGCCATTAGTGCCTTCTTTGCAGCGGCTTTGGTAGCGTATTTGTTAAATTTAAATGTTAAGGTGATGTTCCCAATCTTGCTATTGGTGGCCTTTGCTTTACTGATTAAAAGTTCTATAGCGCATAATAATAAGATTAAAGAGAGCAAAGCTGAAGACCGATTGAATAAAACCGAGAGCAGTTCTGTACAAGGCGTCATTCATGAGAGTGCCAATAATATTGCCAATGTAATCAAGCGAGGTAATAAAATTTACACCAATGCCATCAATGGTCTGGCGTTACAAGATTTGTCCATGTTGAAAAAGAACAAGAAACAGGTAAGAAAACTGTCTGAAGAAGTGGATGAATTGCGTGACAATGTGTTCTATTTCATAAAGAACTTAGATGAATCTAGTGTAGGAGCCAGTAATTTTTACATCAATATTCTAGGGTATTTGCAAGATATGACCCAGTCTTTAGAATACATTTCTAAGGTGAGTCATAAGCACATCCATAATAACCATAAGAAATTGAAATTTAGTCAGATTAAGGAACTGAAGGAAGTGGATGAACGTTTTGAACGCTTTTTCAATAATACTAGGAATGCTTTTGAATCGCACTCATTTGAAGAAATTGGTATTATATTAGGAAGAAAAAAAGAGATCATCACGCTTGTAACCGATAAAATTCAAAAGCAAGTAGAGCGTACACGTACGGAAGAATCTAGCCCTAAAAATACGACACTATATTTCAGTATTTTGTTGGAGACAAAAGATTTGTTAAATGCTACTATGAATCTGTTGGAAGAATATCATAACGCTCATGACAGTTCAGTAAAACCGATTACATTTCCTGATAAACACAAAAAATAGGAAATACTACAGTGTCTTACAGTAAACACCCTAAACGGATATTCAATCGGCTTAGGGTGTTTTTGTATTGTGGTCTTTAAATATATTGTCAGCTGCGTACTTTTTTCTCTATTAAAGGCTTCTTTAGGGGTAATTATAATATAAATGTGATGTGTTTGGAGTTGATTCAGCAGTTAGTCTTTATTAACACGCAACAAAGTAAAAAGGCTACACGATCACTGTCATGTAGCCTTTTTAATATAAGTTGTAGCAAATTAATTACTCTGCTAACTCTTGATCCAAGTCTTCGTTAACCGATTTCATCTTTGTACGTAACCACATTTTAAATTTGGTGATTAAGAAAAATAAAATTGGTACTACTATTAAGGTAAGGAATGTGGCTATCAGTAATCCGTATATAACGGTCCAAGCCAGAGGACCCCAAAACACCACGTTATCACCACCAATATAAATATTAGCATCAAACTCTTTAAATAAGGTAAAGAAGTTAATGTTAAGTCCGATGGCTAAAGGGATCAATCCTAAAATCGTCGTAATGGCCGTCAACAATACAGGTCGCAAACGCGCTTTTCCTGCTTTGACAATCGTTTCAAAGAGATCTTCGGTTTCTAAATAATCACTTTTTTCGAGATTGAGTGCATTCTTTTTACGTTCTATAAGCAATTCGGCATAATCCAATAGTACCACACCGTTATTAACAACTATTCCAGCTAAGGCAATAATGCCCACCATAGTCATCATAATTACGAATGCGCTTCCTGTAACTACAAGACCACCAAACACACCAATCAAACTTAAAAAGATTGCCAGCATGATTATAGCGGGCTTTGAAATGGAATTAAATTGAAAAATCAGGATAAAAAAGATCAAGCCGAGCCCCGTAAAGAAGGCGCCCATTAAGAACGTCATTTGCTTGTTTTGTTCTTCAATTTGTCCTGTGTAATCAATCTTGATGTTTTCAGGTAAACCTTCGTAACTTTTCATCTCATTCTGAATCTGTGTTACAATGGCACCGGCGTCAGTATAACCAGGAGACAGCGCAGAATAAACGGTTACCACACGGTTGGTGCCTTTGTGTTTAATGGCGCTAAATCCGGAGTTGTTTTCATATTTAATCAGCGTAGATAACGGGATGTTCTTAATCTGACCCTTATTGTCCCTAAAGGTGATGTTTTGATTGAATATTGCACTGGTATTATAACGGTTTTCTTCATTAAAACGCACGTTAATATCAAAATCGTCACCGCCATCTTTATAGATTCCAGCTTTGGCCCCAAATATCGAATTACGGAGCTGTTGCCCTACTTGCGATGCACTCACGCCAAGTTCGCCTGCTTTCTCACGATCTACAGTAACACGCATGGTTGGCTTGTCTTTATTTACATCAATTTTGAGCTCATCAATGCCGGCAATGTTTTTGGTATTGATAAATTCGCGCATGTTTTCAGCGGTTGCAATTAACTCATTATAATCATCGCCTTCAATTTCAATATTAATTGGTGATCCCGCAGGAGGACCGTTGGCATCCTTTTCAACAGAAATTAAAACCCCTGGATAAATACCCACTAATTTTTCTTGTACTTTTTGTCGAAGGAGCTCACTATCCGCACCTTGTCTAAATTTATACTCGCGCATAGAGGCGGTAATTTTGGCTTTATGGGGCATTTCAGCTGCAGAGCCCATGTCAGTCTGTGGGTTTCCGGCACCTTCTCCAACTTGAGAAACAGCACTTTCTACTAAAAAGTTATAATCTCCTTCTTTGTACTGTTTGTCATTGATAACATCATAGACCCGCTTTTCAATTTGTTGGGTAATGGCATTGGTTTTTTCAATAGCCGTCCCTTGTGGGTATTCTATATAAACAATAATCTGATTCGGCTTATTATCTGGGAAAAACTCAACCTTAGTACGTTGGGAAGA
Organism: Gelidibacter sediminis; assembly: GCF_004364975.1. GTDB lineage: Bacteria > Bacteroidota > Bacteroidia > Flavobacteriales > Flavobacteriaceae > Gelidibacter > Gelidibacter sediminis. The sequence continues at coordinate 731,581 of NZ_SOBW01000007.1, read as the reverse complement.
CAGTGACGCGCCAAAAGCCACAAATGCCAAAATCAACAACGCGAAGGTACCAATGCTTAATATATACGGCATTTTTCCAGAAAGAGCGCTGCGCAGTTGACGTTCATACCAATTTTCTAATTTAACAAGGGTGTGATTCTGAAAGTTGTTAGCCCAGCCCCTTAAAAAAAGTCGGTATACCCACAGCATAATGGCCGTGAAGATCATTATGGTGCCTAACGCACGGTAGTCGCCCGCAGTAAAAAACACAATCAAACCTATCACCACCATAACACTTGTGGTGATGATGATGCGTTTTAAAGGCATATTCTTGTCTTCAATACTCATAAATTGCGAAACCAACACGGAGTTAAAGAATATGGCCACAAATAAGGACGAGCCTAAAACTACAGATAATGTGATTGGTAAAATCATCATGAATTCGCCCATAATTCCGGGCCACAAGCCTAAAGGAATAAATGCAGCAACAGTGGTGGCGGTAGAAATGATAATTGGGAAAGCAATTTCGCCAATTCCCTCCTTTGCCGCTTCTATACGACTCATGCCTTCTTCATCCATCAAACGATAGACATTTTCAACCACTACAATACCATTGTCTACCAACATCCCAAGGCCCATAATGAGTCCGAAAAGCACCATGGTATTCAAGCTTTGACCTAACATGTTCAATATCATTAAAGACATAAACATGGACATAGGAATGGCAAACCCCACGAAAATGGCGTTTTTAAATCCTAGAAAGAACATTAACACAGTGACTACAAGAATCACCCCGAAAATGATGTTATTCACCAAATCGTCCACCTGTCCGATGGTTACGGAAGATTGATCATTGGTAATACTTACTTTAAGATTTGGAGGAAAGATGTCCGCTTTGGCTTTCTCAACAACCACCTTGATTTGTTCTACTGCCGCTACCATATTTTTGCCAGCACGTTTTTTAACGTCTAGCATCACAACAGGCTCACCAAATTCGCGCGCAAATGTAGTTTTGTCTTCTTCATGAAAAGTTACCGTAGCCACATCCTTAAGATAGATGGCGTTTCCGTCTTCGGCTTTTACCACAAAATTTTCCAATTCTTTAGGCGATTCAATTTCACCTAAGATGCGAATGGTTCGGCGTTGTCCGCTTGCAATTAAGTTGCCGGCAGACATGGTAACGTTGCCGTTTTTAATGGCGCCAATAATATCATTAAAGGTCACTTCAGAGGCCATCATTTTATAGATGTCTACCGCTATTTCTACTTCTTTTTCCTGAGCTCCACGGATATCAGCTTTCTTGATTTCTTGAATGTCTTCAATTTCATCCTGAAGGTATTCTGCAAACTCTTTTAGTTTTTCAACAGTATAATCTCCAGAAATATTGATATTTAAAATGGGCATTTCTTCTGAAAGACTCAACTCAAAAACATCGGGCTTTACTTTAGCATCATTAAATGTAGGCCAGTCCTCACTAGCCGTTTCACTATCTATTTCGTCTTTAACCTTTTGTTTGGCCTGTTCTACAGTAATGTGTTCATCAAACTCTACCACCACCATAGAAAAATCTTCTTGGGACGTTGAGGTGATGTCCACCACATTGCTTACCGTTTTTAACTTGTCTTCAAGCGGATCAGTAATTAATTTTTCAATGTCTTCAGCAGTATTTCCTGGAAAAACAGAACTGACATAAATCTTAGTTTCATTAACCTCAGGGAAACTTTCCCTTGGCATACTAAAAAACGCAGTAATACCGAGGTAGAAAATCACCGCAATGAGCACATACATTGTGGTTTTATTGTTAATGGCCCATGATGATAAGCCAAATCTTTTTTCTACTTTTTTGTTCTTCTTAGCCATTCTGTGTAGCGTCTATTGTTAATACCTCTACAGTTTGCCCATCCTTGACGCTTCTAGCACCCTCTTGAATGAGTTCTGCATTGTTTTCAATACCTTCCAAAACTTCAATTTGATCTCCTTGGGTTCTTCCAGTTTTGATGACCACTCGTGTGGCTATACCCTGATTTTTATCGTTTTTATCTTTAACTACGTAGACATACTGCTCGCCTTCAGCGTTCTCAGAGATGATACTTTGTGGTATCAACAAGGCATTTTCATTAGTGTAATCATTAATTTTTAAACGCGCGGTGAGGTTAGGTTTAATTATGTTATCCTTATTAGGAATGGCAACTTCTGCTTTAAAGGTTCTATTTGCAGGGTTGATTACACTACTGGTTTGACGTACCTTAGTACTGATAGTTTTTCCTAGTACAGGGAAGTTGACTTCAACATCTTTGCCTTTTGTAATGGCATTGACATAACGCTCTGGAACTTCAGTTTCAATATACATATCGTCTAAATTAACAATCTGCATCAATTGTGTTTGGCCTGCCGCCACTACGCTTCCTTGTTCTGTAATAATGTTATCAATAGTCCCAGAAAATGGCGCTCTAATTACTGTTTTGGCTATTTGCTGTCTTATTTGACTCACTGCCTCAGCTTGTCCTTCATAGTTTGATTTAGCCTGAAGAAACTGAATCTCACTTCCAATTTTTTGATCCCATAAACGTTTTTGACGCTCATAGGTAGTTTTTGCCAAATCAGCCTGAATTTGTTGTTGGGCTAATTGCTGACTTAATCCACCATCATCAATTTTAGCCAAAGTTTGACCTTTGCTTACGCGTTGTCCTTCTTTTACATATACATTGGTAAGAATGCCATTGTATTCTGGTTTAAGAACCAAAAGGTTTTTGGTAGTTACGTTGCCTTGTAGCTCCAGCACGTGATTGAACTGTTCTGGGATTGCTTTAATAGTGGTTATTAACGGCACATTTTTAGTGGTATCCAACTCAGAAATCTTTTCATCAAGCATCTTAATTTTATCGTGTAGCACTTGCTGCTCATCAACCAACTCAGCTTTCTTTTTTCTGATGGTTTCAAGATTGTTGCTATCTAGGGCTTTTTCTACCGTGTTGTTGTTATCATCGCCACAAGAGGTGAGTAGTAGGGCTGGTATTAGTAATACAAATATATTTTTCATAGGGTAAGGTTTCTATTGGTTGTTTAGTTGTACTGTATTCAATGCCGTTTCCAATTCCGCTTTCGCGTTGATGACGTCTAACATGGCTTGTAGAAATTCTTGCTGCGCCGCGTACAATTGTGTTTGTGCCTGACGCAACTCAAAGCTGGAAGAAATACCTTCAAAAAATTTGGTTTGGTTTTTTTCTTCAATACGCTCTGCCAACCTAAGATTCTGTTTTTTATTGTCGTAATCTTCAATGGCAAATTGGTAATCGCTTTTGGCTGATGCAATTTCAAACTGAATGCTTTGTTCTTTATCAATCAAATCAATCTCTGCCTTTTCTAAATTAATTTTTGCCCGTTGTGTTGCTGCACTTCGCATTCCTGAACTAAAAATAGGCACGTTTAGACTAACCCCAAATAGGGAAGAACCAAACCATGTCTGATCTTTGTCGAAAAACGTAAAATCGTCACTAAAGGCTGAATATCCGCCATTTATAAACGCATTAAGTGTTGGCAACGCCTTACTTTTTTCTAATTTTAATAATAGTTCTTTCGAAATTTTGTCGTTTTCTGCAATTTGATAGTCGATGGTATTTTCAACATCTGCTTGAGTTTCCAACAATCCTAAAGAAATATGCTCTTGCGTAAGACGCTCCAAATTATCAGTAAGAACGGTGGGTCTGTTAATTTCAAGTCCCAATGTCATGTTCAACATTTGATGCGCCAAAGTTTTCATTCGTGAAACATTTTTTAAATTGCTTTCAACCCCAGCAAGCGTAATCTGTAACTGCTCTACACTTTCTTCCTCTTCCAATCCGTTTTCAAAGATTTTTGTGGTTTCATCAAGATTTTTCTGAAGTACTTCGAGATTACGCTGTAGTATTTGGACACTTTCTGCCGCCAAAAGCACATTTCCATAAGCATTGATAACACCCTTACGAACCTCTAAATCTGTTTTTGTTTTAGCGTTTTTTGAAATGTCCAAAAACACCTTGGCCGACTGTAATGCGACCAAATAGGACCCGTCAAATATCTTTTGGCTTAAAGTAGCCGTGGCATTCATACTTTGTTTGGTGCCAAAAACAACTTCGGTAAATTCTCCTGGGGTGCCCCCAAAAAATTCTGCAGGGATAACCTGTACTTGCTGCTTTAAGAAGTTTTGGTAATCTACTGCAGCGCTAACTTGAGGTAACCCTGTTGCTGTGGTTTCCCATTTTTGTGCTTTGGCTGCCTCAATATCCCATTGGGCATTTACCGCTTTGCGATTATTCTCTAAGGCAAAATCTATAGCTTCCTGCAAACTGAAGCTATTGGGTGCTTGTTGCGCAAATCCTACTAATGGGCTGAATAGCAGTAAAAAGATAAAAAATCTAAATGTCATTTGGTTGTAATTGGTGGTTGATGAATTTTTTTAAAACGGATAGGCCGGTGTCAGTAGTGATGGCTCTTAAATGGTATTCAAGGTAACTTTCCATGAGGTATTCAATAGTAAATTGGTCTTGTGGAAAAATATGCCCATCTCTAATACCGGACATCCCATTAAAATACATGCGTGATATAAAATCGACGTCTATTGTACTTCTAAATAACCCTGTATCAATGCCTTTTTGGATGCTTTCTTGAACCGTGGCTTGCATTTTCTCAAACTGCTTCACCTGTAGACGTTGATAAATTTGTGGATAGTATTTTTTTAATTGATGTTGTGGGGACGATTGTTCATTCTTTAAATAAATCATCGCATATTTTTTAATCTCGTACAATTCTTCAATAGGGTTAATTGAAGAATCGGAGATGCAATCGATACCCTTGCAAACATCGTCCAATACTGAAAATGTTGCCGCTTCTATGAGTTTGGTCTTGTTTTCAAAATGAACATAGATTGTTTTTTTAGAGATTCCTAACGCATTTGCAATGTCATCCATAGTCACACTTTTAAAACCTAGTGTGAGAAACAATTCCGTAGCTCTTTTAATTATATTTTCTCTCATAATGGGCTGCAAATGTACAACAGGAAACTTTAAAAACAAAAACAGTTTCCTAAGTTTAATATAAAATTAATATTGAGTTCTAGGTTTGTTTTGCTAGTGGTATTTGCCTTATTTTTGTGGGATGCAAAATATTTCTTATTACCACACGGCCTTTGTCGCCTATTTGGATGATAAAATTCAAGTAAAAGAACCGGCATCTTTATATGACCCCATACATTATATTTTAGAGTTGGGAGGCAAGCGACTTCGTCCCTTATTGACGCTAATGACGGCTGACGCTTTTAATGGTGATTACAAACATGCGTTAAATGCAGCCTTGAGTATTGAAATTTTCCATAATTTCTCACTAATCCATGATGATATAATGGATGATGCACCATTGCGAAGAGGTCAACCTACAGTACATGAAAAATGGGACATCAATACCGGTATTCTTTCAGGAGATGCCATGTTAATTATGGCCTACCAATTATTTGAATATTATGATCCTAACACCTTTCAGGAATTGGCAAAATTGTTTAGCAAAACTGCTTTAGAGGTGTGCGAAGGGCAGCAATACGATATGGACTTTGAAACTCGCGATGATGTCTCCGTGGACGAGTATCTAAGAATGATTGAGTTTAAAACTGCAGTATTAGTGGGAGCTGCCATGAAAATGGGAGCAATAGTTGCAGGTGCATCAAAAGAAGACCAAGACCATGTGTATGAGTTTGGCAGGTTATTGGGCGTGGCTTTTCAACTTCAAGATGATTATTTAGATGCCTTTGGTGATCCGGAAACGTTTGGCAAGCAAGTAGGAGGTGATATTATTGAGAACAAGAAAACCTATTTGTTTTTAAAAGCTTTAGAGTTTTCAAATGAGGATGACCAGTTACAGTTGCAACATTTATTTGGGATCAATCCCTCAGATGCTACTGATAAAATAGAGACTGCAAAGCATATATTTCAGACTAGTGGTTCAGCAGATGCCACACGTCAAGAAATTGAAAATTATACTAAAATGGCCTTCGCTGTGTTAGATGAGTTGTCCATATCTGAAGATAAAAAAGACATGTTGAAGCATTTTGGTCATGATTTAATGAATAGGAGAGTTTAATTGTTATGAAAGACTTACAGACCTTTGATGATTTGATTGCCCAGGCCAATCAGCTTAATTTGTATTCCAAATTGGTGGCACAACTCAACAAGGATTTGGGCTTGGCAAATATCAACTTAGAATTTCATGCGGATGTGCTCCCAACAAGTTTAAAATTAATGTTGCATGAGAAGGTTTTTGAATTGATTCAGAATAAATTTATGGATTACTTAAATTTACTTTATATTGTTGATGTTTCCGAAGCAAAGATTAGAGAATTGGACGGTAATGACGTTCTACTAATGTCAGAGAATGTCACTTTTTTGATTCTCAAGCGGGAATGGCAAAAAGTATATTTTAGAAATCAATATTCTTAACCATACATTTCAATTAAAATTCAAATAGGTTTAGAAATATACCCTCACAAAAGGGGCCCACGCATCAGCATAGATACTCTTGTTTTTGTCATATAAAACATCATACCTAATCCCTATAGCCACATTTTGAGCTCGGAATCCTGCTCCAAGAAATAAGGCTGGATACCAATAGTTGTCATTGGTTAACCCTAATCTGTCATCCCAGTTTCTGCTCACATTAAGTTCTTCAAATTCCGCTGACAGTTGGATGGCTCGTAATGGATTAAATAAACCAATCAGACTGCCTCCTAAAACAGTGGATTTATACAAATCTTTTTGCTTGTTGTAAGTGCCATTAAGTCCCACTCCTAATGCAAATTGGTCATTAAATTCATAAATAGCACTAGGCGCAAGTGTGCCGCTAAAAAATCCATCGCCAAAACTTAGTCCAATGCCTCCTCCAAATCGGACACTGCTCCAGAAGTCAGTAGGTTTGGAACTGGTTTGTAATTGACCCACTGCATTCATAGAAATGGTCATTATCAAAAGATGAAAAATTTGGTTTTTATGCCGCAGAAATCTCATAAATCATGTATTATGATTATCGATACACTTATATCATATAAATATACTAAAAGCAATTCTTATTTTGGTAAAAGTTGTATTTTTGACTAAAATTTGAAAACATCTGAACGTTTTACAAAAAATGATGGATAAATATTCCTTTTTAAACGCCGCTCACTCAGCCTACTTTGCTGAATTATACGATCAATATTTACAAAATCCGGATACAGTAGAACCAAGTTGGAGAGCCTTTTTTCAAGGTTTCGATTTTGGTTCAGAAAACAGCGAAGCCACCTATGCTGATGGTGACGTTTGTATCTCGCCTGAAATTCCTGAGCACATGCAAAAGGAATTTAATGTGGTACGCTTAATTGATGGATACAGAAATAGAGGTCATTTATTTACCAAAACAAACCCTGTTAGAGAACGCCGTAAGTATGAGCCTACCCTGGCCATTGAAAATTTCGGATTGCATAAAAACGACTTAAAAACGGTATTTTCTGCTGGAGAAATATTAGGGACCGGGCCTCAAACCTTGGAAAGTATTATAGAACATTTGGAGAAAATTTACTGTTCTTCAATTGGTGTAGAGTATATGTATATCCGTAATCCTAAAGAAATTGCGTGGATTCAGGAAAAACTTAATGTTAATGATAATCAACCTAAGTTTTCCACAGATCAAAAGAAGCACATTCTTACTAAACTGAATGAAGCTGTTTCATTTGAAAACTTTTTACATACCAAATATGTAGGGCAAAAGCGCTTTTCATTGGAAGGTGGTGAGTCTTTGATTCCGGCTTTGGACACACTTATTGAAAGTGCGGCAGAAGTTGGTGTTAAAGAATTTGTAATGGGAATGGCACACCGCGGCCGTTTAAGTACTTTAATTAATATTTTTGGGAAGTCAGCAAAAGATATCTTTAGCGAATTTGATGGAAAGGATTATGAACAGGAAATTTTTGATGGAGATGTAAAATACCATTTGGGTTGGACTAGCGATAGAGAATCTAAAGGGGGTAAAAAGATAAACTTAAATATAGCGCCAAACCCTTCTCATTTAGAAACTGTTGGCGCAGTGGTTGAAGGAATTGCGAGAGCAAAACAAGACGATAAATACACAGACAACCCCTCTCAGGTACTGCCGATTATTGTGCATGGAGATGCTGCAATTGCAGGGCAAGGCATAGTCTATGAAGTAATTCAAATGGTGAATTTGGATGGTTATAAAACCAATGGCACTATTCATATTGTCATCAACAACCAAATTGGTTTTACTACAAATTATTTAGATGCACGTTCTAGTACCTACTGTACTGATGTTGCCAAAGTAACCTTGTCTCCCGTATTGCATGTTAATGCGGATGATGTTGAAGCCGTTGTGCATGCCATGTTGTTCGCTTTAGATTTTAGAATGACCTTTAAGCGCGATGTGTTTATTGATTTGTTAGGCTATAGAAAATATGGGCATAATGAGGGCGATGAGCCTCGCTTTACACAGCCAAAATTATATAAAGCCATTGCGAAGCATGAAAATCCGAGAGAAATTTATGCCGCTAAATTATTAAAAGATGGTATTGTTGATAAGGATTTTGTTCAACAACTTGAAGAGTCCTATAAAGCAAGTCTAGAAGAAGAATTGGAAGATTCCCGGAAACAGGAAAAAACGGTTATTACACCCTTTATGCAAGATGAATGGACGGGTTATGAGAGTGCCGATGAGCACAAGATGATGGAAGCTGTGGATACGACTTTTCCTAAAGAAAAGCTGACCAAAATTGCTGATGTTATTTCAAATTTACCAGAAGATAAAAAATTTATCCGCAAAATTGAACGTCTGGTTAAATCTCGAAAAATGATGTTTGACGAGGACAAATTAGATTGGGCAATGGCTGAACATTTAGCTTATGGAACATTATTGGAAGAAGGTCATGATGTACGTATATCTGGACAAGATGTGGAACGCGGCACCTTTTCCCATCGTCATGCCGTTGTTAAAGTTGAAGACAGTGAAGAAGAAATTGTTTTATTGAATCATATTAGTGACCATCAAGGTAAATTCTTTATTTATAACTCCTTGCTTTCTGAATATGGCGTGGTTGGTTTTGACTACGGTTATGCTATGGCAAGTCCTAAAACGTTAACCATTTGGGAAGCGCAATTTGGAGACTTTAGTAATGGAGCACAAATTATGTTGGATCAATACATTTCAGCTGCCGAAGACAAATGGAAACTACAAAATGGATTGGTAATGTTATTGCCACATGGTTATGAAGGTCAAGGCGCTGAACATTCATCAGCGCGTATGGAACGCTACTTGCAACTTTGCGCTAGTGACAATATGTATGTTGCAGACTGTACGACACCTGCCAATATGTATCATTTGTTAAGAAGACAAGTAAAAGCAAACTTTAGAAAACCATTAATTATATTTACACCTAAGAGCTTGTTACGTCACCCTTTAGTGGTGTCAACGGTTGATGAATTTGCAAATGGAAGTTTCCAAATGGTTATTGATGATGATAAGGCTGATGTGAAGAAAGTAAAATCACTCGTATTCGTGACCGGAAAATTTTATTATGACCTACTGGAGGTCAAGGAAGAACAGAAAAGAGATGATGTGGCATTGGTGCGAATAGAGCAATTGTTCCCGTTGCCAGCAAAACAAATGCGTGATATTTTAAAGAAATATGAGCATGCTAATGACATTGTATGGGCACAGGAAGAACCGCGTAACATGGGCGCTTATAGTTTTATGATGATGCATTTTGAAGAGTCAAAATCGTTTAGAATAGCCTCCAGACGAGCTTATGGTGCGCCAGCGGCGGGTAGCTCAACACGTTCTAAGCGTCGTCATAAAGAAGTGATTGACTATGTCTTTGACAAAACAAAAAATAACCAACGATAAAATTAAAAATACTCCTGCTGATGCGGGAATTCAACAACGCAAACCAATAGGTTACAAAAAACAATAAGAACTATGATTTTAGAAATGAAAGTTCCTTCACCAGGAGAGTCCATTACAGAAGTAGAAATTGCAGCTTGGTTAGTTGCAGATGGCGATTATGTAGAAAAAGATCAGGCTATTGCTGAAGTAGATAGTGATAAAGCTACCTTAGAGCTTCCTGCTGAAGCCAGCGGAATTATTACATTAAAGGCAGAAGAAGGTGATGCTGTTGCCGTTGGAGAAGTGGTTTGTTTAATTGATACAGCCGCTGAAAAACCAGGTGGTGGTTCAGATTCTGAAAAATCTGAGTCTACAGGTGATGAAGGTTCCGGTGATAAAGACGTTGAAAAAGAATTGGCTAAAGAACAAAAGGAAACCCCAAATACGGGAGAATCTAAGAAACAGGAAAATCCATCCCAAAAAACTTATGCTTCTGGTGTTGCAAGTCCAGCCGCTAAGAAAGTTTTGGCTGAAAAAAACATATCTGCTTCAGATGTAAGTGGTTCAGGTAAAGATGGACGTATTACTAAAGATGATGCGGTGAAAGCAGTACCATCTATGGGAACGCCAACTGGAGGAAGACGTGGTGAGTCGCGCTCAAGATTATCTATGTTGCGTCGTAAGGTTGCTGAACGTTTGGTATCCGCTAAAAATGAAACCGCTATGTTAACCACATTCAATGAGGTTGATATGACAGCCATTTTTAAATTGCGCGAAGAATACAAAGAAACATTTAAAACAAAACATGGTGTTGGTTTGGGCTTTATGAGTTTCTTCACCCTTGCAGCGGTGAGAGCTCTACAGCAATATCCTGCAGTGAACTCCATGATTGATGGTCAGGAAATGATCAGTTTTGATTTTTGTGATATCAGTATTGCGGTATCCGGTCCAAAGGGCTTGATGGTTCCGGTAATTAGAAACGCTGAAAATCTAACCTTCAGAGGGGTTGAAGCAGAGGTCAAACGACTGGCTATTAGAGCTCGTGATGGTCAAATTACCGTAGATGAAATGACCGGGGGGACATTTACGATTTCTAACGGTGGTGTTTTTGGCAGTATGCTGTCTACACCAATTATTAACCCACCACAAAGTGCAATTTTAGGAATGCACAATATTGTAGAGCGACCTGTTGCAATAGATGGACATGTAGAAATTAGACCAATAATGTACTTAGCAGTTTCTTATGACCATAGAATTATTGATGGTAAGGAAAGTGTTGGTTTCTTAGTGGCCATAAAAGAAGCTCTCGAAAATCCGACAGAGTTGTTAATGGATAACGATGTTAAGAGAGCGTTAGAATTATAATCTTAATTAATAGATAATATCACAAAGGGACACTTCATAGAAGTGTCCCTTTTGATTTGGTGGTTAGGTTAGTTTTAAAAGAAGGTAACCAAAATATTAGCGGTGATGATCAATACGGCGCTTAAGATGATAGTGATGATAAATAACTTGCTCCAATGCGTGCTGTTTTTTTTCATAGGCTTAAACATATAGATAATTTGGGTATGCAATTTCTGTAATTTAGAAGTTCAATTTTTGCTATAGTAAGCCTTTACTGACAACTAGATACTGTGCAAATTTCGGATTTGCGGCAACATGAAACAATACGTAGAGTTACGTATTTTTGGCTTAGAAATGCTCTTAAATAATAAAGCCCTGAATCAATGACAATCCAGAGCTCTATAAAATAATTCCCCTAAGAATTAATAGCACTGTAAATTTCGTCATTATTTGCGTACCATACAATACGTAGAACTACGTATATTTTTGATTCTTTTGATTTTTTATAATACAAAAAGCGCACTCTTGTTTAGAGTGCGCTCTTATAATTATAAAACTAACGAATTAAAAAAAAGCGACTAAAATATTCATTGAGATTACCAGAATTGAGGTTGTGATTAATCCCAAAGCGAAAAATATATTGCTCAGGCTGAAATGATGTTTCATGATTGTTATCTTTATGAAAAAGCTCTGAATCTCTTTGAAATTCAGAGCTTCTCTGTTCCTCCAAACAGTGTGATTAATAGCACTATAAAGATCGCTATAAAGATGTTATCAAACAATACGTAAAACTACGTATTTTTTATAAGGTAAGATTCATTCTCTTTGGCATAAAGGGCCAAACTACCCGCTTTAGACTCTAAATTGAGTTTTTTAATAATATGGCTTTTGTGTTTTTCCACTGTTCTACTGGACGTAAATAGGATATTGCCTATTTCTTTAGCCGTTTTATTTTTGGCAATAAGTCTCAGCACCTCTTTTTCAGTGGGCGTCAAAGTCGTCAGTTCTTTAGGTGCTTCGTCAATTTCGAGATATTCAATCAATTCAGGGCTAAAATAGGCGCGACCTTTTAGTACGGCAGCAATACAGTTTTCAATCTCTTCAAGTGCAAATTCCTTAAGAACGTATCCGTATATTTCTAAAGTTTTAGCTTGTGCGTAAATACTTTCATCCTTTTCAAAAGTAATCAGGACTATTTTGGTGGTGAGGTTTAAATCTTGGCACTTTTGTGCTATTTCAAGCCCGGTTAAATAAGGCATTTGTATATCTAATATGGCAATATCTGGGCGTTGTGATTGAATCATCTCGAATGCTTCTTTGCCATTCGCGGCGCTTCCAGTAAGGTTATACTGTTTTTCAACTAGAAAATCTGTGAGACCTTTAAGAATGAGAGGGTGATCGTCTGCTATAATTATAGAGGCTTGCATGGGCTATTACGTATTGTTAGGGAATTTAAAGGTACTACTTTGTTATAAAAACGGGGCTATTACTACATTTTTAAATAAACATAATTCTTTTCATAATCGATAATTGCTTTTGCCTTCTTCAAGACATCAGCGCCAATAATGCCATCTACAGGTTGGGCATTATGATGTAAAAGGGCGGTATTAACATGCGTTAAATTAAATAGTACCAACGCTACTTTGTCTTTTTTCCAGGTGCCAATTTTTAGTTTGTTTTTTTTTGAAAGTTGAGTTAACATGTCCGTGGCGCCAGCTCCAGCGGCTTTTACATCAGAATCTTTTGCGGTGAGTTTAAATGTTTCAAGTCCTTCAAACCCCACACACGAGTTTGATGCGCCTGTATCTAAAATAAAAAGTCCCTTTACGCCATTTATAGTGGCTTTAATTTCGAAATGATTGGTTTTGGTCAATTTGAGCTTCACCTTGATATAACCTTTTTCTAGAAGAAAATCTTTTAAGGAGTTAGGTTTTTGATGGGATTTTGCTTTCATAATCGATTTTTCATTTATAGCACTAAAAATAGAACTTTTAATTTGGTCAACATCCCAATGAAATTATAAATATATAGGGTTGTAAAATGTTTTGCTAAATTAAATATGTTGTCAAGCGTGTAATTGTTAAGATGCACTGAGTTGAGGCGGTATAAGTTTTTTAAGATGGCTTATAACTTAAACTCCAATTGAGTTGAGTGCAATTATTTGTTAAAGAACCTATACTTTTGCATAATGATTATTACAGATACCCATACCCATTTATATAGCCCTGCGTTTGATGACGATCGAAAAGCTATGATTGAACGTGCTCTTGCAGCGAATGTGTCTCGCTTTTTTATACCCGCTATCGATTCCACTTATACAGAGGCCATGATGCAGTTGGAGGCCGATTTTCCTGAACATGTATATTTGATGACGGGTTTGCATCCCACGTCAGTTAAGGAGAATTATAAAGAGGAATTAAGCCATGTTGAAGACCTGCTGTCCAAACGGGAATTTGTAGCGATTGGAGAAATTGGTATCGACTTATATTGGGATCAATCTACCTTAGAAATCCAGAAAGAAGCATTCAAACATCAAATTAAACTCGCTAAAAAGTATCAGTTGCCTATCGTTATTCATTGTCGTGATGCTTTTGATGAGATATTTGAAGTCTTAGAATCGGAGAAGTCAGATGATTTATTTGGCATCTTCCATTGTTTTACCGGAACTTTAGAGCAGGCGAAACGGGCAATTTCCTATAATATGAAACTAGGTATTGGTGGCGTTGTGACTTTTAAAAATGGAGGCGTCGATAAATTCTTGAATGAAATTGATTTAAAACATATCGTCTTAGAAACTGATGCTCCATATTTGTCGCCAACGCCTTTTAGAGGGAAACGTAATGAAAGTGCCTACATAATAAAAGTTTTAGATAAATTATCTGAACTCTACAGTGCGTCACCTGAAAAAATTGCCGAAATTACCACTGAAAATTCTAAAGCCATTTTTAAAATTTAAAAGATGTCTAACCAACAACCCAAAATTTTATTAATTTATACAGGAGGTACTATTGGTATGATCAAACATGCAGAATCAGGTGCTCTGAAAGCATTTGATTTTAGTAATTTGATCAAAAAAATTCCTGAGTTGAAACTGTTGGATTGTCAAATAACAACCTATTCATTTGAAGAGCCCATAGATTCTTCAAACATGAATCCGCAATATTGGATCCAAATTGCTGAGGTTATCGAGAATAATTATTCTTCGTTTGATGGTTTTGTGGTATTGCATGGAAGTGACACAATGAGCTATACGGCTTCAGCATTGAGTTTTATGCTTGAAAATTTGGCCAAACCTGTAATCTTAACCGGATCTCAATTGCCAATTGGCGATTTGCGAACGGATGCTAAAGAAAATCTCATCACATCCATACAAATGGCCTCTTTACAGTACCAAGGTAAACCTGTTATAAAAGAAGTAGGCCTGTATTTTGAATATAAGCTTTACCGTGGTAATAGGACCACAAAGATAAATGCGGAACATTTTGAAGCCTTTGAGTCTTTAAATTATCCTGATTTGGCCGAGTCCGGGGTGCATTTAAAAGTATCAAAAGACCATTTGTTTAAACCAAATACTCGCAAAACGTTTAAGGTGCATAAAAAACTAGAAAACCATATAGCCTTAATTAAAATGTTTCCTGGTATTTCACAACCTGTGTTAGAGTGCATGTTTTCTTCACCCTATATCAAAGGCATTATATTAGAAACCTACGGTGCAGGAAATACTACTACTGAAGATTGGTTTATCAATCTCGTAAAAAGTAAGATTAAAAGCGGGATTCCCGTAATCAACGTTACACAATGTTCTGGAGGAAGTGTAAACATGGGTCAATATGAAACCAGTTCACAATTGAAAAAAATGGGTGTCATTTCAGGAAAAGACATCACAACTGAGGCCGCAGTTACCAAATTAATGTATCTGTTGGGAGAAAAAATTTCTTCTAAAACCTTCAAAACCATATTTGAAACCTCTTTGCGTGGAGAAATGTCTTAAAATTAACGCTTAAAATTTTCTGACCTAAAAGATTTTTTCGTTATTTGGCACAGCAATTAAGTTCTAAATTTTAGAGAGGTGGCCGAGCGGTCGAAGGCGCACGCCTGGAAAGCGTGTATACCTCAAAAGGGTATCGAGGGTTCGAATCCCTTCCTCTCTGCAATTAATTTTGAGGCAGTGGTTGTCATTTCTGATTAAAGTCAACCACTTGAACAAGAATTATATTGCACAACCACGGTAGTAGTTGGGTTTGAGATATCATTAATCTCCTAGACTCTCCCGCATTTTTATTTTTTAATTGCAATTTTTTTATATCTTTAACACTTTAACTAATAAAATTAAGATCAGAACAATGAAAAGACTATTTTCTATCCTAGCCATTGCAGGAATCATGGCTTTCGGAACTGTAAGTGCAAATAACTTCGCAACTACAGCATCAATGGCGACTACAACCGTTGCAACAGTAACTCAAGACGAGACTCCGGCTCAGGCTGAAGACGATCTAGGGTTTCATCAAGAATTAAAGAAACGTTTTATTGAAGGTGGCCCAGGTTTTATGGGTATTGTATTGCTTTGTTTAATTTTAGGACTTGCAATTGCCATTGAGAGAATTATCTTTTTAAACTTATCTACTACAAACACTAAGAAATTAGTCCAAAATGTAGAAGATGCTTTACAATCAGGTGGAATTGAAGCTGCTAAGGAAGTTTGTAGAAATACAAAAGGACCTGTTGCTTCTATTTATTACCAAGGTTTAGATAGGGCAGACGGCGATTTAGATGCTGCTGAGAAAGCTGTCATTGCTTACGGTGGTGTTCAAATGGGTCAATTAGAGAAAAACGTGTCATGGATTTCATTGTTTATCGCATTAGCGCCAATGTTAGGGTTCATGGGTACTGTAATCGGTATGATTCAAGCCTTTGATAAAATTGAAGCTGCTGGAGATATGCAACCTTCACTTGTTGCGGGTGGTATTAAAGTAGCACTTTTAACAACGGTTTTTGGTCTTATTGTAGCCATTATTCTTCAAGTATTTTACAACTATATCATTGCTAAAATTGATAGTATTGTAAATGATATGGAAGATGCATCTATCACATTGATGGATATGCTTGTGAGATACAAAAGATAAACCGACCAATTATAAAAAATTATGAATTTACACAAAATATTAAAAATAGTAGCTGCGCTTTTGGGCCTTGCAGGTATCATCTTTTTAGTGATGATTATCTCAAAAGGTGATGAAGCAATTAAAGCTGCAGCTCTTGATGGCGACAGTGCCATTATAGATCCAATGGCTTTTGTAACTTACATTATTTTTGCACTGACTATAGCTTTCGTTCTGTTTTTTGTAATTAAAAACTTGTTTACAAATACAAGTTCATTAAAAAACACATTAATAGGAGTAGGCGCTTTTGCAGCAGTCTTAATAATATCTTATCTCGTATCTAGTGGTGATGACGCAGGAAACTATCTCTATAATGGAGCCCCTGCAACTGAAGGAGAGGCACATATGGTAGGTGCAGGTTTAATAGCGTTTTACATCCTAATCATTGGAGCTGCCGCAGCAATGGCTGTTGCAGGAGTCAAAAAAATAACTAAGTAATTATGGCAAAGAGATCAGCACCCGAAGTTAATGCAGGATCCATGGCTGATATTGCATTTTTGCTTCTTATCTTTTTCTTGGTCACAACGACCATTGAAACCGATACAGGTTTAAACAGAAAATTACCTCCAATTGATGATGAAAAGGTAGAACCACCTATCATTAAACAGAAGAACATTTTTACAGTTTTAATCAACGGTAAGAACCAACTTTTAGTTGAAGATGAGTTGATGGAACTTAAAGATTTAAGAAAAGCTGCTGTTGAATTTTTAGACAACGGTGGTGGTGTAGGAGAGGACGCTTGCTCTTATTGTAAAGGTAAAAAAGATCCAAAATCTTCTGACAACCCTGACAAGGCCATTATTTCATTGAAGAATGAAAGAGAGACCAAGTATGGTGTCTACATTTCTGTTCAAAATGAATTGGTAGCAGCCTACAATCAGTTAAGAGATAGAAGAGCTATGGAGCTGTATGGGAAAACCTTAAAGGAAATGGAAGCTAATTACAGCGATGTTAATTGGATAGGGAACAAGGAAAATCTTAAAGAGAAAATCGAAAAGATTAAGATTGAATACCCTCAGAAGCTATCAGAAGTTCAATAATAATTTAGAAAAAAAGCAATATGGCCAAATTTAATAAAAAGAAATCAGGCGATTTACCGGCAATATCAACAGCGTCTTTACCAGACATTGTATTTATGCTATTGTTCTTTTTTATGGTGGCAACGACAATGCGTGATACAACGTTAAAGATTGAAAACAAATTACCTTTTGCAGATCAGGTTGAAAAACTTGATAAGAAAGACTTGATAATGTATATCTATATAGGTAAACCTCAAGAAGCTTTCCAAGGTCAGTATGGTAAAGAATCGCGTATCCAACTTAATGATAAGTTTGCTGAACTTTCTGATATCAAAGCTTTTATTGCTTCTGAAAGAGCCTCTAAAAGAGAAGAGCTAATTCCGTTCTTGACCGTTGCTCTTAAAGTTGACGAAGGCGCTAACATGGGATTGGTTGGGGATGTTAAGAAAGAACTTAGAAAAGAGAACGCCTTAAAAATCAATTATACCACTAAAAAAGGTGATGTAAAAGATAATTAAAAATACTAAAATGTATTAGTTAAATAGTCTGAAAAGCATTCTACTTTATGTAGGATGCTTTTTTTTGTGATGGTATTTAGATTAAAACTTTTTAGGTTATATGTCGCTTCACTATGGCGTTTATAAGTGTGTTTATAATGTAATGTTACATGTGTACGTTTTCATTACTATATCCGTATTATCAACTATATTTGTGGTATGAGAAGTGCTATACTATTTGTTTTAGGTTGTGGTTTTACATCCCTAATATGGGCGCAACAAGTTGCCGATACCACCTTTGTAGATCAAAAATATAGAGAAGATCAA
Source organism: Gelidibacter sediminis (assembly GCF_004364975.1). Lineage (GTDB taxonomy): Bacteria > Bacteroidota > Bacteroidia > Flavobacteriales > Flavobacteriaceae > Gelidibacter > Gelidibacter sediminis. Next base: position 713,365 of record NZ_SOBW01000007.1, on the reverse strand, counting down.
TTTTATTTTTCCTTAACCTACAATCTTTTGGGTAAGGTGCCTAATGATTTAAAACAAAGTGGTTTCTCTAGTGGCGTGCATTTTGGGGTTATTAGAGATATGCCTATAAATGCTCGGCGTAATAAAGCGGTAGGAATAGGACTGGGCCTATCTACCAATTCTTACAATCAAAATGTGCTTATTTCTAAAGGATCTGATGGCGGTATCGATTACGACATTATTGATGAGCGGATCATTACCATCAAAAGAAACAAATTTACCACATATACCTTAGAGATGCCGTTGCAATACAGATGGCGTACCTCTACTGCGGTTGACTATAAGTTTTGGCGTATTTACACCGGCATAAAATTAGGCTATGTCTTTTATAATTCTTCTAAATTTACAGGGAGTGTAAAGGATATAAAATTAAATGGTATTGAAGATTTTAATGGCCTGCAATACGGACTCACATTAAGCGCAGGGTATTCTACTTGGAATTTTCATGTTTATTACGGCCTAAATACTATTTTTAAGGACACTGCGCAGCTCAATGGCCAAGCTATGGATATGAATAGCATAAAAATTGGTTTGATGTTTTACATCCTTTAATTTTATTTACATCAACTCCTTGTCTACATGCTCCTATAACCAATAATTCAATAAAACTAACTGCGGTAGCAAACCAACAAAAAATCCGATAAGCAATTCGATGTTCGTATGTGCTTTTAAATGCAATCTGGAGGTTGCAATGGCACCAATAATTACACACATTAGTGCGATGGTACCGTTGATGTTAATTTTAAAATGAATGCTCAAGGCCACGACAAACATGAAAAAGCCGGCACTTGCAATCATGTGTATACTAGCCTTCACCTTAAAAAAAGCTAAAAACAAGCATGCCAAAGTGGAGAAAAGTATGCCTAAATAAAAATAATAAAGTTCTGTGATCTCGTGATATGGCAGTACTCTGTTTAAAATCAATACGATAATGATTGCATTCAAAAACAAAGGGATGATGCGTTCTTTGGTAGACTTTAGATGTAAAGAATCTACTCTTTTAATTGTTTTCAATAAAAAATATAAGAGGATGGGTAGTATGAGCGTTAGGATGGTAATTGAGAATACTTTTGCTTTTATGACAGGATCCGGAATAAAACGCGGTGTTTTTGAAAAATAGAATAACACCCCAAGTAGGGGCATGAGCAATGGATGAAAGATGTATGAGATACTCTTTAAAAGGTAGTGTATCATATTTTTTTACGTAATCGCGCTACAGGGATATCAAGTTGTTCTCTGTATTTTGCAACGGTACGACGTGCAATTGGATAGCCTTTTTCCAACAAGATAGCAGCCAATTTTTCATCTGTTAATGGTTTGCGTTTGTTTTCGTCTTCAATGACCGTTTCTAAAATCTTCTTAATTTCACGCGTAGATACTTCCTCACCCTGGTCGTTTGTCATAGATTCTGAGAAAAACTCCTTAATCAATTTTGTACCATATGGCGTATCTACATATTTACTGTTGGCAACACGGGACACTGTGGAGACATCCATTTCAATTTCATCTGCAATATCCTTCAAAATCATAGGTTTTAACTTGCGCTCATCGCCTGTAAGGAAGTATTCCTTTTGATAGTGCATAATGGCACTCATTGTAACAAATAATGTTTGTTGACGTTGTTTAATGGCTTCAATAAACCACTTGGCGGCATCCAACTTTTGTTTGATGAACATGACGGCGTCCTTTTGGGATTTCGATTTGTCTTTGGACTCCTTATAGCCCTTCATCATATTACTGTATTCTCTTGAAACGTGTAACTCTGGTGCATTTCTACCATTTAAGGTCAATTCCAATTCGCCATCTACTATTCTAATGGCAAAATCGGGCACAATATGTTCAACGATGCGATTATTGCCTGAATAGGATCCTCCAGGTTTTGGATTCAGATGTTCTATCTCATCAATCGCATCTTTAAGTTGCATCTCAGTAATGTCAAACTTCTGAATTAGTTTTTTGTAATGCTTCTTGGTAAATTGATCAAAGGCATTGTCAATGATCTCAATGGCCAACTCTACGTCCGGATTTTTTTCCTTGCGATGCAATTGAATACTCAAACATTCTTGAAGGTTACGAGCTCCCACTCCTGCAGGATCCAATTGATGCACTACGTGAAGCACTTTTTCTATAGACTCCTCATCTGTAAAGACATTTTGGGTAAAGGCCAAATCATCTGTTATGTCAGTTAATGAACGTCTGATATAACCGCTTTCATCTACACTGCCTACTAAAAATTCGGCAATGTCTCGTTCATCATCCGTCAATCTAAATGTATTGAGTTGATTGGTGAGGTATTGGGTAAAGGATGTACCTGCAGCAAATGGCATGTCTTTGTCCTCATCATCAGCACTATAATTATTGGCCTGGGTTCTATAGTCAGGGACATCATCATCACTTAAATACTCATCAACATTAATGTCTTCACCAATTTGATCGGAATCATCAAACTCTTCTTGGGTATTGTCAAATTCATCAAAATTGTCGTCGAGATCATCCGATTCTTTACCAGATTCCAAAGCGGGATTTTCTTCCATTTCCTGCTTTAAACGTTGTTCAAATGCTTGTGTAGGCAATTGGATCAGTTTCATCAACTGAATTTGTTGCGGCGACAACTTTTGAGATAATTTGAACTGTAAATACTGCTTTAGCATACGTTTAAAAAGGTTTTAGTCTAAAATAGAAAAAACAATCTATAAATGTAATAAATATAGATTGTTTTGTGAAATATTTACATTTTGAGACTGCTCTATTATAATTATAAAACATGTCTCATTTTGTCCTAAAATTCGGCGTTGTGCGGTGTACGAGGAAACGGAATAACGTCGCGGATATTACCCATTCCGGTTACAAACATTACCAATCGCTCAAAACCAAGTCCAAACCCTGAATGCACTGCTGTACCGTATTTGCGTAAATCTAAATACCACCATAGTTCCGCCTCATCAATATCTAAAGCCTTCATTTTCTCTTTTAATACTTCTAAGCGCTCCTCACGTTGAGAACCTCCAACCATTTCACCAATACCAGGGAAGAGAATGTCCATAGCGCGAACGGTTTTACCATCCTCATTCAAACGCATATAGAAGGCTTTAATATTTGCAGGATAATCAAATAAAATGACAGGACATTTAAAGTGTTTTTCTACTAAAAAGCGTTCGTGTTCACTTTGAAGATCAGCACCCCACTCTTCAATTATATAGTTAAATTGCTTCTTCTTATTAGGTTTAGAATTCTTTAAAATGTCTATGGCTTCTGTATAGCTTACTCTTTTGAAATTGTTATCAATAACAAACTTTAGTTTTTCAATAAGGCTCATTGCTGAGCGTTCAGCTTGTGGTTTTGTTTTTTCTTCGTCTAACAAACGTTGCTCCAAGAACTCTAAATCTTCACGATTATGTTCTAAAATATAAGTTAAGACTGATTTTAGAAAATCTTCTGCCAAGTCCATATTACCAGCCAAATCCATAAAAGCGACCTCTGGCTCAATCATCCAAAATTCCGCTAAATGGCGCGAGGTATTAGAATTTTCTGCTCTAAAGGTTGGCCCAAAGGTATATACCTTACCTAAAGACATGGCATATGATTCTGCCTCCAATTGTCCTGAAACTGTAAGATTGGTTTCTTTACCAAAAAAATCTTCTTTATAATTGACCTCACCATTTTCAGTTAACGGTGGATTCTTTGGGTCCAAACCTGTCACACGGAACATTTCACCGGCACCTTCCGCATCACTTCCAGTGATAATTGGGGTGTGCATATAGTAAAACCCATTGTCATTAAAGTATTTATGAATAGCGAAGGATAATGTAGAACGCAATCGCATTACGGCACTGAAAGTGTTAGTTCTGGTGCGTAGGTGGGCATTTTCACGTAAAAACTCAAACGAGTGTTTTTTAGGTTGGATAGGATAGGTCTCCGGATCAGAATCGCCTAAAATCGTGATTTTATCCACTTTAATTTCAACAGACTGGCCTTTGCCTTGACTTTCAATAAGTTCACCTTTAATATGGACGGCGGCACCCGTAGTGATGCGCTTTAAAAGTTTTTCGTCAGTGTTTTCAAAATCAACAACACACTGTATATTTTGAAGTGAAGAACCATCATTTAAAGCAATAAAACGATTCGCTCTAAAGGTTCTTACCCACCCTTTGATATCTATGTCTTGCGATTTAAAATCGGCCTTCAATAATTCTGCAACAGTTTTTGATGTCATCGTCATAAATTTAAGTGTGCAAAGATAAAAAAAGCCGAGCGGCTTTCAAGCCTGAAAGATTTAAAAATCTATAAACGAAAATCTAGAGGGTAGAACTTTTAAAATTTGAAAGCTTATTGCTCAACTTCCGTTTTAATTGTCATCCTCTTCAGGTATAATGTTAATGGTGGGTTCTTTTAATGTTTGTTTATTTGCTATACTTTTCTCCAATGATAAGAGTAAAGATGGCAATAAAAGCAAATTAGAAAGCATCGCGAACAAGAGAGTTGCAGATACTAAAGCCCCTAAGGCTACTGTGCCTCCAAAACTTGACAATGTAAATACTGAGAATCCAAAAAACAGTACAATAGATGTATAGAACATACTTACTCCAGTTTCACGCAAGGCAGCATATACTGATTTTTTGATTTTCCAATTATTGGCCTGCAATTCCTGACGGTACTTTGCCAAAAAGTGAATGGTATCATCTACTGAAATTCCAAAAGCAATACTAAATACTAAGATTGTAGATGGTTTTATGGGTACTCCCAAATACCCCATAAGACCAGCTGTAATTAGCAATGGCAAAAGGTTAGGAATTAGGGATACCACAATCATTCTGAATGATCTAAATAAATACGCCATAAATAAGGCAATCAATAAAATGGCAAGTGAAAGGGAAATAAATAAATTTTTTACCAAGTATTTGGTACCTTTTTGAAACACTAAGGCTTTCCCAGTCATGATGACACTGTAACGCTCTTCAGGAAAAAGCTTATTTATCTCAGTTTGTAAGCCCTCTTCAATGCGTTCCATTTTATCCGTACCAATATCCTTCATAAACGTGGTAATACGCGCATATTGGCCAGTACTATCTACAAAGCTCTTTAGAAGATTGGCCTCAGTACTTGAGTTTTTGGCGTATGATAAAATAAAGCTGTTTTCTTGACTCGTAGGGAGCTGATAATATTTAGGATTTCCGTTATAATAAGCTTGTTTGGAATACTTTACCAAGCTGACCACAGAAACAGGCCGAGAGAGTTGCGGAATGTCATTAATATGCTCTTCCAACTCATTCATGCGTTTAAGCGTGCTCAATTTCATAACTCCTTTTTTCCGCTTGGTATCAATCATGATTTCTAATGGCATTATCCCATTAAATTCGCTTTCAAAAAAGCGAATATCCTTAAAGAATTGTGTATTCTGAGGCATATCCTCTATTAGGCTTCCAGAAATTTTTATCTGAAAGATGCCTATCAAACTTAAGGTCAATAAACTGACTGCAGTAATGTATATGGTTATACGGCGTTCTTTAACCATACGTGCCATCCAATTAACAAATCCACTCGTCCACCGTCTGTTAAAATGGTCTAAATGCCGCTCTTTGGGATAAGGCAAGAACGTGTATATAATAGGTATTATGAGTATGGAGAGAATAAAAATGGAAATAATACTCAATGATGCCACAATACCAAATTCTTTTAATAAGGTACTTTCTGTGAGAATAAACGTCGCAAACCCAGAAGCGGTAGTCATATTGGTCATTAAGGTAGCATTACCTATTTTGGTAATAACGCGCTGTAGGGATTTTACTTTATTGCCATGCAGTTTTACCTCATGTTGGTATTTATTGATAAGAAATATACAGTTGGGTATTCCAATAACAATAATGAGCGGCGGAATTAAGGCTGTTAATACTGTAATTTCGTAACCTAACAGTCCAATGATGCCGAAAGTCCACATAACGCCAACAGACACTACAAGAAGCGATATGAGCGTTGCTCTAACTGATCTAAAAAATAAAAAGAAGATAAATGAGGTGACTAATAATGCGGCCCCAATAAATAAGCCAATTTCGTCAACAATGCTTTGAGAATTAAGGGTTCTGATATAAGGCATGCCTGAAACCCGGACGTCTAAATTATACTTTTCTTCAAAAGTATTGACCCTTGTTTCCAGGACATCTATAATGAAATCTTTCCTAGCTGATGTATTTATAATGTCCTTTTTAAGGTAAATAGCGGTTCTTATAGTGCGGGTTTCCTTATTGAATAGGAAGTTATCATAAAAAGGATACTGCTGAAAAAGCTCTTGTTGTAGTGAGTCTATTTCAGCTAGGGAGGTTAATGAATCAGTTATAAAGGGCTTGAGGTCAAACTTTTCCTTGTCCGTATTTTTAACAAGTTTTTGTAAATCTTTAATGGACAGCACGGTCTCAACTTCCTCATACTGCTTAAAACTTTCAGATAACCGGTTCCACGCATTTAATTTTTCAACCGTAAAGAGTGTTGGATCTTTAACACCAAGGACAACCAAATTGCCTTCTTCGCCAAAAATGTTTAAAAACTCATTATAGGTTTGGTTTACTTCATGGTCGTTGGGGAGTAGATTTGCTTCCGTAAAGGTGAAACGCATATTCTTCCATTGGGTACTGAAAAGTAGCGTAATAATTACGACAGCCGCAAGTATAATAATTTTGTTACGCAAGATGAGTCGCGCCACAATTTCCCAAAATCTTTTAGTAAACCGTTTAGTCATAGCAATTTTTACTACAACAAAGGTAGAAAAAACAAAAGATTTGGAAGGCGATTACAAACTAATATTAAAAGTGAATTTTGCCGCAACATTATCTGCAAATTCTGGTAAATGGTATCCGCCATAACGGTAGGCAAAACTTAATCCGAAACCAAAGAGAATCTTGTTTAGCTCCAAACCGGCTTCAGAGTAACCTTTGTTTAAGGTTCCAAAGCTAACACCTTGATGGCGTTCAATATCATGCATGTTTCCCAATGCAAAACGGGAAATCAGGACCATTTGTGGCTGCAAACGTTTGGCAATATTAAAAGGCTTTAAGTAATGTTTCAATTGTAAGGTTGCAAACCGATCTGAGAAAAATTCATTAAAGTACATCGTTTCAAAACTATTGATACCAGCTACGGAAAAACGTTGTAAAATGGTCTGTTTGTCAATATTATTGGGATAGGCGTGGTATAAATGTGTAAGTGGTGTTTTACCGGTTGCGATACCGCTAGTAAGTGTGGCTTCAGTAAAGTTGTTACCTAGCGCATTATGATTTAGCTTATAGATGGTTCTAAAATCAGCCTTAAAGAAATTAAAATCGCCTCCTAAAACATCTTTAAAGCTTTGTGACAGTTGTAAAGTGAAGTTTGGAAAACCTTCTTTTTCTACCTCTACATCTCCAATTGTTTCGAATGTGTTAAAGGGATTCCATTGCAAGGAAATTTGAGCACGGCTCATCCTAAATTCATTAAAAGCCGTATCATCAACAAAAAATGTATAATTGTAAGTAGGCGTGACATTACTCCTAGAAAGTTGCGTTTCTGATAGTAGATAAGGGGTTATTCTATGTTCTAAGGATACCGATTTTGTAATGTGATGATGAAAACGATTAATGTTCAGTAATCGAGGCTCAAAAAATGAAAAGAATCGTTTGTCAGTTAAAAAATTAGAACTTCCAGTTTCTTGTAGGTCATCTGTGTAGGAGAGGTTAACCCAGGTTTCTGAAGCTTTAGAAACTCGAAAGCCACCACCAATACTATATTTGAAAGTATGGTCTTTAAAACCATACACCACATAGCCATTCATCCTATATCTGTCAGAGAGATTGTTATTGGTTCTTCCGCCCAGGCCAGTCCTTACACCTTCATATTGATTGAATTTAAACAGGTATCTTAGGTCAATATCAATGTATTTAGTAGGAAAAAAACCATTCCCTATTTGCTTAAAAAATTTGCTTTTTTTAAGTGAATCCTGTTCAACAACGGAAAGTGTGTCTCCTGGTTTAGTAGGTGCCTGTGATTGTGCTGACCATATACAAATAATAAAAAACAGATAAGCACAGTATTTTTGCATAGCGAGTGTGTTATGATAATTTTGATAAGCTAAAAAAAGCGACTTGGAAGTCGCTTTCTGTTTTATACGGTCATGATCTCCTTTTCTTTTACTTCTAAGAAATCATCAATCTTTTTAACGTATTTATCAGTGAGCTGTTGTACGCTTTGTTCCGCATCTTTTTGAAGATCTTCAGACACGTCTTCCAGTTTTTTAATCTCAGTATTGGCATCTTTTCTTGCGCTACGCACTCCAATTTTCGCGTCTTCAGCTTCTGCTTTAGCTTGTTTTGCTAAATCACGTCTGCGTTCCTCTGTTAATGGCGGCACATTGATGATGATAAGGTCTCCATTGTTCATCGGATTAAACCCTAAATTGGCAACTTGAATTCCTTTCTCAATTTCTTGAAGCATTTTTTTCTCCCAAGGTTGCACTGAAATTGTCCTTCCATCAGGCGTATTCACGTTAGCCACTTGGTTTAACGGTGTTTGTGTACCATAATAATTAACCATTACACTGCCCAACATTGCGGGAGTAGCTTTACCCGCCCTAATATTCATAAATTGTTTTTCCAGATGCTTAATGGCATTGTCCATGGCCTCCTGAGCGCTATCTAATATAAATTTAATGTCTTCGTTCATCACTAAAAAATTTTAAATTTTAAACAGTTTAAAAAATGAGCCAAACGGCAACTTTAAAAGGTTACAAATTGACTTCAGTTCCAATTTTTTCGCCGAGAACCACTTTAAGAAGGTTCCCTTTTTTATTCATATCAAAAACAATAATTGGCAATTCGTTTTCTTGGCTTAACGTAAACGCAGTGGTATCCATTACTTTTAATCCTTTTCTTAAAACATCATCAAAAGTGATTTGGTCAAATTTTACAGCACTGATATCTTTTTCAGGGTCAGTATTGTAAATACCATCTACACGAGTACCTTTTAGAATGACATCAGCCTCTATTTCAATAGCTCTTAATACAGCGGCTGAATCTGTCGTAAAATAAGGATTGCCAGTGCCACCTCCAAATATGACGACACGTCCTTTTTCCAAATGGCGCATGGCTTTTCTTCTTATAAAAGGCTCTGCAACCTGATTGATATGGACAGCAGACTGTAAACGGGTTGGGATGCCGGCATCTTCTAAAGCACTTTGCAAAGCCAATCCGTTGATTACCGTTGCAAGCATACCCATATGGTCACCTTGCACGCGATCCATACCGTTGCTTGCGCCTGCAACACCTCTAAAAATGTTTCCTCCACCAATAACAATAGCTACCTCTACGCCTAATTTTGTAATGGCACTAATGTCGGCGGCATATTCTTCCAGTCGTAGTGGATCAATACCGTACTGACGATCTCCCATTAATGCTTCGCCTGATAATTTGAGGAGGATTCTTTTGTATTTCATGTGTTCATTCTTAATGTTTCTCAAAGGTCACATGCTGCTCGCTAATGACCACTGCTTTATGTTTTACAAGCTTCGGCAGGCTCGATTCATGTGTTCATTCTTAATGTTTCTCAAAGGTCACATGCTGCTCGCTAATGACCACTGCTTTATGTTTTACAAGCTTCGGCAGGCTCGTTTCATGTGTTGTTTTGAAAAGTTTAGCAAATATAAGGATTATTGTAATTTACAAAAGTAGAAGTTGCTTAATTCCACCTTAGGGTTTCCATGATATGTTTAATGTCTTTTTTTAAATAATCGGCTGCAGGTAAAATGGAATCGAAATTTGGTTTCGCATAGAAATAAAGTGATCCATTTAAAAAATGATTCACACTGTCAGTCACATAGAATTGTGATTGTGAAGCGGCATTTCCTCCCACTTCATAAAACATGCCATATACCTTATGGTCATTATTGCTATATAAATTGCTTTCAATGGCATCGGCTTTTTGTGTATGCTCTTGAGTTAAATTTTGAGAATCTCTTATCAGTGGAATAAGATTGTCTTCATTCACTTTTATATAAGTCAAATAAATAGTGCCTTTTAGGGTAGGGTAATGGATGTCTATACCATAAGTTTGATTTTTTGAATCTACTTTGATATTTTTAATACGTTCCGCAAGAGTGTTTTTCTCAAACGTAAATGGCAAATTAAGAGCAATCTCTTCATATTCTGCCGGTGGGTAATCTAACCGTAAAAAACCCTTTGGTTTTGGTACGGGGTCATCACCACAAGAATAGCAAATTGCAAGTAATAATGTGAAAATTAAAAGTTTTGTCTTTATCATTATAAGATGGTAAATTTTACCTGTTTGATGCGTTTTTTGTCTAGTGTTTCAATAGTAAACACATAATTTTTAAAATTTATCTTACTACCGCGCCGTGGGAATAGTCCAGAAATTTCTAATACAAAGCCTGCAATGGTTTCAGCTTCCCCCTTGTGGTTTTCAAAATCGGCCTCATTGTCTAAATTTACAATTTTGTAAAAATCCTTGAGGGGTGTTTTGCCGTCAAACGCGTAATTATTATCGTCTATTTTAGTGTAAATTAAATCGTCGTCATCAAATTCGTCACTAATATCACCTACAATTTCTTCGATAACATCTTCTAAAGAGACTAATCCGGAAGTGCCACCGTATTCATCAACCACAACCGCTAGATGGACCTTTTTCTCTTGAAATTCGGCCATTAAATCGTCTAATTTTTTGTTTTCAGGCACAAAAAATGGTTCACGCAACAGGGCGGTCCAATCAAATTGTTTACGATCAATATATGGCAACAAGTCTTTTACGTATAATATTCCTACCACCGTATCAATAGTCTCTTTGTACACAGGAATTCTTGAGTAACCATTCTTGACGATCTCAGGGATGATCTCAGAATACTTCTGATCAGTATGCAGTGCGAAAATATCAATACGCGGACGCATAACCTGTTTGGTATCTGTATTACCGAAAGATACTATTCCCTGAAGGATGCGATGTTCTTCCATAGTGGTTTCATGCTCTCCAGTAAGTTCTAGTGCCTGCGACAATTGGTCTACACTGAGGTTAGATTTCTGTTTCCCTAATCTATCATGAATTCCAATGGTGATAGAGCGCATGGGTAAACTGATTGGCGAAAATATAATATCTAAAAACCGGACCGGTTGTGCCATAAACATGGCAAATTTATTCCGATTTCTGTTGGCGTAAATCTTAGGGATAATTTCTCCGAAGAGCAAAATTAAAAAGGTTACCAAAACCACTTCGAGCAGAAATTTTAACCACGTGATGCTAATTTGGTGAAAAATGAATTCTCCAATATAAGCAAACAAAATAACGATAGCGATATTGATAAAATTATTGGCAACCAATATGGTGGCCAATAGTTTTTTAGGACGTTCCAATAATTTAGAAATGGTTTGAAATGCCGTTGCGTTTTGCGCCATTCCGTTGTCTAGGTCAGAACGTGTTAAAGAGAAAAATGCGACTTCAGCACCAGAAATAAGAGCAGAACACGCCAATAAAATAAATAATAAGATAACGCCAATGATCAGGGAGATGTTATCAGAAGTTTGAAGAATAAGGAATTGTATGGGTTCAGGGTCCAAAGGAAAAGAAATTAGTTAAATTTAAAATGGCAAATCATCATTCTGTTCGGGCTCCGCAGTGTTTTTATTTGGATTAGACGTTGGAGGCGTCTGGCTTGAGCTATGCTCTTGACCATCATTTTTAGTGCTTAAAAACGTAAAGTCTGTACATTGAATTTCAGTAGAATAGCGCTCAATACCTTTATCGTCATTCCATTTTCTGGTCTTGATGCGTCCTTCTATGTAGACTTTGTCGCCTTTGCTTAAATATTTTTCACAAATTTCTGCCGCCTTATTTCGTACCACTATATTATGCCATTCCGTATTGGTAATACGTTCGTTGGTTTGTTTACTCGTATAAGTCTCATTTGTAGCCAACGGGAAGCGTCCAACGCAGTTTTTATCATCAAAATAGTGCATTTTAACATCATCACCCAAATGACCAATTAACATGACTTTATTTAAAGTTCCAGACATAATAGTTTTATAATTAATGTGCAAAATTAACCAATTGCACGGATATTATTAAAAGTAATAAAAAAATGTGAGTTATTATTTATAGTCGCTATAATTTATTGAGGGTGGCTGATGATTCATTACAGTAGTTCTATGGTCCTAATACTCAAAAAAAATCATCAATAAAATTACTAATTAATATGGGTGTAGGGTGGTTCTTGATTTCAGTGATTGGCATTCCTTTTTGGGGTAGCTGATCAATTTCAATAATCCAAAATTTGGTATGCAAATGTTGATGCGAAAGTTTGTGAATAATGTCTTTATTGTTATAAAGGCTAAATTCAAACGGCGCATTGGCAAAATACCTGCTGATGAAAGGGTGATTTTTAAAGTCGGCTATTTTTAATTTTTTTTCAGTTTCCAATAAAGGGAACTGATATAGGTTTTGCCAAATGCCCTTTTTGACTCTTTTTTGAAATATCGTTTGCTTATCAGTAGACAGTAGGACTAAAAAATTAAAATACTTAGTGCTGACTTTTGTTTTTTTAAGCTTAACGGGGAGTTGATCAATTAAATTTTTCTGAAGTGCCACACAACTGTCATTTAAAGGACAGATTTGACAATTCGGATTTTTAGGTTTGCATTGCACAGCTCCAAACTCCATAATGGCCTGATTATAATCTGACGGATGATCATGATCCATTAAAGACTCAGCCAAGGCTTTAAATTCTTTAATACCGTCTGTAGCGTTTATGGGAGTGTCAATGCCAAAATAACGCGACAATACTCTGTAAACGTTCCCATCAACCACAGCTGTAGGTTCTCCGTAGCAAATAGATGCTATGGCACTGGCCGTATAATCGCCCACACCTTTTAATTTTAAGAGGTCTTTATAGGTGTTTGGAAAGATGCCATTATGATGGGTGGCAATATGTTTGGCTGTGGTGTGTAGGTTGCGTGCCCTAGAGTAGTATCCTAGACCTTGCCAAAGTTTTAATACCTCAGTTTCTTGGGCGTTAGCAAGATCAAAAACTGTAGGATATTTAGAAACAAAAGCGTTGTAATAAGGTTGCCCTTGGGCTATTTGGGTCTGTTGTAAAATTATTTCTGACAACCAGATGTTATAGGGGTTTTTAGTTCTTCGCCATGGGAGTTCGCGCTTATGTTCTGAATACCAAAGGGTTAAAGTCTTGTTAAAATCCATTTAAATTTTTTAATCGCCACAAAAATAATCCTTTACAAGCTTAAATTTTAATTAATTAGGCTTGAAATATTGAAATTAAAATCCCTATATTTGCATCCCTTATAATTAATAGATAAACCCTAAAATTAATAACAATGACAAAAGCTGATATAGTAGCGAAAATTTCTGAGAAATTAGGAATTGAAAAAGGAGATGTTCAAGCGACCGTTGAAACCTTTATGGAGGAAGTTAAAACATCTTTAGAGAGTGGAGATAATGTGTATTTAAGAGGTTTCGGTAGCTTTATCGTTAAAACAAGAGCTGAGAAAACAGGTAGAAATATTTCTAAAAACACCACAATTAAAATACCAGCACACAACATTCCAGCATTTAAGCCTGCAAAAGTATTTGTAGAAGGCGTTAAATCTAATGTTGAAGTATAGTAAAAATATAAAACGAAACATTAATTTAAAAAAGACTTGATTTATGCCAAGTGGTAAAAAAAGAAAAAGACATAAGGTAGCGACGCATAAGCGTAAAAAACGTAGACGCGCTAACCGTCATAAGAAAAAATAAATTGAAAAAGTAGTTTTTAACTACTTTTTCGGTTTTACAGTAACGTTCTTTGATATAAAATTTAAATGTTGCCGCTGGTTGTGGTGCATTTGGATTTACCGGAATTATCCCGATGGTTCATCGGGAATCCTGTGTCAAAAAATTTAGTATAATCCATCTGTTCTGATGAATTTTAGGACGGATTTAAATTAACAACATGGATAAGGAATTAATTATTCGTTCAAGTTCAGACTTTGTTGATTTTGCCTTATTAAAAGATGGAAAACTTATTGAATTACATAAAGATGAAGAGGATAATAACTTTGCGGTTGGTGATGTGTTTATCGCCAAAATCCGTAAAGCTGTTCCTGGACTAAATGCTGCATTTGTTAATGTAGGCTATGAGAAAGATGCATTTTTGCACTATCATGATTTAGGTCCAAAATTACCTTCGCTTTTAAAATTCGTAAAACGTGTAAGCACAGGGAAACACACAGATTTTCTGCTCAAAAACTTTCAGTTTGAGAAAGATATTGATAAAGACGGCAGTATTGCTGACGCCTTAAAATCCAATCAATCTCTTTTAGTACAAATTGTAAAAGAACCTATTTCAACCAAAGGGCCTCGTATTAGTAGCGAGTTGTCAATTGCCGGAAGGTACATTGTTTTAGTACCCTTTTCTGATCGGATTTCTATTTCTCAAAAAATAGAATCAAAAGAAGAGAAAGATCGTTTAAAACGATTGGTCAAAAGCATTACCCCTAAAGGGTTTGGCGTTATTGTCCGTACGGTTGCTGAGGGTAAAAAAGTTGCTGAGTTGGATACTGATTTGCAGAACCTATTGAGCCGTTGGACAGCAATGTGCAAGAAGCTCAACAAGGCCCCTCACCCAAGTAAAGTACTTGGAGAGATGAACAAAGCATCTTCAATTTTGAGGGACATCTTCAACGATTCGTTCTCAAGTATTGTTGTAGATGATGAAGAGTTATATATGCAAATCAAAGATTACGTGCATCAAATTGCACCAAAAAAGGAATCTATTGTGAAACATTATCAAAATGGCGTGCCCATTTTTGAAAAACATGGTATTGAGAGGCAAATAAAAACCTCTTTCGGACGTACAGTCTCTATGGCTAAAGGTGCGTATATTGTAATAGAACACACCGAAGCACTCCATGTTATTGATGTGAACAGTGGCAATAGATCCAACAAAGAAAAAAATCAAGAGGACACTGCTTTAGAAGTTAATATGATTTCAGCTACTGAAATTGCCAGACAATTGCGTTTACGTGATATGGGCGGTATTATAGTAGTCGATTTTATTGATATGGGTAATGCAGAGAATCGAAAAAAACTGTACAATCATCTTCGTGACGAAATGAAAGATGATAAAGCAAAACATAAGATATTACCTCCTAGCAAATTCGGTCTGATACAAATTACCAGACAACGCGTGCGCCCAGAAAGGAATATTGAAACAAAAGAAGAAAATCCGAATGTTAGTGGGGAGGAGATTGAAGCGCCAATTAAGGTGGTACAACGCATCACCCAAGACATGGAACGGATTTTCAAAAAAGACTACAAAAAGGTGACTTTAAACACACATCCTTTTATAGCAGCCTTTTTGACCAAGGGATTCCCTTCCATCAGGTCAAAATGGTTTTTAGAACATAAAAAATGGGTAAAAGTACTGCCCAGAGATGCTTACACATATCTTGAATACCATTTTTATGATAAAAATGGTGACAAAATCGATTAAATCACAAACCCCTTATTTCTTTGGAAGTAAGGGGTTTTATTTTTGGAATGTGTTTTAATGTATTTATTGGTAATAATAGCCGATAATACTTATTGCGCTTTTACAAATGTATACTCGGTAAAATAATCATCAGGGTATTTATTTTTATATTCCTTAAAATACAAAGGATAATAATTTTCAAGAACTGTTTCGCAATTGATTATGGGATGATAATCCAACGAAATTTCTGTAGTAACATACATGTCAATTGATAAATCTGGCTGACGTTCATTTTTTAAAGTCACCTTAAAACAGTTGTAGCCAGCAATGACTTTTATGTCGTTTCTATCTTCCGTTATGACATCATAATCACAATAATTGCTTCGATATAATTCTTCTTTTCTCAGGGTAAAATTATAAAGGTTAAAATTGGTAACTGAATGATCAAGTCTGTCAATCTTTAGGATGTTTAAGACTGCGTTATAGAGCGTGTCACTCTCAAAATCATTATAATTGGTATTGTATATAACATATTGTGTTGGAGTGATATTAAAGTATTTAAATCCTTTGTAATTGGATGTTACTTCCTTGGGTAGAGGAGGTGGAGGTGGAGTGCCAATTGGCATATTTCCATCCCAAGTTCCACCATGCTCTTTATTATTTTCTGCATCGGTATACTTTGAACTCACAAGGTGTCTTTTTTTGATTACAAAATCAATCGAAGTGTTTTTGAAACTTTTGTCTTGGCTGTGCATGTAGTTGGTCAAAAACAATATAATTAAACTTAATAATATGTTTGTCTTCATTGTGTAAAAATGATAAAATGAATAGTGAAAAACTCCTCGTTTCTCAATTCTGTTGTTTTTTTTAATCAGTTGTTTCAAATTTGTCGTATAACTTAGTTTCAAAACCTGTCATACCTTCTTTAATCAAATCATTTCTTAAATTTTCACTAATGATTGTGTTATAATTGATGCATCGTGTTTGATATAAATCATATTTAGGAAAATGTTTGTTCATTTTTATACTTCCGATTCTTATGTTTCCATAATCATATTTTTCTTCTTCCTCAATTATTTGTTTTTGTGAAATAATAGGAATATTTTTAATTACTTTAATGTCGAAAGGCGTTTCAAATTTAAAAACTTCAACGTATGACTTATCAGTATCAATAAAATCCCAAAAGTCGTCAACAATGTAATGTAGCCAATAATAGTCGAGGATTTTATTATTTTGATATACTTTTACTTTATAGTAATGATGCTTTGGAAGATTATAATTATCTAAAATCATTTTAAATTTTGTATCAATAATCCACCCAAAACTTGCTGGATTTTTGGGTAAAAAATTCGTGGGTTTTGCTTTATGATGTAGCTCTAATTTAAAATTAGGCACAAAATCAGGGAAATCATTAGCTTTCATAGCTAAATAACCATCAACCCTCACATTTTCCCCTGTATCTACTCTAATTCTTGTTTGCGGATAATGTCCGATGATTTTTAAATCATCGGACGTATTTATTGTGTAGTAGTTCATCTCTTCTATTATAATCCTAAAGGAGGATTAATAACTTGTTTAAAATATTCATTTAAATTTAAATTTGAACTTTTAGCAAGTTCTATTAGCTCATCTAACTTTGGGATTAAGCTTTTTTCAAGAAAATCTTTAGCACCGTTAGAATCAAAATTATTATTTGCAAAATCATCTAATCTTTTTTGAACATATTTATCATAAGCAGGATGATTTCCATGAAGACCTTCCCCAGTAAGAGAAGTATATTTCTTTAATGCTTTTCCATTAACTTTTGAATTCATATGAAAACCTGCATAAGCGGCTTCTTGTATAACTTCATTATTTAATTTATTCCAAGGTAGAATGTGATGTGCTTCTTCAAGTGTTGTTGTATTTATTATGTCTGCAAGTTTGCTTCTGCTTCCAAATTCGACTAATCCATTTACAACTTTAAAGGATAAATTTATTGTTTTATTTCCTGACTTCGCTATAATTTTCCAACCATTTCTGGCAATCTCGCTACCTTTTAGAACTTTGGCAATAGGTTTAAATGCTTTGGTTATTTTCCCGCCTGGGATAATTCCCACAATCATAAATCCAGCAGTCTGTACTTTATCTTGCTCAACCCCATCAAAATCCTTTCCATCAATTAGAATAATGGCATCCTCTATAGGTGTGGCATAACGTCCAATTATCTTTACCTTATTCCAAAAGGCCGTAAGTAAAAAATCTATATCAGCACTTGCATAAGTTGCATTTGGAGCTTTCCTGTATTCATACCAATTACTATTGTCATAGTTGTGAATATAGTTATACCCATCAGTAGGAACTTCGGAGGATCCTATGGTGCCTTGTATATTATTTTGATTAATAGCTATAGGACCGGAAGGTTGGTAAAGTACTAAACCATTTTCTAAAAGGTACATTATTTCTCCTTTGTTAGGATTAAAGGCAGCCTTGTATTTTAATGACGGTAAGTTGTAGACAGTGCCCGTTCTTGAAAAATCCCAACCATTTTTTGCTCTGTTGGCGTCAATTGTCATTTTGGCTTGAGCCTTGACCTCATTTGATTTTTGTCCTTCTTCGATAAAATTTAAAAGTTCGACCACTTCGTCAATACTGGCATCATTCAACAGATACTGCATTTGTGGTGTTGTATACGGCCCTAATTGCAAGAGTTCTCCTAGCTCTCCAATAATGTCAAGTCTTAGAATAGGGGTTGTGTAAAGGCCAGTATCATTGAAATCAATTTCTTCGGGACTGTTTGGGCCTGAGCTACCTGCTTCATTGCCACCACCACCAAAATCACCACCATCACCACCGAAGGAGCTTTCAGGAAACTGATTGCCATAATCATCACCTGCAGTATTTTCCGGAATGATTTCTCCTTCTCCTCCTCCTGATTCGCAAGGGATTTCGATAATTCTATAAACTGGTATATCCCATCCAGTACCTCTACTTATTTCTGTTTCTGTGGTTTTTATTATTTCGTAGCATCTCTCTGAAGATTTTTGGCCTACCAAGATGGTTGCTTTATCTAATGAAATTGGAAGGATTTGTATTTTTGAAACTAAGTCTACCTTTCCTCCTTTTTCTAAATTTATCTTATCAAATAGTGTTAGGTCATAAGATGCGATGTAAGTGGCGTATTTCTTTTTTTTAGCACCATATTGGACCTTTAGGATTAGGTTTTCAATTCGAGTAGAATTGTTCCTTGTAATTTGAAAGGTATAGTAATCGTCGATACCATCAGAAATGAGTGACCCTTCTTTGCCAACAATTTCGATGTCATTTAAATTATTGTCCTTAAATTTGTTAGTTTTGTGTTCCACTCTATTTAAGGTTTGTAAAATAGGTTCTAGGTTAATAGCTTCACCAAAACTGATTTTTTTAACTTCCAAAAAGTCATTTTGTGATTGGGTATGACCAAGCGAGTTTTTATCAATGTCATATTTTTGGCAATTCGTGAACAGAATAAGAGAAAGCAGAAACAGGTAATAATTTTTCATAGAAAGTATTTTTTTTGATTGTTTTGTCTTATCAAATCTAAATTATTTTCCTCTTATCCATTTACGGGGAAACCGTAAACTTGTTACGGTAAAACCTTACTGTTCTTATCTTATAGATGACGGTGGCCATTAAATTGAACCATATAATTTGTTAACACGTTATTAACAAATTATTGAATGGAGGCTTAATTGTACAGAGCTTATTCCTGATTATGTATATTACATATTCTACTAAAAATGGGTAAAAGTATTACCCAGAGATGCTTACACATATCTTGAATACCATTTTTATGATAAAAATGGTGACAAAATCGATTGAATCACAAACCCCTTAGTTCTTCGGAAGTAAGGGGTTTTTTATTGCTATCAAGTTTCGTTTTACGGGTCTGTCATGTTTTTGAGTGTCATGTGATGGTGGTTTTAAAAAAAACAGAACTATTTATTTCTGCTTATTGGTCTTAAAGTCAATTGATCAACTGTCAAAGTCGTGCTAAGCACATTTTTAATCAATTTTTTTCACTTCTTCAAAGCAACCTTTTGCAGTTTCAGACATCTTATAAAAGAACTTAAAATCTACAAAAACATGAAAAAAATGAATGTATTGATGAAATCTTTAATGGTAACGGCGACCCTTTTTATAGTGAGCTGTAACAACGATGATAGCATTGAATGTCCTGAAGCCATAACGGGTGAATTGACTACCACCGAGACGGCTTTTGCTGGCTCATGGGTGTTAACCGGATTAGATGCCGAAGATGCTATCGATATAACAGATGACAACACTGAAAATCCGAGTACGGATATCTTTGCGCAGTATACTGAGTGTCAGCGTGACTTAGTATATGACTTTGTTGATAACAGAAACTATGTGTTTAAACAAGCACAATCGGCTACGGATTGTGAGGGTAAGCAGAGTCTAACTGGTACCTGGAGCTTAACTGATAAGGTTTTGGCATTTGTATCAGGGTGTTCTACCCAAACAATTGAGATTGAAGTTGCTGAAACTGACGATGTGTTTACTTATGAAGCATTGGTAAATATCCGTGAAGTAAGTGGCCTTATAAAAAATACTAAGGTGACGTTTACATTTGAGAAAGTACAGGCATAATTCCATTTAAATACAGCATAAAAAAAGCGGATTTTTAAATCCGCTTTTTCTATTTGTAGGTTACTATGCAGAAGGATTCGGAATGACCTTATGCACGTCTTCAATAGCATTTAAAACCTCTTGATTAAGCGTCAAATGGATACTTTCTATATTTTCTTTAAGTTGCGCCAAGTTAGTGGCGCCAATGATATTACTTGTCACAAAGGGTTGCTGGGTAACAAAAGCCAGTGCCATTTGAGATAGTTTTAATTGATGTGCTTCGGCAATAGCAAGATACTGCTTGGTCGCTTCTGTACATGATGCACTGCTGTAGCGTGCAAAACGTGTAAAAAGATTCAACCTAGAATCTTTGGTGTCTTCCCCTTTAATGTATTTTCCTGATAAAACACCACATCCTAATGGAGAATAGGCCAGAAGTCCGATATTTTCTCGCATGGCTATTTCTGCCATATCACCTTCAAATAGTCGATTGAGTAAAGAGTATGCATTTTGTACGGTAAGCATTCTTGGCAAATCGTGTTTTTTCGATTCCTCTAGATATCGCATAGTGCCCCAAGCCTTTTCATTTGAGATCCCGATATGTCTTACTTTTCCTGATTTTATAATGCCGTCAAAAGTGTGCAGGATCTCGTTAAAATTATCCTGCCATTGGTCGTCCTCATGTTTGTAATCGCGAATGCCCAAAGTATTGGTATTCCGCTCCGGCCAATGCAGTTGGTAAAGGTCGATATAATCAGTTTTTAAACGCTTCAAACTGTTATTGATGGCATCTTTTAAGGCGTCTGGACTAAAGCCTGTCGTTCTAATATGCGCAGTATATTCGCCAGGACCTGCAATTTTGGAGGCCAATATGACTTGATTTCTATGGCCAGTTTTTTCAAACCAATTGCCAATAATACGTTCTGTGTCGGCATAGGTTTTTGCTTCTGAAGGAACGGGATATAGTTCTGCCGTATCAAAAAAATTAATGCCCTGGTCTATGGCATAATCCATTTGTTCAAAGCCTTCAGCTTGGGTGTTTTGACGTCCCCAAGTCATGGTGCCTAAACATAATTTACTGACTTTAATATCGGTATGTGGTAGTGTGGTATATTTCATAGCTATGCTTACTGTTTGCTGTGTTTGATGATCAAAGATAAAAAAAACCTTTCAGCTCTTGTGGAACGGAAAGGTTTGTTGTTGTTAGGGTATGATTTTAATAGAATGATTCTTTTTCGAGAGGGTTTCGACTGCGCTCAACCTGACAACCAATTTTCACAAAACTCAAATTGGGTTTTGACTGCGCTCAACCAGACATCGCATGCGCTCAACCTGACATCGCACTTCGACTGCGCTCAACCTGACTTCGCATGCGCTCAACCTGACATTTCATTATTAATCGTTTAACAATTTTGAAATCTCATCCAATTTTGGAGTCAGGATCACCTCAATACGTCTATTTTTAGCCTTACCTTCACTCGTGTCATTACTAGCAATAGGTGCATATTCTCCACGGCCTGCAGCCGTAAGGTTTTCTGGATTAATGGCTGGATTTTCCTTGAGAATCTGAACAATTGCCGTGGCGCGTTTTGTAGATAGATCCCAGTTGCTATTCATAACACCGGTACCCGTATAAGGGTCATTATCTGTATGACCTTCAATCAAAATTGCAATTTCTGGATTTTCAGCCAATACACTTCCCAATTGATTAACAGCTTGTTTACCATTGGCGCCCACAGCCCAGCTTCCTGATTGGAACAGCAATTTATTTTCCATAGATACGTATACTTTTCCATCGCGTTGCTCAACAGTTAAGCCTTTACCTTCAAAGTTGGTCAACGCTTTTGAAATAGCGTTTTTAAGCTTGTTCATGGCTGCATCTTTAGAAGCTATCACACTTTCAAGCTCTGCAATACGTTGTGAACGCGCTTCCATATCCTGTTTCAACTTTTGTAAACGGGCATTTTCGGCAGCAAGCGCTTGTTCCTTAGCTTCCAACTGTGCCAATAATTCCCTGTTCTTCTTAGAATTTTCAGCAATTGCAGAAGAGCTGTTCTGCTCTAAAGCGGTATACGATTTTTGTAAATTATCGAGATTGGTCTTTGCAGCATCATAATCTCTTTGCAATTGGTTGCGTTTGGCGGTGGTATCGTCATAATCTCTTTGAAGTTGTAATAATCTATTTTGCGAGAGCAGCAAATCTTTTTTAAGATCTCCATTTTCCTCTGAAAGTTTACGGTTTTCTTTATTAAGCGTGGCATATTTGCTTTCTAGATCGGTATAGATTTTTTTAGAGACACAAGAAGTTGTCAACATCAGTGTCAAAACAATAAGTGACAGTTTTTTAATCATGGTTATAAAAGTTTAGTGATAGGTATATGTGGTTTTATTATATCGTAAATAAAAAATCGTAAATCAAAGATCAAATCAACAATTAGCAAACAGCATTAGCAATCTTCAATTCTCAATCTCCAGCAATATCGGACAATGGTCACTGTGCACCGCATCAGATAAGATAACGCTTCGTTTAAGTCTTTCTTGCAATGGCGTGTTAACTAAGGCATAATCCAAACGCCAACCCTTATTTCGGGCTCTAGAATTCGCTCTATAGCTCCACCAGGTATAATGGTCCGGTTCTTTATTAAAGTGTCTAAAAGAGTCAATAAATCCGGTGTTTAAAAAGTTCCCAATCCACTCACGTTCTTGAGGAAGAAACCCTGAAACATTGGACAGCCCTTTTGGATTGTGGATATCAATTTCCTCATGACATATATTATAATCGCCCAAAATTATAAGGTTTGGAATGCTCAGCTTGAGTTTATCTATATACGCTTGAAACATGTCCAT
Organism: Gelidibacter sediminis; assembly: GCF_004364975.1. GTDB lineage: Bacteria > Bacteroidota > Bacteroidia > Flavobacteriales > Flavobacteriaceae > Gelidibacter > Gelidibacter sediminis. The sequence continues at coordinate 690,378 of NZ_SOBW01000007.1, read as the reverse complement.
ATAATCAAATTTATGCTGTAAGCGCGCATCATTGGTGCCTGAAGGTAAGTACAAACTCATTACGGACACACCTTTTTCGCCTGGAGTACTTGCTGGAAAATCAGCGCGAATATTGCGTCCTTCAAAATCCATTGAGGGAATGCCTGTACCATATTCAACATGATTTGGCTTAATTTTGCTCAAAATAGCAACACCACTATAGCCTTTCTTTTGGGCGCTAAACCAATAATGATATGTATAGCCAGCATCTTCAAATAATTGCACATCCACCTGCTCTTTCATGGCTTTAATTTCTTGCAAACATATAACATCGGGATTGGCGCTCTTTAACCAGTCTATAAAGCCCTTGTTTAACGCTGCACGTATACCATTAACATTGTAAGAGATAATTTTCATAAATATATCCCAGAATATGGGGATCTTTTAGTTCAACCTTATTATATGGGCTAAAGTAAATAATACTGTACTTTTATACGGTAATTTTATAGGCATTTTAACGATTGTACTGTTGTTGTCTTTAGAAGTTAATTTATTCAATGAAAATTGCTGTTGTCCTAGTCTTCTTTTTAATTAGTTGTTGTGTGTTTTCACAAGAGCCACCGGGTAATTACCGATCAAAGACCATGGCCTTTGCAAATACCATCCAAATAGATTCCATTAGTATTAATTCAAGTTTTTTCAGTTTAAAAACGAAAGAGGGACGTGTTATTGACACTAGCTATTACACCGTCGATTTTTCAAAAGCATTTGTAACGTTTAAAAAACCAATGACTTCTGACTCCGTAGTTATTAATTATCTGCGCTATCCAAATTTCATTACCCGAAAATATGTTCAGCTTGATAAAAGTATTATTGTAAATAACACTGATAATATGCAGCGTCTATACAAACTACAGCAATCCTCAATAGCCAAAAATTATGCACCATTTGATGGATTGACCACTTCTGGAAGTATTTCAAGGGGTGTAACCCTAGGCAACAATCAAAACTCTGTGTTAAATAGCGAATTGGACCTTCAAATTTCTGGAAAGTTGAGTGATAAGGTATCGTTACGGGCATCCATTCAGGACGCTAACATTCCTTTGCAAGAAAGTGGATATTCCCAACGATTGGACGAGTTTGACCAAGTATTTATTGAACTGTTTAGTGATGATTGGCGTATTAGGGCAGGTGATATTGACTTGGTGAATACCAACTCCTATTTTGCGAGTTTCAGTAAGCGTGTTCAAGGCTTGTTGGTGGATGTGAATTTAGATAATGACGCTTCCAAAACCAATCTTTTTGCTGCTGGGGCTTTGGTGCGCGGGCAGTTTACGACCAGTAAATTTACAGCACAAGAAGGCAATCAGGGGCCTTATAAGTTGAGGGGGCCAAACAATGAGTTGTACGTGTTGGTGGTTTCTGGAAGCGAAACTGTTTATGTTAACGGCACCCCAATAAGGCGCGGTGAAACCCAAGATTATATTATTGATTATAATGCGGGAGAAATTATCTTCAATTCCACCTTTCCCATAACTTCGGAAATGCGAATCACCGTAGATTACCAATTTAGTGAACGCAATTTTTCACGATTTACAGTATTTGGAGGGGGCGATTATGAAACTGAGAAATTTAAAATTGGTGCTTCAGTCTATTCTGAAATTGATTCAAAAAATCAACCTCTACAACAAAACTTGTCGCCCGAGCAAGTTCAAATATTGGCCAATGCAGGCGATGATTCTGCTTTAATGGTGGCCCCTTCAGGGATGTCTGAAGCGTATAACGAAAATCGGATATTATATCGTAAGGCCTTTGTAAACGGGACCGAAGTTTACCTATTTTCAAACAATCCGGATGACGAATTGTATAGCGTGAAATTCCGATTGGTAGGTCAAAATCAAGGTAATTATGTATTGATTAACAGCAATGCTATTTCAAGTATTTATGAGTACGTTGCGCCAATATCAGGTGTGCCCCAAGGTAATTATGCGCCTATTGTAAAATTAATAGCCCCAACTAAATTGCAAGTAGCGGTTTTAAATGGAACCTATCAACCTACAGATCATACTGAGATTTATTTTGAAGCCGCAGGAAGCAAAAATGACATGAACCTCTTTTCTGGATTAGATGATGCCAATAATGATGGCTTTGCTGGAAAATTACGTATTAAACAGTCCTTAATTAAATCGGACAGCTTATGGGATCTTTCGGCAAGTATTGATACTGACCTTATTCAGGAAAATTTCCAAACAATTCAACGGCTCTATGATACTGAGTTTACTAGAAACTGGAATTTGGATAGGCCTATTGGTAATCAAAATTTAATTACTGCAGGTCTCGAGCTTTTCAATCCTAACAATGGATTTGCATCCTATAAATTTGAACATCTTAACTATTCTGAGAACTTTAATGGCAATAGACATAGCGTATTTGCAAGTTTTAAATTAGGAAAGTGGCAGTTATTCACAAATACAAGTTTTTTAAATAGCGACAGTAACCATGTCCAATCAACTTTCTTAAGAACATTCAATAGATCGGTTTACAATTTTCATCAGCAGTGGCTGGGTACAAAGATAGCCGCCGAAGATAATGAGCAGCGTGACAGTGGTACAGACCAATTAATGGCAATGAGTCAGCGTTTTAAATCGGCAGAAGTATTTTATGGTATTGGTGATAGTTCCAATGTTTTTGTGGAATTGGGCTATAAACATCGTGTTAATGACAGTGTTAGAAAAAATGTTCTTGAAAAAGTAAGTAGCTCCAATACCTATTATCTCAAATCTAAAATTATCCAGAATACCACAACTGATTTAGGCGTTTATGTCAATTATCGCACTTTAAAGTCCGTTGATGAGACTGTAAAAGACGAACAATCCTTAAATTCTCGAATTACTTTTAACAAGCAATTATTTGATCAAATCGTACTTTGGAATACTGTGTTTGAAACCAATGCGGGCAGTCTCCCGCAACAAGATTTTACCTATGTTAAAGTGGAGCCCGGCCAAGGGGCTTATACTTGGATTGATTACAATAGTAACGCGGTGCAGGAGCTTAATGAATTCGAAATTGCTAAGTTTTTAGACCAAGGGGAATATATTCGTGTGTTATTACCAAATCGAATCTATATAAAAACACATCAAAACAGATTGAGCCAAACTCTAACAGTTAACCCGCAACAATGGGCAGGAAGTGCAAAAAAGGCTAAGAAATTCTGGTCTCACTTTTATAATCAAACTTCGTATTTGGTAGATCGAAAAATAAACAGAGAGGAGAACACTTTCGATCTCAACCCGTTTGCTGATGCTGATGACAGGCAATTGGCCTTGAACAAAAGTGTCAGAAATGTTTTGTTTTTCAATCGAGGAAAACAACATTTTACAACATCGTACACATATTTGGCGAATACAGCACGAACGCTCTTATCTATAGGGTTTCAAGAAAGTAAGCTTAAAAGTCATCAACTCAATGTTAATCATAAATTTGCTGAAAGTTGGCTGTTAATTTTAAACGGCAGCTTGGAAGAAAACCAAAGTTTTAGTGAGAATTTTGTGTCTAGGAATTATACTATTGAGGAAACTAGAGTTAAACCAAAGTTGTCCTACTTGCATAATGATAATGCGCGGTTTGACGTGTTTTATCAATTCACCTCCAAAGATAACACCATAGGAAACAAGGAGATGTTGCGTCAAAACAATTTTGGTGTTTCATTTACCTATAACAACGCGCAAAAAATAGCGCTTAATGGCGAAGTAAATTTTTACGATAATGCTTTTTCTGGAAATGAAAATACGCCTGTATCTTATCAAATGTTGGAAGGTTTGCAAGCCGGTAAAAACTTTACCTGGTCATTGTTGGCACAGAAAAAATTGACCGCATTTTTAGACTTGAATTTAAATTATTTCGGACGCAAAACAGAAACATCAAAAACGATCCATACGGGCACTGTTCAGTTAAAAGCTTATTTTTAGAACGTGACAGTTATCATGGATATCCATATATAATTTTTGTAGCTTTGTCGAAATCATGTCAAAGTTACTCGCCATATTTTACGCCACCTTGATCGGTTTTCAAAGTTTGAATATCAGCTTTGAAGATGCGTCAAAGCTGAGTGCACTTATAGAACATGCAACTTACCATCAAGAGACGTATGGCGATTCATTCGCGCAATTTATCGCTGAACATTATGGTGCATCGTTAGTACAACATGAGAATGAGCATACAGAACACGAAGATCTTCCTTTTAAGCATGACGGTCATAATAGCTGTCAAGTCCATACAAATTTCACGTTATTACACTTTGATATTTTAAAGCCTTACGAGATGTTTATTGAAATTCCTTTTAACTTCTTTTACAAGGAAAGCACGTCTTTATTTGAGAAACCGTCTGTGTTTCAACCGCCACAACTGGCATAATTGCTATGATTTTAAGTTATTATAAATAAGCCATTTCTCTATGGCTTAAAACACTTTACGCATACATTATGTTAGAAAACATTATTAAATTTAGTTTAAGGAATAAGCTGATTATTCTACTATTTATGGGGTTTGTAGTGGGTTTTGGAATTTACTCCTTGACAAAAATCTCCATTGGTGCCGTTCCGGATATTACCAATAATCAAGTGCAGGTCATCACCACCTCGCGCAATTTATCCACTCAAGACGTTGAACAATTTATCAGTTATCCGATAGAATTGGAAATGGCGAACTTACCTGGTGTTGTAGAGATTCGATCCATCTCAAAATTCGGACTTTCCGTGGTGACCATCGTTTTTGAAGATGACATGGGTACTTACTTGCCACGACAATTGATTGCCGAAAAGATAAAAACCGCATCTGAGAAAATTCCTGAAGGCTTTGGAACACCAGAAATGGGGCCGATTACTACAGGACTGGGCGAAATTTACCAATATATCTTAGATGTAAAACCGGGCTATGAAGACCGGTATAACATTACAGAATTACGCACCATTCAAGATTGGATTGTCAAACGGCAACTGTCTGGAATTCCGGGGGTCGTAGAGGTCAATACGTGGGGAGGCTTTTTAAAGCAATATGAAGTGGCCATCAACCCGCAGCAATTGACTGCCATGAACATTTCAATCTCCGAATTATACGAGGCGCTCGAAAAAAACAACAGTGTTGCGGGTGGTGGGTATATAGAAAAGACCAATCAGGCTTTTTTTATTCGAGGTGAAGGCTTGATCAGTTCCTTAGAGGATATTGAAAATATTGTGGTTAAAAATGATGGTGTCCCCACCTTGATAAAGGATGTCGCTAGCGTTGATTTTGGAAGTGCCACACGTTTTGGAGCTATTACTGGAAATGGTGAAGGGGAGAAAGTTTTGGGGCAGATCATGATGATTAAGGATGGCGACTCTAAAAAAATTATTGAAGCGGTAAAGGATCGGGTGGCGTCTATTGAAGAAACTTTGCCTGAAGGTGTCTATATCAATGCGTTTTTAGAACGTACAGAACTTATTGACAAAACCACATTTACCGTAGCGGAAAACTTAATTTTAGGCTCTCTCATCGTCATTTTTGTAGTGGTCTTATTATTGGGAAATTGGCGATCTGGCTTAGTAGTCGCGTCAGTGATTCCGTTAAGTTTGCTATTCGCCATTTCTCTTATGAATGTCTTTGGAGTCGATGCCAATTTAATGAGTCTTGGCGCTATCGATTTTGGGATTATTATTGATGGATCGGTAATTATTGTAGAATTCATTGCCTTTCAAATCACCACCCAAAGTGCCAAAATAAAGAGGCTCACCAAAATTGATCAACAGACGGAAATTGATGAGATTACGTTAAAAAGTGCCTCTAAAATGATGAATTCTGCCATTTTTGGGCAACTCATCATTCTCATCGTGTTTATCCCTATCCTGTCTTTAAGTGGGGTGGAAGGCAAAATGTTTAAGCCCATGGCTATGACCTTTAGTTTTGCATTAATAGGGGCCATGATTTTTTGTCTTACTTATGTTCCTGTAGTATCATCTATATTTCTGAAGGCCACTAAACAAAGCGAAACCAATATTTCGGCTCGCTTAATGCACTATTTAAACAAAAAATACCGACCAGTAATCCATTGGGCATTGTTAAACACACGCATTGTCATTGGAGTGTCAGTGGTGTTGTTGGTATTAAGTGGATGGATTTTTAGTAGGATGGGAGGCGAGTTTGTACCTACGCTCGATGAAGGTGATTTTGTAATCCAACCGGTTTTAAAAACGGGAACCTCGTTGAGTAAAACCATTGAAATCACTACTAAGATAGAGCAGATTTTACTCGATAATTTTCCTGAAGTAGAACAGGTGGTTACGCGTATTGGCGCTGCTGAAGTCCCTACTGACCCAATGTCTATGGAAGAAAGTGATGTGATCATCAAATTAAAACCAAAAAGTGAATGGGTTTCTGCGAGTTCTAAAAATGAATTGGCGGATAAATTTAAGGAAGCCCTTCTCGTCATTCCAGGAATGGACGTAGAGTTTACCCAACCTATAGAAATGCGTTTTAATGAGTTGATTACGGGAGTGAGGGCCGACGTAGCGATTAAGATTTTTGGTGAAGATTTAACTGTATTGGCCAATAAGGCTGAAGAAATAAAGATATTAATTCAGGACGTTGAAGGTGCTTCAGATATTATAGTAGAGAAAGTAGAAGGTTTGCCACAAATGAGCGTCAACTTTAATCGGGCTAAAATTGCACGTTACGGACTGAATATTGCCGATTTGAACCAACTGATTTCTTCTGGATTTGCTGGTGGCATTGTGGGGAGTGTGTTTGAAGGCGAAAAACGATTTGATTTGGTGGTCCGGCTAGAGGAGTCCAAACGGAAAAATTTGGAAAGTCTTCAGAACCTGTATGTAGATACGCCAAATGGCGGTAAAATTCCGTTGAGTGAATTGGCCGATATTAGTTATACGACTGGTCCTGCCAAAATATCGAGAGATGATACCAAGCGTCGCATTGTGGTTGGTGTCAATGTGAGAAACAGAGATTTACAGTCCGTTGTTGATGAGGTTCAGACGCTTATTGAAACAAATGTCAAACTCCCTGCGGGGTATAGCGTCACCTATGGAGGGCAGTTTGAGAATTTACAAAGTGCCAAGGCCAGGTTATTGGTAGCGGTTCCGGTTGCCTTGTTATTAATTTTTATTCTATTGTATTTTGCCTTCCATTCCGTTAAAGATGCCTTATTGATTTATACGGCAATTCCACTTTCGGCAGTAGGGGGAATATTATTTTTATGGCTTCGCGATTTACCGTTTAGTATTTCAGCAGGTGTCGGGTTTATTGCGCTTTTCGGAATTGCAGTGCTTAACGGGATTGTATTGATAGAACATTTTAAAGAACTCAAAAGTGAAGGCATGACCAACATTGAAGAACGTATCAAAAGAGGGACGCAAGAACGGTTAAGGCCGGTATTATTGACCGCTTCAGCGGCGGCGCTAGGGTTTTTGCCTATGGCTATTTCTACCAATGCTGGGGCAGAAGTGCAACGTCCGTTAGCTACGGTGGTGATTGGCGGCTTGATTAGTGCAACAATTCTAACTCTAGTTGTATTGCCGGTACTGTACGCTTGGGTGGAAAAGAAAAAAGATCTGAAAATGAAAAAGTCAGGATTGATAACCGTTATGGCGCTGATGTTGACTTTCAATATGAATGCTCAAGAACAACCGATGACAATTGAAGAAACCATTAACATCGCCATTGAAAATAACGCCGGCCTAAAAGCCTCTTCCTTGCAAATTGAGGAAACTGATGTTTTGGTTGGAAGTGCTTTCAGTTTCGATAAAACCGAAATATTCTATAAACATGAGAATGGTGCCGGTGCCAATGAAGCTTTAAAAGTGTTTGGGGTTTCTCAAGATTTTAAGTTTCCTACCGTCTATTTTGCAGATAGAAAGGTCAACAGGTCTAAGGTTGGCTTGCAAGAATCGGCACACGCTATTAAGCTTCAAAGTTTGAAAAAGGAAGTGTATGCGGCCTATTATAATTTGAGTTACGCTAAAAACAAATCAGAATCTTATCGGTTTTTAGACAGTTTATACCAAAATTTTGCCAAGGCTGCCAAGCGCCGATTTGAATTGGGAGAAACTAATTATTTGGAAATGATCACCGCCCAATCCAAACAAAAACAATTGGAAACCTTATATAGGCAAGCGCAGCAACAAGAAGTCATTTATAAGGCACAGTTACGTAAAATTGTTCAAGTGGAAGACATAACTGTCAATAAACATGCTTTACAGAAATTGGAACTCAACCCACAAGCGCTCAATGACAATGTTGGTTTGCTGTATTATGACGCATCCAAAACATTTTATGAGGCCAAACTGCAACAGGAAAAACAAAGTTTACTCCCTGATATAACGCTCGAATATCAACAAGGTGCCAATGACGGCTTTAATAATGACTTTGAGAGTTATCAAGTAGGATTGAAGATTCCTTTCTTGTTTTCGGGTAATTCGTCAAAAATAAAAGCGTCAAAACTTGCTCAAGAAATTGTTGAAGAGCAGCAACAGGACTATCAAACCAAATGGGAAGCTGAAAAAGAGGCATTATACGCCCAATTGCAGCAGTATCATGAAGCAGTAGTGTACTATGAAACCCAAGGCAAGCAATTGTCAGAAGAAATTATAAAAACAGCAGAACGCACCTTTAAAGAGGGCGAGATTGATTTTTTCCAATACATTCAAAGTGTGGAAACTTCAAAAGATATTGAAATGACCTATTTGGATAATCTTAATGCCTATAATCAAACCATAATTGCAATCAATCATCTAATTTTAAACTAATGAAACAGCTATATATCTTATTTGTTTTCACGCTTGTAATGGCTTGTGGAAATGATAAAAACGAAGAAAAAACAGAAGAGTCGAAAGTGGCACCCCATGCGCTGGTCATCACTAAAGCCCAATTTGAAGGTGAAAAGATGACTTTTGGCAACATTGCCGAACATGAATTTAATACGACTATTAAGGTCAACGGCATGATTGATGTGCCCACCCAAAATAAATCGAGTGTGAGCACATTTATGGGCGGTTATGTGACCAAAAATCCGCTATTGGTGGGCGATGAGGTTAAGAAAGGGCAATATCTGCTCACTTTAGAAAACACAGAAATTGTGGAAATTCAGCAGGAATATGCCGAGGTAGCTGAACAGCTCAATTTCTTGAAGTCGGAATTTACCCGCCAAAAGACGCTTTATGATGAAAATATCACCTCACAAAAGAACTTTTTAAAGGCGGAAAGCACTTATAAAAGCAGTTTGGCACATTACAACGGCTTAAAAAAGAAGTTGCAAATGATGAACATTAATCCGGCATCAGTAGAAAAAGGTACCATTAGCTCCAGTATTAATCTATACGCTCCCATTGATGGATTTGTAACTAAAGTTAACATCAGCAACGGGACTTACGTGTCTCCGTCAGACATTATTATGGAAATTATTGATACAGAGCATATTCATTTAGAATTATCAGTTTTTGAGAAGGATATTCTTAAAATTAAGAAAGGTCAGACTATCGACTTTAGAATTCCAGAAGCATCTGATAGCATTTACAAAGCAGAAGTGCATTTGGTTGGGACCACTATTGATCCTGAAAATAGACGCGTCGTGGTTCACGGTCATATTGAAAATGACCACACTGCATTTATTGTAGGCATGTTTGTGGAAGCCCAAATTATTGTTGGCTCATCTCTAGGAATGGCATTGCCTAAAACTGCGGTTATTCAGCAAGAAGATGACTATTACGTATTAATGTTAGACCGTGAAACGGATGCGGGTTACGAGTTAAAACAACTAAAAATAGACTTAGGAATGGAAACTGAAGATATGGTTGAAGTGTTAAATTCAGTATCTTTAAAAAATAAAAAAATTGTTATGGATGGCACCTACATGTTGCTCAACAACGCTGATGACGGTGGACATTCGCATTAAAATATAATTATGGCAGAACAATCCAATGGCACTCACGATCATGCTCATAATCACGATGGTATTTTCGGTAAACGAACAGAATTATATTTCTCATTACTTTGTGGCGTTTTTCTATTAATAGGGTTTTTAATAAAAACATTCGGATCTGAAACCCAATCCATATGGATGTATCTGACACCTTTTATCATCTCTTATGCATTTGGTGGTTACTACATTACCATTGAAGCCTACGAAAAAATTAAAAGAGGCGGTTTCGAAATTGATTTTTTAATGATAGCGGCTGCCATTGGAGCAGCTTATATTGGGAGTTGGGCCGAAGGTGCGTTACTTTTATTTTTGTTCAGTTTAGGGCATGCATTGGAGAGTTATGCCATGAACAAGGCAAAAAAATCGATTGAAGCTCTAGGCGATTTAAGTCCGAAGACCGCCTTAGTAAAACGCGATGATAAAATAGAAGAGGTTCCCGTAGAAGAATTAGAAATCAATGATATAATTGTAGTCAAGCCAAATTCTAAAATTTCGGCAGATGGCGTCATCATTAGTGGGAGCAGTGCTATTAATCAGGCCTCTATTACTGGAGAAAGTATGCCAATTGACAAAACCGCTATTGACTCTACGGAAAATCTTCCTCAATTCAAAGATATTGATGCTTCAAATGTTGTGTTTACTGGAACTATTAATGGCGACGGAAGTATAGAGGTGCTCGTGCTTAAACTGAGTAAAGACTCTACTGTTGCCCGTTTGATTAAAATGGTAAGCGAGGTAGAGACCCAAAAATCGCCTACGCAGCGAATGACCAAAAAATTTGAAAAATGGTATGTGCCTATCGTTATTTTGGTGGTGATTATACTATGTTTTGCTTACGTAGTGGTCGATGAGCCTTTTGGCGATAGTTTGTATCGTGCCATCACGGTATTAGTGGCAGCAAGTCCGTGCGCCTTGGCAATTTCAACACCGAGTGCTGTTTTAAGCGGAATTGCGAGAGCAGCTCAAAAAGGGGTGTTGATCAAAGGTGGGAAAGCGTTGGAAGATTTAGGATCCATCACCACCATCGCTTTTGATAAAACCGGAACACTTACAGAAGGTAAACCGAAACTCACCAATTTAGTGCCTTATAAATACACAGAAACTGGTTTGGCGCGTCTTGTTTATGAAGTGGAAAGCTTGAGTAATCATCCGTTGGCAAGAGCCATTGCTAAAGATTTACAGTTGCTTTATGTGATGGAACATGAGAATATGGCATCAAATGTTACTGCCATTCAAGGAAAAGGAATCAGTGCTACATTTAAAGAAAAACCTGTATTTATAGGGAACGAAAAATTAATGACCGATGAAGGCATGACCATCGCTCCTGATTTGCTTTTAGAGATGCAGGAGATGCTGTTAGGAGGTCATACGGCCATGTTAGTGGCGTATGATAAGGAAGTTGTGGGATTGATTAGCGTAATGGATGTTCCACGAGCAACGGCTGTCAGTACCTTGAAAAAATTGAAATCCATCGGTATAAAACGCATGGTAATGCTTACTGGAGATCATCAAAATGTGGGAAATGCAATTGCCAAACGTATTGGATTGACTGAAGCTCGGGGTAATTTATTACCAGAAGACAAGGTGGAAGCTGTTAAAAAATTAATGCAACGCGATGGCAAGATTGCAATGGTTGGTGATGGCGTTAACGATGCACCTGCAATGGCATATAGCACTGTGAGTGTTGCTATGGGCGCTGCAGGAAGTGATGTGGCGCTAGAAACTGCCGACGTAGCCCTCATGTCTGACAAAATTGAAATGTTGCCATTTGTTATTGGGTTGAGCAGGGCTTCAAAACGCATCATAACCCAAAATATTTGGATCAGCATGGGTGTTGTAGCGTTGTTGGTGCCTGCTACCATATTAGATTTGACCAATATTGGTCTTGCAGTAGCTTTCCATGAAGGGTCTACTTTGGTGGTAGTTATTAATGCATTACGTTTATTGGCGTATTCAGAAAAATAAAGGCAGAAAACTATTTTGATCTACCGTATGTTTATTTATTATTAATGCCTTTTTTAACGCAACTTTTTCAATTACTTTGCATCTTAAAATTGACAGACCCTTCTAACCAAAATTAATAATTTATGAAAAGTTGTATCCTTGCTGTGCTGATGCTATTTGCAGTTGTGGCCACACAGGCTCAAAATGATAGTATCAAGAAAACACATTCAGGCAAAAATGAGCTAAAATTAAATGCGGTATTTCTCTTATTTGGTTCTTTTGAACCGAGTTACGAACGCAATTTAACAGAGCAGTCCTCTGTAGGGATTTCAGCTTTTATCCCTTTTGATTCCAAAAATTTTGATATGGATCTTAACTATTATATCTCGCCTTATTATCGTATTTTCTTTGGTAATAAATATGCCGCTGGTTTTTTTCTGGAAGGATTTGGAATGTTAAACTCTATAGACCGCGAGTACGCTATTCATACTCCAGACGGTGGTCGTAAGTATTGGGATGAAAACGTTACTGATTTTGCTCTAGGATTTGGACTTGGTGGAAAATGGTTGACCTCTGGTGGATTTGTATTTGAAGTCAATGGCGGTATTGGGAGGAACTTCTTCAATACCAATAATTCAGAATATTATGATTACTCGCCTATCGTCGGGAAATTTGGTTTCAATTTGGGATACCGATTTTAATCTATTATAGAAATATAAAATCCAAATCCCGATAGTAAGCTATTGAGATTTGGATTTTTATATTTTATTAATTCAACATTGAGTAGAATTATATTTTCTTTAACCACGATTTCATATCTACTTCCTTTTTGATAAGATCCCGTAAGTCTTCAATTTTAACGCGTGTTTGCTCCATAGTATCTCTATGGCGGATGGTGACGGTTTGATCTTCTAAGGTATCATGATCTACAGTAATACAAAATGGCGTGCCATTGGCATCTTGACGTCTGTATCGTCTTCCAACCGCATCCTTTTCATCATAGGCCACATTGAAATCCCACTTTAAATCATCCATAATCTGACGTGCAATTTCCGGTAACCCATCTTTCTTAACCAAAGGTAAAATTGCAGCTTTAACCGGTGCTAAAACAGCAGGTAATTTTAATACGGTGCGCGTTGTATTATTGTCCAGCTCTTCTTCAACCAAAGCATTCGAAAATACTGCTAAAAACATTCGGTCTAATCCGATAGAAGTTTCCAGCACATATGGTGTATAGCTTTCATTAGTTTCATGATCAAAATACTGAAGTTTTTTGCCTGAAAACTCCTCGTGTTGTTTAAGATCGAAATCGGTTCTAGAATGGATGCCTTCCAACTCCTTAAACCCGAATGGGAATTTAAATTCGATATCTGTAGCAGCATCAGCATAATGGGCCAATTTTTCATGATCGTGGAAACGGTAATTTTCATCGCCCATTCCCAATGATAAATGCCATTTCATTCGAGTTTCTTTCCAGTGTTCAAACCATTCTTTTTGAGTGCCTGGTTTGATGAAAAATTGCATTTCCATTTGTTCAAACTCACGCATCCTAAAAATAAACTGTCTTGCAACAATCTCATTTCTAAAAGCTTTTCCTGTTTGAGCAATTCCAAACGGAATCTTCATACGGCCTGTTTTTTGAACATTTAGGAAGTTTACAAAAATTCCTTGTGCAGTTTCAGGGCGAAGGTATAAATCCATCGCACTTTCAGCTGAAGCGCCCAATTTGGTACCAAACATTAAGTTGAACTGCTTTACCTCAGTCCAATTTCTACTCCCCGTTAACGGATCAGCAATCTCTAATTCTTCAATAAGCGCTTTAACGTCAGCTAGATCTTCAGATTCTAAAGATTTTGCCATACGGGATAGGATGGTTTTTATTTTATCGTAATATCCCACAACTCTAGGGTTGGTAGATATGAATTCTTCTTTATTGAAAGCATCCCCAAAACGTTTCGCGGCTTTATCAACTTCCTTGTCAATTTTGCCTTCAATTTTAGCGCAGTAATCTTCTATAAGTACATCTGCCCGATAACGTTTTTTAGAATCCTTGTTATCTATTAAAGGATCATTAAAGGCATCAACGTGCCCAGACGCTTTCCAGGTAGTGGGATGCATAAAAATAGAAGAGTCAATGCCCACAATATTATCGTGCATTTGTACCACGGCTTTCCACCAGTAGTCACGTATGTTTTTCTTTAATTCAGCCCCATTTTGTGCGTAGTCATACACTGCACTTAGGCCATCGTATATTTCACTACTTTGAAACACATATCCGTATTCTTTAGCGTGAGATACAACTTTCTTAAATTGATCGTCCTGATTTGTCATAACTGCAAAAATAGAAAACCGTGCCAATTAAAGGAACGGAATCTGTAAATAAATTTTATTTAGAAGTTAGTTCAAAACCAATTGGGTTTCGCCTAGTTTTCGATCTTTAAGAAAAACCGATACATAATAAGTGCCTTTAGCAAAAGGTTTATCATTTTTTTCAGCCACTATGCTAGTGCAGACATCAAGAACTTTGTTGTTGTAATGAATGAGTTGCTTATTACTGTAAAGCAATAAGGATTCTCCAAATTGAATCGCGCCTTTATCAGCAATGACATTGTTTAACGGGTTCAATACTTGAATGTAAATTTCCTTGTTTCCTTGTTTTGCCAAAGCATTTTCAGCTAGTGTAAAACAGACATCAATACGATTGCTCTGAGCAGCTTTGGTAGTCTCACTAGAATGAGAGTCAGATTTATATGCTTTAGCATAAAATGAATTTGCGGTGATAATAGCACCGGATTCAATCTGCTTATTTAATGAGGCGTTAATTTTTGTTAGAGCGTTATTGGTCTTTTGTTGTTCTTCTAGTGCATGTAGAGCAATCAATTTATCCTTTTTGAGACTTTTGTTTTCAGAGGCTAATGAGTCAATGGTTTTAAAAAGAAAGTCATTTCTCATTTTGATATCAGAAAGTTCAGATTTGAACCGTGTCAATACTGAAAAATCACTTTTTAGAAGTCTTAATTTTGCTAATGCTGAAGTCGTATTTTTCTTCGCAACAAGCAATTGTTGAGAGAGAACGTCGCTGTCTTCTGAGATTTCATCATATTTGACGAGCATTTGAGACAATTCACTTTCAATCAGTTTCTTCTCTTGTTTTAGAAATTGTTGTTGTGCTTTTTCAGATTCATAAGTGGTAAAACCGACTATTGTTAACGCAACAACAGTCACAACCAATGAGCCAATAATGAGTTTGTAGTTAAAAAAACGAGGGATAACTATCATTATTAATTATTAAGGGAAAAGGAGATTGAAATATTATTTACCGAAATTATAGATTAAGTTTGTTCTAGCGACTTTTATTCGATTAAATGGTAAAAAATTTGTTAAAATTGTTTTTTCCGGAGATTTGTCTCACATGTGACAACCCATTGGAAGATAATGAACTACATATTTGTACGTTGTGTAGGCATGAGATGCCCTTGACTGATTTTGTGGATTTTCAGAAAAATGAAGTTTCTAAAATTCTTTATGGTAGGGTTCAGTTATGCTATGCCACCTCACTTCTTTGGTTTTCGAAAAAAGGAATTGTACAGCACTTGCTTCATAACTTAAAATACAAAGGTCATGAGGAGGTGGGTGCGTTTTTAGGACGTTGGTTAGGAGAAGAGCTCCGCAGGCATGAAGAGTTTAGGTCGGTAGATGTAGTGGTGCCTGTACCTCTTCATGCCAAACGGATGCGCCAACGAGGATATAATCAAGTACACAAATTTGGAAAGGAAATCGCTAGCGCTTTAAATTGCGATTTTAATAAACGTGTTTTACAAAAGACTAAAGCTACTAAAACCCAAGTTTTTAAGGACCGATTAAGACGGTGGAACAATGATGACACGGTGTTTTCTGTAACGGATTTTAAAATCTTAAAAGGCAAGCATATTTTGCTTGTAGACGATATTATTACTACGGGTGCTACTCTTGAGACCTGTGCTAATGCCTTGATGAAAATTGAAGGCATCAC
This sequence comes from Gelidibacter sediminis, assembly GCF_004364975.1. GTDB lineage: Bacteria > Bacteroidota > Bacteroidia > Flavobacteriales > Flavobacteriaceae > Gelidibacter > Gelidibacter sediminis. Next base: position 674,479 of record NZ_SOBW01000007.1, on the reverse strand, counting down.
CATAAGTATCGCAACAATGGCAATTGCTGAGTAATTTTTTCGTTTCAATTAAATATGTCGTTAATTTGCTAAAATTTGTGTGTACAGATGTTTAAAAGCTATTATAAATTATTTCTTTTTATTGGTATTCTTGTTACGCTAGTTAATTGTGCCAATAGAGGGACACCATCTGGAGGTGAAAAAGATACGCAACCGCCGCAAATTGTAAAGTCAGTACCAGCAAATTATACCACTAATTTTAAGGGCAATGAAATCAAAATTTATTTTGATGAATATATCAAGATAAAAAATGTTCAAAAACAACTTATTATTTCACCTCCCATGGATCCGCAGCCTGATGTGATGCCCCTTGGGAGCGCCAGTAAATACATCACCATAAAAATAAATGACACCTTACAAGCCAATACGACCTACGCATTTAATTTCGGGCAGAGTATTGTAGATAATAATGAAGAGAATCCGTATTCCTATTACAAATACGTGTTTTCTACAGGAGATTACATTGATTCACTCTCTGTGAAAGGAGCTGTCATTGATGCTGAAAAACGTGAGCCAGAAAAGTTTGTAACGGTTATGTTATATGAGGTTAACGCTACGTATACAGATTCTACTGTTTATAAAAAGCAACCTAAATATGTCACCAATACTTTAGATAGTGTGAGTACTTTTAGTATTGATAATATCAAGGCAGGTAAATACCGTTTGGTGGCATTAAAAGATGGAAATGCCAATTATACCTATCAACAAAAAACGGATAAAATTGGGTTTTATGAGCAGGAAATTACGGTGCCTACAGATTCATTTTATGAACTAAAGCTGTTTAAGGAAATTCCTGAATTTAGTGTAGAGCGGCCAACTCAAGTTGCCAAACAAAAGATAGAATTTGGATTTCGGGGCGATTATAATTCGGTGCGCATTGAGATGCTCGGTACTAAACCTGAGGGTTTTGAGCATCGTCTCGTAAAACATGCGCAGAGAGATACTTTATATTATTGGTATAAGCCAAATGTTGAAATGGATACAACATATTTTGTTGTAAAGAATAACACATTTAGTGACACCTTAAAACATCGGTTCAGGGCCCTAAAAGTCGATTCGCTAAGCATTAAGCCTACCATGGCAAGTGCTGTAAATTTTGATGATGATTTTTCTATCGAAGCTAATGTACCTCTTGAACGGTTGGATGAAAGTCTAGTAACAATCATAGATAAAGACTCGCTTAGTATTCCTTTCAAAACTGAATTTGATACTTTGAAAAACAGGTTTCATTTCAAGTTTAATAAAATTGAAGCGAATACTTATAAAATTAAGCTATTACCACAAGCTATCACAGATTTTTTCGGTAATGTTAATGACACATTAAGGTATGAGTTTAAAACCAAGAAATTCTCAGAATTGTCGGATGTCCGGGTGACATTGGTTGATGCCAGATATCCTGTGATTGTACAATTAACAGATGAAAAAGGTGTCGTGAAATACGAACAATATGCAGATAAACCCCGATTGTTTGATTTTAGACATATCAATCCGGCAAATTATTACTTAAGAGTTGTTTATGATGCCAACGGAAATCAGAAATGGGATACGGGAAGTTACCTAAAGAAGATTCAACCTGAGCGTATCAGTTATTATGCTGACAAGGTAGAGGCTAGAACAGGTTGGGATACCGTGTATACGTTTACCCTATTGAAAACTGATCCCGATCTGATAGAAAACTAAGTTTGTTTCTATACATTTTAATGTCTTTTTTCTTAAGCCTTACAATTTCAATAGCTTCATTATCAAAAGGTATAGTGTCTAACCTGTTGCCTAAAACATCATAAGCAGCGGAATGACCAGTGTAATCATGGTTATTATTATCAGTGCCCACTCTATTAACACCTACACAATAACTCATATTCTCTATGGCACGTGCTTTTAACAAGGTGTCCCAAGCTGTGATGCGGGATGCTGGCCAATTGGCAACATAAATAAGTAAATCGTAATTTTCAATATTCCTTGACCATACAGGAAATCTGAGATCATAACAAATTAAAGGACAGATTTTCCATCCTTTATAATCTACAATGAGTTTTATAGTGCCAGCGGTGTAAACCTTGTCTTCACCTGCTAACGTAAATGTGTGGCGTTTGTCATAATGTTCTATTGAGCCATCGGGATGCACAAAAATCAAACGGTTGTAAAAGTTGCCGTTTTCCTTTATGACCAAACTACCCGTTAAGGCAATTTGATTTTTAATTGCCAAAGTTTTTAACCAAGAAATGGTCTCACCCTCCATGGTTTCTGCTACATGAGATGGATTCATGGTAAAACCAGAAGTGAACATTTCGGGAAGTATAACAAGATCTACAACATCATCAAGAGCGTTGATTTTATTTTCAAAATCAATTCTATTTTTCCGTGGATTTTCCCACACCAATTTTGACTGAATCAGGGCGATATTTAAATTATCAGCCACTATGAGCGTCTTAATGCTTTTGTAGCTTTGTCCAAATCTTTGGTGTAACGCTCTAATTTTTTGAGCCATTTCGCATCGTCATTTGGAGAAAGTTTGCCTCTCATTTTAAGCCGTTCGTATTTCTCTTGATTCTGCTCGAGTCTTTTAGCTGCTTTTTCGAATTTATCCTGAGCTTTTTGTTTCTTTTTAAGCTCATTTGCAGCGCGCTTTTGTGCCTTTTCAGATTTTTTGGCTGCTTTTTCTAATTTTTTTCTGGCAGCTTCGGCCCTACTAGCCTCTTTCTGTTGATTTTTCAAGGTTTTAAAAATGGCGTCTTTTTCGCTGGATTCTAAACTAGCGGTAATATCAATGCCGTCTTTAAAAATAGATTTACCTTTTACCTCATATACTTTTCCATTGCTGATAACTTCTTGCGCACTAACGAGCGTCCCTAGGCATAAGAACAGTACTATTATCCAATTTTTCATATCTCAATACTTTAAGTTTCTTTTGTGTTGTTATTACACCATTTGTCACCACGTAATCAATGTGGTATAGTGTATATGCAAAGTTAAAGTATTAAAGGCAATCTTCTGTTTATATAGTTAAAGTTTTCAATAGATTGTAAATTACAGTTAGATGTAGATTGTTTGATGTTTAGTCCTTAAATCTGATTTATAATTTCAGCGGCATGATTTAAAGTTTCGTCAGTTTTGGCTAAACAAAATCGCAACACTTTATTATCTAAATTATGAGTGTTGAACACTGATAGTGGAATGGAAGCAATTTTATGGTCTGTTGTCAGGCGTTTCGCAAAATCTACATCGTCCTCGTGTGTTATTTCTGAATAGTCCAAAACTTGAAAATAAGTGCCTTTTGCTGGGACGAATTTAAAACGGGAATCCGTTATAAGGCTCAGAAACAAATCGCGCTTGTGTTGATAAAAATTAGAAAGGCCAAGATAATGGTTAGGTTCTTGTAAGTATTCTGCCAATGCTTTCTGAACGGGATGGTTGACGCAAAACACATTAAATTGATGTGCTTTCTGAAACTCGGCCATTAACTCTTTCGGAGCACAGCAATAACCGGTTTTCCACCCCGTATTATGAAATGTTTTTCCAAAAGAAGCTACAATAAAGCTTCTCGATTTCAAATCAGGAAATAGGCATGCGCTTTGATGTTTCTCACCATCAAAAATGATATGCTCATACACTTCATCACTCAATAGGATAATGTCCGTGCCTCTTAATAAATCTTCTAATATCACCATGTCTTCTTTAGTAAAAATGGTGCCGCTCGGATTCTGTGGGGTATTGATTATGATCATTTTTGTTTTGTAGGTGATAATTTTTTTAACTTCATCCCAATTCACTTTATAATGGGGTGCTTCCAATTGTACCGAAACAACCTTGCCACCATTAAGCTCTACAGCAGGGTCGTAACAGTCATACGCCGGCCTGAACAAGATCACTTCGTCATCTTGTTTTATAAACGCCGAAATAATCGTAAAGATAGCTTGAGTTGCACCTGCAGTTACTGTAATTTCTGAATCTGGATGATACGATGTGTCATAGAGTTTCTCAAATTTATTCGCAATGGCCACGCGTAATTCCATAATTCCAGCCATTGGCGCGTATTGATTATGGCCTGAATTCATAGCACTGCTAACTAAGTCAATAAGTTTCTGATCACTCTTAAAATTTGGAAACCCTTGTGATAAATTTAATGCTTGGTGGTCTTGAGCCAGGCTGCTCATTACAGTAAATATCGTGGTGCCCACATTGGGAAGCTTGGATCGGTGTTGCATTTTAGGATGGTTTTGAAATAAGAAGATAATATAAACAAAAAAACTTACAATCATAGTCAAGGGTTCTTGGCTGCGCCGTTATCAATTTAACCTGCAATTCATATGTAAATAGTTTACTTTTCGTAGCGGCTTGCTTATATTTGAAATCTTTTTAAAACCATTGTGAAATATGAAACTTATAAAATTCTTAGTTTTTTTTATTACCCTTCAAGTTTCTGCCCAACAGGGAGGTATGTGGATACCGTCCTTACTTCAGGGCATGAATGAAACTGAAATGCAAAGTCTAGGCAGTAAATTGACTGCAAAAGATATTTATGATGTCAATAATTCAAGTTTAAAAGATGCCATTGGGCATTTTAATGGCGGTTGTACCAGTGAGGTTATTTCGCCAAAAGGCTTGATTTTAACGAACCACCACTGTGGTTTCAGTCAAATTCAATCGCATTCATCTCTAGAAAACGATTATCTGAAAAACGGCTTTTGGGCCAAAACGCTTAGTGAAGAATTGCCTAATGAAGGATTGTTTGTTGAATTTATCGTCAGAATAGAAGACGTTACAAAACAAGTTTTAGAAGGTGTTACTGCTGATATGTCAGACAGAGAACAACAAGCTAAACGAGGAAGTAACAGTACTGCCATTGAAAAAGCAGCAAAGAAAGAAGAGTGGCAAGACACAAAAATAAAAGCGTTTTACAAAGGCAATCAATATTTCCTTTTCATTACGGAGCGTTATGAAGATGTGAGGTTGGTAGGTACGCCACCATCAAGTATTGGAAAGTTTGGATCTGATACTGACAACTGGGTGTGGCCACGTCATACAGGCGATTTCTCAATGTTTAGAATCTATGCTGACAAAAATAACCGCCCCGCAAAGTATTCTAAAGATAATGTGCCGTTTAAACCTAGGCATTTCTTACCAGTATCTTTGGACGGAATTAGTGAAGATGATTTTACGATGGTTTTTGGTTTTCCAGGAACTACGGACGAATATCTACCAGCTGTAGCCGTGGCACAAATTGTAGAGAAAATCAACCCTAAAACTATTGCGATTAGAGAGGCTGCTTTAAAGGTTATTGATGCCAATATGAAAGCGGATGATCAAATCAGAATCCAATATGCCTCAAAACAAGCGCGTATTGCAAATGCGTGGAAAAAATGGATTGGTGAGAATTTAGGAATTGAAAAAAGTGGTGCTATCGGCATTAAAAAAGCACAGGAAGCTGAATTTACAAAACAGTTAAAGGCTAAAGGATTGGATGGTAAATACGGACAAGTTTTACCAGAACTTGAACGTTTATACAACGAAATTGAGGAGGTGAATGTGAAGCGTCGTAGTTTTATTGAGGTATTTTTAAGAACTAATGAGTTGACTCCTGTAATCTTTAATCTTGCGCAACTTGAAGGTGCAGCGGCTAACGGAGAAGAAGCTTTTGAGAAACAAAGAGATGCTAATATAAGTCGGTTGAAAGGTATTTATAAAGATTATAACGTTACTGTAGATAGAGGCGTTTTCGAATCTGTAATGCCTTTGTATACTGATCATGTAGACGCCACTATTTACGATAAAACAGCCTTTACTAACTTGGAGAGTGCGTTGAAAGTGTTGGAAGGTACTTCGTCAGAAGTGTTAGAGAAGTTGAATAATGATGCGGCATATCAATATTTGAAACCTTTTATCATTGAGTTTTATACGGTTATAGAACCAAAATTCCAAGAGCTTAACCCGCAGATTAATGCTCTTGAGCAACAATACATGACCGCATTAATGGAAGTGTTGCCAGAGCAACGTTATTTCCCAGATGCTAACGGAACCTTGCGCGTTACCTACGGAAAGGTTAAAGGCTATGAGCCAAGAGATGCAGTATATTATGAGCCTGTAACCTATTTGGATGGTGTTATGGAGAAATATGTGCCTGGCGATTATGAATTTGATGTGCCTGAAAAATTACAGCAATTATATGCAGATAAAGATTTCGGTCAGTATGCAGATGCTTCAGGGAAAGTGCCAGTGAATTTTATCGGAACAAACCACACCACTGGAGGAAACTCTGGTAGTCCAGCCATTGATGCCCACGGAAACTTAGTCGGTTTAAATTTTGACCGTGTTTGGGAAGGTACCATGAGCGATATTTATTACGATCCAGAAATTTGTAGAAATATTATGGTCGATTTACGCTATGTGTTGTTTATAGTTGATAAATATGCTGGTGCAAAACATTTAATTGATGAAATGACTTTGGTGCACCCAAAGACTAATAAAAAGACTGGCAAAACTAAAAAAGCTAAGAAGAGCAAATAATTCGTGTTCTTAAAGAGGAAAGACCCTTTCAATTGTTTGAAAGGGCCTTTTTGTCTAATTACGTTATTAAGTATTTTCGCCTGTGGCGATAAATACGAGAATGTCATTAACGCATCTGTCCAAGTCGTTAAAAATCTCCTTTGTCCAAAACCGAAACACGGTATAACCCATTTCAACTAGTTCTTGATTGACCTGCCTGTCGCGTTGCATGTTACGTTCAATTTTGGGGATCCAAAATTTTCTATTGCTTTTGATGCTGTCTTTTCGCTCATCCCAATTGTAGCCGTGCCAAAATTCGCCATCAATAAAAATGGCGAGTTTGTATTTCTTTATGGAGATATCAGGTTTGCCCGGTAGTGTTTTGCTGTCTATACGATAGCGAATGTTTTTAGACCATAAAGCTTTCCTCAATAAAAGTTCAGGTTTGGTGTTTTTACCACGAATTCGACTCATTATTTTTGAGCGCTTTTTGGTGGTATAAAAACCAGATTCCTCATTGAATCTTGGAACGATTATTTTAGGTTCATCATAGGCCATAATACTATACAAGTTAAGAATTATAAAGGTGAATTGAAATGGGGCTGTAGATTTTAATATGCTTCAAGAAAGTGCAGTAAGTAACGATTGTCAGTTCGAGTGTCCTGAAAGCTTTGGGGAGGTTTTTAGTTTGGGAATGGTTATGTTGGAGCTTTTAGGATGTATCGAGAACATTTAGATAGTGTATTTTAACACGCTTCTCGATACTATTTTCAATCCCTAACGGGCTTGAAAATCACTCGAAGTGACAGTAAGTAACGATTGTCAGTTCGAGTGTCCTGAACGCTTAGGGAATTGTTCTGTTTGAGAATTATTAAGTTGAAGCTTTTGGGATGTATCGAGAACATTTAGATAGTGTATTTTAACACGCTTCTCGATACTATTTTCAATCCCTGTCGGGCTTGAAAATCACTCGAAGTGACAGTAAGTAACGATTGTCAGTTCGAGTGTCCTGAAAGCTTTGGGGAGGTTTTTAGTTTGGGAATGGTTATGTTGGAGCTTTTAGGATGTATCGAGAACATTTAGATAGTGTATTTTAACACGCTTCTCGATACTATTTTCAATCCCTAACGGGCTTGAAAATCACTCGAAGTGACAGTAAGTAACGATTGTCAGTTTGAGTGTCCTGAAAGCTATGGGAAATGTTTTTGGTTGAAAATTATTAAGTTGAAGCTTTTGGGATGTATCGAGAACCTTCCTGATTTATAAATCGTCTCAAAGCATCGTGAGTTTTACTTGAATTTCTTCTTTGCGAGATTTGGTAACTTCTCAAATTCATTATCGATCAAGGCTTCTTTTTTGGCTTTTGACCATTTTTTGATCTGTTTTTCAATCATGATTGCTTGATTTGGATCTACAAACTCTTGATAAAATGCAAGAATTAATGGTCTTCGATTGTATGTATAGCTTTCTTTATATTTGCCCGATTGATGCTCCATAAACCGTTGCTCAAGATTTGATGTGAAACCTGTGTAATAGGTTTCATCAGAGCATTTGAGAATATAGAGATAGTAAAATTTCATACATAAATATACGCTTCTCGATACTATTTTCAATCCCTAACGGGCTTGAAAATCACTCGAAGTGACAGTAAGTAACGATTGTCAGTTCGAGTGTCCTGAACGCTTAGGGAATTGTTCTGTTTGAGAATTATTAAGTTGAAGCTTTTGGGATGTATCGAGAACATTTAGATAGTGTATTTTAACACGCTTCTCGATACTATTTTCAATCCCTATCGGGCTTGAATATCACTCGAAGTGACAGTAAGTAACGATTGTCAGTTCGAGTGTCCTGAAAGCTATGGGAAATGTTTTTGGTTGAAAATTATTAAGTTGAAGCTTTCAGGATGTATCGAGAACTTTTCGCTATTATATTTTAAGTTTTTATACGCTTCTCGATACTATTTTCAATCTCTAACGGGCTTGCAAATCACTCGAAGTGACAGTAAATAACGATTGTCAGTTCGAGTGTCGTGAAAGCTTTGGGAATTGTTTTGGTAGAGAATTATTAAGTTGAAGCTTTCAGGATGTATCGAGAACTTTTCGCTATTATATTTTAAGTTTTTATACGCTTCTCGATACTATTTTCAATCCCTAACGGGCTTGCAAATCACTCGAAGTGACAGTAAGTAACGATTGTCAGTTCGAGTGTCCTGAAAGTTTTTGGGAATTTTTTTAAATTGAGAATAATTATGTTGGAGCTTTCAGGATGTATCGAGAACCTTCCTGATTTATAAATCGTCTCAAAGCATCGTGAGTTTTACTTGAATTTCTTCTTTGCGAGATTTGGTAACTTCTCAAATTCATTATCGATCAAGGCTTCTTTTTTGGCTTTTGACCATTTTTTGATCTGTTTTTCAATCATGATTGCTTGATTTGGATCTACAAACTCTTGATAAAATGCAAGTAGTAAGGGTCTTCGATTGTATGTATAGCTTTCTTTATATTTGCCCGATTGATGCTCCATAAACCGTTGCTCAAGATTTGATGTGAAACCTGTGTAATAGGTTTCATCAGAGCATTTGAGAATATAGACATAGTAAAATTTCATACATAAATATACGCTTCTCGATACTATTTTCAATCCCTAACGGGCTTGAAAATCACTCGAAGTGACAAGGGGATAACGATTGTCAGTTCGAGTGTCCTGAACGCTTAGGGAATTGTTTTGGTTGAGAATTATTAAGTTGAAGCTTTCAGGATGTATCGAGAACATTTAGATATTGTATTTTTATACGCTTCTCGATACTATTTTCAATCCCTAACGGGCTTGAAAATCACTCGAAGTGACAGTAAGTAACGATTGTCAGTTCGAGTGTCCTGAAAGCTTTGGGGAGGTTTTTTGTTTGGGTATGGTTATGTTGGAGCTTTCAGGATGTATCGAGAACATTTAGATAGTGTATTTTAACACGCTTCTCGATACTATTTTCAATCCCTAACGGGTTTGAAAATCACTCGAAGTGACAGTAAATAACGATTGTCAGTTCGAGTGTCGTGAAAGCTTTGGGAATTGTTTTGGTAGAGAATTATTAAGTTGAAGCTTTCAGGATGTATCGAGAACATTTAGATAGTGTATTTTTACACGCCTCTCGATACAATTTTCAATCCCTGTCGGGCTTGAAAATCACTCGAAGTGACACTGTTTGTTTATATCATAAAAACAAAAAATCCCAAAACATTACTGTTTGGGATTTTGAACTTATATTTTAAAGAATATTAGTATCTGTAGTATTCTGGTTTGTAAGGACCTTCAACCGCAACACCAATATATTCGGCTTGGTCTTCACGTAATTCGGTCAATTCTACACCAATTTTTTCTAAATGTAATTTCGCAACTTTTTCATCTAAATGCTTAGGTAACATATATACTTTATTTTCGTAAGCATCTCTGTTGGTCCACAATTCTAATTGTGCCAAAGTTTGGTTTGTAAATGAGTTACTCATTACAAAACTTGGATGACCTGTCGCGCAGCCCAAATTTACCAATCGACCTTCAGCTAAGATGATGATATCTTTACCGTTTACAGTATATTTATCAACCTGAGGTTTGATTTCTACCTTCGTATCGCCATAATTTTTATTTAACCATGACATTTCGATTTCATTATCAAAGTGACCAATATTACAAACAACCGTTTTGTCTTTCATCATTTCAAAATGCTTCCCTTGAACGATGTCTTTGTTTCCAGTAGTTGTAATAACGATATCAGCGTTGGCGACAACAGTTTCAAGTTTTTTAACTTCAAAACCATCCATCGCAGCTTGCAATGCACAAATTGGGTCAATTTCAGTAACGGTTACAATACTTCCAGCACCTTTAAAAGACGCCGCTGTACCTTTACCAACATCACCATAACCACAAACTACAACACGTTTACCCGCCAACATTAAGTCGGTTGCACGACGGACAGCATCTACAGCACTTTCACGACAGCCATATTTATTGTCAAATTTAGATTTCGTTACAGAGTCATTTACGTTGATTGCAGGCATGGATAATGTGCCATTTTTCATACGCTCGTAAAGTCGGTGAACCCCAGTAGTTGTTTCTTCAGAAAGACCGTTAATGCCCTCCATCAACTCCGGATATTTATCAAATACCATGTTTGTTAAATCGCCACCATCATCTAAAATCATGTTTAATGGCTTTCTGTCTTCACCAAAAAATAGGGTCTGTTCAATACACCAGTTAAATTCTTCCTCAGTCATGCCTTTCCAAGCATACACAGGGATTCCTGCATCAGCAATGGCTGCCGCAGCTTGATCTTGAGTAGAAAAAATATTACATGAGCTCCATGTAACTTCTGCTCCAAGAGCAGTTAAGGTTTCAATCAATACTGCTGTTTGAATGGTCATATGCAAACATCCTGCAATACGTGCACCTTTCAAAGGTTGCGAATCGCCATATTCTTCACGAAGGCTCATCAATCCTGGCATTTCGGCTTCAGCTAGTTCAATTTCTTTTCTTCCCCAAGCCGCAAGTGACAAATCTTTGACTTTATAAGGTACGTAAGGCACTGTTTTTATGTTCATCTGTACTATTTTTTGGATTCAATAATTATAAACTTGTAATTCTCACATTTCTAAACCAGCGTGGTTGTTTAGAGAATTTCATAATTGTATATTTGTTTCTATTATTCGTTTTGCGACTGCAAAGATAATTAATAACTTCGAGAAACTTAAATGCCTTTATATAAAACCCTTACTCCAAATTCACAAACTACTGTTAAAATCTGGAAAATTACGGAGAGCTATGAGGCACTCTTTCAGCCACTCACGTTAAGAGACGAAAGTTTGAAACGTGTTTTGGGCATGAAAAGTGAGCTTCACCAACGCGGATTTTTAAGTGTGCGACATCTTTTAGCCGAATTTGGATATACAGATGCCGATTTATATTACGACGAAAACGGAAAACCCCATTTAAAAGACGGTAAATTCATCTCTATCACGCATTCATTCACATTTTCTGGAGTTATTGTAAGCGACACTGTGGTGGGTATTGATATTGAAAAGCAGCGCCAAAAAATAGGCATCATCGCTCATAAGTTTATTGGTTATGAATTTGATTATTTAGTGAGTTCTGCTGAAGATTACATCAATAAACTGACTGTTATCTGGTGTATAAAAGAATCACTTTATAAATTATTTGCAACGCCGGGAATGTTATTTAGAGAACATTTTTTGGTCATTCCTTTTATGATAAATGATGAAGAGACCATTGCGTGGATTGATTATGACGATAAAAAATACAGATATAAAACCCGTTTCTTTGAATTTGAAGGTTTTACCTGTGCTTATGTGTGTTGATTAATGTAGTAGTCGCCCGAAGATAAAAATCTAGAAATGCTCACACTCAGATGTTTTAGAGCGAAAAAATATGCCTGTAGTTGTGAACAATCAAAAAGAAGTTTTTCAAAATATAGTTGCCTCCATTAACAAAGGTGAGCGACTTTTGGCAATCCTGATAGATCCAGATAAAATGGAACTTGAAAGGGTTTCAGATTTCATGTCCAAAGTGAAAGCATCCATTGCTACCCATATTTTTGTAGGTGGTAGTACAGTTGATCCTTTTAAAACGGATGAATTAATACAAAAACTTAAAGGCTTAACAGAATTGCCAATCGTTATTTTTCCTGGAGATGTTTCGCAATTGTCGTCACACGCACATGCGTTGTTGTTTCTTTCTTTAGTGTCCGGGAGAAATCCTGAGTATTTAATTGGAAAGCAAATTGAAGCGGTGTCAGTATTAAGAACCATGAATATTGAGACAATTCCAACGGGTTATTTGCTCATAGAAAATGGTAAAGAAACTGCTGTAGAACGCGTAACCCAAACCAAACCGTTATCCCGACATGACATTCAGCATATTGTTGATACTGCTGTAGCATCGCAATTGTTGGGTATGAAATGCATTTATTTGGAAGCAGGAAGCGGCGCGATACAGCCTATTACTGCAGATATTATTCAAGCGGTAAAAGAAGAATTGACCATTCCGTTAATTATTGGCGGTGGCATTACTTCTAAACAACAACTCGACAATGCGTATGAGGCGGGAGCAGATTTGGTAGTGATCGGAACAGCATTTGAAGAAAATGCATCATTCTTTGAAGAATTAAACACATAATTTTGAACTAAATTAGAGTCTAATGAAAATATCAGTGGAATTAACCTTAACGCCTTTACATGATGACTATGAACCAAGCATCATTCATTTTATTAAAAAACTAAGAGCGTCAGGACTTACGGTTTTGGAGAATCCTTTAAGCACACAAGTATATGGTGATTATGATGAGGTAATGCAATTGTTGACTACTGAGATTAAAGAAGCGTTTACACTCATTGAGCGCGGATTGCTTTATATGAAGATCGTTAAATCTGACCGACACGACTATGAGCCTCATTTTTGATTTTCTCTTTGGGCAATATTCAGGGTACGATACCATGGATATTGTTCTAGAAATAGTAGCAGTTATATTTGGGTTCCTTTCCGTATGGTGTTCCAAGCAAAATAATATTTGGGTGTTTCCAACAGGAATGATCAGTACGAGTATTTTCGTCTATTTACTGTTAAAATGGGAGCTGTTGGGAGATATGATGATCAACGCATATTATTTTATTATGAGCGTTTATGGTTGGTATATTTGGACAAGAAAAGTAGATGCCAATCATGTGACCCCAATTTCAAAAACAACTGCTTGGGAACATAAAATGAGCAGTATTATCTTTTTGGCAACCCTTGCATTTGTGTTTGTTGTTTACAAATCCTTTGACAAATGGACCAGTTGGATGGCGTATGTAGATACATTGACTACGGCAATATTTTTTGTGGGAATGTGGCTCATGGCACGACGTAAAGTTGAGAATTGGATCTATTGGATTGTAGGTGACCTCATTTCAATCCCTCTTTATTTTTACAAAGGATTTACATTTACGAGTATACAGTATTTCGGATTTACGATTATTGCAATTTATGGATATTTAGCATGGAAGAAAAGCTTAGACAAAACCCCTCAGATTGCATAAAAGTGGTCTTGTTTGGTCCGGAATCAACCGGAAAAAGCACTTTGGCGAAGCAATTGGCAGAACAGTATAATACTGTTTTTGTGCCTGAATATTCGCGAATATATGCCGAAGCGAAATTATTGCAAAATAGAACGCTCACCAAAAATGATGTGTTGCCTATTGCTAAAGGACAAATGCAACTTGAAAATGAAGCGGCTCCTAAAGCTAATGAACTGCTTATTTGTGATACAGATTTGTTGGAAACCAAAGTCTATTCTGAATCTTATTATCATGGGTTTTGTCACCCTTTATTAGAAAAATTTGCGATTGAAAACACATACGATCTCTATTTTTTGACTTATATTGATATTCCTTGGGAAGCGGATGATTTGCGAGATAGACCCAATGACAGGGAGGTCATGTTTGAAGCATTTGAAAGTGCTTTGAAAAAATATAATAGGCCTTACGTAGTGTTGAAAGGATCTATGGAGGAACGTTTTAAAACCTCCAAAGGCCACATTGATGAACTTTTAAAATTGAAAGTGTGAAATTTACAGATAAAGATATTTTACAGATTGAAAATAAGGGCCTGACCTTGGCCAAAGTGCAGACACAAGTCGAGTTGTTTGAATCTGGATTGCCGTTTGCTGATCTCACTGCTGCTGCAACAGTGGGTCACGGTATTGTTGAATGTACTGAGGACGAAAAGAATAAGTACATCCATCGCTTCGAAGAACAAAGGAATACTGTTTCCATAGCGAAATTTGTACCTGCATCAGGGGCGGCAACGCGCATGTTCAAATCACTTTTTAGGTTTATTGAAGAATTTGTTCCTGAAAACGAAACGATAAATTCCTTTATCAATAGAACTAAAGATGCAGATTTATCGTTGTTTTTCGTAGGACTTGAAAAACTTCCTTTTTATGATAAAGTACTCGAAAATTTAAAAGAGTTTTATCCTAATTATGAATCATGGTCAAATGACAAGCAGAAATTATTATTTGCCAAAACGATGTTGGATGAAGATAAATTGAATTATGGTTTTTATCCGAAGGGATTATTGCCATTTCATAAATATAAAGATCATCTAGCGACTGCCTTTGAAGAGCACTTATTTGATGGTGCACTTTATGCTTCTACAAATAAGTCCACATTCTTGCATTTTACAATCTCAGAGCGCCACAAAGAAATGTTTGAAGAGGAGTTTGAAAAGCTTCAAAATATTGTAGAATCTAAAACCAATACCACATTTAAGCTTGCTTTTTCGTATCAGAAAGAATCTACAGATACGATAGCGGTGACTCCAAAAAATGAACCTTTTAGAGAAGATAATGGAGAATTGACATTCAGACCTTCAGGACATGGAGCGCTGTTAGAGAATCTAAATCAATTGTATACAGATGTCATTTTTATTACAAACATTGACAATGTTGTGGTTTATAAATATGAAGATAAGGTTGCTGAATATAAAAAAATGTTGGCTGGAATGTTGCTTGAGAAGCAGCATCAGGTATTTAAGTATTTGGAGGTTTTAGAGCGTGGCGAACTTTCAGAACAAGATCTTATTGAGATTGCTGAATTTTTAGCGAATCAGTTAAACGTGGTCATTAGTACTGAGTTTGAAAAATACTCCAAAAGATACCAAATCGAATATCTTTTTGATAAATTAAATCGACCATTGCGCATTTGTGGGATGGTGAAAAATGAAGGTGAGCCTGGCGGCGGGCCATATTGGGTAAAGAATGAAAGCGGGCAAATATCACTTCAAATTATAGAATCGGCTCAAATCGATAAGGATAATAAAAACCAAACAAAAATTCTTGAAAGTGCCACACATTTCAATCCTGTCGATTTAGTTTGCGGTATTAAGAATTACAAAGGTGAGGTTTTTGATTTGCAAAAATTCACTGATCCAAAATCAGCTTTTATCACTATGAAAACTAAGGCAGGCAAGGACTTAAAAGCTTTAGAGCTTCCAGGGCTTTGGAATGGGAGTATGGCCTTCTGGAATACTGTTTTTGTTGAGGTGCCGCTGATTACCTTTAATCCAGTGAAAACCGTTACCGATTTATTGAAACCAACACATCAGATAAAATAGAATCGTGAATAAAGACATTTTACAGTCAGAATTGCAATTTAAAGCTGTTAGAAGCTCTGGCGCTGGAGGTCAAAATGTAAATAAGGTAGCGTCTAAAGTGGAGCTCATTTTCAATTTGGAAAATTCTATGGGCTTGACTGATGAGGAGAAACTTCTGCTGAATAAAACCATAGCCAACCGTCTCACTAAAGAGAATACACTTGTGTTGCAATGCGACGAAAGGAGGAGCCAGCACAAGAACAAGGAGTTGGTCATACAACGTTTTTTTGAACT
Source organism: Gelidibacter sediminis (assembly GCF_004364975.1). Classification (GTDB taxonomy): domain Bacteria; phylum Bacteroidota; class Bacteroidia; order Flavobacteriales; family Flavobacteriaceae; genus Gelidibacter; species Gelidibacter sediminis. The sequence goes on along the minus strand of NZ_SOBW01000007.1, from coordinate 658,528 downwards.
AATAAGACAAGGCTTAGTCATTCCTAAAAAACGTATTCCCACTAAAACACCAAAATCTGTAATTAAAAAACGTCTGAAATTAAAGCGTAAAATTTCTGATAAAAAATCCAATAGAAGGCCTCCTGAAATTGAATAGATTAATTTTGTAATGGAGAATATTTCATTCTCAATGGTATAAGTTGAATTGCCAAAACAGATTGAAAAATTCTTCATTTTTAATTTTTAATTCTCAATTCATTTCTATCTTTGCAGCGTTCTCAAAAAAGGGGTGCCTATAATCGGCTGAGATCATACCCAATGAACCTAGAACAGGTAATGCTGTTTAGGGAATGGCGATAATCGCCAATTAGTTTTACTAAGTAGCTTATAAAATTCACAAATACTTAATAGAACTAAAAGCAAATTAATATTAACAAGAATAATTACCTCTTTTTATTCGATTATAATCTAATCGTGTGAAAAATTTATTCAATTTCCGAAAAGTCCTATTCAGGCAAAAAATTCAAATCGTATGTTTGTTAGCGCTAAGTTTATCAGCGCATGCACAAGAAAAAGTTCAAGATTCGACAATTGTTGAAAATCTTGATGAAGTTCTTGTTAAAGCTGTCCGCGTAGAAGCGACCTCTCCAATTACCCATTCCAATATTTCCAAAGTAGCGTTGGCAAAACGTAATTTAGGACAAGATCTTCCTGTGTTGTTGGGCTATTTGCCTTCTGTCGTATCAACAACTGATGCCGGTGCGGGAGTAGGTTATACATATCTCAGAGTTCGCGGTATCAATGCACAATCCACTAATGTGACGATCAACGGGATTCCGTATAATGATGCCGAATCACTCGGGACGTTTTGGGTGAATCTTAATGATTTTGCCTCCTCTGTAGAAAGTTTGCAATTGCAACGTGGGGTAGGTACCTCATCAAACGGGTCAGGCGCTTTTGGTGCTAGCATCAACGTGCTCACTGATGCGGTTTCTAATGAAGCAAATGGAGAAATTTCTAATAGTTTTGGAAGTTTTAATACAAGGAAGCATACGGTCAAATTTAGTACGGGAAAATTGAATAATCACTTCGAAATTGCCGGACGTCTGTCAAATATTAAATCTGATGGGTATATTGACCGTGCATCTTCTGATTTAAAATCATATTTCTTACAAGGGGCTTATGTAGATAGCAATACGTTACTAAAAGCTATAACTTTTGGTGGAAAAGAAGTGACCTATCAATCATGGAATGGCTTGGAAGATCTAGATCTTTTAGAAAACGATCGCACCTTCAATACCGCAGGGATGTATACCGATCAAAATGGGGATACCCAGTTTTATGACAACGAAGTAGACAACTACCGTCAAGATCATTACCAATTGCATTGGAATGAACGCTATTCTAACCAATGGTCTACTAATATTGCTTTAAATTATACTAAGGGTATTGGTTATTTTGAACAGTATAAAGACGACCAAGATTTTGAAGACTATGACCTTGATCCCATAATGGTTGATGGCGAAGAGATTTCGTCTACAGATTTAATCAGGCGCCGCTGGTTGGATAATGATTTTTATGTTCTGAATGCAAATGCGAACTATAAGAATAACAAGATTAATATGACTTTTGGAGGCTCCTACAGCACTTATGATGGTGATCATTTTGGTGAAATAATTTGGGCTCAATACCCAAGTAATAGTAATATAAGAGATCGTTATTATGATGGCAATGGACAGAAAAATGACTTCAGTATATTTTCCAAAGCAACTTATAGAGTAAATGACAAAGTAAGTGTTTATGGCGATTTGCAATTGCGTTTGGTGGATTATAAAACTAAGGGATTAAATTCAGATAGAATACCATTTAATATTGATGAACACTATTCATTCTTCAACCCTAAAGCAGGAATTACTTATAAACTGAACGATGCCAATAACCTGTATTTTTCTTATGCCAGAGCAAACAGAGAACCAAACCGAGATGATTTTGAAAATAATGACGTTGTAAAACCAGAACAACTTAATGATTTTGAATTGGGCTGGAGACATACCGATAAAGCGTTCAGATTTAATGTAAATGCCTATTATATGTTGTACAATGAGCAATTGGTGTTAACTGGTAATATTGATAAGTCTGGAAACCCAATCCGTACCAATAGTGGCGATAGTTATCGTTTAGGAATAGAAATTGAGGCGGCAATACGGTTGAGTAAACAATTTTCATTACAACCTAATCTGACGTTGAGCTCTAATAAAAATACGGAAACCATTACCTCTCTTGATGGTCAGTTGGTCAACTTAGGCAAAACTAATATCTCATTTTCTCCAGAAGTAGTTGCTGCAAATGCATTTGTTTTTCAGCCTAATGACAATTTCCAGATGTCTTTGTTGAGCAAGTATGTGGGAGATCAATATATGGGGAATACAGATTCTGAAGGCTCAAAATTAAAAAGTTATTTTGTAAATGATTTCAATATCACTTATGAAATTCCAATGCGAAGTGTTTTTAAAAGCATCGTATTTTCGGGATTAGTAAACAATATCTTTAACGAGAAGTATGTTTCCAATGGGTACTATTATACCTATGATGATGATTTTTCAGTTCCTGGTGAGATTACAACAATTGAAGGTGCAGGCTATTATCCACAGGCCACTACAAATTTCATAGTTGGAGCTACGTTAAAATTTTAATTTGAAATAATCAACGTATTTCCTGATTCACTTACACGGTACTCTTTCAGTCCACAAGGTAATTGTGTACCAATGGAGCCTCCTGTAAATAAGCTATAAGTATTGGCGTCATCGCAACCACAAACTGCGTTGGCGCCATTAATTTTTAACAAGGAGCAAGAACTTTGTTCATGGTTAGGATCAGCGGCATCCCAAGCTCGAAACCCTCCGCCTACATTAATTACGATGACCCCTTTATTACCCTGGTTTGCCAAATATACTGAGTTACTGGTGTATTGCAAATTGCTGTATTCTGGCAAATTCATATTTACGGAAGCATTCACCTGAGCATTGACCAAAAACCTGCAATTGTCATTGCTATCGTTTCTGCTGCAGGTGGTTAAGAAAATCAAACTGAGAACTAAAAAAAGATATTTCATCTGATAAATTTTGTGATGCAATTTACAATTATCTCAAAATTGAAGTAAATATTTTGTATATTTGTTTGACATCTCGTGCAAACGGGATTTTTTTATGCTGTTTCCCACAACGGGGTTTCAGCATATTTTATATATAGTAAAACGAAACAATTATGAGTAAAGTATCTTATTACACTGCAGAAGGATTAAAGAAATTGAGGGATGAACTCAGTCATTTAAAAGATGTGGAACGACCAAGGGCATCACAAGCTATTGGTGAGGCAAGAGATAAGGGCGATTTAAGTGAAAATGCTGAATATGATGCCGCCAAAGAGGCCCAAGGTATGCTAGAAATGAAAATTTCCAAATTGGAGGAAACATTATCCAATGCGCGTCTAATTGACGAATCGCAATTGGATAGTTCGAAGGTTTTAGTGCTTTCAAAAGTTAAAATAAGAAACCAGACCAACGGCATGGAAATGAACTATACTTTGGTAGCTGATGGCGAAGCAGACTTAGCCTCAGGTAAAATATCAGTAAATTCGCCTATTGGCAAAGGTCTTTTGGGTAAATCAGTAGGTGAAGTTGCAGATATTCAGGTGCCTAACGGCGTCATGAAATTTGACATCTTAGAAATTACAAGATAGATTAGGATGGGTAAAGTGGTGTTCTGAAGCTGAAAACACTGAGAATCCCTAATTCATCCCTTATAAAATAAAGTACACCAACATTCCTGTTAAGAGATAATTTAACAGGAATTTTCTTTTTATATTTATAGGGTACATGAAAAAATAGAAATACGATGGCATCCATATTTACGAAAATAGTCAATGGTGAAATTCCTTGTTATAAAGTAGCTGAAACAAAGGATTTCCTCGCCTTTTTAGACGTTAACCCAAATACAAAAGGTCATACACTTTGTATTCCCAAGATTGAAGTTGATCAATTATTTGATTTGGATGAACCTACCTATACTGGATTGATGGAGTTTTCTAGGAGTGTTGCTATTGCACTAAAAAAAGCAGTACCCTGTAAGCGTGTGGGGATGGCGGTTGTTGGTTTGGAGGTGCCTCATGTACACGTGCATTTAATTCCTCTGCACAGTATGGAAGACATTCGGTTTACCACAAAAGTCAATTTAGAAAAGGAAGAATTTGAAACTATAGCACAAGCAATTGCTGACCGACTATAACTGCACCTGATTAAAGATTCCTAAGAAAAAAAGTAGTCCCAATAGTAATAGCATCACCAATATTATTAGTAATACCCATGCCAATGGCTTAAGTTTTAGGGATGTTGGTTTTGGAGCAGAAGCCCGTTGTTGGTATTCAAAAACACTGTCAATATCATCTGTCCAGCGCACAGGGAAGATAGGGGTTTCACAAACCTTACAAAACAATGAATGTGCAGTTTCTTTTGTAATGGCTTTGTAAAGAGAGTTTTCAATAAACCGCTGTTTAAAGGTTAGCTGCAGTCCCTCTCTTGAATAACATTCAGGGCAATTGTTGTTTAGTTCGACCTCTCTAAGTGTAAAAAACTGATCTTCCATAGGTCAAATTTAAGGAATTAATTTTAATGATATTTCCATAGTTGTACCTTTGTTGACTTCTGAGTGCAACACCTTTATTCTTCCATTATGGTAATCTTCAACAATCCGCTTTGCTAAAGACAGTCCTAAACCCCAACCTCTTTTTTTACTTGTAAATCCGGGTTCAAATATTTTTGAATATAAGTGTTTTGACAATCCTTTTCCTGAATCTGTAACGGTAATTTTAACATGTTTGTCGTGTTCCATAACAGCAACTTTTAAACTCCCTTTACCTTTCATAGCGTCAATGGCATTTTTTACTAAATTTTCAATAGTCCAGCTGTATAATTGTTCATTGAGGGCCACGTAAATGGGATGTTCTGGAGCGTGAATCTCAAAATTTATTAAATTGCTAGAACGCGCCTTTAAATATTCGTAAGAATTCACAGTTTCCTGAACAATATCCGCCTTTTTAAGGGTTGGGACCGAACCAATTTTACTGAAACGTTCCGTGATGGTTTGTAGTCGTGAGATATCCTTTTCTATTTCTATCAAATATGATGGATTGACATCTTCTGAGCGTAAAATCTCTGTCCATCCCACTAATGACGATAGTGGAGTGCCAATTTGATGAGCTGTTTCTTTAGCCATTCCCGTCCAAAGTTTATTTTGCTCGGCAATTTTTGAACTGCGATAGAAAAAATAAACAACCGCAGCAAATAATACAATAATGAGTAACAATGCTAATGGATAGTATTTTAGCTTATTAATTAAGGGCGAGTTACCATAATAGATGGTGTAATATATTTCATTATCAAAATAAACTTCAATAGGCTTGTTTTCGCCCTCAAACTCTTTAATTAACTTTTGAACGGAACGGGCATCACTCACCTTCTTTTTATCAATGTTTTTGAATGTTCCTAAACTACCATCCTTATTAATTGCCAACATGGGCGTGGTGTGGTTGCTTTCTATAATCTTCAGGGTAAGTTCTACATTTTCGTCAGTGTCCGACTTTAAAAGTTCAGATTGAGCAAAAGACCAATTTTGCATTTTGATGCGTTCTTCCGCTTTAAAATTTTGAAAAAAGATATAGGTGTTCCACAATATTAAAGAGATAATTATAAAGGACGAAGCTATAATAATCCACCGTAAAATATTTCGGTTCATAGTGTGAGACATCAATACATTAGTTATTTTAAATATAGGTAAAGAAATCAGCAAATAGAAAATCTTTTAAGCTATAATTTTAATGCACTAATTATGTAATGCTAATATGTTGATATTATTGTTTGATTCTTGTTCTAAATCATTTTTATAGGTTTAACAATATGGTTACATTTGCATTTGATAATCATTCTTAGATGTTAACATTTGATCCTAAAGACCTCTCTACAGGCAAACTACACGGCTATTTGTTGAGTGCGGTGGCACCAAGGCCAATTGCATTTGCGAGTACAATAGATGAGGATGGGAATCCAAATTTATCGCCATTTAGTTTCTTTAATGTATTTAGTGCCAACCCGCCTATTCTGATTTTTTCCCCTGCAAGACGGGTTAGGGACAATAGTGTAAAGCACACCTTAGAGAATGTGGAAGTCACAAGAGAAGTGGTGATCAATGTAGTAAATTACGAATTGGTACATCAAGCGTCTTTAAGTAGTACCGAATACGATAAAGGTATTAATGAATTTGATAAGGCTGGTTTAACCATGTTAAAATCAGATGTTGTCAAACCATTTAGAGTGGCAGAATCTCCAGTACAAATGGAGTGCAAAGTCAATGACATTATTAAATTAGGTACTGAAGGCGGTGCTGGTAATTTAGTGATTTGTGAAGTTGTAAAACTTCATATTTCAAAAGACGTTTTGGATGAGAATGATCTCATCATACAAGAAAAATTAGATTTGGTAGCCAGAGCTGGTGGTAGTTATTATAACCGTGCAAAACATGGTTTTTTTGAAATACCCAAACCGCTTCAAACCTTAGGTATAGGTATTGATGCAATGCCCAAGGAAATCAAAAATAGTATGATTTTTACGGGTAATGATTTGGGTATGTTGGGAAATGTTGAAGCATTGCCGACCGCTGAAGCAATTGCAGATTTTGTTAAAAGTATTGGGGAGCATCATATTAACATCACTGAGATGAGTCGTAGACAAAAACATAAGATGGCACAAAATTATTTGAGTTATGGCGATGTTGAAAGTGCATGGAAACTGTTATTGTCATAGCTTAAGTCAAAATGTTAAACTTACCAACAAAATTAATAGAGAATAGTAATTAGAATAGAAATAAAAAATAGTCAAATGGAAGTACAAGGAAAAATCAAAATGGTAGGAGAAACCCAAACTTTTGGAAGTAACGGGTTCAGAAAAAGAGAAGTGGTAGTGACTACAGAAGAACAATATCCTCAGCATATCATGGTTGAGTTCGTACAAGATAAGACAGATTTGTTAAACAACTACCAAGTAGGTCAGAATGTAAAAGTAAGCATCAACTTAAGAGGTAGAGAATGGGTGAATCCTCAAGGTGAAACTAAATATTTCAACTCTATCCAAGGATGGCGTATTGAAAGCGTACAGGACGGCGCACAAGGTGGGATGCCTCCGGTAGCACCAGCTGAAGCTTTTCAACCGGCTAACAATCTTAACGAAGAAGATCATGATGATCTACCGTTCTAGATCAAAAGAACAGCACATACTCAAATTTTAGCCTGACTAAATAGTAGTAAGTAAGCATTCAAAAAAAACCTCAATGTTTCTAGCATTGAGGTTTTTTTGTGATATTTAATCTTAATATTAATAAAATGATAATACTATCAGATAAAATAGAGTTCCCAAAGGTTGAGAAGGCCACGCCAGAAGGCTTGTTGGCTATTGGTGGAGACTTGTCTGTAAAACGGCTCTTGTTGGCTTATAGCAGTGGTATATTTCCTTGGTTTGATGATGATGAGGTTATTTTATGGTGGTCTCCTAATCCACGTTTTGTATTATATCCTAACCGGTTAAAAGTTTCTAAAAGTATGCGCCAATTTTTAAGGAACACCGATTTTAAAATTACAATTAATACAAATTTTAAAGCGGTCATCACAGCATGTGCAGAGGCTATACGCCCAGGACAGGAAGGCACCTGGATTACTGAAGACATGATTTCAGCTTACATTAAATTACATCAATTAGGATATGCATTATCTGTTGAGGTCTGGCAACACGAGCAACTAGTTGGTGGTTTGTATGGTGTTGATTTAAACAATGGTGTTTTTTGCGGTGAGAGCATGTTTGCTAAAGTTAGCAATGCAAGCAAAGCAGCCTTTATCACTTTTATTCAGAATACGCAGTATAAGTTGATAGATTGCCAAGTGTACACCAAGCATTTGGATAGCTTGGGTGCAGAGGAAATTGAACGTGAAGCATTTTTAAAATTTTTAGAATAACCTATAACGAAAATGGTCAAAAGTCTTTAGCCCAATGGTTGTTTAATCAGTTTCAGATTTCAATTTTAAAGGGTGTTTATACTTCTTCATATCTAAAGCAGTCTACTTCATGATCATTCACTATTCCGGTAGCTTGCATATGCGCGTAAATTACCGTGCTTCCTACAAACTTAAATCCGCGTTTTTTTAAATCTTTACTAATGGTATCGCTCAATGCTGTAGTTGGTGGCACTTTTTTATAGTTTTTGACTTCGTTTTTAATTGGTTTTCCGTCTACAAATTCCCAAAAATAATTAGCAAAAGAGCCAAATTCATCTTGAATTTTCATGAAGGCCTGGGCGTTGGTTATGGCTGCTTGTACTTTAAGTCTATTACGAATAATACCGGTGTTTTGCAGGAGGCTATCTATTTTGTCTTGTTTATAAGTGGCAATTTTTTTATAATCAAAATTATCAAAAGCAGCTCTGAAATTTTCTCGTTTCCTTAAAATGGTTATCCAGCTCAATCCCGCCTGAAAAGTTTCTAAAATTAAAAACTCAAAAAGTGTAGCGTCATCTTTAACAGGAACGCCCCATTCTCTATCATGATAGTTCTCATATAGAGCGTCGCCTTGGCACCATCCGCATCTCTGTTTTTCCATTTTGTAAGGTATTTTTTTTGATACTACTAATGTAACAACAGTTACTCACAAATAGGTAAATTTAACCTAAATTTGATCAAAAATATATCAATGGATACACTAACACACAACCTCGAAACTCAATTAGAATCTAGTATTACAAACAGCATAAAGAACAGTATGACATATGCGGCGTATCGCGCATTGATGGGCCAGCTGACGGAGAGTCATTCCACTACAGGTTTAGATAAAAGTGAAGCTATGGTGGCATACACGGCTTTAAATGAACAACGCATGAAACGTTGGGATAAAACATTAAAGGTGCCTGTAGATGCGCAAGAAAAAATCGCTGCATTTAAAGAACGTGTAACATGGTTAGTGCTCACTGAAAGTTGGTGTGGAGATGCTGCTCATGTTATTCCGGCAATTAATAAAGTGGCCGAATTAAATCCCAATATCGATTTGAAATTGGTATTACGCGATGATCATGATGACTTGATGCAGCAATTTTTGACCAATGGTGGTAAATCCATTCCTAAGTTGATTATGATTGATAATGCATCAGGAACTGTAAGAGGTACTTTTGGTCCAAGACCAGCAGAAGCGACACAATTAGTGGAATCTTATAAAAGAGATCATGGCGCTATCACTGAAGAATTTAAAGAAATTTTACAAGGATGGTATAACAAGGATAAAGGACAGCACACCATAATAGATTTATTACAATTGTTGGGCGTGTCTTAAGATTTTCAAGAAATGTTTTGCATTATAATAATAAGGGTTTTTATTTTCTGGCTGAAGATGGAAACCCTTCTTTAATTTTTACCTTTAAAATAATAGGTGATGGAGCCAATTTGCTTATTTTTAGAAGCATCAGGGCTAAAGCGTGCTTCATTAGCATACTGTAGCGCGCTATCTACTAAGCAAGCATTTTTGGAGGTAGAGGAATTGTTTACATAGGCATCTATAACTTCTCCAGATGCATTTACGGTAATATTGATAACAACTTTACCGCTATCTTCGCACAAATACACCGGAGGTGGCAAGTGCTTATCTTTGCGGTTTACTAAGCTATAAGACACGCTACTATTGGTGTTAACAGAAGAATTATTGGCTAAATTGTTAGTGGAATTATTCCCGTTAGACTTGGCCGACGCTCGTTTTTGAGCTGACCGCATGGCAATTACGTTATTAATTTTACTGTACGAAGAAAGTTCATTCTCACTGACTGAATGATCTTCAGTGGTGATGGTGTTTTCTACATCATTTACTTCGTCAGGAACTTCGGTAGCTTCAGTCTCTGTTTGTTTTGAATGTTCATTTAATTCATTAGAATTAACCGACTTGAAGTTCTTCATGACCTCCTTAAAATCATTAGCGGAATTATAAGCTTTGTTTGTTTCTGAAATATTGGGATCATTCATCGCCATTTCCTCTAAAAGCTTTTGTTCTTCTGGAGTAGGAGGCGGTGGCAATTCATAATAACTTTCCGCTATAACTTCTGTATTTTTTTTAATGCCAATAGCAAACATTGCCATTACAAGTGTACTGCTAATAAGTATGGTAATTATTAAGGCCTTATGTCTTTCTATTAATTCCAAAAAAATAATATGTTTAAAAATCGTTTAGATGTTGCACATTTATATACGTCAAAATAGGTAAAAAAGATCAAAAAACCATAAAGACCAATAAAACTGAAAGTTTTATTTATAGTATAATTATAAATTATTGATACTGTTGCTTCCGATTAAAAGGTCATTTAAATGCTTTTCAATTCTGCTGTAACTCCTATAATGAGATGATACATGTACAAATGAAACAGCAATTATTATTCCGAAGGTAGAGATTTGATGAAGTCTTCAACGCTTATACCATTTTCAACATCAAAATCTCCTATTTTAGTACGTCTCAAAACCGAAAGATGAGCCCCTGAATGTAGTGCTTTTCCAAAATCATTAGCCAAAGACCTGATATAGGTACCTTTGCTACAAACTACCCTAAAGTCAACTTCTACGCCGTCTATACGCGTAATTTCAAACTCTGAAATATGTACTTGGCGTGATGGTATATCTACTTCCTCACCAGCTCTTGCAAATTCATAGAGGCGTTTACCATCTTTTTTTAATGCTGAAAATACAGGAGGACACTGAGATATCTCTCCAATAAACTGTGACGTAGCATTTTGAATTAGGTTTTCAGTTATATGATCCGTAGGAAAGGTTTGGTCAACATCAGTTTCCAAATCGTAAGACGGGGTGGTGCTGCCTAGTACAAAAGTGCCTGTGTATTCTTTTATTTGAGCTTGAAAACTGTCAATCTTCTTGGTCATTTTACCCGTGCATATCACCAATAATCCTGTTGCCAAAGGATCTAATGTTCCCGCATGTCCTACTTTAATTTTTTTTATATTAAATGCGCGTCGAATTTCCCATCGCAATTTATTAACCACTTGAAAAGAGGTCCAATGTAAAGGTTTGTCAATGAGTAAAACTTGACCTGTAAGATAGTCTTCAGCTGTCACAATTAGTGGTTATAAAGTGAAAAAATAATTGCAATTACCCCAACAATAACACAGTAAATTGCAAAATAGGTGAGCTTGCTCTTCTTGACCAATTTGATCATCCAAGTGCAGGCGAAAAGTCCTGAAATAAATGCAGCAATAAATCCAACAAGCAATGGTAATGAATTGGAGCTGTCAAAAGAAATTTCACCACTTAAAGCGTCCTTGGCCATTTTGCCTAAAATTAAGGGTACGACCATTAAAAATGAAAAGCGAGCCGCCTTGCTTTTATCATTTCCTAAAATAACTGAGGTGGATATTGTGGCACCAGATCGTGAAATTCCTGGAAGCATGGCAATGGCTTGAGAAATGCCTATAACAAAAGCATCACTGAAACTCACTTTCTTGTCAGTATCTTTAGCTTTGTCAGCCAAAAATAACAGGAGCGCGGTAACTATTAACATGCATCCTACAAATAATATATTGTTGCCAAACAGAGATTCCAATTCTTCTTCAAAAAAAAGACCTACAATAACTGCCGGAATCATAGAAAGCGCAATTTTAGCGGCAAATTGCATGTCGTCATTCCATTCAAATTTAAACACACCTCTTAGGATGCTCCAAATATCCTTCCTAAAAATAACAATGGTACTTAATGCTGTTGCAAAATGTAGTACCACTGTAAAAAGTAAGCTTTCTTTTGGCTCAAAATTATCTCCCAAAATGGCTTTGCCAATTTCTAAATGTCCACTGGATGATACGGGCAAAAATTCTGTAAGTCCTTGTATAATACCTAATAGTATAGCTTCTAATAAATCCATGCAGTGATTTGGTGTGTAAGATTAAGTATCCAAATTAAGAAATGAGAATTTGGCTTTATGAAAAGGATTATAACTTTGGAGGTTCGTTCTTGTTAGGGTTCAACAAGATGGCATAAATTTGAACTCCAAAACCAATAAGAACTAGTGTTGGCGCTAATCTGATGCGTCTCCAATTAAAAATTTCAGGATTAAATACATTGGGATCATCACTGCCTCCACCGGACATCAAAATGAATCCGAGTGCAATAATGCCTAAGCCAATCAGCATAAATTTATAATTCTTCTTTCCGAAAATAAAGTTGTTATTGGCGCTTTCTTTGCGTTTTTTTTCTCCCATGATTGTTGCAATAATAATAGGATGCAAATTAACGGTTTTATTTAAAACTTTACGTTAATAGTATCTAAATACTTGAGTGCTACTAAGAACTTATAAAGTTTTATCTAGTGTCAGTAGGCGTAATTTAACATTGAACACTGAGTGCTTTAACATGCTGTTAAATTACATAGATCATATTGTGCACTTTAGCCAAAACTTCATGGCATAACAATAGTTGGTAGAAGTGTACCTAATAATATAAAGCGTCTGTCTTCAAATTCAAGAAGCGCTGCGTAGCTATAAACGTGCTAATCCATGTAATAAGAATTCCTAAAAGGAAGATGGCAGCAAACAATCCGCCTAAAAGTATAGGATTGGATAATAATTGTAATTCTACAAAGGTTTGGTCTAAATAATATAAAACAACACCCATGCCAATTAATGCGATAATGGCACCTATAATGCCTAACTGAACACTTTTGTAAATAAAAGGTCTGCGGATAAATGATTTTGTAGCCCCCACCATCTGCATGGTTTTGATAATAAATCGTTTTGAATAGACCGCGAGCCGTATAGAACTGTTGATGAGAAGCACGGCAATTAGTGTGAAGATGGCACTAATAACCAATACCCAAAAGGTTATTTTCTTAACATTGTCATTCATTAATTCTACCAAATCATTATCGTACCTTATCTCTTCAATAAATTTTTTACTCGATAGTTCGTCAATAATGGATGTTAGTGTTTCTGTTGTGACATAGTCGGCTTTTAAATGCACGTCTATAGAGTTTTGCAACGGGTTGTAACCCACAAAATCCATAAAATCTTCACCAGTTTCTGCTTTCATTGATTCCGCAGCGGCTTCCTTGGAAACGTACTCTGTACTCTTGGTATACTCTGCCATAGCTAGACTTTTCTCTAGCTGATTAACTTCAACCTCTTTTGCAGAATCGTTTAAATATATAGTCACCACTACCTGTTCTTTAAAATGATCAGCAACTTTTTTGGCGTTTAAAACCAAGAGTCCCAAACATCCCAATAAAAACAGGACCAATGCGATACTTATTACTACAGAAAAATAAGACGAGATTAACTTGCGTTTCTGATACCTATCAAAAGATGTACTCATACAATTTTAGTTGAAGTTGTAAAAATATAAAAGAAATCTGTTCTCTTAGAGTTTACAACGTTTAAAATTTTAATACTGATATAATAGTGTGTCACATAGTTAAATTGTAATGATAATAATGGTGTAATTGTCCAAAGTCAGAAGGTTGATTTTTATATAGACATTTAAAAATTGCTATTTTTGATTTTTTTGATTTCTGAAAAGACAATAATTTCTTACTCTTTCAGTTACTACATACATACTTTTAAAAACTCATGTATATGAAGAAAATAATGATTGTAACCCTATTGTCAGTATTTGGTTTCTCACATAGTGGTAGTGCACAAGACATCAATTATGGAGCAAAAGTAGGTTTGAACATTGCAAATGTAAGTGGAGACGGCTCGGGAAGGACAGATATGGTAAATTTTCATGCGGGCTTTATCACTGAATTTATCTTTAGAAGAGGACTTTTTGGATTGCAACCTGAACTTCTGTTTTCCAGACAGGGTCTTAAACGTGGAAGTTCTTATAGGAATAACTTAGATTATATTTCAGTGCCACTCATGTTCAAGTTCTTTCCTGCAAAGGTGTTTAGCTTAGATATTGGTCCGCAGGCATCATTTTTAATCAATGATACCGCTCAATTTGTTGGTGATCCTGATTCTAAAATTGATACAGGTGCAGAAAATTTCGATTTAGGACTTAATATTGGGGTGGGAATGGACTTTAAAAACAACCTTTTTGGTCATGCACGATATAATTTAGGGGTTAGTAAAGTGTATGGCGATTTAAATAACAGCGTATTGCAATTTTCTATGGGATACAAATTCTAAATTCAGCCCAATTAAATAATTATAGCGCTCTGACATTTCAGGGTGCTTTTTTGTTTTAAATAGTTTGGGCCGTTTAATAGGCTGTTTGAGCTCTAATTCTTAAATTTGCGCCTCTAAATCAGTACATTTTAAGAAGCTATAGCATATCGATATTTTAAATTGTCATGTTGGCATAAATAAATGCTTTTTTAGACGCTTTTTGCAAAACGCTTGATTGTTACCATCATGTTTTGTTGATAAGCATTTAACCACATAGCTATAAATTAATATACCTGTGTATTCAGGCATTCCTATGAATTATAATTTTAACGAGATCGAAAAAAAGTGGCAAGATCATTGGGCTAAAAATCAAACATTTAGAGCCAAAAACAATTGTGATCAGCCAAAATATTACGTATTGGATATGTTCCCTTACCCAAGTGGGGCAGGCTTGCATGTTGGACATCCGTTAGGATACATTGCGAGCGATATTTATGCGCGTTATAAACGTCATAAGGGATTTAATGTATTGCATCCACAAGGGTATGATAGTTTTGGATTGCCGGCGGAACAATATGCCATCCAAACGGGCCAGCATCCCGCGGTTACGACCGAAGAGAATATTAAAACCTATCGACGTCAATTAGATCAGATTGGGTTTTCTTTTGATTGGAGTAGAGAGGTGAGAACTTCTGACCCTGCATATTACAAATGGACACAGTGGATTTTCATACAATTATTTGAATCTTGGTACAATAACAGTTCTGATAAGGCTGAGTCCATTGATACTTTAATCACAGTTTTTGAAACGGATGGCAATGCGAAGGTCGATGCGGTGTGTGATGATGAAATTGAAGTGTTTACTGCATCTGAATGGAATGCGTTTTCAATTGAACAACAGCAAGAAATTCTCTTAAAATATCGCTTAACCTATTTGGCAGAAACTGAAGTCAACTGGTGTCCGGCTTTAGGAACGGTTTTAGCAAATGATGAGATAGTCAATGGGGTTTCAGAACGTGGCGGTCATGCCGTAATACGAAAGAAAATGACCCAATGGAGCATGCGTATTTCTGCCTATGCCGAACGTCTGCTACAAGGTTTGGACCAGATTGATTGGACCGATTCGTTAAAGGAAAGTCAGCGCAATTGGATTGGTAAATCAGTTGGTGCTAGCGTAACTTTCAATGTCATTCCTAATGATACAGGTAGCGCTAAATATAAGATTCCAGTATTTACAACTCGACCTGACACCATTTTCGGGGTTAGTTTTATGACCTTGGCACCTGAACACGATTTAGTTTCTAAAATTACAACTGACAACCAGAGAGCGGAAGTAGAGGCTTACATCAAAGCTACTGCTAAACGCAGTGAGCGCGATCGTATGGCAGATGTTAAAACCATTACAGGAGCATTTACAGGCTCCTATGCTGAGCATCCGTTTACAAAAGAGCCAATCCCAGTTTGGATTGGAGACTACGTGCTAGCAGGCTACGGCACAGGCGCAGTAATGTCAGTGCCTTGTGGAGACCAACGTGACTACGACTTTGCAAATCATTTTAATATTCCAATTCCTAATATTTTTGAAGGTATTGATATTTCTGAAGAGGCCTATGGCGCGAAAGACAATGTCATTATTGCGAACTCTGACTTTTTGAATGGCCTATCTTATAAAGAAGCGACGAAAAAAGCCATTGTAGCACTTGAAAAGTTAAATCAAGGTGAAGGAAAAACCAATTACCGTTTACGAGATGCAGTATTTTCCCGTCAACGCTATTGGGGGGAGCCATTCCCGGTGTATTACGTTAACGGAATGCCGCAAATGATAGATACAAAACATTTGCCTATACGTTTACCTGAAGTAGAAAAATACTTGCCGACTGAAACTGGCGAGCCACCTTTGGGGCGTGCTGATGTTTGGGCGTGGTGTACAGAAAGCAATACTGTTGTTGACAATGAGAAAGTAAACAATACGACGGTTTTTCCATTAGAGTTGAACACCATGCCAGGATGGGCAGGAAGTTCGTGGTACTTTTTTAGATATATGGACCCAACCAATGATGACGTTTTTGCAAGGGAAAAGGCCTTAACCTATTGGGAAAATGTCGATTTATATATTGGGGGGAGTGAACACGCAACGGGTCATCTATTGTATTCTCGTTTTTGGGTTAAATTTTTAAAAGATCGAGGTTTTGTTAGTATTGAAGAACCTTTTAAAAAGCTGATCAACCAAGGGATGATTTTGGGAACTAGTGCTTTTGTAGGTAGAATTGTAGCAACAGGTGATTTTGACGGTTCTGAGGACGTTCAAACAATTCATACTGACTTTTTCGTTTCGAAACCTTATGCTGATTTAATAATATCTGATGCTGAGAAGGCCAAACAACTAATGGAAATTATTGCTAACCATTATAGTGTCGAAAATAAAGACCAAAAATTTGCTAGACCATTTACAATTGGAGTTTCTCCCACACACGTGAAAGTACAATATGTTAATGCATCTGACGAATTGGACATACAAGGTTTAAAAAGTGATAGTGAATTTGGTGACGATTATAAGGATGCAATATTTGTTAGTGACACTGGAGCAATCATAACTTTAGATACTGATTCAGATGATACTTTTAAAGTATCCCGCGAGGTCGAAAAAATGTCCAAATCCAAATACAACGTGGTTAACCCGGATGCCATTTGTGAGCAATATGGTGCTGATAGTCTGCGATTATACGAAATGTTTCTCGGACCATTAGAACAAGCTAAACCATGGAATACCGCTGGCATTACGGGTGTACATGGATTTCTTAAAAAATTATGGAAATTGTATATGGGCGACTCCGGTTTAAATATTACCGATGCTGAACCTAGCAAAGACAATCTGAAAACCCTTCATAAAACCATTAAAAAGGTAGAAGAAGATATCGAAAACTTCTCCTTTAACACATCTGTCTCAACCTTTATGATTGCGGTAAACGAATTGACAGCACAAAAATGTACAAGTAAGGCTGTTTTAGAGCCCTTTTTGGTGCTACTGTCACCTTATGCACCACATATTACCGAAGAATTGTGGAGTTTATTAGGACATGAAGCATCCATTTCAACTGCGGCATTTCCACAATTTGACGCTAATCATTTGGTAGAGAGTAGTAAAAATTACCCTATTTCATTCAACGGGAAAATGAAATTTACCTTAGAATTACCATTGGACATGAGTAAAGACGACATCGAGAAAACGGTCATGGCACATGAAAAGACCATCGCTCAATTAGAAGGTAGAACTCCTAAAAAGGTCATTATCGTTCCAGGAAAAATAGTGAATATAGTAGGTTGATATCATACTTATATCAATTGGTTTAGGGGGAGTAACTACTATTATAATGTAGAAAGTAGACGTGGTGGTTTAAGAAAACGATATAATATCGTAAGATTCCTTTTTTTAGAAACACCCGATTTAAAAAGTAGCTGACAAAATTTCCGTATGCTAAATTGGCGTACTTTTTGTTATCTTTAATTTAAATTTTAAAACAAAATAATATGGGAGGAATAGGCATGGGCTATTGGATTTTAATTGGTGGAATTGCACTGATTAGCTGGTTGGTTAGCAATCAATTAAAAAGAAAGTTCAAAAAATATTCGCAAATCCAATTGAGAAATGGTATGAGCGGTAAAGAAATTGCAGAAAAGATGCTTGCTGATAATGGCATTAGTGATGTGGAGGTAATTTCTGTGAAAGGACAATTAACAGACCATTACAACCCTGCAAATAAAACGGTAAATTTAAGTGAATCTGTGTATATGCAACGCAATGCTGCAGCTGCGGCCGTAGCGGCTCACGAGTGTGGACATGCAGTACAACATGCGCAGGCTTACAGTGCTTTAAAACTGCGTTCAGCATTGGTGCCTGTGGTAAGTGTTACTTCAGGAATGTCGCAATGGTTGGTTATTGGAGGTTTGGTCTTAGGGGCGGCGGCTGGCGCTGGTTTTGGCTATTATATTGCCGTAGCAGGTTTGGTTTTTATGGGCTTTGCTACCCTGTTTAGTTTTATAACCTTACCAGTTGAATATGATGCAAGTAATAGGGCCTTAGCTTGGTTAAAAGGTAAAAATATGTTGACCCCAGAAGAGTATGCTGGTAGTGAAGATGCGCTTAAATGGGCTGCAAGAACTTATTTGGTTGCTGCCATTGGTGCTTTAGCATCGTTGTTATATTGGGCAATGCAGGTTTTTGGAAATAGAAATTAAATCTAAGTAGTAGTTTAATAAAAAGTGGACCTTACGCAAACAATTGTTGTTCGGCTCATTTTTTTTCCTATTTTTATTTGCTAACAACAACACTCCTATAGTTATGGAACAACAACCTACTGAAAGTCCTTTTAATAGTTTTGATACGAAGCTATTAATACACACATCTGACGCTGAACGCGTCGATTTTTATAAAAAAACCTATGGACATGTGGCCGGCGGCGTTTTAGTTTTTATCATTTTTGAATATTTATTACTGCAAAGTGAGACAATTGTCAATTTTGCTTTATCCATGACTGAAGGTTATAAATGGCTCCTTATGTTGGGAGGTTTTATGTTTATAACCAGTTATGCAGAACGGATGACAATGAAATCTACTGATAAGAATATACAGTATTTAGCTTTCGGACTCTACATTCTTGCACAGGCCTTTATTTTTGTACCGCTAATTTACATTGCCGCCTATTACATGGATTCGGGTCCGGAGATTTTAAATCAGGCTGCTATTGTAACCTTAGCCTTATTTACAGGGTTGTCTGCCGTGGTTTTCGTGTCAAAAAAGGATTTCTCATTTCTTAAAACAGGTTTAACCGTAGGCTTTTTTATAGCCATTGGGTTAATTGTGGCTGGCATGTTATTTGGGTTCAATCTCGGATTATGGTTTTCTGTAGGGATGTGCCTGTTGGCAGGTGGTTCTATTTTATACCAAACTTCTAATTTGGTAAATAAATATTCTTCTGAAGATTACATTCCTGCAGCTTTAGGATTATTTGCATCATTAATGTTGCTGTTTTGGTATGTGCTTCAAATTTTCATGTCGAGAGATTAAATCTTAATAGAGATTAAAAAACTCCTGATTTCTCAGGAGTTTTTTTGTTATGGATGTTGCTATATCTGAATTTGTCGGTCAATCTGCTGATTTAAGGAAATAAAGGTTTCGGTTCTGGATACTCCAGCAATTGACTGAATTTCTTTATTAAGCAAGTGCATCAAATGTTCGTTGTCCTTACAAAGTATTTTAATCAAAATACTCCAGTTTCCCGTGGTGTAATGACATTCTAACACTTCTGGAATTTTTTGTAATTGTTTTACGGCTTCAGGATTGCTCATTGCTTTGTCTAAATAAATGCCAACAAATGCCATTGTAGTATAGCCCAATACCTTCGGGTTGATAACAAATTTTGACCCTGATATCAAACCTGATTTTTCCAATTTTCTTAAGCGTTGGTGTATTGCAGCGCCTGAGATGCCTACATTTCTCGCAATTTCCAAAATTGGGGTCCTAGCGTCTTGCATTAAATCTCGCAGGATCTTTTTATCGATACCATCAATTTGGATGTTTTGATTAACTATTTTCATATACACTCCCCGAAATATTCGGAATTTTTTAAATATAGATATATTACTTAAACCGCTTATACATTAAGTGGATTGTATCCTAAATAAGGCACGTCTTTTTCTGTAAATTTAATGTCAAAAGCTTCTAATTCTGACAGGATCGGTCCATATACCTCCTTAGTAATCGGAATTTGAACCCCCGGTGTTTTAATGGTGCCGTTAAGGATGGCTAAAGTAGCAATTGCTACGGGTAGTCCCACCGTTTTAGCCATTGCTGTATATGTCATATCTTCGCCAAGCGCAACCATTGTGGAATCAATTTGATGTTTTTTTCCATCAAGTTCATAGCCAAATTTATGGTACATTACCAACATGTCTTTGTCATGGTCTTGTAGGGTCCAACTGTCCATTAATATTTTTTGGAGTATTTGGGCTGGGGTAGCTTTTTTAAGGCCTACCATTTTATTACGGTTAAAAATATCTAATTCCTCAAACTTCTCCCATACAATATCATCCTGATCAATTTTAAGTGAGAGTCTAAACTTAAGTTCAACTGAATCTGTAGTGCTATAAGGCAAAAAAGCATTGACAAAATCGCGATAGCTCATGTTTTCACTGTCATCTATGGTATAGCTATCATCCGTCATTCCTAATTGCACAAATACGTTCCATGCCCTGCTAAAACCTACACGACGCATGGTACCTCTATAAAGTGTCTTGATGCTATCTAAACCGTATGCGCTTTGGTATTTGAGAGAATCTCTATTGGCATAAGCTTCAAAGCGGCCATAGCCATCCACATCTAAAAACTCTGTTCTCCTAAATAATCGGTGGTAAGGAATATATTTATAATTGCCTTCTTGTATAAACTTTGCAGCACTACCTTGTCCAGCAACCACAACATTTCTTGGGTTCCAGGTAAATTTGTAATTCCATAGGTTATTGTCACTTTCAGGCGCTACTAATCCGCCGGCAAATGATTCAAATAAAATCATTTTTCCGCCTCTGTCTCTGATGCTATCAATAACCTTCATGGCACTCATATGATCAATTCCGGGATCCACCCCAATTTCATTCATAAATACCAAACCTTTATTTTTTGCGGCCATATCAAGGTCTTCCATCTCCTTGCTTACGTAAGAAGCGGTTACCATATTTTTGCCATAAGTAATGCAGTCTTTGGCAACTTCAATATGATACCTTGCCGGAAGCATAGAAACGACTATATCAGCATTTTCAATAGCATTTTGACGTGATTGTCTGTCAAATACATCCAGTGTAATAGCCTGAGCATGTTCATGATTATTAATGAGTTTGCTGGCATTATGGATGTCTATATCGCCAACAATGATATGTAAATTTTCAGGGATGGATTTCTCTAATAAATATTTTATGAGGTATGAAGACGATTTTCCTGAACCTATAACTAATATCTTTCGCATAATGGGATTTCTTGAGTAGTTTTGTAATTAATTACCACGAATTTACTAAATAACATTTGGTTATTGAAGGCATACAATAATAATATGAATAGAACAATTTTAATCACAGCTGCGGTTTTAGGAATCATCACAATTGGATTAGGGGCATTTGGGGCACATGGTCTAAAACAATTGATATCTTTAGAGGCGCAACAAACATTTGAAACTGGCGTTCGCTACCAGATGTACCATGCATTATTTTTATTGTTTTTAGGAACAACCGGAATAATTCAGGAAAAAATAAAAAAGGTTATCTATTATCTAGTAGTGATTGGGATACTCTTTTTCTCTGGGTCTATCTATGGATTGGCTACTATGGAAATTACCGCTATCAATTTTAAAAGTATAGGCTTTATCACACCAATAGGAGGGCTTTTATTGATTTGTGCTTGGATATTAGTGCTGATTGGCATTTTAAAAGAGAATCGTTATAAATCCTAAAAAGAAGTGCATACTTTAAAATAATTGCTAATTTTGTAGCCACAAACAACACAATATTATTATGGCCAATAACACCCAAACTACGAAATCGATTTCGTTAGATGATTACGGTATTAAAAATGCCGAAGTACATTACCAATTACACCCTGATAGACTTCATGACATTGCAATTGCCAAAGGGCAAGGCGTTGAAGCATCTTCTGGAGCTCTGGCAATCAACACAGGAGAATTTACAGGACGGTCTCCACAAGATAGGTTTATTGTTAAGGATGAGATCACTAAGGATCGTGTATGGTGGGGAAATGTCAATATTGCATTTGATCCAGATGATTTTCAAAAATTATATGATAAAGTAACCGATTACCTGTCAGGAAAAGAAATCTTTGTAAGGGATAGCTATGCTTGCGCTGATGAAAATTACAAATTAAATATCAGAGTTATTAATGAGTATGCTTGGAGTAATCAATTTGCTTACAACATGTTTTTGCGTCCATCAGAAAAGGAATTGGAAAATTTTATTCCTGAGTGGACTATTGTAAATGCTCCTGGATTTATGGCAGATCCGAAGGTGGATAAAACGCGCCAGCATAACTTTGCTATCTTAGATTTTACAAGAAAAATTGCGTTAATTGGAGGCACTGGTTACACAGGAGAAATTAAAAAAGGCATTTTCTCAGCTCTTAACTTTATTTTGCCAGTATTTAAAAATACGTTGCCAATGCATTGCAGTGCAAATGTTGGTAAAAATGATGATACTGCAATTTTCTTCGGTTTATCAGGTACAGGAAAAACGACCTTGTCCGCCGATCCTAGCAGACGTTTAATTGGTGATGATGAGCACGGTTGGACCAAAGAAAATACCGTATTCAATTTTGAAGGTGGTTGCTATGCAAAAGTGATTAACCTTTGTGAAGAAAATGAGCCAGATATCTTTAATGCCATCAAGAGAGGTGCTATTTTAGAAAATGTCATTTTAGATGCTAACGGTAGGGTTGATTTTGAAGACGTATCTATTACTCAAAATACCCGTGTAAGTTATCCGTTAGACCATATAGATAACACGGTGGTGCCATCAATTGGAAAAAATCCTAAGAACATTTTCTTTTTAACGGCAGATGCTTTTGGCGTCTTGCCTCCAATTTCTAAATTGACTCCAAGTCAGGCAGCATATCATTTTATTTCCGGCTATACGGCAAAGGTTGCTGGTACTGAAGCTGGTGTGGTTGAACCTGTTCCAAACTTTTCAGCGTGTTTTGGCGCTCCATTTATGCCGCTTCATCCTGCAAAATATGCAGAAATGCTAAGTGATAAAATTCAAGAAACTGGTGTTAACGTATGGTTGGTAAATACGGGGTGGACCGGTGGACCTTACGGTGTTGGAACACGAATGAAACTGAAGTATACAAGAGCCATGATAAATGCAGTATTGAATGGCGATTTAAAGGACTATACGTACGAAGATTACCATATCCATTCTGTATTTGGGGTGGCTCAACCAAGATCATGCCCAGGTGTGCCTAGTGAGGTGTTGAGTCCGAGAACCACATGGAATGATGATGAGGCATATTATAAGACGGCATTTAAGTTGACAAATGCCTTCAGGGAAAACTTTAAGAAATTTGAAAGTTTTGCAAGTGAGGAAATCAGAAGAGGTGGTCCGCAACGCTATGCGTTTTAAGCAACCTTGTCTCTAAATATAAAAAGGCGATTCATTTATTTGAATCGCCTTTTTTATGATTATAAAGGAAGCTTATTTTCCTTTATTTGCTTTTTCAATATATTTTTCCAACGCCATTGTCATTGATGGTGTTTCTGGTGTAGGCGCTAAAATATCCACGCGCAACCCATGCTCTTCAACAGCTTTGGCTGTAGTATTCCCAAAAACTGCAATACGAGTATCGTTTTGCTTAAAATCTGGGAAATTATGGAATAAAGATTCAATTCCTGAAGGACTAAAGAAAACCAAAATATCATAATACACGTCTGCCAAATCAGACAAATCGCTGATTACGGTCCTGTAAAATATGCCTTCTTTCCACTTAATGTTCAAAGCATTAAGGATTGCAGGAACTTCATCCTTTAATTTATCAGTGGTTGGTAATAAAAAGCTTTCGTCCTTATATTTCTTAATCAAAGGAGACAAGTCTTCAAAATTACGTTTGCCAACATAAATTTTTCGTTTTCTATAGACCACATATTTTTGAAGATAGAACGCTACGGCTTCACTCTGACAAAAATACTTTAGGGTGTCTGGAACCTTAAAACGCATTTCATCAGCCACTCTAAAAAAATGGTCCACAGAATTTCTGCTGGTTAAGATAATAGCAGTATATTGTGTCAGATCAACTTTTTGGTGTCTGACGTCTTTTGCAGCAACACCTTCTACATGAATAAATGGGCGGAAGTCAATCTTTACTTTTTGCTTTTCTTGGAGATCAAAGTAAGGCGAATTTTCGATTTTAGGTTCAGGTTGAGACACTAAAATTGTTTTCACTTTCATAGGCTTGGGTTAGTTTTAAGCTTTATATTCTACAATTATTTTATACAAAATCAGATAAGGCCCAATTTCAAGTGTGCAAAGATACAAAATAAAATAGAATATGTTGTTAATCACTGTCTTTTGATGTTTTTTAAGTGAGCTTATAAAACCTATCACATTGATAATGATTACTAATACAATTACAGATATGATAATTAATTTGTTGGGTTGTAAAGTGTACAATAACAGGGCGTTAATAGGTAAAAGTATAAAGCCTATAAAATTTTTGTAGCTGATTTTTTGAAAGAGATAAGCATCAATTAAATTATCAATTTCAAACACACTACCAATAAGTCGCTCTACTAATATTTTGATAACAGATAGGGTGCCAATTCCGAAAATAAGCTTCAAAAACACTATTAACTCAAAGGTTTTCGTAGTTTCTAGGCTGAGGTAGGAAAGATAACCAAAAATGGAAATTGATATGGTAAGATTTAAAAATAACAGTGCGTCAAAAACATCAACGAATTTTTGATCTTTAGTGTAAATTTTCAGATATTTTGATTTTCCCAGTACCCCAAGAAAATCTATAAACCTATTGGTATAAGTTACCTTGGCAATTGTAATGAAAATCAGGCCCAAAACCATAAAAATGGTAAACCATTCGTAAGATATGACGTCTCTTAGCATAGCGCTAAATTATAAAGAATATTTTATCTGTTCATTTCAATAAAATTAATCTTTTAAAAAAACTTACTTTTGCTAAAATTTTTTCCTGATGAAAGACGCTATTGTCATCATTCCAACATATAATGAAATTGAAAACATTGAAGCCATTATCATTGCAGTTTTTGCGCAAGAGAAAGCATTTAATGTTCTTGTTGTAGATGACAATTCACCTGATTTGACTGCTAATAAAGTAGAGGCCTTGCAAGCGGAGTTTCCGGATCGTTTGTTTTTGCTCAAGCGAAAGCATAAAACGGGTCTAGGTACTGCATACATAGATGGTTTTAAATGGTGCCTTGCCAGAGAGTATGATTATATTTTTGAAATGGATGCCGATTTTTCGCATAACCCAGATGACTTGGTAAAACTCTATAATGCCTGTGCGGTAGAAGGTGCTGACGTAGCCATAGGCTCTCGATACATCACTGGAGTTAATGTGGTCAATTGGCCAATGAATCGAATTTTACTTTCTTATTTTGCCTCTAAATATGTTCGATTTATCACACAAATGGACATTCAGGATACAACGGCAGGCTTTGTTTGTTATAGAAGGAAGGTATTGCAGACGATTAATTTAGATGCCATCAAATTTGTGGGTTATGCCTTTCAAATTGAAATGAAATTTAAGGCACATTTAAAAGGGTTTAACATTGTAGAGGTCCCTGTGATTTTTACGGATCGTGCAAAAGGAAAGTCAAAAATGAGTGGCGGAATTATTTCCGAGGCGATTTTTGGAGTTATAAATATGAAATTTAAAAGCCTTTTTGGCAAGTAATATGAAACGAGCATGCTAAAAAATTCACCACCCAAGGTAAAGATTAATTGCGAACAGCATGTGTCCGTTAAAAAACAATAGAAATATACACATGAAAGCAAAAACAGTACTTATAAAAAATGCTAAAATTGTTAATGAGGGGCACATTTTTGAAGGTGATATTCTAATTGAAGGCGAATTTATAAAGGATATCGACACTTCCATTAGTGCAAAATCAGCTGATGTTGTAGTCATAGATGTTGAAGGCAACTACGTATTTCCTGGTGTAATAGATGATCAGGTGCATTTTAGGGAACCAGGGCTAACCCATAAGGCAACTATTGAAACTGAATCTAGAGCAGCGGTGGCGGGCGGAATCACATCTTTTATTGAAATGCCTAATACGGTGCCACAAACTACCACAATTGAAAAATTAGACGAAAAGTTTGAAATTGCAGCCAATTCATCCTACGCCAATTATTCTTTTATGTTTGGCGGTACCAATACCAACTTAGATGAAGTTTTAAAGGTTGATTCTAAAAACGTTGCTGGTCTAAAATTGTTCTTAGGATCATCTACCGGAGACATGTTAGTAGACAATACTGAAGTTTTAGAGAACATATTTAAAAGTACAGATTTGCTAATTTCTGTACATTGTGAAGATGAGGCCACTATTCAAAGGAATCTTGAAGCACATCTAGAAAAATATGGTGAGGATATTCCAATGGAATGTCATCCTGATATTAGAAGTGCTGAGGCTTGTTATATATCATCATCTAAAGCGATTGAATTAGCTAAGAAAACTGGAGCTCGTCTACATATATTTCATCTATCAACCGCAAAAGAAACGCATCTCTTTACCAATAAAATTCCCTTAAAGGATAAAAAAATCACTGCAGAAGTGTGTATACACCATCTGTGGTTCAGTGATGAAGACTACAAGAAAAAAGGAAGTCTAATAAAATGGAATCCGGCAGTTAAAACGGTTAATGATCGTGAGGAGTTGTGGAGAGCTTTGTTGGATGGTCGCATTGATGTTGTTGCAACAGACCATGCACCACATACTTTGGAAGAGAAGAAAAATGTATATACGAAAGCACCATCAGGTGGACCACTGGTTCAACACGCATTGGTAGCGATGATTGAAGCCTATCACAATGGTAAGATAAGCTTAGAGAAAATTGCGGAGAAGATGTGTCATAATCCCGCTATTTTATTTCAGGTTGAAAAACGTGGTTATGTAAAGCCAGGATATTATGCTGACTTGGCCATTGTAGATATCAATAGTCCTTGGACCGTTAATAAAGATAACATTCTATATAAATGTGGGTGGTCTCCGTTTGAAAATACGCTGTTTAAATCGAGAATTACCCATACGTTTGTTAACGGCGCTTTAGTTTATAAAAACTTTAAGTTTATGGGCGTTAAGGCTGGGAAACGTTTAACCTTTGACAGATGAAACGCATTTTGTACATATTAATTGTGCTTATGGTTGTGGGCTGTAATGGGATTGATAAACCCAAAAAACCTAAAAATTTAATTGACAAGGAAAAAATGTCAGAAATCATGTATGATTTGTACATTTTAAACGCCGCTAAAGGAGTCAATAGAAAAATTTTAGAGACTAATGGGGTTGTGCCTTTAGAATATTTGTACGATAAGTATGCTATAGACAGCTTGCAATTTGCACAAAGCAATACTTACTATGCATATGATCCTGAGACATACACCGCAATTTTAGCTCGTGTGAAAAAAAGACTTGAGAAAAATAAAGATCACTATGAAGAGCTCAACTATAAAGAGTTGAATAAGCAAGACTCTATAAATGCCGCCAACAGAAGAAAAAAGGATACCCTCAACGAGCAGGAGCGATCTTTTCCTCAGTAACTTGACCTATTCAAATCTTCTAAATACTGTTTTGCGGTTTCTTGTATGGAGGTTGTCATTGGTTTAAACTGAAAATTTAAAGCGCTTTTTAATTTGGAAGCATCATAATTGGAAATGCTTCGAGCGCTTTTGGTCATATGCTTAGAGAGCCGTCTGCGTTTGCCTGTAATGACATGGCGCAACCAATCCAATCGCCAACCCAAAGCTAATATAAAATTAGAGGCTTTTTTTGATGCTGGTTTTACGTTTAAAGCCGTGGCAGTTTGATGTAAAAAGTCTTTGAATGATAAATTTTCTGAAATGACAATAAAACGCTCATTTTTGATGTCACTTTGCATAAGCTGAAGCATTGCTTCAACAACATCAATTACATCAACATAAGCCGTTACTCCAGTGGTATAATAAGGCATGCCCTGATATACTTTTTTTATAAGGCTACTGCTGCCACCGCTATTCCAAAATCCAGGTCCAATAATTATTCCCGGATTTACAATTACCGCATCAACACCCTCTTGAGTGCCCCGCCATACCTCAGTTTCGGCACCGTATTTTGTGATGGCATAAATACTGTTATCATCATCCTGATTCCAAAATGTATCTTCTGTTATGGCGTGTTGCGCATCTCGATGATGCCCAATGGTAGCTATAGAGCTTACATAGCATAATTTTTTAATTTGGTTGGATATGCAAAGATTTACCACATTTGCAGTGCCCTCAATATTAATCTTACGAAGTTGTTTGTATTTGTCAGGTTCAAAACTCACAAAAGCGGCACAGTGGTAAACATAGTCGACATCTTTAAAGGCCTCTGTTAAAGCTGGCACATCTGTTATGTCCGCTTCTAGCCATTCAATTCTATTATACATTGAAGCAACGTCTTTTGTATAGTATGAAAAGACTTTTTTTACCAATTCTAACTTTTGTTCCCTTCTGTAGATTGCTTTTACTTTATCGTTGGTTTGCAATACTTTAAAAAGTAAATGTGAACCGACTAATCCTGTACCTCCTGTAACTAATATCATGTGACTAAATTAAAGAATTATTAGATATTAATTCCTAATTCTCCACTGATGTTTATCTTTGCGGCACAGTTGAAAAATTAATAAAAAGAATACATGACAAACGCATTTGTAGAAGATTTACGCTGGAGAGGAATGGTTCACGATATCATGCCCGGAACCGAAGACCAACTTAATAAAGGAATGACGAGTGCCTATATTGGCTTTGACCCTACTTCTGACTCCTTGCATATTGGAAGCTTAGTGCCAATAATTTTGTTAGTTCATTTGGAGAAGGCAGGACACAAGCCTTATGCGTTGGTTGGTGGTGCCACAGGAATGATTGGTGACCCTTCAGGTAAGAGTGATGAGCGCAATTTGCTTGATGAAGAAGCACTGGCAAAAAATGTGGCAGGTATAAAATCTGTATTGTCTCGATTCTTAAATTTTGATTCCAAAGAGAAAAATGCGCCAGTATTGGTAAATAACTATGATTGGATGAAGGACTTCTCCTTTATAGATTTTGCCAGAGATGTTGGTAAGCGTATAACGGTTAACTATATGATGTCTAAAGATTCAGTTAAAAAGCGCTTTTCTGGTGAAGAAGGTAGTGTAGGAATGTCTTTTACTGAATTTACTTACCAATTGATTCAAGGCTATGACTTTTACCATTTGCACAAGCACGCAAATGTGGTCTTGCAAATGGGTGGTAGTGACCAATGGGGTAATATCACCACCGGAACGGAATTGGTAAGGCGTATGAATGTTGGCGAAGAGGTAAAAGCCTATGCCATGACCTGTCCGTTAATTACAAAGGCTGATGGCTCTAAATTTGGAAAAAGTGAAGGTGGAAATATTTGGTTAGATGCTGATAAGACCTCTGTCTATAAATTTTATCAATTTTGGTTGAATACTAGTGATGAGGATGCCGAAAAATACATTAAGATTTTTACCTTTTTGGATAAAGAAACTATCGAAAACTTAATTGCTAAACATAAAGAAGCACCACATTTGCGTGTACTGCAAAAACGATTAGCCGAAGAAGTGACTACATTTGTACACTCTAAAGACGACTATGAAAATGCAGAAAGAGCCTCCAATATTTTGTTTAGCAGCAGTTTTAAGCAAGATATTAAAACTTTAAATGAAGCCATGTTTTTGGAAGTTTTTGAAGGTGTGCCCCTAGCGGAGATTTCAAAAGCAGAATTTGATGAGGGTGTCGATATGATTGCCGCGTTGGCGGCCAAAACCAATTTCCTGAACTCCAACGGGGAGGCTCGTAGAGCACTTAAAGAAAATTCAGTTGCAGTGAATAAAGAAAAGGTTAAAGAAGATTATATATTGTCTGCTGAAGATCTTATAAATGGAAAATACATCATTTTAAATAAGGGCAAAAAAAACACTTATATTATTAAAGTGAACGCTTAGGCTAGGTCTACAAAAATTTTCAATTCATAAAAAACGCCTGACGAAGTAAACTTCAATCAGGCGTTTAAAAAACCAACCAATCAACTTAAAAACTTTTCTTCTTCAATTATAGAATACTTTTTCTGGTTTCCCAGAAAGTCAGTTTTTTAGGTATTGGGTTAGTCGTCTGTACGTGTTTAGCATTACACACTTTAACATAGTTTTATAATACCATAAGATTGCAGCCTCTGATATCTGAGTTGTCAAAGCGACCTATTATTTCAAATTGACCTTTTGGCAATACTTTTCCTAAGTCTTGAGTGGCTATAAATGCGCACGAATTGACATTTGCCAGGTCAATGACATTAACACCTCCAGTTTTTCCATATGGCAGTATAGTTAGGGCATCTTCAGGGTCTCTAATAATAATTTGCATCCATTTTGGACATTCAAAAATACCTTGACCTTTAGAGTAGGCTTGACTTAATAATTCCGTCATGCCATATTCACTATGAATGGCATTTACCCCAAAACCTTTTTTTAAGATGGTGTGAAGCTCCTTTCGGACCAGTTCTTTTCGTCTACCTTTCATGCCACCAGTTTCCATAATTATGGTATGCTGTAACTGAAATTGATAGGATTCTATGAGGTCTAAAAGCGCAAATGAAACCCCTATGAGCAATACCTTTTTGCCATCTGCATCCAAAGTGATCAGGAGGTCTTTTAGTTCTGACAGATTATCAAGATAAAACCCACTTTCAGGGTGTTGCGAATGCGCAATGAAATCATCCACCATATAAATCAGTGACGACCCCTCGCGTTCCAAATAAGAAGGCAACAAAGCGAGTACCACATAATCTTCTATAGGGCCATAGAAATGGGAAAATGCCCGCCTGAAACTTTTTTCGTATATCTGAATATCTGTAACATGGTGTTGACTGGGCAACGTTCCAGTTGTGCCTGAACTTGTAAAGGTGCGCTGCACTGGTTGCGTGCAACTTAATATTTTATGAGACTTGAAGAATTGTATGGGTAAGAATGGTATCTCTTCTAATTTGGTTACTGCACTTGGGTGAATGTATAATAAATCGCAAAATGAACGGTACACAGGATTGTTTTCAAATTGGTATTTAAAAACTTCCAAACTTGCCAACTCAAAATCGGCCTGGGTCTGAATATCAAAAACGGTTTCCATTCTAATCATACCGCAAAAATATAGAAAATAAAAAAAGCGTTACCCAAATTGCGTAACGCTTTTATAATATTTTGAAACTGTAGCTCACTCATTAATCTTTGAGTGGCTCAACTTTATTGAATAGTTAATTGACGAAATATTTTATTATCGCACCACTAATTTTCTAGTAGTTGAAATGCTGCCTTCTTTTATCTTTATAATATAAATACCGGGATTTAATCTAGAGATATTTAATTCTTTACCATAAAGTGTATGGAAAAGTATTTTTTTACCCAAAACATCAAAGATTTCCACCTCTTTGGTCAAGTTTTGTTTTGTAGTAATATAAATTTTTCCATTACTTACAGGGTTTGGGTAAATGACCAGGTCTGTATGGTCAGTTGTTATAGTGCTCGCCGTTGCAGTTGTTTGCGCAACACCAGTTGCGCCAAAAGAGAGGCCTATCATCAAAAAAAGCATTAAAAGGTAATTTTTCATCAAATAGAATCTTTTTATTAAAAGTACTAAATTAATACAAAACTTGTACCAAATACTCGTTAAACAATTATTTTTAAACGACATGCTATTATAATGTTTCCTCTGCGTTATGATAATGTTATGAATATTGAGAGTTTTTAATCTATCTGTTAATAGTTCTATCTTTACCTTATATTATCGAAAAGCACATATGAAGAAAAAGGATATAAAAATACTATTGGTTGATGATGAACCAGATATTTTAGAAATAATTGGTTACAACCTCTCCACGGAGGGGTATCAAATTATAACTGCAGATAATGGTGTCCAAGCAGTTAAGAAAGCCAAAAAGGAACGTCCACATCTCATCATATTGGATGTAATGATGCCAGAAATGGATGGGATTGAAGCTTGTGAACAAATTCGGAAAATTCCTGAACTCAGCAATACAATCATCACCTTTCTGACAGCAAGAGGCGAAGACTATTCTCAAATGGCTGGTTTTGATGTTGGTGCTGATGATTATATTACAAAGCCTATCAAGCCAAAAGTCCTGACCAGTAAAGTGAAAGCCCTTTTAAGACGAATAAAAAATGAGGAGCCATCTGAGGATATATTAAAGATTGGTGGATTGATAATCAACCGGGAAGAATATAAAATTTCAAATAAAGGCGAAGAGATTATATTGCCACGAAAGGAGTTCGAATTACTATCTTTGTTAGCAACCAAGCCTAATAAGGTATTCAAACGAGAAGAAATTCTCGAGAAAGTCTGGGGTAATGAAGTTGTTGTAGGCGGGAGAACTATTGATGTCCATATTCGGAAACTCCGTGAAAAAATTGGCGACGACTGTTTCAAAACTGTTAAGGGTGTAGGCTATAAGTTTGTGGATTAATGAAAACAACTATTAAAAAGTCATATAAGTTTGCGGTTAAGACAGCTTTCTACATCACGCTGATCAACACTGTGCTTATTGCTGCCGTGCTTTTTGTCTCGAAAGCATTTAACGTGGGCATTTTATTGGGCTTTTTTACGTTTTGTTACATTATATCCTTTTTAATCATTCAATACCGCGTAGAACGGTTTATATACAGACGGGTCAAAAAAATATATGACGATTTGACCTTACTAGAATCAGCGTCTTTGCGTAAACAGCCTATTACTACTGATATGGCAACACTTACTCAGGAAATTGATAAGTTTGCAAAAGATAAGAAACTTGAAATAGAAACCCTTAAGGTACGAGAGGAGTACCGAAAAGAATTTTTAGGTAATGTTTCCCACGAGTTGAAAACGCCATTATTTACCGTACAAGGCTATGTGTTAACCTTGCTAGACGGCGCTATGAATAATGAAAAGTTGAGAGAAAAATATCTTGAGAGAGCCAATAAGGGGGTAGAGCGATTGATCTATATCGTTCAGGATTTGGACATGATAACTAAATTGGAAGTAGGCGATTTAAGTTTAAATATTGAAACCTTTGATATTGTAGAGTTGGTAGCCAGTGTTTTCGATTTACTGGAAATGAAATCTGCCAAGAAGAAAATCACACTTACTTTTGATATGGTATATCCCAATCCAATTTTGGTAAAAGCTGATAAAGAACGCATCCGTCAAGTCTTGACCAATCTTGTTGTCAATTCCATTAAATATGGCCGATTTAAAGGAACGACTGAAATTAGTATCGAAAATTTAATTAAGAACAAGGTAATTGTCAGAGTAACTGATAATGGTGAGGGCATTGCTAAAGCCAATATTCCGCGTCTTTTTGAACGGTTTTATAGAATTGATAAAAGTGGGTCTCGAAAAGAAGGTGGATCCGGTTTGGGCTTGGCTATTGTAAAGCATATCATTGAGGCACACGATGAAAAAATTTATATTGAAAGTGAACTGAGTGTGGGTAGTGAATTCTCATTTACCCTCGAAAAAGCGCAATAATTCTTTGAAGGTAGTTTTCTGATCTTTAGGTTTAAATCCATCATAATCTTCAAGATCCCCTAATTTTTCTAAACTAAAATCTTCCTGTTTACAGCTTGGAGCCCATTTATTCTCCAGCATCAATGTTGCTAAATATTCCTGTTCAGGCTGTCCAGGCGTAGGAATGAAAAAGGCTTTTTTCTCCAATTTCTCTAAATCCATAATGGTCGTGTAGCCTGAGCGTGCTACAACCAATTTACTAGCATTAAGTGCTTTTTCGAGCTGTGATGAGGTCATGTAATTGTAGAGCGTCATATGTTTAGAAATGGCACATGTTTGTTGTTTTTCTATGACACCCCTCACAAAAAGAACTTCACCCTGATATGCTTTGAACGTAGAGAGTAATTGGCGCTCTAATATTCCGCGCTGTGGCTCAGGCCCTGATAATAGGACCATCACCTCATACTCATATGGCATGGTTAATTTCTGAAATCGGCTTAAAGGACCAATATGCTTTACATTCAAACCCAATTGGTCTACATGTCCCATCCGTCCGCTTAAATTAGGTTTATCAGAATAATCAGGAACCCAACAAATATCAAATTTTTTAATAATCCTTTGATGCAGGGCAGTACTCAACCAAGTAGTACTGCCACTTAATACCCGTAGTTGATGCGTAATAAATACGGAGGGTAAACCCTTATGGTGCAACCCAAATCTATTATCTGAAATAATTCCATCAATTTTGTGAGTAATTAGAATGCGTTTTAAAGCTTGATGTTCTAAATAAATTGCCCTAACAATCTTGGGCGCACTAAACAAAAGCTTCCATTTGAGACGTTTTCCCTGTTTTGCATAAGTAATGTTATACGATGGCAATATAACGTATTCTAAATCAGGATATTCTTTTCTGAGGAGTGCTAGTGCCGCGCCGTCACTCGCAATAACTGGTGTGTAATAATGTTCCAGCAGAGCTTCAATAATTGGGATGCAACGTGCCGCATGACCCAAGCCCCAGTTGAGTGGTGCAATTAATAGTTTTTTATTCATCTTTTATATATGAACAACCACATTATGCGTAAGCGCTTTGTTGGTGGTCCGGTTTTTCCGATGCATCTTTTTTTTGTCTATACAAATTAAGAATATTAAGGTCGTATAAAAAAGAGGATGCCGCTGCAACCCTCGTGAAATTTTGACTAACATTTAAAACTTCTTGTAACATATAAAGATAAGAATATAATGGCTTCCATATATTTCCTTAATTTTGCCAACGCTTAGGAGACTGCAAAATAGGATAGCATCCAATTTGAGATATTGAATAAGAAAATAGAAATAACAAAAGAGTGGGAAGTAAGAATAAACTTAAAAGATTTAGAGAAAATGAAACGTTTTCCAATGTTTATCAGCCAACGCGGGACGAATTGGTTAATGCGGCGTTTCAATTAAAAGGCAACTGGAATTCCAAAGTATTTAAAAATAATTATCCGCTTGTGTTGGAACTTGGTTGTGGAAAAGGAGAATATACCATTGAACTTGCAAAACGCTATCCTAATAAAAATTTTATCGGAATCGATATAAAAGGCGCTCGTTTTTGGAGAGGTGCAAAAACAGCGATTGAAGAGGGCATTCCTAATGCTGCATTTTTAAGGACACAAATTGAGCTTATTGATCATGCGTTCGGGCAAAATGAAGTTGATGAAATTTGGATAACCTTTCCTGATCCTCAGATAAAATATAAGCGTACCAAGCATCGGATGACCAATGCTACATTTTTAGAACGCTATAAATCAATACTAAAACCAGAAGGTGTGGTGCACCTAAAAACAGATAGTGAGTTTATGCATGGTTATACTTTAGGCTTATTGCATGGCGCTGGCCACGAGGTGCAATATGCCAACCATAATGTTTATAAACAAGAAGGGAGTCCCGCTGAGGTTACTGAGATTCAAACCTATTATGAAGGTCAGTATTTAGAAAAGAATAAAGCAATTACCTATATTAGATTTAAAATTAAATAACCTTGAATATTACTGTCATATTTCTTCTCGGGATGATTATCGCCCTTGTAGGTGTTATCCCACCCGGATTGCTGAATATGACAGCTGCAAAAATAAGTCTCAAGGAAGGTCACGTCAGGGGCATTATGTTCTCTATTGGTGTATGTGTTATTGTATTTTTGCAAACTTACATAGCCGCCATGTTTGCTCGGTATTTGACCAATCATCCTGATGTGGTAAAAGTATTGCAACGGGTGGCGCTAGTTATTTTTATACTAATTACGGTGTATTATCTTCTCATTGCTAAGGCAACATCCAAAACGGAAATAGATAGAGAATCGAAAAGTAAGCATAGCCGATTTTTCCACGGGATATTTTTATCAGCTATTAATGTGTTTCCAATTCCATATCAGGCCTATATGACCATAACCTTGGCTTCTTTTGGCTGGTTGGAATTTAATAGGAGCATGATTATCTCTTATGTTTCCGGTGCCGTATGTGGCACTTTCGTAATGTTATATATGTATATTTTTTTCTTCGATAAATTCAAGAACAATAAAATGACATCCCAGAAAAACATGAATTACATCATTGGTTCTATAACAGGAATTATCGCGATTGTAACACTGATCAATATCATAAGGGAATTATGAAGCCGGAAACCCTCAATTTTTTTGATAAGGTGTATGAAGTGGTAAAACAAATACCATTTGGGCGGGTAACGAGCTATGGAGCAATTGCCAATTATTTAGGCGCAGCAAGAAGTGCAAGAATGGTAGGTTACGCCTTGATAGGCTCAGTGGCTAAAGATGTTCCAGCGCATCGTGTTGTAAATAGGAAAGGACTGCTGACAGGCAAACATCATTTTGAAGGAACAAATTTAATGCAGCAATTGCTGGAAAGTGAAGGCGTCATTATTGAGGACAATCAAGTGCAACAATTTGATACCGTCTTTTGGGATCCACGAGAGGAACTTTAAGGTTTTAGACCTCAAATCCTGAATAAAGATTGCCTTAGTCTATATATTTGAAATCCATAGAATTCCTCAATCTAGCTATTGAAATCTTCGTGTTGCTAGCTTCATTCTTCCATCAATATTAATTATATTTGCACTTTAGAATGATTCTTAATTAATAGAATGAAAGAAATCGTAATGACTTGCTAAATCATTGCTGTGCTTTCATTTTTTAGCATCTTAAAACCATGAAATTACATAAACAAGATATTTATAAAGCCCTCGAAAGCATTTCGGCCCCAGGTGAAGGTCAGAATATGGTGGAGAGTGGTGCCGTTAAAAATGTGGTAACCTTTGCAGACGAAGTCATTGTAGATATTACCATTACAAACCCAAGTCTGCAGGCCAAGAAAAAGACAGAAGTTGAAATCATGAAAGTTATTCATGATAAAGTTTACGAAAAGGCCAAAATAACGGTCAATGTAAAAGTTGAAGCGCCTGCAAAATCTTTAACTAACAGTATTAAAGGGAAAGCGATTCCTGGAATTCAAAATATCGTTGCGGTTGCATCGGGCAAAGGTGGCGTTGGTAAATCTACAGTAACTGCAAACTTGGCAGTGACTTTGGCACAAATGGGCTTTAAAGTAGGTATCCTTGATGCCGATATTTATGGGCCTTCGACACCTATTATGTTTGATGTGGAACAAGAGCGTCCTATGGCAGTAAACATAGATGGAAAATCTAAAATGAAACCGGTAGAAAATTATGGTGTTAAGATTTTGTCCATAGGATTCTTTACGCAGCCAGGTCAGGCAGTAGTATGGCGCGGCCCTATGGCGGCCAAAGCTTTAAATCAAATGATTTTTGATGCGCATTGGGGAGAATTGGATTTTATGCTGATTGATTTGCCGCCAGGAACTGGAGATATCCATTTGAGCATCATGCAATCATTACCTATTACTGGAGCAGTAATTGTGAGTACGCCACAAAATGTCGCCCTAGCTGATGCCAAGAAAGGTGTTGCAATGTTTCAGCAAGAAAGCATTAATGTGCCGGTACTGGGTATTATTGAAAATATGGCCTATTTTACGCCTGAAGAATTGCCGGAAAATAAATATTATATCTTCGGAAAAGAGGGTGCTAAACATTTGGCTGAAGATTTAAAAGTGCCATTTTTAGGAGAGATTCCTTTGGTGCAAAGCATTCGTGAGGCGGGTGATGTGGGCCGTCCTGCAGCAATGCAAACGGCAACACCCTTGCAAATGGCTTTTGAAAAAATAACTCAAAATGTTGTAGAAGAAGTGGTGAGACGAAATGACAATTTGCCACCAACTGAAGCTATTAAAATTACTACTATGGCTGGTTGTTCAGCTGTTAAAAAATAAACTACCTAGTCTTTTAACTACCCTAAAATAATACACATGACAACTGAAGAATTGAGATTGAATGTTGAAAAAGCGCTTGATGAAATACGTCCTTTTCTTCAAAGTGATGGGGGCGATATTGCATTGCTATCCATTGAAGATGATAGGTTGGTCAGAGTGCAGTTAGAAGGTGCCTGTGTGGGTTGTTCTGTTAACCAAATGACCTTAAAATCAGGAGTAGAGATGACCATAAAAAAATACGCGCCACAAATTGAACAGGTTATCAATGTTGAAGTTTAATAGCTATTGTTATCAACAAAATATTACAGTGTTTTACAACAATCCCATCAATTAGTCATTATGATTGATATCATAATATGTAAGCTGTATTAATTGGATTATTGTATTCTAAAATGAAGTTGAATTAAATGAGTCACCCCTTTTTTCGGGTTTATATATGATTAAAACAGATATACTTATTATAGGTGCTGGACCAACAGGATTATTTGCTG
This sequence comes from Gelidibacter sediminis, assembly GCF_004364975.1. Taxonomy (GTDB): domain Bacteria; phylum Bacteroidota; class Bacteroidia; order Flavobacteriales; family Flavobacteriaceae; genus Gelidibacter; species Gelidibacter sediminis. The sequence continues at coordinate 620,172 of NZ_SOBW01000007.1, read as the reverse complement.
TGTTCGAGGCCGGATTACTAAAGTTAAAATGCCATCTTATTGACGCCTTACCACAAATTGGGGGTCAATGTTCTGAAATTTATCCTAAAAAACCGATTTATGATATTCCTGGCTTTCCTGAAATATTAGCAGGAGATTTGACAGATAATCTTATGGAGCAATGTAAACAGTTTGAACCTGGATTTACGTTAGGTGAACGTGCCGAGACAATAGAAAAACAAGAGGACGGCAGTTTTATCGTTACGACAAATAAGGGCACAAAACATCAGGCGCCGGTAGTTGCAATTGCTGGTGGGCTGGGAAGTTTTGAACCGCGCAAACCTTTAATTGATAATATTGGCTATTTTGAAGATAAAGGGGTTGAGTATTTTATTAAAGATCCAGAAATGTACCGCGACAAACGTGTGGTAATTTCTGGTGGTGGCGATTCGGCGTTAGATTGGAGCATTTTCCTTTCTAATATTGCTTCTGAGGTTACGTTGATCCATCGTCGTAATGAATTTAGAGGTGCTTTAGATTCTGTTGATAAGGTTCAGGAATTAAAAAATCAGGGTAAAATAAATCTGATTACGCCAGCTGAAGTGATTAATGTAATGGGAGATCATAAAGTGGAAGCCGTAGTGGTAGCACAATCTAAAAATATCGAAAAGGAATTTGAGGTAAAATGCGATCATTTTATCCCATTATTCGGATTGTCTCCTAAATTAGGACCAATTGCCAATTGGGGGCTTGAAATTGAAAAAAACGCAATTGTCGTCAATAACGCCTTGGATTATCAAACCAACGTTCCCGGCATTTTTGCCATTGGCGATGTCAATACCTATCCAGGTAAGTTGAAACTGATTTTATGTGGTTTTCACGAAGCAACTTTGATGTGTCAAGCGGCTTATCAAATTATCAATCCGGGTAAAAAATACGTTTTAAAATACACAACAGTTAGTGGGGTTAATGGCTTTGATGGAACCCGTAAAGAGGCGCCAAAGCAAGTTGTAAAAGCAATTGATTAATAATGGAACAAGATATTACCATAAAAATTACCGATAGGGAAGGTGTTGTACACACTATAGAAGCACCAACTGATATGGCCATGAATTTGATGGAGGTTGTGAGGAGTTATGAGCTTGCACCCGAAGGTACTATTGGCGTTTGCGGTGGTATGGCCATGTGCGCTTCTTGCCAATGTTATGTGGTGAGTGATACGGAGCTACCGGAAATGCAAGATGATGAAGAAGCAATGCTGTCAGAGGCATTTTATGTTAAGGATAATTCGAGATTGGGGTGTCAAATTCAAATAACTACTGAAATGGAAGGTTTAGAAGTAATATTAGCTCCAGAATCTTAAGCATGCTATAAGAGACTAACACTATGTTGTATTCATATTAAAATAAAAAAAATGCTTCTCATCAGAGAAGCATTTTAGTATTAAAGTAAGTGTGTTTTATCAAGTTACAAAATTTGAACAGTTTGCTATTTGAAAGCATTTAGACCGGTAACATCTAATCCCGTTATCAACAAATGGATATCATGAGTGCCTTCATAAGTAATAACGCTTTCAAGATTCATGGAATGGCGCATAATACTATATTCACCAGTTATCCCCATGCCGCCTAACATTTGACGTGCATCTCGAGCAATAGTTATAGCCATATCCACATTATTGCGTTTAGCCATTGAGATTTGTGCTGAAGTGGCGGTTCCGTTTTCTCTCATCACCCCTAATCGCCATGCTAACAATTGTGCTTTGGTGATTTCAGTTATCATCTCAGCCAATTTCTTTTGTTGCAATTGAAACTGGCCAATTGGTTTGCCAAACTGCATACGTTCTTTGCTGTATCTTAACGCTGTGTCATAACAATCCATTGCTGCACCAATCGCTCCCCAAGCAATACCATAACGCGCAGAATCTAAGCAACCAAGTGGTGCGCCCAATCCTGATTTGTTTGGCAATAAATTTTCTTTAGGAACCTTAACGTTATCAAAAATAAGTTCCCCAGTTGCAGAAGCTCTTAGCGACCATTTGTTATGTGTTTCAGGCGTCGTAAACCCTTCCATGCCACGCTCCACAATCAAGCCGTGAATACGACCTTCTTCATTTTTGGCCCATACCACTGCCACTTGACAAAAAGGCGCATTAGAAATCCACATTTTTGCTCCATTTAAAAGGTAATGGTCGCCCATATCCTTAAAATTAGTGGTCATTCCTGCAGGGTTGCTACCGTGGTCAGGCTCTGTTAACCCAAAGCTGCCCATCCATTCGCCACTTGCAAGTTTTGGGAGGTATTTCTGACGCTGTGCTTCGTTGCCATATTTCCATATAGGATACATGACTAATGATGATTGGACGGAGGCCGTACTTCTTACACCAGAATCACCACGCTCAATTTCTTGCATAATCAATCCGTAAGAAATTTGGTCTAGTCCGGCACCACCATATTCTGCAGGAATATAAGGTCCGAAAGCGCCAATTTCAGCAAGTCCGTTTATGATTTGTTTTGGAAATTCTGCTTTTTGGGCATACTCCTCAATTATTGGAGATACTTCTCGTTTTACCCATTCTCTTGCGGCATCACGTACTAAACGGTGTTCGTCATTTAGCAACTCATCTATATTGTAATAGTCTGGGGCTTGGAACAAATCTGGCTTCATGCTTTTGAATTTAATTTTTGTCAAACACAAAAGTAACGAAATCGTTATCAGTTCACAATTTAAAATTACATTTTGAGATAGAAGTCTTTTGTAAGTGCAATATAGTGGGCAGTGTATTGATGCCTAGAGGTTTCGATAATCAATTCTTGGGGCTGGACTACAGTTTCATCAAATGAAAATTCAATTAAACTGCGTTTTATTTCAGAGTCGGGGGTGCCTTTCACCCTTAATATGCGTTGGGGGTATAAGTGTTCCTTAGAAGCCAAAACAATAAAATCCTTCTCCTCTGAAAAAGGAATTATTACTGAAAACAGGCCTTTTTCAGAAAGTAATTTGGACACACTTTCAATAAGCTGTCTAAAGGGCATGGCATCAGCAAACCGAGCCATGTCACGTTGCTCGTTATCGCTTTTGTAGGTATCGGTGTAAAAAGGGGGGTTGGAAATAATCAAGTCATAAGAATCATCCATCCCAGACTCTTCATCCAATAGGTCTTCTACAAACTCATCTAAAGCCGCGTGATAGCAAAACAGTCGATCAGCCCAAGGCGATTGCTCAAAATTGTCTACACATTGTTCATACGCAGCATCATCAATTTCTATGGCATCAATAAGTTCGGCTGTGCTGCGCTGGGCCATCATCAATGCGAGAATTCCAGTGCCAGCGCCAATATCTAAGATAGAAAATGGTTTCGCTTCCAAAGAAGTCCATGCGCCAAGCAACACCGCATCGGTACCAATTTTCATGGCACAACGGTTTTGGTTGACCGCGAATTGTTTAAATTGAAATGGCTGCATAGAAAACGATTGGTTATTGTAAGTAAAGATCTATTAAGCCTTCAGGCGTGTCTACCACAATTAGTTTATTTTGTTTATCCACGTTTTTGATAAAAGCATCGTTAAGCGGAATCAAAATTTCAATTCCATCGCGGTCTATTTCAAAAAGTGCCTGTGCTGTAGTATCGTTGACCGATTTAACAATACCCACCGTTCCAAAATTGACATCCTCAACGGTAAACCCGATAATCTCATGAAAATAGAACTTGTTGCCTTCAAGTTTAGGCAGAAATTCTAGAGGTAGATAAATATCAGATTTTAAAAGGGCATCTGCATCCTGCTCAGTATCGACATCTTCAAATTTGATGCGCAACAATTCTGATTTGTGCAATTGGGATGATTCAATGAAAAACGGCACCAGATTATTGCGAAGCTCAACAAAAACCGATTCCATATCTTCATAGATCTCTGGTTCATCGGTATCTAATTTTATCAATAATTCTCCTTTAAAACTGTATTTTTTTACAATTTTGCCAACGTAGAAGCAGTCTTTTTTTAACATCGGTTCTTTTTTTTTGTTAAGTCTTTAACTTGATGTATACAACAAGGTCCTTCTAAAAAGAGGGAATGTGCAAAACTAATCATAAGATCTCGCCAAAAGGCAGGATTTGTTTAATTACGCATTTTTTTTTCTTCAAAAAAGAATGCTATTTCACAAAAAAACTCCGATAGGTCATATCGGAGTTTAAAAGTATAAAAAATAAATTCTTTATTCTTCTGTTTTTGTTTCAGCGTCATCAGCTGCAGCTTCTTCAGTAGTAGTAGCTTCAACATCAGTTGCTTCCTCAGCAGGAGCATTTGCGGCCGCTTCAGCAGCTTCGGCATCAGCAACAAGCTTTGCAGCTTCAGCTTCACGTTTTGCATTTACTTCTTTTTCAGCTTCAAGAGCCTTAGCTTTAGCATCTGCTTGCGCTTTAGCCAAACCGTCTTTCTTAGCGTCTACTTTGTTTGCTTTTTCATCTAACCAAGCTGCGAATTTCTCCTCTGCTTGTTCTTCAGTTAAAGCACCTTTTCTGACACCACCTGCAAGATGATTTTTCAACATGGCACCCTTGTAAGACAAAATTGCTCTTGCCGTATCAGTAGGTTGTGCACCATTTTGAAGCCATTTTACAGCATCATCAACATTTAATTCAATTGTTGCTGGATTTGTGGTAGGATTGTAAGCACCGATTTTCTCTAAGTATTTACCATCTCTTTTTGATCGTGCATCAGCTGCAACAATCCAGAAATAAGGTTTCCCTTTTTTTCCGCGTCTTTGTAATCTAATTTTTACTGCCATAAATAATTAATTAGTGAGGTTCGCGACCTCTATTATTAATAAATGCCTGCCCGACATAAACAATTTATGTCATTAAGGCGGGCGCAAAGATACTACAAAATTTGTATTCATGAATAGTTTGTTGCAAATAATGACGCTTTTTTTGTGATTTTCAACGTAATGAGTAAGAGCCTTTTGATATTTATTGCGCTTTATATTAGTGGATTAAAAATATTGGAGGAATTTTTGTCCTTTTAGGCAGGTTAAATTTATAGGTGTTTTCGGCAAAAAGCTATAAAATAACTCAGATTGCTTCGTTCTAATCTGACGTGATTGGTTGATAACACCAACATATTATATTATTTGAACTGTTCATAACTTTCATTTCAAAAAGGCGTTAATTATATGTAATTTTAAAAACTTTTCTTTTGAAAAAAATCAATTTTTAATGTTTTGATAGTCAATACGATTGATTTTAGCGCTAGAAGACATTCTAGACTGAGAGCAATGAGATTAGGATTACGTCACTACTGCAGGGATATTTTTTTATACTATCAAAAGTGATCGAGACTGTCAGATTTTAAAGAAGAAAACGACATTAGCATTAAATAACTTACCATTTACAGATTACAACGCATGTATTTAATTTTCGATACTGAAACTACAGGATTACCAAAACGTTGGGACGCACCTCTTAGCGATACTGACAATTGGCCAAGATGTATACAAATTGCTTGGCAATTGCATGATGCCATGGGCAACTGTATTGAGCATCAGGATTATTTGGTAAAACCTGAAGGTTTTAATATTCCTTATGATGCTGAGAAAATTCACGGGATTTCCACTGAACTAGCACAGCAACAAGGGGTATCTTTGGTAGAAGTCTTAGAAAAGTTTAACGCCGCCTTGGCCAAAGCCAAGTTTGTAGTGGGTCAGAACGTGGGGTTTGACTTGAATATCATGGGTGCGGAATTTTACCGTGAAAATGTTGAGAATGTTTTGCAGGAACTTCCGGTTTTGGATACCTGTACAGAACATACCGCTAGTTTATGTCAATTGCCAGGAGGGCGCTATGGAAAGTTTAAATTGCCAACCTTAACGGAACTCCACCAATTTTTATTCAATCAACCTTTTGCAGAAGCCCATAATGCAACAGCGGATGTGGAGGCAACTACGCGTTGTTTTTTAGAATTGGTAAGGCGTAAAGAGTATACTGTGGAGCAATTGGATGCACCTGCAGATTATTTTGAAAATTTCACTCGTGAGAATCCAGAAACAATTCAGCTAATTGGGTTAAAACATATTAACCTAAAAGCGGAGAGCGCTAAAATCAAGAAACAGATTGAAGCCCTACAAGAAGCTGATGAGCCATCTAAAACGGAGATCGCTCAAAATATTAAAGAATTAAAAGAGGTTGAATTTGCACATTTGCACAACCATTCCCAATTTTCTGTCTTGCAATCTACTATTAGTATTGCTGATTTAGTGGCGGCCGCGGCACGGCAAAATATGCCAGCAGTGGCGTTGACAGATCATGCCAATATGATGGGAGCTTTTCATTTTATGAAAGCAGTAAGCAATCATAACCGAGGAGTTGAAGCTAGAAACAAAACGGCTGAAGAGCGCGGTGAAACTCCAAAAGAAAAGATTATCAAACCAATTTTGGGTTGTGAGTTCTTTGTATGCGAAGACCATACGGATAAAAGCAGAAAAGATAACGGTTACCAAATTGTGTTACTCGCAAAAAATAAAAGAGGCTACCATAATTTAGCCAAATTGTCATCTCATGCCTTTGTGGATGGATTTTACTATTTGCCCCGAATCGATAAAAAACTGATTCAACAGTATAAAGAAGATTTAATTGTGCTCACGGGTAACCTTTATGGAGAGGTGCCGAGCAAGATCTTGAATGTTGGTGAGAATCAAGCAGAAGAAGCATTGCTTTGGTGGAAAGCAGAATTTGGTGACGATCTTTATATTGAGTTGATGCGCCATAACCAAGAGGACGAAAACCGTGTAAATCCGGTGCTGGTAGATTTTGCTCGAAAACATGAGATCAAGTTAGTGGCCACGAACAACACTTATTACTGTAATAAGGAAGACGCCAATGCGCATGATATTTTATTGTGTGTAAAAGATGGTGAAAAGCAAGCTACGCCAATAGGTCGTGGGCGTGGATACCGTTACGGAATGCCTAATCAAGAGTATTATTTCAAGTCGTCTGAAGAGATGAAAAAGCTCTTTAAGGACTTGCCAGATGCCATTTCCAATATTCAAGAGGTTGTTGATAAAATTGAACCTTTTGAATTGGCAAGAGATGTCTTGTTACCTGCTTTTGATATACCTGACGAATTTAAACATGAGGAAGATCTACATGATAAAGGCAAACGTGGTGAAAATGCTTATTTACGTCACCTAACCTATGAAGGCGCTAAAAAACGCTACACTGAATTAACAGATGAAATTAAAGAACGTCTCGATTTCGAATTAAGCGTTATTGAAAATACAGGCTATCCAGGATATTTTTTGATTGTTGAAGATTTTATCCGCGAAGCCCGGAATATGGATGTGTCTGTAGGGCCCGGCCGTGGTTCAGCAGCAGGTTCCGTAGTGGCGTATTGTTTAAAGATAACCAATATTGATCCGCTAAAGTACAATCTGCTTTTTGAGCGTTTCCTCAATCCGGATCGTGTAAGCATGCCAGATATAGATATTGATTTTGATGATGAAGGCCGGAGTAGGGTTATGGACTACGTGATCAAAAAGTACGGTAGTAGCCAAGTAGCGCAAATTATTACCTATGGCACCATGGCGGCTAAGTCGTCTATTAGAGACACCGCAAGGGTTTTAGATTTACCACTTTTTGATGCCGATAGAATAGCAAAATTAATACCTACCATGTCCAAATTGGGCAAAATTTTTGGGTATGATGAAAAGCAGTTGAGTAAAGCGTTCAGATCAGAAGATTTAGAAAAAGTAAACGAACTCCTCAATATCGCGGAAGGCTCAGGATTAGAGTCGGAAACCGTTAATTTGGCGCGTATGCTGGAGGGTTCTGTACGCAACACTGGGATCCATGCCTGTGGGGTAATTATCACCCCAGATGACATCACGAAGTTCGTGCCTGTGTCCACTGCTAAAGATTCTGATTTGTATGTGACGCAATTTGACAACTCCGTGGTGGAGGATGCCGGCTTACTGAAAATGGATTTCTTAGGCTTAAAAACCCTGACCTTAATTAAGGATACGGTAAAAATCGTGAAAGCGAAGCACGATATTGATTTGGATCCGGACACCTTTCCTTTAGATGATGAATTAACGTATGAGTTGTTCCAAAAGGGTGAGACCGTTGGTGTGTTTCAATACGAATCGCCGGGGATGCAAAAGCATCTTAAGGAATTAAAACCAACTGTTTTTGAGGATTTAATTGCGATGAATGCCCTCTACCGCCCAGGGCCGATGGAATATATCCCGAGTTTTACCAGAAGGAAACATGGTGACGAAGAGATTGAATACGACCTTCCTGCCATGGAAGAATACTTGAAGGAAACCTACGGAATTACGGTCTATCAAGAGCAAGTAATGTTGCTGTCCCAAAAATTGGCGGGGTTTACCAAAGGTGAGGCCGACGTGTTGCGTAAGGCTATGGGTAAAAAGCAAATTGCGGTGTTGGATAAGATGAAACCTCAATTTATTACCCAAGCAGCTGCAAAAGGCCACGATGCCAAAAAATTAGAAAAAATTTGGAAAGACTGGGAAGCCTTTGCAAGTTATGCCTTCAATAAGTCGCATTCCACTTGTTATGCGTGGATTGCTTACCAAACTGCCTATTTAAAAGCACATTACCCTGCCGAATATATGGCGGCGGTATTGAGTAATAATATGAATGACATCAAGCAGGTGACATTTTTTATGGAGGAATGTAAACGTATGAAGTTGAATGTTTTGGGGCCGGATGTTAATGAATCCTATTATAAATTCTCCGTAAATAAAGACAATGCGGTCAGGTTTGGAATGGGCGCCATTAAAGGTGTTGGTCAAGGAGCTGTAATGACCATTGTAGAGAACAGAAGAAAAGACGGCCATTACAAATCGATATTCGATTTTGCCAAGCGCGTCGATTTGCGGGCAGCCAACAAAAAAGCTTTTGAAAATCTAGCCTTGGCTGGTGGGTTTGATTGCTTTTCAGATACGCATAGAGCCCAGTATTTTCAGGATGACGGTGATGGCATCACCTTTTTGGAAAAAGCCATCAAGTACGGTAGTAAACATCAAGAAAATGAAAATTCAGCCCAAGTCAGTTTGTTTGGAGATGCGAGTGATGTACAAATAGCAGAGCCATTAGTGCCACCTTGTGAAGAATGGGGCACTATGGAAAAATTAGCCCAAGAACGGGAAGTGGTAGGGATTTACATTTCTGGACATCCACTGGACGATTTTAGAATTGAAATGAAAACCTTCTGCAATGCTACTCTAGCGCATTTTGCAAACTTGGAATCTTATGTAAACCGTGAAATGACATTTGGCGGGGTGGTTACCAATGTAGAACATCGGGTGAGCAAGCAAGGTAAGGGATGGGCCATGTTTACTATTGAAGATTATACGGATAGTTTTGAATTCCGGATTTTTGGAGAAGAGTACCTGAGGTTTAGACATTTTTTGGTAAGAAGTTCATTTGTGTATGTTAAAGTGTATGTCAAGGAAGGTTGGACCAATAAGGACACCGGAAAAAAGAGTGACCCACGGTTGCAGTTTACAAGTTTCCAACTGTTACATGATGTGATGGATACCTACGCTAAAAAATTGTCTATTCAATTGGAAATAAAAGATTTGAAAGAGAGTAAAATTAAGGCGCTTGAAGAGGTGTTACGAATGCACGAGGGAAATCACGCCTTAAATTTTGTGGTTTATGACAATGCTGAAAAAATGAAATTGCATATGCCGAGTAGGAAACAAAAAGTAAAGATATCGCAGGAACTGTTGGACGAGTTGAATAATCAAAACGTATACTATAAGTTGAATTAGGGAAATGATCTTGATTTTGTGCATGGTATTTTAGTGGTACTCTTTTTGTAACACCATTTTCATCATATAACTTAGGAAAAGGTGTTGGGTTGGAATATAAAAAAATCCGATGTATTGTCGCAAATGGTGTTCATAACCAGTACACATTCAACGATAATCAAAACAAATGTCGTACGTGTAAGGATTGCTAAATATTTTGACTAATTTTGTATATTAAACTGAAGTAAAACAAATTAAAGCATAGAAAATATGGCATTAGAAATAACAGATGCAAACTTTGAAGAAATGGTTTTAAAAAGTGATAAACCTGTAATGGTAGATTTTTGGGCAGCTTGGTGTGGACCTTGCAGAATGGTAGGCCCAATCATTGACCAAATTAGTGAAGAGTATGAAGGAAAAGCAGTAGTTGGTAAAGTAGACGTTGATGCAAACCAGGAGTTTGCTGCCAAATATGGTGTGCGTAACATTCCAACTGTATTGGTATTCCAAAACGGAGAAGTTGTAGGAAGACAAGTAGGTGTAGCGCCTAAAAATGCCTACACTGACGCTATTGACGGCCTATTATAGATCGTTTTTAATAGTATAAAGCATCTGACTTTAGCCATAATTGAATGTGCATTAGTTGACTATGATGTTTTGACTGTTAGTAAAAAATAGAATAATCAGATAAAATGATAAAAGGTTTGCTGTAATGGTAAACCTTTTTTTAATTTAGATAAAAATTAAGAATAATGAGTGATAAAAAGAAAATACAAGATGCTATTGATAGCAAGTTGATAGAAGAGCGTAAAGTGTTCCTTTGGGGGCAAGTGGATGACAAGTCTGCTAAACATGTCATTGATCGTTTGATGTATTTGGATGCTTTAGACACCAAAGACATTCATTTATACATTAATAGTCCAGGTGGATATGTTACTTCTGGTTTTGCAATTTATGACTGTATGAAATCTTTAAAAAGTGACGTTTCTACTATCTGTACAGGATTTGCAGCATCAATGGGATCCATTTTATTATCCGCAGGCGAAAAAGGCAAACGCTTTATTCAGCCGCACGCTCGCGTCATGATACATCAGCCAAGTGGTGGTGCTCGTGGCCCGGCAAGTGATATTGAAATTACAGCTCAGGAAATTCTTAAAACAAAAGAATTGAGCGCCCGTTTATTAGCGGAAAACTGTGGACAGACCTTAGAAAAAGTTATGAAAGATTTTAACCGTGACCATTGGATGGGCGCTGAGGAATCTGTGGCTTATGGTATTGTGGACAAAGTTTTGAAATAATAGCTATTGGAGTTATTTTATAATGAACCATATGAAACATATATCGAGAATCTTGAGGCAACAATTAAAGGTTCTCGATATATTTTTAGATACCCTGCCAAATAGCAGGGCCTTTAAAAACACTCGAACTGACATTTCGTTATAATTAATCACGTGAAATACTGACTGAACACATTAGATCAACTAATTTTAGCTTAAGAACGAAACATCAATTTCTTAATCCATAATCTTAATACTTAATAGTAAAAGCAAAGCGGTCTCATATCTTTTCCAATGAATCTTCAAGCAGAACTCAATAAAACCGGAGGTTTTAAAAACCTCGAACTTCTCGCCAAACGGGTGGTGGAAGGTTTTATAGCGGGGATGCATAAGAGTCCATTTCATGGGTTTTCGGCAGAATTTGCAGAGCATAAAATTTATAACCAAGGCGAAAGCACTAAGCATATCGATTGGAAGCTCTATGCCAAAACCGATAGACTCTATACCAAGCGCTATGATGAGGAGACCAATTTACGTTGCCACTTGATAATTGACAATAGCAGTTCTATGCATTATCCGGAGATGGCCTCATTTTCGATTGCTCAACTGAACAAAATTGCGTTTACAGCCTTGGCATCTGCCAGTTTGATGCATATCCTTAAAAAGCAGCGCGACGCGGTTGGGATGAGTATTTATAGTGATGCTTATGACTATTATGCTCCAGAAAAAGGAAGTGAACGCCACCATCAAATGCTGTTGGGCGAATTGAGCAGAACAGTTTCTACGAAACCTATAAAAAGACAAACTGAAACCTATACTTATTTACACCAAATTGCGGAGAAAATCCATAGGAGATCGTTGATTTTCTTTTTTACGGATATGTTTCAAACAAGCACTGACAACTCTAAGCTTTTTGAGGCACTACGGCACCTGAAGCATAAAAAGCATGAAGTCGTATTATTTCATGTTTTTGATAAGGGTAAAGAAAAACTGTTTGATTTTGATAATACCCCCAAAACGTTTGTAGATGTCGAAACAGGTGCAGATATAAAATTGTATCCTGAAACTATGAAGGACGCTTATGCAAGCGCTGTAACTTCTTATTTTGATACGTTACGTCTAAAATGCGGTCAATACCAAATTAAATATGTGGAAGCCGATATCACAAAGGATTTTGATAAGATCCTGACAACATACATGGTAGAGCGGAGTAAATTTAAGTAGTCAAATTTTTTTTAAAAAATCACACAAAATATTTGCGATATTGAAAATGCAGTGTATATTTGCACTCGCATTAACGCAACGGTCTGGTAGTTCAGTTGGTTAGAATGCCGCCCTGTCACGGCGGAGGTCGCGGGTTCGAGTCCCGTCCAGACCGCAATAATGCTAGGAAGCTCTAAAGAAATTTGGAGCTTTTTTTTCGCGCGATTCCTATCGTCATGGGAATATGAAGATGTTGTGTTGTTTTATCTGAATGAAAGTTTAGATAAACGTAGTGATACCAAAGCAATTTGGTATTCCGATGAGAAGCTTTCCTTTTCTGTTTATAACAGAATCGGGATGCTTTTTTGTTTTAGGGTATGGACAACTTTTTGAATACACAACCTGTTGCTAATTCTTTTTCCACTCATCAATGCTAAAAACCTCGTTTATATGTGTTTGTGTATGAATTTAATCGCAATAATTTGCATTTTATCTGCTAATAAACATTGTTAATAACTTTTTTATAATATATTTGTAATTCTATATGAGTTGTTAACTAGCTTATCTAGAAAATTTTAATCCATTTTATAAACGGTATTGCAAATATAAACTATCCCTCAATAGTGTTATGCAATGTTGGAGCTTAACGCTCAAAAAATTAATAATCCATTCTTCCCTCGAATGGCATGTTCCATGCCCAATTATTAATTAACTAAACTATTCATAACCTTTAAAATTGATTAAAATGAAGACCCTAAAAATTACATTGTTACTTGCATTATTTTTAACTGTTTCTAGTCAAACAGATAAAACACCTGCTCAAAAAGAGGCGAATACTTACGAACCTGCAAAAACTCAATACGATTTATTAGCACACTCCAGAGACGGTATTCGTATTCCGACCCAAGGATAGTCACTCTTATAATAGCTTATTCAGAGCCCTTATAAATACTATAAGGGCTTTTGGTATTGGATTGAATTAAAACTATTAGATTAAATAAATTATCCTAAATTTGAAATTATACAACAAATCCATTCCAGCGTGTTGAGGTTACCTCTATTCATTTTAGTCTTGTTTTTCAGCCTAGGGACTTATTCCCAAAATAAATTGAAATCAGCTGAGTATGATAGTGTCGTAAAATTTCGAGCACTGAGCAAGGCTGACGAGCATTCATTAGAAGAGCGATTTCAATTTGCCCGAAGCGCTGTTGGGTATTCAAAGAAATTAAAAATTGATTCCATCATTATTAAATCGAATCAAAATTATTCAGCGCTTTGTATCTACACGGGCAAATTTGACGAATTTAGAAATGTCAATTTTGACAATTTAAGATTATCCAAAAAAATTAACGACTCACTGGCCTTGGCCATTGCTAGCCACAATTTGGGTTGGTATCATCATCGGAGTAGAACTCAAAATGATAGCGCCTATTACTACTACACCAAAGCATATAAAATTTCAGAACAGTTGGACATGGCGTCTCGACAAGTGGAAATATTGATTAATATTTCTGAAATCCAGAAATTGGAGAAAGATTATATTGGGAGTGAAGAAAGTGCCATCAATGCTATTAAGTTAACTGAGCAACTTCCAAAAAACGATTATAATTATGAAAGTCTATGGCTGCTTTACAATAGAATTGGGGGCGGAGCCACTACTTTAAAATTATATGACAAAGCTATAGAATATCATCACAAAGCCTATGAAATGGCTGAAAAGATGGACAATGGCTTATTGTTGAAATTGTCTTCCGAAAATAACATTGCCCATGTTTACAAAGAGAAAGGAGCACTTAAGACAGCATTAGATATTTATGAGGGTATTCTAAAACAAAAGGCGTTGTTCGATTTGGATCCTAATTTTTATGCCTTGGTGTTAGATAATGTAGCCTTTGCAAGATTTCTTAATGGGAACCAAGATTATAAACAATTGGAAAATATGTTTGCAAAAGCATATCGTATATCTGACAGTCTCGACGATCCTATTAACAAGTTGAATGTTTCGATTGATTTAGCAAAATTTTACAAAGGTCGAGGAAAGCTTGATCAAGCCGTTCAATATGCTGAACAATCTTACAAATTAGCTAACGAGATTTCCTCAAATGACATTTTATTAGAGTCGATGGTTTTGTTGTCTGAACTCAAACCAGGTGAAGAAGGTAAGGCGTTTTTAAGAGAACATATTTATCTCAGTGACAGCTTATTGGCAAATGAACGCAGAATTCGTAATAAATTTGCCCGCATAGAGTTTGAAACGGATCAGCTAGAATTGGAAAAAGAGAAGATTGCGACAGAAAAGATGTGGTGGGTTATCAGTTCAATGGTGCTTCTATTAACGTCTTTATTGGTTTACATTATTTTTACCCAACGCAATAAAAATAAGGAATTGAAATTTAAGCAAGACCAACAAGAGGCCAACGAAGAAATTTATAATCTCATGTTGTCGCAGCAAGATAAAGTTGATGGTGCCAGGGCAGAAGAGAAAAAGCGAATCTCCCAAGAATTACATGATGGGGTGTTGGGACGTTTGTTTGGGACCCGTTTAAGCTTAGACAGCTATAATTTTAATGAAGGAAAGGAGGCGGTCCAAGTACGTTCTAAATATATCGCAGAACTTAAAACCATCGAAAATGACATTCGGAAAATTTCTCATGACCTGAATACAGATTTTATTTCTGGTTCCGGATTTATGGATATTTTATCTGAACTCATTGACAAACAAGCCCAAGCCTATCAATTGGAATGTCAGTTTGATTTTACAGATGACATCAATTGGGAAATTATATCCAATAAAACTAAAATCAATCTGTATAGAATCGTTCAAGAGTCGCTCCAGAATATTTATAAACATGCCAAAGCCAAACATGTCAAAATTAGTATCGAATTAAAAAAAGCTGTAATTTGCTTATCCATTACCGATGATGGTGTCGGATTTGAAGTTAACAAGAGCAAAAAAGGCATTGGTCTAAAAAACATAAGATCTCGAATTGAGGAGCTTGATGGCACTGTAAAATTTCAGTCGGAGATTGATAAAGGCACGACAACACTCATAAAAATCCCCTACACAACCTAAACAACTATGCAACATATTCACATTTTAATGGTAGATGATCATCCTATTATTATTGAAGGTTATGAAAACACGCTCATGGCCACTAAGCATGACGATCAAATTTTACAGATAGAAACTGCAAATGATTGTGATACGGCGCATCAGTTGCTGCAACGGGCGGCTATTGAAAAACCATACGATATTTGTTTTTTCGATATCAGTTTGCCAAGTTCTTCCAATGGCAAATTGACTTCCGGTGAAGATTTGGCAAAGTTGACACGCGAGCTCATGCCTAACGCTAAGGTGGTCATCCTGACCATGTTTAATGAATCGTATAGAGTACATAATATCATTAAAGAAATTAACCCTGACGGGTTTTTGATTAAAAGCGATATGACCTCAAGTGAACTAGCTGAGGCATTTCAACACATCTTGACAACGCCACCCTATTATAGCAATACAGTAAATAACTACCTTAAAAAATCTATTTCTACCGATATATATGTAGATGATATCAATAGGAAGATATTGCATTTACTTTCCCAGGGCATTAGAACAATTACCTTACGAGAACACATTAATTTATCTATGAGCGCCATAGAAAAGCGCAAACGACAACTCAAGTTGTTGTTCTCTGTAGAGGATGGAAAAGATGAAACTTTGCTTGAGGAAGCCAAAAAAATGGGTTTTCTGTAGGTGTAAGTGTTAAATATTCTAATTTTTTATACCTCTTTAAATGTTATTTGCAGCTTACTATGCCTCATTACTACGGTTTTACCGTACAAAGTTTACGGATATCCCGTAACTTAATCTCAATATGTTTATTTAAATTTATCCCGTCAACAATAATTAATTAATCCCTCTAAGTACATTGTTGCGTTAGTTAATAGCACAGTAAAATAAACCTAATAACTGCCCCAAATCTGGATGTTATTAGGTTTTATTTTTTTTGATTCTTCACTTCTTTAGTAAAATTTATAACTAAATAATTAGTTTCAACTAATTTTTTAGTTATATTAGCATCAGGAAATTAGTGAGTTGCAGAATTTCAACTCTTAATTTCTACACCAGCAACATTCACATGACATTAAAAACTACTGCAGTAAAGTTTGCCAATTGGCAAGTGCAGGTTTAAAGATGAAACAACTTACAAAAGCCGAAGAGGAAATCATGCAAGTGCTATGGCAACTTAAAAAAGCCAATGTTAAACAGGTTATTGAGCAATTGCCAGACCCAAAACCCGCCTACAATACCGTGTCCACTATTGTGCGGATTCTAGAAAGCAAAGGTTTTGTGGATTATGAAAAGCAAGGTAAGGGCCATATTTATTTTCCAATTCTTTCAAAAACGGAATATAGCAACCAAAGTATTAATATGTTGGTGGACAATTATTTTCAAGGGTCGTTTAAAAGTATGGTATCTTTTTTTGTGAAGAAAAATGATCTCAGCCTAAAAGAAATGGAATCCATCTTAAAGGATATTAACCAAAAAGAGAACTGATTATGCTGCATTATATCCTACAGACCGTTGCGTTTCAAATATTCTTTCTGATTATTTATGACCTATTCTTAAAAAAAGAGACTTTTTTTAATTGGAATCGCGCGTATTTGCTAGGTACGGCGCTCTTATCCGTGCTTTTGCCATTTCTTAAATTCGAAAGTTTTAGAGCCATTGTGCCAGAGCCTATGGTGGTCCGATTGCCCGAAGTTATTATTGGAGAGGTGTCGTCAGACCTTAGTTATGGTATGGAAATGATGCCAACAGTGCAAATTTCTGATCAGGCTATGAGTGTCTCATGGACTCATGTTTGGGTGGTTGGTATGGTGCTCACGGCTGCAATTTTAGCCTATAAGATTGTTAAACTATACAAGCTCTATAACAAAAATCCACAACGTTGGGAGGGCGAGGCTTTAATTGTATATGTATTGAATAGTAGTGCAGCGTTTTCATTTTTCCACTACATTTTTTTAGGTACAGAAATCGAATCTGATAAAAAAGAACATATTGTGCAGCATGAACTGGTACACGTTAAGGAAAGACATAGTATCGATTTGCTGATTTTTGAAGTCTTGCGCATTGCCTTTTGGTTTAATCCAATGGTGTATATGTATCAAAGCAGAGTATCCACCCTGCACGAATTTATTGCCGATGCCAAAGCCGTAAAATATAAAGGCAAATCCGCCTATTACCAAAGTCTGTTGTCTCAGGTTTTTGAGACCCAACACATTTCATTCATCAATCCTTTTTTCAAACAATCATTAATCAAAAAACGAATCGCTATGTTAAGCAAATCAAAATCAAAACAGATCCATCTTTTTAAATACGCATTATTAATTCCAATGGTGACAGGAATGTTGTTGTACACCTCGTCTTATGCGAGTGTAATAAAGGAGTCTATTCCATTTTTAGAGGAAGAAAAATTCAATCAGGAATTGACGTTCCAGGAGCTAGTGGACAAGTATTACAAAGAGATTGACAACTTATATGATAAAAATAAGTTTTTTATTGAAGCTTATAAGCTATATGGCAAAGCAGGAGATAGGTATATTAAAAGTAAAGATGAAGTTGCAAAAAATCAAGCTTTTTGGAATTATATGTTTACCAAAATGAATAACAAAAAGCAAGATGAAGGTAATTTTACCGAAGTTGATGATGCACAGTTTAAGCGCTCAATAAATAGATTTAAAACCTATGAAGATTACCTCGCTTATAAAAAAACTGATGAAGCAAAAAGAAGTTGGGAAAATGGCGCAAGAGATGGTGAGCTGCGTTTGTTTGTTGAGAATATAGGAAATTTAACCGACGCCGAACAAAAACGAAAAGATGAAAAATTGGATCTAATTAAAAAAGATGATTTTTATTATAAATTGACATTGGTAGATGGCACTTCGAGTATAATATCTGATTTTGGAAAAAAAGGCGCAGATGTTACAAAAAACAATATGGAATCTCAAGATATTGAAGTGCCATACGCCGTCATTGAAGAAGTGCCATTATTTGAAGGTTGTGAGCCATCAGGATCGAAGGATGTTGATAAAACATGCACCTCAGATAAAGTAGCACAATTTGTTAACGAAAATTTTAATGTTGACCTCGCAAATACACTTGGTTTGAAAGGTAGACAGCGGATCAGTGTTATTTTTAAGATCGGTAAGGACGGAAAAGTTAGAGAAGTTAGGTCGAGAGCATCGCATCCCGATTTAGAAGCTGAAGCTATAAGAGTCACTAAAGCAATGCCAGATTTCACACCTGGGAAACAAAGAGGGAAAGCGGTTACGGTACCTTATAGCTTGCCTATACTGTTTGAAATTAATGAAAATTTGAAAGATGATGTAGCATCTAGAAAATCGAATCAAAAGAATCCCGAAAACCAAGAAAAGAATATTGAGGCGGTGGAAGTTCACGAAAAATCTTCAGAAAATTTGTTGGAAGTTCCTTATGCCGTTATAGAAGAAGCCCCATATATCCTGTCTTGCATTTCATTAGAGGCAGAGGTGGATCGAAAAAAATGTACCTCAGATGAAATCAGCCAATTTGTCAATAATAACTTCAATACCAAATTAGCCAATGATTTGGGGCTAAAAGGAATGCAGCGTATTACGGTAATTTTTAAAATTGGTAAGGATGGCAGTATTACCGATATAAGATCGAGAGCGCCGCATCCAGAATTGGAAAAAGAGGCGATTCGTGTAATTGGACTATTGCCAAAAATGAAACCGGGCAAACAGAGAGGGAAAGCGGTAGTTGTACCGTATAGTTTACCGATTTTATTTCAGGTAAATGAAACTGTACCCAAAGCTAAAAACTAAATCATTCCACTATGCCCAAATCCCTTAGGCTTTTAATTGTGGCGCTTCTCACATGGTCTATACAGGCGCAGGACGCCAGCTTAAAACGCGCGGACAGTTTGTATGCCCATGGCAACTATGCGCAGGCTATAACCGTTTTTAAATCATTTGAGCAGCAAGAGCAAGTCTATGAAAAATTGGCCAAAGCCTACATGGCGCTTGGTAATTACGACGAAGCTTTAAATAATTATGAACGTGCATCACAGGCATTTCCTGAGGATGCACTTCTTAAATATGATTATGCAAAGCTACTCGCTAGGAGCAAGAAAATAAAAGCCGCAGAGACCTTGTTAAATGAGTTGGTATCTCAGGATGCTAAAAACCCTAATTACCATTATGAACTTGGATTGCTTTTAGAACAACAAGGAGATTCAACGGCTATGAGTAGGTTTCAATCTGCTTTTCTACTTGATCCCACCCATCAGAAGGCCATTTATAAAATAGCCAAACAATTTTTGGTAAAGCGCAACCATGAGGCTTCTTTAAAATATATTAACATTGGTTTGGAGAGTTATGAGAATAATACAGAGTTGATAAACCTAAAAGCCCTGAATTACTATTGGAAACAAGATTACAAGACTGCGTCACAAGGGTTTGAAAAACTTTTGGAATTGGGTGAGAATTCCCAATTTATCCACGAAAAATTGAGCTTTTGCTATGCTGAACAAATGGCGTATGTAAAAGCCATTGTCCATGCCAAGCGTGCCGTGAATTTTGACCCCAAGAATGCAACAAATCTTTATATTTTGGGTCAATTATATGAAAAAATTAATGATTTCGCTTCCGCAGAAGAATGGCTCACTAAGGCTTTGGACATTATGGATCAGCCATTAAATGTTGAGTATACAAAGTTGGCAACAGTATTAAATCAGCAGAAAAAATATAAAGAAGGCATCGCAGCCTTACAAATCGCCGTCAAGGAAAACCCAAAAGATGAGCGGGCGCAGTTCTTTCTGGCGCGGACAAAAGATGAATATTATGCTGACGCCGATTCTAAAATAAAGGCTTATGAGGTTTTTAAAGAAAAGTTCCCAAAAAGCATGTTTGTTTACTTTGCAGACCGACGATTACGAGAGTTGAAGGAGGAAAAATTTATGAAATCCGAATAGCCATAAATACCTCTTCATAGAAATTGTATAACAGAACTCTCCGAAGTGAAACAATTCGCCAAAAAAATTGTATTTTTCAGCTTCAGTTACATTATTAAATGAAGCCATTTTTACTTGTTTTCCTTATCTTACTGACGTCTTGCGATTATTTTCAATCTAAAAAAGTATCGACAGAACAACTTCTTGAAGAAGAAATCCAGGCCATCAACTGGAATGATGTGGATGACTATCCAACCTTTGCTGATTGTGAGGGCGCCACCACCAACCAAGAAAAGAAAGTCTGCTTTGAGAATTATCTCCATAATTTATTGGCATCACATTTAGGGAATCAAAAAATCATAGTCACTGATGATGTTTCAGATACCGTCGTTTTAAAGATTCATATTGATAAAAAAGGGAAGTTTTCAATCAAAAACATTGATATGGACTCGATGACGCAAGCGCAGATTCCGGAATTGGACAGCATTTTAAGACACAGTTTTGATTCGCTTCCTAAAATTTATCCAGCCATTAAACGTAGTCAGCAAGTGGCAACAGAATTCAGTTTACCCGTTATTGTCAATATCAATTAGTCTTTTCTAACCGTTATTTTTGGTAGCTTCTGTCTTTCCAATGATACCCTATAAATACAGCAATTACCACTACATACACACTAAAAAAAGGATAAATAAATGCCGCTAATGCATAATGCTTGAGGTGTTTTGATTGATTGAAAAATGCTGCCGATTTATAAATATGTACAAAATCAATACCTGTCTTGATTAGAAACACATACAAAAGGAGGTGTGCACTTAGCACGCCAAACAGGGTCAAGCAAAGACACGTTATCACGAGTGCGTTTTGAGCAAAGACAAGACTTCCTGCAAGTTTCCCGAACAGCTTTTTATAGGCACTCGATTTTGCAGCCCATCGCACCCGCTGATTGACCAGTGCTGATATAGAATTTAACGCTTTAGTAGTCACTATAGCGTGTTTGCTTTTTAAATAATGCACTTGATGCGGAGTGCTTGCGCTTGCTTTTTCCAATAGAAAGACATCGTCGCCACTCGCCACTTCTGAATTACCTTCAAAACCATTAACTTCATTAAATAAGTGTTTGGTATAAGCCAAATTAGCACCATTACATAAGAACGGTTTTTTAATCCCGAAACCACCAATAGTGGCACCTTGTAAACTCAACACATCCAACAATTGAAAATTCTGTAAAAATCCGTGGACACCATCGTAAGAAACAGGTGCAGCAATAAGGGCGGCATCATGTTCTTGAATGTAAGCATCAAAACACTTTAGCCATTGTTTGGGAAGTACACAATCAGCATCTGTGGTAATGATCCAATCCGTTGTGGCTAATGATATGGCTAAAGTAATCGCATCTTTTTTTGGAGAGGTTGTGCTGCGCGTGGTTCTAATAACTTGGATGTTTCCTTGAGACTCTACAAAATCTTCAATATTATTCCGAGAGTCATCCGTAGAATCATCATCTACCAGAATCACCTCAAACATAGCCTTAGGGTAGTCAAGACAAGAAATAGATGCCAAAAGCAAGGGAATATTTTGGGCTTCATTTCTGAACGGAACAATGATGGTAAAGCGCGTTTTTGCCTTAACAGAGCTTGGTACAAAAGATGTTACGCGCTCAAATCCCCAGCACAAACTTCCAATCAACAGGACATAGAGTACGGTAATGGTAATGATAATTGCCATCATGTTTCAGTATTTGGTAGTTTAAATTGCAATACGTAGTAACTTCCTATAATGCTCGGCAACACCACATTTAACACCCACATTAAGGTGACAATAGCGAAAACTATGGGTTGAGAAATGCCAAGTAATCCAAATATGTAAATAGCAATACCACCTTTAATGACCACATCAAAAATAAAAATAGAAGGTATTATAGAAGACAATAGATACATGGTTGATATGGCGGCCATAGCATGACTATAGGGTGTATTAATATCAAACATGAGCAGTATTATATAGAATTGATGCGAAAAAACGAGGTAGCGGAATGCAGAATACATAACCGTCTTCACAGTTATTTCTTTTGGAATGGTCTTTATGAATTTTATTAGTTTTTTTAGCGATTTTTTATATTTTCCAAACATAGTGGACGTTACAATAAACCACAGCAAGACAGACCCCAGGATAATTGCTGAAAACCAAAGTATGATTTTATCATAATTAAATTCAGGATTAAAATGAAGGCTGAAATAGATCATTCCAATGCCACCAAAAATGGTAGTGGCAGCCATTTGGGCTGTGTTACCAAGCAAGTTTAAAAGCATGATTTCTTTGCGAAGTGAAGGGTGATAATATAGCGCCTTTGCACCGTATTCGCCTATCCGATTTGGGGTTATTAATGAGGCTGTAAACGCACCCAAAGTTTGTGATTTTGCTTTTTTAAAGGTGATTTTAGTAATTGCAGTGACCAGATGACGCCATTTTAATATTTCTAAAAACCAGTTAAAACAGCTTAAAACCATTAAAAAAAGTACAGCGTCAAATGAAATTGCGCTAAACTTGGTCAAAATGATTAAGAGATCGGCAAAATGAAAATCGCTATGCTGAAATAATTTATTGTATATGAGATAAAATGCACTAACAACTATTCCTATTTTTATAAGTACAAGTGAGAATTGCTTAGATTTGTAGGAGATAGCTGTTAACATGGTTACAAATTAAATGATATTTAGCTTATGGCGACTTATTTTAAAACACAAAACTTAGTTTGGCTCTTATTGCTCTCCCTAATGACCACATCTTTATGTGTGGCTCAGAGGGATGTTGAACAATGGAAGCTTCAGGTGAGTTTGGGATTTAACAATCCTATTGATGTGGTGGACGATGACGAATATTACTCAGAATATGTCAACTTTCCATCAATAAATATAGGTGTACAACATATGTTTTCTGAAAACTTTGGGGCTAAGCTCGATTTAGGTTATAATCGATCGAAATCTGCTGAGGGATCTAAGGATTTCAAGTTGAATTATACACGTATCAATGCACAATTGGTCTACGATTTTAAAGATGTGTTTACTTTTTTACCTGCGCCCATAGGTGTTGTAGGGCATGCAGGGCCTGGGGTAACGATGACAGCTCCATTAGGTGCTGATACCAACAATACCTATGCCTATCCAAACTTTTTGGGTGGTTTGGAAGTGCATTATAGACTGTCAGAATCATTATCCGTCTTTATTGACGGATCTTATGCGTTGTCGCTTTCTGGAAAAAGGAAATATGATCCCGTTGTTGACGGATATTCATTTAATGGCGATTTAATGTATGTGGCAGTTGGGGTATCCCTATCTTTGAGCGGATGCAACTATTGTTATTAAATGAGTAAAGAACGAATTATTTTAGGGATTGACCCTGGAACAACAATTATGGGTTTCGGGCTTATAAAAGTGGTGGGTAAAACCATGACTTTCCTTCAGATGAATGAACTTGATCTCAAAAAATATGATGATCATTATCTAAAGCTTAAGCTTATTTTTGAGCGCACCATAGAACTTATAGACACGCATCATCCTGATGAAATTGCCATTGAAGCCCCTTTTTTTGGAAAGAATGTACAAAGTATGCTCAAGCTTGGTCGGGCGCAAGGCGTTGCCATGGCAGCCGGTTTAAGTAGGGAAATACCCATTACCGAGTATTCTCCAAAAAAAATTAAGATGGCCATTACCGGAAGTGGGAATGCCAGTAAAGAGCAAGTCGCAAAAATGCTCCAAAGTGTCCTCCAATTAAAAACCTTGCCTAAAAATCTTGATGCTACTGATGGATTGGCTGCAGCCGTTTGCCATCATTATAACGAAGGTCGTGTGGAGATTGGGAAGAGTTATACGGGATGGGATGCGTTTGTAAAACAGAACGAGAGTAGGGTTAAGAAATAGGTGGTTTCTGTTGTTTCGGGTTTTTTAGTTTCAGGTTTCTATTGTTTCAGGTTTCTATTGCTTTAGGTTGATATGTTTTTAAAAGTTTGAGGCCGCTCTAGAGGTTGTTCTGAATGCATTTTTTTATTTTCGTTATTCGTTATTCGTTATTCGTTATTCAACATAAATGTCCGGAATTTACATTCACATCCCATTTTGCAAACAAGCCTGTCACTACTGCGACTTTCATTTTTCAACCTCATTAAAAAAGAAGGATGAATTAGTTGGGGCCTTAGTTAAAGAGTTGGAATTGCGCAAAGACGAATTTAAAAACCAGGTCATTCAAACTATTTATTTTGGTGGCGGAACCCCTTCGTTATTGTCGATTGAAGAGTTAAGATTGTTGATTGAAGAAGTGTATAAGCATTATGAAGTTACCGCAAATCCTGAAATAACACTTGAAGCCAATCCGGACGATTTATTTGATAGCACTTCAAAATCTATATTTGAACAGTATAAAAGTATCGGCATAAACCGTCTCTCCATCGGCATCCAGTCCTTTTTTGAAGAAGATTTGAAACTGATGAATCGCGCGCACAATGCCGAAGAAGCTCAAAAATGTCTAGAGGAAGCGACGCTACATTTTGATAATATCTCCGTCGATTTAATATACGGAATTCCAGGACTGACCAATGAACGTTGGCTTCAAAACATAGAAACTGCATTGGCATTCAATATTCCGCATATTTCCAGTTATGCCTTAACGGTAGAGCCAAAAACCGCTTTGGACACCTTCATAAAAAAAGGCATCATTAAAAATGTTGATGACGACCAAGCCCAAGAGCAATTCTACCTCCTAATAGAGAAATTGGAGTCAGTAGGGTTTATCCATTATGAACTTTCTAATTTTGGAAAATCGGACTATTTCAGTAGAAACAATTCAGCGTATTGGCAAGGGAAACCATATTTAGGTGTTGGTCCTTCTGCCCATTCTTTTGATGGTAAACACCGCGGTTGGAACGTTCGAAACAACATCAAATACATCAAATCTTTGGATGAAAACATATTGCCGCTGGAGATTGAAACGCTTTCAATCACTGATAAGTACAACGAATATGTAATGACCGGACTGCGCACTATATGGGGCGTTTCCATCGAAAAAGTGGAAAAAGAGTTCGGAATTGAGTATAAAAAGTACCTTTTAGAACAATCTCAAAAACACATTCTTGAACATTTATTGTATCTTGATGATGGCAAATTACTGGTCACCAAAAAAGGTAAATTCTTGAGTGACGGTATCGCTTCTGATCTTTTTAAAATTAATACATCTTGATAACAACTATTGAACATAATTCGGGAAAACTTCAAATAGACCTTTCAAATCCGCTTGACATCTCCATTCCATTGCGTGCTTCAAAGCGCAATGTCAATGCTTGGTATATTTCCGAGCCCAAAATTGAGCCTGTAAAAACTAAAGATTTTATTGGGAGCGTCAAAGCTGGGGCTGATGTTAATTTTAATGATATTTACTTCAATCCGCATGCACACGGCACGCATACAGAATGTATTGGGCACATTACCGAAGAATTTCATTCCATCAATAAAAATTTAAAACAGTTTTTCTTTACTGCAGAGTTGATTTCAGTGGCCCCTGAAAATTATATGAAGGACACCATCATTTCTAAAAAGCAAATTGAAGCCTTGCTTAAAGATAAAAAACCGGAAGCACTCGTAATTAGGACAATGCCAAATACAAAAGACAAGAAGAATCGGCACTATTCTGAAACCAACTGGGCTTATTTAACCGAAGAAGCCATGGTTTTTATCAGGGAACAAGGCATTCAACATGTGTTGATTGATTTACCTAGTGTAGATAGAGAGCATGACGGCGGCAAATTACTGGCACATAAGGCCTTTTGGAATTTTGATGGAGAGCGCCGCATGCACTGCACCATTACAGAATTTATCTATGTAAGGAATAAGATTAAAGATGGTAACTATATGTTAAATCTGCAAATTGCACCATTTGAGAATGATGCAAGCCCGAGTAAGCCCATTTTGTATGAAATTTTGGCGTAAGTTAAAGTTTCAATCGTCAAAAATTAGAGTTCAAGGCGCGTAACATCTATAGTTCTACTTTTTTTCAAAAATCTCAATTAAATATAATCGTGTTTTACAGTATATTTACATGTTAACTGATTAGTTTTCATTATTATAGGGTTGTACACGAGTGCGGATTTTGTTGTTAATTTCAGTCAAGATATAAAAGAATTGTATTCGAAATGGTGTGAATCGTATCAATTGAATATCCTTGCTAAAGAACCATCGGGTTTTTAATTATATTAAGGACTCAGGTTCTCGCAGATCAGATTGGCCCCCGTATTATAAAACTATTTATATTGAATTAGGTTTCTGTATGATAATCGCTTCTATGTCACCTTAGAAGGGAAAGCAATGGATGTGGATCAACTGTGGAACTCCCTAAATAGTAATGATTTGAATGGTTTTAAAGCATATAATAAATAACCATGAAGAAAAAATGATATACTAACGCTTAAAAATAGAGAAACCATGAAAAATACACTTTTACTTTTGGCCTTATTTTCGATACAAATTAGTGTGGCACAGCCGCTTGCTAAAGTAGATAATCACACCTTGAGTGCCATGGATTTGGTGCTTTTCTCTTTTGGTATGGAGCAACCTGTTTCAATTGGTACCATTTCTAATACAGGAGAACTACATTTTAATTTCCCTAATGATTTAAATTTTCTCTCTGAAGAGGTGACGACAAATTTTATGAATGACGCTGCTTTTACCTTATTTTCTAAATGCGATAATAGTTATAATATCCTCTCTGAGGATGAAAACATAAAAGCTGCTCCTGGCGGTTATATATCCTTACGCTCAAAAGACAATCCATATGCCGGTCTGTTATTTATGGTTACCGATGAAAATTTGGTGCCGTGGCTCGAGTCCTACGGTGATGTTGACGCAGTTTTGGGATCCTATTTTGAGCTCGTGTATATGGAATCTGAGTTCAACTATCAAGGAGATTGTACTGCCACAATCACCTATACTGACGATGATGCTCTAGTAACCACCTATAGTTATAATTTACATTTAGAACCGGGCTTTAATTTTATTGAATATAAAATTGAAAGTGTGGAGGAGCACAGCATTCCAAGTATGTATGAAGAAAATTCGTTTGATAAAATTAAGAAGCCTACTAAAATAGCAGTGTCTTCATCTCAGTCTACCGCGCCTAATGCAAAGTGGATTGGCAAATATTTTTAAAATTAGATGTTAATGAAGCCGTATAATCAAATTCTCGTCCTGTTGATGCTCATCCTAGGACATGCCACTATCGGGCAAACTCCGGAGCAACAAAAATGATAGATAAGGTAACCAGAATGCGCGATAGTCTGATGGAATGTATCAATCTTGATGAGGTGATGCAGCAAGCTGAAGCTCAACAAAAAAGAATGGAGAAGGATATAATTAAGACTGATAAAAGTAAGATAGACAATGTTGTCACTGTAAAAAACAACGTGTTATCTAGCACTAACAATAAAAAAATGGCAAACTGGAACCTTGGAGTTGCAGACCTTGTGTTCAATCATGGCTACGATGTAAGAACAAATAAGGTCAAGAATGTTAAGGTTGGTCATAGAAGCCGATGCAACAATAGTGCTGAATCCGTCGGAAAAGATACCAGATTTAAAACCCTTGAATAACTTCAAAAACAGCAATATCTTTTATGATATCCACAATCCAGATGTCTATCAATACACTAACGGAGAGGCGGGGTTTAAACTCAACTCATATCTGTTAGTGTACCAAAATGATCAAAAAATCGGTGCGCTAACGGCAGGGAATTCCGAGAAAGTGTCCTCGAATTAATTAACCTCTGGAAATTTATATTTTGGTGATGAAGGGTACCTATTGTCATGGGTTTACGCGGAAAAAGACTGCGGGATAAAAGCTAATGAAGATTGGAAAGGCGATTTAAGTAATACGGGGACCCCGTTAATAGTAGCAACTAATGTGATTTATGACTTAAATTTTAAAGCAGGCTGGAATCTGGTTAAAACGGAAGTTATCGGAACATATCATTTTCCAGATGCACCAGAAGAGGATCGGTCGCGTTATAAAAATCATAAACACACTAGTGTGGCTGCTGTTCCGAAGGATGCCACCTATTATTTTAGATCTTCTTCAAATTAATATTGAGGCAAGCTAAGAAATACTCTAGTTTTATAATTTTCGTAATTTTAAGCACGTTCAACCATTAAGTTTGAACGTGTCCGCATATGAACATTGAACAACTCCGGCAATATTGCCTGAACAAAAAAGCGGTTACAGAGGCTTTTCCATTTGATAAAGATACTTTGGTGTTTAAGGTGTTAGGTAAAATGTTCGCCTTATTTCCACTAGAAAAGTGGGAAGCTGGAGAAGGTTGGGTGAATTTAAAGTGCGATCCAGACTATGCGCTTGAGTTACGAGAATCCTATGAAAGTATTCAGCCAGGCTGGCACATGAGCAAAACCAATTGGAATTCTGTGCTTATCTATAAAGGTGAATTGT
The DNA here is from genome assembly GCF_004364975.1 of Gelidibacter sediminis. Taxonomy (GTDB): domain Bacteria; phylum Bacteroidota; class Bacteroidia; order Flavobacteriales; family Flavobacteriaceae; genus Gelidibacter; species Gelidibacter sediminis. Next base: position 591,477 of record NZ_SOBW01000007.1, on the reverse strand, counting down.
CGCCCGCACTCGTTCTGAAATTAATAGACCATTCCTATGATATGGTGGTTAAAGGAATGCCTAAAAAGATGCGGGAATCTCTACAATAAAATAGTATGTTTGTAACAGATTTTTTTTTTTTTTTTTCAACAATCAACAACCCGCCCGTACCGAAAAGGTACGTTCGGGCGGGTCAACAATCAACAATCAACAATCCCATGAGCGTTCTTCAAATGCTTCAAGATAGAAGCAACAACACTTGCGAACTATGTGGTTCCAAAGAAAATTTATCACAATATACCATTCCACCATCATTGAATGAAAATGTAGCCAATGATGTATTGGTTTGTAAAACCTGTCTCGACCAAATAGAGGGTACTGTTGAAATGGACACCAACCATTGGCGTTGTTTAAATGACAGTATGTGGAATGAGAATGTGGCTGTACAAATTATGGCTTGGCGCTTGTTGCAAAGAATGCGTGCGGAAGGTTGGCCAAAAGATTTGGTAGACATGATGTATCTTGATGACGAAGCATTAGCGTTAGCGAGAGCAACCGGCGAACATGAAGATGAGGCCAATAAAATCATCCATAGAGATGTAAATGGTGTCATTTTGGAACATGGAGATTCCGTAGTGCTCATCAAAGATTTGAAAGTAAAAGGCTCCAGTATGGTGGTTAAACAAGGTACAGCTGTACGTAATATCCGTTTGGATCATGAAAATGCGGAATATATTGAAGGTAGAGTAGACGGTCAGAATATTGTCATTATTACAAAATACGTAAAGAAGTCATAACATCTCAATCCATAACTAATAAAGAAGCTTACACTACAATGTAAGCTTCTTTGTTTTTAATAAATATTTAGTAATCAAAAAATTACATGTGTTTTTTTTGTACATTTAATCCTCTCCACATAATCCCTATGCCTTTGTACTAAAGGTTCTTTATGATTGTCCTAGATCTTGGTTTTAAAAATTTGCAATCAATTTTATATTAACCAAAATTCAAATATTATGAAAACAATCAAAGGATTATTCGCGGCATTAGCAGGGGTGCTTTTACTAAGCAGCACTTCAACTATTGCCCAAGAACAGACAAGGCCTGAATTTGTAACCATAACCACAATGCATTGGAATATGGACAATAAAGATTTTAAAATGGAGGAATGGAAAGCTGTTGAAAAGGAATATCTAGACAAGGTCACGATGAAAAATGAGCATGTAGTTGCTGCTTCATTCTATTTACACCGGATGACACCGGACAATACAGAATTAGTATACGTACAAAGTTATCCTTCTTGGGAGGCTATTGGTAAGGCTGCTACAAGAAATGCTGAACTTGAAAAGGCTTCATGGCCAGACGAAAAGGCTAGAAAAACATTTCTTAAGAAAAGAGACGCCTATTATTCTCCAATGCATTCTGACGAAATTTATGCCACTATGTCTAACGCTAAACCCATGACTGCAAAACCAACTTTAGATATGATATGCTATGTGAGAAAGGGGCATTTTGCGTATGGCGATGGAACCGATGAGGAATTTGATGCCATCTCCAAAGAGTATTTTGATAATGTGACCAATAAAAATGAGTTTATCAAGGGCTACTATCCAATGGCTCATGCGTGGGGATCTGATCGTACAGAGTTTCTTGAGGCCTATTTTTTCGATTCAATGGCTGATTTAGAGAAAATGTTTGATAGAGATACTGAATTATTTGAGGCCCATTGGAAGGATGAAGCTTCTCGAAAAAGTATGGCAGAAAAAGGAGCAAAATATTTTGATAACAGACATGGTGATTATATTTACACCTATGTTGCAGGGCTTGCCAAATAAAAAGGAGACGCTCAAAACTTACAGACTTACTTTAAATAGTAAGTCTTTTTTTGTTTTTAAATTCTTTCGGACTTAAGTGTTTGACGGCTTTAAACTGCCTATTAAAGTTAGAGATATTGTTAAAACCAGAGGCTTCAGCAATTTCAGCAATGGTAGAATCATTAGCTACTAGCAAGAGTCTACTGGCATGTTCAAGTCGCAACTCATTTAAAAACTGAATATAAGTTTTATTAGTACGCTTCTTAAAGTATTTACAAAAGGCGTTTTTGGTCATGTTTGCTACTTCAGATACCGCCTTTAAGGTCACTTCCTTATCAAAATTATTCATGGTATATTCAAAAACATTGCGCATCCGTGTGCCTTCATTGTCTGAATATTTCTTGTCGTAAACAAATGAAGAGAGACTCTGGTAATTCGAATTGGAGGTAATTTTTATTAATTGAAGTAAAATCAAAAACTGATTCAATTTTGATGCTTCTTCAAGTTGTAAAAACAATGCTTTTAATGCTTCTTGGTTGGAAGTCATTTTAAAACCATGTATGGATCGCTCAAAAAAAGGCTGTAATTCCTTCAATTCCTCAAGCTTAAAAAAATCAGGTCCAAAGGATTGTTTGGTAAAAAATAGGGTCAACATTTGAGACGTAGCAGAGTTGTCAACATCACTTTTAAATACATGAGGCAAATTGCTGCCTATCACCAAAACATCGCCTTTTGTGTAATAGTTTACGGTGTCTCCAACCAATAAGGTGCCGGTACCTTCAAGGATAAGGCTTAATTGAATTTCTTCGTGTTGGTGGAGCTTGTCATAAAATGCCACCTCCTTGTCATATTGGTATACAAATGCATCAGCATTTGGTTTTGGTATTTTAAAAAGAAGGACTTTCATGGTTCAAAAATAGACATATATTACTCATAAAAATATTAATAAGATATAAATATGATAATATAATATCAGTTTTGGATAAATCTCTATTGAATTTTTATTGCGCATGCCAATTAAATTTACAGTATAAAAATTTATAATTTATGAGCATTCAATGGAAAGGCATCATGCCAGCAGTCACAACTAAGTTCACTGACAACGATGAACTGGATTTAAAAAATTTCGAAATTAACATCAAGGCACAATTGGAGGCAGGTGTTCATGGTATTGTTTTAGGCGGAACATTAGGCGAAGCGAGTACATTATCAGATCAAGAAAAACGAAAATTGACTACCGCAACGGTAGATATTGTTAAGGGTAAAGTTCCTGTATTAATTAATATTGGAGAACAAACCACTACAAACGCCATTCTAGCTGCACAAAAAGCAGAGGAAGATGGCGCAAAAGGGTTGATGGTCTTACCACCAATGCGTTATAAATCTGGAGATAGGGAGACGGTAGAATTTTTTAAGGCCATTGCCAATAATACGTCTTTACCTATCATGGTTTACAATAATCCTGTAGACTATAAAATTGAAGTCACTTTAGATATGTTTGAAGAACTGCTAAAGTGTGATAATATTGAAGCGGTAAAGGAATCTACGCGTGATATTACCAATGTGACTCGAATTAAAAATCGCTTTGGCGACCGACTCAAAATAATGACAGGTGTGGATACTATAGCGCTTGAAAGTTTAATTATGGGAGCTGATGGTTGGGTTGCTGGCTTGGTTTGCGCTTTTCCAGCAGAAACTGTAGCGATATACGAACTTCAAAAAGCTGGTAGAATTAAGGAGGCCATAGACATTTTCCGTTGGTTCATGCCTTTATTGGAGTTAGATATTATCCCTACATTAGTACAAAACATAAAATTAGCTGAAGTTTATACAAAATTAGGTACTGAAAATGTTCGTGCGCCACGATTGCCATTACAAGGCGATGAACGTAAACACGTGATAAAAACCATTGAAGAAGCCTTAAAAAACAGACCTAATCTTCCGGATTATAAAAACCTATAAGGAGGGTTTGCCCTATTTGGAATGAACGAAAACTGGAAATTTTGTGAACCTTTATTTCCCCATACGCCAGTAATCGGGATGTAAAGGCCAAAATAACAAATAATAGATTTTTCATTTTCAAAACAAAATGAAAAAACGAAGTTCATATTCATCGTCTCGTTAGAGACTAAAGTATGGATTGATGGCAAAAAAAAAACAAGTATGATTACAGGAAAAAACTATATCGGAACGCAACACTCGGCAAAAGGTAATACAACGTATAAAACATTCAATCCGCAGTTGAATCTCGAAAATGAATGGGAATTTACAGAAGCTACATCAGAGGAAGTTGATGCAGCTGTTGCATTGGCTTCAGAAGCATTTGAAACCTATAAGAATATTTCTGGGCTAAAAAAAGCAGAATTCTTGAACGCTATTGCTGAGGAAATTTTAGCACTCGGCGACACGCTTATAGAAACTTATTGTGCAGAATCTGGATTACCTCCAGGCCGTGCACTAGGTGAACGCGGCAGGACTATTGGGCAGTTAAAATCTTTTGCTACCGTATTGACTGAAGGGTCTTGGGTAGAAGCTACCATTGATACTGCACAACCAGAACGGGAGCCTATGCCAAAATCTGACCTCCGAAAGATGCTAATTCCAATAGGTCCCGTGGTCGTTTTTGGAGCGAGTAACTTTCCATTGGCCTTTTCAACTGCAGGTGGAGATACGGCCTCAGCATTAGCATCGGGCTGTCCGGTTATCGTGAAATCGCATCCTATGCATTCGGGTACAGGGGAGTTGGTGGCTTCAGCCATTTTAAAAGCTGCAGAAAAAACCGGCATGCCAAATGGTGTGTTTTCTAATCTTAATAGTAGTGGTATTGCCGTTGGGCAGCAGTTGGTACAGCATCCAAAAGTTAAAGCCGTCGGATTTACAGGCAGTTTTAAAGGCGGTAAAGCACTATTTGATTTGGCGGCGCAACGCGACGAACCTATTCCAGTATTTGCTGAAATGGGCAGTGTGAATCCTGTAGTAATGCTTCCTGAAGCCTTACATGCTAAAGGCGAATCTTTAGCTAAAACCTATGCAGGTTCTATAACTCTTGGTACCGGTCAATTTTGCACCAATCCTGGATTGCTATTGGGTATTAAGAGTGATGCCTTATCAAGTTTTATTACCCACCTCTCTGATGAGATTCTAAAAATTGAACCATCGGTTATGTTGCATCCCAACATTTATGACGCTTACAACAAAAATAAAAACACTGCAATTTCTCAAAAAGGAATTAATGTTTCTGCCGATTATCCATCGGACACCAATCCAAATTATGCCAAACAAACCGTGACAACGGTAGATGGCGCTACTTTTTTAAAAAATGCCACATTACATCAAGAAGTATTCGGACCTTATTCTATGGTGGTGCAATGTGACAATGCTCGTCAATTGGAAGAAGTCATCTTAAAACTGGAAGGACAACTCACCGGTACCATTATGGCTGATGCTGTGGAGGTTTCAAAATATCCTAACATTGTTTCAGCTTTGCAAAATCGAGTGGGCCGAATCATTTTTAATGGGGTTCCTACTGGTGTTGATGTCTGTCCGTCCATGATGCACGGCGGTCCTTTTCCAGCGTCAACGGATAGCCGATTTACGGCCATTGGTGCACATGCCATAAAACGTTGGGTAAGGCCTTTTAGTTATCAAGATTGGCCAAAACAATTGCTGCCTGATGCCTTAAAGGATGACAATCCGTTAGGAATAATTCGTAATATTGACGGTATTCAAACACAAAAACACATATGAAATTTTTAAAACCATTTATCATTTTAATAGTATCACTAGTTGTGATGCCTACAATGCATTCTCAGGATGCCTCGGATTCTTTAAACAATTTGATTAAAATTTACGAAGAACATGAAGGGTACGATAGGAAAGAGTTTCCTCTAGGATTATTTACTGCAGAGTATTTTAAAGCTGAGGCAGATTTTGCCCAGCAAACCTTAACAAAGTTGTCTCAAATTGATGTGACTCAATTACCGGAAACCCAACGCATTTCTGCCGAGCTTTTGGCCTTTGTCTTACAAGATCAGATTGATTATTACAAGTTTGAACACTATTTAAATCCGTTGCTTTCTGATTCCGGATTTCATAGTAGTTTAAACTATGGTGTGCGCCCGTTATCAAATTACAGACAGGTTAAATCCTATCTTAATACTCTGAATGCCATTCCGGAGTTTGTCAACCAAAATCTAAAAAACATACGCTTAGGATTGCAAAAAGGCGTATCACAACCTTTGGTAATTTTTAAAGGCTACGAATCCACCTATGATGAACATATTGTAGCAGATTATAAAGAGAGTTTTTTCTACTCACCATTCAAAAATTTACCGAAGGATTTAAACCAAGCCCAAAAGGATTCTGTATTAAAAGTTGCAAAACTAGCTATAGAAACAAAAGTAACTCCACAGTTTAAACGCATTAAAACGTTTTTTGAAACCGAATACTTTCCAAAAACAAGAACAACTTTAGGGGTGTCTGAAACGCCAAACGGTAAAGAATTCTATCAAAATAGAATTAACTATTATACTACAAGTACCCAATACACGGCGGACGCCATTCATCAAATTGGGTTGAAGGAAGTGGCGCGTATCAAATCAGAAATGGAGCAAATCATTAAAGAGCTGGAATTTAAAGGAAGCTTTGCTGAATTTTTTCAGTTCCTCAGAACTGACAAACAGTTTTATGCTGAAACACCAGAGCAATTACTAATGATTGCTCGCGATATGTCTAAACGTGCAGATGCACAATTACCACGATTTTTCAAAACATTGCCGCGTAAACCTTATGGTGTAGCGCCAGTGCCAGATGCTATTGCACCAAAATATACTGGTGGTCGTTATATTGGGACTTCTAAAGAAAGCACGGAGCCTGGCTACTATTGGGTAAACACTTATGATTTGCCAAGTCGGACTTTGTATACCCTGCCTTCATTAACAGTGCATGAAGCCGTGCCAGGACATCATTTGCAAATGAGTTTAAATAATGAGTTGGGCGATAGCATTCCTCAGTTTAGAAAGAACCTATATCTCTCAGCTTATGGTGAAGGTTGGGGCTTGTATTCTGAATTTTTAGCTGATGAAATGGGGATGTACACCACGCCTTATGAACAATTTGGAAAATTGACTTACGAAATGTGGCGTGCCTGCCGATTGGTGGTGGATACAGGAATTCATGCCAAAGGCTGGACCCGCGATCAGGTTGTAGACTATATGTCTGCTAATACCGCTTTGTCATTACATGAAATCAATACGGAAACGGATCGTTACATTTCTTGGCCAGGACAGGCCTTATCTTATAAAATTGGAGAATTAAAGATAAGAGAACAACGTAAAAGGGCAGAAGAGGCATTGGGTTCTAAGTTTGATATTAGGGCGTTCCATGAAATAATTCTAGAACAAGGTACAGTCACGTTGTCTATTATGGAAGAGCGTGTAGATAATTACATCCAGAAACAGAACAATGAGTAAGGGGACATTCATCTGCATTGATGCGCACACCTGCGGAAACCCAGTAAGAGTTATTAAAGAAGGTGGCCCAACACTCATAGGTAACACGATGAGTGAAAAACGTCAACACTTTCTAAAAGAGTATGATTGGATACGAAAAGGGTTGATGTTTGAGCCACGTGGTCATGACATGATGAGTGGTGCCATACTGTATCCGCCACACCATCCAGAAAATGATTTTGCCATTTTATTTATCGAAACTTCAGGTTGCTTGCCTATGTGTGGACATGGCACCATTGGGACGATTACAATTGCCATAGAAGAAGGCTTGGTACAACCCAAAATTCCAGGAAAGATAAGAATGGAAGCACCTGCAGGACTAGTGGAAATTGAATATCAACAGACTGGAACTAAAGTAGATTGGGTAAAACTGACTAATATTAAAAGTTATTTGGCGGCCGAAAATCTCTCGGTAGAATGTCCAGATCTAGGGCAAATCACTTTTGATGTGGCCTATGGTGGAAATTATTATGCCATTGTTGACCCGCAACAAAATTTTTCGGGGGTACAGGATTTTTCTGCTTCAAAAATTATCCGGATGTCACAGGTTGTAAGGCAGCGTATCAATGAGAAATACCCCGACCAATTTATCCATCCGGAAAATGAAACCATTCGAGACGTATCGCATATGCTGTGGACAGGAACTCCAATTGATGCGACTTCGTCAGGCAGAAACGCGGTATTTTATGGTGATAAAGCCATAGACAGAAGCCCGTGTGGGACTGGCACATCGGCACGCTTGGCGCAATTATATGCCAAAGGAAAGCTAGGCCTTGGTGAAGATTATATACACGAAAGCTTCATTGGGAGCAAGTTTATAGGCCGTGTTGAAAAAGAAACCAGCTTAGGTGGTAACTTAGCTATTATTCCGAGTATTAAAGGTTGGGCCAAAATTTTTGGACATAATACAATTACAATAGATTCTGAAGACGATCCATACGCTTTCGGATTTCAGGTGATTTAAATATATGAAAATGAAGAAGTTTTTTTATCTAGTCATGTTATTGATGGTAACATCTCAAATTCAGGCGCAAAAACTGACTCAAGACGATTACAACAGGGCTGTCAGTTTTATGCCCGATAATATAAACAACAAAACAGTTTTTAACCTCCATACTGACGTGCAGTGGTTTAAGAACAATTCTGGAGCATGGTTTGTCCATCATAATAAAGCAGGAAAAACCTATCAATCTGTGGTCTTTAGTAACTATAAAATCCGCCCTTTATTTGATCATTCTAAAGTTGCGCATGCATTATCTAAGGTTACAGAAAAGGAGGTCGATGCAAATCAAATGGAACTTTCAAATATTGAAAGAACAAAAGCAGATCAGCTCACTTTTAATTTTGAATCCAAAACTTATACCCTCGATCTTAAATCGTATAAAATTCAACTCGAAAAAGAAGACAAAAAAGAAGCTAAGGACGCCTTTCAAACCACATCGCCAGACGGTAAATGGATAGCCTTTTCTAGAGACTATAATTTATTTATCAAATCGACCGCCACTAATCAGGAATATCAATTGAGTCAGGATGGTGTAAAAGATTATGAATACGCTACGTATTATGGTTGGTATGATGTCATTGAAGGTGAAAACGCTGAGCGTCCAAAACATTTTAACGTGAATTGGTCTAAAGATTCCAAATGGATTGCTGCAAATGTTGTAGACTTCAGAACGGCCGAAAAGATGTATCTGTTAGACCACAGTATCGATTCCCTCTACCGTCCAAAATTATTGTCCTATTACAGAGGCTCGCCTGGAGATACAACCATGGTGCATGTAAAACCAGTATTTTTTAATATTGAAACCAAAAAAGAGGTAAAAACAAAGTTGCCAAAAGGTACCCATATCAATTCTGTAGCCGTAGAGTGGTTGGAGAAATCTGGACAACTATTGGCCGGATATTCTGAACGAGGCTATCAAAAGGAATTCTTAAAACTTGTGGATCTTAATACTAATAAAGAAGAAGTTCTTATTGAAGAAACAAGTGAGACGAATATTGATAATTTTTGGTTTAGAGCGTTGGAGGATAAGCGAAAAATAATCTTTTTATCTGAGCGTAGTGGATGGCGACAACTTTATATGGTTGATATCAAAACGAAGGTTACAACGCCCTTAACTGCCGGGAATTATTACATTAATTCAGTGGCACATATTGATGATGATAAGGAAGAAATATATTTTTTGGCTTCAGGAAAAGATGCGACTATGAATCCGTATCATCAACAGCTCTATAAAGTCGATTTTATGGGAACTGTAAAATTGCTGACGCCAGAAAACGCACATCATTTGGTATCCTTCTCAGAAGACGGCAAGCATTTTGTAGATAATTATTCCACCGTCAACAGTCCTACAAAAACCGTGTTAAGAACTGCAAGAACAGGGAAAATTGTTGCCAATTTAACGTCTGCAGAAGTGTCCGATGCACTGTCTAAGGGATGGGAGGCACCACAGCCTTTTCAACTTATTGGAAAGGACGGGAAAACAACTATTTATGGTGCCATTTGGAAACCAACCAATTTTGATGCTACAAAATCATATCCAATTATAGACCATAGTTATACGGGGCCACATACTCAGGTGTTTCCTAAATCTTTTAATAATGCGTTTACAAATCAGTCTTTAGCAGAACTCGGTTTTATCGTCATGATGGTGGATGGCTTAGGATCTTCCGGTCGATCAAAAGAATTCCATAACCATTCCTATAAAAATATGGGTAATAATCTTGAAGATCACGTGTTGGCAATTCAGTATTTAGGCAAAACATATTCGTGGATTGATACCAATCGTGTGGGTATTTTTGGGCATTCTGCCGGAGGTTATGACACAGGTAGAGCCATGCTGGCATTTCCTGACGTATACAAAGTTGGAGTGGCAAGTTCAGCAGACCACGATTTTAGAATGGAAAAAGCCTGGTGGCCTGAAATGTATCAAGGTTGGCCTGTAGATTCCACTTATCACGACGTCTCCAACATCACCAATGCGAAAAACTTAAAAGGGAAATTATTATTGGTACACGGTGGTATTGATGAGAATGTCAATCCGTCCGCAACATTTAAATTGGCTGAGGCCTTGGTGAATGCTGATAAGGACTTCGATTTATTGATTTTTCCAAGCCAGAGACACGGCTATCAAGGAAAAGTCAGAAATTATTTCACTAAGAAACGGTGGAATTATTTTGTGGAGCACTTAAAAGGCGAGAAGCCAATTTGGGATTTTAATTGGAACTAAATGAGTAAAGAAGTTATAGTTATAGGTGGCGGAATTATAGGTTTATGTTGCGCCTATTACCTGCAAAAAGAAGGACATCAGGTTACTGTTATTGACCAATCTAATATGGATGCCGGCGCGTCTTATGTCAATGCGGGATATTTGTCGCCAAGTCACATTATTCCATTGTCTGCGCCGGGTGTCATGAGAAAAGGCATAAAATGGATGTTCGATTCTTCCAGTCCACTTTATATCAAACCACGTTTGGATCCTGATTTTTTAAAGTGGACCTATGCATTTAATAAATCCTGTACTGCCAATCATGTCAAAAAGGCCATTCCGGTAATTAGGGAAATGGCCGTTTTAAGTCAGGAGTTGTATGCTGATATAAGAGAAAATGAACATTTTACCTCTCATTATCGAAAAGATGGGATATTGATGTTGTGTCAAACCGAAGCCTCACTTCAAGAGGAACTACACACAGCCAAATTGGCAACCGAAGAGGGCTTGGAGGTGAATGAGGTATCGCTTGCTGATTTAAAACTTTTGGAACCTAATGTCAATTTGAATGTCATTGGTGGTACTCATTTTAAATGTGATGCACATACGACGCCCAATGAGTTTATGACCGAGATGAAGGCGTATTTAAAAACCAAGGGGGTCTTGTTTTATGCCAATGAAAGAGTTGAAGACCTAGATTTAAAGAATCAAAAAATAGTGGCACTGATAACCAAACAGCATCGTTTTACGGCAGATGAATTTGTCTTGGCGGCAGGCTCTTGGAGTGCATTTTTGAGTAAAAAATTAGGAATCAACCTATTGTTGCAGGCAGGGAAAGGCTATAGAATTAATACGTCACGTCCTACTGGAATCAAATTGCCGGCCATTTTAACAGAATCTAAGGTAGCCGTTACTCCAATGAATGGCTTTACCCGTTTTGGTGGTACTATGGAAATTGCAGGGATCAATGATAACATCAATAAAACTCGTGTGGAAGCCATTGCCAATGCGGTTACAAAATATTATCCTGAACTTACTTTGACTAAAGATGAAAAGGATGGTGCAGCGTCGGGCCTGCGTCCGGTATCTCCAGATGGTTTGCCGTATATTGGAAAATCTGCAAAGTGTTCTAATTTAATCATCGCTGCAGGTCATGCTATGATGGGTTGGACTATGGCTACGGGTACAGGCAAAGTGGTGTCAGAATTGGTCTCAGAAAAGAGCGCTAGTCTTAATGTGGCCATGTGCCATCCTGATCGTAAATTTTAAGTAAGTAAATTCGGCTGTATAAGAATTATGTCGAATAATTTGGAGTCTCAAGTTCAATAATCCTTTCAGAGTGCAATTGGTCGAAAAAATAATCCTAGTTTCTTAATATTGTCGATATTTATAGTGTTCCTGTTTGATTAATAGCGCTTTACAAACTCTAACACTAAATTTACGCTATTATGGATTTAAAAATTACGCACCACAACAACTTATTCAAGGTACAAGGCATCCTACATAAAGGAAATGTACATGTGTTCAAAACGGAATTCTCAAATGTTTTCGAAAATCTCAATTCAGTTATACTGAATATAGAAAGTCTGACTAGTATTGATCGCTACGGCGTTAATGCATTGGCCCAATTACATAACGAATCCCTTAAAAGAAAGAAAGACCTTTCAATCATTGGTATGGGTTGCGATGATTTATACGAGCATTTCAAATCTGAAGAAAATGCCGCTTAATTAGCAGGTCATATCCGCGATTATTTTCCATTGGCCATCAATATATTTAAAAATGATGGTAAAAATGCCATTGGCATTACCTATGCTGCGTTCCAAATGGAATTCGCCAAAGACGATGTAAGAGTTGTTCTCAATTTTTGAAATGTCATTAATCACGAATTTTAAGGTGCCACTCTCAGCTTGAGTAGGGTACCTTTTTTTATAATTGGCTAGAGTATTGTCCCAACCTGTGGTCAAACCTGAGCTTCCGTAAAATTTTAAAGAATCATTTTTCCAATAACCTTGCATAAATCCTTCTAAATCATGGCTGTCCCATGCCGTTTCCTGATCGGCAAGTACTTGTTTTATGGCCGTAATTGCTTCTATTTCTGAAGCTGCCTGCTGTTCATCATTATGGGGTTTACAAGAAAAAATAAGTAGAATTAAACAAATATAGATACCTTTCATTACAAGAATTTTAGTGGTACCTAAATATACAGACTAATTTTTAAAGCGCGTTTTTTTGATGGTTAAAAAATGCATCCGCCTGAAGCTGCATAAGTTCTCTTGCTTTTTTGCGTTTGTATTGGTATAGTTCCTCTTCTTCGGCAATGTCATTATACACTTTATTGTTTATGGCCACATCCGTTTGCAAAAGGGTTTTGCGCTCATTCACTTTTTGCTCTACCCAAGTTTTAATGGCGGTTTCAGCATCTTCTAATTTATAGTCGTATTCGGCTTTAGGCGATAATAATTTCGCGAAAATGGGCGAGGTTTCAATAGCTAAAAACAAAAGGAAAATGAAAAGCGAGGGCAGCAAAGGCAAGGTGTTTAATGCATTAACCCGAGCCATTAACCCATCAAATCCATCAATAATAGGTTGTGTATTAGCAACTTTGGTGGAATAATCGGTCTGTAATTGTAACAGTTGATTTTCAATACTTGCAATTTTTTCAGTGTTGCTCTGTTTTAACTGTTGTAATTCGGCCAATGCAGCATCATGCTTATCACGTTTTTCTTTGTAAACAGGGCCTTTTCCTAAGCGTTGTGTGCCGGCAGTGCCTTCTGCTTCTGTAATATAAGTGGTGTAGAGTGCATTCACTTCTGCTTCTTTAGTCTCAATTTGCGATTGTAATGTGGCGATGTTATTTTGCAGTTCATTTTGTGCTGGGGTGAATTGTTGGGCAATCTGATCTTTGTTGGCAAGCGTTAAGTCGTTCTTCTGCTCTAACAACACTTGATTAATTTCCTTTTCAAAGATTTTTAATTCTAAAGGTTTAGAAATGACCACGGCAATAATGACGGCTAAAATGAGTCGGGGTGCGGCCTGAATCAATTCGTCAGTAAAACGACCTCTTTTTTTTATGGTAGAAACAATAAAACGGTCCAGATTAAAGATGAGCAGACCCCATATAAAGCCAAAACCAATGGATACATAAGCATTGTCAAATACAGTGTAAAGAGCATAACTAGCCGCAATGGTGGCCATAAGTGCTGTAAAGAAAACGGTGGCACCAATACCTGCGTATTTGTTCTGTTCGCCGTTGGAACACTGGTCCAGAATATCAGTATCTGAGCCTGAGCACAGAATGAAGAAATTTTTTAACATAACGTGATTCGATTTTTGATTGATTGACTATTAGAACGTTAGAGTTGCTGATTTGTTACACAATTACCAAAAAAAAAGACCTGTAGAGTGTCGCACTTTACAGGTCTGAGATTATAAATTTACTGTATTTTAATCTATCGTAATTGGCTCTTTCGTGATATATACTTTCGGGCGTTCAGGTTTTAATTCTTTAATAGAGATGTTTAACGATCCATCTTTTTCCATAATTTTTATGGCCTCTTCAGAAGTGATGGATTTTCCTTCATAGAAAAAGAGGGCATTTTTCTTTGCGAGCTTTTTCACATGAACTAGAGGAGAAGCTGGAGGTGGTGGCGGTAGCGGGAGATGGTCAGGGGTGTCCATAATGACCAATACGTCTACATTCTTTCCGTCCTCAGTTTTATGCTTGTAGGTATACTGGCGTTGCTCCATATGTTTTTCTACCGACTTTTCAACAGCCTTTTCATGAGCTTTAATTTGCTTTGCGGTTGGGTTTGGTGGTAATGGTGGCGGTGGCGGTAGGCGCATAGCTTGATTTGCAATAGGTGGGGCTGGAGGTGGTGGCGGAGGCGGAAAATTAGGCAATGGCTCGGCGCTTGCTTTTTGTTCATCACTCATTTTATCATAAAGTACTTTAATTCGCGTCATATCTTTTAGCATTATCACCCGGTGGTCGTCCGATTGGTTGTTGTAGTGTTTCGCCAACTTATTATATTCCGCTACTTCTTCAGGCGTTGCTTTTTTCTGAAGTGTCTCTTGTGAAGTTTCTTGAAGGTAAATTTCCTTGACAATTTCCTTTTTCTCACTAAATCCATAAAGTGTTAGTGCCAATAATGGTAAAAGCACAAGGCATTTTAAACATACTCTTTGTTTTGTGGTGTGTGTTTTCATAACTGTAAATCGTTTTTTGACCTGTCCGAATGCATTAAAAAGCGCAATCTGCTTTCCAAACACCTTAAGGCGGATTGATGAATAATTGATGGCGTTTGCCATCCCAATTGGTGCTGTAGCATTTGATGAGAATGCCAATAATATGTGTTGGTAATTTGCGGCGCTGACGCCTTTGTTTAATACCGCCTGATCCGCTAAAAACTCGTGGTTCATTTTTATGGAATGCTTGGTGAAATAAATAATAGGGTTAAACCAGAAGATGACTTGTAAAAATTCTACAAACAATACATCAACACTGTGCTTTTGGATGGCATGGGCTTCTTCGTGCCAAAATACTTCCTGTGGTATTTCTTCGTTTTCAAATTTCTGTTTGTTTAAAAAGATGTATTTAAAAAAGGTGTGTGGCGTGATCATGTCCGATAATAGCACATGAACAATATGATTTGATTTTTTCTTGGGATTCAGGTAGATTTTAAAAATTATCTGATACAAATTCCGCAGGAATTTTGTTCCGAACAACATAACCCCCAAACCATAAATACTCCATAAAATTAAAGCAAGATAGTCTGTTTGTTCTATTTGTGGAGTGTTTTCAACATAGCGCACGGTTGCCTCATTGATTCTGGGGCTTGTGATGACCTCAATGGTTTGCGTAAAGGTTACCAATGGAATGGTGAAGGCAAGCACTAAAGCGCCTAATAAATAGTAGCGTTTAAAAATATGCATATTTTCTTTCTCTAAGACATACTTATAGAAGACCATAAAAATGGCCAAACATGCGGCGGATTTTAGGAGATAGAGTTGCATAGTACCTTTGTTTATTTTTGAAAACTCTTTAGTTCTTTTTTGCGGGTTTGGGCGGTGGTGGAGCGTTTAACTTTAATAACTTTTGGTCTTCTTCGGTTAATTCGCTTTTCAATTTATAATAAGTGTCACCATTTGCTTTGGTTAATGTCAAATATGGAGTAATTGGAGTTTTAGGCCGTATTACTTTGTTTTTATCAGCATGGGACATTCTAAAATACATGCCGCCTAAATCTGAAAATAAGTGGTCGATCTGTTTTTTGTCTACATCTGATTTTTTAACGTAGTGTTCACCTTCATTTGTCAGTGATTCAAATTGGTTGTATTTAGAGGTGTATTCTTTAACGATATCCAAAGTAACTTCCTTACCATATTTATCATAGTATTTTCGTAGATCACCTTTCTTGTAAGGATAGTAATACTTTTGATTAGCGATGGTAATATACCAATGATGTAAAAGAATGATATCTTTATTAGTATTGGTTTCTAAAACCTTAGAGCCTTTTTGTTGTTCTTGAATGGGATTGGCTGTCGATTCATTTACTGATTTTAATTCTCCATCAGTAATCAAAGTCTGATTATCTTCATTAGAAAATTTTAAAGAGGTCATCTCTTTGTGTACTAATTCAGTTTTTCCAAAACTAAAAATTAGTATGGCCAGCACAGGCAAGATCAAAAGGGTCAAAATTGTAGTTTTTCGTTTTGTGGTGTGTGTTTTCATAACTGTAAATCGTTTTTTGACCTGTCCGAATGCATTAAAAAGCGCAATCTGCTTTCCAAACACCTTAAGGCGGATTGATGAATAATTGATGGCGTTTGCCAATCCAATTGGTGCTGTGGCATTTGATGAGAATGCCAATAATATGTGTTGATAATTGTCGGCGTTGACGCCTCTATTTAATACCGCCTGATCCGCTAAAAACTCGTGGTTCATTTTTATGGAATGCTTGGTGAAATAAATAATAGGGTTAAACCAGAAGAATACTTGTAACAATTCTATAAACAATACATCAACACTGTGCTTTTGGATGGCATGGGCTTCTTCGTGCCAAAATACTTCCTGTGGTATTTCTTCGTTTTCAAATTTCTGTTTGTTTAAAAAGATGTATTTAAAAAAGGTGTGTGGCGTGATCATGTCCGATAATAGCACATGAACAATATGATTTGATTTTTTCTTGGGATTCCGGTAGATTTTAAAAATTATCTGATACAAATTCCGCAAGAATTTTGTTCCGAACAACAGAACCCCCAAACCATAAATACTCCATAAAATTAAAGCAAGATAGTCTGTTTGTTCTATTTGTAGAGTGTTTTCAACATAGTGCACGGTTGCCTCATTGATTCCGGGGCTTGTGATGACCTCAATGGTTTGCGTAAAGGTTACCAATGGAATGGTGAAGGCAAGCACTAAAGTGCCTAATAAATAGTAGCGTTTAAAAATATGCATATTTTCTTTCTCTAAGACATACTTATAGAAGACCATAAAAATGGCCAAACATGCGGCGGATTTTAGGAGATAGAAGAACATGTTACTTTTTTTTGATTTCGCTATCTATGAGTGTTTTTAAATCTTCCAATTCTTCTTTGGTAAGATTGGTTTCCTTCGTAAAAAACGATGCAAACTGCGAGGCGCTGTCGTTGAAAAAACTCTTAATTAAACCGTTTACGTGTTTGCTGAAATAGTCTTTCTTTTTCACCAACGGAAAGTATTCTCTCGATTTTCCGTATAGGGTATACCCCACAAACTGTTTGTCATGCATGCGTTTTAATAATGTTGCCACGGTAGTAGGCGCCGGTTTTGGTTCTGGATACGCTTCAAGGAGGTCTTTCATAAAAGCTTTTTCCAATTTCCAAAGATGATTCATCAAGTCTTCTTCCGTTTTTGTGAGTTGCATTGTTCTACAAGTTTAGATTGTGTTCTACAAATGTAGAGTAAAATTTCAATTCACCAAATAAATTACTAGTTTTTTTTTTGTAAAAACATAGTGTTGAGCTTCTTGTAATGTTACTGTAAAATAAAGAAGCCACAAATACACGTCTAGCCAAAGGTTATAGTCGCGTATTGTGGCTTAAAGTTAGTGCCTGCGCTCTATTTTGACATAGAGCAGGAGGTATGCTTTATTTAGAAAGCTCTGTAAAATATTTATAGAACAACGGAATGGTTGAAATACCTTTTAGGTAATTCCAAACTCCAAAATGCTCGTTAGGGGAATGGATGGCATCACTGTCTAAGCCAAAGCCCATTAAAATGGTTTTACTCTTCAATTCTTGCTCAAAAAGCGCTACAATTGGAATACTGCCCCCACTACGTTGTGGAATGGGCGTTTTTCCAAAAGTATCCTCATAAGCTTTTGAAGCAGCTTGATAACCAATACTGTCAATTGGGGTGACGTAGCCTTGTCCACCATGATGAGGTTTTACCAACACTTTTACACCTTCAGGAGCAATACTTTCAAAATGGTGCTTGAATAATGAGGTGATTTCTTCCCAATCTTGATTTGGCACCAATCGCATCGAAATTTTTGCAAAAGCTTTGCTGGCAATGACGGTTTTGGCACCTTCGCCTGTATAACCACCCCAAATGCCATTCACATCTAAGGTTGGTCGGATGGAGTTGCGTTCATTTGTGGTGTATCCTTTTTCGCCATAAACAGCATCTATATCCAGAGATTTTTTATAATCTTCTAATGAAAAGGGTGCTTTTGCCATTTGCGCGCGTTCGTCATCAGATAGTTCTTCAACCTTATCATAAAAGCCGGGAATGGTAATATGGTTATTTTCATCATGCAAAGAAGCAATCATTTTAGTAAGTACATTGATCGGGTTGGCCACAGCACCACCGTATAAACCGGAATGCAAATCTCGTTTTGGTCCTGTAACTTCTACTTCTACGTAGCTAAGGCCTCTTAAACCTGTTGTAATTGACGGTGTGTCTTTGGAAATCATTCCAGTATCTGAAATAAGAATGACATCATTTTTCAGTTTCTCTTGATTTTGCTTCACAAAGGTAGACAGGTTCACACTGCCCACTTCTTCTTCGCCTTCAATCATAAATTTGACGTTACATGGCAACTGATTTGTAGAAGTCATAAATTCCAACGCTTTCACGTGCATGTACATTTGCCCTTTATCATCACAAGCGCCACGTGCAAAAATGGCACCTTCCGGATGTATGTCTGTTTTTTTAATGACCGGTTCAAATGGTGGGGAAGTCCATAAATTAATAGGATCAGCAGGCTGAACGTCATAATGTCCGTAAACAAGGACTGTTGGTAAGTTTTTGTCAATTATCTTTTCGCCATACACAATTGGGTAGCCTTCTGTTTCACAAATTTCGACATGGTCGCAGCCTGCTTTTTCTAAGCTCTTCTTGATTTCACTGGCTGTTTTAAGCACATCTTTTTTGAATGCAGAATCAGCACTAACAGATGGAATTTTGAGAAGCTCAATGAGTTCATTAATAAATCGGTCTTTATTTTTTTCTACGTAACTATCTATGTTTTGCATGTTTTGAGTTTTGGTTAATAGCAAAGGATTGCCTGTTGTTTTTCAAGATATTCAAAAGTACAAAATTTGAAGAGAATTTTCTTTGTCAAGTTATTTGTATATTCAAAGGAATGTTTATATTTGCATCCCGATTCCGAGAATTTTTTCGGAACATAAGTTGCAGGCGTGGTGGAATTGGTAGACACGCTAGACTTAGGATCTAGTGCCGCGAGGTGTGGGAGTTCGAGTCTCCCCGCCTGTACAGAAATAAAAGCTTCTCTTTTTAGAGAGGCTTTTTTTGTGGCATCATTTCAGGTAGGTTAGTAGAAAAAATAAAAAGATGTTAGCAGCCATAGATTTGCTACTAACATCTTTTTGTTTTAACAGAATCCAAGGGTATAATATCATAAATTGAAACCCATTAGATTCGTAATTTTTGCTGCCTTATCCGTTAGTCGGTTTTGGTGCCCATCTGTTATATGGCGTCATGTCAAAATTATTTACTTCGTCCATCGATAAGCCTAGGGCTCTTGCAACACCTTCTCCGTATTCTGGATCGGCTTTGTAGCAATTTCTGACATGACGAATCTGAATAAATTTCTCTGCGCCACCCACCTGAGCAGCTGTATTGTTAAATAAGGCCTCTTCTTTACCATCTGCTTTGATGATACGGTACAAGTCGCCCGGTTGTGTGAAGTAGTCTTCATCATCATCCCTAAAATTATGGGCATAAGCATCACCATGTAGCTCTAACGGTGGTTCTTGTGCTTCGGGTTGCTCTTGCCATTCGCCATAGCTGTTCGGCTCATAATGTCTTGTCGCACCAAAATTGCCATCTACGCGCATAGCGCCATCTCTATGAAAGGAATGGTAAGGACAGGTAGGTTTATTTACCGGAATTTGATAGTGGTTGACCCCAAGTCTGTAGCGTTGGGCATCACCATACGAAAATAGGCGTCCTTGCAACATTTTATCAGGAGAGAAGCCAATTCCTGGCACAATATTAGTCGGATTGAATGCTGCTTGTTCTACGTCTTGGAAATAGTTTTCAGGGTTTCTATTCAATTCAAATTCGCCCACAGGAATTAATGGGTAATCTTTTTTAGACCATACCTTTGTTAAGTCGAACGGATGGAAACGGTAAGTTTTGGCCTGCGCCTCCGTCATTACCTGTATGTACATCTTCCATTTTGGATAATCTTTAAGCTCAATAGCATCAAAAAGGTCTCTTTGAGACGATTCTCGATCCATTCCAACAACTTTTGAAGCCTCTTCATCCGTTAAGTTTTCAATGCCTTGCTGGGTCACAAAATGAAACTTGACCCAATGCCGCTCATTATTTTGATTGATTAGGCTGTACGTGTGACTTCCAAATCCGTGCATGTGTCTGTACCCTTTAGGGATGCCTCTGTCACTCATTATGATAGTTACCTGGTGCAAAGCTTCAGGGAGTAGTGTCCAAAAATCCCAATTGTTATTGGCGCTCCGTAAGTTTGTTTTTGGGTCGCGTTTAACGGCGTGATTCAAATCAGGAAATTTCATCGGGTCCCGGAAGAAAAATACGGGGGTATTATTCCCTACCAAGTCCCAAATGCCTTCATCGGTATAAAATTTCAGTGCAAATCCGCGGATATCACGTTCCGCATCGGCAGCACCGCGTTCTCCGGCAACTGTAGAAAAACGGCTAAACATCTCTGTTTTTTTTCCTATTTCACTAAAAATCTTCGCTTTGGAGTATTGGGTAATGTCATGCGTAACTGTAAAGGTGCCAAATGCACCAGACCCTTTGGCGTGCATACGACGTTCAGGAATCACCTCACGGTCAAAGTTGGCCATCTTTTCTAAAAACCACGCATCTTGCATTAACATTGGTCCACGTGGGCCCGCGGTTTGTACATTCTGATTATCAGGAACCGGTGCTCCTGTCTGTCTTGTGAGTTTCGATTTTTTATCTTCCATGATCTTATAATTTTACTGGATTAGTTAAGTGATTGAAGTTACGATATTTCCGATACTTAATAAAGAACTTCAATTAGTTTTGGAAAAAAATTAAACCTAGAAATGATTTTTTTCAAGGTCGCAATGATGTTTATGTATGCAATTTAATTCTGTTAAAATATTCAACATATCTTTTCCTAAAAAAATATAGTTTGTTAAAAACAACTGATAATGCGATAGATAGCTGTTGCAAATTAGACTTGTTCCGTTAAAATTTTCTTAAATAAATCCTTTGAGAAGTTAATATAAATTCATAACATTGCATTATGTATAACATAATACTTTTATACAAAACGGACTAACTTAACATCATTCATTAAAAAAAACTAGTATGAAAAAAAGAGATTCCAATATCATTTATTTGATATTTACTTTGCTTTTTGCCTTACCTGCCTTAAGTTTTGGACAGGAAAAGACAATCACAGGAACGGTACTGTCGGCGACAGATAACATTCCTTTAACGGGAGCTACTGTAATTGTTAAAGGCACAAGTACTGGAGCAATTACAGATTTTGACGGTAATTACAGCATTACTGCTAATACGGGAGATGTTCTCGTGTTCAGTTTTGTAGGTTTTCAGCCAAAGGAAGCAACAGTGGGTGAGCAATCAGTTATTAATGTTACCTTAACAGAAGATACGGCAATGTTAGATGAAATTGTCATTACAGGTTACGGTAAACAGAGTAGGGCTCAGTTGACAACTTCGGTTTCCAAATTGGACACCAAAATTTTAGAAACCTCAACGCGTTCAAACGTTGCCACAGCCTTACAAGGAACAATTGCAGGTTTAAGAGTGACCAATACCACTGGACAACCAGGATCAACGCCACAGATTGTGTTGCGTGGCGGTACTAATTTTAACGGGACAGGGTCGCCTCTTATTTTAATTGACGGTATACCAGGGTCATTTTACGCCTTGAATGCGGATGACATCGAATCTATTGAGGTTCTAAAAGATGCAGCAGCAACGGCCATCTATGGTGCAAGATCTGCTGATGGTGTTATTTTAGTAACTACTAAAACTGGTAAGGCAGGAAAGTCGTCTATCAACTATAAATATAAATATAGTATGAACCACGAAAGAAACGACCAACGATACCTTAATGCTGCACAGCATATTAACTACAACAGGCAGTCCATAGCTTGGTATAGGGAAGTTGCTGGTAATGCAGGGGCATTTGGGGCTTTCCTAGATGGAAACCACGGTGCTGGGACAGGTAATAATGCTACTAATGATCCATTTACAACGCAGTATTTATCAGCGTCTAATAGTTATTTGTTAAACCAACCAGGTTGGAGCACTATTCCAGATATTTTAGATCCATCAAAAGAGATTTTGTTCTATAACAATACGGGTGTTGCTGATCGCATCTATCAAACTAGTGCATCAAAAGATCATTATTTATCTTTTGATGGAGGTAATGAAAAAGGCACGTACTACTTAGGTTTGGGAGCTTTAGACAATGACGGTCTGATTTTGGGCTCAGGATTTAAAAGATACTCAGGGAAGTTTAGCGGATCTTATAAAATCAGCGATAGATTTAAAGTAAATTCTAATGTATTGTATTCACATTCAAATTTGTCTCTAAGCCCATTAGGGGGTGATGACACGGTTTTTAGAAGGTTTCAAGGGCAAGCACCAACCTCTAGAACATACGATAGCAATGCAGATGGCACTTGGACCAATCAATACGCTCCAGGTCAAAATCAAGGTTTTGGTAACCCGCTATACTACCAAGATAAATTTGTCAGAAAGAATTTAGAACAACGTTTATCTGCATCTGTAGGAATCGATTGGGAATTTATAGATGATTTAACTTTAGCAATAAACGGTAGTCATTTTACTGTAAATAATCACAATGAAGGTTTTAATAGAGCGTATAGAGTGGGAAGTAATACAGGTCCACTACGTACAGGGCGTGAAGCATCTGTTAGTTTAGGAAGAACCTTAAGAAATCAATTGACAGGTACTTTAAATTATTTGAAAAAATTTGGAAATCATAATTTCAATGCTTTGGTTGGTGCTGAATATTACAAAGACAACTTTTTTAATACATCAGCAGGAACACGGAACTCTCCAACAGATTTAATAGAAACTTTAAATGCTGGAGCTGAAGCTGATGGAATTCCATATAGTTTTGAAACTGAATATGTAATCGTATCTACTTTTGGTAGACTGTTGTATGATTATGATGATCGCTATTTAATGAGCTTTACATACAGATATGATGGCTCTTCACGTTTAGGAAATAATAAGTATGATTTCTTCCCAGGTATTTCAGTGGGTTGGAATGTACATAATGAACAAGGATTTAAAGATTCGTCGTTAAGCAATGTGATTTCTAGGTTGAAACCAAGATTGAGTTATGGTGTTAATGGAAATCAAGATGTTTTAAGTAACTATGGTGTATACGGATCTTATGGAGAACAAGGTGTTTATAACGGTCAGACTGGTTATGCAAATTCATCTTTGCCAACTTTAGATTTGGTCTGGGAAAAATCCACAACGTTTAATGCCGGCTTAGATATTTCGTTTTTTGACAATAGACTTTCAATCATCACGGATGTATATTCAAGAGATATTAAAGACAAATTGGCAAATTTAACTTTGCCTTATTACACTGGATTCAGTAGTATATTGACTAATAACGGAACCATCAGAAACAAAGGATTTGAATTACAGGTTAATGGAGATATTATTAGAAATGCAGATTTAACTTGGAATGTAGGTGCAACATTTACATCTAATAAAAATTATGTAATTAATTTACCTGAAAATGACAATGAAAGAAATAGACAAGGTGGTACACTTATTTGGAACGCTTCTACTGGTCAAGAAGAATGGGTTGGTGGTTTTCAGGAAGGCCAACGTTCTGGGCATGACTTAGTAGTTGCTTTTGAGCAAGCAGGCATTTATGCTACACAAGCTGAGGCTGATGCTGATAATTCGATAACTGATGCATATGTGCCAGGAGCGAGTCGTAATAAGCGTTGGGCTGGAGATGTAAAGTGGGTAGATCAGAATGGCGATGGTGTAATTGATAACCTTGACAGAAAAGTTATTGGCCGCACAACGCCTGATTTCATTGGAGGTTTAAGCTCAAGTTTAAGCTATAAAAACTTTAACCTTTTTGTAAAAACCGATTTTGCAACCGGTCATTTAGTGTGGAACCACATTAAAAATAAAGGGTACGGTCAAACCCAAGGTAACTTAGCGCAACCAATAGAGGTAGCAGATTCTTGGACTCCAACTAATACAGATACTGATTGGCCACGTTTTGTTTTTGTAAACGGCGCTAAAAATGTTTGGAGAGCCGGTGAAGGTGCTGATGATTTGCAAAATTTTGGTAATGAAAAATTCTGGGAAAAAGGAGATTATTTAGCATTACGTGAAGTAACCTTGAGCTATAACATGCCAAGCAAATATTTTAATGATGCCATCCAAAGATTAAGCATCTATGTAACGGGATCAAACTTACATTATTTTAAAAGCATGAGTGGTGACACGCCAGAACAAGGTGGGGTCCAATATGGATCATTCCCTGTGCCAAAAACAATTACATTAGGTCTAAACGTAACATTTTAAATTTTAGAAGATGAAAAAGTACATTTATATAGTTATAGCTCTTGTCACTTTAAGTGCATGTGAAAGTGAGCTAGAATTGGACAGTCCGAGTCAATTAACGGCTCAAGGATTTTGGGACACTGAAGAAGGTGCTAAAACAGCACATACCGGATTGTATGCCAACCTAAGATCATCTACAGGAACGCTGTGGTTATTAGGCGAAATGAGAAGTGACATTTGGGGAGGTCGAACTTATGAGTCGCCGTCAAGTGAAAATTTAATTGAAAATAATATTACTATTGCAACGGCGCCATTTGGAGGTTGGGCTGGTTTATACACCAGAATTCATAGAATTAATGATTTCTTATTAAATGCGCCAAACGTCTCGTTTGTTGATGAATCTGAGAAAGCTCATTTACTTGGGCAAGCTTATGGATTAAGAGCACTGTACTACTACACTTTGCTTAAAACTTGGGGTGGTGTGCCAATTATTTTAGAGCCTTTTACTGATGTGAATCCTGAAGGATTAAGTAGAGCAAGATCATCTGAGGCAGAGGTTATGGCACTAAT
Organism: Gelidibacter sediminis; assembly: GCF_004364975.1. Taxonomy (GTDB): domain Bacteria; phylum Bacteroidota; class Bacteroidia; order Flavobacteriales; family Flavobacteriaceae; genus Gelidibacter; species Gelidibacter sediminis. The sequence goes on along the minus strand of NZ_SOBW01000007.1, from coordinate 566,333 downwards.
AAAATCTGATATAGCAGCGTCCTTGAGTTCTTTTGGAAGTAATGATAGCTATTGGCTTGGAAGTAAGAATTTTTGGTCTAAAGCAGCTACCTTAACCCTAAAAGGTGATGTGTACATCTGGTCTGGAAATTTAATGGGAGGTGGCAATGCTGATTTTACAGAAGCTAAAACAGCATTACAACAAGTGTCTTCTTTAGGCGTGAGCTTAGAACCTAATTTCAACAACCTTTGGGGTGTGGACAATGAAGGGAACAGTGAGTTTATTTTTGCCATACAGTACAAGCAAGACGAAGCGGAGAATTTTTACAATAGTTTAACTGGAAGAAGTACAGAAATCAATCCTCAGTTTAACGATGAAGGTGCTTCTATGAGCGATTTTGTAATTGCAGGAGCAAATAGATATGGGCCTTCAGAAGAAACACTGTTGTTGTTAGATGACAATATGGACAGTAGAAAAGACGCTACTTTTATTAGATTATATAAAGATAATAATGGTGGTTTGGGGTATCCAACTTATACGGAACCAAAATATTTTGGATCTATTTTTAATAAATTTTTAGGTAAAGTTGTAGGGTCTGAACGTATTTTTGAAAACGATGTTCCTCTTTACAGATATGCAGATGTGGTTTTAATGTTGGCAGAAGTTAAAAACTTGTTGGGTGAAGATCCATCAGCTGAGATTAATCAAATTCGTGAAAGAGCTTATGGATCTGATTACAATCAAGTTATCCATGGGTATGTTAATGGTTCACAGACAGAAAATGCTAATGCTATTTTAAATGAGCGTTACAAAGAGTTTATAGGTGAAGGTAAAAGATGGTGGGATTTAAGACGTGCTGGAGACAGTTTTGTTATAGACAACATCAGCTTTTTGAATCCAGGTGATGAGTATAAATTACTGTTACCTATTACTAATGACATGATTGGAAGAAACCCATTATTGGAACAAACGCCTGGGTATACAAATTAATTAGAGTACGTTTGAGTTAGCAAGAAAAGAGAGTTATGTTTAAAATCTTAACTCTCTTTTTGTTAAAATTCACACTATCGTTAAAAAGCATATATGAAAATAAACAATTTAATAGCAGCTACTTATGCGCCAATGCACCAAGACGGTTCACTAAACACTGGTGTTATTAAGGCCTATGGAGAATTTTTGGTTAAAAATAAAGTAGCCGGAATTTTCATGAATGGTTCCACAGGAGACTTTGTGTCCTTATCTACGCAAGAGCGCAAGCAAATTACCCAAGCATGGTCTGATAACAAATCTTCAGATTTATATCTCATTGACCACGTAGGAGATCCAAGTTTGGAGGTATCTAAAGATCTTGCCACATTTGCTGCTGATAAAGTTGATGCCATAGCTGTATTGGCACCTTACTACTTTAAGCTAAATAGTATTGAAAAGTTGGTGCGCTATTGTAAAGAAGTGGCAGCTTGTGCACCAAACCTTCCATTTTATTATTACCACATTCCGGTGTTGAGCGGTGCCAATTTAAATATGTTAGAGTTTTTAAAAGCAGCATCTAAGGAAATTCCCAATTTAGAAGGAATTAAATTTACCAATAACAATCTGATTGACTACTTGCATTGCAAAAATTTTGAAGGTGGCAAATACAACATCCTTTTTGGTTTTGATGAAATATTCTTGTCGAGTCTGCCTTTAGGAGCAGATGGATGGGTAGGAAGCACCTATAACCATTTGGCACCATTATATTACAAAATAAAAGCACTATTTGAAGAAGGCAAAATGGCAGAGGCTGCAGCCCTGCAGACTAAAGCTATTAGATTTGTTGAAATATTAGACGGCTACGGCGGTTTTAACGGTGTTGCTAAAGGTTTTATGAAGACTTTGGGCATCAATTGTGGGCCAAGTAGATTTCCGCATACCACACTATCTGATGACGCTTATACAGAAATTGTAGCAGATTTAGATAGTATCGGGTTATTAGAACAACTGAGTAATTAATAGCAATTTTTTCATTTTGAAAGAAACCAGGTTTGAATTGATACTTTAAAACTTGGTTTCTTTTTTTTTAAATCAGATGTGCCGCTAAAGAAGATAATTGCATCCAGATAATTCAAAGACATAAATTTAAAGGTGATGATTTTGCCTATCGAAATTTCATCTTACAAAACTGAGTAATGAATTTTTATAAACCCAATAAACGTAGTTTATGCACAAACAATGGATTGATAAATGTGTTTTAGCTTTATGCTTGGTCTTTTTTTTAGGAGTTAATGCTTCAGGAAGCACTTTAGACTCTATTCGCAAAACAACTGTGTTCAATGCGGGAGATGATGGAATTGACTCCTATCGTATTCCTACGCTTACCACCAGTAAGAAAGGAACCTTACTTCTTTTCGCAGAAGCTCGTAAAATAAGTTCTACCGATAAAACACCTACAGATATAGTTTTAAAAAGAAGTGAAGACGATGGAGAAAGTTGGTCCACAATTCAATTCTTAACCAACAGTGGATCGGATGCCTTTATGGATCCTGTGGCGCTGGTAGACAAGGTTACAGGAAGGATATTTCTTTTTACCACCTTATGGCCTTCAGATGACCACAGCAAGTTAAAGAATACGGCCTGGGTAATTATATCCGATGACGATGGTCTAAGTTGGAGCGCACCTCGCGACATCACTAAAGAAATTGTTGCGCCTAACCATTATATTGGTGGTTTTGGACCTGGAGCAGGCATTCAAATGCAGGGCAACCTTTTTAAGAACAGGCTAATTATGCCAACGCGTCAAACCGATGGGATCGTTTCTAAAAATAGAGCTGTATATAGCGATGATCATGGTGAGACTTGGGAAATTGGAACCAACGCTCCTGATGGCGGAGAGTACCAAATTGCAGAATCTCCAAATAATGTTTTAAGATATAATCTCAGAGCAGGTAAAGGCAAGCGTACGGTATCCACAAGTCAAGATGGTGGGGTGTCATGGACTAATAGTCATATTGACTTTCGTTTACAATCTTCAGTTGATTATGGCGGCTGCCAAGGAAGCATGTTAGGTCTTGATAATATCCTGTTTTATGTGGGACCTGCGGGCGGATTAGGTGGTGCAAATAATGAAGATAGACAGAACCTATTTATCTATCGTAGTTTAAATGGTGGGGTGACTTGGGAAAATGATTATTTATTGCATGAAAAATCAGCTGGCTATAGTTGTATCACTCAATTAGCTGATGGACGTCTTGCCATTGTTTTTGAAGCATCAGACACAAATGGGTTCCCAAAAATGACTCCAGGCAATCGGCCACCTGGATGGATGCGTTTAGATGTTATTATTCTTCCTAAGGAAATAATATACAAAGACATTTGGTTCAACTCTTTGTAAACATGCCATGTTATTAGTTTTAAACCTTTATTCTGAATTTGTTATAATCTTGAGTTTTTATTCCTTGTTTGGCTGGTATTAGGGTTATAATATCTTATCCCTACGCTTGAACATTTATTGTACAAGGGTTAAATTAACTGTTGGCCCCGAATTCTAATTTAAATTGCGTTGTTATGATCATAGACAAAATTGAAAATTTCCACCTCTATCAAGGGGTTCACCCAGGCATTGCGAGAGCTTTAGACTATATCAAAAACACTGATTTTAATGTGTTGTCTGTGGGCAAACATGAGATTGAAGGTGATAATGTCTTCGCTATTTTTAAGGATTATGAGACGAAACAGATTGATGAGCAACTGATGGAGTCACATCTAAAATATATTGATGTGCAATATGTAGTGGAAGGTGTTGAGCACATGGGTGTCACAATACATACAGGACAAACACCTAAAAAAGCCTATGACCACGATGATGATTATATGCTATTTGAAGAGTCCTATGATCTCATAACAGTCAAAGCAGGTACCTTTGCCATCTTTTTTCCTGATGACATTCATATGCCTGAAGTGACTACTACAACACCTGAAAAGGTTAAAAAAGTGGTGGTTAAAGTTAAAATTCAGTATTCTTAAGGACTCTTTCAAAATGCGGCTCTAAATGTTGCGCCAATCCTTTACGGAACTTTTTAATATCATCATCCTTTAAATAATTTAAAAGGTCGCGGTGCGTGACAAATTTCTTGGAATATTTGTAAGTCTTAGCATCCGATAATTTATGATCGTGTACGTATTGAAATACTGGCAACAAAATATTTTGGACACGTTGTAAAGTTCTGTTTCCTGACATTTCATATAATTTACCGTGAAATGCCACCTCATTCTTTAAACTAAAAATACTAGAGTTCGGTGATTTTTTCTCCATCCTATCTACAATTTTGGTCAACTCAATAATATCTTCCTCAGTCTTTCTGGCAAAAAGTAAGTCAACCATTCCCATTTCTAGAATTAAACGCAGCTCGAAAATATCTTTCAGGGCTTCATCGCCCATCAAATTCAAACTCATTATTTTTTCAAAGTTCAAGATAAAGTCGGGCTGGCTCAGCACCATGCCTTTATGTTTTTTGGAGTCAATAATCCCAATGGTCCGCAACCTGGTCAATGCTTCACGAATTACTGTTCTGCTGACGCCAAGAGTCTCTGCAAATTCCATCTCCTTAGGAATGGGATCGCCAACTTGAAGCTTATTATTTTTTATATATTCTGTGATATTTATTTCTACCTTGTCTACTAATGTTAAATTAGTTAATGGCTTTAAAGCGATGCGGTCTTTCATTGCATTTTTAATTTGTGCAAATGTAATTTATAATTCTAAATTTGCTAAGTTTGTATTATGTAATACATATTAAACGAATATAATAATTATTTTCGATTTATTTACAGGACTTCAAAATTATAAATCAATTGGCAATGAACTACACCGCACTTTATAAAACCACACTTTTAGACGATATTATTCCGTTTTGGGAACGCTATTCTATTGACAAAGAGCACGGTGGGTATTTTACATGTTTGGACACGAGTGGAAAGGTTTATGACACGGATAAATTTATGTGGCTTCAAGGCCGACAAGCTTGGACCTTTTCTATGCTTTACAATACTGTTGAAAAAAATGAAAATTGGTTGAAGTTGGCCAAGCATGGCATCGACTTTATCATTAAACACGGCATGGATAAAGATGGTAATTTTTATTTTTCGACAACACGTGAAGGAAATCCGTTAGTACAGCCGTATAATATTTTTTCAGATTGTTTTGCGGCTATGGCATTTAGTCAATACGCTATGGCGTCTGGCGATGAAGAAATCAAACAACTCGCCAAACAAACGTATCTGAACATTCTTAAAAAGAAAGACAATCCCAAAGGAACTTATGAGAAAACAACAGGGGAACGCCCACTAAAAAGTTTTTCACTGCCCATGATTTTGTCCAATTTGGTCTTGGAATTGGAAGGCGTTTTGGATGAAGAGGAAGTGAACAAAACCATCGATTTCAGTATCAATGAAGTTATGAATGTGTTTTTAGATAAAGAATCCGGACTTGTGTACGAATTTGTCCGTCCTGATGGCACGCATGAAGACAGTTATAACGGCCGACTTATTAATCCGGGTCACGGTATTGAAGCCATGTGGTTTATGATTGACATTGGCGTAAGAAGAAATGATAAGGAATTGATCAATAAAGCTGCGGATACCATCCTGAAAATTTTGGGCTACGGTTGGGATAAAAAGTATGGCGGAATTCTATACTTTATGGACGTCATGAACAAACCGCCACAACAGTTGGAGTGGGATCAAAAACTATGGTGGGTACACTTGGAAGCTTTGGTTGCATTAACTAAGGCATATGAACACACAGGGAGAAAAGAATTGATGAATTGGTATGAAAAAGTTCACGAATATGCATGGTCTCATTTCTCAGATCCTGAAAATGGCGAATGGTATGGTTATTTAAACCGTCAAGGCGAGGTGTTATTAGATTTAAAAGGAGGCAAATGGAAAGGTTGTTTCCATGTGCCAAGAGCGATGTACCAATGCTGGAAATCATTCGAGAAAATAGAACAAAAAAAATAATACGATGACGAATGCTATACGACCATATGTATTGGCAGAAACCAATTGGAAGTCAGTTAAAGACACCAATTATACGGTAGCTATTTTGCCATGGGGCGCTACGGAGGCCCATAATTACCATCTGCCGTATGCCACTGATAATATTCAAGCAGAATATGTGGCTATCACTGCTGCAGAACAAGCCTGGAATAAGGGTGCTAAGGTGGTAGTGTTACCAACCATTCCTTTTGGAGTAAATACTGGGCAGATGGATATTTCGTTATGTATCAATATGAATCCAAGCACACAATATGCGCTTTTAAGAGATGTGGTAGAGGTGTTGGATGGACAAAACATTCAAAAATTAGTAATTGTTAATGCACACGGCGGCAATAATTTTAAGCAGATGATTCGCGAATTGAGCATAGAATTCCCAAACGTGTTTGTTTGTGCCCTCAATTGGTTTCAGGCAGCCGATGCCAAAGACTATTTTGATGAGCCAGGAGATCATGCGGGTGAGATGGAGACTTCTGCAGTGCTGCACATTGTACCAGAGTTGGTATTGCCAATTGAGCAAGCAGGAAACGGAAGTGCCAAACAATTTAAAATTAAAGGCCTTAGAGAAGGTTGGGTGAGCTCGCAACGTCAATGGACACAAGTCACCGAAGATACCGGTGTGGGTAATCCGATAAAAGCGACTGCCGAAAAAGGCAAAGCATTTTTAGATGCTGTAGTAAAAAACGTGGCTGAGTTTTGTGAAGAATTACATCACGCGAATGTGCATAATATGTACGAATAAAGACTGACAAAACAGATAGGACTGAATCGAGAGTTTAAAATGAATATATCATTTGAAAAAAAAGTATGAGACTAATTGGGCAAATCTATTTTAAATTCAGGTTGTCCATTAGTAAAGATACAAGTAAGTCTTGATTCTTATTTCTAACAGCGAAGCAGTCTTAATTCTATATCCGATAATAAGAAAATAATAAATAATACATTTTTAATCATGAGAAAACTATTTGCATTACTGATTCCAGTATTCCTTTTTAATTGCGGTGTAAAAACCCAAAACACGAGCCCAAACGATGGTGCGCCCGTATTTCAAGATTTGTTCAACACTTCCATGACTGAAGGCGTAGAATGTTACCGTATTCCAGCTATTATTACCGCCCCAAATGGCGATGTGATTGCGGCAATTGATGAGCGTGTGCCTGGCTGTGGCGATTTGAAATTCAGTAAAGATATCAACATTATTGTCAGACGAAGCGCTGATAACGGGAAAACATGGTCAGATATTGAAACCGCTGTAGATTTTCCTTTTGGACAATCGGCGTCAGATCCGTCATTTATTGTAGACCATGTGACCAATGATATTTTTATGTTTTATAATTACATGAATTTAGATACTGAAAAAGACATCTACTATCTGCATTATGTGAAGAGTTCTGACAATGGTAAAACCTGGAGTAAACCGGTAGACATCACTTCGCAAATAGCCAAACCAGAATGGCACGAAGATTTTAAATTCATAACATCTGGTAGAGGCATTCAAACCCGTTCAGGCAAATTGTTGCATACTATGGTGAATTTGAACAGTGGCTTACACTTATTTGGAAGTGATGACCACGGTAAAACTTGGTATTTTATAGACACACCAATTCAACCAGCTGACGAATCGAAAGTGATCGAGCTCGCTGATGGTACCTTAATGATCAATGCTCGTGTAAATGGCAAAGGCTTACGTTATGTGCACACGTCTACAGATGAAGGACAGTCATGGACCACAGTACCTGCACCTGAGTTGATTGATCCGGGTTGTAATGCCAGCATCATTCGCTATACGGCAATTGAAGATGGTTATAAAAAGAACAGATTGCTTTTTTCTAATGCGAAATCTGAAAAAGGACGGGTTAATATGACCGTGCGCATCAGTTATGATGAAGGTAAGACTTGGTCAGAAGGAAAGACTATTTATGAAGGACCATCGGCGTATTCAGATATGACTATTCTTGAAAATGGCGATATCGGATTGTTTTTTGAACAAGATAACTATACCAAGAATCCGTTTGTGAGTTTTTCACTAAATTGGTTGACTGATGGTGCAGATACCTATCAAAAACCTAAGAAAAGATAAATTTTTTCTTTTAGCGCTGAAAATTAATGAGTCCACTCCGTAGTCGATTACAACTGCTCAAAGCATTCCTCTGGATTTTCTTATTCCTTGGGATAGGAGAGTTGATTCGCTACGTATCAAATGTCCCAATTCCTGGGAATATCTTGGGGATGATTTTAATTTTCAGCGCTTTAAAATTTAAGTTGATCCGGTTGAAAGATGTGAAGCCGGCTTCAGATCAACTGTTGAAGTACATGGTGCTGTTTTTTGTGCCCTATGGCGTTGGACTCATGGCTTATTTTGATTTTATAAGTTTCTATTGGATGATGCTTTGTGTGATTGCAGTGGTCACGACGTTACTCACGCTCTACATTACCGCGTTAGTACAACAAAAACTGGAAAAACATGAGTGAGATCTATCAGCATCCCATTTTTGGCATCCTTTTAACCGTTATTGTTTTTTTTGCTGCGCGAGCTTTACGATCCAAAATAAAATTCGTTTTATTTAATCCTGTTTTAGTAGCCATTACCCTTATTATTCTGTTTTTGGTGATTCTTGACATCCCTTTTGAAGATTATAATAAAGGCGGAACCTATTTAAGTTTTTTTCTAGGACCAGCCATTGTAGCGCTAGGAGTTTTGTTTTATGAAAAGTATGAGTTGATCAAGCACAATATTTATCCATTTTTATTGGCCGTAGGTTGTGGCGGTTTGATCAGTATTGCTTCGGTATCCTTAATTTCTATTGCGATGCATGCTCCTGATGTGCTCATCAGGTCACTTGTGTCCATGTCAGTCACCACACCAATAGCGATTGAAATCACCAAAATTACGGAAGGAATTCCGTCCTTAACGGCAGGTGTTGTGATTGCGGTAGGCGTTTTTGGAAATGCCTTTGGATCGGGATTTTTAAAACTAGTGGGCATCAAAAGCCAGACCGCTGTAGGAACGGCGCTCGGGACCGCAGCCCATGGTATCGGTACAGCGCGTGCTATTGAAATAGGGCCTTTGCCTGGTGCGTATAGCGGATTGGCCATGTGTGTTAATGGCATTCTAACTACCCTTATTTCGCCATATGTAGTACTTTGGATTGTCGGATCGCTATAACTTATTTATAATGAAAAAGTCTTCAAATAATTACCGCAAAACTGTATTGACCTTGATGTTGTGTTTTTCTTTACTATTAAATTCTCAAACCATAAAAGTTGCCTGTGTGGGCGATAGTGTGACCTTCGGGGCAGGAATTGAGGATCGTGAAGAAAATTCCTATCCGCAACAACTGCAAGAGCGTTTAGGTGCCAATTACAAGGTGGAGAATTTTGGATTTTCAGGGGCTACCCTACTTAAAAACGGACACAAACCCTATTGGAAGACTGCCGAATTTAGGCAATCACAAGACTTTTTACCTAACATTGTCATCATCCATTTAGGACTTAACGATCAGGGCAATAATAATTGGCCAGACCACCAGGACGACTTTGAACAGGATTATTTGGAAATGATTGCACGCTACAAAAATCTGTCCTCCAAGCCTGAAGTTATGATTTGCAAAATGACGCCCACGTTTTCTGGACACCATTGGTTTGAAGAAGGTATGCGCGAAAGTTTTAAAGACATCCAAGCGAAAATTGAACGCGTCGCCAAGAAAGCAGAAGTTCAAATTATCGATTTGCACGAGCCGCTTTATAGGTTTCCTGAATATTTTCCTGATAATTTACATCCCACTAAAGAAGGTGCTAAGGTTATCGCCGATAAAGTATATGCTGCCATTACTGGCGATTACGGCGGATTAATACTACCAGTGCTCTACGGTGAGAATATGGTGTTGCAACGTAATGAACCAATTAATTTTAATGGTACAGCTAATGCTGATGAAACTATAACTGTTCTATTTAACAAGGTTTCGAAAACAGTAAATGCTGATGTGCATGGCAAATGGCAGGTCACTTTTCCAGCAATGAAAGCCGGAGGGCCTTTTGCTTTAAAATTTGCAACGGCTAAAACATCTGTTGAAATAAAATCAGTTTATTTAGGAGAAGTGTGGTTGGCTTCGGGGCAGTCTAACATGGATTTTAAAGTCCGTGAGATGGACAATGCGGCAACGGTTTTAAAAGATTCCCTTAATCCGCAAGTGTTTTTATTCTCAATGGACGGAAAAGTGTTGTCTGACAAACCCTACACGGAAGATGAACTTAATGATTGTAATGCTGATGCGTATTTCAAGAACTCGGGATGGACCGCATCTACAACCGAGAACCTAAACGATTTTTCCGCAGTCGCCTATGCCTTCGCTTATCAACTCCAAAAGCATTTAGGAGTTCCTATCGGCATCATTAACAATGCTGTGGGTGGCGCGCCCATTCAAAGTTGGATCAGTAGGGAATCTATGGAACAGCACCCTGAAACCGTGAGTCTGCTCAATGATACCCACTTGCATCCTAAAGTGGATACTTGGGTGGCAGAGCGTGCGGCTTTAAATATGCGAGAAGTATCTAAAATTGGGGTACGGGCCAGGCATCCTTATCATCCAACAATGCTCTTTGATGCAGGAATGATGCCCATCAGAGATTACAAAATTAAAGGGGTCATCTGGTACCAAGGCGAATCCAATACCGAGCATGTCAACTTGCATTCAAAATTATTTAAATTGTTGGTAGCCGATTGGCGTAGCCATTTCAAAAACCCGGAGTTGCCATTTTATTATGTGCAGTTGAGCAGTATCCATCGCACAAATTGGGGAGAATTTAGAAATTCGCAACGCCTATTATTGGAAATTCCAAATACAGGCATGGCGGTCAGTTTGGATGTGGGACATGCATCCGATGTGCATCCAAAACACAAATGGGTTGTGGGAGAGCGCCTTTCTAAAATAGCACTTCATAAAACTTATGCTGTTGAAATTCCATTTTCTGGACCACTATTAGACTTTGTAAACGTCAATAAAAATAGGTTAGAAGTCCATTTTAAACACGGACAAGGTTTAAAAATTCTAGGAAACACTTCAGTAAATGATATTTATATTGCAGGACCTGACAGGAAATTTGTTCCCGCACAAAGTAAAATCGTGAATGACGTCTTGCAGGTTTGGTCCCCGGAAATTGAAACCCCTCGCTTTGTAAGATATGGGTATACTTCCTTTTCCAACGGAAATTTAGTCAATAGTGCTAATTTGCCAGCATCCACATTTTCAAATAGTATTAATTAAATAAAATATATAACCATGAAAATAAAATTTCTTTTAATTGTTTTAGTCTTTGGTTTCGCTACGCAAAGTAAGGCGCAAAAATTTGAAAATTTAGCACCAACGCCACCAATGGGTTGGAATAGTTGGAACAGTTTTGAATGTGAAGGTGTAAATGAAACTGTCATTAAGGAAATGGCTGATGCAATGGTGGATAGAGGGCTTAAGGCCGCAGGGTATGAATATATAGTTATTGACGATTGCTGGCAGATAGGTCGGGATGATGACGGCTATATCATAGTAGATAAGGAGAAATTTCCATCAGGGATTAAAAGTTTAGCGGATTATGTGCATTCTAAGGGCTTGAAATTCGGAATTTATTCTGATGCGGGTACAAAAACCTGTGCTGGGCGTCCTGGAAGTAAAGGATTTGAAATGCAAGATGCAGAAACTTATGCCAAATGGGGTGTTGATTATTTAAAATACGATTGGTGCTTTACGGAAGGCCAAGATGCCATTGCATCCTATACGCTAATGAGAGACGCGCTATATAAAGCGGGCCGACCTATTGTATTTAGCCTGTGCGAATGGGGTGAAAACAAACCATGGGAATGGGGTAAGGAAGTGGGGCACTTATGGCGTACGACCTTAGATATTGATATGAATGGTCGCTATGACGGTAATATTTGGGGGAATTTGATAGGATGGTCGGACTTGGTTGACATGCAAGTTGGCTTAGAAAAATATGCGGGACCGGGCCATTGGAATGATCCGGATATGTTAGCTGTTGGCAACAATGGGATGCCTGAAAACGAAGCTAGAGCACATTTTAGCATGTGGTGTATGTTGGCGGCACCTTTAATGGCAGGCAACGATTTGCGAACAATGAATGCTACGGATCAGCATATTTTAACCCATAAGGGATTATTAGAAGTCAATCAGGATGTGTTGGGAAAACAAGGGTTTAAAATTGTCGATCTTGGAAATTTTGAAATTTGGCAAAAACCGCTTTCAAACGGCGATATTGCCATTTGCTTCTTTAATCGGGATATCACTAGCAAAACCTATGAAGTGGATTGGTCAAAAATCAACATCAAAGATTTCTCAGCAGAAAACGTTTATCAAATTAAAGATTTATGGGCAGATGAAATGATGGGCAATACAAGTTCGAAATTATCTATTGAGGTGCCTTCACGAGATGTGATTGTCTACCGATTGTCAAAAGAAAAAAAATAATGAAATTATCTATGTTTACTAAGACTCAAAAGAATGTGGGTTGTCTTGTAGCATTCTTCCTGATGGCGATGTTCCATGTATATGCGAATGCGAGCCAAAATCGAACTCTAGAGGAGAAGTATCCTATCATCCCTACGCCTCAGAAAATTGAATACGGAAAAAGTGTAGTGACCTTTAAGGCCTATCAAATGGTACACACTGATTTTATTGGTGAGTCCAATCAATTGAAATCGTTTTTTAAAAACAATGGTATTTCAGAAGCGCCAGACGGGTTGAGAATACACATGATACAGGAACATATTCCGGTTCATAATGCTGAAGAAGCCTATAAAATACAAATCGATTCCGAAATTAAAATCTGGGCCACCACTTCCAAGGGCGCATATTATGCTCTAAAAACCCTACAACAGGTGTTCAGACAGCAAGGTGATTTAGGTATCATTCCACAATTGCAGATCACTGATTGGCCTGCATTTAAAGTCAGAGGCTTTATGCACGACACCGGCCGAAATTTTCAATCGGTTGCCCAATTAAAAGAGCAGCTGGAAGTTTTGTCTCAATACAAATACAATGTATTCCACTGGCATCTAACCGACGATCCGGGATGGCGACTTGAGAGTAAGTTGTATCCGCAATTGCAGAACGAAGACGCCACCTCTCGAGGGAAAGGAAAGTTTTACACTCAAGATGATTTTAAAGAGATTTTAGCGTTTTGTAAAGCTCGGCATATCACCGTAATTCCGGAATTTGATATTCCAGGACATTCGCGTGCTTTTAGAAACGCGATGGGTTTTGAAAACATGAAAGATGTGCGGGCGCTTCCGGTTTTACTGGACTTGTTTGATGAGTTGATGGGCTTGGCAAGCGCTGAGGAGATGCCCTATATTCACATTGGTACTGATGAAGTTAGAAACAAGGAAGAATATGTTCCAGAAGGGTTTGTCAAATCCATCATGGACCGTGTAAAATCTAATGATAGAGAGTTGATTGTTTGGAAAGAAGGCATTGAAATTGAAGAAGATTCCACTTCCATCAATCAGCTATGGGCACAGCATACCCCACGTAAAGGGCATCGTTTTATCGATTCGCGCGCCAATTACATTAATCATTTAGATCCTTTTGCGGGAATGTCGCGGTTGTTTTTCCAACAGCCTACACGGCAACTTCAAAGCGATTCTTTAGCTTTGGGCGGCATTTTAGCAGCATGGCCCGATAACAATGTGGCCAAGGAACGCGATATTTTGATTCAAAACCCAATTTATCCGTCCATTGTGTTTTATGCCGATGCGATATGGAAGGGACGCGCAGAAAATAAGTTGGAGTATTGGGCGAAGCTGCCACCAGTCGGTTCAAAGGAATTGGAAGAATTTAAAGCGTTTGAAGACAAAGTCATCACGCACCGAGACCTGTTTTTTGAAGGGAAGGAATTTCAATATATACGTCAGACGAATTTTGAATGGAATGTCATTGGGCCGTTTAAACATAATGGCAATGTAAACCTGCGATTCCCTGTTGAAGATTCTCTGGTTGCCTCCTACAACATAGACAAAAAAGAATATTCATGGTCTCAACCTATTGTTGGTGGCACGACTCATTTTAAACATTTTTTCGGATTTCCAGCAGTAACAACGGAACAGACAGGAACTTTTTATGCCTATACCGAGATTTATGCGCCTGATGATCGGGTGCAGGATTTTTGGATAGGGTTTCAAGGCTGGTCGCGTTCCGGCGGAAGACGTGTGGGGCCATTTCCTGATCAAGGGCAATGGCATACCACTAATCCTAAGATTTGGGTGAATGGTCTAGCAATAGCACCGCCTGTTTGGAAGCAACCCAATTTAGGTACCCGAACAGACGAGATCCCATTTATCGACGAAGATTATTTTTTTAGAGCACCTACTAAAATAGCCCTAAAAAAAGGTTGGAATAAAGTGCTGTTGAAAATTCCTCAAGACAAGAATTCATGGAAATGGATGTTCACCTGTGTGCCAATACATCTAGAGAATGGTGCAGTTAAAGAGGTAAAGGACTTAAAGTTCAGAGCTATTTTTAATTCAAAGCCAAAGGTCTCGGTTACTGAATTCCCTAAAGATAATCAGCTCTATGCAAGAGATGCGACTAACAATGCCACGATAACTGTTTCTGGAATAGCGGATAGCACTGTGGATAGTCTCATTGTAAAAGTGCATCGCGACAAAAATGTGGTTACACGGGAGGCCTTTAAAGCCAACGGCGCTTTTTCAATTCCCTTAAAAATAGAAGCCCTTAAGCATAACTACACCGTAGAATTATTTCAAAAAAAAAAGGACTAGAAACACTTATTAAACGAGCAACCCATGTCACGGCTGGGGATGTTTATGTGCTACACGGACAATCGAATGCTTGGGCAATAGATTACGACAACGTTTATAACGATAACAATTTGCCAGAAGATGCCCATTGGGTGCGGACTATTGGCGCCATGCATGTGTACAATAGACCGGCTATGTATCCAGAAGCCGAAAATACCAATTGGTATGTGGCCAGTGGCAAAGCTCCGGATATTCGTGGCGGCATACAACTTGTAGGCAACGGCATGGTGGGAGTGTTGGGATTGAATATTGGTTTGAATTTAGTGGCATCTCAAAATGTGCCCATCGCCATCATTAACGGTGCAGGTGGGGGTGGTGCCATTGCATCCTATCAAAAAAATGATTCAGGTTTAAATGCAGCTTACGGGCGATTGCAGCACAGATTAGAAGCATCAGGACTTAAACTTCACATTAAAGCATTTATTTGGAATCAAGGGGAAGGTAATGCGGGCGATGCTGTGTCTGATTATAAAAACGCGCTTTATCAATTGTATAAAAACCTCAGTTCAGATTATACGTTTGAAAAATTTTATCTGGTACAAACTCCACCAGGATGTAGCGCATCAAGCGGACATCAAACAGTAAGAGAGGCGCAACGACAATTTGCTGCAGAACATTTAGCAGTGAAAATCATTACGCGTCATGGCTTCCCTGAAAATCCTTTGTTTGATGGTAACTATTTTTTGTCAGACGCCTGCCATTACCACGCGCATGGATATGAGATGTTGGCGGAGTGGATTTCAAATATGGCAAAATATGATTTTTATAATGGCACGGTAGACTATCAAGCGCCGCAACTTGTGCGTGTAATACGAGAATCGGGTAAATCTTTAAGTATCGAATTTGATAAGCCTATTGCCGTTCAACCAGACCTAAAAGTGGATGGTATTGTGTATTCCGTAAAAGACCAATTGTTTGCAATCAATTCTAAAAAAATCATATCAATTTCTGAGTTGAAAGTCGATTCAAAAAACAATAAAATACTTCGAATAACCTTTAAGGGAAAACGCCTTACAAAAGGTGCTGTGATTACTTATGTATTAGGAGATACCTATCCAGATACTAAAGAGCCTTACCGTGGACCATGGCTTGTAGACGCAGACACAGGTGTGGGAGCGGTAGGTTTTATTAAAACAATTGACTAAAGTTGATGTCTTCCGGAACTTAAGTGTGTATTATAGTCTAATTATTAGCGCATTAAATATTTACTGTAGTTGTGACAGATTATTTGAGATTGCTGAGGAAACTGTAATAAAATATTGCATTATGTATAACATAATGCAATATTTTTTATATTTTTGAGAAACCAAATATTATAAGTATGATTAAAATTTACTCAAAAGCAATTTGCGTAATAGGCGCATTACTAGCAGTAAGCATGTCTTATGCCCAGTACTGCACTCCGGCCGTATCGGCCTCTGCAACAAGTTTTTTAAACAACTTAAAGCTCTCAACAACATCAGATGCTACGGGTGATTTATTGAATCGTCCATCATCTAACGTTGGCTACGAAAATATTACAGATACTGATATTGTATTGATCTCTAATACGGCGTATACATTTAATTTTGGCGTGGGAGACCCAACTTTAGCGGCCTATAAGCGCATTCACGTGTGGATTGACATGAATGGGGATGGCGATTTTGAAGATGATGGAGAGTTGACCTTTAGTTGGTCAGCTGCTAATCAGTCTGCAGACCTTAAATTTTCCAACAAAAATATCGGGCCTGTCATCGTTGAAGGCGAAACAAGAATGCGCGTTGCGATGGTGGCATCAGATGCCGCTATAGATGCCATATCACCTTGTGATGGATTTTCAGGAGGAGAAGTAGAAGATTACAAAATCAGTCTATACTTAACACCACCACCCACGTATTGTCAGCCAACTGTACCAGCTTCTACAACAAGCTATATTAATAACCTAAAAGTTTCAACTACCTCAGAAGCTACAGGAGATTTGTTGAATCGATCCTCTATAAATACAGGGTATGAGTATATTACAGATTCTGGGCTCTCATTAATGTCAAATACCGCCTATACATTTAACTTGGGGGTAGCTGATGCGGCGCTAACCTCAAATAAAAGGGTTCACGTGTGGATTGACATGAATGGTGATGGCGATTTTATGGATGCGGGTGAACTTATGTTTAGTTGGACAGGTGCAAATGTGTCATCAGATCTTAAATTTTCAAATAAAAATATTGGTCCCGTTGTAGTTGCTGGGCCAACTAGAATGCGTGTAGCCATGGTTGCTTCAGATGCGGCCATAGATCCTATTTCACCCTGTGATGACTTTTCGGGCGGTGAGGTGGAAGATTATAAAATAACCCTTCAAGTGCCTGACACGAGTACCTGTGATGCAACTTCAATGACTGCTTCAACGACAAGTTTTATTAATTACATGAAAATTACTGAAGTTACTGACGGCGATATGCTAAATCACACTTCAGGAAACGTTGGTTATGAAAACATAACCGATAGTAATGTGCCTTTAACGGCGGAGCAATCTTATAGGTTTAACTTTGGAATAGGGAATCCTGGTGGTGCCGCAAATAAACGTGTCCATATATGGATTGATAAAAATCAAGATGGCGATTTTATAGATGCTGGTGAAGAAATTTTTAATTGGACAGGAGCAAATACTACCGCTGATCTTCAATTTTCTGGTAAATCAATTGGTGCTTTCAGTGTGTTGGGTAGCACAACCATGCGTGTTGCGATGCGCTCGTCAGATTCAACTATTCCTTCATTATCACCTTGTGAAGCTTTTACAGATGGTGAAGTTGAAGATTATGCTATTGTTGTGCAAGCTGCAATACCACCATTCGAATCATTGACCGCTGAAGTGGAGCATGATTTATTTGTAGGAGATCAGGTGGCTTATTCAACCAATGGAACACCACATACGTATAGAATTCCTTCACTTGTTACTACCACCAGTGGAACCTTGTTGGCTATAACTGATGCGCGTTACGAAAATGCTTCAGATGTACCTGGAGATATTGATCTACAATTGAGACGAAGTACTGACAACGGGACCACTTGGGGTAGCGCAATCACGATTAATACCGTGCATGGTGGCGACGCTTGTACCGTTGTTGATAAAGAGACTGGCCGCATCTTTATATTTTATGCCTATTCAGAATATCAAGGAATATTTGGTTCAAATGGCGACCCAGACAGTCCAAATACCCTTAGATCTCAGTATGTGTACAGTGATGATGACGGCCTAACCTGGTCAGCGCCGGTTGATTTAACAGCAGCATTATATAAATCAGGAGATAAATCGTATTGGGCATCTGCAGGTACGGGAATACAACTTAGAAACGGAACCTTAGTTATTCCAATTGGCGTTGTGAGAGCGGGTAATGAAATTTATGGTGCACTTATATATAGTACAGACCATGGCGCAACATGGAACAGGTCAGCTACCAATAGTTTTAATAGGTTTGATGAAAACACTATTGTCGAATTAAATGATGGTAGAATTATGATCAATTCACGAAACCACTACGGTACAGGAAGACGTTTGGTAACCTATACCTCAGATCTAGGAACTACTTGGGAGCCTTATAGTTTTGATGCAGCATTGATAGATCCTATTTGTCAAGGTAATATTATAAGGTATACCTCTACTCTAGACGGCTATGAAAAAGACAGAATTCTTTTTAGTAACCCGGCGAGTACATCTGGTAGGAAAAATGGGGCCTTAAGAATTAGTTATGATGAAGGGCAAACTTGGGCCCATACCAAATTATACCAGCCTGGATTTTCTGCATATTCCTCAACAACCATTTTGCAGGATGGTAAAATAGGGTTATTGTATGAATCAGATAATTATACTAAAATTAAATTTAAAAGATTTAGTCTAGAAGACTTAACTGATAATACCGATTCATTTAAGGCATTAAGTGTTAATGATCTCAAAACTTCAAATAAGCGCGCCATGCTATATCCTAATCCTGTAAAAAACAGGTTGCATTTGGGCATAACAATGCCATCAGAAGTTAAAATCTATAATATGGTTGGTAAACTTGTGTATAAGGAAGAGGTAAGTTTGGAGCGTAAAACATTGGACGTATCATTCTTGAATAATGGGCTTTATTTCATAAATATTAAAAATGATTCAGGTATACATAATTTTAAAATTATCAAAAACTAATGCCAAAAAATTCATAGAACGCATATCAATTTTAATATAAACATCAATAGAAAATCATCCTTATAATTTAAGGGTGATTTTTTTTTTATGAATTCAGAAAACATTCCGTGCTGTAAGACGACGTTTATTCTACACTAATTGATAAAAATTTGGTAGTAAGTTTTGACGAATTATTATCCCGCTTCTGCTGAATCAGATTAAGTATTTTAGGAGTAGAAGGAGGGGCTCAATATAACCTTTAAGTCTTTTGCGAATGCGAGATTTTTAGGTAATTCGGTTAATTGCTGCCATAATCATAAAATTTCAGCTTAATAATTTTATTTTCGGTAATAATCTCAGCCATAAAACCTGTTAAGAGTTCCCAACTCCCTTGCAAAAATGTCATTAGTCGAAAAAATTTATTAATGACGAATATTTTGCAGTCATTTAAAGTGTTAAATTAAACTTAAAATAAAATTATGACAAGAAAGGTACTTAATTTACTGTTTGTGTTAGGGGTTCTTTGCACTTATGGTATGCAAGCACAAACAACAGTAAAAGGTGTTGTTGTTGATGCTACGAGCAACTTGGGACTTCCGGGGGTTAGTGTGGTAATAAAAGGCACATCTAAGGGGGTAACAACAGATTTTGATGGTAATTACAGTATTGAAGTATCCGATGCTGCAAGCATTTTACAATTTTCATACATTGGGTTTACTACGCAAGAAATTGCTGTTAATGGTCAAAGCACCATCAACGTTAGTCTTGTAGAAGATGTAAGTCAATTGGATGAGGTGGTTGTAACTGCCCTTGGCATTAAGCGCGAGCGTAAATCTTTAGGGTATGCGGTTCAAGAAGTTAAGGGTGATGCCTTGACTGAAGCAAGAGAAACTAACGTAGTCAATGCTTTATCAGGTAAGGTTGCGGGAGTTCAGGTTATTAAAGGAAGTAATGGTCCTGCAAGTTCATCTAAAATTGTTTTAAGAGGTAACAGCTCTCTAACAGGAGATAACCAACCCTTAATAGTGGTAGATGGGATTCCGATGGATAACTTTACGGGTGCAGACAATACTGATTTCTTTAACCCGTCTCAGGATATGGGTAACGGATTGGGAGATTTAAACCCAGATGACATTGAAACCATGACGGTTTTAAAAGGTGCTTCTGCTGCGGCATTGTACGGGTCTCGTGCAGGTAACGGGGTCATCTTAATAACTACTAAAACAGGTAAATCAAGAAAAGGTTTAGGGATTACATTCTCTGCAACTACTGGATTTGAAAGTTTATTTATTGAGCCTGATACGCAAAAATCATTCGGACAAGGTAGTGAGGGTGTTTATGGAAATCAATCTACTACTAGTTGGGGGCCTAAAATTGAAGGACAGACTGTAACAGATTGGAAAGGAGATCAAACTACTTTACGGGCTTATGATAATTTAGGAAACTATTACAAAGGCGGTTTTAATCAAACCTATAGTATCTCTTTCCAACAACAGGTATCTGAAGGGACTTCATTATACTCATCAGCAAATTACTTAAATGATGACAGTAATATTCCAGGATCTACATTAGAGCGTTTAAATTTAATGACAAGAGCAGTCTCAAAATTTGGTGAGGACAAAAAATGGACTACAGATGTTAAAGTTCAATATATAAACGCAAAAGCTGGTAACAGACCTCTAAATGGAAGCAACGTCAATAATGCTTTTGGTACTATAGCACGTTTGCCTGTATCATTGGATATTACACAGTTTGAAAACAGTTCTGACGAATTCGGAAACATGAGATGGTATTTAGATGAAAACGCTGAAAATCCATACTGGTCCGTAAAAAACAGATTAAGTAATGATGCGAGAGATCGTTTCCTTTTGAATGGATCTTTAAAGTATGAATTTAATGATTGGTTAAGTTCTGAAATTAAAGCAGGGGCTGATTTGTATACTACGACATCAGAATCTAAATTATATTCTGGAAGCCCAGGAAATAATACAGGAAGATATGGATTTGGTAAAGATTCATTTATTGAAACAAACTACAGTTTTTTAGTGTTGGCTAGTCAAGATGACGTTGTTGGGAAGTTTGGTGGCGCATTTACCTTGGGTGGTAACTTAATGGCAAGACGGGCAAATAACATTAGTGGTAGTTCAGGAGAACTTGTGGTGCCTAATTTATTTTCATTAAATAATGGCGTTAACAGTCCGGGTGTAAGTCAGAGTTCCTCTGAAAGAAGAACCAATTCTCTTTACGGAACGTTCCAAATTAACTATGACGGGTATTTGTTTGTAGATTTTACAGGTCGTAATGACTGGTCTTCAACATTAAGTAAAGACAACAGATCTTTCTTTTATCCATCAGTGAGTACCTCATTCGTATTTACAGAAATGATCACAAAAGGTGGGTCAGAATTGCCAAGCTGGTTAACCTTTGGTAAAATTAGAGCATCATATGCAACAGTTGGTAATGATTTAGGTCCTTATGAATTGTATAATTTCTATTCCATTGGTACGGATCCAAATGGAAATACAACTGCAGGTACAAATAGCACGCTATATAATCCTGATTTAAGAAGTGAGTTAATCAAATCTAAGGAAGTTGGTTTTGAAGGTCGTTTCTTAAATAATCGTTTGGCTTTAGACTTTGCTTGGTACCAATCTAATGCCACCAACCAATTGATTTCATTACCTCTAGATCCATTAAGCGGGTACAACGCTAAGAAAGTAAATGCTGGAGATGTGCAAAACAGAGGTTTTGAATTGGCACTTCGTGGCAAAATCTTTCACAACCCAGAAGGTTTCAATTGGGAATCAAGTATCAATTATTCTAAAAACGAAAACACTATTGAAAGTTTATCTGAAGACGTTACACAATACGGCTTAGGAGGCTTCGATAACCTATCTGTTTTAGCTATAGAAGGCGGTGGATATGGTGAGATTTGGGGAACAAGATATTCTAGAGTACAAGATGAATCAAGCCCAAACTTTGGTAAAATAATTGTTGATGGAGACGGTTTGCCTACTGCAAGCAGTGAGAAATTCAAAATTGGAGACCAACAGCCAGATGCTATGCTTGGTTTTTCAAACACTTTTACTTATAAAAACTTATCTCTAGGACTTTTAATTGATGCACGTATAGGTGGCGACATTTTCTCCGGATCAAACCACGCCTTACAGCGTTCAGGTAATGCAGCTGTTACTGTTGTCAATGGAGAACGAAATGACATTGTTGT
The DNA here is from genome assembly GCF_004364975.1 of Gelidibacter sediminis. Classification (GTDB taxonomy): domain Bacteria; phylum Bacteroidota; class Bacteroidia; order Flavobacteriales; family Flavobacteriaceae; genus Gelidibacter; species Gelidibacter sediminis. Next base: position 544,129 of record NZ_SOBW01000007.1, on the reverse strand, counting down.
TGATGGTGTTGTAAGTGATGGCAATGGTGGCTTCACAGCTAATACTACCGCTGTTTCACCACAACGTTACTGGGAAGCTATTACAGGAAGATCAGGAAATTTAGGTATCAATGAGGCAAATATTTATGATGCAACTAACGTTAGATTAAGAAACGTTAACTTAAACTACACAGTTCCAACAAAGTGGTTAGGAAATTCTGGACTTCAAAGTGCAAAAGTTGGTCTTTCGGCTAATAATGTATGGATGATAAAAAATAACTTGAACGGCATTGATCCAGAATCTGTTTTTGCAACATCAACAAATGCAACAGGTTTTGAATATCTATCATCACCTACAACAAGTAGTGTGTTCTTAAACGTATCGTTAAGTTTCTAAATTTTAAAAGAATTAATTATGAAGAAAATATTAAAAAAAGCAAGCTTGATGGGTGGAGTGCTGATGGCATTCTTATCATGTTCTGAGTTTGAAGAAATAAACGTTAACCCGGTCGCGGCAAATGAAGACCAAGTGCAAATAGAATATTTTATTAATAGTTCTATTGGAGGTGCACAGCAGAACCCTCACATTTCAGAACGTGTATTCGTCTTATATTGGGATGATGCTGGTAGAATGACTAGGGTAGGAACATTGTCTCAAGGCTTTCAAAGTGATGGCTGGACAAGTGATTATTTTAACGGATATGTATCATCTTGGTTGAGAAATATCAATGCCGGAATTAAGGTAGCTGAAGCACAAATTGAATCAGGGTCTTATAGAGAGCATACTCCAAATCTTAAAGAGGTTGCAAGAATTTGGCGCGCTTATGTAATGAGTGAAATGACGGATAACTTTGGTCCAATTCCAATTAATGGATTCCAAGGCGAAAATCCTCAATACAGTGATGTTAAAGAAGTGTACTATTACATGCTTCAAGAATTGAAAGAAGCAACTAATGCTTTAGATCTTGAGGTTTCAAACCCAAATAATGCATTGAAAAAATTAGATCCAGCTTATGGATATGATTATGCAAAATGGAAAAAGTACGGTAACTCTTTAAGAATGCGTTTAGCAATGCGTTTATCTGAAGTTGATGCTGCAAAAGCACAATCAGAATTTGAAAGTGCCGTAGCAGATGGCTTTATTATGGAGGCTGCTGATAACTTTAAAGTAAAAGAAGTTGGTGGGTGGAATGATTATACCGGAGTTATGACAAGAGAATGGTGGGATCATGAAGTTTCAGCAACCCTTAATAACTTAATGATTGGCTTGGGAGGAATTCCGTCTGCTGATCAATTGTCTGCTGACAAGCACCAATATATTAAACCGGCCAATTATATGGGGTTAAAGTTTGATAATCATTTTACAACAAAAACCAATGACCCTTCTGCAGGTTTCTTTTTTGATGGACTGCACAACAAAATTGACCCTAGAGCTTATGATTTATTTGTGATACCAGGCGATTTTGCCAATCCAGAATTTAACTCATACCCATCTTGGACAAATGGAGCTAGAACAACCAAAAGAACACTTCTTGATGATGCTGATAATGTGGTCAAGGAAATTGACGCTGCGTTTACATGGAACGCCTATACTGCTGGTAGCTGGGGCACAAAAGGAGCTAAAAATAAAGTATACGGTTATACAGGCACCTTACCACGTTTAGCTAATAAGTACAGAAATAGTTCTAACGAAAGAATTTTCTTTGCATCATGGGAGTCCTACTTCTTAATTGCAGAGGCTTCAATAAGAGGATGGAGTGTGCCAATGAGTGGAAAAGAAGCTTACGAGCAAGGAATTGCTGATAGTTTTGCATACAATGGTGTATCTGATCAATTAGGTGCATATATTTCTTCTGAAGATTATAATAGGGTAGGAACTTCAGTAAGTTGGGGTCATACAGCTGAACCGCCAGCAACAGTCACAATGACGTACAAAGATGGATACACTGGTGCTACAGGAACGCATACATTAAAATACCCTGAGAATACTATCTACAAGAATGGTACGGTAAAAAATGATCTTTTAACTAAGATCATCACTCAAAAGTTTATTGCTCAAACGCCTTGGTTACCTTTGGAAACATGGAGTGACCATAGAAGATTAGGGTTACCATTCTTTGAGAATCCTGCTATTGAAACGCCTTTAACAAACATGCCACAATTAACACCATCCAATTATATGACCAATCGTGTTGATTTTTATGGGCAACGTTTAAAATACCCATCTAACTTTGGAAGTAATATTCCAGCTGGTTATAGTCAGGCTGTTGAAAAATTAGGTGGTGAAGATTCAGTATTTACCCCATTATGGTGGGCAAAAAAACAGTAACACTGTAAGATTTTTCATTTTCATTTTTAATGTTAGTCAAAAGAGGGAGCGCCATTATGGTTCTCCCTTTTTTTTTTGCTAATTTTTAATAAATGATCAATTTTAAGTGGGTATGCCCGATAAATCGTATGCGGTTGTTTAATATAAAATGTATTTAAATTGAGGAGTTTAGAATTTTAGCTTTCACTTCGTCAATATAGGAGCGCCCTATACTGTATCTCATGCCATCAATTTCAATACTGTTGCCTTCTACGGCGTCAATTTTACTGATGGAAATGGTAAACGATCTGTGTATTCTTATAAAGTCAGAAGCTGGTAGTAAATCAGTAAAGTCTGACAGGGTGCTATGAATCATAAACCGACCATTGGTAGTGGTGATTTTTAGATAGTCTTTTTGGCTTTCAATCACTAAAATTTCGTCCAAAAATACTTTTTTCATCTTTTTCTTGTCAATTTTAAGAAAAAGGTAAGGTCTCGTATGACCAATATCGGTAGGAGATTGATTGATATTTAATCTTCTGTAAACCTTATTTAATGCATTCATAAATCGAGGAAACTCTATGGGTTTTACCAGATAATCAAGTACATCGAGGGCGTAGGTTTCCACCGCGTATTCAGTATATGCTGTGGTTACAATAATCAGTGGCGGTTCTTTTAAACTTTTTATAAAACTGAGGCCGTCTAAAATTGGCATACCAATATCCAAAAAGATCACATCAACCTTATGATGCTTTAAAAAATTTAAACCATCAATAGCATTGTTGAACGTATTCACCAGTTCTATGTCTTCAATCTTTTGTAAATAATTTTTAATGACATTAATTGCTAACGGTTCATCATCAATAACCAAACATTGTATCTTCATAACACTTTTTTAAATACCCCCTTGTAATGAGGGCAACATGAGTTCTACGCGGTCACCTTAATTTTAAGATGAATGGTAAAGGTTTCCTCATCGCTTTTAATATTAAGCTCATAATCCTTTTTTTCATACCCTAAACTTAATCTTTTTTTAACATTCTCTAAGCCTATTCCGCTAGATTGATTGAACTTGTTAGGTAACATTTGCTCTGAGGGCAGTGGATTGATAATAGTAAAATAAAGAAAATCACCTTCCACATTAATATTTATATCCACCGTAACTAAACCTATATTTTTACTTACACCATGTTTAAACGCATTTTCTACAAAGGTAAGTAGCAAAATGGGCGCTATTGTTTTATCTTGAATATCTCCTGAAATGCACATGTTTACTTTTAGGAGCTCATCGTGCCTGATTTTTTCTAGATCTAAGTAATTTTGAATACAAAGAATTTCATTTTGTAAAGATTGCCGTTCATGCTTTGTCTCGTAAAGCAGGTAACGCATCAATTCAGAAAGTCTTAATATAATTTTGGGTGTTTTATTAGATTTTTCTAAGGCAAGAGAATGGATGTTATTCAACGTATTAAAGAAAAAATGCGGTGAAATTTGCGATTTTAAAAACAGTAATTCGGTTTCGAGTTGTGCCTTTTCCAAATCGGCAACCCGCTTGTGTTCTTTAAGAAAATCAAGGGTAACTTTAATGGCAGTGACAAATGTAACCACATATAATTCGCCAATCATCATGTCTATCACGTAATTGAGCGTCAATGTATTAATAGGATTGGGTCCTTCTGGCCAAACCTCGTTACTGATCAAAAAATAGGTGAGATTAAACTTGGCCAGCACCATTAAAAAAATGGCAGATAAAATTAAGATCACAAATGAAATGTACTTCTTTTTGAACAAAAACATGGGCATCAAAAAGTAGATGTTGAAATAACATAAGGTAATATGTATGGGAAACCCGAGAAGGTTTGTTTTTAATGAATACACGTAATCATCAAAGTAACTTCCCCATCTAAAAGTGTTAAATAAGAAATAAACAGACCAAAAAATAATATGGTGCCAAAAGGAGATTCTATAGAGTCTGTTGGATTTTATGTTCATTAATGAAAATCTTTTGTGATGTTCAGGAGAGTTAACGTGTCGTCCGTCTAATTTAATTTCAATTGTGGTTAAATTTATGAAAATTTATGGAGTGAATTCGGTTTGTTTTTTTTCTTTCTAGTCAAGAGGTAAATTGCTTCCGATAGGCTTATGTTTGTTGCGCATTATATTTGTATTATAGCGACCGTCATAACAGTAGTCCAAAGAGTAGATAACCCTTATCTCTATTCTTAATATTTAGTAAAATGAAACCGATTTCAAATTGATGAAACGAAACTTATGAAAAAAAGCTATCTAATTTTTTTATCCGCCCTAGTTCTATTAAACTGCGATGAAAAGGAAAAAAACGCTCTCGAAGAAAAGCCAGAAACTATCAGTTACGTCGATCCATTTATTGGTACTGGCGGTCATGGCCATACCTATCCTGGTGCTACCGTACCTTTTGGAATGTTGCAAGTGAGCCCTGTAAACGGGATCAGCGATTGGGATTGGTGTTCTGGTTACCACTATTCTGATGATATAGCCGTTGGGTTTAGCCATTTAAGCTTGAGCGGCACCGGAATTGGAGATTTGGCTGATATTATTTTTATGCCCATCAACAAAACGGTCGATTTGACCGCAAATCCTATCTCTCGAGACAGCATTCCATACAAATCAAAATACAGCCATGATAACGAAAAAGCATCACCAGGTTATTACCAAGTGTACTTGGAAGATCATGATGTGAATGTCGAATTGACGACTTCAAAAAGAACCGCCTATCATAAATACACCTTTAAAGAAGGTGATGAACAATCAGTTGTGATCGACTTAGGTTTTGCTATCAATTGGGACAAGGCCGTTGCAACCTCTCTAAAAGTTGAAGACCGATACACCATTAGCGGCTACCGCCATAGTACAGGGTGGGCACAGAATCAAAAAGTGTTTTTTGTAGCTAAATTTTCTAAGCCTATTGCCGATTATAAACTGTATGTGGATGGTCAGGTTTTTGAAGATGGCGATCATGAAGGCGTGCAATCGTCCATTCAAGTTGTTTTCGATCCGAATGAAAAAAGCCCTGAATTATTGGCAAAAGTGGCCTTGTCATCGGTGAGTATAGAAAATGCCAAAGACAATTTGGGAACGTCCGGATTTGATTTTGATAAAACGAAATCTGCTGCTGAAAAACTATGGAATACAGCACTTTCGTCATTTGAAGTTGAGACACCAACCGATTCCTTAAAAACTATTTTTTACACGGCTTTATACCACACCCAATTGGCGCCCGTAACCTTTAGTGATAAAAATGGCCAGTTCAGAATGGAGAATGACAGCATTGTAAATGCTAACAATTATACCGCCTATTCGACCCTCTCACTTTGGGATACTTTTAGAGCTGAGCATCCTTTACTAACTATGATTGCACCAGATAGAGTGTCAGATATGGTTAATTCTATGTTGGCGTATTATGAGGTTAGAAACATATTGCCAGTTTGGACATTATACGGCAACGAAACCAATACCATGACGGGTTACCATTCTATTCCGGTTATTGTGGAAGCCTATAAAAAAGGCATTCGTGGTTTTGATGTGGAACGCGCTTATGAAGCGATGAAGAACACGATGATGCAAGATGAACGTGGCCTTAATCACTATAAAAAATACGGCTATATTCCGTATAGTTTGTTGGACGAGTCTGTAACCATCACCTTGGAATATGCTTATGATGATTGGTGTGTGGCTGAAATGGCGAAAGCTTTAGGAAAAGATGAAGATTATAAATATTTCTCCGAGCGTTCTAAAGCCTACCAACATTTATTTGATAATGAATCCGGTTTTATGCGCGGGAAATCTGTTGCTGGAAATTCTTGGAACGAACCTTTTGATCCGAAACATTCCAACCACAGAGAACAAACAGATTATACTGAAGGTAACGCGTGGCAGCACAGTTGGTTTGTGCCTCATGCCGTCAATAATCTTATTGAACTTCACGGGGGCAACGAAACATTCACCAACCGTTTAGAGCAATTGTTTACAGAGAGTTCTGAAATTACTGGAGATAATATTTCTGCGGATATCACAGGACTTATCGGTCAATATGCCCATGGTAACGAACCGAGCCATCATATTGCTTATATGTTTAACCATGCGGACCAACCATGGCGCACGCAATATTGGGCACGTCACATAATGGATACCCAATATAACACCACGCCAGACGGTTTAAGTGGGAATGAAGACTGCGGACAGATGAGTGCTTGGTATGTGTTGAGTTCCGTTGGGTTATATCCTATGAATCCGGCATCTGGAGACTATGAAATAGGAACCCCAATTTTTGAAAAAGCAAGCATCAACTTGCCAAATAAAAAGATCTTTGTGATTGAAGCAGAAAACGTTTCCGATAAGAATTTTTACATCCAATCTGCCACTTTTAATGGCAAACCGTTCCATAAAACAGCCATTTCACATGCTGATATTTTAAAAGGAGGCACCTTACGTTTTGTAATGGGCGCGGAGCCTAACAAACAATGGGGCACTTCTAAAACCCAAAACGACTAATGGGAATTATTGACGTATCTATAATTATCCTCTACATTGTCGTCACTTTGGCGGTAGGGATTTGGATTTCCAAACGCGCTTCTAAAGGTTTGGATTCCTACTTTCTTGGAGGAAAAAGTATCAAATGGTATTATTTAGGCTTGAGTAACGGTTCGGGAATGTTTGATGTTTCCGGAACCGCATGGATGGTAGGAATTTTATTTCTCTATGGCGCTAAAAGCTTTATGTTTATGTGGATGTGGCCCATTTGGAACCAGATTTTTATCATGATTTTCTTGGCCGCATGGATTAGACGCTCTAATATTATGACGGGGTCCGAATGGATTTTAACCCGCTTTGGCGATGGGAAAGCCGGGAGGGCATCCCATTTAATTGTAGCTATTTTCGCGATTGTGGCGTCCATCGGATTTATCGCCTATTTTTTTGAAGGCGTTGGTAAATTTATGAGCATCATTTTACCTTGGGATTTGACCCTGATGATGAACGACAATGTGTTATTGACGTCCGATCAGAATTATGCCTTGATTATTATATTTCTCACCACTATTTATACCATTAAAGGGGGAATGTTTTCGGTGGTTGCTACAGAAGTGTTGCAGTATGGCATCATGGTCATTGCCGGAATTTTAATTGCAGGCTACGCATTTATCACTGTTACGGACATTCAAATAAATGAAGTGATTTCTACAGAATGGTCAAGCATTATGTTTTCCAGTCAATTGGAAGGCTCATGGTCAGATAAATATGCTGCTTTCAACGATTTAATCGATACCCAGGGCTATAAGATGTTTGGCGCTTTTATTGGCATGTCGCTTTTTAAAGGCTTTTTTGCGAGTATCGCAGGACCAACGCCCAGTTATGATATGCAGCGCATCCTATCAACTCGTTCAGTTAAAGAAGCTGCCTATATGAGTGGATTTACCAACTTGGTGCTTTTTATTCCGCGCTATTTACTTATTGGTGGTATTGTGGTGCTTGGGTTAGTCTATTTAGCGCCCGATATGGCGGCTACGGGAAGTTTAACTGGTGCCGATTTGGAAGTGATTCTACCAAAAGTGATCAATGAACACGTTCCGGTTGGGATTAAAGGATTGTTGTTGGCAGGGCTTTTGGCCGCATTCATGTCTACATTTTCCGCCTTTGTCAATTCAGGACCAGCCTATATTGTCAATGATATTTATAAGAAATACTTCAAACCAGAAGCTTCGCACAAACATTATATCAAAGCGAGTCATATCGCCTCTTTCGCCATTGTGATTTTAGGGGTGACGATGGGCTTCTTTGCCGGATCCATCAACTCGATCACACTGTGGATTACCAGTGCGCTCTATGGTGGCTATGTGGCGGCAAATTTCTTAAAATGGGTATGGTGGCGTTTCAACGGCTGGGGTTATTTCTGGGGGATGACCTCCGGATTGTTCGTGGCAACACTACAGTTTTTATTGGACCAAAATAAAGGTAATTTTGAAACAGGCACGTGGTTATACGAAGTGTCTCAAATCCCGGCCATTTATATGTTTCCTTTTATATTTGTAGTATCCTTGTTAGGGTCGTTTTTAGGAACATTATTAACGCCGGCAACACCAATGGCAACTTTAAAAGCGTTTTATGCAAACGTCAGACCGTGGGGTTGGTGGAAACCGGTATATAAAGTCTTGCAAAAGGATGATAGTGCAGCGACTCAAAATAAAGATTTTGTAAGTGATATGTTCAATTGTGTGGTGGGCGTTGTTTGGCAATCGAGTATGATTTTATTGCCAATTTATTTCTTGATAAGAGACTTCCCAAAAACGTGGATGGCCTTATTGGTATTTGGAATTACCACGATCATTTTAAAATTCACTTGGTTAGATAAAGTAAAAAAATATAAAGATTAAAGCAGATGAAATCAATTCCATGGCAAGATAAGCCTGATAACTGTAACGACGTAATGTGGCGTTATTCTGAAAACCCAATCATAAACCGATATGATATTCCAACTTCCAACAGTATTTTTAATAGTGCTGTGGTCCCTTTTGAAAATGGATTTGCCGGCGTTTTTAGATGTGATAACAAAGCTGTGCAAATGAATATTTTTGCTGGTTTTAGCAAGAACGGTATCGATTGGGAGATCAATCACGAGCCGATTGTGATGCAAACGGGAAATACCGAAATGATAGAATCCGACTATAAATATGACCCACGCGTTGTGTTTATTGAAGACCGCTATTGGATTACCTGGTGCAACGGCTACCACGGGCCAACTATCGGCATTGCCTATACTTACGATTTTAAGGAGTTTTTCCAATGTGAAAATGCCTTTTTACCATTTAACAGAAATGGGGTGTTATTCCCACAGAAAATAAACGGCAAATACGCTATGTTGAGTCGTCCAAGTGATAATGGTCACACACCGTTTGGTGATATCTACATCAGCTACAGTCCGGATATGAAATATTGGGGTGAGCACCGTTGTGTGATGAAAGCCACACCCTTTGTGGATAGTGCGTGGCAATGTACTAAAATTGGCGCAGGTCCAATTCCCATTTTAACAGACGAAGGTTGGTTAATGCTCTACCACGGGGTAATTAATACCTGTAACGGATTCCGTTATGCGATGGGTGCCGCGATTTTAGACGAACACCAACCGGATCAAGTAAAATACAGAACGCAGCCGTATTTATTAGGCCCTGCTGAACTCTATGAAACTACTGGAGATGTGCCTAATGTGGTGTTCCCCTGTGCGGCTTTGCACGATACCAAAGAAGATAAATTGGCCGTATATTACGGTGCCGCAGATACTGTTGTTGCTTTGGCATTTGGAAAATTGAGCGAAGTGGTGCAATACACAAAAGATAATAGTTTATAAAACAACTTCTATGGATTTGAAATTTCAATATGCGTTGATTTGCTTTTGGTGTCTGTCTTTGACTGCTTTTGCACAAACAACGAACGGCAAAAGTCCTAAAAGCTATATTGCCTATCACACGGCTGATTCTATAACGGTTGATGGAAAAGATACTGATGCCTCTTGGAGTAAAGTGGAATGGACCGATCTATTTATTGATATTGAAGGGGTCAAAAAACCGACCTACAATACCCAGGCAAAAATGTTATGGGATAGTACCTATTTCTACATTTTAGCCAAAATGGAAGAGCCACATGTGTGGGCGGATATTACAGAGCACGACGCAATTATTTTTCATAATAACGATTTTGAAGTGTTTATCGACCCAACTGGCGATACCCATAATTATTATGAAATTGAGATTAACGCTATCAACACCGTGTGGGATTTATTTGTGTCAAAACCCTATCGCGAAAATAATGTGGTGTTAAATGATTGGACGGCTACTGGAATGAAATCTGCCATTACCATTGACGGCACTTTAAATAATCCGAAGGATACTGATAAAGGATGGATGCTCGAAATTGCCATTCCGTGGCGTGTTTTCAAGAAAGCCTATTTTGAAGAAAATGTACCTAAAGACGACTTTTGGCGCGTGAATTTTTCTAGAGTCAATTGGGATTACCAACTTAACGATGGCACTTACGGACGCAAGAAAGATGCGGAAGGCAATTACCTCCCAGAATACAATTGGGTATGGTCGCCACAAGGTGTCATTAACATGCACGAACCTGAACATTGGGGCTATGTTTATTTTTCTTCAAAAGAAGCTGGAGCAAAAGATACGTTTGAAATTCCAAATGACGAAAAAATCAAATGGGCCTTGTATGAGTTGTATCGCGCGCAAAAGAAACATTTTGACGCTCATGCAGCCTGGTCAACAACGTTGGATAATTTGATGACAGCTCCAATAATAATCGAAGGCAAGACTATCAACCCTAAACTTGAAAACCATAGTTTCGGATGGAACATCTCGGTGGAAAGTCCGTTTACAAATGCCTTGCTAGTTATTAAGGAGGACGGAAAATCAACAACTCAATAATTTAAAATTACAATGCAATATTATAAGTATATCTTATCTCTAGTTTTAGTCGCGTTTTTAAGCGTCCCAACGTTTGCACAAGACAACGACTTGTCATGGGAAGAACTCAGTGCCACTTATGAATTCCCTGCCTGGTATACAGAAGCCCGATTCGGAATTTGGGTGCATTGGGGTGCGCAAACCGAGCCTATGCAAGGCGGAGGCTGGTATGCGAGACACATGTATATGGAAGACGTAAAACATGAAAAATGGGGGAGAAACGCTTATGCCTTTCACAATAAAACCTATGGTCATCCATCTGAAATTGGGTATAAAGACGTGCTTAATGAGTGGAAAGCAGATAAGCTAAACACTGATGCGCTTGTTTCATATTTCAAAAGTGTTGGCGCCAAGTATTTTGTAGCCTTAGCCAATCATCATGATCACTTTGATAATTTTAATTCCACCTACCACCCTTGGAATTCCGTTAATTTGGGTCCAAAACGTGATATTATAAGGGAGTTTGAGCAATCGTCAAAAAAATATAACATGAGGTTTGGGGTGAGTTCTCATGATGACCGATTTCTTGGTTGGTGGGAACCTGCATTTGGAGCGGACACTTCAGGACCTTATAAAGGTGTGCCTTATGATGGACATATGACTATTGAAGATGGAAAAGGCAAATGGTGGGAAGGTTTGGATCCTGCCGATTTATACGGTTTGCCACCAGCAAAACGGACGCCTGAATATATTGAAGGCGTTAAGAAAAATTGGAAGCTGCGTCACACTGAGCTCGTTACAAAATATGATTTGGATTACTTGTGGTTTGATGGCTATAATTTCCCTTACGGCGATTATGGAAAGGCGGTGAGCACCACGTATTTCAACAAAAAACGCCAGAGCAATGGCAAAATTGATGCGGTTTTAGCTGGTAAATTTAGTAGTGAACCTACAACCGTTAAAGATATTGAACGTGGTGGAGCTTCTGAAATATTAGCTTATCCGTGGCAAGGGATCACAACCCTCCGGACTTGGTTTTATAAAGAAGATGAAGGCGGACTAGACTATCGCCATAGCGCAAGAACCGTTATAGAAACCTTGGCCGATTACAATAGTAAAAATGGTAACCTGGTGCTGAATGTTGAACTGTTACGTGATGGTACCATCCCTACGACCCAAAAATTAATTTTGGATGAAGTGGGTGCTTGGATACACCTTAATAGTGAAGCGGTTTATGCCAGCAAACCTTGGAAAGTATATGGTGATAATTTAGATTCCTATCTTAAGGTATTAGAAAATAGTGCTATTGGAGAAGCGGATCTTGAAGCCTTAAAAAAGCAAAAGAGCGAGGAGCATTTTAATGAAAGAACGCTTGCCAGTCCTGCTTATGGAAAAGATGAGGTACGCTATACCACAAATGGAGATGTACTGTATATGTTTGTATTGAATCCAGCAGAAGGGCAAATTGAATTACCAACTTTAGGATTGAAATCAAAACAAAAGCCAGGCAAAATAACTACCATTGAAATGATTGGGAGTGACCAAAAAATCGAGTATAAACAAGACAATACTAAGCTAGTACTTACAGTGCCAGCAAATCGTCCTAATAATTTAACAACGGTATTTAGAATTAAAGGAGTTCTATAATTGACGCATGATGTCAAAAGAAAAGGTACAACTAAAGCCTTTGGTATTTTTTTAAAACAAATAAGAGATGAGATTTATCAAATTTATATTCCTACTTCCCCTGTTTTTTGCCTGCAATAATGCACCGGAAAAATCGGCACTACCAGTTGAAGCTCAAGAGATCTCCAATAAGGATGCAGAACCTGTAGACATGAAAATCATCGGTTATGCAGCAGGATATGAAGATTATGATTTTTCAAAAATTGATGCCTCAAAATTGACCCATATCAACTTTGCCTTTGCCAATATTGTAGAAGGCAAAGCGGCCTTTGAACTTGACACGGATGCTGCCAAAATAGCGACGCTTATCGGTCTCAAACAACAAAATCCAAACTTAAAAGTATTGTATTCAGTAGGCGGTTGGGTATGGTCGGATCAATTTTCAACTATGGCAGCCTATGAGGAGTCGCGCAAAATATTTGCAGAAAGCTGTGTGGCACTGCTTAAAAAACATCAATTTGATGGGGTCGATTTAGATTGGGAATATCCGGGACAACGGGCAGAGGACAATGTCTTCCGTCCGGCCGATAAAGATAATTTCACTTTGCTTTTAAAAACTATTCGTGAAGCACTCGATGTGCAAGGTAAAAAAGACAATACCCATTATTTATTGACTATTGCCACTGGCGCTGATCAGGCGTATATTGACAATACCAATTTAGGAGAAGCGCATGAATATCTTGATTTTATCAATGTGATGGGCTACGATTTTTATCAAGGTTGGATGTACCAAACCGGACACCACGCCAACTTGTATCCATCAGATAAGGAAAAATATGGCGGGAATAGTGGCGTTGAAGCCATTGAGAGACATATTGTAGCGGGCGTTCCTGTAAACAAACTCGTTTTGGGGATTCCATTTTATGGCAGACAATGGGAGAAAGTAGCGCCTACAGAGGTTTCATTATATGCGTCGGCCAATGAAGGTGGCTATATCATTTCCTACTGGCAAATCCTTGAAAAAATAAAATCGGGTAACTACGAAAAATTGTATGACGAATCGGCAAAAGCGTCTTACCTCTGGAGTGCTACCGATAAGGTGATGATCTCGTGGGAAACCCCAAAAGAAATCAAATTAAAAGCGGACTATATCAAAGAAAAAGGCTTGGGTGGCGCCATGTTTTGGGAGTATAGTTTAGATAAGAATCAAGAATTGTTGAATACGCTTTTTGAAAGCTTACATTAGTATAAATAATTATTTGCATGCGGAGAATAACCACATATTTGTTTTTGTGTTTGATTGTTATAACGTTAGCGGGCTGTAACAAGAAAGAACGCAAAGAAGAGACTACAGCAACTGTGAAGTCCGCAGACACGGGGGATTTTAATTTTGGCACCTGGATCACTTCAAACAAAAAAAAATCCAATGCCGATTATGCTGCCGAATTCAAACGCTATAAAGCTGGAGGTATAGACGAGTTGTTAATCAACACCGCCACAGATGTTAAAGAATTGGAGCGTTTGGTGGCTATAGCATCAAAAGAAGGTCTTAAAGTTCATGCCTGGATGTGGGCGGTCAACCGACCGGGAGACACAATTGCCCTAAAACATCCGGAGTGGTATATGGTGAGTAGAGACGGCAAATCGTGCTATGATACGCGGCCTTATGTGAACTATTACCAATGGTTATGCCCTACCAGAGAAGCTTCCCGGAACCATATTCTAAGTTTGGTAGAACGTATGGCTAAAGTGGAAGGCATTGAAAGTGTACATCTCGATTATATCCGTTTTCCTGATATCTTTTTGCCGATAGGATTACTGCCAAAATATAATCTTACCCAAGACACCGAAATGGCGGAATACGACTTCTGTTATTGTGAAGCGTGTATCAGTGCCTTCGAAAAAATCCACCATAAAAATCCACTGGAAAGCACTAACACTGCTATTGACATGGAATGGAAGAATTTCCGGTTGAATGCCATTAGAAACTTGGTCAATGACGCTTACGATATTGTTCATAAAAACAACAAAAAATTAACCGCTGCCGTGTTCCCTTATCCAGAAATGGCTGACCACATGGTGCGCCAACGTTGGGATAAATGGAATATTGATGCCGTCTATCCGATGATATACCACGGCTTTTACAACGAAGAAATCGATTGGATTGGTTATGCCACCAAACAAGGTGTCACCGATTTAGAATCTAAAAATGTCGGATTACATACTGGCGTTTTTGTACCCCCGTTTACATCTGCAGAAGAACTCAAAGAAGCCATACATTATGCAAAGGACAACGGCGCTAAAGGGGTGACGTTTTTTGACGGCCCACAGTTAACAGACGCGTATATACAGACTATTAAAGAAATAAAAGGAAGCTTTAACTAACTCACAACCTATGTCAAACCAGAAATCATACCGCTCCGCATTTATTTTATTGACCATCCTATTTTTCCTTTGGGGATTTATAACAGTGCTGGTCGATTCCCTAATTCCGCGATTGCGTGAACTGTTTACCTTAACTTATTTTCAGGCAGGCCTAGTTCAATTCGCCTTTTTTGGGGCTTACTTTTTATTGTCCATTCCGGCAAGTTATATCCTTTCTAAAATTGGATATAAAAAGGGAATTATCCTCGGATTGTTGACTATGGCTTTAGGCTGTTTGCTGTTTTACCCAGCCGCTTCCTATCGCATCTTTGGAGTCTTTATGTTGGCTTATTTTATTTTGGCAGGAGGTATGACCATTTTACAGGTAGCCGCCAATCCGTTTGTGGCTGTCTTGGGTTCCGAAGAAGGCGCATCGAGTAGATTAAACCTATCGCAAGCCTTCAATTCCTTAGGGACCGCGATTGCGCCAGCAATCGGCGCTCTATTTATTTTGAGTGATGTGATAAAGACAAAAGATGAAATTGCTGTTTTAGATAGTTCTGCAAAAGAGGCGTACCTCTCTGCAGAAGCTGCAGCCGTGCAAACGCCATTTTTAGGTTTGGCACTTTTTATAGGACTGATCGCGGTTATTTTCTTGTTTGCAAAATTACCGACCATGATTTCGGAAACTTCTACCGGAACGTATATGGAAGCTTTAAAAAATAAAAAATTGATGCAAGGCGTATTGGGCATCTTCTTTTATGTAGGTGCTGAGGTAGCCATTGGGAGTTATTTGGTCAACTACTTTTTAGACATGAACCTTGTTTCGGTCATCAAAGAATCCAGTATGATGCGATCTATAGCAGAAACCATACTAAATTCAGGATTGGCAGATAAAGACGATAAAGCCGTCGTAGGTGTGTTTGTGACATTTTATTGGTCTGGCGCCATGATTGGAAGGTTTGCAGGGGCTTACCTCACGCGGATCATGAAACCAGGAAAAGTCTTGGCCATTTTCGCCACCATTTCCATTAGCTTGATTGTACTATCTATTAGTACTGTCGGTTTAGTGAGCATGTGGAGTATTTTGGCGGTTGGTTTGTTCAATTCTATCATGTTCCCAACCATTTTCACCTTAGCTATTGACGGCATTGGGCATTTGAAGCCTAAAGCTTCAGGATTGTTGTGTACAGCCATTGTGGGAGGTGCCATAATTCCGCCAACGTTCGGATTTTTAACCGATCAGATAGCGTTTAAAAACGCCTTGATTTTTATAGTGCTGTGCTATGCGTACATTGTGTGGTTTGGGTATAAAAATGGCAAAAAGGAAGTGGCTATTGTGTAGGTTAGATGAGGTGGAGAATAGAGAGAAGAAAGAAGAGAGAAAAGAAAAATAGAGAATTGAGGGTTATGAGGAAATTTGCGGTTATAGGTCTTTTATGTATGGGGTTTTTGTGGCATTGCAAAGCACCTAAAGCCGTAGTGCCTCAGGAGAAATTAACCCAGTACGTGAATCCATTTATTGGCACGGATGGGCCGGGGAATACCTATCCGGGTGCCACCGTTCCTTTCGGGATGGTGCAGTTGAGTCCCGATATCGGAATTCCGGGTTGGGACAGGATTGCGGGTTATTTTTATCAAGATTCTATTATTTCCGGATTTTCACACATGCACTTATCAGGAACCGGCGCTGGCGATCTTTACGATATTCTGGTCATGCCAACCAACAGTCGCTTTTCTGAGCGCATGGAAGCCAATAGTTTCAAACCTTTTTCAAGTTATTCTCACGATAAAGAAGCCGCCTCTCCGGGTTATTATACAGTAGACTTGTTAGATTATGGCATCAAAGCCGAGTTGACGGCCACTGAACGTACAGGCATTCATAAATACACCTTTCCAAAAGACGATAGTACGCAGATTCATATCGATTTAGGATACGCTTTAAATTGGGACAGTCCTACCGAAACCCATATCAATGTGGTTAATGAGACTACTATTGAAGGCTATCGGAAATCGACCGGGTGGGCAAGAGATCAGCGGGTCTATTTTGTGATGCAACTTTCCAAACCTTTCAAAAACTATCACGTTTATAAGAACGATTCGCTTAGTAATTCCCCAGTCACTGCAAAAAACACGAAAATCATTTTAGATTATAAAACAAAAGCCGATGAGGTCATCATCCTGAAAACTGGCGTGTCTTCGGCAAATTTAGAAGGTGCCTATAAATCTTTAGAAACTGAAGTCCCACATTTTGATTTTGGCGCCTTAAGGTATCAAGCAGAACAGAAATGGGAAACGCAACTCAATAAAATCAACATCACCGTAGCCGACGAGACTAAAAAGCGCATCTTTTACACCATGCTGTACCAATCCATGTTGGCACCAACATTATTGAGCGATCCTAATGGCAACTACAAAGGCGCGAACGATTCCATCATGAATGCAAAGAGTTTTGATCGGTATGATACCTTTTCATTGTGGGATACCTACCGTGCCGCCCATCCACTTTATACCATTGTACACCCTAACCGCGTGTCAGACATGGTCAACTCCATGTTGGCACATTATAAAGAAACGGGCCTCTTGCCAGTGTGGTCCATGCAGGGTAATGAAACCAATATGATGATTGGCTACCACGCTCTTCCAGTGATAGTGGACGCTTATTTTAAAGGTGTTGAAAATTTTGATGCTGATTTGGCTTACGAAGCCTGCATTGCCAGTGCCACAGATGCGTCTCGACAAATCGACAAGTATATGGCATTAGGCTATGTTCCAGTTGGTGAGGGTGGCGAAGATTGGTCGGTGTCAAAAACCTTGGAATACGCTTATGATGATTGGTGCATTGCGCAATTCGCCAAGGCACTAGGTAAAACTGACGATTATAACACATTTTTGAAGCGTTCCGAAAATTGGCGTAACGTTTACGATACCCAAAGCACTTTTATGCGTCCTAAATTGGATGATGGTACTTTTATAGCCGATTTTGTTCCTAAAGAATATTCGGCACATTTTTGCGAAAGCAATGCCTGGCAGTATTTCTGGTCAGTGCAGCACAATATTGAAGGTCTAGCCGAGCGGGTTGGTGGTAATGAACTTTTCGAAAGAAAACTCGATTCTATGTTTTCATTCGATCCCCTTCCAGACGATAAATTACCCATTTTTAGTACAGGCATGATTGGGCAATATGCGCACGGTAATGAACCGAGCCATCATGTGGCCTATCTTTATAACTACATTGATAAACCTTGGAAAACGCAAAAATTAGTCCGCGATATCATGGAAACACAATACAAAAATGAACCTAACGGGCATTGTGGGAACGAAGACTGCGGACAAATGTCGTCTTGGTATGTGTTTAGCGCTCTCGGATTTTATCCGGTAAATCCTGCACAAGGGGTGTATGCGTTTGGATCGCCATTAATCGATTCTGCTGTACTGAATTTAGAAAACGGCAACAGCTTTACAGTGACCGCCTTGGACAATTCAAAAGACAATATTTACATTCAATCGATTTCCTTAAATGGTAAAACCATACAACGAAATCACATCACACATAAAGAAATTATGGCCGGCGGCACGTTAGTGTTCAAAATGGGAGACACTCCTAATAAAAACACGAACAATGCCATGGCACCATCCTCAAAACTATATCAATAAAACACCTATGTTATGTCAGACAGAAGAGATTTTATAAAGAAAGCAGCCTTAGGAACTATCGGCATCAGTTCGGTCTTGAGCTGCAGTAGTACCACTGCAAATACTGCGGTAATACCAACAGTAAAGCCAACTAAAAAAGCGGTGAAGCCTTTGGTGATTTCCACTTGGAACCATGGTTTGCCAGCGAACGAAGAAACTTGGAAACAGTTAAAAAACGGCAAATCGGCTTTAGATGCTATTGAAGCGGGAATGAAAATTCCTGAAGCAGATCCTGAAGTTAGAAGTGTGGGCTACGGCGGATTTCCTGATCGAGAAGGTAAAGTAACTTTAGATGCCTGTATCATGGATCATAATAGCGATTGTGGGTCAGTGTCTTTTTTACAAGGCATCAAGCACCCTATTTCTGTGGCTAAAAAAGTATTACAAAATACCCCACACGTGATGCTGTCTGGTCAAGGTGCTCTTCAATTTGCCTTGGCAGAAGGTTTTAAGGAAGAAAACCTCCTAACGGCAGAAGCAGAAGCGGATTGGAAAAAGTGGATGGAAGAATCCAAATACAAACCGGTCATCAATATGGAAAATCACGATACCATTTCGATGTTGGTTATTGATGAAGCAGGCAATATTTCTGGAGGCTGTACGACTAGTGGCGCAGCTTGGAAAATGCACGGTCGTGTAGGCGATTCGCCAATCATTGGTGCAGGCTTATTCTTAGATAATGAAGTTGGTGCTGCAGCTGCCACAGGTTTGGGAGAAGCGGTTATAAGAACAGCCGGAAGTGCGATGGTGGTGGAGTTGATGCGTCAAGGTAAATCGCCATTTGAAGCTTGTAAGGAAATTGTAGAGCGTATTTACGACAAGCATAAAAACCATAAAGACATGGAGTATCTGCAAGTCGGTTTTATCGCCATCAATAAAAATGGCGAACATGCAGGGTATAGCTTACGTTCCGGATTTAATTATGCCGTTTGTGATGATGCACAGGGCAATCGAATGGAAGATGCAACCTTTAAAATGCCTTGGGATAATTAAGAGTCAATAGAGAATAAACGTAGTGATCAAATAAAAATTAGAAAAATGAGTGTATTAAAAAGGATTTTGGTGCTGATGTTAGTCGTCATCACGGCGTCTTGCCAAGAAAAAAAGGAAACTAAGGTTTTTACAGAGGCTGACATTGCCATCATTCCAAAACCTGTCGACTTACAATTGGCTGAAGGTGTATTTGAGTTTAATGACGACACACAGTTTGTGATTTCAGAGGCGTCTCAAAAAGAGATTGTTTCTATTTTATCGGACAAATTTAAATCTGCCGCAGGGTGGACTTTAAAAGTTTCTGAGAAAGCACCACAATCGAATTATATCGAATTTATCAGTGATGATAGCCTGAACGATGAAGCTTATGAATTGGTGGTCAATTCAGATAAAGTCACGATCAAAGCAAAAACATATTCCGGTTTTCTATATGGTTTGGAAACCATCAGACAGTTGTTGCCGGTGGAAATTGAAAGTAAAGAGGTCTTAAATCAAACAGATTGGGTCATTCCTAATCTAATTATCAAAGATGAGCCACGTTTTAAATGGAGAGGCTTGCATTTAGATGTTTCACGTCATTTTTTCGAAAAGTCATACATCAAAGAAACTATTGATATGTTGGCGATGCACAAAATGAACGTGTTTCATTTTCACTTGGTAGACGATCAAGGTTGGCGAATTGAAATTAAAAAATATCCAAAACTGACTGAAATCGGTGCGTTTAGAAACGATCAGGAAGATGCGCATTGGGATGGAAGGCGAGTTACCACGCCAGAAGATGAAGCAACTTACGGAGGTTTCTATACTCAAGAAGATATTAAAGAAATTGTAGCTTATGCTAAATCAAAAGGCGTGCAGGTGGTTCCGGAAATTGAAATGCCAGCGCACGTGATGAGTGCTATTGCAGCCTATCCAGAATTATCTTGTTTTGAAACGCCAATCGGTGTGCCATCTGGCGGCGTTTGGCCAATTACTGAGATTTATTGTGCCGGCAAAGAATCTACTTTTGAATTCTTAGAAAATGTGCTTTTGGAAGTGATGGAATTGTTCCCTTCAGAATATATCCATGTTGGTGGTGATGAGGCGACCAAGACCAATTGGGCAAAATGTCCGCACTGTCAAAAACGAATGAAAGATGAAGGCTTGGCGAATGTTGAAGAATTACAGAGCTATTTCATCAAAAGAATGGAGCGTTTTATTTCGTCACACGATAGAAAATTGATCGGTTGGGATGAGATTTTAGAAGGCGGATTGGCTCCAGAAGCCACCGTGATGAGTTGGAGAGGTGTTGCCGGTGGTCTTGAAGCGGCAGAGCAAGGACATGATGTGGTGATGACGCCTGGATCTCATATGTATTTTGACCATTACCAAGGGCCTCAGAATTTAGAGCCATTAGCGTGGGGTGGTTACACACCGTTAAGTAAGGTGTATGAATTTGATCCTGTTGTAGAAACGATGACGCCAGAACAAGCAAAACATGTGTTGGGCGGACAGGCGAACGTGTGGTCAGAGCAAATTAAAACCGAAGAACACTCACAATATATGATATTCCCAAGGTTAGCAGCATTGTCAGAAGCCGTGTGGAGCCCGAAGGCATCTCGTAATTGGGATGATTTTTCTAAGCGAATCCTATCACAATTCAAGCGCTATGACTACTTAGATGTCAATTACGCGAAAAGTGCATTTTTGGTGATGGAAGATGTTAAAATCGATATGGAAACCAAAGAAGTTTCTGTGGAATTGAAGAACGAGTTTACTGATGCCGATATTCGTTACAGTCTGAATGATGAAAAACTCACGGATAAGGCCACAAAATATACGCAGCCTTTGAAAATTGATAAAACCACCACCATTCACGCGTCATTATTTAAAGATGATCAACCTGTTGGGGTTCAATTTAGCAAGACCATTGCTTTCCATAAAGCCGTTGGTAAAAAAGTAACGTTTAAAGAAATTTATGATGAGCGTTATCAAGGTGAAGGCGAATTTGGATTGGTCAATACCCTACGCGGTACTAAAAATTTCCAAGACGGCCATTGGCAAGCATGGTTGGCAAAAGGAATGGAAGCTGTGGTCGATTTGGGCGAAGAAATGCCAATCCACGAAGTGATTCTAGGAACTTTAGAAAATCAAGGTCCTGGCATTTATTTCCCAACCGCCGTAAAAGTGTATGTGTCTAATGATGGGAAATCTTATAAAGAAGTAGGCGTCGAGAAAAGACCATTCGCTAAAAATCCGTCGTTCGATTTAAAAGATTTTAAAATAACCTTCGATGAGCAGTCGGTAAGATATGTAAAAGTGGTTGCAGAAAGTATGAAAACACTTCCAAACGGAGGTGATGTGTGGTTATTTGTGGATGAAATTGTAATCAATTAAGCTTTGAATAAAAAACGAATTATAATAATTGCATTACTGCTCTTTGGACTTACCAGCGAGGTTTCTGCTCAAACGGATTATCAGCCTACGCAAAGTAATTTGGAAGCGCGTCAATGGTTTGATGAGGCTAAATTTGGGCTATTTATCCATTGGGGTGTGTACAGTATTTTGGGCGATGGCGAGTGGGTGATGAACAATCAGAATATCGCCATAGATGCCTATGAAAAGTTGCCATCATTTTTTAATCCAACGGAATTTGATGCGGAAGCTTGGGTGAAAATGGCCAAAGATGCCGGAATGAAATACATCACCATCACCACAAGGCATCATGATGGATTTTCCATGTTCGACTCCAAAGTTTCTGAGTATAATATTGTTGAAAAAACACCTTACGGAAAGGATATTTTGAAACAATTGACGGAGGCCTGTGAGAAGGAAGATATCAAGTTGTTCTTATATTATTCTTTATTGGATTGGCATAACGACGATTATTTTCCGAGAGGAAAAACGGGTAACGGGATTGCTGGACGACAAGAAGGCGATTGGAATAATTATATCAAATTTATGAAAGCGCAATTGACCGAGTTGTTGACCAACTATGGGGAGATTGCTGGAATTTGGTTTGATGGCGATTGGGATAAAGTAAATGCAGATTGGCATTATGATGAGATTTATAAACTTATCCACGACTTGCAACCACAGTGCTTGATTGGAAATAATCATCATGTGGCCTTAAAACCAGGCGAAGACTTTCAAATGTTTGAGCGCGACTTGCCGGGCGAAAATAAAACAGGTTTTGGTACTGCGGCTTCTGATGTTGGCGAGTTGCCAAGAGAGGTTTGTGCCACTATTAACGGTTCATGGGGGTTTGACTTGCAAGATAAAACCCATAGATCCAAACGGGAATTAGTTCAGCAATTGGTCAGAGCTTCTGGTTTTGGAAGTAATTTATTGTTGAATGTTGGCCCAATGCCAAATGGCAAAATCCAAGAGGAACATGTACAATCCTTAGCTGCAATAGGCGATTGGTTGAACATTCACGGCGAAACCATCTACCGAAGTAAAGCCGGAAGTATTGCACCAACCGATGCTTGGGTGTCCACCCAAAAGGGGAAGACAATTCACCTTCACCTGTTAGAAAAACGGCCTAAAGCCTCTGTTATTCCTGAGTTTAAAGAACGCATCAAATCAGTGAAATTATTCGCTGATAAACGTGCGGTCAAATTCAAACAGACAAAAGCGGGGTTGCTTATGGAAATTCCTGAAGCTGCCCAAAATGAAATTGATACCATTGTTGAAATAACCCTAAAATAAAAGCTGTCTGAGAAGACCAGTAAAAATTTAAGAAATTAGAGATGAGATATTTTAAAGTAATCACCGTATTAGTTTTTTTAATTGCCAATCAAATAACGGCGCAAGAAAAACTGACCAAAGAAGAACGATTAGAGTGGTTTCAAGATGCTAAATTGGGCGTCTTTATCCACTGGGGCTATTATGGCGTAAAAGGCATTGGCGAATCGTGGTCCATGTATCACAAACGCATTTCTTATGACGATTATATGTCGCAAGGAAAAGATTTTACTGCCAAAAATTA
Source organism: Gelidibacter sediminis (assembly GCF_004364975.1). Taxonomy (GTDB): domain Bacteria; phylum Bacteroidota; class Bacteroidia; order Flavobacteriales; family Flavobacteriaceae; genus Gelidibacter; species Gelidibacter sediminis. The sequence continues at coordinate 520,755 of NZ_SOBW01000007.1, read as the reverse complement.
CGATCCGGAAGCATGGGCAAAACTGTTCAAAAAAATTGGCGCTCGTTATGCGGTTTTGACTACCAAACATCATGACGGTGTGGCGTTGTGGGATACCAAATTCAGTCACTTAAACGTTGTGGAAAAAACGCCAGCTAAGCGCGATTTGGTTGGGCCTTATGTTGATGCACTGCGGGAAGAAGGTTTAAAAGTTGGCTTGTATTACTCGCTGATTGATTGGTCGCATCCTGATTACGATGTGGTGTTCCCACGTCCTGATACGCGAAAAAACTATCCTCAAAAAAATCAAAATCAATTGTCGCCATGGCAACGTTTTTTGAGATTTAATGATGGACAGTTAAAAGAGTTGAGCACCAGATACAATCCGGATTTATATTGGTTTGATGGCGATTGGGAAAAATCGAGCGAGCAATGGCGCGCAGAATCTTTAAAAGATTCGTTATTGGCTTGGAACCCAAAAGTGATTGTCAATTCCCGATTGAAAACTCACGGCGATTACAGTACGCCAGAACAAGGTGTGCCAGTAGTAAGACCAGAAGGTGCTTGGGAGTTTTGCATGACTATGAACGACAATTGGGGCTATTTCCCATCCGACACGAATTACAAACCGGTATCGCAAATCATCAGAACTTTTGTTGAGGTGATTGCCACCGGAGGGAATTTATTATTGAATATCGGTCCAAAACCTGACGGGACTATTGCCGAAGAGCAGTTGGTACGTTTGGAAGCTTTAGGCGAATGGGTTAATAAGCATGAATCGGCTATATTCAGTACCAAAGCAGGCTTGCCTTACGGACATTTTTACGGCCCTACCTTGTTGAGCAAAGACGACACTAAAATCTATTTGGCGTTATTTGATAATCCTAAAAACTACATTTCATTAAAAGGGATTCAGAACAAAGTAAAATCCATCAAAGTCGTGGGTAGCGGACAGGAATTGAGCTTTGAAAGAAATGGTGGTGCAGAATGGAATAATATTCCTGGAATTTTGAGAATTGAAATCCCTCAAGAGAAGAATTTAGATGCGAATGTAACCCTGATTGAAGTGGAATTGGAGGATGCGTTGGTGTTGTATAGAGGACATGGGAATGCTGTGGAGTTGAATTAGTAGACATGAGACCGCTGCGCTGTGTGAATAGAGAATTAAGATCGCTGCGCTGCTAGAACAACGTATCAAGACTGATTTTACTTGGTTTGAAGTGCGGATTTTTAAAAGGTGAATGAGGCTTGATCAAAAATGAGATGTATAATGACGAAATTGGTTTTTAAAAAAGTTTACCTGCTGTTGTTGGTTTTTGTGTGTGGAGCCATTGATGGCTACGCACAGAACAATACCTACATCGCAAGTAAGGATTTGGTGGATTTTGTAAATCCTTTGATGGGGACGGACTCGTCTTTCGATTTGTCAAATGGAAATACCTATCCCGCCATTGCCACGCCTTGGGGGATGAATTTTTGGACGCCAATGACTTCTAAAATGGGCGACGGCTGGACTTATAAATACCGCGAAAATAAAATCAGAGGCATCAAACAAACCCACCAACCGAGTCCGTGGGTGAATGATTATGCAGCGTTTTCCTTTATGGCCGTTACTGGCGAGTTGAAATTTGAGGAAGATGAGCGCGAATCTTGGTTTTCGCATAAAGCAGAAACGGTAACGCCGTATCATTACTCGGTGTATTTGGCCGATTATGATGTGGTGGCTGAGGTAACCCCAACGGAACGAGCGGCGCATTTTAAATTTACGTTTCCAGAATCGGACAGTTCCTATATCATCCTCGATGCGTTTAACAAAGGATCCATGGTGAAAATCATTCCTGAAGAACGCAAAATAATTGGCTACGCCAGAAACAATAGTGGAGGTGTGCCTGAGAACTTTCACAACTATTTTGTCGCCGAGTTTGATAAAGATTTTGAAGTCAACCACACTTGGAAGGACGGATGGCAATTGGTTGAAAACACCACAGATAGCGAAGGTGATCACGTGGGTGCCATCATCGGATTTAAAACCCAAAAAGGGGAAGTGGTCCATGTCAAAGTGGCGTCATCGTTTATCAGTCCTGAGCAAGCACAATTGAATCTGTCCAGAGAAATAGGATCAGATCCATTTGAAACTACAAAACAGAAGGCGAAGGATGCTTGGGAAACCGAATTGGGTAGAATTCAAATTGAAGATGACAACATTGATAATTTAAGAACCTTTTACTCCTCGCTCTACCGTGTGTTGTTATTCCCAAGAAAATTTTACGAGTTTGATGCTGATCATAAAGTGATGCATTACAGTCCGTATAACGGACAAGTATTACCGGGCTATATGTTCACGGATAATGGATTTTGGGACACTTTTAGAGCCGTATTTCCATTTTTTAATATGATGTATCCTGAGCTCAACGGCAAAATCATGCAAGGCTTGGCGAAAACCTATAAAGAGTCAGGATGGCTGCCAGAATGGGCAAGTCCAGGACATCGTGATGTGATGATTGGTTCCAATTCGGCACCTATCATTGCCGATGCTTATTTAAAAGGTGCTCCAGGAATGGATGCTAAAGTGTTATTTGAAGCGGTCCTAAAAAACGCTACTGTTGCTGATGGACGTCCCGTAAATTCTGTGGGAAGGGCCGGCTTGACCTATTACAACACCTTAGGTTACGTGCCTTATGATGTAGACATCAACGAAAATGCCGCCAGAACCTTAGAATATGCGTACGCCGATTTTACCATTGCGCAAATGGCGGAGAAAATGGACAATACAAAACTGGCGAAAAAGTACTTTAAGCAATCCATGAATTACAAAAACCTGTTTGACCCGTCTACCAATTGGATGCGCGGTAAAAACAAGGACGGCAGTTTCCAAAGTCCGTTCAACCCTTTAAAATGGGGCGATGCGTTTACGGAGGGCAATAGTTTGCACTACACCTGGTCAGTGTTTCATGACATTCAAGGCTTGATCGATTTGATGGGCGGCAAGGAACAATTTGTGGGCAAGTTGGATGAGGTTTTTGACATGCCACCAAAATTTGACGCGTCTTACTACGGATTTACGATTCACGAAATCCGAGAAATGCAAATCGTCAACATGGGCAATTATGCGCACGGGAACCAACCCATTCAGCACATGATCTATTTGTACAATTATGCCAATCAACCCTACAAAGCCCAAGAGAAAGTTAGGGACGTGATGGCAAAATTGTATGCTGCTACGCCTGACGGTTATTGTGGCGATGAGGATAATGGCCAAACGTCGGCTTGGTATGTGTTTAGTGCCTTAGGCTTTTATCCGGTAACCCCGGGCGTGGACGAATATGTAATTGGGGGTCCGCTCTTCAAAAAAGCGACCCTCCATTTAGAAAACGGAAACACCTTTGAAATCAAATCCAACAACAATTCAGAATCGAATGTCTACATTCAAAATGCCGAATTGAATGGAAAAACCTATAATAACACCTATCTAAAATTTGATGCCCTGCAAAATGGCGGTGTCTTAGAATTTAATATGGGCAACACTCCCAATAAAAGTTGGGGTGCTGCAAATGAAAGCGTGCCGTATTCCTTGAGCACGTCAAAAAACAAACCTAAAAAATGAAACAGTTTAGCTTATTTATTCTTCTAATGTTTTGTGGCACTTCTAGCCTTGTGGCACAGAAGCCGGCAGATTATGTGAATCCGTTTATTGGCACTTCCAATTACGGAGCGACGTTTCCTGGCCCCATTGCACCAAGGGGAATGGCGAGTATCAGTCCGTTTAACGTGGCTGGTCCGCAAAATTTACCTCTCGAAAAAGACAGTCAGTGGTTGTCCAATCCGTATGTTAATGAAAATACGTTTTTAACCGGTTTTAGCCACGTCAATTTGAGTGGTGTGGGCTGTCCAGATTTGGGCGTGTTATTGTTGATGCCAACTACGGGCGAATTAGAAACCAATCACCTGAACTACGGTTCTACTTATAAAAATGAAGTTGCAAAAGCTGGCTATTACAGTACGGAAATCGATAAATATAAGGTGAAAGCAGAGTTTACCGCATCAACTAGAGTTGGGGTGAGTAAATTTCATTTTCCAAAAGGGCAGGCGAATGTCTTATTGAATCTTGGTTTAGGGTTGACCAACGAGGAAGGCGCTATGGTGCAAGTTGTATCATCAACTGAAATTGAAGGCATGCGTTCCGTTGGATCATTTTGCTATAACAGCCCTGAAGCGGCTTATCCGGTTTATTTTGTCGCTCAATTTTCAAAACCAGCCGATAATTTTGGGGTTTGGAAAAAACCAGCAACTTATAAGGGTGTGGAAGCACAATGGATGGGTTATAATGGCAAAACACGTTTGATGGAGAAATCGACCAAAATGGTGGTTGGTGATAGTATTGGCAGCTATTTTACTTACAATTTTGATAAGTCCGAAACGGTTGAAGTTAAAATTGGAGTGAGCTACGTGAGTATTGCTAACGCCCGTGAAAACCTAGAAAAGGAAACGAGTAACAAAACATTTGAAGACGTATATAAAGACACCTACAATGCGTGGAATGAGACACTCTCCAGAATCAAAGTAGAAGGTGGTTCTGAAGACGATAAGACAGTTTTTTATACCGCTTTGTATCATACGCAAATCCATCCGAATACCTTAAATGATGTTAACGGCGACTATCCTGAAATTAAAACAGGAAACATCGGTAATACTGATGGAACGCGCTATACCGTCTTTTCCTTATGGGATACCTATCGTAATGTGCACCAATTGTTATCGCTCGTTTATCCGCAGCAGCAGAATAATATGATTCATAGTATGTTGGATATGTATGATGAAAACGGTTGGTTGCCAAAATGGGAATTGAATTCCACCGAAACCTTTACCATGGTGGGCGACCCAGCGAGTATTGTCATTGCGGATACGTATATGAAAGGCATTCGCGATTTTGATGTTGATAAAGCCTATGAAGCGATGCTAAAAAGTGCAGATCAGTTGGAAAATAACCCGCTGCGTCCAGGTTTGAAAGATTATATTGAAAAGGGATTTGTAACAACGGATCATGGTGGATCGGTTTCGACCACTCAAGAGTATAATGCCGCCGATAACGCCATCGCAATCTTGGCGAACGCATTAGGGAAGAAAGATGATTACAAGCGATTTAAAGATCGCTCTTTATCTTACAGAAAATTGTTCGATAAAAACTTAAGATTGTTGAGACCACGATTGCAAAATGGCGAGTGGTACGAACCTTTCGATCCTAACGCGGGAGCTAACTTTACTGAGAATGTTGGATTTATAGAGGGGAACGCATGGCAATATGCATTTATGATTCCGCACGACATCAATGGGCTAAAAAAGTTGATGGGCGGCAATAAAGCGTTTACAGATCAGCTTCAAAAGATTTTCGATACGGACCAATTTGATATGGCCAACGAACCTGATATTGCTTATCCTTACCTTTTTAATTATGTAAAAGGCGAAGAGTGGCGCAGTCAGCAAATGGTAGAAAAATTGGTTAGAAAACATTTCAAGAACACGCCTGATGGCATCCCTGGGAATGATGATACCGGCACTATGTCTGCTTGGGTGGTGTATTCCATGATGGGCTTTTACCCAATCGCTCCCGGAGAACCTGTTTATACCATTACCAAACCGTTGTTCGATAAGATTACCATTCAACTGGATTCAAAATATTACAAGAATAGTGCGTTGGTTATTGAAAAAGAAACCAACAGTAACGGTCGCATCGATCACATTTTAATCAACGGAAAAAAACATAAGGGCTATTTTATAAATCATGATGATTTGGTAAATGGGAAAACCCTGAAAGTTATATTGAAATAATAAAACAAACCTAAAATCACCCCATACTATCAACTACAGAAACACATTTTAACATGAAATCAAACGTTTTAATTTTTACATTTTTAGTATTTACAATCTTTTCATTAAACGCACAGAAACCTGTCAATGTAAAGGTTTTTGAAAAGCAACCTCTCAATTTTGGAGGTGAAAAAGGAACTGATGCTAAAACGGTCCGTTTAATGGACGGCCGTTTGGTGTACAAAAAAGTGACGGTTCCCACATTTGCTAAAGGCACCGATGTGAATATCAAATTGACGGTACGTTCTAGCGGCGACCGTTGGGATAAGTCGGGGTCTGTCTTCGTGGTTTCTGATCCTGAAAAACTCTCCATCCTGGACATTGCAGAAAAGGATGAGAAATTCCCGAAAGATTCTTATGTTGATGAGAAATACGCGGGATTAGTACAAGGAAAAAACTACGAACCAGTAGTGGAGCTGATGCGATTTATGACTCCGTTTGGCGTGGGGCATTACAGTGATAATAAAGTAAAGTACAGAAGACCAGTTTATATTCCGTCTTGGGAAAAAGAAGTGGTGTGGGAGCATGATATCACCGCTTTAGAAAGCTTGGTGACTGGGACGTTTTATGTAGGTGTTTGGATCGATTCCTGGACCGCGGAAGGTTATGATTTTGATTTGGAATTGAACTATTCCGATAGAACACAAAAGAAGGTTTCTGTATTGCCTATAGTGAACACCATTCCGTACGTTGGCGGTCAGAAAATACCAGATAATTTCGCCCATAAAGATTTGGACCAAACCATTCATCTAAAGAAGAATGCCAAAAATGTGAAATTACACTATATCACTACCGGTCACGGTGGGCATAGTGGTGGCGATGAATTTATCAAAATAAAAAATAGTGTCTATTTTAATAATAGATTGGTTTTGGATACCATTCCATGGCGTGATGATTGTGCGTCCTTCCGTCGATTCAATCCAACATCAGGCGTATGGATTAAAAAAGATTCGGCGTCCTATATCAGTTCAGAAACAAGAAAGTACGAAGTTAAAGAAATCGAAGAACGCATTGCCTCTTCAGACTTGTCGAGATCAAACTGGTGTCCAGGTTCATCTGTAGAACCTATGGTGGTGAGTTTAGGCGATTTAAAATCGGGTGCGCACACGATCAAAATAAAAATCCCTGCAACGCCTGTGGATGGTGATAAATTGAACCATTGGTTGGTGTCAGCGTATTTGACTTATGAATAGGTAAAAGATCTTTACTAAATTATTATACAGCAGGGCATTAATTCGTTTAATGTCCTGCATATTTTTTTTAATTTATTGATATAATTCTTATGGAAACCTGTTCGTCGAGACTGAAGAGTCATCTGACGTGTCTAAGTCATCATTCGTCTAATTTCGGATAAAATTTAACATAATTTTATATATTATTGTCTAGTGTAGAGCATAGCATAGTCTGTGTAATAAGAATATTAACTTAAAAATTATACATTAATGATTCAAAAATTAAGCAGGTTGCTGCTTGTATTTAGTCTGTTCAGTTTCGCTACTGTGCAGGGCCAAATCACGGTAACAGGAACAGTGACGGATGCCACTAATGGAGGCCCTATACCAGGAGTCAATATTATGGAAAAAGGAACAACCAATGGGGTAGTTTCTGATTTTGATGGAAATTACTCCATAAAGGTGAATTCAAATGCAACCCTTCAGTTTAGTTATGTAGGCTATGCCCCACAATTGATTCCGGTAGAAGGCAGACAATCAATTGATGTTGTTATGACAGAACAAAGTGAAGGTTTAAATGAGGTTATTGTAGTGGGTTATGGAACTCAGAAAAAAGGTAATCTTACAGGTGCAATAAGTACTATTGATGCTGAGGTTCTCGAAGACCGACCTGTGAGTAACGTTATGCAAGCAATTCAAGGTTCCGCTCCGGGACTTCAATTAAGTGTTGGTAATGCTGGGGGAGAGCCAGGTGCCAATATGAATATTAATATTCGTGGTGTTGGTAATCTACAAGGTACAGGTTCTCCATTAGTCATTGTAGATGATATTCCTTTAAATGATCCGTCAGGATTAAACAATATCAATCCAAATGATATCGAAAGTATTTCTGTACTTAAAGATGCTGCCTCTTCAGCAATCTATGGAGCTCGTGCCGCATTCGGTGTTATTTTGGTAAAAACAAAAACTGGTGCAGGTGTTTCAGGACATGAAGTTACATACTCCAATAATTTCATCTATTCATCACCTACGAGCATACCTGAGATGATGAATTCTTTGGAATTCGCGAATTATTTTAACCTCGCTGCTACCAATGGCGGTGGTGCTCCAATATTTAGTGAAGCTGTGTTAGAACGTATTAAGGCTTATATAGCTGACCCGGTAAATACTCCAGTAACCGTTGCCAATCCAAATGGGACACAATGGCAACAATATACGGGTTCCAATGCCAATACAGATTGGTTTGATGTAATGTATAAAAGCTCAGTAATGCGTCAACAACATAATTTGAGCTTCTCTGGAAATGAAAAGAAAGTGAACTATAACGTATCAGGTTCGTTTTTTGATGCGCCAGGAATTATGAATTTTGGTGATGACGAATACCAACGTTATACTTTAAACAGTAAAATTTCTAGTAAAATGAACGATTGGTTTACTGTTAACGCAAATGTTAGAATGGCAAGAGAAGATTTGGACAGACCAAGCTATGACCCTGGTTTATATCTTCACAATATAGCTAGAAGATGGCCTACAAATGGGGTCGTGATGCCAAATGGAAGTTATAGTGATGGTTCCGAAATTCCCTTTCTATTAGATGGAGGTAGACGTATGTCAAAAGAATATAACACTAATGCAAGTATGGATTTGATTTTTGAACCCATCCAAGACTTGAAGATAAAAACAAGTTTATACTATCAACGTGCTACTAATGCAATTACTTCTCATACAGCTAGAGTAAGCGTTACAGAACCCGATGGTCAAGAACGCTATATACAACAAAACAATGGCTTTTTAAGATATGCTTATGAAAATAATTATATCTCACCAAACGTGGTGGTGTCTTATGAAAAATCTTTTAATGATACCCACAACTTTTCAGGTTTGCTAGGTTTCCAACAAGAAAATACAGAGTACAACTCAGTTACTGCATCTAGAAATGACCTTATAACAGATAATGTTCCTTCAATCTCAACTGCAGTTGGTGAAGATAATGTTAATGATTCTGCAGGATCTTATTCAACACAAGGATATTTTGGTAGATTGACTTATAACTACAAAGAAAAATACCTTTTTGAAGTAAATGGACGTTATGATGCATCATCAAGATTTGCGGCAGATAGTAGATGGGACTTTTTCCCTTCAGTTTCTGTAGGGTACAACATGGCTAAAGAAGATTTCTGGCCTATGGAAAAAGTGAGTATGTTCAAGTTCCGTTATTCAACAGGATCTATTGGTAACCAAGATGTAGCCAACTATCTTTATATCTCACGTATGCCAATCAGAACTAACTTATGGTGGATTGGAAATTCTGGAAGACCAAATTATACACTTACACCAGGGATTATTAGCCCTAATATTACATGGGAAACGGTTAAAACAGACAACTACGGTCTAGATGTTGCTGCTTTCAATAACCGTCTACAATCTTCTTTTGAATATTTTGTAAGATCTACCGATAATATGTTCGGTCCAGCTGAGCGTCTACCTGCTGTATTAGGGACATCGGCACCACAAGCTAATAATGCATCTATAGAAACCAAAGGTTTTGAGTTTAGTTTACAGTGGAAGGATGCCATTGGAGAAGTGAAGTATAATGTTGGTGTAATACTTTCTGATGCGATGACAACTGTTACAAATTACCGTAACCCTAACAACCTTCTGAACACATATCGTGAAGGGCAAAAACTTGGTGAAATTTGGGGTTTTGAAACAATTGGCTTATATCAAAATCAAGACCAAATAGATAATGGAGCAGATCAATCTACTATGTATGGAGGTGTTTGGTTCCCTGGAGATGTGCAGTATAGAGATCTTAACGGCGACGGACATATTGATTGGGGAGATTCTACATCTGATAATCCTGGAGATTTAAGTGTCATTGGTAATTCTACTCCTAGATATTCTTACTCTATTAATGTCGGTCTTAACTTTAAAGGATTTGATTTTTCAATGTTTTGGCAAGGAATAGGTAAAAGAGATGTATGGGCAGGTGGGCCTTACACTTTTGGAGCTGTCGGAAATCAGTGGCAATCTGCTGGATTTAGAGAACATCTAGATTACTGGTCTGAAGATAATCCTGGAGCATTTTTGCCAAGGCCTACTTTTAGAAGCGCATGGAGAAACCAAGAAGTACAAACGAGATACTTACAGAATGGCGCTTATCTAAGATTAAAGAACGCTACTATAGGGTATAACTTTCCAACCACCTTTTTAGAAAACTTAAAACTTAAAAAACTTAGATTGTTCGTTACTGGAGAAAACCTGTTAACAATAACTGAAATGTCTAGCATTTATGATCCAGAAGCAACTGGTGGTCGTTGGGGGAATGGGAAAATCTATCCACTACAAAAATCATTTTCTTTAGGATTAAACGTTCAATTTTAATAACATCACATTATGAAATATACAAAATTCATCGCAGTAATATTTATCATGGCCTTTAGTCTGGGCTGTTCAGATGATTTACTGGACAAACTGCCAGAGGACGAAATTTCTCCAGAGCAGTATTGGAAAACGCCTAATGACTTGGCCCTTTTTCTTAATCAATTCTACACCTCTTTCCCTGTTCATAGTGGTTACAATGGTGGTATATTTGAGTTTGACAATAACAGTGACAACCTAGCAGACATTTTTGTGAATAATCGCTTTGTTGGAAATACTACTAACGCACCAACATCTGACGGTAATTGGAATTGGAACTATAGTTCGATAAGAAGTGTTAATTTTTATCTGGAAAATAGTAGTAGAGCTAAAGGAGATAACGCTTTAATTAATCACTATAACGGGGAAGCATATTTTTTCCGAGCGATGTTTTATTACAGTCTTTTAAAACGTTATGGTGGAGTGCCTTATATAGATAAGACTCTTAATACGGATTCGCCTGAGTTATTTTCACCAAGAATGCCAAGAAATGAATTGGCGACTAAAATAATTGAGGACTTAGACATGGCCATCTCTAATTTGAAGCCTAAAAGTTCTGCTGAAGCTTTTAGAATCCATAAAGGTGTCGCTTTATCTTTAAAATCGAGTGTCGCCCTTTATGAAGGTACATGGGAAAAATATCACAACGGAACTGAGTTTGCAGCACCAGTAAATGAAAGTGCAAAGTTTCTCCAAATGGCAGCTGATGCAGCTGAAACTCTAATTAATCAAGGAGATTATACACTATATAATAATGGCACTGCAAAAACATATTGGGACTTGTTTAATAAAGTAGATTATTCTGGAATTTCAGAAGTGATGTTTTGGAAAAAATACAACGTTTCTGATGGCGTGAGCCACCGCGTAGGGCATTATTTGCCCCATACAGGATCAGGAACAGGCGTTACCAAATCTTTAGTAGATTCTTATTTGGCTGTTGACGGTCAGCCTATTGGTGTCAGTCCTTTGTATAGCTCGAGTCAGGAAAATAGCCTTACGGATATCGTAAAAAATAGAGATCCTCGTCTTGCCCAAACTATTGCAACGCCTGGCGACTTGATAACTGTAAATTCAGGAGTTCCTAACGAGTTGTTTACATATCCAACATTTAGAGGTAACAATGAAATTACAAATACTACTGGATTTCAAATTTATAAAGGAGGTATTACAGACAATGCACAACGTATAGAAAGTTGGACTGGTGCTATTATTTTTAGGTATGCAGAAGTTCTATTGAATTTTGCCGAAGCAAAGGCTGAACTTGGTACTTTAACGCAGGCTGACCTTGATAAATCTATTAACTTATTGAGAGCTCGCGTAGGTATGCCTGCTCTGAATATCGCTCCTGTTCCAGATCCAAATAAAGCCTTTCCTGCTTTGAGTGACATCATCAATGAAGTCAGAAGGGAGCGCCGTGTAGAAACTGCTTTAGAAGGTAAACGGTTTGATGACTTAATGCGCTGGGCCGCCGCTGATGAACTTATAGTTGGGAAAAGACTTTTAGGCTTTAAAATAATTGGTAGTGATATGGAATCAGAGTTTGCAGATGAAATTAACGCCTCAATCCTAGTAAATTCTGAAGGTTATATCGATCCTTATAAAAATACCATTCCTACAGGATATGGCTTTAAATTGGGAAGAGATTATTTGTCTCCAATCCCAACTGAAGAAATTGTTTTAAGTCAAGGAAATCTGGTTCAAAATCCAGGATGGGAATAGTGTTTAAGAACTAATATTTTAAAAGTTCATATTGCAGTAGATTAGTCCTATTGTAAAGCCCACCCAAGTTATTTGGGTGGGTTTTTTTGTTCTATAAAAGGTGTAACATTTCACACTGCCAATCTTAACGCAGTAATGACTGTTGTTGCGTTTTTACGCAATCGGTTTCGTAATATTTTATCAATTCCCATTCTATAAATCAGGATATTTTGCTTATTTTAGGCAATTAATTTATCGCGCATTTTATAACATGTTGATGGTTTTTTTTCTGCTTGCAATTTTTGTAATTACTGGAAGATTAATCTCATAAATATGATGTGCAGTTCATGAATTTTATTCCTTATATCTAAACATTTCATCATGATTTTAAAAAAGAAGGCTTTAATGGCATTTCAATTTGTTTTTTTGTGCTTTGCTGTTTTAAATGCCAACGCACAAGACAAGGATCCGATTAAAGATTACAAGCACTTTATTGAAAACGAGGCTGTCATTAGCGATAATAAATTGGAAGCGCACGCATCATTTACCTCGTTTACCACTGAAAAGGATGCCTTAAATAATACCCCTCATTTTTATCAATCATTGGATGGACTTTGGAAATTTAATTGGGTAAAAGATCCTAAAGATAGACCGACAACTTTTATGAATTTAAATGAAGATGTGTCAGGTTGGGATGATATTAAAGTGCCGTCCAACTGGGAAGTGGAGGGATACGGCATTCCTATTTACGTGAATCACCAATATGAGTTTTCTGATTATAAAGCCATGATTGCTGATGATATGGAACTTGTAGATCGTATCTACCCTGCAAATCCAGGTAAAGTTCCGCATTCCTATAATCCAGTAGGATCTTATGTACGCGAATTTACGATTCCTAACGATTGGGATGGTAAGGAAATCTTCTTGCAAATCGGCGCCATGAAATCCGGAGGATTTGTTTGGCTCAACGGTAAATACATTGGCTACTCTCAAGGCAGTAAACTACCTGCTGAATTTAATATTACGTCAGCTGCTCAACCAGGCAAAAATAAAATTGCTTTTCAAATTTTCAGATGGACCGATGGTTCATACCTAGAAGCTCAAGATTTCTGGAGAATTAGTGGGATTGAGCGTAGCGTATATGTCTACGCACAACCTAAATTACGTATTGAAGATTATGAAGTGGTTTCAATATTGGATGCCGCCTATAAAGATGGTGTTTTTGAACTTGATGTGAATCTTGAAAACGCCAATTCTAAATCGGAAAGAGGAAGTGTTTCTTATAAAATATTAGATGCTGACTCCAAACTAATGGCATCAGAATCAAAATCATTTACTATTGATGGTTCAAAACAAAATGAACTTAATTTTTCTGCAACCTTGCCAAATGTGAAACAATGGAGTGCCGAGCATCCAAATTTATACACGCTTCTTATTGAAACTAAAGACAGAAAAGGAAAAACGCTAGAAGTAACGACTTCTCGCATTGGCTATAGATCTGTTGAAATCAAGCAAGGTTTGTTACTGGTTAACGGGCAGCGCATCACTTTAAAAGGGGTGAATACTCAAGAAGCAAATCCGGAAACGGGACACGTGGTGCCTGAGGAGTTGATCATGAAAGATATCAAGCTTTGGAAAGAAAATAACATCAACGCTGTACGTTTAAGCCACTACCCGCAACAACGCCGTTTTTATGAGTTATGTGACGAGTATGGTTTGTATGTGGTGGATGAAGCAAATATTGAATCTCACGGCATGTATTACGGCGAACATTCCTTAGCAAAAAAACCAAGTTGGGAAAACGCGCATGTCGATAGAATGGTACGTTTGGTGAAACGTGATAAAAACCATCCATCTGTAATTATCTGGTCTATGGGGAACGAAGCCGGTAACGGTGTAAATTTCTTTAAAGGCTATGATGCAATGAAGGCAAACGACAAAACCAAACGCCCAGTACAATACGAGCGTCCGTATAAGGATTATGACGGGAGTTTATGGGATATGGATACCAATACCGATATTATCGTGCCACAATATCCAACGCCAGCAACTTTTGAAGCGGTTGGAAGAACCAAAACGGACCGACCTTACATTCCTAGCGAATATGCCCACGCGATGGGAAATAGTACGGGGAATTTCCAAGATTATTGGGATATTATTGAGCGTTATGACAACCTTCAAGGTGGATTCATCTGGGACTGGGTGGACCAATCGATTTGGAAAACCAACGAAAAAGGCGAGCGCTTCTATGCTTATGGTGGCGATTATGGTGAAAATATGCCAACGGACAATACCTTCCTAAATAACGGCATTGTATTCCCAGACCGTACGCCACAGCCTGCATTATATGAAGTTAAAAAAGCACACGAATTCATTAATTTCAGAGATCAAGGCATCAACCGTCATGATGAACTTCGCATTCTCGTGGAGAATTTATATGATTTTACCAATTTAAATCACTTCACTTTTAGTGCTGAAATTAAAGCCGATGGAAACGTTTTAAAAACGATTCCTATTGAAGATATATCTGTAGAAACTCACACTGGAAAATTGATCAGAGTATCTTTAAAAGATGTCGATTACAAAGCAAACACCCAGTATTTCTTAGAGATTTCTGCAAAAACCAAAGCGCCATGGGGCATTCTTCCTAAAGGGCATGAAGTAGCGCACGAGCAATTTGCATTATCACGTAAATTCACCAAACAAAACACAACATTGGAGAATAAAGCGGCTTTAAAAATCAAAGAATCAAAAGAGCATTTTGAGATTTCTAATGCAGATGTAAAAATCATTTTTGATAAAACAAAAGGACAAATCACCTCTTATGTGTATGAAGGAACAGAATTGTTGAAAGATGGTAACGGTCCGAAACCGAACTTCTGGCGTGCGCCGACAGACAATGACTTTGGAAGCCAAATGCAAGCCAAAAACATCGAATGGAAAAAAGCATCATTGTTTGCGAAGGTTGCCAAATTAACGTCTGCTAAAAATGATGATGGCAGTGTGACTATCAATGTGACTTATAACTTACCAGGTGTTGACACGACGTTCAATTCAGAATACCATATTTTTGGGAACGGCGTGATAAAAATCAACAATACCTTACACGAAACGGATTATAAAGCCGACTTGCCACGTTTAGGCATGCGTATGCAATTGCCAAAAGCCTATGAAAACATGACCTATTTTGGTCGTGGTCCATGGGAAAACTATCAAGACAGAAAAGCCTCTGCGTTTCTTGATGTATACGAATCTAAAGTAAGAGATCAATATGTGCCGTACGTAAGACCACAGGAAAACGGCTATAAAACAGACGTGCGTTGGTCAGCTTTTGCTGATGCCAACAACAACGGACTTTTAGTGGTTGCAAAAAATCAATTCCAAGGTTTGGGCATTAGCGCCTTGCACATGCCAAACGAAGATTTTGACACGACGGATGGGATTGCTTATAGTGGCAATGATAAGTTGGAGGAAGAATTTAGAACCGATGGTATTCCACAAATTAACGCATCAAAACATATTAATGACATTAAAGAACAAGATTTGGTTCAACTTAATATCGATTTAGCCCAACGTGGTGTTGCCGGAGATAATAGCTGGGGTGGAAGACCACAGGAGGAATATCTAATCAAAGGGCAAGAAAAACAATCCTACAGTTTCTTTTTAATTCCTTTTAAAAACGGTACCAAAAAAGATTTTGTGGAATGGAGTAAGTTGTATTCCAACCAGAACTAATTAAAAAGACATTAAATTAAAAAAGCAATGAAAGAAAGAAATCAACGCATCATTACGGCGTTCCTAGCATTATTGGGAAGTTATGTGGGCATCGGCCAAACCCTGGACCCTGTTATTGAAAACCCTGATGTCATAGGCATCAATAAATTAGATGCACGTGCCACCTTCTTTCCGTATAGTTCTTTAGAATTAGCGAAGGAAAACGACCTTTCAAAAGCAGATAATTACATGCTTTTAAACGGTACTTGGCAATTCAATTACAGCGATACTCCAGAAACCAGACCAGCCGATTTCTATAAAGAAGATTTCGATACCTCTAACTGGAATACTATAAAAGTGCCTTCTAACTGGGAAGTTGAAGGTTTTGGTGTGCCAATTTATGTGAACGCGACGTATCCGTTCCAAAAAGGGCATTTAAATCCGCCAGACATTCCAGACGGCGATAATCCAGTAGGGTCTTACAAAAGAACCTTTAATGTGCCGAACAATTGGGATGGTAAGGATTTATTCATCCATTTTGGGGCTGTAAAATCGGCATTCTATATTTGGATTAACGGAAAAAAAGTGGGCTATAGTCAAGGTTCAAAACTTCCGGCAGAATTTAATGTGACCGATTTTGTAAAACCAGGGCACAACAGTATTGCGTTAGAAGTGTACCGTTGGAGTGATGGTAGTTATTTAGAATGTCAGGATTTCTGGAGAATTTCAGGCATTGAGCGTGATGTGTATTTATATGCGCGTCCAAAAATTCAATTGGTAGATTATTTTGCCAAAGCAGGCTTGGAAAACAACTATACAGATGGTGTCTTTGATTTGACTTTTGATGTAAAAAGCATTGATTCTAAAAAACAAAAAGGAAGCGTTTCAGTTGAAATCACCAGAAATAACCAATCGATTTATAGTGCATCAACGGGATATGAATTGACGCCAAACACGGCACAAAGTTTCAGTTTCAAAAAAGTGATTCCGCAAGTAAAAACTTGGTCGGCTGAAATTCCAAACTTATACCAATTAAACATCGTCATTAAAGACAGAAAAGGGAATGTCATTGAGGCCATTTCTCGAAAATTAGGCTTTAGAACTTCTGAAGTAAAAGATGGTCAATATTTGGTGAATGGAAAACCAATTTTATTCAAAGGGGTTAACCGTCATGAGCACGATCCTAATACAGGCCACGTTATTTCTCGCGAAGACATGCTAAGGGATGTCCAAATCTTTAAAGAATACAACATCAACGCGGTGAGAACTGCACATTATCCTAACGATCCTTATTTCTATGAATTATGTGATGAATACGGGATCTATGTCATCGATGAGGCAAATATCGAATCGCACGGAATGGGTTACGCCTTAGACCGAACTTTAGCGAACAATCCAGCCTGGTTAAAAGCACATTTAGCACGTGTAGGCCGTATGGTGGAGCGTGATAAGAATCACCCATCTATCGTTATCTGGTCTTTAGGAAACGAAGCTGGTAATGGCTACAATTTTTATGAGTCTTATTTGTTAGCTAAAAAAATGGACGATACCAGACCAACGCAATACGAGCGTGCGGTACACGAATGGAATACAGATTTGTATGTGCCAATGTATGAAACTCCAGCAGAGGTAGAAGCCTACGCGAAAGACCCAAGAAGAACCAAGCCTTATGTACAGTGCGAGTATGCACATGCTATGGGGAACAGTATGGGTGGTTTTAAAGAATACTGGGATTTATATGAAAAATACGACAAACTTCAAGGTGGATTTATTTGGGATTATGTAGATCAAGGCCTTAAGATCGAAAAGAATGGCCGTGAGATTTTTGCTTATGGTGGCGATTTCGGTCCGGAAGGCACACCTAGTGACAACAACTTTTTGAACAACGGATTGGTGCAGCCAGACCGTACGCCTAACCCGCATATTCATGAAGTAGCACACATCCATCAGGATATAAAGTTCTATGAAAATGATTTGGCTAATGGTGTCATCGATCTTAAAAACTGGTATTTCTTCAGAGATTTATCTAACTACAAATTAACTTGGGATGTGATTGCCAATGGCGAAGTTGTAGAATCAGGAACTATTGATGATCTTGTGACGGCACCTCAAGCGAAGAAAGCTTTAAAAATCCCTTTTACAACGACATTTAAAAAGGATGTTGAATATTTCTTGAATGTTGCTGCCCAATTAAAAGCAGACGAACCTTTATTGAAAGCAGGTTATGTTGTGGCGTATGAACAATTCCAATTGCAAGAGGCCAATGTACAAACTCCTGAAAAAGCAACGGCAGCAGTAAAATCGAAAACGGAAGGTGATGTAATTACCGTGACAGGCGAACATTTTACTGTAACGTTTAATCAAAAAGAAGGTACATTAACAGATTATGTCTACAAGACTAAAAGCTTGTTAGAAAAAGGTCCGCAAGTCAATTTCTGGCGTGCGCCAACTGATAATGATTACGGTGCGGGTACTCAAAAGCGTTATAAAGCATGGAAAGATGCTGGATCTTCAGGCAAGGTAACGACCGCTGTTAAACAAGTCTCAAAATCTGAAGTAGAAATCACGTTTACCAGAGACTTATTTGATGGTGATGCCAAGGTAATTTCGAAATTTCTGGTGGATGGAAACGGTGCTGTAAAAGTGACTAATGAGTTAAAAGCAATCCAAGGAAAGCATCCAGATTTCTATAAATTTGGAAACAAATTGGTCCTGCCGGAAGCGTATAAAAACATCACGTTTTACGGAAAAGGTCCTTTTGAAGCCTATACTGATAGACAACATGCAGCCAAAGTCGGTTTGTATAAACAATCCATCGCTGAGCAATATTTTCCATACATCCGCCCGCAGGAAACAGGAAATAAATTAGATGTCCGTTGGATGGCATTAACTAAAGAAGATGGTTCAGGCCTTAAGTTTTTAAGCGAAACACCAGTATCTGTTTCAGCCCTTAATTTTGCTGAAGAAGATTTGCATACCAATGATGAGCGCGTGCAACACCATGCTGGAGAAATTGATCCTCGTAAAGAAGTGTTCGTAAACATTGATGGTTTCCAACAAGGTTTGGGAAGCATCAACAGTTGGGGAAGATTGCCAATGGAACAATACCGATTGCCGTATAAGGACTATTCTTATTCGTACTGGATGGTGCCAATTGAGTAATGATAGTGTAAATATGCGTATGTAATACGTACAACATATCGACCCTTTTCATTGTTGAAAGCGGTCGATATTTGTTTTAATATAGAAAGTGAATGTATAAAATTTGTCTGTTGTTGTCGTTGTTCGTTTTGATGTCTTGTAAACCTCAAGAACGGACTGTGGTACCCTTGACTTTTATTCAAAACACGGCCCAACCCATCACCAAACCACAAACGCCAATCATGGGCTGGTCCAGCTGGAATAATTTTCATGTGGATATCAATGAAGAGATCATTAAAGCGCAAGCAGATTTTATGATTTCATCCGGAATGGCTGATGTGGGTTACGCTTATGTAAACATAGACGATGGCTTTTTTGGCGGTCGTGATGCTGAAGGGAATTTATTGGTGCATCCCGAACGTTTTCCTAACGGGATGAAAGTCATTTCTGATTATATTCATTCCAAAGGATTAAAAGCAGGCATCTATTCTGATGCGGGGATCAATACGTGCGCTTCGCATTGGGATAACGATACGATTGGAGTGGGCTCTGGACTGATGGGCCACGACAGAAAGGATTTGAAATTGATGCTCAACGACTGGAATTATGATTTCATTAAAGTCGATTGGTGTGGCGGCGAGTGGTTAGGATTGGATGAAGAAACCCGATACACCCAAATTGCCAATATTATAAAAGAGATCAAACCGAATACGGTATATAATATCTGCCGATGGGAGTTTCCTGGCGAATGGGCGTTGCAAATTGCCGATTCATGGCGGATCTCCGGCGATATCAGCAACGAATTCAGTTCCATCCTACACATCATAGATTTGAATGCGGATCTTTGGAAATACGCTTCCCCAGGCCATGTCAACGATATGGACATGCTGCAAGTAGGACGCGGCATGAGTTATGAAGAAGATAAAACTCATTTTACCATGTGGTGCATGATGAATTCGCCACTTTTGGCGGGGAATGATTTGCGCGATATGTCTGAAGAAACTATTGCCATATTGACCAATAAAGAGCTGATTGCCCTTAATCAGGATCCGTTGGTGTACCAAGCACGCCGTTTGGTGGATGAAGGCGATTTAGAAGTTTGGGCAAAGCCGTTAGTCTCCACCATGAGCGGGAAAGTGGCGGTCACTTTATTAAACAGATCCGATAAGCCAACGACTATGACATTCGACCTGAATACCGTCGGTTTAGATGCTTCAAAAGGCTATACCTACCGCGATTTATGGGCAAAACAGGATTATGGATCCACCACAAAAAATACATTGAGCTTTGAAGTGCCTGCACATGGTGTGGTCGTATTATCGCTATCAGGAACTTCAAAACCTTTTAATATATTTCAAAATAAATAGACCGCTCCAACATTATGATAGCTATCAAAAAACACCTTTTTAACAGTACTACAGTTTTTAATCTGTCGGCGATCTGCGTGTTATTTGGATTGCTATTCTCAGGGTCAATTCACGGTCAAGAGAGAACGGTGTTGACTTTAAAAAAGAATTGGAAGTTTCATAAAGGCGATGTAGAGAACGCATCTTCACAATCTTTTGATGATTCCAAATGGGAAACTGTTACCGTGCCTCACGATTGGGCCATAAAAGGGCCTTTTGATAAAGAAATTGACAAGCAAACGGTAGCCATTGTTCAAAATGGCGAAAAAGTAGCTACAGAAAAAACCGGACGCACGGGTGCACTACCTTATATCGGAATTGGTTGGTACCGCAATCAGTTTGATATCCCGAATTTTGATTCTGAAAAGAAAGTCATTCTCCTTTTTGAGGGCGCCATGAGCGAGCCTGAAATATTCCTTAATGGCAAAAAAGTTGGCAGTTGGAACTATGGTTATAGCTATTTCTATTTTGACATCACCGAGCATATCCGTGCCAACCAACAAAATACGTTGGCGGTTAAACTGACCAATCGCGAATTGTCCTCACGTTGGTATCCTGGTGCGGGATTGTACCGCAATGTGCGGGTCATTACCAAAAACAAGGAAAGCATTGATCAATGGGGGACTTTTATAACTACACCTTTTATAACTTCAGATCTAGCAAAAGTCAATGTTAAAACAAAGGTGTCTGGTGAAAATCTTAAAATGGTGACCACCATCAAAGATGCGGACGGTAAAACAGTGGCTGTCGATTCCACCCAAGTCATTTTTGGAGATGCCTTTGAACAGAATATTGCTGTTAGCAATCCAAAGTTATGGAGTCCGGAAACGCCCTATTTATATTCGGCCACCTCTCAATTGTATGCTGACCACATCTTAAAAGATGAAATGTCAACACGATTCGGAATTAGAAGCATCAAATACGAAGCAGAAAAAGGCTTTAGCCTAAATGATTCGATCATGAAGTTCAAAGGCGTTTGTCTGCATCATGATTTAGGCCCGATTGGCACGGCAGTGAACAGATCAGCTTTACGCCGTCAACTTCAGATTTTAAAGGATATGGGAACCAACGCCATCCGCAGCGCACACAATATGCCGTCTTTGGAGCAACTCGAATTGTGTGATGAAATGGGCTTTCTATTTTTAGCCGAAAGTTTTGATGAATGGGCAAAACCGAAAGTCGACAACGGGTACCATCGCTATTTTGAAACTAATGCAGAAAAGGATATCGTCAATTTAGTACAGGCTACGCGCAACCACCCGAGTATTGTGATGTGGAGCTCCGGCAATGAAGTCCCTGATCAATGGGGCAGTGAGGGTGCTAAACGCGCCAAACGGCTTCAGGATATTTTTCATCGCGAAGATCCCACCCGACCAGTGACCGTAGGTATGGATCAAGTAGAAGCGACTATGGCTTCAGGTTTTGGTGCGGTATTGGACATCCCGGGGTTGAATTACCGTGTGCATTTATATGAAGACGCTTACAAAGCCTTTCCGCAAGGCTTAATTTTAGGATCAGAAACCGCATCTACAGTGAGTTCTCGTGGCATTTATAAGTTCCCCGTGGTAGAAGCAAAGATGAAAATGTATGACGATTTGCAGTCGTCATCCTACGATTTGGAAGCCTGCAGTTGGTCTAACATCCCTGATGAAGATTTTGTGTTGCAAGATGACAAACCATGGGTGATTGGCGAATTTGTATGGACGGGTTTCGACTATTTAGGTGAACCGACGCCTTACGATACCAAATGGCCATCTAGAAGTTCGTATTTTGGAATTAATGATTTGGCCGGATTGCCTAAAGATCGTTTTTATTTATATCGGAGTCGTTGGAACACGAAAGAGGAAACACTCCACATGCTACCTCATTGGAATTGGGAAGGACGTGAAGGAGAAATCACCCCCGTTTTCGTTTATACCAATTATAATAGTGCTGAATTGTTTGTAAACGGCAAAAGCATGGGCATTCAGAAAAAAAATAATAGTTCGCCAACCCACAGATACCGCTTGATGTGGATGGATGTAACATACGAACCGGGTACCATAAAAGTGGTCGCTTTTGATGCTGATGGACATCCCGTGGCAGAAAAAGAAACCCATACCGCAGGAAAACCCTACAAATTAGTCTTAGAAGCCGACAGAACACAGTTAATTGCTGACGGAAAGGATTTGGCATTTGTCACCGTATCTGTGGTTGATAAAAACGGAATTCCCTGTCCTACTGCTACCAATCAATTAAAATTTAAGGTAAAAGGCGCTGGAAAATATAAAGCAGCAGCTAATGGTGACGCCACCTCCCTCGAGTTATTCCATTTACCAACAATGAAATTGTTTAGTGGTAAATTGGTGGTCTTGGTAGAAGCTGGTGAAACTGCTGGCGAGATAGTATTGGAGGTCTCAGGAAAAGGATTGAAAATGGGAAGAATAAATTTAGACACAAACATTAAATGAAAAAATTTATAACGGATAGAAACCTTACCATCATAAATTTTGCTCTAATTTTTTATTTTATAGGATTGTATTTACTTTATATATACCAAGTGAATAGTGTAATATTAGGGTTTTTCGTAGAAATTCTTACCATTCCTCTGATGCTTGCTCAAATTGTTTTTGTAATTATAGGAATAATATATCTCATAAAACATAGCGTTAGAATCCTGACTTTAGTGAGTGTTATTGCGCTGATTATTTGTTCAACGCTTACAATTGGTAGTTTTTTTTAGAAAAAATAAATACCTGAAAAATTTAAAATTCGCACAACGCTTTTGATAAAAATTATTTATAAAGATTTAAATTGATTACATATGAAATTATTAAGAACCCTCGTCATTTTAGGCAGCGTGTTTATAACGTTCGGATGTCATAACGCTAAAGTGGCCAAAAAACAACCACAAGCATCTGCTCAAAAACCAAATATCATTTATATCCTAGCGGACGATTTGGGCTACGGTGATTTGGGGGTTTACGGGCAAACCAAAATTGAAACCCCAAATATTGATGCCTTGGCAAAAGAAGGCATCCTATTTACCCAACATTATACGGCGGCTCCCGTTTGTGCACCTGCTCGTGCGTCGTTATTGACCGGTTTACACGGGGGGCATGCCAGTATTAGAGGGAATGATGAGTGGGAAGAACGTGGTAATGTTTGGAATTATCGCGCCATGATTGCGGATTCTACTTTGGAAGGTCAGCGCCCAATGCCTAAAAGTACCGTCACCTTAGCGCAAACCTTGAAGAAGGCGAATTACAAAACGGCCATTGTCGGCAAATGGGGATTAGGAGCGCCACAAACCGAATCCATTCCAACAGAAATGGGCTTCGACTATTTTTTTGGTTACAACTGCCAGCGTCAAGCACACACCTATACTCCCGTTCATTTGTATGAAAATGAAAAGCGTGTGTATTTAAATAATGATACCATTGCCCCACACGAAGGGTTGGCAAAAGGTAGCGATGCTTATGATTTGCAAGCTTATGCGAAATTCACCCAACCAGATTACAGTCCGACGTTAATATTTGATAAAATGATGGCGTTCATTGAAAAAAATAAAAAGGAACCGTTCTTCATGTATTGGGCAAGTCCAATCCCTCACGTGCCGTTGCAGGCGCCACAAAACTGGGTGGATTATTATGTAAATAAATTTGGTGATGAAGAGCCTCACCATTTTATTGAAGGTGAAGGAGCCGATTATTTCCCTACACGTTACCCGCGGGCGACTTATGCGGCGATGATTTCGTATTTGGATGAAAACGTTGGAAAGTTGGTCTCCTATTTGAAAAAGGAAGGCTTGTATGAAAACACCTTAATTGTCTTTACTTCTGATAACGGACCAAGTTCAGCAGGTGGTGGTGATGCCGTTTGGTTTGATAGTGCTGCCCCTTTTGATAGTAGCTACGGACGAGGAAAAGGATTTTTATATGAAGGGGGTATCCGCGTCCCGTTGATTGCGACATGGCCAGGAAAGATTCAACCAGGAACTACAAGTGATCACATTTCGGCATTTTATGATATCATGCCAACGTTTAATGAAATTGCACAAGTGGACACCAATTATGCTTCCGATGGGATTAGTTTTTATAATGCGTTGACCAATACAGGCAAGCAAGATCAACATGACTATTTGTATTGGGAATTTGCAGGCTATAACGGTCAAGTTGCGGTAAGAATGGGCAAGTGGAAGATGATTTGGAAGAATATCAAGAAAGGCAATAAAACAGTTGAGTTATATGATTTAGATGCGGACATCAGAGAACAACACAACATCATGGACCAACATCCTGAAATGCTCAAGACCTTTTATGACATCGTTAAAAAAGAACACAGCGCACCAGAAAACAAATCGTTTTCTATTGAAGGTGTAGAACAATTAGTAAGTCAACATCAAGAATAATAATTCCTATGAAATCTTCAAAACTCTTTTATCTTTTGGTAGGCGCCTCCGCAGTTGTAGGCTGTAAGACCAAAAACATTACAACAGCAGAAGTAAAAAAAGAACGGCCAAATATTATTTTCATCATGTCTGATGATCATGCGTATCAAGCCATCAGCGCTTATGACACGACCTTAATTCAAACCCCAAATATTGATAGGATTGCCAAGGAAGGCATGCTATTTATCAATGCCACAGTTACCAACTCCATCTGTGCGCCATCAAGAGCGGTGATCCTTACTGGAAAACACAGCCATATCAATGGTAAGATTGACAACTTAAGTCATTTTGATACCACTAATGTGACCTTTCCACAAATCCTTCAAAAAGCAGGTTATCAAACAGCCATGTTTGGAAAATTGCACTTTGGAAATAACCCAAAAGGTTTTGACGAATTCAAGATTTTACCAGGTCAAGGCGATTATTACAATCCGAAATTCATCACCCAAAAAGGGGATACTATTATTGAGGGTTATGTGACGGATATTACGACCGATTTGACTTTAGATTGGATGAAACACCGCAGAGATCCTAACAAGCCATTTATGTTGATGTATTTGCACAAAGCGCCGCACCGTGCGTGGTTGCCGAGTGAAAAGTATTATAAAGAATTTACCCAAAAGACCTTTCCCCTGCCAGAAACCTTGTTCGACGATTACAAGACCAGAGGAATAGCTGCTAAATCGGCCGAGATGGGAATTTTAAAACACATGTCGCTTATTAACGATAATAAGCTTACGCCGGCAACGGTTAAAGAGCTGAACATTGAGCAATGGAGTCAACTCGGAGAAAGCTTATATACATTGAATGCAAAGCAGCGCGCCAAGTGGGATGCCGTTTACGGACCGATTAATGAAGATTTCAAAAAGCGCTACCCAACCATGAACGATTCTACCTTGACGGTTTGGAAATACCAACGTTACTTACAGGATTATTTAGGAACCATCGCCTCCGTAGATGAAAATGTTGGTCGCGTATTGGATTATCTCGACGAAGAGAAATTAGCAGATAACACCATTGTGGTGTATACCTCAGATCAAGGTTTCTATTTAGGCGAACACGGTTGGTTTGACAAGCGATTTATGTACAACGAATCGTTTAAAACACCGTTGTTGATCAAATGGCCAAATCAAATTAAGCCAGGCATCACGGAAGATGAGATGGTGCAGAATCTGGATTTTGCCCAAACTTTCCTTGAAATTGCCGGTGTCACTGCTCCTAAAGACATGCAAGGAGAGAGTTTAGTGCCACTTTTAACCGGTAATAAAGCCGTTTGGGATAGAGACGCCGTGTACTACCATTATTATGAATATCCTGCGGAACACGCTGTGAAAAGGCATTATGGAATTGCCACCAAGGAATATAAAATCATCCATTTTTATCACGATGTGAATGAATGGGAATTGTATGATCGTTTAAATGATCCTAAAGAAGTGAATAATGTGATCAATGATCCGAAATATGCCCAAGTGGTCACCGAAATGAAGCAAAAACTTCAGGAAACACGAAAGAAATACAAGGATTCTGAGGAGCTTGATAGGAAGTATATTGAGAGTTATAATTAGTGAGGAGAGAATAGAGAAAATAGAATAGAGAAAATAGAAAAGAGAAAATAGAGAAGAGAGAAGAGAATCTCGAATGAAAAAATCTGAATAACAAATGTTGAAGTGGGAAGCACAGTGCTATTGAGGAATTTGTTGCTGACTTAATTTCAATTTTTAACAACCCTCTTAAATTCTCCTCCTTTTCAAGGAGGAGTGGATTCTGCTTCCGGAGAGAAGCAGAAGACGAGGTGGTTTCGGTGTAATCATAAGTGGGGTTAATGCTTTATAGGGTTAAGAGAAAATAGAGAAGATAGAAGAGAATCTCGAATGACAAAATCTGAATAACAAATGTTGAAGTGTGAAGCAAAGTGCTATTGACGAATTTGTTGCTTACTTAAATTCAATCTTTAACTAGCATCATAAATTCTCCTCCTTTTCAAGGAGGAGTGGATTCTGCTTCCAGAGAGAAGCAGAAGACGAGGTGGTTTTAATGTGATTCTAAGTAATTTGAAGACAGAATAGAGAATAAAGAGAATAGAAAAGAGAATATAGATTTTAAAAATGATGAATATGAATTCAGTGTTGTGCCAGTTGGGAATGCTATTGCTTTTGTGCGTGGCGTTACAGTCGTGTTCGGTTAGTAAGCCTATAAAAGAGAACAGTATTGAAGCGTATCAATTAGTGTTTGAAGACCAGTTTGATGGGACTGCATATAACACTCAATTTTGGACGAGTCTACCCCAGCGAGAAAATGGATCGCCCTGGAACCGATACGTTGTGAAGGATGCGGAATTGGCGGAAGTCAAGGATGGGAAGTTGCACATCCGCGCGCGCTGGAATGAGGAGACTAATCTCCCAGAAACTGGAGCAATCCAAACCAAAGATAAATTCAGTTTTAAATACGGCAAAATTGAAGTGCGGGCAAAGTTTAATAGCGCTTCGCAAGGCGGTTGGCCAGCCATATGGTTGATGCCGCAAAATGATGTCTATGCTGGGTGGCCTAATGGTGGTGAAATTGACATCATGGAACGTCTTAACAACGATAACTTTGTTCATCAAGTCGTGCATCAATCTGACGGCAATGCCAAACACATCTCTAAAGGTGAAACACCTGCAATTACTCCCACAGAATACAATACGTACGGCATTCTGAAACTCCCCAACCGCATCGAGTTTTATGTTAACAATAAACTGACGATGGTGCACGAGCCTACAGACGATTTCGAAAAACGCTGGCCATTTGAGACCGATTATTACATCATCCTAAACCATGCGAGTGCCGATAAAGGGCAGTCCGGTATCAATTTCTGGCCTGGGCTTGTAACCTCAACGCAAAACTTTCCACTTGAAATGGCGATTGATTATGTAAAGGTTTGGGAGTTTAAAGATTAAATCTTTTTATAAAAGTTTGATTAGATTTTCCCTAAATCTCTGCACAATATGAAATCATGTATCAGTCCATCACCGAAACATAATTCACTTCTTTTAAGGTCTTGTTCTTTTTATCAAAAGTGAAGGTCACTTCAAAAGCATCACGGTCTTCAACTGTTGCTTTATAATTGGCGTCGAGTTCTAATGGGAATAGTTTTGTAAAACTATCAGCGTCCATTCCTAAATGCACGCCATAATTGAGCTGTAGGTCTTCAGATTGTAATCGCATATAGGTAATCCGATCTACATACTTATTTTTTAAAATTCCGATAACATCAGTTGCTGATGCAAATCGGATTAAAGAATCGCGTTCTTTATCAAAATGCGCTTCACCAATTGCCACATAGCTATTTGAATTGGCTTTCAAAAGGGAATCTTTATTAGTATCTACATGCGGATTTTCATTTAAGATATAACTCTTATGGAATTGGATCGTATTTAAGCGTTGTTCTTTAGCGTTTGTGTTTAGTGTTATTGGTGATTCTAAAAAAAATTCAAGGCGCTCTACCTTGGTTAAATTGGATTCTGGTATTAAATTTTCGGATGTGGATTTGTCCTTACAGGACATGAAGAGCATGGCTATCACGACAACTATAATGGCAATGGTTCTATTGGTAATATTCATACAAGATGTTTTTAATTAAGCCTTTAAATTGATAGCTTCTGGAATTAACGATCGCGTCTCTAAGATAGGAATTGTTTTCATAGGCTTCAGAAATCTGTTTAGTAATAAGCTAAAACGTAAAAACAAGCTGAGGTTTGCTAAAAAAAATAGGCAAAACAAGAAATCTTGCTTTGCCTATAGTGTCACCTAAAATCAGAATAATTCTGATCAGTTTATTTTAACTCCACCTTTACATGCTCAAGTTTAGCTTCTAGTGTTTTTGAAGCGGTATTGCTTATTCTAATATACTTCACCTCACTATTAACGGCGCCTCTTACGGCATCATCTTTAACTTCTGTTTTCACAGAGGTCCAATCGCTACCATTAGTGGATACTTCTAATGCCAAGTGCTCATAACTGGTTGCTGGCGATAGTTTGAAGACGATTGATTTTACTTGTGCGGCTTCTTTTAGTTCAAATCCGAAGTAGGTTTTCGGTTCAAAACGAATCACTTCTAAAGGCACATTCATAGTTAACGTACGATCTTTTAGCGTCGCAGTTTGATGTTTCAACTGCTCAACATTGGTGTATAATTTGTGCGGATTATAACTGGCGACAATTTCTAAGTTTTTATCAAAAGCCTTATTGTAAGTTGCTGTTAAATGGGCAAAAGCCTCGTCAATTAATGGCGTCACCACTAAAGTGCCTGTCTTCACACCAGGTTGGTAAGGATTTTGGTTGTCTTTGCGATCATTGGTATACATTTCCGCTTTCATAGCTTTAATGGCTTGGTAGCTTCGTTCAAAATCTGTTGTGTTTTTTGCTTGGAGTGCTTTATGCATATTCAACATTGCTAATCCTGATTGCCCTAACAATTTGAACTGTCTCAACCAAGGACGCATTTCCTCCAAAAGCACTGGATTATCCGTGCTGTTAAGCAAAATATAAGACGCTTCTACCATTGCATTAAATTCGTTGGTGACAAGGTCGAGATTTGCAATTGGTTGATTTGCTTTCAATTGTTTCAAGAACGCCTCTGCTTCAGGTTTAAATTTCACCGATTCGTCGCGTCTGTATAAATGTCCATTAGGACCTAAATCGCTATTGTGGCTTGCAAAAATCTCTAATGCTGCCGCGTTTTCTGGCATCACCACTTTTAAGGCGTTCTGCCAGCTTTGTTCAGGTTGGTACCCTGCCATATTCCAAGTGTAGTTGGCAACGCCGTAAATCGCAATTTTAGAGGATTCAGCGTGTTCCATTGGGTTGGACACAAAACCAGATACGTCTTTGGCAATGTCTTTAGTGTTTCCATACGCCGGACCTAATAATAAATGGTCTCTTACATAATCAGACACTGGGAAATTCCACCAAATAAAGGCCTCACGCTGAATTTTGTTGTTGATCCAATCCATCGTTTCTTTATCAATGTCTGCCACTACACGGTTACCCGTCCACATAATTCTAACTGAAGGGTCCAATTCTTTTCCTAAAGTTTCTAGATAGCCACCTTCAGGTTTCGACCAACTTTTATTATACTCGGTTGGACACATAATCAACGGCGTCACATCTTTTTTAACCTTTACAAAATTAGTGTGCAAGTAATTTAAGAGATTGGCTTGTTGACTTGGATTCGTGCCTTCCCCAGAAATATCGTCGAAAAACACGGCGTAAGAACGCACGCCTAAATCGTACATCATTTCAAATTTGCGGAGTAGGGCAGTACGGTCTTCCTCAGTCCATTTAATATCTTTTCCAGGATGCACGGCCCACACAAAATCGACATGATTTAAATTCGCCCTATCGATGAGTTTTTTAAGTTGCGCAGCTTCATCCTCAGGATAGGCTTTTCTCCAGTTTGGTGAGCTGTGGTAAGGATCATCCTTTGGCCCGTAGATGTAGGTGTTGAGTTTGTTTTCGCCATAAAAATCAATCTGACGCATACGGTGTTCAAAACTCCACGGGGCACCGTAAAAACCTTCCACGACGCCACGGGCCGTCACGTCTGGATAATCAGTAATCTCACCTAAAGGCATTTGATCAGCTTGTAATAAAGCGATTAAAGTTCTCACGCCGTAATACGTGCCACGCACGTCGTTGCCAATAACGGTAATGGCCTTGTCTGAACTATGGATGTAATAGCCTTCTGGGTTTTCAGGGACTTTTTTTAGAAGTTTTCTTGAGAACTTATCCTTGCGCTCTCCGATGGTAACTGAAAATCCGTCCGAAGCGGTATTGTCACTCGTAAAGAATGTAGATAGTAGATGTTTCGTTGCAGGATCAGCATTTTTCTGTTCCACCTTAAAATGCGATGGGACAGACGTGTATTTTGAAATGGAAAGCTGCTGAGGTTGTGGATTAACCACGAGTTCTTGCGAAAACCCTAGGCTGCTAATCAGCATAAACGCACTTAAAATAAAGGTTTTAGTGGTGATTCGTTTTACGGTGAATTGTTTTAATGTTGTCATGATGGATATTAAATGATTTGATAGCTATTTTTATTTTTCGGCCAATTGATTCAGTTGCTTTTTAGCGTCTTCAAGTAGGCGTTCTAAATCTTCTGGTTTGGTGTTTCTGTTGAATTTTTCGACGAGTTGATTTAATTCTTGTAGTTCCGCGGTCATACTTCTATTGGAAAAATCGTCTCTTAGAATTCTGATTTTTTCAGCATCAACAATGCCTTCCCTTAGTTTTTCAAAACGGATGGAGCTTCTATTGTTAGGGTACACACTATAAGTATCTCCAGCAGGCCAGGTTCTAAATCGGGAATCTTGCAATGGATTTTCTGTCCAGCTGTTATAGCTCCAACGTAAAAAACCGTCAAAATCGGCCGCCATGGCGTACCAACCTATAAACGTGCCTTCTGCAGGAGGCGAAAAGGTAAAAGTGTTTGGAAACGCGTCGGCACAGGACACGTAAAAGGTGCTGATGTACCCATTAGCTTTGCGAATCTTTAAATCCTCAGCATCTACAGGATGCCCAAAGGCAACGGACATGTCTTTTAAGTCGTCCGGATACAGTTTGTAACTTTTATGATTATCGGCAAACGACACACCGAATTCCGGAGCGTGCTCATTGAGTAATTCCAGCATGGCCTTCATCTCTTCTGGGCCGCGCTCGTCCATGGCAATTCTTGTAATGGTATTCCAACCTTTTTCTTCTAAATGGGACTTGAATTTCGCTAAGAACGGAATCCATAAGTCTTTATACTCTGGAGATCCTGGTGCCGCTTTTACCTTGATTTCCTTGTTTTCGGCTTCATCAAAATAGTAAAACTCGTTGCCCCATGGCACCATGGAATAGCCACTAATTTGATTCTTGATGCCTAAATCCATCATCATTTGCACCCATTTATCAAAAATGGTATAATCATAAGTCCAGGTCCCATCTGCTTTTTTGCGCCATTCTATCATCGCTTCAAATTGATCATAGGTTTGTCCACCCCACGGGCGTTTGTTGAGGGAAACGGTAATTACTTTCTGTCCTGCATCCGCAAGACGTTTCATAATCGGTTTTAACAAGTCGAAATGCGCATCAGACCACGGCTCCACGTCATGAAAACGTGCTACTGCGTAAGGATTTTGCCATAAATCTAAATGGAATTTCCAATCGGAAGCTTGCGGTAAAACCTTGTCAATTACGCGAATGGAAAATGCCATGGTTTTTGATGCTTGTCCTTTAACGTCAATGGTGAATGTGCTTGTGTAAGTGCCCGGTTTGGCATCTTGCGGAATATCCATCGTCACCCAAACTGGTCGGGTTTCCTGAGCGTGAATAGCGAAAGAATTGACCGGTTCAAGTGCATCCGCAGCTAATGAAGACGGGAAGTCTTCCGGTTTTCTATGGCCACAACCTTGATCGAAGACATCGGTTAAAACATACTTCACAAAATTAATGGTGGCGATACTTGCAGGAAGTGTTGCTCCTGAATCCGACTTAAAATCTGAAATTTTGGTATTGACTTCAGTCAAAGAATCTTTACTCCACAACACAAGTTGCGCTGCGCTGCGTTCGCCCTTCCACGCGGTACCATTCCAAGTGGATTGTACTTCTATTTTAGGAATTTCACTTTTTACAAATCGGATGTTGGTAGACGTTACTGAGGCTTGCAGCCCTTGTGGAACAGCGGACCAGTTTTGATTAGTTGCTGGCGAAGGATCTACAGGTTCTTGGTAGGTTTGTGCTATGGTGAAAACTTTTTGTTGCTGACAGCTGGAGGTCCAGATGACAGAAAGCATTAGCACGGATTTTATAAATAGTTTCATTATGCAATTGTATTATTTGGATGGGTTTATGGAGATGGGTCTTTGACACGAACCTGCCTGCCGGCAGGCAGGTTCGTGTCTAAGATTTATTACTTCCCAATAACATCCCCGTTTAAAACTTTCTTTTCGCTATTAGGCGCGGTATACCAAACGGTCAATAATGCACCTCCAGTCGCTTCGTGGAATTTTACCGTTAGTGGATGCCATCCTTTTTTAAGGGCAACCATCCCGTTTTTCTCTAATGCCGAATGATTACCGCCATTATCCACTACAAATTTATCGTCGATGTATAACAAACTTCCATCATCAGATTTTGTAGCGAATTCATACAACCCATCTGCTTCCGCATAGAAGTAGCCTTTAAACACCATGGAAACCTGTTCTTGGCCATCGTGATCCGAAAAATTCAATTCGTTAACTGCGGTGTAGGTGGCTGTTTTTGGCAGCACAATATCATCAACCACTTTAAATTTCTTAACTGCCGTCCAACGGTTGATAACACCTTTTTCTGGAGTCACCTCTAAA
The DNA here is from genome assembly GCF_004364975.1 of Gelidibacter sediminis. Taxonomy (GTDB): domain Bacteria; phylum Bacteroidota; class Bacteroidia; order Flavobacteriales; family Flavobacteriaceae; genus Gelidibacter; species Gelidibacter sediminis. The sequence continues at coordinate 487,565 of NZ_SOBW01000007.1, read as the reverse complement.
GGTTCCAAATAGCTTTGCTTCTCTATAAGTGCTGATCGTTTTTCGCTGGCAATATCACCTCTATAGGCAACAGTAGTTAAAGTAACGGTTTCTGAAAAACTTAAAGGCTCTGTGTATTTCTTAGAGGCTTTGGTTGGCACAGTCCCATCTGTCGTGTAATATATGTCCATCCCAGTTAATGGTGCTTCCAAAGAAATGGTTGCTGTATCTAAAAATGCGACTTTATCTTTCAATCCGGTGACTGCTGGAATGTGATATTGAACGCCCAAAGCATCCAATCGGTCGTATTGAAGCGTCATGCGTTTTTGGAAATTATCGTGATCTTTGGCATCTTTTGAACTCCACGCCGTTTCAGCCATCGCCAATAATCTTGGAAAGGCTTGGTATTCTAAACGTTTAAAATTAGGAATCATTTCTGACCATAAATTGGCTTGAATTCCTATGATATGTTTGGCTTGATCCTCAGTGAATTCTTCCGGAATTGGTTCGTAATTATAGACTTTTTCAAACGGTGTTGCCTCATGTTTCGCATCAAAATAATATTCAAAACACGGCGTGATGATCATATCATTACCGTTATCAGCAGCTTTAGTGAGCATGTCGGGTGCCCAATTGCGCCACCACATCATCGTGGTCTGTTCAGAGACGCCACCCTCCACAATTTCATCCCAACCCATCATACGCTTTCCTTTTGATCTAAGAAATGCCTCAATATCATGATTGAAAAACGATTGCAATTCGTGCTCGTTCTTTAAATTGTTGTCCTTAATGGTTTTCTGACAGAGCGGACATTCTTTCCATGACTGGATATTTACCTCGTCACCACCAATGTGGATGTATTCGGAAGGAAATAATTCGGCGATTTCTGAGAGAATGTTTTTTGTGAATTCATAGGTGCTTTCTTTTCCTAAACAGGCAGGAATTGAAAATAATTCGCCCCATCCCGCTTCGCCGGAACAAGCCAAAAATGGGTAATTATCAATGGCCGATTTAAAGTGGCCTGGCATGTCAATTTCAGGAATCACCTCAATTTGACGCTCTGCCGCATAGGCAATAATCTCTTTAATTTGCTCTTGGGTAAAGAATCCGCCATACATTCGTTGGCCATCACGGTCGTGATAATGTTGTTCATCAATCGTAAAAGACGGATCTGTTTTGGCCAATTCCTTACATTCTTTGTCGTGAGAACTTTCTATACGCCAAGCGCCTTTTTCAGTCAATAACGGATACTTTTTAATTTCAACACGCCAACCTTGATCATCCGTTAAATGCATATGGTAGGTGTTCAATTTGTAAAGCGCCATATAGTCTAAAAAGGTTTTTACCTCATCAATACTAAAAAAATGGCGGCTGAAATCCATTTGCATGCCGCGCCATGCGAAACGCGGTTGGTCCGTTACATTAATGCTAGGAATGATCCAATTGGCATCCTTACTGTTCGCTTTTTCAATGCTTGCAGGCAACAGTTGACGTAGGGTTTGTACGGCGTAGAAATAGCCCGCAGCATCACTCGCTTTTACAGTGATACTTTTTGGCGTGACTTCTAAAGTATAGGTTTCACTGGCAAGGGTTTCGTCCTCGATAAACACAACGCCGTTTTCATCTTTAGTAGCGATGATGTTTAGCGGAAAACCTGCTGCCTTTTCAAATAAATCTGATAAGTATTTGGCGGCTGGCTTTTGACTGTCATTACCAACAGAGATTTTGGTGTCCTTTGAAAACGTATAACTGCCTTCAGAAAGATACATCGATGAGGGTTTCGGAACAATGGAAATTTCATCTTCCGTAAAAGTTCTTGTTTGTTTGACTTGGCAGCTGCTCAAGATGACTAAGAGCAGGAGTAAGGGTGAAAAGTATTTCATGGATTTATTTTTTTTCGGCTTTAGCTTTTTCTTCTGCTTCAAGCTTATCAGAATCTTTAAAATAGTTGATGCCTAAACTATCCCAATGTTGTTGCATTTTTTTAAGTGCGACTTTAAAGCTGTCGTAATCTTTGTTGTTTAAGTTTGTCCAGCCTACTTCAGCAAACGCAGCAATTCTTGGGAATGCTTGGCGCTCTACATCAGCGTTGGTCGGCGTCCATTCGCTCCACATTTGGCAGCCGGTACCATAAATATTATCGTGGTATTGTGCATCCAAACCTTCAGGAATCGGGTTAAATTCATAAGCCTTTCTTAAAGAAATAGAGTTGTGGCTATAATCTAAATAGGTTCTATTATGAATGGAGTTGACAATGCTATAGCCATTTTTAGCCGCTTCGGTCAATAATGCCAAATCGCCTTTCCAGAAGTGTACAATAGCGTTTTTAGCCAATTCAGTTTCTGCCTCTACATCATTTTTCTTTTCAGCAAAATCAGCATGGATATTTTTACCTAAAATTTCATTCCATCCCATCATTCGGCGACCATTACTTTCAATAAATTTAGAAATGTTATTGGTGAATTGGATCTGTAAATCGGCAGGTGATTTGATGTCGTTTTCTTTCATATACTTTTGAACCGAAGCAGATTTCTCCCAAACTTCGTAGCCTACTTCATCGCCACCAATATGGATGACTTCAGAAGGGAACAATTCAAACAATTCATTTAAAACATCTTGAATAAAGGTGATGACTTCCGGCTTGGTCACATCATAATTGTCATACAAACGTCCAAAAGTAACCGGTACCTCAATCGCTTTCCCAGCTGTTCCTAACCAAGTGTAAGATGCGATGGCGGCACTGGCGTGTCCTGGCATTTCAAATTCAGGCACCACATTAATATTACGAGCAGCAGCATAGGCTACAATATCTTTGATTTGTTCTTGAGTATAGAATCCGCCATGTGGCTCGCCTGAAGTTTTCCCACTTTTCCAAGTTTCAATTTCAGTGTCTTTACGGAACGCACCTACTTCAGTTAATTTTGGATATTTTTTAATTTCGATACGCCATCCTGCATCGTCCACCAAATGCCAGTGGAAGGTATTCATTTTCAACAATGCCATTTGATCGAGCATTTGTTTTACGAAGGCTTCACCATGAAAATAACGGGCTTCATCAAGCATAAACGCACGCCATCTAAAACGAGGACTGTCCTTAACTGTGACTGAAGGCACCAAAACGGTATTGTTTTCAGTAGAAACCAATTGTTTTAACGTCTGAACGCCATAATAGTAACCTGCAGCAGCACTAGCCGCAATGTTGATGTTTTTTGGAGTGACGGTCAATTCATAAGCTTCTGGGCCCAAATTAGTATTGAGATCAAACGTAATGGTCGCTTTTTTGGCGTCTGATGATTTAAGGTTTTTACCTAAAGTTTCCTTTAGATAGGCTTGAAGATCAGCAGCGGCAGTTTTCTGAAGATCATGCGTTGCTGAAATACTTTGGTTAGCATTAAGCGTGAAAGAACCTTCCTGTAATTCCAAGGAATTTGGTTGTGGTAATACAGCAATTTCAGAAGCTGTAAAGGTTTTTGATTGCGCGGTACAATTGGTTAAGGTGAAGAGACCGATTAATGTGAGGAAAATAAACTTCATTAGTAAGTGTTTAGGTGTTTGATTATAAATGAATAGGCGTTAGCATGCTTGAAATGATAGGTGTTTAACTGTATACATAGATGTAAAAAAACAATCTGAAAATATAGCAACTTAAGTCAAGTAATGAAAAAGATTTCGACGGACGACTCTAATAAACGGGTGGAGGCGAACTAGTTTGTTTATTCTTGCGGAATAAATTCCAGTTTATAATCCGTCGTGGCAATTTGTATTAAAGCTTGATAGATGAATTCGCTTACTTGTTGATGTCCTGGAATGTTGATCAAATCGGCCGTATCTTCAGGTCGGTGGTATTGTGGGTGCGCGCCCGTATGGATCCCGATTACAGACAGGTCTTTTTTAAAGAACGAGACATGATCTGATCCACCAACAGAGCCGGCATGGACAATCGGCGTTAACCCCATGGACTCGCCTAAATTCTGTAATAAGGTCACGCCGTCTGGAAAAGTTCCGGCGCCATTCATATACACATGTTTTTCTGTATTTAAGCGACCAACCATATCCATGTTGATCATCAGTTTTATTTGAGACAACGGCACTAAAGGGTTTTCTACAAAATATGTACTTCCCAACAGGCCTTGTTCTTCAGCGCCAAAAGCAATAAAAATAACGCTACGTTTTAATGCTGTTTTATTTGCGGCAATTTTCTCAGCGATTTCCAGTAAGGCTGCGGTACCGCTGGCATTATCATCAGCACCATAATGAATGGTGTTTTTTTGGTCGGATTTTGATGATGGCCCGCCCATTCCTAAATGGTCATAATGGGCACCTAACACAATATATTCATGTTTCAAAATAGGGTCATTGCCTTCAAGAAATGCAATTACATTGGAGGTTTTGACGGGGCGTTTTTCAGGCTCGCCTTTAGCCACCCGGATACGTGCTTTAAATTTTTGCTCATAACAGCTGCCTAGTTTTTGAAGTCCTTGGTTTTTAAAATCCTTTTTAATGTATCTGACCACATCTCGACTCGCTTTGGTGCCAGGAAATCGGCCGGCATTCTTTTCTGAAGCAAGGAATTCAATGTGGCTTTTGAGTTCGCTTTCTGTGATGTCAGCTTGCGAAAATGAACCATAAGAACTTAATGTCAATAGAGATAGGAAGAGCAATTTTTTCATAAGACCTTTTATTTTGTGATGACTCCAATTTCAGCGATAATGGCCTTGTCAGCATTATTCATAATTGTAATGGGTACTAGTTTGATGTAGCGCACAGCACTTGGGGATTCCAACAACACTTTTTGCTGAATAGGATTGGCGATGATATTTGAAAACTCACCTTCCGATAGTTTTGTCCACTGTTCGCCATCTGTGCTTCCGTAAAAACTGTAATGGGTAATGACGCCCGAAATCCAACGGCCTTGTGTAGGCGTATAGGTGAAGCCTTTTAGCGTAACCGTTTCTCCTAAATCAATTTTAGAGGTGTTTAAGGTCTCTTTGCTGGCAGACCAATTGGTGAATGGGTTATCGTCAATTGCCTGTTCTGTCAAAGGTTCATGAGTTGCTGAAGAAACCTTCCAAAGGCGTTTGCTGAGGTCAAAAGTTGCGGTTAACACGTCGCTCTGACGTTTTGTTTCAGGATCTATCGTAAAGGTTTTTATTGTTGTAGGCTGATCAATTTGTATCGGACCTGAATATAAAGACGATGCAGTAGAAGGTTCCTCGCCATTAGTCGTGTAATACACTTCCAGTCCTTTTTGAGGAACTTCTAAGGTGACCTTGCCTTGTTTGTCTCTGCTTAGTTTAGGCGTATCCACAATTAGCGGCGCATTGTAGACTTCAATATTTGAAATAAGCGGTGCGGCTTTTGAATCGGTAATTGTCAATCGGAGTTTTGTCGCTACAACATCCTTAAGTCTCAAAATTCGCTTGTAACCAATGGTGGTTTGTTGGTCTATAGTTTCCCATGTGCCATCAACTTCAGCTTCTAAACTAAACTTTTTGACGCGTTGCCCTAACGGAATGTATTCCTGAACCAAAAATCTATTAAACTGGGTTGGTTTTCCAAAATCGATGGTTATGGCGCCTTGTGTAGTGCCGTCATCCGTAGTCCAATAGGTGTTTTTATTGCCATCTACCGTTTTGTCCGAATGGTATTTTTTAGAGTTACCACGATAGGTGTTCGCTGATGTTTTAGCATGTAGTGCTAAATTGTGAGCAAAATCCTGTTTCAGTTGCGCGGTTAATTTTTTTAGTTGTTTTTCGTCATTTTCATGTACCAAGCCTCTCCGATCTACAGGGAGATTCAATAATAAGGTACTGTTCTGTCCGACAGATCGGTAATAGATGTCCAATAATTCTTTAAGCGTTTTTACCTTATCGTCTTCAGACTTGTGATAATACCAGTTCGGACGAATGGACACATCCGCTTCTGCAGGTACCCAATGTGTCCCGTTTTCCTGACCCATCGCGTATTTGGTGCTGTAATCAGGCATGCCGCCATAGATGGAATCTCTTAAAAGTGGCGACCACGTCGTTTCGTAAGCATAACCATGTTCGTTGCCAACCCAGCGTGCATCCGGACCATTGTCACTCCATATAATGGCATTCGGTTGTAGTTTTCGGATGAGCTGATCCGTAGTGTCCCAATCGTAATATTTTTCTTTGTCTACGGTACGCACTTCATTGGCACCACCGTAATAACCATCGCCACCATTGGCGCCATCAAACCAAACCTCGAAAATATCTCCGTAATTGGTCAATAGTTCTGTAAGCTGATTTCTAAAATATTCGATGTATTCAGGTTTACCGTAATCGGCGTGATTTCTATCCCAAGGCGAGAGGTAGATTCCCATTTTAAGTCCGTACTCTCTACACGCTTCTGCAAGTTCTTTAACTACATCACCTTTCCCACCTTTCCAAGGCGAATTTTTCACAGAATATTCTGTGTATTTGGAAGGCCATAAGGTGAAACCGTCGTGATGTTTGTTGGTTAAAATAAGGCCTTTCATGCCTGCTTCCTTCGCAATTCTAGCCCATTGACGGGTGTCGAGCTCTGTTGGATTGAACAATTCAGGCGATTTATCGCCATAACCCCATTCCACATCGGTAAAGGTGTTGATGCTAAAATGGATAAAGCCATAAAATTCCATTTCTTGCCATGCTAATTGCGGCGCAGTGGGAATAGGGCCAACCGCTTTTGGTGGTGCTACGGTAGCACAGGAATTTACGATTAGTAAGGTGAAAAGGAAGGCGAAGGTTTTAAAGACGTTCATAGATAAAACGGTTATGGGTATGTTTATAATTCTTTTCGGTATAAATTTCAAATCTATAAATTAATATGTAATACATAATACAATTAATTCAATTTTATTATATTTAGCAACATTTTATCGGATAGGTGTAATTAGTATTGAACTAAATGGTAAGAAACGGAAAAATGATGAAATGTTGAAACAAAATAATAGTATTCATAAGTAATAGTTCTAAAATGAAAAACCTTCAGAAGTCGGCAGTTTTAATCGCAATGATGTTCCTGTTCTTGCCAATTTTTGGTCAAGAAATTTCAAAATTAGAAGTTGCAGAGCTTCCGGCCTTACCCGCTGAAAATGCTACTAGCGAATCCATCGGGTATGCAGGTATGTTAGGCGGGGCGCACAATAGTGTTTTTTTGGCTGCTGGCGGTGCTAACTTTCCAGAAGGCAAACCTTGGGAAGGTGGGAAAAAAGTATGGAGTAACACTATTTTTATTTTAGAAAATGGGGAATGGCGAGTCTCAAAAACACAATTACCAATGCCGTTGGGGTATGCGGCTTCTGTAAGTACTGCAGAAGGCGTTCTGAGCATTGGCGGTAATAATGAAACGCTGATAAGTGATAAGGTCTATTTGTTAGCTTATAACAAGGGTAGTAATGATGTTGAAATTATTGAATATCCCAATCTTCCAGAGCCGTTGGCATTTTCGTCGGCAGTAGTTGATGGCGATTATGTGTATGTAGTAGGAGGAAACACTACTAATGGTAGCACCAATTCATTCTATAGACTGTCCTTAAAAGACAAAAGGAATTGGGAGAAACTTAAAGACTATCCTGGGGCTGCACGTGCACTTCATACCACGGCCATTCAAGAAACACAAACCACTAAAAAATTATTTGTAATAGGTGGACGCCAGGAAATGCCAGGGCAAAAATCTAACGCATTAACCAATTATTTGACTTACGATTTTAAAAAGCAAACTTGGGCCGACGAAGGTGATTTGCTAATTAAAGATGTACCGAGAGTGTTGATGGGTGCTTCGGCAGAAGTCATGGGTTCTATGCATATTATCGTGTATGGCGGTAGTGATGCTGTGCTTTTTGATGAATTGGAGAACATCGGTTTGCAATTGGGAAAAACACCAAATGACTCTATAAGCACTCAGCTTACCAAGAGAAGAGATGAGATTCTGAATAATCACCCTGGATTTTCTAAAGATATTTTAGCTTATAATACCATTACGAAACAATGGTTTGTATACGATACCCTGGACACACAAATTCCGGTAACTGCACTTTCTTTTAAACACAACGACGATTTTTTGATTGTTTCTGGAGAAGTGTCTCCGGGAATCAGGACGCCTAACGTACAAAGTTTTAAAATTGCCGATGCAGCGCATCCTTTTGGGGTTTTAAACTATAGTGTTTTGGCCTTATACTTGATGATTTCTGTATTGATAGGGTTGTATTTCTCACGTAAACAAAAATCGACGGATGACTACTTTTCAGGTGGTGGCCGTATTCCGTGGTGGGCTTCGGGATTAAGTGTTTTCGGAACTTTGCTGAGTGCGATTACCTTTATGGCCATTCCGGCAAAAGCATTTATCACGGATTGGTCCTTCTTTTTTCTGAATATTACCGCCATATTGATAACGCCGCTTATCGCTTATGTCTTTATACCGTTCTTTAACCGACTAAAAATAAAAACGGCCTATGAGTATCTCGAGGATCGTTTCAATTATACCGCGCGTGCATTTGGGAGTTTGTCTTTCATTTTATTCCAATTAGGACGTATAGGTATTGTATTGTTGCTGCCGTCGCTGGCTATTTCTATTGTCACCGGCATTCCGGTAGAGACCAGCATCTTAATTATGGGTGTACTTTGTGTGTTTTACACGACGTTTGGTGGGATTGAGGCGGTAGTTTGGACCGATGTCATGCAAGTAGTGGTACTTCTTGGGGGAAGCATTTTGGCTGTAGCATGGATCATGTTGCACACAGAAACGTCATTTGGAGATATGATTACTTACGCTTCTGATCGTGATAAATTCAATATTATGAATATGGAATTGAACTTTACAGAATCCACATTTTGGGTAGTGTTCATTGGAGGACTCGCATCTGCAATGGTCACTCAAGGTACCGATCAAACCATTGTACAGCGTTATCTGACCAGCTCTAGCGTAAAAGATTCTCAGAAAACCTTATACACAAACGCGGTATTGACCTTGCCTGCTACCATTATCTTTTTCGGTATCGGGACCTTGTTATTTATCTTTTATTCTGAAATGCCCGGTAAATTGTCACCTGCCATTTCCAATAACGATTCTATTTTTCCATGGTACATCGTAAGAGAATTGCCAATGGGAGTTTCAGGATTATTGGTAGCCGGTATATTTTCAGCAGCCATGTCCAGTATCAGCAGTAGTTTAAATTCTGTTTCAACAGCGTATTGCAACGATTTCCACATGCATTTTAAGCCTCAAGTTAATGATGATAAACTTTTGAAAATTGCAAGAATTGTGACGGTTGTAACAGGGGTTCTTGGGGTGCTTTTAGCCCTTTGGATGGCGAGCTCTAATATTAAATCACTTTGGGATCAGTTCTACCGTTTTCTAGGGCTTTTTACAGGAGGTTTAGGAGGTATGTTCCTTTTGGGAATGCTTACCAAACGTGCTAATGCTACAGGAACCTTGATGGGCTTGGTGGTGAGTGCGCTATTGATTTGGTATATTAGCGTGTATACAGATATTAGCTTTTTAATGTATTCTTTCTTTGGAGTGGCGTCTTGTTTTATATTCGGTTATGTGTTCAGTTTGTTTTTCGGGAAGGCTAAAGTGAGATAGTCTATATTCATTTGCGTATATGTAAATCACTTTCATTTTGAAACCATGCTTATAGAAAGTTTATTTAATGGCATCTCTATTTGAACCATTTTTTTCCAAATAAAGCAGAATGTCTTTCAGAAATAAAGCTTGCGACACTATTGTCGTAATTATGACGTAGTAAAGACGCAACCATTTTGTTGAGGTCATGGTACTTTTACTTCAAATTAAAACACACGCAAAATGGACAATATTAGTTTAGCACAAAGGGTTAAGGAGTTAAGAAATAAGAAAGGGTTTTCTCAGGAAAAATTGGCCGATGAATCTGGTTTAAGTTTAAGAACTATTCAGCGCATAGAAAACAACGAAACAGTTCCTAGAGGCGATACGTTAAAAAGATTAGCTATTGCTTTAGATTCTTCACCTGATTACATAGTGGATTGGAAAACGCAAGAAGATAAAGGCTATTTAATATTAATGAGCTTGTCAGCTTTAGGTTTTCTTTTCTTTCCTATTCTAGGAATTATTATTCCTTTAGTTTTTTGGATTCTTAAAAAAGATAAAGTTAGAGACGTGAACGAGCTGGGTAAGTCTATTTTAAATTTTGAAATTACGTGGTGTATTCTGTTTTTCTCATATTTCATTTTTTTATTTTCAGGTATGCTAGGAGCCATAATGAATGTAGTAGGTTCAGGCCATCAGGGAGTGAGTATTCTGAAAATATACATTCCAGTAATTATATTATACACCTATAATGTCGTCATCATAGTTATGAATGCCATGAGAATGTCAAAAAACAAAAAGACTCTATTTTTTCCAGCATTTAAAATATTTCGTTAGTATTTTTGAATTAAACGAGTTGCTACTGATGATCACAGATTTGAAAATAAATAATTGGTCAATGTAGTACCTGTTTATATATCAAGCACCTGCCATTTTGGAGAGAAATAAGTAGATCTTCCGCCGACTTTTATTTTTTGAATGTCGGCATTGGTGTGAAAACAGGTTTCGCCTTCTTTCCTGCGGTGGATTAAGAAGTCTTCCGGGAAATCAAGGTGGTGGGCATCATTGGCAATGGCTACTTCAATAACATTTTTCATGGTGTTGAATACACGTTCAATGTCTTGAGCGTTCATATCGGATACTTTTTTCATCGGATGCACTTGTGCTTGGTACAATATTTCATCCGCCATCCAATTCCCAACGCCAGCAGCCACGCTTTGGTCCATGAGGACGGCTTTGATAAAGGTTTTTCTGAGATTTAAGGACGTTTTAAAATCCTCCAGACTTAAATCTCGGGCGTCATCACTTAAGTTGCGTTCGGTTTTGTAGATTTGTATAGAATCTGTTAAATTCCACCAACCAAATTTTCGCTTATTTTCAAAAGCAAAATGGAACCCATTTTCAAAACTGAGCACAATATGTCCAAACTTTGGTCGGTCTTCTTTTTCCTTATAATAATTGGGTCTCCCCGTCATTCCGAAATGCATCACCAAGGTTTTATCACCAGAAGTTTTAATGAATAAATATTTTCCGATGCGTTTGGTTTCGGTAAATTCATAACCAATCAAATGTCTTTCAAAATCGGTTTTTGTGGATTTTAATAGGCGATTGTCACTACATTCAAATGCAATGATTTTTTTGTGGAGCGCCGTATGATCTATATAAATTTTATACCCCTCAACTTCTGGTAATTCTGGCATGATTTCTATTTTGCTCTAATGTAATTAAAATTGATTTATTATGGCTTCGAGTTTTAATGACGCTTATTGGTGAACCAGGGCTACAATTTGCTATCTTCAGCCTATTGCGTGCGACATCCAAAATGTCAATCAAATAAATTTCTTAATTTTAGTTTATGAAAATCTACAAGCTCACCTCTGTAACGGACGCCGTGGTTAATGCCTTTGCTAAGTTAATTCCGCAACTCGCTCCTGATTGTACATTACCTACTAAAAAAGATTTAGAGGCTATCGTAAACTCTGGTCACGCCATGATCTTTATGGCGGAAGAGAATGACCAGATCTTAGGTACTATGACGCTCGTGTTGAATAAAATTCCAACAGGCGATAAAGTATGGATTGAGGATGTGGTGGTCGATACATCCGCCAGAGGTAAAGGGGTTGGTGTTAAATTGATTCAATATTCCATTGATTATGCTACCACCCAAATGCTTAAAAGTATCAATTTAACCTCCAGTCCTGATCGTGTTGCTGCCAATCAGCTTTATCAAAAACTGGGCTTTAAGCAAAGGGAAACTAATGTGTACAGATTGACACTTAAATAGTGAAGTAAGCTTCCTTCTTCTGTAATTAAGATCCTACTTGATGTTTCTCTAAATACGCGTCAACCCCAACCTTTTGAGCTTCGTTTTTAAAAGTGATTGGGTTTTTCTTAAAGTGCTTTTTAAAGCATTTTGAAAAATACTTCGGGTCATTAAATCCTGTCTTAAAAGCGGTTTCTGACACAGTGTATCCGTGTTTGGCAATAAGCATAGCTGCCTTTTTCAAACGTAAAATTCTAACAAAATCGACTAAACTATGCCCTGTTAACGCTTGGCATTTTCTATAAATGCTGGAGTAACTCATGTTTAATGGGTCGACCAAATCTTCCATTTTAAAATTGGAATCTTCCAATCTGAGATTGATATTCGCCACCAAGCTTTCTAGGAATAATTCGTCTTGAGATTTTTCTATAAAATCTTCCGGTCTTGAAATTACTTCCTTGCGATATTTGGAAATGATATATTCTCTTGAGATTAGAATGTTCTGAATTTTCAGTAAGAGTTCATTCGTGTTAAAAGGCTTCTTGATGTATTCAATTGCACCCGACTTTAAGCCTTCAATTTTGGCATTTGTAGAATTTTTTGCCGTCATCAAAATAACAGGAATATGCTTTGTAAGCGGATCTTCTTGTAATTTTTTGCTCATCTCAATCCCGTCGAGCTCCGGCATCATAATATCGCTTAAAATAAGGTCTGGAAGGTTGTTTTTAGCGTAATGGTAACCTTCATTTCCGTTTTCAGCCAAGATGATATTGTATTGGGGTTGCAATAAATCCTTTAAAAACAATTGTAACTCGAGGGTGTCCTCCACAATCATGACTGTTTTCTTTAAGACATTAGGATCTTTGTTTTGGATGACCAAAGTCTCCTCATCTATTAGTTCTTCAACAATAATGTCATCGTCATCAACCGTCATCCGTTCTTCATCGGTATAGGCATCGTCATTTACGGGGAATGTAATGGTGAATGTCGTGCCGCTAACTTCAGAAGATTCGACTTCAATAGTGCCTTTATGTAAATCAATGAGTTCTTTGGTTAGCGCTAATCCGATACCGGTTCCTTTGTTCTTTTTGCCCATATTAGATTGGTAAAAAAGCTCAAATATGGAATCTAATTCCTCCTTAGAAACTCCCGGCCCCGAATCTGTTACTGAAATTTTTATCGATTTCTTTGAGTCTACCGGCGTGACCGTCATTAAAATATTGCCTTCTTTAGGCGTAAACTTAAATGCGTTAGACAAAAGGTTGTAGAGAACATGCTCAATTTTGTCTTTGTCATACCATGTGTTGGTTAAGTTTTGTGGACAGTTAACGGTAAAATCGATATTCTTTTTTCGGGCCAATTCATTGAAGGACTTCCCGATGTTCTCGATGTTTTTATAGAGATTGTTTTTGGTTACCATTAACCGGAGTCTGCCCAATTCCTTATTCCGTACGAGTGTCAGTTCGTAAGCTATTTTTGATAGACGTTTGGCGTTGTATTCAATGATGTTTAGGCGTTGTTTGAGCAATAAATTACCGTTTTTTTCAGCCTTTGAAATCATATTTTCTATCGGACCTAAGATAAGGGTTAAAGGCGTTTGTATTTCATGAGACATTTTAGCGAAAAAGTTCATCTTTAAATCATGAAGTTCACTTTCATTTTTATGATTAATCTTTTCCAAATACAGTTTTTTTCTTAAACCCAACCAGCGCTTAATGCCATAAAGTAAAGCTGCAAAAAGTAAAAGGTATATGACCCATGCCAAAGGTTTGGACCAAAAAGGTTTATTAATGGACACCGCAATGCTTTTTGGGGGTACATCCCACAAGCCATCCTTGGTGCCAGCTTTCACTTCAAATGTGTAATGGCCCGCAGGAATATTGGTGTAGGTGGCTGACCGATCATAGTGACTTATAATCCAATCGTCATCAAAGCCTTTTAATCTATAGGCATAGAAAAATTTGGGATGTAAAATATTGTCTACGGCCGCAAATCGAAATGTAAATGACGATTCATTATGTTCTAAACGCAAGGCATCAACCTCCGAAATACCCGTGGCAAATTGTTCTGGTAATAAGACCTCTGCAGGTTGATTAAGGACTTCTATTGCGTTAATATGCAAGCTGGCATTCGATTTTTTCTTGTTTAGATCTTTAGGGTAAAAATAGTTAAGGCCTTTTAAGCCGCCAAAATACAACATGCCGTTATGGTCTTTGTATGCACTTCTCTTTAAAAAAGTGTTATCCTGTAAACCGTCAGTATGGTAGTAAGTTTTTATAATGGAGTCTCTAGTGTTGAAATTTACAATGCCGTCATTGGAGCTTAACCACAAATTGTCGTCTCCAGCGTTAATCACTGCAGCTATATTCCGATTGTTTATGGATTTAAAATTTTCAAGAGAAGTGTAGGTGCTTTTGGAAGTGTCATATTTTAATAATTTACCGGCATCATCTACAAGCCATAAGCTGTTGTAAGCACCTTCGGAAATGGATCGAACACTGCTTACGCGTTCTAAATTGGCATTACGTACTGATCGGTCTGTAAAAGTTGAAGCGTTTAAATTATTTTGGTTTTCATTGAATTGAAATAATCCGCCAGAGGCAATGCCCAACCAAATAGAGCCGTTTTGGGTTTCAATAATGCTTTGAACGATAAGGCCTGATAAATTATTTGTATTGTTGGTAAAGGAGGCCAGCAATTTTAATTGATCAGAGTAGATATTTAAACAAGTGCTTGTACCGGCCCAAATGCGCCCTTTACGGTCCTTAAACAAGGTTCTGACGTCAAATGCCTTTTGATTTTTAGCATTTAACACCGGAATTTCACGAAATGTCTGGGTTTTATTGTTGTAAAACCACATGCCGTTTTTGTAGGTGCCAATCCAAATATTACCATTATTATCTTCTGCTATGGTTTGAACATAAAAGCCTTTATTTGTGTTTTCATCATTAAAAAAGGATTCCTCTTTAGTGCTGCCATCCGGATTAAATGTAATTTTGGTTAAACCAGAGCCGTCGGTGCCTGCCCACAATACATTTTGGGAAGATCGATATATGCTCAAAATTCTATTGGGGGTTTCGCTTTGTGAACCTTCATGATAAAAGATGGTATTATCAGAATTTGGTAAAATATTGAGGTTGCCATAGTTGGGTGTAATCCAAATATTTTTATGATTATCCTCACTAACGTGTAAAATAGTGTTACTACTTAATGAAAATTCATTACGTGCTTGCTTCGTAAATAATACAACCTCCCCAGTTGCTAAATCCACTTTATATAATCCGCCGCCATCGGTTCCCGCCCATAAAAAATTTTTACTATCCACAAATAAATTTAAAAATAGCTCACTTTTTATGAGATGGGCATTGCCTTTAAAGAACGAATCCTGTACAAATTGTTTGGAGGCAATGTCATATAGGAAAAGCCCTTTTGTCTCGGTGCCAATCCAGAGTCTGTTATTGGTATCAGTGGTGAGATTCAAATGTTCAGGGTAATTACTAAATGGGGCAGCCAGGTATTCAAGAGCTTTCGATTTTAGGTTATAGCTCAACACATTCCCATTGCTAATACTTATAAATAACTCATGAGGTGTTCCAACCGCCATGTCTGAAATCGAAATGCTTCTGTCATTTAATTGTGGAATGGTGATGATGTGTTGCATGGTCTCCTCATCATAAGTGTAGACAGTGCCTATAGAGGTTGTAATCCATAATTTTTGATGTTTTGAAGTTGCTATATGTGCGCGCTCATTATTTTTTAATAGCGGTGTCATATCCTTAAAAAGTCCAGTGTGGCTGTCGTATTTTGTTAAAAGTCCATTGTAGGATATGATCCAAATATTGTTGAAATCATCTTTTATAACATCCTTAATGGAATGAGCTCCTTGAGCATTGGGGAATATTTTTCTGCTGGAGATTAATTTGTAGTTATAGCCGTCATAGATGTAAATATCTGGGCCTTGAATCATCCATATTTTTCCCGAATCGTCTTGAATTGTTTTATTGACAGCTATCGCCTTATTATCTATTGATGGAGATAAATGGATGAAATTAATATGATTTTGCGAAAATGACACAGTGGTCACCACCATTAAGAAGTTAATCAGTAGAAGGGCGTCTCTTAATTTGCTCATAGAGTGTGTATTAGTTTTATGGAGAACTAATTTGGTATAATTAATTGATGTTTTGAAAGGGGTATATTTCTTCACTTGGGTAAATATATTAATTATATGTCAGGTATAAATCATTGTTAATGAGCGTAAAAACCTGATAAGGGGTAAAAATTTGTCAAATAGGAGTACAATTTAGTCATTGAAGACATAATACGTTCATGCGCCTAAAATGTCCCCCGATATTCCGAAATAAATTTCAACATTTGGAAGCATAATTATTTAACGATTTATTAACTATTACAGAATATATGGGTTCAAGAAGAGACTTTGTTAAGAAAACTGCACTCGCCGGAGCTGGATTATTTATGCTGCCCAATTTGTCCTTTGGAGGCATTATGGGTGAGGCATCTGGTCAGAAATTAAAGATGGCTTTTATAGGTGTAGGCCTTAGAGGTGTGAATCATTTAAATAACGCTCTCCTGAGAAAAGATACTGAAATTACTGCAATTTGTGATGTGGATCCAGCAAGGATTGAAATCGCATTAAAAATGATAAAAGATGCAGGATTTCCAAAACCACAGGTTTTTAGCAAATCTGAAAAGGATTACTTGAACCTGTTAAATTTAAAAGAAGTTGATGCTGTGGTTATTTCTACACCATGGTTATGGCATACACGTATGGCCGTAGATTCAATGAAAGCTGGTAAATATACGGGTCTTGAAGTGTCTGCAGCCAATACTTTGGAAGAGTGCTGGGATTTGGTGAACACACATGAAGCAACAGGATCACACTTGATGATTCTTGAAAATGTGAATTACCGTAGAGATGTCCTTGCTGTATTGAACATGGTAAAACAAAACGTATTTGGTGAATTGGTACATTTTAGATGTGGTTACCAACACGATTTACGTGGCGTAAAATTAAATGATGGAAAAACGGCGTATGGCAAAGGTGTTGAGTTTGGAGATAAAGGTATTTCTGAATCTAAATGGCGTACGCAACACTCCCTTTTAAGAAATGGCGATGTCTATCCTACACACGGATTAGGGCCAATGGCTGTCATGTGTGATATCAATAGAGGGAATCGATTGGTGTCCTTAACATCTCACGCAACAAAAGGCATCGGACTACATAATTACATAGTTGAAAACGGAGGTGCTGACCATCCTAATGCCAAATTGAAATTCAAACAAGGCGATGTGATTACAACAACCGTAGAAACTTCAAACGGCGAAACCATCATCATTACACATGATGTTAATTTACCAAGACCTTATTCTTTAGGATTTAGAGTGCAAGGTGCAAACGGATTATGGGAAGATGATGGCAACAGAATTTATGTGGAAGGACACTCAAAACCACACCGTTGGGATAGTGCTGATGAGTGGTTGAAAAAGTACGACCACCCATTATGGAAAAAATATGGTGAGTTAGCTACAGGTGCTGGCCATGGCGGCATGGACTTCTTTGTGATGAATTCATTTATTGAATCGGCTAAAGAAAACATTGCACCACCAATGGATGCCTATGATGCAGCAGCATGGAGTTCAATTACGCCATTGTCTGAAGCGTCTATTGAAAACAACGGAGAACCTCAGGATATTCCTGATTTTACAAGAGGTATGTGGGTAAAACGCAAGCCTTACAATTGGATGAAGGATACCTACTAAATGTTGTTTATCTATAACCAAATAATTTTAAAAGGGTGTGATACGCACCTGATATTTAACTAAATGAAAACTAATCAAAAATTAATCTAATGAAGAAACTATTATTTGTATTATTCTTATCTCTGTTTCTCGGTTCTGCCTATGCACAACAATCAAAAATTGAGGTGAAAGGAACAATAACGGAAGCTAATACTGGGGCTTTGGTTCCTGGGGCAACTGTTATAGAAAAAGGGACTACTAATGGAGCTGCGACAGATTTTGATGGAAATTATTCCATTACTGTTAATTCTGACGCAACTTTGGTTATCTCCTTTATGGGCTTTACAACTGTTGAGGTCAAAGTAAACGGGCGTTCTGAAATAAGCGTAAGCTTAAAAGAAGATGTAGCAAGTTTGGACGAAATTGTTGTTGTAGGTTACAGTTCATTAAAAAGAGAAAGTTTAACTGGAGCTTTACAGACGGTAGATGGTGATGATCTTAGGGATGTTACAACGCCTTCAGTGGAAAATATGCTTAACGGGAAGGCTCCCGGAGTGTATGTTGCACCTGGATCAGGCCAACCTGGCTCTAGAGGTGCGGTTGTTATCCGTGGTCAAGCAACTTTAAGCGGGACGACGAGTCCATTATGGGTGATAGACGGTGTTATTGTGGGGTCTAGTGCTGGTGAATTAAATCCAGACGACATAGAGTCCATGACGATTTTAAAAGACGCCGCATCAACTTCTATTTATGGATCTCAGGGAGCTAACGGTGTAGTTGTGGTTACAACAAAAAGAGCTAAGTTAGGGAAGACTAAAGTTAGTTTTTCGTCAAAGACAGGTTTCAATAATCTGAATAATGGAAATTTGCAAATAATGAATGGAGCAGAGCTTTATGATTATTATGCCTCATTTTCTAATGCTAGTCAGATATCTTTTCCACGTTGGAAGCCTGAGCTGCGTGACAGTAATTTTAATTGGTGGGATGTAGCTACTCAAACAGGGTACACACAAAACTACAATGTCTCAATTCAAGGAGGAACTGAAACACTTCGATCTTATATGTCTTTAGGACTTTATGATGAGGAAGGTGCGGTTAAGGGTTATGATTATTCCCGTTATAATTTACGTTACAAAACGGAATATAAGCCTTTAGATTGGTTGACAATTAAACCAACATTGGCTGGATCCTTCCGTAATGTTGATGACCGTCAATATTCAACTACTGCAATGTATTCTAATCTTCCTTGGGATAGCCCTTATGATGAAAATGGAAATTTTGTACCACATCGTTCTAGTGAATGGGTGAATAGTGCTAGTACTAATTACCTTTATGATCTACAGTGGAATCACTCCTCAAATAAGAACTACGAGATTATGGCGAATATGGATTTCGACATAAAACTTACAAACTGGTTAACTTTTTCCTCAGTTAATAATTATATGTATAATAGTTATAAATCTAACGGATATACAGATCCTCGTTCTAATGGAGGTATTAGTGTTGGTGGACGAATAACAGATTACCGTTCAGAATCTACACGTCGATATACAAATCAAATATTAAGATTTAACAACAGTTGGAACAAACATGTTGTAAATGGTATATTAGCCTATGAATTTAATGATTATCGCGGTGAAACATTAGACGTTTATGGTACCGGATTTATTCCAGGTTTTGAAATACTAGATGTAGTCGCTAAACCAGAACGTACTAAAGGTGGTATTAATGAGTGGGCTGTACAGTCAGTTCTTTTCAATGCTAATTATGCGTTTGATAGTAAATACATGGGCCAGTTGTCTTTCCGTAGAGATGGTGCTTCAAATTTTGGTGATAATGCCAAATATGGTAATTTTTTCTCAGTAAGTGGAGGATGGAATATAGAGCGTGAAGAATGGTTTAAGGCTGATTGGGTGGATGCCCTAAAACTACGTGTAGCTTATGGTTCTGTTGGTAACCGTCCAAGTTCTCTGTATCCTCAATATGATCTTTATGCTGTTTCTACCGGTGCAGGTTATAATGAAAATCCTGGAGCGTTAATCAGCCAAATAGGAAATAAAGATCTTACATGGGAAAAAACATTCACAAGTGGTTTTGGTATCGATGCAAGTTTATTTAATAATCGTGCAAGACTAACTTTCGATTATTACGTAAAAAACACAGACAATATCCTTTATCAAGTCCCAATCACTGGGTTAACCGGTGTGACTAGTATTTGGCAAAATATTGGCGAAATGGAAAATAAAGGTATTGAGCTAGCCATTGGTGGCGATATTATCAGTACTGATGAATTAACATGGAGTATTGATGTTAACCTAGGTCACAACGCAAATAAATTGACAAAACTTTATAAAACGAAAGATGCTAATGGAGATTATGTGGTCAGACCTATTATCGTCGGTGATGGATTAGGTATTGCTGGATCTGCACAACGTATGTTAGAACCAGGCCGTCCTGTAGATACTTACTACCTAAAAGAGTGGGCTGGTGTAAATCCTGAAAACGGATTGCCTATGTGGTATGTAGTGGATAGAGATAGTGATGGTAATGAGTTGTCACGTTCTACAACTTCTAATTACTCTCAAGCAACATTCGAGAAAACAGGAAAAGTATCACCAGATGTATTTGGTGGCTTCTCTACTGCATTGTCATACAAGGATTTTGATCTTAACGCTGTTTTCGGTTATGCTTTAGGTGGTAAGATTTATAATTATTCTCGTCAAGAATATGACTCAGATGGAACGTATACAGATCGTAATCAAATGAAATTGAGATCAGGATGGAGCCGTTGGGAGAAACCTGGCGATATAGCTACTCACCCTATTGCCAGATATAATAACCAAGATAAAGGTAATGCTACTTCGACACGTTATTTGGAGAAAAATGATTTCTTAAAGTTACGTTCTCTTTCACTAGGTTACAATATTGACCTAAGTCAATATAAAGTGGATAATTTAAGGGTAACCTTATCTGGAGAAAACCTTTTCGTTATAACAGACTATTCTGGCGTAGATCCTGAAATTCCAAGTAATAATGGAGCTGTATTAGGCTCAACAGGACCAGGGGTATATCCATCAACTCGCAGATTTATGCTTGGTTTAAATGTATCATTTTAAATAAAATAACATGAAAAAAATATTTATAGCCTTATTGGCCTTTGCAGCGTTCTCAGCCTGTGATATAGACAGAACTCCCCATGGAAGTATGGATTCTGACACCATCGTTGGTGATCCAGATGCTTCCCTTCAACCTTTGCTAAACGGAATGTATGCCCAATTAAAAAGTTGGTCTGACCCTATGCATCGTATGGGTGAATATGCTGGTGACAATATGATGATTCGTGGTTCATCTACGGATGCTTTTTACGAATTTATCTCTTACGCTCGTACACCAAATAATTATCGTTTGACACAATTTTGGAATTCTGGATATAAAGCTATTGCTCAAGCGTCAAATATCATTGATATGATAGATGAAGGCCAAAGTATTGAAATTGATAATAACATTGGGGAATCGTACTACGTAAGAGGAATGATGTATTTTTATCTAACACGTGCGTTTGGACGACCATATTATCAAAATCCGGAAACAAATTTAGGTGTACCAATAGTAAACGGTACTCCTGAGGACGTTCTTAATATGAATCTTGCAGATCGGGCTACAGTTAAGGAGTCTTATGAGCAAGCTATAAGTGATTTAAAGAAAGCTGAAGAATTGTTAACCTTAGACAAGGGGGCAATATATGCTTCAAAAGAGGCCGCTCAGGCCATATTATCTCGTATTTATCTTTATATGAGTGGGACCTATACTTCTCCTAATTCACAATATGCTCAACTTGCAGTCGAGTATGCTGATAAACTAATCAATTCTGGAAAGTACACCTTATTACCTAGAGCTCAGTTTATGAAGTACAACACTTTTATTCCTGAGAACAATGCAGAAACCATTTTCGCCATTAAACGTGTAGCATCAGAATTCTCTGGTTATGATCATTATTATGGTGTTGGTGGAATGTATGCTAACCTAGGTGGAATGGGCTGGGGTGAAATGTATGCCAGCGGTAAGTATATCGAGTTATTGAATGAGACGGGCCGCAATGACTGGCGTCCGGAGAGTTATAAAATGGTTGATGCTAGAGCAGCTTTTATAAAACCAACTTATTCTAAAAATGCTGATACTGGAAATTATGCTGAAGTATTTCGTTTTATTAAGGAAGACGGTGATGTTTTAAACTATGTACAAGCTAATATTACAAGAAATGGTAGTGTTATAACTGCCAAAGAAGGAAGCGATACCTATACACTTTTGCCAGTTGATGCCGATCAGGGAATCTATTCTATCGTTTATAAAGATGGAAAAAACTATAAAGGTGTCATAGATAATTTTATTTCTCTAAATCGTGTGTATCCTCAATTTTACATTACAAAAGCTTCACTTGAAGGTGAAGAATCTCATTTACATTCGCCAGTAATTAGTCGTTTAGGTGAGGTATATTTAAACCGTGCGGAGGCATATGCAAAACTTGGAAATTATAACGCAGCATTGAATGATCTTAATTTGATAAGAGAACGTTCTATTGTGGGCGGAGGCTATGCTAGCTTAGATGCTTCTAATGCAAGTGAGCGTATAGATAAGGAGCGTCAATTGGAATTGGCTTACCAAGCAGAACGTAGCTATGACGTATTCCGCAATGGAAAGTCGTTATCTAGAGAATATCCGGGACCTCATAAACAATTTGAGAACATTTCAGCCACAGACTACCGAGTTGTATTTTACATTCCACAGGATGCTATTAACTCTTATCCGGGAACATTAACACAGAATCCAACTCAATAATATTAGTTGGAAAATGTCAATGGTTTTGACGTAAATAATAGTTTTAAGGAGAAGCTCAATTTAAAGGTTGAGCTTCTCTGTTTTTATTCGTCCTTAGGCAATTCTATTGTATGGGTTTGCTATGGAACTTGTAAAATGAAAGTAATATTCTTGGAGATGCCTAGCATCAAAAATCTCCACGACAAACGACAATTCCACTTTAAAAGTGATAACCCTTATTAAAAACTAAAATTATGAAAATACGGATGTTTAATTTTTTATTGTTAGTTGTTGGAGTTCATCTTGTAAGCTGTAATGCTTATAGATCGACTGAATCAATTAATAGTGTAATTAATTTAACCACAGAAATTCCTGCTAAAGCCAATAGCTGGATGGTAAATCGGTTTGATAAAGACGCAAAAACACCAAGTGTGGAGGCAAAGCGGTGGACGGATAAGAATCAGGTCATGCGTACCTACTTTAAAACCGATACTTCAGGAAAACTTCACTTAGGCTTACATGCAAATGTTGCAGAAGGACTGTCAAAACTAAAAGTGACGGTAGGAAGTGTATCAAAAACAATCGAAGTGTCTAATACTGACGCTAAAACAATTGATGTAGGTGTGTTTGAGACTACTGAAGGTTATAATATTGTTGAAATTGAAGCGATTGAAAAATCAGGAGCTGTTGTGGCAGACATCGATAAGATACTTATTGGCGGCCCAGCCACTGAAGGCAAGCTGTATTTTATAAAAGACGATGTTTATTTTGGACGTCGCGGTCCATCAGTGCATTTGTCTTATGATGTGCCTAAGAACAAGGAAGTCGTATGGTTTTATAACGAAATTAACGTGCCTGAAGGTGAAGATGTCATTGGCTCCTATTATATGGCTAATGGTTTTGCGGATGGGTATTTCGGAATTCAGGTCAATTCCGAAACGGAGCGTCGTATTTTATTCTCCGTTTGGAGTCCTTTTGACACGCAAGACCCCAAAGATATTCCGGACGATCATAAAATCATTTTGTTAGGTAAAGGTCATGGCGTTACTACGGGCGAATTTGGTAATGAAGGTTCAGGCGGGCAAAGCTACAAAGTGTACAGTTGGAAGCCAAACACATCTTATAAGTTCTTGTTGAAAGGTGTGCCTGCAGAGAATAATTCTACAGATTATACCGCTTATTTCTTCGCGCCGGAAGAAGGGAAATGGAATTTAATAGCCAGTTTTAGAAGGCCACAAGGCAGTAGATACTTAAAAAGACTCTATTCATTTTTAGAAAATTTTGTTCCAGCCACAGGGCATATATCAAGACAGGCCCATTATAATAACCAATGGGTGTATACAACAAATCAGGAGTGGGTAGAATTGACTACTGCTAAATTTACCGCTGATGCTACAGCGCGAAAGGAATCTCGGATGGATTATGCCGGTGGTGTAGAAGGCAATCAATTTTTTATGAGAAATTGTGGCTTCTTTGATGAGACTACAACTATTGGTACTGAGTATACCCGCACAGCCAATGGCATTGCTCCTGACATAGATTTTTCTCAATTGGAAGTTCCAAAAAAATAATTTTTTTTTTTTTTTGAGTTCGTTAGTTAGTTTGTAAACCCGGGAAAATTTTCCCGGGTTTTTTTAATTCTTGTTGGTTTTAATTTTATACAATTTATTACTAGTTTTAAGTGTAGATGGACTTTAATCTCGCATCTTTAAATGAAATTTAACTACTGTTTATTTAAGAAGTTATGAAAAGAATTTCATCTAACTGGTTCATTTATAGTAGAGAGGTCTGCAAAGATTTGTCAAAAAATTTTTATCTTTTTATTGAAAGAGAAAATTTTTAATCGGAAATTGTACTTTCATTACAATAGTATCCACAAATGAGTAAGCTAAGCACACGTATAGACACGTTTTTTAAGAATGATTCTGCACCAGGAATTTTGTTGATTTTGGCCACAGTTACTGCACTAATTGTAGCCAATACGCCTTTAAATCATTTTTATCACACCGTCATGCAACTCAAATTTGAAATGGGCTTTGAAGATGTCTATATATCCAAAACATTGCATCATTGGGTTAATGATGGCTTAATGGCCCTGTTCTTTTTATTGGTGGGACTTGAAATAAAGAGCGAATTGAAATTTGGTAGATTAACCTCTTTTAGATCGGCTACATTTCCTGTAGTGGCTGCATTAAGTGGGGCCATATTTCCGGCGCTTATTTATTTGGCCTTTAATCAAGGTACTGATTATGCTAAGGGTTGGGCTATACCAATGGCTACAGATATTGCTTTTGTCATTGGGGTATTAGCCATGTTGGGATCAAGAATGCCATCATGGGCTAAAGTGTTTATAACAACTATTGCCGTTGTAGATGATCTTATTGCCGTATTGGTTATTGCTTTTTTTTATACTGAACAAATACAATGGGGTGCCTTAGCTATAGCAGGGGGCTGTACTATAATTCTGCTCATATTTAACCATAAAGGTGTTAATAGATTAACGCCTTATCTTGTCGTTGGTTTTATAATGTGGTGGGCTGTTTTAACTTCAGGAATCCATGCCACAATTGCCGGGGTCATTCTGGCACTGACCTTACCTTTGCGCCAAGAATGGGAGCTTGCTAAAATTAGACGCTATGCCTTACGTGGGTACCATCTGTTTAGAGAAGCAAAAGACCATACTTTGTCTATGACAAGTCCTAAAGTCTACCATTACCTCGAAAACACCCAGCGCGAGATGGAATCTCCTTTAAAGCGTTTGGAGCGTAAATTACACGGTTTGGTTTACTTTTTTATCATGCCACTCTTTGCCTTTGTAAATGCCGGTATTGTCTTCGATTCCCAAATTCTAAATGAAGCCTTTCACATCCCTATTACATGGGGAATTATTTTAGGTTTGCTGATAGGGAAACCGGTGGGCATCATGTTGGCTATTTGGGTACTTCTCAAATTTTTCTATAAAAATATGCCACAAACACAGGAAATCTGGCGCTTACTATTTGGAATCTCATTATTATGTGGTATTGGTTTTACCATGTCCCTGTTTATTGTAAACCTCTCGTTTGCAGATCGCGTCATCCAAGAAGAAGCAAAAATTGGCATTTTATTGGCCTCTATTTTAAGTGGTATTTTTGGCTACCTCGTATTGCGTCAGGCAACTCGAAAACCAGAAGCTATTACTGAAGACAAAATGAGTAGGATGGGGTATAACTGATACCATCCCAATTTTGCACCCCATCTTTTTTTAGTGCTCCTACAGAGCTACGTTTTTACTACACGTTATATGGGTGTCAACTATTTCATTGTCCCAACCCATTGTACATTATATGTAAAATGACATCAAGTCCATATAAAATTATGGGTCCACCGATATTATCACTAAGATATTGGCGTACCAATGGCGTAGGCGTATAAGTAACGTTGTCTTCTTAGTACTCATATTGGTTTCTCGCGATGCTCATTTTTATGCATGTATAGGAATTGTACAACAAAATTGCCTAACTTTAGAGAACGTATTTGCCAAAACATTTTTAAACTATGTTCTACCCAAAGTCTAAAATTAGCTGAGGGCAGTGTATAAGTATGTTGTGTTGTTGCAAACGGTCGCTTGTAAAGCGGTAGTATTCTTACGTCTATTACGAATCATTAATTCTCAAATTTAAATCTTATGGAAAAAGATATATACAAATCGAAGAAGCAACTTTCAGTTAACGGAAAAACGTATGATTATTATAGTCTAGAAGCGCTTTCCCAACAAGGATACGATATTCATAAACTGCCGTTTTCCATAAGAATCCTCTTAGAGAATGCAGTTCGTAATTTTGATGGGTTTTCAGTCACTAAAGAAAATGTTGAAACTTTACTGCATTGGAAACCTAAAGGGGTTGATAAAGATATTCCTTTTAAACCTGCGCGTGTATTAATGCAAGATTTTACGGGTGTTCCTGCAGTTGTAGATATTGCAGCGCTCCGTGCAGAGGTGGCAAGGAAAGGTAAAAATCCTGATCATATCAATCCGTTGGTACCTGTAGATTTGGTTATTGACCATTCCGTGCAAGTCGATTATTTTGGTACGGAATATTCCTATCAACGAAATATGGAGGAGGAATATAAACGGAATAAGGAACGTTACCAATTTTTAAAATGGGCACAACAATCCTTTGATAACTTTAGCGTGGTGCCACCAGGAATGGGCATTTGCCATCAAATTAATTTAGAATATTTCTCCAAAGGCGTCATTGAACGCGACGGACAATTGTTTCCTGACACCGTAGTAGGTACAGATAGTCATACCCCAATGGTCAACGGGATTGGTGTTGTAGCTTGGGGCGTTGGTGGTATAGAGGCGGAAGCAGCCATATTGGGGCAGCCTTTATATTTTATCATGCCAGAAGTAATTGGACTACGATTAACTGGTAAATTACCCTTAGGGTCAACAGCAACGGATTTGGTGTTAACCATTGCCAACATTCTTAGAAAGCGAGGTGTGGTTGGTAAATTTGTTGAGGTTTTCGGGCCTGGTTTAGACCATCTATCGGTGCCAGATAGAGCCACTATCGGTAATATGTCACCAGAATTTGGCTGTACCATTACTTATTTCCCAATTGATGATAAAACGCTTACCTATATGCGGGAAAGTAACCGTTCAGAAGACCAGATTAATCTCGTGGAAAATTATTGTAAGGCCAACATGCTATGGCGAGAAAATGAAAATCAAATCAACTATACTGAAGTGGTAGAGTTGGACGTTTCTACGATAGAGCCAACAGTTGCAGGACCTAAACGTCCTCAGGATAAAATACTTTTAAAGAATTTTAAACCCAAGTTCATTGATTTGCTAAGTTCTTCTTTTGAGCGCGAATATATTGAGCATGAAGATCGGGAGTCTGTATTTCGATGGAAGAATGAAGGGGGTAATCAACCGACCCCGCCAACAAAAGAGGTTCCGGGAGATACAAAAATAGAAACGAAAGAGAAAAACGGTCTTAAAACGGTATGGATTGATAAGGGCGAACAAAAGTATTCGCTGTCAGATGGGTCAATTGTAATTGCGGCCATTACTTCCTGCACCAATACGTCTAACCCATTTGTAATGATTGGTGCGGGATTGGTAGCAAAAAAGGCACGCGAAAAAGGAGTGGATGTGAAACCATGGGTAAAAACCTCTTTGGCGCCAGGCTCCAAAGTAGTGACCGACTATCTGAAAAAGGCCAATTTATTAAAAGATTTAGAAGCCCTTCAATTTCATTTGGTAGGGTATGGGTGCACTTCTTGTATTGGAAATTCAGGCCCTTTGCCACCAGCTATTTCTAAGGCTGTAGATGATAATGAACTTGTAGTCTGTTCGGTGCTTTCCGGTAACCGAAACTTTGAAGCACGCGTGCATTCTCAAGTTAAGATGAATTACCTGATGTCGCCAATGCTCGTGGTGGCTTTTGCTATTGCCGGCCGTGTAGACATTAATCTGACTATTGATCCTATCAGTTATGATAAAAATCAATTGCCGGTCTATTTAAAAGACATCTGGCCTACAGATGATGAAATTAATGCGGTGCTTAAAGAAGTCTTGACGCCAAAAGATTTCCAAAAAAACTATTCTGAGATTTTTGAGGGAAATGAGATTTGGAGGAATTTAGAAATCCCTAAAGGCAAGCTATATGACTGGGACCAGGAGTCTACTTATATTCAAGAAATCCCTTTCTTTAAAGATATCTCTGAGACTGCCCCGGCACTGGAGAATATTACCAACGCCAGAGCTTTGCTAGTGTTGGGAGACAGTATTACGACTGATCATATTTCTCCAGCAGGCGCGTTCAACGAACATTCAGCGGCCGGAGAATATCTAATTGCAAGAGGTGTCAAAAAAGAAGCGTTCAATTCTTATGGAAGTCGTCGAGGAAATGATGAGGTTATGGTGCGTGGCACTTTTGCCAACGTACGTATCAAGAATAAACTCGCCAAACAGGAAGGTGGTTACACGTCATATTTGCCAACCGGGGAAGAAATGAGCGTATATGATGCGGCCATGAGGTATCAAAAAGAAAACACCCCATTAGTTGTGTTAACAGGCAAGGAGTATGGAAGCGGTTCCTCACGAGATTGGGCTGCAAAAGGCACCTTTTTATTAGGAGTGAAAGCGGTGATTGCAGAAAGTTATGAGCGTATCCATAGAAGTAATTTAGTAGGTCTAGGGGTTTTACCACTTCAATATGAAGCGGGAGATACCGCAGAAAAGCTCGGATTAACAGGTACAGAAACGTTTACAATTTCAGGAATAGCAGAGGGCCTAACCCCACATAAATCAGTGGAGGTGAGCGCAGCGAATGATAAAGGTGAGGTGATAAAGTTTAAAGCCGTTGCCCGATTGGATTCGTTGATAGATATTGAATATTATCGCCATGGTGGCATTTTACAATACGTACTTCGCCAATTTTTGGATAACGCATAGAATGATAAAGGAATACAATATTGTAATACATTAAATCTAATGAAAATAGCTTCACTAACACAGCATATTATCTACCATGACTCAAAACCAACTATACAAGTATTGATGGAAACTGAGAGTGGGAAGGAAATTCGGATAGCCTTTAAAAAAGATCAGATCATGAAGAAACATAAAACACCATTCCCCATTGTAGTTGAAATTTTTGAAGGTCAGATTGATTTTGGTGTCAATGAGATGGTCTATACCTTAAATAGAGGTGAATTGGTGGCTTTGGAAGGTGGGGTGCCACATGATTTGACAGCCTTGGCTGATAGCATTGTTCGTTTAAGTTTGAATAAGGCAGATTCAGCCCAACGGGTTGAGGATGTTGCGGACCAATAGTTTACTCTTGATGGGTCATTTTTACGAATTGGATATGTTACGAGATGTTTCCATTCTTTGATGCAAACTGTCAGTGATGTAATAGTTCTTAATTTTATGAAAACCATTCATATAAAGCGTATTTATGATCAACCTGCCAAAGATGATGGGTATAGAGTGTTGGTGGATAGAATTTGGCCTCGGGGAATTTCAAAAAAGGATGCCCATTTGGACGATTGGCTTAAAGAAATTGCACCATCAACACCACTGAGAAAATGGTTTGACCATGAACCTGAAAAGTTTGAAGCGTTTTCAAATAAATACAAAATAGAGTTGGAGAATAAATCAGAGATTTTAACCACACTAAGAAACAAAGTCAAATCAAGAACACTCACTTTGCTTTACGGTGCAAAAGATACAGAACATAATCAGGCGGTTGTACTTAAGGAGGTTTTAGAAAATCTTTAACCCCATTGTGATTTTAAGTGTGTATGTCAGTTTGAGGCTGATGTCAGTTTGAGTTCGTATGTCAGTTTGAGCGCAGTCGAAAACCTTAGTAATAGAGATCTTAGCTATTTCGACTGCGCTCAATAGGACAATCGTCATTTAGCAAAGCACAAGAGGATGATTACACTCAGTAGTCCGTTTTATCACAAATTTCATGTTGAGTATGTATGTCAGTTTGAATTGGTATGTCAGTATGAGCGCAGTCGAAAACCTAAAAAATCACGATGTTTAACTATTTCGACTGCGCTCAATAGGACAGTCGTAATTTAATAAAGCTCCAAAGTGCATTTGGATTGAGGACAAGTTTAAATAAAAAAGCCTCTCTATTACTGAGAAGCTTTCTTAATTATAACGGTTTTTTTAAACCTAAATCTTAATCAATTTTGAGGTCGACACTTCACCGTTTTGAGTTCGAATTTTAATGACGTACATACTCTGCACTAAATCAGAGATGTCAAAGTGGTCTGTTGCGGTAAAATTGCCTTTAAAAGATTTAATTTGTTTCCCCGTAAGGTCATAAACATCCAGAGTGTTAAACTCCTTATTGACCTTAAAACTGCTGTGTGTCGGGTTTGGATAAATCACAAGATTGCTTTCTGAATTATTAAAATTTTCAAAATCTTCTAAACTCAATATATTATTTAGTAAGCCATAATTGTGTAAAGATCCTCTATACCAGCCATATTCATTATAAGTGTAGATTCGGTCACCAAAATTTCCAACTACAATTAAATGTTCATTCTTATCGAATTTTGCCGTTTCAGACCCTATAAGTCCTTGAGTTTTAAAATGGTTAATTACGGCGCCATTTTGATTTATTATTCTTAAGCTTTTAGTATAACCAGTAGCGAGCAACATATAGTCGCCGTATGTAAATAAATAGGGATTAAATGTGTCTACTATATCTCCATTTAAAATAAAATTCAAATTATCATCTAATATTACAGTGTTGTTGTCTTCTAAAGAAACGTACATCCTACCATTATTAAATTTTTTAAAAGCACGAATAGGGGATGGCGCTTTATAATGAGAGTATATGTTCTTTATATCAAGCTTGTGAAGTATATAATCGTGATTGTATTTTGTGACCCAATATAAGGTTCCGTTTTCGTCTACGTTAATGGGATATATGCCATAGTTATTTGAAAATTCTCTGGTAAAAACCTTGACCCCGTTTTTATAGAGGTGCAAGAAGTCAGGAGTATTATTTGTTATTGCTTCGTAAGTATAAAAATAATTGTCATTACCTACGGAAAAAATCTCTAAGAATTTTTCGTGGCCAATACTTATTTCTTGAAGTAAATTTCCACTCTCTTTATTAAGTATAAACATTTTACTAGAATCTTCATAATCAAAATAATCTCTTGACATGAATCGTAAATTTTGATTGGCATGAAAAAGTTTTGCAGCATAAGTATGATTTATAAATTCAAATATACCATCGGGACTCAATTTGTATAAATCGTATCCAATTCCATAGTAGTCTCCAGCTCTAGGCAAATTTAAATATAGCATGTTATTCTCATCTAAATGATAATCAATAGATTTACCTCGAGATGATAGAAGATTAAAAATGTTTTCAGGAACCTCTACCTCCCAGATTTTTTTCAAATTGGAATCATATTTAATTATGCGTTCATTAAGCGGGGGATTTGTACCGCCTTTTCCCAAATATTCAGGACCCATTTTTTCAGAGACCATTAATAGGTAATTATTATCATTATCAATTACTAACCGATGCTGAAAGGAACGTGAAGTACCGATACCTGAAAAAGAATAATCATGAAGTATTTGACGGTCGTCAATTTTCTCTGCTTTGATGTTCAACTGCGTAAGAAATTGTGATTCAGGAAACATTTTATCATAACTCGTGCCTATTACGGCGATAGTATTAGCATCGATTTTCGAGAAATCGACAAGTTCAAAAGTATCTGACGTTGTGAACGCTTTAAGCTCAGTTAGCGTATTTGAAAATAGTCGAAGGTTTGAATTACTTGAGGTTAAGAAAAAGGTGCCATCCGTATTAAGTTTAAAGCCAGTGCCTAACAAGCCGGAGGGGTCTGTATCTACTACCAATGTGTTATTTCCATCAATGCTCAAAAAATCCATAGCATTGCTATTGAGATTATTGGCAAGAATGATATTCTTGTTTTGCTCATTAATAAAGGAGCCTATCAAATGATACTTTTCTATAGCTGGTGTAGTGATAGAATAAATTAGTAACTCGTTTTTCGTATCAATTTTTGATACATTAAATTTATCCCCAGATTTATGAGATGACGGGTTAAAACCTACAGCATAACAATTCCCTTCGCTGTCTATGTTCAGTTGAATGTGATTAAATAAAGGAGAGTTGTAATAGTATTTTGCGAAGATTGGATCTGTAATTGCAATACTGGTATGAATGTTCTGATCTTGTATTTTATAAAATTTAAAAGTATTTATTGTGGCGTCATCAGCCGAACTTTTAGTTATAAAATAAAAGGTTTGATCTTGTATTTTCGACACAACGCCGTTGTTTTGCATTGTTTTTGTAAATGAACTGATAATATCCCCGTCATTATTGATTTTTAGAAATCGAAAATCATGGCCATCTAAGGTCATATTGTCAGTGGGAGCATAAACCAAACTTAATGAGCCGTCAGGATTCAAAGATACATTCATGTGGGTGTAATCAACATAGTCAGAACCGTCTTCATTGCCTATGGTTTTATTATATAATATCTGTCCATTTTCATTGAATTTTGTTATGAATAGAATTCCAGTGGAATAGGATTGCTTTAAAGCGCTCCTGCCAATGACATAAAGTTCATTTTTAGAACTGATAAAGGATTTAACGGGAATGTCATAGGATAAGTTTGTCTTTTGAGATACCGTTTTTTGCCACACAACATTAAAATTTTTGTCAAGTTTTGTGGCAATGACATCTGTAAACGTAGAGTCTTTTTCGGTGGTACCAATAATCAATAAATTTTTGTTGCCATCTACGTGAGAAAAGAATGCCATATCTCGATTGGTGTGATGGTTCAATCCGAAGGATTCACTTTTGACGGGCACTAAGGGTTCTTGGGAAAAGAGTTGACAACAGATGGTAAAGATAAAGGAGCAGAGTATAATTTTTTTCATAAGCTATTTGTAATGAAGATGTATCAATGAGCTGGAATTCATTTGTAAATAGGGTTATTGTTTTTTTTGAATTGGGGTGTCTTTGTTTGTTGATTTCAGTTATAGGTTTTACATGAAAATTAAGTCATAAAAATAATCATAAATATAGCATTATTAAGTCTGTTATATCACAACGGTTATGAACATCTTGATTAAGTACAGCACAATTGGATGATTACCCTCAGCAGTCTGTTTTATAGCAAAGGACCAAATTAGTTTGTATGACAGTTTGAATTGGTATGTCAGTTTGAGCGCAGTCGAAAACCTAAAAAGTTCCGATGTTTAACTATTTCGACTGCGCTCAATAGGACAGTCGTAATTTAATAAAGCTCCAAAGTGCATTTGGATTGAGGACAAATTTAAATAAAAAAGCCTCTCTATTACTGAGAAGCTTTCTTAATTATAACGGTTTTTTTAAACCTACATCTTAATCAATTTTGAGGTCGACACTTCTCCGTTTTGAGTTCGAATTTTAATGACGTACATACTCTGCACTAAATCAGAAATATCAAAACCGTCCGTTTGCGTAAAAGTTCCTCTAAACGATTTGATACGTTTTCCCGTCAGATCATAGATATCAAGTACACTAAAATCTCTATTCACTTTAAAGCTACTGTTGGTAGGATTTGGATAAATGATGAAACTTGAAGCGCTCTCAAAACCATCCGTACTTAACGTAGCACGTTTGTTTCCAAAAATTCTAAACTGACCAGCAGTAATCGTAATCGTAGGCTGGTTGTAACTTGTGTTTCCTGTATTATCCATCAAATCATACCAAGTTTCTCCGGCAGGAATTGTGGTATTAACCGTTTTGGAAGTCACATCAAAATTAGCCAATACAATCACATTTTTCAAACTGCTACTTGGTAAAGCAGTATTAAAAATTTCAATAGAAGGCGTTAGCGTATTGGTGTTGATTTTATAATCGCCTTCAAAAACCGCTTCTGTTGTTTTTAGCTTGATGAGTTGCGCCCAATCATTATAGATTTTACTTCTAGTGGTGTTGGCCAACCAATTCTGTGTCCATTGAGGTTGTGGTTTGGTATCCAATTTACAATCGCCGTCAGCCCCACCTGGGACATTTACACTACCATTATTACAGGTGAAGATGGAGTTTTCCATGCCTAATTCGCCAAAGTGCCAGATCATTTTTGGTCCAGGAACGGTCAAGGTGACCGCACCTAAAGCAGACATTCTAGATAACGCAACATTCAAGTCTTTAACATCATGAGCACTGTTGGTGCTGTTGCCATACATTAAATTTTTGTACATCAAACGTTCCTCATCATGACTTTCGGCATAGCCTACAACACGTGCGCCTTGAAATTGTGGTCGCGATTTATGACCAATTGCGCTGATATTATTGTCAGAGTTATAGCCCATAGTCAATTGGTTATAGGCGTTGGTCATTTTACCCCACATCATGACACCTTTACCTTCATTATACTTGTAATTAGCCCATTCCTTTTCTTCATTTTCAGAACCTAAATGTTCAAAAATAACATAATGGTTAGGATCAAGAGACCATGAATAATCGGCGTAATCTTTTAAAACCGCTACACGATCGGCTTGGTAAGCGTTGGTGCAGCCTTCATCATTTGCAGTACAATTTTGGGTAAATCCTTTGGTTAAATCCCATCGGAACCCATCAATATTAAATTCTTCCACCCAATGTTTCACCACACGCTTTACATACGCTTGGGTTAGCGGACTGGTATGATCAAAATCAGATCCTACATTGTAGCTGTGTCGTGCTTCTGTATTGAAATACGGATTTTCACTGCTAGGATTTCCCCAACCATCACCATCTGCATCCTCCATCCACATTCTGACCATCGGGTTTCTCCCGAAAGCATGATTTAAAGCCACATCCAGAATGACGGCGATATCGTTTTGATGACAAAGGTCAATAAATTCTTTGAGCTTGTTTTCAGTGCCATAAAACTTATCTAAAGCCATATGAAACGACGTATTGTAGCCCCAGCTTTCATTGCCTTCAAACTCCATCACGGGTAATAATTGAATTGCGTTTATGTTGAGGTTTTTAAAATAATCCATCTTATCAATTAAATCCTGATAATTTCGGTCTGTATCAAAATCTCTAACGAGTACTTCATAGATGATGAGATCTTCCTTTTTCGGTTTTGCGAAATTTTTGACCTTCCAACTGTACGCTGTTTGATCTGTTTGTAAAACCGTTACCTCACGATCTTGACCGGCAGGATAGGCGGGAAGGTTAGGGTAGGTGGTTGCAGGAATATAAGGATCGTCATAAGGTGATAAAACTAATG
Organism: Gelidibacter sediminis; assembly: GCF_004364975.1. Lineage (GTDB taxonomy): Bacteria > Bacteroidota > Bacteroidia > Flavobacteriales > Flavobacteriaceae > Gelidibacter > Gelidibacter sediminis. Next base: position 452,404 of record NZ_SOBW01000007.1, on the reverse strand, counting down.
TTGAAAACGGATCGGCAGTCTTTACCATTTTAGGCGAATTGGGTGCCGGAGTGTTATCCACCACCCAATATTGATAGGTTTCAACTTTTTTAGGTGTTAATTCTGATAACTTTACCCAAAATTTAGACTCGCGTGTAGGATCTTTTTTCATGGCATGTGCTGAAGTTGGCTGCCAATTGTTAAAACTTCCGGCCACGTAAACAAAATCTTTACCCGGGGCATTCAATACTAAAACGGCTTCAGTTGCATTCAAATAAGTAATACCTTCTTGATAATTGGCAGGCATTATTGCGGTGGTTGTGCCAGGATCTACCAATATTGAAAATGTTTTAGTAAGCGTATTGGAATCTTTAGTCACTTCTAATTGGTAGTTTGTGTTTTGCGTGATTCCTGTATGTGTAAAAGTATAGGTTGTGATGTTAGCTTTCGTATCAATAGTTATCCCGTTAGCTTTTAATGCATAGGTGGCAGAACCTCCCGTGTTTTTAGCAGCAATACTAAAATTGCTGCCAGAACTAATGACGGTTGTAGACCCTGCAGCTGGTTGTGTGAGTTCCATTTGGAAAGCACCAACATTTAGGGTGATATCTTGCGATTTTTTATCACCAGAACCATCTTTAGCTTTTATAAGAAATCCAATTCGTCCAATATTTGTTCTGTTAAAAAAAGTTGTGGGAGTAAAGGCGATGGTATACGTGTCTGTACTGCTATTGTAAGTTAATTTATTGGATTCGCTAGATGCTGTCCAGGCACCATTGGTAGGGCAGTCTTGTTGGTTGCTTAGATTGACGTCATAGGACCATGCCCATAAGTAGAGTGAATTTGTGGTCACGCCCCACGCAGTTTCATTAATGCTGTTGCCATTAAATGTGATGGTGATATTCTGATCTTCTTCAAATGACGTAGGAGACACCGTATAAGTTACTGTTTGCTGTTGTGCAAAAGAGAACGAACATAGGAACAGCACTAAATAAAATGTAATTTTTTGCATGTGGAATTATTTTAAATAAAAAAGGCTATTCTTAGAGAATAGCCTTTTTTTTAGATGATTTACTTTATTTTGTAAGTAGGCTTGGTTTCATCACTAAAATCAAGCGTGATGGTATAGGTACCAGCAGTCACTTTAATGTTGTTGCCATCCTCTTGGTCCAAAACACCGTCTGAATTAACATCTCCATAATCGCCACCCCAAGCATCATTTTTTCTAAATTTCAATTCGCCATCTTTAAGCGTAAAGTCTTTCAGAACCCAAACTCCTGGTTGAGAGAAATCTGGAGAAAATTTGGTATCTGGTCCGTCCCAGCCGTTAGGTGTAGCAGATCCTACTGCACCCCAAATATCTGTGGGCTCGATTGTATATTTCAGAGTTTCAAAATTAGCAGTTACTAAATAATAACCGGCTGTAACTTTAATATTGTTCTCGGCTTCTTGGTCCAGCACACCATCTTCATTAAGGTCTCCATAATCACCACCCCACGTATCGTTCATTCTGAATTTTAACTCGCCTTCTTTCAGCTGTACAACAGCCTTGAAACTATCTGTATTATAATCATATTGAAGTTTCGTATCTGGTCCGTCCCAACCATTAGGCGTTGCGGAACCAACAAGACCCCAATAGAATTTTTCAATTTTATAGGTATTGTCATTCCAGTTAATGGTTACTTTGTAAGTGCCCGCCTTAACTTTAATATTGTTTTCTGCCTCCTGATCTAAGATGCCATTGGCGTCAACATCACCGAAATCGCCACCCCATGTGTTGTTTTCACGGAATTTAATTTCACCTTCTTTTAAAGTCACATAAGCTACAATAACATTGTTTTCTGAAGTGGTATAGAATTTGGCATCAGGACCATCCCAACCATTTGGTGCAGCAGAACCAACAATGCCCCAAGTAGATTCAGTAACACCGCTTTCTACTGTAGCTTCCTGTAATTTTACAGAAATTGTTTTGGCATCAGAAAATACTTCAGATCCACCATTACCAACATAAGCACGAACCCTTACAGCAAATGCACCTGTATTTGGAGCAGGAGTTGTAGGATTAGCGTCTAGGCCAGCTTCCTTCGCAACAGCCATCATTTGACCAATAGTCATTGCAATTTCATTGTTAGTAGTGGTACCTACTAAAACAGCATCACTAAAATCGCCTGCAATTGAGCGTTGCAAATCATAAGATACGTTTGTAGGAACGCCAAAGTCTGCGCTGTTCCAAGTAAATCGCTCTCCAAGATTAGCTCCAGTAGTAGCGGTTAAAATGTATTCTGGTAAAGTGGTGTTGGTCAAAACAAACCCTGTAGGTTCTTGAGCTACAAAGATGACATCATCTTCGGTTTCACAAGAACTTAGCCCAATCATGGCTAAAATAAATAAGCTTAATATTTTAAAATTTTTCATGTGTGTGTATGTTTTAATATCCTGGGTTTTGTGTTAAGTTGGTGTTGATTCCTAAGTCTGTTGAAGGTAAAGGCATCAAATCTCTAAAGGATTCTGTTGTTTTTCCTTGTGGTACATTTCCTTTCCAAGGCCATAAACCTTGATCAGAGAATTTGCCAAATCTGATTAAATCTGTTCTTCTATGTGCTTCCCAATACAACTCTCTTGAACGTTCAGCAAGAATAAAATCTTTAGTTAAACTTGATTGGGTAATATTTCCGCTGGTGTTGCCATAAGCGCGTGTACGTAAGTTGTTAATATATGTTACCGCGTTTGCTTCTGAACCACCACCATTTCTGACGACTGCCTCTGCATACATTAAATAAGCATCAGCCAATCTAAACATTGGGAAATCTGTGTCAGGGAAATCGCCTGTTTGATCAGAACCAGCAACGCCATTTACATCTACGTTTCTGTACTTTTCAACGGCATATCCATTAGTAAAGTTGGAGATGTTTGTAATTTCCTTTGTTTGGCCATCTGTATGGAACAATGCTCTTTTATCAGCAGAGTTTGCTTCTCCAGGAAATTGTTCTACCAGTTTGGAGGTCGTTCTAAGACCAGCCCATCCGCCGTTAATACCAAATTCGGCTGGAACCATACTACCACCTACCGAGGCGTGAATTAAAAAGGTCATTCCTCCATATGACTGTGTTTTTAACCCATCAAATGTAATTGGAAAAATAACTTCTGATTGTGTCCCATTAGTGTCATTATCAGCTAAAAACAATTGGTAGTATGGGTTGTCAGCAATGCTATACCCTGCATCAATAACTTTGGTCGTATAGGTAATTACTTTATCATACTGTGGAGATTCAATATAGACTTCCGCATTTAAATACAATTTAGAAAGCAACATCCAAACCGCAGCCTGATCAGCTCTACCGTAATCATTTTCTCGTGCACCAATAATCTCATTCTCTATGGCAAGCAGTTCTGTTTCTATATAACTATACAGGTCTTTACTTTTGATTTGTGTTGGTAAAAATGCACCAATAGGATCTTTTTCAGTTACAAATGGCACATTACCAAATAAATCTAATGCGTGCCAGTAGGTTAAAGCTCTTAAAAAACGCGCTTCCGCTCTGTATTTTTGAATCTCACTACGTAAATTTGACTCAGTACCTCTCGCATCCAGTTTTTTGTCTGATGTTTGACGTAAAAATTCATTGGTTAACGCCACTTGATAAAAAATTCTGCTGTACATGGTACGGATAAATTCATTACCTGAGGTCCATGTTTGAGCGTGTAAGTCTTTAATAGTGCCATCATTCCATCCTATTACGGCTTCGTCAGTGGTTAGCTCTTGCATTGACCAGTACAAGCGTAAATAGTTGGAAAACCCTTCATCTAATCCTGACAAATCAGGATCGCCTGCAGGACCTTGTTGTCCACTTACAGAAAGGCCTGCATATAATTTGGCTAAAAAAGCCTTGTAGGCTCCAGGCTCTTCAAAGGCAGCATCTGCTGTAAGACGATTGTCTTCAGGTTGCAAATCTAATTCACTCTCACACGACTGTGCAAAAAACACGAGCGTGAAAGCGATAAAGATTGTTTTAATTGTTCTTAACATAACATTGTGTTTAATATTATTATTCATGATATTAAAAAGTAAAATTTAAGCCTAGTACATAGGTTTGTGGTCTTGGATAGAAATTATTATCTATACCATTGGAAATTTCTGGATCCAAACCTTCGTATTCAGTAATGGTGAATAAATTTGTAGCTGTTAGCGACAGTCTCAAATTTAAATTTTCACCAGGAACCAGATAGCCTAGAGACACGTTATCTAATTTTACAAAATCAGCTCTTCTGATGTGGTAATCAGAAAATAAGACTTGTTTTTGAAAATTGGTAGTCAAAACACTAGAGTGAGCATTAACGTAATATTGTCCCGGAGCATCATTTACAGTGGTTATATTACCTCTGTCTGAAGCGACATTATTATACATATAATTTCCTAAGCTTCCTCTAAACGTAAAACTGAAATCTAAGTTTTTATAGTTTAACGTGTTAGTGAATCCTAAATAAGCATCAGGTGATGCTTTTTTATAGGCTTGTTTGTCAGCTTCTGTTATTTGGTTATCACCATTAACATCTACATAGGCACCTTCAATTGGTTTTCCTGCTGTGTCATAAACTTGTCTAAATACGTAAAACGTAGATGGGTCTAAGCCTTCTCTCCACAATTGAATGTTGTTGCCAACACCACCACTAATTCCACCTTGAGCGATAAAGAAATTAGGGTCATTACCCAACGATAGCTTCGTAATCTTGTTTTCTTGTAAGGTCGCATTGAAGGCCATATCCCAATTAAAATCTTCAGACCTTGCTAAGGCACCATTCAAACTAAACTCAATACCTTTACTTAATACTGAGCCGACGTTGGTGGTTAATAAATCTGACAAGTTAGAGCCTGCTGCTGTTGGAATAGTTGCCAACAAATCATTGGTTTCTCTATAATAAGCATCTACAGTACCTGTTAGGCGTTCATTAAATAAACCAAAGTCTAGAGCAACGTTGTATTGAGATGTTTCCTCCCATTTCAAGTTTTCATCAAACTCTTCAGGGCGCAGCGTATTCACATATTGTGGAACGCCGTTGTTATAACCAAACTGAACACTTGCATCAGATCTTCCTGGAGTATAGACTCCTAAATAACCGTAATTCTGGCCAATTTCTTGCTGACCTGTTTTACCCCAACCTGCTCTTAGTTTTAGGTTTGAGAAAATAGAATTTTGCAAAAATGCTTCATTACTTAGTTTCCAACCTGCAGAAACACCAGGGAAGGTACTCCATCTATTCTTCTCGCCAAAACGGGAAGAACCATCACGTCTTACAGTTAATGATAACAAATACTTGTTAGCAATGTCAAAACTTGCACGTGCAAAATAGGATTCTAAGGCATTTCTATTAATAATGGTTTCACGCGCTATTAAATTCCCAGCAGTTTCGGTTTCACTACGGTCAGATTTGATGAAGAATTCTTGATAGGAATGTCCAGCGGTCAAATCGATCTTTGTGTTAAGAGACGTTAAATCTGTTTTATAATTGAAGAAGAAATCTAACAAAGAGTTTCTATTAAAACCTTCATAAAAATTTTCATAATTAAAACCTCCTGGATTTGTTGGGCTAGCCAATCTGTATTCCTTTCCGGATAATTCAGAATAATCAAGACCAGCATTTAAGTTGAACTTTAAACCCTCCAAGAACGGAAGGTTATAATCAATATTAAAATTGGTAATATTCCGTTTATTACGCGCTCTATTATTATTGTTGTCCAAAGAGAATACAGGATTAACCAATGCCAAACTTTGGCCTACATACTGAAAGTAGGAGCCATCAGCATTGTACACTTGATGTGTGGGGTCAAAACCGATTGCAGACCCAATAGCACCTTTGTCAGCATATTTATTATCATCTAATATTCCTTTTGTAGTTAAGGTAAGCTTTAGGTCATTATCCAATAGGCGTTTAACTGCCGAGAGATTTACCGAGTTACGCTCATATAAATCGCCAGTCAAAACCCCTTGTTGTGAGGTATGGTTTACGTTGGCACGGAAATTAAAACTGTCAAAACCTTGAGAAACAGTAACGTTATGAATGGCACCAACAGCGGTTTGATAAATTTGTTTTTGCCAATCTGTACTAGCGTTTCCTAGCAAGCTTCCATCAAAATTGGTATCTGTCTCAGCAATAGCTCTAAACTCATTGGCTGTTAATACATCTACAAAGTCAGTTACTTGGGCAACAGATGCTTTAAGATCGTATTCCACTTTTAAAGGTGCATTTGTCTTACCTTTCTTAGTAGTAATTAAAATTACACCATTTGACGCACGGGAACCATAAATTGCTGTTGCCGAGGCATCTTTCAATACAACAAAATCTTCAATGTCATTTGGGTTAATAGCGTTTAATTGATTTCTCACACCTTGTACACCGCGTTGATCTAACGGTAAACCATCAATGACTATCAAAGGGGAATTGTTAGCTGATAATGACGCACCACCTCTAATTCTAATTTCAGATCCACCACCCGGATCTCCACCGCCAGAAGTAATACGAACACCGGCAGATTTCCCTGCCAGTAATTGTTCTGGAGAAACGATAGCACCTTGATTGAATTCTTTCTCGCTTACTTTTTCAACTGACCCAGTAGCATCCTGTTTTGTAGTAGATCCGTATCCAATCAATACGATTTCGTCTAACAAAGCAGTATCTTCAGCAAGTGTTACATTCAGGGGTTGTTGGCCGTTATAATTAAATTCTTGCAATTTAAAACCAACATAGGAGAATACAATCACATCGCCGTTTTTCGCGCTGATGCTATAATTCCCATCAAAATCAGTCGTTGTTCCTGTATTTGTTCCTTTAATTAAAATATTTACGCCCGGCAAGGGCACGTTAGCCTGATCTGTTACAGTCCCAGAAACAGTGGTTTGCGACCACATGACTGTGGGTATTAAAAATACCAATAACAGCATGCTATTTAAAAATGTTTTCATACACTATTTTTAAAGTTAATTGTTTTAATAATTCACTTATATTTTCACTTCTTGGGTTAAAGCTATGTAAATTTTGTGTCATTAATCGGTTTATCATTATCAGATAATCAGCGAAAACGTTTTCGTGTTGACAACTTTTTTGTTATCAAGGGTTTTTACCTAAATATCCATAAAAAAAATTAAAATCATTAGTAATTTCATACATTAGAATTTACGCGTTTTTAATGTTAAGCTTTATTATTACCTTATCAGCGTTAAAATAAGCGGTTCGAGACAGCTATAATTATGAAAAAAAAAATCACTTTAAAACAAATTGCAAGAGAACTAGACGTGTCTATCTCCACTGTCTCCAAAGCTTTGCGGGATAGTATTGAAATTAGTGAAGATACGCGGCAAAAAGTTCAGGCCTTTGCAAAACTTTACAATTACCGTCCCAATAATATAGCCTTAAGTTTAAAAAACAGAAAAACGAAAACCATAGGAGTTATTATTCCGGAAATCGTCCATCATTTTTTTTCCAAAGTCATTAGAGGAATCGAGTTAGTGGCCAATAAACGCGGGTACAATGTTATTGTTGGGTTGTCTAATGAATCTTTTGATAAAGAGGTGATTAATATGCAAATGTTGGCGAATGGCAGCATTGACGGTTTCATACTGTCTATTTCAAAAGAAACATTACAACAGCAAGATTACCACCATTTTAAAGAAACTATCAGTCAGGGAATGCCTATTGTGATGTTTGATCGTATCGTGAATGAAATCCATTGCGATAAAGTTATTATTGACGATTCTAAGGGCTCGAAAAATGCAGTCATGAAGCTCTTGTCTAGTGGCTGCAAACATGTGGCTATTATTACAACAAAAGATTATGTCAGTGTAGGAAAGCTGAGAACTCAGGGTTATTTAGATGCATTAGAGGAATTTAAAATGAGCCCGGAAACAGATTTGATTTTAAAGGTGGATGACGAACTGGTTTCTGAAGACCATTTAGAATCTTTAGAACGAGAAATTGAGGATTTGTTTAAAAGAAATAAAAAAATAGATGGTGTTTTTGCTGTAAATGAACTCTACGCCATTATCGCTATGAAGGTGGCGCGTAATTTAGGAATGAAAATTCCGGAGGATATACAGTTTATTGGCTTTACTGATGGAGTGCTTTCCAAGCACGCCACACCTAGCTTGACCACGGTTAATCAACACGGACAACAAATGGGTGAAAAAGCAGCTGAATTGCTGATAGACAACCTAGAACGGGAGGATGAAGAGGAGCATTATACGACCGTTGTGATTGAGACAGAACTCGTAGAAAGAAACTCTACCAAATAAAATAAATAGTGCAGATTTAAAAACTTTACTATCTTTACCGCGTAATCAAAACTTTATTTTCACTTCTTACAAATAAGTTTTGATAAGTTTTATCGCTTGTCAATAGTATTAATCTAAACATACTATTAATGAAAAAGCGTACGCTAGGATTTTGGGAAATCTGGAACATGAGTTTTGGTTTTCTGGGAATCCAGATGGGTTTTGCCCTACAAAATGCTAATGCCAGCAGAATACTTCAAATTTTTGGCGCCGATGTGCACGAACTGTCATGGTTTTGGCTCGTAGCTCCACTGATGGGCTTAATTGTCCAACCTATTATTGGGCATTATAGCGACAACACATGGACAAGATTCGGCCGAAGGAAACCATTTTTCCTGTTAGGTGCGGTACTTGCTTCAGTGGGAATGATTTTTATTCCGCAAGCTGATTTTATGATCGCCATTTTACCAGCCTTATGGGTTGGTGCCGGAATGCTCATGATAATGGATGCCTCCTTTAACATTGCCATGGAACCATTCCGAGCATTGGTGGCAGACAATCTTTCTGACGAACAGACTACCAAAGGCTTTAGTATCCAAACCGCTTTAATCGGTATTGGAGCAGTTATCGGATCGTGGTTGCCTTGGGTGTTGACCAATTGGTTTGGGATGGCACAAACCTCTCCTGACGGATCAGTTCCTGCCAACCTTTTATGGTCGTTTGTAATTGGGGCTGGGGTTTTAATCGGTTCTATTTTAGTGACCATTTTTACCACAAAAGAATATTCTCCAGAAGAATTACAGCAATTTGAAGACGCTAAAGCACATCACAAAATAACAGCTGATGATGGCATCGTCCACAAAGCAAAACTATCCGACATTTTTGAAGATTTCAAGAAAATGCCAGAAACAATGCGCCAATTAAGTTGGGTGCAATTCTTCTCGTGGTTTGCCTTGTTCGGCATGTGGGTATTTGCCGTACCAGCCATTGCACAGCATATTTACGGATTACCATCAACAGACTCCAGCAGTGAAACCTACCAGGAAGCAGGAAACTGGGTGGGCATCTTATTTGGGGTGTATAACGGGATCTCCGCTATTTTCGCCTTCTTATTGCCGGCAATTGCCAAGAAATTATCCAGAAAAAAAACACACGCATACTCACTTTTTATTGGAGGAATAGGCTTGTTGTCTATCTATTTTATGCCAAACGAAGATTGGCTGATATTATCCATGGTATTTATCGGAATTGCCTGGGCCAGTATTCTCGCTATGCCTTATGCCATGTTGGCTGGATCTATCACGCCAAAAAAAATGGGAGTGTATATGGGGATTTTCAATTTCTTCATTGTAGTGCCACAAATTATCAACGGGATTATCGGTGGGCCTTTAGTGAAATACGCCTACAACAACGAAGCTATCTATGCCATAATGGTGAGTGGGGTAAGCTTTATTATCGCCGGAATTTTAGCATTTAAAATTAACGACAAAAAAGATTTGACTTTAAAGCATGACTAAAAAAGCATTTATATTCGATTTGGACGGTGTTATTGTAGATACCGCAAAATATCACTTTCTGGCATGGAAAAAATTGGCTAACGGAATTGGAGTCGATTTTACCCACGAGCAAAATGAACAATTGAAAGGCGTCAGCAGAATCAAATCTTTAGAGAAGATTCTGGCTTGGGGTAATAAAACCATTAGTGAGGCTGAGTTTACGAGACTCATGGGACTTAAAAATGAAGATTACCTGACGTATATCGACACGATGGACGAACAAGAAATTCTTCCTGATGTGACAAAAACCTTAGATTTTTTAAGAGCGGCAGAACAACATATCGCCTTAGGTTCCGCAAGTAAAAATGCCCGAATGATCTTAGAAAAAGTCAATATCCTATCAAAATTTGATGTCATTGTAGACGGTAACGATGTGACCAAAGCAAAACCAGATCCGGAAGTATTTTTAAAATCAGCAGAACAATTACAGGTTGCTCCTAAAGATTGCATCGTTTTTGAAGATGCCGTTGCCGGAATTCAAGCAGCCAACGCTGCTGGCATGGTATCTATCGGGATTGGCGATAAAGAAACCCTTCACGAAGCCGATTTCGTCTTTGCAGGTTTTCAGGAAATGGATGCTGAGTTTTTGAAAAAATTGATAACTCGTAAAAATTGTTAGTACTGAGTTTTAAGCAGAGAGTCGTAAAAAATAACAGAGAACTTCATTGTGGTGCTTGAAAAATAATAGCGTCCAATGGGGTTAAAACATAAACACAAAGAATTTTGAAGAGAAACTGACGCGCATTCTAAAAGCGAAGCGGTCTTAATTCTAAATTCTCATATCTATTAAAAAAATGAATCAAGATTATATACAACCAAACAATTGGTCCATTATAGAAGAAGGCTTTGATGCCGAACGTGTCAAATCTTCTGAAAGTATTTTTAGTATTGGTAATGGTGCCATGGGGCAACGTGCCAATTTTGAAGAGCAGTATTCAGGAAGTACTTTTCAAGGCAATTATATTGCCGGCGTTTATTATCCAGACAAAACCCGTGTCGGGTGGTGGAAAAACGGCTATCCGGAATATTTTGCCAAGGTGCTCAACGCTCCAAATTGGATTGGAATCAACGTCACTATTAATGGCGAAGCACTAGATTTAGCAACTTGTAAGGAAGTCAGAAACTTTAGAAGGGAACTCAACATGCAAGAAGGTTGGTTATCCAGAACTTTTGAAGTAACTCTTCAAAACGGCATCGCGCTTAAGGTAGATGCTAAGCGTTTTTTAAGTCTTGACATGGATGAAGTTGGCGTCATTCAATATCATGTGACGGCGTTAAATAGCGCGGCGGACATTGTGTTTGAACCATATTTAGATGCTGGCATTACCAATGAAGACAGCAATTGGGACGATAAATTCTGGAATACGCTAAGCGTTACTTCTGAAGGATCACAAGCGTTCATTTTATCGCATACCATGAAAACGAAATTTCATGTGTGTACTGCAATGCAAACGGAATTGTCTTTAAACGGAGAGGTTTTAAATGAAACGCCATCAATTTCAAAATCTGAGCATACAATATCTTTTTCCTACACTTCAAAGGTTGCCAAAGGCGATACGGTTACCATGACCAAGTTTGGTGGGTATACTGTCGACAGAAATCACGATAAAAATGAATTGGTTTCGGTGGCGCAAAACACCTTAGCTAAAGCTGCAGAGATTGGTTTTGATCAGATGTTGGCACAACAAAAGGAAGCGTGGGCTAAAATTTGGAAAATGTCAGACATCACCATTGATGGCGATGTGAAAGCACAACAAGGCATCCGATTTAACATCATGCAATTAAACCATACCTATTTGGGCAAAGATGCACGCCTGAATATTGGTCCGAAAGGTTTTACTGGTGAGAAATACGGCGGTAGTACCTATTGGGATACGGAAGCGTATTGCATTCCGTTTTATATGGCGACCAAGGATCAAAAAGTAGCACGTAATTTATTGGAGTATCGCTACAATCACTTAGGAAAAGCCATTGAAAATGCTGAAAAACTCGGATTCAAAAACGGGGCTGCACTTTACCCAATGGTGACCATGAACGGGGAAGAATGCCATAACGAGTGGGAAATTACTTTTGAGGAAATTCACCGTAATGGGGCTATTGCCTTTGCCATTTTCAATTACCACCGGTTTACCGGCGACTTCAGTTACATCCCAGAAAAAGGATTGGAAGTGCTTATCGCCATCGCTCGTTTTTGGAAACAACGCGCTACCTTTTCGACACTTAGAAACAAGTATGTCATTTTAGGTGTTACGGGTCCTAATGAGTATGAAAACAACATCAACAATAACTTTTATACCAATTATATCGCACAGTGGTGTCTGAACTACACCTTAGAAACAATTTCTAAGATGAAGGAGGACTATGCTGCTGATTTGATTCGCGTGATTGATAAGGTGAAATTGACCGAAGAAGAACTATCTGATTGGGCGCAAGTGGCCAGCAACATGTATTATCCGTATTCAGAGGAGCATGATGTGTACTTGCAACAAGATGGATTCTTGGATAAGGAATTGATTACCGTAAAAGATTTGCCAAAATCAGAACGTCCTATCAACCAAAAGTGGTCTTGGGACCGCATTTTACGTTCGCCTTACATCAAACAAGCCGATACGTTACAAGGATTTTATTTTTTTGAAGATCAATTTTCCACAGAAGAATTGGAACGTCACTTCGATTTTTACGAGCCATTTACGGTTCATGAAAGCTCCTTATCACCTTGTGTGCATAGTATTCAGGCGGCTAAATTGGGCAGAATGGAACAGGCGTATCAGTTTTATTTAAGAACCTCCCGATTGGATTTGGATGATTACAATCACGAAGTAGAAGAAGGATTGCACATTACCTCTATGGCGGGTACTTGGATGAGTATTGTTGAAGGATTTGGCGGGATGCGGGTTATTGATAACAAGTTATCGTTTATACCTAAAATCCCGGAGCAATGGGATGCCTACTCGTTCAAAATTAATTTCAGAAATCAAATTCTTAAAATTAGTGTGTCCAAAAACGAGACGTCTTTTGAATTAGAAGGTGATCAAGCTATGGCGATCCTGATCAACGGAAAAGAGGTAACCGTGAATCCACAGCAGGTCTTGACGGTGTAAACCAATTATAATTCTGTAAATAATTTAAAATTGAGATGACATGAAGAATTTGATAGCCATTTTAATGGTATTTTTAACCATGACAGTTTTTGCACAGGTAGAGAAGATAGAACCGCCATTTTGGTGGGCAGGGATGCAGCATTCTGATGTGCAATTAATGCTGTATGGTAAAGACATCGCTCAATATGAGGTGAAGTTTTCAAACACGATTCAAATTACGGATGTCGTCAAAACCGAAAACCCAAATTACTTGTTCGTTACCATCAACACTAAAAATATTGCTGCGGGCACCTACGAGTTGCAATTTTTAAAGGATAAGAAGATTGTCGGTAAGCAGTCTTATGAGATAAAAGCGCGCCGCGAAAATTCGTCTGCAAGAAAAGGTTTTGATTCGAGTGATTTGATTTATTTGGTGATGCCAGATCGATTCGCCAATGGGAATTCTGACAACGACAGCACTGACGATACCGTTGAAGAAGTGAACAGAACAGAGCTCTCGGGACGTCATGGTGGCGACATTCAAGGCATCATCAATCATCTGGATTATCTGGATGAATTGGGTGTTACAGCACTTTGGAGTACGCCGTTATTGGAAGACAATGAGCCTATCTATTCGTACCACACCTACGCGCAAAGTGATTATTATAAGATAGATCCGCGTTATGGTAGCAATGATGATTACAAGCGATTGGCTTCTGAAATGCACAAACGCGACATGAAACTCATTATGGATTATGTAACCAACCATTGGGGCAGCAAACATTGGATGATTCAAGATTTGCCAACCAAAGATTGGATTCATTATTGGGATTCAGGCGTTAACGGATTTCAGCGCAGTAGTTACAGAATGACCACCCAGTTTGATTCGAATGCCTCTGAAGCCGACAAAGAAGCCTGTATGAACGGTTGGTTTGATACGACCATGCCAGATATCAATCAGAAAAATCCGTTGGTGCTAAATTATTTGATTCAAAATGCGATATGGTGGGTTGAATTTGCTGATTTGGACGGGTTCCGCGTGGATACCTACTCGTACAATGATAAGGAAGGCATTGCAAAATGGACAAAAGCCATTATGGATGAATATCCTAATTTTAATATTGCCGGCGAGGTCTGGATGCACAATCAGGCGCAAATGGCCTATTGGCAAAGGGATAGCAAGATTGGGGCTATAGATAATTACAATTCGCATTTGCCAACGGTCATGGACTTTACGCTTCATGATGCGCTTATGGTGATGTTTGCTGAAGATGAACAAGGATGGGATAAGGGCATGTTAAGAGCCTACGAGAATTTTGCCAACGATTTTCTATACCCAGACATCAATAATATTCTTGTGTTTGCTGGAAACCATGATACCAATCGGATCAATGAAATTTATAAAGCAGATCTCAACACCTATAAAATGATCATGACCATGATTGCTACGGTTAGAGGTATTCCGCAGGTGTATTATGGCGACGAATTGGGAATGGGCGGCAATAAGGATTTAAAAGGCGATGGGGATATCCGTCACGATTTTCCTGGAGGATGGAAAGGTGATCCCATCAATGCATTTACCGCGGAAGGACGAACGCCGGGGCAAACTGGTTTCTTTGAGTTTTCGAAGAAAATTTTCAATTGGAGAAAATCGAAATCGGCCATCCATACAGGAAAAACCATGCAGTTCGTGCCTGAAAATAATGTGTATGTTTATTTTAGATATACAGACGATGAACGTGTGATGGTAGTGATCAATAACAATCCTAATGCGCAGACATTAAAGCTGAACCGTTTTAAGGAAATGATCACAACACATAAATCAGGAAGAGATATTATTTCAGAACAGCAGATTTCTTTAGAAAACACCTTGCAGGTTGCTGGTAAAACCGCAATGATAATTGAATTTTAAACAGCCTACGTTCTCCAGCTAATTGAATACTTGAAGCAGTCGGAGATGTATTTATAACTATGAAAAAAAGCATTTATATACTGATTATTTTCGCTGTTTTGGTGTCTTGCAATACCACTACTAAAAAAGCCAAAATAAAACCTGCGGACACGTCAAAAGTGGTTGCAGAAATTATTGAAGGCGATTTTGCAGGCGGTACTTTACTGCGCATTGATGACTTTCCATCCAATTACATTCCACCAAGAAAAGTGGATATTTGGTTACCAAAGAGCTATTCTGAGAGTAAAAAATATGCCGTTTTGTATATGCACGACGGCCAGATGTTATTTGATAGTAAAATCACTTGGAATAATGAAGAATGGAAGGTTGATGAGGTGTGTGCTAAATTGATGACAGATAGCATTACCAAAGATTTTATTGTGGTGGCACCATTTAATATTAACGCGTTACGCCACAGCGAATATTTTCCTCAAAAACCTTTTGAATCGCTTTCAAGATCGGTTCAGGATTCTCTATTTGAAGAAGCACGTTTGAACAATTTTAAACTGGATTCGGTTACTTCCAATAATTATTTAGGGTTTCTGGTGCACGAATTGAAACCTTATGTGGATGCCAACTATTCTGTGTTGACCGATAGAGAAAACACGGTAGTGGCAGGTTCCAGTATGGGCGGATTGATTTCTATGTATGCCGTTTGCGAATATCCGGAAGTTTTTGGTGCTGCCGCGTGTTTGTCTACCCATTGGCCAGGCGGAAACCCTAACGATAACAATGTGTTGGCCGATACTTTTTTTGAATATATGGAAGATAATGTGCCGTCTCCAAAAACACACAGGTTCTATTTTGATTATGGCACCGAAACTATGGATAAATTCTATCTTAAATACGCGCCAACAGTCGATAAAATATTTAAAGATAAAGGATACGGCCCATCAAACTTTAGAAATTTGAAGTTTGAAGGCGCTGAACATACGGAAGTCTCGTGGCAAAAACGACTACACATTCCATTGACGTTTTTGTTGAAGAAGACTGAGTAAATATCAGAATTGAAGACCTCACAGGTTTTGATCCCGAAGTGTCTAATAACTAAAATATCATCTAATTTCTTCCCTTATTTCAAGGGAAGGTGCCTTTAATTCCCGGTAAGGAATTAAAGGCAGAAGGGTAAATCACAATATATGAAACAGTACATAGTATTAACATTCCTGCTCTCCATTACCCTCGGATACTCCCAAAATCCGAATCGAATTTTCGAATCCATCACTTACAAAAACAATGTTTTGGAGATAAGAGTGAACGACGGCATTTATAAAATCACACCGTTTAGTGAGCACATCATTGAAAACACTTTTATTCCAGCAGGAGAAGTTTACAATCCCAATTCGCACGCGGTGGTTTTAGAACCAAAACCAATAAAAGCGAAGTTTCTTAATGTTGGTGACGCGTTTCAATTGCAAACAGAGGGGATTACGGTAAATATCCAAAAACAGCCGTTTCAAATTTCGTACAGTTATAAAGGCAAACCCGTCATTTCTGAGAAAAAAGGCTATGTTAAAAATGACAGTTTAGAAACCATTCAATTCAATCTGAGGAAGGACGAAGTTCTTTATGGTGGTGGTGCACGCGCTTTAGGTATGAACCGCCGTGGCTACCGATTGGAGCTTTATAACCGTGCGCATTATGGCTATGAAACCCATTCTGAATTGATGAATTACACCATGCCGATTGTGATGTCTTCCAATACTTATATGGTCCATTTTGATAATGCGCCTATCGGATTTTTAGATTTGGACAGCCACAAAGACAATACCTTAACTTATGAAACAATCTCGGGTAGAAAGACCTACCAGGTTATTGTTGGCGATTCATGGACCGATTTGATCGATAGTTATACCGATTTAACCGGAAAGCAACCGTTGCTGCCACGTTGGGCTTTGGGGAATTTTTCCAGCCGATTTGGTTACCATTCGCAAAAAGAAGTAGAAGCGACTGTTCAGAAATTCAGGAATGAAGAAATTCCGTTAGATGCCATCATCATCGATATTTTTTGGTTTGGGAAAGACATTCAAGGCCATATGGGGAATTTAGAATTTTTAAAAGATTCGTTTCCAAATCCAACCCAAATGATTAAAAACTTAAAATCTGATCATGTGAACATGGTGTTGGTTTCAGAACCCTTTGTATTGACCACTTCGAAGCGTTGGCAAGAGGCTGTTGAAAAAGATATACTGGCTAAAGATTCGATCGGAAATCCATTTACTTATGATTTTTATTTTGGCAATACGGGACTGATCGATATTTATAATCCGAAAGGGAAAACCTGGTTTTGGGACATTTATAAAGGACTCGCCGATATGGGTGTGACCGGCATTTGGGGCGATTTGGGCGAACCTGAAGTTCATCCTTCAGACTTATTGCATGCCACAGGAACGGCAGATGAGATCCACAATACTTACGGTCACGATTGGGCGCGCTTGATTTCAGAAGGATACAAAGCCGACTTCCCTAACCAACGTCCTTTTATTTTAATGCGTGCAGGCTATTCGGGCTCGCAGCGTTTTGGTATGATTCCGTGGTCAGGCGATGTCAACAGAACTTGGGGCGGTTTACAAAGTCAACCGGAAATTGCGCTTCAAATGGGCATGCAAGGCTTAGGCTATATGCACTCTGATTTGGGCGGATTTGCGGGGAATCTTCAAGATCCGGAACTCTATACGCGTTGGTTGCAATACGGCGTTTTCCAACCAATTTACCGTCCGCATGCGCAAGAAGATGTGCCTGCAGAACCTGTTTTTTGGGATGAGCATACCAAAGTTTTGGCGAAAAAATCTATCGAATTACGCTATCAATTACTGCCCTATAATTACCATTTGAGTTTTCAAAACCATAAAAATGGCACCCCATTAATGCGTCCGTTGTTTTTTGAAGACACTACTGAGGCGCTTAAGACAGACGCGTCCACTTATTTTTGGGGAGATGATTTTCTGGTGTCACCAATTATGAATTCAAAAGTGATTAGCAAAGACATTTATTTCCCTAAAAACAACACTTGGTTTGACTTTTATACCGGCAACAAATTTGATGGCGGACAATCAGCAACCGTCAACGTGGTTGAAGATAACATTCCAACCTTTGTGCGTGCAGGCGCATTCATTCCGATGGCAAACCCAATGCAAAGTACCAAGGATTACGATGGAAATAAATTTGAATTACATTATTATCATGACGCATCTGTTGAAGAAAGTAAGGGGCAATTGTATAATGATGACGGCGTAACTGCCAATGCCTATGAAAACGGCAATTATGAACTACTGAACTTCGAATCAGAAACGACTCGTTCTAAAATTGAAATCGAATTTGAAGCTGAGGTTGGATCGGCATACACAGCGCAATCTAAGCAGATTGATCTTGTGGTGCACCAAATCACCGCTAAGCCAAAATGGATCAAATTAAACCGCAAGAGAATAGCATTCGATTATAACGAAGATAACAATACGGTGACCATTCCTTTGGAATGGAACACGGCAAAAGATTTAAAACTAAACATCAAATTAAAGTAACTACACATGAAAAAAATTATGTTAGCAGCCTTCAGTTTAATGCTGATTACGGCCTGCAAGGAAGAACCGAAAAAAGACTTAACAGTCATTGAAAATACTCAGGAAACATTTCAACCGATCACTGACGACGTTCTAGAGACCGGGGTGATTTATGAAGCCAATATTCGTCAATACTCGCCTTCGGGACATTTTGACGAATTCACTAAAGACATTCCGCAGTTAAAACAATTGGGTGTAAAAGTCATTTGGTTGATGCCAATTTTTCCAATTAGCGAGACCAATCGTAAAGCGACAGGCGGAGCAGACAGCAAATTCGCCTCAGATTTTCCTGAAGCGGAACAATCAAAATACTTGGGCAGCTATTATGCGGTCTCTGATTTTACTAAAATCAATCCAGAATTTGGAACCATTGAAGACTTTAGAAATTTAATCAAAACGGCGCACGACAATGGCATGTATGTCATTTTAGATTGGGTACCAAACCATACGGGATGGGATCATGAGTGGATCAAAAACCATCCGGATTACTATACAAAGGATAAAGATGGAAACATCACTTATCCAGAAGGAACGGATTGGACGGATGTTGCCGACCTTAATTATGACAATAAAGACATGCGCAAAGAGATGATTGCTGACATGCAATATTGGTTAATGGAAGAAGGCGTAGATGGCTTTAGATGTGATGTAGCGGGTTCAGTGCCTACTGATTTCTGGGAGGAAGCTATTCCGCAACTAAGAGCGACCAAAGATATTTTTATGCTTGCAGAAGCTTGGGAGCCAGAATTGGCTAAAGATGGTCTTTTTGATATGGTTTACGGTTGGGATACGCACCATATTATGAATGATTTGGCACAAGGAAAGAAAGGATTAGACGCTTGGAACAATCGTAAGGCGCAAATCGATTCGTTATACGAAAAGAATGATATCATGATGAATTTTGTGACCAATCATGATGAAAATTCTTGGAGTGGTACCATTAATGAGCGCATGAAAGAAGCGGCACCTTTAATGACCGCGTTTAGTTATGTGATTCCTGGAATGCCGCTTATTTATTCAGGTATGGAGTATGATATGGAC
The DNA here is from genome assembly GCF_004364975.1 of Gelidibacter sediminis. Taxonomy (GTDB): domain Bacteria; phylum Bacteroidota; class Bacteroidia; order Flavobacteriales; family Flavobacteriaceae; genus Gelidibacter; species Gelidibacter sediminis. Next base: position 432,973 of record NZ_SOBW01000007.1, on the reverse strand, counting down.
CACAGATTAAAGTTTTTTGAAAAAGATTCAATTCCGAAAACGAAAAAAACAATGTGGCCATTACTTGAAAAACTTGGTGCGTTGAAAAATACAAATCCAGCTTTAAACGGTGGAAAGAATCCAGCATCGTACACCAATTTGGAAACTGCTAATGCTAAAGTTTTGGCATTTCAGCGTGCAAAAGATGATCAAACCGTAACCTTTATTGGGAATTTTTCTGATAAAGAGCAATCCGTTGCGGCACCGCTCGAAGGAAGTTTTACGGATTATATCCAAGGCAAAAAGTTAGAATTGAAAAAGGAGAACATTGTTTTAAAACCTTGGGAATATAAAATTTTAACCAACTAAGCATGTCAAAAGTTTTAGTGTGCTTGCTTTGTGGTTTTGTTCTGATGGGTTGTCAAGAAGAAAATTCGCGAGTGAGCATGGAAGAGAAGACTAATGCGCCTTTCGTTTGGGAAGGCGCTAATTTATATTTTTTGTTGACCGATCGATTTCATAATGGCGATAGTACCAACGACGTGAATTTTGATCGGACGCAGGAAGTAGGGGAATTGAGAGGTTTTGAAGGCGGCGACTTAAAAGGCATCACCCAAAAAATTGAAGAAGGTTATTTTTCGGACCTTGGTGTCAATGCCATTTGGATGACACCTATTGTGGAGCAAATCCACGGAGGAACTGATGAAGGTACGGGTGTTACCTATGGATTTCACGGCTATTGGACCAAAGATTGGACAGCAATTGATCCAAATTTTGGAACAAAGGAAGATTTAAAAGCATTGGTGGATGCGGCGCACAGTAAAGGGATTCGCGTGGTGTTGGACGCGGTAATCAATCATACCGGGCCTGTCACACCTGTAGATCCGGTTTGGCCAGACGAGTGGGTACGTACTGATCCTACCTGCGATTATAGCTCGTATGATGCGACTGTTTCGTGTACGTTGGTTCAAAATTTACCGGACATTAGAACGGAAAGTAATGAAAACGTCGCATTGCCACCGCAACTTGTGGAAAAATGGAAGGCAGAAGGACGTTATGACCAAGAGGTAGCAGAATTGGATGCGTTTTTTGAACGAACTGGCCATCCTAGAGCCCCGCGATTTTATATCATGAAATGGCTTACCGATTATATTACGGAATATGGTATTGATGGCTATCGCGTAGACACCGTAAAACATACGGAGGAATCCGTTTGGCAAGAATTTAAAGTAGCATGTGATTATGCCTTTAATCAATGGAAAACCAATAATCCAGAAGCGGTATTAGATGCGAATGATTTTTATTTGGTTGGGGAAGTTTATGGCTATGGCGTATCCTCAGGGAAAGCGTATGACTTAGGCGGAAAACACATCAATTATTTTGATAAGGCTTTTAACAGTTTGATTAATTTTGAGTTTAAATATGATGCAGCCCAGTTAAGCTACGAACAACTCTTTAAAAAATATACGGATGCTCTTCAAAATCCTTTAAAAGGGTATGGAGTATTGAATTACTTATCATCTCATGATGATGGCCAACCTTTTGATGCCAACAGGGAAAAACCTTTTGAAACCGCTACCAAGCTGTTATTAGCTCCTGGAACATCACAAGTGTATTATGGTGATGAATCCGCAAGGGCGTTGGTTATAGAAGGCACTGTGGGAGACGCGACCTTGCGTTCGTTTATGAATTGGGAAAGCATCACTTCTGAAGCCCATACAAAAAGTGTTTTAAATCATTGGCAGAAGTTGGGACAGTTCAGGAAAAATCATCCTGCAGTTGGCGCTGGCGTGCATCAAATGATTACCGAAAGTCCTTATATGTTCTATAGAAGTTACAAAAATGATGATTTTGAAGATGTTGTTGTAGTAGGTCTTGAGTTGTCAACGGGAATAAAAACCTTAGACGTATCTCGGGTGTTTAAGGAAGGTTCAACAGTGCGAGATGCGTATTCAAAACAAGAGTCAAAGGTGATTGACGGTCGCGTTCAAATAGATTCAGAATATGACATTGTCCTATTAGAAATAAAATAGTTCGTTTGTCAGTTTGAGTGTTTTTAATGCTGCCGCGGTAGCGGCAGCATTAAAAATGTATCGAGAACCGCAGTGTTTTTAATGCTGTCGCGGTAGCGGCAGCATTAAAAATATATCGAGAACCGCAGTGTTTCAATAATTTGATAATGGAAAATTATGCTAAAGCTTTCGGGACATGTCGAGAATTTTACATCATTAAATTTTGAGATATCGCATGCTTCTCGATACTATTTTCAATCACTATGGTGCTTGAAAATCACTCGAAGTGACATTGTGTATCGTTTGTCAGTTCGAGTGTTTTTAATGCTGCCGCGGTAGCGACAGCTTTAAAAATGTATCGAGAACCTCAGTGTTTTTAAGTCTGTCGCGTTAGCGGCAGCATTAAAAATGTATCAAGAACCGCAGTGTTTCAATAATTTGATAAAGGAAAATTATGCTAAAGCTTTCGGGACATGTCGGGAATTTTACATCATTAAATTTTGAGTTATCGCACGCTTCTCGATACTATTTTCAATCACTATGGTGCTAGAAAATCACTCGATGTGACATTGTGTATCAAGAAGCAAGTTTATCTAATCCCTCATTGGAACTAAACATTCCATGGCATTCATAATGTAATAAAAATTAGTAAAACCCTATCGTACAAGAATCGTGATTCTCCTTGTAAGACTTCACGATTCTTTTTTTATACCCTAATCAAAAAACCGTAAATTTGAATATATTCAGACCCTATGACAGACATTAATGAGCATATAGATTCGCCATTCATTATTAAAATAAGTTTTGAAAAACTTCTAAGACATTATGAAGCATTAGCCAAAAGTAACGACCCATTTTTGGTGGCAAAGGCAAAGCGTGTACTTGACGCAGGCAATGTGGCTCCAGAACTTAGGGAGGGTTTTACGAATACGGATTTATTGTATACTTATCAAAAGGAAATAGGCATTCTTTTAGAAGATGCTTTTAGTGAGTTGTTGTCTAAAAATGAAATTAAAACAGCTTCGGTGGTTCTCCACAGTTTGATATTTAATGCCTCAAAACGGTTTAAAACAATTATTGAGAATGCAGGCGACGAATTTGAGTTAAAAATCACGAATCAGCCAGAAGATGATATGTTCAGGGAGGCGTGTGCCATTATCTTAAAGTTTTATTATGGTTACGACATCAATTTTAGACGCTCTTTCTTTTATGAAATCCCCAATGCAGATGGCATCTTACGAACATATAAAATACTGTACAATGCAGATTTTGTGGAAATAATCAAAACGAAACAGGCGCCTGAAATAACTGAGGAGGACTATAGTTTGTTGTTGGAGAGTTACGATAATATTGGTCTTTGGCGAGAAAAGTTTCCTCCACAAAGTTATGTTTTTAAAGGCTTTACCATCAATAATATTTTTGATGTTACAGATGACCGTTCCATTTCAGAGATTAAGTCAAGCTTATTGGCTACAGGAAACGGTGAACATCATAATTTTGCCCATGACTTTAAACATCTTTTTGAATCGCTTTTAAATTTAAAGGATGTGAAAGTGGGATTTTTATCATATAATAAATCTGAAGAGCAATTTGAACGCGTTACTGGGGCGGGTATTGATAGCTACTTACTTTTTAATTCTGATGTTGGGTCTTGCAAAACTATATTGTGTGAAGCATCCTACAAATCGCTGATTACAGATAATAGTTATTTTTCCATCCCTGATGTAGAAAAATATTACAAACTTTCAAATGGCGAGGCTCAATATCAAACCCTACACGATCACGGTATTAAAAGTGCAATTTTGGCTCCTATTGCTTCTAACGGACAGTTGTTAGGGGTATTGGAAATTGTTTCAACAAAGGTAAATGAGTTAAACAGTATCAATGCCAATATCTTAATTGATGTGATGCCTTTTATAGTGGCGTCAGTCATGCGCTCTAAAAAAGAGGAGGAGAATTTAATTGAAGCCGTTATTCAACAGGAGTGCACTTCCATTCATCCCAGTGTACGATGGAAATTTGAGGAAGAGGCACGCATTTTTTTAGATAGAAAACAAAAAGAAGGAAATCATGTGTCCTTTGGTCAAATTGCGTTTCCTGATGTCTATCCATTGTTTGGGCAAATAGATGTTAAGGGCTCTTCAGATGCCAGAAATCAAGCCACGCGTAAGGATTTGTCTTTGCAAATTAGCTTGGTGAGAAAACTTTTGGAAACCATTTTGGAAACAGAAGAACTGCCTATTTATGAACAATTGAATTTTCAAATGGACGAACTGTCTAATGCATTGATAGAGCATTTTAAAGTAGACACTGAGCAGCAACTCATCAAATTTTTTGAAAAGGAAATCCATCCATTATTTGAGTTTGTGAGAACTAAAAATAAAAACTTGGCAATGGCTATAGACGACTACTTCAGTAAAATTAATGACAATTTGGGGCTTATATATTATTACCGCAAACATTATGATGATACAATAACCATGATCAATAAAAAAATGGCATACATTATTGATCAAAAACAAATTGAAGCACAACGCATGTACCCACATTATTTTGAACGCTATAAAACCGATGGTGTAGAGCATAATATGTACATAGGCGAATCAATTACTAAAGAAAAGAGCTTTAATGAGGTGTATCTTTACAATTTAAGATTATGGCAACTTCAAGTCATGGCTGAAATGGAAAATGAATTCTATCAAAGTAAGCATGGATTTCCGGCAACGGTTGATGTAGCATCAATGATTTTAGCATATCATCAACCCTTGTCCATTCATTTTAGAATGGATGAAAAACAATTTGATGTGGACGGTACGTACAATGCGCGTTATGAGGTGGTGAAAAAACGTGTAGACAAAGCATTAGTTAAGGATACAGAGGAACGGGTGACACAAAAAGGTAAACTTACCATCATATATTCGCAAAAAGAAGATGAAGACGCCTACCTTAATTATATTAAATTTTTACAGTTTAAAAATGTCTTTGACTCTGAGATTGAACTTTTAGAGTTGGAAAATCTTCAGGGTGTTACTGGATTAAAAGCTATCCGTGTGCCGTTTCTATATCACACAGATGCCACTGAGCAACGTTATTATACCTATGAAGATTTGATGAAGGAGGTCTAAGATTGCACAAAATAGTCAGAAGGCCATGTGCCCTTTTGATCAATATAATGCATCGCTTGGTCTTCTGTTTTCAAAACTTCCTCTATGTCAGCCCCCGGTGAAAATTTAAAGGACACTGCAAACGCGATTACAGAAACAATCATCCCTGTCATAAATATAGTGTAGGTAACTCTCAAAATACGGTACTTTCTGTCTAAAACTTTTCCTAAAAAATAAAGGTCCTTGGTAAGCGAGCTGTAAACGTAGTCCTTATCTTTTAGTAATTCATTAATGGCCCATTCAAAATCTTCCAATTTCATTTTATGGAAATTCCCAAAGAAGGTCAAATTGACTTTCCGATTCTCAACATCTTCTTTAGTGAATTCACCGCTCGTGATATTAGGGCGTGTAGCAATGATGGATAAGATCATTGAAATGATGCTCGACAACATTAATATTATAGTAGGAACAATTAAAAATTGATTGGCCGGATTGTCAAATTTTGCAAAAAGAGTAGATAGCATCAATGAAATAATAATGGCATTTACAGAAAGCAAAATATTAGCCTTGGTATCTGCAATATCACTCAATTTAATATGATTTCTCAGAGATGTTCTATAAAAGGACTGTATGGCACGTTCCGGACTCGCATCTTTTGCCTTCGCTTTAAGTTGTGCCTTCATTTTCTCTTTTTGGCGTCTCTTTTTTTCTTTCTTATTTGATTTTATGAGGTCAGCTAAATTATCTTCTTTTTGATCTTGCCAATTTTTCAAAGCGTAATCCGTATAAAATTGATGGCTTTGTGAAAGTACTGCAATGTTTTCCTTTAACCATTCTGCGGGAGAATAGGTTCTCACATTTTGTAATTCGAGTTCTTTTCTTAAAAATTCGCTGGCCTCAGTGAAGTAGGACTTTCCAAAATGTGAAGCATCAGCATCTCTTATAATCTTTGCCAATTCATTTTGAGGGGTATCTTTAAACTTTGTCGCCATGATGCATTGGTTCACAGCGTCAATGATAGCTTGATCCACCTTTTGTTGCTGTAAAAAAGTGGTTGCAATTCTAACACTCTCTTCCTCATGCCCATCTCTTACTTTAGTATAGCCGGTATCATGCAGAAGGGCAGCCAATTGCAATACTGTAGCGTCATCAGAACTAATATCTGAATGCTCAATAATTTCGTTCGTACTTTTTAGAACTCTTTTGGTGTGCGTGAAATTATGGTATAGAAAAGTATTAGGTAATTCGTTCTTAAAAAGATTGAATACAAACTCTTCAGTTTTTTTGATGATATCAGCCATATAATATAGTGTATAATTGGTGAGACAAATTACTAAAAAATAAATGAAGAAGATGAACACTATGACCACTAATTGTAATGCAAAACGTTAAAATCCGACCAAATGCTATTATAATTTTTAACTTTAAGAAAAATTAGTGATTGATATGTTGACATGGAAAAACGTGATGGATTTTGCTGTAAATGGCAATCCTAAACCTGATAAAAGAGTAGAGAAAACGGATGCCGAATGGCGTGAGGTATTAACACCAGAGCAATTTAAAATTGCTAGAGCAAAAGGAACGGAAGCACCTGGAACTGGCGCGTTATGCAGTGTTTATGAAGAAGGACAGTATAATTGTGTGTGCTGCAATACGCCGTTATTTGATTCTTCCATAAAGTTTGAATCAAGTTCGGGCTGGCCAAGTTTTACTCAGCCCATTAAAGAAAATGCCATTAAATACGAAAAGGACACCACCTTCGGGATGGTACGTGTAGAGGTGATGTGTAATGTGTGTGATGCTCATTTAGGTCATGTATTCCCTGACGGACCGCAACCTAGCGGATTACGCTATTGTGTTAATTCAGAATCGATGACTATGGATACTTCACATAAAGAAGTGTAAGCTTGGAAGCTATAGCAATGACAGAGTTAAATTTGGAAACAATGACGGTTGGCGGTGGCTGCTTTTGGTGTATGGAGGCTGTCTTTAACGAAATTAAAGGTGTACGTCAAGTCACTTCGGGATATATGGGCGGTACGGTGCCCGGAACCCCGACCTACCGAGAGGTCTGTTCTGGTTTAACGGGGCATGCCGAAGTTGTTCAGGTGCAGTTTGATCCAACTATTGTCTCCTATGAAGATTTATTGGTGGTGTTTATGACAAGTCACGACCCTACGAGCTTAAACAAACAAGGTGGAGATGTAGGTACACAATACCGATCGGTTATTTTTTATAACGATTTAGAACAAAAAAGCATCGCAGAATTTGTGGTTGAAGAAATTGCACCCTATTTTGAAACTCACATTGTGACCGAAATCAGCCCAGTGGAGAAATTTCATAAAGCTGTAGAGGAACATCAAAATTATTACAGTAGAAACAAATCGGAACGTTATTGTTCTGCTGTTATCACTCCTAAATTGGCAAAGTTGCGTACTATGCATGCCGATAAACTAAAATACAGAAATACTAACAATTATACTGAGGCTATGGAAGTACAACACGATAAGGAAAAACAGCAATTTACTATGGAAGTTGATGGTGAAATTGCTAAAATAGACTATAAAATGCGCGACGGAATAATGCATTTGGTTTATAGTGAAGTGCCCTTTAATATCCGCGGTCAAGGCATTGGGAAGGTGCTTGTTGAAAAAACTTTTGAAAAGTTGACTGATGAGGGTTATAAAGCCATCGCGGTATGTGGCTATATCAAATCTGTGGCCAGCAAAAGTAATAAATGGAATGCTATTATTGGCTAAATCTCCAATGACATAGGAATGAAACTTAACATCAACCATAAATTTACCACGCAACTGCCTGCTGATCCTAATTTGGAGAATAGTAGGCGTCAAGTTACAAATGCCTGTTTTTCTTACGTTTCCCCCAGAAAAACATCAAACCCTAAATTATTACACGTGTCGCCTGAAATGCTAAATAATTTGGGACTGACCAAAAAGGATGCGGAGTCTCAAGACTTTTTAAACGTGATGACGGGAAATATGGTATTAAAAAATACCACCCCATATGCTATGTGTTATGCGGGGCATCAATTTGGGAATTGGGCAGGACAGTTAGGAGATGGTCGTGCTATTAATTTATTTGAAATAGAGCATGAACACCAAAACTGGGTAGTGCAGCTAAAAGGTGCGGGAGAAACGCCCTATTCGCGTTCAGCAGACGGATTGGCAGTGTTGCGTTCTTCCATTCGTGAATACCTGTGTAGTGAAGCCATGTATTATTTAGGTGTGCCCACTACCAGAGCCTTGTCATTAGCGTTGACAGGCGATAACGTATTGCGGGATGTGATGTATGATGGTCATCCTGAGTATGAAAAGGGTGCTATTGTGAGTCGAGTGTCACCTAGCTTTCTAAGATTTGGAAGTTTTGAAATCTTCGCAGCGCGACAAGATCATAAAAATTTAAAAATTCTGGTAGATTTCACCATAAAAGAACATTTTCCGCATTTAGGTGCGCCTTCAAAGGATACCTATATTCGGTTTTTTTCTGAAGTATGTACGCTAACGTTGGAGATGATCATCCATTGGCAACGTGTTGGTTTTGTGCATGGTGTAATGAATACCGATAATATGTCCATCCTTGGGTTGACTATAGATTATGGTCCTTATGGATGGCTGGAGGGTTTTGACTATGGTTGGACCCCAAATACTACTGACAGGCAGCATAAAAGATATAGGTACGGAAATCAGCCTAATATAGGACTATGGAATCTTTACCAACTTGCCAATGCACTGTATCCGCTTATTGAAGATGCGGAATCTATGGAAGCGATTTTGGAATCTTACACCACCGATTTTGAAACGCAGTCCTTAGCAATGATGCGCGACAAGTTAGGGTTGCAATCGGAAAATGCATCTGATGTCTTGCTCATTCAAGCATTAGAAGATGTTTTGCAACTCACTGAAACGGACATGACCATTTTCTTTAGGCAATTGAGCAAGTTTAAACCGCAACATCCATCTGAAGGTTTACATCTAGTAAACGATGCTTTTTACGACCCGATAACGCTTTCTGACCACATCAAAGGACAGTGGAATGCCTGGTTTGAACGTTATGCAGAACGGTTGCTGACGGAAGCCTTGTCAAATTCAGAACGCGTATCCAAAATGAATGCCGTCAACCCTAAATACGTACTGCGTAATTATATGGCGCAATTAGCTATTGATGCAGCTGATAAAGGGGAGTATGCACTTATTGATGACTTGTTTATAATGTTGAAAAAGCCATACGATGAACAGCCCGAATACGAGCAATGGTTCGCGAAACGGCCAGAATGGGCCCGTGATAAAGTAGGCTGCAGCATGTTGTCCTGCAGTTCATAACGAACAGGTGTCTAGTCAGATACATTCAGGTGTACACAAAAAAATTGAATTTAATTACAGATAATTTAGAAGAAAATAATGAGCAATTATAAAAAAGCATATATCGCTGGTGGTTGTTTCTGGGGGATGGAAGATCTTTTCAGAGTGCGCCCAGGTGTAAAGGATACTGAGGTAGGTTATATTGGTGGTCAGAACGAGCACCCTACATATAGGAATCATCCAGGACATGCAGAAGGGATTGAAATCACGTATGATCCTGATGAAACTTCTTTCAGACAGATTTTAGATTATTTTTTCAGAATCCACAATCCCACTACGGTAGACCGTCAAGGGAATGATATAGGGTCCAGTTATCGCTCTGCCATATTTTTTCAAAATGAAGAAGAAAAGGCCGAAGCTGTAGATGTTATCAATATTGTAAATGCTTCTAACAAATGGGATGGTAAGGTTGTAACCACTCTAGAGCCCTATACCAAGTTTTGGACCGCAGAACCAGAACATCAAGATTATTTGCTGAGAAAACCAGATGGTTATACGTGTCATTTTGAGAGATTTGACCAACCTTTTATCTGAGTTATTAGTAGGAGAGTTTTGATTTAAACGAATTGTGTTGTGATAACTTATTACAAAATTTGATATGAAGGCCATTTGGAACAATACCATTATTGCAGAAAGTGATGCAACTGTGGTGGTAGAAAACGATCATTACTTCCCTCATGAGAGTGTTAAACAAGAATACGTTATGCCCAGTATTGCCCACACCACCTGTCTTTGGAAAGGTAAGGCTTCCTATTACAACCTTGAAGTTGATGGTAAACAAAATATAGGCGGCGCTTGGTATTATCCTAAGGTTTCTGAAAATGCTGAAGCTATTAAAAATCATGTTGCCTTTTGGGGAGGTGTCCAAATTGAACCATAGCGTCATGCCGGTTGAGGTTTCAAAAATCGCCTTTGGAGGCGGATGTCATTGGTGTACGGAGGCCGTTTTTCAGTCTATTATAGGTGTCGAAAAAGTGGAGCAGGGCTATGTGGCTTCTACAACGTGCAATAGGGAGCTCTCTGAAGCTATTATCGTTCATTATAATGGTAAATGCGTTACGCTATCCACCTTAATTGAAATACATTTGTTAACGCATAATAGCAAGTCCGATCATTCCATGAGAAAGAAACACCGTTCTGCCATCTATACTTTTAGCAAAACACAACAAAATTCAGTAACGGATTTGCTCAAGGGTTTTCAATTAAAATTTCACAACAAATTGATCACAAAAGTGTTACCATTTAGTTATTTTAAACCTTCACGGGAAGCGCTTAAAAATTATTATTTTAAAAATCCGGAGAAACCTTTCTGTGAGAACTATATTAATCCGAAATTGAAACTTATTTTACAACAATTTTCAGAGCATGTCAATTCAGCTAAATTGTCTCATTTAAAAGCGTAAACACATTCAAAATGCAAAGCACAAAACTCCATATACTTAATTCAAAAGGTTTACAATTACAAGCTTACTTGGAACTGCCAGCAAATCAGAAACCTAAAAACTATGCTATTTTTGCACATTGTTTTACCTGCAGTAGCACCTTAAAACCTGTTAAAAATATTAGTAGAGCACTCACCACTCACGGATTTGGCGTAGTTCGGTTTGATTTTACGGGATTAGGCAAGAGTGAGGGCGCGTTTGCAGACAGTCATTTCTCGGCTAACGTAGATGATTTATTGGCGGTGAATAAATATATGGCTGAGCATTATAGAGCGCCTTCATTGCTTGTAGGGCATTCTTTAGGTGGTGCAGCAGTAATTGTGGCAGCATCGCAATTGGACAATGTTAAAGCTGTGGCTACCATAGGGGCTCCTGCAACTACTGAGCATGTAAAACGCCATTTCTCACATCAATTTGATGAGATTCCAGAAAAAGGGCATGTTGAGGTGAACATTGGAGGGCGTCCATTTAAGATTAATCAAGAGTTTGTGGAAGATTTTGATAAAACAGATTTGCCAGAAATCACCAAACAACTTCGAAAGCCCATTCTCATTATGCATGCGCCATTTGATCAGGTGGTAGGGATAGATAACGCACAGCAATTATTTGTTAATGCGTTTCATCCAAAAAGTTTTATCAGCTTAAATGATGCTGATCATTTGCTGTTGAGAGATAAGGACAGTTTGTATGTGGGCAATATGATCGGGGCTTGGGTGCAACGCTATTTTGAGACCGCTGACAATAAAATACTAGATACGGAAGATGAACAATTAGTAGCGCATCTTAATCTGTTGGAAGATAATTTTACCATATCCATTCAGACAAAGCGGCATAATTTTGTAGCCGATGAACCGGTGTCTTTTGGTGGTGATGATTTTGGACCCACTCCTTATGATTTTTTAAGTGCGGGACTGGCAGCCTGTACAGCTATGACCTTAAAACTATACGCTGAACGTAAAAAATGGGATTTACAGGAAGTGTTTGTATATATCACCTATTCTAAAAAACATAGCGCAGATTTAATGCAAGGCCCAGATAAACCCACACGTTTTGATCACCTTCTTAAAAAACTAAAGTTTGTGGGCGATTTAGATGCGACACAAAAGGATAAGTTAGTTGAGATTGCCTCGAAATGTCCGGTCCACAAAACTTTGTTGAGTGAGATTGTTATAGATACTGAGGTTTTAGCCTAATTATTTAAGTATAAAAATAAACTAACACCTAAACTGAATTAACTTGTACATTTTAGAAATAGATCAAATTAGAGTATCTTACTTAGTAAATATTACATTGAAAACTATCAGGGGCGCCTATTGACTAAGTTGAGATGGGTACCAACTGGCTTTAAAATTCTTTACATTTAATGAATACAATTAAAAACCTCACCATACTTTTATTAGCTGCATTCTTATTGAACGCATGTGCATCTTATCAGGCACAATATCTAAATAAAGAAGATCAAAATAATACGTTTCCGGACAAGGAAGTTGACAAGGTGTTCTATTTAGTAGGAGATGCTGGTTTTTCTCCAATGAATGGGATGTCTCAAGGTTTAATAGCATTCCAGAAATATATTTCAGACAAGGATACCAAAGGAGACTATACTCTTTTCTTGGGAGATAATATCTACCCTGCGGGTTTGCCTCAAATTGAACACAAATACCGTGGTACCGCTGAGAACATGCTTAATGCGCAAATAAATGCTGTCGAAAATTTTGAGGGTCAGACTATTTTTATTCCTGGCAACCACGAGTGGTATTCTGGAGGACTAACCGGTGTGCGTTTGCAGGAAGAATACATAAAAGAAGCTCTAGATGATAATAGTTTTTTTCCAGAAGATGGCTGTCCGCTAAAAAGTATTGATGTTAGTGAGACCATTCAATTAATTATTGTAGATACGCAATGGTATCTTGTCAACTGGGATCGTCATCCTACCATAAATGAAGGCTGTCAAATAAAAACAAGAGAACGATTAATGCTTGAATTGGAGGGTGAAATAAAAAAAGCTCAAGGCAAAACCATTGTTTTTGCTATGCATCATCCAATGTACACCAATAGTACCCATGGCGGTCAGTTTGCGTTAGAAAAGCATCTATTCCCAATGCAACGTAAAATACCAATGCCAGGCCTGGCCTCATTAGTAACTCAAATCAGGTCTCAGGGCGGTGTATCCATACAGGATAGATATAACGAGCTTTATAATAATCTTATGGATCGGTTGGAAAATTTGGCCACTGAAAATGGCAATATCGTTTTTGTGTCCGGTCATGAACATACCTTGCAGTATATAGACAATGGAAATATTAAACAGATTGTTTCTGGATCTGGTTCCAAAACTGGACAAGTCAACCTAAAAGCCCATGGAGTATTTGCCTATGGTTTGCAAGGATTTGCGGTGATGACCGTTTTCAAGGATGGCAGCTCTTGGGTACAGGCTTTCGGTTCAGAAAATAATACGCCACATTTATTGTTTCAGAAAGAAATTTATCCGCCCAAAAAACCTTATGATTATTCAATTTTGCCAGACACCTTTCCTAATGAAGTAGAAGTCTCCATATATTCTGATGAAGAAACAGACAAATCATCTGTTTACAAAATGCTTTTGGGAGATCGTTACCGGAACATTTACAGCAAGCCAATTAAGGCGCCTGTAGCTACATTAGACACGCTTTATGGAGGTTTGGAAGTGGTACGCGCTGGTGGTGGACATCAAACAAAATCTCTCCGATTAAAAACTAAAGATGGTAGAGAATTAAATATGCGCGCATTGCGCAAGAGTCCGACGCAATATTTAGAGAAAGTGCTTTTTAAAAACACATATGTGGCGGATGCCTATGAGCAAACAGAAATTGAAAGTTTGATACTCGATTTTTATACCGCCGCTCACCCGTATGCATTTATGGCCATTCCTGATTTATCAGATGCCGCTAAAATTTACCATACCAATCCTCAAATATTTTATATCCCTAAACACAAGCATTTGGGTGAATATAACTCAAGTTATGGCGGCCAATTGTATATGATTGAAGAACGACCAGAAGAAAATTATACTGATGAGCGCAATTTTGGTTACGCTGATGATATTGAAAGCACCTATGATATTATTGAAAAGGTGCGTAAGGATGAAAAGTATAAGATAGATGAAAACGCCTATATCAGAGCACGCTTATTTGATATGTTGATTGGCGATTGGGATAGGCATCAGGACCAATGGCGTTGGGCACAGTTTAATCAAGAGAATGGCGATAAATTATATAAACCTATACCAAGGGATAGAGATCAGGTATTCTCTAATTTTGACGGCACCCTACTCGATATTGTAAGAGTTATTTCAGGATCCTCAAGGCAGCTTCAAGTTTATGATGAAGAACTAAAGGATATTAAGTGGATGAATAGTGCAGGCGTCAAATTAGATAGAGTCATATTACAGCAAAGCTCTAAAGAGGCATGGTTAAAGCAGGCAAAATTTTTGGAAGAGCATGTTACTGATGAGATTATAGATAAGGCTTTCAGTAAAGTGCCAGTTGAGGTTCAGGATAGCATTATTGAAGATATTAAAGTTAAATTGAAAGGGCGTCGCAGCAACATGCAGGATATTGCAAGCCGATATTATAATTATTTGAATGAATTGGTGGTCTTGACCGGCACTGACAAAGATGATTATTTTGAAATTATCAGATTAGGGAAAGATTCTACCCGAGTGAAAGTTTCACGCCTCAAGGATGGTGGCATCAGTGAGCCTTTTCTTGAACAGATATTTGATGGCAATATAACCAAGGAACTCTGGATTTATGGACTAAATGACGATGATCAATTTGAAGTGACAGGCAAAGGAGACAACATGATTTTTACGAGGATAGTGGGAGGTCAAGGCAATGATGTATATAATATAAAAGAAGGTAAACGCATTAAAGTGTATGACCATAAGTCTAAAGAGAATACGGTGTTAGCTAATAATGGAGCAGCAATTAAATTTACAGATGTTTACAAATTGAATCTTTTTGATTTTGAGAAAAATAGGACAAAAGGCACAGCAATTACCCCAAATTTTAGTTATAACCCAGATGATGGTGTTTTGCTAGGTGGGTCTGCGGCCTATACGGTTAACGGATTTCAGCGCAATCCGTTTTCACAACAACATTCTTTTAATGCTAAATATGCATTTGCAACTAGTGGTTTTAAATTGGATTATCATGGAGAATTTGCTAATTTCTTCTACGATTGGAATTTAAGTGTGGGTGGTACCTATACCAATGAATCTTACACCAATAACTTCTTTGGTTATGGTAACGAATCTGTTTATGATGCTGATCATTATGATTATAATAGAGTAAGAACAAGTATCTACAGTGGTCATATTGAGATCTTAAAAAGATCGCCATTTGGTAGTGATTATGGATTTAGAGCTATTTTTGAAGGGATTCAATTAGATGCATCTTCTGATCGGTTTATTACCACATTCCGTCCCGCAAGTGATGAGGAATTTTATGAACGTCATTATTTTTCAGCATTGGAGGCTGAATATGATTATTTGAGTGCTGACAATTTGATGAACCCAACTAAAGGAATGACCTTTCATTTGGACGTTGGGGCAAGAACCAACTTACAGGATGCTGATGAGGTGTATGCCTATATCAATTCTGACGTAGGCTTTTATAACGCATTGACCAAAGATAAGACGTTGGTATTAAAGACGGATGTACGCACACAATTTCGTTTTGGAAATAATTTTTTATTCTATCAAGCTGCAAATATTGGTGGTGACAATGGTTTGCGAGGCTATAGGGCAGAACGCTTTACTGGTAAGAATTCTATGGTAGCTAGCGCTGACTTGCGCTACAGTTTTCCATCCATCAAAACGCGCTTGCTCCCGTTGCAAATTACAATATTTGGAGGAGGAGACGTTGGTAGAGTGTGGTTTAAAGGAGATTATTCTGATAAATGGCATAATGATTACGGAGGTGGACTAAGAATTACCGCGGCCAAGTCGCTGTCAGGAACGTTCAATCTGTTCACCGGGGAAGATGGCTCTCGATTTTCATTTGGTTTCGGATTCAATTTTTAAACCGGCCAACCACAAGCATTTTTATGATGAAAAAGCGATTTTATAGGATTATTGAATATATTATCAAATTAGAAAGTAATATTGCATTCTATCCTACGCTAATCAGTTTAATCGGACTGTTTTTTGCATTCTTTATGTATTATGCTGAAAGTTGGGGCATCTCTACATATTTAATTGAAAATGCACCGCTTCTGGTTATTAATAATACAGAAACTG
The DNA here is from genome assembly GCF_004364975.1 of Gelidibacter sediminis. Taxonomy (GTDB): domain Bacteria; phylum Bacteroidota; class Bacteroidia; order Flavobacteriales; family Flavobacteriaceae; genus Gelidibacter; species Gelidibacter sediminis. Next base: position 416,776 of record NZ_SOBW01000007.1, on the reverse strand, counting down.
CACGGAGTTTATTAACTACGTTTATTGGAGGCTTAATCTCCATTATGGTGTTTAGTTTCTCTTTGGTAATGATTTTGCTTAATCAGGCTTCGAGTAACTTTTCGCCGCGCTTACTGCCCGGATTAATTTCCAATAGAAGGCATCAGATTATATTGGGAATTTATAACTCCTCTTTATTATACTGTATTTTCACCTTGGTTTCCATTACACCAACAGGCGATAAGTATCAGCTTCCTGGATTTTCAGTACTGTTGGCCATTATTTTTATGACCTTATGTCTGGGGGCATTTATTTACTTTATCCACTCCATATCACAACAAATTCAGGTAGGTACCATTATGGATAAAATTTATGATTCCGCTCATGCTCGGTTGGGCAGACTCATAGAAAATGAGAAATCAATAGAAACAGATTTTCCAGAGACCAAAAGCTGGAATGAAGTCTCCTGTAAAAAATCAGGTTATTTTCAGGATGTCAGTTTAAATGCACTTGCTAGTTTTGCTAAGGAACACAAAATTAAAATTGAAATCTCCCAAATTAAAGGCACATATGTTTTTAATAGCATCCCTTTATTCCGATACTCCGGGCCTGAGTTAGGAGAGGAAAATGTCAACCAGGCTTTGGGTGCTTTTAATTTTTCTAAAAATGAGCTCGTTGAAGAAAATTACGTTCTGGCGTTTAAACAAATTACAGAAATTGCCTTAAAAGCAATGTCGCCAGGTATCAATGATCCCGGCACCGCAATTAATGCAATAGATTATATGACAGAACTATTTGTGCTCCGAATGAAAAAACGTGATACCAGTTTTATCTTTGATGATGATAAGGCCATTATTAGCATCAAAACGGTGAGTTTTGAAGTGTTGATGTACAATGTAATGGCTGCGTTGCGCACGTATAGCAAGCATGACATTATTGTGGTTCAGAAATTATTTATGATGCTTGAGTATCTATTGGGGCATGCTGAAGTTTATGATCCACTTTACAGAAAAACAATCGTTAAGGAGATTAATACTTTATACAAAGACGCCATAGAAAATCAAAATAATGAAATGGATTTAACCGCGTTAAAAACGCGAATGTCTAAATTAAAAGCTCTGAACGAATCTGATTTTAAGGTTTAATAGTCAATTTAATTTAGAAGTTCCACACATTTAAATACCTTTGAATAGCATAAACACATTATGAATGACTGATGTAAAAGATTTAATTAAGCTCATCACATTAAAACAGATCAATCCCAACCAATTTGAGGGCTATAGTAAAACCGTAGGGAGTCCAAATGTTTTTGGCGGCCAGGTCTTGGCGCAGGCTCTTAATGCGGCATATAGAACCATTACTAATAACCGAGTTTTACATTCTATGCACTCTTACTTTTTGGAGGCTGGAAATTTAGAAAAACCCATAATTTACACGGTAAATACCACTAGAGATGGAGGGAGTTTTTCTGTAAGACGCGTTACGGCGGAACAAAATGGGATTACTATATTTATACTTTCGGCCTCATTTCAGAATAAAGAAGAAGGGCATAACCATCAAATCAGTATGGCTGAGAACATTAAACAGCCTGAAGAATTATTGAGTTGGACAGATATTTTGGATCAGTTTGGTGAAGTGATTCCAAAACAGATGAAAGGTTTTTTGGAAGTGGAACGCCCCGTAGAATTTAAGCCGGTAGAACTTGTCAATCCGTTTAATACTAAAGACTTGCCTGCATTTACCAACGTGTGGTTCAAGCTTAATGGTGATACCTCAATATTAGATTTCGCTCTAAAACAGCAACTACTAACCTATGTGTCAGATTATAATATTCTAGCGGCAGCTATGAATAGACATGCCAGCAAAGCACATTGGGGAAATACCCAAACCGCAAGCTTGGACCACTCTATGTGGTATTTTAGAGAGTTTGATTTTGATGATTGGATGTTGTATTCTATTGAATCTCCAAATACATCAGGCGCACGCGGATTTGCAAAAGGTAACATCTTTACCAGAGATGGTCTACTCGTAGCTTCAGTGGCGCAGGAAGGATTAATGCGACCAAAAACCTAACCGATAAAACTATTGGTTATTATCTATAACCTACGACTGTAAGATGAACACCATAAAAAGAATTGGGCACAGAGGTGCCAAAGGGCATGTGGCAGAAAACACATTGGAGTCCATTCAGAAAGCGTTGGATTTAGGTGTAGATGGTATTGAAATTGACGTGCATCTGTGTCAAACTGGTGAGTTGGTGGTGTTTCATGACTTTACTTTAGAACGCCTAACGGATGGCTTTGGTCAAATTGCCATGAAAACACTTGAGGAGTTGAAGGCATTGAAGGTTAATGATCAATTTAAGATTCCGACATTGCTTGAAGTTTTAGATATTATCAATAGAAAATGTGTCCTTAATATAGAGTTGAAAGGTAAACAGACTGCTTTTGAAGTTTGTAAAAGTATCCAATTATATACTGAAGTAAAAGATTGGTCTTTTGAAGATTTTATCGTGTCAAGCTTTGACTTTGAAGAATTAGTGAGTGTTTCCAACATAAATAAGGATATTCCTTTGGCAGTGCTAACTGAAGACAATCTCAGTGGAGCTCTCAATTTTGCTAAATCAATCAGTGCAAAAGCCATACATCCAGAATATCATTTGTTAACCAAAGAAGGAGTTCAGGAGATTCAAGACTTGGGTTTTGATGTGAATACCTGGACGGTTAATAATTTTGAAGATATTGCGATGATAAAGTCATTTGGAGTTAATGGTATTATTTCTGATTTCCCGGACTACATATGAATTTTAAAGATGTCATAATTATTGGTGGTGGAGCAGCAGGCTTTTTTGCCGCAATAAACATTGCGGAACAACATCCCCATTTAAAAGTGGCGATTCTTGAACGTGGGAAAGAAGGTTTGCAAAAAGTTCGCATTTCTGGAGGTGGCCGTTGCAACGTAACGCATGCTGAATTTGTGCCATCTGAATTGGTTCAAAATTATCCTAGAGGTGAAAAGGAGCTCTTAGGCCCTTTTCATCAGTTTATGACCGGAGATACTATAGAGTGGTTTGAAAAACGCGGTGTGGCTCTTAAAATTGAAGAGGACGGGCGCATGTTTCCAATTACCAATTCTTCTCAAACGATAATTGATTGTTTTTTGAGCCAAGCTAAAAGGCACCAAGTAGAGGTTTGTTACAATGAAAGTGTAAAAAGTGTTGAACCTTTACCACAAGATGGAACAGGAATTTCTAGCCCTCATTATAAGGTAATGACACAGTTGAATACTTATCTTTGTGCCAAGCTCGTTATAGCCACGGGTAGTAATACAAAGATCTGGAAATTATTGGAAGATTTGGGGCATCGAATTATACCGGCAGTACCCTCGTTATTTACCTTTGATATTAAGGACGAACGTATCAACGACATTCCAGGAGTTGTTGCACCAAATGTGGAAGTGAAAGTTGTTGGCACAGATTTGTATTCTGAGGGGCCATTGCTAATAACACACGTGGGCATGAGTGCGCCGGCCATTTTGAAACTTTCGGCATACGGCGCAATTGAATTGGCACAACGACATTATAAATTTAATATAGAAGTCAATTTCATTAAAAAATCCTACGAAGATTGCATAGAAAATTTGAAGGACTGTAAGCTTACTTTTGCTAAAAAGACAGTGTTTAAGTCGCCACAATTTGAACTTCCCAAACGCTTGTGGCATAAATTGGTGAGCGTTTCTGCTATTGCACAGGACACCAGATGGGCCGAATTAAACAAACAACAACTGGAAAGTTTGGCGGCACAACTGACCCAGGCTGTCTTTAAAGTAGACGGTAAAAGTACATTTAAGGAAGAATTTGTAACTGCCGGTGGAGTTGAGCTTAAGGAAGTCAACTTTAAAACTTTTGAAAGTAAGCTCCATAAGCATCTCTTTTTTGCTGGAGAGGTCCTTAATATTGATGCTGTTACAGGAGGCTTTAACTTTCAGAATGCATGGACAGGTGCTTACATTGTTTCAAAATCTATATGCGCCAACTAGTCTTGATACACGTGACTGTAACTTAATAGAATTGATTTGAATTCTTCAAAGTCATACGGTTTTGTAATAACGTGATTCATTCCACATGCCAAAGCTTTTGTGTGGATTTCAGCAGAATTTAACGCTGTCAGTGCTAAAATTGGAATATTTGGATTAAATAGTCTGATATGTTTTGTAGCCTCATAGCCATCCATATCTGGCATGTTAATGTCCATTAACACAAGGTCGTAATCTTTTTCTTTCACCAAACAGATGGCTTCTCTGCCATTTGATGCGGTATCAGAGCCAAAACCAGAAATCTTTTCTACATTTTTTTGAGTTACCATTAAATTGATGGAGTTGTCATCTACCACAAGTATTTTTGTTGGTATACTTTGCAGTTGAATAATTGAAGATTGGTTTGTTTTGCTTGCAACTTGTGCAATTTCAAAATCGATATCAAAGTAAAATGTACTGCCTTCATTGGGCTTTGAGACAAAGTTAATTTCAGAGTTATAGCTCTTTAGTAAAGTTTTTACAATATAAAGACCCAACCCAGACCCCGTGCTGTTTTTTTCAAGAAATGTTTTATTTTCAAAGGCATTAAAAATAATATCTCGGTGTTTGGATTGGATTCCAATACCTGAATCTTTAATTTCAAATAAAATATTAACGTGCGTATTTGTACGACGTTGCTCGGTGAGATTTATAGAAACAAAGCCTTTGGAGGTGTATCGGATGGCATTATAAGATAAATTGATTAAAATTTGACTCAGTACTACACCATCTATCAATAACAATTCGTCCCATTTGGTTTTCTCAACATTGGTGTAGAGTTCCAATCCCTTTTGGTTGGCAGAAACTTTTAACGAACTGGAAATTCTTTTAACAAGTTGCAATACGTTAGTTGGTTTTGAGTGTAATTGTTTATTTTCAAACTTTACTTTTGAAATTTGCAAAACGTTATCAATAAGCACGGAAATATAGTTGCTGGAAGAAATTAAAGCGTTCAAATAGCTTCTCCTTTTTTCAGGAGATTGCTCTTGTTTAATTAGGGTTGCCAGTCCACCAATACCATATATGGGCGTACGGAGTTCATGGCTTAAAATTGAAAAAAACTCCAGACGTTCTTTGTCTATAATTTTCAATTTCTTGTTGGATTCCTTTAGTTTTAAGTTGATTATATTAATGCGCTTTCTATTGGTATAAAAATAATAAAAGAAAATTATCAATCCGGTAAGCAGTAAACTTAGGATAATGGTGGATAACAAGAAAGCATTAGACAATACCTTTTGTTGCCTCCGCTTGGTATTTGTAAGTTGTAACTGTTTTTCTGTGGTTATAATTTTATAAATTAAATCGCCATTTTTTGATATGCGATGTTGAAAATCTTGAATAGCGAGATATTTTAAAGAATCAGCTATCAGTAAATAAGTATTTGCTGAATCTAAATGTTTTGTACGTTCGTTAAAATATCTAAACTTGTAATAATTGAGTGTTGACACTTGACTTAATGGGAACACGTTTTCCTTTCCGTAAGTTCGAAAATTGTTCGGGTCTATTTTGAAAAGTACTTGATAGCCTTCTCTAAATTGCTTTAAATTTACCAGTGCAACACCACGGTAGTATTTATATGAAGCATCCAAACGTACTTTTTCAATTTTGTTTTCTGAAGAAAACTCAAAATCCTCTAAATATTTTAGGGCTTTATCGGCCTCCTCTAAAGTGCGGGCATAATCCCTTATAAAGTAATTTTTACGAATTTTGGATTCTAAACTATAAAAAACATTAATACTTCCAAGCTTGGTAGAATGCTGTATGGCAATAGGAATAATGCTATCAAATTTGCTATAATCTTTGCCATCTACATAGTTTCGCGATAATTGTGTAAGAATATTATCAACTTCTTTCGGTTTATTTAAAGAGTCAAAAAGGTGATAAGCTTCAACATAATAGTTGGAGGCGGTATTGTAACTCTCTATATGCGAAAACACCGATCCTAAAGTTTGGTAGGTGTAAGCCAAGGATAAAGGTTGGTTGTTTGCCTTAAAGCGTGAAATGTCAGCATGTAACAGAGAGGTTGCTTCAATTATACTGTCATTCTCAACAAGTTGATTTATGCGCTGCTTCCTGGATGAAGGCTCTTTAGGTTGTGAAACACAAAAATTAGGAATACAAGAAAGTGCTATTAATATCAATAATGATTTTAATAAATTCATGATTTGGGGATATGAATAAAAATATAGGCTAAAAAATCTCGGCAAAAGTATAAATTTTATGTTTATTAGTCTGTTAATTAGTGTTTAAACATTGCTTAGTTGGTGAAAAATATAATTTTAACAATTGGGTAATTTGTAAGTTATTGATATGCAGATAGTTACTGGTGTAGTGGCGTTTCAATTGTGTATAAAGAATTCAGAATGTTAGATTTAGAATTTTAATGACCCAATTGAAAAACCCTTATCTTTGCCGCTGATATTATAAAAATGACTGAAAAAGATTTTATTCCTGAAGATTATGCACCAAATGTTGCATCCGGAAAGGTTACTTGGGAGTCTCCAAGTAATATAGCCCTTGTTAAATATTGGGGAAAGAAAAAGAATCAAATGCCAGAGAATCCTTCTTTGAGTTTTACATTAAGTCATTGTAAAACGATTACCTCACTTAGTTTTGTTAAGAAGGAAGCAGTTGATAATGTGTTCAGTTTTGAGGTGTATTTGGACGGTACAGTTAAGGAGGATTTTAAGCCTAAAATTCAGACATTTTTTGAAAGAATAGAGAATTATCTGCCATTTTTGAGGGATTATAAATTTAAGATCGAAACTGAAAACACATTTCCACACAGTTCTGGGATAGCTTCTTCAGCTAGCGGAATGAGTGCCTTAGCACTGTGCTTGATGAGTGTTGAAAAACAGTTATTGGCAGCTCACAATGTATTAAACGAAAATACTCTAGATGCCCATTACTTTAATAAGAAGGCGTCCTTTTTAGCGCGTTTAGGGTCAGGCAGTGCATGTAGAAGTATAGAAGGTGATATCATTGTTTGGGGAGAGACTGAAAGTATTGAAAATAGTACAGATTTGTTTGGAACAAAGTATCCATATGAGGTGCATAAGAATTTTAAGTATTATCAGGATACTATTTTGCTTGTTGATAAGGGTGAAAAGCAGGTGAGTAGTACGGTAGGACATAATTTGATGCACAACCATCCGTTCGCGGAGCGCAGATTTGAACAAGCCCATAGGCATATGGATAGCCTGAAGACAATTTTAAAATCTGGAGATTTAGCGGCTTTTAATAGCTTGGTAGAAAGTGAAGCGTTGACATTGCACGCCATGATGATGACCAGCATGCCATATTTTATTTTGATGAAACCCAACACTTTGGAGATTATCAATAAAATTTGGAATTTTCGAAAAGACACTGGTTTGCACGTGAGTTTTACGCTTGATGCAGGTGCGAATGTACACGTGCTTTATCCTAAAAACGAAAGTCAACAAATCTTACAATTTATTAAAGATGAGTTGGTTGTCTATTGTCAAAATGGGCATTATATTTGCGACCAAATTGGTTTTGGGGCAGTTCAAACCCAATAATATTGCTTATATTTGCTTAATATATAGTGCAGCCCTAAACTGTTACTTGAAGATTACAATATGAAAGGACCTCTATTTTATTCTAAAATTCTACTTTTTGGCGAATATGGTATCATTAAAGATTCCAAAGGCTTATCTATTCCCTACAATTTCTACAACGGTGCGTTAAAATCTGACGGGCTTCAATCTGACGCTGCCATAAAATCAAATGAAAATTTGAAGAAGTATGTGGAGTATTTAAAAGGCATTAGTCCAGAACTAGTGACTTTTGATCTAGAGTCTTTGGATAAGGATGTCAATGCAGGTATGTATTTTGATTCCTCAATTCCTCAGGGTTATGGTGTAGGTAGTAGCGGCGCATTAGTGGCTGCTATATATGATCAATATGCATACGATAAAATTACGGTATTAGAAAACCTAACGCGCGAGAAACTCATGACGTTAAAGTCAATTTTTTCGGAAATGGAATCTTTTTTCCATGGTAAGTCGTCAGGTTTAGACCCTCTAAACAGTTATCTGAGTATCCCTATACTCATCAATTCTAAAGATCATATTGAAGCTGCCGGAATTCCTTCACAAAAAAGTGATGGTAAGGGGGCTGTGTTTCTATTAGATAGTGGTATCATAGGCGAAACAGCGCCAATGGTAGGGATTTTTATGGAGAAAATGAAACAGGAAGGGTTTCGTAACATGCTTAAAAATCAATTTATAAAACATACGGATGCGTGTGTTGATGATTTTCTTAAAGGTGATTTTAAATCCTTATTTACCAATACCAAGAAACTCTCAAAAGTGGCTTTGAGCCATTTTAAACCAATGATTCCCCCACAATTTCATGCCCTATGGAAAAATGGACTGGACACTAATGATTATTATCTTAAACTGTGTGGCTCAGGAGGTGGCGGTTATATCCTAGGTTTTACTGAGGATATTGAAAAGGCGAAACAGTCTCTTAAGGATTACAAGTTGGAAGTAGTTTATAATTTTTAAACGTTGTTTGCGCGTTCAGGTATACTTTTACAGACGCTGTATTTTATTCTAAATTCCTTAGTTTTTTATGTTATCCAGAAAGCAGAAACATGTATTAATTAAGTTTTTTAGCATGTTTTCTGTAATTAGAGGCTACAATATTTTAGTTGTAGTAATTGCACAATACTTAACTTCCATATACATTTTAGCGCATGATAGACCTCTGCGCGAAGTGGTGCTCGATTTGAATTTGTTCATGTTGGTGTTAGCTTCGGGCTCTACCATTGCTGCTGGATATATAATCAATAATTTTTACGATTCTGAAAAGGATCTGATCAACCGTCCAAATAAGTCAATGTTGGACAGATTGGTGAGCCAGAATACAAAACTGTCCTTTTATTTTGTCTTAAATTTCTTAGCCGTCGTGATGGCAAGCTATGTGTCATTTAATGCTGTAATATTCTTCTCACTTTACATTTTTGGAATTTGGTTTTATTCGCATAAATTAAAAAGACTCCCGTTTATTGGTAATCTGACCTCTGCCGTGCTGACCATAACACCATTTTTTGCTATCTTTATATATTACAAAAATTTTGAAACGGTCATTTTCTTCCATGCTATGTTTTTGTTCCTGATCATCTCAATGCGGGAATTGACTAAAGATCTTGAAAATATCAAAGGCGATTTAGCGCAGGGCTATTTCACCATTCCGGTGGTTTATGGCGAGTCCGTTTCCAAAATTATGCTTTCAGTGTTGGCCGTATTTACACTGTTGCCAACACTCTTGCTTATCAACTATTTTGATATTGGACACATGACCTACTTCTTTTATTTGAGCACCTTTTTATTAGGAGTTTTTATATTGATGTTATGGAATTCAAAAACCAAAACGCACTATCTCATTCTACACAACATCTTGAAATTTATCATTGTTGCCGGTGTGTTTTGTATTGTTTTGATTAATGTAGACGTTGTATTGAATAGGATTTGATGAAAATCCTATTTTCAAGTTCTAAAATAGTTATATATTAAAGTATCTTTGCGTAAAATTTTTAAGTCATGAGTAGACATCAAGGGAGTAGTGGAAAAGGAAAATCTTCGGGAAGAGGGCATAGTAAAATGGGTGCTGCAGATTCAGGAAGGGGAAGTGCTAAGCCTAAAAACAAGAGCTTTGCGAGAGGTAATGCTCCATTGAAAAAAGTTTCAAAAGATACTACAAAACCTTCTTATGATAAAAAAGCTCCATCGAAAAAAACCCATTCAGATGAAATCAGATTGAACAAGTATATTGCCAACTCTGGTATTTGTTCGCGTCGTGATGCTGACTTGCATATTTCTACTGGAAATGTAACCGTTAATGGCAAGATTGTTTCTGAAATGGGCTATAAAGTGAAATTGGATGATGATGTTCGATTTGATGGCGCTCGAATTAATCCGGAAAAAAAAGCATATGTTTTACTAAATAAACCTAAAGGATTTGCGACTACTGCAAGCGAAGGTAAGGGAAGAACCGTGATGGATTTGGTAGCAAATGCAACAACCTCGCGTATTAAACCAATTGGCCGCTTAGGAAGAAATTCATTAGGACTCATCCTTTTTACTAATGATGACGATTTAATGCAAAAGTTTACCAACTCAAAAAAAGGAGTACCACGTGTATTCCAAATTGAATTGGATAAAAACCTAAAATTCGAAGATTTGAAGAAAATTCAGGATGGATTAAACATTGAGGGAAAATTTGTAAGTGTAGAAGAAATTAGTTTTGTCGAGGGCCAGGCTAAGAATTTAATTGGTTTAAAAATAAAAAATACGGGCAGTACAATTATACGTTCAATTTTTGATCATTTACATTATGAAATTGTGTCTTTAGATTGTGTTGCCATTGCTGGTTTAACCAAGAAAGATATTCCTAGAGGTCATTGGAAGCACCTCACCGAGCAAGAAATTAACACCTTAAAAATGCTGCCATAATACCAACAGTCTTGACCGGTGTGTCAACAGGTATTTTTTCAAAATAGAATGAAATTATAAAAGGTTTGACGCCTAGCGTTTTAAGCCTTTTTTTTCTGCAATAAGTGATCTCATTAAAGGGTTTAACCAATGAGGTCATATTTTTATCTTTTGCATCTTGTTTTTTAATTTTTTTATAGTTCTTTTGCACTTCATTTGCTGAACCCTTGAATCGTGTTTTTACGTTTGGGCTTTTGAAGTTTAGGAAGTCAATTTCAAAAGCAGCTTATAAGATAAGTCACCAGATTTTAAAGCTTACTTCTAATCATAAAATTTCAAATAGCAAGCACCTCGTTGTCGTGTGTGTGCCTTCGCATCAGCAAATTCAGGTTTGATTGTCATTATTTATCAGGAATTTATTACTCTAATTGATTTTTTTTTCAGAATTTTAAAACTTAATAATACATAATGAATACAAAATATATTGATCTCATCAATCAAACCTTCTATTTTCCACAAGACGAATTTAAGCTGGAAGATAAAACACTTCAATTCCATGATATTGATTTAATGCAATTGGTAGAAGATTATGGGACACCCTTAAAATTTACTTACTTGCCTCAAATTTCCAATAATATAGGACGTGCCAAAACATGGTTTAATAAAGCCATGAAAAAGCATAAATACAAAGGGAAATATCATTATTGCTATTGTACTAAAAGCTCCCATTTTAAACATGTCTTAAATGAAGCTTTAAAAAATGACATCCATATAGAGACTTCTTCCGCGTTTGACATTGATATTGTAGAAAAACTAAAGGAAGAAGGCAAGATTACAAATAAAACCTATGTAATCAGCAACGGATTTAAACGAGCACAATATGTGACCAATATTGCGCGATTGATTAATAGTGGCCATAAGAATTGTATTCCAATTATAGACAATTACGAAGAAATTGATTTATTGTCTCAAGAGATTAAAGGTAAATTTAATATTGGAATCCGTATTGCATCAGAAGAGGAACCAAAGTTTGAGTTCTATACCTCCCGTTTAGGAATTGGATATAAAAATATTCTTCCTTTTTATAGAAATCAGATTAAGGAAAATAAGAAAGTAAAGTTAAAAATGCTTCACTTTTTTATCAACACAGGCATTCGTGACAATGCTTATTATTGGAATGAATTATCAAAATGTTTAAAAGTATACACCAGTTTAAAGCGCATCTGTCCAACATTGGACAGTTTAAATATTGGTGGTGGTTTCCCCATAAAAAACTCGTTGGCATTCGATTTTGACTATGAGTATATGGTAGATGAAATCATCAATCAAATTCAATTGTTCTGTGAGCAGGAAGAAGTAGATGTGCCAAATATCTTTACGGAATTTGGAAGTTTTACAGTAGGAGAAAGCGGTGGTGCCATTTATGAAGTGCTCTATCAAAAGCAACAGAATGATAAGGAAAAGTGGAACATGATCAATTCATCATTTATCACCACGCTGCCAGACACATGGGCTATTAATAAGCGTTTTGTAATGCTGCCAATTAACCGCTGGAATGATAGTTATGAGCGTGTGCTTTTAGGAGGTTTGACTTGCGATAGTGATGATTATTACAATAGTGAGCAACATATGAATGCAATTTATCTTCCAAAATACAATAAGGAAAAACCTTTGTATCTTGGCTTTTTTAATACTGGAGCATATCAAGAAACCATTGGCGGATTTGGCGGATTGCAACACTGTTTGATACCATCACCTAAGCACATTTTAATTGATAAGGATGACGATGGTAATTTCAGTACAAAGATCTTTAGTGAACAACAGAAAAGTGAAGACTTATTAAAAATATTAGGTTACAACGACACGGATGAGAACTCATAGTTTCTCAATAAAATCATTAACTTTCAAACACCAATTGCATTTACTTTAAATAATAATTATTACAAAATGAACAGTAATATCACATATGCGGGAATACCTGAAGAATATTCCAAATTAGACAATGCCAAAATCGTATTGATTCCTGTGCCGTATGATGGTACCAGTACTTGGCAAAAAGGTGCTGACCAAGGTCCGAAAGCATTTTTGGACGCTTCCGAAAACATGGAACTTTATGATATAGAGACAGAGACGGAGGTTTATAAACAAGGGATTTATCTTGCAGATGCCGTAACTGAAAATTCATCTCCGGAAAAAATGGTAGATGCGGTCCATCAAACGGTTAAAAAATATATTACCCGTAACAAATTTGTTACCGCATTTGGTGGAGAGCACTCTATATCCATAGGAACCATTCGTGCTTTTAATGAATGTTTTGACAATCTGACGGTATTACAAATTGATGCGCATGCTGATTTACGCAAGGAATATCAGGGTTCAAAATGCAACCATGCTTGCGCCGTATATGAGGCTAGTCAAACAACTAACCTGATTCAAGTGGGCATCAGAAGTATGGATGTTATTGAGACTACCGTAATGGACAAGGACAAGACTTATTTTGCCCATGACATGGTCAATGATGAGTTTTGGATGGACAGCGCAGTAGACCAAATGACTGAAAATGTATTTATTACTATTGATTTGGATGCTTTTGATCCTTCTATTATGCCATCTACCGGAACTCCTGAGCCAGGTGGCTTGCTATGGTATGAAACTTTAGATTTCCTTCGAAAAGTATTTGAAGAAAAAAATGTAGTAGGATTCGATATTGTAGAACTGTGTCCAGATGCTGAAGAAAAATCTTCTGATTTTCTTGCTGCAAAATTATACTACAAAATGTTAAGCTATAAATTCTTGGATGATAATGTTGAAGATGGTTACGAAAGCACCTTCAATGAATCAGCTTCAAGTTCAAACAAATTTTCAAAATTCGATAATGATGACGACAACTAAAGGACCTATTTCAAATTTTATTGAACATTACTACTTGCATTTTAATGCAGCAGCATTGGTTGATGCCGCTAAAGGCTATGAAGCACAGTTGGCAAAAGGATCTAAAATGTTAGTGTCTTTGGCCGGTGCAATGAGTACAGCCGAGATAGGTAAAATATTTGGAGAAATGATCCGCCAAGATAAAGTACAGATTATTTCTTGTACAGGGGCGAATCTTGAAGAAGATATTATGAATTTGGTAGCACATTCACATTACAAACGCGTACCTAATTATCGTGATTTAACGCCTCAAGAAGAGTGGGATTTAATGGAGAAAGGTCTAAACCGTGTTACGGATACCTGTATTCCAGAGGAAGAGGCTTTCAGACGTTTACAAAAACATATTGTCAAAATTTGGAAAGATGCCGAAGCTAAGGGAGAGCGTTATTTTCCACACGAATTTATGTACAAAATGCTCTTGAGTGGCGTGCTTGAGGAGTACTATGAAATTGACCTTAAAAATTCTTGGATGTATGCAGCAGCAGAGAAAAATTTGCCTATAATTGTACCAGGTTGGGAAGATAGCACTATGGGTAATATCTTTGCAAGCTATGTTCTTAAAGGAGAGTTGAAAGCAAGTACCGTAAAGTCAGGAATAGAATATATGACGTTCTTGGCTGATTGGTATACAAATAATTCAGAGAACGGTATTGGATTTTTTCAAATTGGTGGTGGTATTGCAGGAGATTTCCCGATATGTGTGGTGCCAATGTTATACCAAGATATGGAACGTACAGATACACCATTCTGGAGTTATTTCTGTCAGATCAGCGATTCTACAACAAGTTATGGTTCATACTCAGGAGCCGTTCCTAATGAGAAAATAACTTGGGGAAAATTAGATGTTGATACCCCAAAATTTATTATTGAAAGTGATGCTACAATTGTTGCACCACTTATATTTGCCTACCTATTAGACATGTAATTATGAGCACTAAAAGAGATAATCTAAAACGCGTAATCGTCGATTTTAAAAAATTGACGCCAGAAATTCTCTCGTTGTTGGTAGAGAAATATCCTGATGGATATGATGATGATAATATCATAACTTTCAAGAATGCCAACAATGAAATTGTAGAGGCCGTAGAAGTGACCACAAAGGATACAAAGTACCTTGTTAAGGTCAGCACGAAACTGCAAGTGACTATGGAGAATTATGATGAAGATGATTATGAAGATTTTGAAGGCGACGATCCAGATGCGGTTCAAGACCCTGAATTGGGTGAGGACGATCCGGAAGTTGAGTTGGATGAAGATATCGATTAATAATAATTATAGGGTAGCTTTGCCAATGTATGGGCAAGTACTGCCTCATAAAAAGTAGTAAAAGTTGCCTATTATGTGGGCAACTTTTTTGGTCTTATCATCAATAAAGCCACTTAAATAAAGTTACGTTGCACTTATTTCCGTATTAAAAAATAATGTAACTTTAACCTACCAGCCATTATTGAAATTGTTAAAGCTATTTTTTATGGCTAGTTAAATTTTGTTACAAAGCATTGTCGTTTAACAGGTTAAATTAATCATATTATGGCAACACAATTTCATTTAGCTTTACCATGTATTAGTATTAACAAAACTAAAATATTTTATAAAGATGTTTTTAGTGCAGAAATTGGACGCTCTGACGTTAAATGGGCTGATATTAATTTATTTACACATCAGATAACTTTTACAGAATGTGGGCCTTTTAAATTTGACTGCCAAAGCTATAATTTTAATGGTGATATTTTACCATCATTTCATTTTGGAGTAATCCTGTTGCATGATGAATGGAATAAGATGTTGGAAAGGCTTAATGCCCATAATGTTCCAATTGCCTCTAAGGTGAAGTTTTTGGAGCATAAAAAAGGTGCGCATCATTCATTTTTTGTTAAAGACCCTAATGATTATACGGTAGAATTTAAATGTTTTGACACTCCTTCTGAAGTTTTTGAATCTTAATTTGTTAGATTTTATAGTCGCTATTCCATATTAAAATCCACGTGCACGCCTCAGTTAGATTGAGGTTGCTAAAAGCCAACGGACTTGTTGTGGCCAATTTCCGAAACCTTATAAAGCTTTTATTAAAACAAAATAAATTATTATGAAAACAAAATTTATAATGGCACTTTCTGTGTTATGTCTTATTCTAATGTCTGTTAAACCAATGCATTTCACGGCAATTAACTCTATCCAAGAAATGAGTATTGTTGGTGTTTATGATGGAAATGAAGGATATGGGTACAATTTTATAGCCCAACATAAAGAGGACGACTCTGAATACACTATGACCTTTCAAAAGGTGAGTGAATCGGTTTCAAAAGAATTTGATTTGGATGGCGAGGTCTTTTTAAACCAAAAATTTGAAGTCACCTATACCGTCAAGAAGGTGGTTACTAAAGATGAGAATGGATTTGATGAAGAAGAGGAGATTTTTACAATAGTGCGCCTAAAAGCGATTTAATACTGTTATAATTTATTTCATAAGACTGCTGTTTGGCGGTCTTTTTTTTTGAAGATTTCCCAGAAAAATACAGCATATACTACCATGTATTGAATGGCAACAATCCATAAATTCTCTGTATGGTCTGAGTTGGCATAGGCTAAATAACTTAAAATAATTACAAACGACCAGACGATCGGAAATTTATAGTTGGTAAATATAGATAGCAACACAAGCGTGGCCAAATACCAAGGATGAATGGTGGTTGAGATAAAGAAATAGATAGTTGCTACCAAAAGCATAGAAACCATCAGGTCGTGCCATGTATTATTTCTCCTAAAAAATGTAAAAAGTAGGACCACTACAACTGTCACGATGGGGATGAATTTCCCGAGGATAGCAATTTGGTTGTACCCAGTGGTCATATAACCAATTTCTCTAGCTATATAATAGAGACTCGCATTAAATTCGAAATTACTAAACCACAAGCCTACCGTTTCTGAATAATTGCAAAGGAATTCTGAAGAATAAAATGGCATAAACAATAGTAGAGTAGTAATGCCCACGATAGTATAAAACCCGAGTAAGGCTTGAAAATTCAACTTTGGAGTTTCTAAATTAGTGATAGAAGCTCCAGCAGTAGTAGGCTTACGATTCACGAAAAACTTATAAAACAGGGGCAAGAATAAAAGTGGAAATAGTTTTACCGATACTGATAGCGCAAAAACAACCGCGGCTATTTTCCAATTGCCCAAATGCAAAAGATAAAAACTCAACACCAGAAAAAAGAGCATTAATCCTTCAAAATGGAGATTGCCGGTGAGTTCAATGATGATAAACGGATTTAAAATATACCAGAAGATGTGCCTTACAGGTATTTTTAGTCGCTTTAAGAGCTTTGCTCCAATATAAAGGGTTCCTATATCGGCTGCAATTAAAAAGATTCTAAATATAATGACAGAACCAAATATGCTTTTGCCAGAAAACAGCGCCGCAATCATAAATACAAATTGTTTTATCGGCGGGTAGTTTGTAAAATGGCTTGCGTTTAATAAGCCCATGCCGCTGTATAGTTGTTGGGCTTGGGCAATGGGGAATTGGGCAGCACTTATAAACGATTCTGGTGTAAAAAGGTAGGGGTTGAAGCCTTGCAATAACATCCTGCCATCCCATATAAATCTGTAGAAATCCTGTGATAGATTAGGTGTAGCAAATAAAAATACCAATCTTAATAAAATGGCTACTACTACTAAGAAATTGAAATTTATGTTCTTGTTTTGGAGGAGTTTATAAAACCCTATAAATAGGGCGGTATATAATACTATAAGCTTGGTGTAATCTGTCCTGACCAGATCATAAGCAAAAAATCCATAAAGTAATATGCTCAATAATGCCCAAAGTAGGGGCGATTGATATACTTTTAGAAGGGCTGGATGAAACATGCTACACGTTGTCGGGTTATCTAAGGAGACTTTGGGTTCATAAGGATTGACAAGATAGGTAGATTTTTGCTTTAATAACTTCGCGTCTTTATCAATAATTGTCAAACAAAAAACCTGATAAATGTTAGTGCTTAACAATTATCAGGTCATTAATTTCTTTCTGCTTCTATTTATGCTTTAGATGTCAACGATTTGAAAAACACATACCCAAACCCAACAAAAAGCATCAAGTGAAAAGGAAACAACCCAAAGTCGCCGCCCTGGTCACCTACTACAAAGGCGCTATATAATCCAAATCCAAAATAAAGCATTAGAGCGCCTTCAAAAATAACGTTCATCGACACTTTTTTACGCAAGTACTTATTGCCTTTCCAAGTGTCCTTCAATGTGCTGATATTAAACTTTGGTGTTCTGATAAATTCACTTCGCTTACCAATATGTCCTTCAATAACGGCAATGGAATTATGGAGCGAGAACCCCATCGCAATGGAGAAAAAGGTAAAAAACAACCCAACATAGGTAAAGAAGTTTTTAAAGCCCTTACCATAAATCTCTTTATACATCATCCAATAACACACAAAAAAGATGATGGTACTTACTACGAAGAAACTCATAAAATAAAAGTAGAATCTCAAGTGGGCATATTCGTTTTTAATATACAACATTGGGATACTTAAAATAGCTACCAAGAAGACGTTTAAAAACATGGTACTGTTTAAAAGATGTAAGAGGCCGTGCACCTTCGTTTTAAAGGAGATGTTTTTTGAAGTTAATACCCGCCACATCATTTTTCTGAAATTCTCAGCACCACCTTTGTTCCAGCGGAATTGTTGCGAACGGGCTGCACTGATGACCACAGGCAATTCAGCAGGTGTTTCTACATTTTCTAGATATTTAAACTTCCAATTTTTAAGTTGTGCTCTATAACTTAAATCTAAATCTTCAGTAAGCGTGTCGCCTTCCCAGTTTCCAGCATCAAGGATACAGGTTTTACGCCACACACCAGCGGTACCATTAAAATTGATAAAGTGCCCTTTACTATTACGGCCAACTTGTTCTAAGGTGAAATGCGCATCTAAAGCAAAGGCTTGAATTTTTGTAAGTATCGAATAATTTCTATTGATATGTCCCCAACGGGTTTGTACCACGCCAATTTCTTCGTCTTTAAAATAAGGAATTGTCTGTTTAAGCCAATTTGGTTTTGGTAAGAAGTCAGCGTCAAAAATGGCAATAAACTCTCCTTTAGCAATTTTTAAACCTTCTTTTAAAGCGCCCGCTTTAAAGCCACTTCTATCCGTACGACGGATATGCTGAATATCGAGACCTGAAGCTTTTAATTTTTGAACGTGTTGAAAGGTAGACTCAACAGTTTCGTCAGTAGAATCATCAAGAACTTGAATTTCTAATTTGTCCTTTGGGTAATCTATTAAAGCGATGTTTTCCAACAGACGGTCCATAACGTACATCTCATTATAAACAGGAAGTTGAATGGTGACAAAAGGAATTTCTTCAGGGTTAGAAAAATCGAAAACTTCAGAAGTGTCCGTCTTCTTTTTTGCAGATAAATAATTAATTAAAAGGTTGAGTTGCGCTAATGCATATAACAAAATAAGTACGAGAGCAATAGTGTAAACAACTATGATAAAGGATTCTAGAATCATTTCTTAAAACTATATTTAAAAATCCAACCTAGGATTTTTACGCCCGCAAAGATAGTACCTTTTATGGTTCCTGATACTTTTGAGACGCCAATTCTTTTTTTATATTTTACGGGAATTTCAGTATAGGTTAAATCTTGTTTTAGAGCCTTTAGTTGCATTTCAATAGTCCAACCGTATGTTTTGTCCTGCATGTGTAAATCGAGCAGCTTCTGATATTTGATAGCTCTAAACGGACCGAGATCCGTAAATGTAGCGCCAAAAAGAATCCGCATTAAAAATGTGGCCAGCCAATTTCCAAAGTGTTGTTGGGGCGTCATGGAGCCTTTTTCCTGTAGACGTTGCACTCTAGATCCGACAACAAAATCAACGTTTTCTTCTAAAATAGGCCGTACAATTTTATGTAATTCCTCAGGATAGTCGCTATAATCACCATCCATAAAAACGATGATATCTGGTGTTGTAGACAGCGTTGCAATATACGCCATGCCTTTTAGACACGCATAGCCATAACCCATTTGAGATTCTAATAATACGGTAGCACCTGCACGTTGCGCTACTTCGGCAGTAGCGTCTGTAGAGTTGTTGTTGACCACAATAACTTCATCTACTATATCTGGAATGTCTTTAATGACAAGCCCTATAGAATCTGCTTCGTTGTAGGCAGGAATGATTACTTTAATAATGGACATCAGATGATTTAACGGTGGTGCAAAAGTAACATTTGTTTGCGGAACATGGTCACGGATGAGACGGTAGTATGATTATACATTAGTATGAGAAGACTTAATTCAAAAATATAAGATAAAAATCAAGGTTGCCTCATGCTATTTTTGATTTACCAAATCCATCAAATCCACGTCATTACCTAATAGGATATCGTTGCTGTTGATGCGCCCATTCATAGAATCATTCTCCAATTTCAAGACCCCTCTTGGGCATACAGCAGCACAAATGCCACAGCCTACGCAACTACTTCTTACAATATTTTCGCCTTTTTGAGCATAGGCACGCACATCAATACCCATTTCGCAATAGGTAGAACAGTTGCCACACGAAATACATTGGCCACCGTTGGTGGTGATTCTAAATTTTGAAAACAAACGTTGCTGGAAACCTAACATTGCGGCCATTGGGCAACCAAAACGACACCAAACGCGGTTCCCAAAAATGGGATAAAATCCAACACCAATCACGCCCGAAAATATGGCACCGATTAAAAAGCCGTAAGATGACTTTAGGAAATAAGTATCCACCAAAAAGACATTTTTAGTGCCGCTAAAATAATGCATCCCGATGAGCACCATGATAATCACAAAATAGCCAATGGCACCATATTGGGCATCCTTTGCCAATTCTTTACGTTTAAAAATCATCACCCAAGCGAATACTACAGTGAGTAATCCGGCAACGCCAAGAAGAAACACATCTTTTGTTAGCCAATATTTACTGGAATCATTTCCTAAATACGAATAAATAACCGCAGTGGTCATCAATGTGACAAATACCACCACGCTGTGTACTACCCAACGTTCAACTTTCCATGCAAATTGACTTTTATCGCTCAGATGGCGAAACGGATCTCCTGCCGTTTCAGCAAGTCCACCGCAACCACACACCCAAGAACAATACCACCGTTTACCGTATTTATAAGTCAAAATTGGAGAAATGACAAAAATCGAAACAATTCCGAAAATTAAAAATGCCAAACCGATATCTCCCGCTTCAATCATAGAATCCACACGATACTTGTCAAAATTGTAAAAATTAAGGGGCCAAATATTCTTTAAATCATAATACGGAAGGCTAAAGGTTTCTGAATTTAACCGCGCCATAAATTCCGGAATTAAGAAGGCAAAGGCCAATTGAAAGAACATCACTGAAATGGTGCGTAACTGTTCGTAACGGTTATGGCGGTATTTGAGCATAAATTTATAGCCAAAGACTAAAATAGCTACCGTATACAATGTGCCATATACAAACCATTGACTTGCGGGGCCGCCATTCAGCAATCTACTTAAAGGATCAAACATTGCTACCAGTCCACCGTTCACGCCACCGTCAGCGGCAAGTCCGAGCCATTCTGCCTTAAAATAAAGAACAACATAAAAAAGGGTAAGCGCAATCCCTAAAGCCCAACCCCAAAGTCCGCGTGAAGCAATGGACTTAAACCAAACTCCATCATTTTTAATCCCTGCTTGTTTTGTTAAATAAGCATTGTTCGAGAACATAATGGTGCCTGCCGTAATTAGTCCTAAGGAGAGGGACAGAAATATTATTTTATTGGGGAAATCAACATTAAAAAGTGCCAAGGCCATGATAAACAGTCCCACAACTCCTAATGCTACGGCAATTTTTTGGGTTTTAGAAAGCGTTTGCGAATCGGGTTTCGCTAGAGACATGCTTGAATTTATTTTGGTACTCATAGTTCGGTTTTTTTTAAACCTCACAGGTTTTTGAAACCTGTGAGGTCTTATGACGTTATTTTAAAAGAAATCTTTCTTTAATTCTTAATCCTTTATCGTTGTGGATAAATTCAAAATTCTCTCTGTTCTCAAATAAATTAAGCACAAATTCTCTATTCAATAATATCGGTTGCTTTGATAGAGTTGACTTATAAGAAGAATATTTATCCTCTGAAATCATCAGTAAATTGGTGATGTGTTGGATTTGTGTGGATATATACAATCAACGATTTTAAATATGTTTCATCAGTTATTTTAATTCTTGAAAATCTCTCTTTAAATAAACACCCAGTTCTATCATATGACTTGTTGATCGCTTTTGCATACGCGTTAAAGAAATTTGAGTAACATTGCGAGATTGTTTTTGACTCAAAATTTTCCTTTAAATAAACAGCAAATGAAAATGGTTTTTCAATAGACAGAAAGCCAAAACATCTGAACAAGGCAGAACGTGTTTTTTTAGTAAAATCAAAAAATACGCATAATTTCTTTCTTCAATAAAAATATTCTCTTTATTGTTTCCACAATTATATATATGATAGTAATTGCCTTCTATGAGAGGTTCGTAATTCATACGTATTTTTTAGATGTTGGAAGACCTCACAGGTTTTCAAAACCTGTGAGGTCTCTATCGTTAAGCCATATTAAATTGATTACTATAAGCCCTGATAATCGCATCCTCAAAAGTTTTATAAAATTCAGGATCAAAGTTGGCTTCTTTTAAATTTTTGATGACATAATCAGTCGTCCGTTGTTCTGTAAGCCATCGGTCAAACACCTCGTGTCGCATGCGGATTCCAAAGGTATTGATGCCTAAAAAGATATTGGATGCTTCCTGATATTCAATGGTAATACATTTTTGGTCATCGTTATGTTTCCAATGAAAATGTGCATTGCCACCTTTAGGCGTGGCAAACACCCATCCGTAAGTTTGGTATTCAATATCAAAAAACTTGGCGGAATTAAACCAGTGTCCAGGATTATAGGCCATCCGATTCCCGCAGATGGTTTGTGCCAATGCTTCACCCATCATTCTGCCTGTATACCACACGGCCTCAATTGGTTTCCGATTCCCTATTGGTTCGCGTTGTTGCGCACAATCGCCAATGGCATAAACATCTTTAACATTGGTCTCTAAATATCTATTGACCAACACGCCACGGTCCGTTTCAATAGTTGACGACTTTACCAAAGTTATATTAGGAGAGACACCTGCGGTTAATCCAACCAAATTACAAGAAATTGTTTCACCTGTTTCTGCAATGATGACACCATTGGCATGTCCGTGGTCATCAGAAGTGATTTCGCCTAGATTTGAGTTTAAGCGTAAATCGATGCCGTGACTTTTTATATGTCTATCAAGCATTTGCGCTTCACCACTTGGTAAAACGACATCCCAAAAGCTTTCTTCCCGCACTAAAAACGTTACTGGAATCTTACGGGAGTGCAACATCTCAGCCAATTCAATACCAATCAAACCGCCTCCAACCACAACTGCGCGTTGACAAACCTCATTGTTGGGCGCAATAGCTTCCAATTGGTCCAAATCTTGTTTGCTATACAAACCAATAACACTCTTTAAATCTTGACCTTTCCATCCAAATTTATTGGAGATGCTTCCAGTAGCAATGATGAGTTTATCGAATTGCAGATTTTCGTTATTCTCAAATTGAAGTGATTTGTGCTCCGTATCAATGGCGGTCACCAAGCCAAATTTCAAATCTATCCGATTTTTTTTCCAAAAGGAATCTTCGTAAGGTTTGGTATGTTCATATTGCATATGGCCCATATAAATGTACATGAGGGCAGTACGAGAGAAAAAATGTTCGGTTTCTGCAGAAATAATGGTGATTTTCTTATCGGATAGTTTTCGGATGTGACGGGCTGCTGTAACTCCAGAAATACCATTGCCGATAATAACGATGTGTTCCATATGGTGACTTTTAGGCTTGATTTGTCGTAGTTTTTTTCAAAACTTAATATTTTAAATTGAGTTTGTTTAAATTTAGGGATAAATAACACGAATGAAATCGGTTTTACATTTTTTATATTTCAGTTTAATATGTTTGCTCTCTTCCTGCAGTGCTATGGTAGAAAAACCTCAGAAAATCAATGGGGTAAGTTTTGTAGCCTCAAGAGTGGCGGTTGATGATACGCATATGGCGCCATTGCTGCAGCTTAATGCTAATTACGCTGCTGTGATGCCTTTTGGATTTATCCGCGAATTGTCACATCCAGAAATAAACTTTAATAGCGAACGCCAGTGGTTTGGTGAAACTGATAAGGGTGTGAGACAATACGTCGAAACTCTTCAAAAGAATCATATAAAAACAATGATGAAGCCTCAAATTTGGGTGCGTAAAGGCGAGTTTACCGGATTCATTAAGATGGTGCACGAAGAAGATTGGAGACTGTTGGAAGATACTTATCGTAATTTTATTCTGACGTATGCAAAAATTGCGGAAGATACCAATGTTGATATATTTTGCATCGGAACAGAGTTGGAAAACTTTGTTGATGCTAGACCCCAATTTTGGAAACAATTAATCAAGGATATTAGGGAAATATACAAAGGGAAGCTTACCTATGCAGCCAATTGGAATGAGTATGACCGAACGCCTTTTTGGTCAGATCTGGATTTTATAGGTATTGATGCTTATTTTCCTTTGAGCGATAAGAAAACCCCAACCGTTGCAGAGTGCAAGGCGGCTTGGCAACCATATAAGAAACAGTTGAAAGCCATATCTGAACGTCATCATAAACCCATATTGTTTACGGAATACGGTTACCGAAGTGTGGATTATACGGCCAAAGCTCCGTGGAATTTTGATAGAGAAATGAATGAAATGAATATGGAAGCGCAATCCAACGCCATGCAAGCCTTGTATGATGAGAATTGGAATGAAGATTGGTTTGCAGGAGGATTTATCTGGAAATGGTTTCATGACCATAATAATGTGGGTGGCGACCAAGACACGCAGTTTACACCGCAAAACAAACCTGTTGAAGCAATCATAAGTACAACTTATAAACACTACCGGTAATGAGAACACTAGCAATAGGGGATATTCATGGCGGATTAAAAGGCTTAGTGGAATTGTTGGAAACTGCAACAGTTAATACTGACGACCGCTTGATTTTTATGGGCGATTATGTTGATGGCTGGAGTGAATCCGCACAAACCGTCCAATATCTGTATGAGTTGTCACAGACCAATGACTGTATCTTTATAAAAGGTAATCATGATGCGTGGTGTGAAACTTGGCTTCGGAACAACAAGGCGCCTAAAGTTTGGTTGGACCACGGTGGAGAAGGGACGATTGAAAGTTATTCGGGTCTGTCGAAAGAGAAGAAACAAGTACATCTTAAATTTTTTGAGCAAATGAAACACTATCATTTGGATGAACAGAATCGGTTATTTGTTCATGCCGGATTTACATCGCTTCACGGTGTAAGTCAGGAAAATTCTAAGAGTACGTTTTATTATGACCGGACTTTGTGGGAAATGGCCATTACTGTAGACAAAAGTATTGATGAAGACTCTGCATTTTTCCCAAAACGCCTAAAACACTATCACGAAATTTATATTGGGCATACCCCAACTCTTAATTTTAATTCAGTGGAACCAATGAATGCTGTTAATGTTTGGAATGTGGATACTGGGGCGGCATTTTTTGGTAAATTATCGGCCGTGGATATCCATTCAAAAGATATTTATCAAAGTAAAGCGTTAATGGAATTGTATCCTGATGAAAGGGGAAGGAACCAACAATCCTTAAATGACATCCTCGGAAACCAATTCTAGGAAATGTGTCTTTTATAATACGTCAACAATTCTTGGGCGTCAGCACCAAACCATTTTTTAATATAGATCATCCAGAAATGGAATTGTAATGTCCAAACGCCGTGTTTGCGATACCGTCTTGCTGAAGTTTGGAGTTTTTTATTAATCACTACAAATTGCTTCCTCTCAAATAGCTGATTGATCAAGATGTTATCTTCATAAATGATGTAGTTTTCATCGTAACCACCAATCTCATCAAAAAGGTGTCGGGTAATAAATTGGCTCTGATCGCCACCTCTGCAAGCGCGCCAGCTGAATTGCGTAAGCCAACTCGCCAATCTTAACCACCAATGTGTACTATCAAATTGCATTCTAAAACAACCAGCAGGATTGCCGTTTTTTACTTCGTTAATAATGTAGCGGTCAAAGTGTTTCGGAGGAAAGGAATCCGCATGTAAAAAGTAGAGAATGTCTCCTGTTGCAAGTTGTGCTCCACTATTCATTTGCTTGGCGCGTCCTTTTTCTGATGAAATTAATCGGATGTCCATTTTAGAACCAGCACTATTTTGAAGTGTTGTAGTGCCGTTTGAAGTAACTTCTAAAATAAACTGTTGAATGACGTCCTGAGATTCATCCGTGCTTCCGCCATCCACTAAAATAATTTCAGAAATAGACTCGACCGATGCATTAGCTACAATATGTTGAAGCAATCTCGTTATGGTTTCGGCTTCATTTAAAATGGGAATAATGATGGAAATCCTGTAGTTCATAAGTTGAAAACCATCCTTAATTCGTTATAGTATAGAATAGCTTAACCACAAAATACTATGAAAATTTTAATTAGTCTTGTTCATTCAATCTCCAATCGTAGTCCTTAAAGCTGTATTTAGCCTTCGGATTGATTTTA
Source organism: Gelidibacter sediminis (assembly GCF_004364975.1). Lineage (GTDB taxonomy): Bacteria > Bacteroidota > Bacteroidia > Flavobacteriales > Flavobacteriaceae > Gelidibacter > Gelidibacter sediminis. The sequence continues at coordinate 390,653 of NZ_SOBW01000007.1, read as the reverse complement.
ATGCGGCTGTATTGATTAATAAATCCTATCAAATCAGTTTTGCCGTTTAGCTTAAAATCGGAGGTATAAAAATCAAATATCTTCGACAATTTAGGGTTATTTTCTGAAATATCATTTTGATTGCTATTGATAAATTCGTCTGTTGCTTTTTGCAGCTGCTCCTGTATTTTATCTGCCAAAAAGGCATCACGTAGTAATTTAGGACACGAAATCGAAGCACAATTGATGGCGAAATGAATTCTCGGTTCATTCATTTTGCGCAGTATACCATGTTCAATAGTGTTTAGCGAGACGACTTTATCCCCAATCTTCACAAAGTCTTTTCCCCAAGGGCGACTGATGTCCTTGATACTTTTAAGCGGGTAATTATCCAAAATCAAATCCACCGTGGCCGCATTGTACAGGTTGATGTAATAGGCTAATAATTCCTGAACGCTCCATTCTGCGTTAGGTGGCGTCTCCGAAAGTTTGGTCAGGTAGGCTTTAAGTTTATCGTGATCCTTTTTAAATTCTTTATAATCGACAAATCCTTTGTCGTTGACATATTTTTTCAATAAAACATCCCAAGCGTTGTGATCCACTTTAATATTGGAATTTGGCATTATCGAAACCAATTTGCCATCCACTTCTTTAATCGTCAGCCCTTGGTTTCCAATGCCTGCTGTGGTTAAATTGCAACTGCTCAAATTGACTACTACCATTATTGAAAACAAAATTGTGATAACGTAGTTCATGAGGTGTAGTTCTAGATGCTTTTGGGTTATATAAAATTACTTGTCAGTTTTAATAAGATAGATGGTTTGTTTGATAAAAGTCTTGGGAAATTTATGATCGTCCTCAAACCCCAATTCAATGTCTCTGCCATCATGAGGAATATAGTCGGTTTTAAAAATATAATCCCAGATGCTTAAGGTCAGTCCGTAGTTCATACCGTATTTTAAATGGGTTGGCAATTCTTTAGCATGGTGCCAAATATGCATCTTCGGATTGTTCAAGATGAACTTTAAAGGCCCATAGTTCCACCCCACATTGGCATGATTCAAATGTCCGATGGTGATGGCGAAAAAGTAAACAATGGCCACATCTTGGGCGTCAAAACCGCCAATTATCGCAATAGGTATGTATTGTAAAGATTTGTAGAGGATGGGTTCCATCCAATGGTAACGCAAATGCCCAGCAAATCCCATTTCTTTAATGGAGTGGTGGACTTTATGGAAATTCCAAAGGAAAGGCACTCGGTGTAAAAGGCGATGGGTGTTCCACTGCACAAAATCGGTGATTAAGAAAAAGATGAGCAGTCCTAACCAACGAGGTAATTCATCTACGTCAAAAACTTGTAAGCTATCTACGTGCCATCCAAAGAAACCGAGGATGTCATTAAAAAACTCAGCTGTGGTATTGGAAAGTGCAATCAGGACAATTAAATTCAATAAAAAGAAATTGAAGAACATATAAAACGTGTCCAACCAGAAATCTTTTCTAAAAATAGACTGGTTTTTGCGCCACGGGAATGCAATTTCTAAACCCCAAACCACTAATGAAATGATGATCAGCCCGTAAAAATAGTTATCCCAGTGGTAGATATCAATGAGCTCATATTTGAGATAATTCCAATAACCCGTATAGGATTTTACAATAATGTCGAGGTATTTTTCCATAGTCACAAAACCTCCGGATGACTTTGTCTGAGAGGTTTAAAAAAATTATAAGCTTTTTATCAATTCCTTAAACAGAACAATCATGTTTGGCTCTGCTTTTTCCGCCATTGCGATAATCTCAGAGATATCTACGGGCTTCAGGTTGTTTGGGTCGCATTCATCAGTCAAAACTGACACGGCCGCGGCTTTTAATTTTAAATGGTTGGCCACAATAATTTCTGGAACTGTACTCATGCCTACCGCATCAGCACCAATTATTTTCAACATTCGGTATTCTGCTCTGGTCTCCAATTGAGGTCCAACTACTGAGGCATAAACACCTTTATGTAGGGTTATATTATGGGCAGCAGCAATACGTTCAAATTTAGAATTAATGTCCGCATCGTAAGGTGCGCTCATATCTGCAAAACGTTCGCCCAATTGCCCTACATCTTTAAAAGCAAGTGGCGAACTTCCTTGAAGGTTAATATGGTCATCAATCAACATCAACTCTCCTTTTTTATAATTGAGATTGATAGCGCCTGATGCATTGGAAACTAGTAAGGTATGGATGCCTAATTTTTCCATGATTCGTACCGGATAGGTCACATCTTGTAGCGAATATCCTTCGTAAATATGAAAACGGCCTTGCATTACAATTACTTTCTTACCTTCTAAGTTTCCATAAATTAATTTGCCTTTATGGAACTCAACGGTGGCCGTTGGGAAATTAGGAATGTGGTTATAGCTGACTTCGTGAAGGATTTCTACTTCTTTGATTAATTGTCCTAGCCCAGTACCCAAAATAATGCCTATTTCAGGATTGTCAAAACCCTTACTTTTTAAGTAATTGGTAGTTTCGATTATATTTTTAATCATCATATATTGTAAAATTTTTTAAGTTGCTGATAATGCTGCATGTCTTCAAAGGTATCAATATCATTCAATTCTTTCAAGAGGTGAAGTTTTGATGCCTGCAGATCATGAAGGGTATCTTTTAGAACGGTATCCGTACCCCAAGATTTATTCTGAAATACCTTATGGTGAAGCGTCTTCATTGCCAATAAATAATACCCGCCATCTAAAGCAGGTCCTATCACCACATCATTCGCTTCAAGTTGAAAAAAGGCCTCTTGGATAAGATCAGCGTTCAAGTCTAACAGATCGCTACCAATAATCATTACCTTGTTATAGCCCATGGCTAATAATTCTGAAAAGGCGTTGTGCATGCGCGCACCCAAATTATTTCCGTGCTGTAGTTTTTTTTTGAATAAGGAAGCATTCCACAAATCTTCTTTTTCAATAGTTTCAGAATAAAACACATACCTGTCCGCTTTGATTTCTTTAGAAATGGTAGCGGTATGCTCTAGTAAGAATTTATAAACTTCCAACGCATTTTCATTACCAATTTTTGCTGCCAATCGCGTTTTACACTTGCCTAATTCAGGATTCCGGGTAAAAATAATGAGCGCATTTTTAGAGCTTGGAAAATGAAAGTCGGTAGCCATATCATTAGCCTTAGCCGTATCTTTTGAAGAAAGTATGCCCATACAGAAGGTGTATAATTAACTCGTTTTTTTCGAAACTCAAAGTTAGTCTTTAAGAGGGTGTATTACACGAATCCAAGGTTAAATTTTGTCTAAAATTGGACCGTATACTTTGGTGCCTTTAAGGAGCCATTTGCTCCAGGCTTCTGAATAAGCATGTACGTTGTCAGTAGGATGGCCGTCACTATCAACAATGGGAAAATCTGCATTCTTCCATTCAAAAATACCACCGTAAAGATTGTACACATTGGTGTAGCCTGCTTCTTGCAGTTGTTGGGCTATTTTTTCAGAACGGATTCCCAATGAGCAATAGACAACGATAGCTTGGTTTTTGTCTTTAAGATGTAAAGTGGCTTGGTTAATATCAAAGGTGTTATAGCCCACAAAAATTGAATTGATGAGACGGCTTATTTGGTATTCTTCATACTCGCGTGCATCAAAAATAATCGCATTTGTTTTAGGCATCGCCAATTCATGTACTGAGATATAAGGTACGTCGTGGTTATTATGTTGTTGTAATAGTTCTGCCAAACTATTTTGAGAATGCATTGCGCAGCTAAAGATGACTAGAATTAAAGAGAAATATTTACGCATTGCACCTTATTGATCATTTGCTTTTAATAAATTAGGGTCTAGATGACGCTCCCTTGGCAGCTACTTCCTGCGCCTGCGGTACAGCCGTAACAATGTTGGGAGATCATGATGGTACGTCCTTCTAAAAGCTCTTCATTATAGTCAGAAATATGCTTCACCTTACTATTGACGGGAAGGTTTAGCATCTGGTTAAAATCACAATCGTATAAATAACCATCCCAAGATATGGATAGTGTATTAGTACACATCACATTTTTAACGGCATTCGGATTGTAGGCTTCTACCAAAGCATACATGTAATCTTCATAGTTTTCCGAAGCAATCAAATAATCCAAAAACCGGGCAATAGGCAAATTTGTAATCGCAAAAAGATTGTGAAAATGAATGTCAAAGTCCTGTTTTAGGGCCTTTTTAAAATCTTTTTCCATGCTATTCTGATTACCTGGCAAGAAGGCGCCTGATGGATTATAAACCAAATCCAATCGTAAATCGCTGTTCGGCATGCCATAACCTATAGCATTCAGGTCTTGTAAAGCGCGAATCGATTTGTCAAAAACCCCATCACCACGTTGCTTATCAGTTTTGCCCTTAGTCCAATGGGGCATGGAAGAAATAACATGTACGTTATGGGCTTTAAAAAATTCAGTAAGATCGTAATACTTTTTGTTGGCCCTAATAATAGTCAAGTTAGAACGCACGATAAAATCTTTAATACCAGCTTTAGACGCTTGGTCCACAAACCATCTGAAATCAGGATTCATTTCTGGGGCACCCCCGGTTAAATCTAAGGTATGGGCCCCAGTGTTTTTAATTACCTCCAAACATTGCAACATCGTCTCTCGGATCATGATTTCCTTTCTGTCTGGCCCAGCATCTACATGACAATGTTCGCACACTTGGTTACACATATAACCCAGGTTGATTTGTAAGATTTCGAGCTTCTTGGCTTTTAATGGAAATTGGCCTGTTTCAGAAATTTTATTTTTAAACGTGGGTAGCTCTCCGTTCTTAAAAATACCATTTGATAATATTTCGACTTGTCTATTGCTATTGGCTAATTCGCTTTCGCGTTTTTTTAAGGACTTGATCATGTATAGATTTCATATTTAAAGTTTAAGCATGTTAGGCTTTTACTTTATTCTTTTTGTGACCATCTCTAAGTTGATGGCTGTATTCTTTTAATTCTGAAAAATCCTGATTTGCATGGGGATTAATGATTCAGGGAGATTTCAGAAGTGGTATCTCTTAAATAGGCACTTTACTTTTATTTCGATTAAGAGATTCCGATGTGCATCGGGATGAGCGATTCACGTCGATTTCATAAGTGGGGGTACCTCTTAAAAAAATCTTTGCTTTTATTTCAATTTAGAGATCCCGATTTTCATCGGGATGAGCGATTCACACACTCCCGATGAAAAATCGAGAGTGGTTCTCTGCTCACATTTCTAATTTATTCACTTTGTTCATCATTTGCACCCCATGCACCAGCGTTGCGCCACCTTTTATTGCAGCACCTACGTGGAGCGCTTCCATCATTTCCTCTTTGGTAATGCCACGTTGTAAACCATCTTGTGTGTAGGCATCAATACAGTATGGACATTGCTCAGTGTGTGCCACTGCTAGAGCAATTAATGATTTCTCACGGGCAGAAAGTTTGCCTTCTTCAAAAACCTTAGCATAATAATCAAAAAATTTGCTGCCAAGTTCTTCATTCCATTCGGATATTTTTCCAAATTTTTTAAGGTCTGCGGGATCGTAATATGTTTTTTGCATGGAATATGGTGTTGGTTATAGGTACGATAAAAATTTAGGTTCGGTTTTCAGTCGGTAATCTGTTGTAAACTTAACAGAAATCTGATAATTAATAAAGCAGTTGTTTGTTGATCCTTCAATAAGGAACTAAAACATCATGAAGTTTTTTGTTAAAAGACATATTAATTAAGAGTTTAATTCTTGTGGATTTTCATACAAAAACTATGCTGGAAGGGTGTTACACGGTTCTAGCAACGATTCCTATTAATCGGAATCACTCGGTTCTCGATACTATTCCGATAAATCGGAATCACTCGGTTCTCGATACTATTCCGATAAATCGGAATCACTCGAACTTGGAGGGCGATTAATACACTGTTTTATCCTCTTTTTCGCTCCATTTTTGGAATGGCTCTAGCGCAATGTCTCTCGCTAATTGTTCAAAAGGGATGCTTCTTTTTGCGTAGGGTAATTCAATTTCTTTGTAAATAAATTCGTCATCAAAATTAATGTCGGCCGCATCTTGTTGGCTACAGCCATAAAAAACCTTATCTGGTCTCGCCCAATAAATGGCACCAAAACACATAGGGCAAGGTTCACAGGATGTATAAATTTCGCAACCTTCCAATTGAAAGGTGTTCAGGTTTTTACAAGCATCTCTTATGGCCATCACCTCAGCATGAGCTGTAGGATCGTTATTTGAAGTCACTTTGTTATTACCTCGTCCTACAATCTTTCCATCCTTTACAACTACACAGCCAAATGGTCCACCTTCGTTATTTTGCATGCCTTTAAGTGCTGCGTTAACAGCTTCCAACATAAATTTATTTTTAGTATCTGTTTTCATTTTTATAAGATTTAAATTTTTATTGTCTGCATAACATACCATTTTATTAAAGGTTAGCAAACATACTATAATTATTAAAACGTGATTAGAACGGATATCCGATGGCGAAGTTTAAGATGGGTTTGCTTACGTCAAAATTAAAACGCTCTCCTTTTGGGAGGGACGGATCGTGAAACGGTGCAGCCAAATCAAACCTAATGACAAAACTTTGAATGTCTACGCGAAGTCCAACACCAGCACCCATACCCAATTGACTGATAAAATCTCCAGAAAATTTATCTTTTCCATCAAAAATGGGATTCTCTGTGGTGTTCCAAATATTTCCTGCATCAGCAAATATAGCCCCTTTAAAAAATGATACAATGGGAAATCTGTATTCTAAGTTAGCTTCTAATCTGACATTGCCGGTCTTATCAAAAAAATTGTCGCTAGTATTATTGGTGTCTTGAACAGCATTATAGGTGCCAGGGCCCAACGATCGAATTCTAAAGGCCCGCACGCTATATGGTCCGCCAGCATAATACTGTTTTACAAAGGGGACGACATCTGAGTTGCCATAAGCAAGTCCGTAACCAGCAAAAAGACGGGCAGCAATTGTCTGTTCTTTGCCAAAGTTAAAATGGTAACGTATATCCACATCTGCTTTTGCATATTGTACGTATTCTAAACCTAAAAACGTTTTAGGGGAATTTGGGGTCTCTTCCTTGCCAAATAAGCTTATGGAATTTCCTGCCACATCCAATGTGAAATTGAGATACTTTTGATGTGTTCGCTGCGTATCAACCAGCTCATTGTAGGTAAAGGAATAGGTGAGCCCTGAAATAAATTGCTGCTCAAAACTGCGTCTCAAAAAAGGATTTTCACTCAGGATGTCCTCAAATTCTGGCGTAGAGTTTACGAGGTCAGTATAACTCACAGAGATAGGATTAATTTGATGTGTCACATATCTATTGGCGTCCCAGACATATCCAAATAAAGCTGTGCCAGAGAGTAATGTGTATAATTTGGTCCGGTCTAAATAGTCTACACTAATGGATGTTTTTGTTTTGGGAATGGAATATTGAAAGAAATCATCGTTTATTTTAAAAGGGAAAATTACTCTCGGAAAAATTAGTTCATTCTTTAATCCAAATTCGAGACTACTGTCGCCTAAACTTTTTTCGCCCCCAACTTGCGCTTCATACCCTACCTTTAAAGTGGTGTTGTACGTTTCGCCACCTCCAAACACGTTGCGGTTGCTATATGTGAGTGCCAATGCCGGCCCTGTAAAATTGTTAGATTTGGTTACCACTTGCAATTCCGCCATAAATGCGCGTTTATTTAATGGTGACAGATAAATGTTGGCTTCTAACAGCCCTAGACTATCGGTTACCAACGTATCAATCTCCTTATATTGAATATTGACAAATTTATAAGCGCCAATTGTTGACAGTCGCCTGGCGGTGTTACGCGAAGTGTCAGGGTTGTACAGTGTTCCTTCTTTAAGCTTTATAAATGGATCGAGATATTTTGGCTTCAAAAACACTTCTTTTTGAATATAGTTTTTCTCATTATATCGAATAAATTCGGTTTGTAGGGAGTCTGAAGTTTCGTAATTAGGATAAATATTAATGCTTGCAATTTTGTATGGTACTGTTGCTTTTCTTGGTACAGCCTTTTTTAATTTTAGGAATAAATCAAAATGCTTATTATCATATCTATTGGTGTCTGCCTCAAAAATGAGAAAACTATCGTCAAAATTGTAATAGCCCTTTCTTTTAAGTTGTGTGTCCATGCGAAGTCGTTCCAATTTCATGGCATTTAAATCAAATCGCATGCCTTTCGTAAATGGAGAACTTTCTACAAGGGTTTGAATTGCACCGTATATAGGAGCAGGCAAAGAGTCTAGCTGGAACGTTGCCATACGGTAGGGCTTAGGCACATTTACGGTGTAAGTCACTGAGGCTTTCTTGCCAGACTCTACCACATTGGACGATGCTTTACTGTAGAAAAAACCTCTATTTTCCAGTCTGTTGAGTAATAAATCTTCAACATCAAAGGTTTCTACGTCAGATTGGTAAACGGGTTTTTCTCCAAACTTTTTATAGAGCCAACGGTTGATGAACCCTGGATGTTCTTTTTGGTTTTTATAATAATAGTACAATCCGGGATACATCCCAAGGAATTTAGAATTGGGTTCCGGGCCCATCACAGATTCTAAAGTAGCTCTCAATCCATCTTCGTTCTTAATAATTGAATCAGACTTGATAATCAGACGTGCCCCAGTATACAAGCGTTCGTCTTCAGGAATATGTTTCGCTATACTGCAAGAGTAGAAGCTTCCAAATATGACGCTGAGGACAAGAATATATTTTAAATAGAATTTCAAATTCAAAATATTATGATGGTTTATTGTTTTTTCTTTTCTATGCTTTCATCCACGGCTTCCTCTTTTGCCTTTAAGGCAGCTTCAGCAGCCTTTTTTTCTTGGGCTATTTGCTTTTCTTGCTGTGTTTTTGATTTTAACAGCGCATCCCAAAGTTCACTAAACTTATTAAACTCTTGAGTGAAAATTAATGCAATACCACTAACAATAACTTGTCCGTCAATTACATTTTCAAACTCATTTCTATGGAAGCCTTTTAGTCTATATCGTCCATTTTCAGTTAATATGTATTCAATACTCACGTTTCCGATAATAGGTGTTTGCTCGTCGGTAGAACTTCCTCCTTGTACATCAACCTCGCTGCCCACGCTTACAATTAACCTATCGTTAAACAATTTTTTTTGAGCTGCAATATCTAATTGTGTACGATCTTGAGGAGTATTGCCCTGATAATCAGTGTAGCTGTCCAAGCCGAAATTAAGATCAAACCCTGAGTTGCCAAATAATTTGTCAGAGAATAAATTTAGCTGATCTGAAACCGCATCATTTAAGTTATCTCTAGCTATAGATGCTACGCCACCGGCACTTCCATCACTTCCCGGGTCTGGGTAAAAACGATTGAGTACCAGAAGGGAGAACACCTGCCGGTTTAACTCATCTTCTTGTTGGTTAAGTTGTTGCACTCTCCCAAATACCTGCCCACCAATTGCGCCTTGTTCATCTTTGGGCATGTCTAAATTAAAATTAATTTTAGGTTGCATTAATTGGCCATCAATATTTAAATACACATAGAATGGTAGCACTTGACGGTATTTACCTCTTGCGGATTCATCCAGATTGGAGGTGGTAGGGGCCATTAATGAACTGGCTGAAGTCTTAACTTCATAAAGCGCTTTTACGTCCAGCTTTGCATCAAAAGGATCTCCAGACCACGTCACGCGGCTGCCTGAAACTATGTCAAACTTTCGATTGACGAGACTGTAGAGGTTCAATTCATAATGTCCGCTTTGTACCTCGTAAACTCCCGCAAGGGTAAGGTTGCCATTTGGATTCATATTAAGGTTGAGATCGCCTACGCCCGCCACTTTAAAATTGTCTCCTGTTTCCTCATCAATCACAATAGTCACCGCAGCTTCTTTCCCAATTTTCAATAATGCAGCAATGTCAAACCCGGTGAGGGTTGCGGTTTGCTCTTCCGTACGGGTTAGAATGGCATCTGGATCTTTACGATTTACGAAAACCACAACACCATCACGTTCTTCAACATTTACGGTAGCAGATGGCATCACGTAAGTGACGTCTGTACCTGGTCCTACCGTGGCATTCATGGTGATTTTTGGGATTTGCAAGTCGCCAGAAATTTTTGCTTCAGCATCAAACGTTACTTTTCCATAAAGAAAATCGTTATCTTCTTTTGTGGCGTTGAGCACCTGAAAATTCTCTGCGTTTAACTGCAAATCGAGCGTTGGGTTAAGAAATGACTCCGTACCAATACGGCCTGATGCCACCATTTTGTTCAGATTTTCATCCAAAATGGTAAAGTTATCCATTGACAGTCCGTCATTGGTTATTTTTAGAGTTTCATTGGCAAGCGTAAAAGCTGAATTGAATCTTCTAATTTTGAAGTCAGCATTATTGAAATGAAGATTACCTTCGTATTTTGGAGCACTTAAAGTGCCATTTAACTTAAAGTTTCCAGAAAAGCTACCGTCAGTATCAATTATCTCTCCCTGTGAGAAACCTGTTAAAGCGGCCATATTAAACCTGTTTATATCTAAAGTCATATCCAATTGAGCGTCATTTTGTACGGCAACATAGTCGCCTGTTAAATTTAGGTCAATCTCGCCACCATCAATATCAACATTAAAATCATAGGTATCAAAACCTAAAGATTTAGCATCTAAACTGAGCGTTCCCATATCTACTTGCATAAAACTTAATGATTGAATATTTAAGTCAGCAACAATTCCGGTGTTTGTAAATGGGTCTTCCAAAATGAAAGTGCCGTTGAGATTTCCAGTGGCTAATTCATCTTCAGGATTAAGATAGTTGAGTAATTCACTAAGTTTAAAATTTTTGAACTCGGCAGCAATATGATCTTTAGAAATGGAAGGGAATTTGTCTGTCATTTCAAAAGTCTGATTTTCCCTACTGAAAATGAAATCATTAAATTCCAACTTCTGGTTTCTTATTAGGATTTCGTTAGACTCTGGGACCTTCCAGGGGCTCTTGTTCAATATTAAATCTTGCGGCACAACATGAAACCGTAATTCTTCCCTATGGCCGGTAATCTTGCTGTCTATTTGTGTCAAAAGGTCCTTATCCTGATAGGCAGAAAACGCTAGAGACATTTCGTTGTTGGTTTGTTGCCCTGTTATTTTAGTCTTTGGAATATCAAAAGGTCCAGCTTTAACACGATTAAACCCTAAATCAAAAATAAATTTATCTGTATCAGTATCCATTGAAAAAGCCAAACTGTCTAACTCATAACCGCTATAATTGATGTGAGGGGCAGTAATCTCCGCTTTTAGTTGACGTTCTTTTTCGTGGAAGTCAATTGCAATTTTAACAGTGTCGAGATCTTTGACATTTACAAGAAAAACATCATTTAATATAGGGGCTTGAATGATCTTTCCTCTTAATTTTAAATTGACGGGATTGGTAATGCTATCTGGTAGTTTTTCATCACGATAAAAATAACTGAGTACATGGCGCTTTAGGGATTTGCTGAATGACTTCGGATCAGTATTGGACTGCAATAAAACGTCTACCAACTTATTTTTAATGGATACTGAAGTCGTATCTTTCCTCACATGCGCTAATGCGTTTAGATCGCCAATGAGATATGTTTTATTATCATATACAACTACGCCTTCGTCTACAATTGCTGCTACATCATAGTTGGTAGTATTACCTTTAAAATCGGCGTAGATTTTCATGCCTGTTCTTACTTCGCGTTGCAAGACACCTAAGGCACGTAAATCGGCTCCAATAATATCAAGTTCAACATTGGCTTCGGGCGAAATAGAATCCAAAACAATTGTGCCGTACAAAGACATATTAAGATTTTGGTCTTTATAATTAGAAGTCACTTTGCCGCGACCCTTATCAATAACACCAATAATTTTTAAGTCCTTTATGTCATATTTATTGTATTTAAAACTTGATATGTCTGCATTAATTGCTGCATCAAGACTATTGATGTTGGTGCCTTTACCGCTTGTTTTAAGTGTTAGGCTTAAAGCACCTAATTGTTCATTTTGGAGCAGTTGGTCTAGTTGGTAATTTTCAAGAGTTACATCAGCATCAAAATTTATGACCTTACCACTCTTAAAATGGCCATTGATGGACGCATTGCCTTGAGAAGTGGATACCAAAGTATTGGTGTAGATATGATTTGGTCCCCCTTTAAGGCTGCCCGCTATTTTCACATTTTCTGGAAGGCTGACGCCGAGCGTGCTTTCATCTACAAACTGAATAATGTCTGTGCGTTTACTGATGGCTGAAAAATTAGGAATATTGAATTGTATATGGTTGGGATCGGTGGCGTTTTGAATGTTGCCTTTGGCTGAAATATGTGTGCTCCCCCAATGGCTTGTCATATGGTTGATGTTGATATCAGATAGGTAACCGCTGGCATTGACATTACCGCTCAATAAATTTTTACTTAGAGTATTGAGGTAAGGATTTTTCATTAATTCTGGCTGAATTAAGAAAACATCCCTTAAAGACACTTGAAATGAAGGAATATTGATCGCTATATTCGATTTTTCGGGAGTTTCTATTAACGCTGACAATTTTGGATATTCCATACGGATATCAGCCTGCAGGGTGTTATTATTTAATGCCGTCTTTAATTTGGTTACCTTTAGACTGGTATCATCAGCTACAAATTGCAATTGCAGTTCCTTCAAGTCAAATCCTGAAACTTCCTTAAAAGTTGAATTTTCAATATGTAGTGTCGCTTTTTTATCTTTTAACTGAATATTATCTGCTTGTAAATTAAGCTTGTTTAACACAATCGCATTCGGATTAAAACGCCCAACTTTAGCTTCTGCGGCAGCGACAAAATAGCTAAAATTATTATTTTGAAAATCGATTGTCCCAATGTCCAATCGCAGTTCAGGCCACTCAAAAGCTTGAATGTCTTGTTTGATATCTTGGGTGACTTCGACAACCTTTTGCGTAACGACATTGGTTTCAGTTTGAGTGTGGAGGACTATGGAAGAATTTTTAAGGCTGACGGTGCGAGCTTTAAACTGGTTATTGGCCAAATCAGCCTGTTGGATTTCTGCATATAAGTCTTTGATGTCCGCTTCTGCAGCAATTCGATCGCCGTATGATTGATAATTGGCGTAAACGTTGGTAAGTGTCAATTCATCGACCGTTAAATAGGGCAGTGGCAAATTTTCCGCGTTAGGATCAATTGGGATACGTTTTTGAATGTATTTAATTCTGGCATTTGTCATTTTTAAAGTTGAAGCCTCAAAAATCATACGCTCCAAATTGACCGTTTTCATGTGGGCTTTAAGCGTTCCGATGTTAAAACGACTCTCTACACCCACTACTGCATCATCAAAAACGATATCGAAATCCTTAAATTCTAGTTTGCCCAAAATAAGAGTCACTGCCGTGGTATCTGTTGTGGCAGTATTCGTATTTGTAGTGGCAAATGCATCCATCAGAAATTGAAAGTTGTAACCCTCAATGGTATCTGATCTTCTGATATTGGCACGGACACCTTCCCACTCTAAGGATTCAACCCCTAGACTTTCGCCTTTAATCATGGCCCATAATGGTACGTTTGCTACTATTGACTTTGAATAGACTAACGTATCTCCCTGTTTGTCCTCTAAAAATAAACCTTCAGCCTGCAAATTGCCATCAAAGGTTAAGAATAAGCGGTCAATTTCAACTACGGTATTAGTTTTATTAGAAATATAGGAAGCAATTTTATCAACGATAATGCCCTGTCCCCAAGGACTTCGGACGAATAAAAATAAAAGGAAAAGACATATGACGATACCTAGAATAATCTTTCCAATTATTCTAAAAACCCTAAGCAATTTAGATTTAGGAATTTTAATATTGTCGTGTGGTGCTTTCAATCAGTAATTCTATTGTTTACAAATTTATCATTTTAAGCCGTGCAGCGTGTAGCTTAATGCAATTAATAATAACTCTATTCTCAATCTTCTATTGGGTAGATGTTTTAACGTATTTCTTAACTATAATGTTAAAATTCTATTAATTTCATTCCGTTAACCCCTTTTGAACGTATATCTTAACATAAACCAATAAAATATTTTGAATTATGATATTTAAAAACACTAGTATATTATTTGGTGCTGCATTAACAGCATTGGTATTGGTATCGTCTTGTGAGGACAACAAAAAAAAAGAGGAGCAGATGAGAATTGAAACCGAGCGTGTTGAACGAGAGTCGGCCGAAAAGGCTCGAATGGAAATGGAAGCTGAAGAAGCTCGCTTGAAAGAAGAAGCAAGAGCGAATAGCATTGCAGGTCAAGCGATGAAGAATGAAGATTTGACCACTTTGGTCAGCGCGTTGCAGTCTGCCGATTTAGCGGCCATGCTTTCTGAACCAGGAGAATACACTGTTTTTGCGCCATCTAATCAGGCTTTTGAGAAGTTGACACAAAAACAACGTGATGAATTGATGAAACCTGAAAATAAGCAAATGTTAACTGATGTGTTGACTTACCATGTTGTTAAAGGGGCTATTACATCTGATAAATTTGCGGAAGCAATTAAAGGTGCTAAAGGGTCTTATAAATTTGAAACTGTGAAGGGGGACGAATTGATTGCTTCAATGAGTGGAGATCAATTTGTGATTAAAGATGCAACAGGTAAAAAAGCACAAGTTATCTTGGGTAATGTAGAAGCTTCCAATGGTAGAATTTATATTATTGACACAGTATTAATGTTTAAAAAATAGAAATTAGTTTGCTGAATTTAAGAAGGACCTGGCGTAACGTTGGGTCTTTTTTATTAACTATAGTTGGTCCATTTTAATAAATACATCAATACTGTTTCGTACTAATTTAGATATTTAGGAATTCAATTTGTAGTCCTTCCGCCAACTACCGTGATAAGGTCTAAACAACCTCATTCGATTCTAATTGTTCCCTTCCTTTTTTTGCTGCAATCACGCTAATGATCAAAATTTGAAGGGCATGATAGAACATCAATGGCAAAAGTATGATGCCAACTATTGTAGTTTGTCCAAATAGTGCTTCAGAAAATACGGTGCCATGGACAAGTGACTTTTTGGTGCCACAAAATTGATTGGTGATTTGATCAGCGTGATTAAATTTCAATATTCTTCCTATCCATCCCGTTAAAAAATAGACGAGAAAAAACAAACCTATTACTAAAATTACCATAGTGAACATTTTGAATACACTTAAAGAACTGAAAATTTTATCTTCAAAGGAGTGCACAAAACTTTTGTAAATAATCAAAAGAATAACAGTCTTGTCAAATTTGCTAAGTGTGCGTTTGTGTTTCTGTGCCCATATGCCAAAGAAGCGTCGCAGGACTAAGCCTAATGCTAACGGAATAACAATCTCAGTAATGAGTTGGATATAAACAGCAGAAAAATCAAAAGATACTTCTGTTTGTTTTATAAAAGGTAGCATCCACAAGGGGGTGAGCATAATTCCTACTATACCAGAAATACTGGCATTAAAAATCGCTGCAGGGAGATTCCCTTTTGCCATAGACACCATTACTACTGATGAAGAAACGGTAGAAGGCAGCGCTGCCATAAATAGAAAAGCCAACCAAAGCAATTCATGGGTTGTGTCTCTAACTAAGGGGTAGAACGGTACAACGAGCAATGGAAATAATATAAAAGTGGAGGCTTGGACGGAAAGGTGCAATTTCCAATTTTTAAGCCCACTTCTGAGTGCTGTGGTACTTAAACTTAAGCCGTAAAACAAGAAAATGAGAGAAATGCCCAAGCTGCTTATTAAACCCAAAGGGACATGACTATCTGAGGCGCCTAGTTGAGGAAAAAAATAGGCAATTATGATGGTAATGATGATTGCGATCACAAACTTATCAATTCGTATTTTTTTTAGCATTTGTCTGCAGAGGCTTTGTGCAAATATATATAGAAGCCATCATTGAAACTCTCGTCCGATCATAAAATTTGTCGTGGTTCAAAAATAGAATGAAGCAGTCATGCAAACTTTTCGGAGACTATTCATATCGGGAATTGAAAGGTTAACTAATGCCTATAGTTTTCTTAATCATAGAAAATTATTTTATGCGCTTTTCAGTTCAAGTTATTTTTGTTACGGTCAATACGTTGCCATTCTGTTATCTAATTTTACCTTATAAAGCTATTACATCATGCCATACTATAACTTAGAAAGTAAGCCTCCAACTGATAATGGTACTTATATTGTTCAGGTATTGACCATGCAAGGCTATATACGTGAAGCCAAAGCGGTTTGGGAGGATCAAAAAGGATTCAACCTTATCTCTACACCACTGAAGCCAGACGAGTTTATAAAAGCGTGGTGGCAATATTAACACTATAATTTTTCCATAAATTTAGATACTTCCTCTTTAAATACGGACAATGGAATCCGATGTGCCAAATCGTGCCGAATACTAATAGTGTAATCTTGAGGTTGATACAATAAGTTGCCTAAAAACTCTAGTGTTCCTTTAGGTTGTACTATAGGATCTTTAGAGCCCAGCACAATATGTGTCAAATTTTCGCTGCTTTTAGGGGTCTCAGGAATAAGTTGATGCACACTTCTTTGTGCCAAGGCAGGGTTGAATATCAGGCATGGTAATTTATATAATTTAGAAAGATGGTAAGCGGCAAATCCGCCCATGCTGCTGCCAATAATTACATTAATTGCTGTCTGCTGATGTGAAGAATGCAGATCAATAATACTGTTGACGTTGTTGTTATAATCTATAGAAGGAGACAGCACATTCCCATATGTTTCCAAAATGTCGAGCTTTTCTTGACTTAGGCTGCCGTTTAAGCCGTGAATATACAAAATAGTCATAATTCCTCAGATTAAATTGTACAATTGAGAGTCTTGCATGACGCCCAATGATGATGAGAATATAAACATAAAATGTATATCAGTAATTTCAATTCAATGCCCATCAGACTTATCATAAGCTCTAATTACAAGTATGGCCCATATGGCAACGCATATAGCTACAAATCCTGAAAACCAAAATACAATTGCATTAACGTCCATTCTTAATGAGTTTTATAAAAATTGCTATTCCTAAAAGTGTCGGTGCCCATAATCCAATAAAGATGGCATGCATTTGATACCCTTTCAAGAACAAATATTCTGCAACCACAATTATCAACGCACAAAGCACTAACATGAACAGGTTGGGAACTCCTAATTTTTTTATAAAATCCATGGTTTAGAGATTGGTAGGCTCTAAAATACTAAACTTTAAGCCATAAAAGTAGTGAGAGCAAAAAAAGGCAACTTGACTAGCATTATAACCTTTTAAAAATTTAGAGCCAATCATTAAAACCAAAAAACCCGAACATAAGTTCGGGTTTTTGATGGTGGTGCCTCCAGGAATCGAACCAGGGACACAAGGATTTTCAGTCCTTTGCTCTACCAACTGAGCTAAGGCACCAGTCACTAATTTGCGATCTTTTCAAATTAAAAATATCATATTTCAATCATCCAAGCGGGTGCAAATATAAAGGCATTTTTATTATTCGCAAAAATAAAAGATATAAAAATTGCTTTCGTAAATTTACACTTTAAATTTTAGATATGAATTTAATCGTAGATGTAGGGAATACGCTCGTTAAAATTGCTGTATTTCAGGATGATAAGTTGATTGAAAAACAGAGTGTCGTAATTTCTGGATTTGAAGCGCTACAGAAAAAAATTTTTGAGAAGTATCCAAATATTAAAAAATCGATCCTTTCATCAGTAGGAAATCTGCCAAATGAGGTGATTGAAATTTTAAAAATGCATTGTAAAGTACTTGTTTTGGACGCCAGTTTAAAATTACCTTTTAAAAATTGTTACGCTACGCCACATACATTAGGTGTAGATCGGATAGCTTTGGTAGCCGCTTCGGTACACAACAATTCACATCAAAATGTGCTCATAGTTGATGCCGGGAGTTGTATTACCTACGATTTTATAACCAATGAAAACGATTATTTGGGAGGTGCAATTTCTCCCGGTATCCGCCTGCGTTACAAAAGTTTACATCTGTTAACTGCTAATCTTCCGCTATTAGAAACAGAAATGCCTGCTAGCATCGTTGGAGATACCACGGCGGCCGCAATTCATTCGGGAGTGGTCATTGGCATAATCAAAGAAATTGACGGAGTAATAGATGATTATCGCGAAAAATATTCAGATTTAACAGTTATTTTAACAGGAGGGGATGCCATTTTCTTGTCAAAGCGATTAAAAAATAGCATATTTGCCAACTCGAATTTTCTTTTAGAGGGATTGAACTTTATTTTAGAATATAATACACACTAATGATAAAAAAACTTGTTATAGTTTTCATTACCGTTTTTGCCATTCAGGCACAAGCTCAAGACGGTACAGCATCTCCTTATTCATTTTATGGCATCGGATCTTTGAAATTTAAAGGAACAGTAGAGAATAGAAGTATGGGTGGCTTAAGTATTTTTACAGACAGTATCCATGTTAATTTGCGCAATCCTGCGGGATATGCGGGCAATAATCTGAAAATCTGGAATAATGAAAATAGGCCGGTCAAATTTACCGTGGGCGGCAGCTCAAGCAATCTTAATCTAAAGACTGAAAATGGTAACCAAAAAGCAAACGCCACCACATTCGACTACTTAGCGCTTTCAGTGCCAATGGGTAAATTTGGTATGGGGTTTGGACTTTTGCCTTATACTTCAGTTGGCTATAAATTAGAGTCTTCTAATGCTAATGGCGATTTGGAAAATCGGTATCGGGGTGAAGGCGGACTTAATAAAGCATTCTTAGGATTTGGATATCAAATTACTCCAAGTTTAGGTATTGGTGTGGATGCGAGCTACAATTTTGGCAATATTGAAAATAGCGCACTTCAATTCGGGTATATTAATGGAGAGCCTGTACAATACGCATCCAAAGAAAACAACCGTTCTGATTTAAGTGGTATTAATGTCAACTTTGGTTTGAGTTACAAAGCCATGGTGTCTGATAAATTGCAACTGACTACCGGTATAACTTATATGCCTAAAAGTAATTTAACCTCTGAAAATGCCCGTATCTTTTCGACAGTTGTAGTAAATCCGGAAACTGAACAAGAACTTATTGTTAGTGCTCAAGAAGCGGATTTAGAGTCGCAAAATTTAAGAACCACTGATTTGACCTTACCGTCTAAATTCTCTTTTGGGGCAGGTATAGGGCAACCTCAAAAATGGTTTGTAGGGGCTGAATATACCATGCAAAACACAAGCGAATTTCAAAATCCTATCTTTAGTATTAATAACGCCAACTTTGTTAATGCAAATACTATTGCTCTCGGAGGGTTTTATATTCCAAATTACAATTCTTTTTCAAGTTATTGGGATAGAGTTGTTTATAGGGCGGGTGTGCACTTCGAGAATACTGGTCTAGAAATAAATAATGAGACCATTAATGAGTTTGGCATATCTTTTGGAGTTGGATTACCAGTTGGAAACATTTTCTCTAATGCCAATATAGGTTTTGAGCTCGGAAAGAAGGGAACTACTAATGCAAAATTGATCCAAGAAAATTTTATGAATTTGCAAATTAGCTTATCTTTAAATGACAGATGGTTCCAAAAACGAAAATATAATTAACTGAATAAAAATAAGACGATGAAAAAACAAGCTACTTTAATCCTTCTTACCTTGTTCATGGGTTTCAATGTTGGGTTTGCACAACAGGATGAAGAATGTATGCTGAACTTAACTTTGCTAAATGATTACGCAAAAAGCAAAAAGTATGATGAAGCTTACGAACCATTTAAGAAAATTCGAAGCAAGTGTCCTAAATTTAACTATGCAATCTATTACTACGGTGAGAGAGTGCTGAAACATAAAATTGAGAATTCCACTGGAGCTGAACAGGTTGCTTATGTTAATGACTTGATGAAACTTTGGGATGAAGGTCTAATGCATTTCCCTAATAAATACAAGGCTGGCGAAATTCTTCAAGATAAAGCCATGTTGAAATATGATTATAGAGAGGCATTAGGTTTAAGTAACAAACAAGTTTACGACGCTTTTGATGAAGTGTACAAAACCGCACCTGAGAGTTTTACAAATCCAAAAGGACTATATGTGTATTTTTCAACAATTGTTGATATGCATGATGCCAAGGAGGTTGAGGTCTTAGATGTCTTTAATAAGTATGATGACGTTTCAGAGAAAATTGGTCAAGAGATTGATAATTATACCCTGAAATTGAATCCACTTGTTGAAAAAGAAGAAGCAGGAGAGACTTTAGATAAGAAATCTGCACAATATAAAAAACAATATGAAAGCTATTTAGAGGCTTATGATAAGATCTCTGGCAGTATTGACGCCAAACTTGGAAAATTGGCTAATTGTGAAGTGTTGATTCCATTATATAAAAGAGACTTTGATAAATACAAATCTGACGCGGTATGGTTAAAACGTGCTGTAAGTAGAATGTACAATAAAGAATGTACTGATGATCCGTTATATATCGATTTGGTAAAAGCGTATGATGCGTCTTCGCCATCAGCAGAAACAAAATTCTTTGTGTACAATTTATTGATGAAACAAGGAAAAGAAAAGGAAGCAAAACCATACTTAGATCAATCATATGATCTTGAAAAAGATCCTTTGAAAAAATCTAGATTGGCAATGAACTTTGGAAAAAGTTTAAAATCTCAAGGTAACTACGGTGCTGCAAGAAATTACTTCCAAAAGTCTTTAGCCCTAAACCCATCTAACGGTAGAGCCCATATTGAGATTGCTAACATGTACGCCGCTAGTGCTAATAACTGTGGAGATACCAACTTTAATAAAAGAGCAGTATTCTGGTTGGCAGCAGCAGAGGCAAGAAAAGCGGGTAGAGTGGATGCTAATTTAAGATCTTATGCTGAAGGATTAGCTGCAAACTACGAAGGTAAAGCACCGCAAAGATCTGAGATTTTTACTGCCGGTAATGGTGGTACAACTATCAGAATTGGATGTTGGATTGGTTCAAGTGTGACCGTCCCAAAAATCTAAATGAAACCAACATCATCATATAGTTTATACAACATAGTCACGGCATTAGCTGTGACTATGTTTTTTTCATGCAAAAACAATTTTAAGGAGGTACAACAAATTGGCGTGCTACAAAATGAACCGATTGGAATTGCTGAAAACATGAATTTAAAATATACTGATTCTGGACGGTTAAAAGCAAATTTGATCAGCCCTAAAATGTTGGATTTTTCCAATAGGGAGTTTTCATATAATGAGTTTCCTGAGGGTGTGACCTTAAATTTATATGATGAGCGCAGTAAAAAAAGTGTTATCGTTGCTGATTATGCCATTGTTTATAACAACACAGATTTAATTGATTTGAGAGGCAATGTCCTTATCACCACAGAAACGAAAGACAGCATTTTTGCAGAACAGCTTTTTTATGATGAGAAACGGGATTGGGTATTTTCTAACAAACCCGTTAAATACGTCTCCCCAACCAAAATAGTCACTGGTAATGCCTTCGATTCTAATCGAGATTTTACGAGTTACGGTATCAGTGAGGTAACAAGTACTGTGTATTTAGATGAGGATACATCTCAGTAAACTTTGGAGCATAAATGTCCAAGTTCCCTCATTTCAATTCACCTATTTTAAATTTAAGTTCAGATAAATAATTAGTTATCTTTGTCGCTAATTATAATGATTTATTAAAATGCTTCAAAAAATTATTCAATACGTGTATTTGTTTATTGCGGTCTTCTTCATTTATGAGACGGTAAGGCTGTGGAATGTTGAGAGAGAAAAAGCCTATCTGCTTTTGTTTTTTGCGGTATTGGCGGTTGGGATGTATTTTTTCAAAAAGCGCTTCATAAAAAAAATGGATAACAAACACTAATTTATGGACGGTAATGCCCTAATCATTATTTTGTCCCTTGTGTTATCCGCTTTTTTCTCGGGCATGGAGATTGCCTATGTGTCCTCAAACAAGATTCATATAGAAATTGCAAAAAAGCAAAATGATTTTCTAGCAAGAACACTTACAAAACTTACTGCAAAACCCTCTAAATTTATTGCTACAATGCTTATTGGCAATAACATAGCCTTGGTAGTTTATGGCTTTTTAATGGGTGATAAGTTGGTGGCCTGGTTCAAATCACTTCTTCCAACAGAGTATAGTTTTTTAAATTATATGTTGTATGATTTGAGTTTGTTATCACAAACCATTATTTCAACCTTGTTAATCTTAATTACTGCAGAATTTCTTCCAAAAGTATTCTTTCAAATTTATGCTAATTCACTACTAAAGATTTTAGCAGTACCTGCCTATTTCTTTTACGGCCTGTTTTCGTGGGTTTCAGATTTTATCATTTGGATTTCCAACATGATTTTAAAGCGCTTCTTTAAAACAGGCGGAGATGATGTGCAATTGGTAATGACCAAAGTAGAGCTGGGGAATTACATCAGTGAGCAAATGGAATCTGTTGAAGAACATGATGAAATTGATAGTGAAATACAAATTTTTCAGAACGCCCTCGATTTTTCTGAAGTGAAGGCGCGGGAAGTTATGTTGCCACGTACTGAAATTATTGCGGTAGATATTAATGATTCTATAAAGAATTTAAATGCTTTGTTTACGTCCTCCGGATTGTCGAAAATTGTGGTATATAAAGATTCAGTAGATGATATTGTAGGGTATGTCCATTCCTTTGAGCTCTTTAAAAAACCCAAAAATATTAAATCAGTGGTTATGGCGGTGGAGTTTGTACCTGAAACCATGTTGATTAAGGATGTTTTAAACGTACTGACTAAGAAACGCAAGAGTATTTCCGTGGTTATTGACGAGTATGGTGGTACTTCAGGAATCATTACAGTGGAGGATATTATTGAAGAATTGTTTGGTGAAATTGAAGACGAGCACGATACCATTGAATTGATTGAAGAAAAAATTGACGATACCAATTATAAATTTTCAGCCCGACTGGAAGTCGATTATATTAATGAAGCCTATAAATTAGACCTTCCTGAAGGTGAGAATTATGAAACTTTAGGGGGCTTAATTGTAGACGAAACAGAAGAAATCCCACAAGTGAACGATCAAATTCAAATTGAAAATTATTTGTTTACGATTTTAGAAGTTTCTACCACAAAAATCGATCTTGTTTCATTGCGAGTCCTCGATGAAGATTAGTTTCTAATAGAAAATGAGAATTCCTAAATCACAAATCATCATTCCCCAATCAACAATCATCAACCATCATATTTTAAGGGCTGCGACAAACAATTCAATATTAAATTAATAAAATAGAATTCTCCTTTTATTATTTGATAGAAATTGGTATTTTCGCGCACTTATATTTTCTAACTTATACAATAAAATGGCAGTTTTAAATAAAATTAGACAACGCTCAATTTTCCTTATTGCAATTATTGCAATGGCACTATTTGCTTTCGTACTTTCTGACTTGTTTAGAAACAGTAGCGCTTTTGGACCTCAGGATACCATTGCGACAATAAACGGCACTGAGATTAAACGTGATGAGTTTATGGGCAATGTTGAAAACATGCAACGTCAAATGGGCCCTAGCGCTACAACTACTCAAACCATGAACAGAGTTTGGGAACAGGAATTGAGACGTGCTGTTTTGGAGACTCAGTTTGATGAATTGGGTCTTAGTGTTGAAAAGGAGCAAATGAGAAACTTGTTGAGAAATAGTTTTTCTACCTATCCTGAATTCACCAATGAAGCTGGTATTTTTGATGAAAATAGATTAAACGAATTTATTGCCAACTTAAAAGCTATCGCTCCTGAAAGAGCGCCATTGGGTAATTTCCAAATTAACTATGCAGAATGGGTAAATAATGAAAATTCAATTGCTGTTGGTGCAAAAGAGCAGGCGTATTTTAACATGATTAAAGCGGGTGTTGGTGCAACCATTGCTGAGGCAGAAGTTGAATACAATTTAGAAAGTGCCACTGTAGACGTAAAGTTTGTAAACGTACCTTACACCTCTATTGATGATAGTGAAATTAAAGTTTCCAAATCTGAAATTTCAAAATATATTGACAACCACAAAGCGAAATATCAGGTAGAAGCATCAAGAGATATCAATTTTGTACAATTTGTAGAATCAGCATCTTTAGAAGATGAAAATGCTGTTAAGGACAATGTTCTTGCCTTATTGGAAACAAGAGTGGAGTACAACGAAGTTTCTAAGTTGAATGATACAATTGTAGGTTTTAAAAACACTAAAGATATTGAAGGCTTTATCAATGCCAATTCTGATGTAAAGTATACCAACAGTTTTGTTGCAAAATCAGGGTTGCCAGATGTTGCGCAAGACAGTATTTTTAATCTAAGTGTAGGACAATATTACGGACCTTATAAAGATAATAACATGTACAAAATCACTAAGGTGGTTGAAGAGCGATTTATGCCAGATTCGGTTAAGTCTAGACATATCTTAATTCCTTTTGTGGGATCTCGTGCTGCAGATGCAGAGACTGTACAGACAGAAGCAGAAGCAAAGGCAACTGCTGATAGTTTATTGGCAATCATTAAGGGCAATAGGTCTAAATTTGTTGATTTATTGGATTTCTCTATTGATAAAGTAAGTAACGAGAAAGAAGGCGTGTTAGATTGGTACGCCTACAACTCAATGGTCCCTGAATTTAGAGATTATACATTTGAAAATAATAAAGGTGATCTAGGTGTTGTAAAAACTGATTTTGGTTTTCACGTAATTGAAATTTTAGATCAGAAAGCCAAATCTCGTATGGTTAAAGTGGCCACACTTGCACAAACTATTGAGCCTTCTGAAAACACAATTGATGATGTCTTCAACAGAACATCTAAATTTGAGATTGCACTTCAGGATAAAGATTTCCAAGATGTCGCAAAAGAAAACGACGTACAAGTAAGACCTGTCAATAATATTTTGGAATTGGATGAAAATATTCCAGGATTAGGAAGCCAAAGAGCAATTGTGCGTTGGGCTTTTGAAGACGGTACAAAAGTTGGAGACTATAAACGTTTTTCAATTCCGGGTGTAGGTTATGCTGTCGTTCAAGTAACAGCAGTTAACAAAAAAGGATTAATGACCCCAGAGGCTGCCTCCGCAACGGTTATTCCTCAAATTAGGAAAGAGAAGAAAGCTAAAATGATTCGTGAGAAAATCTCTGGATCAACTGTAGATGCTGTTGCAAAAAATCAAAATGTATCTGTGTCTACTGCAAGTGCGGTAAATATGAAAAACCCAACCCTATCAGGTGCAGGTTTAGAACCTACGGTTGTAGGTGTGGCATTTGGCTTAAAGGAGGGCGAAACTTCTAAATTAATTGACGGCAATAAGGGTGTCTTTATGGTACAGGTAACTAAAAAGACGGCCGCTCCAAAATTGGATAGCTACCAAGCCATTGTTAACCGTTTAAACGGTTCTCGATTAAATGCCGCGCAAGTTAAAGCATACGAAGCCTTAAAAGAAGCTGCAGATATTGAGGATAACAGAGCTTTGTTTTACTAATAATGTAAGTGTTATATATAAAAAAAAGAGGTCTTAATGTTTAAGACCTCTTTTTTTTATTTCAAATTGTAGACATGTTTTTTTGTTTTTTAATACAATGCCCTATAAAATCATTTCTGTATACGGAATGACAGTGTCAAACCCTTTGGACTTAAAATACACCTCAGGATTGCTCTCAGATGCCACCATTACGAAATCGCCACCCCAAGCCCCCAAGCTTTTTATACTGCCCTTAAAATCCTTAAAAAGCAGTTCTTTTATGGGGTGTTGCTGAATGATCTTTGAAATGATGTTTTCGTGAGTCGCCATAAGAAACTGGAAAGTCTCTAAATTGGTACAGCTCAGCATATCATTTGTAATAGCGCTGACTTCAGAAATGGCGCCCGCAATATCGCTTTTCGCTTTCTGATAAGACGCAATGCCGTCTCTACTGTTTTGTTTTTTATTTAAGAACACAAAGTATAACTGATCTTTAAACTGCGGATTGAAATCGCGTTCAATGATGGTTCTGCCGTCGTCTTCTAACTGATAGGTGAGTGGCATATTGTGTTTCGCACAAGCAATGTCATAGCCGCTACCTCCAAAAGTCTCAGCTAATAATCTATAAGCGTCAATATTTGCCCATTGTGCCATGTTGTTTATTAATGTTGAAGATGTACCTAATCCCCAATTTTTTGGAAAATCTGCATTGGTTGAAATCTTCACGCCCATATCGCCATCCAGTAATTTTGGATTATGTTTTTTTAAAGTATTCAATATTTGAAACAAACGTTCAGAAATGACAACGTCATTCGTTTTTATAACTTTTAATTCTGGACTTAAAGCCACTGTGGCTTTAAACCACAACTTACCTTCGTGATCAAAACTCTCCCATTCCAACAGGTTTTGATCCAACGGGGCAACAGATAGAGATTGTCCGTATTTTGTTGGAATGGCCAAAGCCATCGCTCCATCCAAAATGAGATATTCTCCTGTGATGAGTAATTTGCCGTTGCTATAAAAAGTCTTGTTGGTTGGATTCAAAAGTGGAATTGTGTATACTATGTTAATATCGTGTGATGATTCGGTTTAGTTATTAGACATCATTCTGAGCTTGCTTAAAGCAGTCTCCACTGCGCTATGGGTTACAGTATTATTTTTAAAATGAGCTATGATTTTCTCTTTCTCCAGAGCTGTGGCATTCAATTGATTCAACATGTTCATTAAATGCATTTTCATATGGCCTTCCTGAATGCCAGTTGTAGTTAACGATCGCAAGGCTGCAAAGTTCTGTGCTAAACCTGCCGCTGCTACAATTTGCATAAGGTCCTTAGCCGAAGGTTGGTCTAACATTTCTAAAGCTACTTTAACTAAAGGATGTAGGTTGGTTAAGCCGCCAACCGTTCCGAGAGCGAGTGGAATTTCCATCCAAAACCTGAATACGTCATTAACAATCTCAGCGTGAGAAAGGCTGCTGTACGAGCCGTTGCGCGATGCGTAAGCGTGTACACCAGCTTCAACTGCCCTAAAATCATTTCCTGTAGCGAGAACGACTGCATCAATACCATTCATGATGCCTTTGTTGTGGGTCACGGCACGGTAGGGTTCTATCTCAGCAATATTTACTGCTTGCACAAATTTATGCGCAAATTCTTTTGCCGATATATTTTTATCTTCGGTCAATTCGTCAACCGGACAAGATACTTCAACGCGTACCAAACAGTCAGGTACGTAGTTGGAAAGAATGCTCATTACAATTTGCAAGCGATTTTCGTCATCCGAAAAATCATCAAAATGAAGCGCTTCCGTTTTAAGGGTTTTTGCAAATTGCTCCAAGCAGGAATTAATGAAATTGGCGCCCATGGCATCCAAGGTTTCAAAAGTTGCATGGAGTTGGTAGTAATCCTTTAAGTCTTCAGTTTTATCTTTTAGTTCAATATCTAAAATGCCGCCGCCACGTTTTTTCATGCTTTTGGTGATGTCTTCAGAGTCTTCATATAACTTCGGCTTTACGGCTGTGAAAAACTTTTGAAGTTTGCTAAAATCGCCAGTATACATAAAATGAACCTGACCTATTTTTGTCGTGGAAATAACTTCCGTTTTGAATCCGCCTCGGTCTAACCAAAATTTTGCTGCTTTACTGGCAGCGGCCACCACAGAACTTTCTTCAATTGCCATAGGAATGGTGTACAGTTTTCCGTTAATTAGGAAATTGGGCGCTACACCAAATGGTAAATAGTAATTGGTAATGGTGTTCTCAATAAATTCATCATGAAGCTGCTGTAACTTTTGGTCTGTATTCCAGTATTGTTTAATGGCTTGTGTTGCGGCATTTGCATCTTTGAAATAAGTAGCCGCTATCCACTCTATTTTTTCTAATTTCGTAAGTTTGGAAAAGCCTTTAATTGGTTTACGCATAAGGAAAGTTTATAAACGCAAAGATAGTATTCTTGTTATTAATATGAACCCGCAATCTTTAGCTTTACGCTTTTAACAATTAAAGGTTAGTGTTTTTGCATAATTTTTAGTAAACTTGACAGCATTTTATCAGAAATAAACCCCTAAATGAAGTATTTTAAAAGCTCTTTGATTCTTTGTCTTTTGGTAACTGTTTTAAGTTCAGCCCAAAACAAGGAGATTACCCTTGATGCCATCTGGAATGGTACCTTTAGAACCGAAGGAATGCAGTCTCTACATTCCATGAATAACGGAAAACAGTATTCCGTGCTCAACTACCAAAAAGGTTCTACAGCAATTGATGTTTATGATTACAAAACATTGGCTAAAGTTGAAACCTTAGTAAATTCTTCAAAGTTAGAAGGCGTTTCTAGTTTTTCAGATTATACGTTTAGCGATGATGAAAGTAAAATTATATTGGCAACTGAAGTAGAATCCATATTTAGACGATCCACTTTGGGTGTGTATTATGTGTATGATACAAAAACCAAATCCTTGGTAAAGATTGCTGATGAGAAAATTCAAGAACCAACGTTTTCTCCTGATGGGACAAAAGTGGCGTACGGTTTGAATAATAATTTGTACATCAAAAACCTTGTAGACAATCAAACCACACAACTCACAACAGACGGCGTTAAGAATAAAATAATCAATGGCATTACGGATTGGGTTTATGAAGAGGAATTTGCATTTGTGCGCGCTTTTGAATGGAATGCTGATGGAACGTATTTAGCGTTTATCCGTTTTGATGAAACAGAGGTGCCTGAGTTTTCTATGGATATTTATGGAAAGGAATTATATCCAGAGCAGTTAGTGTTTAAATATCCCAAAGCTGGTGAAGCAAATGCACTAGTATCATTGCATATCTACGATTTGAAATCAAATCAAGTTAAAGACGTAAAAGTGTCAAAACCATATGCTGATTTCTATATTCCACGTATTAAATGGACCAATAATGCTAACATTTTAAGTGCACAATACACCAACAGACATCAAAATGAACTTGATTTATGGATGGTTAATGCTGCGGATATGTCATCTAAACTAGTGTTGGAAGAGAGAGATAAAGCATATGTTGATGTGACGGATAACCTAACCTTTTTACAGGACAATAGTTTTATTTGGACTTCAGAAAAGGATGGTTACAATCATATTTACTTGTATTCAAAAGATGGTAAATTGATCAACCAAGTCACCAAAGGACCTTGGGAAGTCACAAATTACTATGGTTTTGATGAAAAGAATAATACAATTTTCTATCAATCGGTAGAAAATGGTTCCATCAATAGAGATGTCTATTCCATAAAAATTAATGGGAAGAACAAAAAACGTCTGACTCAGAATGAAGGAACAAATTCGGCAAATTTTAGTGCTGATTTCACCTATTTTATCAATACCTACTCAAGTGCAACGACGGCGCCAAAATACACCTTGCATACCGCTAAAGATGGTAAATTGGTTAAAGTAATTAAAGACAATGTGGCTTTAGAAACCGCTTTAAAAGATTACAACTTGCCTGCAAAAGAATTCAGCACTATCGCTGTTAACGGTAATGATTTGAACATGTGGATGATTAAACCGGCTGATTTTGATGCGTCTAAGACCTATCCTTTATTTATGTTTCAGTATTCAGGTCCAGGGTCGCAATCTGTAAAAAACTCTTGGAATAGCGCCAATGATTATTGGTATTATTACCTAGCACAACAAGGCTATATTGTGGCTTGTGTGGATGGTAGAGGTACTGGATTTAAAGGCGCTGATTTTAAAAAGGTCACTCAAAATGAATTGGGTAAATACGAAGTTGAAGACCAAATTGATGCAGCAAAACTTTTAGGCTCTAGACCATATATTGATGCAGACCGGATGGGTATTTGGGGCTGGAGTTATGGCGGATTTATGAGTAGTAATGCTTTATTTAAAGGAAACGATGTCTTTAAAATGGCTATTGCAGTTGCTCCGGTTACAAGCTGGCGTTTTTATGATACTATCTATACAGAGCGTTACATGACCACACCACAAGAAAACCCTACTGGTTATGACGAAAATTCTCCAATCCATCACGTCGATAAATTGAAAGGGAATTTTTTATTGATCCATGGATCTGGAGATGACAACGTGCATGTTCAAAATACCATGCAAATGGTAGAAGCCCTTATTCAGGCCAATAAGCAATTTGAGTGGATGATTTATCCTGACAATGACCACGGTATATACGGAGGCAACACGAGATTACATCTATACACTAAAATGACAAATTTTATTAACCAAAACCTATAAATTAAATTATATTCTATGAGTCAAGATCATGATCCAGGACTAGTCGTTCACCTTCAAAAGCAGGGTATTGATGATAAAATGGTAATGGGACACCCTGCCGGATTATTCGTGTTGTTTTTTACAGAAATGTGGGAACGTTTCAGTTATTATGGAATGCGTGCCTTGCTGACCATCTTTTTAGTGAGTGAATTGCTCAGTGGCGGTTGGGGTTGGACAAATGAAGAGGCCTTAAAATTATATGGCTTATACACAGGGTTGGTTTATCTAACCCCATTATTGGGTGGGTTTATTGCCGATAGATTTACAGGTTATAGAAAAGCGATTCTGATTGGTGCTGCAGTCATGACTTTAGGGCATGCTTCAATGGCGCTTGAAGGCTTTACACCATACTTTTTCTATCTCGGTTTGGCGCTTATGATTTTGGGTAATGGTATGTTTAAACCGAATATTTCGTCTATGGTAGGACAGTTATATCCGGATACAAGTAACAAAAAGGATGCAGGCTACACCATTTTTTATATGGGGATTAATGCAGGTGCGTTTTTAGGAATGTTGTTATGTGGTTATATTGGCGAGAAAATTGGATGGCATTACGGATTTGGTTTGGCCGGTGTCTTCATGTTTTTTGGGATGCTACAATTTTATTTTGGACAAAAAATATTTGGAAGCGTTGGGACACATGCTACTAATGAAGAGAAATTGGCTAAAGTTGAAAGGGAAAAAGATGACGAAGTATTAGCACCTCATGTCGTTAAGGATCGATTAATTGTTGTATTCGTTTTAATGATTGCGAGTATATTCTTCTTCTTCGCTTTTGAACAGGCAGGTGGATCGATGACTCTGTTTGCAAAAGATTATACGCAAAGAGCATTAACGGGTAACTCCGGGGTTATCTTTAAATGGGTAGACGCCATACTTACTATCTTCCCTATGGCAGTAGTAACATATGTATTGGTTGGTTTAGCAAAGAAAATTTATGCCAAGTATCCAATGACAATCATTTTCACAACCATATCATTTGTAATCATTTGGATTTTGGGAATATGGAAAGTTTACCGTGAGTTCTCTTTAGAGGCAACAGAGGTAACAGTGTCATGGTTTCAAATATTAAACTCCTTTTTTATTATTACATTGGCATCATCGTTCAGTAAGCTCTGGGAAAAGGTTTGGGATCCATCTGGTCCTGTAAAGTTCGCTTTAGGACTTATTTTGGTGGCCGTTGGTTTCTTCGCACTTTCTTATGGAAGTATGAGTATTCCTCAAGGTGCTAAAACAGCATCAGTAAGTATGATCTGGTTAATTTTAGCTTATTTCTTTCATACCATGGGTGAGTTGTGCTTATCTCCTGTAGGGTTGTCATATGTAAGTAAACTTTCACCTAAGAAATTCGTTGGGATGCTATTTGGTCTCTGGTTTACAGCATCGGCAATTGCTAATTTCATTGCCGGTTGGACAGGTGCCTATATCGACAAAATATCGCAAACGTATTCCTTGTCTACATTCTTTATCATCATTGCGGCCATTCCACTCTTTGCCGCACTAATGTTATTGATTTTCAACGGGAAACTAAAGAAAATGATGCACGGCATCAATTAGTAGATCATATTGAAAGTGCAAAGACAATAAATAGTACAGAGAAGAGAAAAGAGTCTATAACACCAATAGACTCTTTTCTTAATAATATAAAAAGCTATTACATGATACCTGTTATGGTTTTGGGATTAAAATTATCCTCATAATATATTGAATGGTATCCAAACAAGTTTTTAAAAACGCTAACTAATCTAAATCTTATGTCAAGTACAACAACAATTCAGCCAAGTCAAAGAGAACTTTGGGGTCATCCAATAGGTTTATACATCCTGTTTTTTACAGAGATGTGGGAACGCTTCTCCTACTACGGCATGAGAGCATTATTAACGCTTTATTTAGTTCAAAAAACAACAGCTGACAATCCTGGATTGGGATGGTTAGATTCTGAGTCTATTATGCTTTATGGATGGTACACCATGTTAGTATACGTGATGTCCATACCTGGTGGCATGCTAGCAGATAAAATATTTGGTCAGAAAAAAGCGGTGCTTTACGGCGCCATCATACTTGTTGCTGGTCATGGAATTTTAGCATTTGATCAAATGTGGGCTTTTTACACTGGTCTTGCATTGATTATTTTAGGCGTTGGTTTACTCAAACCTAATATTTCCACAATGGTCGGTGGCCTTTATAAGGATGGTGATATTCGTCGAGACAAAGGTTTTAGCATTTTTTACATAGGTATTAATCTAGGGTCATTACTCGCTACTTTTATTGTAGGTTATGTAGGTGAGACCATAGGGTGGCATGCTGGATTTGGTCTTGCAGGTATTGCAATGTTGCTGGGGCTGGGTGTGTATTTATTTGGACAGAAATATTTGGTGCATGTAGGTAATAAACCTACAGAACAAGAAAAGAAGGAAGATGTGTCTTTAAGCAAACTTTTTGCTAATTTATCACAATCTCCTTTACAGCTGGGTGTCGTATTATTAATTTGTGCTTATGCTATTTATGCTGGATTTACTTATGATGGGGTCGATAATTGGGCATACACTGCGCTATATATTTTTATAGCTTTAGTGGCTGGAGTTATGATGATGATCTATAAAAATTTAAATACCCAAATTCTAAAAGACAGATTTTTGGTGTTGTTACTATCATTTCTTATCGTTATTGTCTTTTGGGGAGCTTTTGAGCAAGCTGGAGGGTTGATGAGTATCTATACCAAACAAAACACCGATAGAATGTTATTTGGTTGGGAGATTCCTGCAACTTGGTTTCAAGGACTGAATGCCGGATTTATTATCATATTTGCAACACTTGTGGCGGGATATTGGGCTAAACGTAAACTTAAAGGCAAGGAGGCATCTTCCTTGTTTAAAATGGCTGTAGGCACCATGATAATGGGACTCGGTTTTGTGTTTATGATTTTTGCGGCTAGAGAATATAATGTCAATGGAAGTTCTGCAATGTATTGGTTGGTTTTTGCTTATTTATTCCACACTATTGGAGAGCTTTGTTCGTCTCCTGTAGCCCTATCGTTTATTACAAAATTGGCACCAGTAAAATATGCATCCTTAATGATGGGCGTATATTTTGCTGCCACAGGATTGGGAAATAAAGTGGCTGGAATTTTAGGTGAAAATGCATCTGAATATGGTGAGTACGCCGTGTTTTCTGGAATTACGATCTTTACTGTACTTTTCGGAGTCTTGGTGTTGATCATGCTTAAACCTTTAAAACGTTTAACACATGGTGCGGAAGATAACGAGAGGGAAATTAAAGAACAGGAAAAGTTTGATTTAGCACAAAATGAAAACCACAATTAAAAGTGCCAATATCATCAGGTCATAGAAGTGCTGTTGGGCACTAGATTTAATTTTCGTAAACTATAGAATTCGTTAAATAAACTTTAAATGCTCCATTTTTGGAGCATTTTTTGCCTTAACTTTCTAAATTTGTAAAAAATATATTATGAAGAAAATCGGAGTGTTAATGGTGTTGGCTTTGTTAATGTCATTTAACAGCATCGCACAACAGATACAGTGGGTTACTTTTGAAGAAGCACTTACACTTCAAAAAAAGAAGCCTAAAAAAATTATGATGGACGTTTATACCAATTGGTGTGGACCGTGCAAGATGTTGGATAAGAATACCTTTCAGAATCCTGATGTGGCCAAGTATGTAAATGAACATTATTACGCTGTAAAGTTCAATGGCGAAGGCAATGAGGTGGTTACCTATAAGAACAACAGTTATTCCAATAAAAATTATAAGCCACAAATGGCTAATGGAAGAAACAGTGTACACGATTTAACGCGTGCACTCCAGGTTAATGCATATCCAACTATAGTCTTTTTTGATGAAACAGGAAATCTAATTTTCCCTGTTAGAGGGTATCAGAAACCACAGCAATTAGAACTTTATCTTAAGATGTTTTTAAATGATACTCATAAGGAAATGAAAACACAGGAAGATTTCAATGCATATTACACTGCTTTTAAGCCGCAATTTAAGGAATAATAGCACTCTTAATGGTTTTAAATTTGGTGAACGTTACCAATAGATACAACCTTATCGTTTTAATATAAAAGCGCCCTTTTTACTAGTTAAGTGAAAAGGGATTTTTTGTGCAGCACAAGTTGCTTCCCACCGTTTCGTATAGGATTTATAGTTGCTCCCATCGGCTATAACTACATTCGGTTTTATAGAATCGAGGAGGCGTGTCAGATTAATTTTAGGGGAATTCCTTAAGAGCACATATTCCGGATACAGTTGCGGAATGTTATACATCCCTAAGCTATCCACAATTAAAATCTTATGGTTGTTATGCATATAGATGTTTTCTAAGGTATCGAAATGGACACTACGTATCGCATTTCCAATTTTATAATTTTTGATTGTATTGTCTTTGGATGTACTACTGCTATCCATAGTATGATGCACTTGTAATACTGAATTGGTTTTGATACCAATCACACTATATCTGTTTTTGTGAAACACAACAAATTCTTTTGTTTGACTCTTGCTACTTTCAAAAATTAAAACGGACTGAAGAATCAACACAGAAACCATAATAAATGCCAAACGTTTAAAATTTTGCTTTTTTAATAATGAAAACAGGGCAATAATTAAAATGTAGGTTGCAATTACCTGTAACAATCCAAAGGAAATGTCTTTAAATACAAATTGTTCTTGATGTGAAATCCATCGTACAAAACTATTCATGGCGCTAATAATGCTGCCATAGGCCTCCGCTAACCAATTAGGTAGTAAATTAAACAATGCTAAAAAGATGACGCTGATACCCACTCCTAATATAAAACCTAATACGGGGATAATTACCAAATTAGACAAGAAGAACAAACCTGGGAATTGATTAAAATAATAAAGGCTAATAGGTACCACACCAAACTGGGCTGTCAGTGTTACAGTAAAAATTTGCCATAAATAATTGATTGGTCTAAATTTTGGTTGCCATAATTTAGCTAACATGGGTTGGATGCTTACTATGGCAATGACCGCCAAGTAACTCATTTGAAATCCTACATCAAATAGGAATAATGGCTTAAATAATAGCAGAAAAAATATTGAGATAACCAAAGTATTGTAAATATTTGCAGGCCTTTTCAAATTCATCCCAATAGCTACAATACTGAACATCATAACAGCCCTGGTCACTGAAGCCGATAAGCCTGCAATCAAGGCAAAACTCCATAAGATGAACACTAAAATTACCGTTTTAAAAACTCGCCCATTTTTAAAATATTCTAACGGTTTAAATAATGTGTTCAATAAAATTAATAAGATCCCAACATGCAGGCCTGATACTGCAAGAATATGGATAGCTCCAGCTTTAGAATAGCTGTCGTAAATCTCCGGACTTATATCTTGTCGTTGCCCCAACAGTAGAGCATTAATTAGTGCCAACTCATCAGTCTTAAGATTTTTCAATCTCAGTTTTGAGTTGATGGTTCGGCGCAAATGGGCGGCCTTTCCAAAGAGCGTGCGTTGGTCTGATGGGCTTTTTAAAAGATGATCCCTAGTAGAAAATACTTGGTGATAAATATGTTGGTTTTGAAGGTAGGCCTTGTAATTGAATTGGTTAGGATTTAAAGGCGCATTTATTTCTTGAAAACCGGATGCAGAGATAAATATATCATCAACATGAAGTGGAGGTGAGGTGCTGTCTCTTTTTACATTTAATAGTGTCTTGCCTGATAAGCGTTGATGGTTAACCTCTAAAATATCAATAATATATTTTTCGTGATAGGCGGTGGGTTTTAATACCTCCCTTATGCGAAAAGTTAAGGTTGAATCCTTACTCGGGTCAATATGCTGTGTGTAATGGGTTTTGAACGATTTTTGATCGTGGAGTTGATAGGTTAATACCCCAATTGAGAAAAATGTGAAAAGCGTGAAAATTCCAAAACCTGCTGACTTCTGTAATTTGTTTTTTTCGATTACAATAAATGTGAATAAACTTATGAGGAGTATTCCAACTACAGCGATAACTATAGTCATTTTTACCTCATAATAATATGCAAAGATAATGCCTACAATGAGGCTGAGGGTAATCTTAATGAGCGCGAAATTAAGTAACTTCATGCGCTCTAAATTACTAAAAATTAGCGTTATAGCACACG
Source organism: Gelidibacter sediminis (assembly GCF_004364975.1). Lineage (GTDB taxonomy): Bacteria > Bacteroidota > Bacteroidia > Flavobacteriales > Flavobacteriaceae > Gelidibacter > Gelidibacter sediminis. The sequence goes on along the minus strand of NZ_SOBW01000007.1, from coordinate 354,303 downwards.
TCGTGCCTGTACAAAAGCAAAGTACCAGTATTTTTCTGCCAAATTTGATACTATAACGCCACTGCTGGTGCTTGCATGTATAAATTCTACATTCCCATCTCTAGCCTCAGTTACTATTCCTACATGACTTACTTTCCTACTGTTTCGTTGGGTAGCAAAAAATAAAAGATCACCTTTTTCTACTTTTTTTAAATCAATCCAATCCCCAGTTACTGCTAAGTCGCCCGTAGTTCTCGGTAATGGGATATTTTGGCTATTAAAGGACGTCACGATCAAGCCCGAGCAATCCATGCCTTTTTTTGTTGTGCCTCCGTATTTGTATTTGACACCCTCAAATTTCATAGCATAATCAAGCACCTCCTCGGCAATAGGATTTGGAGCAGAAGGGGTCGTTCTAGTATCAATTTTTGGAGATTTAGATTTTGTGGTGACGATGCGTTTTGAGCTTTTACAACTACTAAAAGCAACCAATAGAAGAAGGATTAGGGCAATCTTTTTCATTTATAGTTTATTTTTGATAAAAATATCAATTTCTCGCAACAATTTGCCAGAAGCCAATAATTTTATGCCCAATAGTCCTTTAATCAACATTTTGGTGTTGTATAGCAATAGCACGTGCGCTATTATAATAGTGTATGTGGCTTTTGGTTAGATAACGCGTCGGGCCTCAACAAATGCAAAGTACCAATACTTTTCGGCCATATTAGAAACAATTACGCCTTGGGTGGTACTGGAATGTATAAATTCTACAAATCCATCTCTGGCCGTGGTAACAATGCCCACATGGCTAATAACCTTGCTGTTTTTTCGGGTTGCAAAAAATAAAAGATCACCTTTAGAGACTTCCTTTAAATCAATGGGGTCTCCTCGTAGCGCCATATCTCTGGAGATTCTTGGTAAGGAAATATTTTCACGTTCAAAAGTAGTCACTACCAGTCCCGAACAATCCATGCCATCTATAGAAGTGCCGCCTCGTTTGTATCTTACGCCATCAAAAGCAAATGCATAACTGACAATCCTGTCGGCTTTTGAGAATGTGGCTGGTGGCGCGTCTACTATAGGTGTCAGCGCAATGGTCATGGGTTCGTGCGAAATAATGCCTGAACTCAGTGCTATAGGTTTTAAATCAATCTTAAGGGGTTGAGGCTTGAATGTTGCAATTGACTTTGATGCGTTGCAACCGCTTAACGTTAATGCTAAAAGCAGGATGAGTACGAGTGGTTTCATCTGACTAAAACTATATTATCATAAATGTATTGTTGATGCGTTCAAGATTTCCAAAAGTAGTTAATTTTGGTTACGTTTGATATTTATTTTTGCATTTGAAATAACGCAAACGAGCTTCATATAGTATAAATTACTAAATATTTTTTTACGCATCAGAAAGTGCACCAGGGTTGATATCCTGATAAATTAAAGCCGCTGTTTTGGCACTTGCACCTTTGCCGCCAAGTTTTTTCTCCAATTCAAAATATTCCATAAAGAGAGATGCGCGTTTTTCAGGTTCAAGTATGCTTTGTAACTCTTTCTTTAAACGCTTAGAATTAAAATCATCTTGTATCAATTCTGTTACCACAGGTTTGTCCATAATGAGATTTACCAATGAGATATAATCTAATTTGATGATACGTTTCGCAATCTGATAAGACAGCCAACTTCCCTTGTAACATACCACTTCCGGAACTTTAAATAAGGCGGTCTCTAAAGTAGCCGTGCCTGAAGTAACCAAGGCTGCGGTTGACAAACTTAAAAGGTCGTATGTTTTATTTCCAACAAAAGAGATGTTTTCATCTTTAATAAAGCTGCTGTAAAATTCATAATCCTGACTAGGTGCACCTGCAATGACAAACTGATAGTCTTCAAAATCCTTAACTACGCTCAACATAACGGCAAGCATTTTTCTAATTTCCTGTTTTCTGCTTCCAGGTAGTAACGCAATAATAGGTTTGTCAGATAGCCCATGTTTTGTTCTAAAACTGTCGTCCATCACTTGAGTACGGTCTGCAATGGCATCAATCAATGGATGGCCAACAAATGTAACTGGAAAATTATGCTTGTCTTCATAAAACGCTTTTTCAAAAGGTAGAATAACATACATTTTGTCAACATCCCGTTTGATATCATGAATCCGGTTTTCTTTCCAGGCCCAAATTTGTGGAGAAATGTAGTAATGCGTTCTAAGCCCCTTTTGCTTAGCCCATTTTGCAATGCGCATGTTAAACCCTGGGTAGTCGATAAATATAATCGCATCAGGCTTGTATTTTTCAATATCCTGTTTACAAAATGAAAGATTCTTAGTAATGGTTTTTAAATTCATTACAACCTCTAAAAAACCCATAAAAGCCAAGTCGCGATAATGTTTTACCAATGTTGGACTCACAGCTTGCATCAAATCGCCACCCCAAAACCTAAATTGAGCAGCCGTATCTTGCTTTTGCAATGCTTTCATTAAGTTGGCGCCGTGTAAGTCTCCTGAAGCTTCACCTGCAATTATATAATATTTCATGGTTTATTTAATGGCCTTTATAGTATGTAGAAATCTGACTCTAATTAGCCTTGCTAATTGTAATTTACCAAAAAAGTAACAATGGTTATCACTATTGTCGCAAAAATTACACCTCTAGCACGGTAATCACGTTTCACTTTTAAGAACATAAAAAATGCAACAAGATTAAGAATGGCCCCCATACTCACGAGTTTACTAAAAAAACCTTGCGCTAATGATTGGTTGAAGGCTGTTGTAATATCTTGGCCGTTGCCAAAAATGAAGATGGCAATAATAAATCCTATGGTATTGGCAATCAAGCCTACCAAAAACCCAATAAATAGTTCTTTTTTAATCATTTAAATTCCAAGAGTTTAAATTTTGAATACAGTGGTGTGCGGTCAGATCAAATTGGACAGGAACTACAGAGACATATCCATTTTCTAAAGCCCATTCATCAGTATCTTCACCCTGATCTAAGTTAACAAATTTTCCGGTTAGCCAATAATAATCCCGACCTTGGGGGTTTTGACGTTTATCAAATTCTTCTTCCCAGTTTGCTTTGGCCTGCCTGCATACTTTAATACCTTGAATATCCTTTTTAGGCAAATCAGGAATATTGACATTTAAGACAACACCCTGGGGCAAGCTGTGCTCTAATACATTTTCAACAATAGTTTTGACGTAAGTCTTGCACGCTTCAAAATTAGCGTTCCAATTGTAATCACACAATGAAAACCCAATTGCTGGAATGCCTTCTATGCCAGCTTCTAATGCCGCACTCATGGTACCAGAGTAAATAACGTTTATAGAGGAATTGGAACCATGATTGATACCGGATACACAAATATCAGGTCTTTTGCCTAAAATTTGTTTTACCGCAAGCTTAACACAATCAGCAGGAGTACCGGAGCAACTATACTCTTCAATATCTTTATCAATATGCACTTGCTCTACATACAGTGTGGAATTAATTGTTATGGCATGACCCATAGCGCTCTGGGGGCTATCCGGGGCAACGACAACCACATGGCCAATGGTTTTCATAACATCTATTAATGTACGTATTCCGGGAGCTGTAATACCATCATCATTTGTTACTAAAATCAATGGTTTTTTCTTCATGCTACAATTTTTATAGAGACCGCTAAAATACACAAATTAGACGTTATTCCTTTAGATTTGGTGGTTTAACAAAAAATTAGTAGCGAATGGTTTTATTGGCATGGTTTTTTCTTTTACTTTAGTGAAAAATAATAGCGTGTCTATAATAATAGACTAAAATAATGCCACTATAACACATGAAAGATATTATGAAAAGGAACTACAAGATATTATTGTTGGCGCTTATGTTGGCATTTGCGTCCTGCAGTTTCACAACTAAAACTTTTGATGATCCGGATAAAGATAAGTTGTTGATGCAATTGATTACCTATGTTCTTGGTGAAGGACACTTTAGTCCGAAGGATATAAATGACGAATTTTCAGAACATGTATTTAAGAGTTATTTGGATCAAATAGACCCATTTAAACGTTATTTCTATGCGTCAGATATTAAAGAGTTTGAAGCGTATAGAGATAAGATTGATGACCAATTAAAAAATCACGATTTAGCATTTTTTAATCTGACCCACCAACGTTTATTGCAACGTATAGAAGAGTCTAAAGCTATATATCAAGATGTGTTAAGCAATCCTTTTGACTTTAGTGTTGAAGAAGAAATTAACACGGAATACAAAACATTAGAGTATGTCAAATCTAAAAAGGAAATGAGAGAACGTTGGAGAACCCAACTAAAATTCTCTACCATAGCCAATTATGATGATTTGATTTCACAACAGGAAAACACATTTGCGAATAAAAAGAAAGTGCAAGGAATGACCATTGTTGAAGGCGAAGAAGAACTTATATTTATGCCTGATACTGTGGCCAAGGTGAAAGATAAAAAACCATTGGCAGAGTTAGAAAAAGAGGCGCGTAAATCAACACTGAATTCCATTAATGAACTGTATGACTATATTGAAGAACGTCAACGTGAAGATTGGTTCGCTGTATATCTTAATGCGATAGTGGCGGAATTTGACCCTCATACATTTTATTATGCTCCAGAAGATAAAGAACGATTTGATGTTGCTATGTCTGGCAAATTCGAAGGAATTGGAGCGCGGCTGCAAAAGAAAATGGACGTGATTACTATCACTGAAATCATCAGTGGTGGTCCGGCATGGAAACAGAATAAATTAGAAGTTGGTGATCAAATCTTAAAAGTTAAACAAGACGATGATCAACCTTCCGTTAATGTGGTTGGAATGCGTTTAGACGACGCCGTTAAATTGATTAAAGGTCCAAAAGGTACTGATGTCATTTTGACTACGAAACGCGTTGATGGAACCATTGAAGATTTGACTATTACTAGAGATGTAGTAGAGTTGGAAGAGGTTTATGCAAAGTCATCCACTGTAAAGAAAGACGGTAAAAAGTTTGGTGTGATCAATCTTCCGGGCTTTTATGTGAATATGGACGATTACAACAAAAGAAACGCTGCTACTGATGTAAAGTTGGAAATTGAGCGTTTAAAAAAGGAAAATATAGAAGGTCTCGTTTTGGATTTACGTAACAATGGGGGCGGGTCTCTGCAAACCGTAATTGATATGGCTGGATTGTTTATTAAAGATGGTCCAATTGTTCAAGTTAAAACTACGGGCGGCCAGAAAGAAGTCTTGAAAGATAAAGATAAGTCAATTGCTTGGGATGGTCCATTGGTTATATTAGTAAATGAAAATTCGGCTTCAGCCTCAGAGATTTTGGCCGCGGCAATGCAAGATTATAAACGTGCCTTGGTAATTGGAAGTCAACAAACATTTGGTAAAGGTACCGTTCAAACCGTATTGGATTTAAACCGTATGGTAAAGAATAATACCAGTGGCGACATGGGTGCTCTTAAGTACACCATTCAAAAGTATTACAGAATCAACGGTGGCTCTACACAGTTGGAAGGTGTCAAAAGTGATATCGTGGTGCCAGATCGTTACAGTTATATTGCTTTGGGAGAAAAGAATCAGGAAAATCCGTTAGCGTATGATAAGATCGATGCTACAGATTATACAGTGTGGGACACTGCGGTAGATTATAAACAAGCCATTGCAAATAGTACTGCAAGAATTGCACAAAATGAGCAGTTAAAACTTATTGATGAGAATGCGAGATGGGTAAAGAGGATTAGAGATAAGGAAGAATATTCTCTTAACTATGATAACTATAAAGCTGCCTTAAAACTTAACGAAGAGGAAGCAAAACACTTTGAGAAATTGACAGATTATAAAACAAACCTGACATTTACATCATTGCCATATGAAATGAAACTTATGGCTGCTGATAGCGTTTTAAAGGAAAAACGTGATCGTTGGCACAAGGCTTTGAGTCAGGATGTGTATGTTGAGGAAGCGCTTAATGTGCTGAATGATCTGAGAACGTCTTATACAATTAAGAAAGTTGCTAATAATGTAAAAGAATAAGATATACAAACTTAAAATACAAAGCTCCAAAGTTGATCAACTTTGGAGCTTTTTTTATTTATAATATATAACAGAAATTACAATTAAGATTGTTGTCTTAAGGCGTTAATTTCCTGGTTGGTAGTGTCTATAAACTGTAATACTTCATCTCTTCCAATTGCTGAGGTGGAAGAAGTGATAAAATAAGATGGAGTTTCTTCCCATGTTTTGAGGAGTTCTTGCATATAAGATTCTGCATTACGCTCAATTGCTTTCGGTTTTAATTTATCGGCCTTAGTAAATATGATAGAAAATGGAATACGATTTTCACCCATATATTCCATAAATTCCAGATCAATCTTTTGAGGTTCATGACGTAAATCAATCAGTACAAATGCAGTTACCAGCTGCTGTCTTTTTTCAAAATAATCGGTAATAAACTGCTGAAATTTCTTTTTGGACGATTTTGAAACCCGCGCATAACCATAGCCAGGTAAATCTACTAAAAACCAATTTTTATTAATTAAGAAATGGTTAATGAGTTGGGTTTTTCCTGGTCGTCCTGAAGTTTTTGCAAGATTTTTATGGTTTGTCAGCATATTAATCAACGACGATTTGCCAACATTACTCCGCCCAATAAATGCGTATTCTGGTAAGAAATCCTTAGGGCATTTGGCCACTTCGGAATTACTCATTACAAATTCGGCAGTTTTAATAATCATTTTTTAGGATTTTAAACGCAAAGGTCGCGAATATTAGACATTTGGCGCAAGGTTGTGTCTAATTTTGTCTTGACTTTTTCAGATATATACACCTTATAATTTAGGTTGGTATTACAGATTTTGTTTTTCGAGCCATTCTGATAGGATTGCATTAAATTGGTCTGGATGCTCCATCATTGCCGCATGACCACATTTATCAATCCAATACAAATCAGAATTTGGTAAAAGTTGATGGAATTCTTCAGCAACTTCAGGAGGTGTCACTATATCGTTTTTACCCCATATGATACATACTGGCAGCTCCATATTAGGAAGATCTTTTGCCATATTGTGGCGAATGGCACTCTTGGCAATAGCTAAAGTTTTGATCAATTTATTTCTGTCGTTTACCGTTTCATAAACTTCATCTACAATTTCTTTAGTGGCTACAGCGGGATCATAAAACACATCCTGTGCTTTTTTCTTGATGACTTCATAGTCGCCACGTTTTGTGTAGCCACCACCCATAGCACTTTCGTAGAGACCTGAGCTTCCTGTAATAATAAGTGCTTTCACCTTGTCTGGATAGAGTTTGGTATGGTAAAGTCCAATATGTCCACCTAGTGAATTGCCCAGTAGAATAACATCATCAAGCCCCTTAAAAGCAATAAATTCATGAAGATATTTTGCAAAGCTGCGCACATTGGTTTTAAGCAATGACATGGAATAAATTGGTAATTCAGGAATAATGACTTTATAACCTTTATCTCCAAAATAATGTAACACAGCATCAAAATTACTCAACCCGCCCATTAATCCATGAAGAACAATGATGGGTTTGCCTTCGCCTACTTCAATATAACTGTAATTTTTTTCTTTTTTTAAGAGGTGTCTCATTAATGGTTAGTAGTTAAGCATAAAAAACAAATATAGTTAAATCATTCAAATTTTATTTCTTTTTGAGCAGTTTCCAAGTTTTACTTGCATAATTCTTATTTACAGCGCAAAATCGAGAATAATCCCACTTTTCAACCCGTTGAAATACAGCTATTTATTTATTTAAGATTTGTGCATTTTGTCGAAAATACAGCCTGAAACACTAAACTTATCAACAAAAGTGGTAAATTGTGGTAAAAGGTGGTAATATTTTCAATATATTTGAATCTTAGTCGTTAGAAAAACAAACAAAAGCTTTTGAACTCATTAATAGGGACATACGAATGTAAAGTTGATGCCAAAGGTCGGCTTATGCTACCTGCTGCGATCAAAAAACAGCTGATGCCCGCGCTTCAAAACGGTTTTGTTTTAAAAAGAGCGGTTTTTCAACCGTGTTTAGAATTGTATCCAATGTCAGAATGGGAAACATTGATGCAAAAAATGAACAAGCTGAATCGCTTTAAAAAGAAAAACAACGATTTCATTAGACGATTTACTGCAGGTGTAAAAATGGTGGAGGTAGATAGTGCAGGACGATTGTTAATTCCTAAAGATTTAATGGTTTTCTCTGGAATTTCTAAGGACATCGTCGTGTCTTCTGCAATTAACATTGTGGAGATCTGGGATAAAGATAAATACGAACAAGCTATAGATGACGCGGCTGACGATTTTGCAGATTTGGCCGAAGAAGTTATGGGACAAGATGATGACACAGATGGAATATCATAATCCAGTTTTGCTTACTGAAACAGTGGATGGCTTAAATATTAAGCCCGATGGTGTGTATGTAGATGTCACATTTGGTGGTGGAGGTCATAGTAAGGAAATCTTACGACGCCTTGGACCAAATGGTAAATTGTTCGCATTTGATCAAGATAAAGATGCGCTCCAGAATACGATTGACGATGCGCGTTTTACGCTGATTAATGAGAATTTTAGATTCCTAAAACGGTTTTTGCGCTTTTATGGTGCGAAAGAAGTGGACGGGATTTTGGCTGATTTTGGAGTCTCTTCACATCAATTTGATGTGGCAGAGCGCGGATTTTCAACACGTTTTGAAGCAGATTTAGACATGCGTATGAATCAGGATAACAAACTGTCAGCTTACCATGTGATCAATAAATATGATGAAGCGCAAATTGCCGATGTGCTGTTGCAATATGGCGAATTACGTCAAGCTCCAGCAATGGCTCGAAAAATTGTGGAGGAGCGTACGCAAGAGACAATCAAATCTAGTGCGCAATTAAAAGAGGTTTTAAAAGCCTTTGTAAAACATAAAAACGAAAACAAAGTCTTGGCACAAATTTATCAAGCCATACGTATAGAGGTCAACCAAGAAATTGAAGTCTTAAAGGAGTTTTTGCTTCAAGCGCCAGAAGTTTTAAAAACAGACGGTCGTTTGTGCTGTATTTCATACCACTCTTTAGAGGATAGATTGGTTAAACGCTTTATCAGAAATGGATTGTTTGAAGGTGAGCCTGAACGGGATGTATTTGGGAATTTTGAAGTGCCTTTAAAAAAAGTTGGCGGATTAATTGTGCCATCAAAAACTGAAGTAAAACAAAATAGTAGAGCACGTAGTGCAAAATTGCGTATTGCTAAGAAATTATAAGTACAATACAAGTAAAGTGTAATTAATTGATATTCCTGCTTTCGCAGGTACTGCGATGAAAAACAACATTTATCACATACTAAGAGGCAAGTTTTTGGTCAGCGATGATTCCTTCAAAAATTGGAGAATCATCCTTTTTATTTCCTTTTTGGCTATTGTGATGATTGCAAGCTCCCATAGTGCCGATCAAAAAGTTCATGACATTGCACGGCTAAATAATGAAGTTAAAGAATGGCGCTCAGCTTTTGTAGATGGGAGATCAAAATTGATGCGTCTTAAAATGGAATCAGGTATCGTGCAAAAAATGGCAGAAAAAGGTATTGCGCCCTCCTCAAATCCACCTAAGAAAATAAAAGTGAAATCAGAAGATAACTAGTGGCAGATCCAGAAAAAAACATATTGAACCGATTGTATTTTGTTGCAGGCGTTATGTTTGTAATTGCCTTGGCGGTGGTGTTTAAATTGTTCACCATCCAAATGGTGCAGGGAGACAAATACCGCGAGTTAGCTGAGAAACGTACCGTTCAAAATGTGACTATTCCTGCCAATCGTGGAAATGTGTATGCTTCTGATGGTAGTTTATTGGCAACTTCAATCCCAAAATATGACATTCGGTTTGATGCCTTAACGCCAACGAACAAAACCTTCGAAAAATATCTGAAACCATTAAGTGATTCTTTATCTCGCTATACTGGAAAATCTTCTAGTTATTATCAAAAAGAACTTCGCAAAGCACGAGTGAACAGAAATAGGTATTTTTTACTGGCACGCAATATCAACTATACGGATTATACACGGCTACGAAATTTCCCATTGTTAAATCTTGGCGCTTATAGAGGCGGACTTATTGTTGAGCAAACTACCAAGCGTGAGCACCCAATGGGGGGTATTGCACAGCGATCTATTGGATATGAACGTATTGATGAAGATGGGTATGTTACCCGGGCAGGTATTGATGGCGCTTTTGGAGAAAAATATTTGAGAGGTACTAATGGACATCGCATGAAGCAAAAAATTGGTAAAGGCCAATGGAAGCCTATTGCAGATTACAATGAAATTGAGCCTAAAGATGGTTATGATGTTTATACGACCATTGATGTTAATATTCAAGACATTGCCCATCATGCCTTATTGGAGCAGCTCGAAAAGTATAAGGCTGATCATGGTAGTGTGATTGTTATGGAAACTAAAACAGGCGAAATCAAAGCAATCTCCAATTTGGGCCGGAATGCCAATGGACATTATTATGAACGGTTAAACTATGCGGTAGGGGAAAGTAATGAGCCTGGGTCAACTTTCAAGATTATGGCTATAACTGCCGCATTGGAAGATAAGGTTATAGATACTAGTGATGTGGTGGATACCCAAAAAGGTGTGTTAAGCTTTTACGGAAAAAAAGTAAGAGATTCCAAACATGGTGGTTATGGAAAAATATCTGTGGCTAGAGGGATTGAAGTGTCCTCCAACACCGCAATTGTGGCGGCCATAGATAGAGCATATAAGGATAATCCGAGCAAATTTATTGATCGGCTTTATGCAATGAATTTAAATAATAGTTTAGACCTGGCCATTGTTGGAGAGCCTGAACCTATCATTCCAGATCCGAGAATTAAGAATGGGCGGTGGAGTGGTATTGCGTTACAATGGATGGCGTATGGTTATGGAGTGTCATTCACACCTTTGCAAACATTAACATTCTACAACGCTATTGCTAACAATGGCGAAATGGTTAAACCACAATTTTTGCGTGAAGTACGTGAGTTTGATCAAACCATTGTACCATTTAAAAAGGAAGTTATAAATCCGAGAATCTGTTCTCAAGAAACGGTAGATAAAGTAAAGAAATTGTTAGAAAATGTAGTGGAACGTGGTACTGGCAGCAAGCTGTACTCGCCTAATTTCTCAATGGCGGGTAAAACCGGTACATGTCAAAAAGATTATGCCAATAAAGATAAGTTAAGTTACATCTCCTCTTTTGCAGGGTTTTTTCCGGCTGATAACCCCAAGTACTCTTGCATCGTGGTCATCCATGAGCCAGATAAAAGCGTAGGCTATTATGGTGCAGATGTATCTGGACCTGTATTTAAGAAAATTGCTCAAAAAATATTTACGGACACCCCAATTACTGATGAAGTTGAAACCTTAAAAATTCAGAACACCATTGTTGAAAAGGATTTTGAAGCATACTATGACGTCGCTCAAACCTATAAGACCATCATGCCAGATGTTACAGGAATGCCAACCATGGATGCTGTAGCCTTATTGGAAAATATGGGTCTAACGGTAAAACTTGAAGGGGTGGGCGTCGTTAAAAAACAATCCATAGAAAAAGGAAATAAAATAAAAAGAAATCAAGAAGTTTTTCTCAATATCTAATGGCGCAGTTAAAGGACATATTATATAAGGTAACCATCAATGTCGTTGTTGGGGATACGGGTGTAGAAGTCAATGCTATCCATTTCGATTCGCGCAACATATCTCAAGGTGACGTATTTGTGGCCATCAAGGGCAGTGTTACAGATGGACATCAATATATAGACTTGGCTATCCAAAAAGGTGCTATAGCGGTAGTTTGTGAAAATTTACCAGAGCAAACGCAAAATGGTATAACGTATATCGCTGTAGAAAGTGCCAGTAGGGCTTTGGCATTTATGGCGGCTAACTATTATCAGAATCCTTCAGAAAATTTAAAGCTGGTAGGTGTAACAGGAACCAATGGTAAAACAACGGTGGCAACACTCTTGTACCATTTGTTTAAAAAAGCGGGATTTAAGGTGGGTTTACTCTCTACAGTAAAAGTGATGGTAGACGTTACTGAGCATAAGGCGACACATACCACGCCAGATTCGTTAACCATTAATAGATATTTAAGGTTGATGAGTGAGGCGGGTGTAGAATATTGTTTTATGGAGGTGAGTTCGCATGGCATCCATCAATATAGAACGGAAGGCTTGCACTTTGAAGGTGGTATTTTTACCAACTTGTCTCATGATCATTTAGACTATCATGCTTCGTTTGCGGAATACCGGGATGTGAAAAAATCATTTTTTGACAATCTTCCAAAAAGCGCATTTGCCTTGGTCAATATTGATGACAAGAATGGCTTGGTCATGCTTCAAAATACAAAAGCTAAGAAATATACATATGCTTTAAAAACTTATGCAGACTATAAAGCGCAGATTTTAGAAAATCAACTGACAGGACTATTGTTGAAAATCAATGATCAAGAGGTGTGGACCCGATTGATTGGCAATTTTAATGCCTATAATATGTTGGCCATATACGCTACCGCAGAATTGTTGGGACTAGAAAAAACAGAAAATTTACGGTTAATAAGCGAGTTGGAAAGTGTTTCAGGACGTTTTCAATATTTGATATCTGACGAAAAGATTACCGCTATTGTAGATTATGCACATACTCCAGATGCCTTGCAAAATGTATTGGAAACGATAAATGCGATTCGTACAAAAAACGAAGAATTGATAACGGTTGTAGGCTGTGGTGGAGATAGAGATAAAACGAAGCGTCCTAAAATGGGGCATATTGCTTCTGCCCTAAGTACTAAAGTGATTTTTACTAGTGATAACCCCAGAAGTGAAGTTCCTGAAACCATCATAGAAGATATTGAGAAAGGCGTAGAACCTCAAAATTATAGAAAGATAGTATCTATTACAGATAGAAAGCAGGCTATTAAAACGGCTTGCCAAATGGCCCGGCCTAATGATATTATCCTTATTGCCGGTAAAGGGCATGAAACCTATCAAGAAATAAAGGGGGTTCGAACGGATTTTGATGATTACAAAATTGTCCATGAAGTGCTAAAGCAATTGGGGAAATAGAATAGCGAACAGCGAATAAAGAATAAAGAATAAAGAATAAAGAATAAAGAATAAAGAATAAAGAATAAAGAATAAAGAATAAAGAATAAAGAATAAAGAATAAAGAATAAACTGTTCTTAACCAACAAATTACCTCTCCTAGATTAACGTCCGGGCGAGTCAATAACCAACCATTAAAACTAAAAAATGCTTTTTTACCTCTTTGAATTTTTAAAACAACACTTTGATTTTCCTGGTTCTTCCCTGCTCGGGTTTATCACCTTTAGAGCGGCCATGACCATCATTTTGTCGTTACTAATTTCATTGATATATGGAAAGCGCATTATTAGATTTTTACAAAAACAGCAAGTAGGAGAAACCATTAGAGATTTAGGGTTGGAAGGTCAAGTGGAAAAGGCGGGAACGCCAACCATGGGCGGAATCATTATAATAATTGCGACCCTTATTCCTGTTTTGCTATTTGCTAAAATTGATAATATCTATATCATCTTATTGGTAGTGACCACGCTTTGGATGGGAACCATCGGTTTTATTGATGATTACATAAAGAAATTTAAACAGGATAAAGAAGGATTAAAAGGGAAGTTTAAGGTATTGGGGCAAGTTGGTTTGGGAATTATAGTGGGTGCAACCTTGTATTTTAATGATAATGTCACCATAAAAGAAAAACTGCCAATTGCGCAGCAAAAAGTAATCTTAGCCGAGAATCCTAATGTGGAACCTTCAAAACTGTTTATGGCAGAAGAAAAATCGACTAAAACTACCATTCCTTTTGTTAAGGAAAATGAGTTTGACTATGCGAATTTAATTACCTGGATTCATTCTGGTCTAGAAAAATACGCCTGGGTCATTTTTATTTTGGTCACCATTTTTATCATCACGGCCGTTTCGAATGGCGCGAATCTGACGGATGGCATTGATGGTTTAGCCGCAGGGACATCGGCCATCATTGTGCTCACGCTGGGCATATTTGCTTGGCTTTCAGGGAATATTATCTTTTCTGAATATCTGAATATAATGTTTATCCCCAGGGTGGAAGAAATTACCATATATATAGCGGCTTTTGTGGGTGCATTGATTGGATTTTTATGGTATAATACTTATCCGGCCCAAGTTTTTATGGGAGATACGGGTAGTTTAACCATTGGAGGAATTATTGCTGTAATTGCTATTGCAGTTCGTAAAGAATGGTTGATTCCTGTATTGTGTGGAATTTTCTTAGCTGAAAATTTATCAGTGGTCATGCAGGTGAGTTGGTTTAAATATACCAAACGGAAATATGGAGAAGGAAGACGGATTTTTAAAATGTCGCCCTTGCATCATCATTATCAAAAATCGGGGTATCATGAAAGTAAAATTGTAACCCGATTCTGGATTATTGGAATTTTACTGGCTATTGTGTCCATAGTAACCTTGAAAATTAGATAGAGTGAATTTACGAAGTATATATTAAAAATTGGGATTGTCATTGTAGCGTAAAAAGTAATGCAAACTTTATTAATAAGTTAAAAATTGTAGAGGACGAAACTGATGAGAGTAAGTTTTTTTGAAGTTGTTTTTAGATGTTTCTGAAAAAGAGGGTGCAGAGTTAAAACAATTGCATGCAGAAGCAAATGAGATTTTGTCAATTATAGTTACCTCTATCAAAACAATCCGAAATCGTAAATCGTAAATCAAAAGTCGTATATCTAAAATCGTAAATCGAAAATGAAAAGGCTGGTAATTCTAGGAGGAGGAGAAAGTGGAGTAGGAACTGCGCTTTTAGGGAAAGCAAAGGGTTACGACGTGTTTCTTTCAGATAAGGGAAAAATTAAAGAAAAGTACAAAGACGTTCTTAAACATAATGAGATTGAATTTGAAGATGGGTCGCATACGGAATCAAAAATTCTGAGTGCTGACCTCGTGATGAAAAGTCCGGGTATTCCTGATAAAGCGCCGTTGGTAAAGCAGATCAGGGAAAACGGAATTTTAGTCGTTTCTGAAATTGAGTTTGCAGCAAATTACACTAACGCTACTATTGTTGGGGTAACGGGTAGTAATGGAAAAACAACTACAGCAAGCTTGATTTATCATATTTTAAAACAGGAATTGGAAGTTGGCTTGTCCGGAAATATCGGGAAAAGTTTCGCCCAACAGGTGCTGGAGCAGGATTACCCCAACTACGTACTCGAAATCAGTAGTTTTCAATTGGATGATATCGTCAATTTCAAACCGCATATCGCCATTTTATTGAACATCACGCCAGACCATTTAGACAGATATGATTATAAGTTTGAAAACTACATCGCCTCAAAATTTAGAATCGCTTTAAACCAAACCAAAGATGATTACCTGATTTACGATGCAGATGATGAGGTCATTTCAGAATGGCTTAAATCAAATAAAGTTCAGTCCACATTATTGCCGTTTTCATTAACTAAAATCATTGAAAATGGTGCCTATTTAGATAAAGAAGAAATAAAAATAACGATAGATAATAATCAAATAATTATGCCAACAAACAATTTAACCTTAGAGGGTAAGCACAACATTAAAAACCAAATGGCAGCATCAACAGTTGCACATCTATTAAAAATTAGAAAGCAGACCATTAGAGAAAGCTTAGAAAATTTTCAGGGTGTAGAGCACCGATTGGAGCATGTCTTAAAAATTAATAAAGTTCAATACATCAATGATAGCAAGGCAACCAATGTAAACGCTACGTATTATGCTTTAGAGTCTATGGAGTCTCCAACAATTTGGATTGTAGGCGGAGTTGACAAAGGCAATAATTATAAAGAATTGTTTCAGTTTGTAAATGAAAAGGTAAAAGCGATTATCTGTCTTGGCGTAGATAATGCGAAATTGATGGAAACCTTTGGAGGTATGGTAGATACTATTGTGGAAACTCAATATATGAGTGAAGCCGTGAAAATTGCCTACAAATTGGCTGAAACAGGTGATGCGGTATTGTTGTCTCCAGCATGTGCAAGCTTTGATTTGTTTGAGAGTTATGAGGATAGAGGACGTCAATTTAAAGATGCCGTAAGAAGTTTGTAAAATTGATAGTACCCCTTAGGTGGAAGTTAAACTATGAGTAATTTGTTATCACATATAAAAGGAGATCGATTGATTTGGGCAATTGTTGCATTGTTGGCAATATTCTCATTTCTTCCGGTGTACAGTGCCTCTAGTAATTTGGCATATACTACGAGTTCTGGCAGTACCTTTTCTTTTTTTGTAAAGCATTTTATGCATTTAATTCTCGGGTTTGCAATTATGTACGGTGTGCATCGCGTGCCGTATCGTTATTTTAAAGGCTTGTCTATTGTAATGTTGCCTATAGTGTTCATTCTTTTGGTGCTTACCATGTTTCAAGGCACAACCATTGATGGCGCTAATGCCAGTAGATGGATTCAAATACCCATTGTAGGGATGTCATTTCAAACATCCACATTGGCCGCTGTAGTACTCATGGTTTATGTGGCACGCTACCTGTCAAAAATTCATGGTAAGCCTATCACATTTAAGGAATCTATATTGCCGTTATGGCTCCCGGTATTTTTTGTCCTGATCTTAATTTTGCCTGCTAATTTTTCAACAGCTGCCATCATGTTCGCCATGGTAATGATGCTGACTTTTATTGGCGGTTACCCTATTCGTTACTTGGCGGTAATCATTGGTACTGGTATGGTGGTCTTGGCATTGTTTGTGTTGACAGCAAAAGCCTTTCCTGAAGTTATGCCCAACCGTGTTGATACGTGGATGAGTCGTATTGAGAACTTTTCGAATGGTGAAGATACTGAAGCCGATTATCAAATTGAAAAAGCAAAAATTGCCATTGCAACAGGAGAAATTACAGGATTGGGACCGGGAAAGAGTATGCAGAAAAACTTTTTGCCACAATCGTCGTCTGATTTCATATTCGCCATAATCGTTGAAGAATATGGTCTTATTGGTGGTTTGGTTATTTTGACGGTTTATTGTTGGATGTTATTCAGAATTGTTATTATTTCTCAAAAATCAGAAACGGTATTTGGCAAATTAGTGGTCTTAGGTGTTGGGTTGCCCATCGTGTTTCAAGCCTTTATCAATATGGCAGTTGCGGTGGAGCTGTTTCCAGTTACAGGTCAAACCTTACCGCTAATTAGTAGTGGAGGAACCTCCATTTGGATGACTTGTTTGGCAATTGGCATCATTTTAAGTGTAAGTGCGAAACGAGAGGAGTTAAAAGAACAAGAAGAAGGATTGGACAATCCGTTGGAAATATTGAGTGAAGCGATTTAAGGTGTTGAATTGAGAAGAGAGAAGAGAGAATAGAGAAAAGAGATTATTTGTAAAAGATTAAAAACAGAAGTGACAGAAAAGAAACCATATCATATCATTCTCTCAGGAGGCGGCACAGGAGGTCATATCTATCCTGCAATTGCTATAGCTAACGAGTTGAAATCGCGTTTTCCGGAAGCGAAGTTTCTTTTTGTGGGCGCTCTAGACCGGATGGAAATGGAAAAGGTACCACAAGCCGGATATGAGATAGAGGGATTATGGATTTCTGGCATTCAGCGTAAATTAACCTTAAAGAATTTGGCTTTTCCAGCGAAATTGGTGGTGAGTTTGCTTCGCGCGAGAAAAATCATAATGAAGTTTAAGCCTGATGTGGCTATAGGTACGGGGGGCTTTGCTAGCGGTCCTTTATTACAAATGGCGGTTTCAAAAGGAATTCCAAGCTTGATACAAGAACAGAATTCATTTCCAGGCATAACTAATAAATTGTTGGGAAAAAAAGTAGATAGAATTTGTGTGGCCTATGATGGCTTGGAACGTTTTTTTCCTAAGGATAAACTGATTAAGACAGGAAATCCAATCCGCCAAGATTTGTTGCAAATTGATGCAAAATTAGTTTTAGGAAAGGAAACCTTTAATCAAAAGCATGGGAAATACACCCTATTGGTTTTAGGTGGAAGTTTGGGAGCCAGACGAATCAATCAATTAATTGAGCAGGAATTGGAATTTTTTCAATCCCAAAATGTTCAGGTTATTTGGCAATGTGGCAAGTTGTATTTTGACACTTATAAAAAGTATAATGGTTATGAAAATGTACAAGTGCATGCTTTTTTAAATAACATGGATTTGGCCTATGCTGCGGCAGATTTTATAATTTCTAGAGCAGGGGCAAGTTCAGTTTCAGAATTATGTGTGGTTGGGAAACCCGTTATTTTTATTCCGTCACCAAATGTGGCCGAAGATCATCAAACTAAAAATGCTATGGCTGTAGTTGAAAAAGATGCAGCACTAATGATAAAAGAAGCCGATTTGGAAGTCGATTTCAAAAATAAGTTTTCCCAATTGGTGGCCTCTTCAGAAAAGCAACAGCAATTACGTGCCAATATAAAAAAATTGGCATTGGTAAATGCGACCAAAGATATTGTTGATGAGGTGGAGAAGTTGTTGAGGACGGGGAATGGAGCGTAGGGAGGATAGAGTGAAGAGAATAGAGAGAAGAGAATAGAGAGAAGATTATAGAGAGAAGATAAAAAGAATAGAGAAGAAACTTGGATTTAAAAGCAGTACATAACGTTTATTTCATCGGCATCGGAGGCATCGGGATGAGTGCGCTTGCGCGTTATTTTGTAGCGGAAGGCAAATTGGTGGCGGGTTATGATAGAACTAAAACTGAAATTAGTGAGGCTTTGGAGAATCTTGGGGTGGAGGTTCATTTTGAAGATTCTGTGAGTAAGATTCCGTCAGTATTTTTTGATAAACACGATACATTAATCGTATATACGCCAGCAATTCCTAAAAACCATACACAATATAATTATTTTAAGAATCAAGGTTTTGAGGTGTGTAAACGTTCTGCTGTACTTGGAGAAATCACCAATAACACATTTTGTTTGGCGGTGGCGGGCACGCACGGAAAAACCACCACTACGAGTATATTAGGACATCTGTTATATGCATGTAATGTTCCAGTTACTGCTTTTTTGGGCGGTGTCAGTGAGAATTATAATTCAAATTTCATATCAAATGGTACTGAGGTTACCGTAGTAGAGGCTGATGAATTTGACCGTTCTTTCTTAACGCTTTCTCCAGATATGGCGGGCATTACCTCTATGGATGCTGATCATCTTGATATCTATGGGGAAGCAGAGGAGTTAACCAAATCTTTTATAGAATTTACCAAGAAATTAAAACCTACTGGAAAACTCTTTGTTAAAAATGGATTGCCCTTAGAAGGTATTACTTACGGAATTGAAGATGATGCGGACTATTCCGCTCAAAATATAGAGATTACCAATGGCAGTTATGTGTTTGACGTGAAAACGCCAACCGGAACACTGCACAACTTTACATTTAACCTACCTGGAAGACATAACCTGTCGAATGCTATAATGGCCTTGGCGATGACTGTAGAATACGGTATCCCTCACCATCAGCTCGCCAACGCTTTAGCATCTTTTAAAGGGGTAAAAAGGCGCTTTACCTATCATATTAAAACTGACCATTTGGTGTATATAGATGATTATGCCCATCATCCAGAAGAAATTAACGCAGTGCATCACGCGGTTAGAGAAATGTATCCAGGAAAAAAGGTTTTGGCGGTATTTCAGCCACATCTGTTTAGTAGAACTCGAGATTTTGCTGATGATTTTGCCAAAAGCTTGTCGCAGTTTGATGACGTTAAGTTGCTCGATATTTATCCGGCAAGAGAATTGCCTATGGAAGGAATTAGCTCAGAATGGTTATTGAACAAGATAGAAAATAGTACTAAAAAATTAGTCCAGAAATCAGCGTTGATTTCAGAAATTGTGGCTTCAGATGCATTCGTGATTCTGACCATTGGAGCCGGAGATATAGGTGAACAAGTCAAACATATTAAACAGGCGTTGCAACTTGAAAATTAATTATAACTATATAAAAGTCATAGGATTGCTTGTATTGGTAGCATTTCTCTTTGCGTTTTCCTCTATCAGGAATTCTGCAAGAAAGGTGAGTGAGCCAAACATAAAATTTTTGGGCGATGAAAATTTATTTGTAACTCATGAAACTGTTAGTAAGTTGTTAATACAAAATCATGAGAGTGTTTCTAATATGCCCAAAGAAATTATAGATTTGAACGACTTGGAATCTGCCCTGAACGCCAATGTCATGATTAAGCAGGCACAAGTGTACATCAATGTTGACGGCACATTGACTGCAGAAATAGAACAAAAGAAACCCATTGCAAGAGTCAGCACAAATGCCTCTTACTACATTGATGATGAAGGTTCCTACATGCCGTTATCAACAAATTACAGTTCTAGAGTACCTTTGGTTACAGGTTATGTGACCAAAAATGAGCTGTACAATGTGTTTCATGTGGCTAAAAAAGTTCAAAGTGACGACTTTTTAAGAAAACACGTTACAGAAATTCATCAGAATGAAAATAAAAGTATTGATCTACAATTTAGATTGAATGACTTTAAAGTGCAGTTAGGATCGACAGATAAACTGGATAAAAAGATAAATAATCTTAAGGCTTTCTATCAAAAGGCATTGAAAGATGGAACGTTAAATAATTACAGCGCCGTCAATCTCAGATTTGATAAACAGGTGATATGTACCAAAAAGTAAAGGATGGAGAATAATAAAATTTCAGTAGGATTAGACGTAGGAACAACAAAGATTGTTGCTATGATCGGTCGTAAAAATGACTATGGCAAAGCCGAAATTTTAGGGATTGGTAGAGCTAAAAGTTTAGGCGTACATAGAGGGGTGGTTAATAATATAACCCAGACTATTCAATCTATTCAACAGGCTATTCAAGAAGCTGAAGCTGAAAGTGGGCAGAAAATTGAAGAAGTAACTGTTGGCATAGCGGGACAGCACATCAGAAGTTTGCAGCATAGTGATTATATCACTCGCGCCAATTCTGAATTAGTTATTGATGAAGAAGATATTGACCGCCTTATCAATCAAGTGCATAAATTGGTGATGCTTCCAGGAGAAGAAATTATTCATGTGTTACCGCAAGAATACAAGATTGATGGACAGGCCGAAATTAAGGAACCAATTGGAATGTATGGCGGACGTTTGGAAGCTAATTTCCATGTGGTGGTTGGCCAGGTATCATCCATCAGAAATATTGGACGTTGTGTAAAAAGCTCCGGATTAGAACTTGAAGGCATCACCCTAGAACCTTTGGCATCAGCCAACGCGGTATTGAGTCAAGAAGAAAAAGAAGCGGGTGTGGCTTTAATTGACATAGGTGGAGGAACGACAGACTTAGCGGTATTTAAAGACGGCATCATCCGTCATACAGCAGTCATTCCATTTGGCGGGAACGTCATCACTGAAGACATCAAAGAAGGTTGTTCAATAATTGAAAAGCAGGCGGAATTATTAAAAATTAAATTTGGATCAGCGTGGCCAGGAGAAAACAAGGATAATGAGATTGTTTCCATTCCAGGATTGCGAGGCAGAGAACCTAAGGAAATCACTCTTAAAAATCTGTCCAAAATCATTCACGCCCGTGTGGTGGAGATTGTTGAGCAGGTGTATGTAGAAATAAAGAACTACGGTCATGAAGAGCAAAAGAAGAAATTAATTGCAGGTATCGTATTGACTGGTGGTGGCGCACAACTTAAACATTTAAAGCAGTTGGTAGAATACATTACCGGTATGGACACCAGAATAGGTTTCCCTAATGAGCATCTGGCAGGAGATAGTGATGAAGAAATCGCGAGTCCACTTTATGCCACTGCAGTAGGCTTGGTAATGGACGGCCTAAAGCGTCAGGAACGCAAACGAATAGAAAAGGCTGCGGCTGAAGTAGAAGAGGAGAACCTTGAGAATATGGAAGCGCCTGATCCAACAATTGAAGAAGAGCCAGGGTTGACGCCTCCATTAAAAAAAGAGCGTCGCACATTTTTAGACAAATTAACTGAGCGTGTTAAAGATTTTTTAGATAACGCCGAATAGAGGCAGATAATTATCTGTCTTAAGTGTAGGATGATTAGCGGTCTCAACAGAAAAATAAAAAAAGCGGCAGATAGTAATCTGCGAAAAAGGAATTACAATTATTAATTAAGAATCCAGAAAAACCCAAAACATTATGAGCAATAAAAATGAATTTGGAAATATCGCATTCGACTTGCCAAAAAACCAATCCAACGTCATCAAAGTGATAGGAGTTGGTGGTGGCGGAAGCAATGCAATAAACCATATGTTTCAACAAGGAATCAAAGGCGTTGATTTCGTGATCTGTAATACAGATTCCCAAGCACTTCACAATAGTGGGGTTCCAAATAAAATTCAATTAGGTGTTAATTTAACTGAAGGTCTAGGTGCTGGTGCCAATCCAGAAGTGGGTGAGCAGGCAGCGCTAGAAAGTTTGGAAGATATTCGTCGCATGTTGGATACCAATACTAAAATGGTATTTATTACGGCCGGTATGGGTGGAGGTACCGGTACTGGAGCCGCTCCCGTTATTGCAAAAATGGCTAAAGAGTTGGAAATCTTAACTGTTGGAATCGTTACTATGCCATTCCAATTTGAAGGTAAGACCAGAAATGAACAAGCACAAAAAGGTATCGAAACCTTGAGAAGTCATTGTGATTCATTGGTGGTAATCAACAATAACAAACTTCGTGAAGTATATGGTAATTTAGGTTTTAAAGCAGGCTTCTCTAAAGCTGATGAAGTACTTTCCACCGCATCTCGAGGTATTGCTGAAGTGATTACCCACCACTACACGCAAAATATCGATTTGCGCGATGCTAAGACCGTTTTAAGTAATAGTGGAACCGCAATTATGGGCTCTGCAACAGCATCTGGTAAAACACGTGCACAGGAAGCTATAATGAAAGCCTTAGATTCTCCATTATTAAATGATAATAAGATTACTGGAGCCAAAAACGTATTATTGCTCATCGTTTCTGGTGCTCAGGAAATTACTATTGATGAAATTGGCGAGATCAACGATCACATTCAAAATGAAGCAGGACATGGTGCCAATATCATCATGGGTGTAGGAGAAGACGAATCATTGCAAGAATCAATTTCTGTAACTATCATTGCTACGGGATTCGACATTGAACAGCAAGATGAGATTTCAAACACAGAAGCCAAGAAAGTCATTCACGCCTTAGAAGACGACAGTAACGATGTTAAAGTTAAGGAACGTGAGCCAGCTATCATTAAGCCAGAAATTGTTTTGGAGAAGGAAGTAGAGAAGGTTGTGGTTCATAAATTAGTCGAGGAAGATAAGATTGAAGAGGAAAAAAAGGAAAATTTAAATATGAGCCTCATTCCTACCACTGAGTTTATCAAAAACCTTAATGTGGTTTATGACGAAGTTTTGGATCGTACAGAGGAAGAAGACGAAGATGATTTTATTATCACACCTATTGAACCCGTTAAAGCCGAGGCTCCAAAGGAAAGCTTTGAAGAAGAGCAGCAAATTACTTTAACGTTCGACTTGCCACTCTTTAACCAAAATATTGAAGAAACGCCGAAAGAAGAGAAAAAGGTTTTATTTGATTTAGACGAGACGACAAAAGATATTAATGTGAATGATCATGTGGAAATTATTCCTGTAACAAGAGCCGATGAAAATGGTGAAAAACGTTATGCGCTAGAAGATTTTACCACATATGAATCCTCATTGAACAAAACGAGAACCAAGCAAAAACCTGAGGTTGAAGAAGACATCGTTTTTGAAAGAAAAGTGATTAAAAATGATGAAGAAACGTCTGCTCCTGAAGAAATTGATCCAATGAACAGTCCAATTTCAGACATGTTAAAAGATCGCGCTGATGAACGAAGACGTAAAATGAAAGATTTCAACTATAAATTCAATTCTGCAAAGGTTGAGGAAATAGAGAAGGAACCAGCCTATAAAAGACAGGGCGTACATTTGGATGAGCGAAGACATTCAACAGAGCTCAATGCTTCAAGAATGTCGGTTGGCACTGATGATAATGACGATATTCAATTAAGAAGTAACAATTCTTTTTTGCATGATAACGTAGATTAATAGCAATCTTGTTTTCAAATTAAGAACCCGAAAAGCAATATGTTTTTCGGGTTTTTTTCATAATATATTTATGGTCTGCTACTGATCTGATTCTCACAAAGCCGTGTAGTAACATTGCAATTGAATTTTTTTTTTGCTATAAATTGAAATTATCCCATCCCGCTTAGTCTAAAGACTACATAGTTTTTATTATCTTCGCAGCATTAAAAGTTGATCAACTATGAGTTTACAAGAAGATTTAATGACAGCAATGAAAGCGGCGATGAAGAGTAAGGACCAAGAGGCATTGGCGGCTCTAAGAGCAGTTAAATCTGAAATTTTATTGGCTCAAACCGAGTCGGGATCTAAAGAGGGGATCTCTGAGGAACAGGAAATCAAAATTTTGTCAAAGTTGGTAAAGCAACGTAAGGATAGTGCTGCTATATTTACAGAGCAAAATAGATCAGATTTGGCAGAACCTGAATTGGCTCAAGCTGAGATCATCAGTCAGTTTTTACCAGCACAATTAAGTGAAGCTGAGATTGAAGAAGTGGTTGTGGCTACTATTGCTAGCACAGGTGCTGAAGGAATGAAAGATATGGGAAAAGTGATGGGCATTGTCAACCAGAAATTAGCTGGTCAAGCTGATGGAAAGACAATATCTAATATCGTAAGAGCCAAATTGGCTTAGATTAACAGTTTACTGTGTATTCTATCGGAATATCAGAAGTAGAAGTTTAGGTCAGCAAAGACGAAAATATAATATAAAAGTTTAAGCTGGTTAGCTTTAAAGAGATCCCCGCTTTCGCGGGGATATATTGGCCACGTAGCTCAGCTGAATAGAGCACTGGATTTCGGCTCCAGCGGTCGTGGGTTTGAATCCCTCCGTGGTCACGAATAAGTAGTTTAATAAGAAAAAACGCCAAGCTTGCTTGAGCGTTTTTTCGTTTAAACTACTTTCAAAGCGGAACGCTTTGGGATCTACAATCCCTTGCCAAGCTTGCTTGAGCGTTTTTTCGTTTAAACTACTTTCAAAGCGGAACGCTTTGGGATCTACAATCCCTTGCCAAGCTTGCTTGAGCGTTTTTTCGTTTAAACTACTTTCAAAGCGGAACGCTTTGGGATCTACAATCCCTTGCCAAGCTTGCTTGAGCGTTTTTTCGTTTGAACTACTTTCATCCCGATAGCCATCGGGAGGAACGCTTTGGGATCTACAATCCCTTGCCAAGTTTACTTGAGCGTTTTTTGTTTTATTAGTAGTAGCTTATGGCGTCTATAAGCTCTTTTATGTTAGTTTCATAGCCAACATCTTTAAATGCAATCAAGAAGCTATACAAAAGCATAGCTATCTAAAGTCACATATAAGTTAAGCATAAAAAAATAGAGAACGAATAGCTTTATAAACCTAAAAGTCTTAATCAGAATCTAATTTATATAATAAGTTAATTTTTGTTATACAAAGTGGAATAGTATTAAAAAAAACGGGCCTTAGAATTTTTTTCTAAGGCCCGTTTAACTTTAAATAGTCTAAGCTTAAAATATACTTATGTAATTATAAACGGAATACTGCTGCAAGCACATATTGAAAGTGATTATTAGCATAGCGGTGATTCTTTGGGTTGGCTGCAAATTTTCCAGTTGATTGAAGTTTTACTCCAAAATTTTGGTTGAACCAATATTGAGCACCTGCACTTAGATTTGCAGAGGTATTAAAATCATCCATATAAAAGAGACCGACACCGCCACCTACATATAAATCTAGCCATTCTGCATCAAATAGATAATCCGTAAAATACCATTTAAGAGTTGTGTTAGTTGAAAAATAAGCTATTTTTTTATCGGATGCTACATTGTCGAATATTTGTCCAGATTTAAATCCGTTAAATGTTATGTCTTGTTCCAAGGCCAATTCTTTTGACCATTGACGCTCAACAGCAAAAGCTAATGGAAATCGAAATCCAAATTCGTCAAGTCTCTCTACAGGATTTCTAGTACCTAAACTACCAACTGCATTTAAACCTGCACTTATCTTCCAATTATTCTCATAACTGTTGAATCTCTGAGCCTGAACTGTATACGCCATTATCGAAATGAGTAAACATATAAATACCTTTTTCATAAAAAAAATCTTTGGGGACAAAAGTAATCCATTACTTCCAAAATACCAAGTAGGACATGTAAGTTTTTAAGATTATTAATTTTCCCTCACAAGAAATAATTTTAGAACGTAGCTTCTATAACTTTTATTCGTCAAAAATCGCAATAGACTTGCAGTATAGGTGTTATAAGTTTTTAAGATATGGTTAATTCTATAACCTAATTTAGGTCGCTGAAGTTTGAAACGGAAGTATCCTCTTAAAAATTTTGAAGTATAAAATGGCCTTCTGGCGTATAGTTCTTTAAAAAACAGGTTAGAAATATGTAGAAAGGAATTGGCATGTTTTTCTTTTGATAGGATATGAAGTAATTTTTTGTTTTGAGGAAGTTTTAAATTTATACAGTCAAATATAGATTTGAGATGCATATTTCCTAAATAATGAGCATTATCATTAACTTGGAGTGCAAGGATGCTAATTTTTATTGAGTCGTCAATAGAGGGCACGGAAATGCCATTAATAATACGTTTGTTTTTTAGGACCTCAACGGGATTAATAAGATGTTTAAATTTAAATCTAAGAATTTCTCGATGTAGTTCGATGGCCCCAAAATTATGTTCAGAAATCTGTCTTGGTAAATGACGTAAATTTTTGTTGTCGTAATTGTAGGTGATGGTTTTTGTATACCCAAGCTTATTAATCAAGTCAAATGCATGTTCTATGTGATTGTCAGCGACAAGAATGTCAATATCGCCAATCATACGTTCTCCCATATCTTCATAAGTTGAACTGGCAATTAAGGCAATGCCTTTGATGAAAACGTGGTCTATATTTTCCTTGCTAAGGATATCTGAAATTATATAAGTTTCCTTTAATAGTTTTTCATTTCTAGCTCTATTGATATCAGTAATTTCTTCTAAATAATTTTGAAGATCTGTTGGAATATATGGGAGTAGACCTTTAGATTTTAGTCTACAATAGAGGGCTGGAAGCATCAAGTGATTACTGCTGATAACCACTACGGCGTCCCAATTGATCTTGGTATTTTGTAACTGTTCTGAGAGTATCTGCTGAGGAGTATTAAAACTTAAAATATCTGCAATAATCTGTAACGTAGTAAAAGGAGTTGATCTTGCCAATTGTGTATAATTATTCTTGTTTCAAAGATAGAAGAATTCACGTTAATTGGTGTTTAAGAACCGAATAACTCATTAAATTTAGAAACCGCCATCTCATTATCTGAATAGATAAGCTCATAGCATTGTAAATCCTTAATCCAGTCCAAAAAGAGTTCCACGTTTGAAGTCAATGGGGACAGCCATGATTCGGTAATTAGGGTTTCCAGGATTCTCGCTGTGCTAATTTTTTCCATGCTGGAAATTGCGGTAGGGTTATAATGTACGTATACAATTTTTTTACAAGGTAGGTGGCTAGTGCCAGACTCAAGGTTTTTTATGGGAGGAATATATCGTATAGGTACATTTTTAGAAGTACTTACATCCAATGGGTACTCCTCAAAATCTGGATAGAGCTCTTTTAACATGTTAAATGCGCCTACTTTAACTGAAATTCCTGACGGAAACCGATAGACTTCTTTGTTCTCAGCTAAAAGTGGCGTAAAATCATCAGCTAAAACATCTATTCCAGACGCCATAAGTACTGCTGAAAGTGTACTCTTTCCATTGCCTGATGCGCCTATTATCATGATAGCTTCCTGGTCATTACAAACCGTTGAGGCATGAAAGGTGGCCATCCAGTCTGATTCTTCTTTAGCATATAAGGCATTTATAATTTGTAAATTAATTTGCCCAGCTAAAACATGCGATTCATTTGCATGGTAATGCTTAATATATTTTTTATTGACAAAAAGAAAATTGTGGTCTTGTACTTTAAACACATCAAAAGTAGTAGTATGATCACAATTTTTCTTTTTAGTTAATGCATGCGCCCATTGCGGATGTATAAATTTTTCGAGCTCTAATGTTCCGTAGTTTATGATGACTGAAGAAGTTTTTAAAAGATATTGTTTTATAACAATAGGCGTAGCAATCTTTGGTATGAGGACACTTGCTGAGTTCTGATCTGCAGATGTATTGGCTTGTTTGATGAGCTTATGTATATCATCGTAGATAGTATGGGCCTCCTCTAGCGAGATATTTTGATCAATACATGCCGTTAAAAAAGAAGATTTGTTAGTAGTTTCAAAGAACAAGCCTAACAAATCATTTATAGTTTTAGAAACAACGAGGTATTGATTAGATCTTTCAAACCAAAATATAAAACTGTCGTTAATTTGGACAATAAATCTCGGAGAACAAATTTCGCTCAATGTATTTTCTTTAAACATTGATTAACCCAATAGGCTTCTCAGGTCAACCCAGTGTACTAGATTATATATTTACTCACGGTGTATCTATAGGAAAAGTATCATCACCTGTTCCGCCTGGTGGTAATGATGTCTCTTGAGCTTTTAAAGGTTGTAGAATCGCAAACGTGCCTATGGCTGTTAATGCCGCATATTTGCCCATGCGAGACAACGCTTCCTTCCTTGTGATTTCGTTTTTAATAGGTTCCTTTTTCATACTATAAATATATACTGCAAATATAAGCATGTTTATGAATTATAACAATTTTACACTAAGATTTAGTACCCATGATGTGATAACATTATAATTTATTGACTAGATTCTCAGTAATATACAAAATTAATAGTTTAACATTAAGAAATGTATATTGATGTTGTGCTTTAGAGTGCATAGCGCAAAAATCGTCTGTAATTTTTCATACGATAACTCTTTGTTGAAAAATCTTATGTTAATACACCACTTCTAATTCTAAAAAGAAGCATATATTGTTAATTGCAGAAAAAATTTTAAACTAATAGGTGTGGGGCAAAATTTATTCAAAAAAAAGTCCAATCTACATTTTATGTAAATTGGACTTTTTTAGAATATTAGTAAATAAGTATCTTATTTTATGATCACTTTCTGTGATTTTTCTTGACTCTTACTTGTTAATTTCACGATATAAACACCAGATGTAACTTGAGGTAAATTTATTTGATTATCATTTGAACCAGCTTTTAAAGTTGTAGAACTTATTACTCTGCCTTGAATGTCATAGATGGTTGCATTAGTTGGCTCTAATAATACGCCTTTAATGTAAACCGTCTTCAATTTAGAATAAATCTGTAAGCCGTTACTCATAAACGTTTCCTCCTCACTTAAGGTTCTATTTGATATTCTTAGAAAGAAACGCCCCGTACCTTTAAGAGTAGAATTCACTGTAAATTTATAATCTGAATTCGTTAATAATGTGAATGTATCAGTTACGTTGTCCTCTAAATACACTTCGGTTCCTTCTGGAAAAACTGTTTCTTGTAAGCTTACTGTAACCTGTTGTCCTTTTGTAGCATTGATGCCGATTGGAATCACTATTTCATTGGACAAATCTTCATAAGCCAAAGACTGAATTGTCATATCCAAACCTTTATTGTCTTCTACAAGGTGGGAGTAAATTGAGAAACTTGGTGCCTTCTCTCCAAAAATTACAGCATCATACCCGACATCCATAGCTTTAGTGGATTTATCGTTAAAATAAAGTTCAGTCTTGAATGAGTTGGTACCATTACTGATCTTTAGCTCCGTATGTGCAAGCTTTGAGTTTCCTGGTCTACCTAATATAAAATCGTCATCTTTACCATCTGTATAACCCTCTGCGGTACGTCTCCAAGCTGCCATAAAATCGACTGTTCCGCCATTAGATTGTGCAGCCACATAAAAAGCTTGACCTGGAGTTAAGGAAGGGTTCCCTTTTATTGGTAAGTTGGCCAAATTCCAGACAGTCCAAGTATTAGTAGTGGCGGTACCAGCATTATATCCATAGATTGCCGCCACATCCGGATCCAATTGATCAAGATTGTGATCTAAAAATTCATAAGCCTTTAAATAGGACGGAAATGGATTCCCAATTAAGTTCCATCTCGAAGAAGCTGAACCTGCACTATAAAGTATAGGTCTTGGAAGGTCTCCTGTATTAACTGTACCCTTGAAGGTAAAAGTGCCGTTGTCTGTTGATCCCGCTCTATAGCCCTGAGCTGATAGTAGCTGAGTTTTAGTGGTTGGGGTCCAAAACTCATATGTGCCAGGATTTTTTTTGTAAGGCCCGAAAAGTAATAATGAACCATCGGTTGAGCTTTTTATGTTCGTATTTACCTCTACAAACTTATCGAAACGTTGTCCAACGACAGGTGCAGAAATTAAATCGTTCCCTGAACTATTTACATGTCTTTTATAGGTTACTTCGCCATCAACCCCGTCTTCTACAATAAGGCTAGAATACTTTGTAGAGGAAGAATTAAGTATAAATTCACCGCCTTGGAGGTATAGACTTTCATTTACTATAACACTTGCAGTATCTGGTACAATAACCTGAGTGCCTGGAAACAACCTCATGTTTTTAACTTGAATATCTTTATTGATACCTGTTAATCCCCCTACAATATAAGTACCTGATTTGATGATTACATTTTTATCGCCTGTTGAACTGCTTGGTCCATTTGAAGTAAGTGGCGTCCAAACCCCATCATTATATTCCAAGCCATCAAAATTGACTGTGCCCCTCATTAAAATGCCTGGGTTTTGCATTAAATTATTAGTGTCAAATAAAGTATTAAGTTTTCCAATACCGTAAGGGCCATCCTCTCCATTGCCTTTCTGTTCATCATAAGCATATAAACGAAAATGAACTGTTCCACCAAAAGTAGATGTTATGGATGTGCTGAATATAAATCTTTCATTTGTTAGTTGAGACCCATGCGATCCATTACCAAGAAGATTCCAGGTTGACTGATTATCGGTGCTGTATTCGATTGTGAAATTGGTTGCGACATCTGTATTGCCTCTCGTTAGGGCCAATCTAATATCAGAAATAGTTATCGAATAATCAGCAGCTGTCGCTCCCACCGACCATTTAATAAATTTATTTTGAGCAATAGTTGGTGACAATCCCTTTTTGTCAAAGCCTTTGGACATAAAACCATCATGTGAACCATCAGTTGTACGTGTAACGCCTGAGCCGCGCTGAAATCCGGTTGCAGTTACATTACCTGCTGTGTTAGTAGATGTTGGGCCTATAATGTTAATGGCCTCTATCGCTGCAAGATCGACAGGTATTTGAGCGTATCCTAAATTTACAGTTAATAACGCTAATAAAATGAAGTAGAGTTTTTTCATAGTAGGTATTTTAATTTGTTAATGTATTTATTGTTTATTGAGCAACTCATCGGTATAACATTGATCAGTGAAAAAGATTTTAATTTGAGGGATAATAATCCAATCGGTTGTGTTGAAGGGATTTGGGGTTTCTTTTAAGTTGTTTATTGTAACACGATGTCAAATGCTCACAACAAAAGTACTAACACATATAAATCTAATGAACTATTAAAGTCCTACGGAATAAATACTCGTTGAAATACATTTTTTTATAAAATACAGACTGTTTTAAACGAAAAATCCAGTCATTTATAACAAAATGACTGGATTTTTGAATGGATAAATTGGTGGGCTTAATTTAGAATTACTTTTTTGGTAATTCTATTAGAATTTTCCTGAAGTATAATAATATAAATGCCAGGTTTTAAATTTGATACATTGATTCTATTCATTTTCTTACCCTGCAATACAGCATCTAAGACAGGTCTGCCCTGTAGGTCAGTAAGCTTTAGAGTTGTATTTTGTACAACGTCTCCTTTTATAGTTATTGCTTTCTCATTTTTCGAAAGAAATATTTTAAGTGCTGTTAAAGAGTTTTCAGGGTCAGGTACTAGTTCTTCTTCGGTGGGAGTCGTTTCTTCTTCAACTGTTGTAGTGTTTCGGATTATAATATTAAAGCGACCTACACCTAACAGTGCAGTATCAGCAGTAAATGTATAAGAACCTTCAGTAAGCAGCGTTTGGGTGTTCAGTTGTGTGTCTTCCAATATAATTTCAATTTCAGATTGAATATATTGGTTAGAAATTTTAATACTTGCAGAGAGGCCTTGAGCCATATTAACGCCTAATGGAATAATAGTTTCTTCACTTAAACATTTAAAAGGTAATGATTGAATAGCAAGATCAACATGGGCATAGTCTCCAGGATCCAATAGCTTTGAATAGATGGCGAAAGAAGACGCCGCTTTGCCCATCACTCCGGCATCATAACCAGGATCTAAACCGTAAGTTGATTGTTCATAAAAGTAGAATTCCGTAACGTCACGCTTAGCATCACTTTCTAAGGTCAATTCAAAGTACCCGAAATTAATTGGGTCTTCACTATTAAATGTTGTGTTTGATGTACTAAGGTTGTCATCAAAAGTGTTTGCACGTAATGCATTTTCTGGGTTTTTGCCATAGCTAGTTGCCACAACAAAACACGCCGCAATTTGTAGGTAGAATTGCTTCATAATGTAGGTTTTAGGGTTAAAAAAATAGTAAATTTGGTCTTCAAATATAGAAATCTGTTTGTATTTTTTACCTTAAACTATTGAATAATAATGTTAAAGTTTAATGCTGTTTATCGAACGAAAATGTAACTTTCTAGGAGTAAAAGATTTATAAAATTTAAATTTCAGAAATGCGACTAGTTTTAAGCTATTTATTATTTAAAACGTAATATAAACCTTACATTATTATGTCGATTAACAATTTTCTGACGCTGTTTACAGACAGGAGGACGTCTTATACCTTTTTTTTTAGGGAAATTTTCCAAATGTTTTTATCCGATTTGACTCCGGAGATAAATGTGTCTAAAATGAAAATGGATATCTAAACATAGTATCGTACAAAAAATCTAAAAATAACATTTAACACTTAGTTATAGACTCAAATTGTTTTGTGGGATGTAACTATGATATAATATAGGTTTGGCCTTTATATCACACAACTTTGAAATGTTTTATCCAAAATTTTACTAATGGCTTCTATAAGATGATTACCGTAAAGTTGTTTTTCGCATAATTCGTGTTGCCACGTATCACTATTACAAATCTTTCGAGTTATTAATTACTATTAATATAATTGACCATAACAGTGTTATTAAATGTGATTTGTTATATTTCACCTGTCAAAACCTAGATGTCCAATGGGTCCTAATAGTGTTTATAGTTAACATTCCTTGTAAACAGTCAATACGTTTTTTTAATTCTTCGTACTTTTGCTCCCTTTTAATGGAAGCCTATAATGTTGGATAATAATTTTTACATATAAATATTAACGCATAAGAATCAGTCTATTTGATTATTTTGCGTTAGTAATAGTGGAATAGAAAATCTAATAGTGTTTAAGGAAGATATCATAATACATTGTAATTTTCAGTATTTTAATATTAATAAAAGAGTTTAATCATATTATGAAAACTAAAGTAAAAAACATTTGTTGTATTGGCGCTGGTTACGTTGGTGGGCCAACTATGGCCGTCATTGCGCAAAAGAATCCGGACATAAAAGTGACGGTGGTAGATATTAATGCTGAGCGTATTGCCGCGTGGAATCATAATGATTTGGATCAATTGCCTATTTATGAGCCTGGTTTGGATGATGTGGTTTTAGAAGCTCGCAACCGAAATTTGTTCTTCAGTACAGATGTTGATGCTGCTATTGATGCTGCTGATATGATTTTTATTTCAGTCAACACCCCTACCAAAACTTATGGAAAAGGAAAAGGAATGGCCGCTGATCTAAAGTATATAGAGTTGTGTGCACGGCAGATTGCGAAAGTAGCAAAGACTGATAAAATTGTTGTAGAAAAATCAACCCTTCCTGTAAGAACTGCGCAGACCATTAAGAGTATTTTACAGAATACAGGCAATGGTGTTAAATTTCAAATTCTTTCCAATCCTGAGTTTTTGGCAGAAGGAACTGCAGTTCAGGATTTAATGGCCCCTGACCGTGTGCTCATAGGAGGCGAGCAAACCGAACTAGGAATGAAGGCCATTGCAGCATTAGTGGATGTATATTCAAGTTGGGTGCCCATTGAAAATATATTGACAACTAATTTATGGTCTTCAGAATTATCAAAATTAACAGCTAATGCTTTTTTGGCGCAGCGTGTTTCTTCTATCAATGCGCTTTCTGAACTTTGTGAAGTTACTGGGGCTGATGTTGATGAAGTTGCAAATGCCATTGGAAAAGATAGCAGAATAGGACCTAAATTTTTAAAATCGTCTGTCGGTTTTGGGGGATCATGTTTCCAGAAGGATATATTAAATTTGGTTTATATCGCTAAATCATATGGTTTAAATGAGGTAGCCGACTATTGGGAGCAGGTCATCATTATGAATGATTATCAAAAACACCGTTTTGCGGCAAAAATCATTCAGACCTTATATAATACCATTTCAGGTAAGAAAATTGCATTTTTAGGATGGGCTTTTAAAAAGGATACCAATGATACTCGAGAATCGGCTGCTATATATGTTGCAGATCAACTTATAGAAGAACAGGCTAATATTGTTGTCTATGACCCTAAAGTGACGGCGCAACAAATGCAAAGTGACCTTAATTACCTCAATACGCGTTCAGAAACAGAAAATGAAACGTTTTTAACTACAATAGTAGATCCTTACGAAACATGTAAAGACGCCCATGCCATTGCTGTGTTAACAGAATGGGATGAATTTAAGGCCTATGATTGGCAGCGTATTTATGAGGCTATGCAAAAACCAGCATTTGTGTTTGATGGCCGTGGGGTTTTAGATCATGAACAATTACGAACTATAGGATTTCAAGTGTATGCCATTGGAAAATAGAAACAGATCAAATACTATATTAGTAACAGGCGCTGCAGGGTTTATTGGGTTTCACGTATCCAAGGCGCTGTTGAACTTAGGGTATACAGTAATAGGTATCGATAACCTTAATGATTATTATGATGTCAATTTAAAGTTGGCGCGGCTAGAGGAATTGGGTATTGATAAAACTCAAGCGCTTCAAGATCTTAACGAAACTTCCAGCAGCACTTTTGGTAGCCGTATGATTTTTGTTAAGATGAATTTGGAAGATAGAGAGTCCTTGCCAAAACTTTTTGAAAACTTCGCGGTAGATCGTGTTTGTAATTTGGCAGCCCAGGCAGGCGTTCGGTACTCTTTAGAAAATCCTGAGGCCTATGCAGATAGTAATTTGACTGGATTTTTAAATATTCTCGAGTGTTGCCGTAACTTTAAAGTGACTAAATTAGTATATGCTAGCAGCTCTAGTATTTACGGAAATAGTGATAATGTTCCCTTTGAGGAAACAGCCAATGTAGACCACCCGGTCAGTTTATATGCTGCTACCAAGAAAGCAAATGAATTAATGGCTCATGCCTATACGCATTTGTATGGTTTTGAATCTATTGGTTTAAGGTTTTTCACGGTTTACGGACCATGGGGAAGACCTGATATGGCTATGTTCCTATTTACTGAGGCTATTGTGAATGAGAAACCACTTAAAGTGTTTAATAACGGCGATCTTTCTCGTGATTTTACATATATAGACGATATCGTTGCAGGTGTTTTAGCAACGCTTCTACACACTTCAAAAAACGCGTCGCCCTATAAACTTTATAATATAGGCAACAGTAAGCCGGTACAGCTATTGGAGTATATTGAAGCAATAGAGAGTGCATTAAATAAAAAGGCGATACGACAAATGTTGCCAATGCAACCGGGTGATGTTAAGCAGACCTATGCAGATGTTAGTGCGCTGCAAAACGATTATAATTATCAACCTAAAACTGAAGTAAGAGAAGGTATTGCAGCTTTTGTAGCCTGGTATAAATCGTTTTATATGATATAGAGGATGGATTTGTGAGGATTTAGATATAAGAAAAGAGAAAAGAGAAAAGAGAAAAGAGAATCAGGAATCAAGACTTGCATCCATCCGGGTTTTTATAAAATTAGTTCGTTTATACAATTTTAAATAATGATTACCGAATAATCATTTAACATTCAACATTCAACATTCAACAATCAACAATCAACAATCCCATGAGCATTTACTACTTATGAAAAATTTCGCATTAATTGGGGCTGCCGGTTATATCGCACCTCGTCATATGAAAGCGATTAAGGATACAAGCAACACTTTGGTGGCCGCACTAGATCCTTATGACGGGATTGGGGTAATGGATAGTTATTTTCCCCATGCCAGTTTCTTTACGGAATTTGAACGTTTTGACCGGTTCGTGGATAAGTGGCGAAGAAATAGTGGTCATAAAATTGATTATGTTTCTATCTGTTCTCCAAATTACTTGCATGATTCCCATATCCGTTTTGCTCTGCGTAGTGGTGCCCACGCCATATCTGAAAAACCTTTAGTTTTAAATCCATGGAATGTGGATCAGTTGAAAGTTATTGAAAACGAAACGGGAAAACGGATTTATAATATCCTTCAGTTGCGCCATCACCCAATCATAATTGCTTTAAAAGAAAAAATCGCTAAAGAATTGAAAAGCAATCCGGATAAGGTATATGAAATAGATCTGACCTATTTAACTTCAAGAGGAAAATGGTATTTTGTATCCTGGAAGGGCGATGAAGCAAAATCGGGCGGTATTGCTTCTAATATAGGAGTTCATTTTTTTGACATGCTCTGTTGGATTTTTGGCAATGTTCAAGAAAGCATAACTCACCTAAAAACTGCAGATACCAATGCCGGATATTTGAAATTAAAGCACGCTAATGTCAGATGGTTTTTATCCGTAAATTATAATCATATTCCTGATGCGATTAAAGCTAAGGGAGCAACTACCTATCGCTCCATTACCGTAGATGGTGAAGACATTGAATTTAGTGGTGGGTTTACTGATCTGCATACTAAAAGTTATGAAGAAATATTGAAAGGCAATGGTTTTGGGTTAGACGACGCCTATGGCTCCATCAACACAGTGTCGGCCATAAGAACCTTGGATCCCATCGGACTAAAAGGCGACTACCA
Source organism: Gelidibacter sediminis (assembly GCF_004364975.1). GTDB lineage: Bacteria > Bacteroidota > Bacteroidia > Flavobacteriales > Flavobacteriaceae > Gelidibacter > Gelidibacter sediminis. Next base: position 317,211 of record NZ_SOBW01000007.1, on the reverse strand, counting down.
TCCATTATGTAAAAGAATCTGATGATGTGCATAATAATTAACTATCCAAATTTTTTTTTATTTTGCACCTAACACCTAACACCTAACACCTAACACCTAACACCTAACACCTAACACCTAACACCTAACACCTAACACCTAACACCTAACACCTAACACCTAACACCTAACACCTAACACCTAACACCTAACAAATGAGCGATTATTTTATTCATGAATCCAGTTATATAGATGACGATGTGCGGATTGGGAAAGGTACCAAAATCTGGCATTTTAGTCATATCTTATCCCATACTAATATAGGTGAGAACTGTTCATTTGGACAAAATTGTGTCGTTGGTCCAAAGGTGAAGATTGGCAATAATGTAAAAGTCCAAAATAACATTTCCATTTATGAAGGTGTAGTGGTGGAAGATGATGTGTTTATCGGTCCGTCAGTTGTATTTACAAATGTTGTCAATCCTAGAAGTTTTATCGTCCGAAAGCAGGAGTATAAAAATACCTTACTAAAAAAGGGTGTTTCTATTGGTGCGAATGCTACCATTGTTTGCGGGAATGTTCTAGGCGCGTATGCCTTTATTGGCGCAGGTGCTGTGGTAACTAAGGATGTTCCTGATTTCGCATTGGTGGTTGGGAACCCTGCGCGTCAAATGGGTTGGGTTAGTAAAGCAGGTCATAAATTAGAGTTAAATGTTAACAATATCGCTACATGCCCTGAAACAGGGGAGAGGTATCAGTTAATTGGCAACCTTCTTACTGTAATTTGAGTTTTTTGTATGAGAAAAAAGAATAAAGAAAAGAGAAGAGAGAGAGAGAGAGAAGAGCGTGAGGAAGGATGAAGTGTGAACTGCTATGTTAAGGTTGAAATATTGTAGTGATTTCAGTAGGTGAGACTAAAATCTGACGTTAACAAATAGTATGATATCCATTTTTAGATTACTAATTGTTCATGTAATTCACGAATCATTAAGGTGTCTAGCTGATTAAAAATTAAATCTGTAATTGTAAGTGCCTGCTCCTAGAAATCTTGTATAAAACGAGCAGTACGTGATATCAAATGTTTTTAAGGGAATTAAAAAATAGAAATGCAAGAAAAAATTTTAATTACAGGTGGCGCCGGGTTTATTGGAAGTCATGTTGTTAGGCGCTTTGTAAATCAGTATCCAAATTATCACATCTACAATTTAGATGCTTTAACCTATGCGGGCAACTTGGAAAATTTACGAGACATTGAAAATGCATCAAACTATACCTTTGTTTTTGGTGATATCACAGATGAAGTCTTTATAAATGACCTATTTGCAAAATATCAATTTGATAGCGTTATTCATTTAGCAGCGGAATCTCATGTTGACCGTTCCATTGCCGAGCCTTTGACCTTTACAAAAACGAACATTTTAGGGACAATGATTTTGCTTAATGCTTTTAAAAAATTATGGCAAGATAAGTGGGAAGACAAGCGTTTTTACCATGTGAGTACGGATGAGGTGTATGGTTCATTAGAAGAAACTGGGCAGTTTACTGAAAAGACTTCTTACGCCCCAAATTCACCGTATGCAGCATCAAAAGCAAGTTCAGATCATTTTGTTAGAGCGTATGGTGAAACTTATGGAATGCCTTATGTCATATCTAATTGTTCCAATAATTATGGACCAAACCATTTTCCTGAAAAATTAATTCCTTTATTTATAAATAATATCATTAATGAAAAAGCATTGCCTCTATATGGCGATGGTAATTATACTAGAGACTGGTTGTATGTTATCGACCACGCAATAGCAATTGATGTCGTTTATCATAATGGGGTGAATCATGAAACCTATAATATTGGAGGTTTTAATGAGTGGAAAAATATTGACTTAGTAAAATTGCTATGTCAACAAATGGATGAGAAGCTGGGAAGAAAAGTTGGCGAAAGTGAAAAGTTAATCACCTTTGTTAAAAATCGCCCTGGGCACGACTTGCGTTATGCTATAGATGCCTCTAAAATCAACAAAGAATTAGGATGGACACCTTCCGTTACATTTGAAGAAGGCTTATCACAAACTATTGATTGGTATTTAGAGAACAAGAAATGGATGGATAATATAACAAATGGGGCTTATCAGGAGTATTATAAGGAGCAGTATAAGTAAATTGTTGATTTGTAAATTGTAGATGCGTTAATTTGTGAATCGCGACATTAAGTAGTTCTGCAAACATTGCAGAAGGGATGTCCCGAAATACAAACAAAGATAAATCTAGGTTTATCAATCAAAGTTTCAGCTCATCTATTGAAGTTTTAAACTTTTTAATTATCACCAGAGATTTAGAACTGATTACTGAAGAAGAGTATGTTAAGATACGTGAGAACGTTGAAAGGATCACAAATCAACTCAATGCTTTAAATAATAAATTAAAAGAATAAACTGAAGAAAAGATTTGTACTAAATCTAGATTTATAATAATTCAGAGAATTCAAACCATAGAATCCATACCCAGATTTATAAATCAACAAATGGATCCTACAAGGACATAGTTACAATATAATTAGTGAAATAGTAAATTAACAGAATATCAAAGCAAATTTACGAATCATCGAATTTACAAAATTACAAACAGCATGAAAGGAATAATACTAGCAGGAGGTACTGGTACGCGTTTGCACCCCTTGACATTGGCAGTTAGTAAGCAGTTGCTTCCAATCTACGATAAGCCTATGATATATTATCCACTTTCGGTTTTAATGTTGGCTGAAATAAAGGAAATCTTAATCATTTCTACACCACATGATCTTCCAAATTTTAAAAAACTTTTTGGAGATGGTTCGCAATTTGGAATTCAATTAAGTTATATAGAACAACCGAGTCCAGATGGCTTAGCTCAAGCTTTTGTATTAGGTGAAGCGTTTATTGGTAATGACGATGTCTGTTTGGTTTTAGGAGATAACATTTTTTATGGTGCCGGTTTACAAAACATATTATCTAATGCCGTCAAGACTGTTAAGGATGAAGGTAAAGCCATAATTTTTGGTAATTATGTCAAAGATCCGCAACGTTATGGAGTTGTAGATTTTGATGCTGATGGAAATGTCATTAGCATTGAGGAGAAACCAAAAACGCCAAAATCAAATTATGCTGTAGTGGGCTTGTATTTTTATCCTAATTCAGTAATTGAGATTGCCAAACAAGTCACACCGTCTAAGCGTGGAGAGTTAGAAATCACAACGGTGAATCAAATGTATTTGGAACAAAGCAATTTAGTAGTTCAAATTCTTAGTAGAGGCTTTGCTTGGCTTGATACTGGAACCCATGAGGCCTTAACTGAAGCTACAGAATTTGTAAAGTCCGTGGAGAAGCGTACTGGACTAAAAATTGCGTGTTTAGAAGAAATTGCGATTCGACATAAATGGGTTGGCGTAGATGAAATTGCCAGAAAAGTTGAAAACTTAAAAGGCGATTATTATGATTATTTAAAAAAAATAATTGAGACATAATTGTTTTAATTATGGCAGTGTATGTGAATTCATCTAGACTCTAGAGTTAATGATGGTCTTAGCTTTAATATCTGACGGTGTATAGTGGCATTGATTAGTCTTTTCTGTAAAAGTAATGCTACAGTATGGTTATGGTGCTTATAAGTTGTGTCAGCTATTAAATGTGATTTTTATGTTACTAAAAGATTATTTCATCGCGTAGAGTTATTGGTGACGATACAAATTTTGGTGTCCGCAGTAAAAGTTTAAATCAAAGTTCATACTAAACCCACTCATAACTTCTAAATAACTCGTATGGGTAGAGTCAATTTGTATTTTTAAATTAATCAGTCTCAGTCATTACAACCATAGCTTCACACTATTTTAGAGATGAATCTCTCCAAGAATATATAGTCAGTTTGTAATAAAATTGTAATTTTGCAAGTTCGAAAAAATGATTTTTTAAATTTTTCAATCAAATTTGATGCTGTGTCGAGCATTTAAATTAATTATATACCTAATGGGATCAAGTTGAACTATTGAACCTATTAAAACGTTGGTGTAGTCAATTTATAATGAGGCTTGTTGTGCATATTTGAGTGACAAATAAACATAGAAATGCAAGAAAAAATTTTAATTACCGGTGGCGCAGGGTTTATCGGATCCAACCTCACAGAGCACTTTCTTGATAAGGGATACCAGGTTACTGTTTTAGACAATTTTGCGACCGGGCACCATCATAATTTAACCGTTTTTAAAAATGATTCCAATTTCACTTTAATTGAAGGTGATATTCGTAATTTGGAGGATTGTCAAAAGGCTGTGGAAGGAGCGCATTATGTGTTACATCAAGCTGCATTGGGCTCGGTACCACGTTCCATTAATGACCCGATAACTACTAACGACGTTAATGTGTCAGGGTTTTTAAATATGCTTACAGCGTCTAGAGACGCCAAAGTAAAACGATTTGTTTATGCAGCTAGTTCATCTACGTATGGAGATTCTCAAGGATTACCTAAGGTCGAAGATGTAATTGGTAAACCTCTGTCGCCCTATGCTATCACTAAATATGTCAACGAATTGTACGCTGATATCTTTTCTAAAACGTACGGGATGGAGTGTATTGGTTTGCGATATTTTAATGTGTTTGGAAGAAAACAGGATCCTAATGGCGCCTATGCAGCAGTCATACCAAAATTTGTCATGCAATTTATGGCCTATGAAAGTCCAGTGATTAATGGTGGTGGTGATTACTCGCGTGATTTTACCTATATCGATAATGTCATTCAAATGAATGAACGTGCCATGCTAACCAATGATTCAGATGCTGTCAATACTGTATATAATACTGCAGTTGGCGATCGTACAACGCTGAATCAGTTGGTAGGATACATAAAAGACGGACTCAGTGCTTACGATACTAAAATTGCAGATGTTGAAGTTGTACATGGACCTAATAGGGCAGGAGATATTCCTCATTCTTTAGCAAGTATCGAAAAAGCACAAACATTGTTGGGGTATCAGCCTACGCATACCATTCAAGCGGGTATAAAGGAAGCATTAGCTTGGTATTGGAATAATTTAAAATAATAAATGCTAATCCTTAGGACAAATAAGGATCATCACACAATATAAAATAAAAGTATGAACACAATTGATACAAATGCAAAAATAGCCATTATTGGTCTTGGATATGTTGGCTTGCCATTAGCACGACTGTTTGCTACCAAATACCCAGTTGTCGGTTTCGACATCAATCAAGGAAGAATTGATGGCTTAAATTCTGGTACAGACTCCACTTTAGAGGTTGAGGATGCTATTTTACAAGCTGTTTTGGTTGATCAACCCTCTGACGCTAATGGTTTATATTGTTCTTCTAATTTAGAGGATATCAAAGATTGTAACATCTATATTGTTACAGTACCTACGCCTGTAGATAAAAATAACCGCCCAGACTTGACGCCGCTTTATAAATCGAGCGAGACGGTTGGAAAGGTGTTGAAGAAAGGAGATATTGTTATTTATGAATCTACCGTATATCCTGGGGTTACTGAAGACGAATGTGTCCCAGTATTAGAAAAAGTGTCAGGGTTAAGATTTAATGTGGATTTCTTTGCAGGCTATTCACCTGAACGTATCAATCCAGGAGATAAAGAGCATACCGTGGAAAAAATCCTAAAGGTTACTGCAGGATCAACGCCGGAAATAGGTGAGAAAGTAGATCTATTGTACAAATCCGTAATTACAGCAGGCACGCATTTAGCACCAAGTATTAAGGTTGCGGAAGCAGCTAAAGTAATTGAAAACTCGCAGCGGGATATCAACATCGCTTTTGTCAATGAATTAGCCAAGATATTCAATATTTTAGATATTGATACCCATGCTGTCTTGGAAGCGGCTGGAACCAAATGGAACTTTCTGCCGTTTAAACCAGGTTTAGTTGGAGGGCATTGTATTGGTGTAGATCCTTACTATCTGGCTCAAAAGGCACAAGAACATGGTTACCATCCTGAAATCATCTTGGCAGGACGGCGTTTAAATGACTCAATGGGGAGCTATGTGGCTTCAGAAGTGGTAAAGAGCATGATCAAAAAAGGGATCTATGTGAGTGAGGCCGAGGTATTGATATTGGGAATTACGTTTAAGGAAAATTGTCCAGATGTAAGGAATACCAGAATTGTGGATGTCATAAGTGCATTAAAGGAATATGGTGTTAAAGTAAGCACGTACGACCCATGGGCAAACCCGGAAGAAGTTAAAAGTGAGTATAATTTAGACATGACGGATCAGTTGCCAAAAGAGCGTTATGACGCTGTTGTTTTAGGAGTGGCCCATAAGGAATTTCTATCTTTAGATTTAACTAGCCTAAAAAAGGAGAAAGCAATTGTCTATGATGTAAAAGGGGTGTTGCCAGAAGGAGATTGTGACGGCAAATTGTAGATTATTAAATGCTGAAAATTTTAATGGGGAATTGGGTATGTCGCTTAAATGACGATTTTAATCCATTGTTTCTCTTTAAATTTAAGATATCTTTGCTGAAGATTAATCTATATAAAACGCTATGATTTATATAGATTTTTCTTTGTTTAAACCTAGGTGAAAATAAACGCGTATTAAAAGGGATGTCCAGTTTTTTAAGATCCCTTTAATCTTATTAAAGAAATTCAGGAATGTTTTTTTAGAATTAGTTATTAATTATGGAAACAAATAAAAAAATATTAATTACAGGCGGCGCTGGTTTCATCGGAAGTCATGTTGTGAGACGTTTTGTTACCCAATATCCAAATTATCATATTTATAATTTAGATGCGTTAACCTATGCGGGGAATCTAGAGAATCTTAGAGATGTTGAATATGCTTCCAACTACACATTCCTACATGGAGACATTACAGATGAAGATTTTATTAACGGCATATTTTCAGAATATCAATTTGATGGTGTTGTTCATTTAGCGGCTGAGTCTCATGTGGATCGTTCGATTACAGATCCGTTGGCCTTTGCAAAGACTAATATCTTAGGAACCATGATTTTGCTAAATGCTTTTAAAGAATTATGGAAAGATAATTGGGAAGAAAAGCGTTTTTATCATGTGAGTACAGATGAGGTCTATGGTTCTTTAGGAGAAACAGGTTTGTTTACTGAAACAACGTCTTATGATCCGAATTCACCGTATTCGGCATCTAAAGCGAGTTCCGACCATTTTGTTAGAGCTTATGGTGAAACTTACGGAATGCCTTATGTGATTTCCAATTGTTCCAATAATTATGGGCCGAATCATTTTCCGGAAAAATTAATTCCTCTATTTATCAATAATATCATCAATAAAAAAGCATTACCTGTATATGGTGATGGCAATTATACCAGAGATTGGTTATATGTTATTGATCACGCTATCGCTATTGACTTAGTATATCATAAAGGGGAAAACCATGAAACGTATAATATTGGTGGTTTTAATGAATGGAAGAATATTGACTTAGTGAAATTATTGTGTCAACAAATGGATGATAAGCTCGGTAGAACAACAGGAGAGAGCGAAAAACTAATCACATATGTAAAAGACCGTCCAGGTCATGATTTACGCTATGCCATAGACGCGTCTAAAATCAACAAAGAATTAGGATGGTCACCTTCTGTAACATTTGAAGAAGGCCTGTCAAAAACCATCGATTGGTTTTTAGAGAATAAAGAATGGATGGATAATGTCACAAGTGGGGCTTATCAGGAGTATTATAAGGAGCAGTATAAATAAGTTATCAAGTTAAGAAGTGATCTTATGACGTAGTTATGTAAGTTCGTAATCACACATTATATTAAACACCATAACACTATAACTGAGCAGAATCCATCATGACAATACCATCCCATAAAGATTTTACCCTTTGGAAAGAAAGTATGGCTCTAGTTGAGGATATATATCGATTGATTGGAGCTTTCCCAAAAGAAGAATTATATGGACTAACTAGCCAAATTAGAAGGGCAGCAGTTTCAATACCTTCGAATATTGCTGAAGGAACTGGTAGAAATGGTGAGAAAGAGTTTTCAAGATTCTTGTATATCACGTTAGGGAGCTTTAGCAGAACTTGAAACACAATTTGAGATAGCTATTCGTTTTAAATATCTTGTACCAGATGAACAAACAGAAAGAATTTTTGATAAGATTATTTTCATTAGAAGAATGCTGTCTAAGCTTATAACATTTCTAAAGATTTAAACCTCATAACAAGATTACTACATAACAGCATAACACTAAAAAAAATGAAAGGAATCATTCTAGCAGGAGGCTCAGGAACGCGCTTACATCCACTAACACTCGCAGTCAGTAAGCAGCTATTACCAATTTACGATAAGCCAATGATATATTATCCGTTATCTGTATTGATGTTAGCTGGTATTCGAGAGATTTTAATAATATCCACTCCTCATGATCTCCCAAATTTCAAACAATTATTAGGTGATGGTAAACGACTTGGTATTAACCTAAGTTATAAAGAACAACCGAGTCCTGATGGTTTAGCGCAAGCATTTATCTTGGGGGAGGAGTTTATAGGTAGTGATGATGTATGTTTAGTCTTGGGCGATAATATATTCTACGGTGCAGGCTTACAAAAAATACTAAAGGATACTGTAAACACTGTTGAGACAGAAAGCACAGCAATTGTGTTTGGTAATTTTGTGAATGATCCAGAACGTTACGGAGTGGCCGAATTCGATGCGGATAGAAATGTTATCAGTATTGAAGAAAAGCCAAAAGACCCGAAATCAAATTACGCTGTGGTAGGCTTATATTTCTACCCGAACTCAGTAATCAATATTGCTAAAAATGTCAAACCGTCACATCGAGGTGAATTAGAAATAACTTCCATAAATCAATCGTATTTAAGGGAAGATAATTTAAAACTTCAAATCTTAAGTAGGGGTTTTGCCTGGCTAGACACGGGCACTCATGAAGCCTTAACAGAAGCTACGGAGTTTGTAAAAGCAGTTGAAAAACGTACAGGACTAAAAATTGGATGTTTAGAAGAAATTGCGATGAATTATGGATGGATTACTAAAGACAATATTTTTGAAGAAGTAAGGGAGCTTAAAGGCGACTATTATGACTATTTAAAAAAAATAATTAAGAAATAAATGTCTTTAAGAAATACGGCAACCAAGGGTGCTTTTTGGACGTTTCTTCAGCAATTTAGCACCCAATTAATTGGGTTTGGAGTCTCAATAGTATTAGCAAGACTATTGATGCCTGAAGAGTTTGGCCTAATAGGAATGATATCTATTTTTATGGGAATTGGTAGTATACTCATAAGTGGAGGCCTTACACAGTCTTTAATTAGGACTGAAAATCCAGACCAAGAAGACTATTCAACGGTGTTTTTTTTTAATTTAATAGGAAGTATTTTCATTTATTTTCTTGTTTTTGTTACAGCACCGTTAATTGCTGATTTTTACGGCGAGCCTATTCTAATAAATATAATTAGGGTCTACTGTTTGTCTTTTATTATAACGGCATTCTCGGCCGTTCAGTCTACAAGATTAACAAAGATAATGGATTTCAAAACCCAGATGTTAGTCGCAATCCCATCTTTAATAGTCTCCGGGTTATTAGGTGTTTATTTAGCGTTTACAAGTCATGGTGTTTGGAGTTTAGTGTGGATGGGACTCTCTCAAAGTTTTCTAAGTACAGTTCAGCTTTGGGTTCGATCAAAATGGAAACCATCTTTGATATTTAATGTGAATAAGTTTAAATTTCACTTCCAATTTGGATATAAACTTACTTTGTCAGGTTTGCTTGATACTATTTTCTTAAATATTTATCAAATAATAATTGGGAAATACTTTTTGACATCTCAAGTGGGGTTTTATACTCGTGCTGATTCGTTAAAACAATTACCTGTTAAAAATATTTCAAGTGCTTTGAATAGGGTCACGTATCCTTTATTCGCGAGCATCAATAATGATGACTTAAGACTTAAGCGTGTATATAAAGAAATTATGCAATTAGTGGTTTTTGTAATAGCTCCCATATTGGTAATAATGGGTGTATTGGCAGAACCTCTTTTTCGGTTTTTGTTTACAGAGAAGTGGTTGCCAGCTGTTCCGTACTTTCAAGTGTTATGTTTGGCGGGTATACTTTATCCTATCCATTCCTATAATTTAAATATTCTAAATGTAAAAGGTAGGAGTGATTTGTTTTTAAGGTTAGAAATCATGAAAAAAATACTAGTATTAGCTGTGGTGGCTATAAGTTTTAATTTTGGAGTTTTAGGTCTTGTTTGGGGACAGTTGATCACATCAATTTTAGCTTTTTTTATCAATACACATTATACAGGAAAATTCATTAACTATAAACCCTTAGAACAAGCCCTAGACGTCTTGCCAATTTTGGCGCTTGCTTTTTTTGTAGGCGCTAGTTTATGGTTTGCGGATACTTATCTGCACATAAATGAACTAAAAGATTTTTTTAGAATAACTATATTAGCTTTAGGAGGCTCAGTTATATATCTTACTTTTGCCTATATTTTTAAAATGACGGCCCTTACAAGCATCAAAAAAATAATTTTAAAACAATGATACCAATTACAAAACCCTTTCTTCCGCCTCAAGAAGATTATAAAAAATACCTGTCTGGTATTTGGAAGCGACAGTGGCTAACTAATATGGGGCCGTTGGCAAGTGAACTAGAGATGAAGTTGAAAGACCATTTACATGTAAAACATTTACTGTTCGTGACTAATGGTACTATTGCCTTACAAATGGCCATAAAGGCGTTGGATTTAAAAAGTGAAATTATAACGACGCCATTTTCGTTTGTGGCGACCACGAGCAGTATTGTTTGGGAAGGTTGTAAACCGGTTTTTGTGGATATTGATAAAGAGTCATTGAATATAGACCCAACAAAAATAGAAGCTGCCATTACTGATGAAACATCAGCTATTTTGGCAACCCACGTTTATGGTAACCCGTGCGATGTGTTGGCTATCGAGAAAATTGCAAAAAAACACAACCTTAAGGTGATATATGATGGCGCCCATGCTTTTGGTGTTGAAGTGTATGGGAAGTCTGTTTTTGAATATGGCGATATAAGTACTTGCAGCTTACATGCCACAAAATTGTACCATTCTATTGAAGGTGGCCTAATTGTTACTAAAGATCCAGCTTTATTAAAAAGGCTTGCATATATTCGAAATTTTGGATTTTCGGGGACAGAAAGCTTTGCGGAGTTAGGAATAAACGGTAAAAATTCAGAATATCATGCTGCTATGGGATTGGCAAATATTCCACATATAGAGGCTGTACATAATAAAAGAAGGGAGCTAACGGAACTTTATAATTTAAAACTAAAGGGGCTTAAAGTAAAAACACCCTCTTGGCACAATGATGGAACAAAGAATTATGCCTATTATCCACTAGTTTTTGAAAGTGAAGAGTTAATGCTAGAATGTATGAAACGGTTAGCTGCTAGTGAAATATTTACAAGACGTTATTTTTATCCGTCACTAGCTAATACATTACCATATTTAGACCCTCAAAATTTTGAAATCACAGACGATATAGCAAAAAGGGTATTATGCTTACCATTGTACTTCGACTTGACAGTTGAGGAGGTTGAGTTGATAAGTAGGTTGTTACTTCGAATTCAAAATAATTAATATGAAATCTTACTTTTTCATACCGGCATCAAGACTTAGGAAGTTGAAAGATATCAAAAAATCCTCAGCAGACGAGATTATTATTGACTTTGAGGATGCTATAATTAATTCAGAATTAGAAACTTATTTTGAAGAAATAAAAACTAACGAAAGTATTGAATCATATTGGTTTAGAATTCCTTTAAGAAATGGTTTCGATGACTTATTGAATTTAAATTACATTAGTAAATTCTATCAGATAGGTGTGAAGCAAATGATTTTGCCGAAAATTAAATCAGCAGCTGAATTATTAGAAATAATTGATAAATTTCAGAGTATAGAATATATTATCTTAATAGAGCACCCTAGATTGCTGTTAGAAATTCAAGATGTATTAATGCGTCATCCGAGAGTTTTTAAGTCAATTATGGGGATTGGAATGGGATCTCATGATTTAATGACTTTTTTGAATGCCGAGCACACTAAACTCCAATTAGATTATCCTCGAAAAAAAGTTTTGTATTTAGCAAAAGCTTATAATCTTCAAGCCATCGATATTGCTTCTATGGATATTTATAATAAAGAATCTTTTATAGATGAGGTTAGGTATGCTGAAGATAATGGGTATGACGCTAAGTTTCTAATACATCCAACCCAATTAGAGTGGTTTAAACAAGAAACAGGGCAAGATAAAGAATTGGTTGGATGGGCTAGGAATGTTGTAGCTCATTTGCCAGAAAATTATAATGGTGAAAGTTTGGAGCCCTTTATATTAAATGAGGAAATTATTGAAAAGCCACACGCTTTAAGAGCTCTTGAAATATTAAAAAATAAAAAATATGGAAAGTAAATTTGGGAATTACTATGAGGACTTTGTCGTTGGAGATACAATTCATCATGCTTTAACAAAAACTATTTTTGAAAGTGATAATAATTTATTTAGTCTATTAACGATGAATCATCATCCTGTTCATCTCAATTTAGATTATGCACAACAAAAACAACATGGCAAAATTCTAGTTGTAGGTACTTTAGTGTTTAGTGTCGTTGTTGGTATAACGGTTGGCGATATAAGTGGAAAAGCTATTGCTAATTTAGAATATGAATCTGTAAAACATTTACATCCTGTGCATATAAATGATACACTTTATGCGCGTACCACTATTATAGACAAATGGGAAACTTCTAAAAACGATAGAGGAATTGTATATGTAGAGACCATAGCAAAGAATCAATTAAATATGGATGTGTTGTCTTTTAGACGTAAAGTGTTAATTTCTAAAAAACAGTAATTATGAATGATGTATTACTAAGAAGTTTAATGTTTGTGCCAAGTCATAATAAAAAATTGATGATTAGTGCTTCAAAATCTAATGCTGATGTGTTGCTCCTAGATGTAGAAGATTCCGTTCAGCCCTTTGCCAATAAACAAGTAGCACGAGACACAATAATTAAGTATGTTAAATCTAAAACGTTTGCAGGAAAAAAGATATTCCCTAGGGTGAATGATAGAGAAAGTGGGGAGTTGTTAAAGGATATCCTGCAATTAACAATTGACGGAATAGATGGTTTTATGTACCCTAAAGCAAAACGGGGAGAAGATGTATACTTTTTTGATAAATTATTAGAAACGATTGAGTATGAAAAAGGATTATCAATTGGTACATTTAAAATAATTCCTTTAATAGAAACAGCTTCAGCAGTAATGAATGTTCAGGAAATATGCTTAGCATCGCCAAGAGTGATTGCCATTGCTTATGGATCAGAAGATTTTATTACCGATTTAGAAGGAGTTCATGATTTAGAGCATCAAAGTTTGTTTACTCCTAGAGCCATGATTGCAATGGGTGCTAGAGCTACAGGAGTAATTCCTATAGATACAGTACATGTAAGAGTACATGATTTGGAGGATTTAGAAAAGAATTTAAAGGTTTCCAAGAATCTTGGTTTTGAGGGTATGTTGGTCTTAAACCCAAAAGAAATACCTTTAGTACATCAATATTACTCCCCAACAGAACAAGAAATTAAAGATGCTGATGCCATGCTCATAATGGCAGAACAGGCAAAAATTGCAGGAGAAGGAGTTGCCATTATAAACGGAAAATTTATAGGGCCACCTATGATAAAAGCGGCGAAAAAAATATTATTAAAGCAAAAAATGATAGATAAAAAAGAATGAAAAAACTAGTTATACTTGGAGGAAGAGGAATTGGTATGATAGCTGCTTCAGTAGCACAAGATTTAGGCTACTATGAGATTCTTGGGTTTTTGAATGACTTTGTTCCAGTTGGAGATACCGTGGGTGTTTATAAAAAACATAAAGTTATAGGTACCTCTAAAGATGTAGATAAATATTTAAAAGATGAAGATGTATATTTCTTTATTGGATATATTGGGATGAAAAATGAAAAGGAAGTCTTTGAAAAGATTTCCAATTTAAACATTCCTAGAGAGCGATTTGCAACATTAATACATCCATCTGCCATAATTCCAAAAGGATATTGTAAGATTGGTAATGGAGTTTTAATTTCACCATTGGCTCAATTATCACCAGATACGACTATAGAAGATAACTGTATCTTACTGCCTAATTCTTTTTTAGGTCATGACAGTACAATGAAAAGATTTTCGCATATAACCGCTAATTCTGTTGTTGGAGGTAATGTAGTTCTAGGGCGCGGAGCTCACGTAGGTACGAATGCAACAATCAGGGAGAATATCAACATAGGGGATTTTGCTATCATCGGATCTGGAGCCGTTGTTTTAAATGATGTCCCGGAAAATTCCATTTACGTAGGGAATCCCGCTAGAATGTTAAAGTCTAAGTAACCAAATAGGCTGTTCATATTAGAAAGGATTAATATTAGTTACTTAGGAAAAATTTATAGGACAACAAACGATTTTTGTTATAACCATAAATAAAATTGGAATACAATTTCAATTTTATTCACATTTAGATTAAAATATGTTTAAAAGACTACTTTACATTTCACCAAGAGACATGAGAAAAAACAGATCTGATGCGGTCCATATAATGAACAGTTGCTCTGGGTTCTCACAACTTGGTATAAATGTTGATTTAATTACTCCTAAAGTGGAGAGGGAAAATTACCAAATAGAATACAGTGAAATATTTAATCTTTATAATATTAAACCTAATTTTAATATTATAGAATTACCAACTAAATTTAAAGAGGATGGAGCAAACAAAGATTCGAATTTAAAATTTGGTTTGCAAAAGTTTAAAGAGAGTGCGAAGTTTGCTTTTAAAAATAGAAATCCATTTAAATATGATATTGTATACAGTAAATGTTTCATCTCATCTGTGCCCATTTTAATTTTGAAAAAGCTTGGAATAATTAAAACAACTTTTATTTTTGAAGCTCCGTATTTAAAGAATTCATTTTTACACAACTTTATTGTTAATAATTCAGACTATATAGTTGTTGGCTCTTCTTATTTAGAAAGTAAATTAAAATCAGATATAAAGTTAAAGAACAAGATTATTAAAACTCCACGTCGCTATTATTTTAATGAAAATGACCAGTCGTTTGATAAAATGAAACTAAGAGAGAAATTTGGATTTTTAAAAGACTATAAATATATTCTGTATGCGGGTAAAGTCGCTAAAAATTCGAATGAGATTAATCATATAATCTATGCAGCAAAAAAATTACCTGAATTTAAATTTGTTCTTGTGGGTGTTAATAAGGAGACACGAGCTTTTTATGAATCATTTGGTATAACTAATTTAATATTATTTCCTTTTCAAACAATTGAAAATTATGAAGATATTATTAGAGCGGCGGATGTGTTAGTAGGTTATTATACCGATAATGAATATAATAGATATTATTTAGGGCCAGGTAAGACCAGTTCTTACTTTAAGAGTAAAAATCCAGTAATTTACTCAGATTTACCATCGTTAAGGGATAGATACACTGACGAAATGGTTTACTTCTTAAAACCAGATGAACCCGATTTGTTAGTCGACAAAATAAAATTCATTGTTAATAGTCCAAAATTGAACGAAAAGAAAACTGCATTAGCTTATGATCATATCGTAGAGAATACCTATGCAATGTCTAAAACAAAAATTTTAGAAGAAATTCAGCGTCGTGAGCAAGAAAAATAAAATCATTAAAGGTGGTTTTTATTTAACTATTGTTAATGTACTGTCTCAACTTTTAGCTATTGTTGTCAATATTGTCTTGGCACGTCTGTTGTTGCCAGAGGATTTTGGTTTGGTAGCATTGACTCTGACGTATATTGGCTTTATAACCTTATTTACCAACATGGGTTTTGGGTCGTCAATTATTCATGAAAGTAAAACTAGCGAAGAACAATTGTCTTCTATATATTGGTTAAATTACGGTTTATCTATTTTTTCGTTTCTAATAATTATTTCCACCTCCCAGTTTGCAGCCAGTTTTTATAATGAACCTAAGCTTACAACTATAGTCATTGTAGCAGCCCTAAACATATTGCTTAATCCGTTTTATATTATACATTATAAACTTCTAGAACGCGATTTAGAGTTTAAATCTATAAGCAAAATTAATTTATCAGGTACACTAATAGGTTCTGTTGCGGCTATAATTGGTGCGTTCATAGGCTTGGGAGTGTATGCATTAATTCTGCAATCTTTGGTGTCCTCTGCGGTTAGACTGGTCATGATTATGCTTTATAAACGGTGGAGACCCAAGTTTTACTTTAATTTTAAGGAAATAAAACACATGGTATGGTATTCCTTAAAATTTAAAGCATCGAATATGGTTATGTACTTTGAGAGAAATGTCGATTACTTAATCTTAGGTAAATTTTTTACTAGTGTTGTTTTAGGGTATTATGCTTTTGCTTATAATATTATGTATACCCCTGTAAAACGCATTTCTTATATCTTTAGCGAAGTGTTATTTCCTTCATTCTCATCGTTTAAAAACGATAAAGAAAAAATTATGAAAGGGTATTATAAGTCACTGCAGCTGATTGCTATGATTTCATTACCTAGCATGGCGATAATAGCATTTAATGCAGAATTAATTATTCAGTTTGTGTTTGGAGGAAAATGGGATGCAGCAATTCCTATTGTAAAAATCCTTTGCTTTGCTGGAGCTATACAATCTATCTCTCAATTTGGAGGTGTTATTTTTTCTAGCATTGGAAAGCCTGAGGTTTCGTTATATGTTTCAATAGGGAGAACAATATTAACAGTTTTGGCAATAGTTATAGGTGTACAATATGGAGTATTATGGGTGGCTTATTTTCTGGTAATTTCCAAAGCCTTATCATTCATGCTTTTTTTAATTGTGCTAAATCATCATATACCTGTGTCCATGACAAAATTATTTGATAATTTAAAAGTGTCCTTATTAATAATTGCAATTCTCAGTATTATGTATTACTTCGTAGAAAATCATTTCTTAACGATTAATGCATGGCTTGTTTTAATAATGATGGGACTTAGTGCATTGTCTCTTATATATGTGTTTCAAAAACAGATAATTTTGGAAATTGTTTCGGTAATTAAGTCAAAAGCTAAATCTTAGTAGTTTGGAAGAAGTAAAATGTATAATAAGTGGATTTGATACCAAGATAGAAGTTGTAGACAAACTACAACGTCTAATTGAGACTAAATATAATGATCTATTTTATGCCGTATTAGTTCATGGTAGTGTGGCTACCAACGAGATTATTCCGTACAGTGATTTTGACGGCTTACTGATTGTAAAAGATAGTTTTGTAGATTCCAAACAATTGAAATCCTTTAAGAAGGAATCTATGAAAATTATTTATAGTTTTGATCCGCTGCAACATCATGGATGGTTTCAAATATTAGAAAGTGATTTATATAAATATCCGGAGAGTTATTTACCAGTCACAATTTTAGAACATGCTAAACTGATTTTTCCCAAGGATGATTGTTTAGAGTTGCGATTAAGGGTGCCTCTAAATATTGATTATAAAAGTACTTTAATTAATATGCTCAATCAATTTGAGAAAAGAGAAGAAGAACACTGGAGACCAAACAATATTTTTCAACTCAAGAGTGTCCTTAGCCAAATAATGCTAGTGCCATGCTTATATTATTCTGCAATGTACAGTGAAGGGATTTTTAAAAGAGAGAGTTTCTTAGCAGTAAAATCTAAGTTTACAGAAGACGAATGGATGCCAATTGAAACAGCTACTGAAATTAGAGGAAATTGGAATTATAGTTTAACTGGATTACAAAGGTCATTGTTAGTTCAATCGAATCCAAAATTTAGAAAAATAGCAACGCGCTTATTTGCTCCTAAAATACCGACAACTATAACTGAACAGTTAGATCAAAATTTTTATAATAATTTAATGCTTTTAACGAAGGCAATAAAATCAGAAGTGCTATGAAGTTAAAATTAATTGATTATCCAGTAGAAATATCAAATCAAGAATATCAATACCTTAAAAATAAATTGATAAGTGAGTTGTTGGCTGAAGATTCCGTTATAAGTGTTTATCAGATGGGGTCAGTGAAACATCCAGGGATATCAGATTTAGATATCATTTGTGTGTTCAAAAATAATTCACAATGTTTAGGAAACTATCGCGTAAATTTGAATGCAGACGAAAAAAACATTCTCACACATGCAATTTTTGGCATTGAAGAAAAAGACTTGCCAAAGAGCATGTCTTATAACCTTATTTCCAATTTGAATCATCTAGGAGGAGCGGATTTAGGTTTAAATAATTATAAAATAGAAACTAGCGATGATTTAAAAACCCAAATTGCTTTTGAGTATATGCTTAAAATGCTTATCACCATTGATGCTCAAGTGACCTTGAAGATTATTAAATTACGCGCATTTTTATTGCTCGCTAAAGCTATAGAATTTGATTTACAATTATTAAATGTGAATACTGGTAAGCTTTATGATTTGGTACAATGTGTAATAGAGTATAGGGCAAAATGGTACATAAGTAAGCCCAGTGACAAAGAGATAAGATCTTTAGTTCTAAATTTTAATGATGAACTTAGATTGTTTTTAAAAGAAAGGTTATCGGTTTCTAACTTTTATCTCCCAGCAGAAAGGTTTAATCTTCCAGGTAATTTTACCATTCAAAAAGATAATAAGCTTTCTATTAATCACAAAGGAATTGTCTTGCCTAACCAATTTAGTTTTCTTGGAAAAAAATATATTAACCTTCAGTTTAGACTTAATAACTTTACTTATAGAGTACCCTTTGAAACGCCTTCTAAAAACTCCGAACATTATAATAGGTTCCTGTTTAGTAAAAATTTAGTTAGTACAAACAAGAATAACTTCCCTAATTTCATCCCATTAACCACTAGTTTATCAATCTTTTAATTAATTTAATTATTTAAATGATAAATACCTCTATTTTTGCGGATCAGAATTATAACGATTAATGAGAGTTATCCATTATATAGGAAGTTTAAGGTTTGGGGGTATCGAGCGTTTAGTTTTTGATTTGGTATCTCAGCAAATAAAGAGAGAAGACACTATTGTTGCTATTGGTGTAGGAAAAAGACTGGGAGAATTTAGTTCTAATTTCGAAAGTCTAGGAATAGAAATAGTAAATTTTGAATTAAACTCCGGATTTGATTTAAACCCTTTAAAGATTATTAACATAGTTAGATGTTTTAAGGATTATGATATAATTCATCTACATGGATTTCATTTAAGTGTCGCTGTGGCTTCCATTTTAGCTAGGAGGAAGTTAATTTATACTGAGCATGGTAATTTTGGATTTGGCCGACAGATTACAAATACGGATAGATTGAGTTTCCTATTAAGGCGATTATTTTATAAATATTGTCCTGTACAGATATGTTGTAATTCAAAATTTACTTTAAATTATGTAAAAAGCAATTTTTATAATGGGAAACGACTTACGTTAATTTATAACGGAAGTGCTTTATTTAATAGCGTTAATGAAGATTTGAAACATAAGTTGAATCAGAAATATCTAGGAAAATTCATATTAGGTACAACCTCTAGATTGGCAGGATTTAAGAGAGTAGATAGATTAATTACTGCTTTTTCCGATTACATTAAGTTGAATTCTAATGCAGTGTTAGTTGTTGTAGGTGATGGTATAAAACGAGAAAAATTAGAACAACAAGTACTAGATTTAAAAATTAGGGATTATGTTGTCTTTGAAGGATATCAGCAAGAGGTGGCAACATTTCAATCCATATTCGACGTATGTGTATTTCCTTCAGAGAACGAACCGTTCG
Organism: Gelidibacter sediminis; assembly: GCF_004364975.1. Classification (GTDB taxonomy): domain Bacteria; phylum Bacteroidota; class Bacteroidia; order Flavobacteriales; family Flavobacteriaceae; genus Gelidibacter; species Gelidibacter sediminis. The sequence goes on along the minus strand of NZ_SOBW01000007.1, from coordinate 297,388 downwards.
GTCTAGTTGCCGTAGAATGCTACAGTAAAAGAAAACCTGTTTTAGTATTTCGAGATGGTGGTGGAATCACCGAAATTGTAGATGTTTTTCAACCAGAAGATGTGTGTCAAGACTCTAAAGATTTGCTGACAAGACTTGAGTATTATAAGACTAATCGTTTTATATGGAAGAATGATTACAATGCACGTTTAAAATATTTCAGTCTTGAGCGTATGGAAGAGGATTATTATAAAAAATATAAAGAGATAGTATAATGTGTGGTATTAATGGAGTGTTTCAATTAGCATCAGGCAGTACACATTTAGGAGATGCGGTAGCTGCTATGAACAAAAAGCTGGCGCATAGAGGACCAGATGATAATGGTATATGGATTAACGAAACTCATGGCTTGGGTTTGGGACAAACGCGTTTAAGTATATTAGATTTATCTAGTGCCGGACATCAACCTATGCACGATTTTGAAGCCAAAAACACCATAGTTTTTAATGGTGAAATCTTTAACTTTCAGATATTAAATCAAAAGTTTTTAAAGGATGAGGCATTTAATTCACATTCGGATACCGAAACTATTTTAAAACTCTATAGAAAGTTTGGGTTGGACATGTTGCAGCATTTAAATGGCATGTTTGCCTTTGCGCTGTGGGACGCATCAAAGGAAGAGCTAATACTTGCAAGGGATCGTTCAGGTAAAAAACCGTTGTATTTTACGGAAATGAATGGAAACTTTTCTTTTTCCTCTGAGCTAAAAGCACTATTTGAGTTGCCATGGATTAAAAAGGAAATAGACGATAAGGTTCTATATGATTTTTTAACGTACAATACTGTAGCGACTCCAAATACCATGTTTAAAGGTATAGAAAAGTTTAAACCTGGTCATTATATGATTGTTACTAAAGATGGCGTAAAAGCATACGAGTCTTTTAATGATTTGAAGCATAAGAACCTTAAGTTTTCTTCAGAGAAGGAGCTGGAAGATTTAGTCTTTAATAAGTTAGAGGAATCTGTACGATTACGAATGATTTCTGATGTGCCAGTAGGTGCTTTTTTGAGTGGAGGGGTGGATTCTTCTGCTATAGTGGCTTTGATGAGAGATAATACGCCAAATGAAATTAAAACATTTACTGTGGGCTTTGAAAATCAGCCAAATTATAACGAATTGCAATATGCCGATAAAATAGCTAAAAGATATAATACAAATCATTTTATTAAGGAGGTTACACCAAAAGACTTACTAGATTTTATACCAAAAATCACAGACATCTATGATGAACCCCAGGCAGACACCACAGCTATTCCCATTTATTTTATTTCTCAGCTAGCAAAAGAAGAGAATATCAAAGTGGTTTTAAATGGAGATGGACCAGATGAATTATTTAGTGGATACAGCAACTATGAGCGTTATGTAAAGACCTATCAATATTTTAAACTGGCCAAAAAGGCACCAAAGTTTGCTAAAGGTCTTGCAAATTCGTTTGTCGATAAAATTAAACCGGATAGTCCATTATCCGAAATGACAAATAGATTGTATAATCAACAGGATTTTTACTGGCCAGGAGCAGGTGGGATGAAAGAAGGTGTAAAAAATAAAATTATCTCAAGCCACTTTAAAAATAGAGTGTATGGTCATTCTTCTTATAATTACGTCAAACAGTTAAAACAAGATTATCATCAGTTTTTAGACGGTCACCCATTCGATTATATCAATTGGTTATGCTATTCTGGTTATAGGCAAGCCGTAACAGAGAAGTTTTTGTTTAGGGCGGATCGTTTAGGTATGGCGCACTCAATTGAGGCTAGAAGTCCTTTTTTAAATCACGAAATGGTGCAATTAGCATTATCTATTCCAGGAGAGTATAAAATTAAAAATGGAGTTAATAAGTATATTCTTAAGAAATCATTAGAACGGATTCTTCCCAATGATATTTTGTATAGAAACAAAATGGGATTTAATTTACCAATTAGAGAATGGGCAAAAGAAACGATATATAATGGAGTAAAAGATAATATAGTTCAGTTTAATAGAGATACAAACTTATTTAATCTTGCTGAAGTAAACGCTCAATTAAAATCATTAAAAGAAGGAAATGATCAATATACCAACACGATTTGGACCATTTATTTTTTGATTAATTGGTATAAAAAATGGTTTTAAAATTACATAAGTGCATAAAGCAGTAAATAATATAGATTGGAACTGGAAAGTTTATAAGAAATGGTTTAGGACAAGACCGATGAATCTTAAATGGATGTTATTGGTTATTATTGCTTTTCCTTTTTTTGCAACAACTTGGGAGATGAAAAAATCAGGATTTTCTCCACTTCAAGTGTTAGGTCTAATGGTGTTTGTATTTGGTTTTATGTCCACTATTAGGAAAAAATCTACAACACCTACTTTAACACTTCTCTTTTATTTTTTCCTCTTTCTTTTAACAGTAAACCTACTGCTTGTTTTTGGTTATGAAGGGTCGTTTTCTCAGTTTGGGGACACCATTAGAACGCTTCTGCCTTTTATTTTATTCTTTTATTTTAGAAGGCACCTAAATTCAGTTTCAGATTTGGAAGGATTTTTAATAACTTTTTTAATTGCTTCCATTTTTCCTATTGGAACTCTTTTTTATGAAATTTTATTTAGTCCAATACGAGAGGTTTATAATACAGAATCTAGGGGTGGTGGCTTGAGGCTAAGTGGCTTTTATGCTGATCTGTTTGGATATATGAGCCATTTAATCTGTGGCTATATTGCATATTGTTATTTTTATATAAAAAATATAGATAAAAAGAATAAACATTTTGCTTTTGGTAATATGGGGTTTGTGGTTGTGCTTATAATCACCTTAATAGGTATTTATAATTTGCGGCATCAAGCCTCTTGGGCAGTGTCTTTAACAATCTTATTGATCTTTGTCTATTATATTCGTAAAAAAGTTTCAGTTTTACAATTGTTCGTATTCTTTATAGTATTACTTGGTGTTGGGTTTTATTTTTATATAGAGATATTCAATACCTTATTTGCTAAAGATATAGCAGTATATGAAGGTGGAGCTAAAGATACAGCGGCATTAAATGGCAGGGTTTATATTTGGAAGAAATACTTTGCATACTGGGAGAATTTTTCGATTTTTGCCCAATATTTTGGTTCCGGATTTTCATTCCACGAAAGTTCAAGTGTTATGATGAGCGGAGGTATGCATAATGATTATGTTCGACTCTTTTTTTCTACAGGAATTATTGGCATTATATGTTATGTCTTTTTCCTTTTCCAATTATTAAAAAATGCTGTAAAAATAAGAACTGTTGAATTGAAATTTTTAATGTTAGGTTCGGTCATGGTAGTTATAATGTACAGTATTAGCGCTCTACCTCTTCTTGCATCTGGAGCAATGATGTATTTTATAATGGCTGTTATATCTCAAACAAATAAAAAATTGTTATGATAAAAATACTATGGTTAGCACCAAATTTTAATCATTACAAGGCACGCTTTTTAAATCATTTGGCTTTAGAACAAGAGATTGAACTTACAATCATGTCAGGTGCTGGTCGAAATAAAATGGGCGATCAAGAATTAAATGAGGATTGGAGTTTTAAACATATTAAACTTAATGTTCTTAAGAAGGATTTTGGGAAATCAAAAATAGTAAAAGAAGTAATAAAACCAATATTTAAAGAATTTGATTGGATTCTGTTACCGGCAGAAAAAAAGAATCTTCCACTTTTTTTATTTTGTATAAAATTGAGAAGAGCGCATAAAGGAGTGCGCCTATTTTCATATAATCATGCACAGCTTAAATCTGACAATCTTATTTATTCATTTATTGATGTTCATTTAACTAAATTCTTTTATAAAAATTTAGATCGTGTAATTTTCTACACAGAAGATTCATGTAAAAAGGCTATAAATAATAATTTAATACTTTCCCAAAAAGCATTTTGGGCTAATAATACGGTGGATAATACAGAAATTGAAAAGTACTATTCTTTTCAAATACCTCCTAAAGAACCCCAAACGATTCTTTTTATTGGGCGATTAATAACTTCGAAACGTATTTCAGATTTAATTGAATATTATAAATGTTTAAAACAAGACCATCAAAATCTTAAATTAGAAATTATTGGTGATGGCCCGGATAGGCATATAGTAGAAACGGCAAGAAGAGAGAATCTTGATATTAAGTGGCATGGTACATTAGTCGATGAATCTGATATTGCACCAATTATGGAACGTGTCTCTCTAGTATTTATACCAGGCCTTTCGGGTCTATCTATCAACCATGCATTCGCATATGGGAAACCATACATTACTTTAAAAGCAGATAAACATGGTCCTGAGATAAGTTATTTAATTGATGGAGAAAATGGCTATATTTTAAATGGTAATAAAGAAGAAAATATAAAGAGAATTTTTAACCTGTTAGAAAACCGGGCTTTATTGGTTGAGTTTTCGAAAAACGCGAAAACAAAGAGTGAATATTTATCAGTTCAAAATTGGGTAGAACAAATAAAATCGAGTCTTTTACATGAGTAAGAAAAAGCCTAAAATATTATTTATTGGCCCAACGCCACCCCCGTACTCTGGTCCTGAATTAAGCATGCAACAGTTTTTAGAGTCTGAAATCCTTAACACAGACTTTGAAATTAGCTTTCTCAAAACAAATTTTAGAACCGATAATACGAAAAAAGGAAAGCTAGATCTTTCCATGCTCTCTAATTTTTTTGTTTTCTTTTCAAAACTATTGCGGATATTATTTCAAGTAAGACCAAATTGTGTATACTATCCTATTACTCCAACACAAATTGGTTGGGTGGGAAGAGATGTGTGGACAATTCTGTTCAGTAAGGTAATGGGGGCAAAGGTTATCATTCATTTAAGGGGAAGTCATTTTAAGCTAAACTTCCAAGAATTTAATGGAGTAATTAAAAAGCTGGTTGGTTATAGTTTAAATAAAGTCGATTGTGGGATAGTGCAAGCAGCATATTTAAAAGATCAATTTGAGCCTTATATTAAATCTCATAAGATAAAAGTGCTTTATCAGGCTATGGATGTAGAGGAGTATGCTTATAACCCTAATTACAAAATAGAAAAAGGAAAAGTCTTAGTGATGGGGCATATGACTAAAGCTAAAGGTTATACTGATATATTGAAAATAATTCCTGACATTTGCAAAGAGTTTCCTAATGCAAAATTTTATTTTGCTGGAAATATTAGAAGAGGTGAACGAGGCGTATTTTACAATCAATTTACAGGTGAAAAGATAACATACGAGGACCCTTTTGTAGCTGAAGAAAGAATATTGAATTCAGAGTTCAAGGATAACTATGTGAACTTAGGGATTATTAGTGGAGATGACAAAATGGCACATATACAAACGGCAGATATTTTTTTAACGGCCTCCTATTCAGAAGGCTTTTCAAGATCTTTGTTGGAGGCTATGTCTATTGGGAAGCCAACGGTGTTCACTCCAGTTGGTGCTCATCGTGAGGTTTTTAAGAATGGTGTTCATGGCTTTTCTTTTATTCCAGGCAACTTAAAGGATATGAAATTAGCCTTATATAAACTCTTAGATAATGATGAAAAATGTGTTGAAATAGGAATGAATAATAGAAAACATGTCGTATCGAACTTTTCAATTGATAAGATTTCTGATGATTTTAGAATAATTATTCAAAATACTTTAGAATCATGAAAATAATTATACGAAAAATAGTACATTATTTGGGCAATTTACTACGGTTTTTTCACATGAATTTCTTGAGAGCCTCTGGAGCCAAAATAGGAGAAAACACGATGATTAGCCTAGGAGCAAAAATTGATGTACGCAGGGGAAAGATATCAATTGGAGATCATTGCCTAATAACACATGGTTGCTACATCTTATCACATGACGGAGCAGCACATGTGCTCAATCCAGAAGATAATGGTTCGGGATTTGTTACTATTGGTGATCACGTCTTTATAGGGGTGAATACCGTGGTGATGCGAAATGTTACTATCGGTAACCATGCAATTATAGGAGCAGGTTCTGTAGTTAATAAGGATATTCCAGAGGGTGCCGTAGCAGCTGGTAATCCAGTGAAGATAATTAAACAAATAGAGAAACCTTATAGGTCTTTACCTAAGGTACATAAAAAAATAGATTAAATAATGCAACAACTCACACAAAAGCTAGGTTCTGGCGATATGATTATACAAGACGTACCTTATCCGCAATTAGGAAAAGGTATGGTCATTGTTAAAAATCACTATTCCATCATAAGCGCAGGTACAGAAGGCTCAACAGTCGTAGCGGCTCGTAAAAGTTTAATTGGTAAGGCAAAAGAGCGTCCGCAACAAGTCGCGCAAGTGATTGATACCTTAAAAAAACAAGGGCCAATTCAAACCTATAGAGCGGTGATGAAAAAATTAGATGCTTATTCACCTTTAGGTTATAGTTGTGCTGGTGAGGTGATTGAAGTGGGTGAAGGCGTCACAGAATTTGAAGTGGGGGATAAAGTGGCTTGTGCGGGTGCTGGATATGCCAATCATGCAGAAATTGTGGCTGTACCTATCAATCTTTGCGTGAAATTAGATAAAGAGGCCAACCTAAAAGATGCAGCCTATAACACCGTTGGAGCTATCTCTATGCAAGGGGTGCGCCAAGCAGATTTACGTTTGGGTGAGTCTTGTGTGATTATTGGTTTGGGGTTATTAGGACAATTAGCAGCATTAATATTAAAAGCTTCTGGGGTTACCGTTATAGGAATCGATGTGTCTGAGGCTGCCGTTAAACAAGCCGTGGATCATAACGTTGTAGATTTAGGATTAACCAGAAACGCAGCTGGCGTAGAAGAACAAATACAAGCCGCAACTAACGGTTATGGCGCGGATGCGGTGATTATTGCAGCTGCAACACCAAGTCTAGATCCTATAAATTTCGCAGGCGCTATTGCACGTAAAAAAGGTTCTGTGGTGGTTTTAGGGGCTGTACCAACAGGTTTTGACCGTGATCCTCATTGGTATCGCAAAGAGTTAGAATTAAAAATGGCTTGCTCGTACGGCCCAGGACGTTATGATTTGAATTATGAGGAAAAAGGAATCGATTACCCTTTACCTTATGTGCGTTGGACAGAAAAGCGTAATATGGAAGCCTTTCAGAATTTGATCGCAACCAATAAAATTGATATTGCTTATCTCACCACCCACGAGTTTGAGTTTGATAATGCCAAAGCGGCTTTTGATCTAGTGGTATCTAAATCTGAACCATTTACCGGGATTGCTTTAAAATACGATACAAAGAAAACAGCTCATAAATCTAAAATTCCAACGGGTGAAACGGAGCAATTAGGAAAAATAAATATCTCCTTTATTGGAGCTGGTAGTTATGCTCAAGGGAACTTATTACCAAATATTCCTGAAACCAATGATGTTGGACGTGTAGGAGTGTTAACCAATACAGGGACGACATCAAAACGTGTTGCTGAAAAATTTAAGTTTCAATTCTGTGCCACAAAAGAGGAAGATGTATTAGATGATAAAACGAATACCGTTTTTGTCGCTACTCGTCACGATTCGCACGGCCCTTATGTTTTAAAAAGTTTAAAAGCCAACAAAAATGTATTTGTAGAAAAGCCATTATGCCTTTTAGAATCTGAATTGGAAGACATTATTAAGGCGCAATCGGATGCTAATAAAGCCGTGATGGTAGGTTTTAATAGACGTTTTTCACCTTTAACAGCAAAATTAAAAAAGGCAATAGGTAATAATCCTATGACCATGTTGTATCGAATTAATGCAGGTGCTATTCCTAGCGATAATTGGATTCAAGATTTAGAAATTGGTGGTGGTCGTGTATTGGGTGAAGTATGTCACTTTATAGATTACTTAACCTATCTCAATGGTAGTCTTCCGGTTAAAGTATCGGCAACAGCACTTCCAGATGCGAATAAGCTTAATGATACCTTGAATATTTTAATTCAATTTGAAAACGGATCTTCAGGTGTGGTAGCCTACTATGCCAATGGTTCAAAATCTATGACCAAGGAGTATGTTGAGGTGTTTTCAGCAGGAATGTCTGCGACCTTGAATGATTTTAAAGAATTAAAGCTATACGGAAAAGGAAAACCTAAAAAAGACAAATTGTTTAATCAGAACAAAGGTCAAAAAGAAATGGTGGAAGCCTTTGTCAATGGTTTGTTAACCGATGGCAAAGCACCCATACCTTTTGATGAAGTGGTAGCTGTGACAAAAGCATCGTTTAAAGTTTTAGAATCTGTAAAACGTGGAGGAGAACAAGTTGAAGTCTAAAGTCGCATCCAGTTTTTTAAAGCTTAAAAACTATTGTGAAGCTGAAAATTTTAAAGGTTGGGACCCTTATGATGGACTCAATTCTAAGATTTTTCAAGCTTTACCTCTTAAGCATTGGGATATTGCGCGATTAGCTTGGATCCAAGGTTTTAAAAGAAGCCCCATAAATTTTAGGAAGCTTCTCTTAGTGCCTAAAGAGCATAATGCTAAGGGGGTTGCTTTATTTTTATTGGGGTACTGCCGTTTATATAAATTGGCTATAAAGGGAAATGAAGAATTTGGGACGCCCGATGAATTATTAGTGAAGATTAACGAGGTTACGGATTTATTATTAAGCCTAAAATCTAAAGGTTATTCTGGAGCCGCATGGGGTTATAATTTCGACTGGCAAGCTAGACGTTTATTCTTGTTTAAGAAGTATACACCTACAGTCGTGGCCACGTGTTTTAGTGTAGAAGCCTTATTGGAAAGTTACGAAATCACCAAAAATGAATCGGTCTTAAAAGAAACCCTAACGGCTGCTGATTTTGTAATTAATGATTTGTCGAGAACGCCACACGGAAAAGGGATTATATTTTCATACAGCGTTCAGGATGGGAATAATACGGTGATTAATGCATCTTTATTAGGGGCTAAAATTCTAAGTTATTCTTATAAATACACGAAAAACCAAGAGCATGCTGACTTAGCGAAAAAAGCGGTGATTGCTGCTTGCGATTTGCAAAACGAAGATGGCTCATGGATTTATGGTCTACTACCAGTACAGTCTTGGATAGATAGTTTTCATACCGGATTTAATTTGGACGCCATTGAAACCTATCAACAACATACTGGGGATAAAAGTTTTCAAGATTATTCAGATAAAGGATTGGCTTATTACGTAAAAAACTTTTTTGAAGCCGATGGGATGCCAAAATATTACCATAATAAAACCTATCCTATCGATATACATTGTCCCGCACAAGTCATTGTCACGATTTCTAAAATGAATAGGTTTCAAGTGCACGAAGCGCTTCTAACAAAAGTATTGAACTGGACGGTTGACCATATGCAACATCATAAAGGCTATTTTTACTACCAGTATAGAAAGGGGGTGAGTTCAAAAATCCCTTATATGCGTTGGTCTAATGCTTTTATGTTTAATGCTATGGCACATTATTTACTAGAAACAAACTCTAAATAATATGGAAGCAAAGTCGTTGAATGGCGTCATTACCTATGCCCCTTGTTCTCGAAAAGAGTTGATGCAATATGCTTTTGATCACCATAAAATAATGGTGGCTGTAAATGCTGAGAAAATTTTGCATGCCACAGATGAAAGCCGGGCATTAATTAATAGAAATTTGGGTTATCCAGATGGTATAGGTGCCGTTTGGGCATTGCAACAAAAAGGCGCTGATAATGTCGTTAAGATTCCGGGTTGCGAGTTATGGTTAGATGTGGTACAAAATTATCATAAAACTAAGTCATTCTATTTAATCGGTGGTAAACAAGAAGTGATTGAAGCTACAGTATCTAAATTGCGTGCGGAATTTAAAGGTATAAATATATGTAATTACAGAGATGGTTATATTAAAACCGAGGCTGAAGAATTAGCATTAATTGAAGATATTAAAAAGTATAAACCAGACGTGGTATTCGTAGCTATGGGGTCACCTAAGCAAGAACTCTTGATGGAACGCATTCAGAAAGAACACGAAGCAGTTTATCAAGGATTAGGAGGGAGTTTTGATGTGTATACAGGTAATGTAAAACGGGCTCCGGAATGGTGGGTGAAAAATAATATGGAATGGACCTATAGGTTGTTGAGTCAACCTTCTAGAATTAAAAGACAAATTCATTTGGTGCGATTTCTAGTGAATTTAAAACTCAATAAATATTAAGATTTAAGGAGGTGCATCAAGGTCAGGTAGAGGGCCGTCACAACCTTTAATATCTTTTATGAAAATATTTATATCTAGGTATTAAAGCAACACAGTCGTCCAAAACAGCTTAGTAATCGTATACTAGTATAGTTAAAGGACAATAAATTTAAGATGGTTCAGAGCCATCGCACATTTTAATATAAAGTTATAAGCATGTATAAAATTACAATCATAGCAGGGGCGAGGCCAAATTTTATGAAAATAGCTCCCATTGTACACGCCATTGAAAAAGCAAAACAAGAAAACGTTGCCATAGATTATCGTTTAGTGCATACCGGTCAGCACTACGATAAAAATATGTCGGGAAGCTTTTTTGAACAATTAGAAATTCCTGAGCCCCACATTAACTTGGAGTGCCGTGGCGGATCTCAGGCTGAGCAGACGGCTGATATTATGATTAACTTCGAAAAGGAATTAATGGGGCATCCTGCTGATTTAGTTTTAGTTGTTGGTGATGTTACTTCCACTATGGCTTGCGCTTTAGTAGCTCAAAAGCTAAACACTAAAGTTGCGCATGTAGAAGGCGGTATCCGCTCTGATGATTGGTCTATGCCAGAAGAAATAAACCGTTTGGTAACCGATAGTATTACGAATTACTTTTTTACAACCTCAGAAACGGCTAATACCAATTTAAGACAAAGTGGGGTAAAGGATGACCAAATATTTTTTGTAGGGAATACGATGATTGATACCCTGTTAAAACAACGCCCAAAATTCAAGCAGCCTAAGGTTTGGAATCAGTTAGGTTTAACTACAGGGAATTACATTGTGATGACCTTACATCGTCCTGCTAACGTTGACGAAGAGTCTCAATTAAAGGACATGATTAACGAGATAGTAAAAAACACTAAAGACTTACCATTAATCTTTCCGGTACACCCGAGAACCGCAAAAATATTTGAACGATTAAAAATTAGTCATTCAAGATTGCATACGGTAGACCCTCTGAGCTATTTGGAGTTTAACTATTTAGTAGAGAATGCGAAAGCGGTCATTACGGATTCTGGCGGAATTACAGAAGAGGCTTCCGTGATGCGCATACCCTGCTTAACGCTGCGAGATAACACAGAACGCCCGGAAACAATAGCCTTAGGCACCAATGAATTGGTAGGGACTAACCCGAAACAGCTAAAGCATTATTTGGACCTTTTATTTTCTGGCCAATGGAAAAAAGGGCAGGACATTCCGCTATGGGATGGAAAAACAGCAATTCGTATCATTGATCATCTGAAGAGGATGACAACGCCAATGGTATAAAAAGACTTAAAATTATCATTAAAGTTATTTATATGTTTTTATGAGTTAAAGGTGTTTGCTTTAAAATCAGTACCTTCGCCCTATTACTTAAATGGTATAAAATTAGTATAGCCCATACTTATGATACAAACATTTTTTGACAATTTTAGTCCACAAAACAATGCCCTTATTTGGTTAATAGGTGCATTTGCATTGGCGTTTGTTATAGCACATCAAACCTTTCCCTCAATATTGTATGTCACTATGAGGAAACGTTTAATGGATGTGCCCGACAGTAGAAGTATGCATATTGATAAAACACCTACCTTAGGTGGTATCGGGATCTTCTTTAGTATTGTTGTGGTTATGACTACAACGGGTGCTATGTTAAACACTAAATTGTTATTATTGGTGATGGGGGGACTAACAATACTGTTTTTTCTTGGTTTAAAAGACGATTTAACCGTGCTTTCAGCAAGAAATAAATTTATAGGACAATTATTTGCTGCCGTTCTACTTATAGTTTTCACAGATACTAGAATTATTGGATTCTCTAAAATATTTGGTGTTGAAGAATTGCCCTATTGGATTTCTATCTTTTTTACCCTTTTTGTTTATATTTTAATCATCAACGCATACAATCTCATAGATGGTGTAGATGGTTTGGCAGGTAGTGTTGGTTTAGTAATTAGTGCCGTATTTTTGGTGCTTTTTTATAATTCAGGCAATTTAAGTTTGGCTACTATATCTGTGGCACTTATAGGTGCGCTATTAGCGTTTTTACGTTTGAACATGTCTGCGAGGCGTAAAATTTTTATGGGCGATACAGGGTCGATGATTGTTGGATTTCTTCTCGCGTTTTTTACGATAAGTTTTATATCTCAATCGCAAACCAATGTCGATTCTGAATACTTTAGAGCATCACCAGCCTTAGCCTTAGCCATGTTGTTTTATCCTTTAATGGATACTTTCAGGATTTTCTTTATAAGAATATTTGTTCTTAAACAGAGTCCATTTAAGGCCGATAAAAATCATATTCATCACCGCTATATTCAAATGGGTTACACACATCTCCAAACTACATTTATTATAGTCATTACAAACTTAATTGTAGTTTTAATAGCGTTTAATATGTTACATCTCAATTTGAATATGCAAATAGGATTATTGCTGCTATATGGCACTATTTTGTTTTTTGCTCCAATTATCTTTAAGCGCAAATTTCACACTTTTAAAAAAAAAAGGGAATTAAGTCTGAATGGTAGGCGTTCTTCTGCTGTTAAGTAATGTTTTGTGATAAGTTTAAATGACTTATATTTGCGACTTCAATGATATAAAAAAATATGAAATTTAGAATTTTAGCGGTAGTATTTTCCATACTAGTAGCTTCCTGCGCTTCAAAAAAAGACATCCTATATTTACAAGATGCCGATGTGAACAATAGCTTGTCTATTGGATACCAAGACACAAAAATCCAACCTAATGATATTCTTAAAATTACTGTCGAAAGCTTAGTGCCTGAAGCAGCCGTGCCTTATAATAGAGGTGGAGCTTCGGCAAATGGGAATGTCAATTCAGTAGAAATAATGAAGTTGGAAGGCTACCTTGTAAATAATCAAGGGTTTATTAACTTCCCTATATTAGGAGATATTTCGGTTGTCAATTTAACAATTGCCGAAGTTCAAGAAAAAATTAAGCAACAATTAATTTCAGAAGGCCATCTTAATAATCCGACAGTAATTGCGAGACTATTAAATGCTAAAATTACTATTTTAGGAGAAGTAAATGCGCCAGGAACTTATACGTTTACCGAACAAAATATCACTATTTTGCAAGCACTGGGTTACGCTGGAGATCTTACCATTAATGGAAAGCGTAATGACATTATTATTACGAGAGACGTTGATGGTATTCGAAAAATTTCGCATATTGATTTAACCTCTACAGATTTTATGAATAGTGAGTATTACTATGTCAAACCCAATGATAATATAATAGTAAATCAAAATGATCCCAAAGTTAAATCTGCCGGTTTTGTAGGTGATCTTGGTGCTGTTCTAACCTTGGTGTCACTAGGATTAAGTATTACAATTTTATTAACGCGATAATTATGGATAATTCTTTCAATACTAATGCCGCGTTTGAAGACGAATCGAACGTTGATCTTAAACAGGAAATTCGTAAATATTTAAGATTTTGGCCTTGGTTTGTCTTAACATTAGGGATAGCATTATTTGGGGCATATTTTTATTTAAGATATGCACCGCGCATCTATCAGACTTCGGCTACCATGAAGATTTTAGATAAATCAGACGGTTTGGAGTTGCCTACACAGGGCTTCGTTTTTAAAAGATCTAATATTAATCTCGAAAATGAAATTCAAATATTGACCTCCTATCGAATTCTTGAAAAGGTGGCACGAGACTTAATGTTAAATACCCGCTTTTTTGAGGAAGGGACAATTCAAACCACTGAAATGGCTGAGCTGCCCTTTGTGTATGAGCAAGTTATTCATACCGATAGTATCAAAAACGGCATGAGTTATGTAATTGAAGTTAAAAATGCTGGTTTTGAAATTTTAGAGTCCCGAACAGATCAAAAGTCTATTATTCCTAATCATAACACCTTCAGAGTAAATAATACATTTCCCTTTCAGTTAAAAATTGAAGATAAAGAAAGCTTAAAAAAGCTCGTGGGAAAGAAATACATTATTTCCTACGGTCCACTAAGGAATGCGGCTTTAAGTTTGAAGTCTAAAATTGCTGTGGAACCTATAGGGCAACAGAGTGATTTGTTGGAATTGACGGTGAAAGGTCAGAGTAAGGAGATTTCAGAGAAAATATTAAATGGGTTGATGGGGGTATTCAATCAAGATGGTATTCGTGATCGTCAATCCGTGTCCAAGCGTACCTTAGACTTTATAGATGAACGATTTGTATTCTTAGCCCAAGAATTAGACTCTATAGAAGTCAGTTATCGCGATTTTAAACAAGAGAACAATGTCATAGATATTAAAACTGACGCTGAACTTGGTTTACAGCTTCGATCTGCATCAGACGAGGAGGTTTTTAGAGTTGAAAATCAATTAGCCTTAGAAGGGTTATTGAAAGAGGCCCTCACCGGTACTTCTAGTAATGAACTCCTACCTAACAATATTGGGCTTGAGAGTGGTAATATTAACGGTTTGATCAATGAATATAATTCGGCCATACAAGAAAGGGATAAGTTGGTGAGTAGTGGTGGCAAGAATAATCCAACGGTTCAGTTGATTCAATCTCAAATTGATGATTTGAAAGCTAATATATCGAGATCTCTTAATTCTTATCATGAGCAACTCATAATGTCACAACGGCAATTGCGGGCGCGAAAAAGTAAGTTTGTGGGGCAAGTGGCACAAATCCCCCAAAAGGAGAAATTATTAAAATCTATTGAGAGACAGCAGCAAATTAAACAGAGTCTATATTTATTACTTTTAACTAAGCGCGAAGAAGCCGCCATTAATCTTGCCATAACAGAGCCATCTATAAAGGTAGTTGATTATGCTTTGACAAGTTCTGGGCCTATCTCGCCAAAGTCTAATATCATTTATGCAGGTGCAGTACTAGGTGGTTTACTTGTGCCATTCGGGATATTATATCTCATATTTATGTTAAATACTAAAGTGCAAAATAAGGAAGATATTATAAAGGTAAATAATAAAGTACCTGTTATTGGAGAAATCCCGGATATGAAAAAGAATTCGGAGATTGTTTTTGAAGACCCAAATGCGAGTACAGTTTTAGCAGAGTCTTTTAGAATTTTAAGTTCTAATGTTGAATATATTCTACCTGTTAAAAATGATAATAAGGGTAAAGTCATATACTGTACGTCTACTATTAAAGGTGAGGGTAAGACATATGTCAGCATAAATCTGTCATTGGCATTGTCCAGCATTAATAGACGTGTATTGTTAATTGGTGCTGATTTGAGAAACCCACAAATTCATACCCACATCAAAGAAGGTAAGGATAATGCAGGATTGTCAAACTATCTACATGATCCTGACTTTGATTGGAAGTCATCTTTAGTAAATGGGTTTGAAAAACATCCTAATCATCATATATTGTTGTCAGGTGACATCCCACCTAATCCAGCGCATTTACTTACTAATGGACGTTTTACAAAGCTTATTGAAGAAGCAAAAGAGGAGTATGACTACATCATAGTTGATACTGCACCTACTATTTTAGTAACGGACACTATGTTGATTTCCCAATTGGCGGATGCCACGGTATATTTGGCACGAGCCAATTTTACTGATAAAAATCTTTTGAAATTCTCAAAAGAATTAGCAGAAACGGGCAAATTAAAAAATATGGCTTATGTTATAAACGGCGTGGGCGCAAGTAAATCTTACGGCTACAGCTATAACTATGGGTACGGCTACGGGTATGGCAATGAAGGAGAGAATTGAGAGTTTAGTATTAAGTATTAAGTATTAAATATAGAGGCTTTGTTGCTGCTCAAATTCGCGATTTGCAGCTATTTTGGTCAGGTTTATGTCTATTATACATAGAATCCCTGAAGACTTTTCTTCAGGGATTTTTTATTCGTTTTATTTGAAATTAAAACCCACCTAAATATATTTTTCACTTACCCAAAGCTTAAAAATCACGAGCCTATCTGTCTGTTTATTGCCATTAATGAAATGTAGCCCTAGTTGATATTTATCATAGCCGGTGTCTTGAAATTGGTTTACTTTTAGTAGTGAATTTAAATGCTACTCCCATGAAAACCATTCCACCAATTTCAGGCATCATGTCCGTAAAAATCATCACCCTCAAGCGTGATGATGATTTAGAAACTGCTGAACATTTATTTAAAAAACACAAAATCAGACATATTCCGGTAGTGAATGGCGATGCTATTATTGGAATGCTGAGCTATACAGATTTGCTCAGAATTAGTTTCGCCGATGCTGTAGATGAAGACGAAGAAAATATAGAAAGTTTAGTATACAATATGTTTACCATTGAGCAAGTGATGGCAAAAAATGTGGTTACCGTTACTTCTGATACAAGCATTAAAGAGGTGGCTGAGATTTTGGCAAAAAAGGAATTTCATGCCTTACCTGTGGTAGATAAAGGACGTCTGGTAGGGATTTTGACCACCACCGATTTGATTAAGTATTTGCTGGTACAACTTTAAACAATTTTATAAAAATTTCAGGAATACTTGTATGTGATAATACATCATAAACTGAAAAATCCCCGACGTATTAAGCGCAGGGCTTTGATTCTATGAAATAATGTATGGTGTCTATTTAAAAACCAGCATTAGGAATTCGCCAATTCCTTTAAAGCTTTAATAGTCTCCGTTGGATTATCGCTTTTAAACACATGGCTTCCCGCCACAAAGGCATCAGCACCTGCGGCCACTAACTTCTGAATATTTTGATCGGTCACACCGCCGTCAATTTCAATTCGTGTATCTAAACTTTGCTCATCAATCATCTTGCGTAAATTTTTAATGCGCTTATAGGTCACCTCCTCAAATTTCTGACCTCCAAAGCCTGGATTTATCGACATTAAAAGCACCATATAGCATTCAGGTAAGATGTCTTCTAAAACAACGAGAGGGGTCGTGATATTAAGCACAACGCCTGCCTTACAGCCTGCATCTTTAATCTGGCGTAACGTGCGGTGTAAATGCACCGTCGATTCATAGTGTACCGTAATAATATCAGCACCCACTTTAGCGAATTCTTCGATATAACGTTCCGGTTTTTCAATCATCAAATGCACATCCAATGGTTTGGTGGCGTGTTTTTTAATGGCAGAAATAACCGGCATTCCGTACGAAATATTCGGTACAAAATGACCGTCCATGACGTCAATATGGAACCAATCAGCGTCACTGTTGTTGACCATTTCAACATCGCGTTGAAGATTTCCAAAATCAGCGGCGAGCATAGATGGGGCAATAAGTTTTGTAGACATGTTGTGTTTTTGTAAAGTTTTTGCAAAGATAGATAAAAATAGTTGGCAGTCCTCAGTTTACAGTATGCAGTCTTCCCGCCACCACAAAATGCTGCGGACGGGCAAGCAGTAGGCAGTCTTAGCTAGATTGTTTCTATTGTTTTTGGTTTCTGTTGTTTCTGTTGTTTCAGGGTTTCTGTTGTTTCAGGTTTCTGTTGTTCTAGGTTTTTATTGTTTCAGGTTTCTTTTGTTACGGTCACGTCGAGTTGAACTGTCTCGGTTTTCAAAAGGCAACTTGAATTTTAATTTCGATTTCAAATTCATATTCAATTTCAAATTCAACTTCAAGTTCAACTTCAATTTCAACTTCAATTTCAATTTCAGAGTTTTAACTATAGCCTCAATCTCAAAACTATTTTTTAATTTTCATGTGAAAGTGCATCCCGATGATTTAGCTTGTGATTTAGCTCTTGTGGATTTATTTTACTAATATGTAACTCTCAAACTTTGGAATTATAGGCCCTATGTGGTCAACATCTCCCTTAAACGGATGAATTTATTTGAAAAACTAACTAATTGTCTTCTCCTATATAGCTATATTAGGACGGATGATGCTCCCTAGATACGCCATGGATAGTGTATGGATAGTGTATGGATAGTGTATGGATAGTGTATGCAAAGTCTTTAAAAATGAAACGTCAATCCGATAGTTCTAAAACATAGATGAAAAAGGTCTATAATTATAATTGGAAACAATAAAACAGGGAGGCGTAAGACTACCTTCTGTGGAAGAAGATCTAAAACGACATAATGCCAGGAAAGATTTCTCAAAGTCCCCAGCCTAAGGGCCGTCAGAATTAGAAGTGCTCCAATAGCAAATTGTAACATTAAAATGGGGAGCGGGGTTTTGTTTCCGGAGGAAGACGGGAGACCAAAAAAAAAGTGAACCCCCGGTAATCAGCCGAGGGTTCTTCATCAATCAAAAAACGAACAGTAAAATTCCCGCGAAAGCGGGAATCTGTAACTGTTTGTTATCGTAATTTAGGCTGCATCACAATTGTGGACTATCCTAAATATGTTTTTAATATTTTACTTCTAGACGTATGTTTTAAACGTCGGATTGCTTTTTCTTTAATTTGACGTACACGTTCGCGGGTTAAATCGAAGGTTTCTCCAATTTCTTCCAAGGTCATTGGGTGTTGATCTCCCAAACCGAAGTATAAACGAATGACATCAGCTTCGCGCGGTGTCAATGTTTCTAACGCACGTTCAATCTCTGTGCGCAGTGATTCATGTAATAAATCTTTATCAGGGTTTGGCGACTCACCAGAACGTAAAACGTCGTACAAGTTAGAATCTTCACCTTCTACTAACGGTGCATCCATGGACACGTGACGGCCAGAGTTTTTCATAGACTCCTTCACATCATTAATCGTCATGTCCAATTCCTTAGCAATTTCTTCTGCACTTGGCGGACGCTCATGACTTTGCTCTAAAAACGCAAAAGTTTTATTGATTTTGTTAATCGATCCAATTTTATTCAATGGCAATCGCACAATACGCGACTGCTCAGCCAACGCTTGCAAGATGGATTGACGAATCCACCAAACAGCATAGGAAATAAATTTGAATCCACGGGTTTCATCAAATCGCTGTGCCGCTTTGATCAATCCTAAATTCCCTTCATTGATTAAATCGGGTAGGGTAAGGCCTTGATTTTGATATTGTTTTGCTACCGAGACAACGAAACGTAAATTGGCTTTAGTCAATTTCTCTAAAGCAAGCTGATCTCCTGCCTTAATGCGTTGCGCCAATTCTACTTCTTCATCTGCAGTGATTAAGTCAACTTTTCCAATTTCTTGAAGATACTTGTCTAGCGAAGCGGTTTCCCTGTTGGTGACTTGCTTCGTAATTTTGAGTTGTCTCATTTAAGTGTGTGTCTCTCTATTAATAATGGTGAATAATCCTTTCGTAAGTAGTTATACGTAAAGACCACTAAAAATGTTACAAGAAAGTGGAAATTAATTTTAAATTTTGATTAATTTTTTGTCCGTCAAGTTAATATCTTCAAGCATTTCATTGGTAAACTTGTAATGTCCCCGAGTAGTGATAATCTTAAATCTAGATGAAGTCATCGAGCTCAAGGTGTTTAAAAACAACCACTTCGATTTTAAAAGTCGTGGTTTATCCGACTTTAAACTTAACTCAAAATAATGTTTTCTACCTTCTTTTTCTGCAACAATATCAGGAGTTACATCAATATCACTTCCTTTTTTGTGATACGATTTTGGGGTTTCATAACCCTCTGCGTCTGCTTTGATGTTCTCAAAACCACTGTTCTCTAAATAAGTCAATGAATGACTTAAAATGTCTGAATATTTCTCTTTATCTGTATAAACCATAACCTAAAATATAATCAAATTCCTGACAATTACAAATTTTTGTGAATGTTTAACTTCTTTATTTAGTTGGCAGTCTTCAGTCCGCAGTTCTCAGTCCGCAGTCCTCAGTTCTCAGTCCGCAGTCCTCAGTCTGCAGTCTTCCCGCCTCCGCAAAATGCTGCGGACGGGCAAGCAGTAGGCAGTATTCCCGCCTCCGCAAGGTGCTACGGACGGGCAAGCAGTCCGCAGTCCGCAGTCCTCAGTGTTCCCGTCTCCGTAAAATGTTGCGGACGGGCAAGCAGTAGGCAGTATTCCCGCCTCCGCAAGGTGCTACGGACGGGCAAGCAGTCCGCAGTCCGCAGTCCTCAGTGTTCCCGCCTCCACAAAATGCTATGGACGGGCAAGCAGTTGTAGTATTTAGTATACCTTTTTAGGTCTCTCCTCTCTATTCTCTTCTCTTACCCTCAAACCTCAAACCTCGCACCAATAAAACCAGGCATGTTTATCAACAAATGGGAAGATTAGTCCTAAGTTTGCAGATTTCAATTTTTAGTTCTCTTTTCTCTGTTCTCTATTCTAACATCTTAAGAACTCAAACCTCACACCTCAAACCTCACACCTCAAACCTCAAACCTCACACCTCAAACCTCAAACCTCACACCTCACACCTCAGATCTATCAAACCCTCACATGTCCATCACCAAACACATAGTACTTATTAGTTACCAATTGCTTCAAGCCTAAAGGGCCTCTATGGTGTAATTTGTCTGTACTAATGGCCAGCTCAGCGCCAACACCCATTTGTCCGCCGTCAGTAAATCGGGTGGATGCATTGTGATAGACTGCTGCACTGTCTACTTGTTCCATAAAGGTTTGTGCCACTGCCTTGTCCTCCGTTAATATGGATGCCGAATGTCCGCCAGAGTAGGTGTTAATAGTCTCAATGGCAGCATCTAACCCGTCAGTTTCTGCAATTAAAAGCTTCATGGCTAAGAATTCTTCGTACCAAGTGGTTTCGCTATTTATCTGGGCTTCGTTGGTAAGAACTTTTCCAACCTTTTCATCAACAAGTAAATCGACGTTTAAATTGTGAAGAATGGCTTGAAGATCTTTTAGCTTCGTTTCATAATTAGGAATATTTTTATCGATCAACACCTTATCCAAAGCATTACATCCCGAAATTTTATCCGTTTTGGCGTTTACAATGACCTTCACAGTTTTCTCCCAATTGGCGTCCTTGGCCACATATAGGAAATTATTTCCTCTACCACTGATCAATACGGCACAGGTGGCGTGATCTTTAACAAATTTGATCAATCGTTCTCCACCTCTAGGTACAATAAGGTCTATTTTTTCCGACGGATTTTTAAGAAACTCTTGGGTTTCTTCGCGCTGTAAATGAAGAAGTCTGATCCACTCTTTGTCAAGACCATTTTCCTCTAATGCCTCATGCCAGCATTTTTCAAGTATAAGATTACTGTTCAAGGCTTCTTTTCCACCTTTTAATAGAATTTTATTGTTTGCTTTAAAAGCTAAAACCGCAGCTTCAATAGTCACATCTGGTCGCGATTCGTATATGATCATAATCGTCCCAAAAGGTGCCGTTTTATTAGTAATTTTCAATCCGCTGTCCAAAACCAGATCTGATATTTCTTGTCCTACCGGATCATCTTGGGCTTTTACTTCCTTAATGGCTTTGATCATCCCGTCAATTTTGGAATCATCAACTACCAAACGGTCGTAGAGTGCTTGATCATCTCGATTAAAAGCGTCCAAATCTTTTTGATTGGCCGCTAATATTGCAGGTCGTTCTCTATCAATAATAGTAATCATTGATTGTAATACCTTGTTTTTTATAGCTGTTTGAATAAGTTTCATAATATATAGTTTAAATTTTTTTTCCTGAAGAAGGCTTACGTTGATTTCTGTTCAGTGACTACTTAGACCCTTTTAATAAGCTAATTGGTCATGAATGAAGCTTGTAGCCCTTCCGTCTTCAATTCCTTTTTTGGCAATGAAGCCACCCTCCCTTGAAATAAGGGAAGGAATTTTTGAATGGGCCTCGTATTGAATTTCGTTGCTAATTCAAGCGTCTTGATGCCCGCTCCACATAATCTTTCTGTTTAAAGAATGAATTTTGTTCCCACCTCCTTATTGTCAATAATATCTACAATAACGTTCTCACGTTTTCCATTAGCGATGTAGGTAGGGATATTTTTTTTGGCCGTGCCTTTGGCGATTTTTAATTTTGAAGCCATGCCGCCGCGACCTTCGCCTTCTTTTTTGTTTGAGGCTTGAACATACTGTTCAACGTTGGCATCGCCTTTGACCTCTTTTAATTGTCTCGAATTTTCGTCGTCCGGATGGCCTGTATATAGGCCATCGGTATCAGAAAGAATAATTAGCCTATCGGCGTCCAATAATTCAGACACCAAACTCGCCAATTCGTCATTATCCGTAAACATAGACATGGTCAAGGATGTGGCGTCATCTTCATTGGCAATGGGTGTAATGCCTTCTGACAGCAAACCTTCGTAACAGTTAATCATGTTATCCCGGTGTTTCCCCTTGTCAAAGTCGCGTTTTGTAGCCAACACCTGAGCGCATCGCATGCCATAATCATGAAAAAGACTGTAATAATGGCGCATCATACGGGGTTGCCCCACTGATGAGTACACTTGCCTTCTTATGGTAGGATTCTCTATGCTGGTTTCACCAAGAATTTCCTTGCCCGCGATGGCTGATCCTGATGATACCAGGATCACATCAATATCCCGTTCGTTTAAAACAGATATTTGTCTTACCAGTTCCCTCAATACGGGGCCTAAAATTCGATTATCCTTATTGGTTAGTACGTTTGTACCAACCTTTACTACTACTCGTTTTGTGTTCATTATTATTTTTTTCCTAATTCAACAGCTCTATCAAATGCAGCATAGGCCGCGTCTTGAATAAGTTGTTTTACATTATTATCTTCCATAGAATCTATGGCTGCCTGCGTGGTGCCACCTTTAGAGGCAACCTTGGCAATCCAGGATTTTGGGGAGATATCATTTTGATTAAAAAGTTCAATAGCACCTTCAAAGGTGTTACTTACCAAAACTTTTGAATCATAATCAGAAAATCCCATTTTTAAAGCAGCTTCTAACATAGATTGCATAAAGTAAAATACATATGCCGGACCACTACCTGAAATCCCTGTTGAAGCATCTATAAAGTTTTCAGTATCTACATGAATGGAAGTTCCTGTAGTATCTAATAGATTTCTAACCATCAACAGTTCAATTTTCGAAATTTCTGCGGCTTCTGTATATGAGGTTACCCCTTTGCCAACTTGAGCTGGAAGGTTGGGCATAGTACGCACCACCTTTTTACGGCCTAAATGATCCTGTATGGACTCAATGGTGACCCCTGCCATTAATGATACAAAAATTTGATCATCATTGAGCATCGGTCTCATTTTCGCAAATAGATCTTCACTGTGATACGGTTTCACCGCTATAAATACGAGATCCGCTTTTGGCAGACAGTCGTCAAGAGTGTCATAGACATCAAATTGTGGTTGTTGCCGTAATGTTTCTATTTTTTTTGGATCTGTGTCAAAAATCCGTAGTTTGTGTTTACTGAGCAAAGGCGAACTCGCCATTCCTTCTGCATAGGTCAATCCCATATTTCCTGCTCCAATAACTAATACTTTCATTTCTTATTTTGTTGATTATCAATGTTATTTGCGCTAATAGCTGCAAGGACTGTACGGAAGCCCCGTTTTTAACATCTTATTTCAAAGATTCATCAAATTGATAATTATAGGTGAGGGAGGCTGCGATTTTGTGAATTTTAGAGTGCTCTGCTTATCGAATACTCAAAATGAAAATTATTTGGAAGGTGACAGCTTGTCGGGAATGTGCAAATTTGTCGGGTAATTATATAAAATTAGAGTATAAAAAAACCTCCCAAGATTTTAAAGCTTGAGAGGTTTGCTGTATTAAGAAGTTTGTATCAGAGTTTAATCTGATTTTCTATCTTCTCTTGGTTTTCGATCATCACGTCTGTCATCACGACCTCTATTGTCTCGAGACCCACGGTTATCACGGCCACCACTTCTATTATCTCTATTATTATCTCTTGGCGGTCTTGCTACATAACCTTCCGGTTTGTCCAACAAAGCTTTACGAGATACTTTCTCTTTACGGGTTTTAGGATCTACGCCAAAGTATTTCACTTCAAACACATCGCCCATATTGACTACGTCAGATACATTTTCTGTACGTTCCCATGCCAATTCACTTACGTGTAATAACACTTCGTTTCCTGGTGCATCTAAATATTCTACAACAGCACCAAAATCTAACATTTTGATTACCTTCACTTTATAAGTACCGCCGACTGTTGGTTTGAACAATAATGAATCGATTTTAGTCAATACAGCATCAATACCTTCTTGGTTGGTACCTAAAATTTCCACGATACCTTCTTCAGTAACTGGGTCTTCATTGATAACAATAGTCGTTTTTGTTGCTTTTTGTAGCTCTTGAATTACTTTTCCACCTGGTCCGATCAATGCACCAATGAATTCATTAGGAATGACACGAGTAATCATTTTTGGAGCATGGGCTTTAACTTCTGCATTAGGTTCAGCAATAGTTTCTACCAATTTCTCAAGAATATGTAAACGACCGTTACGTGCTTGCTTTAATGCATTCACTAATATTTCGTAAGACAATCCTTTTACCTTGATGTCCATTTGACACGCCGTAATACCATCTGCCGTTCCTGTAACCTTAAAGTCCATATCACCTAAATGATCTTCATCCCCTAAAATATCAGACAAGACAGCATATCTTCCAGAATCACCATCAGAAATTAATCCCATAGCAATACCAGAAACTGGTTTGGTTAACTTCACACCAGCATCCATTAGTGCCATTGTACCAGCACAAACGGTTGCCATAGAAGAAGAACCATTAGATTCTAATACTTCAGAAACCACTCTTACGGTGTATGGACACTCATCAGGAACCATTCCTTTTAGTGCACGTTGTGCCAAGTTACCATGCCCTACTTCTCTACGAGAGGTGCCACGGATTGGTCTAGCTTCACCGGTTGAAAAAGGAGGGAAGTTATAATGTAAATAGAAACGCTCTTCACCTTCAAATGATGGCATGTCTATTTGGTTTGCTTCTCTAGAAGTACCTAAGGTAACTGTTGCCAAGGCTTGAGTTTCTCCACGTGTAAAGATTGCCGAACCGTGTGTAGATGGTAAATAATCTACCTCACACCAAATTGGTCTGATCTCGTCCGTCTTACGACCGTCCAAACGCAACCCCTCATTTAAGGTTAAATCGCGAATGGCAGCTTTTTCAGCTTTATAGTAATATTTAGACACCATGCCGCCATAATCAGCTAATTCTTCTTCACTGAAAGTGGCTTTAATATCTTCTTTAATCGCTTCAAATGCAGCGCTACGCTCATGTTTAGCTGAACCTGCTTTTGCAATAGCATATACTTTGTCGTATGCTAAGTCGTGAATTTTCTTTGCTAAATCTTCATCTTCTCTTTCTGGTTCGTACTCACGAACTTCTTTTTTACCAAAAGCTTCAGCCAATCTCACTTGCGCAGCACATTGTACTTTAATTGCTTCATGAGCAAATTTAATGGCTTCAGCCATTTCTTCTTCTGAAATCTCATCCATTTCACCTTCAACCATCATCACTGAATCAGCAGAAGCTCCAATCATCATATCGATGTCAGATTCTAATAATTGTGCACGTGTTGGATTGATTACAAATTCGCCATTAATACGACCAACTCTTGCTTCAGAGATTGGACATTCAAACGGAAAATCTGACAACTGAATGGCCGCAGAAGCCGCTAATCCAGCCATAGCATCAGGCATTACATCATCATCATGAGACATTAACTGAATCATTACTTGTGTTTCAGCGTGATAATCTTTTGGGAAAAGTGGGCGTAAAACCCTATCTACTAAACGCATTGTCAAAACCTCACCATCACTTGGTCTTGCTTCTCTTTTGAAGAAACCTCCTGGATAACGTCCTGAGGCAGCAAATTTTTCTCTGTAATCTACGGTCAACGGTAAAAAGTCAACGTCACTTTGTTTGTAATTGGAAACTACTGTACATAATAACATACAGTTTCCAGATTGCACCACAACCGAACCATGGGCTTGCTTTGCCAATTTTCCGGTTTCGATGGATATTGTACGTCCATCACCAAGGTCAATGACCTCTTTAAAAACTTTTGGAATCATAATTTTTTTAATTCTAATTAAACAATGGTTTCCGTCTTAAATAAGTCGGACAAAGTTGTGTTGTTGTGTAGTGTTGTGTTGACCAATGAAAAACTATTTCGTCCTGAACATATTCCAGGATCTCGCTTCTTATATGCGATTTTGTGGACTCTTACGCTTGAGTATGATAGAAACAAAAAACCACGCTGAAAGGCGTGGTCTTTATGGTGATTATTTTCTTAATCCTAATTCTTTAACGATAGCACGATATCTTAAGATATCTTTTTTAGTTAGATAATCGAGCAATGCACGACGTTTACCAACTAATTTTACTAATGAACGCTCAGTATTAAAATCTTTACGATTCTTTTTTAAATGTTCTGTTAAATGATTTATTCTGTAAGTAAACAAAGCAATTTGCCCTTCTGCAGAACCTGTGTCTTTTGCACCTTTACCGTGTTTTGTAAAGATTTCTTCTTTCTCTTTCTGATCTAAATACATGCTAATATTGTTGTAAATGATTGTTATGTACGACTCGGTTTTCGAATCAAGCTGCAAATATAACAATTATTATGTTACAATGAATGTAAGTTTAGATAAATTAAAAGGTTTATAATTTGAGCGAATTGGCTACAAATTATCGTTTTAGGGTTAATAGAGTGCTTTATTCGCAATTATTTTTGTTTAAAATATTTACACCCTAACTTATGCCTACACAAATAGTTAACATTAAAGACCAACTTTTTGAAAATATTTTTGACCACGCTCCTAACGGCGTAGCCATTGTTGGGCTAGATTTCCGATGGGTCAAAGTCAATCAGAGTCTAATGGATTTGTTAGGGTATTCTGAGGAGGAATTTTATGCCATGACCTTTCCTGATATTACACATAAAGATGATGTAGCTGCAGATATGGAGCTTTTAGGGCAATTGTTAAATGGCGCTATTAATCGCTATCAAATTGAAAAACGCTATTTTCATAAAACTGGGAAAGTGATATGGGGTTTGCTTTCCGTTTCTTTTGAACGCAGTCCAATCGATGGCGCGCCACTCTACTTTATATCTCAAATTGTGGATATCACCCGTCAGAAGGAAATGATAGGGCAAATGAATGCGATAACTAATATTGCGAACATTCAGAATGAAAAACTCAAGAATTTTGCTCATATCGCTACACATGATATCAGGACACACTTGGGCAATTTAGGGGTGATTTCTGGATTTATGGAGGAGGAATTGGAAGTATTAAAGAATAATGAGAATTTTTTAATGCTTAAGGAGGCCTTATCTCAATTGGAAAGTACGATAGACAACCTCAATGAGGTTAGAAAATCAGATTTTAGTACTGAAGAAAGAATGACTTCCTTAAATTTAAAGGATTTTGTAGACAGTGCCATTTACAATATTAATGCAATTGCGCGTCATGAGCAGTGTAAACTTATCAATGAAGTAGATGGAACATTTAATGTGATGGCTGTTGCTGTATATCTTGACAGTGTGATCCTGAACTTGTTAACCAATGCCATTAAGTATAGTTCTAAAGAGCGTCAGTCTTATGTGCATTTACGCAGTTTGGAATCTGAAGATTACATCATATTAGAGGTGCATGATAATGGGATGGGTATTGACATGGAGGTCCATCAGGCCGAACTTTTTCAGTTTAAGAAAACCTTCCATAATCGTGCCGATGCTAGAGGGATTGGATTGTTTTTAACCAAAAATCACGTGGAGAGCATGGGCGGTAAGATTACCGTAGAAAGTAGAGTAGATGTAGGTACCACTTTTAGAGTGTTTTTAAGAAAAGCATAGCAAATATAGCATCTCATAAAAGAATGCCACAACTACCAGAATTTTATTTAAAATCCAAGTCTTGTGGCATGCTTTTTCTATAAATTTACTCCTATGGCCTTAATGGCGCATTAGTAATCAAGTCTATATATTGATTGATTTTATTCTTTAAATCTTTTCGTTCTGTAATAAAATCCAAAAAGCCATGTTCCAATAAAAATTCAGCTGTTTGAAAGTCTTCAGGGAGTTCCTGGCCCGTAGTGTCTCTTACTACACGTGGTCCAGCAAATCCGATAAGCGCTCCAGGTTCACTGATATTAATGTCACCTAACATTGCAAAAGACGCTGTTGTACCTCCCGTTGTTGGGTCTGTACACAAGGAAATATATGGAATGCCTGCATCGGCCAATTGGGCCAATTTTGCTGAGGTTTTAGCCAATTGCATTAATGATAAAGCGGCTTCTTGCATACGTGCACCGCCAGATTTTGAAATGATTACAAAGGGTAGTTTTTTCTTTAATGCATACTCCCCAGCACGAGCAATCTTTTCGCCTACGACGCTTCCCATAGAGCCTCCAATAAAGGCAAAGTCCATACAGGCTACAACAATATCCTTGCCTTTCGACTTTCCTACAGCACAACGAACGGCATCTTTAAGGTTGGTCTTAGCTTCAGCAGCTTTTAAACGGTCTGGGTATTTTTTTGTGTCCTCAAACTTTAGAGGGTCTTTAGAGGCTAGATTTGGATCTAACTCCTTGAATTCATTATTGTCAAAAAGGATTTGGAAATATTCCTTGCTCCCAATTCTCACGTGATAGCCATCTTCCGGACTCACGAAGAAATTTTTCTCTAATTCTTCAGTATCTATAATTTTACCTGTTGGAGATTTGTACCACAAGCCTTTCGGCGTGTCTTTCTTCTCCTCAGTAGTAGTGGTGATTCCTTTAGTTTTTCTTTTAAACCAAGACATATTGATGTATGATTTTAGAGCTTTGCCAAAGCAAAACTTTTGTGTTTATAACTCAAATTCCTTTAGACTTCCAACATTTAAATCAGAACTTCTGGATTAAATATTAGTGCAAAGTTATAAAGTATTTACGTTATTTAAATCTTCAAATGCCTTTTTTAATCTTTCTACGAAAGTTTCTTCTCCTTTTCTTAGCCAGACACGTGGGTCATAATACTTTTTGTTTGGAGAATCCTCACCGTCAGGATTGCCTATTTGAGTTTTTAAATACGCTTCGTGTTTTGTAAAGTAATCACGAACACCGCTCATAAATGCATATTGCATATCTGTATCAATATTCATCTTTATCACGCCGTAGCCAATTGCCTCCCTGATTTCTTCTACACTAGAACCTGAGCCGCCATGGAATACAAAATCAATATGATTATGAGGTAAACCGTGCTTTTTTGATAAGAACTCCTGAGAATTCTTTAGAATTTTTGGCGTTAGTTTGACGTTGCCAGGTTTGTAAACCCCGTGCACATTTCCAAATGCCGCTGCAATTGTAAATTGATCACTTACTTTGCTTAGTTCTTCATAAGCATAAGCCACCTCTTCAGGCTGTGTGTATAATTTAGAGTCGTCAACATCTGTATTGTCAACACCATCTTCTTCTCCTCCGGTAATACCTAACTCAATCTCCAAAGTCATTCCCATTTTGCTCATGCGCTTTAGGTATTCTTTACAGATTTCAATGTTTTCTTCTAAAGGTTCTTCAGAAAGATCAATCATATGCGAACTGTATAATGGCTTGCCAGTTTCTTCAAAATGCTTTTCACTTGCATCTAAAAGTCCATCTATCCAAGGCAATAATTTTTTTGCACAATGGTCAGTATGTAAAATCACAGGAACACCATAAGCTTCAGCCATAAGATGTACATGTTTGGCTCCCGCTACAGCACCTGCAATTGCTGCTTTTTGTCCGTCATTGCTCAAACTTTTTCCTGCATTAAAAACGGCACCTCCATTAGAGAATTGAATTATTACTGGCGCGTTTAAGGCCGCTGCTGTTTCTAACACACCGTTAATGGTGTTGGATCCGATGACATTGACTGCTGGTAAAGCAAAGCCTTTTTCTTTTGCCAGTTTAAAAATGGCCTGTACCTCCTTGCCTGTAGCAACTCCTGGTTTTATGTTGTGACTCATAATGTTTTAGTTGTTTAATTAGTTTCAAAAATAATGAATTTAAAGCTAAATAAAGGTTCTGGGATTGGGCTTTTTTATAAACAATATGTAATTGATGTGCCGAAAACCTTGTAGTTAGCAGCATCAATTGTTTTTGTCTTAAATATAGCATGTGGTCCACATATGTATCCGTTACCGCTTTTGGAAAACTGGGTGATAAGCATATAAATGTGGTTGAAGACTGATGATTTATTGAAGTAAACTGATCAGTAACATTTAAAATGGATAGTTGATGCCTATATTGTAAACAGCATTGTTGAAGTTGTAATCTTTAAACCAACGGTTGCCTAGACTGTAGGAGGGGTCATAGGTTTTGAAACCAATATCACCACGCAGTACAAAAAAGCTGAAATCATAACGCAAACCAAAGCCTGAGCCTACCGCAATATCTTTTAATGAGCTTAAGCTGTCAAAGGTTTGTGCCTCGTCGGTCACGTTGTCAAAAACATTCCAAATATTACCGGCATCTATAAAAAATGCACCGAACAGCGCACCAAACATATTAAAGCGTTGCTCAACGCTGAAGTGTAGTTTTAGGTTGGCTTCATTAAACTCGTTGGTGGATTTTAAACTCCCCGGGCCTAAATTGTAAGCCGTCCAAGCCCGGTTGTCATTAGGACCTCCAGCAAAGAAACTTTTGGAGAACGGAATGTTTTCTGAATTGCCATAAGGAACTGCAATACCAAAATAACTCCTTAGCGCAAATACACTTTTTTGACCCAAATCCCAATATTTAACATAATCAAATTCAGTTTTGGTGTATTGTGAAAATGCTACCCCAAAAATGTCGTAGCGATCATTGTCATTTTTAGGTGAGTTTGCAATATTTGCGATGGTAGCTAAGATATTTCCCGCAAACTCTACTCTAAATCGGATGATAGAAAAATCATTGTCAAAAATATTTTCCCTTCTGTTCTTAATATAATTGAAACTTGAGGAAATGATCAAGTTGTTTTCCGTCAGTCTTGTTTTTCTTTGATCTATGTTGCTGATTGTTTTATATGCATCATCAGTAGGGGCTATGCTAGTGTTATTGTTGAGGACCTCTTCAATAAAAATGTTAGCACCATTGGGGATGCTTAAAGTCTCGTCAGTGTCAATGTATCGGATGTCTTTTGCAATGTTATTGAGGCTGCTGAACGAGTTTTGATAGACCCCAAAATAGTTGTCGGCGTTAAGATTTTTTACAAATTGTACATTAAACAAGTCTAAGGTATTGGTCACTCTTTGGTTAGGATACCAATTGTAGCTCAAATTTCCGGTAAAGGTCTGTTTGTCTAGTCCGATGTTGCGTTGACTTGTTGCCGCGGCAAGAATTCTTGTGCTAGGCGACATGTACTTGGGAATGACTTTATCTGTATTCACAGGAAAAAATAAACGCGGAATGGTGAGTTTAACCGTAGCACCAACTTCTGTGATATCGAAAAAAGCATCCTTAGTGTTTTTTGCATCTTTTGAAGCGCCAATTGAACTTAACCCGGAGACTTCCAATGTTTCTGCACCTCTAAATACGTTTCGGATCAATAATCCGCCACTAAATGCAAATCCGATGGTTTGGATATTGCTTTGTGATACTTCAGCATTAAAATTAAGACCAAACTTCTTTTTTGGAATGAGATAGATGTTAGTGGTCAGTGTGGTGTCCTTAACATCTTCAACGTATTCAATATTAGGGTATCTAAAGGTCCTAAGTTCGCTTAAATGGCGATAGGTTCGGGTTCTGTTGATGTCTTTAAATATGCTCCCTTTAGTGATGAAAACTGCATCTGTTAAGGCTTTTGCGCGGTATTTTGACTTGCCGTAACTGTAGATGTTAAACCCCTTGTAATTGATGGTGTCTGTTGGAATGGCATCTTTGTTTTGATAGGTGTCATCTGTAAAAATGTTCACGTCCTTAATCTTATAAACCTTGAATGGTCTGACTTCAATAGAATCGTCATACCTGATAATTCGGTTTTGTACAATAATGTCGGTATTGACTTTTTTATTGGTGCCAATGGTGTCAATTTCAAAAGTAATGTAATCTTGGGCAAAGTGGTAGAGTCCCGAATTTCGCAATTCAGTAGTCATGCGCTCGCGCTCGTTTGTGAGATTGATTTCTTTAAACTGGTCGCCTTTTACCAATAAGGAGTTCTTTTTGATGTCTTTATAAAGTGTGTCTATAATTGGCGTGTATATTTTAGTTCTAATCGAATCTAAAAAATAAGGATCGCCGGTTTTTACAAAATAATTGACCTCAGCTCTTTTGGTATCAACGGTGTCTATTTCAAAGTGTGCATCTGCATTAAACCATCCATTTTTATAATAATAGGTCTTTAAATTGGCTGTCGATTTTTCAGCTCTTGCTGGGTTAACAATAACAGGGGGCTCTCCAGTAGTTTTTAGCCAACCATTAAAGGTGCGCTTGGAGTTGATTAGCGCTTCGTATTGTTTTAGGGATAAAAAATTCTTGAGTCCAGTTTTCGGGTCGTTGGGATTTCTATATTTAGCATCTAAAATTGAATCAATATTCGGTCGAGCCAAATTATAAATATGGAGTCGTATTGGAATTCCAAATAAAGGGAATTTACCATTGGGTTTTTGATAAATTAAACTGTTAAGGGCGTCCGTATTATTTTTTTTATCGTTAACGTGAATAGTATTATCCGTCAATAAGTACTGATCGCTACTAAGCCGTTTTACCGCATTACAGGACGACAACATTAGGAATAGTGTTGTAATAAATGATATTTTTGCTACCTTAAGTTTCAAAGTGAAATTGACATATGTGTTGATGAGTTCAAATTTACTGTTTTTCTAGATGGTATATCAGCTATTACTTAAATCCTTAACGGAATTTATAACGTAACAAAAGTAAATAGATTTTAATGGTAACAAAAAATCAAATAAAATTAATTACAAGCCTTGGGCAGAAAAAACAGCGTTCAAAATATCAACTGTTTGTTGTAGAAGGCAAAAAGGCAGTGGATGAGTTTTTAAAGTCATCCTACACTCTAAATCATTTGTTTGCGGTGACTGATACTTATAATGTAGCCGCTGATCAGTTTAGCTTGATAACGAACACCGAGTTAAAAAAAATAAGTGCCTTAACGACGCCTCAGGAAGTATTGGCGATATTTGAAATTCCTGAAACACATAAAATAGTCGCCAACAAACTGACAGTTGCGTTAGACGCTGTACGTGATCCCGGTAATTTGGGAACAATTATCAGACTTTGCGATTGGTTTGGTGTGGAGCAAATTGTATGTAGTTATACGACGGTAGATTGTTATAATCCGAAAGTAGTGCAAGCCACAATGGGTTCATTAAGTAGAGTACAGGTAAGTTATGTAGATTTGGAGGAATTTTTAAGATCAACCCACGGTCAAAAATTTGGTACTTTTATGGACGGCAACAATGTTTACGATACTGCATTGCCCAAAGATGGCATACTGATTATGGGTAATGAAGGCAGTGGTATTTCCGATAAAATTGAAAGCTTGGTTGATCACCGACTGAGTATTCCTAGCTTTAGTGTACACCAATCTACTGAGAGTTTAAATGTGGCTACGGCCACTGCAATTTTATTGAGTGAATTTAAAAGACGGGGTGAGGTTTGAGGTTTGAGGTTTCAGGTTTGAGGTTGTGGGAGAGGAAGAATTGATCTGCGCTTTGCATTTGTAGTGCGCACTTTTTTTCCAATTAAATAGTCATATTGCAAATTTTTAAAAGATATACAAGAACAAATTGCCTTTAAACTCTATAAAAATAATTTAAACCTAATCACCAAAATTTACTGAAATGTAAAATTGATAAAGACGCCACGGGTTTGCATTTTATCGATGTTCCCAGTCCATGGGCTTTGTGGATCTTTGTCTTTAACCAATTCATCGTTAATAGCAAAGACGCCTCTAATAGATGGCGTAAACTTAAACCACTCTAGATAAAAATCGATTCCAAAACCTAATTCATAAAAGAGCATTCCTGTTTTAGTGCGAAATTGTCCTGAAGCATTGTCATCAGGGTTTTCTTCGTTACTGGATAAGTTTAAGGCCGTAGATACGCCACCAACAACAAATGGTTTGAAGTTATTGATACGTTTGGTGGAAACTTTTAACAATAAAGGGAAATGGATATAAGTGGATTTCACTTCTCTAAATAAGTCGCCAGGATTGTATGTATTGTCATAAAAATAAGGGTCATATTGCATGGTTTCATCATATTCCAAATTTCTACGTGTAATGTAAAGACCAGGCTCAAAACGGAGATTTAGATACTCGTTAATACGCATATCTCCAACTAATCCTACGTTAAAGCCAATGGTGGTTTCTACACCAATATCAGGACGATTTGCTTGGTCGGCATTGTATTGAAATTTAAAATCATAACTGTTGAAACCCAAAAAATAACCCCAAGTCAAAAAGTCTTTGTCGAAGTTTTCTTGATTTGCTATTTTTTCTTTTGAAAATAATTGTGCAGATGCCGATGTGTACATCAATAAAAGCACGATAACTAGGACTGTTCTTTTCATTGTGACGAGATTCGAGTTCAATTGGGGTTTATAATTTTGTGGCCTTGTAAATTGTTGCAACGCCAAAAGTTTGAGGTAAATCCTCAACATTACTAAACCCAATTTGTCTTAAAATATTGTTTAAGGTTTCACCATATGGAAAAACCGATGCAGATTCGCTTAAATACGAATAAGCGGAACGATCTTTTGAAAAGACTTTGCCTATGGTTGGCAAGATGTATTTAGAATATACTTTATAACCTTGTTTAAATGGTGTTTTAGTGGGAACGGAGGTTTCTAAAATCACGAAAGTGCCCTGAGGTTTCAACACGCGTAGAATTTCTGCCAGGCCCTTTTCTAAATTCTCAAAATTACGTACCCCAAAAGCTACCGTAATCGCATCAAAACTGTTGTCTTCAAAGGGGATGTTTTCAGAATCGCCAAGCGTCATGGTAATTTTGTCGCTCAATTTTTTCTCAGCAATTTTTTTGCGTCCCACTTCAAGCATGCCATCGCTAATATCTAAACCAATAATTTCCTGAGCTTCAGTTTGCGCTAAATTGATAGCCAAATCGCCTGTGCCGGTTGCAATATCTAAAATACGCTTGGCTTTTGACTTTGCCACAATGTCAACAACTTTTTTTCGCCATTTAACATCAATTCCAAAAGAAATCACGCGGTTTAATCCATCATACTCTTTAGAAATATTGTCAAACATTTGTGCTACCTGTTGTTTTTTGTTTAACTGACTGTCCTTGTATGGCTTTACTTTTTCTGACATTCCAATATTTTTGGCAAAATTACATATTTTTTCATTGTTAAGTTGCCATCACCTTTACAAAAGTAGCGATGTGTCGGTTTTTATAATTTAACGTTGTAAGATAGCAAGTTTATAATGAGCAGCTTTAATTCTATTATAATCCTCAGTAAATTGAAATAGAGCCATTTTAAAATCTTATATTTGTACGTTTTTTTGAATACTTCTACTAATGAAAATAATCATTGCAGGCGCAGGTGAGGTTGGATTTCATTTGGCAAAATTATTATCGTACGAATCGCAAGAAATTACGCTACTAGATACGAAAAAGGAAAGCCTAGTTTACGCTATAGACCATTTGGACATTAGGGTAATAAAAGGTGATGCCACTTCTATTGCGGTATTAAAGGATGCGAGAATTGCCACTGCCGATTTGTTTATTGCCGTGACCTCTTCTGAAACTACAAATATTACAGCCTGTGTTTTGGCCAAACAACTCGGAGCAAAAAGAACTATTGCAAGAATCTCTAATGCCGAATTTATTGATCAGAAAGATGAGGTTGGATTCGCTAAGTTTGGGATAGATGAATTGATCTCTCCTGAATCATTGGCTGCAAGTGAAATTGAATTATTGTTAAATCAATATGGTTTTAACGATAGTTATGAGTTTGAGTCTGGAGCGTTAACCATGTTAAGTTTAAGATTGTCGAGAACCGCAACATTTGTGGATAAAACGGTACAAGAAGCCGCAGAGGTTTTCCCTGAACTCCATTTTGTTCCCATTGCTATACAACGTTTTGGTACACAATATACCATTATTCCGCGTGGCGATACGCAATTTAAAGAAGGTGATAAGGTTGTTTTTATTACCTCAAAAGGTGGTGATGAAGAACTGTTTGAGCTTTCGGGAAAAGTCAGATTGGATGTTAAAAACATCATGATTTTAGGCGGAAGTAAAATTGGGCATAAAACGGCTAAAGATTTATGTGCTAGCAAATTTAATGTGAAACTTGTGGAAAGTGATAAGGATGTGGCGTTTGAACTTGCTGACGATTTGCCAAACGCGCTCATTATTAATGGTGATGGTCGAAATGTGGAGTTGTTGGAAGAGGAGAACATCAGTAAAATGGATGCTTTTATTGCGGTTACCGGAAATTCGGAAACCAATATTATGTCTTGCTTAGTAGCAAAATCCAAAGGGGTCAGAAAAACTATCGCGATGGTTGAAAATATGGATTACTATCAATTATCGCAATCTATAGGGATTGATACGCTCATTAATAAAAAGCTTTTGGCCGCCAATAATATATTTCGATATATCCGGAAAGGTGAGGTGGTTGCCATGACTAAGCTCAACAATATGAATGCGGAATTATTGGAATTTGTCGTTAAGAAACGATCAAAAATCACAGATAAATTAATAAAGGATTTAGATTTTCCGCGATCAGCGATTATTGGTGGTGTCATCAGAAATGGAACAGGAATTATTCCTTTAGGCGATTTTAAGGTGATGGCCGGAGATCGGGTGGTAGTCTGTTGTTTACCAAGGGCTATTACACAGGTTGAAAAATTCTTCTTTTAATAAAACTTACAGTCGAATTTAGATAATGGTACTTCCTATAAGTGCCATGATGCATAGAAGTTCGTTATGTTGCAAAGAGTACAATGAAAATTAATTACAAAATCATTTTCCATTTTTTTGGGTTGTTATTATTATTTAACGGCGGTTTTATGTTGTTGGCCACTTTAATCAGTCTTATCTATAATGATGGTGTAACCTTAAAGCTTTTTCTTTCTGGATTGGCAGTGTTATTAATTGGCGTGTTTACCATGCTGGTTACTAAAAACCATCGCAAAGAAATGAATAAACGGGAGGGTTATATGGTGGTTACTTTCGGATGGATTGTAATGGCTGTTTCAGGCACTTTGCCCTATATGGTTACTGAGGTTATACCGAGCTTTACCAGTGCAATATTCGAAACCATGTCAGGTTATACTACTACGGGAGCAACCATTATAAATGACATTGAGATTGTGCCAAAAGGGGTGTTGTTTTGGCGAAGTATAACGCACTGGATTGGTGGAATGGGGATAATTGTTTTGGCCATTGCAATTTTACCCTTGCTAGGGATTGGGGGAATGCAGTTGTTTGCTGCCGAGGCCCCAGGGCCTAGTGCAGATAAGTTGCACCCGCGTATTACGGATACCGCTAAGCGATTATGGCTTATTTATTTTGGGTATACTGCAGCCGAAACCATTTTGTTAAAAGTAGCTGGCATGTCGTTTTTTGACGCTATAAACCATGCCATGAGTACGCTGAGTACTGGGGGGTTTTCAACTAAAAATGCGAGCGTAGCGCATTGGAACGACAACCCTATAATTCAATATATAATTATTGTATTTATGTTTTTGGCCGGCACTAATTTTGTACTCAGTTATTATGCTTTTAAAGGTAAGGTGCAAAAAGCGTTAAATGATGAAGAACTGCGCTGGTATTTTAAGTTTATCGCCACCTTTACGCTTATCGCAGCTTTAATCATCTACTTTAAAGCAGATTTTTCTTTGTCTTCAATAGAACATCCTATGGTATGGGGGCGTTTGGAAAGTGTTATTCGTCACGCGTTGTTTCAAGTATTGACAGTGATTACTACCACAGGATTTATTACCGCTGACTATACTTTGTGGACCCCATTTTTACTGGTCTTTTTCTTCGGAATAATGTTTTTGGGTGGTTCTGCTGGGAGCACCTCTGGTGGTGTTAAGGTTGTGCGCCATCTGATTTTAATTAAAAATGGATTTTTAGAATTTAAACGTGCTCTGCATCCCAACGCCGTATTGCCAGTTCGATATAATACCAAAGCAATACCTGGGGTTGTGGTGTATAATATTCTCGGATTTTTTATTTTATACATGCTCTCTTTTATTGTAGGGGCTCTAGGGTTCTCATTTTTCAATATTGATTTTCAATCTGCTATTGGTCTGTCCGCTTCCAGTTTAGGTAATATAGGTCCTGCTTTGGGTGCCTTTGGTCCTGTGAATAATTATGCGGCATTACCACCCTTGGCACAGTGGTGGGCATCTTTCTTAATGCTCTTAGGACGTTTGGAATTATTTACTGTTCTTATATTGATGACGCCATTTTTCTGGAGGAACAGATAAATAAAGTAAAGAAAGACCTCTTTTCCATTGATGTATGGGTGCTCTTTTTGAGTATATCTCCGGGCGCATTTTATATTAACCGTTGTGTGTGCCTTGTGTATAAAATATAGAACAAATGGACTGGTGATTCGCATCAGTCATTAAAGACTCATAAGCTTTCAATGTTTCTCATCCGGTTTTATAAAGTTCTCAAGTGTTTAACCTAGTTTTTAGCCTGAGGCTCGATTTAAATAAAAAAACCGTCTCGAATTTCGAAACGGCTTCTTTTTACTGGTTTAACCTAGGTTTTAATTAGGAGGTACCATCATTTATAGACTAACTCAAACGATCGTTTACCAGCCTGGATTTTGCTGTCCAGCTAAGGTTGGGTTGGCATCAAGTTCTACTTGTGGAATTGGCCACAAAAATCTCGGGTCTGTACCTGGAATGGCGTCAACACCGTAAGGTCCTGTGTATGGTGTTCCCAAAACAAATGCAGAAGCAGGAGG
Source organism: Gelidibacter sediminis (assembly GCF_004364975.1). Classification (GTDB taxonomy): domain Bacteria; phylum Bacteroidota; class Bacteroidia; order Flavobacteriales; family Flavobacteriaceae; genus Gelidibacter; species Gelidibacter sediminis. The sequence continues at coordinate 258,487 of NZ_SOBW01000007.1, read as the reverse complement.
GTTTCCATTGGCTACTTTTTGAGGAATGCCATCTATAGGTTGTAAATCATCATTCTGTAATCTGTGGATATCTGACCAACGTCTACCTTCCATTAAGAATTCAATTCTTCGTTCCTTAATAATGGCACCTACCATAGCAGCAGGCGTTGTAAATGATGCTACTGTATATGCTTGGGTTAATGGAGAGGCTAATGCTCTATTTCTTACTTTGTTTAATAGTTCTAAAGACATCAATAAATCTGGCGTAGATTTTCTAGCGTGCGCTTCTGCCATATTTAATAATACCTCTGCGTACCTGATTACAGGAGCTGCGTCAGTATAATTGACACCGTCTCTATATTTTGCGGTGTATACTCTACCGGAGAATGTAAATACCATTCCTGTTGGAACTCCAGCTTCATATGTTTCGGATCGACGCTTGTCATCTACCAACCAGCTTGGGTCTCTCCAGATAATTGGACTGACAGATACCAAACGTCTTCTGTTGTATTGTGATGCCAGTGCTGCATTTACTCCAGGATTGTTTGTTGCGGCGTGCAGGATAGAAAATATGGATTCTGTGTTGCCATAATTGTCATCAAATACACCATCAGGCTCTGCTGTTAAAGTATAGGCGCCCGCAAGCTTATTACCTTCCTCTATTACCTTATTCCAATTTCTCATATGTAAATAAACGCGAGTCTTAAATGCAATTGCTGCATTTTTACTGGCTTTTGTCAACTGAGTGTTGGTAATTAATGATTCAGCAGAATCTAAATCAGCTAAAACTTTTGCATAAACTTCTGCAACCGTATTTCTCCCTTTCAGAAGTTCAGAATCGATTTCAGCTTGCGTATCAATACCTACTTCTCTGTATGGGATGCCGGGATGTGTGGCGCCAGATGAAAAGTTATATGGACGAGCAAAGAATGTGGACAGTTCGAAATGTGTAATAGCTCTTAAGAATTTAGCTTGACCTATATAGTTGTTGCCAATTTCAGAACTGATAATTCCGTTTTCAACGGCTTTAGTAACACCTTCTATTACCAAATTGGCTCTGTTGATTAATCTATAACCATCAATCCAATAGTACACATTGTTTGCTGTTGTAGCGTCATAAGTTGCTGTGTAAGTGAGTTGGTAGAATGTTGCAGTATTTACAACGTCTTCACCTCTAGTGTCTCCTTGCTCAACAAAGGCAGCACCCCAAACATAACCTCTACCACCATTAGGGTTAGTACTGTTATATTGGCCAATTGCTGCCGCATTGTACATTCCGTTTATGGAACTTTCAATTAAGGTTGGAGACGAGAAAGCGTCGTCAATAGAAATATTATTGATCGGACTCAAATCTAGAATAGCTTCCTCTGAACATGAAACCATACCGATTCCAAGACAAGTAATTGCTAAATATTTAAATATTGTTTTCATTTCTTTTTAATATTATAAATTAACATTTAAACCAAAAGATAAAATTTTAGCTCTTGGAGTACCGTTTAAATCAACACCTCCAGATTCCATTTCAGGATTTAAACCTTTATAATCGGTAATGGTAAGTAAGTTTTGGCCTTGAACGAATAGTCTAATCATATCAACTTTTACGCGGTCAGTAAATGATTTTGGAATTTGATAACCCAATGTTAGATTGTCTAAGCTAATAAAATCGCCATCCTCCAAAAATCGAGATGTTGTCACACCTGTAAGGTTCGTAAATGTGTTGCTGCTTGCCCATAGTCTTGGAGTTACACCGTCGCCAGGGTTTTCAACACTTTGCCATCTACCCAAAATTTCTGTACTGTTGTTATTCAAGTTTTGTGTCACCAAATCTCTACGAGTTGAGTTGAAAATCTTGTTGCCACCACTAAAGCGGAACATAAACGTTAAATCAAACGCGTCATACGTAAAACGATTAATTACTGATCCGTAATATTTCGGTAAGGTAGTGCCTAAAATAACTCTATCTGTACCAGCACTTAAAGAAGATGCTTGAGACAAATCAGAAGGGTTGCTCGGGTCAAATACGAAATAGGTTGCTGTTGCTAAGTTGCCTTGTACTAAAGTTCCATCAGCTTTATAATATACTGGGTTACCATTAGCTGGGTTTACACCGTAATACTTGTAGCCATAGATGGAGTTGATTGGTTGCCCTTCTCTAATAATTAAGTTTTGGGCAATATTGGCATCTGAGAATGTGCCCCCCAAAATATCCTGACCGTCAGGAATACTTAAAACTTCGTTTTTGTCCATGGTTAAGTTGGCAGTAATATTCCAGTTGAATTTAGCATTGGAGACAGCTCTGTAGTCTACACCAAATTCATAGCCTTTATTAGACATAGCGCCAATATTTTTCTTAACTCTGTTACCAGGAACCCCCAATGATGCTGCAATTGGTACATCTAGAATCAATCCGTCGATGTCATTTTTGTAGTAATCAAAATTGAATCTCAATTTATTGTTGAACATTCCTAAGTCTAGGCCAAAGTCGGTTTTCTTGCTTGTTTCCCATAGCAACTGGTCATTACCAAACTGTGTGAAGGCAATTCCGTTTAAGGTACCATATTGCGAAGCTGATGTTAGACCTAAATAAGGATAGCTGCCTATTTCTGTGTTTCCTACTTCAGAATAGGAAGCTCTAATTTTGAATTCGTTTATAGTACCTTTAATGTCTCTAAAAAACTCTTCATTGGCAATATTCCAACCTGCAGAATATCCTGTAAAGTTATTCCAACGCTTAGCTTCACTTAATTTTGAAATACCATCACGTCTAATAGATCCTTGAAGGAAATATCTTTGTTTATAATTATAGCTTATTCGTCCAACATAAGAGATGATGCCATTCTCAGTTACACTACCACCTGATTCTTGTGTACCATAAGCGTTTGTTACTAAATTCTGGTTGTAGAATTCATCTAGTAGATCTGTTCCCACCCCAAAGAAGGACTGATTCTTTTCCTTTTGATATTCAGCAACTAAAGTAGCGCCAACATTGTGTGCATCAGCAAATGATTTGTTATAGGAAAGAATGTTTTGAATGTTCCATCTTAATAAATCGGTGTTATTGTTCTGTAATCTACCATTAGATCCTCTGCCATCACCATGAACAGGGTTCCAATATAGAAAACCTGAAGTTAGTGGGTTGTCAGCACTTGCTTGAAACCTGTAATTTAAGCCATCAAATAAATCGATAGAGGCAAATGTGTTTACAATGGTTCGGTTCACTTTTGATTTGTATTTATTTTTGGCCAATACATAGGCAATGTTTGAAATGTTATCGCCTACAGGGTCTGTATTGTCCCATTGTCCAACAACGCTACTATCGCTAGACAAGTTGTATCCTGATGGATGGTCAGCATTAAAAATTGGAGTATTTGGAAGTTGTCTTGTAGCGTTAAAAATGTTGCCAGACAATGAATTCATCCCAGTATTTAGACCTTCGTATTCAGTTCTTGTAACTGCAATGCTTCCTCCTATGGTCAGCCACTTGTTGAGGTTGTGTTCTAGGCTTGCTCTTAAGTTATAGCGCGCTAAACTATTTGCTACAGCAACACCTTCTTGATTGGCGTAGCCCATAGAAAAGAAATATTTAGTGGCATCAGAACCGCCATTAAAAGAAAGACTATGGTCGGTTTGAAGAGCGTTCGAATTTAGAACTGCGTCTTGCCAATCAGTGTTGAATTCGTTTCCAACTGCCCAAGCTGTTTGGTTTCTATTGGTTCTTTTTTCATTGCTGATGAGGATAAAATCAGGCGTTTCTAAAAGATCGAAAGTTTTGATGGCTTGTGCAAATCCAGTTACATTGTTGTAACTTACTTTCATGGCTCCTCTTTTACCTTTTTTTGTCGTAATTAAAATTACTCCGTTAGCAGCTCTAGATCCATATATCGCAGTAGCGGCACCATCCTTTAGAATTTCATAAGATTCAATGTCATTTGGATTAATGTCTCCCAATCCATTTGCGGATGCATATCCACCCACGTTACCTGAATAAATAGGCATACCATCCACAACAATTAATGGCGAAGTGCCAGATCCAATTGAAGCGATACCTCTAATTCGAATTCTTGGAGCTTCACCAATAATTCCGTTGTTTGAAGTGACTTGAACTCCTGCAGCTCTACCGGCAAGTTGCGACTCAAAACTTGGCGTTACCAAGCCTTGTAAGTCAGAGCCAGAAATGCTTGAGATAGCACCTGTAACTTCCGACTTTTTTTGCACACCGTACCCTACCACTACAACTTCATCCAATACAGCGGCATCCTCTGCCATTGTCAGATTAATTGTGTTTGATGAAGTTACAGTAACTTCTTTGGATTGTAATCCTACGAAAGAGAATGATAAAACATCACCAACTTTAGCGCTTATGGAAAACTTTCCATCAAAATCAGTTTGAGTTCCTGTAGTAGTTCCTTTGACCAAAATATTCACTCCAGGCAATGGAATACCAGATTCGTCAGAAACGGTTCCCGAAATTGTTTTTTGCTGCGCAAATGTAATTTGTGCAATTAACACTAGACAAAGTGTTAGAATTAGACTAAATTTTGTTTTCATTTATTGAAATGTTAGAATTATGGCAGCAAATGAAATCATAAATTAAATATAAAACAATAGGCTATGTTAAATAATGCAAATATTAACAAAAAAACCGTTAAAACGTTAATGATATGGTAAGTGTTATTTTGAAATTGATAATCATAAAACACTTATAATGAGTGAATTAAAAATAATCGATCGTCAAATTTAACAGTTTTTTTTAAAGTGTATTTTTTGGGATAATTGAAGTTTCAAACCGTTGAACCATAGTTGGTTTATGTGAAGGTTTAGTATGGGTCTGTAGTGTTTACTGAGGCTGCAAAATGTTTAGGATGAAATTCTGTGCTAAAGCAGAATAATGTGTTTTGTCTTGGAAATACATTAATTCTAAAATCTACCGTGATATATTATGGCTGTTAATATTTTTTCAAAATAAAAAAGCCACTATATAAGTGGCTTTGATATGATGATAAAAGTAAATAAAATTAACTTACGGCAGACTTAATGCGTGTCATAGCTTCCACAATTTGGTCCTGGGATGCTGCATATGAAATTCTGATACAGTCAGGATTTCCAAAAGCTCCGCCGTCAACAGTGGCTACTAGTGCTTCTTCCAATAAGTACAATGAAAAATCTGAAGCATTAGTAATAGTTTTGCCCCTCAAAGTCTTGCCAAAATAATAAGAAATATTTGGGAAGACATAGAAAGCGCCTTCAGGTACATTGGTTTTAAAGCCTTCAATGTCTTTGAGTAAATCAAGCACTAAATCACGACGAACTTTAAATTCATCAATCATAAACTGAACTTTAGAAGGAGATTCTGTTAAGGCAGTAATTACAGCACGTTGAGCAATACAGTTAGCGCCACTGGTTATTTGGCCTTGCATCTTGTTGCATGCACGCGCAATTTTTTCTGGGCCTCCAATGTAGCCAATACGCCATCCCGTCATTGCAAATGCTTTCGAAACACCATTGACAGTCACCGTACGGTCGTACATGTCATCAAACTGCGCCATACTTGCATGTTGTCCTGAAAAATTAATATGCTCATAGATTTCATCAGAAACAACGATAATATTTGGGTATTTTTTAAGGACATCAGCCAAACCACGCAATTCTTCTTTGCTGTATACAGAGCCACTAGGGTTGCACGGAGAACTGTACCAAAGCATTTTTGTTTTTGGTGTTATTGCAGCTTCCAATTGTTCTGGCGTCATTTTAAAATCAGTAGCAATAGTAGTGGGTACTTCAACAGGCACACCATCGTTTAATTTCACCAAATCAGCATAGCTTACCCAATAAGGACATGGTAGGATGACTTCATCGCCCTTGTTCAGTAATACTGCAGCAAGATTGGCTAGTGATTGTTTGGCGCCCGTAGATACTACAATTTGATTGTAATTATAGGTAAGGTTGTTATCGCGTTTAAATTTTGTGATAATGGCATCCTTAAGTTCTACATAGCCATCAACAGGCGTGTAGGCACTATAATTCTCGTGGATGGCCTTAATAGCGGCGTCTTTAATGTAATCTGGTGTGTTAAAATCGGGTTCACCAAGGCTTAAGCCGATAATGTCTTTTCCTTCTGCTCTTAATTCTCGAGCCTTAGCAGCCATTGCAAGAGTGGCAGACGTAGCCATGTTTAAAATTCTGTCTGAAAGTAAATTCATGTATAAATATAGATTAAGCTTGTAATGCAGGCTTCATTCCCATTTCTTTCAAGTATTTGAAATGCGCTATTATGGCCTTACGTGTAGTTTTATATTCTTTATATGGGAGATTGAATTCCAATGCGGTTTCCCTAACTATTTTTGAAATCTTGGTATAGTGTACATGACTGATATGTGGGAAAATATGATGTTCTACCTGATGGTTCAGTCCGCCGGTAAACCAATTCACAATTTTGTTTTTTGTGCCAAAATTGATCGTGTTTTCCAATTGGTGAATGGCCCAAGAATTTTTCATTGTCCCATTGTCTTCTGGTAATGGCATTTCCGCATCCTCCATAACGTGCGCTAATTGAAATACCACGCTTAAAATGAGTCCAGCCACATAGTGCATTATAAAAAATCCGAGCAATACTTGCCACCAAGCGATGTTTGTTAATGCTAATGGCAGTACAATCCATATAGAAACATAAATTATTTTAGAAATAACAAGCTTACTCCATTCCGTGCGAGGGTTAGGAAATTTTCCGTATGATAACTTGCGTTTTAAATACCGTTTCATTTGAAGGTAATCAGTAGTAATTGCCCAATTAATGGTTAAGAGTCCATAAAGTAATACTGAATAATAATGTTGAAACTTATGGTGCTTATGCCATTTTGAATGCTTAGAAAAACGTAGGATGCGGCCAGCTTCTAAATCTTCATCATGACCATGAATATTTGTATAGGTGTGATGTAAAACATTATGTTGGACTTTCCAGTTATAAACGTTTCCTGCCAATATGTAAATACTACTTCCCATTAAACGGTTAACCCATTCTTTATTGGAGTAGGCGCCATGATTGCCATCATGCATCACATTCATACCTACACCAGCCATTCCAACACCCATAACAATAGTTAGAAGTACCATTGCCCATGCTGGTAAATCGAGTGTGAGAATTAAAAAGTAGGGTGTTAGGAACAAAGAGAACATTACCACTGTTTTGACCCAAAGTCGCCAATTTCCAGTTCTTTTGATGTTATTTTCTTTAAAATAATCGTTAACACGTTTATTTAAGGTTCTAAAGAATTTTGCGGAATCATTTCTGGAAAAGGAGAGAGTTTGTTGTGTCATGTTATTGTATTTACTGCGATAACTTCAAATATCAAGCCATCGTACTCGGAAAACGCAAAGATAATCATTTATTGCCGCGATGGTGATAAGAATATGCTAAAAATATCCATTTAAAATTACCTATTTTTGCTGAAAAATTAAACGGAATGCATCTTATTAAACATTATTTTCCAGATTTAACTGCACTGCAATTGCAGCAGTTTCAGCAGCTAGAGGAACTCTACAAAGATTGGAATCTTAAAATTAACGTGGTATCCCGTAAGGATATTGACGAATTGTATTTAAGACATGTGCTGCATTCTTTGGCTATTGCAAAATTTATGTCTTTTAAGCCAGGGTCTAAAGTAATAGATGTTGGTACGGGTGGTGGATTTCCTGGAATACCATTGGCGATACTATTTCCTGAAACAAGTTTTCACTTGGTGGACAGTATTGCTAAAAAATTAAAAGTTGTCGATGAAGTGGTTGCGGGCCTAGGATTAACTAATGTCAAAACCTCCCACTGTCGTGTGGAAGATATTAAGGATACCTATGATTTTGTAGTGAGTAGGGCTGTAGCGGCCATGCCTACCTTTGTGCATTGGGTAAAAGACAAGGTGGCAAAAAAACAAAACCACGATATTAAGAATGGTATTATTTATTTAAAGGGTGGTGATTTGGCCGAAGAGCTGATAGATTTCCCGAAAGCGACGGTTTATAATCTTTCCAATTATTATAAGGAAGACTTTTTTGAGACCAAAAAGTTGGTGCATTTACCTTTAAAATATAAGGGGTAGACTGTATTTGTAATTAATGGATACTAGTAATCTTCAGGTGAAATATAAAAAAAAATCCCCAAACAATGTTTGAGGATTTTTTTTATGAACTATAATTTGATTATCCTAAAAATGGATATCTGTAGTCTACAGGAGTGACAAAAGTTTCTTTAATCATACGTGGAGAGATCCAACGTAATAAATTTTGTGCGCTTCCAGCCTTATCGTTTGTTCCTGAGGCTCTTGCACCACCAAATGGTTGCTGGCCAACTACGGCCCCTGTTGGTTTGTCATTTATATAAAAGTTTCCAGCTGCATTTTGAAGCACTTTTGTGGCTTCATCAATTGCATAACGGTCTTTTGCGATAATAGCACCTGTTAACGCATATTCACTGGTACCATCAACAAGTTGCAGTGTGGCGCTGTAATCTTTGTCATCATATACATATACAGTTATTACAGGTCCAAAAAGTTCAGTACACATTGTGCTATATTTTGGATCAGTAGTTTCAATAACGGTAGGTTCTATAAAGTAACCTTTGCTTTTATCATAATTTCCTCCAGAAATGATAGTGGCGTTTTTGTCATTTTTGGCCTTGTCGATATAACTTGCCAATTTATCAAATGACGCTTCATGAATTACTGCAGTCATAAAATTACTCATGTCTTCTGGAGAGCCTAGCGTAATGGTTTTTAAATCTTCAATGACATACTTTTTAACGTCAGCCCAAATGCTTTTAGAAATATAAGCTCTAGAAGCTGCGCTACACTTTTGACCTTGAAATTCAAAAGCTCCTCTAACAATAGCTGTGGCTACTTGCTTCGCATCAGCAGTCTTATGTGCTACGATAAAATCTTTTCCTCCGGTTTCTCCAACAATCCTTGGATATGTTTTATAGTTTGCGATGTTATTTCCAATTTGTTTCCACAAATTCTGGAATACACTAGTTGATCCTGTATAATGTAATCCTGAAAAATCCGGACTTGCCATTACGGTTTCTGTAATCATCGCAGGATCACCAAAAACAACGTTGATCACCCCTGCCGGAACGCCAGCTTCTTCAAAAACGTCCATAATTACTTTTGCAGAGTAAATTTGATGATTACTAGGCTTCCAAATTACCACATTTCCCATCAAAGCCATACATGATGGCAGGTTGCCTGCAATGGCTGTAAAATTGAATGGAGTAACTGCATAAGTAAAACCTTCTAGAGGTCTATATTCTATTCTGTTCCATGCATCACTTGTACTTGCTGGCTGATCATTAAAGATTTCAGTCATAAACTGAACATTAAATCTTAAAAAGTCAATCAGCTCACAGGCTGAATCAATTTCAGCTTGATGAATGGTTTTTGATTGGGCAATCATGGTTGCAGCATTAATCTTTGCCCGGTAAGGACCGGCAATCAATTCTGCAGCTTTAAGGAAAATGCCAGCACGGTGTTCCCAAGGTAAATCAGCCCAAGCTTGTCGTGCTGCTAATGATGTTTCTATCGCTTCTTCAACATGTTTCTTTTCAGCTAAATGGTAGGTGCCCACTACATGTTTATGATCATGTGGCGGAGACATGGTTCTGGTGTTGTTGGTTTTTATGTGCTTTCCATTGATATATAATGGAACATCAACTGTGCTTTTGTACATTTTTGCATATTCAGCTAAAACAGCTTCGCGTTCAGGCGATCCTGGTGCATATGTCTTTACTGGTTCATTTACTGCTACTGGTACCTTGAAAAATCCTTTTCCCATGAGTATTTTAGTTTGAAAGTTTAAAAATTTAAGTGCCAAAGGTACAAAAAATTGTATGTTTTAATGGCTGATTTCCTGCTAAAAGGACGTTAAAAATGGAATGTTGTTTTATAGGAATGAGCTACACCTAAATAAGGTGCATTGGAGCGTGTTTTTTTTGAGAAGCTAAGCTTAATTATGACATGAGTTCAGCCGTAAATTACGTTTTAGAACCTCCGTTGTCAGTGCGCGAAAAACATAGAATTATAAAATTTGCAGATAATATTAATAACAAATTTTTTTGGACTATAAGAGGGCGCGTTTTTTATTTTAATTTAAGGCAAACGGAGCACTTAGTTTAAATGTAGGAATGTAAACCTTTAAATCATTGGATTTTGTAAAGTTGACCATGTTGTAATGCCCCTGCATTGCACCAAACGGTGAGGCAAGCAAACATCCTGATCTGTAGGTGTGAAGTTCACCCGGCTTGATAACCGGTTTTTTGCCAATGACACCTTCTCCTTCAATAATTTCGATATTATTTAGCGCGTCCAAAATCCGCCAATGACGAGAATTTAACTGCACTGCATCTTTACTTTGATTTTCAATGGTCACTTTATATCCAAAAGCATAATGAACTTTATAATTCTTATAAAAAGTGCCTTCAAAAACAGTCTCCACACTTATTCTAATTCCACTTGTAACTTGCTGAACCATAATGAATCAATCTTTAGCTATTTGCTAAAATAGTATTTTTTATGACAAGTTAATAATTAATATCAATCTACCTTTAATCCGTATGCTAGTTTAACAATTTCTTATTGGTTTAATCCAAAATAAAAAAACGCTCAAAAAAACATATAGCTAATTTGTAATATCAATTGAAGACGCTTCACCTATACCTATGAGGCGGTCATAACGTGCACCCAAATCTTTGTAATACACCAATACTTTGTAATTATTTTCAGTTTGATAATGATCTCCACTGATTGCGCCTTCCTTTAAGAGGCCAGCCTTATCTGTCAAAACGTATTTGTAATTATAAAACCCCTGTTTTAACTTAAAAGCAACTTCGTATAAGCCACTTTCACTATTGTAATGAAGTTGATTGTCAGGTTCGAGCGCGTAATTATTATAATTGCCATATACATAAAGGCTTTCACCATTGGTAAGTTCTGGATGTTGAAGCGCAAAATGTATCATGGTATAATCTGCTTCAATAGAAACATCATCAGTGTCTACGGCAGTGATCAGGAAATTGCCATTAATGTCAGGATTGTAAGTGTAGATCTGATTTATTCTGGGTGTATTTATAAACAGATAGTTGTGGTAAATGTCCTTAAGATCTATATATTGAACGCCAACGTTGGCCGCTCTGACATCTTTGTTCTCAAAATAAAGATATTCATTACCGCCCCAAAAACTTGTTTCAGACGCGTATTTATACACCAATTGGTTGCCTAAAGTGTATTGTGGTTTTATATTTGAAATGGCAGTGTTAAGATTGTTATTTTGCACAATCAAGCTCTTAACGTTTTCTAAAGGGTTATTAAAGTTGAAATTGGAGTTGTTAATAACAATGTCTACGGATTGTTTCTTGTCAATAAATTTAACGTCGCGTGAACGTTTTATTGATACGCCTACATTTACCAAGTCTTCATAAATCATAAACTTTCTCGAAAACATTAACTCGTTGCTATCATTAAATATACTGATCAAATAATTTCCAGTAACCAATAGGCCACGGGTTTGTTGATTGGGGATTTGGAGTTTGTAATGTGAATAAATTTGATAAGTGTTAAATGAGTTTCTATAGTCTTGAATACGCTGGTTGTCAAAACCACTTAAATATTCCGACTTTGCTAAGTTGGAAGGTTTCCAGTCATAATTATAATGTTCTATAACATAATAATAGTCAGGTTCGTTGCCCGTAAGCGCATCAAATTCCAACAAAAATGATTCTCCTAATCGCAAGATGGGCAACTGACTTTCACTAGTATTACCTTTAAATGAAATAGTTTTGATGTAATTGGGTGGGTTGACTTCTTTAACTTGCGAATATCCAAAAAAGGAGAGACATAAAAGCGCCATAAAAAGCTTGAATTGTAAGACCATTGAGATGTGATTTGAAAAGTAAAGATAAACAAAAATTGCGCCGTTAATTTTACGCAATCGATGCCGTACAAATTTTATAACAATAATTATGAAATCTGCATTATAAATTTGTAAATTTGCAGCGATTTTTACTGTTATTAAATCACATTTACTATAACTATTAACAAATAGACTTATAACATGTCAAACGACATTAAGATTAAAAAAGGTCTCGATATCAAACTTAAGGGCGAAGCTGAAAAAACTACTGAGAAGGCTGTTTTGAGCAACTTTTACACTTTAAGACCTGAAGACTTCCACGGTGTTATTCCAAAATTAATTTTAAAAGAAGGTGCAAAGGTGCAAGCTGGAGAACCTATTTTTTATGACAAGTCAAATGAAGCTGTGAAGTTTGTCTCACCAGTTTCAGGAGAAATTATTGAGATACAGCGTGCTGAGAAAAGACGAATCGTAGGCATTAAAATCCAAGCAGATAAAGAGCAATCTTATCAGGATTATGGACAATTTAACGTAGATGCTGTTGATGCAGAAACTGTAAAGGCACATTTATTGGCAACAGGTTGCTGGGCGTTTATCAAACAACGACCGTATGATATTATTGCAAAACCAGATCGTGCCCCGAAGGCCATATTCATTTCCGCTTACGCTAGTGCGCCATTGGCAGCAGATTTGGATTACGTGCTGCAAGGAAAGGAAGCTGAGTTGCAAGCTGCCGTTACCGCTCTAAGTAAGTTAACTGAGGGTAAGGTACATGTCAGTATAGGCAGTAAATCTAACTCACCGTTAGCAGGTTTGTCAAATATCACACTTCATAAAGTTTCAGGACCACATCCTTCAGGAAATGTAGGAACGCAGATCAATAAAATTGACCCAGTTAATAAAGGTGAAGTTGTCTGGACTGTGGCAGCTCAAGACTTGGTTATTATTGGCGAATTGTTACTAACAGGTAAGTTCAATGCTGAGCGTATTGTTGCACTTGTAGGATCTTCAGTAAAGAAACCACGCTACTTCGTTACTAAAATTGCGAGTGAAGTGTCTACCATGGTTTATGATAATGGTGTTGAGCAAAATAGTAATGATCGTATTATTTCAGGAAATGTATTGACAGGAAAACATGTTAAGCCTGATGGTTATTTAGATTATTACAGCAATACCATTACAGTTATACCAGAAGGTGATGACTATGAGTTCTTCGGATGGAACAAACCAGTTTTTGATAAAATATCTAGTTCAAGAGCACTAACATTCTCTTGGTTAACTCCAAATAAAAAATATGATCTAGACACCAATACCAATGGTGAGCACCGTAATTTTGTATTGACGGGCAATTATGAGGAAGTTTTTCCTTTTGATATTTACCCAATGCAAATACTAAAAGCTTGTCTATATCAAGATTTGGATGAAATGGAAGCTTTAGGAATGTACGAAGTTGCGCCTGAGGATTTTGCATTGACAGAATTTGTGTGTGTCTCTAAACAACCACACCAACAAATTATCAGAAAAGGTTTGGACGTAATGATTAAAGAAATTGGTTAAACATGGGCTTGAAAAGTAATTTACATAGTTTAAAAGAAAAATATAGAGGCACCAAAATGGCGCCTGCGTTCAATGCATTGCATACATTTTTGTATGCGCCTAATGAAACCACTCACAGTGGTTCTCATATTAGGGTCGTGGATGATTTAAAACGAACAATGAACACGGTTATTATGGCTTTGGTTCCTTGTTTGATTTTCGGGATGTTCAATGCGGGGTACCAACACCATTTAGCATTGGGAGAAATTGGTCGTGCTGACGGATTTTTTAGTGCTATCTTCTGGTCTTGGGACAACTTGGTTATCGGTCTTTGGAAAGTGTTGCCATTGGTGATCGTATCTTACGGTGTAGGATTAGCCATTGAATTCCTTTTTGCCGTCATTAAAGGTCATGAGGTTGAAGAAGGGTATTTGGTAACGGGTATGTTAGTGCCATTAATTGTGCCAATTGATACACCGCTTTGGATGCTTGGTGTCGCGGTAGCTTTTGGAGTTGTTATTGGAAAAGAAGTGTTTGGTGGCACAGGGATGAATATCTTAAACCCTGCCTTAACCATACGTGCCTTTTTATTCTTCGCCTATCCAACTTGGATGTCTGGAGACAAAGTTTGGGTGCATGGTGCAGTTGCACGAGACAAGGCCATTGCAGCCGGTCAAAATGTTGACGCTATATCTGGAGAAACAGTATTGGGTAGTTTGGCTCAAAATCATGAACCTTCCTATTCCGTAGCAGAAATGTTTTTTGGAATGATTCCGGGTTCAGTTGGCGAAACATCTACCATGTTGATTTTATTGGGTGCTTTATTCTTGATCTTTACCAAAATAGGAAGTTGGAGAATTATCGTTTCAACCGTGGCGGGAGCACTTACCATGGGCTTGATTTTTAATTTTGTAGTGGCCCAGGGTTGGATTTCTGAAAGCAGTAAATTCTTCGGCTTGATGAACACCACATGGTGGCATCATCTATTAATTGGTGGGTTCGCATTTGGAGCTGTGTACATGGCTACTGACCCTGTAACAGGCTCACAAACCAATATTGGTAAATGGTATTACGGATTCTTTATAGGGTTTATTTCAATTTTGATACGTGTGTTTAACCCTGCATACCCAGAAGGTGTTATGTTGGCGATATTATTAATGAATGTTTTTGCACCTACCATTGATCATTATGTAGTGCAAGGTAATGTGAAGAAAAGAATGAAACGTTTAAAAGTTAAAACGGCTTAAGAATGGAAAAGAGAACAGATAAAAATTCATATACAATACTATTCGCCGTTATTATGGTGGTGGTGGTAGGTGCATTATTGGCCTTTACAGCCTCGTCGTTGAAACCAAATATTACTGAAAATCAACGTCTGGAAAAACAGCAGAATATATTATACGCAATGGGCATCAATGACAACGATGAGTCCAATGCAATATTCATATCTACAGATAAAGCGCCGGAAGCCTTTAAGTCTAATATTAAAGACCAATTGGTAATTACTATTGATTCCAATGGTAAAATAATTAAGACGCAAACGCGCGATGAGTATGTTGCCGAAACGAAGCAGGAACCTTACTTGATTGATGTTAAAAAGGAACAGGCAAATGCAAAACAAGGCCAGCCAAGAAAATTACCTTTATTTGTTGGAGAAAGAGATGGTAAAACATATTATGTAGCGCCAATTTACGGAAAAGGGCTTTGGGATGCTATTTGGGGCTATGTAGCTCTAGACAAAGATATGGTAGTACAAGGTGCTTATTTTGATCATAAAGGAGAAACTCCTGGTTTAGGGGCCAATATCAAGCAACGTTATTTTATGGATGATTTTGAAGGCGAGCATTTACTTTCTGAATCAGGTGTCTTTAAAGGTATTACCGTTGCGAAAGGCAATGCGGACCCAAAGAATACTGATAAAACTGATAATGCCGTAGATGCAATTGCAGGTGCAACCATTACAGGAGACGGTGTAACAGCAATGATTAAAAGCGACTTAAAGCTTTACAAACCTTATTTTGACACTTTAAAAAACAATTAATCTATGGGACTTTTATCTAAAAAAGATACAAAATTAATTACTGATCCATTAGCAGACAATAACCCTATTACAATTCAGGTTCTTGGAATCTGTTCTGCTTTGGCTATTACAGCAGAGTTGAAAGCTTCCATAGTTATGGCAATTTCAGTATTTTTTGTATTGGGCATCGGAAACGTCGTGATTTCTTTGTTAAGAAATGTCATTCCTTCTAAAATTAGAATTATTGTACAACTTGTAGTAGTTGCTGCTTTAGTAATTATTGTAGATCAGGTGCTAAAAGCGTTTGCTTACGA
The DNA here is from genome assembly GCF_004364975.1 of Gelidibacter sediminis. Lineage (GTDB taxonomy): Bacteria > Bacteroidota > Bacteroidia > Flavobacteriales > Flavobacteriaceae > Gelidibacter > Gelidibacter sediminis. The sequence goes on along the minus strand of NZ_SOBW01000007.1, from coordinate 242,749 downwards.
ATTGAGTAAAACCCTTTCTGTATTTGTTGGGTTAATTATTACCAATTGTATTATTATGGGACGTTTTGAGGCGTTTGCGCTCGGCAATGGACCTTGGCGTTCATTTTTGGACGGTATAGGTAACGCTGCAGGTTATGGGCTAATTTTAATAATCGTAGGATTTTTCAGAGAATTATTGGGTTCAGGAACCTTGTTGGGATTTCCAGTGTTAGGTAATCCTATACCTGGTGAACAAACTGGATTATATGCATTGGGCTATGAAAATAACGGATTTATGTTATTATCACCAATGGCCTTGATTGTAGTTGGAATCATTATTTGGATCCAGCGTAGTAGAAACAAAGATTTAATAGAAGACTAATTTAATTAGTCTGCAGTAGACATTCCAAAGAAAACACGTTGTTGTTTTTAAAGATTGTTGACTGAGGACTGAAGACTATAAAAAATGGAACACGTAGAATTATTTTTTAAATCGATATTTATAGATAACATGGTATTTGCAACCTTCCTTGGAATGTGTTCTTACCTTGCCGTATCTAAAAAGGTGGCTACAGCAGTAGGTCTTGGTGCAGCGGTTATTTTTGTATTGGCCATTACAGTACCTTTAAACTGGTTATTAGATCAGTATTTACTCAGAGAAGGTGCTTTATCTTGGTTAGGTGCTGAATATGCAAGTTACGACTTGAGCTTTCTTTCTTTTATCATGTTTATTGCTACCATCGCTACAATGGTGCAGCTGGTTGAGATTGTAGTAGAGAAATTTTCTCCATCCCTGTATAATTCATTAGGTATTTTCTTACCACTTATTGCCGTTAACTGTGCCATCTTAGGAGGGTCGTTATTCATGCAGTCTAGAGATATCCAAACTTTAGGATTGGCATTTAATTATGGCGTCTCTTCAGGAATTGGTTGGTTTTTAGCAATTCTTACCATTGCAGCAATTCGCGAGAAGATCAGATATTCTAATGTGCCTGCGCCATTAAGAGGATTGGGAATTACATTTATTATTACCGGACTTATGGCAATTGGGTTTATGAGTTTTGGAGGAATGCTAACTGGTGGAGATGAGCCAGAAGTAGCTAAAGGAACTGTTGTACAAGAAGGAGACAAGGAAATTTCTCAAGTTGAAAAGACAACAGAAGATAAACAAACGTTGAACATCACTAAAGTAAACGAATAAGATGATTTTATTAGCAGCAGGAACCTTAGGTACCATTATAGCAACAGTAGCAGCGTTTTTAGTAATTACGTTGGTATTGGTAACATTATTGCTCTTTGTAAAACAAAAATTATCACCATCAGGTCCTGTAAAGATCATGATTAATGGTGAGCGCGAAATTGAAGTCTCTTCTGGGAGCAGTTTACTATCTACCCTTAGTGGCGAAAAGATATTCTTACCATCGGCATGTGGTGGCGGTGGTACATGCATTCAATGTGAATGTCATGTATTATCTGGTGGGGGTGAGGCACTTCCAACAGAAACACCACACTTTACAAGAAAAGAGTTACAAGAAGGCGCACGTTTATCCTGTCAGGTAAAAGTGAAACAGGATATGGAAATCACCATTCCTGAAGAAGTCTTTGGGATCAAGAAATGGGAAGCAACAGTTGTAAGAAATTATAATGTCGCCTCTTTTATTAAGGAATTTGTTGTAGAGATTCCTGAAGATATGGGCTATAAAGCTGGTGGATATATTCAAATTGAAATTCCGCCGTGTACTGTAAAGTTCGAAGATATGGACATTACAGCGCATCCTGAAGAACATGATAGACCTGATAAATTTCAAGCGGAATGGGACAAATTTAAATTGTGGCCGTTAGTAATGAAAAATGACGAGACGGTAGAGCGCGCATATTCTATGGCTTCTTACCCAGCAGAAGGACGTGAAATTATGTTAAACGTACGTATTGCGACGCCTCCTTTTGATCGTGCTAAAAATGGTTGGATGGATGTCAATCCAGGAATTGCTTCTTCTTACATCTTTAATCAGAAAAAAGGAGATAAAGTAATAATTTCTGGACCTTATGGCGAATTCTTTATCAATGAGTCTGAAGCAGAAATGTTATATGTTGGTGGTGGAGCTGGTATGGCGCCAATGCGTTCACACTTGTACCACTTGTTCAAAACCTTAAAAACAGGCCGTAAAGTGACGTATTGGTATGGTGGCCGATCTAAGCGTGAGTTGTTCTACTTAGAGCATTTCCGTGAGTTGGAAAGGGATTTCCCTAATTTTAAATTTTACTTAGCCTTGTCTGAACCTATGGAAGAAGACAATTGGAAAGTAAAAGAGAATATTGACGCGCCTGGAGATGGATTTGTAGGCTTTATTCACAACTGTGTGATCGATAATTATTTAAATCACCATGATGCTCCAGAGGATATTGAACTTTATTTCTGTGGTCCACCGTTGATGAACCAAGCGGTGCAGAAGATGGGTGAAGACTTCGGAATTCCTGATGAGAACATCAGATTTGATGACTTTGGTGGATAATTATAAAAATTGAATCTTAATTTACTATTATAGGATTCCTATGGTGTAGGAATTTTAAAACCCAACATGAAAGTGTTGGGTTTTTTTATATTTTCCATCTCGATATCAAATTGGAATGAACTCTTGATATAAACAAGATTGTTGTTTTAGGAGTATAAAAAGCTGGTCTTAGGTTAACGACGTACCGTAACTAAGTCAGCTAATTAAAAGAGTAATGTTTTTTAATTTAAGGGTTTAAAACCTTCGCAGAAATGGATTTTAAGGTTTCTATTGAGATTGGTTTTACAATAAAATTAGAAACATTTTGATATTTCTTAACCTTATCCTGATCAGTTGGGTCTATAGATGAGCTCACAATAAAGATGGTTATTGGTTTTTGTGATTCAATCTTAATGAATTCATCTAAAAACTCCCATCCGTCCATTACTGGCATATTAATATCTAACAGAATGACGTCAGGGATATTTTCTCCAGTTTTAATTAGGGATTTTAAATTGTTTAACGCTTCCTTGCCATTTTTGAATATCATGAAGGATTCGCAAAAGTTTGCAAGTTCCATCATGCGTTTGGCTCCGAAAATAAAAATTGGGTCGTCATCAATTATACAGGCAATATCAATTTTATTCATGTTTTTTTAAGTATATAGAAAATGTTGTACCTGTACCAAGTTGACTTGTCACTTCAATCTTGCCACCAAGTGCTTCTACTTGATTTTTTGTAATAAATAGGCCTAAGCCTCTTGAGTCTTTGTGATTATGAAATGTTTTATACATTCCAAATAATTTTTTACCGTGCTTTTCAAGATCTATTCCAAGCCCTTGGTCTGAAATATGTAATATAATATGATCTTCCGTAATTTCAGTATGAAAATGGATGTGAGCTGGTTTACCCGGTTTCTTGTATTTTATGGCATTAGTTAGAAAATTTAGTAGTATACTATCTAAATATGCAGGAATTGCCATTACCCTCAAATGCTGTTCAATGTCTTTAACAACAATAGTCTTAGAATCTAAAATGAGAGCACTCATGCCTTTTATAACTTTATTAAGATTTCCCAATAGATTTATAGGTTCTAGCATGATCGCATTTTTTATATTTATTGAAGCGACCTCATTTAAATTTTCTACCGTTTCGCCTAAATGACTGACAGCCTCCTCTATATGTGGGAATATATCGTTTTTGGTGTTGTCTGGGTAATCAATCTTCACGAGATCCAATAACATATCTAAATTGCTGTAATGAGATCTTAAATTGTGTGAGACAATGTGAGCGAAATTTAACAAACGCTTATTTTGATTTTCAGTAGTTTCTAAAAGCTGATTTACTTCATCTCTATGGATCTTCATATGCGTAAGATCGTTTATTTGGGCTACAAAATGTTGGGGTTTTCCATCATCGTCTCTTATAATGGACATTGATAACAAAGCCCAGATTGCATTGCCATTCTTTCCAATAAAGCGTTTTTCTGCCTCATAATTATGTTTAGTCCCCTTCATCATTTTCGCCATTGCTTGATAATCATATTTCAAGTCCTCGGGATGCGTAATATCTAAGTAGGAAATACGTTGAAGTTCTTCTTTTTTGTAGCCAAAGATGTGACAGAGACTTTTGTTGAATTCAATCCATTGGCCATTTAAATCTAAAATAGCCATACCTACCACTGCGTTTTCAAAAGTTTTTGAGAGCTGTTCCTCTTTAAAAGCTAACGCTTTGATATTCTTGGTTTTTTCATCAATATCCTGAAATAGACCTTGGACCTTGATGCATTTACCATCCTCCATTACAGCCATTCCTATAGCCCGGACCCATTTCTCGCTACCTTTAGCTGTAACGATTTCTAGTTCTTCGTCAAAGTTTTTGTTGTGTTCTAAACAATCAGCAAAAAGTTTTTTGATGGTCTCTCTACTATATCCTTCTTTATAAAACGAAATGCCTGATGCGATTTCTGGTTCATAATCTAGGGAGAGTTCATGAATTCTTTTTGTCTCATCACTCCATTGGAGCGCTTCCTCTTCTACATGATACTCCCAAGTTCCGATAGAAGCTTGTTGTTGTATAAAATTAAGTAAGAAAAGGGTGTTGTCATTAGTAGGTGTAACTTGCATTATAATTTGTAGGTATTTGGGGCAATTAAGGATAATAGGCATCCTAGGCTTCGAATATAAATTTTATTTTTTACATTAATAAAACTTATTGAAACATTTTAATGTTAAAATTTATTGTCAAAATCTAAGCCTAATCAATGGGTTGATTTTCTAGAACGCTGATTTGTTGGTCTTTGTGGTTCCTGAGCATAGGTTTATGCTCTAAAATATCTGGTATACCATCCAACTCACACAAAAATTTAATCGTTTCTAATAGCGCCACAAACAGAAGATCTTTATCTTGAGGGTCTTCAATTCGTTTACTAGTAGACATTAGTGGGAGTGAATATCCACATGCTTTTAGAAATATAGCTTCAATTTGAAGTAGTTCTGAAGGTGTATACCCGTTGAACTTTCGTCCTAAATTTTGGTGTACTAAGCCCACATAATTCAACTGTAATGAACCATGACGGTCTGAAAAATGTTTCCAGGCATCGGTTTGGTCTAAAATATTTCCAACGGCACACTGTTGACAGCATTCTGGATGTAATGTGTCGTTGTAAAACGCCGTGTAAAGTTTCTTCAATGCTTGTTCTAATCGGTGTGAAGTGTTCATAATTAGAAATTTATGACAATTAAGATACTGAAAAACCGATTTTAAAAGAAGTATTTAATGCGTTTTAACAGATCAGAACTCTTGTATTCCAAAAATCAGGATCATGGGTGTTACAATTCCAATCCGTTCTAATTGAATTATCCCTTTTCTGATTTGTTATATTTTCTAATTTACTTAAGATCTTAATTGTTGGCATTATTGTATTTTTGCAACATGAGCAAAGCACTTACACCACAAGAACTACATAACCTCGCCATGAACCATGTTGGGAAGGATTTGGAGAAACGAGGCTTTGAATTTATAGCCATCAATAGCAAACTTAAAAGACATCCTCAGTTTGTTTGTATTGATAAAAACAAGCACTATTTCTTTGTCATCGTTAAGGCGGTGATGCTACCTGAAAATCCTAACAACTATGACATGATTTGGATGGAATCCTTCAAAAAACATGCACGGGAAAAGGATGCGAAAGTTTTATATGCAGGTGTCGGCCTCGGTAATCCGAAAGGAGAGGATTTACCTGTTTATTTGAACGAAGAATACTTGATTGAGTACAATGGCATTCAGGTAGTTGATACTAATTTGAATTAAATCTGAAGATGAAAGAACCAAAAAGTATACTGATGAATTTACTTAAACAGAGTCGAAACTTTTTTGGAATTATGTTCATCTTAATTTTAGTTTCCTGTAAGCAGGAATCTAAAAATACTGTGCTATCTGGAAACATTTTTGGAACCACTTATGGCGTGCAATATTATTCTGAAGATAATGTCAACTATCAACATCAAATAGATAGCTTATTTCAGGTGATCAATAATTCAATGTCTACTTATCAAGCGGATTCAGATATTTCAAAAATTAATCATAACAAAGCTGGTTTGGTGGACTCCCATTTTAAAACTGTTTTCAATGCATCTAAGAATATTTACGAAGCCACCAACGGCGTTTTTGATCCAACAATCGGTGTATTGGTCAATGCATGGGATTTTGGTCCCGAAGGAACAATCATTGCCTTAGATAGTCTTAAAATTGACAGTTTGATGGTGAGTGTAGGGTTGGATAAGGTGAATTTAAACAATAATGAAATCGTCAAAGATAATCCAAATACGTTTATCGATTTTAATGCGATAGCCAAAGGTTATGGTGTAGATGTCATTGCGGAATTTCTTGAAAGCCAGAATATCAAAGATTATATTGTAGATATTGGCGGCGAAATTAGATGTAAAGGTCAGAATTTTGAAAAACAAAAACCATGGCGAGTAGGTGTTGAGCTTCCACATTTTGATGGTGAACAATCCATTTTAAAAGCGATTTCCTTGCATGATGAAGCCATGGCCACCTCCGGAACCTATCGAAAATTTAAGACGGACAGTTTGGGAAATCGGTATTCCCATATTATCGATACCAAAACGGGATATCCAAGTAAAACGAATTTGTTGAGTATTTCAGTAATCGCTGATGACTGCATGACGGCTGATGCCTACGCCACGGCATTCAAGGCTATGGGAATTGAAAAGGTGAAAACTTTTTTAGCAACTCACCCAGAATTAAAAGTATTCTTGATTTTTGAAAATGATAAAAGGGAATTGGAAACTTTATCCTTAAACGGTTTCCCTGAAGATTAACCTTCTTTGGTCATTCCGACAAAGGAAGAATTGCATAAGCACATAGGCGAAATGTTATAATCCAACACTCTACTTACGCACCACCGGAATAACTTCCCCTTTCGCTAAACAATACCGCAAAACGTCTGCATCCGACAGTGTTGCCGTATAATCAACTTCCTCCACTGTAAAACCAATCGTGCGTAGCTTATCAAAATAATCCCGACCGTAAATACGAACATGGTCATACTGGCCAAAAATTGCCGCCCGTTCTTTCTGATCCGTAATAGTATCGTCTTCAAAAGTCTCTACTCTATTTATATCCAATGGAATTTGAAAAATGCCATAACCTCCGGGTTTCATGATGCGATATAATTCTTGCATAGCTTTGGTGTCATCCGGAATATGTTCCAATACATGGTTGCATAAAATGATATCATACTCATTGTCCTTAAACGGCAGATTGCAAATATCGGCCTTTACATCAGCTAACGGCGAATGTAAATCTGTCGTCACATAATCCAAATGCTTCATTGCTCTGAATCTTTTGTAAAATGCTTGCTCTGGGGCAAAATGAAGGACTTTTTTAGGCGCGGAAAAGAAATCTGTGTCCCTTTTAAGGTACAACCATAACAGTCGGTGGCGTTCCAAACTCAATGTTGATGGCGATAACACATTGTTGCGTTGGGTGCCATAGCCATAAGGCAAAAATCTTCTAAAACTCTTACCATCTATCGGATCAGTAAATTGATTGCCCTTTAAAATGAAAGCTAAAACAGGCCTTGCTACATAACTCAATCGGATGAGGATTGGTCTTGGGATGGTATTGAGGATTAATTTAAAGAGTTTCTTCAAGGTATTATATAAATTTCATTTTGAGTAATGGTGTGTTTTTGACACGAATTTCACTAATTATCACGAAAAGACTTAAAATTCATTTCAACTTTTTTTCTGCGCTTAAAGAACAACTCTTTTATATTTCAGACTGTCTTCTCCAAAATTGATTAAAAGACCAGGTTTTAATTTTGAAACGGCTAAATAATTTAATGTTTGCTTTAGATGAGCGGTATTTAAACATTCAATTGCTTTAATTTCCAAAACTATTTTATCATCAATTATAAAATCAGCTTTGTATTGGTGAGAAAGAATATTTCCTTTATAGCTTATTAAATAGCGCTTTTCTCTTAAGTAGTTGATATTATGCTCAATGAATTCGATTTCCAAAGCATCACTATAAACCACTTCATTAAACCCTTTGCCTAATTCACGATGTACCTCCATACATATACCCACAATTTTGTAAGCTTCTTCACGATAAATCAGATTCTCATTCATTTTTTATGGCTTAAGAGGAAATTTAACGTGAGTTTAATTAGTGGTAATTCGTGAAATACGTGTCTAAAGAACTAAAGCTTTCTGTTTAAACTCATCTTCCTCATCTGACACAATTTCCAATACTTCATTTATATACCGAAAGTCCACATTGTCCTTCATTGTTTATTGCTTCAGATGAAATTTGACGTGAGTTTAGTTAGTGGTAATTCGTGAAATTCGTGTCTAGAGAACTAAAGCCTTCTGTCTAAACTCATCTTCCTCATCAGACACAATCCCCAAAGCTTCATATATATACCCAAAAGTCGACAGTATCTCTGGTTTTCCATCAACAATAGCTACATCATGTTCAAAATGCGCACTAGGTTTTCCATCTAAGGTAACAATAGTCCAACCATCATCCAATTGCTTAATCCGATGGGTGCCTAAATTGATCATAGGCTCAATAGCCACAACCATACCTTCAATAAATTTCTTACCACGACCGCGTTTTCCGTAGTTAGGCATTTCAGGATCCTCGTGCATTTTCCTGCCCAATCCATGACCTACCAATTCTCTAACCACGCCGTAACCTTCGGCTTCGCAATACTGCTGAATAGCAAAACCAACGTCACCTACACGATTGCCTACTTTTAATTCTCTGATACCTACATATAAAGACTCTTTGGTAATTTGAAGGAGCTTTTTGGTTTCAGGTGCAACTTCACCAATTTCAAAAGTATAGGCATGATCCCCATAAAATTCGTTTTTGATCGCACCACAATCAATCGCTACTACATCTCCTTCTTTCAAAGGCACATTTGTTGGCAATCCATGGACTACAGCCTCATTGGTGCTACAAAGTAGTGTGGAAGGACAATCATATAGACCTAAAAACCCAGGAATGGCACCTTGTTCGCGAATAAATTCTTCGGCCATTTTATCCAATTGCATGGTAGTAACGCCAGGTTTTACTTCCTTGGCCAACATGCCTAAAGTTTTAGAAACGATAAGCGCACTTTCACGCATCAATTCTATTTCTTCTCGTGTTTTTTGTATAATCATTGTAAAAAAAATATTGGCAAAGATACTTAAAATAAATGGGGTGGACATTTTTTGAAAACATGACTTTCGACAGTTTTTTACTGGATTTTGTTGAATAGTTTTGCAATTAAATTGGACGAATATGTACAAATCAGTTTCTGCAGAAGAAGCCCTAAAGGCTGTCAAATCAAATGATCGTGTCTACATACAAGCAGCTGCTGCAGCGCCACAATTACTGGTCAATGCCCTAGCTAATCGGCATGAAGAACTCAGAAATGTAGAAATTTGTCAACTACATACTGAAGGCGATGCGCCGTATGCCAACCCGGAGTTAAAGGACAGTTTCCATGTGAATTGCTTTTTTATTGGTAAAAACGTCAGACATACGATAAAGGCCGGAAACGGATCATACACACCTGTTTTTTTAAGTGAATTGCCGTTGCTCTTTAAGCGACGCATTATAGATCTGGATGTCGTATTAATACATGTGTCTGTCCCGGATAGGCATGGGTATTGTTCCCTTGGTGTTTCTGTGGAAGCAACATTGGCAGCCATTGACAACGCCAAATATGTAATCGCGCAGGTCAATCAACAAATGCCTAGAACACATGGCGCTGGTATTATTCATATCTCAGAAATTGATGCTTTTGTAGATTGTGATGAAGCGCTTCCTATTCATTATATGGAAAAGCCAACTGCTACTGAGGGAATGATAGGTGATTTTGTGGCCAGTTTAATTGATGATAGAAGTACCTTGCAAATGGGTATTGGCAGCATCCCAAATGCAGTATTGACAAGATTATCCAATCATAAAGATTTAGGATTGCATACTGAAATGTTTAGTGATGGTGTGATTGATTTGATTTTGAAAAATGTAATAAATGGAAATTATAAAACTATCAATAGGGGCAGGGCATTAGCGACATTTTTAATGGGCTCTAAACGGTTGTATGATTATGTAGATGACAATCCGTTTATTGAAATGCGCGCTTCAAATTACACCAATGACGTATCTATAATCAAACAAAACCCTCGAATGGTGGCCATTAATTCTGCCATTGAAGTAGATGTTACGGGACAAGTATGTGCAGATTCTATTGGGTCTAAAATATATTCTGGCGTTGGTGGTCAAATGGATTTTATCAGAGGAGCTTCTTTAAGTGAAGGCGGTAAAGCAATAATAGCATTGCCATCGGTAACCAAATCAGGAATCAGCCGGATAGTACCAAATTTAAAGCCAGGTGCGGGCGTGGTGACTACAAGAGCCCACGTACATTACGTAGTAACCGAAAATGGCATTGCTGAACTTTATGGTAAATCAATTACAAATAGGGTAAAAGCTTTAGTGAATATCGCGCATCCTGATCATCAGGAAGCTATAGATCGGCAATACTTCCAATTATTGAGAAACTAATCCCTACTGAAAAAAGAGAATAGTCCTTTTTTACGTGGGATAGGAATGTTTGGTTCCTCTTTTGTAATCATTTGATAAATTTCGCCCCAGCCGAGTACACCGCCAATATTGCGATCATCAATAAACAAATCAGCATTGATCTTACGACTTTTGGTATTGTCAAATTGCTCTTCTGGAAAACTGCTGTTCACCGCATAAAATGTAATGCCATTTTCTTTGCAGAAAGCAACCGCTTCATCAAGGCTTTTACCATATCTATATGTCCATAAAATTAGGCGATGCCCATCTTCCTGAAGTCGCTTGAGCGTCTCAAAAGCAAAGATGCGCGGTTTTCCAATGCCAGGGTACCGATCTTCCACAATGGTGCCGTCAAAATCTACAGCTATAGTAAGTCTGTTAAGAAAATTCATGAGTAATGCTTTGGGGTTAAAAATACAACAAATATTCTGTAAGCCTAAACGGTTTACACCAACGGATGTTGCGTCATTATATCGGGCTGTGGTACGCCCATTAACTTTAGAATGGTCGGTGCAATATCTCCTAAAATACCATCATTTATATGCTTCAGATCCTTATCAATTAAAATAATAGGTACCGGATTGGTGGTGTGGGCAGTATTAGGTGTGCCGTCTGGGTTGATCATCGTTTCGCAATTACCATGGTCAGCAATCAATAAGGTGGTATAATTGTGGGCCAATGCAGTGGTTACTACATCTTTTACAGCAGTATCTACAGCCTCGCAAGCTTTAATGGCGGCTTCCATAACGCCTGTATGCCCCACCATGTCGCCATTTGCAAAATTAAGACAAACAAAGTCCACCTCTCCATTCTCTAATTCAGGAATTAAGGCATCGCGAAGTTCATAGGCGCTCATTTCTGGCTGTAAATCGTATGTGGCTACTTTAGGTGAATTGCGTAAAATACGTTTCTCTCCATCAAATGGAATTTCTCGTCCACCAGAAAAGAAAAAAGTGACGTGTGGATATTTTTCTGTCTCCGCAATACGGATTTGTTTTTTATGATATTTCTCCAATACTTCGCCTAAAGTTTCCGTCAGATTGTCTTTTTCAAAAACAACATTAATACCTGTAAAGACTTCGTCGTAATTTGTCATGGTAACATAGTACAAATCGAGTTTGTGCATGTTTTGTACATGAAAATCATACTGTGAAAGCGCTTCAGTTAATTGGCGGCCCCTATCGGTTCTAAAGTTGAAAAATATAACTACATCGCCGTCCTTGATTTTAGTTTTTGGGTTGCCATCAGCATCTGTCATTACAATGGGTTGAATGAACTCATCTGTAATGTCCTTATCATAACTTTGTTGAATGCTTTCAATTGCATCAGAAGATGGCTGACCAATACCATTCACTACAGCATCATAAGCTAATTTAACACGCTCCCAACGTTTATCACGGTCCATGGCGTAATAACGACCCGTTACAGTAGCCAATTCAGCAGAGGAGTCTAACAGGTGGTTTTGAAGTTGAGACACAAAGCCTTTACCTGATTTAGGATCTACATCACGTCCATCTGTAAATGCATGCACAAATACATCGTCCAGATCATACTGTTTTGCCGCATCAAGCAATCCAAATAAATGGTTAATATGCGAGTGTACGCCACCATCACTCAATAAACCTAATAAATGAACAGGCTTTTTATTTTCTTTTGCATAGGTAAAGGCATCCACTAAGACTTTTTCTTGAGCAAGGGTGTGATTCTCAACCGCCAAGTTGATTTTTACCAAATCTTGGTAGACAATTCTTCCTGCACCTAAATTCATATGACCTACTTCACTGTTACCCATTTGGCCTTCAGGAAGTCCTACATGTAGGCCATCAGTTCTTAAGGAAGCGCTAGGGTAGTTGGTGTATAATGAATCTATAAACGGGGTGTGGGCGTTGTCTATAGCTGATACTTTTGGGTCTGGAGATTTCCCCCAACCATCAAGAATCATAAGAATCACTTTTTTGTTCATTTGTAATGGGTTTAAGATTTCAAAGATAAAAGTTTATAACCTAATTGAACGTATAAGACTGCTAAAATCAGTAAAATTTTGAAGGTATAATAAGTGATAAATCTGATATATGGGATTCGTAAAAGACGATCTGCTTTAATCTTTACAGCATGAAATAATGAAGTTTTATTAGAAATTCTGTAACAGATATAATTTCCATTCGTCTGTCTTATAGCATCAAAAATCATTCATCATGAAAAAAACAATCATTATTTCTGCCATTGTATTAGGGTTTTTAATCAATTCCTCTAATGCTGCAACATTTATTGAAGATATGCCAGAGGCACATCAAATTAGAACTAAAATTGAGAAACGCTCGTATTGCATAACTATTACTAATGGTAACATTGAAACAGTTGTAGAGATTCAGGTAATAGATTACAGTCTTCCAATAACCATAGCAAGCAACCCCTGTCTGATTCGTCGCTAAGGTTGATACTCTTTAATTTTGGCCGTGCACAACATTAAATGTTTTCAATTGTTATTTAGGGTCAAATCTCTATCAATTGATTTTATCTTGAGAGATTTTATTTATTTTTACTCAAATTTAAGAGTATGCCCATTTCATTTAAAATAATAGAATCTACCAATATCAATACCATCATTCCGTTAATGCTCAAGCTGACGGAGTACAAGACCTCCGAGGCGGTTTTAAAGCAACGTTTTGCAGAAATGGTGACGCAGAATTACGAATGTGCTGGCATTTATGATGGTGATAAGCTTATCGGGATCTCAGGAATGTGGTTTTGTACACGTCATTATTCTGGGAGAAGTGTCGAATTAGATCATGTATTTATTGATGATGGTTACAGAAAGAAGGGATTGGGCAAACAGTTTTTAAAATGCATCTACGATTATGTGGCCCAAAAAGGTTGTCAAGCTGTAGAACTCAATACCTATGTGCAAAATTACCCTTCGCATAAATTTTATTATAATGAAGGCTTTGAGATTTTAGGCTATCATTTTTTGAAGAAGATTTAGACAACAGCGACTTTAGTTTTTGACACGAATTTCAGGAATTAACACAGATGGCCTTAAACAATATAGAGGCTATGTTATCACATATAAATCTTCAAAAATAATTTCAGCTTAGTGAAGTATATTGAAATTATATCTCCTTTCAGTTTCTCTTTCTTAATACTTAATTCTAACCCCAAACCTCACACCTCACTCCCTCATTTACTTCAGCCCACTCAAATCTGTACCCGTTTTCACTTCATAGGGCGCTGTATTGTATTCAAAAATTCGAGCATCCAATGCTCCTTTTAATACTATACTATTTCCATTTACTTCAAGCCAACTGCCTTCGCGAAGCCCAACTACAGGCGGTGTATTATACGCATGAAATTCCTGAATCCGTGTTTCCCGAGTTTCTCCCATATGTTTGCTGCTCGGATCAGGGTCTAGGTAATGGGGATTGATATTAAAAGGAATCTGTGCTAACACCTTGAAACTTGGCGGGTAAACAATAGGCATGTCATTAGTAGTGTTAATCGTAAGTCCGCAAATATTACTGCCTGCACTCGTGCCCAAATAGGGTGTTCCATTTTGGATCACCTCTTGCATCGTGCTAATCAAATCATTTTTATAAAGCTGATTGACGAGCACGAAGGTGTTGCCACCACCTACAAAAATTCCTTTAGCTTGTTTTAAAGCGTCTTTAGGATTGTTAAATTCATGAATTCCTTTTACCTTTTTTCCTATTTGTGAAAAGGCATCTTTTGCTTTTTGGGTGTAATCGTCATGACTAATGCCGCCAGGTCTTGCGTAAGGTATAAATAGAATGGTATCAGTCTCCTTAAAAAAGGAAGAAAGGTTTTCTAATAAGTAACTTAAATAGCCACTGCCATGAATGGTGGAGGTACTGGCAATCATCATCTGTTTCATATGTTCAATCTTGTTTAGTACATAAACGCTATCATGAGATTTTTGTTATAAGGAACGATTCCGGTGCAATAAGGTCAACAATCTCAAATATTTTGTTGTAAATTTAAGTAATCTGTCACTTTAACAAAAGTTTAATTGGGCTGAACATTATTATTAAGAGCATTCAAGCTTTCTTTATAATCCTAACTAAAACATCAACTTATGAAAACTGCTTTACTGTATCTTTTTCTCATAATTCCACTATCGGTAGTGACTGCGCAAACTATTAAACGCATTGAAATTTCAGGTAAGATTGTTGTAGAGAATAGCGACTTGGAGAATATTACCGTATACAACTCGTCGTCTAAAAAGGGCACGCTCACTGATGAAAATGGTATGTTTACACTCAATGTTGCTCTAAACGACATTATTGAGGTGCGTGCGTTGTTATTTCAGGATTTTACCGTCACTATTGATGAGAAAATTATAAAAACGCGAAGTATGACGGTGTTTTTAGTGGAAAAAGTAAATAAACTGGATGAGGTCATTATCCTGCCTTATGACCTGACGGGGAATTTACTTGTAGATATTGAAAGTGTCAGAACTTTCAATCCAGATTTAGATGCTATATACTTCGGTTTAGCAAATATGAACGATTATGAATTTCCTGATGACTATAAATCGAAGGTCGTTAATATTGCGATGCCCGGAACCGGAAATAATATTCAATATGGTTTTGATGTGATTGGGATTGTAGATTTATTTCTTCGACCAATTTTTAAGTCAAAAAAGAACAATGATAGGGAAGACGTCCTCAAGGCCACTTCTTATGACGACTTTACAGATCATTACAGTACCAAATTTTTAGTGGAGAATTTTAATATTCCAGAACATAAAGTTGAAGCATTTATTCGTTATGTAGAAGATGAAGGTGTTGATTATTCCTTATTAAACTCCGGCAAAGAGTTTCAGTTTCTAGAATTTATAAGTCAAAAAAGTAAAGAATTTTTAGACAAGGAAGGTGGAAAGAACTAAGGTTTTTATTCTCCTGCTAACGCTTTTTTGTATTCAATTTGTAAGTGGCCAAACGTTAGAAGTCATAGGGCAAATCATTGCACCTAGTGAGGTAGATGGCATTCATGTTATCAATAAAACGGCTAGTAGATTCACCATTTCCAATAGTAATGGGGAGTTTACTATTCCTGCCAAATTGAATGACACCATCCTGTTTTCTGGGATTTCTTACCAGCCTAAAGAAGTTATTATTACTAAACTTATTTTAGCTACAAAACGCGTTACGGTATACTTAGAGGAATTGGTCAATGCGTTAGACGAGGTGGTGGTAGGAAAAGTGCTTACAGGTGATTTAATGTCGGATATTAACAATGCTGATTTAACGCCAGAACTCAATTTTTATAATCTTGGCATCCCCGGGTATATTGGAAAACCTAAAACCCAATCGGAAAGACGGTTGTATGAGGCCACTTCGGGGGGTGGTTTTATTCCACTAAACCCTATTTTAAATGGCATTTCTGGGCGAACAAAACAACTAAAGCAACATATAAAATTGGAAAAATTAGATCATTGTTTAGACTACATTAAATCTAATCTTGCTAAAGATCTCTTCTCCAAATCTTATATGGAAGAAGCGCTAAGAACAGAATTTTTCTATTACTGTCAAGATGATGCCGAGTTTGAGCGCCTTTGCAAACTTAAAAATGATATGGCTACTATTGATTTTCTAATGGCTAAATTAGAAGCCTTTAAATCCATTCTCCAATCAGAAAAAGAGTAGAACTTGGTTTTTGGACTGTTTTTTGCATACTAAAACTGTATTTTTGAAAATTATCAATATCTATGAAGGCCATTAAAATTCTTGTTTTAGCAATCTGTCTACCACTTTTGCTATCGGTAAATTCACATAAGTTTTATGTGAGTGTTACTGAAGTTGAATATGTTAAAGAGAAGCAATCCGTGCAAATTATTTCCAGAATCTTTATTGATGACTTGGAAAATACGCTTCGCAAGCGTTATGACAAACGCTTGATGTTTACACCAAACAATGAAACGGAAGAAGTCAATGTCTATTTGCAGCGCTACTTAAAAGATAAAATCAATATTACTATTAATGGCGCTCCTGTTAGCTTTAAATTCATTGGCAAGGAGTATGATAACGATATTCTTTTTTGCTATTTGGAGGTTATGGGAATTAAAAGCATCAAGACCTTTGATATTACGAATTCCTTATTGTTTGACAATTTTGACGACCAACAAAATATTGTTAAGCTAAATATAAACAATGAAAAAAAGAGCTATATCCTCATGCAGCAGAATGATAAAGCTGTGTTAAAATTTTAACAAATTGCATCGGATTGTTTCAAATTATTTACATTTCAAACTAATTAGTATACATATAACCCTTACAGATGAAATCATTTAAATTATTATGTCTTTTTGTTCTCTCTATTTCAGTAAGCACTTTTGCTCAAGATGAGACCAAGCAAGACCGTAAACCTGGTCACGTAAATACCAATAAATTCAGGCAATTATATACTGAATTCTCAACGCCTAATATGTATAGAGCAGCTTCTGGAGCACCAGGACATGCCTATTATCAACAACAGGCAGATTATAAGATGAATATTGAATTGGATGATGACACTGCAAGGATTCATGGTGATGAGGTCATAACATACACTAACAATTCGCCAGATGTTTTGACGTATCTCTGGGTGCAATTAGATCAAAATCAACGCGCAAAAGATTCAAAATCGCCATTAATTGAAAGTAGTGGTGTAGCAAAGGCTGCCACTACCGGACAATTTGCTTCAGCCTATTTAGAAAAACCTTTTGATGGCGGATTCCATATTTTAGAAGTAAAAGAAACCAATGGTAAGCCCTTGCAACACACCATCAATCAAACGATGATGCGTGTTGAATTACCACAACCTTTAAAATCTGGTGAGAAATTCTCTTTTGCTATTAAATGGTGGTATAATATTAACGATCACGTTAAAGATGGAGGCCGTTCGGGTTACGAATATTTTCCTGAAGATGGTAATAGAGCATATGTCATCGCGCAGTTTTACCCACGTATGGCAGTGTACAATGATGTAGAAGGGTGGCAAAATTCACAATTTTGGGGGCGTGATGAGTTTGCATTGCCTTTTGGGAATTTTGAAGTAAATATTACCGTACCTGCAGACCATATTTTGGATGCCACTGGGAAATTGATGAATAGAAAAGAGGTGTTCTCTAAAACCATGTTGGAGCGTTATGAAAAAGCTAAAAAATCGTATGATAAGCCTGTCATGATCGTGACACAAGCTGAAGCTGAAAAGGCAGAAAAAAGCCGATCTAAAGCTAAGAAAACCTGGAAATTGTATGCAGAAAATGTGCGTGATTTTGGTTTTGCCTCATCACGAAAATATATTTGGGATATGATGGCAGTTAAAGTAGGCGGAAAAGATGTTATGGCGGTGTCATTATATGCTAAAGAAGGTAATCCGTTATGGGAAGAGTGGTCTACTAAAGCTGTGGCAAGCACCTTAAAAACCTATTCGAGAATGACTTTTGATTATCCTTATCATAAAGCAATATCAGTACATGCCCAAAGGCAAGGTATGGAATACCCAATGATTTGTTGGAATTATGGACGTCCTGAAAAAGATGGTACGTATAGCGATCGTGTCAAATACGGGATGATGGGCGTAATCATTCATGAAGTGGGGCATAACTTTTTCCCGATGATCGTTAACAGTGACGAGCGCCAATGGACCTGGATGGATGAAGGGCTAAACACCTTTTTACAATATGTTGCCGAACAAGATTTTGGAGAATGGTATCCGAATGCGCTGTCGCCAGAGCATAAAACCTTTCCGTCACGTCGCGGCCCTGCTATTAATATCATTCCTTACATGGAAGGGAACCAAGATTATATTGCACCCATTATGAGTAAAGGTTTAAATACCTACCAATTTGGAAATAACGCCTATGGCAAACCAGCAACGGCGCTCAATATTTTGAGGGAAACCGTTATGGGGCGTGAGTTGTTTGACTATGCCTTTAAAGAATACGCGCACCGTTGGAAATTTAAGCACCCAACTCCAGAAGATTTCTTCAGAACTATGGAAGATGCGTCTGCGGTAGATCTAGACTGGTATTGGAGAGGATGGTTCTACACTACAGATTGGGTCGATATCGGCATTAAGGAAGTGACCAAATTTTACGTATCGTCAGAACCTAACCAATACATTAAAGATGTGGCGGCGAGAAGAAATTTAGATTTGAACAAATTAGAACCTATGGTATATATGGTAGAAGATGGCAGCGATGAGTTGACTGACGCTATGAGAAATGGTATTCAGGCTGACGATATTCCATCTCTTAAAGAATATTTAATGGATAATTTTACGGAGGCAGAGCGTAAAAATATCAAAACACCTAAGTATTTTTATAATGTGACCTTTGAAAAACCAGGAGGTTTGGTAATGCCAATTATCGTGCAGTACAATTACGTTGATGGAACTTCAAAAACAGAAAAGTATCCAGCAGAAATTTGGAGATTAAATGACAAGCAAGTGAGTAAAGCCATTGCTTCTCAAAAAGAAATCATATCTATAGTTGTGGATCCAAATGCGGAGACGGCAGATATTGATACGGCTAATAATTCATGGCCACGGAAAGAACAGACAAGTCAGTTTGATAGCTTTAAAAACAAAGTTCAAGAGTAAACTAGAAAACTTTAACTATAAAGGCCGACTAATTTAACAGTCGGCTTTTTTATTGTATTCAAAACAACTCACTATATTTGCATTGTGATACTACATTCTACATTTTTGTTTATTGGGACCACAGAGGTCATGTTCATCCTATTTATAGTGGTGATGGTTTTTGGTGCTGATAAAGTTCCGGATATTGCAAAGGGTATGGGTAAAGGTATGCGGACATTAAGAGATGCAACCAACGATCTCAAATCAGAGATTACTAAAACGACAGAAAAAAACGGTATCAATACCTCCGAATATACGAAGTCTATAACAGAAGAAATTCAAAAAGTTAAAGATGAAGTAGAAGATACTGTCGGATCCATTAAACGCAAAATGTAATACATCTTTAGAAATATTTGAGGCAAATTTTTGTCACAAATTTAAAATTTACAATTTTTTCTTAGGGATAATTCAATATATTTAGAATGTTATTCATTTCTAAATATTTGTCACATGAAAAAACTTCACTTTAAGGTAGTATTTCTTTTTACGCTCGTTCTGGTTTCTTGTTCTAAAGAAGAAACGAATTTTGAAGCGGCAGCACCTCAGGTGGTCTATCCAGAACACCCCTTAACCATTGATGAAATCAACACTAAAATCACAGAAACTTTAAACAAAACTGGCGATTTCGACTGGAGTCAGGTTGACGCATATTTTTTGTGGAGTGCCGTTATTCATGGCAATAATGTGCTAACTATTGGTTATGGTGAAAAAGGAGAGAGCTTTTCGGAAGGCGAAAATAGACAAATCATCTCGAAAAAGGATGAGGTATTGGCTGTCGTAGCCCAAAATGAAAAATCAAAGGCGTCTGAATTGACAACGGTTTCCCATGTAATTATTAACGTTGTTGATGTAGGTATACAGAATATCAACACCATAATTGAACTTCGTAAACATAAATATGTAAGGTATTTGGAACCTAATGGATACAGTCATTATAAAGGGAAAGAATATAACCGATCAAGTTCAGGTTGTAATGACAATTCAGCCACGATAAATCCAGCACATTACACTACAATTGCGCCTAATAATGCTCAAGTTTCATGGAATTTTGGTAAGCATAACATCCCGCAAGCTTGGAACGTAAGTACCGGAGCAGGAGTAACAATAGGATTAATCGATACGGGTGTTTCGGAATCTCAATCTTTATTAAATTCTTCAGGGTTTAACGATGGTTATTCTTCGGGACGTACGGTCCAAAAATATGGAACGTTTATCGACTCAGGCTGGTGGTGGTCCAGCAACTATGACGGTCCACACGATAAATGTGGTCATGGTACAGCCATGGCCTCTGCAATGGCCTCGCCTCGTAATGATAATGGAATGCCGGTTGGTGTCGCTTATAATTCAAATTTAGTGGCATATAGAGCTACTGAAGATGTGTTATTAAATGATTATCATGAGCGTAAAGGGGTTTCTGATGCATTGGTTCAATTAGGACGTAGAAGCGATGTACATATTATTTCAATGTCTATAGGTTACGTTTGGTCTATAGGAAATATTAAAGATGCTGTAAAGTATGCCTACAGTAAAAACAAACTTATTTTTGCTGCTGGAGGAACTTCCACGAGTTTTACAAATGGTTTTGGGGTGATTTTCCCAGCCACAATGGATGAAACGGTTGCCGTAACGGGTGTAGATGATGGGGTTAATTATGAGCGTTGTGAAACTTGCCACAGTGGTAGTAAAATTGATTTCACCATCGTCATGGAAGGAGATAATGACACTTCTAAATCGCCACCCGTTTTAGGATTCTATAATGGGACCCGTAATTATACCGGTGGATCTTCAGTTGCTACTGCGACTACTGCAGGCATTGCTGCCTTGGTGTGGTCAAAATATCCAAATTGGTCTCGAGAACAAGTGTTAAGTAGGTTGAAGCAAGCTTCTGATTTTTATCCTAGTAAGAATAGCAATTTTGGATATGGTAATATTGATGCCTTGCAAGCTGTACAATAAGATTTAAGACATTGTCAGTTTGAGTGAAGGCATTATATGACTATAAAAATAAATGTCAGTTTGAGCGCAGTCGAAAACCTTAATAATTGAACTTTAATTAATCTTTGTGGAAGATTTTAAAGGGGATCAAAGGCGGTTGAACGTGGGCATTATAATATTAAAAAACAAATGTCAGTTGGAGCGCAGTCGAAAACGTTCTCAAACTGACATTTTATTTGATATGATATTCTATCGAAGTTGTCTTTAAAAAAAATGACAATCCTTCGATAGATATTTCAAGGATAAAAATTCTATTTCTTTCGAGAGACCGTCAATCCGTCACGAATAGGCAACACGAGCGTTTCAACCCGAGCATCATCTTTAAGTAATTTATTGTACTTAATTAAAGCTTCTGTAGACACATCATCCTTTTTTAGGGGCTCTATAACCTTTCCGCTCCATAGGACGTTGTCCGACAAGATAATCCCTCCAGGATTTAACTTGTCAATCACCATATGAAAGTAGTTGGCATAGTTTTCCTTGTCAGCATCAATAAACACCAGATCAAAGGTGGTATCTAACTTCGGAATAATTTCTGAGGCATCACCTAAATGCTGATGGATAAGAGCTCCATATTCCGATTTGTCAAAATATTTACGCTGAAAATCGACAAGTTCTTCATTGATATCAATGGTGTGCAAAACACCATCTTTATTAAGACCTTCAGCTAAACACAATGCCGAATAGCCGGTGTAAGTTCCAATTTCTAAAATCGTTGTAGGATTCACCAATTTAGAAATCATACTCAAAACCCGACCTTGATAATGTCCGCTGAGCATCCGTGGTTGCAGAATTTTTTGATATGTTTCTCGAGTCAGTTGTTGTAACAATTCTGGTTCGTCTCCAGAATGCTCGGTAACGTATTTGTTTATGGGTTCAGGTAAAAAATTCATGTTATAGGTTTTAGATATGCAATCCCAATTGAATAGATTGATTTTTCAGTGTTTTTGAATTGAAAAGCACCAATTAAAGATGTCTTACTAAATAGAAGAACTCGATCTGGTGCTTAGGTTTTTATAAGAGGAATTTTAGTTCTTTTTAATTCCCTAAAATTCTATTGATCAACTTTTGTTTAGCGACCTCATCATCACCGCACAACCATCGGACTACGTTATCTTCCCAAATGGCATCGTGTTCATCAGCAGTAATAATTTCTCTTTCCATAGCCAAATCTAAAATTTTGCCTGGGTAGGACGATTGTTGTGCACTTTCCATTTCACCCAACGGATACGGATCATCCAAGCCCATTAGTACTTGTTTTGACCCTTGGTTTTTAATCAGTAATTGCAGTCCTCCGGTATCATGTACCAAAGTGTCAAAGAATATATTTTTATGGCCTACAGCTTTTCTCGGGTGACTCTTGCCTTCAAATAAATCGGGCCTACCGTCAAAACCTTGAATACGACGGCCTAAATTGATTTGTGCCAATTGCCCACCATGAGCAAAACAGGTGCGCATATTTGGGAATTTGTCTTGATAGCCATTTAACGTCAAAAAATGATAAGCGTCAGCACATTGCGCCAACATCCAAATCAAGTGGAATCGCCATGACGTATTTTCTAATTTGATGAATTTTTCACCATCATACGGATGAATTTCAACAGCTAAATTATACTTACTAGCCAGTTCAAAAAGCGGCTCATTTTCTTCATCAAAAATACAACGCCAAGTCCCAATTGTGTCCATGTAATGCGTAGGCAAACACAGGAGTTGCATGCCCAATTCTTCTACACAGCGTTCCATTTCCCACATGGCGCCCCGAACGAAACCTGGGTGCACTACAAAACCTGACGTAAATTTACTCGGATTTTCACGTTGGATTTTCGCATTAAAATCATTCTGAAAACGTAAGGCTTGCTTCATTTCTTCCACTCGCAACCCATTCCCGTACAGTTGCGACAGATTTAATACCACCGCATGGTCGATTTTGAAACGTTCCATCCACGCCAATTTTTCATCTAAAAAGAAACTTGAATCCGTTACTGGACGGCTCCAATCTTTTTGAAGCATGAATTTTCGGTCTTTATCAACCCAAAAAATACCTTTATCCTTCATAAATTGAGGGATTTCCTCAGGGTAAGGCAATAAATGTGAGTGTCCGTTGATGCGTAGTTTACGTTTTTCCATATGTATTTCCCACGACAGCGGGAATCTTATTTTTTATTATCAATTGTTAAAAAGAACTTTGGGATGAGGTCCTTCAAATCTGATTTAGCCTTCGATACCATTACAATAATGTCATTATTCAATTTTGACTTTAGTAGGCGGTTCCATCAATTCGCCACAATTCGGACATTTGCGTTTGTCCTTATCATTGTAATATTTGTCGAAAATTTTAGGCATATCAGTTTCAATATTTTCAACCGTAAAGTCTTCTTCATAGAGTTTTGTTGTGCAATTTTCACAAAACCATAGCAAGGCGTCTCGCATACCTTCCGGACGTTTGTATTCGATAACCAATCCAACAGTATTAGCTTCGCGTTGTGGGGAATGTGGCACTTTAGGTGGCAGTAAATAAATATCACCTTCTCTAATATGAACATCTTTAGGTGTGCCGTTATCAATAATTTTTAAAACCATGTCACCTTCCACTTGATAGAAGAATTCCGGGGTTTCGTTGTAATGATAATCCTTTCGATTGTTCGGCCCACCAACGACCATCACAATAAAATCGCCTTCCTTCCAGACCACTTTATTACCAACTGGTGGTTTTAGAAGATGTCTGTTTTCTTCAATCCATTTCTTGAAATTTATAGGAGAAACTAATTTGCTCATGGTTTTAGTTTTTGTTGGCGTTAATGAACTTTAAATTTTTTGGAGAAAGCAATCTTGACCTCCATCCTTAACGCAGATTTCGATCTTAAAATTAAGTATAAAACTGCAGAACAAAAAGACTTTGTTGATGCTTATTTTGTCCTGATTTTAGTGATTGTTTGCAACATATCATAAAGCTCTTAGTTGTGGCATTATGGTTACTTATTTATTTAGGCACTAATCACAAACCTTAGCATTTATTTTGCGATGATCCTCGTGATCTCCAGGATAACCTTTCATTTGGTCATAGTTTTGTATCCCGCTGATTTCACAGCTATTCGCAGATTTTTACGCGTATGACGAAAAAGGGATTTATGATCATTTTATAACGATTTGGTGCGGCCACCATCAACAGGCAGATTAATGCCGTTGATATATCCCGCTTTTTCACTTGCCAAAAACGTCACCGCATACGCCAACTCTTCTGGTTGCGCAAAACGTTTGGCAGGGACTGTATTTTTCATGGCATTGGCAGCTTCCTCTTCCGTCTGACCAGATTTTTCCGATTTATTTTTGATAATATCCGTTAAACGCTCTGTTTCGGTAGCACCAGGAAGGACGTTATTTACGGTAATTCCAAATTGACCAAGTTCATTGGCCAAAGTTTTACTCCAATTGGCAACGGCTCCACGAATGGTGTTGCTAACTCCAAGTCCGTCTAAAGGCTGCTTCACTGAAGTAGAAATAATATTGATAATGCGCCCGTAATTTTGTTCTTTCATAAAAGGAACAACAGCTTGTGCCAAAATGTGGTTACATTTTAAATGTTGGGTAAAGGCATTTCCAAACTCTTCCAATTTTGCCGAAAAAATAGGTCCTCCTGCAGGGCCACCAGTATTATTTAATAAGATGTGGAACCCATGATTTTTGGAAATGAACTCAGATATTTTGCTCTCCAACTCCTCAGGCTTAGAGAAGTCGGCCACAATATAACTGTGGTTTTCAGGATTGCTAAGCTTTAAAATAGTGTGCTTCAGTTTCTCCTCATTTCGCGCCACCAAGGTCACCTTCGCGCCTTCAGCTGCCAATGAAATTGCTGTTGCTTTTCCTATTCCTGCGGTGCTCCCGCAGACTAATGCGTATTTATTGTTTAGTTTTAAATCCATAGTATTCCCTGCAGAGGCAGGAATCTTTTTTAAGGTTAATCTATTTATTAAATGTGCGAATAGAGAATAGAGAACAAAGAAAAAAGAACAGAGAGTTTATTTAAACCATAATAAAAGTAATTCTCTTTTTTCTATGTTCTATCAATTATTCATGTTCAAGTAGCAAACATTATCCGTCTTGGCTCTTGACTCTATTATTCTTGGCTCCTTTTCTAGTATTTTATACAAACATTCTTCGCTTCCGTAAAAAAGCGTAAAGCTTCAAATCCGCCTTCTCGGCCAACACCAGATGCTTTTATCCCTCCAAAAGGGGTGCGTAAATCGCGCATCATCCAAGTGTTTACCCAAATAATTCCGGCTTGCAATTGATTGCTCATTCGCATAGTGCGTTTTAAATCATTGGTCCAGAGTGTTGCGGATAAGCCGTATTTCACTGCATTGGCCATTCTTAAAACATCATCTTCAGTTTCAAATGGCATAATAGTTACTACTGGGCCGAATATTTCTTCTTGATTAACGCGACATTCGTTTGATGTCACTT
Organism: Gelidibacter sediminis; assembly: GCF_004364975.1. GTDB lineage: Bacteria > Bacteroidota > Bacteroidia > Flavobacteriales > Flavobacteriaceae > Gelidibacter > Gelidibacter sediminis. The sequence continues at coordinate 217,070 of NZ_SOBW01000007.1, read as the reverse complement.
CAATAACTGTAGGCTCTAAATAATAGCCGTTTTCGTAATCTTTTATAGTCACTTTATTGCCGCCACAAAGGATGTTTCCTTGTTCTGATTTAGCAATTTCGATATAATTCTGAACCTTTTCTAAGTGTGCTTTGGATACCAAGGCGCCAATATTTGTTTCTGCTTCTGAAGGATGACCTACTTTAAGCGCTTTTACCCTGGCGACAAAATCGTCCTTGAATTTTTCATAAATAGAGGCTTCCACAAAAATCCTGCTGCCACACAAACAAATCTGCCCTTGATTGGCAAATGAAGAGCGCACTGTAGTTTCTAGCATGTCTTTATAATCGCAGTCAGCAAAAATGATGTTCGGATTTTTGCCGCCCAATTCCAATGATAATTTCTTAAACATTGGCGCCGCTACTTTCGCGATATGCGCACCAGTTGCAGTCCCGCCTGTAAAACTGATCGCTTTAATGTCTGGATGCTCAATGATGGCTTGTCCTGCGGTAGTTCCTAAACCGTGAACAATGTTCAATACACCATTTGGCAATTCAGCTTCAGTACAGATTTCTCCCAATAAATACGCAGTCATAGGAGTGACTTCACTGGGTTTGGCAACGACGCAATTTCCAGCGGCTATGGCTGGAGCGATTTTCCAGGTAAAAAGATAGAGTGGGAGGTTCCATGGCGAAATACAGCCCACAACTCCAATGGGTTGACGTAAGGTATAATTAATAGCATCCAAACCCACAGTCTCGTGACTTTCACTACCGAATTGGGTAATCGCATTCCCAAAAAATCGAAAATTACTGGCCGCTCTCGGAATATCAACAGCTTTTGCTAACGAAATTGGTTTCCCGTTGTCTTTGCTTTCAGCTTCGGCAAAGCGTTCTAAGTTCGCTTCAAGGAGTTCTGAGATTTTAATGAGGATTCTGCTGCGTTCTTCCAAAGTTGTTTGTGACCAACTCGGAAACGCCGATTTTGCAGCAATATAGGCATTCTCTACATCCTCAGTTGACGAGTTTGGGATGTGTCCGTAAACTTCGCCATTGGCAGGGCAATAATTATCTATCCATTCGTCAGCGACTGGAGGTAAATATTGACCGTTGATGTAGTTCTGTATCTTCATAATGCCTAATCTCAAATAAATCTCTTTTCTCTTCTCTCTATTCTTTAATCTTTTTATAAGCCATCACCTTAATTTCCACCACCAAATCAGGATGTGGCAATTGATGTACCGCTACAGTAGTTCTGGTTGGTCCTGTTTCTTTATCAAAAAACTCGGCATAAGCTTTATTGTACCCAGCAAAATCGTTCATGTTGACCAAAAATGTAGTAACATCGACGACGTCTTTTAGGGTTGCACCTTCTTTGGCTAGATTTTTCTCAATATTCTTGATGACCTCACGCGTTTGCACTTCAGCATTTAAGTGTTTGGTACCCATGGTGTCAATAATATCTACACCTGCAATGCTATTGTCTGCACGACGGGAACTTGTGCCCGATACAAAAATAAAATCGCCTACGCGTTTGGTATGTGGGTAAGCGCCTCTTGGTGTAACCTTAGTTCCTGTGGCGGTAGAAGTCTCATTTGTTTTTTCTGCCATAACGTCTATTTTATAATTTAAATCTTATCGATGTTTAAATTAACTTTTATTGTTCTTAGTGTTTAAAATTCTTTGCTACCCGATCATCTTCCAAAATCTCCTCAGTAGCACGATTTACTTTTTCTAAATTAGTTTTTAAATCAGCATTGCTGTCGAGTTCCTTGTCGGCAAGCATATTCAAGATGGCTTTATCTTGTGCACGACCTCTTAACATGGCCTCTCTATAGCCAATATCCTCATTAAAGGTAACCAATGAATATTTTGACGAATAGTCATCAGGGAAGTTTTTTTCGAAGGCCATCTCCAAATTGCGTTTTTCTCTAAAAATCGCATTATTGACGTGACCTTTCATCTCATGGAAATTATCAATAGCCAAATCAGCAATAGCGTCAGTGTCCATTTTGCGACTATTTTCATAGGCCTTAAAAATGGCTTCCCAACCTGCTTCGCTATTTGGTTCTCCTTCATCTAACGCCTTGTCAAATACAACAACATCCTCAAAAGACGCATTCATCCCTTGTCCGTAGAAAGGCACAATGGCATGTGCTGCATCGCCCATCAATAAGGTGTTTCCTTTATAATGCCATGGCGAACATTTTACGGTCCCCAAAGGTGAGGTTGGATTGGTGAAAAAATCATCTACCAAATTTGGCATCAGTTCTAAGGCGTCTTTGAAATATTTTTCGAAAAACTCAAGCACCTTTTCTGGGGTTGTTAAATTTCCAAAATTGTATTCGCCCTCATCAAAACTTAAAAATAAGGTAACGGTAAAACTGCCATCTAAATTGGGCAGGGCAATGAGCATAAAACTATCGCGTCCCCAAATATGAAGCGCATTTTTGTAGGTCTGGTAGCCTCCATTTTTAGCAGGAAGGATGCTTAACTCTTTGTAGCCATGGGTTAACCAATCCTGTGAAAAACTGAATAAAATTTTCTTTCCTAAAAAGTAACTTTTCCGCAATGCTGAACCGGCACCGTCTGTAGCTATAATAATATCAGCGTCTTCTACAAAATTTTCTTTTGTTTCATAATCTTCAAAAAGGGCTGTCGTATTTTCGAAATCGACTGATTTGCATTTTTTGTTGAAATAAATATTTACATTTTGATGTTTTTCCGCTTCATCCAAAAGTAAAGCATTCAAATCGCCACGAGAAATGGAATTTATAAATTCATGTTCGCGTCCGCTATAAGGTGCTAGTACCGTATTCCCTTCCATGTCGTGCAAAAGTCGTCCATTCATTGGGATACAGAGTTCCTTTACCTTATCCTCTACACCTGCAAGGCGCATCGCTTTTAAGCCTCTATCAGAAAGTGCCAAGTTGATGGAGCGCCCTGCACTAATTTCAACCTTCCGTAAATCAGGACGCATTTCATAAAGATTCACGTTAAAGCCGCGTTGGCCTAATCGTAAAGCAAGTAAGCTGCCACAAAGACCAGCGCCGATGATGAGTATGTTTTGTTGTTTTTTCATAATATGTCCTGCGAAGGCAGGAACCTTTTATTTTTGGTTTTAATCTAAGATTGAAAACTCTTCCAATTTAAAGCTCTGATTCGAACTTTAGTCCAACTTTCCTAAAAAGGGAAGGGATTTTTGAGCATTTTTAATTTAAAATCTCCTTTAATTTTTCTACCAAATAATATACATCCTCAAACGAATTGTATAATGGTGTTGGCGCACAGCGAATCACGTCAGGTTCACGCCAGTCTGAAATGACACCTGCTTCCGTTAATTTGTTGTGCAAGGCCTTGTCTGCATTTTTAACTTGAATAGAGAGTTGACATCCACGTTCGTCAGGATTTGATGGCGTGATGATTTTAATGCTGTCGTTCCCTAATTGATTCAATAGAAATTCAAAATAACCCGTGAGTTCCTTCGATTTTGCAGTTAGTTTTTCCATGCCGACTTCTGCAAAAATATCTAATGAAGCTCTAATGGCTGCCATTGATAAGATAGGAGGGTTGCTTAATTGCCAACCTTCTGCGCCAGCGAGTTGATCAAATTCGTCGCGCATTTTAAAACGGGTTGCTTTATTATGGCTCCACCAACCTGCAAAACGGTTGAGGTCTTTGTTATGTGCGTGACGTTCATGAACAAAAGCGCCACCTAAACTTCCCGGACCCGAATTTAAATATTTATAAGTACACCAAACGGCAAAATCCGCACCTGAATCGTGAAGATTTAATGCTACATTTCCTGCGCCATGTGCACAATCAAAACCAACCAAACAGCCATGTTTATGACCGAGTTGGGTGATGCGTTTAAAATTGAAAAACTGTCCTGTGTAATAATTAACGCCACCAATCATAATCAAGGCAATGTCATCGCCTTGCGTTTCCATGATGGCTTCTAAATCTTCATAATTTGCCAATTCTTCGCCTTTTCTGGCTTTCCACAGAACAACACCATCTTTCGGATCAAAACCGTGGTGTTTCAATTGGGATTCAACGGCATATTTATCTGAAGGAAATGCATCAGCTTCAATAAGTATTTTATAACGTTTTGGTGTCGGCTTATAAAAAGAAACCATCATCAAATGCAGATTGACCGTCAAGGTATTCATGACAATCACTTCAATCGGTTTTGCACCGACCACTTTTGCCATGTTTTCTGTTAGCAATTCATGATAGTGCAACCATGGGTTTTTTGCTTCAGTATGTCCTTCAACACCTAAATTTGCCCAATCTTCCAATTCTTGATTGATATAGTCTTTAGTAGATTTTGGCTGAAGTCCGAGAGAATTCCCAGTCATATAAATCAATTCGTTTCCATTTGTGTCTTTTGGAATATGGAAGTGATTTCTATAAGATGCCAATGCATCAGATTGATCTTGTTGTAGCGCGTATGCTAAGCCTAATTTATGATGTGACAAGGTGTATTTATTTTCGGTTGTACACAAAAATAAGAATTATAAGCTTAGAAAGAAGTTCTAAAAAGAGAGTTTATAAGATGCCAGAGTGGATTTCCTTGACATTTTGTAGTAAAGAAAACGGAAGTCTGTTAGAAAAAAAAAGAGCTTCAACTTTTTAAGTGGAAGCTCTTTGAATATATAGAGACGCATTGCTGCGGAATATTCATCTGATACACTATATATACGTGGTCTCTACATGTTTTGGATGTTCAGAAAGGCGGTTTTAGCAATAGTTTAACAAATCTTATTGGATGACCTTGATGTTTGTAAAATGTAGTGTCCAATCAACCTCTGGACGTTTATGTGTTTTACTAATTTTAATGCCATTGAAGTCTTCAAAATCCTCCCAGGTTGTCATCATAGAAGGTTCTTTGGAATTTCCTTTGCGATAGACCCATTCTTTCAACATAAAATCATCACCATAGTAAAAATCATATGCATCGCCTGGCGTATAGCCGCCTTCACTAGTATAGGTTATTGTTATCTTATTGAGTTGTGTTTTGCTTATGGGCGCCTCGGTAATAGTAGCTTCAGAAATGCTTGCTGAGGTGTCCCAGACCAATTGAAAAGGTGCTAATAGCCAGTATTTGTCGTTAATAAAGCTTTTATCTGCATTTAATGAGATGCTGTCGATAGATTTTCTGTTGTAAGCAACGGTGTCCTTCCCAGAAATCATCACTACATCTTCTGACTTTGGTTTCCAAATCCACGAACGTTCAAAATGCGTCGTATCTCTATCAACATTAAATGTGAACTGTACTTCAGAGACCTTTTTCCAATTTTCTAAACCATGAGCATTGGCAATTTTCTCTGCGGTTGACCATTCTTTTTCTATGACTTTAGCTTTTTCCTTTTGTTTACAGGATAGTGAGAAAGTGACTAATAGAATTATAATCAATGATTTTTTCATCTTTTAATTTTTTGATAAAGATAAACAAGAATGGTTTAGAAGTATTAATTTTAAATATCAAACAGGGTTTATGGATACAAATGATCAATATTTTATCACCAATAGAGACACGTGGAACAGCAAAGTTGATGTTCACGCTGAAAGTGAGATGTACAATATGGAAGCTTTCAAAAGCGGTAAATCGTCTCTAATGTCCTATGAATTGGAAGCGCTTGGCGATGTTAATAGAAAAACTTTACTGCACTTGCAGTGTCATTTTGGTCAGGATACCTTGAGTTGGAGTAGGATGGGAGCGAAGTGTGTGGGAGTCGATTTAAGCGATAAAGGCATTGCATTAGCGCAGCAGCTCAATGAAGAACTTCAGCTTGATGCCAAGTTTGTATGCTGTAATGTATTGGAAACATCTAAACACATTTCTGAAACTTTTGATATTGTCTTCACTAGCTACGGCGTCATTGGTTGGTTGCCCGATTTAAAGCCTTGGGGACGAATGATTGCTGAACGTTTAAAGCCAGGAGGGATCTTTTTTATGGCCGAGTTTCATCCAATTGTGTGGATGTTCGATTATTTGGATGGCAAACCTAAACTTGAGTATGGGTATATGCAGGATGGTGCTATTTACGAAGAGTATGAAGGCACGTATGCAAATCCGAATTCAAAAATGATAAGTAAAGAATATGGCTGGAACCACGGATTGGGAGCGGTTGTATCGGCTTTGTCAGAAGCAGGATTGCGTATTGAATATCTCAAAGAGCATGATGAAAGTCCGTACAATGTATTGCCCGATTTAGTGCCAACTGATTCAGAAATGTTTGTGACAAGGGATAAGCTATATCCTTTAATATTCACTTTGAAAGCAAGCAAAGAGTCATAAAAAAAACTCACAGGTTTTGAAAACCTGTGAGGTCGAAATCATATTATTAAGAGGATTTAACTAGATCTTATTGCTTAATCAACTCTGGAAATTTTGCTTTAAAGCGTTCGTATCTTGGGATGGATACATTTTGAATGTATGGATTTTGTGGATTGTGTTTTTCGTAATCTTGATGGTAGTCTTCTGCAATCCAAAATTTTTGAAATGGATACACTTCCGCAGCCACTTTTTGATTCAATTTTTTAGCCAATGCCGCTTTCTTATCTTCAATTATTTTTTTTTGGGCCTTATTCTGATAAAAAATAATAGAACGGTATTGTGAACCGATATCGCCACCCTGACCATTGACTTGCGTCGGATTTTGTGAGCCAAAATACACATCCACCAACGTCGCAAAACTAACCACGTTAGGATCGTAGATGACTTCTACAACTTCTGCATGCCCTGTTCGTCCTGTATTGCTCGATTCGTACGTCGGGTTTTTGGTATGCCCTCCAGCATAGCCGCTAATGACTTCCTCAACACCCTTAACATGCTCATAAATATTTTCTACACACCAAAAACAGCCGCTTGCAAAATAGGCTTTAGCCTTCCCGTTAATTAGTGGTACTTCAATAGGATCAGCAGTTTTAACCGCTTGCTGTTTTGGAGGATTTTGTGCCGAATTTTGGCAACTAAAGAAAAATATGAAGGATAAAGCTAAAAAGAGAGATTTCATAATGATATTTTTAGAAGTAGTCGCTAAGATATTTAAAACCTTAGTGGAATCATGTGAAAGTTGTGCCAAAATAAAAAAGCCTTTACAAAAATTGTAAAGGCTTCTTCAATATAATGAGGATAATGTTTAGCTTAATTTAGCGAACAATTTTTCCATTTTCTCTTTTTGTTCTTCAGCTAATTGTGCATCAACTAAAATACGACCACTGTGCTCATCAGTAATTACTTTCTTACGAGAAGCAATCTCAACCTGAACTTGCGGAGGAATAGTGAAGAAAGATCCACCAGAAGCACCTCTTTCAATAGCAACAACAGCTAATCCATTTTTAACATTTGCTCTAATTCTGCGGTAAGCATTTACCAAACGCTCATCAATAGATTCCTGATATTCTTCAGATTTTTTTATTAAAGCAGTTTCTTCTTTTTCTGTTTCAGCAAGGATAGCATTTAATTCATTTTTTTTATGCTTTAAATGCGATTGACGATCTTTCAAACGGTCTTTAGTCTCAGCAATAATTTCTTTTTTCTGCTCAATCTGAACTTTAAATTCCTTTATGTGCTTTTCAGCCAACTCAATCTCCAATTCCTGAAATTCTATTTCCTTTGTAATTGAATTAAATTCTCTGTTATTTCTAACATTTTTTTGTTGCTCTGCATACTTTTTAATCAAAGTTTTAGCCTCTTCGATCAAGTTCTTTTTAGATTTGATTTCGTCATCAACCAAGGTAAGTCCACCGTTTAATTTTTCAAGTCTAGTATTAAGTCCTTCAACTTCATCTTCTAAATCTCTTACTTCTAAAGGAAGTTCTCCTCTTATATTTCTGATTTCGTCAACTCTAGAATCAATTAGTTGTAAATCATACAACGCTCTTAATCGGTCTTCAACAGAAAGTTCAGCTTTTTTTGCCATAATTATAAATACTTTACAGGATTGGTGTTTATCGTCGATAAAACGACTGCAAAATTAGTAATTTTTTTTGATAGATAGTCAGCTAAATAAGATTTTGTGAACTGTTCGCTTTCATAATGTCCTATATCTGCTAAAATTATTTGATTTTCTGCCGAAAAAAAATCGTGATATTTTAAATCTGCCGTAATGAACATATCAGCTTTAACTGACTTTGCCGCACCAATGGCAAAACTACCAGAACCGCCAAGCACTGCAATCCTTTTCACTTTATTTTTTATAAGTTCAGAATGTCTTATAGTTGCCACCTTCATTTTTTGCTTCACAAATTGTAAAAAGTCGTCCGTATTCATTTCATTTGGGAGCTCTCCAACCATTCCGATGCCTATATGTTGGTTGTAATTATCTAAAGTGGTTACTTCAAAAGCAACCTCCTCATAAGGATGGTTTTCAACAAGCGATTTAAGAATGTTGTGTTCCAAATGTTTTTGAAACGTAACAGAGATTTGCGTTTCTTGTTCTTGACGGTATTCAAAGCGTTCCCCAACTTTCGGGTCAGAAGCTTCATTGCCTCTAAACGTACCAATACCTTCCACGTTATAACTGCAATTGTCGTAATTGCCTATTTGTCCTGCGCCAACATTAAAAAGCGCAGTTCGTAAAACATCAGCATCTTTTTGTGGTACGTAGGTCGTCAATTTTTTTATGGTCCCTTTTTGAGGTATAAGAATTTTTTTACTCTCAATTCCTAGAGTATTGCATATAATAGCGTTTACGCCCTGTAGCGCATTGTCCAAAGCGGTGTGAATCGAGAATATCGCAATATCATTTTTAATAGCTTTAAGAACCACGCGTTCTACATATGAACTGCCATTTATCTTTTTTAACCCTTTAAAAATGATGGGATGAAAACTGACAATTAAATTGCAGTTATTATCGATGGCTTCATCAACAACACTTTCGAGCGTGTCAAGGGTAACTAAAACACCTTTTAATTTTTCATTCTTATCTCCAACTAATAAACCTACGTTGTCAAATTCTTCTGCATACGCTAAAGGTGCTAATATTTCGAGATGATTGATGACATCTTGGATAATCATATGTTTTTTCGATTTTAGGTATAAAGCAAAGATAAAATATTATATTTTCGTTCTGATGAAATTAATTCGGTATCTCCTTTTTCCTGTCGTTCCCATTTACTATATGGTTACGTGGTTGCGCAATCAACTTTATGAGAACGGGATTAAAAAATCTACAGCTTACGATTTCCCTGTAATTTGTGTTGGTAATTTAAGTGTTGGTGGTACAGGTAAAACCCCAATGATTGAATATCTGATCCAATTATTGCGTGCAGACTATCAATTAGCTACTTTGAGTAGAGGCTATAAACGGCAAACACAAGGCTTTATAATTGCTGACCAGTCAGCAACTGCAAATACAATAGGAGACGAACCATTTCAGTTCTACCAAAAATTTGAAGATATTATTGTAAGTGTGGATGCTGATCGAGTTCATGGCATTGGTAAGTTAATGAATTTGAAGACTCCTCCTGATGTGATTTTATTAGATGATGCCTATCAGCATCGAAAAGTACGTGCGGGTCTTAACATTCTTCTCACCTCATATGACGATCTTTATGTGGATGATATTCTGTTGCCAACCGGAAATTTAAGAGAACCTCGACAAGGTGCTAAACGGGCCGATATAATTGTTGTCACAAAAGCTCCACAAGCTCTATCAATTGATAAAAAGCAAGCCATAATCAATAGAATAAATCCATTAGCGCGTCAAGCCGTGTTTTTCGGAGGGATAGGATATTCAGATGTCGTTAAAAATGCTGAGGCAACCATTTCATTAGACAACTTAAAACATAAGCCATTCACATTAGTTACCGGAATTGCAAATCCAAAACCTTTAGTGGCACATTTACGTGCACAGGGATTAAATTTTGTACATCTTAAATATAAAGACCATCATGAGTTCCAGGCCAATGAAATTGAAACTTTAAAACGAAAAGGTTTGATTGTTACTACAGAAAAGGATATGGTGCGCTTACAGTCTCACTTTAAGCCCAGTGAGGATCTCTATTATTTGCCAATTGAGATGGTCATTGATAGGCACGCTGAATTTGATAATCTAATACAACAGTTTCTTAAATGGACGCAGAAGAATCTTGGTTAACTTTTAAAGCATTGAATAATTTTTTTTCAAAGTCTTCCTGTTTAAATGGTTTGGAAATAATATCATTAAAACCAGCTTCGTCAAATTCGTGCATTTTATCTTCAATAGTCACAGCTGTAAGTGCAAATATAGTAAGCTCTTTGTCGAAGGTTCGAATAATTTTAGTTGCTTCCAATCCGCTGATACCAGGCATGTGGATATCCATCAAGACCACGTCATACTGAACCTGTTTAACACGTTCAACAGCATCCTCGCCATTTTCAACAATATCACAGTATAGATTCATTTTATTCAGAATCTTTCGGGTAATCATTTGGTTAATCTTGTTGTCTTCAACAACTAAAATTTTGATATTAGTCAAGTCCAATGTGTTAAGTTCATTAAGTGTTTTAGGCTTTTCAGCAATAATCGGTTCTTTAGAATATGTAAGCGGGATTTCAAAAAAGAAACTAGATCCTTTTCCGAGTTCACTCTTTAAATAGATTTTACCTTTTAAAATTTCTATAAGACCTTTAACAATAGACAATCCGAGGCCAGTACCACCATATTTTCGGTTAATCTGAATAGATCCTTGGGAAAAGCTTTCAAACATATGTTCCTGTTTTTCTTTAGTAATCCCGATACCGTTGTCTTGAATTTCGAATCTCACTGTATATACATCCTTATCCTGTTTTACCATATTTAATTTTACCCAGATGTCACCATCTTTTGTAAATTTAATGGCATTACCTATAAGATTGATAAGGATTTGAGAAATCTTTAATTGATCAGCGATAAAGGTTGAAGGCAAATTATGGTCATATTCTACATGCAATTTGGTATTGTTATCCATGGCAGAATTGCTTAATGCAGAGATAATATTCTCGACTTTTTTCTTAAGGTTAAAAACTTCAGGATCTAGTTCGACCTTGTTGGCTTCAATTTTATTGATTTGTAAAATGTCATTAATAAAGGTCAATAAATAATCTCCCGAAAATTTTAAGGATTTTAAGTGTGCAATTTGATTTGGTTTGGGATCCTCATCCAATAGCATATTGGTGAGTCCGGTTACCGCGTATAGTGGCGTTCTCAATTCGTGGGTAACGGTGGACAAGAAGTTTGCTTTTGTTTTTGAGGCAAGCTCAGCTTTTTCTTTTGCAACAATGAGCTCATCATTTTTCTTATGGAGCATATTATTAGTTTTAAGTCTAATATTGTTGTTTTTATATAATGACAAAGTGAGCAGCGATAATATTGTTATTAAAGCAATACTCAAAATAGTGGTAATTCTGGTTAAGTTATTAGAAGCGTCAGCTTCCTCTAACTTAATCTCCATTTGTTTACGTTCAGAGTCTTTGTAATTGTTAACAAATTGAGCTTTCTTTTCTGGTGAAAGATTTTTACGTTTTATATCTTGAAGTGAATCAGAGAGCTGTAAGTGTTTTCGTAGGTATTGATTCGAAAGTTGATAGTCGCCATTGGCTTCGTAAATATCACTCAAGGTTAAGTAGCTGTCATTTATATAGTCAGGGATATTGTTGCGTTTTGCCAATACCATCCCTTCATTGGCCATTGATAATGCTAATTCTGAGTTTCCTAACTTTTGATAAACCTTACCTATATTTATAAAGGCGCTACTTAATATACCCGCTTGATCATGCTTTTTTGCTAAGATGATGGTTTTTTCAAGCTTGGATTTGGCTGTTTTATAATCTTCCAATTCAATATATACCTTAGCCTCGTTTAAGTTAACGTCCGTTACGAAGCGCTCTAAACCTTCTTCTTCAAATTTCGTTTTTGCAGACTGAAAATAATCTAAAGCTGTTTGATACTCCTTTTTACTAGTATGTAAAATACCCCTGAGGTTATAAGTAATAGCTAAATTGGAATAATCATTAATTTCCCGTTGCAATTCAGCGGCTTTAGTTAAGGAGACTAATGCACTTTCTGGTTCTTCTATGATGAATTGAATTTTAGCAATTTTGGTGTAAATGCTGCCTTCAGATTTTTTGTCACCAATTTTATTGGCAATAACCAAGGCTTGCTCTAAATTGTCTTGAGCATTGTAAAACTCACCACGCTCAGTTTCAAAACCAGATTGTGTGATATGATTTTGAATGCGCATTTTAAGGATATCAATATCTTCATCCACTGTGCTTTGTGAGTACAGGGTAGAGCATATTAAAATAAAAAAAGCAACGATATAGTATTTGTATTGGGACATTTTTTGGTCACTTTATAAAAACAAATATAATTATTTATTCGATAAAAGTGCATTTTTCATCGTTATATTGCAAATTAAATCAAGAATTCGACTTGAATATCCTGTTTCATTATCATACCATCCAACAATCTTAATCATATTCCCAATGACGGAAGTCATTTGGGAATCAAAAATACATGAATGTGGATTCCCCACAATATCAATAGAAACAATAGGATCTTCAGTATATTCTAAGATACCCTTTAGATGTGTTTCGGATGCATTTTTGAACGCTAGATTAATATCTCTAATAGACACCATTCTGTCAACATTAAGTGTAATGTCTGTAAGAGATCCATTGGGTACCGGAACTCTAATGCCACAGCCTCCGATAACATCATTTAATTTCGGAAAAATTTTAGTTAAAGCTTTGGCTGCACCAGTTGTAGTAGGGACTATGGATTGACCAGCAGCTCTTGCACGTCTTAAATCCTTGTGTGGTTGATCGTGCAAACTTTGATCTGTTGTATATGAATGTACTGTAGTAATGTAAGCTTGTTTAATGCCACACAAATCGTCAATTACCGCAATCATGGGCGCGGCATTGTTTGTAGTACAAGAGGCGTTGGAAATAATTCTTTCACTGCCATCCAAAATCCCTTCATTAACCCCCAACACGATGGTTTTAATGGCATCATCTGTGGGCGGTACAGATAAAATTACGTTTCTAGCACCATTTTTAATATGGTATTCCAAGTCTTCGGAAGTTTTAAACTTTCCAGTAGATTCTATAACAAAATCAACATGATATGGTTGCCACTTTAACTCTTTAATATCTTTATGGTTAAGTAACGGAATATATTGATCTTCAAATATGATATGGGATTCATCGCATCCAATTGATGCCTTTAATACACCATGAATGCTGTCGTACTTCAGCAAATGACTTAAGGTTCTTGTGTCGGCCAGGTCATTTATCGCAACTACTTGCATGTCATTGCGTTCTTGGATAAGTCGAAAAACGCGACGGCCAATACGTCCAAACCCATTAATCGCTACTCTAATCATTAATTGATGTGTTTCTGAGCTTTGTAGGAAGATCTTACAAGGGCGCTACTTTCAACATGTCTAAAACCAAGATCAAGTCCTATGTTTTCATATTCCTTGAACTGTTCTGGGAGTATAAATTGTTTCACTGGTAAATGTTTTTTGCTTGGTTGCAAATATTGACCAATGGTCACTACATCCACGTCATGCGCTCTTAAATCGTGAAGGGTTTCAATAACTTCTTCCCGTGTTTCGCCAAGGCCCAACATGATCCCTGATTTAGTCCGACGTTGTCCTTGATCCTTTAAATATTTCAAAACTCCTAAACTCCGATCATACTTCGCTTGAATTCTCACTGCCCTGGTCAATCTTCTGACAGTCTCTATATTGTGCGATACTACTTCTGGAGCCACGTCAATAATTCTATCGAGATGTTGTTCTATGCCTTGAAAATCAGGAATTAACGTTTCCAGTGTTGTCTCAGGATTCATTCTGCGAACGGCCTTAACTGTTTCAGCCCACATGATGCTGCCCATATCTTTTATATCATCTCTATCAACACTGGTCAGAACGGCATGTTTGATACCCATAATTTTGATGGAGCGGGCAACTTTTTCAGGTTCATCCCAATCCAATGCCTCTGGTCGGCCTGTTTTCACTCCGCAAAAACCACAAGAACGTGTACATACGTTGCCTAAAATCATAAACGTTGCGGTTCCTTCGCCCCAGCATTCGCCCATATTTGGGCAACTCCCTGAAGTGCAGATGGTATTTAAACTATATTTGTCAACTAGGCCTCTAAGTTCAGTATATTTTTTGCCAGTTGGCAATTTTACTCTTAGCCACTTCGGTTTAGGTTGACGTTCTGGGATTATTTTTGAAATAGTTTCTGTGCTCATTAATTCGAAAATTTTCAAGGACAAAGATACAAAGTATAATCGGAAATAAAGGTTATAGTATGGTGAGATACCAGATGCTAAATCCGATTAAAAAAAGTATTCCCATCCAACATAAAATGTGCATTTGTAGCGTGGGGCGCCATGCCACAGGTGTATGCCTGCTACAAAGAAGTCTATAATTGATGACAGCATAAAACGGCGCGGTTAAAAATGAAATGATGGTAGCAATTTTAACCAATAACCCCATTTCTGAACCTAAAAAGAAAAAGATTGCAATGGTGCCCGCAATTAATAGTACTATCCAAAATAAATAGGTGTATCTAGAAAGCGTGCCAAAAAGCAATTCTGATGTTTTAACCATAGTTCGTGGCGAAGCGTCTAAAGTAGTTAAAGTTGTACTGAACATGGTGGTAAACGCCGCAACACCAATAACGAGATATGTCCAATTACCCAAGCTTTTGGTGTACATTGAAATTAATTGATTGGAAAATTCTCCAGCCTTTACACTAAAGGTTTCACCACTTTGATACATAACAAAGCTACCTAGAGCCATAAAGCCAATACCGATAACGATTGCAGCAAAATAGCCCACATTAAAATCGAACAGAGAAGTTTTTACGTCGTATTCTTTAGTTGCTTTTTGCTTTTCAAGTGCCCAAAGAGATTGCCATACAGAGACGTCTAAGGGTGCAGGCATCCATCCCATAAAGGCAATTAAAAAAGCAATTTCGATAGCGTTTTTTGGAAGTTGTTGCGCAAATGAAAGTGCTTGATGGTTGTTGTTGAGAGCTAAAATAACGGCAATGATGGTACTAAGGGTTAGAGTAATGACAATCACCTTCATCAATTTGTCTAACAACCTAAATTGTCCCTTTATAAGTATTAATATGCATATTGAAAGAATTATTATTGTCCAGAGTTCTGTTGAAATATAACCGCCAAATAGGGTGTTGGCAATTCCGGCAGTCACGATCGTGACTGCCGTTTGGATGGTGAACATGGTTGTAAATGTGATGATAAAGTAAATAATCAATACACCTTTACCCAATTTTTTATAACCGCTTAGCAAGCTTTCTCCAGTAGCAAGGGCATATCTCGGACCGAATTGAAAAAATGGATATTTAAATATATGTACCAATACTAAAGCCCAAAGTAGCCCAAAACCAAAATCGGCACCTGCTTTTGTTGATTGGACTAAATGTGAAACTCCAATAGCAGCACCGGCAAATAATAAACCGGGACCAATCTTTTTTAAGCTGAGTTGCATTATTTTTTAGTAATAACTTCTGCCAATAATTTTCGCGCTCTCAAGAGTTTTACCTTCACATTATTAATTGGTTCATTAAGCTCTTCAGAGATTTCTTTATAGCTCAATTCCTGAAAGTATCTCAGATTAATAATTTCCTGATAGTGCGGTTTTAGTTTTTTGATGTCGCGTAGTAACTTGGCTAGGTTTTGTTCGGTAATTAATTTGTCTTCTGGGGAGGGGGATTCATCAACAATATCATAAAATTCATCGTTTTCATTGCGTCGGCTACTATTTTGAATTAATGATTTTCTTTTTCTTAAAAGATCTATATGAATATTTTTTGAGATGGTAATTAACCAAGTTTTAAACTCATAAGTATCATTATAGGTATCAATCTTATCAAACGCCTTTGAAAATGTTTGGATGGTGATGTCTTCCGCGTCATTTTCGTTTTCGGTGCGTTTCAGCTGAAAACCATAAACATCATTCCAAAAGGAATCCAATAATACCTTAAAGGCAGACTGGTCATTCTTTTTTGCTTTCGCAATGACTTGTTTTATTTCCAACGACTTGGTCTTGATACGAGATTTTTTATAAAGATAGAAAATTGTGTTACAATTAAAAAGATTTCCAAAAGTGGAAATAATGGAATTAAATCTTTTTCATTTAACTTCTTAGCAACTAAAGTTAAATTGATAAAAAATGCTAAATACCTTGCCGCGATCAATCCGACTACAATTTGCCAATAGAAAGCAGTACTGATTAGAATTAGCCCAAGTATAAAAAATAAAAGTTGAGAAATAAAGAACAATCCTAATGCCGCTTTGTGTTTTAACTTGTAATGTTTGGCAGTAGAGACGTGCCTTCGTTTTTGTATAATCCAGTCGCCGTAAGTTTTTTTAGGGATTGATTCGGTAAAACTGTCTTTAGATAAACACATGGTGGTGTTTTTTGAATTGCCTATTTGATTTACAAATAAATCATCATCACCAGATTTTACGTTCATGTGATCCATAAAACCTCTAGCTTCAAAAAACAACTCTTTGGTATAAGCCATGTTTCGGCCAACACCCATGTATGGATTTCCTAATTTAGCATAGGAGAAATATTGAACTGCCGTCATGAAGGTTTCATAACGTATGAGTTTGTTGAGAACGGAATTTTTAACCTTAGCGTAGGCTCCATAGCCTAGAACCAACTGGTGTTGCGCGTCAAGATGATTAGTCATTTCGCTTATCCAACGCCGTGAAACTGGTTGGCAATCTGCGTCAGTAAATAATAATCGGTTATGTGTAGCGGCTTTAATACCTAGAGTTAATGCATATTTCTTATTACCCCAAAAGGCTTCAATATTCTTTACATTAACAATTTTAATATTGCTGTAGGACGCTTTAAATTTTTCCATGACCCTCAAAGTGGAATCATTGGAGCTATCATTAATTAACACTACCTCAAATTCAGGATAGTCTTGATCTAAAATATAGGGTAAAAATTGGGTTAAATTTTTGGCCTCATTTTTAGCACAAACAATAACTGAAACTGGAAGGGTTTGTGAGGGGGTAGAGGTGTGTTTTTTCTGTTTAACATTAGAAAAAATAAAACCGTAATAAAACAATTGGACAAAGGTAACTGCTGCAAAGATGTAGAACAGTACGTGTAATATAACCATTAACCTTTATGAATGTTGAGGTTCATTACAGTTGTCAAATTGATCTGGAGATTTTCCACAGAACCCGCAAGCTTCTCCCTCTTTATTGAGCATAGGGTTTTGACTTGCACAGGTGCCGGCAAATTTTCCGTCTTTTTTCGCCCAGATTTTAATGGCTATACCAGCAACACCAAGGCCTAATAGAATTAATGTGATGAGTAAAAGTTTCATGCGACTAGAATTTATGCAAAGATAATGCTTTTAAATAATTTTATGGACAATAACGACAAGAGATCAAAAGGAATAAAGACAAAAAAACCATCCTTTTGGATGGTTTTCAAATTTATTGGTAAAAATTTTTATTTATTGTTCTTTAAGACAATTTCAGCAACTGAGTTTTCTGCATTGGCAGTACTCAATTGTGCTCCGGATTTGGGCTCTATTGTAATGCTTAAACCAAGTGCGTTTTCCATATAAGGAATGGTCTTAAGTTTACGCTCAGATTCATCCAAGATGCCTAGATTTACCATTCTGTCCTGAAGTTCAGCCCAAATTTGATAAGATTGGTCTTCAGGTAATTTAGGAAGCGACACCACATCAATCATTGATGTTTTATCAACAGCATTAATATAGGCTACCGTTTTTAAATTTTTTGCTCTAGAGTTTCCTCTTAATACATATTTCTCAGTTTCAGGATTGTTCAACTTCATAAATTGAAGCATCACATTTTCTAACTTATTGTTATTTTCTTCAATATCACTTCTCAGGTCAAAAATTTCATCAACTACCACTTGGTTTTCATGGCTTAAGGATATATTTTTTTCATACAGGAAAAACGCTGTGCTAGCAAATACAAACGCGATTATGCTAGCTGCAATGCTATACCACGGCGTACGTCTTTGTGCTACGGGAGTCATTTGTACCACTGGTGTTTCCTTAGAAATCTCCTTAAGCACATCATTCAATATGTACTTAGGGGCTTCTACAGTACTTGCTTTAGCTAAAATTTCGAGATTCTCTTGAAGCCGTTCATATTCTGACGCCACCTCCGGAAATTCAGCAATATAGCTTTCAACTTCTAAATTTTCATCTAAAGTTGTGGTCCCCAAGATATAGCTATCTAAAAGGCCCGATTCCATAAAATGTTGTAATTTTTTTTCCATTATTTCTAACTTTTTAATGGTCAAAAAGTTTTCGTAAATCTCTTAAACCAATTTTCAACCTCGACTTAATTGTGCCTAGCGGAATGTCTAGTTCATCACTAGCCTCTTGTTGCGTCATGCCCTCGAAAAACAAGGCATTAAGAACAACTTGGTATTTTTCATCCAGTTTAGTTACATGGTCCTTTAAATCAATGACATCCTGATTTAAACTTGCAGTTGGTAAAATATATACGTTGGATTTGTCAATTTGGACTTCTTTTTCGAAACGATTATTAAAACTTCTTAATTTATCAATTGCAGTATTTCGCGCAATTCTATAAAGCCAAGTAAATAGTCGAGCCTTTTTTGAATCATATTTTTTTGAATTTTTCCAAATCTTTATAAAGCTCTCTTGCAGAGCATCTTGAGCAATTTCTTCATTGTTTGTAATCTTTAATATAACACCATATAGGCTATCGGAATAATTTTCATAAAGTAAATTAAGCGCAGCCTTGTCTCCTTTTTCAAGAAGCTCTACAATATGTTCTTCTAATGAATAGCTCAAAAGTTAAAATTTAATTCAATGTGAGGTTAATAAAGTCTAAATACGCGTTTTGATCGTATATCAACTATATGGTGGTAAAATTACAAATAAACTGCTTTATAATTATAATATAGTTTTTATATCTGTAGGGTTTAATTTTCTTCTTAATAAGGAATTTGATTAATAGCTTTTTCAATTTACACTACAGAGATTATCTAAAGGCTTCAACTTTAATGGTTGAAGCCTTTTTTTATATGATATTGACTTCTGTCTCTATGGTGATCCCGAAAATTTGCAGAATTGTTTTTTGTATGAGTTTAGCCAATGCATAAATGTCTTCGCCTTTAGCGTTCCCATAATTAACCAAAACCAAGGCTTGTTTTTTATGAACGCCATAGTTCCCAAAAGTTTTGCCTTTAAAGCCTGATTTTTCAATTAACCAACCTGCCGGAACCTTAACTTGGTTTGCAGATATACTATAACTTGGGATGTCTGGAAAATTGATTTTGAGTTTTTCGAAATGACTTTTAGTGATGATTGGGTTTTTAAAAAAACTACCACTGTTACCTATTTCTTTTGGGTTTGGTAGCTTGCTTTCACGAATGCCAATCACTGCCTTTGAAATATCATGAATAGTAGGTGTTTTCACTTCCATAGCTTCTAATTCTGAGGTAATGGCACCATAATCTATATGCAATTGATGGTTGTTGGTCGTTAATTTAAATGTGGCGCTTACAATGACATAATTATTTTTCTGGTCTTGTTTAAATACAGATTCGCGATAATCAAATTGACATTGTGCATTCGTAAAGGTTTCAATTGTTTTTGTCTTTATGTTTAAAGCCTCACAAGAGACGAGTGAATCTTTAATTTCCACGCCATAGGCTCCAATATTCTGTATGGGAGCAGTACCTACATTACCTGGAATTAAGGATAGATTCTCAATGCCACCAAAATTATGTGCCAAACACCACACTACGAATTCATGCCAATTTTCTCCTGCACTGGCTTTAACCAACACATGATCTTTCTGATGTTCAATTATTTCAATGCCTTTTAAGGCCACCTGAATTACTAAACAATCCAAATCTTTCGTGAGCAGCATATTACTGCCGCCACCAAGGATGAATTTGTTAGGATACGCCTCTAAGCTAAGTGCTTTTATGAGGTCTTGGATACATTCGACTTTTGTAAAATACGATGCTCGAGCATCCAAACCAAACGTATTATAGGGTTTAAGCGATATGTCTTTTTGTATGGTCACTAGCTGTTTGGGTATACTTTTAGAGCTTCTTTTAAAATATGAACCGCTTTAATCAAACTTTCTTCGTTAAGCACATAAGCAATTCTAATTTGGTTGAGTCCAACTTCTGGAGTTGAATAAAAACCTGCAGCCGGAGCCACCATAACCGTTTCCTTTTCGTACGCATAGCTTTCTAATAACCATTGTGCAAAATGATCGGCGCTTTTTATAGGCAATTCCACAATACAATAAAAGGCACCTTTTGGTTCTGCAATTTTGAGACCGTCAATTTTCTTTAATTCCCTAATAAGGGTGTTCCTTCTTTTGACATATTCTACAATAACATCATCAAAATAGCTTTGCGGCGTATTTAAGGCGGCCTCACTAGCAATCTGTGCCAGAGTTGGAGGGCTCAATCGTGCTTGTGCAAATTTTAATGCCGTTTGTATGACTGCGTTATTACGAGAGACGAAATAACCAATTCTAGCACCACACATACTATAGCGCTTTGAAACTGAATCAATCATAATGGCGTGGTCTTCTAAACCTTCCTCCTGCATAATAGAATAGAATTCATTTCCATCATACACAAATTCTCTGTAAACTTCATCAGCTATTAGGAAAAGATCATGTTTTTTTACAAGCGTAGCCAATTGCTTAATTTCCTCTCTTGAGTAAAGATATCCTGTTGGATTACCAGGGTTACAAATTAAAATAGCTTTCGTTTTTTCTGTAATGAGCTGTTCAAATTTTTCTATTGGAGGTAAGGCAAAATTATTCTCAATTTTAGATATTACAGGTACTACAGTAATGTCTGAAGCTGTCGTAAAGCCATTATAGTTAGCATAAAAAGGTTCTGGTATGATGATCTCATCGCCAGAATCCATGACACTTCCAAAAGCAAATAACAAGGCTTCACTACCGCCAGTAGTTACTATAATATCTTTATGGCTTACATTAATATCATTTTTTGCATAATACTGTGCAATTTTTTTTCGGTATTCTTCAGAACCTTCTGACCGTGTGTATGCCAAAATATCTAAAGAATGCACTTTTACAGCATCTAGCGCAACATCTGGGGTTTTAATATCAGGTTGTCCTATATTTAAATGATAAACCGTTTTTCCTTCTTTATAAGCTTGTTCAGCGTAGGGTACTAACTTTCTAATAGGAGATGAAGGCATCAATTGCCCTTTTTGTGAAATTTTTGGCATGTGAATCAAATTTAAGGGGTAAAGTTCTGAAAATAATCTCAAAGATTTTTGAAATTATCCATGTAAAAATGGAAACTAAAGTTAAAGAATTGTAAATTGGTAGAACGCTGCCATTTATATATGCTTAAAAGACTCTTAATAGCGACAGTTTTTCTGTTTTTTTGCGATATCGCCTTCTCGCAAAGTAGTTTTATCCTGTCCCGATCAGAACGGACTAAAATTCACTTCCAGTTAATAGATAATCTCATTATAATTCCTGTAGAAATCAATGGTGTAACCCTTTCTTTTCTACTAGATACAGGGGTGAGTAAACCCATATTGTTCAATATAATTGATTCAGCCGATTCGCTAAAACTAAAGAACCTTGAAACAATTTATTTGCGAGGCTTGGGTGATGGGGATTACGTTGTGGCGTTAAAATCAGAAAAGAACCTGTTTAAAATAGGAGACGCCATTAACGTGAATCAGGATGTTTATATTATTACAGATGAGTCTATCAATTTTACGTCCAGGCTAGGGGTGCAAGTGCATGGGATTATTGGGTATGATATTTTCAAAGATTTTATTGTGGAGATCAACTATAGTGCTAAGTATATTAGGTTGAACAATCCTAAAACATATACTTATAAAAAATGTAGTAAATGTGAAACTATTGCACTTACCTTAGTGAATAACAAACCCTATATTGATGCCTCCGTAACTACTAATGGAAATGTAGTTCCTGTAAAACTTTTGATGGATTCAGGGGGTAGTGATGCCTTATGGCTTTTTGAAAATGATTCGTTGGGATTGGTGCCCGATAAGGATAAATATTTTATGGACTATTTGGGCAAGGGGTTAAGTGGTAGTGTGTATGGCAAACGTTCTAAATTAGATCAATTTTCCATTAACAGTTTTCATCTTAATAATTTAAACGTAGCTTATCCAGATTCCGCAGCCGTCAGTTTTGCGAGAAAATTTAAAGAACGCAGCGGGAGTATGTCGGGCGAACTATTAAAGCGTTTCAATATTATTATGGATTATGGCAATACCAAAGTCACTTTTAAAAAGAACAAACATTTCAAATCGTCCTTTTCATATGATAAAAGTGGAATTGTTTTAGAGCAAGCCGGCAGCAGGATAATAAAGGAGCGTCAGAATAGCGGCAAGATAAAAGCAGATGAAACGGTTGGTATAATGGTAGTTGAAACGTACAAATACCAATTAAAACCAGCTTTCAAAATTGCAGAGTTAAGACCAAACTCTCCTGCAGAAAATGCGGGTTTAATGATAGGGGATGTGATTATTTCCGTAAATAGACGGGAGGTGCATTCTATGAAATTACAGGAAGTTAACGCATTTTTCAGGGGCAGTGAAGGGAAATTCATCAAACTTGTAGTTGATAGGAATGGGGTTATAATGACCTTTCGCTTTAAATTGGTGAGTTTATTGTAAAAAAAGCCCTTATCATAAGGGCTTTTATAGTGTGTTGTAATGAACCAATTACTGTTGCATTACACTTTTATCTTTTTTGTCTAACAAACTTGTTTTGTTAGGATCAATTACCTCACCTTTTATTTTGAGAGCTACAGTTGGAGTCTCGGCATTAGAGATAACCGTAATAGTTTTTCTTATCGGATTTACAAGTTGTGTATTGTACTTCACTTGAATCTCACCGGTATCACCTGGAAGAATTGGAGCTTCCGGTTTTTTAGGTATTGTACATCCACAAGTAGACGTCACCCTAGATATAATTAAAGGCGCATTACCTGTATTGGTAAATTCAAAAACACGCACACCGTCAGCACCTTTTTCTATAGTACCGTAATCAATTACATCAGTTTTGAACTCGATTTTTGCTACTTTGGTTTGTGCAAAGGCAGAAACACTTAGCATTCCTACAAATAAAATTGCAAATAAATTTTTCATCATTTTATATTTAAATTGATAGTGTCAAAATTACTTACTTTAAATCGTTTCGCAAAATAAATTAGACGTACGACATATATCTGTCTTAATTAGACGTCAAATTTCGTCTTAATAAATGTTTCTATAATTTCACGAAAACAGAAATATAAGTAACTTTGCCTGTTATTATATAGATATACAAAAACAGTACCAAAGTATGACAATCCCAACAAAATACAGCGCCTCTAGCGTAGAAGATAAATGGTATTCCTATTGGATGGAGCATCAGTATTTTAAGTCCGTACCAGACGAGCGTGAACCTTATACTATTGTGATCCCTCCTCCAAATGTTACGGGCGTACTGCATATGGGGCATATGCTTAACAATACCATTCAGGACGTACTTATCCGTAGAGCGCGTTTACAGGGTAAGAATGCCTGTTGGGTACCTGGTACAGATCACGCGTCCATAGCAACAGAAGCTAAGGTTGTAGCCAAATTAAAGGAACAAGGGATTGATAAAAATAAATTATCCCGTGAAGAGTTTTTAAGTCACGCGTGGGATTGGACTCATGAGTATGGTGGGGTTATTCTCGAGCAATTAAAAAAATTGGGTTGTTCTTGCGATTGGGACCGTACAAAGTTCACAATGGATGACGCTATGAGTGAATCGGTCATTAAAGTTTTTGTCGATTTGTACAACAAAGGGTTGATTTATCGTGGCTATCGCATGGTTAATTGGGATCCTGAAGCTAAAACTACGTTGTCAGATGAAGAGGTAATCCATATTGAACGTACTGACAAATTGTACTATGTAAATTACCGTATTGAAAATCAGGACGATTTTATAACCATTGCGACCACTCGTCCTGAAACTATATTGGGCGATACTGCGGTGTGCGTGAATCCTAATGATGAACGTTTTCAACATCTCATTGGCAAAAACGTGATTGTGCCAATTTGCAATAGAATTGTACCCATAATTGCAGATGATTATGTGGATATGGAATTTGGTACAGGCTGTTTAAAAATCACGCCTGCACATGACGTCAACGATAAAGAGATTGGAGACCGGCACGGTTTAGAAGTAGTAGATATCTTAAATGATGATGCTACGTTAAATAGTTTTGGTTTACATCATCAGGGTAAAGATAGGGTTGTAGCGCGAAAAGATGTGACCCAGGAGTTGAAAGATTTAGGTATTCTTTCAAAAACTGAAGATATTACACATAAAGTTGGAACAAGTGAGCGTACTAAGGCGGTTATAGAGCCGCGACTATCTGATCAGTGGTTTTTGAAAATGGAAGATCTTGCAAAACCGGCTATTAAAGCAGTTTTGGAAGATGAAGAAGTGAAGTTATTCCCAAAACGATTTAACAATACTTACCGTCATTGGATGGAGAACATTCGCGATTGGAATATTTCACGTCAATTATTGTGGGGACAACAAATACCCGCCTATTTCTATGGCGATGGGAAAGAGGACTTTGTGGTAGCTGAGTGTCTGGAAGACGCTGTATTGTTGGCGCAGGAAAAATCGAAAAATCCCAAGCTTACCACAGCTGATTTAACTCAAGATAAAGATGCACTAGACACCTGGTTTTCTTCCTGGTTGTGGCCAATAAGTGTATTTGATGGCATTCGAAATCCTGACAATCCTGAAATTGAATATTATTACCCAACGAATGATTTAGTAACCGGACCGGATATTCTCTTTTTCTGGGTGGCTCGAATGGTAATTGCAGGTTATGAGTTTAGGGATGAAAAACCATTTGAAAACGTTTACCTCACCGGATTGGTACGTGATAAACAACGTCGTAAAATGAGTAAATCCCTAGGGAATTCTCCTGATGCAATAAAATTGATTGAAGATTATGGTGCTGATGGCGTGCGCGTAGGATTACTGTTGAGTTCTGCCGCCGGTAATGATTTAATGTTTGATGAAGATTTATGTAATCAGGGAAAAGGCTTTGCGAATAAAATATGGAATGCATTCAGGCTCGTTAAAGGGTGGGAGGTTGCAGAAATAGAACAGCCAAAAGCGTCTAAAATTGCGGTAGATTGGTATCAATCCAGATTCCAACAGGCCTTGGTTGAAATTGAAGATCATTATAGCAAATACAGGCTGTCCGATGCACTTATGGGCATTTATAAATTAATATGGGATGATTTCTGTTCTTGGTTGTTAGAGATGATCAAACCCGAATACCAACAGCCTATAGATTCAGTAACATTTAAAAGTGTCATAGATCTTTTTGAGGCCAATTTAAAGCTATTGCATCCTTTTATGCCTTTCTTAACTGAAGAAATTTGGCATTTTATAGCGGATAGAACTCCAGAAGATGCTTTGATTGTTGCAACATATCCAACAATTAAAACATTTGATAAACAATTGATCTCCGATTTTGAAGTGGTCAAAGAAGTTGTTTCTGGCATTAGAACAATAAGAAAAGATAAGAATATTTCGTTTAAGGATAGTATTGAATTATCATTTATTAATAACGAGAAGTTGTCTGAGCATTATAATGTAGTGATACAAAAAATGGGAAACATTTCCCAAATGGCGTCAGTTAATGAGACCGTGGATGGTGCATTGAGTTTCAGGGTTCAATCAAATGAATATTTTATCCCAATTTCAGGAGCTATTAATGTTGAAGAGGAGATTAAAAAATTAAACGATGAATTGAATTATACGGAAGGCTTCTTAAAATCAGTCCAAAAAAAGTTGGCTAATGAGCGTTTTGTAAACAATGCACCAGCCCAGGTATTGCAAAATGAACGCAATAAAGAAGCTGATGCATTAGCTAAAATTGAAACCATTAAATCAAGTTTGTCGAGTTTAAATTAGTGGAACTTGTTATTCTGTAACTTAGAAAACCTGTCTGACCTAGACAGGTTTTCTTATGTTGTGCGGTACTGCATAATAAGGGGTCACATTATAACCTAAACTTTCTAAAAACACCAGAATGTTACCACTCGTTGATCCGGTTGGAATCGAGCTTAATAAATATAAAGAGAAGGATGGTGTAGGCCCAAAGCCCAGATCCGCCATAACTGAAAAAGGGCAGCGGAATCCCGATAGTCGGGATTAATCCCATTACCATCCCAACATTGATCAAAAAATGGATAAATAAAATGGAGGCTACACAATAGCCGTATACCCGGCTAAAGGTCGATTTCTGTAACTCGGCTAAGTATAATATACGTAACAGGAGCCCTACAAATAAAATGACCACTAGCGCGCTCCCCAAGAAGCCCCATTCCTCTCCAACTGTACTGAAAATATAATCAGTATGTTGTTCTGGTACAAATTTTCCGGTAGTTCGTGTGCCTTGTAAAAACCCCTTTCCTGTCAATCCTCCAGAACTGATGGCTTTTTCAGACTCGTTGAGGTTGTAAAGTATGGTTTGTTTCATTTCTAGAAGCTTTACCGGGTCTTTTTCCAATCGTAACCATAAACTAATTCTATCTTTTTGATGTGGTTGGAGTATGGAATTATAAAAATACTTTACACCAAATGATACGGCCACACATAATATTACTGCAGCAATTGGTTGAATGAGCTGTGGACGTTTTCTCTGGCCGAAAAAATGATAGCCGAAAATCACCAGTGCGGCTACTGAACTTGCAATAACTACATTAAATTTAAGAGCTAAAACCGATAATCCTATTAAAAACACGGCAATGACAAGATATATTTGTTGCAATCCTTCTCGATAAAACACAAAAAAGAAGGCGGCATAGACAACTGTACTCCCTGCATCATTTTGTAATAGAATAAGAATAGCTGGTAATATTATAAGCGCCATGGTTTTGGCCTGATCTTTAAACGTTTTCATATTGGTTTGTAGATCACTCATGTATTTTGCAACCGCCAATGAGGTCGCAAATTTTGCAAACTCACTAGGCTGAAGGGTCATACCGCCTATCCCATACCAAGCTGTAGCGCCATTAACGTTCTTTCCAAATATAAAAAGTCCTATTAATGAGAGGATTGACAGGGCGTAAATAATACTCGCAAAACGTTCATAAAATTTTGCGTCTAAAGCTAGAATTAGGATAATAAGAACTATTGTGAATAAGATAAAAATAGATTGCTTTCCGTAGGGTTGACTCATATCGAAATAATTTTCGATATCTCCAACATGTGAAGCCGACATGATATTTAGCCAACCAAAGAATACAAGAAGCATGAATATAATGATTGTAAGCCAATCAAAATTTAATAGTTTATATTCTCTTTGCATTAGTTACTGGTTAAATGACGATGTTCTTGTGCTACTAGGGTTTACCACAGTATCCTTAGTTATTTTATCTATAACTTGTAAGGAGGACTGTCTATTGATTCCAAATTCTTTGCCTGAATACGGTTTTGCATACTCATTTTCTAAGCTATGGGTTAAAATCCAATTTTCCATAGAAGTCATGGTAACCTCTCCTTTAATGTATTTTTCAATCATTAAACTTGCAATTCGTCCTGCAAATCGGCTTCCCCAATACCCGTTTTCCACAAAAACAGCAATTGCAATTTTTGGATTGTCTTTAGGTGCAAAAGCCACAAATATTGAATGATCTGTAAGTTGTGTACGTTTGCCGTCTATCTTCATAAAGTTTTCAGCTGTTCCTGTTTTACCGCAAATTTCAATTCCAGGAACCTGAAGGCTGTATGCGGTTCCGGTATTATAAACATCAAACATGCCTTGTACTACGGGCTCAAAATGCTCTTTGTCAATAGTGGTATAATTACGTGTCGTAAATTTCTCGTCTATAGATTCCCCTTCAATACTTTTGATAATATGAGGGGTATAATAATAGCCACGATTAGCAATGGCTGCTACCATGTTTGCCAATTGAATCGGGGTAGTTTCAACTTCACCCTGCCCAATGGAGTTGGAAATGTTATATGTTGAGGACCAGCGATTTTTGCCATACCATTTGTCATAAAAATCGGCATCAGGAATACGTCCTTTGTTTCCAATTTTAAGGTCATAGCCTAAATAATCTCCAAGACCAAAACTTTTCACGTGGTTGCTCCACACATCCATGCCTTCCGATGGTTTGTCATACTTATCAATAATACGTCTATAAACATTTACAAAATAAGCATTGCAGGATTGTGCAATACCCTGGTTCATTGCTAAAGGGCTAACGTGACTATGACAGCCAGTTAAACGTCTGTTACCTAAATAATACCCATGTCTACAGGAAAATTGATCCTGTGGAGTCACCACGTTTTCCTGAAGTCCGATCAACGCACTTAATACTTTAAAAGGCGACCCTGGTGGATATTGGGCTTTTAAACTTCTATCAAATAGTGGTTTTGCAATCGTATCCGTATACAGTTTAGAAAAATTTCTCGAACGTTGTCGTCCCACCAATAGGTTAGGATTGTAGGACGGCGCTGTAACCATAGAAATAATTTCGCCAGAGCTCGGTTCTATTGCAATAATACCTCCGTGCTTATGACGCATTAAGAGCTCGCCATATTCTTGAAGTTCAGAGTCAATGGTAATGCTAATGTCCTTACCAGCTTGGGGCAGCGTATCATAAATGCCTTCTTTGTACGGCCCTATATCTCTATTAAAGCGGTCCTTCTGAATAAATTTTATACCTTTTACCCCTCGAAGCACTTCTTCATAAGATAATTCGACACCTTGTTTTCCAATCAAATCGCCGCTTTTATAATAGGGATCGTTTTCAATAATATAATTGTTTACTTCTCCAATATCACCTAAAACATTTGCGCCAATAGTAGTCTGGTAATCCCTTAAGGATCGTTTTTGAATATAAAACCCTTCATATTTTCTAATTTTCTCCTGTAAAACCGCATATTCCATTCTAGAGAGTTGTGGAATAAATACTGAAGGCAAACGGGGCGAATAGCGATATGCTTTCTCATAAAATTTTATAAAATCGTCCTTCGTAATTTTTAAAAGGTTACAGAATTCTAGAGTATCTAAAGGTTTTACTTCCCGCGGAATAAACATCACATCATATGATGGTTGATTGGCGACCAGTAATTTGCCATGACGGTCATATATATAACCGCGTTTTGGGTAGTCGTATACCTTTCGTATGGCATTATCTTCATACAAGCTATACGGATCTTCATTATAAACCTGAAGATAAAATAAGCGTGCAATAAAAATAAAACCTACAACAACAATAACAGTAAGGAGTAATAATTTTCTCATTTACGTTTTTGACTAAAAAGTATTGTGATTATCAAACATAGGAGTATAGTGAAAATCCCTGAGAATAACGTTTTTTGAAGTATTAAAAGTATTTTAGAAATGTTAAAGATTTCTAAGGAAAACATAATGAAATGATGGATAAAAATCAACGCAGAAAAATAGGTTAGCTTACTTCCAAAATCAATTTGGTTGAATTTGATTGACTGATAATCATACACCGTTCCAAATGAGAATTTTAAAAAGACAGGTCTTATATACGCTATAGTTACACAGGCTGCAGCATGTACACCACCAGAATCAGAAAATATATCCACACAAAGTCCAAGTAGGAATCCTAAAAACACGAATAACGTACGATTGTTATTTGCTGGAAATAAAATGATAAATAGAATGTAGATATAGGGATTGATATACCCCATAAAATTAATGTGATTGAAGATCAAAACCTGTATTAAAATCAAAACCACAAACCTAACGGACATATTTAATATTACCTTAGTCATTCTTCGGTTTTTGTAGCGATTTAATTTCGGCAGCTTGCAAATTCTCAATCACATAGACATGGCCAATATTGGTCATGTCATTAAAAAGCTTAACGTTAACCACGTAACTATCACCTCCATTGTCAATCTTAAAGGAGTTTACCGTGCCAATTAATACTCCTTTTGGGAAAATAGTAGACTGGCCACCAGTAATGATAGTATCTCCAATGTTGAGTGGTGCAAATTTGGATATATCAATCAATTGCGCAAATTCAGCTGATTCTGTGTTCCAAACCAAGGACCCAATGTGGTTGGTTTTTTTAAGTTGTGCGTTGATGCGGCTACGTGTGTTTAAAATAGATAGCACTGATGAAAAGTTCTGTGAGGTATTCTCTACGATGCCCACAATTCCTTTTGAGGTAACAACGCCAAAATCGACCTTTATACTGTCTTTTTTTCCTTTATTTATAGTAAGATAATTGGTGGTTTGAGAGTAACTATTTTTATAAACTTGAGCAGTCCTGAACTTATAGCTCGGGTTGAGCTTAAAATTTTCTAGTTCAAGACGGGTCGTGTCAAGATCTAAATTATATACTATGGTTTTCAACATCCGGTTTTCTTCCAATAATGCCTTATTTTCATCGGCTAAATTAAAATATTGACCAATGCCATTAGCAACTTGATACACCCCTCCTGTAACCATATTGGACGAGTTGATAAACTTACTTTTATGATAAGAATGGGACTGAATGGTAAAAAATAACGACAGACCAAAAAGCAACAAAAACACTAGGAAGGTTTTGTTCCGAAGTACAAAGTTTATGATTTGTTGCATCTGGGCTTACTATTTAATCAATATGCTTTTGAATTTTGGAAGATTTTTCAATACAATTCCTGTACCTCTAACCACAGCTCTTAAAGGATCTTCAGCTATATATACTGGCAAATCGGTTTTCTGGGATAAACGTTTATCCAAGCCTCTCAGCATAGATCCTCCACCAGCTAAATAAATACCTGTATTGTAAATGTCTGCGGCCAATTCAGGTGGGGTTTGAGATAAGGTTTCCATTACTGAATCTTCAATACGCAAAATGGATTTATCAAGTGCCTTCGCAATTTCGCGATACGAAATTTGAACTTGCTTAGGTTTACCAGTCAGTAAATCACGTCCTTGAACGCTCATTTCTTCTGGTGGTAATTCTAAATCTTCAGTAGCAGCACCAATTTGAATTTTAATTTTTTCAGCGGTACGCTCACCCACATATAAGTTATGTTGGGTACGCATATAATATACGATGTCATTTGTAAAAACATCGCCGGCAACCTTAACCGATTTATCACAAACAATACCACCCAATGCAATTACTGCAATTTCTGTAGTACCACCACCTATGTCCACAATCATATTTCCTTTAGGCTGCATAATGTCTATACCAATACCTATTGCAGCGGCCATTGGCTCATGGATCAAATAGACTTCTTTACCATTAACCCGCTCACACGATTCTTTTACCGCGCGCATTTCTACTTCTGTTATGCCTGATGGGATACATACCACCATACGCAAAGCTGGTGTAAAAAGTTTCTTTTTTAATGCAGGAATATTTTTGATAAACAAACTGATCATTTGCTCTGATGCATCAAAATCAGCAATTACGCCATCTTTTAATGGGCGTATTGTTTTTATGTTTTCGTGTGTTTTTCCTTGCATCATATTGGCTTCTTGGCCAACAGCAATTATTTTTCCAGAAATACGGTCTCTTGCAACTATTGATGGACTATCAACAACAACTTTGTCGTTGTGAATAATTAAGGTGTTTGCGGTTCCTAAGTCAATGGCTATTTCTTCTGTCAAGAAATCAAAAAATCCCATGTGCTATTATTGATTGTATTAGTTGATATTAGATTGATTGTCAATATTGATGTAAATGTAATAAAAGATCATAAATATCAACGATTTTTATTATATACGAGTTTTTTTAGGTTTTAGTTGAGCGTAAGCGAAATTTATTCTGATAAAATCATCACGTAAAATCTGATGGGTTAAAAGGCTTCAGATTAATGTTTAAAATGACGTATCCCGGTAAATACCATAGCCACATTATTTTCATTACAATATGCAATGCTCAATTCGTCTTTAATAGAGCCTCCTGGTTGAATAACGGCAGTAACGCCAGCATCCTTAGCAATTTCTACACAATCTGGAAACGGAAAAAAGGCATCACTAGCCATCACTGCGCCCTTCAAATCAAAATTAAAGGATTGTGCTTTATGAATTGCTTGGTTAAGGGCGTCCACACGACTTGTTTGTCCGGTTCCGCTAGCACATAATTGTTTGTTTTTTGCCAATACGATGGTGTTGGATTTGGTATGCTTGCATATTTTAGAAGCAAATATCAAGTCTTCTAACTCGTTTTGAGTTGGTTTATTGTTGGTAGCGTAACTTAAATCTGTCAATGCATCTGTTTTATTGTCTTTATCTTGCACCAATACACCGTTTAAGCATGTTCTTACTGTGGTTTGTGGAAGTACAACATCCTTTTGTACTAAAAGAATTCTGTTTTTCTTACCCTCTAAAATACGTTGTGCGTCTGCTGAAAAAGAAGGTGCAATAACCACTTCACAAAACAAACTGTGAATTTCCTCAGCTGTCGCTTTGTCAATTTCAGTATTTGCAATTAAGATACCACCAAAAGCTGACACAGGGTCACCTGCCAAAGCATCTATATATGCTTGGTGAAGTGTATCTCTTTGAGCAAACCCGCAGGCGTTATTATGTTTTAAGATTGCAAAAGTTGGTGCTTCGCCTTTAAATTCATTCATTAAATTTACTGCAGCATCAACATCTAAAAGATTATTGTAACTTAATTCTTTTCCATGAAGTTGGGTGAACATCGCTTCAAAATCACCATAAAAAAATCCTTTTTGATGTGGGTTCTCACCATAACGCAATGCTTTTCCATTGGTTTCGCTGATTTTAAATACAGTTTCTTCTTGGTTGCTATTGAAGTAATTAAAGATTGCGGTATCGTAATGGGATGATACATTAAAGGCTTTACCTGCAAAACGTTTACGATCTTCTTCTGACGTTTCTCCGTTTTTAGATTTTAGTAATTCCAAAAACTCATTATAATCGTCCATTGAGGACACACATACGACATCTGCATAATTTTTGGCAGCAGCTCTTATCAATGAAATTCCACCAATGTCAATTTTTTCAATAATATCTTCATGACTGGAGCCTGAAGCAACGGTTTTTTCAAAAGGGTATAAGTCTACAATGACCAAATCAATTTGTGGAATGGAATACTCTTCCAATTCTTTTACATCTTGAGTATTGCTCTGACGATTTAATATTCCTCCAAAAACCTTAGGGTGTAAAGTTTTTACACGCCCACCTAGAATAGAAGGGTAAGACGTTACTTCTTCTACTGGAACAACCTCAATACCTAAATCTTTAATGTATTTTTCAGTGCCACCAGTAGAATATATTGTTACTCCTAATTGGTTTAATTGTTTTACAATAGGTTCTAGTCCGTCTTTGCTAAAAACAGAAATTAAGGCAGATGAAATGGTTTTGTTTTGCATGGTGTTGTGTGTCTAGTTTGGCTTTGTTTACAATAAAAGCGATGGAATTATTTAATTTTGGTAAAATATGTATTTTGAAGCGCAAAAGTACAATTTATCAGAGACATTTTCGAGTAACAAGCAGCAGTTTATTTGTGTTTTTTGTAACAAAAAATTGTTGAGAACGTCCTATCTTTAAATTTGTTCTAAAACCATCCATCATCAATGTTGCTCTACTTACGCTTATTTAAAGAAAGTTTCTCATTTGCACTAAATGCGCTTACTAACAATAAGCTACGTACCTTTTTGTCACTCTTAGGGGTAACTATTGGTATTTTTTCGATTATTGCAGTGTTGGCCGCGGTAGATTCTTTAGACAGGAATATTCAAGACCAACTTTCAGGATTGGATAAAAACACCATGTACTTGACCAAATTTTCATTTGGACCTACGGATGTTCCCCGCTGGCAACGTGACAATTTTCCGCAAACCGAATATGACGATTTTGATTTTATTAGAAGAAATGTGCCGGATATAGAGGCTTCTGCCTATGTGATTTTTGGAAGTCCACAAACAGTAAAGTATGAATCAGAAACTATCTCGGGAGTGGATATCAATCCTGTATCCAATGAAATTTATGATATAGAAAGTATTAAAATTGAAGAGGGCCGTTTTTATTCAGAATCCGAATCCATAAATGGATCTCCCGTTATCGTCTTAGGGCATGCCGTTGCCGAAAACTTATTTGGTAATATGAACCCTATAGGTAAACAAATAAGAGTTTACGGCAGGAAATTGACGGTGATCGGAGTCATGAAAAAAATGGGGGCAGGATTGGGCGGCAGTCCTGATAATAAGGGCTATGTGCCGGCTAATTTTGTTCGTCGTTTTCAAACAGGTGGGGTAAATGGAATTCCTGGAGCTGTAATTATAAAGCCAGAAAGCAATGTGGATATAGGTGCTTTCGAAGAGGTTTTAAAACAGAAATTTAGAGCTTATAGAGGATTGAAAGCCGGCGAACCGGATAATTTCTTTGTAAATAAAATGTCCGGTTTTACTGATGCCATTGATGGAATTATTGGCACGATGAATTTAATGGGATGGATTATTAGTGGTTTTTCGTTATTAGTGGGTGGTTTTGGTATTGCCAACATTATGTTTGTAAGTGTAAAGGAGCGAACCAATCTGATTGGAATTCAAAAATCATTAGGCGCTAAAAATAGATTTATTCTTTTCCAGTTTTTATTTGAAGCTGTAATATTGGCTGTCATTGGAGGTCTTGTCGGACTGTTCTTTGTGTGGATTGTATCATTGATTGCCTCACAATTTACCGGAGATTTTGAGTTTGTGCTGTCTGCCGGCAATATGTTTTTAGGTTTTGTTCTGTCAACAATTATCGGACTGGTATCTGGGGTTATTCCTGCTATCTCGGCATCTAAATTAGATCCTGTAGAAGCTATTAGAACTGGTATGTAGATGGAATTTAAAGCCTGCTAAAAAAATAAAATCCAAATTCCCATAACATCTTGTAACTACGGGAACTTGGATTTTTTTTATGTTGAAATTTAGATAAGCATAGTAGAGACTTCCGCGCATACAAATTCTAAAAAGCGCTCGTCCTGTGCTGTGAATGGGTCTGGCGTATTAGAATCAATATCAATTTGGCCTATGTTTTCGCCATTGACAAAAATAGGTACCACTATCTCGGCCTTTACGGTTATGCTGCAGGCAATGTAATTATCTTGTGCAGTAACATCCGGTACTACAAAGTTTTGATTGCTGACCGCTACTTGACCACAAATACCCTTTCCAAACGGAATAATCGTATGATCTGTTGGAGCACCAACATATGGGCCTAGTTTTAGTTCTTCTTTTTCACCATTTCTAAAATAAAATCCAACCCAATTATAATAAGGCACATGAGATTCCAAAACCTCACAGATAGAAAATAAACGCGCATCCACGCTGTCTGATGTATTCGATATGATGGTAAGTATTTGTGGTTTAAGCTGCTCTAAATTCATTGTTTAAAAGTTTTGGTAAAAGTATCTAAAATGCCCGTCATCAATTCTTCTTTTTGTATATTTTTAACACGCAAAATACAAACGGCTACTTTTGAAGGAATTGGTAACAAAATACAAATCTGTAATTAAGTTCATCCTGACTTTTTTACTGGTTTATGGTACCTTAACTTTTGCCTATAAATTTTATTTAGATAGTGCCAACTTTAATAACCATCCGGATTATCTCACCCACTTGGTGGCAAAACAAACTGATGTGTTATTAGAAAATTTGGGCTACGACTCTGCAATTCAGAAACATCCTGATGAACCTTCCATGAAGCTTATAATTAATAATAAATATGTAGCAAGGGTAGTAGAGGGGTGCAATTCTATAAGTGTACTTATATTATTCGGTTCTTTCGTGATTGCCTTTGCGGGGAAATTCAAAACTACATTTTTATATATTTTGGCAGGAAGCGTATTGCTGTATGTTGTAAATCTATTTAGAATTGTGATTTTATCCATAGGGCTTTACCATTATCCATGGCGTAGTGAAGAGTTGCATACGGTAATCTTCCCTTTAATTATATATGGAATGGTTTTTTTACTATGGATGTTTTGGGTGAATAGATTTTCTAATTTAACGAGGGTAGATGACTAAGGTGCTTAAATTAGTATTATTGTTGCTGCTTTTCGGGTTGTTAGTCCTAATTCGTGCCTTTGAACATGAATTGTTTTATGATCCCTATCTCACCTTTTTTAAGAATGATTACCTCTATATTGATAACCCGCGTCGGGAAATTTTTAAACTGACTTTATTTACAACATTGAGATTCTTTCTCAATTCGATAATCTCATTGGGCATAATTTACCTCTTTTTTGAGGATAGGAATGTGATAAAGTTTTCAGCTATTATATATGTCTTGGCATTTGTAGTACTTTTAGTCTTGTATCTCTATTTCGTAATAAATCCTAAAAAGGAAGATTATTATATTTTCTTCAATATTAGACGGTTTTTAATCCAACCGTTGCTCTTGCTTTTGTTATTGCCTGCTTTCTATTATAATCAATTGAAATCTCATTAAAATATGCTTTTTCGAATTTTCTTGGTATACGTGCAATATTTTGTAATTTTGCCGCGATGAAGCATAAAATCATTCATAAAATTTTTTCAACAGTACTAACAGTTTTAGTACTGTTATCTACAGTCTCGTTTACTTTAGAAAAGCATTTCTGTGGGGAAGTTCTGATTGATGTTGCTGTTTTCTCTCACCCTGAATCCTGCGGGAGCAATTTACCAGACGGTACAGATATTGTCGAGCAGCATTGTTGTAAGGACGTAGTTGAAATTTTGAAAGGTCAAGATCAATTAAAGAAAACGTCTTTTGAAGAGCTGAGTTATGCGCAACAATTTGTTGCAACCTATTTACACTCTGGTTATACAACCTTTTTGGAAAGAATACCTCAGCTTGTTGTCCCACACAATGATTATACTCCACCTATTTTGGTCTTCGATATTCATATTCGTGACCAAGTCTTCATTATTTGATTTTTTCGGTTAAGGTAGACAAACCCGTCTACAGTCTCTTAGTACCAGCTTTTAGCATGCCGACTTCAATGTTTTTGATATTTGAAACATATGTTACATTATAGATGTGCTACAATGGTATTTAAGTTTTGTCCATAACACCCAAAAATTCAATCTTATAACATTATAATAATGAAAAATATATTATATCTCACTTTTCTTCTTCCTGTACTTATATTTTCTCAGGAAAAAATTGACGGTGTCATCTCTGAATTGTCGGATCAAAAAAAGATAGTGCCACTTGCGGGAGCCAATGTATATTGGTTAGATTCAACAATTGGCGTTATTACCGACATTGACGGGAAATTCAGAATTCCGTACCAGGATGATTATTCCAAATTAGTCATTAGTTATGTGGGATACAAAACAGATACAATTACCGTCAACACCCTAAAGTTTATTAAGCATACGCTCCAAGCCACTGGCGAACTTAACGAAATTACCCTTACCTCTCGCAATCAAGCAACTTCTAAATCGTATTTGCAATCGGCAAATGTGATGTTTGTAAGTAGTGAAGAATTACTTAAAGCGGCCTGTTGTAACCTGTCGGAAAGTTTCGAAACCAATCCTTCCATTGATGTAAATTTTGCGGACGCGGTAACAGGAACACGACAGATTAAGATGTTGGGCTTAACCAGTCCTTATATTTTAATAACCTCAGAGAATATTCCAACCATACGTGGTGCATCTCAAGCTTACGGACTGAGTTTTACACCAGGCACATGGGTAGAAAGTATTCAAATTACTAAAGGTGCGGGGAGCGTGGTGAACGGTTTCGAAAGCATTGCTGGCCAAATTAATACGGAGCTTGTCAAACCCACAACTGATAACAGACTTTTTGTTAATTTGTATGGGGCAAGTAATGAACGTATGGAAGCAAATGTACATTTAAACACAAAGATTAGTGATCAATGGAGTACAGGCTTTTATATTCATGGAAATACACAGAATCAAACACATGATGTTAATGACGACGGATTTATGGATATGCCAAAATATAATCAAATTAATGTCCTGAACCGTTGGCAGTATACTAATGCAGAAAAGGGTTTTGTAAGTTTTATTAACCTCGGTTTTTTAGATGATAGCAAACATACAGGCCAAGTTAATTTTAATCCTAAAACAGATCGATTGACTACCAATGCATGGGGTAGTGAGATTAATACTAGAAGATTTGATGTGTCTTTAAAGTCTGGGTATGTTAATCCTGACATACCTTGGCAAACCCTCGGGTTTCAGTCGGCCTTTAGCAGTCATAAACAAGAGTCTTTTTTCGGATTGCGACAATACGATATTTTGCACAACAGTTTGTATCTTAACGCTATTTATAACACTATAATTAGCGACTCTAGACATAAGATTAAAACGGGCGTCAGTTATGCCTATGATTACTATGATGAATTGGTGCTCTCTGAAAATTTTGAACGCACAGAGAATTCAATAGGTGCCTTTGTGGAATACAATTTTGATAATTTGGATAACTTAAATTTAACGGCTGGGCTTCGCATTGATAACCATAATTTATTAGGAACTTTTGTAACCCCCAGATTGCATATGCGTTATACCCCTTGGGCAAAATCGGCCTTGCGGGCCTCGTTTGGTCGTGGAAAACGCAGCGCCAGTATTTTTGCAGAAAACCAGAACATATTTGCTACTTCCAGAACATTGATGATTAATGGAGCGGAACTTATGGGTGATGCTAAAGGTGCCTATGGTTTGGAGCCAGAGATTGCATGGAATTATGGCGTATCCTTTTTACAAGGATTCAACCTTTTTGGCAATAAAGCTGATGTAACACTAGATTACTATAGAACGGATTTCCAAAATCAAATTGTGGTCGATTTTGAGAACTCTCAACAGCTTAATTTCTATAATCTCGATGGTGAGAGTTATGCCAACAGTTTTCAAATAGAATTTAATTATAATGTTTTTGAAGGTTTTGATCTTAGAACAGCATACAAATTATATGATATTAAAACGCAATACAATTCAGGAAAGTTAGAGAAGCCGTTAACACCCCAACACCGTATATTCGGAAATATATCTTACCACACCAAGATTAAGGAAAACCTTGCGCAATGGAAATTTGATGCCACCTACAATTGGCTG
This sequence comes from Gelidibacter sediminis, assembly GCF_004364975.1. Classification (GTDB taxonomy): domain Bacteria; phylum Bacteroidota; class Bacteroidia; order Flavobacteriales; family Flavobacteriaceae; genus Gelidibacter; species Gelidibacter sediminis. The sequence goes on along the minus strand of NZ_SOBW01000007.1, from coordinate 177,985 downwards.
GGAGAGCAACGTTTTTCATCAACAGCCCACAGCTCTATACAATACCGCTTACCCGAGTATTCAGAATCAGTAGGCACATTCAATCTTCAAATCACTAAGGTGTTTTCAGAAAAATTTGAAGTGTATTTAGGTGGCGAAAACATCACGGATGTACGACAGAATAATCCAATTTTGGGAGCGGATGATCCTTTTGGTGCAAATTTTGATACGACCTTTGTTTATGGGCCTATTTATGGCAGTATGTATTATGCGGGTTTACGATTTAAAATTAAATAAATAAAATTATGAAAAGAATAGTATTAGCAATCACATTATTAATTGGAACAGTTACCATGGCACAAAATAAAAATGCCAAAGCCACTATTGAAGTAGATGGTGTGTGTATGATGTGTAAAGAGCGCATCGAGAAAGCCGCCATTAAAGCGAAAGGTGTGAAAATTGCCAACTGGGATGTGAATACCCATGAATTGAAATTAATTTTTGATGAACGCAAAACAAGTTTAAAAGCCATACAACAAAGCATTGCTGAGGTTGGACATGACACCAAAGATGTTAAAGCGACGGACGAGGCTTATAACAGTTTGCATGCCTGTTGTTATTATAGAGATGAGGCTGTAAAAGACGATCATAAAAACGAGAAGCAATAATGTTTTAGTTAAATATTTACTAAGGAGAGAATAACGGTGCCTAAGTTGGTTGTAAATTTAGGATAGATTTTAAATCATAAATTATTATGGCACAATCTAATTTAGGTGGGAAACCACAAACGCCTAAGCCTGCGCAAAAGCAACCGGCAAAAAAGGCACCACAAGCTGCTCCTAAGAAGAAGTAGTTTGTAAAAACAGATTAACATTAGAACTGTTCAAGTAGATTTTTAAAAAAAGAAAACGCCTCAATGTCATTGAGGCGTTTTTTATTAAATGTAGTCTGATATTTTTTGAATTACATCATCCCTGGCATGCCGCCACCGCCCATAGGCATAGCTGGTGCATCTTCTTTAATGTCTACTAAAGCACATTCTGTGGTCAGGATCATTCCAGCAACTGAGGCAGCATTTTCTAATGCAATACGGGTTACTTTCTTAGGATCAATAATACCTGCCTTAAGCATGTCTACATAAGTTTCTGTTTTAGCATCAAAACCGAAGTCTTTTTTGCCTTCCATAACTTTAGACACAACCACACTTCCTTCGCCACCTGCATTTTCAACAATGGTACGTAAAGGGGCTTCAATAGTACGTGCTACAATTTGAACACCGGTTGTTTCATCTAAGTTATCAGTAGTCAACTTTTCTAAAACTGATTTGGCTCTTACAAGTGCAACACCACCACCAGCAACAATACCTTCTTCAACAGCGGCTCTTGTAGCATGTAGGGCATCATCAACACGGTCTTTCTTTTCTTTCATTTCAACTTCACTTGCTGCGCCCACATATAGTACGGCAACACCCCCAGCTAATTTAGCCAAACGTTCCTGAAGTTTTTCTTTATCATAGTCAGACGTTGTTGTTTCAATTTGCGCTTTAATTTGGTTAACTCGGGCTTTAATATCCTCAGCTTTACCCGCACCGTTTACTATGGTTGTGTTATCTTTATCGATAGTGATGGTTTCAGCAGTTCCTAACATGCTTAAATCAGCATTTTCCAATGAGAAACCTCTTTCTTCTGAAATAACAACACCACCGGTTAAAATTGCGATATCTTCTAACATTGCCTTACGTCTGTCGCCAAATCCTGGTGCTTTTACTGCAGCAATTTTTAATCCTCCACGTAATTTATTTACTACCAACGTAGCTAAGGCTTGACCTTCTACATCTTCAGCAATAATTAATAACGGGCGTCCAGATTGGGCTACAGGCTCTAAGATTGGAAGAATTTCTTGAAGATTAGAAATCTTTTTGTCAAATAATAAAACATATGGATTTTCTAAATCAGCAATCATTTTGTCGGCGTCTGTAACAAAGTAAGGGGATAAATATCCTCTGTCAAACTGCATTCCCTCTACTACATCCACATAGGTGTCCATGCCTTTTGCTTCTTCAACAGTAATAACACCCTCCTTGCCAACTTTACTAAATGCTTTTGCAATTAAGTCGCCAATAGTATCATCATTGTTTGCAGAGATAGATGCAACTTGTTTAATCATTTCTGAATCGCTACCTACTTTTTTGGATTGCTTTTCAAGATCTTTGACGATAGATTCAACCGCTTTGTCAATACCGCGTTTCAAATCCATTGGATTAGCGCCAGCAGCAACGTTTCTTAAACCTTCTTTTACAATAGCTTGGGCCAGAACAGTTGCGGTAGTCGTACCATCACCTGCTAAATCGTTGGTTCTAGAAGCAACTTCCTTAACCATTTGAGCACCCATGTTTTCTAGCGCATCCTCTAATTCTATTTCTTTTGCAACGGTAACACCATCTTTAGTCACCTGAGGCGCGCCAAATGATTTACCAATTATAACGTTACGACCTTTTGGGCCTAAGGTTACTTTTACTGCATTTGCCAATGCGTCCACACCACGTTTTAATCCGTCACGTGCTTCAATATCAAATTTTATATCTTTTGCCATAATTATAAATTTTTATAAAAACTTTTACTGTTTCAAATTTCAAATTCCAATACATAAATATTGGAGTTTGACGTACAATTTCTTTCCTATTTGATTAGATGATTGCTAGAACATCACTTTCACGCATGATTAAATAATCTTTGCCTTCAAGTTTCAATTCAGTTCCTGCATATTTTCCGTAAAGAACGGTTTCACCAACCTTTACAGTAATTGGATTTTTTTTAGTTCCAGCACCAACGGCAACAACTTTACCTTTTTGAGGTTTTTCTTTTGCGTTGTCCGGAATAATAATTCCTGAAGCTGTTTTTGTTTCAGCTTCTACAGGTTCAATAAGAACACGGTCTGCCAATGGTTTAATGTTTAATCCCATAGTTTTATTGTTGTTTTAGTCACGCCACGCGTGAATGGTTAATTAATTTTGTTTAATGGATTACGTAGTTGCGAAAAATGTGCCATGGGCGGTGAACTGACAAAGTTTCAGTAACAAAAAAATGCCAACAAAATTTGTTGGCATTTTAAAATATATAAAACGTACTACTTTAATTAATTTGTAGTATCAATAGGTGTTGTAGGGGTATTAACGGCAGGAGTTGAAGGACTAGCAGGAGCAGGCATGCTAGTGGCTGCATCAGTATCTAAGGCTTTGGATTCAGTAGTTCCTGTTGCTCCATCAATTGCGACATTGGAGACCAAAATTAACGCTAACAATACAGTTGCTAAAATCCAAGTACTCTTATCTAAAAAGTCAGTTGTTTTTTTAACGCCTCCTAATTGCTGAGAGCCGCCACCTCCAAATGATGAAGACAAACCGCCTCCTTTTGGATTTTGGACCATTATGACAACCACCAAGAGAAATGATACAATGATGATTAAGACTAGAAATATTGTAAATGTACTCATGTGCTATTTGGTATTATTTGCTTGTATTTGTTTTACCGCTTTAATTTGGTCTGCAAAGAAACCACTTTTTTCTGGATATTTCAAAATTAAAATTTTATAAGATTGAATTGCTTTTTCATAGTTTTTTTGCTCTAAATAAATGCGCGCCAAGGTCTCCGTCATGAAGTTATCATTTTGAACTAGTTGTGTTTGCGCAAGATTTAGTGGAGGCTTAGATTCTTTAACAGGAGAAATTTTAGGATTGGTGGTGATGAATTTATTTATTAAATCCAACTTTTTATCTAAAGCGGACTCTGCTTTGGCTGGAGTAATGGGCTCTATTTCGGGTGTTTCAATGGGCAACTCATCTTCTTCCTCATCCCGTGTTATAGGCTTAAAACTTGTAATTTTTAACCATTGCGTAAACGAATGGGTTTCATTCTTATCAAATTGCAAGGGTTTTCCAATGTTTAACTGTTCTTCAGGTGAGGGCTCGATATTTTTAACATCCACATCTATAATGGGCTGCTTGGATGTTGAAGCAAAACCAGGTTTTTCTTCAAATAAATTTGGATCTAAAACCCCTGCGCTCTCTATAACTTGTTTGCTTAAAGCATCATCTAAGGTAACACTTTTGTTAACCGTTATATCTTCCGCATCCTTAACATCTATGCTTTTTAAAAGCTCAGTATTTTGCTTTATAAGTTTGGAGATTTCATTTTGGTTGAACGCTTCAGAGGTAATAAAATCAAATAAAATACTTCGATCCGTCGTGTAGGCCGCGGTTTTTCGCAACTCCTGATTATACTGAGCACTCTCCTTTGTTTTTAAACCTTTTAGATGTAAAGCTCTAGCGGCCTGAAAATAAGGATACTTCGTAACAATGTCTCCAACATTGGAGGTATGTACTGCGCTCAATTCTTCTGGATGACTAAGTAGATATGTAAAATCTTGTGTGTTCACGTTATAAAATTACCATTTGCCTAAAGTAGCATTTAAAATGTCTTGAGTTATTCGTTCTAGTATTTCAGAAATTGCAGCATCTTTTTGGGCGCCCACCAACTGTACATTGCCCGGATAATCATAAAAGAATGAAAAAGTTTGATTGACGTCTCCATCTGGATTGTTTTTATCGTAAAACCGAACCCGTACCCCTATGGTCAGCCTATTTTGTGCGGCGGTAATGTCAGCCGTAGCTGTAGTTGGCGATATACGATATTCTGTTATCTCGCCTTCATAAGTAATATCACCACCAGAAGTTACTAGTTGTAAACTGGTTTGATTTTGAATTAAATCAGCAAGCGCGTTCGTAAATGTGCGTTCCAAACCTGGTTCGACCAAGGGGGCGTCGTTTTGAAAATAATTAACCTGATATGTTGTCGTGCCTGCCGGTAATGAAATTCCTGTAAAACCGTAATTGCCACAGCCAGTCAATACGCTGAGGCTAAACAAAAGAGCTGAAATTTTAAAATACTTCATAAATATTTAATAGTCAACGACCGATTATAAATCGTATTGCTTAATTTTTCTATATAATGTACGCTCGCTAATGCCCAATTCAGCAGCTGCCAGTTTGCGTTTCCCTTGATGACGTTCTAATGATTTTTTAATCAATTCCAATTCTTTGTCATGAAGTGATAAGGTTTCTTCCTCTTCAACTTCTTCCGCAAAATAATACTTATCATTGGATTCATCAATAGCTTCTGACAGTTGATTCATTTTTTCTGGAATGGATAGCACTTCCAAATCTTCAATAGTATCTTCGTAGTTTTCTTCGTCATCTTCATCACCATAAATTTTTTGAATCAAACCTTCATTCTTTTTCTGAACATCATGAGTAGTGCCACTTTTCATCAGTTCCATGGTCAATTTTTTCAGATCATTTAAATCGCCTTTCATATCAAATAGCACTTTATAAAGTATCTCGCGCTCACTGCTAAAATCGCTTTCGCTCTTCGAATTTTTTATGACCGCTGGGAGATTATCCTCATAATTGGGTAAATATTCCTTTAAAGTCGCCGCATTAATAGTCCGGGTTTGTTCTAAAACGGAGATTTGTTCAGCAGCATTGCGCAATTGTCTGATGTTTCCATTCCATCTATTTTTTAAAAGCACCTCAACTGCTTCTTCTGTTAGTTTTATCGTTGGCATCTTGTATTTAAGTGCAAAATCACTAGCAAACTTTCGGAACAATAAATGGATATCCTCTTTCCGTTCGCGTAATGGAGGAAGGTGGATCTCAATTGTGCTAAGCCTATAATAAAGATCTTCTCTAAATTTTTCTTTTTTAATGGCTTCAAACATGTTCACGTTAGTAGCCGCTACAATACGCACATTTGTTTTTTGAACTTTACTGGATCCTACCTTAATAAACTCGCCATTTTCCAGCACACGTAGTAAACGTACCTGGGTAGTTAATGGCAACTCACCAACTTCATCAAGGAAGATAGTACCGCCATCAGCTACTTCAAAATAACCTTCACGGGTTTGGGTGGCTCCGGTAAACGCGCCTTTTTCATGACCAAAAAGTTCGCTGTCAATAGTACCTTCTGGAATTGCACCACAGTTTACCGCTATGTATTTTCCGTGTTTGCGATGCGACAATTGGTGTATAATTTTTGGAATGCTTTCCTTACCAACACCACTTTCTCCAGTAACCAACACTGAAATGTCTGTTGGGGCAACTTGGATGGCTTTTTCTATAGATCGGTTGAGTTTGGGGTCATTCCCAATAATTCCGAAACGTTGTTTTATGGCTTGAATTGATTCCATTTAAATAATATTATGAATACTTTTATAATTAGTAATAAATGTTTAGACTTAAGTTTTCTTAGTCATTCATCGCATAACCAATAGCTTCTCCAATTAAAGTAGCGCTTGTACAATCTGTAATGTTAACATTTACCAAGTCGCCAATTTGGTACTGTGCTTTTGGGAATACGGCCACTACATTTTGAGAAGTTCTTCCTGACCATTCTTGATTCGATTTTTTCGATTCCCGTTCAATCAACACCTCTACTGTTGTGTTTAAAAATGCTTTCGTCCTGTATTCGCTATGCTGTCTTTGTAATTGAACAATGTCATCCAATCGTCTTTTTTTAATCGCTTCAGGAACATCATCTTCCATTTTTCGTTCAGCTAAAGTTCCCGGACGTTCTGAATAGGTAAACATATATCCGAAATTATATTTTACATACTCCATTAAACTTAAGGTATCCTGATGGTCTTCTTCCGTTTCAGTTGGGAAACCTGCAATCATGTCTTGAGAGATGGAGCAGTTTGGTAAGATGCGTCTGATATTGTCTATAAGTTCAAAATATTCCTCACGTGTGTGTAGACGATTCATTTCCTTAAGAATTCTGTTGCTGCCACTTTGCACAGGTAAATGGATATGGTCACAAATGTTTTTGTGCTTTGCCATTGTTTCAATCACATCCAAAGTTAAATCCTGAGGATTGGAGGTTGAAAAACGGATGCGCATTTTAGGATACGCCTTAGCACATAAATCAAGCAAATTGGCAAAATTTACGGCTGTGGCCTTTTGAATATCACTAGCTTTGTCAAAATCCTTTTTGAGTCCGCCGCCATACCACAAGTAGCTATCTACATTTTGTCCTAGTAGTGTAATTTCTTTAAATCCTCTATCCCATAGATCCCTAACTTCTTCTAAAATACTTTGTGGATCACGGCTGCGCTCTCGTCCACGCGTAAAAGGAACTACGCAAAATGTACACATGTTATCACAGCCACGGGTTATGGATACAAATGCTGATACGCCGTTAGAGTTTAGTCTCACTGGAGATATGTCGCCATAAGTTTCATCTTTGCTCAAGATGACGTTAATAGCGTCTCGCCCTTCTTCAACTTCTGCCAATAAATTAGGAAGGTCTTTGTAAGCGTCAGGACCAACAACAAGATCTACAATTTTTTCTTCTTCTAAAAATTTGCTTTTTAAACGTTCAGCCATACAGCCTAGTACCCCAACCTTCATCTTTGGATTGATGCGCTTAACGGCGTTATATTTTTCAAGTCTTTTACGAACAGTTTGTTCAGCTTTATCCCGAATAGAGCAGGTGTTTACCAATACCAAATCTGCCTCATCCAGGCTTTGAGTGGTATTATAGCCGTTTTTAAGAAGAATGGACGCCACAATTTCACTGTCACTAAAGTTCATGGAGCAGCCATAACTTTCTATAAAAAGTTTTCGGGTGTTACCATTTTTAGGTTCGAGTACTAGAGATTCTCCTTGTTTGCTTTCGTCAATAATTTTCTCCATAAGGCTTTTAAAACGTCTGAATTTGAATTTTTACACTTCTATAAAATGCAACTGCAAAGATAAGATTAATTTAATGATTGTGACAAAGTGACAGTACTTAAAAATGTTTTGATTTTGTTAAATATTTATGGTTTCTTTGAATACTAACCAACTAAAAACCAAAAAATGACACCAAATGAATTTCAATCCAAATTGGCTAACGCAAAGGCCTTAGATTTTGGAACACTATTTAATCAATCGATAGAACTCTTTAAGAAAAGCTGGTTACAAGGCTTTTTGATGCAATTGTTTATCATGATTTTGATGTTGCCTTTTATACTTATCATATATGTACCTCTAATTATGGCAATTGTCGCACAATCTGAATCTGGAGATTTTGATCCTAATAATGTCAACGGATTGTTGGAAGGCTTTACAGTGGTGTACGGATTGTTGTTTTTCTTGGGCATAATGGTTGTTGCTGCCATGCAATTGGCACTTAATGCTGCTTTTTTCAGGATACTAAAAGCGTTAGATGAGGGTGCAGAAGTGCGTACCTCAGATTTATTTTATTATTTGAAAGGTGCCTATTTCGGAAAATTACTGCTGCTTATGTTTGTAACCGTATTAATTGCAGTTCCAGCAGCCTTGGCGTTTTATTTACCATTGATATACGTAATGGTCCCTCTCGCTTTTTTTGCTGTAATTTTTGCATTTAATCCAGAATGGTCTGTGGGGGATATTGTGGCTTCCAGTTTCAGACTTGGCAATAAAAAATGGGTTTTAACATTTGGGCTCCTTGTTGTTTCGTATATATTAATGATGATCCTCACTTTGGTAACCTGTGGTATAGGAAGTTTGTTTTTAGCGCCATTTATGTTTCATCCTATATATTTTATATATAAGGAAACCATCGGATTTGAAGATACTAGTGAATTGAACCAAATAGGTATTAAGAAAGAATTTTAACGCAACCTTTTCTAATTCCGGGCATCTATTAAGTAGTGTTATTCAGTCATCTACTTTAATACCGCCAATGCTTATGAAACCGTTATTATTTGTTCTTATTATTATTAGTCTGTTTTCGTGTCAAACTGACGATGCAGATTATGAAATGGTAGCTGTGGCTATTCCTGAAATGATGTCCAAGTCTGAATTTAGAAAGTCGGTTAAAGTGCAGGCTGCCAAACCTACAGTAAATGTTGGTAAAATTTACGCTTACCAAGATTTCATATTTATAACTGATGCATTTAAGGGGGTACATATTATTGATAATTCTAATCCGTCAGCACCAAAAGCTATCGCTTACTTAAAGATTCCTGGCAATGAGGATATTTCTATAAAAAACAATTATCTCTACGCTGACAGTGCAACGGATCTAGTTGTTTTTGATATTTCAGATATTACTAACGTACAAGTTGTTGATCGGTTAGAAGATGTGTTTTCAATTTATGACTATCAAATTCCTCGTGATGCAGAGTATGCCGACTTTAGTAATTATGATTTTGAAAACAACGTTGTTATCAGTTGGCGCATCGTGAAAGAACGGCGTGAAAAGGTTGATAATAGTTTGTTAGTATTTAATGATGCGGCATTTTCAACTGCAGCAGAAAGTAGTGTTGGTGTTGGAGGGTCCTTAGCACGTTTTCAAATTATAGACAATTATTTATATACTGTTGGATCTTCAGCCCTTTCCATATTTAATATTTCAAATTTGGCGAACCCTATATTTGAGAACTTACAGTATGCAGGATGGAGTATTGAAACCATGTTCTATGCAGATCATCATTTGTATTTGGGTGGGACCAATGGGATGTATATTTACAGTTTAGAAAATTCTAACATCCCAGAATATGTGTCACAATTTGTACATTGGGAAGGCTGCGACCCTGTTGTGGTAGATGGCAATTATGCATATTTAACACTGAGAGGTGGTAATGCTTGCGGCCAAATGGAAAGTGTGTTGGAAGTTATCGATATAACTGACAAAACCAATCCCACTTTGGCGAGTAGACATATTTTAGACAACCCTTATGGTTTAGGGTTTAAAGGTGCAGCGTTGTATGTGTGTGATGGTACTTCTGGCCTAAAAGTTTTTGATAAGACCAATCCTTTAGAACTTCAGCAAACCCAATCATTTACAGATATTTATGCTAAGGATGTCATTCCACTACATAATAGTCTCTTAATGATAGGGGAAAAAGCCCTGTATCAATATAGTTACAATGAAAATGCCTTACAATTGATAAGTACATTTCATCTCGATTAAAATGCTCTTCACAATTTTAAAAGCCTGAATGTTCAGGCTTTTTTTGTTTGTCATCAGTATTCGGTAAACGGCATATAAATAGGCTTAAATTTTTTAAATTAGGCTGAATAATTATTTTTCATATACATTTGTAGCCACAAAAAATCAGATATGGCGAAGAACTTAGTTATTGTTGAGTCCCCTGCGAAGGCTAAAACTATTGAGAAATTTTTAGGTAAAGATTATAAGGTAGAGTCCAGTTTTGGACATATTGCCGACTTGCCTTCAAAAGAATTAGGGGTGGATGTTGATGGCGATTTTAAACCTAAATATGAAGTTTCCAAAGATAAAAAAGCAGTTGTAAAAAAACTGAAAGACTTAGCAAAGAAAGCCGATATGGTTTGGTTAGCGAGTGATGAAGACCGCGAGGGTGAGGCCATTGCTTGGCACTTAGCTGAGACACTAAAACTTGATAAAGCTAAAACTAAACGCATTGTTTTTCATGAGATTACAAAAACTGCTATTCTTAAGGCGATAGAGAATCCGCGTGATATTGATTATCATTTAGTAGATGCGCAACAAGCACGACGTGTATTGGATAGGATTGTTGGGTATGAATTATCACCAGTATTATGGCGCAAGGTTAAAGGCGGACTCTCAGCAGGTCGCGTTCAATCTGTTTCTGTAAGATTGATTGTAGAGCGCGAAAGGGATATTCAAAATTTCACTCCAGAGGCATCGTACAGAATTGATGCTGAATTTTCAAATGAAGACGGGCAATCCTTCAAAGCAAAACTTCCTAAAAACTTTGCAACCAAAGAGGAGGCTTATAAATTTTTAGAATCAAATGCTTCAGCCTCATTTAAAGTAGCTGAACTGGATAAAAAACCGGCAAAGAAATCACCAGCGGCCCCATTTACAACTTCTACATTGCAACAAGAGGCATCACGTAAATTGTATTTTTCAGTGTCCAAAACCATGACCATGGCACAACGCTTGTACGAAGCTGGGTTGATTACCTATATGAGAACTGATAGTGTCAATCTATCTGATGATGCCCGTAAGGGCGCAGAAGCTGAAATTAAAGAGGCTTACGGTAACAAATATAGTAAACCACGTAATTATAAAGGTAAGAGCAAAGGCGCACAAGAGGCGCATGAGGCTATTAGACCTACTGATTTTTCTGTACATACGGTACAGTTGGATAGAGATCAGGCAAGATTATACGATTTGATTTGGAAACGGGCTATTGCTTCTCAAATGAGTGAAGCTGAATTGGAGCGTACCAACGTCAAGATTAGCGCCTCTACCCATAAAGAATTATTTGCCGCCAACGGCGAAGTCATCACTTTTGATGGTTTTTTGAAAGTGTATTTAGAAGGTACTGATGATGAAGAAACTGAACAGGAAGGGATGTTACCAGCAATGCGCACTAATGAAACCTTGCTCAATTCTTACATAACAGCTACTGAGCGTTACACCCGACCACCATATAGGTACACTGAGGCCTCCTTAGTTAAGCAATTGGAAGAACTGGGAATTGGTCGTCCATCAACCTATGCACCAACCATTTCAACCATCCAAAACAGAAATTACGTAGAGAAAGGTACCGTAGAAGGTATAGAGCGAGATTACACACAGTTGACTTTAAAAGAAGGGAAAGTTAAAGATATACAATTGTCTGAAAAAGTAGGTTCAGATAAAGGGAAGTTGGTGCCAACAGATATTGGTATGATTGTAACTGATTTTCTAGTCAATCATTTTGAAAGTATCCTTGATTACAATTTTACGGCCAAAGTAGAAGCAGATTTTGACGAAATTGCTGAGGGTAAGGAAGATTGGACCAAAATGATGAAGAATTTTTACAAAGATTTTCATCCACAGGTGGAAGATGTGCAGGAAAATGCTGAGCGCGAATCTGGAGAGCGTATCTTGGGTACAGATCCGAAAACCGGCCGTCAGGTAAGTGTGCGATTGGGCAAATTCGGACCAATGGTTCAAATAGGAACGGTTGAAGAAGAAGAAAAGCCATTATTTGCCAGTTTGTCACCAGATCAGCAACTAAACACGATTACCTATGAAGAAGCTATGGATTTGTTTCAGCTGCCAAAATTATTGGGCACATATAAAGGAGAAGAAGTTGAGGTTAATAACGGTCGTTTTGGACCTTACGTAAAATTTGGAGATAAATTTGTGTCCTTACCAAAAGGAATGGAAGCTTTAAATGTAGAATTGGACCTTGCCATAGATTTGATAAAGGAGAAGGAAAAGGCAGACGCACCCATATATATGTATAAAGATTTACCCGTGCAAAAAGGTAAAGGTCGCTTTGGTCCGTTTATCAAATGGAATGATATGTTTATAAACGTCAACAAAAAATACGATTGGGATAATTTGTCTGACGAGGATATCGTACAATTGATAGAAGATAAAATTCAAAAAGAAATTGATAAGGTCATTCATAATTGGGAAGATGAGGGTATACGTATTGAAAAGGCCCGTTGGGGAAGACACAACATTGTAAAAGGTAAAACCAAAGTTGAGTTGGACAAGTCTGTAGACGTTTCTGAATTTACTTTAGAAAAAGCCAAAGCGCTATTAGAGGCTAAAGCACCTAAAAAGAAAACCGCTAAAAAAGCTACAAAGAAAAAAACGACAAAGAAAACAGCATCTGCTAAAAAGAAATAATTCATGACGTTTAACTTTCTATCGCCAGTTTCAGACGTTGTATTGGCTCAAAATGAGTTGTTGTTGCCGCAGACCCTAGGTAAAAAATTGAAAATACATACCAAAGCGCATGGTCTTCCTGATCTCGATAACGTGAAAATTGCCATTATTGGAGTTCTTGAAAATAGGAATGATGTTAATTATATAGGGGCCGAGGTAAACTTAGATGCTATACGAACTGTCTTTTACAATCTGTATCCAGGCAATTGGCACACTAATTTAGCTGATTTGGGTGATATTTTGAAGGGCGATAGTGTAGAGGACACGTATTTTGCCTTACGAACTACTATAACTATTCTGCTTGAGAAAAAAATCATCCCAATAATTTTAGGAGGAAGTCAAGATTTAACCTATCCTATATATAGAGCATATGATAGTATTGCCCCAATGGTAAATGTGGTGAACGTGGATAGTAACTTTGATTTAGGCGATTCCACACAGCCTATAAAAAATAATAGTTATTTAGGAAAGATCATATTAGAACAGCCTTATAACCTTTTTAATTACTCCACCATCGGTTACCAAACCTATTTCAACTCACAAGAAGAAATAGATTTGATGGAAAAACTTTATTTTGAAGCTTATCGCTTAGGAGAGGTCTCCAATGCCATCAATTTAGTTGAGCCTGTCATGCGAGATGCACATATTGTAAGTGTGGATTTAAAAGTGATAAAAGCCTCTGAAGTCTCTAAACCGCAAAAATATTCGCCAAACGGTTTTGATGGTAAGGAGATATGTACCATTGCCCGATATGCCGGAATCAGTAATAAAGTAGGGTCTTTTGGGATCTATGAGTACCAAAACGCCGCTGAAGATCATGTTACTGCCATGTTGGTAGCCCAAATTATGTGGTATTTTATTGAAGGCGTAAATTGCCGGGTAAGTGAAAATGTATTAGATGACACAGTTAACTACCAAAAGTTCAACGTGTTAATTGACGATGATGAGCTTGTTTTTTATAAAAGCAATAAAACGGGGCGTTGGTGGATTGAAATTCCTTTTTTACCAGATGTCAATAATAAATTAAAGAAGCATACGTTATTACCTTGTACATATGAGGATTATACAGAGGCGATGCAAGGTAAAATCCCCGAGAGGTGGTATAAAGCCTACAAAAAGAACACATATTAGGTCTTTATAACAACCTAAATTTCATCGATGAAATGCTTGCTTTTTGGGATGAAATGCAAAAAAAGTGAAAAAAAAATTGTTTTTTTGAAAATATATAGATATGTTTACTCCCTCAAAAAATACAAACTGAACATTTAAGACTAAATAATTTAACCTCGAGTTTATATGAATATGAAGAAGTTCGCTTTATTAACCGCTGTTTTAGCTCTATTAGCTAGTTGTAATTCTGGAGACAGAGGAGAGCTGGTAGGAGTTAAAGGAAAGAAATGGCATCCAGAAAAACCTTACGGAATGACCCTAGTACCTGGTGGTTCTTTCATTATGGGTAAATCTGATGATGATTTGGCCGGCATACAAGATGCTCCAACCAAAACTGCCACAGTTAGAGCCTTTTACATGGACGAAACTGAAATTACAAATAGTGAATACCGTCAGTTCGTGAACTGGGTTAGAGATTCTACTATTAGAACCAAATTGGCAATCATTGCTGATGAACTAGGTTTGACTCCTGGAGATGGAGGTACCGGAGAATTTGCATTTAAAGATGCAGATCCTGAAAACATGACTGTATATGAAAAGTACATGTATGATAACTATAGTGGTTTAGGCCCTACAGGTTACGAAGGCCGAAAACTCAACAAGGATGTAAAACTGATTTTTGATACCAGTAAATATCCTGACGAGTACTACGCTGAGGTTATGGATACCATGTATCTTCCTATAGAAGAATCATATAATGGTCAGCGTACTTGGGATGTTAAAAAATTTAAGTTTCAGTACACGTATATGGACATTCAAAAAGCGGCTAAAAACAGAGATTTGAAACGTAAGGACGTATTAATTACTGAAGAGGTTGCAATATATCCTGATACTACCGCTTGGATCAGAGATTTTGCTTACTCTTATAATGAACCAATGCATAATGATTATTTCTGGCATGATGCTTACGGCGAGTATCCAGTTGTAGGTGTATCTTGGAAACAAGCTAATGCATTTACAAAATGGAGAACATTATACAAAAATGCTGATCAGAAAAGTAGAGGCAAACAACATGTCAATTCTTTCAGACTACCATCTGAAGCGGAATGGGAGTATGCTGCTCGAGGCGGATTACAAGGTGCAACATTCCCTTGGGGTGGGCCTTATGCTAAAAATGACAGAGGTTGTTTCTTGGCAAATTTTAAACCTTTACGTGGAGATTACGCGGCAGATATGGCATTATATACTGTTGAGGCAAAGTCTTATGAGCCTAATGATTACAACTTATATAATATGGCTGGTAACGTATCAGAATGGGTAAATGGATCTTATGATCCAGCATCCTATGAATACATGTCTACTATCAACCCTAATGTGAATGATCCAAATAATCAACGTAAGGTAGTGCGTGGAGGTTCATGGAAAGATGTGGCTTACTTCCTACAAGTAAGTTCAAGAGATTATGAATATGCAGATTCTGCCAGAAGTTATATCGGATTTAGAACTGTACAGGATTATATGGGTACAGATATTACTTCAAACGCAGCAATTAACAACAATTAATACAACCAAAACTAAATATTAATCTACTTAAGAAATCTATCTTAACTAAAACACACACACATTATGGCAATTAGTAAAAAAGCAATGAACATGGTATACGGCCTCGGTGCCGCAGTAGTAATTCTCGGTGCCCTTTTTAAAATCATGCACTGGCCAGGAGGAAATGAAATGCTTATCGCAGGATTGGTAACGGAGGCCCTAGTATTCGCAATTTCGGCATTTGAACCTGTTGATAACGACTTGGATTGGTCATTGGTATACCCTGAATTAGCGGGTGGACAAAGTATTGATAGAAAGAAAGAACAACCTAAGGATGCAGAAGGTCTTTTATCTAAAAAATTAGACGAGTTACTTAAAGATGCAAAAATTGATGGCGAGCTTATGGCAAGTTTAGGAAACAGCATTAAAAACTTTGAAGGCGCTGCAAAAGGTATTAGCCCAACTGTAGATTCTATTGCTGCTACTAAAAAGTATGGTGAAGAAATGTCCCTGGCCGCTGCGCAAATGGAATCATTAAACAGTCTTTACAAAGTACAGATGGATTCTGCAAGTAGACAAGCTGCTATCAATGAAGAAGCTGTTGAGAACGCTGAGAAACTTAAAGAGCAAATGAAGTCTTTGGCGTCTAACCTATCATCTTTAAATGGTGTTTACGGTGGAATGCTATCAGCAATGAACAGAAACTAATTAGGAATTAGTCGATAACCAAACCAACAACTAAAAAACTAATTAGAATGGCAGGAGGAAAATTATCCCCAAGACAAAAAATGATTAACCTTATGTATTTAGTGTTTATCGCAATGATGGCACTTAATATGTCCAAAGAAGTGCTTTCAGCATTTGGGTTAATGAACGAAAGAATCAGTGATTCTAATGCATCGGCAACTGTACGTAATGCTGCCTTTATGCAAGGTTTAGCAGATAAGGTGGAAGAGCAACCAGCTAAATACCAACCATTAAAAGCAAAAGCAGACGCTATTGATAAGCTGTCATCTGACTTCAATTCTTATATAGAGAATGTAAAAACGGAATTATTGAAATCTGTGGATGATCCATCTGAATACGAAAAAATGGATCGAACTGATTTCCTTGATGAAAAATGGTTCACTGGCGATAGAGTTACTAAAGCTGGTGAAGAGTTTTTAGCTCAGATTAAAGCGTATCGAGAAGGTGTTATTGAGATTTTAGGTGAAGACAATAAAGATATTCAAGCCGATATTCAGAAGAAATTTGCTACTGAAGATGTTAAAACATCTGAAGGTATTTCAAAGGGATGGTTAAACTATCACTTTGAAGGTTTCCCGATGGTAGCTTCTTTAACTAAATTAACTCAAATGCAAGCGGATGTTAAGACGGCTGAATCTGAAGTATTATCTTCTATGTTAGCAGGTAAACTTAAAATTGAAGCTTCCTTAACAAACTTTGACGCGATTGTTGTACCGGACAAAACTGCCTTCTTTAGTGGAGAAGAATTTACTGGAACAATAATTCTAGGAAAGAAAGATCAAACTTTAAGAGCTGATAAAGTTATCATTAACGGTAAAGAACTTTCTCCAGATGCAATGCAAGCTGGTAAAACCTTATTGAAGTTTCCTGCCGGTGGAGTAGGAGAAAGAGAGATTGTTGGTGAATTTCAGTTTAAAGAAGGAGATTCTATCATTACCATTCCTGTAAAAAGTAGTTATGCTGTAGTTCCTAAACCAAACTCTGCAACTATTTCTGCAGACAAAATGAACGTAGTATACCGTGGTGTAGCCAACCCTATGACAATTTCTTTTGCGGGTGTGCCTGATAATAATGTTAACGCATCTGCACCGGGTCTATCTAAAAGCTCTGGTACTGGAAAATATGTTATGAACCCTGGTTCTGGTAAGGAAGTAACCATTAATGTAACAGGAACGCTACCTGATGGCACTAAAGTAAGTGACAGATCTACATTTAGAATTAAGGATATTCCTAAGCCATCTGGTACAATTGCTGGACAACCGGATAACGTGAGTCTACCAAAAAGTAACGTAGAAATTGCAACTGTTGATGCAAAGTTATTTGATTTTGACTTCGATTTAAATATCAATGTAACCTCATTTAAGATAAAAGTCCCTGGTCAACCAACGGTTACTGTTAATGGTAACAGAATGAACGATCAGGCAAGAAGTGCGCTTCGTAAAGCCTCTAGAGGTGATGCGGTACAAATCTTTGAAATTAAATCACAAATTCAAGGCAATAGCAACATAAAATTACTTCCGGCGTCTCCAGTATTTATAGAAATATCTAATTAATATACTATAGGTATTGTTGCAACGTTGAATAAGAATGAAGGTAACATCCCAAATAATAATAAAAAAGATGAAATTAAAATATTGTTTATTAACCGTTTTAAGTATGGGGTTGGCAGTGAGTTCGTTTGGTCAAAGCAACCTGCTTAACGCTAAGACACCAGATGAGATTGGTGTAAAATCTGATGCTCAAAAAGCAATGGATAACGACAAACCGCTTGAATACGGTTATGTTGATGATAGAGATATCATGTTTTCAAAAATGACTTGGGAAAAAATTGTTCTAGATGAGCGTGTCAATTTTCCACTCTACTATCCTGTAGACACGAATAATATAGGATCTAATAGACGATCTTTATTTGATGTGTTATGGAAGAACGTAAGGGAAGGAAAGATTAAGAATGTTTATGATGATTCTTATTTTACTACAAAACGTAACCCTAGAGATATCCAGTCTATCATGTCAAAAACTGATACCTTAGACATTGGATACCAACAATACAACTCTGAAGGCTTTGTCTCTCCAGAATACATCATCAAAAGAGATATTCAGTCTTATGACATTAGTGCTTACCTAATTAAGGGATTATGGTACTTTGATAAGCGTCAAGGCGAATTAAAATACAGGCTCTTAGGTATTGCTCCAGCAGCGCCTGATGTTAACTTTATTGATTCAGAAGATGAAGCCAACAAGCAACCAATTGCATTATTCTGGGTGTTTTATCCTGAAGTTAGAGATGTTTTGCATCAAGCTAAAGCATTTAACAACAAGAATAGTTCTATGCCATTCTCGTATGATCACTTGCTGAATTCAAGACGTTTTAATGGATACATGTACAAAGAAGAAAATGTATATGGAGACAGAGAGGTTAAAGAGTATGTGGCTGACAACGCATTAATGCAGCTTTTGGAATCTGATCGGATAAAAGATAAGATTCGTGATTTTGAACAAGACATGTGGGCCTATTAAAGTAGGGCCATTATATAAAAAGCAACGTCCACTTTTAAAGTGGACGTTTTTTTTGGTTTAGAGTGACCATCTTCAGGTTCTCTATAGTTTTAATTAACTGCAATTAAATAGTACTTTTGTGGATATGAAACAGGTAGATTATATAATTGTTGGTTGTGGCTTAGCGGGTATTTCATTTTGTGAAGAGCTTAGAGCTCAGAACAAATCATTTGTCGTGTTTGATGATCATTCTCAACAATCTTCCATTGTCGCTGCTGGATTATATAATCCGGTCATACTAAAACGTTTTACCGCGGTTTGGAAGGCTAAAGAGCAATTAACACTTTCAGCTTCCTTTTATGAACACTTAGAAAAGTTATTGGGCGTCAAGTTGGATTACAAACTTCCTGTGTATAGACGGTTTGCATCCATTGAAGAACAAAATGATTGGTTTACTGCCTCAGATCAACCTACATTGGCCGTATATCTGCATCCCAAAGTCATGAGCAATACAAATCCCGCTATTGAAGCCCCATTCGGATTTGGAAAAGTGCTGGAAACGGGTCGTATTGATACGTCAACTCTACTTCAGCATTATAAGCTCTATCTAAAAACCAATAACAATTATATTACTGAACGTTTTGATTATGCTGCACTTTCAATAGACGAGTCGCATGTGAATTACAAGAATATTAACGCTAGATTTGTGGTTTTTGCTGAGGGTTTTGGTATGGTTCAAAACCCATTTTTTAATCACTTACCGCTCAATGTTGCAAAGGGTGAAGTCCTGACCATTAAAGCGCCGGAACTGAAAATGGAATTCATCTTAAAGTCGTCCATTTTTGTGGTGCCTGAATTGGATGATTGTTATTCGGTAGGAGCCACTTACAATTGGGAAGACAAAACCCATGCCATCACGTCCAAAGCTAAAACCGAACTTATAGAAAAGTTAAAAGGTTTGCTTAGTTGTCAATTTGAAGTGCTGAATCAAGTTGCCGGCATCCGACCCACTGTTAAAGATAGAAGGCCTTTAGTGGGAAAACACCCTAAGCACCATAATATTGCAATTCTCAATGGTTTGGGCACTCGAGGGGTAATGATTGGTCCGTATGTGGCCAAAAGTCTATTTCAGCATTTAGAATATGGCACAGCACTTGAACGCGATATTGATATCAAGCGATTCCATTCGAAATAGCCATGCCATGTGCCTTTAATTGAACACAGCTATTATCAGTAAATTTATTATTTGGGATGTTTTTTTGCGAGGTTCTCATCAAAACTCATAAACATATTAATCCAAATGTTGCGAGACAAGCGCATGATAATTGGCATGAAAACCACTAGGGTAATCACAATGACAATAAATGCTGTGGTAAGTGTAGCACTAAAAAAGAAAAAACTGATAATAAAGGCAGCTACTGCAAACGCCACACCCAAACCATAACTCACATACATTGAGCCAAAAAAGAAAGAAGGCTCCATACGGTATTTGGTCTGACAATGGGAGCATTTTTCCTTGATTTTAAGTGTGTCAGCCATCATATAAGGATTCGGATTAAAATACATGGATTCCTCATGACATTTCGGACAGGTGCCCGTAAAAATACTATATAGTTTACTTCCTTTATTTATCATGGATAATGTTTACTTTTGCATTTTCAAATAAATTACAAAATTAAGATTTTTAAAATCAATGTTTTGTAACAATCCTTACAATAATGCTCAATATACATAATCTTTCCATTTCATTTCAGGGAGAATACCTTTTTGAAGATATCACTTTTAGACTCGGCGCCGGTGACCGGATTGGCCTTATCGGAAAAAATGGTGCAGGTAAATCTACCATGCTCAAAATTCTATCGAAAGAAATGGAGCCAGATTCAGGACAAATTGCTGCTGATAAAAATTTGAGCATTGGTTTTCTAAAACAGGATATTGATTTTGTTTTGGGTAGAACTGTGTTGGAAGAGGCCTATGAAGCCTTCCATGAAATTAAGGAACTAGAGGCCAAAATAGAGCATATCAATGAGCAATTGCTATTACGCACAGATTATGAAAGCGAACTATATCATCAACTGATGGTTGATTTGAGCGAGTTTCAGCACCAATATGAAATTATTGGCGGTTACAATTATCAAGGTGAAACAGAAAAGATTCTTCAAGGCTTAGGTTTTAAGCGCGATGATTTTAATAAGCTGACAGATACTTTCTCTGGTGGTTGGCGTATGCGTATTGAGCTAGCCAAACTATTGCTTCAGAATAATGATATCCTTTTATTGGATGAGCCTACCAACCATTTGGATATTGAATCTATAATATGGCTTGAAGGTTTCTTAAAAAATTATATTGGTGCAGTGGTTATTGTATCGCATGATAAGATGTTTTTAGATAATGTGACCAATCGTACTATTGAGATTTCCCTTGGAAGAATTTACGATTACAAAAAAGCATATTCAGACTATTTGGTACTTCGTAATGAACTTAAGACCCAACAACTGGCATCACAAAAAAATCAGCAAAAGCAAATTGAACAAACTGAAAAACTAATTGAAAAGTTTAGAGCTAAAGCTTCTAAAGCAACCATGGCACAATCGCTTATCAAAAAATTAGATCGTATGGATCGAATTGAGGTGGATGAGGATGACAATAGTGTGATGACGCTAAACTTTCCAGTTTCAGTAACACCAGGTAAAGTTGTGGTTGAAGCTGACCACATTTCTAAGCGCTACGGCGACTTGCAGGTGTTAAAAAATATTCACCTTAATGTAGAACGCGGGAGCAAGATTGCTTTTGTTGGTCAAAATGGTCAAGGAAAATCTACTTTGGCTAAAATTATTGTAGGCGAATTGAAGTATGAGGGCCATTTAAAGCTCGGTCATAATGTGCAAATTGGATATTTTGCCCAGAATCAAGCAGAATATTTAGATGGAAACAAAACCGTATTGGATACTATGATTGATGCTGCTAATGAGAAAAACAGAAGTAAAGTCCGTGATATCCTCGGGTCATTCCTTTTCAGAGGAGAGGAAGCAGATAAGTATGTAAAAGTCCTTTCGGGTGGTGAACGTAACCGATTGGCCCTGGCAAAATTATTATTGCAACCCTTTAATGTGTTGGTAATGGATGAGCCTACCAATCACTTGGATATAAAATCTAAAAATGTCTTAAAGGAGGCACTTAACAGATTTGAGGGCACACTAATCTTGGTGTCACATGATAGGGATTTTCTACAGGGTTTGACAAATAGTGTATATGAATTTAAAGAGCAACGCATCAAGGAATATTTAGGTGATATCGATTTTTATTTAGACCAGCGTAATGTTGAAAACTTAAGAGAGATTGAAAAACGTGATGTGGTTAAGGAGACCCCTAAAGAAACCAATAAGCAAACTTACGAAGATCAGAAGAAGTTGAAGTCCTTGAACAATAGATTAAGTAATGTAGAAGCAAAAATTACGCAACATGAAAAGGAGATCAAGTTGATGGATGCCAACTTAGCAAATGATTATGATAAAACAACTGCCGACCCAAAGTTTTTTGAGCGCTATAAAAACAAAAAGGAAAAGCTTGCTAACTTAATGCAGGAGTGGGAAACCATTCAAGAAGAACTTGAGCAAGTCAGTTAGTAGAATGGAAGAACATTTTTTTCAATGTCCACATTGTTGGGAAGCCATATCCATGCTGATCGATTTATCCATCATACAACAAGTTTATGTTGAAGACTGTGAAGTATGCTGCAATCCAATTGAAATATCGGTTTCTATTTCTGATGCCATCATTACAAATTTTAATGCACAAAGCATTGAACAATAAGATTATTTTGAAACCTATTTTCAAATTAAAATAATTTTTAAAGCCATGTAAAACCTAGGCTCAAATATCTTAAATTTAAAGATATGCAAGAGGCTTTTCTACATTATATATGGCAATTTAAAAAGTTTGACACAGCGTCTCTGCAAACCACGCGTGGGGAAGCCATTATATTAAGAAATACCGGTTATCCAAATACGCATGGTGGTCCAGATTTTTTCAATGCGCAATTGGAAATTGATGGAATTACCTGGGTGGGCAATGTTGAGATACATATAAAATCTAGTGATTGGTACGTTCATAGCCATGAAATGGATTCTGCCTATGATAATGTCATTTTACATGTGGTTTATGAGCACGATACTGAGGTCTTTATAAAAAATAATGCGGTTGTCCCTACGTTAGTGCTAAAGGATATCATCCATACTAATTTACTTCGCAATTACGAGAAGTTGTTAGTATCTTCCCATAAATGGATCAATTGTGAATCAGATTTTGCCAATATTGATGAGTTTTTAATGAACAATTGGCTAGAGCGACTCTATATTGAGCGTCTAGAAAGAAAGGCGATTGTTATAGACGATCTGTTAAAGGCCACCAAGAATGATTGGGAAGCGGTACTTTTTACGCTTTTGGCTAAAAATTTCGGACTTAAAATAAATGGGGAGGCGTTTTTGATGATGGCCAAATCCTTTAAGTTTTCAATCCTGAGAAAATTACAAAGCCAACCACTGCAATTGGAAGCATTACTCTTTGGACAGGCTGGCGTTTTAGATAAAGATCATGAAGATGCTTATTATGTAAGCTTAGTAAAGGAGTACCAATTCTTAAAACAAAAATTTAACCTTCCTGCCACTAATGTCATTCCGCTTCAGTTTTTTAGGTTGCGTCCTCCCAATTTCCCAACCATTAGACTTTCTCAACTTGCAATGTTATACCATCAACATCCTAATGTTTTCACTAAAGTGATGACGGCTGAGACTTTAGAAGATATCTATCGACTTTTCAGTATCGGTGCCTCTGAGTATTGGGTTACGCACTATACGTTTTCAAAGACTTCTAAAGCTTCAAGTAAAATGCTCACCAAAAATTTTATTGATCTACTCCTTATTAATACGCTATTGCCTTTAAAATTTAGCTATTTAAAATTTCAAGGAAAGCAGCCCACTGAATCTGTACTAAACTTTGCCCAAAGCCTCAATTCAGAGAAAAACAATATTATCACATCTTATAATAAGCTCAAACCTATTTCAAAATCAGCTTTGATTTCTCAAGCATTACTGCAACTCAAAACTGAGTATTGTGAGAAAAATAACTGTATGCACTGTGCTATTGGACATTCCCTCATGAAAACTGAGGAGCAATAGTTTGGGATTATGACATAATGTAAATATAATGGAAATGTTAATATTTAGGTGTTTTGTCGAAAACTTAAAGATTTGTTAAAATATTTGATAAATTAACTTTAATTTGAAGCATTATAAACTTTTAAATATTAAAAAATGAAGATTAAATCAATTTTAAAGTATTCACTAGTTGGTGTTTTGAGTATGACACTGATTAATTGTCAAACCGATTCGAATGAGGATCCTATAGTAGATGCTGAGAATGTTACATTTGAAGACTCACAACCAATACCAGGCAGTTATATTATAGTTTATAATGATATCCATAATAAGATGGCACCGCTTCAAAAAGCAGAATCACCTGAGGTTTATGAGCGTCAAATGCAAGATTTAAAAGCTATGTTTGTTGAAGAATTTAAACTTGCAAAATTGACGGAGGCTTCAATTACTCAAACTTTCGGTCATGTATTAAATGGCTTTGCTGCTAATTTATCTGATGAACAGTTACGTCTTTTAAAAGGCGATTCTCGGGTAAAAAGCATCGAGCGGGATATGACCATTAAAATATCACCTTACAAAGGAAAACCAGGTAGTGGTGGAAGTACAGAAGAACAACAATTGCCGTATGGTACTATAAGAGTAGGGGGTGGTACTACAGCCTCATCTCATACAGCATGGGTAATAGATTCAGGAGTAGATTTAGATCATCCAGATTTAAATGTTGATGTTACTAGAAGCAGAACTTTTTTAGGAGGAAATTCGACACCAGACGATCAAAATGGTCATGGGACGCACGTTGCCGGTACTATTGGAGCGCTTAACAACTCTATAGGTTCCGTAGGTGTAGCCCCGGGTACATTGATTGTTGCAGTTAGAGTGTTAGACAGACGCGGTAGTGGTTCTACTTCAGGAGTTATTGCCGGTGTAGACTATGTAGCTGCAAATGCAAATAGTAATGACGTTGCTAATATGAGTTTGGGGGGCGGTGTGTCTACAGCCCTTGATAATGCTGTACTTGCAGCATCCTCTAGTTTAAAATTTGCTTTGGCTGCTGGTAATGAATCAGATGATGCCAACAATCATTCTCCAGCGAGAGTAAATGGTAATAACATTTATACTATTTCCGCAATGAATTCAAGTGACAATTGGGCTTCATTTTCTAACTATGGATCTGCAGTAGATTATTGTGCACCTGGGGTGTCAGTATATTCCACTTGGAAGAATGGTGGATACAATTCAATTAGTGGCACTTCAATGGCGGCCCCACATGCCGCTGGCGTTCTATTATTAGGAAACCCATCTTCAGATGGTACGGTAAATGGAGACCCAGATGGCAATCCGGATCCAATCATTCATAATTAATTTAAAATTTATTAAAATGGCCACTTTATTAAAGTGGCTTTTTTTTATGGTTAAAATTTTTCAACTTTGTAGTGATGAACATTTTCTATAAAGCGTTACTATATTTTCAAAAACGTGGGTATTACGTTTGTCAGCGTATAGCTGATCGGTTGGGCATTCGTGCCAAGGTGGTGCGCATATCCTTTATGTACCTTACTTTCGTTACTGTTGGTTTTGGTTTCGCGCTTTATTTATTCTTCGCTTTTTGGATGCGCATCAAAGATTTAATCTATACAAAAAGATCTTCCGTTTTCGATTTATAAGTGATGGTCCTATAGTTATGATACAAAATAATTACAGAAAATCATAGTCTATATACATTCTAGTTTTTTGGTTCAGTGAAGGTTGAACTGGAAAAGCTTTTGGTTAGGGGTGCGTAAAAAAATAAAACGTATAAAACATCAGAATCTCTTTCAGTCTTCTTAAGAATTACGAAGTTTTTCATTTTAACAAGCAAACCTTTATAAAATCATTTTTTTTTAGCATCTTGTGGTGTTTTTAACCAAATATTATAACTAACTAATACAAAATTCACTTATGAAGAATTATCTTCTTACCCTATTTCTAACCCTGTTTCCCGTTTTATTTTTTGCTCAAGATTTGGAAATCCGTGGAGAAGTAGTAAATCCATCAGAAAGTATTAATGATGGTGAGATTACTATTACTGCAACAGGCGGCGTTGCGCCTTATTCGTATAGGTGGAGTAATCAAAACACACCCTTAACCTCAAATAAGGCCGTTGGATTGACCGAAGGTGTACCCTATTCAGTTGTTGTAACAGATGCAGTTGGCGATACAAAAACTTCAGTCTATACAGTAAAAACTGGTGCAATAACAGAAGTATTTAATGGTACGATGACTCCTGCAGTGGCTGCATTAGGTGCGGTATTGTTTTGGGATCCTTTTGCAGCAATAGGTGTGTATGATCCTGTAGTATATGCAGATGTGAAACAAATTGGTATCCCTGATTGGACTAATGAGGTAGAAAATAAATACACACTTAAACAATGGTTAAAACCAGAAGGGGCGAGAGTGTCTAGAGATGTTCCTATTGCAATTATTACAGATAAGAATGGTAAAGAGATTACCGTAAATGCTTCTGCACAAGGCACTTTAAAACATCTTACTGCTGAAGGTAAAGTAATTTATAACTCAGATAATACTAAGCACGTAATTGAACAAGGCGCCCATAACTTTGCACAAGTTGTTTATGAAAAACCAGCAGTTTTAACGCATCCTAACGGAGATCCGCTGACAAAACCTATTCCATTCATTGTGATTTGGTTGGTGGTAGGAGCTGTGTTCTTTACAATTAGAATGGGGTTCATAAATTTTAGAGGCTTTAAACATGCTATAGATTTAGCACGTGGAAAATATGATGATCCTAATGCACCCGGACAAGTGACGCATTTTCAGGCCTTGGCAACAGCTGTTTCAGGAACTGTAGGTTTGGGTAATATTGCCGGTGTGGCGGTAGCAGTATCTGTTGGTGGTGCCGGCGCAACCTTTTGGATGATTGTTTGTGGACTTTTAGGTATGTCTACAAAATTTGTGGAATGTACTTTAGGTGTTAAATATAGAGATATCCTACCTGACGGACGTGTATTTGGAGGCCCTATGAATTATTTGCGTTATGGCCTTGAAAAACGTCAAATGAAGGGTGTAGGTAAGGTTTTGGCCGGATTATTTGCTGTACTTGCAGTGGGAGCTTCCTTTGGTGGAGGTAACATGTTTCAGGCTAATCAATCGTTTGAGCAAATGGCAGGGCAGTTCCCAGTATTAGCGGGCAACGGATTTTATTTTGGTATCGTTACCGCCATTTTGGTGGGGGTCGTAATTATTGGAGGAATTAGTAGTATTGCTAAAGTGACAGGAAAAGTGGTACCCGTTATGGCAACCATTTACATAGTAGCTGCCTTAGCTGTTATTATTATGAACATTCAAAATATTGCGCCAGCATTCTCAGCTATTGTTGACGGCGCTTTTAGTGCCTCTGCATTAAAGGGAGGTGTAATTGGAGTATTAGTTGTCGGATTTCAAAGGGCAGCCTTCTCGAATGAAGCAGGTGTGGGTTCTGCAGCGATTGCACATAGTACAGCAAAAACCAATCACCCACCATCTGAGGGGTTTGTGGCTTTACTGGAACCTTTTATTGACACAGTTGTGGTATGTACATTAACAGCTTTAGTTTTAATTTTTACGGGCATGCATGAGGTAGAAGGCTTAGCAGGTGCGCAGTTAACATCTGATGCTTTTGGTAGCCAAATCTCTTGGTTCCCGTATGTTTTAGCGGTGGCAGTTTTCTTATTTGCATTCTCTACAATGATATCTTGGTCTTATTACGGCATGAGAGCTTGGACATACTTATTCGGAAAGAGTAAAAAAATTGAATTCATTTATAAAATGTTATTCTTAATATTCGTGGTCATTGGTGCATCAGTAAGTTTGGGAGCTGTTTTGGATTTCTCAGATATGATGATCCTAGCTATGTCATTTCCAAATATTATCGGATTATACATCATGTCTAAAGAAGTCAAGATTGATTTGGATTCATATATCGAAAAGTTAAAGGCCAATTTGCTTTTTAAAAGACAGGAGCCTAAATAATTAAATTTTAACATGGCAATCAAATCCCATTTCAAGTTTTCTAACAGTCAACGGAATGGGATTTTTTTATTGGCCATACTTATCGTTATTTTTCAGGGCATCTATTTCTTTGCGAACTTTACACCTGTACATGTTGAATCTGACGCTAGACAACTAGAGTCTTTTAGAAATCAAATTGATTCTTTAAAACGATTACAAGCCGAAAAAAACATCCCTAAAGTGTATCCCTTTAACCCCAATTACATAACAGATTTTAAAGGCTATACCTTGGGTATGACCCCTGAGGAAATTGACCGGTTACTCGCCTACAGAGCCAAGGACCAATGGATTAATTCTGCATTGCAATTTCAGCAGGTTACAAAGGTTTCAGATTCTCTATTAGCGGTTTTGCAACCATTGTTTAAATTTCCAGAATGGGTAACAGAACCTAAAACCAAAACATCATGGATAGATTACAATAAACAGCCCAATTTGAAAAATTATGGACTAAAAGCTGACCACCTGAAATTAGATCTCAATACAGCTACCGCTCACGATTTGCAAAAGGTGAATGGTATTGGCGAAAAATTGTCTGACAATATTATCAAATACCGAAATAAATTTAAGGGTGGTTTTATATCTGAAATTCAACTTCAGGATATTCACGGGTTAACACCAGAAGTCATTGCCCGTGTAACAAATGATTTTGCAGTAAAGACACCCAGACATGTGGAGCGGTTGGATCTAAATACAGCTACCAAAGATCAATTGGTAACCATTCAGTATATAGATTATGAAGTAGCACACTATATCATTGAACAGCGCACCTTGAGAGATGGCTTCAAATCATTTGATGAGTTGCTAATGGTTAAAAACTTTCCAATTCAAAAATTTGAGATAATTAAGTTATATTTGAAACTTAATTAAACGACAAAAAAAACACTATATGAATAGCATGTACTTCACAGAAGAACATCAACTTTTTAGAAAAAGTTTACAAGATTTCTTAAAGAAAGAAGTCGTTCCTCATATTGACAAATGGGAGAAAACCGGAACCATTGAACGGTTTATCTGGAAGAAATTTGGAGAGATGGGGTTTTTCGGAATCAATTATCCAGAGGCTTATGGGGGCATGGATCTCGATTTGTTCTATACCGTCATTTTTCTTGAAGAATTACAAAAAGTAAATTCAGGTGGATTTGCCGCAGCAATGTGGGCACATGCTTATTTGGCTATGACGCATTTGAACAAGGAAGGAAGTCATGACATAAAAGAAAAGTATTTAGCGCCTAGTATCAGTGGCGATAAAATAGGCTGTCTTTGTATTACGGAGCCTTTTGGCGGTAGTGATGTAGCCGGGATGCGTACTACGGCAATCAAACAAGGTGATAGTTATGTTATTAATGGGTCAAAAACCTTTATTACCAATGGTATTTATAGTGACTATTTAGTAGTTGCTGCCAAAACAGATCCTGAAGCGGGCCATAATGGAATGAGTATTTTTGTTATGGACAGAGATACTCCTGGAATTTCATCTTCAAAATTGGATAAGTTAGGATGGCGCGCATCCGATACTGGAGAAATTGCGTTTGATAATGTGACCATTCCTGCGGATCAATTGATGGGGGAAGAAGGCAAAGGATTTCCATACATTATGCAACACTTTGCTTTAGAACGATTGATCATGGGGATCAACGCCCACGCCAGAGCTGAATTTGCATTGGAATATGCAGTTCAGTATATGTCAGAGCGCACAGCTTTTGGTAAAACTATTGACAAATTCCAAGCTTTACGACACAAGGTGGCCGATTTTTATACTGAGATGGAAATTTCCAAAGAATTCAACTATTCTGTGGCCTATAGACTTAATAAGGGGGAATATGTAGTTAAAGAGGCGACGATGTCTAAACTACATGCCACAAAAATGGCTGATGATGTTATTTATGGCTGTCTTCAATTTTTAGGTGGCTATGGGTATATGGAAGATTATCCAATGGCACGTTTACTACGCGATAGTAGACTCGGTCCCATTGGTGGCGGTACTTCTGAAATTTTGAGAGAAATTATCGCCAAAATGGTAATCGATAAGAAGGATTATAAACCGGCAACGTAGTTTTTCTGATTATCATTTGGCGAACATTTCCAATGGAATTATCGCCAAAATGGTAATTGATAAGAAGGATTATAAACCGGCAACGTAGTTTAAAACAAGATTACGACTGGAACAACAAACGAAAGCCTCATTTTAGTGATTCAATTCTGCTTAAATGAGGTTTTTTTATTTTTAACCAAACAATAAACGTGATAAATTCTTAATAGCCATCAGCACATGCGAGTAAATTATTTCAAACACCTACTAACGTTATCAATTTGCTTTTTTTGGTTCTCCGCCGTTGCGCAGAAGGAACTCAAAAATAAAATTTCTGATTTCGGAACCTTAATGCCTATTGAAAGTGCGAGTATTTACGTTCAAAATACTACCATAGGTACAGTAAGTAATGCCGATGGTAAATTTGTTCTACAGGTGCCCAATCAGTTCCTAAATGACACCTTGGTGATTTCGTCCATTGGTTTTAAAAGTTATAAGACCCTAGTCAACGAATTTGACAATACACAAGAGATCTATTTGGAAGAAGATATTGCCTCTTTGGATGAGATTGTATTGGTGGCTGAAACCCGTCCTAAAACAGGAAATGATATTGTGCTCAAAGCACTTGAACGATTAGCCGTGAATATGCCTGAACAACCTTATCTACAAAAAGGGTTTTTACGTCATAAAGAACGCAATAGGAGAGAATTTAAATGGCTCATAGAGAGTGCCATTACAGTATATGATTCCAGTTATACTTCTCCAGCAGTGTCAAATCTCAAAATTAATGTAGATCAGGTTAGAAAAAGTTACGATTTACGTGATGTAGACAGCTTATTGACTTATACGGCATATTTGAAGGAGAAAACAAACAGAGGAAACCTACAAGCGCGAAACTTAAGGAGGGATACGATTAAAACCTCTACCTTGGTCAAAGCCATCAAATGGAATGATACCCGAATTAATGGGCTTCAAAATTTATTTGAAAGCAAGTTGAACGTATTTAGGAATGCCAATTCCAAACGCGCACTGTTTGGAGAGGATGTTTTGGATACGCATCAATTCAGGTTGGACACCATCTTGGTGGACAATGATCGTAAACTGTATAAGATTGAAATTGCGGAGAGTCATCAATTTATTAATCTAGAAACTAAGGGTGTATTTAATGATGGGTATCAGGCCAAAGGCTGGCTTTATGTTTATTATGACACTTATGCCATCAAAAAATTGGAATATGAGTTGATTGCAGCATCCAAAGCCCAAAAGAGTAGGAGCAAAACGTTATTTGATACGCAGATCAACCATAAATTGATCATGACCTTTAGGGAGTACCAAGAAAAAATGTATCTAAATTATATATATTATGAAACACCAAAATTGGTGAATGTGGGATACAAGCCAACAAAACCAGGTGAGATCATTGAGGGCCAACCAAATACTGATGAACGCTTTTATTATACGGTACAGGAATTGTTGTTTACAGAAATCATTGTAGATCCTGAAAAAGTAGATGGTGCTTTGCAACAATCATGGGACCCAGATATATTTGCAGTCAAACCTTACAACAAGGAGTTTTGGAGAAATTACAATACACTCTTGGAAAGCGAAGAAGATGAGAAATTGATTCAAGATTTGACAAAAAGGTCGTCACTGTTTAAAGATTGATTTAATTGTACTACAAGTTGAACTTAAAAAAAGTAATGTATTAGGGGTCCTATGAAAATACAGTGTCCTCATGAGGTATTATATGACTACTGTTCTATCAATAAAAATTTTAAATAATTAATTGCAGATTATAATTAACTTTTTATATTTGCAGCCTGAAAATTCTAAAAGAGAGGAGGTTAAGACACTATGTTAATAATACCAATTAAAGAAGGAGAAAATATAGATAGAGCGTTAAAACGTTACAAACGAAAGTTTGACAAGACGGGTACAAAGCGTCAATTGCAGTCTCGTAAACAGTTTACAAAGCCATCTGTAGAACATAGAGCGTTGATTCAAAAAGCTCAATATGTACAACGTTTAAGAGATCAAGAAAACGTATAAGCGGCTTATTGAAATTAATAAAAGAGATTCCTGCATGAGCAGGAATTTTTTTTTGCCTTATATTTAAACATCAAAGTTATAAATAGGTTCAGATATGTCCGAAGTAAATACCGAGTTCTCTTATTTTTCAGAATATTTGCTTCACGAAAAAAAGTATTCAACATTGACAGTCAAGGCATATATAACAGATTTGAATGCATTTCTGCATTTTATAACTGAAGTATATGGTTCTGACACCCT
Organism: Gelidibacter sediminis; assembly: GCF_004364975.1. Classification (GTDB taxonomy): domain Bacteria; phylum Bacteroidota; class Bacteroidia; order Flavobacteriales; family Flavobacteriaceae; genus Gelidibacter; species Gelidibacter sediminis. The sequence continues at coordinate 145,886 of NZ_SOBW01000007.1, read as the reverse complement.
TCAAGATGTTCATTACTCTCAAATTAGACGATGGATTGTGCAGTTGGTAGAAGCTAAAATCTCCAATAGAACAATTAACCGAAAAATCTCCTCATTAAACTCGTATTATAAGTTCTTAATTAAGACAGGTAGTTTAGAGGCAAATCCGCTATCTAAGCATAAAGCCTTAAAAACCGCTAAGAAAGTACAAATTCCATTTTCACAAAAAGAAATGGATGATGTAATGCATATTTTAGAGTCTGAAACCGATTTTGAGGGGGTTAGAAATAAATTGATTGTGGAATTGTTCTATGCCACAGGAATTCGACGTATTGAATTAATTGAAATAACGCTTAAAGACCTTGATCTTCCCAATAAAACTTTAAAAGTACTTGGTAAACGAAACAAAGAACGCTATATCCCTTTAATTGACTCTGTGTTACAGACTGCAAAATCGTATTTAAAATTAAGAGAAGCGATTACAACCGTCAAAAATCAAGAATATTTGTTTTTAACCAATAAAGGGTTAAAAATATATGAAACGCTTGTTTACAGAATTATAAATGAGTATTTTAGTAAAGCATCTTTAAAGGTAAAAAAGAGCCCGCATATATTGAGGCACTCATTTGCGACGCACTTGTTAAATGAAGGTGCTGATTTAAACGCTGTTAAGGAATTGCTCGGACATTCGAGTCTCGCAGCGACCCAGGTATATACACATAACAGTATTGCCGAATTGAAAAAAGTGTACGAAAGTGCGCACCCTAGAAGTAAATAACAATAGCTAATGTCTAACCCAAATGAAGGCATAAATTCGTGAACTTATAGTGAACTAATTTTGTGCTGTGAATTTATTCAAAAAAGAATCAACAGATGAAAGTAAACATGCAATCAGTTAACTTTAGTGCAGACAAAAAGTTAATAGACTTTATTCAGAAAAGAATGGATAAATTGGATTTGTTTTATGATAAAGTCATACAATCTGATGTCTATTTAAAAGTTGAGAATACCAGCGATAAGGAAAACAAAGTATTTGAGGCAAGAGTCAATGTGCCAGGAGATAGTTTTGTGGTAAAAAAGCAATGCAAGACATTTGAAGAAGGGGCAGACATGGCCGTTTCATCGTTAGAAAGACAACTTAAAAAGCGAAAAGAGAAGCTCCGATCACATATTTGAAAAAAAATTTTAAAAAAAATAAAAAAAATGTTTTGAATACTTAAATATTTCTATACATTTGCAGTCCGTTAGAAATAGCGGGCTTTTTTATTGAAGGAAAAGGTCATAAAAAGCCGATGTAGCTCAGCTGGCTAGAGCAGCTGATTTGTAATCAGCAGGTCGTGGGTTCGAGTCCCTCCATCGGCTCAAAAAACTCTAAGAGTTTTTGGGATTGTTTTCCTTCGATAAATGCACTGGGAAAGCCAGTGGCAAGTTCATTAAGTAAGATTGATTTATTGGGGAGATACTCAAGCGGCCAACGAGGGCAGACTGTAAATCTGCTGACTACGTCTTCGCAGGTTCGAATCCTGCTCTCCCCACAAAATTTTTGAATAAGTTGTTGTAAAAATGCTTACTTTTGCAAAACTTAATTCTGAGGTTTTTGTTCGATGTCATTCGAACAAGATTAATGAGCATAGCGCGTTAGCACAATCAACAAGATTATGTTCATTTAGATCATGAAATATGAGGTTTCTAAAATGAAATTTCTAGAATTGCGGGAGTAGCTCAGTTGGTAGAGCGTCAGCCTTCCAAGCTGAATGTCGCCGGTTCGAACCCGGTCTCCCGCTCTAAAAGTGAAAATGTGGTCACGTATTATACGTAGATCCGCTCTTAAAAGAGGATATCATCGCAACAACTTGGCGTGGTGTCCTGCTCTAGATTAATTTACGAGTTGCGTACTGTGATTTACGAATCGTAGATCTGAAAATCGGCTATCGTAAATGAACCGCCGGTGTAGCTCAGGGGTAGAGCGTTTCCTTGGTAAGGAAGAGGTCACGAGTTCAATTCTCGTCATTGGCTCTTTTTTTTTTGAATAAGCAAAATTAAATTTTTGAACACTAATATAAATTAAGATTAAAATAAATTAAACATGGCAAAGGCAACTTTCGATCGTTCAAAACCACACCTTAACATAGGTACTATTGGACACGTAGATCACGGTAAAACAACTTTAACTGCTGCTATTACTAAAGTATTAGCTGATGCAGGTTTTTCAGAAGCAAGATCATTTGATCAAATTGATAACGCTCCAGAAGAGAAAGAAAGAGGTATTACAATTAATACATCTCACGTAGAATATGCAACAGCAAACCGTCACTACGCTCACGTTGACTGTCCAGGTCACGCGGATTACGTAAAGAACATGGTTACTGGTGCTGCTCAAATGGACGGTGCTATTCTTGTGGTTGCTTCTACAGATGGTCCTATGCCACAAACTCGTGAACATATCCTTTTAGGTCGTCAGGTAGGTATTCCTCGTATTGTTGTATTCATGAACAAAGTGGACATGGTTGACGATGAAGAGCTATTGGAACTAGTTGAAATGGAAATTAGAGATTTGTTGTCATTCTATGAATATGATGGTGACAATGGTCCTGTTATTCAAGGTTCTGCTTTAGGTGCACTTAATGGTGAGCAAAAATGGGTTGATTCAGTATTACAATTAATGGAATCTGTTGATGCGTGGATTGAAGAGCCAGTTCGTGATATGGACAAGCCGTTCTTAATGCCTATTGAAGATGTATTCTCTATTACTGGTCGTGGAACTGTTGCTACAGGTCGTATCGAAACTGGTGTTGCTAAAACTGGAGATCCAGTTGAAATCATTGGTATGGGAGCTGAGAAATTGACTTCTACTATTACTGGTATTGAAATGTTCCGTCAAATTCTTGACAGAGGTGAAGCTGGAGATAACGCAGGTATCTTATTAAGAGGTATTGAGAAATCTCAAATCTCTAGAGGTATGGTTATTGTTAAGCCAGGATCTGTTACACCACATGCTAAATTTAAAGCTGAGGTTTATATCTTGAAAAAAGAAGAAGGTGGACGTCATACTCCATTCCATAACAACTACCGTCCACAGTTCTACGTACGTACAACTGATGTAACTGGAAACATTATGCTTCCTGATGGTGTTGAAATGGTTATGCCAGGAGACAACTTGACTATCACTGTTGAATTAATCCAAAAGATTGCAATGAACGTAGGTTTACGTTTCGCTATCCGTGAAGGAGGTAGAACAGTAGGTGCAGGTCAGGTAACTGAAATTCTAGACTAATTATAATGGTCAAAATATTAATTAAGGCGTCTTGAATTTTCAGGGTGCCTTGATTATGTTTACGGGTTTAGCTCAGTTGGTAGAGCACTGGTCTCCAAAACCAGGTGTCGTGAGTTCGAGTCTCTCAACCCGTGCAAAGTAATTTAGACTATGTATTAGTCATAGTTTTAATGAAGTTAATAAAGAATTAGAAGCGTTCGCTTTAAAATAAACACAACCGTAATGGCAGGATTTGTAAATTATATTTCAGAATCTTTTGGTGAATTAAAGAACAATGTGACTTGGCCAACTTGGGCTGAAGCACAACGTTTAACCATAGTAGTAGCTGTTTTCTCAATAGTATTTGCATTGGCAATATGGGGAGTGGATACTGTGTTTAGTGGAGTTATCGAAGCTTATTTCGACTGGATTAAGTAAAATACAAAAAGAGAATGTCTGAAACTAGTGGAAATAAAAAGTGGTATGTTGTAAGGGCTGTTAGTGGTCAAGAAAACAAAATTAAAGCCTATATCGAAAACGAAATTGCCCGTTTGGGTCTTGAAGATTTCGTAGATCAGGTTTTGGTGCCTACTGAAAAAGTCATACAGATCCGTAACGGAAAAAAAATCAATAAGGAAAAAGTTTATTTTCCTGGTTACATTATGATTCAAGCCAATTTGAGTGGCGAGATTCCTCACATTATAAAATCTATAACAAATGTTATTGGATTTTTAGGTGAAACAAAAGGAGGAGAGCCTGTGCCCTTAAGACAATCTGAAGTGAATAGAATGTTAGGTAAGGTGGATGAGCTTACAGTAGATGCGAATGCAAACGTTGCCATTCCATTTACTATTGGTGAAACCGTAAAAGTGATCGATGGTCCATTCAACGGTTTTGATGGTACCATAGAAAAGATAAATGAGGAAAAGCGTAAACTTGAGGTAATGGTGAAAATCTTTGGAAGAAAAACACCACTGGAATTAAGTTATATGCAAGTTGAAAAAGTTTAATAATTGTTACAAATAGATCGTATGTCTTTCAGCTTCCAATGGAGAGATATGCAACTAAAATTTTAAAAATGGCAAAAGAATTAAGTAAAGTAGTTAAGCTACAAGTTCGGGGAGGCGCAGCGAATCCATCGCCGCCGGTAGGACCCGCTTTAGGAGCTGCTGGAGTTAATATCATGGAATTCTGTAAGCAATTTAATGCGAGAACTCAGGACAAGCCAGGTAAAGTATTACCTGTTGTAATTTCTGTTTTCAAGGATAAATCGTTTGATTTCGTTATTAAGACTCCACCAGCTGCGGTACAATTATTGGAAGCGGCCAAAGTAAAAAAAGGATCTGGAGAACCGAACAGAAAGAAGGTAGCAAAAGTAACCTGGGATCAAATTAAAGCTATTGCGGAAGACAAAATGCAAGATTTAAATGCATTTACCTCAGAAAAAGCTATGGATATGGTTGCTGGAACAGCAAGATCAATGGGTATTACTGTAACAGGTAAAAAACCTAATTAAAAAATTTCTGAAATGGCAAGAATAACAAAAAAGCAAAAAGAGGCTAGAGCTAAGGTTGATAAGAACAAACTTTATTCTCTTGAAGAGGCTGCAACTTTATTAAAAGAAATCACTTATACAAAGTTTGATGCTTCAGTGGATATCGCTGTAAGACTTGGAGTAGATCCTCGTAAAGCAAACCAAATGGTAAGAGGTGTAGTTTCTTTACCTCACGGAACAGGAAAGGACATGAAAGTTCTTGCATTGGTGACCCCTGACAAAGAACAGGAAGCTAAAGATGCAGGCGCTGATTATGTAGGATTGGATGAATACCTTGAGAAAATTAAAAATGGTTGGACAGATGTTGACGTTATCGTTACCATGCCTGCAATCATGGGTAAATTAGGTCCTTTGGGTAGAGTATTAGGCCCAAGAGGTTTAATGCCAAATCCTAAAACAGGTACGGTGACTATGGATGTTGCTAAGGCAGTGGCAGAAGTAAAAGCTGGTAAAATTGATTTTAGAGTTGATAAAACAGGAATCGTTCACGCTCCAATTGGAAAGGCATCATTTACTGCTGATAAATTGAAGGAGAATGCCAACGAATTGTTGACAACCTTAATCAAAATGAAGCCTGTAGCGGCTAAAGGTGTATATGTAAAGAGCATCTTTTTGTCAAGTACCATGAGTCCGAGTATATCAATTGATACTAAAATAGGTTAGTAGTTAAACTTTAATATTATGACAAGAGAAGAAAAATCACAAGTTATTAAAGAGTTGACTGCTCAATTAGCGGATAATACACATATCTATTTAACAGATATTTCTGGATTAAACGCAGGAACTACTTCAAATTTACGTCGTGCATGTTTTAAAGCAAACATTAAAATGGCCGTTGTAAAAAATACATTGTTGGCAAAAGCTATGGAAGCTTCTGACAAAGATTTTGGCGAATTGCCTACAACTTTGGTCGGCAATACTTCTGTAATGTATTCTGAAACTGGAAACGCTCCAGCTAAGGTTATAAAAGAGTTCCGTAAAAAGTCTAATAAGCCTTTGCTTAAAGGCGCTTTTATAGAAGAAGCAATTTATATTGGTGATGATCAGTTAGATGCCTTAGTTGATATCAAGTCTAGAGAAGAGTTAATTGGAGAAATTGTAGGATTGTTACAATCTCCAGCTAAAAATGTTATCTCTGCACTTAAATCAAGTGGTGGTAAAATAGCAGGCATCGTTAAAACATTATCCGAAAGAGAAGGATAATCAAACAAGTACGCACTTAAACAAATTATATTTTATTAAAATTATTAAAACGATAGAAAATGGCAGATTTAAAAGATTTCGCAGAAAAATTAGTTAACTTAACAGTAAAAGAAGTTAATGAATTAGCTACAATATTAAAAGATGAGTACGGTATCGAACCAGCTGCTGCTGCAGTTGCAGTTGCTGCAGGTGGTGGTGCTGGTGCTGAAGCCGCTGAAGAGCAGTCAGAATTTGACGTAGTTCTTAAAGCAGCTGGTGCTTCTAAATTGGCAGTTGTTAAATTGGTAAAAGAATTAACTGGTTTAGGCTTGAAAGAAGCTAAAGAATTAGTTGACGGTGCACCAAGCAACGTTAAAGAAGGTGTTTCTAAAGATGAAGCAGAAGCTTTAAAAGCTCAATTAGAAGAAGCTGGAGCAGAAGTTGAGCTTAAATAAGCTTAGCCCAAACTACAATTTATGGTTTAGGTCTTCCGAATGTTCGGAATGACCTAAACCCTTTTGTGTATATTAAAAGTACATAAAAAAACTACTATTTTTTTTAATCAAAATCTCGTTCATCGATGTTAGCACAAAAAGCTGAAAGATTAAATTTCTCTTCTATTGTAAATAGAACGGATTATCCTGATTTTTTGGATATCCAAATAAAATCCTTCCAGGATTTTTTCCAATTAGAGACTAAATCTGAACAAAGAGGGAATGAAGGTCTCTACAACACCTTCATGGAAAACTTCCCAATTACCGACACTCGCAATCAATTTGTTTTGGAGTTTTTGGATTATTTCATTGATCCGCCAAGATATTCAATTGAAGAATGTATTGAAAGAGGATTAACATACAGTGTGCCATTAAAAGCGCGTTTGAAATTGTATTGTACAGACCCTGAACATGAGGACTTCGAGACCATTGTTCAAGATGTGTATTTAGGTACAATTCCTTACATGACGCCTAGTGGAACTTTCTGTATTAATGGTGCTGAACGTGTTGTCGTTTCACAATTGCACAGATCTCCTGGGGTTTTCTTCAGTCAATCTTTCCATGCGAATGGAACTAAATTATACTCTGCCAGAGTTATTCCTTTTAAAGGATCATGGATTGAATTCGCTACAGATATCAATCAAGTGATGTATGCGTATATCGATCGTAAGAAAAAATTACCAGTTACTACCTTGTTTAGAGCTATCGGCTTTGAACGTGATAAAGACATTCTTGAAATCTTTGACCTTGCTGAAGAAGTTAAGGTGTCCAAATCGGGACTTAAAAAGATTATTGGTCGTAAATTGGCAGCACGTGTGTTGAACACTTGGCATGAAGATTTTGTTGATGAAGATACCGGTGAAGTAGTTTCTATTGAACGTAACGAGATTGTACTTGATAGAGATACTGTATTAGATAAGGACAATATTGAAGAGATTCTTGAGGCTGATGCAAAAACTGTTCTTTTACATAAAGAAAGTGCGCAGCAAGGTGATTATTCTATCATCCATAATACATTACAAAAAGATCCAACAAACTCTGAAAAAGAAGCTGTTGAGCATATTTACCGTCAATTACGTAATGCGGAGCCGCCTGATGAAGAGACTGCACGTGGTATTATTGACAAATTATTCTTCTCTGACCAACGTTACTCTTTAGGTGAAGTAGGTCGTTACAGAATGAACAAGAAACTACAGTTGGATATCGGTATGGATAAGCAAGTGCTTACCAAATTAGATATCATTACTATTATAAAATATTTAATTGAGTTGATCAACTCTAAAGCTGAGATTGATGATATTGACCACCTTTCTAACCGTCGTGTACGTACAGTAGGTGAGCAGTTGTCTCAACAGTTTGGTGTTGGTTTAGCACGTATGGCACGTACTATTCGTGAGCGTATGAACGTGCGTGACAATGAGGTGTTTACACCTATTGATTTGATTAACGCAAAGACCTTGTCTTCTGTAATCAACTCATTCTTTGGAACGAATCAGTTGTCTCAATTTATGGATCAAACCAATCCATTGGCTGAGATTACCCACAAACGTCGTTTATCAGCATTAGGACCTGGAGGTTTATCTAGAGAGCGTGCAGGATTTGAGGTTCGTGACGTTCACTACACCCACTACGGCCGTTTATGCCCAATTGAAACTCCTGAGGGCCCTAATATTGGTCTGATTTCTTCACTTTCTGTGTATGCAAAGGTGAATGGGATGGGCTTCATTGAGACACCTTATCGTAAAATTACTGACGGTGTTGTTGACATTAAAAATCAACCTACATATTTGAGCGCCGAAGAGGAGGAAGATATGTTGATAGCGCAAGCAAATATCAAGATTGATACGGATGGTAAAATTACTGAAGACAAGATTATTGCACGTCAAGAAGGAGATTTCCCAGTTATTGATCCAGCTAACGCAAATTATACAGACGTTGCACCTAATCAAGTTGCTTCTATTTCAGCTTCGTTAATTCCATTCTTGGAGCACGATGACGCCAACAGAGCCTTGATGGGATCTAACATGATGCGTCAAGCAGTACCCTTATTGCGTGTTGATGCACCAATTGTAGGAACTGGATTAGAGCGTCAAGTAGCTTCAGATTCTAGAGTGTTGATCAATGCTGAAGGAGATGGAACTGTTGAGTATGTTGATGCCAACGAGATTACAATAAAATACGAACGTACAGAAGAACAAGCAATGGTAAGCTTTGATAGTGATACCAAAACCTATCCATTAGTGAAGTTCAGAAAAACCAATCAAGGCACGTCTATTAACTTAAAACCTATTGTAACCAAAGGTGATAAAGTTAAAAAAGGACAAGTACTTTGTGAGGGTTATGCTACTCAAAACGGAGAGCTTGCTCTAGGTCGTAACATGAAAGTGGCGTTTATGCCATGGAAAGGTTACAATTTTGAGGATGCGATCGTGATTTCTGAAAAAGTAGTTCGTGATGATATTTTTACATCAATTCATATTGATGAGTATTCATTAGAAGTAAGAGATACCAAATTAGGTAACGAAGAATTAACTAATGACATTCCTAACGTTTCTGAAGAGGCTACTAAAGACTTGGATGAAAACGGTATGATTCGTATTGGTGCTGAGATCAAACCAGGTGATATCCTTATCGGAAAAATTACACCAAAAGGAGAATCTGATCCAACACCAGAAGAAAAATTATTAAGAGCAATCTTCGGTGATAAGGCTGGTGATGTAAAAGATGCGTCTTTAAAAGCATCTCCATCATTACACGGTGTAGTTATTGAGAAGAAATTATTCTCAAGAGCCGTAAAAGATAAACGTAAGAGAGCTAAGGATAAAGAAGATATTGATGCATTAGAATCAGTTTACTACAGAAAATTTGACGACTTAAAAGCAGTTTTAGTCGATAAATTATTTGCTATTGTAAACGGTAAGACCGCACAAGGAATCTTTAATGATCTTGGAGAGGAAATCATTCCAAAAGGTAAGAAGTATACCTTAAAAATGTTAAACTCAGTAGATGATTATACGCATTTAACTTCAGGAGTTTGGACTACTGACGACCATACTAATGCTTTAATTGCAGATTTGATCCACAATTACAAGATTAAGGAAAATGACCTTCAAGGTTCATTGCGTCGTGAGAAGTTTACAATTTCTGTAGGAGATGAGTTGCCAGCAGGAATCATCAAATTAGCTAAAGTTTATGTTGCTAAAAAACGTAAACTGAAAGTTGGTGATAAAATGGCAGGTCGTCACGGTAACAAAGGTATCGTAGCGCGTATTGTACGTCAGGAGGATATGCCATTCTTAGAAGATGGAACTCCGGTAGATATCGTATTGAATCCACTTGGTGTACCTTCTCGTATGAACATTGGTCAAATCTATGAAACTGTTCTTGGATGGGCTGGTCAAAAATTAGGTCGTACGTATGCAACACCAATCTTTGATGGTGCTACCTTAGATCAAATTAATGAATTGACAGATGAAGCTGGAATTCCACGTTTCGGACATACATACTTATATGATGGTGGTACGGGAGATCGTTTTGATCAACCTGCAACTGTTGGTGTAATTTATATGTTGAAATTAGGACATATGGTTGATGATAAGATGCACTCACGTTCAATTGGGCCATACTCATTAATTACACAACAACCATTGGGTGGTAAAGCTCAATTTGGTGGTCAACGTTTTGGTGAGATGGAGGTATGGGCACTTGAGGCTTATGGCGCATCTGCAACACTACGTGAGATCTTAACAGTAAAATCTGATGATGTTATCGGTAGAGCAAAAACTTACGAAGCAATTGTTAAGGGAGAGCCAATGCCAGAACCAGGACTACCTGAATCTTTCAACGTACTTATGCACGAATTGAAAGGATTAGGATTAGATATTAGATTAGAAGAATAATAAAACAGTCGGCAGTCGCCAGTAAACAGTCCTTAGTTATGAGTATAGCTGAAGACTGAGGACTGAAGACTGCAAACTGAATACTATAAAGAAATGGCAAGAAGACAAGATAAGAATACAGTACAGAGGTTTAACAAAATCTCCATTGGTTTAGCGTCTCCAGAGTCTGTTTTAGCAGCATCTCGTGGTGAGGTTCTTAAACCTGAAACTATTAATTATCGAACACACAAACCAGAAAGAGATGGTTTGTTCTGTGAGCGTATTTTTGGTCCTGTAAAGGATTTTGAATGTGCTTGTGGTAAATATAAGCGCATCCGTTACAAAGGAATTGTTTGTGACCGTTGTGGTGTTGAAGTAACTGAAAAGAAAGTACGTAGAGACAGAGTAGGACATATCAATTTGGTAGTACCTGTAGCGCATATCTGGTATTTCCGTTCATTACCAAACAAAATTGGATATGTATTAGGATTACCTTCCAAGAAATTGGATATGATTATTTATTATGAACGTTATGTGGTAATTCAACCAGGAAATGCTAAAAATGTTGATGGAGAACCATTACAACGTTTAGATTTCTTGACAGAAGAAGAGTATTTAACTATTCTTGAGTCAACGCCACAAGAAAATCAGTACTTAGATGATAATGATCCAAACAAATTCATCGCCAAAATGGGTGCTGAATGTTTGATTGACTTACTTTCAAGAATTGATTTGAATGATTTATCTTTTGAATTACGTCATAAAGCTAACACAGAAACGTCTAAACAACGTAAAACTGAAGCGTTAAAACGTTTACAAGTTGTTGAAGCTTTCCGTGATTCTAACGCTAACCGTGAGAATCTACCTGAGTGGATGATCATGAAGGCGATTCCTGTAATTCCACCAGAATTACGTCCATTAGTGCCTTTAGATGGTGGTCGTTTTGCGACTTCAGATTTGAATGATTTATACCGTCGTGTCATTATTCGTAACAACCGTTTGAAGCGTTTGGTTGAGATCAAAGCTCCAGAAGTAATTTTACGTAATGAGAAACGTATGTTGCAAGAATCAGTAGATTCATTATTTGACAACACACGTAAAGCATCTGCAGTTAAAACAGATTCTAACAGACCATTAAAATCTTTATCTGATTCATTAAAAGGTAAGCAAGGTCGGTTCCGTCAAAATTTACTTGGTAAACGTGTGGATTATTCAGCACGTTCGGTAATCGTCGTTGGACCAGAATTAAAATTATTTGAATGTGGATTGCCTAAAAATATGGCAGCAGAACTTTACAAGCCATTCATCATCAGAAAACTTATTGAGCGTGGTATTGTTAAAACTGTAAAATCTGCAAAGAAAATTATAGATAGAAAAGAGCCTGTAGTTTGGGATATTTTAGAGAATGTTTTAAAAGGACATCCTGTTCTTTTAAACCGTGCTCCAACGTTACACAGACTAGGTATTCAAGCCTTCCAACCTAAGTTAATTGAAGGTAAAGCTATCCAATTGCACCCATTAGTATGTACGGCGTTTAATGCCGATTTTGATGGGGATCAAATGGCAGTGCATTTACCTTTAGGACCAGAGGCTATATTAGAAGCACAATTATTGATGTTGGCTTCCCATAATATCTTAAATCCAGCTAACGGTTCTCCTGTTACTGTACCTTCTCAAGACATGGTTCTTGGTCTTTACTATATGACCAAGGAACGTAAATCTACAGATGAAGTTAAGGTGAAAGGTGAAGGTTTAACATTCTATTCTGCTGAAGAAGTAAATATTGCTTACAATGAAAAGATGGTTGATTTGAATGCCTCTATCAAAGTAAGAACTGAAGACTTTAACGAAGAAGGAGAGTTAGTTAAACAGATTGTACAAACTACTGTAGGACGCGTTCTTTTTAATGAAAAAGTACCGGAAGCAGCAGGATACATCAATCAAGTATTGACTAAAAAATCATTGAGAGATATTATTGGTAACATTTTAAAAGCTACTTCTGTTCCTGAAACAGCTGAGTTTTTAGATGAAATCAAAGATTTGGGATATAAATTCGCTTTCCAAGGTGGATTGTCATTCAGTTTAGGAGATATTATTATCCCGCCAGAAAAACAAAGTATGATTGACAACGCCAACAAACAAGTTGATGGTATTATGGCCAACTATAATATGGGTCTTATTACTAACAATGAGCGTTACAACCAAGTTATTGATATTTGGACGTCTACAAATGCTGAATTGACTGAATTGTCAATGAAACGTATCCGCGAAGATCAACAAGGATTTAACTCAGTGTATATGATGCTTGATTCTGGTGCTCGTGGATCTAAAGAACAGATTCGTCAGTTAACCGGGATGCGTGGATTGATGGCAAAGCCTAAAAAATCTAATGCAGGTGGTGGAGAGATTATTGAAAATCCAATCCTTTCCAACTTTAAGGAAGGTCTTTCAATTTTAGAATACTTTATCTCTACTCACGGTGCTCGTAAAGGTCTTGCCGATACCGCACTTAAAACGGCAGATGCTGGTTACCTAACACGTCGTTTGGTAGATGTATCTCAAGATGTGATTATCTATAGTGAAGATTGTGGAACATTAAGAGGTATTGAAGTTTCTGCATTGAAGAAAAATGAAGAGATTATTGAATCTCTTGAAGATAGAATTGTTGGTAGAACATCATTGAATGATGTGTATGATCCATTAACTGAAGAACTTATTGTAAGAGCAGGCGATCATATTGACGATGCTGTTGCAAAACGTATTCAAAATTCGGCTTTAGAGTCAGTAGAAGTGCGTTCAGCATTAACGTGTGAAGCTACTAAAGGTATTTGTTCTAAATGTTACGGACGTAACCTTGCTACCGGTAAGATGGTACAAAGAGGTGAAGCTGTTGGTGTAGTTGCTGCCCAATCAATTGGAGAGCCAGGTACACAGTTAACACTTCGTACGTTCCACGTGGGGGGTATTGCAGGTAACATTTCCGAAGAAAATAAATTGACCGTTAAGTTTGACGGTATTGCAGAAATTGATGATTTAAAAGTCGTAAAAGGAACTGACAATAATGGTGATGCTGTTGATGTTGTAATTTCTCGTACTTCTGAATTTAAATTGGTGGATGCTAAAACTGGAATCACTTTAAGTACAAATAATATTCCTTACGGATCATTCATCTACTGCAAACCGGGAGATAAAGTGAAGAAAGGTGATGTGATTTGTTCATGGGATCCATATAACGGAGTTATTATTTCTGAGTTTGCTGGTAAAGTAGCTTATGAAAATATTGACCAAGGAGTGACGTACCAAGTGGAAATTGATGAGCAAACAGGTTTCCAAGAGAAAGTAATCTCTGAATCTAGAAACAAGAAATTAATTCCAACATTGCACATTCAAGATTCTAAAGGTAACGCTATACGTTCTTATAACTTACCAGTGGGTTCTCACCTTATGATTAATGATGGAGAGAAGATTAATGTCGGTAAAGTATTGGTAAAAATCCCTCGTAGATCAGCTAAGTCTGGCGATATTACAGGAGGTTTACCACGTGTAACTGAGTTATTTGAAGCACGTAACCCTTCTAATCCAGCTGTAGTAAGTGAGATTGATGGTGTGGTTTCTTTTGGAAAAATTAAAAGAGGTAACCGTGAGATTATCATAGAATCTAAATTAGGTGAGGTTAAGAAATACTTGGTGAAGCTATCTAATCAAATTCTTGTTCAAGAAAATGATTATGTTAAAGCAGGTATGCCATTATCTGATGGTTCTGTAACTCCTGATGATATCTTGAATATTAAAGGGCCTTCTGCAGTTCAGCAATACTTGGTAAATGAAGTACAGGAAGTATACCGTTTACAAGGAGTGAAGATTAATGATAAGCACTTCGAGGTTGTTGTAAGACAAATGATGCGTAAAGTTAGAATCATTGATTCTGGTGATACGATTTTCTTAGAAGATCAATTGGCACATAAATCTGATTTTATTGAGGAAAATGATAAAATCTTTGGAATGAAAGTCATTGAAGATGCTGGAGATTCTAAAACTCTTAAACCAGGACAAATTGTTACAATGCGTCAATTAAGAGATGAAAACTCTTTAATTAGAAGAGAAGATGGTCAGTTGGCTGTTGCAAGAGATGCACAACCAGCTACCGCGACGCCAATATTACAAGGGATTACTAGAGCTTCATTACAGACCAAATCGTTTATTTCAGCAGCATCGTTCCAAGAAACGACTAAGGTACTTAACGAAGCAGCAGTAAGCGCTAAGGTAGACGAACTGGAAGGCTTGAAAGAAAACGTAATTGTTGGACATAGAATTCCTGCCGGAACTGGTGTAAGACGTTATGAGAATATCATCGTTGGTTCTAAAGAAGAATTCAACCAAATGATGAAAGCTAAAGAAGAGTTAAATTTTAATTAATGAGATGCCACTTCTGTTTTTTACAGAAGTGGTTAATCAAATTATCCCAACGAAAGTCGGGATCTCTTGAATAAATTGACAATTTTGAATGTTTATTAATCTAATATTTGAAATTGTCAATGCATTCAAAACATGAATTTTTAAAACACAAGATTTCTGCAGTCGCAGAAATGTATGAATTATGAGCGATATTAAAGACGACCAAAAGCAAGGACAAATCAATATTGAATTAGATGAGAAAACAGCGGAAGGAATCTATTCCAACCTTGCCATTATCAATCATTCGGTTTCAGAATTTGTAGTTGATTTTGTAAGCATTATGCCAGGAACTCCTAAAAGCAAAGTGAAGTCACGAATCATTCTGACACCACAACACGCCAAACGGTTGCTTAAGGCACTGGGCGAAAATGTAAAGCGTTTTGAGAACGCGCATGGAGAAATTAAAGATTATGAACAACCTCCAATACCATTAAATTTTGGTCCGACAGGTCAAGCATAAATAAATAAAAGCCCTTTGAATATTATTTCAAAGGGCTTTTTCTTTTTAGAAATAGTTAGGCTAATTTCTCATTAATAATACACTTCAAAGCTCCAGAAGGACATTTTTTAACTTGGTTGACAATCTTTTGCAATGGCGCACCATCTACATCAATCCAAGGAATTACTGAATTACGAAAAACATCCGATAATTCTTTTGCACAACGACCAGCATTCGTGCAAACACGAGGTTCATAAGTAATCGTAATATCTCTATTACTATACTGATTCACATTTGTTTCCATAAATAGTTCAATTTGGGGTTTGATACTATCTCGAGTTAAGATAATGCAGCATTACAATGCTAAATATTAATCTTATTACGATTAAATGTAGTTAAAAATCGTTGAAATGCAAATTAAATTAAGAATATTCGATGAAATGCAGCAATTGGATTTACAAATAACAAGAATGCCACAGGTAACATCACGGAATTTTATTATTAATCTTAACGGGTCTTTATTTATATTCCGACGTAAAATGGAATTTAATGCTTGGATATTTTTGTTGGGTCATTTGTAATGAGAATTGGGAGTCCGCTAAAAACACCAACTGATCTTCTTTATCTTTCGCTAAATACCTATGCTTAACTCTTAAAAATTCTTTGTATTCTTCATTCTTTATATCTGTGGGTTCTACCCAACAAGCTTTATAGACATTTAGATTCTCATAGGTGCATTTTGCACCATATTCATGTTCCAATCGGTATTGGATCACCTCATATTGTAATGCGCCTACGGTGCCAATAACTTTCCTGCCGTTGAGTTCTAAAGTAAATAATTGTGCGACCCCTTCATCCATTAATTGGTCAATACCCTTAAATAATTGTTTGGACTTTAGAGGGTCCGCATTGTTAATATATCTAAAGTGTTCTGGAGAGAAGCTAGGAATCCCTTTATAGTTTATATTTTCGCCTTCGGTAAGGGTATCTCCAATTTTGAAATTGCCAGTATCGTGCAAGCCTACAATGTCTCCAGGGTAGGAGATGTCCACAATTTCCTTTTTCTCCGCAAAAAAGGCATTCGGACTTGAGAACTTCATTTTTTTCTTATTTCTTACGTGTAAGTATGGTTTATTACGCTCAAACGTACCAGAGACAATTTTTATAAAGGCCAATCGGTCGCGATGATTAGGATCCATATTGGCATGAATTTTAAAGACAAACCCAGAAAAATCGGTTTCGTCAGGCTGAACCAAGCGTTCTTCACTTTGTTTAGCTCTTGGCTTAGGAGCAATATCAATAAAGCAATCCAACAATTCACGAACACCAAAGTTATTTAGTGCAGACCCGAAAAATACGGGTTGCTGGTGGCCATTTAAATATTCATCCCTATTAAAGGTTGGATAAATACCTTCAACAAGTTCTATTTCTTCCCGTAAGGTATGTGCAGCCTTTTCTCCTATAAGTTTGTCTATTTCTGGCGATTCCAAATCGGAAATTTCAATTGTCTCTTCAATATTTTTACGACTGTTACCGCTAAACAAATTGATATTCTTTTCCCAAAGATTATAGATCCCTTTAAAATCATAGCCCATACCAATCGGAAAGCTCATGGGTACAACATTTAAGCCTAGTTTCTGCTCAATTTCGTCTAACAAATCAAAAGCATCTTTACCCTCGCGGTCCATTTTATTGATAAATACAATCATAGGAATGTTCCGCATCCTACACACTTCTACCAACTTTTCAGTTTGTTCCTCTACACCTTTTGCAACATCTACCACAACAATAACACTATCTACAGCAGTAAGCGTTCTATAGGTGTCTTCAGCAAAATCCTTATGCCCAGGCGTATCTAAAATATTGACTTTTGTGCCCTCATACTCGAAAGCCAATACTGAAGTAGCTACAGAAATTCCACGTTGGCGTTCTATTTCCATAAAATCACTTGTAGCACCTTTCTTAATCTTGTTGCTTTTAACGGCGCCAGCTTCCTGAATGGCACCTCCAAATAGCAATAATTTTTCAGTAAGTGTGGTTTTTCCGGCGTCTGGATGCGCAATAATTCCGAAAGTTCGTCGTCTTTCAATTTCTGTTTTAAAACTCATATTCTGCATTAAAATGGGTTGCAAAGATACTATTATTGTCTACAAAATTAGGGGTACCCGTACACCGATTTTTATTTTAAGACAACATTGGTTCTTTTTATTACTTTTGTTGGTAACTTTGTTGGTTATGATAGAAGAAAAGGTAATACTCGTTAATGAAAAAGACGAGCAGATAGGCACAATGCCGAAGATGGAGGCGCATGAAAAAGCACTATTGCATCGCGCTTTCTCCGTTTTTGTTTTTAATAATAAAAATGAATTGATGTTGCAACAGCGTGCATCACATAAGTACCATTCTCCACTTCTATGGACCAACACCTGTTGCAGTCACCAAAGAGTTGGTGAAACCAACATTCAAGCAGGGAAACGCAGATTGATGGAAGAAATGGGTTTTGAAACCGAATTGGAGGACACAATTTCATTTATCTATAAGGCACCATTTGATAATGGATTGACAGAGCATGAGTTTGACCATATTCTAGTTGGTAATTATGAAGATGCACCCAACATTAACCCCGATGAAGTTGCGGCATGGAAATGGATGCCCTTGGAAGCGGTTAAAAAAGACATGGTGAAACATCCAGAAATTTATACGGCGTGGTTCAAAATCATTTTTGAAAAATTTTATCAACACATAAATAGAGTGGCGTCATGATGGTTACTGTCAGCAGAAAAGCGCATTTCAACGCGGCACACCGGTTATTTAAAAAGGAGTGGAGTGATGCTCAAAACGAATCCGTTTTTGGCAAATGCAGCAATCCAAACTATCATGGGCACAATTATGATCTTATTGTGAGTGTTACTGGTGAAATAGATCAAGAAACAGGTTTTGTCATAGACATGAAAGTATTAAAAGATATCATTAAGGAAGAAATTGAAGAGGCTTTTGACCATAAAAATTTAAATGTAGAGGTTGAAGAATTTAAGAATTTGAATCCTACCGCTGAAAACATTGCTGTAGTCATCTACAATAAACTTAAGCCGAAGCTGAAATCAGGTTTAAAATTAACTATTACCCTCTACGAAACACAACGTAATTTTGTGACTTATTCAGGATCATAATACCTTACGCTAAACACAATTATTTTGAAAACGACTTTATACCCCCTCAAATTTCACCCCATTTTAAAAGATAAAATCTGGGGTGGCCAAAAATTAAAATCGCTATTATATAAAGGTTCTAATTTGCCCAATATAGGTGAAAGTTGGGAAATAAGCGATGTTGACGGAGATACATCAATTGTTTCAAACGGGAGTTTGGAAAATCAAACTCTAAAACATCTGCTAAGTACTTTTAAGGCGGATCTTATTGGGGTGAAAAATTATGAGAAATTTGGAAACAAGTTTCCCTTACTTATAAAATTTATAGATGCTAAGCAGGATTTGTCCATTCAATTGCATCCTAATGATAAATTAGCGGCCAAACGTCATAATTCTTTTGGAAAAACAGAGATGTGGTACGTCATGCAAGCAGATAAAGATGCCAATTTGATTGTTGATTTCAACCAGAAAATGACACCTGATTTGTATTTGGAACACCTCCATAACAAATCGCTCACTGAAATCCTAAATTTTGACAAGGTTAAAACGGGCGACACTTATTTTATTGAAGTAGGGAGGGTGCATGCCATTGGGGCTGGTGTATTGCTGGCTGAAATTCAACAAACAAGTGATATTACTTACCGCATTTACGATTGGGAGCGCACGGATGATGCTGGCAACGCACGAGAACTACACACGGATTTGGCCATAGACGCTATAGGTTTTGATATGCCTGACAATTTTAGGGTGTCTTATAAAAAGACAGCCAACCACTCTAACCCTATGGTGAGTTGTCCGTATTTTACTACCAACTTTCTAAAAGTAGATACTACGCTTAAAATAGAAAATACACACGACTCATTTATGATATACATTTGTGTGGAAGGCCAGGCTGAAATTAAAACGGACACCTATTCATTACAATTAACAAAAGGGGAAACGGTATTGGTTCCTGCAGCATTACAAACCTTTGAAATAACTGCAAACGATGCAACATTATTGGAAGTTTATGTGTAGTTAAAATATCCCCAATCCGTTATGCAAGACACGGTTTAATTGACTACTTTTGTAAAAATTTTAAAATCAAGAAAAATGGCAAATGTTAGAGACCTAAAAAAAGATATTAACTACGTATTAGGAGATATTATTGAAGCGGCTTATGTTTGGGAATATACACATACTGGTAAAGACACTAAAAAAACTGAAGCGATAGTTGATGAAGCTATTGAAACGTTTGACGAGTTGATCGCTAAGGTAAACGATAAAACTGTTGAAAACAAAAAAGCACACTTTAAGCAA
The DNA here is from genome assembly GCF_004364975.1 of Gelidibacter sediminis. Classification (GTDB taxonomy): domain Bacteria; phylum Bacteroidota; class Bacteroidia; order Flavobacteriales; family Flavobacteriaceae; genus Gelidibacter; species Gelidibacter sediminis. The sequence continues at coordinate 126,203 of NZ_SOBW01000007.1, read as the reverse complement.
GTTAACGCTGAACTAGAAACTAAAGGACGTGCGTTGATTGAAAAACTCAACAACTTAGGTTAATTTTTATTTTAAAAGATTTGCAGATATTATTTTCGAGATTATATTTGCACTCTCTTAAGCCGATGTAGCTCAGCTGGCTAGAGCAGCTGATTTGTAATCAGCAGGTCGTGGGTTCGAGTCCCTCCATCGGCTCTTTTAAAACCTCTCATTTTGAGAGGTTTTTTATTACAATGTTGTTTGGACAAGAGGTAAATCCTGAGTGCTGAGACTGCTTTATTGCAGTCTTTTAAAATGACCATAAGAAATGAAATGGCGTTGTGACGTCATATGTTTTTGTGAAGTATGGTTGAAGTCAACCAGTTGTCTTACATAATAAGGTATGTTTTTAAGTACATTTTATTCGTCCTTATCCTTCTTCTTCAACCATCCAAAAATACCACCGCCTTTCTTTTTCTTTTTTTCTTTCTTTTCAAATCTACGTTCCTTTTTATTACTGCCAAAGAGGCGTTTAAAAAAACCATCGGTTTTGGTCGGATCGCAATTCAGGGCATTTAAAACTGCTTCAGAAGGGTTTTCAAAAGATGCTCTGGTAATACGGTTATAATTGGTGTCGGCATTTAATTTTTGCAGGTATTTTGCAAAGATAGGCAGTGCAGAATTAGCGCCTTGACCTAATCCGGTAGAGCTAAATCCAATTTGTTGATTGTCATTGCCTACCCAAGTTACTGTTACAAGTTTAGGCATAATGCCAACAAACCAGCCATCTTTATTGTCCTGTGTTGTTCCGGTCTTTCCCGCCAATGCATTTGGTAATTGGTAGGTGGATCTTAATCTGGTGGCTGTGCCTTCATTAACTGTTGCTTTCATGAATTCCAACATCACCTGCCGTGTCTCATTACTGAAGGCCATTCTATTTTGCTCTTGCTCTGGATGTAAATCTTTATAATCTGCGATAATATTTCCGTCTTTATCTTCTATTTTGGTTATAAAAATAGGAGTGGAGGCCTTACTGCCATTTACAAAAGTGGTATAAGCTTTAGCTAATTCCAAAACTGAAAGATTTGAAGATCCCAATGCAATAGACGGAACCGCTTCAATGTGACTTTCAATACCCATTTTCTTGGCTTGATCAATAACATTTCCGAGCCCTGTTTCATAGAGCACTTTAACAGCAATGGTATTGATGGAGTTGCTTAAAGCCATTTGAAGCGAATAATTAAGGTCTTCATCAACAGGACCACCAGCATTGGTTGGTCGCCAATTGTTTACATCGGTATAAGTTATGGCTTTAAGTGGAAAATATGTACACGGATCCATGCCTTGTTCTAAAGCGGCAGTATACACAAAAGGTTTGAAGGTGGAGCCTACCTGACGTTTGCTCTGTACTATATGGTCAAACTGAAAAAAATTATAATTAATGCCTCCCACATAAGCTTTTATCGCCCCCGTTGCTGGATCTAAAGAAACGAGTCCGGCGTTTAAGAATTTGGAGTAATACTCCAAACTATCTAAAGTAGACATAGAGGCTACAGTGGTTTCATCCCACGAAAAACGATCAATTTGATGCGTGCGTTTCATTGCGTCTTCAATAGCCTTATCATCTAAACCTTGAGCCTTAAGTTTTTTATAAGATTTCAAACGCTTTTTAGCGGACTCAAACGCTGCCTTGCCTTTAAGCCAAGGTGCATTTTGGCCGTAGGCTTTTTCAAATTGCCGCTGCAAATCGCTCATATGCTCGGTCATTGCAGCTTCTGCGTAGCGTTGCATTGTATTGTCTAATGTGGTATGAATTTTTAAACCGTCATGGTAAATATTATACATCTCACCGTCGGGTTTTCGAAATTTTTCCTGTTTTAATAAAGTGTCGAGTTGCTTTTTTATTTCAGCCCTGAAATAGGGTGCTAAACCCTCATTAGGGGAGTAGTTTTGGTAATCAATAACAATACTGTCAGACTTAGCTTTGTTGGCTTCTTCTACGTTGAGATAGCCATACTTTTGCATTTGGTGGATGACCACATTTTTCCGAGCTCTGGATTTCTCCGGATAACGACGTGGATTGTAGCTATTGTTGGCTTTTAATGACCCTACCAAGGTGGCCGATTGTACAAGCGTTAAATCTTTGGTGTGCGAATTAAAGAATTTTTCTGAGGCACTTTCAATACCGTAAGTATTATCTGGGAAAGGCACTGTATTGAGGTATAGTGTAAGGATTTCTTCCTTTGTATAAAGTCTTTCAATACGTCTAGCAACAATGGTTTCTCTGATTTTGTTAACGACAATTCCAAATGGACCGTAATCTTTTCTTCCAAAAAGATTTTTGGCCAATTGGAGTGTAATTGTACTGCCACCACCAGATGAATCGTCAGACAATAATATGCTTTTAAAGAACACGCGTAGTAGACTCTTACTATCGATACCGCTATGTTCATAAAACCGAACGTCTTCTGTAGCTATTAGCGCGTCAATTAAATGTTGAGGAAAGTTGTCGTAGGTTATAGATTGTCTGTCGTAGACGTAAATTTTGCCAATCAAATCATTATTGGCATCGAGTACCTGGGTAGCCTGACTTTGGTTTAATTGTGCCAGATATTTGGAGTTCGGAATTTTACCCCATAATCCAAAGTAAATACTTGCATAAAAACATATAAAAAGAGCTAAGAGAATGCCTATTCCGTAGCCTATTCTCTTAGCCCATTTGATAACGTTAACTTTGGTAATAGTCATTATTTATAAAGTCTTTACACAATAACGGATATCCTTGTTAAGTATTTCAATCGAGTTGCTGTTTCTGTAGTGAGCCCGATTAAGGTTTTTATACCCTATGGTAATTACTGTTTCTTTCGTTCCGCAATCAATTTTTGTAATGCTTTACCGTATTTAGATGATTTTATTTCTGGTGTTAAAGCATTATTTATGGTATCTAGATATTTTACACTCGCATCTGAAATTTCTGAAACTGCTAAGTATGGTGCAATTTCACTGTCCTTATTATTCATAGCATAATTGATGGTAAACAAGTATTTTCTCAGAAGTAAGTTATTGTATTCTTTATAACTTGAATCCATCAATAAAGAATCCTGACTTCTTCGGGCTTCCAAATTATTTTTTATAAGTTCGAGGTTTTTGTCCTTAAATCTATCCATCATCTTATTATATTCCTCTAATTTTTCTTGTTGTTTAGAACCTTTAATCTTTGCATCAAGATAGAAATTTTTTAAGGTGGTATTGATTTCGGTAGTTCCAAAATCAGCAAAAAATGGAATAATACCTGATTCCTTTCCATTTTTATCTAAGGCTAAGTAGAGTACTTCGGGGCCTTCTAAATTGGTGTGAAGTTCAAATTCCGGTTCACCGTTTATTTTTAAGGAATCAATTGTAACTAGCACAGTATCATCAATTCTTTGAAGATAAACGGTGCCTTTTTTTAAATTTTTTATAGATCCTTTAAGGGTGAAATTGGAATTGTCTTTAGCACAAGATGCTACAAAAAGTAAACTGAGTATAAATACGAATCTTTTCATTTAAATTTTAAAATTTTGGTGGGCAAATATCTTATAAAATTCCTTTATATACTAACCTACGGCAACTATTCTCATCAACTCAGCGCATAAAAGGGCGCCATAGGTTCCTACTACATAACCAAACACGGCTAAGAGCGCACCAACCGTTGCCAACGATGGGTGGAAGGCTGCAGCAACCACAGGTGCAGAGGCTGCCCCACCAACATTTGCCTGACTTCCAACAGCCAAGAAAAAGTAAGGCGCTTTAATCAATTTGGCAATAACAATAAGAAGTACGGCGTGAATGGTCATCCACACTAATCCAATTAAAATCAAGCCTGGATTTTCAAATATTTTTCCTAAGTCCATTTTCATTCCAATAGTTGCCACCAAAATATAAATGAAAATGCTTCCAATTTTACTGGCGCCTGCGCCTTCATAATTTTTTGCCGGTGTAAATGACAATAAGATTCCAATAAAAGTGGCAATAGATATCAACCAGAAGAATTGACTTCCAAAAGAGGATAAAGCGCTTCTCGGATTGCTTACTGCTTCAAAATTATTGGATAGGTAGGTAGAAATATGGTCAGCTCCAAAATGGGCAATGCCTACAGCGACAAATGCAAACATCAATATGATTAGTAAATCTGTTAAGGATGGGATGCGGGTGATTTTTTCGCTAAAATTTTGAACTTTCTTTTGTAGTTCATTAATGGCAGTATTGTCTGCTTTTAACCAATTGTCAATTTTTTCACGTTTTCCAATGCCTAGTAAAAGTACAGCCATCCATATGTTAGCCACAACAATATCTACCAAAACCATGCCCCCGTACAGTTCTTGATTAAATCCGTAAATCTCGAGCATAGCGGCTTGGTTGGCACCACCGCCAATCCAACTACCTGCCAAAGTTGCCAATCCACGCCATACAGCGTCAAAACCTGCACCTCCAACCGTTTCTGGAGAAAAGGTAGAGATGATCAATATTGCAATTGGCCCACCAATGATAATGCCGATAGTTCCCGTAAAGAACATGACCAAGGCTTTCCAGCCCAAATTAAAAACGGCTTTTAAATCAATACTGATTGTAAGGAGGACTAAGGATGCTGGTAATAGATATCTACTCGCAATATAATACGTTTCCGAAACATCAGCCGAGATTAATCCTAATGAGTTGAATACTGCCGGAATCATGTAGCACATTAGAAGTCCTGGAATGTATTTATAGAATTTTGGCCAAAATCCTTGCTTTTTAGATTCTGTGTAAAAGACAAATCCAAGTGCCAACATCAACAGGCCAAAAACAATAGCATCATTTTTAAACAACACAAATTGATTCACTGTAGATGGTTTAATCTTGCTGGACAGTGTGAGTGGCGCATCATTATTATAAAATGTACTCTCATTTATAACAATTAGATTTTCTTCGGAAAATCGGCTATTAGTGTTCAGTTTTAAATCTAGTAATTTCTCTTTTTTGGTAATTGAAATAGGTCCTTCACTTTGATAATCAATTGTATAGATGGAGCCTGCAGAGGAAAACTTTAAGGTGCCTCTAGAAAATTTTTCATTGAGAACAATTTGATTGATGACCAATGATGGATTTGTAGTAGATAGTTTGATTTGGAACCTGTCGAATGTAGTAGAATCTATAGCGACGGGAACATTAAAGTTTTCTGAGTAATTCTCGCTAGCCTTATCAATTATTAAGGATTGAGCCTTAATGGTTGCTGAAGATAGGCATAGTAGACAAAAAACTAGTAGCAATTTAAAATATGAACGCATGTATTGTGGATTTGAGTCGCAAAATAAGGATAATTATTCTGATGACAAATTTAAATATGGCACGGAATTTGAAAAGCTATTAGTGTAATTAATTATGCTCTATATTACAAAAAAGGAGTAGTTAACCTTTAGAGAAGTTAATATTACATTTTGGTTGGTTAGTTAGTAAAAAAGCACCTTGAAAGAGGTGCTTTTTTTATCACTAATACAGATGGGGTTTATGTATTGATAAATTCTACAATAGAATTTACGAGCGCTTCCGAAATCTTTCCATTAGAATCATTATACGATTTTGCGTTTTCTTGATCATCGCCCTGTATAATAAAGAGCACATGGTTCATATTGTCAATAAGCTTGAGTTTGGACTGACTAGAGGCGTTGTGTAACAACTCCGCTTCGGCTGAGCTTACTTGTAAGTCTTTCGTACCATTAATTAGTAGAATTGGAATTTCTAAAGATTTGATAACTTCGGCTGGATCATACTTCATCCAACTCATCATAAATTCCTGAACACTACTGTCAAAAATTGATGCGAGGGCAGGAGGGTAATCGGTAGTTTTTTTTCCACTTTTTAATATATCAAAAGCGCGCTTGGTGTCTTCAGTAAACATCGGTGCTGTTTTCTCAACCTGCTCTATTATTACAGCGTCTATAGATTGGCCCGCACCCGCTAGAGAAATGATACCATCTACACCCTCCTGTGCCGCCAACATACCTATTAAACTGCCTTGACTATGCCCGATAATATAGAGGTGTTTAAATTCTTGTTTGGATTTGAAAAAATTGACCACCGCTATGGCATCTGAAATGAAATCGTCAAACTTTATATTTGGATCGACAGATTTCATTTTTATCTGTTTCACAATACGCTTGTCATACCTAAACGTGGCAATACCACTTAGAGCCAACTCTTGAGCAAGTTTTTTAAGATTATTAGTTTTTAAGAAATTCTGATTCCCGTCTCTATCTGTTGGGCCGGAACCACCAATGATGATGGCTAATTTGTCAGCACCAGAATTTGGAACCATGAGACTACCATCAATCCATTTTGAAATAGCCAATTCCTTTTCTGAATAATCTGTTGCTTGACCATAGGAAAGAATGGTGGTTAGGCTTAAAAAAAGATATATTGTTTTCATACCATTTATTTTATAGTAACGAAGATACGTCACCACAATTAATTTATATGATGAAACGGTTAAATATCAAAAATATGATGTGGAATTATAACTTTATTTCAGACATCAAGAATGTATTTTGTCGTTAAAATGTCGCTTTTCATCATCAAATGTTAAAATTATATGTATTTCATCGATTTATTATGTATTTGAACAGATGGATTCAATAATAGTTCTATCTTTGAAGTGTACCGAAATTTAGGTTTTTGTACAATGGATTAATTAATTAATATTTGCATATGTTGTTGACTTAGCAACCCTAAATCTACACATCATAAAAAACGCAAATTAGAAGAACCGAGGTTGAGGGACCTCGGTTCTTTCTTTTTTATATGGTTCTAAAGGTAAGATTAATACGTTCACCCACCTTCTTTTTGGTCTTCGGAACTTGGTGCAACCAAAAATGTTGCATTTCACCTTTCATAATTAATAAACTTCCAGATTCTAGTAGGAGTTTATATCTTTCTGTCTTTAGAGTGCGATGTTTAAAATGAAAACTTCTTGTGGCTCCAAAACTTAGAGAGGCTATCACTGGGTTTTTTCCTAATTCTTTCTCATTATCAGCATGCCATCCATTACTGTCAGCACCATGCCTGTATAAATTTAGTAAAACCGTTGTAAATGTGTGGCTGCAATAGCGTTCAACCTCTGTTTTAATTTGCATCAGTGGTTCTGACATTAGTGTTGGTGTCATGATAATGTTTGAATAAGCATACGGTTTCGAGTTGGTAGCAAATAAGGCGGTTAACCGGGGTTGAATATGAGTTTTTCCAAAAATTTTTATAACATCTTGCTGCCAGGGAGTTGAATCTTTGAGAATTTGAAAGATATGTTCTGCCTTCTCTTTAGTATAGAAATTAGGAATGTAAAGAACTTCTGCATTTGGTAGTATGAGATGCGTTTTTTCAGCAGAAAATAAGTTCATAGTTTAATTTTTATCTAAATTAGCATAACTATGATGAAAAACAAAGGATTGATTTTAGTGTTCGTGGTCTTGGGCTTTGCCTTTACAAAATTGCCAATTACCCCCCTTCCTGAGGGTTTTGTTTATGTTGAAGATTACATACCTGATCTGGATGTAGAATTGCGCTACTTCACTGAACATAATTTTGTAGGCCATAAGATTGATGGCTATCATGCCAACAAATTAATTTTGACGAAAGAGGCTGCTATAGCATTGCAAAAAGTACAAGAGGCGCTTAGATCCCAAAATCTTTGTTTGAAGGTATATGATGGTTATCGGCCACAACAGGCCGTGAATCATTTTGTGGCATGGGCCAAGAATTTGGAGGATACAATCACTAAACGGGAGTTTTACCCTGAAGTTCCAAAACAACATTTGTTTAGTGAAGGTTATATTGCTTCCAAATCAGGGCATAGTAGAGGGAGTACTATAGATTTGACCATTACTGATGGCGATACGGGAGAGCCATTAGATATGGGTGGTGACTATGATTTTTTTGGAGAACAATCATGGTTATCTTATGCACACATTTCAAAGGTCCAACAACAAAATAGGCATCTTCTCCAAACAGTTATGCAAGCTCATAACTTCAGGAATTATCCAAAAGAGTGGTGGCATTTTACCTTAAGATGGGAACCTTTTCCGGACACCTATTTTGATTTTCCAGTGGAATAGTCTAAAAGATTACTTCAGCAACTCTTCCTCTTCAGGTTCTGGCTCATAGCCTAATAAGTCATCTATAGTAGTTGCAGTAACAGAATGGTAATTTGGTCGAGATTTCTCGTAAATTTTCAAAGCATCTTCCAACCTATTATTTCTTTTAAAAGCTTTAAAAATTGTTTCCACATACCAACGGCGGCCCACAGAAGTTAAAAAAGCTTCAATCTTTTGATCTACATTATTTCCGTGGTAATCATGATTTAAGGCTTGCTCATACCACACCATCTGGATATAGGAGTTGCTAGAGTTGGTAAAATTAAAGGCGGAGTCTAGATGTTTCATCTGATCAACCGTCATCGTTTTTGGGAAATTTCTGATGAAATAGACCCATTCTTGTGAGGTCCATTCTGTGGTAATTGATGTATCAATTTTGCCAGTGGTTAAAAATTCTTCTAGAGTCCGTTTGACATTTGTAAACTTGTCAGAATTAATAACCGCCTGATTTTCAGGCACCCCAGGTTGATTGATCCATTCGTCCATGTTAAAAGTGATTTGATGTTTCTCTAGCAAGTTGGTATTGAGATAAGTTCCAAACTTTTCTGTAGTCATGGTAGAAAACGCATGTTCCTTAAAATACTGTTTCAAAAAGGCATCAAATTTGTCGCGGCCAACAGTTTCTTCCAAAGTTCTTAGCAATAGATAACCTTTATCATATGCAATACTGTTCATGCCATCATCAGGGTTTTTACCTTTCAAATCCAATTTTAACTTAGTGGCATTTGGGGTATCCTTTAGACTTTCCAATTCTTCATCTAAATCTTGACGGCTTATTAATGCCAGCATATCGGCACGTTCTTTACCATATAGAGCCTCCATAATGCGCATTTCAAAGTACACTGTAAACCCTTCATTAAGCCAAAAATCATTCCATGTTGCATTGGTCACCAAATTCCCTGACCATGAATGCGCTAATTCATGCGCTATCAATGAAGTTAAACTTTTATCGCCAGCAATTACAGTAGGGGTTGCAAAAGTCAATCGCGGATTTTCCATACCTCCAAAAGGGAAGCTTGGTGGTAATACAATCACATCAAACTGATCCCAGGCGTATTTGCCATAAAGCGCTTCTGCCGCAGCTACCATTTTATCCATATCTGAAAATTCATCGTGCACCTTAGTCAGCATTGTTTTTTCTGCATAAACTCCCGTACGTTCACTAATGGCCTTATATTCAAAACTTCCTACGGCTAGAGCAATGAGATATGCCGGAATAGGTTGTTTCATTTTAAAATGATAAAGTCCATCTTGAGATTTTTCCTTCGGATTCTCAGCGCTCATCACGGCCATCAATCCTTTAGGGACTTTAACATTGGCTTCATACGTTAATCGGATTTGTGGACTGTCTTGAATAGGAATCCATGTTCTGGTTAAAATTGCTTGACCTTGAGTAAAGAGAAAGGGATGGGTTTTGTCAGCGGTTTGCTGTGCTTTTAACCATTGTAATGCTTCGGTGTCTTTTGTAGTTTTATAAACAATTTCAATTTGTTTTGTGTTTTTGCCAATCGTAACCGTTAAAGCTTGTCCTAATTGTTTGTCCTTGGCTCCCAATGAAAATTCAGTTTCTTTGCCATCGGCAGTAACAGATTCAATGTCTAAATGCTTTGAATCTAAAACAATTTGGGTGCTGTTATTGTTTTTGATATCATAAGTGGCTGTTCCACTGATAATTTCAGTCTCAAAATTGACTGAGATATCCAGTTTTAGATGCGTAATAAATGCATTATTTGGCTTAGCATAAGAGTGTGATTCTTCTACATAGGTATACACTTCTGGTTCCACTACTTTTGGTTGCCCACAACTTGTCATAATCAGTAAAATAAAGTACAGTAAAGCGTTTGATGGTTTCATATTAGTTTAAACAATTAAGATTTCGAAGATACTATATTAATGGTAGAAATTAAAGAGCTAAATAATAGTACGCCCAATACATCAGACCAAATTGCAAAGGAATTCTTAGAATCAGAACCCACTGTGGAATGCCAGCGCCTGCTTTTTTGCTGGATAGCATATAAAAGTGTACCAATAAAAACACCATGAGCATGGCAATGATACCCGAAATAGCACTGTTTTTTGTCTCAGGGAAGCACAAACCTATGCCCAACATAATTTCTGCCAAACCGCTTAATAAGACTAAGAGTTTAGGATTAGGTAAATATCTTGGCATAATTCTGAGATACATTTTAGGCTTAATAAAGTGCATCATCCCAGCTAAAATATAAATTGCGGCCATAAGATAGAGGTGCCAAGGGTAAATCATATAGAGTTAGTCTTTATAAACGTTAAAAGTTATGCCCATGCCATAGTTGTTAAGGCCTGCTTGCAATAAGGTGGATTGAAATCCACTATTTGTCTCAAATCTGGTCCAATTATTTCCGTTCACAAACACCCGTTTAATATAGGTATTATTTTGAGGAATTTTATCGGTAAATGGGAGTAACGGTCGAAAATTAGTTGGAATTTTTACTATGCTGCCATCTCTCGATTTGATTTCTTTATACTTCTTATTTGATAACAATTTACCGTTGCTGTCTGTATAACCTAAAACTTGAAGGGATACAAAGATGCCTGATTGTGGTATAAATATATCTTCTTCTGACACATCAAAAATTATGGCATCACCACCTTTTTCAGTTGCTCTAACCACTAGTGTCTTGTATGTGAGTTCTTTGCCTGGATAGCCGTTCTCGTTATTGTAAAATTTCATCTTAAATAAAGTTGAAAATGATTTTTTGTCAGCATTGGAACGTTTTCTTTTCTCCCAGTCCTTTGACTCTAGAGTCACTGGAAAGTGTACTTTGGTGATTTTTTTTAACGCTTCGTCAGGATTGTTGAAATACACAGCAATTTCAGATTCTATAGTGGGCAACCAACAATGGTAGTAATCGTCATCTAAATATGGTTTAATGTCTTCCACTTTATATTTGCGATCTAATTTTGCAGTGATTAATACTTCGTCCAATGCATTAGTTTCAGTTTGCATCTGAATAATTTTAGGCAAATTTGTGGTCGCTATTTTCAATTCTTTATAGCCTAAGGCAGAGATGTACAGAGTATCAATGTCTGGATAGAGTTTTTTTGAAAAGACAAATTCGCCTTCATCATTGGCAAATAGTCCGTTGCCATTGTTGAAGGAAACTGTAGCATAAGAGACAGGATACTGAGATTGTGCATCTGTAATTTTTATTTGTGAAAAACTGAAAGAAACACACAATAGGGTGAGTAAAATGAACGTCCGTTTTAAAACTGTTTGAAATATGGTCATTGATCCTTTTGTATCTAATTTTTATATTGGTACAGGTTAGCAGGTGGCAATACAGGAGTGTAAACTTTTGTATGCTGAATTATAAATTAACGCTTAAGACTTTAAAGATACATTTATTAATAAAAAAAACGGCCAACAAAATGTTAACCGTTTGATGAAGACAATTTTTAAAATAAGGAATTATTCCTTTTCGAGGTTTTTTGTCATATTGAAACCTATTAATAATCCAAGCCCTGCCATAAGAAAAATGGTAGCGGGATAAATGGCACCATTAAATGTCGTATAATTTTCAATAATCAAGGCGATAAAAATTCCCAATCCTATACCCATAAGGAGTAATGCCAAATTTAAAATGAGAACTTTCCATATAGGGGCGGTTGTTTGCTTTCCTCTCATAAAAATACTGGCATCAGCGCCCTTTTCTATCAGTGCCAAACGCTCTTTGTTTCGTGTTGAAAAATAAAGATAAAAGATGCCAAAAAAGGCTGCAATGAAAAGTGGCACAATAATAAATTCTGATCTCATAGCTGTTCGTTTTTAATTGATTAATTTTAGTTCGTTCATTACTTATGACGACCTGTTTTGGATTTAGGTTACATTAAATTCATTATATTTATTTTTAACTTCCTTGTAACCTCTTCTCAATTTTAATCGTCTTACCTTAAAATGACCACCAAGGACGACCACATCTATATTGACCAAATTCTGAATGGTGATGCCAATGCATTTGCCATTTTGGTAGATAGGTATAAAAATCTGGTGTTTACATTGGCGTTAAAAATGCTTAAAAATAGGGAGGAGGCTGAAGAAGCTTCGCAAGATACCTTTATAAAGGTTTTTAAATCGCTACATAGCTTTAAGGGGGAGTCAAAGTTTTCAACATATATTTATAGAGTAGCTTACAACACCTGTCTTGACAGCATCAAAAAGACCAAGAAACATCAGAACGATATGCCGATTGATAAATTTACAGAGCATCAAGTCCAGACTATAGATAATGCCTTAAATACTTTGACCGAGATGGAATACCAAAAATCAATTAAAGATTGCATTGCCTTGTTGCCAGAGATGGACGGCTTTCTTTTGACCTTATATTACTTTGAGGACTTATCTTTAATTGAAATAGCAACTGTGGTCAATTTGGACCCAAACACTGTAAAAGTGAAACTACATAGAAGTCGAAAAAAATTATTGACTATTTTTAAAGTACGATTGGAACCAGAAATGATTGCTTATTATGAAGGACAACGCAGATAGATTATTGGAGAGTGTTGTAGAAAAGGTGATGAAATCATCACACATTGAATCTCCGTCCCCGGATTTTACGAAGATGGTCATGTCATATGTCAGCACTAAAAGTACCGCAACTGTATATCAACCATTAATTTCCAAAACAGGTTGGCTAATTGTTTTTGGCATTGCGACTGCTTTTGTAATTTATGTTTATTTGAGTACAGGAACTGATACCAGCGAATGGTTTGAAGCTATTGATTTTTATGTGATTGCAACCACTAACATCACCAATTTCTTTTCTAAACTGAAGTTGGAGCAGGTAACGTCTTACGCAATGCTTGTTTTTGGATTGATGCTCTGCGCACAAATACCTATATTAAAATACTTTATTGATAAAAGACAAAGGAAATTCTCTTAATTAGAAACAAATTTTAAACCTACAATTGAAAGAATAAGGGTTGCCAGAAAAAAAACACGCCAAAAGTCAGCCGATTCCTTAAAGATAAAAATGCCCACTAATACAGTTCCAACGGCCCCAATTCCCGTCCAAACCGCATAAGCCGTCCCAATTGGCAAAGTCTCGGTAGCCTTAATTAAAAGGAGCATGCTAATGGTCAGGCATACCACAAAACCAATATACCACCACGTTGCGGCAGTACCCGATGCATATTTTGCCTTACCCAAGCAGGCGGCAAAGCCCACTTCAAATAAACCCCCAAGAATTAATAGTATCCAATTCATGTTATTTTTAAATCTTTTTATGAGCAATGATAAATGGCATGTGTTTTAATACCATCGCTTTTTCTTGCTTTTAGAGCCTTGTCCTTTACGCCCTTTTTTGTGTTTACTACCCGTTTTTTTAGAGGTGTGAATTATAGGTTTCGCTTGTGGATCTAATGGGTAAGGGTGATCATCCTCTACCGGAATTTGAGTATTAATCAGCTGTTGAATACTTTTAACGTAGGTCTTTTCGTCAGCTGAACAAAACGAAAAAGAAGTACCAAAATGTCCCGCACGTCCTGTTCTCCCAATACGGTGCACATAGGTTTCCGGAATATTAGGCATATCAAAATTAACTACTGCATCCAGCTCATCAATATCTATTCCTCGTGCGGCAACATCTGTGGCAATTAAGATATTGGCTTGGCCGTGCTTAAATTTACCTAATGCTGCCTGTCGATCACTTTGAGACTTATCGCCGTGGAAACTTTCTACTTTATAGCCATTTTTAAGTAAGGTCTGTTCTAATTTATCTACGCCAAATTTTGTGCGCCTGAATATTAGGATATTCCCTTTAATGGTATTTCGTAACAGATGAAGGCAAAGTTCAATTTTATTCCGTTTTGGAACATAGTACAACACTTGACTCACATTTTTAGCGGCTGATGAGGTAGGCGTTACTTCAACACGCTCGGGCGATTTTAATATTGAAGTCGCCAATTGCTCCACTTTATAAGGCATAGTGGCCGAAAATAATAATGTCTGTTTGTTTTCAGGGCAGAGTCGCACAATTTTGGTAACATCATCAATAAACCCCATATCCAACATCAAATCTGCTTCATCTAATACCAAGGTTTCTACATAATCTAAGTTGATGATGTCCTGCTTGTGCAAATCGAGTAATCGTCCGGGTGTAGCAATCACAATATCTACACCTTTTTTTAAGAGATCAATTTGAGGTTCAATAGATGTACCCCCAAAAATTACCATGGTTTTCAAATTGGTATGGGCACTGTAGGTTTTGAAATTTTGAGATATTTGTATGGCCAATTCTCTGGTTGGACTGATAATTAAAGCGCGTATTTTTTTTCCTTTCTTTGATTCCATTTGTTTGTCAAAAAGGAGCTGTAAAATTGGCAAGGCAAAAGCAGCGGTCTTTCCTGTTCCGGTTTGTGCGGATGCAATGACATCTTTGCCAGCTAAAACTAAAGGAATTGTTTGTTCTTGAACTAAAGTTGGTGTGTCGTACCCAGATTCAGTTACTGCTTTTAAGATAGTTTTATTGAGTTGTAAATCCTTAAATGACATTATCGATTATTTTCTGCAAAGATAACAGAAAATAAAGTGGCAATTTGTAAGGGAAGTGCGTATTAATCTATAGCTTGTTTCGTTACAAAAACGCGCCATCCAATGATGGCCATTTCCAATGTGGACGCTTTTGAGAGGTCAAGACCCTTTTTTGAGTAGCTTGGGAGCAGTACTTTGTTGAGTTTTGCTAATATTTTGAAGAAGTTTTTTTTCATGGAAACCTAATATTGCGTTTATTACAAAGATAAAACTTTTAATGCTTAAATATTTAACAATACAGAGGTGTGGTTAAACTAAGTATAAACTCATTCTAGAACTGAGTTTTGCTTAGTGTTTTTTGTTTACTAAATCGAAAAAACAATATCGATTATAATTTTGACAATTGTGATCATGAGCGTAGTATTTAGATGGTTCATATATAAGGTTTAATTGCAATTGCCTTATGAAGATATAGGATTTACATTCTAATATCCAAATACTTAGGTTGTTATTAATAAATTTGACTTTATGTTTTATAGTAAAATTATCAATTACATTTCGAATTTTACAATAAACTCTTGATTAAAGTTATATATTGAAACAGAATTGTATATGTAAAGTTTTATACTGTAAGAATTGAAGGGGTCATTTTGTGGTGTTTTGTAATACATAGGCGAATTTCGTCCTGAAAATTGAAGTAATTGCGAATTTTATCTTTTATCGCGAGACAATCTATCTGAATCGGAATGTCGAGTTTAGTAATACATAGTCCAAGCGTCGACTCCATTTTATTGGGACAAAGCTATCTGTAGAAGGTAATGAATATCCAATGACGGATATGTCTAACAAATTCAGATGGTTTATATAAAAAAATGGAGCCGAAGACACTTGACAGCTAAGTGTTCTTCGCTCCATTTTGGATACGTAATTGTAATCTTTGTTAAGGTTTTGTAGTGATTATGATCACGCCATTTTTTCCCTTAGCTCCATATTTTTTGATCGCGGCATTATTTTTTAAAACTTCAACAGATTCAATGCTGTCAGGACTTATGGACTCCATAGCCGATTTATCGATTTCTTCGCCATCTAAAATATATAGAGGCTGCGCATGAGTGTCCAAATCTTCTTTAAGATGAATAATTATGACACCATTTTTTCCTTTTTCCCCATATTTTTTGGTATCACTCTCATCCTTCAAAACATTGATTGAGGCAATAGTGTTCGGGTCTATGGCGTTCATCTGCTGATCAGTGAGTTCCTTGTCATTTAAAAGGATTAGAGGTTTATTTTTTTGATAGTTATATTTAGAGGCCTCATTGTCATTATTTTTGATAATTATGTCTTTCCTCTGATTTGAGTTTCTGTTGTGAACTTTGTCTGTGGTATTAGAAATAAAAACGGAATCTTTACTCACTGAATTAGATTTAAATTTATTGACAAGGGTTAAGATTGGCTCATTCTTGGAATCAGTTTCAAAACCCGCTATTTGAGCGCTGTCATCGTTCTTAATTTCTATCGTTTGACTCAGGGCGGAAGTTTGATCTCCAATACTGATACTGTCGTTGGAAGGATTCATTGAAATCTCAATGGAAGTAATGGGCTTGGATGAATTTTTTAAATGCGTTACAAGTTTGCCCTTATATTTATACGCAATATGAATGCCTGTAATTTCATTTTTTGAATTGCGTTCTACACTCTCAAAAGTTATAGAGGCACCTTTATGGTTAAGTTTATCCTTTATCATATCCAATTGCTCTTTTTTGGTGTCTTTTGTTAAAATAAACTTTAGAATGTTTTGCTGATCGTTAGGAGTGGATACGTTGGTATCTGAAGTGGTCTGGGCGATGGTTTCGGTATTGAAGGTCGTGGCAAAAAGAGCCAAAATAGGGATGATTGTGCTGTATTTCCAAGTGTTCATAAGGCTTGATTTTGTTTTGTGTAACATAAGGATTCTTTTTTTTATGGTTGAATTATAAAATGGGTTTATACTGATATATTGTGCTGCTGGTATACTCGTTTTAAGCAATAGTTTTTGATAGCGCTCATCACAGCACGTACGTTTTTGGGTATGATGATCGGCAATAAACTCTAGATTTTGTTTGAGCGCTGTCTTGTACAACCATACAAAAGGATTACACCAAAACACAACGGTTGCCAGGTCCATGATAAGAACGTCTACGCTGTGGTTCTGAAATGCGTGCACTTTTTCATGTTCAAGAATGAGTTGGCGTTCTTGCGCATCAAATTGCGTCGGATTGTAAATGACCCATTTAAAAAATGAAAACGGCGCGGGGTTTTGTGTCGTTTCTAAAATGGTATAGCCATCACCTTTAGTTTTATGATGTTTTTTTATAAGGGAAATTATTGAAAAAAGTTGGACAATGAATCTCCCTAAAAAAAAGCTTAAACCTAACACATAGCCCCATAAAAGGAGTGTTGTCAGATCAAGAGTTTGAGAGCTTGGTGGGGTGGTTGTTGTGGTTGCCGCAAATACAGTAGTAGGTGTTGTAGAAACTTCAATATAAATAGGAATTACCATTAAAGGAAAAATCACAGCAGTAAGCAGCCCCAATAATAAAAACCATCTGTTGGCGTCATAAAACGTTTCGCGTTGCAGAAATATGATGTAACAACCATAGAAAATGGTCATTACGGCACTTGCTTTCAGAAAATATTCCATAATTATGAGGTTTTATTTTTTTTTTCAATGAGTGCAATAATTTCTTTTAGTTCATCAACACTTATTTTTTCTTCCTTTGCAAAAAATGACACTACGTTTTTATAAGAATTATTGAAGTAATTTTCGATAGCTGTACTCATAAAGCGCTTTTTATAAGCTTCTTTTGTAACTATCGGGTAATATTGGTGGGTTTTGCCATACGCATGATAGCTAACATATCCTTTGTCTTCTAAATTCCTAATGATGGTAGATAAGGTGTTATAATGAGGTTGGTCTTGTTTAATTTCCGATAGGACATCTTTTACGAAAGCTTTTTTGAGTTTCCATATAATGTGCATGATCTCTTCTTCTTTATTGGTGAGTTTTTGCATGGTCGTGTATATTTAAAATGACAGAATTTATTCTGAACGAAACAAATATAACTATTTTTCTAGTTAATCAACTATTTTAATAGTTATTTAACTGAATTTATAGTTTTTAAATTTTTAATAACCGTTAAATTGGCTTGTGATATGCAGTGCAACAACTTTAATATGGTGCCGTAGTATAGAAAATTTAAGATTGACAAACGGCAATGCTTTCTACATAATACGATTATAGTATCTTCGCAAAAAAAAATAATTATGAGCATTGTCTGGGTTGTATTAGGATTGGTCCTATTGGTAGTTGGAGGTGAATTTTTAGTGCGTTCATCAGTAGCACTATCATTTAAATTTAATATCTCCAAACTTGTTATTGGAATGACTGTAGTGTCCTTTGCAACTTCAGCGCCTGAATTATTGGTGAGTTTGCAGGCCGCCTTAGATGGGTCTTCAGATATTTCATTAGGAAACGTTATCGGGTCAAATATTGCCAACATCGGATTGGTGTTAGGGATTACAGCGCTCATTTCGCCATTGGGAGTGGATAAAGACTTTTATAAGCTCAATTGGCCTATGATGATGTTGCTGTCTATAGTGCTCTATTTTATGTTGCAAAGTGGTTATATCTTAGACAGATGGGAAGGTGCTGCGTTGCTGATTTCAATAATTATATTTCTTGTGGTCTTAATTAGGCGTTCTAGAAATGCTCCAAATATAGAAATAGATGATGTGGACGATACGCTGCAAGTCACCTCTGGCTTTAAGATAATTGTTTGGTTGTTAATCGGTGGAGCAGCGTTGTATTTTGGAAGTGAATGGCTGGTTTTTGGAGCTAAAGAAATGGCCGTTTCTTTTGGGGTGAGTGAGCGTGTTATCTCTGTTACCATGGTAGCCATTGGCACAAGCGTTCCTGAGCTGGCCGCATCAGTTATTGCAGCTTTAAAAAAAGAGAAAGCAATTTCACTTGGAAATTTAATTGGATCCAATATATTTAACATCGCCTCAGTTCTTGGTATTACCGCTATAATTCAACCAATTGTTGTGAACAGTCCTAAGATCTTGACCAGTGACATGTTTTGGATGATTGCCTTTGCATTTGTGTTATTGCCCATGGTATTTCTACCTAAAAAATTAGAATTGGGAAGATTGAAGGGGTTTATACTACTATCGGCCTACTTAATTTTTATCTTTTTAGCCTTCTATATCGAAAATTAGGGGGTAAAAACTGAGAATATCATAATTTTTAATGTTACACCCTAAATATTTTAGGGTATAAACATGATTTATATCATTTTTTTATACTTTTGTCCTATAAGTTTAATAAAATATATAATTATGTCAACCCTACGTTTCCACGCAATTAAAAAAACTCTCGATCGTAAACCAGTCCATGTAGAAGAAATTGAACGACGTTCAGAACTTTTCGGAAGAAATGTTTTTAATGAGGCCACTATGCGCCAATTTCTGACTAAAGAAGCATTTAACAGCGTCATGGCTGCCATGCAGAATGGAACTAAAATAGACCGATCAGTGGCTGACCATATATCCACAGGGATGAAAGAATGGGCCATTTCTAAAGGTGCTACACATTATACCCACTGGTTTCAGCCGTTAACCGGCTCTACTGCTGAAAAACATGATGCATTTTTTGAGACCATAGGAAACGGATTGGCTATTGAAAAATTTGGTGGTTCACAATTGGTGCAGCAAGAACCTGATGCATCAAGTTTTCCCAACGGAGGAATTAGAAACACTTTTGAAGCTCGTGGTTATACGGCTTGGGACCCTACCTCTCCAGCGTTTATTTATGGCACAGCACTCTGTATACCTACAGTTTTTGTATCGTACACGGGTGAAGCTTTAGATTACAAAACACCATTGTTACGTGCGTTATATGCTATGGATAACGCAGCCGTTGCCGTTTGCAAATACTTTGATAAGAACGTCAAAAAAGTAAATACCTCTTTAGGGTGGGAACAAGAGTATTTTTTAGTTGACAGTGCTCTGGCCGCCTCGCGCCCAGATATTGTACAAACTGGCCGCACGCTTTTGGGGCACTCTGCCGCAAAAGGACAGCAGTTAGACGATCATTATTTTGGTTCTATTCCAGCAAGGGCCTTGGCGTATATGAGAGATTTGGAGAAAGAGTGTATGCTGTTAGGAATACCGGTTAAAACAAGACATAATGAAGTAGCTCCTAACCAATTTGAATTGGCGCCTATATTTGATGAGGCCAATTTGGCGGTTGACCATAATTCTTTATTAATGGATGTGATGGATAAGGTTTCAGAGCGTCATAATTTTAAGGTGTTGTTCCATGAAAAACCATTTGCTGGGGTTAATGGGTCAGGCAAACATAATAACTGGAGCTTAAGTACTGATACTGGAGTCAATCTGTTGGGCCCGGGTAAAACCCCAATGAGCAACTTACAATTCTTAACCTTTTTTATCAATACGATTAAAGCGGTAAATGACAATGAAGAGCTACTCAGAGCTGCCATTGCTTCTGCGGGTAATGATCATCGTTTGGGAGCAAATGAAGCGCCGCCGGCTATTATGTCGATTTTTATTGGGGAGCAATTGACCAATGTATTGAATGAATTGGAAAATGTGACCGACGGTAAATTGTCACCTCAGGAAAAAACAGACCTAAAATTAAATGTTGTCGGTAAGATTCCTGATGTATTGCTTGATAACACGGATAGAAATAGAACCTCCCCATTTGCTTTTACGGGTAATAAATTTGAATTTAGAGCTGTGGGTTCTACAGCCAACTGTGGAAATCCGATGACAGTCCTGAATACTATTGTAGCTAAGCAATTGACTGATTTTAAAGTGGAAGTTGATAAATTGATCAAGAAAAATGCGATGAAAAAGGATGATGCCATTTTTAACGTGTTAAGAGAATACATTAAAAACTCCAAAAAGATTCTTTTTGAAGGAAATGGGTACGGCGAAGCATGGGAGAAGGAAGCTAAAAAACGCGGACTTAGCAATCATAGAACAACGCCAGAGGCTTTAAAGGCCAAAGTGTCTAAAAAAGCCATCAAACTTTTCGAGGAAATGGGGGTCATGAATAAAGTGGAATCCGAGGCGCGTTATGAAATTGAGATGGAAGACTATGTGATGCGTATTCAAATTGAAGGCCGTGTGTTAGGGGACATTGCCCGTAACCATATTGTGCCAATTGCCGTGCAGTATCAAAACAGATTGATTAAAAATGTTGTGGGTTTAAAAGAAATATACGGTTCAGAATTTAAAAAATTCGCACAGGAGCAACTCAATTTAATCGAAGATATTTCTGGACATATTTCGTCAATCAATTCTGATGTTACCAGAATGACAGATGAGAGGCGTACGGCTAATTTGCTAGAAGATTATGAACAAAAAGCGCATGATTATTGTCATAAAGTGAAACCTCTTTTTGATAGCATTCGATACCATTGTGATAAATTGGAATTATTGGTAGATGATGAAATTTGGCCAATGACAAAATATCGCGAATTGTTGTTTACTAACTAAAAATAATAGTGCTTTTAAATACAATGAAAGACTCCTTTTACAGGAGTCTTTTTTTATTAATTGTTGTTAATAGACTTAATGTACGTGTGTTCACATATTGAAATACATGGGAAAACTGTATTTCGTCTTGTTAAATTGCATCTAGTCGAAATTATCAATAAAGCACCAAAATAACTCTTTAGAGACTGATTTGTAGAGGGTTATTTTCTTACATTTGTAATGCTATTAATCAATAATTATTAAGATGAAAAAACTTATTCTAAGCTTTGCGGCATTGGCATTTGCTACTTATTTGTTTTCTCAAGACGATTCAGACAACGCAACAGAAAAAGATTCATATTCTGCTGCAGTGGTAATGCAAGATGGATTTCACAACGATACTAAACTTTCACAATAAGGAATAGATTCTACTAACGGATATTCATCTTTTTAATCTCATTAAGAAAACTGTGTAAAGGACAACTAATTGAAAAAATTAGTTGTCCTTTTTATTTTGTTTTAATTCAATACTTAATGCTTATACATAAGCATTTAACTTTTAACTAGGCTTCCGGTATAAAATTCGTGCTATACATTTGAGTATGGTTCCGGTTAAAGATGCTACCGGAAAGTTATTCATTTATTTGTATGCAACGCTAATTCAAAACTGTTTTAAGGGGAAAACTAAAATACAATCCTTATTTTTGTCAATCCAATTAAAGTTATGAGTCAAGACGTTAGTAAAAGATATGCACAAAGAGGTGTTTCGGCTTCAAAAGAAGACGTTCACAATGCTATAAAAAATATTGATAAAGGGCTATTTCCACAGGCATTTTGTAAAATAGTCCCAGATTATCTCACTAATGATGAAGAATACTGTTTGATTATGCATGCTGATGGAGCGGGTACAAAATCTTCTTTAGCATATATGTACTGGAAAGAGACAGGAGATGTATCGGTGTGGAAAGGTATTGCCCAAGATGCATTGATAATGAATATTGATGATTTGTTGTGTGTGGGAGCCACTAATAATATTATGCTGTCATCTACAATAGGCAGAAATAAAAATTTAATCCCTGGCGAGGTCATTTCGGCCATTATCAATGGTACTGAAGAATTAATTGCCGAGTTGAATACTTTTGGTGTTACTATTCATTCTACAGGTGGAGAAACTGCTGATGTGGGAGACTTGGTTAGAACTATAATCGTAGATTCTACTGTAACAGCGCGCATGAAACGTGCTGAAGTTATTGACAATGCAAATATTAAAGCCGGCGATGTGATTGTTGGATTATCATCTTCAGGTCAAGCAAGTTATGAAACTTCGTATAACGGAGGTATGGGGAGTAACGGTCTTACTTCTGCACGTCACGACGTATTTCATAAATATTTGGCTGAAAAATTTCCGGAAAGTTTTGACGCTTCTGTACCTAACGAATTAGTGTATTCAGGAAATGTAAAATTAACTGATGCTGTTGATGGGTCTCCGATAGATGCCGGCAAATTGGTGCTGTCTCCTACGCGTACCTATGCACCTATTATCAATAAAATTTTATCTAAATATAATTCCTCTAATATTCATGGTATGGTGCATTGTAGCGGTGGTGCGCAGACCAAGATTCTTCATTTTGTAGACCGCCTTCATATCATTAAAGATAATTTATTCCCAATTCCGCCGTTGTTTAAATTGATTCAAGAACAATCCAACACCAATTGGAAGGAAATGTATCAAGTGTTCAACTGTGGTCATCGTATGGAGCTTTATGTGTCCCCAAGTATTGCTGATGATATTATAGCAATATCAAAATCATTTAATGTAGAGGCGCAAATTGTTGGCAGAGTGCAAGACGCTGCTAAGAAGCAGTTGACCATTACTAGTGAATTTGGTGTGTTTGAATATTAAACGCAGACTAATCTAACTATTAAAATCCTGCTTAATGAGAAAGATTTTTATGATATGCACAGTATTGCTATGTCAATTTTTAAACGCTCAAACCACAAGTCCGGAGAAGGATTCAGTTGCCATTGCAAAATCTGATTCTTTAATTTTGGCTAAGGCTCGACTAAAAGCCGCTGAAAAAGCGGTGGCAAAAGCAAATGCCTTAGCTATAGATTTGGCGGTTGCAAGGGCAAAAATTATTGCCCAATATAAGGCAGATTCCCTAGCAGCCATAGAAAAACCGAAATGGGTTCAAAAAAATAGGGCTAGTGTGGATATTAGTGAAGTAACCTTTGTAAACTGGAATGCTGGGGGTAGTAATTCCATATCTGCATTACTGGGTCTTAATTCCAGTTTAAATTATAAATACAAGGATTTTTATTGGACCAATAAAAGTAAGGTTCGGTACGGTCTTCACAAGCAGGAGGATCAGAAGTTGAGAAAAACAGAAGATATTATCGAGTTGTCCTCTAACATCGGGTACCGACAGGATTCCTTAACAAACTGGTTTTTTTCAGCTCAGTTTAATTTCAAAACACAATTTACAAATGGGTATAAATACCCGAACAGAGAACGTGCTATCTCTAAATTTTTGGCGCCTGGATATATGTTTGTCGGTGCTGGTGCTGAATATGGGAAGGATATGGAAAAATTTTCTTTTTATTTCTCGCCATTAACTGTCAAGACAACCTATGTGTTAGATCGAGGATTAGCTGATAAAGGGGCTTTTGGGGTCGATCCGGCTGTTTATGATGATGAGGGAAATGTGCTTAGAAGGGGGAGAACCTCTAAAAATGAAGTAGGAATTTTAGTCACTAATTATTTCGAAACCGGAATTTTTGAAAATATTAATGTTTCTAGTAAAACAAGTTTGTATACCGACTACCTCAATAGTTTTGGAAATATTGATGTGGATTGGTTGGTGAATTTTGATTTTAAAGTCAACCAATATGTAAAAGCATCTCTTGGGTCTCATATAAAATACGATGATGACATCAAGATTTTAACGCCTACTGACATTAAAGACAAGTACGTAGAGAACGGTGCCAGAGTGCAATGGAAGCAAATCTTAGGCATTGGTGTAGCTCTCGATTTCTAATTTGGATATACCAATTATAATTTTTAAAATTTGTTAACTTTTTCATGTTGATAAATTCGTAATCACCTAATAATCACTTAATTAAGTTGTTTTTGTTGTAAACTTCATGATTTCGATCATGTTGCAAGTTGTTTATTTTTTGTTACTTTACACTCTCAAAAGAAATGTTCCACAACCAATTAAAGCACGAAATTAAATGAAAGTAGACACGCTATTGCCTCCAACCACAACCTACACACAAGATGAAGCTTTTGAAGCTGCCTTAAAATATTTTAAAGGCGATGATTTGGCCGCAAGAGTTTGGTTAAATAAATATGCCCTTAAGGATTCTGACGGTAATATTTATGAATCTTCTCCAAATGCCATGCATACACGAATTGCAAAAGAAATTGCACGTGTTGAGTCGAAGTATGAAAATCCGATGTCAGAACAAGAAGTATTTGATCTCATCAAAGATTTTAAATACATTGTACCACAAGGAAGTCCAATGGCAGGTATTGGAAATCCCTTTCAAATTGCTTCACTGTCCAACTGTTTTGTTATTGGAAATGACGGTAATTCGGATTCCTACGGTGGGATCATGAAAATAGATCAAGAACAAGTTCAGCTTATGAAACGTCGTGGAGGTGTGGGTCACGATTTGTCTCACATTCGTCCAAAGAGTTCGCCTGTTAAAAATTCTGCTTTAACTTCTACCGGAATTGTGCCATTTATGGAGCGCTATTCCAACTCTACAAGAGAAGTTGCTCAAGATGGTAGGCGAGGAGCGCTAATGTTGTCTGTTTCTATAAACCATCCTGATGCAGAAGATTTTATCGATGCTAAATTAGAGCAAGGAAAAGTTACTGGTGCAAACGTTAGTGTACGAATTGATGATGATTTCATGAGAGCTGTAAAGAATAATACACAGTATACTCAAAAATATCCAATTTTTAGCGACAATCCTAAGTTTTCAAAAACCATTGATGCCAATGGTATTTGGAAAAAAATTGTTCATAACGCCTGGAAATCAGCAGAACCTGGTATTTTATTTTGGGATACTATTATTAATGAATCCGTTCCAGATTGTTATGCTGACTTAGGCTATAAAACGGTGTCTACAAACCCGTGTGGTGAAATTCCGCTATGCCCTTATGATTCCTGTAGGTTATTAGCTATTAATTTATTTTCATATGTAGAGCGGCCATTTACAAAAGAGGCTAAATTTAATTTTGAACTTTTTAAGGAGCACGTCGGCTATGCACAACGTATTATGGACGACATTATCGATCTTGAATTAGACAAGATTGATAATATTTTACGGAAAATTGATGAAGATCCTGAGGGTGATGAAGTTAAAGCCACAGAAAGAAATTTATGGGTCAATATCCGAACTAAGGCTGAAGAAGGTAGAAGAACTGGAGTAGGAATTACTGCTGAAGGAGATATGTTGGCAGCTTTGGGCATTCAATACGGTAGTAAGGAAGGTAATGAGTTTTCTGTTGAAGTTCATAAAACCCTCGCGCTTGCAGCTTATCGCTCGTCAGTGGATTTGGCAAAAGAGCGTGGTGCGTTTGCATTTTTTGATATTGAAAGAGAGAAAAATAATCCGTTCATTCAACGATTAAAAGAGGCGGATAGTAAATTATATTACGACATGTCAGAATATGGCCGTCGTAACATCGCTCTATTGACCATTGCTCCAACAGGAACAACCAGTTTGATGACCCAAACATCATCTGGAATAGAACCTGTTTTTATGCCTGTTTATAAAAGACGTCGTAAAGTGAATCCAAATGATAAGGAGGCACGTGTAGATTTTGTAGATGAGGTTGGAGATTCTTGGGAAGAATATGTGGTGTTCCATCACAGATTTAAAGAGTGGATGGAAGTCAATGGATTTGATCTCACTAAAAATTATGCGCAAAAAGAATTGGATCAGCTCATTAAAAAGTCGCCTTATTATAAAGCCACTTCAAATGATGTAGATTGGATGAGTAAAGTGTCTATGCAGGGTGCTGTTCAAAAGTGGGTGGATCACTCGATCAGTGTTACCATTAATTTGCCAAATGATGCTACTGAAGACTTAGTTGGTAAGCTTTATATGGAAGCCTGGGAAGTAGGTTGTAAGGGTGTTACAGTGTATAGGGACGGTTCAAGATCTGGAGTTTTGATTTCCAATGATGAAAAAAAGGACGAGGACACAGAAACCTTAACAACGTTTCCTACCAAACGTCCTCAAGTACTTAAAGCTGATGTGGTAAGATTTCAAAACAATAAGGAAAAGTGGATTGCCTTTATCGGGTTGATTGATGGAAAACCTTACGAGATCTTTACAGGGCTTGCTGATGATGAAGATGGAATTTTAATTCCGCGTTGGGCTAATGAGGGGGTTATTATCAAAAATAGAAACGAAGATGGGACATCGCGCTATGATTTCCAATATAAAAACATTAGAGGATATAAAACAACTATTGAAGGACTCTCTCACAAATTTGATCCTGAATATTGGAACTACGCCAAATTGATCTCTAGTACCTTACGCCATGGGATGCCAATTGATAAAATTGTAGATTTAATTAACAGTTTGCAGTTGGATACAGAATCTATCAATACTTGGAAAAATGGTGTGGTAAGAGCCTTGAAACGTTATGTAGAGGATGGAACTCAAGTTAAAGGGCAGGCATGTAGTAATTGTAATTCAGAAAATTTAATCTATCAGGAAGGTTGTTTGACCTGCAAGGATTGTGGATCTTCTAAATGTGGATAAACAATTTAGATTTCAAAAAAGAAAGGGGACTAAAAAGTTCCCTTTCTTTTTTTTAATTGCCATCAGGATGTAGATACTTAAAATCTTCAAGCTCTGTTTTAGACTCTATTGTTCTCGTAGAACCATTGTGGATTAAATAGAGGGCATCACATATAGCAGTGACATCTTTATAATAATGGTCAGTAAGCAAAATGGCTTTTGTTGTTTTCTCGGCTACTATGAGTTCTTTTATTTTTTCAACGTATAGAGGAGCAATGTTGGAAAAAGGTTCGTCTAATAACACTACATCACTCTGCATTTTCAAAACTGCGTAGGTTTCAATTACACGTCGTTCTCCGCCAGAAATAGTGTTAAGTTTATAATTGTAAAATTGTGAAAAGTTTTCAAAATAGCTTATAAAGTCCTGCCACTCTAAGTGTAAAAGTTTAAATAGTGTCTTTATTTTGAGCTTACCTGGAGCCATGTCATGTTGTGGTAGGTAAACCATATTGCCTTTTTTGTAAAACGGTTGTAGTAAAGGCAACCCATTAATTCTTATAAACTTGTATTTGGGTCGTAATGATCCAAATAAAATTTGCAACAGACAACTTTTCCCAGATCCATTACGTCCCAGAAGTCCAACAATAGTACCTGTTTCAATTTTGAGATAAACCCCGTTTAAAACACGGCGTGTTTCGAAATTTAATTCTACACTATCCAATTCAATAGTCATACAAATGCTTTCATTAAGAGCAGGAAGGTGAGTGTTATCACAATATCAACAATGTATAGTGAGCAAAAAAGTCTCAAGGTTGAAATTCCCAAATTTTTGTAAAATATGAGCTTTCGTTTAGCACTGGTTTCACGTACCAAATACCAAACAAAGAAAGTCAGAAATAATTTGGTAATGATACTTGGTAAAATATAAGGGTTGAAAATGAGGATCATCACATTGACCGCCATAGACCATAAAAAAAATGGTTTATAAAACAATAATATAGCTCCCAAACGCTGTGTCATAACATGCAAACGTTATTATCATATAATTATTTCAGAAGCGCTATAAATGTAATATGCTTAGTTGGTTATCTTCAATGAACTAGACGTCCATTTTGAATCTTATTGGGATAAAATAACGAGAATTGGGTTTCAATTCCTCATCAGAAGCACTTGGTTTTTTTGTCCCATAGCATCACCTGAAATTAATAATGCATTCTGTTTTTTCTTTAGTTGGTATTGAAATTTCCTTATTTAGAATTAAGAAATTATCGTACTTTTGCATCACAATTAAACCATACATGTTAGACAAATTACAAATAGTAAAGCAACGTTTTGATGAGGTTAGTGATTTGATTATCCAGCCAGATATTATGACTGATCAAAAGCGTTATGTAGAACTCAATAAAGAATATAAAGAGTTGCGTAAACTCATGGATAAACGCGAGGAGTATATTGAGTTGACTAACAATTTGGCTGAGGCGCAAGAAATATTGGATGACGGGAGCGATCCTGAAATGGTTGAAATGGCTAAAATGCAATATGACGAGGCGAAAGAAGGTATCCCTAAATTGGAGGATGATATTCGTTTTATGTTAATACCTAGAGATCCTGAAGATGCGAAGAATGCCGTTATGGAACTCCGTGCAGGTACTGGTGGTGACGAAGCGAGTATTTTTGCGGGAGATTTGTTTAGAATGTATTCTAAATATTGCGAAAGTAAAGGGTGGAAAGTTGATGTGGTAGATTATAGTGAAGGTACTAACGGTGGCTATAAAGAGATACAATTTGAGGTTTCTGGAGATGATGTGTACGGGACATTAAAATTTGAGGCGGGTGTGCACCGTGTGCAACGTGTACCACAAACAGAAACCCAAGGACGTGTGCATACAAGTGCTGCTACGGTAATGGTGTTCCCGGAAGCTGAAGAGTTTGATGTGGAAATTAATCCTAAAGAAGTGCGTATTGATTTTTTCTGTTCTTCAGGTCCAGGAGGTCAATCTGTAAACACGACCTATTCCGCTGTACGTTTAACACACATTCCAACAGGGTTAGTCGCACAATGTCAAGATCAAAAATCGCAACATAAGAATAAAGAGAAAGCCTTTAAAGTCTTGCGATCGCGTTTATATGAAATGGAACTTGCCAAGAAAAATGCCGAAGATGCAGAAAAAAGAGGGTCTATGGTAACCTCTGGAGATAGAAGTGCCAAAATTAGAACCTATAATTATTCTCAAGGTCGCGTAACGGATCATAGAATTGGCTTAACACTTTATGATTTAAGCAATATTGTTAATGGTGATATACAGCGTATAATTGATGAGCTGCAATTGGCCGAAAATACCCAGAAATTAAAAGCAAATACTGATATAATTTAAAAACAAGCCTCTTTTTTGAGGCTTTTTTATTGTAT
Organism: Gelidibacter sediminis; assembly: GCF_004364975.1. Taxonomy (GTDB): domain Bacteria; phylum Bacteroidota; class Bacteroidia; order Flavobacteriales; family Flavobacteriaceae; genus Gelidibacter; species Gelidibacter sediminis. The sequence continues at coordinate 96,835 of NZ_SOBW01000007.1, read as the reverse complement.
GACAACACAACATCTTGTAACACAGATTAAAAAAAAGAATTCCTTCCTTTGTATAGGCTTGGACGTCGATTTAGAAAAAATACCACAACATTTGTTGGCTGAGGAAGATCCAATTTTTGCATTCAACAAGGCCATTATTGATGCTACACATCATTTGTGTGTTGCATATAAACCGAATACGGCATTTTATGAGGCCTATGGTTTAAAAGGATGGCAATCTCTTGAAAAAACAATTCAATACCTCAATAAGAACCATCCTGAAATTTTTACAATAGCCGATGCCAAACGTGGTGATATTGGTAACACAAGCCGAATGTACGCCAAGGCATTTTTGCAAGATTTAGGTTTTGATAGTGTTACGGTAGCGCCTTATATGGGTAAAGATTCGGTTGAGCCTTTTTTAGAGTTTAAGGACAAGCATACCATACTTTTGGCATTGACGTCTAATGATGGCGCCTTCGATTTTCAAACAAAGCATATGGAGGGAAGGGAAGTCTATAAGCATGTTTTGGAAACTTCAAGATCATGGAGAAATGCTGATAACCTCATGTATGTTGTTGGGGCAACCAAGGCGGAATTCTTGGCAGACATCAGAACTATAATTCCAAATAGCTTTTTATTGGTGCCAGGTGTTGGGGCTCAAGGTGGCAATCTACAGGAGGTATGCAAATACGGCATGACGGATGATGTGGGACTGTTAATCAATTCATCACGCGGGATTATTTACGCCTCAAATGACGAACACTTTGCTGAAGCTGCTGCTCGAATAGCGGCAGAGTTACAGCAGGAAATGGCTGCTATATTGAATCAATAATAAAATGATTTAAAATGAAGGATCAACTTCATAGATCTGTTAATTTAATCCACACCCCAAAACGTATTGTCTCCTTGGTACCTTCCCAAACGGAACTGTTGGTTGATTTAGGTCTCGAAGAGGCTATTGTTGGTATTACAAAATTCTGTGTCCATCCCAATCATCTCCTTCAACATAAAACTGTTGTTGGAGGGACTAAGCAAGTTCACCTTAGTAAAATTAAGGATTTACATCCGGATCTCATTTTGTGCAATAAAGAGGAGAATACGATAGCTATGGTTGAGGAGCTAGAAAAATTAGCCCCAGTGCATATTAGCGATGTCAATACTTTTGAAGATGCTATAGGATTGATTGAACAATATGGACTGCTTTTTTCGAAAGAACAAACAGCATATAGATTAATAAATAGTATACAAGAAAAAAGAAGGGAGTTAGCTGCTTTTATAAAAGATAAACCAAAAAAAAGTGTGGCTTACTTCATTTGGAAAAACCCATGGATGGTGGCGGCAAGTGAAACGTTTATAAATGAATTATTAACAGAAAGTGGCTTCCTAAATTATTTTGGAAGTCAGCAGCGTTATCCTGAAATTCTCCTAAATGCTAAATTACCTGAATCTCCAGATCTTGTCTTTTTGTCCAGTGAACCATTTCCATTTAAACAAGAACACAAATTAATCATCCAAGACTATTTCCCTAAGGCCACCATAAGTATAGTAGACGGTGAGATGTTTTCTTGGTATGGATCCCGATTACTAAAGGCGTTCGATTATTTTAAAACGCTGCATCAACATCATTAGATTGAGCATTTTTCAGATTCAGTATGATTTTTCTCAATTTGGATGCTTCATGATAGAGAAAGTCACTCAAACTCGTATCTGTTTGTAGCATATTGTAAGCTTCTTCTGTAAACTTTAAATAATTGTTCTCAATATCCTTTAAATTTAAGACCTCATTCAGGCTAAATTTTATTTTTCCGACTTTACAAAATTGTGTATTCATAGGTTATTAGGTTAAACTATAGATACGTAAGGAAGATGGTTAAAGACGTATTGAGAAAGTTAATTATTTGGTAAATTATGCCATGGTCTTGGGCCGTGATGTTTCCCGGTTCAAATATTTAAGTCGATTCAGTTTGTTTAAAAGCTTAATCGCTTTGTACTCTGAAATATCACTTAAGGCATGATCTGTTTGACGTAGGTTGTAAGCTTGTTCAACAAGTTGTTTGTAACGTGTTTGTAGTTGGGTTTGATGCGATTTAATTTCTAATAATTTTTTCATGACTACAACAGTTTGAAAGTTAAATATATTTAAAATTGTGATATGCAGCATGTTAAAAACGTAAAAACATTAAAAAAAAGGCCAGTTTATTTCTAAACCGACCTTTTTTGGATTCTGACTAACTCCTGCAAAACCAATCTAATTATAAAAACGATAGTTTATTTGGTGCATCAAAATTAAAACCTTTATAATTTTTTAAAGTTAAATTAGCATTACTGAATTATTAAATTGAAGGCCAATTAATCTTGAAGCGCAAAAACTCTTCGCAATAAATCAGTCGTTCTCGCGCCTATTTTATTTCTAATTTCATTTTCTTCAACAGCAATCATGGTATACACGCCTTTTAATGCTTCTTCGGTAACGTAATCTGTCAAATTAGGATTCACCTTATTTGTAAATGGAATGGCATTGTAACGGTTGATTAGGTTTTCCCAAATTTGATCTGCCCCTACTTTCGCAAATGAATTGTTGATTACCGGATGAAACTTATCATATAATGAGGTTTTGGTTTTTGAAGTGAGGTATTGTGTAGCAGCATCATCAGCACCTAAAAGAATTGTTTTAGCATCAGCAAAAGTGATTTCTTTTACGGCGCCTACAAAAATAGGAGTGGCCTCTTTAACGGCGTCCTCAGCCGCTCTATTTAATGCTTTTATACCTTCATCGGCCAAACTGCTCAATCCAATATCCCTTAAGCCTTTGTCAACCTTTTGTAATTCGGCAGGAAGTAAGATCTTGACCAGATCATTTTTATAAAAACCATCAGTTTGCGTTAATTTTGTAACTTGTTTTTCGATACCAAAATCGAGTGCCTGCCTTAACCCGTTAGCTATATCTGTATTACTCATAACACCACCTTGCGGTAAGGAGTCCACTACACTTTGTAGTTCTGCACAAGAATTTAAGGTAAAAATGGTAAATAGTATAAATAGGGATTTTTTCATAACAATTGATTTTTATTAGTGTGTTCAAAAATAAATTAAATAGTTTTAAATTATGATTGTTTAGGGCTTTTAAACACTATTCATGCCGAAGTATTGGAATTCGCTCCTCGAATCTTAAAAATAGTCTCTATTTACTGGCTAAATATATAATTATACAGTAGTCGTGATCAGAAAATTGGTGGGATGATGATGGTTAATCCTTCACTAAACTATTGACAATAAATGTGTGCTTCTTTTATAAAATCTGTAAATTTGCGAGAGGTATAAATCTAATTTTTACATATGATACAAGTAACACCCTATAAACCCAAACATAAAGTTAGAATAGTAACTGCAGCTTCTCTTTTTGACGGCCACGATGCCGCCATAAATATCATGAGACGCATCATACAATCAACAGGCGTAGAAGTAATTCACTTAGGCCATGATAGAAGTGTGGAAGAGGTGGTAAATACGGCCATTCAAGAAGATGCAAACGCAATTGCTTTAACTTCTTACCAAGGTGGACATAATGAGTATTTTAAATACATGTATGATTTGTTGAATGAAAAAGGTGCTGGCCATATCAAGATATTTGGCGGTGGTGGCGGTGTGATTCTACCTGAGGAAATTAAAGAACTCATGGATTATGGTATTACCAGAATCTACGCACCTGATGATGGACGGGAATTAGGGTTGCAGGGCATGATTAATGATTTGGTAGAAACATCTGATTACGCCATTGGTGATGTGCTTGGAAATGAAGTGGAGCAATTGAAAAGTAAGAACCCTAAAGCCATAGCTAGGATTATCTCTTCAGCAGAAAATTTTCCTGAAGTAGCGAAACCTATTTTAGATAAGATTCACGAAAAAAATAAAGGTTCCAAAACTCCTGTGCTCGGAATTACAGGAACTGGAGGAGCTGGTAAATCGTCATTGGTTGATGAATTGGTGCGTCGATTTTTAATTGATTTTCCTGAAAAGACCGTAGGCTTAATTTCTGTGGATCCATCAAAACGTAAAACTGGAGGTGCCTTATTGGGAGACCGTATTCGTATGAATGCCATTAATAGTCCACGTGTGTACATGCGTAGTTTGGCCACTAGACAATCCAATTTAGCTTTATCAAAGTATGTCAATGAAGCTATTGAGGTGCTGAAGGCCGCAAATTATGATTTGATTATTTTGGAAACATCAGGTATTGGTCAGTCAGATACTGAAATAATTGAACATTCTGATGTGTCACTTTATGTGATGACTCCCGAATTTGGTGCAGCCACACAATTGGAAAAGATTGATATGCTGGATTTTGCTGATTTGGTAGCCATTAATAAATTTGATAAACGCGGTTCATTGGATGCCTTACGTGATGTAAAAAAACAATACACGCGCAACCACCAACTGTGGGATGTGGACCAAAGTGATTTACCGGTCTTCGGAACTATTGCCTCTCAATTCAATGATCCGGGAATGAACACACTGTACAAGGCCATCATGGATAAGGTTATGGAGAAAACGGAGGCCGACTTGAAATCTACCTTTACCATATCGCAAGAAATGAGCGAAAAGATTTTTGTCATCCCACCGGCCAGAACACGCTACTTATCAGAAATTGCCGAAAGTAACCGTGCTTACGATAAAACGGCTACGGAACAGGTAGAAGTCGCTCAGAAACTCTATGGAATTTACAAAACACTAGAATCCGTAATAGGTAAGACACCAGAATTGGATAAAGCAGGTATTGATAGTAAGTCTATTTATTCAAAGTCAGAAACGCAAAATGATTTCGTTAAATTATTAATAGGCGAATTTGACCGAGTAAAGCTTAACCTCGATCCTTATAACTGGGAAGTGTTAATGGGATGGAACGAAAAAGTTAATTCATATAAAAATCCTATCTATTCATTTAAAGTGAGAGATAAGGAAATAAAAATTGAAACACACACAGAATCCCTTTCTCACATACAAATACCCAAGGTGGCTTTGCCAAAATACCAAGCTTGGGGCGATATCTTAAGATGGGTGCTTCAAGAAAATGTACCGGGTGAATTCCCGTTTACCGCAGGCTTATACCCTTTTAAACGCACCGGTGAAGATCCAGCACGTATGTTTGCTGGCGAGGGCGGACCTGAACGGACCAACAGGCGTTTTCATTACGTAAGTATGGGATTGCCGGCCAAACGGCTATCTACAGCGTTTGATAGTGTGACATTGTATGGCAATGATCCAGATCTACGTCCTGATATTTACGGGAAAATTGGGAATGCAGGTGTTAGTATCTGCTGTTTGGATGATGCCAAAAAACTGTATTCTGGATTTAATCTAACTCATGCCATGACCTCTGTGAGCATGACCATCAATGGTCCTGCACCAATGTTATTAGGCTTCTTTATGAATGCAGCAATTGATCAGCAATGTGAATTGTATATCAAGGAAAATGGATTAGAAAAAGAAGTTGAGACTAAAATTGCCAACATTTATAAAGAAAAAGGAGTTGACAGGCCAACCTATAATGGCGATTTGCCAGAGACTAATGATGGTTTAGGATTGATGTTATTAGGTGTTACTGGAGACGAAGTATTACCAAATGAGGTTTACCAAGATATTAAAACCAAAACGATTGCTCAGGTAAGAGGGACCGTTCAAGCAGATATTTTAAAAGAGGATCAGGCGCAAAACACGTGTATTTTCTCTACCGAATTCGCTTTACGATTGATGGGCGATGTACAAGAGTATTTTATTGAAAATAATGTCCGTAACTTTTATTCGGTGTCTATTTCTGGATATCATATTGCAGAAGCGGGCGCGAATCCAATTACCCAATTGGCCTTGACGTTGTCTAACGGATTTACTTATGTAGAGTATTATTTAAGTAGAGGGATGGATATCAATAAATTTGGTCCAAACCTGTCCTTCTTTTTCTCGAATGGTATCGATCCAGAATATGCTGTGATTGGTCGCGTAGCGCGTAAGATATGGGCTAAAGCGATGAAAAATAAGTATGGTGCTGATCCGAGAGCGCAAATGTTGAAGTATCATATCCAAACTTCAGGACGTAGTTTACATGCTCAGGAAATTGACTTTAATGATATCCGTACCACTTTGCAGGCCTTATATGCTATTTATGACAACTGTAACTCGTTACATACCAATGCCTATGATGAAGCCATAACAACGCCTACAGAAGAGTCTGTACGTAGAGCCATGGCCATTCAGTTGATCATCAATAAAGAATTAGGACTAGCAAAGAATGAGAACCCAATTCAAGGCTCTTTCATTATTGAAGAATTGACTGATTTGGTTGAAGAGGCAGTCTTGTTAGAATTTGATCGCATTACGGAACGCGGTGGTGTGCTTGGTGCGATGGAAACAATGTATCAGCGCAGTAAAATTCAGGAAGAAAGCTTGTACTATGAGACTTTGAAACATAACGGTGAGTTCCCAATTATTGGTGTCAATACGTTCTTAAGTAGTAAGGGCTCCCCAACGGTGATTCCGAAAGAAGTGATTAGAGCAACGGAAGAAGAGAAGCAATTCCAGATCAAAACACTTGAAAACCTGCACCAAAGAAATGACACTGATAATTTGTTAAGAGAGCTTCAGCATAAGGCCATAAACAATGAAAACATCTTTGAAGCTTTGATGGAAGTCTGTAAAGTATGCTCTTTAGGCCAGATAACAGATGCGTTATTTGAAGTTGGAGGTCAGTACAGAAGAAACATGTAAGCAGCGAACCAAGTTTTGCTTTTCGCAAAACTTGTGTGAGTCGCTTATCCCGCTTTTGAGCGGGATCTCAAGAGACTTAAGCCAAATCTTGAAGCGTACCTGTTTTTTTAAAACTTGCGTGAGTCGCTTATCCCGCTTTTGAGCGGGATCTCAAATAATTTAAGCCAAATCTTGAAGCGTACTTGTTTTCGCAAAACTTGTGTGAGACGCTTATCCCGCCTTTTTACGGGATCCTAAGAAATTTAAACAGAATGTCGAAACGCATTTAAACTAACGCAAAGCTTGTGTGAGTGGCTTATCAAACAAAAATCCAAATTTTAAAGTTCGTTCATCATTAGAAATTAATTAAATATTTAAAAATAAAACCCAGCAAATGCATCTTTTTTAAGCTTTTTACGTCTATTACATGAACCTTAAATATTAAATCTTATGAATACTAAAGAATGTGCGTGTAATTGCGATAATTGTCAAAGAGGAAATTGTGCAGGATGTACGTGTGAGAACTGTACCTGTAAAAACTGTAACTGTTAAGCTTAGTTTAAAATGGTAATTATGAGAGTCTGTTTTGTAATTTTATACTAAGCAGACTCTTTTTTAATACACGCAAATGAAAACACAAACTGTTTGGAATTTATATGCGGAAGATGTGAAGAACTTTATTTTAAGTAAAGTAAAGAACGATACAGTTGCAGATGACTTGCTTCAAGAAACCTTCATAAAAGTGCATATAAAACATGATACTCTGGAAGATGCCTCCAAGTTAAAAGCATGGGTGTTTGCTGTGGCACGATATACGGTGATGGATTATTTTAGACAACAGAAACTTGACGCTTTGGACACACGTGAAGATTTGGTGCAAGAAGGCCAGACAAATGAACATACTAAGGAAGATTGTTTACGTGGCATCATCAAAAATTTACCTAAGAAGTATAGAGACCCATTAGTACTGGCAGATATACAAGGACTCAAACAAACTCAAATTTCAGAGCGTTTAAATCGGCCTTTACCCACCATCAAATCTCAAATTCAACGTGGCCGAAAGCTTATATCAAAAGGCTTTGTAGACTGTTGTGATTTTAAACTTAATGATGATGGGTATTTAGTTGGCCAATTAAAGGAACGTGAATACTGTAAAGTATGTCACTAAGTTGATAAAGTTTGAATTATTTATAAATTTTAAAATTTATAAGGTCATCATCCACGTACGTTGTAAGCGTCTGAATTTTTTTAATTCACTTCTTAGAATTGGAAGGTAATCTCGACCGTTACTGTGACTTTTTTCCAAACGGCGGCAGTTTTTGTAAAGTAATGCTGTTAAACGTTCTAAGGTAGCAATATGCTTGTATTTCTTGTCAGAGTGACGCTCTAACTCAGCATTGACAATTTCAGGTGCTAATGAGGTTGACTGCTGAACGATATCTCCAGAAAAATAAATATGCTCATCTTCAGAACCGTCTGATTTTAAATATGATAAATCTTGATTCAAATAGGTAGAAATGCTTCTAGAGAGGGTAATAATATCCATGGCCTTTTTATAAATAGGCGAATCTGGCAGATGCGATGGAATTGGATACAACATTTTTACACAATAGTAATTTATCAAATTTACAGACAAAAGAAGAGCTATTATAATCGGTTTTAAAGTAATAGTGTATATTTGCTTTAATAATTAAAGCAATTAAGTTAATTTTATTTAATATGAGCATAGATACCCTTAATTGGAAGATTTTAACGTGTTTGCAGAATAATGCACGCCAATCTAATGCTGAAATTGGCCGACAAGTAGGAGTGAGTTCGCCCGCCGTTTCTGAACGAATCAAAAAAATGGAAGATGCCGGTATTATCCAAGGGTACCACGCTTTTGTGTCGCCATTTGAAGCAGGATACCAGCTCAAGGCCATTATTACCTTACGGGCATTTATGGGAATGCTTAAGCCATTTTTAGAAAAGGTAAAAACTTACGACGAGGTTCTGAATTGTTATAGAATTACAGGCAATGAAAACATTGTTATGGAAGTGGTCTTAAAAAACCAGAAACATTTGGAAAGTTTTATAGACCAGCTCATAGTTTATGGTGAAACAAAAACACAGATTGTATTGTCTCATGTTATAAAATACAACGAAGTACGGCCTATAAACTAAATACTTTAAGTTTTGTATTTAGGATCCTGATTTCAAAATGTGCTCAGCAATTAACTTTGCATGAATTCTGGAGTTTTCGATAAACCACTTATGTGTTTCTGTACCTCCACAAATAACACCCGCCAAATACAGGCCTGAAACATTGGTTTCCATTGTTTTTGGGTCATATTCTGGAAGTTGGGCCTTATCATTGGACAGGTCTATACCAGCGTCAGTCAAGAATTTAAAATTTGGACGATATCCGGTGAGGGCTACTACAAAATCATTTGTAAAACTGATCTCACCTTTTGGAGTCCTGATGGTAATATCTTTTTCGGTGATGTTCAACACATCCGAATTGTAATAAGCCGTAATGCTGCCTTCCTTAATTCTGTTGATAATATCAGGTCTTACCCAATACTTCACCCGTTCTCCAATTTCTGAACCGCGTATAACCATCGTTACGTTGCCACCTTTTCTCCAAATTTCTAATGCCGCATCTACGGACGAATTGCTAGCACCAACTACGACCACATCCTGCATGGCATAAGGATGTGCTTCATTATAATAATGGGTGACTTTTTCTAACCCTTCTCCAGGTACATTTAGAAGTTGCGGAATGTCATAAAACCCTGAAGCAATTACAACTTTTTCAACATTGTAAATGTTTTTTGATGTTTTCACTTCAAAGTAAGATTCCAATTTTTTAATGGCAGTCACTTCTTCATATAAATGAATATTTAGAGTATTTGAGGAAGCAACACGTCTGTAGTATTCAAGCGCTTCGTCTCTATTGGGTTTTGGATTGTTACTAATAAAGGGGATGTCATCAATTTCTAATTTTTCCGAAGTGGAGAAAAAAGTCATGTTTTTTGGATAATTAAAAAGGGAATTGGTCAAAGCACCTTTTTCCACTACAACATAATCCCAGTTATTTTTTTTACATTCCAATGCACAGGCAATACCGATGGGTCCTGCGCCAACTATTAAAACTTTATAAGAAGTTTTCATGTCAAATTATCTGTTTAGTGGCCAGCATTTGTTTTTTAAGATAGAGCAAAAGTCCTAACCCTAAAAGACCAAATACGCTCATAATCATCCAAGTATTATTAAAACCAAATTCATCAATTAAATGAAACCCGACATTATGCGCAAAAATGTGGGATATTGAAAAAGCAATGCTATATAACGCCATATACTGACCTTTAAGTCCGCGTTTTGCTCGGTCTAAAGCAAAGGAGTTAGAAAATGGAAATACAATCATCTCCCCAAAGGTCAGTAAAATCATACTAATAATAACAAAACCAAGCCACGGATTGATGACTAAAATAAGGAAACTCAAGCAAATTAATAACAATCCAAAAATCATTAATCCGATTTTTGTGTAGGATTTATTTTCAAACCATTTGATGAGCGGCATTTCAAATGTAAAAATTAATAAACCATTCATAGCCATTAGCAACCCAATTTCAAACTCGGTAAGTCCAACTCCCTCTTTATAAAAGTACGGAATAGTGGATATGAGCTGCAGGAATATGATGCCAAATATGACCATTGCCAATAGAAATATGATAAAGGATGTATCGGTATATGCCGATAGCGGTGTGGTGCTTTCCTCTGTATCCAATGCCTTTGATTTTTTTGGATGTAATACTTTTAACAACAGCAAACCTGCAATCATACATGAAAATCCGTCTATCCAAAATAAGGCACCATAATTCATGGTCGTAATGATAAGACCGCCAACCGCCGGACCTGCAGAGAATCCTAAATTAATTGCCAACCTTATTAAGGTGATGCTTCGGGTCTTATTCTCTGGTTTACTATACGCATTCAGCGCCACAAACATAGCTGGTCTAAACATATCTGCCACAGCCATAAGTATAAATATTCCTATACATACGGTAGCAAAAGTATCAAGATATTGCATCCCGATAAATAGGGTACCACTCAAGATTAAACTGATCACCATAACCTTATAATAACCAATAATATCCGTGAGTTTGCCACCAATCCATGAACCGACGAGCGAGCCAAAACCAAAGGCGGTCATTATCCAAGCCACGTCATCCAATGAAAAATTTAAATCAGTGGTCAGATATAAGGATAAAAAGGGGATGACCATGGTGCCCGCCCTATTAATAAGCGTTATAAATGCTAGCCACCAAACTTCTTTAGACAACCCTCTAAAGGTGTTGAGGTAGGCTTGTCCCACTGAATAATAAAAAAAATTGTAAAGTTTCATTGTTAGTTTGGTTTCGTCTCAAGCTCAATAAAAGAGAAAAAGGATCTTAAAAAAACAAAAGTCTGACAGTGATGTCAAACTTTTTTATTGTAATTAAAATGGTAATTCATCCTATATCATATAATTAGTCAAACGTCAGGCAGTAATGGCTCTTCTATGATAATAAATTACAGTATTTATTGGCATAATTCCTGTTTTTATTGACGTTCAAAGCTAGGGAAAATAAGTTAATGTTGTATTTTTACAAATCAATTATTTTAATATGAAAACGGTATATTCAGTGGTTTTTGGATTCTTGTTTTTTTGGAGTTGTGCTCAAAACAAAGAACCTATTCAGGGCGAAACAGAGTTTCAGAGAGAATTGAACGCCTCATTTAAAGATGCTTCAAAATCGCCGTTAAAGGACAAGGACCGTAGAGATTTTACTGGCTTGGACTTTTTTAAATTTGATTCGGCCTATGTGGTTCAGGCAACTTTTAAGAGAACCGAAGATGAGAAGCCATTTAAAATGAAAACTACCACAGATAGATTGGCTACTTATGTAAAATATGGTGAGGTGAGCTTCACACTACATGGTGCTACTTATCAACTAAATGTGTATCAGGATCAAGATTTATTGAATGATGAAGAATATGAGGACTACTTGTTTTTACCATTTTTGGACCATACCAATGGTGAGGAAACTTATGGCGCAGGACGTTATATCGATTTGAGCATTCCAGAAGGCAATGTTATCACTATCGATTTTAACACCGCGTATAATCCGTATTGTGCCTATAACGAGAAATATTCTTGCCCAATTGTACCTCGGGTTAACTATGTGGATGCTGAGGTTAGAGCAGGGGTAAAGGATTATAAGAAATAGATTTTTTTGAAGTTTGCAGTCTTCAGTCTTCAGTTGGCAGTTTTCAGTCTTCAGCTTTTTACCAAATACATGCCGCCGAAGACAGCTAGAAAACCAATTACAAAACTTGCGATTGTATAGATTGCAAAACTCATAAAATCTCCTGATTTTAAAAACACATGGTTTTCATAAGCAAAGGTTGAAAAGGTGGTAAAGCCGCCACAAAATCCCGTAGCAAGAAACAAAATCTGATTTTCGGAAAGATTATTGTTCTTCATGGCTAACCCAAGAATAATTCCTATAAACAGACTGCCTAAAATGTTAGCGGCAAAAGTACCATAAGGTATTCCAGTGCTCGCACTATTCAGGTACTTCCCAATTATATATCTGAGTATACTACCAATACCGCCACCAATAAAGACTAAAACTAATTGTTTCACAAGGCAATGGGATTGTCCAATTCTTTCTCCTTAATTGGAATATAAATCTCCGTAATCCAATCTGCAGGATTATCAAGACTAGCGTGATCATTCTTATACACCTCAAATGGGCTCATTCCTGACGTTTCCAAGTTGTTATCTTTTACATATTTTCGAGCAGTTTCCCAAGCTTCTTTAAGATGTGAAGAATTCCCCTTTAAAGTTACCTTAACAGCTCGAGTACGCTCCATATAACCGCTGAGTATATTGCTGTCTTCAGCAACCAGAATATTTTCGCTTACAGGAATGGCGTTACTCATAATAACATTTCCATTTTCAAGATTCATTTCAATATAAATGCTCATTGGCCTCCCGCTTGCAGTTATATTGTGACTGTTCATAAAAGCTGAAATCTCTTTAAATTGTTTAGCCATCGTGGCATTTTTATTATTGCCTGTAGAGGAAATTGTTTTATACAAATAAAATCCGCCGCCATAATCGGTCACACCATCACTTTTAACAGTGTAAACTGCCATGCTTTCAACAACTTCCTTATCTAAATTTTTTAAATCAGTTTTAAATTGTTTCGTCAATTCCTCCATACGGTCTCCAAATAAAGCAAATTTAGCTTTGGTCATAAATGATAATTTATCCGCAATAAGCATACGGGTTACCGTTGTAGATCCATCAGGGTTAGATTCAAACATCCATTTTAAATCTGATTGCTTTATACGTCCACTTGTAAAATTTTGGATAATTGAATCATTAGGATGCGATTGTTCAGTAGTAAATGTCTCTGACGATTTCCAAAAATAAGAGCGATCATTCTCTGTAGAATCAGCTACAGCATCAAACACGACAGATTTTGGCGCGGCTATGGTTGTGCTTTCTGAGATGGTAAAAGAATTAGGCTGGACAGCAACATAAATGGCCATCCCGATAAATGCAATTAACAGTAGAAATAGGAGGTATTTAAAAAATTTCATTGGTGGTAGTTGTAATGTTAATCAAAGATAGACAATTTTATAGTATCTTAATAAATATTACATTTGTTGGATACTAATTTAAAATTGTACTGATGAAATTAAAAATGATGTTCGGAATTGCATTGGCAATGAGTCTGACTTATTCCTGTAAAAACGAATCAAAAACAAATACGGACGCACAAACTACTGTTGCGTACAAAGACAAAACTGCACCCTTTGATTATAATGTTGAGCAATTTGCTGATATAAAAATTTTACGTTACCAAATTCCTGGTTGGGAGAATTTGACCTTGAAGGAACAAAAATTGGTGTATTATTTGACGCAGGCAGGATTGGCTGGACGAGATATTATGTGGGATCAAAACTACCGTCACAACCTGCAAATTAGAAGAGCTTTAGAAACTATTTACACGACCTATGACGGCGATAAATCTTCTGACGACTGGAAAAATTTTGAAACCTATTTAAAGCGTGTTTGGTTTAGTAACGGTATTCATCACCACTATTCCAATGATAAAATTCAACCTGAGTTTTCTCAGGACTATTTAAAAACCTTAGTGTCTGAAACTAATGTAACGTTAGAAGGAGAAGCTTTTAATGTCATCTTCAACGACAAAGATGCTAAAAAAGTAAACCAAGCAAAAGGCGTGGATAATGTGGCGCAATCTGCTGTTAATTTTTATGGACCTAATGTAACCACTGCTGATGTGGAGAAATTTTACAAAAATAAAAAATCACCAAATCCAGATAAGCCATTGTCTTACGGACTAAATTCTAAGTTGGTGAAAGAAAATGGCGTTGTTAAAGAATTAGTTTACAAATCTGGTGGACTTTACGGTTCTGCAATTGATGAAGTTGTAAAATGGTTGGAATTGGCTAAAGGTGTTGCGGAAAATAAAGCACAAGTTGATGCATTAGGGTTGTTAATTGAGTATTACAAAACTGGCGATTTACAAACTTGGGATGATTATAATGTAGCTTGGACAGCAGCAACAGAAGGAAATGTAGATTATATCAACAGTTTTATTGAGGTCTATAATGATCCATTAGGTTATAGAGGTTCTTATGAAAGCATTGTGCAAATCAACGATTTTGATATGTCTCAAAAAATGAAAGTGCTGTCTGATAACGCACAATGGTTTGAAGATAATTCGCCGTTGATGGATGCACATAAAAAGAAAAATGTTGTTGGAGTAACTTATAAGGTCGTTAATGTAGCTGGTGAGGCTGGAGATGCTTCTCCAAGCACCCCAATTGGTGTAAACCTACCAAATGCGAACTGGATTCGTGCCGCTGTAGGTAGCAAATCGGTATCCCTGGGAAATATTATCAACGCCTACAACAATGCAGGAAGTTCTGGCCGCTTGAAAGAATTTGTCCATGATGAGGAGGAACTTAAATTGGAAGAACAATACGGTCAAATTGCTGATAAATTGCATACTGCCTTGCACGAAGTCATTGGGCACGCCTCAGGACAATTGAATCCTGGTGTTGGTGAAACAAAAGAAACGCTAAAAACATATGCTTCTACTTTGGAAGAAGGACGTGCGGATTTGGTTGGGCTCTATTATTTATACAATCCCAAATTGCAAGAATTAGGATTGGTAGACGATTGGAAAAAAGTAGGAATGGCTGCTTATGATGGATATATTCGTAATGGATTGATGACCCAACTAATTCGATTGAATTTGGGTGACGATGTTGAAGAGTCCCATATGAGAAATAGACAATGGGTGAGTGCTTGGGTATTTGAAAAAGGCCAAAAAGATAACGTGATTGAAAAGGTATCACGCGACGGTAAAACATATTATAACATTAACGATTATGATAAACTTCACGCGCTTTTCGGTCAGTTGCTTCGGGAAACACAACGCATCAAATCAGAAGGCGATTATAAAGCGGTTGAAGCATTAGTTGAAGATTATGGTGTTAAAGTTGATCAAACTGTGCATGCAGAAGTTTTAAAAAGAAATGAGCAATTTACAGGGGCGCCTTATAGCGGATTCGTAAATCCTGTATTGGTTCCTGAAATGGATGACAACGGTGAAATTACTGCCATTAAAGTAACACAACCAGAATCTTTTCCAACACAAATGTTAGAGTACAGCAAAAAGTACAGCTTTTTGAAAGGCAATAATTAACTAATTAATTACATGATATTGAAAAGGGAAACTAAAATTTAGTTTCCCTTTTTTATTTTAGCTGAAATGCGGTCATTATAAGTTGATGAAAATAGGTGGAAGTAAAACTAGTTTATTTATATTTTATAATAAACCAACTCCGATTCCAAAATTTATTACGGGCAGGCCTGAACTTGAAATCCCTGGTATATCTGGAATTTCTTCATACGTTGTTTTTCCGCTAGACTTACTTTTTACTAGGATTTGTTCTGGTATATCTCCAAAACCATATCCAACTTCAAATCTGAAATAAAAAGCACGTCCAACCTTAACTCCGAGTTTAAGATTGACAGTGTTAAATTTTATTTCACCCGTGCCGTCTTCAGCACTTCCATCGTCAAATGTAATTTCTCGAAAAGTTCCTTCACTATCAAATGAAAAATAGGAAATACCGCCATAAATACCTTTTCCGGTGGATTTTAGATAAATGTTGGAGCCAATCTCGAAATTATTATAGTTGATTTCAGTCTCGTCAATTGTTTTAGATAGCGACATATAGTCAACAACTATTGCCATTCTATTGTTCATTAATGGAGTAACATATTCGGTATTTGCAGTAAGAATATTAGGAAGACCCGCTTTGATACCGATTCGGAGTGGTTTTATACCTTTAGTATTTATATCCGATTGTGATTGGAGACTACTAAATAGAAATGTAGACATTAATAATGTCAGGGCGATTTTTTGAAAATTTGATTATATTCATTTAGATAATTAATTGATTAATAGCATAATAAATTTAGGCTAAAGAATGAACTAAAATGAATCTTGAAAATGAAATATTTTGCTTCAAACGAAATATTTAAGTGAATTTAACTGTTAGGTAAGTTCAACTTAAGTGTTAAAATAGGATATTTATACGATAATGTACTTCACCACGCTTATCATCACAATAAAGGCAATAAAAGCCAACAGGATCCAAATACTCCCTTTATAATATTTTTTATGCAGTTTTAAGTCTTTCCGATAGGTGTAAAACAAGACAATGGCAAATACAATTGCAAATAAACCTCCAAAAATCAATTGACCATTTGTAAACATATAGCTATTTTTATGCAAAATTACTCAAACTATTATAATACTGGACTAGATAGTTCTAAAAATGGAAAGTTATTATGACTGTCATAACATATCCAATGTTCAAATCTCAATAAAAAAAAGTACCCTTATGAAAAAGAAACTTGAGGCAGTGACGCAATTTCACACTGCATTTAAAATTGGCCATAGAGAAACCCCAAAAGCTGATCTCGGGTTGGAGAAAAACATGCTCCGCTATAAGTTGATGCGAGAGGAAAATGAAGAATATTTAGAAGCTGCTAATTCTGATGATCTGGTTGAGGTGGCCGATGCTTTGGGAGATATGCTATATATTTTGTGTGGCACTATTATAGAACATGGTTTACAGCATAAAATTGAAGAGGTTTTTGATGAGATTCAAAGGAGTAATATGAGTAAACTTGGTGCAGATGGAGAGCCAATTTATCGAGAGGATGGTAAGGTTTTAAAAGGTCCTAATTACTTTGTTCCCAATATTGAAACTATACTCAAAGCTCAATAACACTAAAACCCCAATTGATAGTATCACTAAAAATTGGGGTTTAAATTAAAATTGGCCGGTGTAAGTCTTACACGCCATATCTCCAACCATGTTTGTCCTCTGTAAGATTATGTTGAATGTTCAACATGGTATCTTTTAAAGTATCAGCATATGAATTGTCAATATTTGGAAGCTCAAACAACTCCTCAGCATGTTCAAAAGCTGATATCGGACTGATAACTGCGGCAGTACCTGTTCCGAAAATCTCTTTTAGAGATCCTGCTTTTGCTGCATTCTTAAGTTCTGTAACTGTTATAGGACGCACTTCTACTTCAATCCCGTTATCTTGTGCTAATTGAATAATACTTTTGCGCGTAACACCATCTAAAATTCGATCACTTACTGGTGCCGTCACTAACTTATCGTTAATTCTGAAAAACACATTCATAGTACCCGCTTCTTCCAATTTTTCGTGGGTGTCAGCATCAGTCCATATAATTTGTTGGAAGCCTCTTTTTTGGGCAAGGCTTGTTGGATAAAATTGCGCCGCATAATTTCCAGCTGCTTTTGCAAATCCAACACCACCATTGGCTGATCGGCTGAATTTCTCTGCCACTAATACCTTTATTTTATCAGTATAATATGCTTTGGCAGGCGAGCAAATAATCATAAATCTGTAATTATTTGAAGGCGATGCAGAAATTGCTGGATCTGTTGCAATTATAAACGGTCTTACATATAATGAGTTCCCTTTTCCTGGCTTTACCCAGTCACTGTCCATTTGTAATAAAGTTGTTAAACCTTTAAAGAAGTATTCTTTAGGAAACTCAGGCATTGCCAAACGTGCTGAAGACTTATTAATTCTATTGAAGTTATCCTCAGGTCTGAACATCCATACCTTACCATCAGCATCTTTGTACGCTTTCATCCCTTCAAAAACCGCTTGTCCATAATGAAATACTCGCGCAGAAGGATCCATCGTCATTGGCTGATAAGGAATAATCCGTGGTGTTTGCCACGCACCATTTTCATAGTCACATATAAACATATGGTCAGTAAAAGTTCTGCCAAATGTCAAATTATCAAAATCAACAGCGTTAATTTTAGAAGTCTCTGATTTTACGATATCGATTTCGTGTGAAATTAGTTTTGTCATGTTTTTGTGTTTGATGGTGCAAATTTAGTCATTTCTTGCAGTATAAAAAATGAAAAAAATGTTTTAAAATAAAGTTATATTTGTGACGATAATTTTAATAGAAATCAACGAATTATGAAGAAATTACTGATTGTTTTTGGGTGTGTTTTGGCTGTGGTTGCCTGTAAGAATGAAACAAAAAAAACTGAAGTCAATACGGTAGAAAAGGAGACAGTTAAGTATACGTCTATAGGTAAAGAGATATCCGATGCGAATGCAAAATCAGTATCAGAAATGACAATGGCTTATAAGACGATGCGTTTAGGAGATACTATAGCTGCCAAAATGATTGGTAAAGTAGAAGAGGTATGTCAATCAAAGGGCTGTTGGATGAAAATCAATCTTGAAGACGGACACCAAGTAATGGTAAAGTTTAAGGATTATGGATTTTTTATGCCAAAAGATATTGCAGGACAAAATGTGGTGCTAAACGGCAAAGCCTATGTTAATGAAGTTCCTATAGATGAGCAACGCCATTATGCTGAAGATGCTGGTAAGTCTGCAGATGAAATAGCAGCAATTACTGAGGCAAACACAACATATTCGTTTGAGGCTGACGGTGTACTGTTAAAAGGAGAATAACACTTGCAACGACATATTATTACAACCGCTGATGGTTCAAAAACCATCCAAATAGAAGAATGGAATGAACAATACCATTCCATCCATGGTGCTATACAAGAAGCAAACCACGTGTACATTGCACATGGTTTGCTTTTCAGTTTAGAAACAAATGGATTTACAAAGACTGATAAACCTATAACAGATGAATTTGGCACACTTTCAATTCTTGAAATTGGATTAGGTACTGGGTTAAATTCATTTTTGACCTTATTAGAAGCAGAAAAATATCCGGTGAATATCTACTATCAAGGCGTAGAAGCCTTTCCTATATCTGAGGAAGAACAAGGCGCGTTGAATTATGTGAAAGAATTAAAGGTGGATCACAAGGCAGCCCTCTTTAATCGCTTGCATAGCAGTGCATGGGAACAGGAGGTGGAATTGACACCACATTTCACACTGCACAAACAACAATTACTGTTTATGGATATCACGGACAAAAATAAGTTTGATCTGATCTATTTTGATGCTTTTGGGGCGCGGGTACAGCCAGAACTTTGGACAGTTGCTATATTTCAATTAATGTATGATGCACTTAAAACAAAAGGGGTTTTGGTAACATATGCTGCCAAAGGAAGTGTGCGCCGTGCCATGCAGGAGGTTGGATTTAGTGTAGAAAAGCTGCCCGGCCCACCAGGAAAACGGGAAATGCTCAGGGCAATAAAGTGATAATATTAGACCAACGTGGGTTTTTCTGCATCGTCATAAGACTGCAATATGAATGTTATTTAACGAGATGACGTAGGCATACTCCATAAAGAGATATGTTAATTGTGTTAAACCTAATGTAAAGTCAGATATAATAGGAGGTGCATTTATTAACTTTATAAAAAGTAGAAAATTAAATGACTATATTAATTACGGGAGCTACAGGTTTAATTGGAAGGGAAATAGTAAAACGCTGCCATGAGCAAGGTATATCAGTACATTATCTTACCACTTCAAAGGATAAAATTCAATCTCAGGAGAACTACAAGGGGTTTTATTGGAACCCAAAGGAAGGGATCATTGATTCCAAATGTTTTAATAATGTAGATGCCATAATTAACTTAGCAGGCGCCACTATTGCCAAACGGTGGACGGACAGTTACAAGACTGTCATACTGAATAGCCGTATCAATACACTTCAATGTCTTAAAGACGCACTGTTAAAGGTCGAATCTCATCATATCAGGCATATTGTTTCGGCAAGTGCAGTAGGCATCTATCCAGATTCTTTTACAAAATATTATGAAGAAACAAACACTAAAGTGTCACCTACCTTTTTAGGCGAAGTTGTATCCGCATGGGAAAACGCAGTAGATGATTTCGAGGCCATGGGGTTGATGGTTTCCAAAGTGAGAATAGGCTTAGTTTTAGATGATAATGAAGGTGCCCTTCCACAAATTATGAAACCAACATCCTTAGGATTGGGTGCGGCATTTGGATCTGGAGATCAATGGCAATCGTGGATTCATGTATATGATTTGTCTAGGATTTTTGTCCATATCATTCAAGAAGAATTGGAAGGTGTATTTAATGGTGTGGCTCCAAACCCAATTACCAATACAGAGCTTACAAAAGGCGTAGCGAAAGCATTGCACAAACCGCTATTTCTCCCAAATATTCCCAAGTTTGCTATGAAGTTGGCCCTCGGGGAAATGCATATTTTACTTTTTGAAAGTCAACGTGTGAGTTCAAAAAAAATTGAAGAAACTGGTTTTGATTTTACGTATTCCAACATCCAACCAGCATTAGAAAATTTACTTCAAAAAAATGACATGTAAAAAATGTCCTGAATCATTTATTTTTAAAAATCTACTGATTCCTTTATGGCATATGTCTTTTGTATGAAGCTTAATAGGTTAATAGCTGTAAACGATACAATTCCCTACGTTAATCAACAAGTAGTACTACCCTAAATTACTTCCCTCGCTTCTGAATGCCATAGAAGCTACACAATATCTTAAATAACTTATGACTGTTCTAAAATATTTTGTGACATTTTGACATTTTTTGAATAATGGCAGTACTTTTGCCAATTGAAAAATGAAGATTTAAAATGAAGTTCAAAAAGATGAGCAAAAAAGATAGAGTAGAGGACGTTGAAACAAACGTTGAGGATCCTGTAAATGAAACTCCAATTACAGAGGAGTTGAGTGTTGAAGAACAGTTGCAAGAAGACTTAGGAAAAGAAAAGGATAAGTTTTTAAGACTATTTGCAGAATTTGAAAATTACAAAAAACGCACTACTAAAGAGCGTATGGATTTATACAAAACTGCTGGTCAGGAAGTGATTCTGTCGCTACTACCTGTTTTGGACGATTTTGATAGAGCGCTTAACGAAATGTCAAAATCAGAAGAAAAAGAGCTTTTGAAAGGTGTAGAGTTGATTCGTAATAAATTCAAAAACACATTAGAAAGTAAAGGATTAGAAGAAGTAGCCGCTGCAAAAGGTGATGCTTTTAATGCAGATTTGCATGAGGCCATTACACAAATCCCAGCCCCTTCTGACGATTTAAAAGGTAAGATTGTAGACGTTATAGAAAAAGGCTACAAATTGGGTGATAAAGTGATTCGTTTTCCTAAAGTAATTACGGGATCTTAAACAAGCGAGTGATTATTTAGGAATAGATTAGAAATACTATACAATGAAGGAAGATTATTACGACATACTGAAAATAGATAAAAATGCTTCAGCTAGCGACATTAAAAAGGCGTATAGGAAGAAGGCTATTAAATACCATCCTGATAAAAACCCTGATGATAAGGAAGCAGAAGAAAAGTTCAAACAAGCTGCTGAGGCTTATGAAGTCTTAAGCAACCCTGAAAAGAAGGCACGTTATGATCAATTTGGCCATCAAGCATTCCAAGGTGGCGGTGGTTTTAACGGTGGCGGCATGAATATGGACGACATCTTTAGTCAATTTGGTGACATTTTTGGAGGTGGCTTTGCCGGCGGCGGATTTTCAGGTTTTGGTGGTGGCTTTGGTGGTCAGCAAAGACGTGTTAAGGGAAGTAATTTAAGAATTAGAATTACCTTAACCCTAGAGGAAATTGCCAATGGTGTTGAGAAAAAACTTAAAGTTAAGCGTAAAGTTCAAGCACCGGGTACAACGTATAAAACCTGTACAAGTTGTAATGGTTCTGGGCAAGTAATGCGCGTTACCAATACTATTTTGGGACGTATGCAAACGTCATCGCCATGTTCAACATGTGGCGGCGCAGGTGAAATGATAGACAAAAAACCGGCTGATGCCGACGCTCAAGGTCTAGTACTTCAGGATGAAACTGTTTCTGTAAAGATACCTGCTGGTGTTGTAGATGGCATGCAACTTAAAGTGTCTGGGAAAGGTAATGAAGCGCCAGGAAATGGAATATCAGGAGATTTATTGGTAGCTATACAAGAGGAAGAACATGCCACTTTAAAACGTGAAGGAGATAATTTACATTATGATTTGTATGTTAGCCTTCCTGATGCTGTACTTGGCAACAGTCAAGAAATTGACACGGTTACTGGAAAGGTCAGAATCAAAATTGAACCAGGTGTCCAGTCTGGTAAAATTTTGCGTTTAAGAGGTAAGGGTATTCCGAGTATCAATGGGTATGGTAAAGGCGACTTGCTAGTCCATATCAATGTATGGACTCCAAAGACCTTAAATAAAGAACAAAGGGACTTTTTTGAAAGGATGAGAAATGACGAACATTTTCTTCCAAAACCTGAAAGTTCAGACAAATCGTTTTTTGAGAAAGTAAAAGATATGTTTTCATAACCAAAGGGTTATTTATTTAAAATGACTATATTTGAGTATCACTAATATTTTTAGTGATAATTTTTCTTTTTCATAGCAATTTTTTCCCATCCTTAATTTTTTAAGGGTGGGTTTTGTTTTTATAGGCAATTTTAGTTTGAAATTTTTTAAAGGAGATATTGCATTTCGGTTAAAAATTTGAGTGTATTGGCGTTTCTGAGTTCTAACATTTAATATCTTTACACATCTTTAAACTGTACTTTTCAAACCTTATTTTATGAACAACTTGTTGGTTGCTAATTCTGTTTCTAAGAGTTTTGGAGACTTTAAGGCATTAAATAATGTCTCTATTGAAGTTTCTAAAGGAAGCATCTTTGGGCTTCTTGGCCCTAACGGCGCAGGTAAAACCACACTTATCAGGATTATCAATCAAATTACTATGCCCGACGCTGGCGAAATTCTTTTAGATGGTTTGCCGCTAAAGCCACATAATATTAGAGATATAGGCTATCTGCCGGAAGAACGCGGTCTCTATAAATCAATGAAAGTTGGAGAACAGGCTATTTATTTAGCGCAGCTTAAAGGACTTACCAAACAGGAAGCTAAAGAACGACTTAAATATTGGTTTGATAAATTGGATATCGGCGATTGGTGGCATAAGAAAATTCAAGAGCTCAGTAAAGGGCAGGCCCAAAAGATTCAGTTTATTGTCACCGTTTTACACCGACCAAAATTATTGATTTTTGATGAGCCGTTTTCGGGTTTTGATCCTATCAATGCGTCTCTGATTAAAGATGAGATTTTACAGTTGAGAGATGAAGGTGCCACTGTAATTTTTTCCACACATCGTATGGAATCTGTAGAGGAACTGTGTGATCATATTGCACTTATCCATAAATCTAACAAAGTGTTGGACGGAAAATTAACAGATGTGAAGCGTCAGTTTAAGACCAACACCTTTGAAGTAGGTTTGCAAGCTGGAAATCCGGAATTGGTTAAGAAAGCCATTCAAGAACAATTTGAAGTATTTCCTGCCACATTTAAAAATTTGAGTGATGATATAAAAATGAATATTAAATTGCCTCAACATACATCGCCTAATGATTTGTTAAGTTTTTTAACCTCCAAGGCTGAAATTCATCATTTTGTTGAGGTCATCCCAAGTGCAAACGATATCTTCATTCAAACTGTAAAAAATAACTAAATAATGAATCATTTACCGCTGATCATTAAAAGGGAGTATTTGAATAAAGTGCGCAACAAGTCCTTTATCGTAATGACATTCTTAAGTCCGATGATCATGATTGCACTGATTGCCGTTGTTGCATACTTATCTCAGATGAACAATGATAAGCAGCGTACCATTTCAATCTTGGATGAAACAGGATTGGTTGCTGATGTTTTTGAAACATCTGAATTTACGACCTATACCATTATCAATTCCATGCCCATTGAGGGAGCTAAAGAATTAGTTAAGGCTAAAAACGACTTCGGATTGTTGTACATTAAAAAAAGTTCAGATTCCATTAATGTCGTAGAGTCTGTTAATTTCTTTTCAGATGATTCGCCATCATTAACCATAATTTCTGGATTGGAGCGTAAAATTGAAAAACGTCTGTCAGATATTAAACTACAAAATGAGGGTGTTGATATAGCTCAAATTTTAGCGTCAAAAACGAGAGTTAATATTGCTCAAGAAACATTTGAAGGAGAGAAAACCTCAAAAGTTGATAGTTATTTAAAATTAGCTTTTGGAGGTGCTGCAGGATATTTGTTGTTCATGTTTATTATTATTTATGGTAATATGATCATGCGTAGTGTTATTGAAGAAAAGACCAGCCGGATTATTGAAATCATCATATCTTCTGTAAAACCAATCCAGTTAATGATGGGAAAAATCATCGGAACTTCATTGGCAGGCGTCACCCAATTTATTATTTGGATAATTTTAGGAGGTGTACTGTTATCTGTAGTCTCAGCAATTTTTGGCATTGATATCATGCAGATGCAAACGCCCCAGCAGGAAATGATGAACCAAGCAATGTCAAATTCAGATGCTCAAAATATGGCTCAGGAGTTAATAACTGGGTTTGTCAATTTGCCAATTTTGAATTTATGTGTGGCCTTTTTATTTTTCTTTATTGGTGGTTATTTGTTGTATAGCTCCCTATATGCGGCTATCGGTGCAGCAGTTGATAATGAAACAGATACACAACAATTTATGATGCCTATTATCATGCCTCTTATTTTAGCGGTATATGTAGGTGTTTTTACAGTTATTGAAGATCCGCATGGTACGGTTTCTACGGTATTTTCATTTATTCCTTTTACTTCTCCAGTGGTTATGTTAATGAGAATCCCGTTTGGTGTTCCAATATGGCAGCAGTTATTGTCGTTTGCCATATTAGTTGGCACATTTACATTAACTGTATGGTTTGCGGCAAAAATCTATAAAGTAGGTATTTTGATGTACGGTAAAAAACCGACTTACAAAGAATTATTCAAATGGTTGAAGTATTAAAAAATCTATGGAAGAGCTTAAAGATTTTCTGAATTTATCAATTCATTTTAGCAAAGATATTGTCATTAGCGTACAAGATATTATAGTACTAGTTGTGGTTTTATTTATCGCCACAATAGTGCTCCGGCTGATCAATAAATTTATTACAAGAAATCTACCTTTACCAAACAAGAAAAAGTTCAACACCGTATTTTCTTATGGTCGATACTTGATTTATGTGATTATCTTATTTATCATGCTGCATTCATTTGGAGTACCCGTAACTGGTGTTTTTGCTGCCTCAGCGGCGCTATTGCTGGGAATTGGGTTGGCACTCCAAACCTTGTTTCAGGATATTATTTCAGGTGTTTTTATTTTGGTTGACCAAACGGTCCATGTTGGCGATATTATTGAGTTGGACGGAAAAATTGGACGGGTAGATGAAATTAAATTACGGACCACGAGGGCCACAACTGCAGATAATAAGGTGTTGGTAATTCCAAATCATTTCTACTTAACCAATAGCCTTTACAACTGGACACAAAATGGGGCTACTACTAGAGAAAATGTAACTGTTGGTGTGGCCTATGGAAGTGATGTGCAACTCGTCAAGAAAATTTTATTGGAAGTAGCCAGAAATCATCCAGCTGTTTTGGAAACACCAGAGCCCGCCGTTTTATTTACCGATTTTGGAGAGAGTTCATTAAATTTTAAAGTGGCCTTTACAATAAATGATAGTTTTAATGCACGTTTTCCTCAAAGTGATATGCGCTTTGAGATTGATAGATTATTTAGAGAACACAAGATTAGTATTCCGTTCCCACAACGAGATATTCATATCATAAGCGGTTCATCTGAAATTAATTCTTAGGCTTATGTCGCAACGCATAAAAATCACCATTGTTTTTTTGATACTGTTGTTAATCAGTACAAATTTATCAGCGCAAACATCAGATCTATTGAGAATTGAATACTTGCATCTTCCTAATAATAGTACTCAAAATTCGGTAAATAGATTTAGAGGACTTTTTCAATTGCCTTTAAAATTAAAAAACAATGGTTATCTTGTTGTAGGAGGCGACTATCGTTACATCGCCCTCAAATTTGACGACGTTCCTTTTAATACCACCGACCTTAATTCTATACAAACAATTGAAGGTTCTATTGGGTATCTGCATAAAATGAAGGATAATGATTGGTATTATGGATTTAAAGTAGGGATGCGTTTGGCATCTAATTTTAATTCTAAGCTGGTATCTGATGATTATTTGTATCTTGTTAGCACCTATGCTATACGGGATCGTACTAAGGAAGGAACAGCAGACAAACCGAATAGGTTGGTTTTAGGCTTAGATTATTCAACAACACCAGGCCGGAATTATCCGTTGCCTATTCTCAATTATTATAGAGAGTTCCATCCTAATTGGACGTACACCTTGGGGGTTCCAAAAACGAATGTGCGTTATAAATTTGACGACTCCAATCATGTACAGGCATTTGTAACCTTAGACAATTTTTTTGCCAACCTCCAAGAAGCAAAGTTACTCAATGGGAAACGCGCAGAAAACATATCCCAAACTATTATTCTAGGCGGATTGGGTTATGAACATTATTTTACGGAACACCTTTTGTATTATGGGTATGCCGCTTATAGTATTTCCAATGATTATAGATTGAGAAATAACAAAAGAGATGATATTTATACCATTGATGATAAAAATACACTCTATTTTAGAACAGGTTTAAAAATTAAATATTAAAAATGTCAAAAATATTAGTCATAGAAGACGAAGCAAGCATCAGAAGGGTATTGGTTAAAATTCTTTCTGAAGAAAACGATTCCTATCAAGTAGAAGAGGCTGAAGATGGTTTGGTGGGGATTGAAAAAATAAAAAAGGAAGATTATGATTTGGTCCTCTGTGATATTAAAATGCCAAAAATGGATGGTGTAGAGGTGTTAGAGACCGTAAAGAAAATTAAGCCAGAAACGACAATGGTGATGATTTCTGGGCATGGCGATTTAGATACCGCTGTCAATACGATGCGACTTGGAGCATTTGATTACATCTCCAAGCCACCTGATTTAAACAGGCTTCTTAATACGGTAAGAATTGCTTTAGATAGAAAAGAACTTGTTGTAGAAAACAAGATGCTCAAGAAAAAAGTGGGGAAAAACTTTGAAATGATCGGAGAAAGCAAAGCTATTTCCCACATTAAGGACATGATTGAAAAAGTAGCTGCTACTGAAGCTAGAGTTTTAATAACTGGGCCAAACGGTACAGGTAAGGAGCTTGTAGCGCACTGGCTTCATCAAAAAAGTGATCGTTCCAAAGGGCCTCTTATTGAAGTAAATTGTGCTGCGATTCCTTCCGAGTTGATTGAAAGTGAATTGTTCGGACATGTAAAAGGCGCTTTTACCAGTGCTGTAAAGGATAGAGCTGGAAAATTTGAGGCTGCCAATGGCGGAACTTTGTTTTTAGATGAAATTGGCGACATGAGTCTTTCTGCCCAAGCCAAAGTATTGCGCGCACTTCAGGAAAGTCGTGTACAACGCGTAGGTAGTGATAAGGATATAAAAGTGGATGTTCGTGTTGTGGCGGCTACCAATAAAAACCTTACTAAAGAAATAGAAGAGGGCAGATTTAGAGAAGACTTGTACCATAGGTTGGCTGTAATTTTGATACAGGTGCCACCATTAAATGATAGGCGTGAAGATATTCCGTTATTGATTGAATATTTCGCGAATAAAATAGCCGCTGAGAATGGTACTGCAGCAAAAAGTTTTAGTGATAAGGCCATAAAACAATTGCAAGACTATGATTGGACGGGAAATATCAGAGAGTTACGTAATGTTGTGGAACGTCTCATCATCCTTGGTGAGAAAGAAGTCAGTGAAAATGATGTCAATCTATTTGCTTCAAAATAAACAAAAATGATTAAACTGACCCAATATAACAGAAGAGCGCTTTACGGAGGTATTATTTCTGCTATAACCATGGGTCTGGGTGCCTATTTTATGGGTAATATTAGTGGGTATGAAGCTAAGGTCCTCATCAAATCATCATTGCCCGGTATCAATACCTTGTGTAACACAATAGCCTTAGCATCTGCCACCATTTTGGCGCTATTGCTTACCTTGCTTAGTGTAAGTTCAAGTACAAAATCCAAACTCACCAAAGAACATTACACACATATTTTGCTCATTGCCAAAATAGATACAGCTGTATTTATATTTTCCATTATATTTTTTCAATTTTTAAATATTCCCATAACTGAAGCTGATAATGTACCCAGTACGTGGTACACCACCATCTATTATGTAAGTTTGGCATTGTCGTCCATATTGAGTGGTGGGTTGATTAGTGTGGTGTTGATGTTATTTAACGCGGTAAGTAGTATGATTAAAATTGTAGGATTGGAAGTAAAAGATCACCCACTAATGATTCAAGATGATGAAGCTATAGAAGAAGATCAATCTAATGATTAAGCAAGATAAAAGTCATAAGTAGCTTAATACCGATATTCTTAAACAAAAATTTTATGAAAGCCATTAATACCGAAGATTTTAAAATTACAGAAGTTATTAATATTGAACAATTACAAACAAGTCTCGATTTAAACGCTTCAAAGGAAAATTTGAAGGACGGACTCAAAGATGTTCGTAAAAAATTAGGAAAAATTCAAGACAAGATGTACGCCCACGGAAAATATGCAGTCTTGGTGTGTTTACAGGGCATGGATACAGCCGGTAAGGATAGTTTAATTCGCGAGGTTTTTAAAGATTTTAATTCTCGCGGTGTCGTAGTGCACAGCTTTAAAGTGCCAACGAGTTTAGAACTCAAACATGATTTTTTATGGCGTCATTATATTGCCCTCCCTGCACGTGGAAAATTTGGTATTTTTAATCGCACCCACTATGAAAATGTGTTGGTTACTAAAGTACATCCATCTTATATTTTAAATGAAAATATTCCAGGAATTGACGCCGTAGAAGATATTGATGATAAGTTTTGGAGCAGACGCTTTGAGGATATCAATAATTTTGAAAAACATCTGGCAGATAACGGTACGTTAATATTTAAATTTTTCTTGAACATTTCAAAAACAGAACAGAAGAACAGACTGTTAAGACGTCTGGATCGTGAAGATAAAAACTGGAAATTTTCACCAGGAGATTTAGAAGAACGTAAACTTTGGAATGACTATATGGAATGTTACCAAGAGATACTGAATAGAACTTCAATGCCTCATGCGCCATGGTATGCTATTCCTAGTGATGATAAAAAAATAGCACGTTATTTAGTGGCGCGAATACTTCATGATACGTTAAAGACTTATAAGGACATTAGAGAACCTGAATTGGATGACGATATTAAGGCCAACATTGAATTGTATAGAGAACAATTAAGAAACGAATAATCCCCTTTAACTATGCAGCAGGACCGATTTTTAAACAGTTCATACAGTCTGATCTTAAGGGTTGCCGAAAGCTTATAATCACAATTAATACCGTTTATGAAATACTTCAACTTCATCTTCTTACTGGTTTTGACACTAGAAATTTCAGCCCAGTCAGATGCTGAAAACATTAAAAAAATTTATAGCCAATCTTTAACTGATGGAAAAAGTTATGAATGGTTACGCCATCTGTCAAATAATATCGGGGCCCGACTTTCAGGCTCCTATGGAGCAGAACAGGCGGTTGCTTACACAAAAGAAGAGTTAGAAAAGTTAGGGTTAGATAAGGTCTGGTTGCAACCGGTAATGGTACCTAAATGGATAAGGGGTTTGCCAGAATTTGCATATATAGAAACCAAACAGGGAAAAACAACACATGTTAATATTTGTGCCTTGGGTGGCTCTGTTGAAACACCCAATGGAGGCGTCCGTGCACAAGTTGTTGAGGTGATGGGTATTGATGAACTTAAAGCTCTAGGGAAAGACAGAGTGCAAGGTAAGATTGTGTTTTTTAACCGACCGATGCAAGCAGATTTGATAAATACTTTTGAAGCCTATGGTGGCTGCTCAGATCAGCGGTATTCTGGCGCTTACGAAGCAGGAAAATTAGGGGCTGTTGGGGTGATTGTCCGCTCATTGAATTTGAGGTTGGACGATTTTCCGCATACCGGTAGTATGACTTATGCCGATTTGCCAGTGTCCCAACGCATACCTTCAGCTGCAATTAGTACAAATGATGCCGAATTGTTGAGTACGATGTTGGCATTAGATCCGTCATTGAGCTTCTTTTTTAAGCAAAATTGCCAACAGTTGGATGATGTCCTATCTTATAACGTAATCGGCGAAATAACAGGGTCAGAATTTCCTGAGGAATATATTGTTGTGGGTGGGCACTTAGATTCCTGGGATCTGGGAGATGGTTCTCATGACGATGGCGCAGGAGTGGTACAGTCCATGGACGTATTGCGATTATTAAAAATAAGTGGCATCACACCTAAACGGAGCATTAGGGTGGTCTTGTTTATGAATGAAGAGAATGGGCTCAGAGGAGGTAAGAAGTATGCTGAGATTGCTAAATCTAAGAACGAGAAACACATCTTCGCACTAGAAAGTGATTCAGGCGGCTTTACGCCTCGTGGCTTCTCATTTGACTGTAGTGATGCCCAGTTCCAAAAGGTTCTAGGTTGGAAAGAATTATTTAAACCCTATCTGATACACTACTTCGAAAAAGGCGGAAGTGGTGCTGATATTGGACCTCTAAAGTCTGATGGAATTGTGTTGGCGGGTTTGAGACCAGATTCTCAACGTTATTTTGACCATCATCACGCGGCAAATGATACATTTGATGCGGTCAATAAACGAGAGCTTGAGTTAGGAGCGGCAACTATGGCGTCTTTAGTATATCTTTTCGATACGTATGGCACTGCTGTTGAAATTACTAATGACACTTTTAAGGACTAAATTATCTAATGGGAGGTATTGCTGAGGTCTTAGCCGAAATTCTAATGATTTTCCAAGATTTTAAATTTTGGATTAAGAGACGTCAACAGCGGGATTGCGTGAAAGAATCTGAACATCAAAAAAAGAAATTCTGGGCGCCCACAAAACATATTGTTCTTATACTTCTAATTATCATTCCGTCATTGTTTTTTGTACGGATATATCTGTTTTTGAATGGCAATTCAGAAAAGCAGACACTCAAAAAGTTGAATGAGGTGGTGTTACTATTAGGGCATGAAAAACAAACTAATGGAACGTATCCAGAACAGCTCAACTCCATTATGAGAAACAATCCATTATTAAGGGATGCGATTACGGACCATTGGAATCGTGAGTTTGAGTATTGCCGTCAGGATTCAGGCAAATCCTATCACATATTTTCCAAAGGAAAAGATGGAATTTCTGAAACAGAAGATGATGTCATTTTAAAATAGGGGGCCAGCGCTCAATTTCCTCTTATGTGCCTGTAATTAAAGCCTACCACCATCTCCACTAAAAAATTTCCATCACATATTAATGTATAAATACTTAGCTTTAACAAACATATACAATCCATAGCACAAGAGTCCAACAGACACAACACTTAGGACTATACCTCCAAACTTATGGTTCAGGAAATGAAAGGCATCTGTTATTTTGCTCAGTTCATCATTTCTAATCGTAAGACCCGTCCTAGCGGTTAAGAACGCCATAATACCAAAAACGACTGCACGGGCCAAGTGACCTAGGACACCAAATTTTAATAAAGTAGATTTCGATTCTTTAGGCATTTTTGAGGATTGCACATCTTCTTTAAAGCGATTAGAGAGAATGAAGTATATTTCAAATACACATTTTCCGGCTAAAATCAATCCCAAAATGACAGATATTAAACTACTGTATTGCGAGTTTAGAAGTGCAACTATGACATCCTGATTAGTCTCATAGTCACCTCCTAAGAAAATTTTTATAGCGATAAAAGCCAATGATCCGTAAAATACACCACCTGTAAAATAACCAGCGCGTTTGAGGAGACCATTAAAAGTGAACCCCAATTCTCGCGTATCAAAAAAAGTTTGATACAATCTCCAGAAAACATAACTGCTTAAGCCAAGAGCTATGACAGCTAATAAGACTTTTCCTAAGGGTTGATTGGCTAAGATCATTATGGCGCCTCTGGTTCCAGTTTTTTTTCCACCCCAATTAAATGCCGACAGGCCAGTCATTACCCCAATAATGATATACACCACTCCCATAGCAATTAATCCAAACCTCGCTATTTGTTCTTTATTTATATCCATGCCCGGTCAGGTTTATGATATTTAATAAATACTATTCCTTTTTAACTTCCAATTTAAAGGGTGAACGGATGACCTTTTTTTACAAAAAGTTGTTCCAATATATTGTGGGGATGCTAAATTGATTTAAGACAGATGGGGTTGGTCTTGATGCTAGTAAATCCGTTCAGGAAAACTAAAGAATTTTTCGTTTGCTAGAAGGCAATGCTTTCCCATATTCCTTTTTGTAAATGCTCACCAGCGCTAAGAAGAGACTGATTAATAAAGGCCCGAAAATTAACCCAATGAAACCAAAAATTGGAACCCCTACAATCACGCCTATTAAAGTAATTAATGGATGAACATCATCTAATTTTTTTAATACATAGAGTCTGATAATGTTATCAGTAGACCCTACCACAACAAAACCGTAAATCAAAATGGCCCATGCCTGAAATGTATCTCCAGAGGAAAGGCTAATTAAAAATACGGGAATAATACCAATGAGGGTTCCCACAAAAGGAATCATAGAACCTATGGTAACAATGACAAACCAAAAGAAAGGTTCGTCTATACCAAAAATTAAAAAACCAATGAGCGCTATGACACCCTGTGCAATTGCCACTAACGGAATGCCGATGGCGTTAGATCGCACCATGGTTTGAATTTCATTGCCAATTTCTTTGAGATTGACGTTATCTATTGGGATATATGCCGTTAAGGACTCTCGCAATTCTCGTCTATTGGTCAGCATGTAGTACAACATAAAGTACATTAAACCAATGGCTATAAAAGCATTAAATGTGCCTCCTACAAGGTTCTGTAAATTTTGGGACACCCAACTTGTAATAGCGGCCGTATCAATGTTTGAGCCAATGTCATAGCCTACATAATGCTGAATACTAGACAATTGTTCTTTAAATGCGGTAACTACCTGCTCACTATTATTAACGGCTCTTCCTATTTTATTGCTTAACATCCAAACAATGCCTGTAAGTGGAATGAGAATGCCAACAAATGAAATCAGCATAATTAATAAAGCTGCCAAAGTGGGATTCCACTTTTTACGTTTTACCAAAGTGGCCATCCATTTTCTAAACAATATATAGATGGTTATGGCTCCAAGCACACCAGTTAAATACGGGAGTAATTCTATAAATATTAAACTACCCATGAATAACATGAGCAGAATTACAAAAATTTGTCTAATTAATTTTGGTGGTATAGAATTCATTAAATGGCGTTATAAAATATTGGCACACAGTAATATTTAAAAAAATAAAGATACTATAAGTTTGCTAAATTCTTTAAATAATACGATCACACATGCAATAGTTATGAACCCAAATCAATTTCTACTTGGTTATGGGTAATATCATCAAAAGTCTCACGTTTTCTAATCAAATGGGCTTTTTTATTATGCCATAATACTTCAGCAGGTTTGTAACGGGAGTTGTAATTGCTCGCCATACTGAAGCAATACGCCCCTGCATTTTGAAAACTAAGGATATCCCCTTCACTAATTTCGTTAATCCGTCTATTATTTGCGAAGGTGTCCGTTTCACAGATATAGCCCACTACAGAGTAAAAGCGCTCACGTCCATTAGGATTGGAAATGTTAATGATTTCGTGCTGAGACCCATAAAGCATTGGCCTGATAAGGTGATTAAATCCTGAGTCAATTTGTGCAAAAACAGTAGACGTGGTTTGTTTGACAACATTTACTTTAGTCAAGAACACACCAGCCTCACTTACCAAAAATTTACCAGGCTCGAAAGCCAAAGTCAATTCACGACCATATTTTTTACAGAAAGTATTAAAACGTTTTGTTAACTTTTCACCTAACTCTTCAATGTTTGTTTCAATATCACCTTCTTTATAAGGAACTTTGAATCCGGAACCAAAATCTATAAATTCCAAATCCTTAAAGTGTAAGGCGGTATCAAATAGGATTTCACTAGCGTATAAAAACACATCAATATCAAGAATGTCACTTCCAGTATGCATGTGGATGCCATTTATATTCATCTTGGTGTTTTCAATGATGCGCAATAAATGAGGAATTTGATGAATTGAGATTCCGAACTTGCTATCAATATGGCCTACAGAAATATTAGTATTACCTCCAGCCATTACATGTGGATTAATCCTGATGCAAACTGGCGTTTTTGGATGGCGTGTACCAAATTGCTCTAGGATGGAAAGATTGTCAATATTAATTTGCACACCTAATTGTGCCGCCATCTCGATTTCTTCAAGAGACACACCGTTTGGGGTATAGATAATTTGTTCAGGAGAAAATCCTGCTTTCAAGCCTAATTTTACTTCTTGAATTGACACAGTGTCCAGTCCAGATCCAAATGTCTTAAAAAGTTTTAAAATGGATATGTTGGACAATGCCTTAACTGCATAATTTATTTTTAATGACTTGACCTTACTAAATGCAGAAGTTAAGCGTTTGTATTGAGCTTCAATTTTTTCTGAATCATAGACATAAACTGGACTTTCGAAGTCTTTAGCAATTTGTAATAAGGTTTTTTGTTCCATTTTTTATGAGAATTTTTAAGAGCGGTAAATCTAAATCCTTTTTTTTATTCAAGCATAAAGAAAACCCTAAAAATAACATATCCTATTATATAATGATTTAAGCCATAACAAACAATACTTAAATTTATTGGTTAAAACATTTATGTTGATTACTTTTGTGCTGCATAAAAATAGAGATTTCCGCTTAGTCTGAAACATTTTCAGAAACTTAATAACGGAACAATTATATACTGATCAATATGAATTTACACGAGTATCAAGGAAAAGATATTTTAAGCAGTTTTGGAGTGCGTATCCAACGTGGTATTGTCGCAAAAAACGCTAATGAAGCTGTTGCTGCAGCAAAACAATTGACCGCAGAAACCGGAACCGGATGGCATGTGATCAAAGCACAGGTTCATGCAGGTGGACGTGGAAAAGGTGGCGGCGTTAAGTTGGCCAAAAACCTTAAAGAGGTAGAAGAAATTGCAGGACAGATTATCGGAATGCAGTTGGTAACACCTCAGACTTCAGCAGAAGGAAAAAAAGTACACCAAGTTTTGGTTGCAGAAGATGTTTACTATCCTGGTGAGACTGAAACTAGCGAATTTTATGTGTCTGTACTTTTAAATAGAGGAACTGGACGTAATATGATTATGTATTCTACGGAAGGTGGAATGGATATTGAAACAGTTGCAGAAGAAACACCACACCTCATTTTTACAGAAGAAATTGATCCAGCCACAGGCATCTTGCCTTTTCAAGCAAGACGCGTTGCGTTTAATTTAGGTCTTGAAGGTACCGCGTTTAAAGAAATGACCAAGTTTGTCACAAATTTATATACAGCATACGTAAAATCTGATGCCTCTTTATTTGAAATCAATCCTGTATTGAAAACAAGTGATAATAAAATTATGGCTGTGGATGCTAAGGTGACTATCGATGATAATTCTTTATTTAGACATAAGGATTATTTAGATTTACGTGATTTACGCGAAGAAAGTGCTATTGAAGTTGAAGCAGGTGCTTTAGGTTTAAATTATGTTGACTTAGACGGAAACGTTGGTTGTATGGTTAACGGTGCAGGACTTGCAATGGCAACTATGGATTTAATTAAGCAAGCTGGTGGTGAACCAGCAAACTTTTTAGATGTTGGTGGTACTGCAGATGCAGCACGTGTTGAGGCAGCATTCAGAATTATTTTGAAAGATCCAGCAGTTAAAGCTATCTTGATCAATATCTTTGGTGGAATTGTACGTTGTGACAGGGTGGCACAAGGCGTTATTGATGCATATAAAAACATGGGCAATATTGAAGTGCCAATTATAGTACGTTTACAAGGTACAAATGCTGATATCGCTAAAAAATTGATAGATGATTCAGGCTTGGATGTTATGAGTGCTACTGAGTTCCAGGAAGCGGCTGATAAAGTACAGGCGGTTTTAGCGTAACGAGCTATTTAATATTAAAAGACCTCACAGGATGTAATAAACCTTGTGAGGTCT
The DNA here is from genome assembly GCF_004364975.1 of Gelidibacter sediminis. GTDB lineage: Bacteria > Bacteroidota > Bacteroidia > Flavobacteriales > Flavobacteriaceae > Gelidibacter > Gelidibacter sediminis. Next base: position 60,470 of record NZ_SOBW01000007.1, on the reverse strand, counting down.
TTTTTTTGATTATAGTTTAAACATCATGAAGAATTCATAACTGGTTTGCATTGTCTTAGTCTTTCTTTTTTTTGGGTTTTGGTTTGTCTCCTTTTACAGGTTTAGGTCCGCGCAAATGAATGACTAAACCATTTAGAAAGTTGCGCAAAATCTGATCGCCACACTCCATATAATTGGGATGGTCTTCCTTTCTGAAAAAAGCACCAAGTTCGCTTTTTGAAATTCTAAAGTCTACAAGCTCTAGGATCTTAATAATTTCATCATCTCTCAATTGCAGTGCGACGCGCAGCTTTTTAAAAATATCGTTATTTGTCATTGTAAGGGTCTATTTTATAATTGAAACATTTTTATTTGAGTACTATGGATTACTGCTTACGTGTTAACCATTTATAGGCATCCGGAAAATTTTCTCGCCAAAGAGTCTCATTGTGCTGACCTCCTTGAATTGTGATCTTCATGAAATGGCTTTTGGTAACGCCTTTTTGCATTAAGAGTGCTACCATTTTATCAAGTTCTGTAATCATTGTGTCACTCTCCTCAGAACCTGCAAGAAAATAGAATCGTGAGGTAGCTGGGATATTCGATTTTGAAACCGCATCATATATATTATGGTTAAACCAAAATGAAGGTGAAAAGACACCCGCATTGCCAAACACTTCAGGATGTTTTATTACAGCGTAAAAAGATAAAAGCCCTCCCAAAGACGAACCAAAAATAGTGGTGTTTTTAGAATCTGGCTGAGTTCTATATGTTGAATCAATATAAGGTTTTAAGGTGTTTATTATAAAACCTAGGTATGTGTCGGCATTGCCACCCCCATACTTCTCATTGGCGTAGGGCGTTAATTCGTCCATACGTTTCTCATTACCATGTTCAATACCAATTATTATAGATGTATCATCAGCAATGGAATCTAAGTGTTCATCAATTTGCCACTCACCTGCAAAAGAAGTTTCTGCATCAAAAAGATTTTGGGCATCATGCATATAAACGGTAGGGTAGTGTTTGGAATTTTCTGAATACTTTTTGGGTAAATAAATCCAAATTTTTTTGTCAGACTGTAATTGTGGGGCCTCAATTGTAAATGTACTGACTCGTGAGGAGACGGTCTGTTGACCATGTCCAAGAAGGCTATAGGTTAAACCTACTGTTAATAGTAATTGTTTAAATGTCATGGCCACACGATATAATTTAGATAACAAATTTATGAATTCATAAGGATTACACGGTTTAAAATTGAGAATTGATGTTGCAAATAGCGCATTTAATATTAAATATCATAACTTATTAGTAAACAGAGTGTTATCTAGGTGTGGTGTATGAAATCAAAATAACCACGTTGAATTGCACATTATTTTTCGATAAGTTACTAATTATCAACGATTATCAAAATTTAAATAAGCCTAACTTTATAATGACAAAAATAGATTCCATCTGTTATGATAAACCGTATAGAAAAATTGAGTCTCCTTTCGGAAATGATTGCATTTGCTCAGACTGACGCATCCATCAAATCCATCGAATATAAATTTCTTTTAGGTGTTGCCAAACAATTAGAGATATCTCAAGATGACTTTGATTATTTATTTGAATCACCTGTTAGTTATGTCCATTTAAAATCGCACAGTGAACGTATTGTGCAATTTCATAGACTGGTCTTGTTAATGAATATAGATCAAGAAATCACTACAAAAGAACTGGTGAAACTGCATAATTTTGGATTGCGAATGGGATTAAGCCATGAATCCATAAATCGTGTGTTGGATTTAATGGAAAGTTTCCCCAACAAAATTGTCCCACCAGATTTTCTTATTGATATTTTTAAGATTCAGTATAATTGAATTGGCAATTAGCAGTTTTCAGTTGACAGTTTGCAGTCGGCAGTATGCAGCTGGGTCTCATTAATAATTCTAATTTGAAGTAAGATTAATTAATAGACTCAGGGACTTATTGGTAAAATGATATATACTTCAGTCTTCAGTCTTCAGTCTTAAGTCTTGAGTCTTCAATCTTCAGTCCTCAAACCTCAAATCTCAAACCCACATCACATTTTCAACTCCTCCAATTTGCTTTGATAGGCCTTAATATCATCCCTAAGCTGTGCAGCAATAATAAAATCTAATGCTTTTGCCGCTTGTTCCATCAACTTTCGCTTTTCGCGAATTTTCTTCTCTAATTGATCTTTTGTCAGATATTGGCTCTCAGGTTCCGCTGCCTTTGCAGCTTCAATTTCATAACTATATGTGCTAACTGAGTTCTTGGCCAAAATACTGTCTAAACTCTTGTTCAGTGCAGTTGGAGTAATGTTGTGCTTGGCATTATAGGCCATTTGCTTTTCGCGTCTGTAGTTGGTATCATCAATGGTTTGTTTCATACTACTCGTAATCTTGTCCGCATACATAATTGCTTTACCATTTAAATGTCTTGCAGCCCTACCAACGGTTTGAGTTAAGGACCGATTGGATCTTAAAAAGCCTTCCTTATCGGCGTCTAAAATAGCCACTAAGGAGACTTCTGGTAAATCCAATCCCTCACGCAGTAAGTTCACACCAACTAAAACATCAAAGAGACCTTTGCGCAAATCTTGCATAATTTCTACGCGTTCCAATGTATCCACATCACTGTGAATATAGCGAACTCTAATTTGAATCCGGTCTAGATATTTGGTCAATTCTTCGGCCATACGCTTTGTTAAAGTGGTAACTAAAATCCGTTCATCTTTTTCTACACGTTGGTGAATTTCATCAATCAAATCGTCTATTTGATTCAAGCTAGGTCTTACCTCTATAACAGGGTCCAATAAGCCCGTAGGACGAATTAATTGTTCCACATACACACCATCACTTTTTTCAAGTTCATAATCGGCCGGAGTGGCACTCACATAAATGACCTGGTTTTGCAATGCTTCAAACTCTTCAAACTTAAGAGGTCTATTATCCATGGCTGCGGGCAATCGGAAACCATAATCCACCAAGTTTTCCTTGCGACTTCGATCGCCACCATACATGGCATGTACTTGAGAGATGGTGACGTGACTTTCATCAACCACCATTAAATAATCATCAGGAAAATAATCCAATAAACAGAACGGTCGTGTGCCCGGTAACCGGCCATCCAAATAGCGCGAATAATTTTCAATACCAGAGCAATAGCCCAATTCTCTAATCATTTCAAGATCAAACTCTGTACGTTCTTTTAATCGTTTTGCCTCTAAATGCTTACCGATATCCTGAAAATAATCATGTTGTTTGACTAAATCATCCTGAATTTCCTTTATGGCGCCTTGAAGGACTTCAGGAGAAGTCACAAACATATTTGCCGGAAAAATATTGATCCGATCATACGTTTCAATAACTTTATTGGTTTGGATATTGAAGGCTTCAATTTCTTCAATTTCATCGCCAAAAAAGTGAACGCGTACACCATAATCGGCGTAACCAGGAAAAATATCTACCGTATCACCTTTAATTCTGAAATTTCCATGATTGAATTCAGATTCCGTTCTCGAATAGAGGCTTTGCACTAATTTATGAAGCAGCTTAGTTCGAGAAATCACTTCATCTCTTTTAATGGTGATGACATTTTTTTGGAATTCAACAGGGTTTCCTATACCATACAAACAAGAAACAGAGGCAACAACGATAACATCCCGTCTGCCAGAAAGTAGGGAAGATGTTGTGCTTAAACGCATCTTCTCAATTTCTTCATTTATGGACAAATCCTTCTCTATATAAACCCCAGACACGGGGATGTAAGCTTCGGGTTGGTAATAATCATAATAAGAGACAAAATATTCGACCGCATTGTCTGGAAAGAATTGCTTGAATTCAGAATACAATTGTGCTGCCAAGGTTTTATTATGTGCTAACACTAAAGTTGGGCGTTGTACTTCTTCAATAACATTGGCCACCGTAAAGGTTTTACCAGACCCTGTTACCCCTAATAATGTTTGATATTTATCATTATTCTCAATGCCACGTGAAAGTTGTTTGATGGCTTGAGGTTGATCTCCAGTGGGCTTAAATTCTGATTTGATTTTGAACTTCATTTTGCAAATTTAACCAAAGTTTTTTGAAGATAAACCCCAATTTTAAAATACCTATAGTCAGTGTTTTAAGTTGGTGTAGAACGATCTTTTGGATTAATAAATAATGCATTAAGGTTAATTGAAAATTTGATTTCAGACTAAATTTATGCCACCTTACTTTTGGATTTTAACTAAACTATTAATAAAGACATACCGTAACAACTCTTAATTTAATAGAACATATGAAAACGTTAAAACAATTTACATTAGTCGCCTGTATGATATTTACGTGTGGCGTCTTCGCACAAAATGAAAAAGACCAAAAAATCATGTCTGATGCTGAAAATGCCAAGATGGAACTCATTGAAGCAGACGAAACCTTATCCGATTATTTTGATAGTGCAGCGGGATATGTCATATTTCCGAATGTGGGAGAAGGCGGTTTTATTATAAGCGGTGCTTCCGGAAACGGTGTTGTTTATGAAAATGGCATAGCTATAGGCATGGCAGATCTTAAAAAAGTGGACATCGGTTTTCAGGCGGGTGGACAAGCTATTATAGAAGTGATCTTTTTCGAATCAGAAGCTGATTTGGCAGAATTTAAAGAAGGTCATTTTGAGTTTTCTGCAGAAGCATCAGCTGTGGCTGTTAAATCTGGCGTTGCAGTAACTGCTGGATACAATGATGGTGTCGTAGCATTTGCATTACCAAAAGCAGGACTTATGGCTGATGCCTCTGTAGGAGGACAGAAATTTAGCTTTAAATCCTTTTAAATACTCTTCTGTGATCTCAAAGAGATTATTTCCCATAAGAGGAAACGTCCATAATGTGATGCATTATGGACGTTTTTTATGATTTTGATAACATGGTCGGAGATTTAGCGTTTTAAAGCAAAATGACCCTTAAGTTGAAAGGCTGTATTATCCTTCTTAATGTCAGCAACAAACCAATAATCAGTAGACGGCATTTTTTGACCGTTAAAGGTGCCATCCCAGCCTTGAGATGTCGATGTTAGTTGTGCTAATTGCTTTCCGTAACGGTCAAATATATAAACAATGGTACCTGGTAATGTTTCTACGCCTGTAATATGCCAAGTATCAAAATAGCCGTCATCATTTGGGGTCATAAACTTTGGAGTGTCCAACACCAATATTGGTTTACTAACTTCAGCGCAGCCATTCAAATCTATGACCGTTATAACATTAGCGCCAATTGGTACGTGTTCAAAAACATTGGAATCTTGTGGTTTAAGGTTGTTTAATTGGTACATGTAATTACCGATACCACTGATGGTAACGGTGATATTATTAGGGTCAGAAAAATCTACATGGTCAGTAAATTCGATGGTCGCAGGTTCTGATTCAATCACGTTAAAAGTATGGGTAGTTAAACAACCAGAGGCAGTTGTTACTATAACTGAGTAAATTCCTATCTTATCAATTTTAATTTCTCTCGATTTTTGATTGCTAGACCAAAGGTAACTATCGTTAGAATTTACCATATCTGGTCCAATCATAATTGGTCCTGTATTTAAACACAATGCTGTTGTATAGCTCTGGTATTGTGGTACATTCACTTTTAATTCAATAGGAAGGGTTAAATAACAATTTGTAATGGTATTTGAAATTTTAATATATACAGTTTTTGCACCTGAGGCATATGCTGTAGGCGTTTTAATAAGTCTTAATGCATTCGCATCTTCATAATAGTTAATCATAAGATTATCCTGTCTGACATTTAGAATGTCAACTTCCGCGTCTTTTAAATTGAACACAACAAGCCCATCATCGTCTGTATCACATTTAATCAGTGGTTTGGAAGGATTGGCTTCAGGAGCCTTAATAACCCCAATATTAAAACTGGTGATTGGTTTACAAAGATTACCATTATCAATACGGGCGTAGATGAGTTGTGGATTTTGGGTGTTCCTGAAATGTCCATCAATAGGATTAATTCCTTTTTCAGCATTATCTTGACTAAGGTAAAATGTGACGTTCAAATTCTCAGGAATCCCTTTTTTTATTTCATCCCTTCTTTCATCAAGGTTGAAAACCTCAGCGCCATCGTTTGCAAGGTCGTCACATACAAACCAATCTGAAGGTGCATTATACTTAGGATTAGAGCCGACTTCAATAGTAAAGGATCCCGTGGCATAGCAGTTTACGTCTGTATGGTTTTCTACTCTTAAGTATATCTTTTGTGGATTAACAGTATTTGAAAAAATTTTATTTTTATCAATGGCGTTTATTCTATTTTCTGCATCTGATGAATTTAGGTAATAAGATGTTCGCTTTCCAGATTGCCCCTTCAAAATTTCAGCATCTTTTGTTTTAAATAAGAAGTTTCCAATGCCATCGCTGTCTTCTTCACAATATTTATAAATACTGATGCTAGGAATAATAGGTAAGGTGTTAACAATGATATTTATGGGTTCTACAGCATGACACCCTGTAGCAGTATTTTCAACGCGAGTGTATACAATTTGAGTTTTCGCATTATAATTTTTGGTATTTGAAATAGCTTCTGTCTTGCTATGCGCATTTTCTGATGTTGTGTAGAATGAAACAGACCTGTTATATAAGTCCGGAACAATTTCGCTTATCTTATCGTCCAGATTGACTCTTGAAAAACCATCTTGATCATTATCACAAATTACAATATCTGATGCCTTATTGGTAACTGGAGCTGGTAATACGGTAACCTCAAAACTATTCACACCAGAACACCCAGTGATCGTTGAAGTGGCTCTTGCATAATATACTTGCGGATTGGAAATATTGGTATGTAAATTAGGTAGGACATTAGTGTTGCTTTTTGCATCTTTTTCTGTCAAGAAATAACGTACCGTATAGCCCTCTTGCCCGTTATAAATATCATAGTCAAAAGATGATAAGTCGATAGAGGTTAGTCCATCTTGGTCAGTATCACAATAGGTGACTGATCCTATAGAATCAAATTCTACAATAGGACTTAAAACTAAATCAATTGTAGCCTCTTCCTGACATACAGTATTGTCTAAGGTGATATATAAAGTATAGGGAAACATTGGTGGCGTATAGGACAGATTTTTATTAAGTGGATTGCCAGCAATTTGATCCTCTCTGGTCTCATAAAACTTTACAGTAATATCAGGAAGCTCATTGGCAATTACCTCCTCTATATTGTATAAATCAAAAATTGGCGTTTCACCTTTTATGGTACAAACAGAAAACTTTTTAATGTTTGTCCCCGTTAATAATACATTACTATGTAGTTCAATTGGTGTAATTGAAAAACATCCTGCAGCATTGGTAACCTTTATATAGATGTACTGCATGTTAGGTAATGTGTTGCTATAATTACCTGGGTTTTGGACGGGATTTGCACCCAATACCGCCTCTTCATATGATTCGTAAAAACTGGTGGTCATGCCAACGGCACCATCAAGAACAGCGTTGATACTACTATTTAAGTCAAAAGTAGCCATTCCGTCATGATCCATATCGCAAGCATCAATATAATGACGGCCAGTGTTAATAACAGGATTGGCTAATACTTTTAAAGTGACATCAGTGGTGATCACACAGCCAGTAACAACATTGGTTACACGAGCAAAAAAATGTTCCGTTGCTGAGGTGTTGCTATATGGAGATTCCATAGCCTTATCACCAGAATCCGCGTCGGATTTGAGTTGGTGATAACTAACTATTAAATCTGTATTACCATTTGTTATGGTCGCATCGTGCTGTTTCAAATCAATTTCCGTGAGTCCGTCAGGGGTTTCATCATCACAAATAAGAAATTCTGATGTAGGTGCGATATTAGGTAATGTGTTCACAACAAGATGAAATGACGAATACGCTAAACAGCCATTTACAGTATCTTCAATTCTAACAAATACCTTCTGAGGACTAGTTGTATTATAAATGGGAGATGTAATGGCGTTTGCATAGGAAAGGGCATCTTCATTAGAATAATGGTAAGAAATTTTATAAGTCGATTTAGGTACTGCTTTTATAATCTCATCATTCTTTAAACTCAAATCAAATAGTTCAATACCATCACCTGACGCATCATCACAAACTTCAAAATCAGTAATTGGTTGGGCAGTTTGAGTGGAGCTTAATTGAATGGTGATACTATCTTCTATAGTACAAAAGGAATCTGCTAACGGAATTTCTATTTTAACGGTATAGGTGCCTGACTGGTCAACCACTAGAGTCGGTTGGGTTTGAGCTGCAATGACAGCAGTATCGAAATACCAAGAATACTTAGCTTCCGGATTTTGAATATTTCCATTTAAGGTTAGACTACTGGCACATGTAGTGATGTCCTCACCTAAATCTACTGTGGCATTAAAACTATTGCCTTCGATAAATACTGCGGAGTCATAATTATGATCTGTTTGATCAGCAATGACCATTTTTATAAGGTATTTTACGTTTGGTAAAATTGCAGCCGTAGCAGTCATGACCTTGGTTCTACCATTATAATTGGTAGCTCCTAAACTATAACCTTCAAAATATTCAGGATTGGAAGCTCCACAATAACCAACTATAGCATTATGTATGGTGTTGGTGTTTACAGGGGTATTGGTTCCAGGAATTAATGCAATATTGGTAAAGGGATCTGTGGTGCCGGCGCGTTTAATTAGAAAGGCGAAACCATCAGAATAGTTACACGGGAATTCTTGTTGATATTCTTCAGATGCTAAAATATAGTTGAATTGAATCTGGTTTGATGTTGATGCGAATTCAAATTCTATAGCTGTTGCGTTTAGAGTGTTGGTAATTCCTAATGCGGTTTCAAGATCTGCATCTGCTCCCCATTTCTTATTGCCATCGTTTAAATCATCTGAGATCACTGTGTTTCCGCCTGCTTCAGCTTTACCTGTAGTTAGAACAATACCATTCTCAAAAGGAAAGTTGGAATCGCCCCGTTCGAAATATCCAAAACTAGAGAACCCGTTTTTTGTGCCATTTATGGGCGATACAATGTTAGAAGTCTCTACACAACCTTGAATTAAATGGTTTTCTATTAGCGTTTTAGGGGTGATGGTGCCGTCTACTAGTATTTGTTGGCTGAATGCGGTGTTACACAAAAAACAAGCAAGAGCAAGGAGGGAAATTTGGAACGATTTCATTCGATTAGGTCAAGTTTAGCCAGAAGAAACTCATGTGAGGGGCAATGAGTATTCTGTTATATTTTAATTTGGGTGGAAAAGTACTTAATTATTGGATGAAATGCAAAATAATACGACAAAATGCATAAAACTTTAGTATTTTAGCCGATAGGGCTTAAGAATTGTCAGAAAAATCGCTTTTAAGTCCTTATTGTTAAGGTAGGCATCGAAGTGCTGACGCCTAATAGCTAAGTGAAATCAAGGAGTTTAACGTTTAAGCGTAAAATGGCCTTTTAGTGTTCTGCCATCTTGTATAGTTATAGAAAACCAATAATCATCAGAAGATAATGCTTCCCCAATATAAGTACCGTCCCAACCCTTGCTTAGCGGATTTAATTGTTTGAGCAACTTGCCCATTCTATTGAAAATATAAATAGTCGTCTTGGGTTGAAACCGGTCATTAACGCCGTCTACTTGCCAGTAATCATTAATACCGTCGTTATTCGGCGTAAAATATTTAGGAAACCCGATAACTGAAATTTGTTGTTCAGAAATTCCACACCCGTTGGTATCTCTAACATATACCTTGTGGAAGCCTGATGCAACATTCTCAAAGGTGGCCTCGTCCTGATATGGTCCATTGATCGAATTAAGTGCATATTCATAAGTGCCTTCGCCTGTAACTAGAACTGTTACCATATTGTTTTGGGATGCATCACTGATGTTAATGTCAGTTATAGTGGCACTATTTGATGGTGATACGTTGATGGTTCTGTCTTTATAACACCCATTGTCATTTGTTATTCTAACCGAATAACTCCCGGGAGCATTTACCAGAATTTCGGAGGTGGTTTCTCCGGTTGACCAATCGTAAGTATATGTTGAAGACGTCGGATCAATAACGTCACTGTACAAAGTGATGGGTTCCGGAAACGTATTCAGACAGTAAATAGCCTCAGCTACTAATTGGACATTGGGCATCTCAAATACGGTAAGTACTACCTCGCTGATTCCATAACAGGCATTACTGTTTTCTACCCTAGCGTAAATAGTTTGAGAATAAGGGATAGCATTTTTAAAAGAATTTGGCAGTGGATCAACTTCTAAAAGCGCATCATTATACGTCTGATAATAAAACAATTCTAATCCTGTAGGTAAACCTCTTAAAACTTGAGCATCAGCATCAGAAAGGGTAAACGTATAATGACCGTCCTCTTCTCCGTCGTCGTCACAATGGTTGAGTACAGCATCATAGGCTGAGGTGGTACTGACCTCCAAACGCAATTGTGCAAGGCTGTAACAACCCGTTACATCGTTCGTTATTTTAGCGTAAAGCAACTGCGGATTTTCAGTGTTTTTAAAAGCGTTACCATCTATTGTACTGCCTAAGCCAGAATTGGCTTCAGTGTTAGTAAAATAATAAGATACACTGCGTTCTGGTGTATTCCCCGTAAGATCTTGTTCAACTTGGGATAAGTTAAAAATCGTGCGTCCATCTTTCACTCCGTCTTCGTCACACTGCAAAATACTCGTATTAAATGCTAATGGCAATGCATTGACTATAAGATCTAAGGTCGTGATGTTTCTGCAATTTTTATTTGCGGCATCTTCAATCCTGACATAAAGTTGCTGTTGGTAAGGAACGCTGTTATAATAAGAGTTTGGATTTACGCCGGTGTCTGAACTAGTATTGGCGGAAGCCAAAGATTCATGATAGGTTATAGAAAGCGAAGAAGGGTCTTGACCTTTTAATATTTCAGGATTTTTGGAATTTAGCTTAAAAGTGGTGCGCCCATTGGTACTGTTGCCATCTAAAGCTGTATCACATTCTTGAAGTGGGCTCGGGGCTTGAAAATTAGGTCCCAAATTGGCAGTTAAGGTAAAATCTGCCAATTCAAAACACCCAGTGATGGTATTTGTGATGCGCGCAATAATTTTTTGTGGATTTGAACTGTTGGTGTAAGGACTTGTCAGTGCATTTTGGTTGATGTTAGCATCGCTTTCTGACACATGGTAAGTCACGGATACATTGTTCTGCGCCCCTTTAATCTTAGGCGTGTTTGCTTCCAAATTAAAACTGGTAAACCCATCGCCGTAAGGCAAATCGGTGTCACATTTTTCTAAATTGAGAGGCGTTACTATTGGGTTGGATGCATTGACGGGTGGCGAAGAAAACTCTGCTGTACCGGTCCACTCCAAAGTAAATCCACTATTCCCAATAGGTCTGTCAATAACAATATAATAGGTATCTCCCGCTGATACGGTCAACCATTTTACAAAACTATCGCCATCTGGGCCAGGACCTTCTGCAGTGTCAAATGAAGTTGCTCGCATCCCAGTATGGTTATTGACAAGTCCCGCAGAGGATGGGTTTGTCGTAGAGCATCTAATGGCCTGACCAATATTGTTACACGCTACATTTGGTCCAAACACAAAAAAATCATAGTCTTCTTGTATCGAACTGCTATTTGGCTTTAGTGTAAACCCTAAAGTACCATCAGTAACAAGGCTTACTTGCAACCAAATACTGTTGTTTTCTCGACTGCTGCAAGTGTTTGAATTATTGAGCTCTTGCGTGCCTATGCCGCTAACATTTAAGTTAACGGTCGAATTCCCGCATACAATCACAGCATCGATACAATCCGTTGGGTATTGCGCTTGGACACTAAGGCTAATGGCTAAAGCACAGAAAATGAGAACGAGCTTAAAAAAATGTTTCAAAAGAAATGTTTAGGATGGTAGTATGCTCAAATATATTACAAATCCCTATTCTTTAATAGTCTATACGATAAAAAGATAAAGAGTGCCGTCCAACCAATTACGATGACGAATTCATACCAATAAACACCATAATCATAAGCCATATCAATATTATCAGGATACTTGGTCATCACGACACGTTGAAACGGTTGGTTGATGAGGTTGTACATAGATTCCAACGGTAAGAAGTTCTTAATTTTCCAAGCGGTCTCTAATGTGAATGCTTTTGTGGCGGCTCCAAAAATAATCCATTCAAATATGTAGAGTATAAACAAAAATGCCAAGGCAAAGGCTGAGCGTTTAACAAGCATCCCAAAGAATAAGCACAGACTAAAAAAACCAACTAGTTTTACAAAATAGGCTAACAGAAATTCTGTTTCCCTAAAAATAATAGAAGCTTCTGTGTAGCTAGAATAGTAGAGCCCAATAAAAAATGTAGCCAGCCCTATTAAAACGGTCGCAAATAATGAAAATAAGACGATGGTGTAAAACTTGGAGAGGATAAACTCCTTCTTACTCAAACCATCAATAAGATTTTGCTTAATGGTTTTGTTGGAATATTCATTACCGATCATACTGACGACCACAATTGCAAAAAAGAGTTTAAAATAGGAAGCAAAAAAGGTGGTGATATGCCAGATGATTGGGAAATTGAAAATACCTAGTTCCCCCAATTCTAAAGTAAAAAACCCGAAAAAGTTAATTTTTATGGAAGAGAGAATCAAAACTGTAAATGGCAAAATAAATGAGATAAAGATTAAAACTTTACTTGCCCTATTTAATAATAATTTTTGAAGCTCTAAATTAATGAGTCGATACATAGTGTTGAAGTTGATTGATTAATTGTTGTCAGTTAATTTCAGGAATTGTTCTTCTAAACTTTCCTTGCGTTTAACCAGATGCGATAGGGTTATGCCCTTTTCAAACATCAATGTGTTAAAAATAGAAGCATCCATGGGTTGATTAAGAAAGGCGGTAATGAGGTCGCCCTCTACTTTAACACTTAAAAAATCAGGGTTACTTTGTAGAAATGAAATTAAAGTGTCCTGCTGAGCTGATTTTAACTCAAAAAAGCCATGGCTGGAAATCATTTCATCAACACGTCCTGAATATAATTTTTCACCCTTGCGAAGCACTACCACATGCGTGCAGACTTTTTCAACTTCGTCCAAAAGATGCGAGGCTAACAAAATAGTTGTACCCTCACTAGCAATCTGTTTGATTAAAGATCTAATTTGATGAATCCCTTGTGGGTCAAGTCCGTTGGTAGGTTCATCCAAAATTAAGATTTCGGGATCATTCAGTAGGGCAGAAGCAATAGCAAGACGCTGTTTCATTCCCAAAGAATAGTTGCTGAATTTACTGTTTTTCCTATCTAACAGCCCAACTAGGCCCAGCTTTTCATCAATCTTAGCATAATCTACCCCTTTAATTTTACAAACCAACTTCAGGTTGTCGTAAGCCGTCATATACGGATAGAAATTAGGGTTTTCTATAATGGCTCCTACTTTTTTGAGGGCGTCATGCGTCGTTGTCTGTCCTTCAAACCAGCTAAAATCACCTGAAGTTTTGTTCACCACGTTAAGGACAATGCCTAGTGTGGTCGACTTGCCGCTGCCGTTTGGTCCTAAAATGCCATACACATTGCCCTTGTTAATGGTAAATGATAAGTCTTTGACGGCAGTGAGATAGCCAAATTTTTTGGTGAGGTTGTTGATGCTGAGGATGTTTTCCAAAATATTTTTTGATTGATTAGTTACTCGTATGACGAGTGATGGTTAAATTTGTTACATCTGTAAATATAAAAACTTACATTTGAGATAACTTAATTGCTATGGAAGATCTTAAAATTTCGTTACGTAAACCGTCGTATCCCATTACGGAGAAATTGCATAATTATCTTTCTGAATACAACAGGAATATAAGATTGCCAATTTTTTATGATGACTTGTTGCGTTTTCAAGGTGCTGTGGCTTTATATGATAAAGATGATAATGACACGCTTTGGGTAAGGGTGTATTTTAACGAGTTTGAGCGACAAGAAATTGATTTAAGTTTAAAGAAGGTGTACACCATATTGCACTCTGATGGAAATGAACGTACCATCCCATTTTTAAATGTTGATGCGATTGATTATTGCACCTTTGGGAATTCGAAACCTTTCCGGATCAAAGTCAGAAACATTCTGAATGACAATTACACCTATTTCTATGTTAAGAAAGCAGATGCTTCACGAATATATGGATTGGAATTGGAGCATATGCTTTCTCCATATAATCTAAACTTTTTGGTGTATCAAGATACATTGATTGAAGAGCATATTGCCGGTGTGCCAGGAGATGAATTTATAAAAAATATGTTGCCTAAGTGTACCCCTTCTGAAAGATCACAAATTGCTAAAGAGTTTGTAAAATTCAACGAGCGTTGTATGATTAGGCTGTTGGGAGATATGCGATCGTATAACTATGTGATTGTGCCGACCCACGACTTTGACCATGTGGTGTACAAAATCAGGGCGATTGATTTTGACCAACAAAGTTATGAAGGTAAGTTTAATGTTTACCGGCCACAATTTTTTAAAGAGAATTTGGAAATGGTTAAATTGGTTCAGGAGAAATTTCAGCAAGAGTCAATTGACCAATATAAATTGGAAGAACGATCTATTGTAGCCAAACGTTTAATTAGTTATCATGAACGTATTAGGGAGCTTCTAGATTGTATGATTGATGATACATTATCTACACCTGAACACATTACGCTTTTAAAAATGAAAATCTTCGATTATACGCAAGACTTAAAATTTAAACGCAGCAAAAATATGGGGGAAATTGTTAAAAATGCGCTCGACTTTGTACAGCGCAATTATGAAAATGTGAACACGAAAATATTGTGAGTGTTTTAATAAAAGAGAAAAAAGAAAAAAGAAAAGAGAGATGAGATGATAGAAAATCGGATACTATTTTAATTCCAGTTTTCATCAAAATCTAAGTCCTCATAATCATCCACATCCAAATCATCGTCAAACTCATTATAATCATCAAATTCATTGTCAGCTTCAAACGTTTTTTGAGGTGCTTCTGTAGGAATTTGTCCGTGCACGAACATTAAATTTGGATAATCAGTGCCTTCTGCTTCATCAACTATTTCAGCTAATTCCACGAAAAAAGTCCACATGCTGAAAAAATCATACACATAAATTAGTTTGGTCTGCATTTCATGCACAACATCATTAAGAGTGGTTTCTCCCATCAGTCTCACTTCATCGTAACCTTCACTCGTGTCGAACATTGAAATTTCTTCACCTTGATTCCATTCGTCGTCACTTAAATAAAATGAAGCCATTTCAATACCATCAAACCCAAAAGCTTGAGTGATACTGTTATGCAGGTCTTCTAGCGTATCTGTTTCGCGGATTTCGATATCTCTAAAAACATCATCTTCGGTGTCGTTGTCTAGAATAATTCTGAATCTGTAAACCATGTGTAAAATTTAATTGGCAAAGTTAAAGCTTTTTCTATTATCTACTAAAGCGATGTAAGGTAAATGTCATTGCTGAGAGCAAGAAAAACGCCCCTATTTGATGTGCTACGCCAAGCCATAGTGGCACGCCGTAAATGATGGTGAGTACACCAAGTAAGAATTGGACACCAACCAAAACTAGTAAACTATTTACACCTTGGGTCTGCAACTTGGTTAACTCCATTTGTTTGGCACGATACCAGATTATAGCGACAAAAACAACCACCACATAAGCAAAAGTCCGGTGTACAAATTGAATACCACTTGGGTTTTCTATCAGGTTGAGATAGAAAGGCTCAATGGCATAAGCTGATTCGTGGATGAATTTACCTTCATTCATAAATGGCCAATGGTTGTGTAGCAACCCAGCTTTTAGACCAGCGACAAATCCACCGTAAATGATTTGCAGGATGAGGACCACATAACCCACGCCAATTAAGTTTCTAAAACTCTTGTCGATTGGTTTTTTATTCGGGTAAATCAAGTCTAATGCCACCCACAAAGTTGCCGCGAAAGTTAAAAATGCCGTTGTTAAATGTGCGGCTAGCCGATAATGACTGACGTCTGGCATGTCTACCAAACCACTTTTAACCATATACCAACCAAGAAAACCTTGGAATCCACCAAGAAAAAGTAAGACTAATGACTTCTTTATTGTTTTTGCGGTGAGTTGTTTCGTGGCAATAAAATAAATGAACGGTAGAATAAATACCAATCCAATCAAACGCCCGATGACCCGATGCAACCATTCCCAAAAATAAATGGCCTTAAAATCAGACAAGGTAAAGTGCGAATGTAGTTTTTGAAATTCGGGATACTGTTGGTAAACGGCGAAAGCTTCCTGCCATTCGGCATCATTTAAAGGAGGAATGGTGCCTGTGATAAGTTTATATTCTGACATGGATAAGCCAGAATCTGTAAGTCTAGTTATGCCACCCACGACCACCATTACAAAAAGTAATGCACAACCTGTAAGAAGCCAATATATGACCTTCTTGTTGTCCTTTTGTTTTGCCATTATTACATGCATTTGAAATTGAAATTGAAGTTGAACTTGAACTTCAATTTATATTAATTTATTACTCCCACATCTAAAACCTCACACCTCACACCTCACACCTCAAGCCTCACACCTCAAGCCTCACACCTCATTCTTCTTCAATCCTAAACGTTTACCTTCCACAAGCATTAAGGCATAAGCCGCTTCATGCTCGTTTGGAATTTTGCCTTCTAAAATGGCCTCTTTGATGGCCTCTTTAATTATTCCAATTTCTCGAGAGGGTTTAAGTCCAAAAGCTTCCATAATTTCTTCTCCTGATACTGGGGGTTGGAAATTACGAATATGATCGCGCTCTTCAACTTCTACAATTTTATCTCTTACAAGTTTAAAATTGTTGTGGTATTTTTTAAACTTCTTAGGATTTTTTGTGGTGATATCGGCTTCACACAACACCATTAAATCATCTACATGATCTCCTGCATCAAACACTAAACGTCTCACGGCCGAATCCGTTACATCTTGTGCCAAGGCGATAGGCCTAGAGCTCATAAAGACCATTTTTTGGACAAACTTCATCTTGTCATTTAAAGGTAATTTCAACCGCTTAAATAAGCGATACGTCATTTTTGAACCGGCCAATTCGTGTCCGTGGAAGGTCCAACCTACTTTTTTGCTAAATTTTTTGGTAGGCGCCTTTCCAATATCATGTAAAAGTGCAGCCCAACGTAGCCAAAGATCATCAGTGTTTTTAGCAATATTATCTACCACTTCTAAGGTGTGATAAAAATTATCTTTATGGCGTTGTCCTTCTTTCTCGTCAATGCCCTTTAATGCAGTCAATTCAGGAAGAATATACTCCAGTAACCCCGTCTCTTCTAACAATAAAAACCCTATAGAAGGGACATCACTTTCAAGAATTTTATTAAGTTCAACAACAATGCGCTCTTTGGTAATGATCTTGATCCGATCTTTATTTTTAGAAATTGCTTCCAATGATGCACTTTCAATTGTAAATTTGAGTTGACTTGCAAAACGAATGGCACGCATCATTCGGAGTGGGTCATCACTATAGGTGATATCAGGATCTAGTGGCGTGCGGATAATTTTTGCCTCCAAATCTTTTAAACCGTCAAAAGGATCTAGTAAGGTTCCAAAATTAGCTTCACCTAAACCCAATGCCATAGCATTGATCGTAAAATCACGTCTGTTCTGATCATCCTCTAATGTTCCGTTTTCAACTATGGGGTTTCTGCTTTCTTCGGTGTAGGATTCTTTACGGGCACCTACAAATTCAATCTCTATGTCTTCATATTTTAACATAGCAGTGCCATAGGTTTTGAAGACTTGAACCTTAGGGCGGTTAGGAATGTTTTTGGCGACTTGTTTGGCTAGGGCAATTCCGCTGCCAACAGCTACAATGTCAATGTCTTTATGTTGCCCGCGTTCTAAAATATAATCGCGCACAAAGCCTCCAATAACATAGGCATCAATGCCTAGTTCAGCTGCCGATTGAGAGATGATTTTAAAAATAGGATGCGTTAATGCTAAGTGTAAGTTCATTATTATTTTGCCACGAATTCACTAATGATTTTATTTATAATCTGTGGATTAAACAAAGTGATAGCGTGAATATTTTATTTATGTGATGGTCTCATACAATTTACAAGACAATTCTATTTTATGATCTTATAAGTATTTATGACAATTTGCCAAAATGGCTCATTGACAATTCGTAACTTTTAATTATGCATAGCGTTGCGATGTGTGAGCATCGTTCAAATATGAAATAGATTTAAATTCTAAAACAGTCTTATCAAAAAAACGAAATCAGCGTAAAATCTTCGTTAGCGAATAATTTTCACTTTCCCATTAGCGCTTAACTTAATAATTGAAGAGGGTTTTGTACAAATTTTTTCGCGATGCAAATTTACGACATAGTCCACACCTTTTAAAATTTGGGGCGCTATATCTTTAAATGATTTTGGGGTTGGCTGACTGCTAATATTTGCAGAGGTTGAAACGATGGGTTTGCCAAAGCGTCTGATTAGCTGAAAGCAAAAATCATCGTTAGGTATTCTAATGGCTATGGAGTGGTCTTCAGCTATCAAATTAGGAGCTAAATTTTGAGCGTCGTCATAAATGATGGTGATAGGGTCGTCTGAAACGTCAAAAAGATCATAAGCTACTTTTGGAATTTCCTTGACATAACGTCCCAACATTCTGTCGTCAGCCACTAAACAAATGAGTGCTTTATTGTCTTGGCGTTCTTTTAAATGGAACACTTTTTTTACAGCCTCCGGATTGGTGGCATCGCAACCTATTCCCCATACGGTGTCCGTAGGATAGAGTAGGAGACCGCCATCTCTTAAAATCTGAACGGCATTTGATATTTCTTTATGCATAGCTTTAAAATTGAAATTGATATTGAAATTGAAGTTGAAAGTGAAAACGAAACTATTCAACTTAAACTTCTTATATATTTTATTAGTTTGAACTGCCCGGAACCTAATCCTAATATTCACATCGCAGAAGTCAATTTCTGTTTTTCCTCAATAACCATAGTTTTACATAGCGCATAAAGACAACGTAACTTTGCATGTAGCCAATGGTCAAGCCCACAACGCCATCTCTAAAACCGCTTTGGAGAAGGTAATGTTTTATAAACCCCCAAAATGGTTTTAGTACAAAATGATAAGGCGTTAGACTTCCAGTTTTTTTATCATAATCTCTAGCTTGCCAAGTTGCATACCTATTCATTTTGGCAATATAGTTATCCAGTGTGGTATAACTGTGATGAATGAGTTTATGTTGCAATACTCCGACGGCACCGTGTGCAATAATTTCAGCATGCACTTGTTTGTCTTCATAGCGACAAAAATCCTTCTTAAAAAGTCTGATGACCTTGTCATTACGCCAACCACTATAGTTAACTTGTTCACCCATAAACATGTTTGTTCTTCCTATCCAGTATGCCACAAAATGTGGATCTGGTTGTTGTAGAATCTTAAGGATCTCATTTTTTAATTCAGGGGTGACTCGTTCATCAGCATCTATCAATAATATCCACTCATATTGCGCTTGTGGAATGGCCCAATTTTTTTGTGAGGCCGAATATTGATAGTCTCTTCTAATCACCTTTGTGGCTAACTGCTGTGCCTTTTCATAAGTGCCATCAGTGCTATAGCTATCCACAACTAGTATCTCATCTGCAAAATCAACAGAGGCAATTACCGCTTCAATATTATGAATCTCATTACCTGCGGGAATAATAGCAGTGAGTTTAATCATGGCAAAATTCAAGTTTATATGGCATTATTGGAATACAAAAATAGCGTTTTTGTAAGGTACAGTCAACCTTAAACATCTGATAAGTATTTAGCAATATCACTTTGAATTTTAGTGCTATCAAAAGTGTTGGTTGCAAAGTTAAAACCCTTTAACCCCATTTCCTTTCTCAATTCAGGATTGTGGTATAGCACTTCAATTTTGTCAGCGAATAATTGAACATCGTTAAGGGGTGTGAGAAATCCCGTTTCATTGGCGACGACTACTTCAGGTATACTGGCAACATCAAAAGCCACAATTGGTTTTTTAGATAATGCTGCTTCGGCAAGCACATAACCAAAACCTTCCCACAGAGAAGGAAGTAAAAAAACATCGCAACTCAACATGAGATTTTGGGGTGAATTGATAAATCCGGGAAAGATGATGACATCTGAGACTTTAAGCGTTTGTGCTAGTTCTTCAAGTTCAGTCTTTAAACTGCCATCGCCTCCAATAATAAGCTTGAAATTAAGCCGTCTTAGCTTTAGTTCTTGAGCAACCTTTATCAAAAATTTTTGATTTTTTTCAAACTCCATGCGTCCTAGAGTTGCGAGGACCAGTTCGTCTTGTTGTTTCAAATAAAGCGGGTTGCCTTCAGTTTTGGTAAACGTCTTTATATCTATACCATTATAAATGACCTTAATCTTTTCTTCAGGAAATAGGTTCGGATTCTTCTCAAGCACAGTGTCTTTAGTAGCTATTGAATTTGCTAAAATATCGGTAACTACAGATTTAAAGTAGTAGCGATTCATAACTGAATTCTTGATGGGAATGGCGCTACCCCGTCTGTAAATAATGCGTCTGACGCCTGCTAATTTAGCCGCCATCCCTGCTACTTTTAAGTCTCTAGACAAATTCATGATAATGACGTCCACTTGGTGTTTCATCAGAATCCGTTTTACTTTTAAAATACTGAACGGATTCAAAAAACTCAAATTTGTAATCTTTATGAGTTCATACCTTATGCTTGTGTTTTGCAAGCGCTTATGAAGTTCACTGTCTTTATTACAAATAAATAGCACGTCATGACCCTGCTTTTGCATATACAAACTCGTTTCTAAGTGCCACTTTTCGCCACCACCCCATTGATCAGTGCTATTGAAATAGCAAATCGTTTTCATGAGCATACGCTTTTATAAGTTTCGAAAAGTTTCCGGGCAATTACGTCGTCATTAAATTGTTGTGCGTACGCAAATCCTTGTGTGGCCATATGCTCTTGTAATTCTTTATTTTCAGAAATGGTATGGATGGCGTCTTCAATAGATTTAAAATCTTCTGGATTGATGTACATAGAATCAGGTCCACCGGCCTCACTAAAACAACTTTCTTGAGAAGTGATGACAGGGGTTTTAGAAAATAATGCTTCAATTATAGGGATACCAAAACCCTCAAAAATACTTGGATAGACAAAAATTGTGGCCATTTGGTAGATTTGTGCTAATTCCACTGTGTTGACATTCTTTAAAAAATGAACCCGATGGTCCATACCGTTTGCATTAATGTATTTTTTAACCTCTTGGGCATAAGTACTCTTGTCATTTCCAACGACAACCAATTCCATAGTTGAGTTTTCAATGGCTTTAACTAAATTGAGCAAGTTTTTACGTTTTTCAATTGTACCTACGTTCAAGATAAATTGTTTTGGCAGCCTGAATTTCTTAGTAGTCTGTTTAAATTCTTCTTGAGTGTATCTAGCTTTATAAGCAGCATTACAACCTTGGTAAATCACCTTAATGCGTTTAGGATCTATATGTAAGAATTTTACAATGTCCTTTTTAGTTTGTTCTGAGATGGCAATGATGAGATCAGAATGGTCCGCAGCATACTGAAATTTATTAAAGTATATTTTTCTATCAATAGGTTTGTAAAGTTCAGGAAAATGGACAAAAATTAAATCGTGTATGGTAACGATGGCCTTAATGTTGGTGTATTGAATTCCTCTCGGGATTTCGCCAGTTAACCCATGGTAGAGCTGTATTTGATCTTTTTCTAACTGCTGTAAAATGCCTTTTTGTCTCCAGAATGAGGACAGAAATCGCCAAAAAACAGAGTTTGGCAATATTTCTCTAGAATTAGTATCTAGTCTAAATGGAATTTTTCCAGGTTTCGGATTGTAGAGGAGGTATTGATGGTCAGGATAATATTGAGATACCATGCGGATCAAATCCCGGCTGTAGTTACCTAGTCCGGAGTTGTTGTGAAATGCACGCTTAGCATCAAAACCTATCTTCATTTAGCTATTTATAAAGTTGATATATTTTTTTTGTTGATGGTTATATGACCATTTTACATCTTGATATAATGTATTCATGTCAAAACTTTTATTCGCAATGGAGGTTAAAGTAGTTTCAAAATTGTGCTCATTATAACAAATGCCATTTTTTCTTAAATCAGGAATTTCCTTATAAAATTCATGGAATAATAGTGGTTTCTTAAACCCGAATGCCAAATTAAAAGCCCCTGTAATTTTTGAATCTATATAATCTTTATCGTGTTTTTGAAGCAACGGCATGATAAAATCAGACTGTTGAATATAATTGTAAAACACATTATTTGGTACGAACTGATCAAAAATAATAAAAGCATCTGACAACTGATGATTTTCTAGTTGTTGTTTAAGTTGTAAACCATCGTGATTGTTGATGTTTCCAAGTATAATAAACTTGAGATGTGTAGGGAGTTTAAATTTTGAGAGTTGCCCTAACAGAAATTGGTAGTCCTTCCGATCATAAAATACACGTCCGGGTATACAAATCCAGATCTCGTTTTCTTTTTTGTTTAAGGGCAATCTTTCTACAGATGGAAAGAAAATTGGATAAAAACTTTCTAATCTTACACCCGTGTCCTTAACTTGAATGTTGTTCTTTAGGGAATCACTCAGCGCGAAATATTTTTTAATTTTGGCACTGATGATTTTTTGAGTGAAACTTTTATTCAATTTTCTAACATGATGAATAATACCAATACATTCCGTTTGATAAGCATTTAGGAGAAAAACGATATTTCTTAAGCTTTTGGATGATGACGCCGTGTTAAAAATGACCTTGTCAAAATTTTTCAGATATTTGGTCAATTTTATCTGTAGCGGAATTCGCTTTAGTTTTGAAAGCGCATCAAAATTGTAATAATACACATGTGTTACAAGTTCTCGATAACCTTCTATATTAATTTTGGGGTGGATGATTAAGAAAACATCATAACCGGCATCTACAAGAAATTTTACTTGAGAATACAGACACTCCTCATGAGACTCGGATAATTCCACTAAAGCAATCTTCATGTTGCAAATATCTTCTAAATATTCATTACAAAATAACTAAAAAAGAATTTATAAATTTTTTTCCATTCCTTTGTCGACCAGAATACGCCGTAATACCCAAACTCATATAATGAAAACCTTAAAATATTATTATCATCAGCTTTTTAAAACGGATACGGTCTTAGAGGACGCCCCGATTAAAACTAAGACAATTCAAGATTCCTTTGATTATTTGGAGCAGCGTATGCATCAAAAAGAAAGGTTGTTTTTTGTGAGATTTGGTGATGGTGAATTTATAACCTTATTAAAAAAAGACCATAGGAATTATATCTATAATGAAGCATTGGCCAAAGAAATTGAAGGTTCTTTTCGAATTAAGGATGACAATTACCTTATTTCCTGTCCTATAAATTATCCTTATGATGAGTTTCATGCCAAGGGTATATACAAGCAGTTTTCATGGCAAAGTGAAATGATAGAAGTCATGGATACTATGGATATTAAGACAAACGTGCTTTATGAAAATCCGTGTATCTTTCAATGTATGGCGGTCTTTAAACCCCAATCTCTACGTCGGTTTCTGAATGACCATGTGCGCTCTAAATCGAAAATGTTTATAGGTTCTACATCTAAAGAGGTAGCTGAAAAATTGTATGGCCCAATTGATTATTACGTTAAAATTCCAGTAAAAAATGCCTATGAAACTATAGAGGAATGGTGGCCAGAGATAGAAAAAAATGCAGATAAAGTGGAGTTGATTATTCCTTCGGCAGGTAGTACGTCCAATGCCATAGCATTGCGTTTATGGCACATGGATATTGATGCAAAACTGATTGATTTTGGATCTATAGTAGATGCAGTAGATAGAAAGGTTTCCAGAACTTGGATTCGTTTAAAAGGGCATACCGCTTTAAAAATATTAAATGACTCTCCAGCGTTTACACTAAAGGAAAAACTCAACAACTTTGGAAAAGATGTCAAGTTTTTCTTTAGAAATCAGTTTATATAGTATACCGTACTTAGTACATAGAATTATGAGGTTTATAAAGAAACTTAGAATCTGGGTTAATTATAAAAATTTGAATTTCTCAATTAAGCAAGTCCTCATCTTTATAAACATAGTAAAGTATTCTAGAAACTATTATAATTTAAACCGCCACGTTGTATTCGCGTAACGCATCATTTAATGAGGTCTTTTTATTAGTGCTCTCCTTACGTTTTCCAATGATTAAGGCACAGGGTACATTATAAGTGCCCGCAGGAAATTCTTTAGCATAACTTCCAGGGATTACTACAGAACGTGCTGGGACGACACCTTTCATTTCAACAGGTTCATCGCCCGTCACATCTATAATTTTTGTGGAGGCTGTCAAACAGACATTCGCGCCTAAAACAGCTTCTTTTTCAACTCTAACTCCTTCAACAACAATACACCTGCTGCCTATAAAAGCATTGTCTTCAATGATCACTGGTGCAGCCTGTAAAGGTTCTAAAACCCCTCCAATACCAACACCTCCAGACAAATGCACATTTTTACCAATCTGAGCACAACTTCCCACTGTTGCCCATGTATCAACCATGGTTCCTTCATCTACATAGGCGCCGATATTCACATAACTTGGCATTAAAATCGTCCCTTTACTGATATAAGCACCATGACGCGCCACAGCATGAGGCACCACACGAATTCCTTTTTCGGCGTAACCACGTTTTAAAGGAATTTTATCGTGATATTCAAAAATACCAACTTCAAAAGTTTCCATTTTCTGAATTGGGAAATAGAGCACTACAGCTTTCTTGACCCATTCGTTTACTTGCCAACCATCAATTGTGGGCTCAGCCACTCTTAAGGTGCCGTTATCTAATAATTCAATAACGCTTCTTATGCTGTCTACTGTAACTTTATCAGAAAGTAAGTCCCGATTTTCCCAGGCATTCTCAATATTTTGTTGGAGTTGTTTCATGTCTTAATTTAGTTTTCACAAAGATAAACCTATAAATCATTTTATGAAAGCGCTCTAAACATCTCTGAGATGTTGCTTATATATTTGGGATGATGATCTCAAATTTTCAGAAATGTATTAGTATAATTGAGTGAGGTCTTATTAAAACTATTAATTTAGAAGCAAACCTTTTATTCCGTAATTTAATAACAGTAACTTTGTGGAATAACATCTAAAACAGGGTAGGTTTCTCCTGCAACAACACAATTATGGCAAGGATTTTAGCAATAGATTACGGCACGAAGCGCACGGGCATTGCGGTTACTGATGAACTTCAAATTATAGCTTCAGGCTTGACTACGGTGGCCACAAAAGAGTTGTTACCGTTTTTAAAGGATTATATTGCAAAAGAAAATGTAGAACTGTTCTTAGTAGGAGAGCCGAAACAAATGAATAATGAAGTGTCTGAAAGCGAAGAATCCATTCAGTCATTTTTAGCTAAACTTGAAAAAGCTATTCCAGCAATGCCAGTTAAACGTGTTGATGAGCGGTTTACTTCAAAAATGGCATTCCAAACCATGATTGATAGCGGACTCAAAAAAGGACAGCGCAAAAACAAAGCCTTGGTAGACGAAATAAGCGCTACCATTATCCTTCAAAGTTATTTGTACAATCAATAGATACGGATTAACAAATTTTACAGAGGTTATTAAAATCTTAATAAGTATTGTATTTTTGCACTCTAAATTTAAAGATCGATGATTTTACCTATTATAGCCTATGGCGATCCTGTTCTCAGAAAGGAAGGCGAAACTATTTCAGCCGAATACCCAAATTTAAAGGTACTCATTGCCAATATGTATGAAACCATGTATGAGGCTTATGGTGTAGGTTTAGCTGCGCCACAGATAGGTTTGGCTATTCGATTATTTGTAGTTGATACCACGCCTTTTGCTGAGGATGAGGATTTAAATGCCGAAGAGAAATCTCAGTTAAAAGGCTTTAAGCGCACTTTTATAAACGCAGAAATTCTTGAAGAGACTGGTGATGAATGGGCTTTTAATGAAGGTTGTTTGAGTATTCCTGAAGTTAGGGAAGATGTGTTTAGAAAGCCTAAGATTAAAATTCAATATCAAGATGAAGATTTTAACACGCAGGTAGAGGAATTTGAAGGTCTAATAGCAAGAGTAATTCAACATGAGTACGATCATATTGATGGCATCTTATTTACTGATAAGTTATCAACCTTAAAGAAGCGTTTGATCAAAAGTAGATTGGCTAATATTTCAAAAGGAAACATCAGCGTCGATTATAAGATGCGCTTTCCTGCGATGAAAAAGAAACGTTAATTTTTTACAATCCTAAAGGCAAAGGTATATATTTGTCTCCGTCAAAATAAAAAGCATATAAAGAATATGAGTTTAGATAAGATTTTATCCATTTCTGGAAAACCTGGGTTATATAAAATTGTAACCCAAACACGTAGTGGTTTTGTCGCAGAATCGTTACTTGATAAGAAGCGTATTACTGTAAATATACATAGCAACGTTAGTGTTTTAAGTGAAATTGCTATGTACACACTCACTGAAGAGGTGCCTTTACGTGAAGTATTTAAAAAGGTTCGTGAAAAGGAAGATGGTAAGCCAACATCTATTAGCCATAAAGATTCTAAAGACAAACTTGAAGAATATTTCTTTGATGTTTTGCCTGATTATGATGAAGATCGTGTGTACCCAAGTGATATTAAGAAAGTTATCCAGTGGTATAATATTTTACAAACTAATGATTTGTTGTCTGCACTAGATCAGGAAGAAGAGAGTAAATCTGCTGCTAAAGTTGAAGAAGCGCAGTCTAAAACTACCGCGAAACCTAATGCATCGGCAAAAAACGCAGGATCAAAAGCCTCGGCTACTAAAAAAGGCGGATCTACTAAGAATACAAGCGCTAGAAAAACGTAATTAGAATAGAAAAACGTAATTAGAATAAAGATATCAGAATCAAGATTTAAAATTGATTCTCTTTTATTTAAAACCCACGATTTCATTTGAAAATTGTGGGTTTTTATATTTTGTAAAAAACTTTTAAGCAAATCTTGATTCTAGATTCTTAAAGCGAAGTGGTTTGACTCTTATTCTAATAATTAATTCGCAAGCAGTATCGATTTTCGTAATTTTGAAATCTTTAAAACTCCCTTTATGAAACGCAGACAAGAACAATTACAAGCTTTCGATCGACTTTTGACAATTATGGACGAATTGCGTGAACAATGTCCGTGGGATAAGAAGCAAACCATGGAATCGCTTAGACATCTAACCATAGAAGAGGTTTATGAACTAGGGGACGCCATTTTAGATAAGGATCTTGATGAGGTTAAAAAGGAATTGGGTGATGTATTACTGCATATTGTCTTTTACGCTCGCATAGGGAGCGAGTCGAACCATTTTGATATTGCTGATGTCTGCCATAGTATATGCGATAAACTGGTAGAACGACACCCACACATTTATGCAGATGTAAAAGTTGAGAATGAAGATGACGTGAAACGCAATTGGGAGCAAATTAAGTTAAAGGAGAAGGGCACTTCTAGTGTGCTGCAAGGTGTACCCAAAAGTTTGCCTGCCATGGTTAAAGCTAACCGCATTCAGGATAAGGTGGCTGGTGTGGGTTTTGATTGGGAACATCCAGAGCAGGTTTATGAAAAAGTAGAAGAGGAGTTGGCCGAATTAAAAGTGGAAGTGGACAAGGGCGATGTGGACAAAATGGAAAGCGAATTGGGCGATGTGCTATTTTCTATTATTAATTACGCGCGGTTTTTGAAAATAAATCCAGAAAATGCATTAGAACGTACCAATAAAAAATTCATTCAGAGATTTCAATATTTGGAGGCTAAGTCTCAGGAAATCAATGTTCCCTTATCTGAAATGACTTTGGATGAAATGGACGTATTTTGGGAAGAAGCAAAAAAAGTTTAAAATTTTATATATCTGCGTAATCCAATAATACATTAAGCACGTATATATGGTATATCGAAACTTAACTTAGTTTCATATATCATAAGTAGGTAGTCTTAGTTATATTTTAAGCGGTATTAATTAAGATTAAAAATTTAGTTTAGTTAGGGGTCAAAATCCTATCTGTTTTCACAGATAGGATTTGATTTTTATAACCTTTTTTAATTTTCGTTCACAACAACTTTTCTCCATAAAAAAAGTCCGAACTTTCAATTAAGAGGTTCGGACATTTTAATTGACTATAATTTTAAATTAATACAATTCTTTCAGTTTTTTAAATTTTTCTTCCCAAACTGCTAAATTTTCCTTGTGGTTTTCAATGTTATTCAATACATCTTTTACCAATGGATTGGTTTCATCGATATTTGAGAAAAACTGCAGGTTATTTTCCAATTGATTAATCTCACCACGCACTTCATCAATTTTTTTACGGATAAAATGGTGTTCGTTATCTAACAATCGGGTGTCTTCCGGTTGTGATAGGTGCTCCAATTTATTTTCAAACTTAATCATTTCCACTTCAGATTTATCCATCTTTAAATTATTGAATAAGCCATCAATTGTTTTACCAAATTTACCTTCAATAAAACGTTTGTTTTGAGGCACAGGGCCAATAGCATTCCACTCTTCCGTTTTCTGTTTAATAGTCTCTAGGTCTGCTTCTGGTGTGCCACTTAATTGCAACTCTTTCAATTCTTCAAGCAGTTTGGTTTTTTTCTCAAAGGCTTCTACCTGACCTTTATTGGCGGCATTGCGTTCAGCATTCAACTTGTCAAAATAATGGTTGCAGGCGGCTTTAAATCGCTTCCAGATCTTGTCGCTATCCTTTCTAGGTACATGTCCAATTTCTTTCCATTCACTCTGAATTTTCTTCATCAATGGCGTAACAGTTTCAAAATCTTCACTGTCCTTATGGTCTTCAGCAATTTTTATCAATTCCAATTTCTTCTGTAAATTGGTATACTGATCTTTTTTTAGACCTTTATAAAATGAATTCTTCTTTTTATTGAATGTTCTAACTGCCGATTTAAATTTAGCCCAAGTAGCTTCATTAACCTTTATGGGGACTTTACCTGCATTGAAAAATTCAGTACGTAGGCCTTCAATAACTTTTATTTTGTTCTGCCAAGCTTGATGAGAACTTAAATCATCCTTGGCAATAGCCTCAATTTTAGCTATTATAGCTTCTTTTTTCTGTAGATTGGCTTCATGGGCTTTATCAACATCAGCATAATAGGCCTGTCTCTTGTCATGAATTGTTTTTGTGGCGTTGCTGAAACGTTCCCAAATGGCCTCTCTATGTTCTTTATCTACAGGGCCTAAATCTTCCTTCCACATTTTGTGTAACACTTGTAACTCTCTAAATGCTCGGGTTACATTGTCGTCTTTTGCTAACTCTTCAGCACGATCAATGATTTTTAATTTTTGATCGAGATTATGCTTAAAATCCATATCGCGTAAATCGCGGTTAAGATGCAAAAAGT
The DNA here is from genome assembly GCF_004364975.1 of Gelidibacter sediminis. Classification (GTDB taxonomy): domain Bacteria; phylum Bacteroidota; class Bacteroidia; order Flavobacteriales; family Flavobacteriaceae; genus Gelidibacter; species Gelidibacter sediminis. The sequence goes on along the minus strand of NZ_SOBW01000007.1, from coordinate 31,042 downwards.
CATAGAATATCTCTACATGATGATGGTAGGTATTCCATGCGTTGTTATATTTATCTCTAGGTATAGGACCAGCGTTACGCCATTCTTCCTGTAAATCTTTAAAATGCTTATAGGTAGTGTTGATGTTTTCTTCTACATTGATAAGTCCTTTGATATCTTCTATAATACGCAACCTGTTTTCTAGGTTGGCTTTTAGATTGGTTTCTAAGGTTTTGTAATAGGCATTAAGACTGTTTTTATAATCTTTGTAAAGCGCATTGAAGCGTTTTTTTAAGGGACTGGAATAAAAGAAATCAATCTCATTTCCGCCTTCACTTAAGAACTCTTCTTTCTTTTCGTCAAGAATTTCTGAAAACTTAGAGTTAAATTCAGACTTGATCTCATCAACATGAGATTTTATAGTTTGTACTTTTTTAGTCTTTAATAATGTTTCAAACTCATCAGCCAATTGTTCCATAGACATGGCGTGGTAGTCTTTATCCTCTATAGAATGCCGCTCAACATTGCCTTCATCTTCAGCGTCTTCTGCATTAGATTCTTCAATTTCATCTACATGCGCATCATTCTTTATAGATGTGGCAGCTTCAGAGTTGTTGGTTGTATCAGATGTAGCATTTTCACCTCTTTCTGTTGTATCTGCCGTTTCGGTAGTGTCAATGGTTTCAGAATGCTCTTCAACAGGCTGTACTGTTTCAGTTTCTTCACTTGGAGTACTCTCTTGTGTGCTTGCATCTTGGTTGTCAGCAACTGTTTCTGCAGTAGTGATAGCCTTGCTATTTAAATCCTCGTTTCCATCTGCATTGTGCAGGTTATCTTTCTCTGACATTGTCGTAATGATTAAAGTTCTTGCTGTTGTAAAAAGTAAATATACTAACAACCCCTTAGATTACAAAAGAGAAACTTGATTTTAGGGCAATTAGACTACTTGTTCCAAATTTGCCATGCTTTTTCAGCTTGATACTCCAACATTTTAGCACCGTTACAGGTAGTTGCACCCTTAAGTTCTCCACAAATTAGAAATTTTGTTTGGATAGGATTGTAGATTAAATCATAGAGTAAATGGTCTGGTGTGATGCCGTCGTATGGAATGTCTGGACATTGGTTTACATTTGGGTGTGTGCCTAGCGGGGTACAGTTAATGATAAGTGGATGATTTGTAATAATATGTTCAGTCAAATCCGTATATAAATATGTTACTTTAGGATGTGGTGTTCTTGAGACATAATTAAAACTGATCCCTAGAGTCTTCAAGGCATAAGCAATGGCTTTGGATGCGCCACCAGTGCCTAAAATGAGTGCCTTTTGATGGTGCGATTTTAGAAAAGGTTGGATAGATTTTTTAAAGCCGTAATAATCCGTGTTATAGCCTTTTGTTTTGCCTGACTTTAAAAACTTGATGGTGTTGACTGCACCAATATCTGAAGCCGTCTTGTGAAGTGTATCTAAATAGGGAACGACCTGTTCCTTGTATGGAATTGTGACATTTAATCCTCTAACATCATTGAGCTTCAAAATTTCAGGGAACTCTGCTATACTATCAATATCAAAGTTTACGTATGAGTACGGCAATTTTTCTTGCTCAAATTTCGATGTAAAATGAGCTCTTGAAAATGAATAGGCAATATTTTTACCTACGAGGCCAAATTTAGGCATCGACTTTTCTAGTTTTGTGTCCATACCATTCTAATGCTAATACAATTGCAATTCCTGCAACAATATACACAATTGCTAAATAAGTTTCGCTATGCAATTCAGGAATAAAACGCTCATAATTTGAAACGACTTTTTTCCCTGTAGAGTCAAAAATAAAATTACCATCTGCTGCCATTCTGTAGATTGTTTTTTTCCAAGGCCATACCACTCCTAAAGAGCCTACTATAAAACCGATAATGGAAGCGGTAGTAATGCTTTTATAATGTTTAAGGATATAGCTCAACATATGGGAAAAGGTGACCAACCCTGTTACAGAGCCCAATGTAAAGATGACTAAGACCTTTAGCAATCTTATCCGTGGCGAATTGTATAAAACACTAAAATCGCCTACAATAACTTCATAAAAAGTGTCAGAAAGCGCATTGACAGAGTCTACCAACAAGAGTACATAATTGCCTAATAATATGAGAATAAATGAGCCCGAGAATCCAGGTAAGGTCATTCCTGAAACGCTGATAATTCCGCAGAAGAATACAAACAACAGATTGTCGTTTTCCCTAGCCGGATCCAAAAAACTAATCCCTACACCTAGCACGGTACCAATTACACACGCCGTTACGGTCTTGTAGTTCCAGTCGTTAAAATCTTTATTGATATAATAAATAGAACCTATAATTAAGCCGAAAAAAAGGCTCCAGACATAGAGTTCCGAATGTATTAAAAAATAGTCAAGTACCTTAGATATACTGAAATAACTGATGATCATGCCTAAGAAGAGTAAACCTAAAAACTTACCGTTTACATAGTAGAAAAAACTTTTAAAACGACCGTTCAATAAGAGTTTGAATGCAGTTTTATTTACTTTTTGTAGTGAGTAAATAAACTCTTCATAAAATCCAGCCACAAAGGCAACCACACCACCAGATACGCCAGGAACTTTATTGGCAGCCCCCATGCCTAAGCCTTTAATGATAAGGAAAAGTCGATCTGTAAAGGTTCTGGTACTTTGCATTTATGATGTTTTGGAGCCTACTTTTTCAAGAATGAAGATAGTTAAAAATCCAACAATCATTAATCCAATTGCAAATATTAGTTGTGCATCCATTCCATTATTTATTTCGGAATATCTAAAGGGCGAGATGCTTTTTTCTGATATCATTTTAAAGGTATCAAAATCATTAATTTGCCGTTGATATACTTCTAAGGTTCCAAAATCAGTAATCTTTTTAATGGGCATTCTAATACCCGTTGTTTTTTCTAAAACGGTCAGCGTTTCTTTCCACGGCCAAATCTTGTTTAAAGATCCAAAAATAAATCCTGTAAGCACTGCCAGTGTAGTGTTCTTATAATTATTGAACAGCCATTTTAAAATTCGGCTAAAACTTAGCAAGCCAATCACTGCACCAAGGGCGAAAATGGCTATTCTTTTAAAGTCGAAAGCGTGCAAGGCATCACTAAGCGTTTTATAGGCGCCTAAAATGACGAGTATGAACGACCCTGAAATACCTGGTAAAATCATGGCGCAAATGGCCAAAGCCCCAGCAAAAAACAAAAATATTGAGCTGTCATTGTTTGCCATGGAGGGAAGGGTAGTGATGTAGAAAGCCACTAGAGTACCAAAGACTAAAGCTACTATGGTGCCTAAATGCCATCTTTGTATTTGCTTGCCAACAAAGAAGATACTCGCTACAATCAGCCCAAAAAAGAACGACCAAATCAGGACTGGATGTTGTTCAATTAAAAACTTAGCAAGTCTCATAAACGACACAAAACTGATGATAATTCCAGTTAATAATGCGAGTAAAAAATTGCCGTTTAACTGGGTCCAAAAAACAGCAAAACCACTCTTTCTCAAGGTTTTTAACAAGTCTAAATTAACTCCACTAATGGTGGTAATCAGTTCTTCATAAATGCCAGAAATAAAGGCGATGGTGCCACCAGAAACTCCTGGCACGGCATCTGCCGCACCCATTGCAATTCCTTTAAGTGAAATGAATAGGTAATCTGAAAAGCGTCTTTGCATTTTTAAATTTTACAGATAAGAACCGTAAATATAAATAAATTTACTTGGAGGTTTTTTTGGAATTCGAAATAATATTGACCACCATTTGATGGCCTGCAATTAACGGGAACAATTCCTGAATGATAAAGCTGTAATCTTCACTAAGTAACAATCCGTTTTTGAGGTGGTATTGTCCTTTCTCATTTTCCAATAATGTAAAATAGATGCCCGCTAATCGATACTCGATTTCAGCCGTTTCGGGATAGAATTCGGCTGCTTGAATGAGGTTGAGGGCTGATGCTTCATATTCGCCTAAAGCAATAAGGGTGTCAGTTCTGGCCAGCCATGTGTCCAGCTCATAGTTGCCAAGATCCAAGGTTTTTTTATAGCCGCGTTCTGCTTCTTCAATGAAATTTAACCGCTGATTAATCTGTGCATACAGTTTCCAATACCGCACGTTGTCAGCATCAATATTGATAGCCTTATTGATATAATAAAGGGCTTTATGATAATCATTCTTTTTATTATAAAATCTGGTGATGGAAATCCAGCCTTTATCCAATAATGGATCTTCATGAACGGTTTTGAAATAATACTGCACAGCCAGGTCATCTGAACCTAATTTTTCATAACAATTACCTATTCGCAACAATGCAAATGAAGTTGGATCATCTAAGGCTAAGGTGACGTTGTAATTTTCAATCGCTTCTTCATATTTTTTCAATTTCTCTAAAACCTTACCCTTTTCTAGATAGGCGCCTACAAAGGTGTCATCTGAGATTATTGCAAATTCATAGGCAGATAATGATTTTGAATAATCTTTAAGTGCAAAATATTGCTTGCCAAGTTGATGCCAAGCCACCTCACAATATGGGTTTTTATCCAAATATTGATTCAGAAAATCGATAGCCTCATCATTTAGATCTAAAAATTCGAAACAATAGATAATATTATAGAGAGCGGAGTAATCTTCCATGTCCAATTCCAAACACTTAATAAAGTAGTTTTTGGCATTTTCAAATTGATCCATAAAGAGATATTCCATCCCGATTAAGGCATACAAGTCAGCATCTTCTTCATCAGCATCGGAAAGTTTTAAAGCAATTTTAAGCGTGTCAATTGCTTTTTCATGTTGATCACGCTTGGATAAAATACTTGCTTTTTGAATGTAAATTTCTTCATTGGATGGCTCAAGAATATACAATTCATCCAATAATTTTTCAGCTTGCGGTAATTTGTCCTCAAGAATATAAATCTCAACTTGAAAAAGCCTTAAAACAATGGAAGAGGGATGCTGCTCCAGTCCTAGTTTGATGGCTTTTTTTGCAAGTGCAATGCGGCCATTTTCAAAATAGAATTGAATAATGTTTTCAAACTCACTGGAATCGAAAAATAAGACATTGTTGGTCTTAAGCATCGATTCAAATTTTGTTAGCGAATAATTATTGTCGTCGTCATGTTGACTGAACTCCATAAGCACATTGTATTGTTCGTTGAAATAAATGTAACGTTATCATTAGAGAAATGTGATTAATAAGCCGAATGTTTTCAACAAATTAATTAACAGCACTCCTGGTTTATAGGTTGTAATTGCAATAAAAGTCTTAGCCTATCAAGGGTTTAAACGATATTCAGACTTAAAATTTTGCAGAAATATCATCTAAAATGTCGAGAATTATTCCGCAACCTTCAATAATTTCCTCCTCAGTAATGGTTAAAGGCGGCGTTAATCGGATGGCTTTTTGTTCAAAAAGGAGCCAAAAAAGGATTAATCCCTTGCCTTGTGCCTTTAAAATAAGCTCTGTGGCAATTTCTGCTGATGGGGTTATAGCCGCAAGCATTAATCCACGTCCTCTAATCTCTGTAATCAAAGGGTGTACCAAAAGAGATCTGAAAAGCACTTCTTTTTCTAGGGCATCAGCCATCAAATTGCTTTCGGTAATTTCCTTAACCGTTGCAAGTGCAGCTGCGGCTATTACAGGGTGGCCGCCAAAAGTAGTAATATGACCTAATTTGGGAAACTCCTGTAAGGTCTGCATCATTGATCTGGAGGCTGTAAAAGCACCTATTGGCATCCCGCCGCCAAGGCCTTTTCCGGTTACCAAAATATCTGGAATACAATTATAATGTTCAAAGCCAAAAAGCTTGCCTGTACGTCCGATGCCTGGTTGGACTTCATCTAAAATGAGTAAAGCGCCAACTTCATCACAACGTGTTCTTACCTTAGTTAAATAATTAGCATGTGGCTCGATAAATCCTGCACCACCTTGAATTGTTTCTAAAATGACCGCTGCCGTTTTATAGGTAATTTGCTTTAAATCTTCAGTATTGTTAAACGTGATAAAATTTACATCTGGAATCAATGGGCGGAACGCTTGTTTGCGTTCTTCATAACCCATCACACTCATTGAGCCCATAGTATTGCCGTGGTAGGCATGATGTGCAGCAATAATTTGGCTTCTGCCGGTGGCACGACGCGCTAGCTTTAAAGCGCCTTCAATAGCTTCAGTGCCTGAGTTGACTAAATACGTGCATTCTAAAGATTTTGGTAAATTGTCCGCTAAAATTTTAGCCAATTCCACAGCTGGTTCTTGAATATATTCGCCATACACCATCACGTGCATGTATTTGTCTAATTGATCTTTGATAGCCTTGACCACTTTAGGATGTCTATGGCCTAAACTGCAGGCCGAAACGCCCGCGACAAAATCGAGATAAGCTTTATTATTGGTGTCGTAAACATAACAGCCCTCAGCGTGGGATACTTCCATTGCTAAAGGATGAGGAGTGGTTTGTGCTTGATAAAGTAAAAAATCGCTCGTCATATCAATTGTCCTTTTTCTTTGGTGATTGCACCGGTTTTACTTTAGATGAATCGGCTTTGTTAAGCGCTTCCTTTGGAATGTTACGCGACGCTTTTTGAGACGTATTCTTTTTTGCATCCTTTGGCGTGGCATCTTCTACACGTTGCAATAGGGCGTCGTCAAAAAAATCTTCTTGGGGTACATAGTCACCCAAACCTTTTATTATCGGTAATATCAAGGGCGGATCTTCACTAAATAAATCTTCCACGCTCTTTGGCCGTTCTTTTTCACGCCAATCAAAACCTCGCATCTTTCTTGCGTTTTCAGGGAATTTCGACTCCGGATAAATGTCGCCATCCACTTGGTCTATCAAGGTAATTATTTTGTAACCTTCTATAATCTTCAGATTTATCTTCCCTGATTTTGATTTATTTATACCAATTAATTCCTGATTGTCATCTCGTGAATAATTGATGACTTCAGCATTTTTAATGATGTCCACATTATAAAGATCGTTGTCCTTAAACAAACCGATAAGTCTTAGACCTTTAATTTGATTATAACCGTCGCCAAGTGTGTCTTTGCTAATTAAAAAAGCATCGTTAAAAACGACTAAGGAATCGAGCTGCTCCGTTTCAGGATTTGAAATCAGATGAATCGTATCTCCGGTCATTTGATTGTCCAAGTTCCAGAGGATGGGCCTTCGCTTGGTGGTAAACGCATCAGTATTTGAAAATTGCTTTAAATTGATGAGTTGTGTTAGTCCTGTTTTATGGTCGGCGTGAATGGAATCTGCTTTCCCACTCAAATCACTTTTAAATATTTTGGCATTGTAATAGGCTCTCGTGATCCGATGTTCCGGTTTACCGGTAACCATTAAGGTGTCACTATGCATGTAAATGGAATCCTTCTCCTGAACGGTAATCGCCAAAGCCCGCTTCGTGATAAATACAGAATCTTTTGCGCGCCAAATCTCCGCATAGTGGCCACGTGCAACGCTATTGTTAATCGTGTCTGTTACTTTAATATTGTTGGTGGCAGAGGCAAAACTGATTTTTCTATCAAAATACATACTGTCACCTTCAAAAATCCGATTCTGATAATTGATTTTCGAGTTCTTTACAAAATAACCAGTGTCATTATTAGTGTCATAAAACCCACGCTCTGCATAAATAGTGTTGTTTTCGCCAACAATTGTTGACGGACCATATAAATAAGCATGGCCAGTTTCTGTATAAAAATCGAGCTGATTGGTGTTTAATGTGTACTGTGGATTTATCAATACGACATCTTGAACAAATTGGTACTTTTTGGCATTCATATAATAACGACCAATTTGGCTGGTAATGGTGCCTGAGGTGTCTCTGACTACTTTACCTTTGTTTTGGTAATATGCCTGTTGTTTGACGCGGTCAAAATGAAGTGTATCCGTCGTTAAAACCGATTGTGGTTCAGTAAGAATAACATCTCCACTTGCAAATGCCAGTTGGGTCTTGCCACTATATTCCGCATACTTTGCGGTCATTGTAATGGTGTCTCCTTGTTGCATGACTACATTACTGTAGGCTTCAATAAAGTCTTCTTTTTCGTAATAAACGGCTTGATCGCAATACAGGTTGATCCCTTCATGTGTAAAGTGGACTTGTTGTGTGTTGTCTCGGGTAAAAACAGAAACCCCAGGGCCTCTTAAACTGTCGGAGTCGACAAAACCAGCATATTCTACTCGAATTTTCCTTAGCTTCTCTGTTTGTGCTGTAGCAGACAAAGTGAAGCAAAAAAATAGGACTATAAAAAGGTATAATGCTCTCAATGTGTGACAAATGATTTTCAAAAGTAACTCTTTAATTTAAGCATTATTTTGCATTAACATAAGTTTATGTGCCGCTAAATGAAGAAAATAAACGAACCTGATCAAGGTAAATGAACAGGTTCGTTAAGAATAATTATCTAATAATGGTCTGTTTTCTATCCGGGCCAACAGAGACAATAGTAATTGGTGTTTCGAGCTCTTTTTCCAAAAACTCAATATAGTCTACTAAAGGTTGTGGCATATCCGCAGCGTCAGTCATCCCAGTCAAATCCTCATTCCATCCTTTAAAATCGGTGTAAATAGGCGTGAGATGTTCTGGATCAATACTGTATGGAAAATGCTGAATTTCTTCCCCTTTATATTTGTAAGCCGTACATACTTTTAAGGTTTTAAAGCCTGAAAGCACATCGCCTTTCATCATAATTAATTTGGTAACGCCATTTACTTGGCAAGCATAACGTAAGGCTACTAAATCTAACCATCCACATCTGCGTGAACGTCCGGTAGTAGCGCCAAATTCATTACCTACGCGGCCCATTGTTTCTCCATCTTCATCAAATAATTCGGTAGGGAAGGGTCCTGAACCAACACGCGTGGTGTACGCTTTAAAGATTCCGTAAACATCGCCTATTTTATTCGGTGCAATGCCTAATCCTGTACAAGCGCCAGCAGCTGTGGTGTTGGATGAGGTTACAAATGGATAGGTTCCAAAATCAATATCCAATAAAGAACCTTGAGCGCCTTCTGCCAAAATAGACTTGCCGTCTTTTTGAGCCTGGTGCAAATACTCTTCAGAATCAATAAAGGTCAACGATCTTAGGACTTCAATCGATTTGAAAAATTCATTTTCAAGCTCTTGCAAATCATATTGTATATCTACATTGTAAAACGCAATCATCGCTTCGTGCTTATCAGCTAATGCGCGGTATTTATCTTTCCAATCAGCCATTTCTACATCGCCAACTCTAATACCGTTTCTGCCAGTTTTGTCCATATATGTTGGACCAATTCCTTTAAGTGTTGAGCCAATTTTAGCTTTTCCCTTCGAAGCTTCACTCGCCGCATCAAGCAAACGGTGTGTTGGCAAAATGATATGTGCTTTACGCGATATCAATAAAGATTTTTTATAATCGACACCTTGCTCTGCGAGTTTGTCCAACTCTTTATTGAAAATGACAGGATCAATTACGACACCATTACCAACTAAGTTAATAGTACCTTCATGGAAGATTCCTGAAGGGATGGTGTGTAGCACGTGCTTTTTGCCGTTAAACACCAAGGTGTGTCCTGCATTGGGACCGCCTTGAAAACGTGCTATAATGTTGTAATTTGAGGTCAGGACATCGACAATTTTTCCTTTGCCTTCGTCACCCCATTGTAATCCTAGTAGTAAATCTACTGCCATTTTTAAGATTCTTTAGGTTGTTCGTTTTTTGTTCCGTAAAAGTAAAGTGAGTGGTTGGAGATGGAAATATCAAAAACTTCTTCAATCGTTTTTTTGATGGATTGGATCCTAGGATCACAGAATTCGATAACTTCTCCGGTATCTGTTAGGATAACGTGGTCGTGTTGCTTGTCAAAATAAGACTTTTCATAATGCGCCTGATTCTGACCAAATTGATGCTTGCGTACTAATGCACATTCCAACAATAATTCAATAGTATTGTAAAGCGTTGCACGGCTCACGCGATAGTTTTTATTTTTCATTTTGATGTAGAGAGACTCGATATCAAAATGTTCTTCACTATCATAAATTTCTTGTAGAATAGCATAGCGCTCAGGAGTTTTACGGTGCCCTTTACTTTCCAAAAATGTGGTAAACACGTTTTTAACTATTTCCTGATTGTTATGTTTTGTTTTTGCACTCATAATTTACGTTGGCAAATTTACACTATTTAAACTCTTGTCACCTTATCAATCCCGTTAATTTTTTTTAGATTTTCCATGAGTTTTTTAAGCATGGTGCTATTCTTGACAATGACGTTGATTTTACCAGAAAATATACCGTCATCACTTTGAAAGCTAATACTTTTCATGTTAACATGCATGTTATTGGATATTACTTTAGTGATATTATTTACCAAGCCCATATTGTCAATACCAGACAAGGTTATTTGAGCTGCAAACTCTTGCTGTGAGGAATCGATCCACTTGGCCTGCATAATTCTATAAGCATAATTGGATTGTAGACTTAAGGCATTTGGACAATTTTTTTTGTGAATTTTGATGCCCTCATTAATGGTTAGAAAACCAAACACTTCATCGCCTGGTATTGGGTTGCAGCAGGCTGAAAGTTTATAATCTAATTTTTCTTCTTCCTTCCCAAATACCAAGCTGTCATATTTGGCGGTTATTTCATCTTTATCAATATTTTGGACTACTGTTGGCTTACGGATTTTACTTTTAATATAACTCATAAACGCATTGCTGCGTGAGGATGCAAAATCCTTGAGCATGGAGTTGTCAATAGACCCAATACCCACACGATAAAACAGATCTAAACTTGTTTTAAGCTTAAAAAAGACCACCATTTCATTGATGGATTTTTCGTCTAAAACGATTTTAAGTTGCTTTAATTTACGTCTTAAAATTTCCTTGCCTTCTTCAGCAACTACTTTCTTTTCGTCCTTTAGAGAAGATTTAATTTTACTTCGTGCCCTTGCGGTTGTAGCGTAATCTAACCAGTTACTGTTTGGTCTAATGTTTTCAGAGGTTAAGATTTCAACTTGGTCGCCACTTTGCAATTCATGACTTAATGGAACTAATTTGCCATTAACTTTTGCTCCTCTGGTTTTCATGCCAATTTCTGTGTGGATGCTAAACGCAAAATCGAGTGGCGTAGCACCTTTAGGCAGAGATTTTAGATCTCCTTTTGGCGAGAAAACATAAATTTCTTTTGAATATAAGTTAAGTTTGAATTGCTCTACAAAGTCTACAGCGTTGGTCTCATTACTTTCCAATGCTTCCTGAAGTTTATCAATCCATGTATCTAAGGCGTCTTCAGCATTGCCTTGCTTGTATTTGTAATGAGCAGCATAACCCTTTTCAGCAATCTCATTCATGCGCTCACTTCTAATCTGAACTTCTACCCAGCGGCCTTTAGGGCCCATAACGGTAATGTGTAAGGCTTCATAACCTGTTGATTTAGGTGATGAGATCCAATCGCGCAACCGAATGGGGTTTGGGATAAAATGATCTGTTACAATGGAATATATCTTCCAAGCGAGAAACTTCTCATTGGCATAATCAGATTTATAGATAATCCTCACTGCAAATTTATCATAGACTTCATCAAAAGATACACCTTGTTTAAGCATTTTTCTTCTAATGGAGTAAATTGATTTTGGCCGCCCTTTAATGGAATAGCTGAGACCTTCCTTGTCTAAAGAGTCCACAATAACTTGAGAAAAGGCTTTAATGTAAGCATCTTGTTCTTCCTTACTGTCCTTTATTTTGTTGTGTATTTCATTATAGACTTCAGGCTCTGTGTATTTTAACCCTAAATCTTCTAATTCACTTTTAATATTGTAAAGACCAATTCTATGCGCCAAAGGTGCATAAATATATAAGGTTTCTGAAGCTATCTTTTCTTGCTTATCCGGACGCATGGAATCCATGGTCTGCATATTGTGGAGACGGTCCGCAATCTTAATGATTATAACCCGAACGTCATCATTGAGCGTCAATAGCATTTTCCTAAAATTCTCGGCTTGCGTAGAGACATCGGTCTCTTTGCTTAACGAGGATATTTTGGTCAGACCATCCACAATTCGCGCTACAGTTTTGCCAAAGTTTTGCTCAATGTAGTCTAATGAATAATCTGGGTTGTCTTCAACAACATCATGCAATAAAGCCGCAGCAATACAGGTAGCATCCAATCCAATTTCCTGGGCCACAATTTTTGCTACTGCAATAGGATGAAAAATATACGCTTCTCCTGATTTACGGCGCTGATCCTTATGCGCTTCCACAGCCACATCAAAAGCTCTCCTTATCAGTTTCTTATCGTCAACACTGAGCGTTTGGTAACTTACCTTGAGCAACTGTTTGTACGCTTTCGCAATAGCAGCATTTTCCTTTTCTATATCAACTTCAGTCATAAAATAAAAGTAAGACAAAGAAAGTAAAATGACAATGTTTTTAGGAAATTTTGAATGGTCTGGTTAAAGATTATGGGATTTACCAGTATATGAAGTTTTTAGGATAACCTTTACATCTAATTTGTTAAACGAAATGCCTTATTCAGTGTATTTTTATGCAAAATTTAGAACTATCAAATTCCATTTCCCTCTATGTCTTTTGAACGTACCCAAGAAAAATTAAAAATCCTTGCTGATGCCGCTAAATACGATGTGTCCTGTGCGTCTAGTGGCAGTAAGCGTAGCAATACTAGCAAAGGCTTGGGAGATGCCACAGGTATGGGCATTTGTCATTCGTACACTGAGGACGGTCGCTGTGTGTCCTTATTAAAAATTTTACTTACCAATTATTGTATTTTTGATTGTGCCTACTGCGTGACCAGAAAGAGTAACGACATAAAAAGAGCAGCATTTCAGGTGCAGGAAGTGGTAGATTTAACCATTAATTTCTACCGTAGAAATTATATAGAAGGCCTATTTTTAAGTTCTGGAATTTTTAAAAGTGCCGACTATACCATGGAACGTTTGGTGGCTGTAGCTAAAAAACTCCGTTTGGAAGAAAATTTTAATGGCTATATCCATTTAAAATCCATTCCTGGAGCTTCTGATGAATTGATGAAAGAAGCAGGTTTATATGCTGACCGATTGAGTGTAAATATTGAAATTCCAACGAAGGAAGGTTTGAAACTATTGGCACCGGAGAAGAATCGAGAGGATTTTATAAAGCCAATGGTCAAGGTTAAAAATGAGATTATTCAGCACAAATCTGAACGGAAGATCATTAAAAGTACTCCCAAATTTGCACCCGCAGGTCAGAGTACCCAAATGATTATCGGGGCCAGTGGAGAGAGTGATCAACAGATCATGTGGACTTCCAATTATTTTTATAAAAAATTCAATTTAAAGCGGGTGTATTATTCGGGATACATTCCTATTAGCTATGATTCCCGTTTACCGCAAATAGGAACTGATGTGCCCATGTTGCGAGAAAATAGATTGTACCAAACAGATTGGCTGATGCGTTTTTACGGTTTTGAAGTCCATGAGATATTAAATAGTGAGCATCAAAATCTCGATTTAGACGTGGATCCAAAGTTGGGATGGGCACTTCGAAATATGGAACATTTCCCGATTGATGTCAACAAAGCCGATAAATTCATGTTGGCACGTATTCCTGGTTTGGGCATGAAATCAGTCTACAAAATTTTGCAGGCGCGACAGTTTAGAAAGTTAAACTGGGAGCATCTGAAACGTATGGGGGTTGCTTTAAATAGAGCAAAATATTTTTTAGTGTGCGACTCTAGAGACTTTGAACGTCGTGATTTGACTTCCCCTCAATTAAAATCTATTATTTTACAGAATTCGACCAGTAAATATCATAAGGTACTGAGTCCGCAATTGAATTTATTTGGATAGATGTTGATTTCAGAAGAACATATTCTTAGTTATGACGGCACTTTTGATGGGTTCCTGACCGCCGTCTTTCAGGTATTTGAATTTAAATTAAAGACCGTTAGCTTTCAAAGACCAGAGAGCGTTCAAGAATCGCTGTTCGGAAATACTATTGAAATTGTTACCGATTTAGAAAAGGCCGATCGGGTGTGGAAAGGCATCAAAAGTAAAACAAGTGCAAGGGGAAGCTACAGATTGTATAGTTCATTTTTAAGTGAGCAGTCTGGGATTGAAATAGTATTGCTTGATTATATGCAACAGGCTTTTAAAAGTACCGTACCAATCGATTCAGACTTTTCCAATGCTACAGTTTTAAAACTCTCTCAGATCGCTAAAAGTGTCGGGCGTGAAAAGCATAGAATGGAGGCTTTTGTGCGATTCCGATTGACTAACGACGGGATCTATTTTGCCACAGTAGAACCTGATTTTGATGTGTTGCCCCTTATTTCCAAGCATTTTAAAAGCCGCTATGCGGATCAGAAATGGATTATTTACGATCTAAAGCGCGGTTACGGATTGTATTATGATTTGGAAAAAGTTGAAATCATGCAACTTGCATTACCAGATGGTTTTGATGCCACTAAAACCAATCGTGATTATTTTACCGCTTCAGAACTTGAATTTCAGACCTTGTGGCAAGATTACTTTGTAAGCACCAATATTAAGTCTCGAAAAAACCTAAAACTGCACGTCCAACATGTGCCGAAACGATATTGGAAATATTTGAGTGAAAAACTTCGATAATAGTTAAAGTTCATTCTTTTTTAACAACAATTCTAAGGTTGCCCTGAATTCTTAATGAATTTATCATCAATGGATGTAATCTATGCAGGGGATTATGGCTAACTTTGCGGGAATTATCAACTAATTTCCTTGGCAAGTTATGTCTCAAACACTTTATAATCCTTTTAATGACCTTATTTTTGATCCACATTTTTGCTTTCTTTCGGGCGCTTTAACGACTGAGAAAATGACGGTTTTTCCGCAATGGCTGATGGACCATTTTAAATTTGGTGATGAACGTATTGAAATGATGGATAAAGCAAAATCTTATACTTATGAAAATTTAGAATTGCCCTGCTCGCCTGAAGTTAAAGATGCATTTGAAGCGTTAGATATTAAAATCAAAGCGGCTTATGAACAAGGTTATGATGGAATGGCTAGACTTGATGAAGTCTTGATTTTTCAATGGACAGGCAGAATGGTGTATGGCTTATTATATTATGAAATGGTATATGAACGCGACCGTCTTCTTAAAAAGGGTGAGGAATTTAAGCTATCACCTGCTTTAAAAGAACGGTTTAGCAATTTCCATTTAATGCTTCAATCTGTCATAGAGCCAATATCATTCAAAGGAAAAAAACCGTGGAGTATTGTAGTGTTTCCTTTAAAATATTCGGCAGATATTTTTAGTTACCGTGATGATGCTATCAACTTGATGTTTTCTTTTGGAGTTAATAGCTTTGGATTTGTGGCTTGTCTGCAAGACAACGGTGTGCTTAAAGCGCGGCATAAGGAAGTTTTGGGGAAAATTGAAGGTCAGGTGTTGCATCCTGTACAGTTTGAAGAACTATACGCTAGATTTCACTACTCAGATTATATTTTGCAATACAGTCCTAAATATGATGTGGATTTCAACTCTGACGATGTCACTATAAGAGTTAAGGAAGAGAAGGAGCCAATTTTCGGACTTTGGAATGAGGATATTTATGCACAACTCCTGTCTAATTATTGGGGTGTTTATGGGATTACGAAAGATGATATCCTGCAATCGCAACGCCCAACTTTAAGCTTCTTGGAGAATCCGTACACTAAAGAATTTGTGAACCCAGAGGCCATAGCGCTTCCTTTTTAGAAATATCTTTTATTATAATATATTCCGTTGTATTATTTAGAAAATATGTGTTCAACTAGAGTCTGATCACTTCAATGTTCCCTTTGTCGGCTAATGTAACATATAGTGTCTTAAAATCAGGACTAAAGGTCAAATTAGAAGGTTTTTTCCCCATTAATTGGTATTCTTTTAATACTCGTCCTGTTGGAGAAAGGACAAGAATAGTGCCTTTATCATAACGCGTTACATAGAGATTTCCTTCACGGTCGCAGCGCATTCCGTCTAAGCCAAAGTCTGTAAAAGATATGAATTCTTCCTTGTTTTTGATCAGTCCATCATCACCTATATCATATACCCAAATTTTGCGTTGTACGGACTCATTAACATACAGGTTTTTGCCATCCGGACTCACCTCGATTCCATTTGTGGTGCCCATGTGGTCTTCTAATAATTCAAAACCATTTTCCTTTGTCACCTTCCACAGTTTTCCAGTACTATCTGCCCAATTTGGATCACTTGCATAAATGGTATTATTAGGGCCAATTGCAATATCATTAGGTTGATTGGCATTTGGCTCATGCGCAAAAACTTCAATATACTTTAAATCTATATCAATTTTCAAAATATTATGATTGACGTAGTCTGCCACAAACATGTCTTGATTTTCGCCAAACCGGATGCCATTTCCAATACTGCCATTGGGTAAGGTAACAAAAACAGCGCCTTCGCCCTCTGGGGTGACTTTGCCAATAGTACCTTGCATTTTATAATTGACAGCATAAAGATTACCTTGGTCATCTGTAGCAGGGCCCTCAATGCCTGAGGTAAAACTTCCTTCTGGAGTGAATTCTGTGCTGTGGTAACCGGTGGCGCAACCTAATAATATTATAAATAAGCAAAAGATTGAGATGTATTTCATTAAATATGTTCTAATTATTGTTGGCCGGGCTAATCATGATATGAGAGCGGTGGGTGTCAGCATCCATTAACCAGGGCATACCTGGTGCGCTAGGTTTGGTGGGCAAACCAGTTTCTGCGCCAGACATATAGGGTTTGTATAATACATATCTCATTTTGCTATTTTTTAGTTCGCCACTTTCAAAATCATAGTCTTCTTTGGTTGCCGTAACTATATACACCGCAGCAGGCTCCTGAGGCATCTTTAAGGTGCCAGCGTCAATATCTTTTTTTCGAAACTCGCGTTTTTCGACTTCATTTTTACCGCTATCGGCCAACTCACGACCTCTCGCCATAAAGGCTTCCAATTTGTCACTATAGCAGGATACGCTGACGCCCTTTCTTTTTGGGCTATTAG
Organism: Gelidibacter sediminis; assembly: GCF_004364975.1. Classification (GTDB taxonomy): domain Bacteria; phylum Bacteroidota; class Bacteroidia; order Flavobacteriales; family Flavobacteriaceae; genus Gelidibacter; species Gelidibacter sediminis. The sequence goes on along the minus strand of NZ_SOBW01000007.1, from coordinate 14,033 downwards.
AAATACAAATTAAACCATTGTTGCCTTCCCGAAGGATAATGAGTTCGCCTTTATTATTATAGCCCAACACTTTTGCGCCATCTTTATACATTTCAGGACTGGCATATAACGCGGTTTTAATTTGACTTTCTGCTGATGGAATGTTAGTTTGGCCTATTGCAACTCCAAAACACGATATAAACGATAGCAACATTAGATTTTTCATAAGTTTCAAATTTAAAATGACTGCTTAAGTTACAAAACTTTTAAAAATAAAGGCCGCTTATTTGAGTAAAGCGTCACTATTAATAGTTTAGAACGGATTTGTTAAATTAATTACTTTCTCAAATTTCTGACACGTTCCAATAGTGTAGGGTGAGAATAATGCACCCAAACGTACGCCGGATGTGGCGTAAGGTTGCTCAAACTGTTTTTTGATAGCTTTTTTAATGAGCTCACCAATGGCTCGCTTTTGTAAGTATTTTTGGCATAATCGTCTGCTTGGTATTCAAACTTGCGTGAGAAATGATTCATTACAAACCCCGTTAGTTCTGAGATTGGCGAGTACAGTAATCCAAAAGCAATCAAACCGACATGAAAACTTGGTACTTCAACACCAAGCGCATAGGACAATAATGGATTAGAAATAAATATCGACAGAATATATAACGTGAGTCCCGTCAGTAATAAAGACGCAATCATGTTGAAGATAATGTGTTTTTTTTTGTAATGTCCAACTTCGTGCGCCAACACCGCTACTATTTCTTCATCTTGCAAATCGTTGATCAAGGTATCGTAAAGTGTTACGCGTTTTTCTCTACCAAAACCAGAAAAATAGGCATTGGCTTTGGTACTGCGTTTGGATCCATCAATGACAAAAATTTTGTCTAAATTAAAACCTACCGAGTTTGCATACGCCGAAATTTTTTCTCTTAAGTCTCCCGCTTCCAAAGGCGTTTGCTTATTAAATAATGGGACAATGAGTCGCGCGTAAAATAAATTGGCAAAAAGGCTAAACACCGCTACCAACGTCCATGCATAGAGCCAAAAATATGTTCCGGTTGCCTGGTAAAACATAATAATGATTGCCAGCAGGCCGCCACCTATTATTCCTAACATCAATAGTCCCTTTAGTTTATCTAGGAGGAATGTTTTTTTCGTGGTTTTGTTGAACCCAAATTTTTCCTCAATTACAAAGGTTTGATAAAATGAAAATGGCGTGGTGAGAAGGTCACTGCCCAACATGATAATTCCGAAGAAAATCAATGCAATAATAATGCTGTTGTCACTATAACTTCTCGCTATGGTGTCTACAAATTCAAAGCCATCAAACAGTAAAAACGACAAGGTCAATACCAATGAAAATGTTGAGGTAATTACTCCGAATTTATAATTAGTGGCTTTGTAGCGCTGTGATTTTTGGTAGGCTTCCTGATCATATACATCGGCCAACTCAGCTGGGATGGGATCATTAAAATGTTTGGCGTTTAAAGCATCCAATATTTTATGAACAATAAAATCAATGATAATAATAGTAATGATAATATAGAAAAGGACAGTAGCAGTCATGGTTATAGTTTTCAGTTGGTCGTTCTCGGAGCTCAGTGCTCAGTTATCAGTTATCAGTGTTTAGTTGACAGTTTTATCATTTAAAATCGCGTTGTCTTTTAGCCTCATAAATGAGGATTCCAGCTGCAACCGAAACATTCATGCTATCTATTTCGCCCAGCATAGGAATAATAATGTTTTGGGTAGATTCTTGTAGCCATGCATCGCTTAAACCAGTGGCTTCAGTACCCATTACAATAGCGCTGGCTGTATTGAAATCTTGAGCAGTATAGATTTTAGACGCTTGCAATGCGGCACAATAAATGGCAATTTGTTTTTCTTTTAAATATGAAATTATATCAGCGGTAGAGCCTGTGGCAATTTGGGTAGTAAATATACAGCCCACGCTACTGCGGATAATGTTTGGATTGTACAAATCTGTTTTAGGATTGGCAATAATGACGGCATCCACATTGGCAGCGTCAGCGGTTCTTAATATTGCACCGATATTTCCAGGTTTTTCTGGGGCTTCAGCCACCAAAATTAAAGGCTGTTCTGATTTAAATTGAATATCCCGTAATTCGTGAGTTTTTGTTTTGGCCACGGCAATAATTCCTTCAGTAGTATCTCTATGGGCTAATTTTTGGTATACTTCTTTTGATATTTCTATGAGTGATCTTGATTGTCTCGCTAAACTATTAACCTGTGCTTCAGAAATTAGTTCAGGTATGTATAACACGGTATCAATTTGATAATTTCCTTTTATAGCCAAACTAATTTCGCGCGCGCCCTCAATTAAAAACAATCCTGATTTTTTACGATCTCTAGATTTTTCCTTAAGCTGGACTAGGGTTTTAATGTAAGTGTTTTGGACACTTGTTATTTCTTTATTCACAGATAAGTAGTATTTTGCTGGCACAAATTTACTGAATAAGAGCTAAGAATTATGGCATTCTGTATAAATTGAATGGAGTGCCGATAATTTTCAACCTTGTTTATTACGTAATTTTATCTTTGTATTAGTAAATAACCATTTAGTTTAAATCTCATAAATTTATGAAAAGAATCCTCTATTTATCCCTGATGCTTGCCGTTATGGCGTCATGTAAAGATAAGACCACCGAGACAAAACCTGAAACTGAACCGTACACGGAAGAAGAATTGGATGTGACTACTAGCGCCTATCCTGAAACAATAACTAAAATATTTGATGCCCACGGTGGACTGGACACTTGGAATGAGATGACAACATTGGAATTTTCTGTTGAAAAGCCAGGCGGTTATGAAATTACAACTACTGATTTAAAGGACCGTTACTCCCTTATAGAAATGCCCAAGCATACCATTGGATATGATGGAGAGGTGATATGGCTTAAAAATTCGGAGAAAACAAAATATGAAGGTGATCCTAAATTTTACTATAATTTGATGTTTTATTTTTATGCAATGCCATTTGTGTTGGCTGATGATGGTATTATTTATGAAGATGCGAAACCTTTAGTGTTTGAAGGCGAAACTTATCCTGGGATAAAGATCTCTTATGAAAGTGGAGTAGGAGCATCTCCTGATGATGAGTATATTTTATACTATGATGCGGACACGAATAAAATGGCGTGGTTAGCCTATACGGTTACCTATGGTAAAAATGAGAAATCAAAAGATTACCATTTTATAAACTATAGCAATTGGCAAGAGGTTGAAGGTTTGTTATTGCCGGAAACTATGGCATGGTATAATTATGAAAATAATCAACCTACAACAATTAAAAATGAAGTAAAGTTTGTAAGTCCGATGTTGACTACGGTAAAAATGGATATTAGAGTGTATAACAGACCTGAAGGTGCTGAGTTGGTGCAGTAGTTTTGTTGGTAGTAAGACCGCTGCGCTGTGAGAACTAAGAATCAAGAATCAAGAATTAAGAATCAAGACTTGATTCGTAGAAGCCTTTGGCCTTGTCATCTTAGTTTATTATTTGATTAACTATACGCGTATAGTAATAAAAAAAATCTGTCATTCCCGGATTATGGGGCGTGACAGATTTTTATTTGTAATTAATTTTGAAATTTTAAATATAAAATTCGAAACAAAAAACTTCTTACTTCCAGCTTCCAGCTTCATTTAACTATTTTCCTGAATTAATTTTCTCGTCATAACGTTTGTACAATTCAGTTTGGTGTGATTCTAAACTCACGGATCGCCCATCTATAAAGGCGTGGGTTAATATATTGGTCCGCATGTCTAGTGCGTCGCCTTCACTAATAAAAAGGGTAGCGCTTTTACCAGCTTGCAAAGTACCATAATCGCTGTCGATACCTAGAATTTTAGCAGTATTGGAAGTGATTAATTTTAGGGCTTCTTCTTTATCTAATCCATGAGCTACTATAGTACCAGCGTAAAACGGAAGATTCCTAGAGTTCATGCGTTCCATTTGTCCATTAGCATTTAATGCCACCAAAACACCTTTTTCTACAAGTAGATTGGCGAGTTTGTAGGACATATCATAATCATCATCATCTCTACTAGGTAAAGAGTGTACACGTTGTAAAATGACAGGTATGTCATTTTGTATTAATAAATCGGCAACTTTATAAGCTTCACTTCCGCCTACAATAACCATGTGCTTTACATTATTGTTCTTTGCAAAATGAATGGCATCAGTTATGCCTTTTTCATCATCAACATGAATGTATAGTTTTTTTGATCCATCGAACAAGCCTTGGGTCGCGGCGTATGGTAAATTAATTACAGGTTGATTCCCTGCAGCATAAGCTTTTGTTTCGTTAAAGAATGAGACCACCTGATCAACTTGCTCAGCATATTTATCATTAATTTTTAATCCTGGGTCTTCACCTAGCCACCATCTGCCACGCGTAAAACTACTTGGCCAGTTCATGTAAATTCCATCGTTGACTTTTACGGTGGCATCTTCCCAATTCCATGCATCAAATTGCACTACAGATGAGGTTCCAGAAACACGACCTCCTTGAGGAGCAATCTGTCCTAACAATACCCCGTTTGGACGCATGGATTCTATAACCTTAGATTCTGCATTATAAGCAATAATACTCCTGATGTGTGGGTTCATCTCACCCATCTCACGATTGTCAGAAGTAGCTTTAACAGCATCTATCTCTACTAATCCTAAGGTTGAAGAAGGCACAATAAATCCAGGGTAAACATGTTTGCCATCTGCTTTAATGACCTCCATTCCTGATAAATCAGTTTGTGAGGCTTTGGATACTGTGGTTAATTTTCCATCCTTAAAGATAATTAGACTGTTTTCTATTACCTCACCGTTACCTAAATGCGCTGTAGCGCCAGTAATAGCAATCGTTTTAGTCTGCTTGGAGGCAGGTGTTTGTTGTGCAAAACCAAAGCTGGTGCACATTGCGAGGAGTAATATGTATATGTTTTTTTTCATTTGAAATCTGTTTAAATCCTCAAAAGAGGAAATCTTATGAATATTTAACTATGTTTTTTTGAGCCACGATTCACGAATACTTTTTTTTCTCACTGCAGACTGCCAACTGAAGACTGGAGCCTGCCAACTGATAACTAACAAACTATTCCGAATCGCAATGCAATAATTCTTTTTCTTTCTTCTTGATGGGCTGTGTTTTCAGGCCTTTGTTCTTAGCTTGCAACATGTCATTGATCAGTTGGCTTCTTTCTTTTTTGATCTGTGTTCTGATTTGTTCATCACGCTTCAAATCAAAATAAGTAACCCCTTCAATAATCGTTTTTTCAGCCTTGGCGTACACTGATAGAGGATGGTCTGTCCATAATACAACATCCGCATCTTTACCAACTTTAATACTTCCTACACGATCGTCAATATGCAACAGTTTCGCAGGATTTAAAGTGACAAATTTCCAAGCTTCTTCTTCACTTACACCACCATATTTTACGGTTTTCGCAGCTTCCTGATTTAAACGACGGCTCATTTCAGCATCATCACTATTAATTGCTACCGTTACGCCAGCATCGTGCATAATAGCAGCATTGTATGGAATGGCGTCATTAACTTCATATTTATAAGACCACCAATCGCTAAAAGTAGAACCACCAACACCGTGCTCCGCCATTTTGTCTGCCAATTTGTAGCCTTCCAAAATATGGGTAAAGGTGTTAACCTTAAAGTTGAATTGTTCTGCAACTTTCATAAACATATTAATTTCACTTTGAACGTACGAGTGACAAGAAATATAACGTTCGCCATTCAGTATTTCAACCAATGTTTCCATTTCAGCATCTTTGCGGTACGGTTTGCCAGTTTTCTTGAGTGCTTCATAAGCTTTCGCCCTTGTAAAATAATCTACATAGACTTGCTCAACGCCCATTCTCGTTTGCGGGAAGCGTGAACCATCCCAATTGGATTGTTTAACGTTCTCTCCTAAAGCGAATTTTATAAATTTCGGACTGTCAGTAAAGATTAAATCTTTAGCCGCATGTCCCCATTTAGGTTTGATAATGGCCGAACGTCCTCCAATAGGATTTGCAGATCCATGTAATATTTGAATGGAAGTGACACCGCCAGCGAGGTTTCTGTAAAGATTGACATCCGTTTCATCAATAACGTCTTCAATAGTCACTTCTGCGGAAGAATTCTGGCCGCCCTCATTAATGGAGGCTGCCGCAATATGGGAGTGTTCATCAATAATCCCTGAGGTTAAATGTTTGCCCGTTGCATCTATCACTTTAGCGCCTCCATCTGATAAGTTTTTGCCAATTTTGGCGATTTTACCATTTTTGATTAGGACATCTGTACTTTCTAAGATACCGTCTTTTTCATTGGTCCAAACGGTCGCATTTTTAAATAATAGGGTCTCTGCTTTAGGTAAGGTTTCAAAACCGTACCCATTATTAGGAAAAGTGATGGGAGATACTGACGCAGTAACTTCTTTTTTATCATCATCTTCATCGTCCTTTTTAGTATCTTCTTTCTTTGCTTCTGTTTGTTTGGCGAAAAAACTCAGTTCATTACCTGTAGGTAGAATGGCTTTTCCGTTAAGGTTTTTGTTAGTGTCAACAGTAGCGACCACTCTTATAAATTCTTGTTTTGTGCTGTCTTGAGTGGTAAATGCAATATTTACCCAATCATTGGCATAGGTTATTTTTGAGCCGCGTTTTTTATTGTTAGCGGTAATTTCTGATTTTAATTTGTTCGGTTCTCCAGAAAGCGTCATCTCGTAATTCTCGCCAGCTAGAGAAAAGGCATATGTGCCGGTTATATCAATAGTATTACGGTCTTCAATTGTATTTTTGTAACCTTGAACCCAATTTTCATATAACGTAGTTTTCTTATCAAAAATATCACCAGAAGTAATGAGGAAATTAGCATATGCACCATTTTTCAAGGATCCAATTTTATCAGATTTACCTAACAGTTGCGCCGGAACCGTTGTTAAGGCTTCCAATGCTTTTTCTTTAGATAATCCAGCGTCAATAGCCTTTAATAGATTAGCTTTAAAGTCTTTAGAAGATTTTAAATCGTGCATTGTCAACGCAAAAGCGATATTTTTTTCAGCCAACAATTTTGGATTGGTCGGTTTTTGATTCCAAGCTCTCATATCTTGAATGGACAACGTAGAGGCCAAAAATGCATTTTCAACGTCATAGGCGTCTGGAAAATTGATAGGAATAATCATTGGCGCATTCATTGCTTTAATCTCGTCAAGACGCTCGTACTCGTCACCACCACCTAATATAATGTATTGGATGTTAAAAAGATCACCTACCTTATCAGCACGTAAATTATTGGCTCTGCTGCCTGCCTCAAAAATCTGAACCATAGATTTATTATTATTCAAGGCTTCAATTGATAAATCTTTAGTTTTAGAATGGCCTTTAGCATACCAATCGGCATCATTATATAATTGTCTCAATAAGGCCATACTTCCCATAATTGAAGAAGGGTAGGATTGATTGGATTTTACACTTTTACTAAATGAAAGGTATTGTGCCGATTTTGCATCAATGATGCGCATCGAATTATCGGCATCAGAATTAAGAGCGACCAATGTTCCAGTACCGCGTACAATGCCATCTTGTATGTGCGTGTTAACAACACCAAAACCAGCTTTAATTAAATCTTCAGCTTTTTTAGAATCATATTTAAATTCATCAATAGCATTGTTTTCGGGCATTATATGATCATTCCAATAAAATCCAGTACGCGATGGGTCATATTGTGCACTTCTACCGCCGCCTTGACGTTTTGGTTTTTCAATTCCGAAATCAGAATACATATCAATAAAAGAAGGGTAGATGCTTTTACCTGTAGCATCAATCTGTGTGGCATTTTTTGGGATGGTTACCGAGGTTCCGGAAGCCACTACCTTTCCATCTTTAATAAGTAAGGTCCCTTTTTCAATAATTTGAGAAGGAGTTACGTAAATCTTTGCATTGGTAATTGCAGTGTAATTAGTGTTTTTTGAAGATACACCATCATTTTTTGGGAAATAGTCTTGTGCAAGCAGCATAGAAAAACTGCACATGAAGGTCATGAGTGTAAAAAGTGTTTTAATCATACGGTTGATAAATTAGTTAGCTTAATGAATTCTAAAGATATATATTATGAAGAGTTTAGAATAGTATTAAGAATTTTTTAACGTTTATAGCGGGTGATTATCGAAGTAATTGACCAAAAGAGCCACAATATAACTGTAACTCTCAATACCTCCTTTTTGATTGTTTGCCAATAAAAAACCACTATATGTGTTTTTAAAAAATGTCTCGGACAGATTTTCATAAGATTGCCAGAAAAGACGTGTCTCTTCATAATTTCTTAAGACTCCTACATTTACGGTCATCAACAATTCTTGATACATTAGGGGGTCTCTCATATAGATGTCATTCAGACAATGGCGTAACGCAAAGGAGTAACCTGAATAATTAAAGTAGATGTTTTCGTGCTTCATAGCCGCCATGGCACCTATAAAATTCGCCTCATTTTCAGCAGCATAGCCTAATTGATGTGCAATTTCATGACTGGTGGTCGTAGGATATTTATAAGCAGGAATAAGTCCGTCAATTTGTGCTTCATTGGTAAACGGATTCAGATATCCGCTAAACCCCATATAGGTTAGGGGCAGACTGTAAATGCTGCGTTTTAAACTACTTGTTCTATAGGCAAGATTTGGATATTCTTTAGCGAGTTGTGCATAACCTTTGGGCGCCAAGGCAATGAGTTCGCGTTTAGAATAGGGCATAATCACCATACTGGTATCATGTTCTTTTATGATGCTGTGTATCAGATTTGTTTTTGTAATTAAATTTTTAGTGGTGTTTACCAACTGGGCTGTAGAATATTCGTTTTCAATTTGAAGAGATTGGTGCAGGGGTAAGCGGTAATAATTGAACGCCCACATCATGTGAAAGGCAAAATAACCTAAGGAAATGGTCGATAGAATATCCAACACATAATTTCTGGTGTCAGTTCTCAGTCGTTTTCTATTCTTAAAAAGCCATCTTATGATATAGATAATAGCCATCGTATAAAAAATATCTCCAACTGAAAATGGGACCCATCCAAACACCAAATGCATTGCTTTAGAAATCCATTTGTAGACTCCTTTGCTGTAATATGCTTCAACAAATTCAGGGTAATTTGACAATACTTTTATAAGTACGATTTGAAGAGGCAATGAAAGAGCAATAAAAAGTTTGGTGTGTTTGCGCATCCTTCAAAAATAGAAAATAGTTTTATATAACATACACGAATCCGTACCTTTGTGACACAACATAAAATAGACACATGAACACAGAAATAAGACAATTGGAGCCTCAGGAGCTTTGGAATAAATTTGCCGATTTAAATGCTGTACCCCGCCCCTCAAAAAAAGAGGAACGCGTTATTGCATTTATGAAAGATTTTGGTGAGAAATTAGGTCTTGAAACTTTTGAAGATAAAGTAGGTAATGTCATCATCAAAAAACCGGCGACTGCTGGGATGGAAGACCGTAAAACGGTTGTCATGCAATCGCATTTAGACATGGTGCACCAAAAAAATAACGACACCACTTTTGATTTTGATTCCCAAGGGATTGAGATGTATGTTGATGGCGATTGGGTACGCGCTAAGGGCACGACGTTAGGTGCCGACAACGGTTTGGGGGTTGCTACCATTATGGCCATTTTAGAAAGCAAGACGATTCCGCATCCTGCTATTGAAGCATTGTTTACGATTGATGAAGAAACAGGCATGACGGGCGCCAAAGGTTTGGAAGGCGGTTTATTGCAAGGCGAGATACTCTTAAATTTGGATACTGAAGAAGATGATGAAATTGGCGTAGGTTGTGCCGGTGGAATTGATGTGACCGCGACAAGAGCTTACACCGAAGAAGAAACTCCAGAGTTTAAAACAGGTTATAAGATTACGGTGAAGGGTCTGCAAGGTGGCCATTCAGGAATGGACATTCACAAAGGTTTTGGGAATGCCAATAAATTGATGAACCGTTTGCTTTTTGACGGCTTTGAAAATTTCGGATTGCGTATTTCTGAAATTGATGGAGGAAGTCTCCGCAACGCGATTCCTAGGGAAAGTAATGCTATTGTGGCAATTGATACAATAAATGAACAAGCATTTGCAACCGAAATGGAGGAGATGATTTCTGATATCACCACCGAATATAAGACTATTGAGCCTAATTTAACCGTTGAAATCACTAAGGTCGAAACGCCTAAATTGATGATGGATTTAGGCGTGCAAGAAGGCTTGACTAGAGCGCTTTATGCTGCTTGTAACGGTGTGTACCGTATGAGTCCAGATATTCCAGATTTGGTGGAAACTTCAAATAATATTGCCCGCGTTATCGTAAAAGATGGTGCTATTAAAATTGGTTGTTTAACCCGATCTTCAGTTGAATCTTCTAAATGGGATTTAGCCAACATGCTACGTGCTACCTTTGAATTGACAGGCTGCGAAGTAGAATTTTCTGGAGACTACCCAGGTTGGAAACCAAATATGGAATCGGCTATCTTAAAAGTACTCTCTGAATTATATACAGAAATGAATGGCAAAGATGCACATGTAGCGGCCTGCCATGCAGGGTTAGAATGCGGAATTTTAGGTCAGAATTACCCTGACATGGACATGATCAGTTTTGGACCTAATATTAAAGGTGCCCACTCACCAGATGAGCGTGCACAAATTTCTTCTGCACAAAAATATTGGAAGTATGTGTTGGAGATTTTAAAGCATATTCCGAAAAAATAAATACAATATTACTTAATATTATTGAAAACAAGTGGCTGTCAAAATGATGGCCACTTTTTTTTTCATGACCAATTAATTATACATTATAAGGTATGAATTTCACATTTTATCGATTATAAGTAAGAATTTTGGGGTTAAAAACTACCGTTCGTAGGATTATTATGCATTTTATCGATGATTTATTTTGTCAATACGAAAACTTATATTAATTTCGTGCTTCCCTCATTTACAGTCAATTCGCTTTTAATTATGTAAAGGCATCATGGTTTTGAATTATATATACCATATTTGCCAATTTTTTGACTACCAACCAAACAGTGTATATGATGAACTACTACTCTAAATTCTTAAAACTTGCCTTATTTCTTTTGATAGGTCAAGTGATGTTAGGGAGCTCTATTCTTAATAATCATTTTTTTACAGTTAATAAAGTTCCAAACACCTACAACCAAAATTTCAATTATAACCCAAAATTTGAAGCGCTTAAGTTGGGTAAATTGACCGGGAGAAATCAGGTGTCAAATAAACCATTGATTATCGAATTTAGTTATTTATATTCCATTAGTGATTCAGCTTTAAAAGGAGTTTTATACTGTACTCCAAGTATTACTAGAGATGTTATTATGCCTAGTGCCTGTGAGCGTATTGTATCATATACTCCACCTACAAGTAATAATCCTATAAGACATATGAAACTTATAACAGGATTACCTTCTGGATCTTCGTTTCCAGTAGGGGTAACAACTGTTACTTACCAAGAATATGATAATTTAACAAATAATCCCCAATCCGCTATATGCACATTCTCCGTAACTGTTAAAGAATATATACCTCCAACTATATCATGTATTGCTGACCAAACGAAAAGCTCAGATGCTGATTTTTGTTTTTACACGGTAATAGGTACCGAATTTGATCCGGTAGCAAATGATGATTGTGGTATAGCTTCTCTCACAAATAGTTTAAATGGCGGGTCTACACTCGCCGGAGAACAAATACCTAAAGGCTTAGAGACAATTACTTGGACAGTGACGGATAAGTCTGGTAATAGCACAACATGCACATTTACCGTTACGGTCACCGATGACGAGTCCCCTACGGTGACGGCCGCTTCCGATATCGAAGAGGGTATGGATGCAGGTGTATGTACGGCGAGCATTGCAATACCGGACGCAACATTTAACGACAACTGTTCCAGCACACTATCCTGGGCAATGATCGGTGCAACGGTTGCCTCAGGCACTGGCCAAGTTGGGACGCAGACCTTCAGCTCTGGGATCACCACAATAACCTATACCAATACCGACGGGATCACTACCGCAGCCACGGACAGCATGACCGTTACGGTCACCGATGACGAGGAACCAGCCCTAACTCCTGCAGCAAATCAATATATAAACTTAGACGTAGGCTGCCAAATTACAATCCCTGACGTCATGGGCAGTGCCACTGACAACTGTACGGTGACCATCACCCAGAGCCCTGCCGTTGGCTCCAAGGTCTCCCTTGTCCATGACGGGACAACGACCGTTACGGTAACGGCAACGGATGCCGCAGGGAATACTGATGTGAAGAATGTAGTACTTACCGCTAAGGATGTTACTGCTCCGGTCCTTACGGCCGATTCAAACCAGGCTGTAAATTTAGATGCAGATTGTGAGATTACGGTCCCAGATGTCATGGGCAGTGCCACTGACAACTGTACGGTGACCATCACCCAAAGCCCTGCCGTTGGCTCCAAGGTCTCCCTTGTCCACGACGGGACAACGACCGTTACGGTAACGGCAACGGATGCGGCAGGGAATACTGATGTGAAGAATGTAGTACTTACCGCTAAGGATGTTACCAACCCAGTCCTTACGGTAGCATCGGACGATGATGTTAATTTAGATGCAGATTGTGAGATTACGGTCCCAGATGTCATGGGAAGTGCCACTGACAACTGTACGGTGACCATCACCCAAAGCCCTGCCGTTGGCTCCAAGGTCTCCCTTGTCCACGACGGGACAACGACCGTTACGGTAACGGCAACGGATGCCGCAGGGAATACAGATATAAAGAATGTAGTACTTACCGCTAAAGATGTTACCAACCCAGTCCTTACGGTAGCATCGGACGATGATGTTAATTTAGATGCAGATTGTGAGATTACGGTCCCAGATGTCATGGGAAGTGCCACTGACAACTGTACGGTGACCATCACCCAAAGCCCTGCCGTTGGCTCCAAGGTCTCCCTTGTCCACGACGGGACAACGACCGTTACGGTAACGGCAACGGATGCGGCAGGAAATACTGATGTGAAGAATGTAGTACTTACCGCTAAGGATGTTACCAACCCAGTCCTTACGGTAGCATCGGACGATGATGTTAACTTGGATGCAGGTTGTGAGATTACGGTCCCAGATGTCATGGGCAGTGCCACTGATAACTGTACGGTGACCATCACCCAGAGCCCTGCCGTTGGCTCCAAGGTCTCCCTTGTCCACGACTGGACAACGACCGTTACGGTAACGGCAACGGATGCGGCAGGAAATACTGATGTGAAGAATGTAGTACTTACCGCTAAGGATGTTACCAACCCAGTCCTTACGGTAGCATCGGACGATGATGTTAACTTGGATGCAGGTTGTGAGATTACGGTCCCAGATGTCATGGGCAGTGCCACTGATAACTGTACGGTGACCATCACCCAGAGCCCTGCCGTTGGCTCCAAGGTCTCCCTTGTCCATGACGGGACAACGACCGTTACGGTAACGGCAACGGATGCCGCAGGGAATACTGATGTGAAGAATGTAGTACTTACCGCTAAGGATGTTACTGCTCCGGTCCTTACGGCCGATTCAAACCAGGCTGTAAATTTAGATGCAGATTGTGAGATTACGGTCCCAGATGTCATGGGCAGTGCCACTGACAACTGTACGGTGACCATCACCCAAAGCCCTGCCGTTGGCTCCAAGGTCTCCCTAACCCACGACGGGACAACGACCGTTACGGTAACGGCAACGGATGCGGCAGGGAATACTGATGTGAAGAATGTAGTACTTACCGCTAAGGATGTTACCAACCCAGTCCTTACGGTAGCATCGGACGATGATGTTAATTTAGATGCAGATTGTGAGATTACGGTCCCAGATGTCATGGGAAGTGCCACTGACAACTGTACGGTGACCATCACCCAAAGCCCTGCCGTTGGCTCCAAGGTCTCCCTTGTCCACGACGGGACAACGACCGTTACGGTAACGGCAACGGATGCGGCAGGGAATACGGATATAAAGAATGTAGTACTTAC